>CP070799.1:2522040-2528141 GCA_020343535.1 Nitrospinaceae bacterium | reverse complement strand
ACCACCCGCTCCCTGCATGTGGAAAACGACGCGACTGCCCGGCCCTTTCCCGAAGCCACGGCCAAGGCGGTGATCGAGGTGCGCCTCGGCCCGGGCACCGGCGAACAGGCGGCGGTCGAGGGGCTGACCCGGCACCTTAGGGAACGAACGCCCGCGGGTTTCGACATCGACCTCAAACTGGAAAAAGGCGCCGCGCCGTGGAGCACGCCGATCACCCACCCGGTGTACCCTCTCATCATGGAGGCCCTCGAACTGGGTTACGAGCAGCCGCCCTGCCTGTTCGGCTGCGGCGGTTCTATCCCCTTCGTGCCCAAGCTCATGGACGCCCTTGGCGGCGTCCTGCCTATTTGCCTCGGCCCCTACGACCCCGACTCGCGCATGCACGAACCCGGCGAAAGCCTGTCCATGCCGGATCTTCTCGGCTGCACCCGGGCCATCATTCATTTTATGATGCGCGTGCAGGAGGTTTTCCCCGCGAGGGGCTGATCCCTGCGCCCCCCTCGAAAAGTGGTCTGCTCTTGATCTCGCCGGGGGGTGGGGTCATAATGGCCGCATCTCCTCATAACCCAGGATTCGCATGGATAATTCGTATTCCGTCCCAGCCCCCGGCCCGGGCGACGCCCTCGTTCTCATCGATCCGCAGAACGACTTTCTTCCCGGCGGCAGCCTGGCGGTCCCACACAGCGGCGAGATCCTTCCCGTGCTCAACCGCTACCTGGATATTTTTCGGCAACTGAGTTTGCCGGTGTTTTTCACCCGCGACTGGCACCCCGCGGATCACTGTTCGTTCAAGGAGCAGGGAGGGCCTTGGCCGCCGCACTGCGTGCAGGGTACACCGGGGGCCGAGTTCGCCGCCGCTCTCGGGGTCTCCCCGTCCGACGCGGTGATTTCCAAGGCCATGCACAAGGACACCGAGGCCTATTCCGACTTCGACGGCACCGGTTTTGCCGACCGCCTCAAGGCGGCCGGTATCCGCCGCCTGTTCATAGGCGGGCTCGCCACCGATTACTGCGTGCTGTACACGGTGCGGGATGGCCTGAAAAACGGTTTTCAGGTGTGCGTGCTGGAGGACGCCATTCGCGCGGTGGACGTGAACCCCGGCGACGGCGAGCGCGCCGTCGCGGAAATGCAGCAGCTAGGCAGCCACCTCCTGACGGTCGATAAACTGGCGCCTTCGCCGGCGCGGGAAAGCGCCCTATGGACCGATCTGTATCAACTCACCATGTTGCAGGGCTATCACGACGGAAACATGAACGGCCGCGCAGTGTTCGAATTTTTCGTGCGCGAGTTGCCCGCGAACTGGAACTTTCTTCTCGCCGCCGGGCTCGACCTCGCCCTCGCCTACCTGGAGACGCTTCACTTCACCGCGGCCGAGAGGGGCTGGATGCGGCGCTCGGGTTTTTTCCACGATGCGTTCATCGACAGTCTCGAGGATTTCCGCTTCAGCGGCGATGTCGATGCCCTGCCCGAGGGCACGGTATTCTTTCCCGACGAGCCGGTGCTCAGCGTGAGCGCGCCCCTGGCCGAAGCCCAGCTGGTAGAAACGCGCGTCATCAACCTGATTCAGCATTCGATTCTGGTGGCTTCGAAGGCGGCGCGCATGGTGCTTCAGGCGAAGGACAAACAGCTCATCGATTTTGGCTGCCGGCGGGCGCATGGCGCCGAGGCGGGCCTGCTCGCCGCCCGCGCCAGCTACCTCGCCGGATTTGCCGGAACCGCGACGGTTCAGGCCGGCGCGCTTTGGGGCATCCCCGTGTTCGGGACGATGGCGCACTCGTTTATCCTCGCCCATGCCCGGGAAACCGAAGCCTTCCGGAATTTCGCGCGCTCACAGCCGCGCAACGTGGTGCTGCTCATCGACACGTTCGACACCGAAAAAGCCGCGGGAAAAGTGGTGGCCCTCGCCCCAACGCTCGCCGAGGAAGGCATCACCATCCGCGGCGTACGCCTGGACAGCGGCGACCTGGCCAGCCACGCTTTCAAGGTGCGCGCCATCCTCGACGCCGGCGGCTTAGGCAACACCGCCATCTTCGCCAGCGGCGACCTCGATGAGCACGCCCTCGCCCACATGCGTTGCCAAGGCGCGCCGATCGACGGGTTCGGCATCGGCACCCGCCTCACCACTTCCGCCGACGCGCCTTACCTCAACTGCGCCTACAAGCTCGAGGAATACGATGGCGAGCCAAAGCGCAAGACCTCGGAAGGCAAGGCCACCTGGCCAGGCAAAAAACAGGTGATCCGCCGCCATGGCGACGACGGACGGCTCCTTGAGGACTGCGTGTTGCTCGCCCATGAGGCCGCGCCCGGCGAAGGCCTGCTCGCACCCGTCATGCGCGCGGGGAAAAGGCTCGCGCCACCGCAACCGCTCGACACCCCGCGGCAGCGCGCGCGCCGGGAAATCGAGCGTCTGCCCGAGGCGCTTCGCGGCCTAGAGCCGGCGCCGGCCCATCCGGTACGTATCTCCGCCGCCCTCAAGGACCTCGCCGACACCCTGGACCGCAAGCACCGTTCCCGCTCCTGAAGGTTCGGCCTTCCCGGCGGCCGGTCAAAATAATGACATTCGGCCCGCCCGCCAAATATCGGGCGGCCACGGGCCGGAGCGTGGGGCCTGCGAAGAAATCAATATACCGCTTTATAATCAATTAGTTATATGGGGAAGCACTGGCGCTTTTCACGGCCCGGACAGGGGCTTTTGGGTGGTATCGATCTTGCTATTATATAATTGACTTGTCAACGGGCAACCCGGCCAACGATGAAACGATTTGCATTTTACATAGTCCCCCTGCTCGCGGGGTGGATCGCCGCTTCGCCCGGCCACGGCGCCGATCCGGCGACGGAAGCACCGGCTCGGGTCGAGAGCGTTCGCCTGGGCCCTCACCCGAGCGACACCCGCCTGCTCATCGCCCTCAGCCGGCCGGTGGACTACCAGGTGAAGGCGGATCTCCCGAATAAAAAAATCACGTTCATCTTTCCCGGCGCGGTGCTTGATGCCTCGATTGAGCCGCGCACCTATCGGGACAAGAGCCTCGCTTTTCTGGCCGTCGAACGCATCGCCAAAGCACCCAAGGTGACGGTCGGCCTGCAATCCGCGAGTACTCGTTTTTTTCATTACCTCGATGCGAAAACCTCGCAAGTGGTGGTCGACCTGAAACCGCCAGGAGCGGCAAAAGCATCCGCGGCGGCAACGGCCGCACCGACCATCGCCCCGGCCCCCGCGCCGCCAAGGGCTCCCGCGAAAGCCACGCTCCCGCCACGCTCCCGGACACGTACAACCCGCATCGCAGGCTTGAGCGACAAACAGATCTCCGGCTTGAGCAAAAGGAAAGACGACGAGAACATCCGGCACGGCCAGGCCGATTACCTGAAAGCCCTCAAGCAATTCCAGGCCCGCAATTATTCGAAGGCCGCCGAGCTATTTGACGACTTTAGAAAAAAACACCCAGCAAGCCGGCACCAGCCCGAAGTCCTCTATCTCAAGGCGGAAAGCCTCTACCAGGCCGCCCGTCTGGAAGCGAACCCCGTTTACGACTCGGCGCTCGACGCGTATAAATTCGCGCTCAGAGAATCGCCCGGCTCACGTTTCGCGCGCCACGCGCAATACAAGATCGCCCAGATCTACAACGAGATCGGCTACACCATCGAGGCCAAGGCGCTGTACGAGGCCATCCTGAAGAAAAACGCCGACGATCCCTACAACCAGGCACGGCAGATCGACCTGGCCAGCATGCTCATGAGCAAAGGCAAGTACGATGAGGCCTACGAGGCTTACCAAAAGATATTGAGGGACGCGCCCAAAAACCTCGCTGCCCGGGACGCCATCTTCACCATCGCCCGGCACTATTACGACGCGGGAAATTTTTCCCGCGCGCTTAAGATTTATCAGGAAGGCGCGGCCCGCTGGCCCAGCCAATTGAACGAGCAGCCGGAAATCCATTTCTACATGGGGCAGATCCACTTTAGCCGCGAGGATTACTCCTCGGCGCGCTTGTCCCTATACCAGCTCGCCAACCTGGCGCCGGAGGACCCGCGCGCGCACCGCGCGCTCAACCTGATTGGCGATTCCTACCTGATCGAAAACCAAGACTTGAAGGCGCTGTCGGTGTTCGACGAATCGGCGCGCCGCAAACCGAAAAGCGCCGAGGGACGTTACGCGCTGATCCGCATGGCCGACATCGGCGTGCGTTCGCCGAACCTGCCGGTGAAGGACTATCTGGTCGATGCCACCGCCTACCACTACCCCTTCAAGACCTACCAGACGATTTCAACCCAGGCCGGCGACGTGGACACCCTGGCCGAGATCACGCTCAGCCGGGGAAACTCTTACCTGGAGCAGCAGAGCTACCTGAAGGCGCTGGAGGAATTCAAGAAGCTGCTGCCGCTGGGGCGGGATTCCGAGCATTACCCACGCGCCCGCACCCGCATCATCGAAACTCTGAAGCTCCTGGTCGACAAATACTCCAATCAGGGCGGCGCGCTGCCAATCCTCTACAGCTACAGCGATTTTGTCAGCCTGTCACTGGGAGACTTGACCGACACCAAAACCCTGCTGCAAATCGGCGAAGCCTACCAGGCTATCGGCATTTTCCCCGAAGCGCTCAATTTTTACGAGCGCGTCAAGCTCAAGGACCCTAAGAACGTATACAGCGACCGCATCTTTCTCAACCTCGGGGAAATTTATCTCGAACGGAAGAATTTCAAGGACGTCGAGACGGTGGCCAAGGCTTTTCTCAAGAAATTCCCGAACAACCCGCGCGCCGCCGAGGCGATGAAGATTCTCGGCAAGGCCTATTGGGGCCAGAAAAAACTGACCGAAGCGGTCGTAACTTTTCAGGGTATCCTTAAAAAGCATCCGAAGGACACTGCGGAAGTGCACTACCTTCTGGCCGAGGCGAACCACGCGCTTAACCGCAACGATAAAGCAATCCGGGAGTACCAGCGGTCGATCGACGCGTTCGATCCCGATGTCCGCACCATTCCCGCTTACATTAGCAACGCCTACTACAAGCTGGGAGCCACGTACCACGAAGCCGGCAAATACCCCTTGGCGATAAAGGCCCTCGACCGGGCGCGCAAGTTGTTTCCTGAAAACGCGCAGAAACCCTGGGCCGACTACCTGATAGCCGACAGCCATGAACAAATGAAAAACACCCGCGGACTCACACGGGAATTGAAACGCCTAGCGGATTCGGACACCAGCGATGATCTCATGAAACAGGCTGCGGAAAACAAACTCAAGGTGCTCGATTGGGAAAAGAACATTAAAACCCGCTTGTGAACCCGCCCACGCAGGGCCGCGGCCCCGATGATCTGGAGGTTCTCAATCAGGCCTTTCGGGCGTTCAACGAGGCGACCGAGAAACTCCAGAGCTCCTACGACAGCCTGAAGGAGCGTGTGAAACAGCTCGACCTGGAACTTGCGCGCAAAAATCAGGAGCTCTTCGAAAATCTGCGGGAAAAGAAGGAGGTGCAGAATTACCTGAGTAATATTCTCGAGAGCCTTTCGAGCGGCGTTCTGGTGGTGAACACCGGCGGCGTCATCACCACCTGCAACCGGACCGCCGGCGAGATCACCGGCAAGGCTCCGGCGGATTGCCCGCCATTTCATGGAGCTGCATTGCCGCGCCAACGACCGGGCCGTCCCCCGGCTGGCGGAGGAAACCCTTGAACTCATGCGCAAATACCTGTGACCGGAAAACATTCGCGAGCTGGCCAATATCATCGAACGCGCGACGCTGCTCTGCCTCGGTGATACCCTCCTGCCCTCGCACCTTTTTTTCGACGAGGACAACTTGGAGGCACAGCCGGCCGGCCGGTGCTCAAATTATCCAGCACCCTGCACGAAATGAAAAAGGCGCTGATTCTTTAAACGCTGGAGGAAGTGGGAGGCAGCCGGACGCAGGCGGCGAAGAATCTGGGAATCAGCATTCGCACCCTGCGCAACAAACTCAACGAATACAGAACCCTCCGCCCCTGAAGCGGGCGGGCAAAATCTTCCCCCATCGTCAATTAAGTGACATCGGCCCGCCGGGGCCGGCGGCCAGGCGGGCCAGAAGCTGCCCAACCGCCCGGCTCGGACCTGACAACCTGTTGAAATATTTTAGG
>CP070799.1:2508964-2521940 GCA_020343535.1 Nitrospinaceae bacterium | reverse complement strand
GCAACTGGCGAGCGAGGGCCTGCCCGAGAGCAGCGAAGTGGGGCTGGAGATCTTCGAAAAATCTGGCCTGGGGATGAACGAATTCATTCAGAAAATCAATTATCAGAGGGCCCTGCAAGGTGAGCTGGCACGCACCATCAAAACCCTGGATGCGGTGGAACAGGCGCGGGTTCACCTCGTTATCCCCAAGGAAACGTTGTTCATCAAAGAGAAACCGCGCGGCAAGGCCTCGGTCACTATCAAGATTCGGGCCGGGCGATCGCTCGGCAAGGAACAGGTTCAGGGCATCGTCCACCTGGTATCGGCCAGCGTCAAGGGCATCGAAGTGCGCGACGTGGTTGTGGTGGACATGGAGGGAAACCTGCTGTCCGGGGGCTCCGACGCCACTTTGAACGCCCTCACCACCGCCACCAACTTTCAGCACAAGCTCCGGGTGGAACAGGAGCTGGAAAACAGCATCGTCGAGATGCTGGAAGACGCCCTGGGTCCGGGCAAAGTGCTGGCGCGGGTGACCGCCGATCTCGACTTTGAAAAGGTCGAACGCACTGAAGAGATATTCGATCCCGACTCGCAGGTGGTACGCAGCGAGCAACTGATGACCGAAGCGACCCTAGGCGCGCTTCTTTCCGGCGGCGTAGCAGGCGCCCAGTCTCTGGTGCCCGGAGGGCGCGGCGGCGCGGGAAGCGGCCACCCCGCCAAGCGAGACAAGGAAAACCAGACCTTCAATTACGAGATCAACAAGGTGATCCGCCACGTCTCCAAACCCGTCGGCGAAATCACCAAGCTTTCGGTGGCGGTGCTCATCGACGGCGCCACCCAGGGCGATCCGCCCGAATATCAGCCGCGCTCCGAAAAGGAGATGAACAAGTACCTCGAGATTGTGAAGTCGACCATCGGCTTCAATCGGCTACGGGGCGATACCGTGCAGGTGGAAAACATCCAGTTCGACCGCTCAGTGCTAGAGGAACAGCAGGCCCTCCTGGCCAGCGAGCAGACGATGGACTGGGTGCTGCTGATTGCAAAAATTTTGGGCGGTGCTATAGTAATTTTATTGTTCTTTGCCTGGGTCATCCGTCCGCTCATGAACTGGATGACGACCTCCCTTGAGGTGTTGCCTGAACCTCCCCGCGAACTGGCCCACGCCGACATGGAACACGCCGAGCGGGAAGGCGGGATGATCCCCGAGGTCAGCCAGGAGATGGCGAACGTCCGCCGGTCGGTGGAAGAGTTCGTCCAGAACGATCCCAAATTCACCGCGAGCGTCATCCGCAAGTGGATGCGCAGCAAGGGCCCCGCCAGCTAACCAGGGGATACTGTGACCAGACAATACACAGGACCGGAGAAAGCCGCGATTTTTCTCATGTCGCTGGGCGAAGAAAAAGCCGCTGCGGTGCTCTCCAACATGGAGGAGCGTGAGATTCAGATTCTTGGCAACTACATGTTGTCGCTCGACGAGGTGGACATCGCCACCTTGAACGCGGTGACACAGGAATTTTTCCACAGCGTCAAAGGGGGCACCGGAAGCCTTGGCACCGTCGGCATGGACTTTCTTAAGAGCGCGCTCAAGAAGGCCCTCAACCCGGACAAGGCCGCCGAAATCCTCAACAATATCACGACACCCGGCGAAGAGATGGGCGGCGGCCTGGAAACGATACGCATGCTCGATCCGGAAGTGATCGCTGCGTTTCTCGTCAACGAGCATCCGCAGACGGCGGCCGTCGTACTGTCGCACCTGGACCCGCACATGGCGGGGCAGACGCTTCGGGAAATTCCCGAGGAGAACCGCATGGAAATCGTCCACCGCCTTGCTACCCTGGAGCGCGTCTCCCCACAGGTGGTCCGCGATCTCGACGAGGCCTTGCAGGCCGAGTTCCGCTCCTCCCGCTCGATGACCGGCAGCCAGCTGGGCGGCGTCGAAACCGCCGCCAACATTATCGGCACCCTGGATCGTTCGACGGAATCCTCCATCCTCGCGGCGATGGACGAGGTGGACCCCGACCTGGCCAACGAAATCCGCAACCTGCGCTTCACCTACGAGGACATCCTCAAGATCGACGATCGCAGCATCCAGATGATCCTCAAAGAGATCGAACAGGAAGATCTCCTGGTGTCGCTCAAGACGGCAAGCGACGCGCTCAAGGAAAAGTGGCTGTTCAACATGTCCGAACGGGCCTCTATCATGATGCGGGAGGATCTGGAAGCCCTGGGCCCCACCAAGATCAGCGACGTGGAAAACGCCCAGCAGAAAATCGTTAGCGTCTGCAAGAAGCTGGAGGAGGAGGGCAAACTGTCCATCGGCGGAGGAGGCGAGGAACTTGTCTAGCGATTCCAGGTGGTTCATCCGGGGCCTCACCACCGAGACGCAGGCGGAGGAAGGGGCCGAGGCGAAGGCGCGCGATTTCAAGCTGGAGAGTTTCGTCGCCCAGGGCAAGACCCGGGTGTTCACGCACGGCCAAGAAGGGGCCGGCAATTTCGCGCCGGAGAACATTGCCCGCGCCCGCGAAGGGGTGCGTGAGCTGTTGCAGGACGCGCTGGAAAAAGCCGGGCAGGAGGCCGAATCCATCAAGCGCCAGGCCGAGGAGGAAGGCCGCGCGGCAGGCCATGCCGAGGGGTTCGCGGCGGGGGAACAGGCCGCGAAGGAGGCGTTCGAGCCCCTGATGAAATGTTTTGAACAGCTGACGCGGGATCTCGCCGGCTTCCGGGAAAGGATGTACCCGAGCGTCGAGCGGGAAATGATCGCGATGGTCGTCGCCCTGGCCAAGAAAGTGATCCGCTTCGAGCTGGCCACGCGCGAGGAAAGCATTCAGGACATGATTCGCCTCGCCGTGCAATCGGTGCTCGACAAGGAATCCATGATCATCAAGGTCAACCCGGAAGACAAGGAGCACGCGGAAAACTTCCGCCCTGAGCTCTCCAACCTCTATCCTCAAATTCAGAAGATCGTCATTGAACCGCAATCGGGCATCGCGCGCGGGGGCTGCGTCATCGAAACCAATTTCGGCGCCGTCGACGCGCGCATCGAAAAGCTGGAGGAAGGGCTGGACAAAATCCTTGAACTCGCGCCCCGTGAAGACGAGCCCCGCGCCTAGCGGTCTTGGCCATGGAAAACATCATCGACCTTAAAAAATACAGCGCCTTCATCGACAACACCTCGCTGATTAAAAAAAGCGGCCGAGTGAACCGGGTGATCGGCCTGCTCCTGGAGGGCGACGGCCCCGCCGCCTCGGTGGGCAGCCTGTGCTCCATCCACCCCCTGGGCAACCGCCCGCCGGTGGAGGCCCAGGTGGTGGGCTTCCGTGACAATCGCACGCTGCTCATGCCGCTCGGCGAACTTATGGGCATCGAACCGGGCAGCCGCATCGAATCGCAGGAAGAATACCCCACATTCAACGTCAGCCCGAGGCTGATCGGGCGGGTCATCGATGGCAACGGCCGGCCGCTCGACGGCAAGGGGCCCATTGAACACGGCGTCGAATATCCGCTCATGGGCAACCCCTCGAACCCGCTGGAGAAGAGCCGGGTGCGCGAAATTCTCGACGTGGGCGTCCGTGCCATCAATGGGCTGCATACCTTCGCCAAGGGCCAGCGCATGGGCATTCTGGCGGGCACCGGCGTCGGCAAGTCTGTGCTGCTCGGGATGATCGCCCGCAACACGGGAGCGGATGTGAACGTCATCGCCCTCATCGGCGAGCGCGGCCGCGAGGTGAAGGAATTCATCGAGGAAAACCTCGGCCCGCACGGCCTGGAGAGATCGGTGGTGGTGGCCGCCGCCGCCGACCAGCCGCCGCTGGTACGCCTGCGCGGCGCCTACATCGCCACCACGATCGCTGAATATTTCCGCGACCGGGGCGACGACGTTATCCTGATAATGGACTCGATCACCCGTTTCGCCCTCGCCCAGCGCGAGATCGGCCTGTCGGTGGGCGAGCCGCCGACGACGCGCGGCTACACGCCCTCGGTGTTCTCGCTGTTGCCCCGCCTGCTGGAACGCGCGGGGACTTCACGCGGCCGGGGAACCATCACCGGCCTGTACACGGTACTCGTCGAGGGAGACGATATCAACGAACCGGTTTCAGACGCGGTGCGCGCCATTCTCGACGGGCACATCATCCTCTCCCGTGAACTCGCGCAACACAATCACTACCCCGCCATCGATGTTCTGTCCAGCATCAGCCGGTTGATGATCGACGTGGCCGGAGAAGAACACCGGCAGGCGGCCATGCGGGTCAAGGACCTGCTCGCCACTTACCGCGAAGCGGAGGACCTGATCAACATCGGCGCTTACACACGCGGCAGCAACCCCAAAATCGATCTGGCTATGGCGCGCATCGAGCGAATCAATGCCTACCTCAAGCAGGGCATCCATGAAAAGGTGGACCTCGAACACAGCCTGAGTGAACTGATGGAGGTGGCGAAGGCGCAATGAAAACCCGCTTCGATACATTGCTAAGGGCCGCCCGCCTCAAGGAGGAAGCCCTCCAGCGAGACCTCGCGAAAGCCCAAGCCCACCTTCAGGACCAGGAGGAGCGGTTGGCGTTCATCCGCCGCCTGGCGGATGATAAAACACACCAACTGCAGGAGACGCTGAAGCGTCCCACCCTCGCCGGCAGCCTTCAACTGTATCAGAATTTTTTCAGTGGCGTGAAGAAGGAGGAAACCCTCCAGCAATCGATCCTCGCCGAAACCGCACGCCGTCTGGAGGAAGCGCGTGCGGATCTCATCGAGGCCGCAAGGAAGCGGCGCACCTTCGAGATCCTCCGGGACAGCGAGCTTCTCACGCGCAAAAAGGCGCGAAGGAAACGGGAAACCGCCCTTCTCGACGAAGCCGCCGCCAACTTGTGGTTGAGGGGCCGCGGACAATGAAACCGACGCACCCGCTAGCCGCAGGCCTCGCCATTTTTATTGTCGCCTGGCTCGCCCTCGCCCCTCAACCGGCGCCGCGGTCCGCCACCGCACAAACCTCGCCCAAGCCCGCGGCGGCGGGGGCGGGCAAACCGGAATCCCCCCCGCCCGCGAAGCCGGCCACCCCCCAGCTCCCCGGCCAGCCCCCGGCGATCAACCCGGAAACTTTCCGTATGATCGAAACCATCGAGAAAAAAAACCGGGAACTCAAGCGGCGCGAGGAGGAATTAAACCTGAAGGAACAGCGGCTCAGGGTGCTGGAGGAAAAAATCAAGGCCGACCTGGGAAAAATCGAAGCCGCGCTGGCCCGCAGCGAGGAACAGCTGGGCATTCAGAACGAACGGATCCGCGAAAATATCAACGCGCTGGTCAAGGCGTATTCGAGCATGAAACCCGAGCAGGCCGCCGTCCTGCTGGAAGCCCTGGATGAAAACCTGGCCATCAAGATCCTCGCTGGAATGCGCAGCAAGGCGGCAGGAAAAATCCTGAGCCAGCTCGATGTGAAAACCGCGAAAAACATCAGCGAAAAAATGGCCGGCCAGAATAGAACGCCGGCGGGCAAAAAACGCGGCGACTAAAACCGCCGCCGGCCGGAGGGAGCCTCTACCCTTCCTGGCTTTCCACCTTCCCGGCGTGCCCCTTCTCGGCGTTGTTCACCATGCCGAATGAAATGATCATCTTCAGGCCGTCCTCCACCGACATTTCAAGAACATCCAGTTTTTCTCGCGGCACCATCAGGAGAAAACCCGTGGTGGGGTTGGGCGAGGTGGGCACGAACACATTGACCGAACCGCCATCGGTATGGCTTGCGATCTCCCCTTTTGTGTCGCAACAAACGATGCCAAGCGTCTTCAGGGGTTCGCGCGGGTAGGTGAGAAGAACCATTTTTTCGAACGTCGGCGTTTCGGACTGGGAGAGGGTGTCCACCACCTTCTTGATGCTCGTGTAGATGACGCGCACGAAGGGAATCTTGTGCAGGATCAGCTCGCCCGCCAGCACCACCTGCTTGCCGAAAAAATTGGTGGCGAAGAGACCCACCAGGATGATGAAAATCATCAATAACACAAAACCCAGGCCGGGGACGGGGTACTTCTCCATCCACTGCATGCCCTTCTCGCCGAGCACCTTCAGGATCAGCGGCTCCATGGCCGAGTCGACGCTGCGGATGACGAAGGAAAGGATGATATAGGTGAGCGCGACGGGCACGGTGACCAGCAGCCCGGCGATGAGGTTCTTCTTAAGGTCGGTCTTGAATTTGTGCATGGCCAGAACCCCGGCCGCGGGGCAGCCGGTTATTGATCGATGGTCTCAAGGTGCTTCCGGACCTGAAGGACGAGAGCCGGGTGGCTTCTCTCCCCGAGTTGAAGGAAGCGACGGTAATAGTGGATCGCGGGCTGCAACTCGCCGTGGTTTTCATACAACACGGCCAGGTTGTAATTGGTGCCTGCGTGCTCCGGGTTTGCGGCCAGCGCCTGATTGAGAACCCCCAAGGCCTTCTGCGGCTCGTTCTTCTTTCTGTAGACGAGGGCCAGGTTGTTGAACGCTTCCAGGTTGTCGGAGCGGGCCTCGATGGCTTTTTCATAATTGCGGATCGCGCCGTCGAAGTCCTGCTTCATATAGTACACTACTCCGATGTTATTGTAAGCCTTACTGTAACCGGGGTCGAGATAAACCGCCCGCAGGAACTCCTTGATCGCCCGGTCCAGCTCCCCCCGGGCCTTATAGACCACGCCCAGGTTGTTGTAAGCGTCGGCGTTCTCGGGGTTCAACCGCGCCGCCGCCTGGTATTCGGCCAGCGCCTCGTCCCACTGGCGGGCCTGCTGATAAAACACACCGCGATTGAAATGATACACGCTATCCTCAAAAACTACCTTTTTGGGCGCATCTTTGCCATCGGGTTTTGAGACGGTGAGCTTGAGCGCCGCCACGTTCTCCCTCGCCCCTCCAGGGGCGGCTGGCGCGGGAGCCGAGGGCAAACCGCCGGAAACCCGATCCGGAGCCGCCGCGCTCTTAGTCCCGGGCTTGCCGGAAGGCACCGTCTCGAACTCCAGAACACTCTCCTCTTCGATGACCCCAGCCCGCTCCTCTGCCGGTGGCGGCGCGAAGGTCTGCGGCGTGAGCGGACCGGCCGGAGACTCTACCGGCGTCATGTGGTGCGGCTTAGCCGCCGGGGGAACGGGCGCCACCGGGGCTCCGCTCGCCCCAAGGGGCTGCGCTTCCACGGCCCTGGGCAGAACAGCGATTTCGGGCTGGCGCGGCTTGTGGGTTGCTGCCGGCACTTGTGGCCGGGGGCCGGAGGCGGCCGGAGTGCGAAGGGGGGCTGCGGGCTGCTCGGCTCCTGAGGAAGCGGCGGGTTTCTCCCGCACCTTGCCCGATTCTTCGGCGCGAGCGGCCGACCGGGCCTTTTCAGGCTTCACCGCCACGGGCTTTTGGGTTTTTAAAATCTTCTCCGGCGCGGCGCTGGGCTCATGCGCGGGGGCCGCCTCTTTGGCAACCGGCGCGGCGGGTTTCTCCACCGGCCGGGGGATTTTCTTGCCGGGGATGGATCCGGACCCGGCCCCCGCGTCGGCGGCGGGGGGCGTTGGTGCTTTCGGCATGAGCGGTGTGCCGCGAATCAAGCGTTCCTTCACGGGCTCACGCACGGGCTCGGGAACCTTTTCTCCGGTGGGCGGTTTTCCGCCAGGCCCGGGAGGCAGGAACACGGTTTCCGGCGTTTCCGCCGGCGTCGTGTTCGCCTCTTCAATGGGTGGGCTTTTTTCCTCAAGCGCTCTTTGCGAACCAGAGAAGGCCACGTAAAGGAGACTGCCCAGCACCGAACAGGGGATGAGAATCAACAGGATGAAGCGCACCACGCGCGCGCCTTTCGAGGGCCGCGGCGGCCGTGAGCCGCCCATCAGCGGCGTATCCCGCCCCGCGTCCCGGCGGGGCGCTTTTTCCCGGGAGGCCTTCTTCAGGCTGTCGGCAATGAGGCTCAAAACGGATCTCAATCCGAGGAGGTGAACGACAGGAGAATCGGATGCCAACCTGAAAACTTGAGAGCGTTCAGGTGAATCCTCGCAGGCTTGACCGTATCATAGGGGCCCGCATAAACAATATACCAGTCGCGCCGGGAAGAAAATGCTTTTTTCCAGAACGCCGGATAACCCTCCTCGATCAGCTTTTCCACTTGCTTTTCCGCCTGCGCCGCGTCCCGCATGGTGCTCACTCGAATGCGGTAGCCTCCTGCCGCGGGTTGAGGGGAAACCACTGGAAATGGCTTGCCCGCCGAAGCGGTTCGCGTGAGGCGCGAAGCCTCGTCGCCAGTTTCCAGGGATTCGGTTGCGGGGGGCATCTCCCCCGGAACGCTTTCTACATCGGTCGCGGTGCCCATGAACCGCCATTGTTTCTCGGCGAATTTCTGCGGCAGGACGAACAGCGCAAGGGCGGCGAGGAGCACGAGAACACCCAACACTCCCGTCAGGCGAAACGGCGGGAAAGAATCGGCCATGGAGACTCCTTCCTCGCCAGAGAGGCTGCTCACCGCCTGGCGAACGTGGGTGCGCTCCAAGACACCTGTCTGGGCGTTGAACCCCGCCAGCAGGGCGCGGTCGCAAACGAGGTTGATGCGCCGGGGGACGCCTTTGGAATAGTGATATATCTCGCTCAGGCCGCAAGGGGCGAAGACGATACGGCCGCCCGCCCCGGCGATGAGCACCCGGTGCAGAATGTATTCGTACAGCTCCTCCCTTGTCAGCGGGGCGAGGGTGCAGCGAATGGAAATTCGCTCGTTCAGTTGCTTGAGCTCGGGGGAGTTCAGTTTGCGGGCGAATTCCAGATGGCCGACGAGGATGATCTGCAACAGCTTGTCCTTTTCGGTTTCCAGGTTCGATAGCAGGCGCAGCTGCTCCAGCACCGGCAGCGAGAGGTTCTGCGCCTCATCGACGATCAGTACGGTGGTTCCACCTTGCCGGTACTGCTCGATCAGGAATTCGCTCAGGGCATCTGTCAGCTCCTTCTTGCTCGCCCTGGCGATCCAGCCGGCGTCTTCTTCCTCTTCCTCCAGCGGCGGCGCGTCTTCGAAGGCGCCGCCGATGATCGCGGGGGCAAGGGCAAGCGCCGTCTGGCCGTTGCGGGCGCGCGCCCGGCGCGCTCCGAGGTCACTGACGCAGGTACGCAACAGATCCATTTCCGACCCCAGGGAATCGACAACCAGGGCGCTTTTTACTTCTGGGTCGAACCTTTCCAGGAGGGAGCGGCAAAGCGTGGTCTTTCCGGTGCCCACGCCGCCCACCAGCAGCATGAAGCCTTCGCGCTGGCGGATGCCATACACGAGGTGGTCGAGCACTTCCCGGTGCCCCGCGCTGGGATAGAGGAATTTTGGATCGGGCGTCAGGCTGAACGGTTTTTCATTGAACTGGTAGTAATCCTGATACATGACGGTTTACCTTTTAAAAACTGGGAAAGCGGTCCGCCTGCGCGATTCGGCGACACCGAGGGTTTGCAGGCGCTCTATTTCAAGGTCGTAACGATCGTCCACCGCATCGCCAACCATTATCTCGGGGGTGAGAAGAATCACCAGTTCGGTTTTTGCCTCCGCCTCGCGGTCGGAATGAAACAGACCGCCGAACAACGGCTGACTGCCCTCCTCGGCGCGTTGCGTTTTTTTCATCAGCCCGCCGATGACGATGGTCTGGCCGTTGCCCGCGAGGACGACATTGTTCGACTGGCGCACATCGAGAACGGGCACCGCACTCATGCCATCCGGCGAAACACGCTCGCCAGCGCGTTCGCTGATGCTGGTGTTGATGCTCATCATGATCGTGCCATTCGGGTTGATCTGCGGTACCACGTCGAGGACGATGCCCTCGGTGACGGGCTGGGCGGCGTAACCCGTTCTTCCCCCCACCGCTTGGGGACGAAAGTAGACCGCCTCGGTCGCCATCTTGATCAGCGCGCGCTGGTTGTTGAGCGTCGCGATCTTGGGGCTGGAGAGCATACGCACCTGCCCCTGCCGGGACAATGCCTCGATCACCACCTCAGGACGGCCGTCATGAACCCCCGTGGACGGGGCGGGTCTCCGGCCCGGGGCCGAAGCCCGCGGATTCACCTTGGCCCAGTCGATCCCCAGCTGGTTTTCCTCATTCAGGGACACTTCGATAATCTTCGCCTGAATGAACACCTGGCGCTGCACCGAGCCCTCGACCTCTTCAAGAAAGCGGGCGACCTTCAGCAACGTGTGCGGGTAGTGGCTCACCTGAATGATTCCCGCCTGCTGCTGAATGGAAAAATACGGCCCGCTGGCGTTTTTGTTGCCGCCACCGGGTGTTGCGCCATGGACCAGGTCGCGCAGGCCCTGTTCAATTTCCTTCCAGAGGTTTGCCTCCTCGCTGGATAAAACCGCGCTTGACGTCTCGCCGGCGCCAAGGCCAGGATGGGACGCAAGACCGCTCCGGCCCTCGCGCCGGGACAGCACATAGTTCAGGTGAAACAGCCTCACTTCCATTTTTTCACGGCTGACGCGGATGATCCCCTCTTCCACCTGCTGCACCAGCCCGTTGGGCACCAGCAAGTGAACCAGCGCCTCTTCCAGCGTCACGTTCTTCAGTTCGAGGGTGGCGGTCTCGTCGATGGCGGGATCGACCACGATATTTTTTTCCAGTTTCTCGGCCAAGGCCAGGAGAATGGTCTTCACCGGCACCTCGCGCGCCGACAGGTCGAACCGGGGGCCGCGGGCGCGCGGTTTCTTGAGTTTCAACTCGGACTGCGTGAGGGTGAGTTCGCCGGGCTTTTGCGCCCCCTCCTGCGGCTCGGGGGCTTCCGCCGGCGGAGCTGCCCGTGAACTTCCGGTCAGCGGGCGGAGTTCCTCCTCCACCGATGGGCTGGGCAGGTGGCCCGGCTGGACGGCGCAGGACGCTAGACAACAGGCCCCGATCGGGACCAGGAGCGCCCGGATTGAAAATGCGCGAAACGTGACCATTTAGAGGTCCTATTTGCTATTAATTTACATGGAATTATATTCTCTTAATATAACCCGAAACCCGGCGGGAGTCCAATAAATTCTTGATTTTACAGGAGTAATTGAGTTTTATACGGGCTTGGGACGGGGCCTTCCCGGGGGCCTGAAAGGCCTGCGAAGGCGCCAAGGCAAGATTCTTAACGCTTTACTTTTAAAGGAGTTAGCGCGTTAAAACGGGTGATAGGAAGGGCTGGCTGCCGGCCCGGGGTTGGCGAGACCTGTTAAGGCTTAATAAAACAAAGTCTTTTGAAGAATCGGGGAAAACCGTGAAAGGCTCGGGTTGGCTCGCGGGCCGGCGGCTCAGGCACTCACCGGGCAGGCGCTTGCGCCTGCCTCTTGAGCGGAAGAAGATGAAGCGTCGAAAAATCTCTTTTTTGTTTCGTTGGTTCGCGGCTGCGGATAACGGAAGACCTTGCCCTCGTAATTTTTCACGATCACTTCATTCTCATTGTGCTCGATGACGGAATCTGGCAACAACCGCACCTTGCCGCCACCACCCGGCGCGTCGATGACGTAATAGGGCACTCCCATGCCAGACGTGTGGCCAGCCAAGTCGCGGATGATGTCGAGGCCCTTCTCGACCTGTGTGCGGAAATGATCCGTTCCCATCGTCATGTCGGCCTGGTAGAGGTAGTACGGCTTGACGCGGATCTTGAGGAGCTTGTGGAACAGCTCCTTCATGATCGCCGAATCGTCGTTCACCCCCTTGAGCAGGACGGTGTGGCTTCCCAGGGGAATGCCGATGTCGGCGAGGCGGTTGCAGGCTTCTTCCACCTCGGGGGTGATTTCCGCCGGATGGTTGAAGTGCATATTGAAATAAAGCGGGTGGTATCTCTTGAGAATCGCAAGCAGGTTGTCGGTGATGCGCTGCGGAAGCGTGCCCGGCACCCGGGTACCGATGCGGATCAGCTCCAGATGCGGGATGGAACGCAGTTCGGACAGGATGCGGTCGAGCTCCTTGTCCGGCACCAAAAGCGGATCGCCGCCGGAGAGAATGACGTCGCGCACTTCGGTATGGGCGCGGATGTATTCGATGCCCTGACGCAAGGTGTCCCGCGTTACGATGCCGGGAAAACCGATTTTTCTCTTGCGTGTGCAAAATCGGCAGATGATCGGGCACTGGTTATTGACCATGAGCAGCACCCGGTCGGGATAGCGGTGCACGAGTTCGGGCACCGGCATGTCCTCCTCCTCTTTCAGCGGATCGGGATGGAGCTGTGCCTCGTCGCTCAGGAAATCGTCTAGTTCCTCGAGGGTAGGCACCACCTGTTTCCATAGCGGATCGCCCTGTCCCCGAATCTGGTCCTTGAAATAGGAATTGATACGGATGGGGTAAACTTCTGAAACTTTCCTCAATTTCTCCATGTATTCTTCGGACGTTTCCGGAAGAAAGGGTAAATCCTCCACCTTGACCACACTGCCGCTCAAAAGTTTCTGCCAGGTTTCCATGGGGAGCCTTTAAAGAAGGTTAAGAGTTGACCGGATAGGTCCGCTTGAGGTAATCGACGATCTGGTATTCGTCGTCCAGCACCGTGTCTCCATCGACGAGCACCGGCACGGTGTATTGACCGGACACCTCGAACACCTCGGTGCGCTGGAAATGCGGCCAAGGCACGTCGATCTTCTCGTAGTCGAGGTTGAGCTGCTCCAGGGCCGAGCGAACCAGAGCGCAGTAGCCGCAGCCATCGATATTGTAGAGTCTGATTTTATTTTCCACTTCGTCCCCTCTCAAGGGGTCCGGTTCAGGATTCGTTCGCGGCACAAGGCACCATGATCGCATCCACCATGCCGTGGATCTTTTTTTTATCCGCCGGGCACAGCGTTGCGAGAATTCCGCCCAATCGTGCGGCTTTCTCGACGACGAAGTAATACGGCGTCAGGCGCACGCGGCATTTCATCCGCTCAATCCCGCCGGTTGCGGGGTTCACAAACGCCGCCTCAACCTGCCGGCCCTTGTGAAACTCCTGCAAAATGGAGGGCCTTTCGGGAAACCGGCGCAAACCGTCTTCAAGCGTGGCTACCCACTCCTCAGACGACACGTCGTGGCCCACCACCACCCCCCGGCTTCCCCAGGCATCG
>CP070799.1:2505498-2508864 GCA_020343535.1 Nitrospinaceae bacterium | reverse complement strand
CGCCGGCGGCCGCCGTCGAGACCTCCGCACGGCCCAGGGCCGGGGCGGATATCGCGCCGCTGGCCATCGCCCGCGTGCCCGCGGGATATACCGGCGTGGACCTGGGAGCACTCCGGGAGGGGTATTTCTCCAGCGTTCGCAGCCGCGTCGCCGGCAACCGCCACTACCCCGTGCCCGCCCGGCGGCGGGGTCACGAAGGCCGGCCCGTGGTATCGTTCCTGCTTAACAAAGCTGGCGAGCTTCGCGAGCTTTCCCTGCTGGAATCCTCCGGCCACGCTACCCTTGACCGGGCGGCGCTCGCGGCGGTGGAAAAGGCGGCCCCGTTTCCCGCCATCCCGGAAATGCTGGGCGAGCGGTCGATGCGCTTCAAACTGCCGGTGTCATTCAGACTGGAGTCCCCATGAGACATCCTTGGAAATTTCCCGTAGCCCTGGCCATAGGTATCCTGCTCGCAGCGTCGTCGCCGAACGCGGAGATCCTCACCATAGACAGCGACTTTGACGGCAAGCTCGACCAGTGGCACACCCTCGCCGAAGACGGCAAGACCCTCAAGATCGAATACGACAAGAACGGGGACGGCAAGCTCGACCAGGTCGACATCTACGAAGGCCACCCGCAGCCCGTCGAAGCCAAGCTCGACCGCAACTTTGACGGCGAGCTCGACCAGTTCCAGTTCTACGCTCCCGATGGCATGCTTCTGCGCGTTGAGAAGGACCGGAATTTCACTGGCCGCATCGACCGCAGGGAATTCTACTCCACCGGCCCGCACCTCCAACGCATCGAAACCGATGAAAACCGCGACGGCCAAATGGACCTGTTTCAGTTTTTCAGCAACGAAGAACGGGTGACGCGCATCGAATACGACAAGGACTTTGACGGCAAGGTCGATCGCTGGGAATATTATGGAGATGGCGAAAAGCTCATTTCCGCCTCGTTCGATTCCAACGCCGATGAAAAACCCGACCAGTGGCAATACTTTCTCGATGCCACGGTCCTAAGCAAGGTCGAGTTCGACACCAACTTCGACGGCAAGGTCGACCGCTGGGAGTATTACGGCCCCGACCGTCAGCTGGAGCGGGTAGAGATCGACCGCAACTTCGACGGAGTTTTAGACATGGTGCAAAGGAAATGAAACCCATTCGCCACCTGAGATTTTTTGCGCGGGGCGCGGCGGTCTTCCCCGTGCTGTTCGGCCTCGCCGCCTGCGGACCGCAGCCTACGCTGCAGGTTCCCGCGGAGTACCAGCTGGGGCAGAAGCATTTTCACCGCATCTGCGCCAACTGCCACGGGCCCGATGCCATGGGCAAGACGACCAAGGCGCCGCGCCTCATCGACGCGGAATACCTCCCCGGAAATTTCCCCGACGAGGAAATTCGCCAGACGGTGATCGAAGGCACCGGCAAGATGCCCTCGCAACGCGCCAAGGTGACGGACGGGGAAATCGCCGAGATCATCAAATACCTGCGCTATTCGCAGAAATCCGCCGGCATCGTTGAAGATCCGGATGAGGAGGAGGACGAAGAAGACTTTGCGGCGGTGGAGGATGCCGTCTCTCCCGAGAGCCCATGATCCGGCCCCCCGTCTGTGCCCTGCCCCTGGACGGGTTGCGCCGGGCGCGCCCTCCCAGGAGTCCCAGGATGAAGGCGTTGATGATGGCGCTTTTTTTGCCGGTCATGACGGCCCCCGCCCTCGCCTTCGACGACGACTCCCGCGACGATACCCGTTCCCCTGTCGAGATCCAGACCATCTGCGCAAGCGGCCGGACGGTGACCGACAGCGCCGACGTCAAGACCTCCTGCGAAGGCGACACGGTATACGTTAATCGGCGAAACACAGGCCTGTTTAAAAACGAAACGCGCCTCAACCGCCAGCCGATCCTGGATTTCAAGGTGGCGCGCGATGGCCGGGTGTATTACCGGACCAAGATCGGCCCCTACCTGTTCGACGAACAAGGCCTGCTCGCCAGCCATCAAGGCAGCGTGCCCCTCTATCTGGTTTCATCGAGCGGCGACGTGGTCTACCTGAACAGTGAGGGAGAGATCTTCAAGAACGGCCGCGAGCTGGAACGCGACGCCGGCCGGGTGCCCCTGGTCCTGAACAAATTCAGAGGCGATGGGCGAACGGTTCCGCTTCCCTTGAATCCCGTCGTCTCTCCCAACGGGCGGGCGATTTACCAGAACGACACCGGTTTCCTCTATGTGGATGGCGAGCGCCTCAACCCCAAGGTGACGCGGGTTCGCCGGTTCCTGGTGAATTCCACGGGGGATGTGTATTACCTGGACGACGCCGACAGGCTTTACCGCAACAGGAAAAAACTGTTCGATGGCCGGTTCAGGGTCATCGACGTGCAACTCAGCCCCACCGGCCAGGTCGCCTACTTGACCGACCAGACCGCCAACAACCTGTTTTTCGAAGATCGCGTGCTCAGCGCGGGTTCGCGCCGCGTGGTGAGTTTCAGTTTCAATACCGCGGGAGAGGTGTTATACCAGGACTCGCTCGGCCGATTGTGGATGGACGGGCGCCAGCTCACCCGCTAAAACAGGTTCCTCGGGCGGACCGCGCCTTGACAGGGTGACCGTTTTTCTATAAAAAGTATAATTTTTCCTAGAACCTTCGGGTTGCGCGTCAACCCGTTACCGGAGCGCACTTCATGTCTGATAACGACCCTTACATTCAATCGCTCTTTGCCAGCCGGCTGGGAGGCGACTCATTCGGCAAGGACACGCGAATCTACAAGTTCGAGAAAATCAAACGCGCCAAGCGCGCGGCCCTCGCGGACAACCCCGGCAAGGAGCTTTTCGACATGGGCGTCGGCGAACCCGACGACATGGCGTATCCCGGGGTCGTTAAAACCCTGCAGCTGGAAGCGGGCAAACCCGAAAACCGGGGCTACACCGACAACGGCATCGAGGAATTCAAGGTCGCCGCCGTCCGGTACATGAAGGACATTTATGGCGTCGACGGCCTCGACCCCCAGAAGCACGTCAACCACACCATCGGCTCGAAACCGGGGCTGGCGATGCTGCCCTCGGTGTTCATCAACCCCGGCGACGTCACGTTGATGACGATACCCGGCTATCCGGTGCTGGGCACGCACACGCAGTACCTGGGCGGCGAGGTGATCCCCCTTCCCCTTGGCCAGGCGAACAACTTCCTGCCCAACCTGGACGCCATCGACCCGGCGGCGCTGTCGCGCGCCAAGCTCCTGTATCTCAATTATCCCAACAACCCGACGGGGGCCAACGCCACGCGCGAGTTCTACGAACGGGTGGTGGCGTTCGCCAAAAAGCACCAGCTCATCGTCATCCAGGACGCGGCCTACGGCGCGATCATCTACGACGGCGAGCCGCTCAGTTTCCTTTCGGT
>CP070799.1:2473812-2505398 GCA_020343535.1 Nitrospinaceae bacterium | reverse complement strand
TGATCGAGATCGACGTGCAAGGCGCCCGGACGCTTCGCAGCATGGATTTTCCCGCCGTGTTCATTTTTCTCCTGCCGCCATCGCTCAGCGAGCTCGCCGCCCGGCTTCGGCAGCGCGGCACCGATGCGCCGGAAAAAATCGAGCAGCGGCTCGCCACCGGCCGCGAGGAAATCCGCGCGCTGCCGATGTACGATTACGCGGTGGTCAATGTCGATGCGGCGGCGGCGGCGCGTGACATCGCCGCCATCCTCATCGCCGAGCATCACCGCAGCCAGCGCTTCACCGCGCCGGCCGAAGACCTCCGCGCCCTTCTTTCAACCAACAATGGACCGTCATGAACATCGACCTAGACGCCCTCGTCCAGCAAAACATCAAGAACCTCAAAGCCTACAAGGTGGAGGACCTTCAGGAAGGCATCAAGCTGCACGCCAACGAGAATCCCTATGCGCCGCCGGAGGAACTCATCGAAGCCTTTCAGGCCCGGCTCGGGCAGTTCGCACTCAACCGCTACCCGGACCCGGAGTGCCGCAGACTCAAGCAAGCCATCGCGCAAAGGACGGGCCGGCCGGAGGACCACTTGGTCATCGGCAACGGTTCCGACGAGCTCATCCAGCTTCTGCTGCAGATCTTCTGCGGGCCGGGCGACGCCATCGTTTTTCCCGACCCGACGTTTGCCATGTATTCGCTCATTGCGCGCGGCATGGGGCTTACCCCCGTGCCCGTTCCGCTCGACGAACATTGGGACTTCAAGGCGCGCGACCTGCTGGCCGCCGCCGAAACCCACCGCGCCCGCCTGGTGTTTTTGAGCTACCCGAACAACCCCACCGGCAATTGCTTTTCGCGCGCCGAAATCCAGACCGTGGTGGAGCAGTTTTCCGGCATCGTCGTGCTCGACGAGGCCTACCACGATTTCGCCCGGCAAAGCTTCATCAGCGAAATGGATGCGCACAACAACCTGGTGGTGTTGCGTAGTCTGTCAAAAATCGGCCTTGCGGGCCTGCGTGTCGGCTACGCCGTGGCCGACCCCAAGGTGGTGGCCGAGATCAACAAGGTCCGCCTGCCATACAACTCCAACACCGTTTCGCAGGCTTTCGCTGAACAACTGCTCAGGGAATTTTCGCCGGTCGAACGGCAAATTGATGTTATTCTGAAAGAAAGGGAGCGGCTCGCCGGTGAACTCAAAGACCTCGGCAGGCTGACCGTGTTTCCTTCGGACTCGAACTTTATCCTTTTCCGGGTCGATGGCGACGGCCGCTCCCTGTTCGAAGCGCTGATGGCCGGCGGCGTACTGGTGCGCGACCTGAGCGCACACCCGCGCCTGAACCACTGCCTGCGCGTCACCGTGGGCACCCGCGAAGAAAACGACCAGTTTCTTGCCCAGGTTCGAAAAGCGCTGGCCTGATTATTTCCAAAGGGAGCCGCCGATCTCCATGTCCCTTGATCCACTGAAAAAAGCCCGCCTGCTGGCGGCTCTGACGCTGGCCACCACCGCCCTGGTCGGCAGCCTGTTTTATTTCGCCACCCGCGCACCAGGCGGTTCTTCGCCCGTCATCGTCGAGGTGGCGCCGGGGTCTGGGCTCAAACAGGTCGCCAGCCGCCTGGCGGAACAGGGGTTGATCAAAAGCACGCGCGCCTTCCAGGCGCTCGCCTACCTGAAGCGGGTGCAGAACCAGATTCAGGTCGGCGAGTTCGAGCTGACCCCCGCCATGTCGGCAGGCGAGGTACTTTCCCGGCTCACCCGAGGCCACAGCATCCAGCACGCGATCACCATCCCCGAAGGCCACCGCATCACCGAGATAGCCGCCGCCCTAGAGGCCAAGGGCCTGGCCGACCGCACATCGTTCCTCCACCTGACGCAGGACCCGGAGGTGATCGATTCGTACAGCCTTGATGTGACCAGCCTGGAAGGCTATCTGTTTCCAGAGACCTATCATTTCAGCAAATTCACCTCGGAGCGCACTATCCTTAACGTGATGGTCGCCACCTTCAAGGAACGCGTGATGCAGCCTGAAGTGCTCGACCGGGCGCGGGCAATGGGCCTCACGCTGCACCAGGCCGTCACCCTGGCTTCGCTGATCGAAAAGGAAACAGGAGTGGATGAGGAGCGGCCGCTGATTTCCTCGGTGTTTCACAACCGGCTGAAGATCGACATGAAACTGCAAACCGACCCCACGGTAATTTACGCCCTGGAGGATTTCGACGGCAACTTGAGAAAAAAGGACCTGGGCATCGACTCGCCCTACAATACCTACCGCTATCCCGGCCTGCCTCCCGGTCCCATCGCCAATCCTGGCCTGAAATCGATTCTCGCCGCCCTTTCGCCCGCGGAATCCGACTACCTGTTTTTCGTCTCCCGGCAGGACGGCAGCCACCAGTTCTCCACCAATCTGCCCGACCACAACCGGGCTGTGATGAAATACCAGTTAAAGAAAATCCGCCGCGGCTGACTCCGGCTCCGTAACTTTTCAAACCCAAGGGCCTTCGCCGGGCATCTAAAAAATAAACCCATTATGTCCCCACTTCCTGTTAAGAATAAAAAGAAAGCCGAGCATCTTTTCCAGTACAATGAAAGCCGCGCATTCAACATCTGGGTCCACGCTGGTATGGCTGCGAAGATCATCGCCGCCATCGCGCTTCTGATCTGGATGTGGCGCACCCTGTAAGCCTGTCCCCACCGGGGCAGCCACCCCAACGAAGGAGGGGAATATGAAAAATACCATTCATCATCCGAATCCGTACGATCACCACCGGTGGATCGAACAGTTATCGCAATTTTCCCGGCAAATGCTCCTGTTTTTCGACGAAGTGAAACTGGCGGCGCTGGCGCTCGGTAAAAAAGGACTGTCCGGGCTGATGAAGGAAACCCGCTTCTTTTTCTCAAAAGCCACCGCGCTCGATTACATTGGCGGCGGCCTCTCGGCGGCGTTCGGCTTTTTTTCCACGCTGGTGGTGCTCGGCGGTTTTGGCCTCCTCGCCTATCAAGTGCTCTTGTGGCTGATGGACGGTGTCTGGACCGAGTATCCCGTTATCCTGGTGTTTAATGCACTATTCGAAAACACGGCGCTCCACCAGTGGATGAACGCGCCGGAGTCGTGGCTGGGCCTGCAAAAGCTGGTACACTGGCTGCTCGAAAACACGCCGCTGTCGCTGGCGCTCATCGTTCCAGGACTGTTGGCCGCCTTCGCCACCGCCGGGCTCATGCTGACCGCGACGGGCATTCGTTATTATCAATTCAAGAACCAGCAACACGGCTGAGCGCCGTTCCATTCGGTGCCACGCGGTCCGCACAATGCCCCCGGCGTTGCCAGGCCGCGCGGAATGGCGCGCGGCGTTTTTATGGAGGTCCGGAGGTGCCGGTGACTTCAGGCAGGACCATTTTCTTGCGCGCCTGTTTCGGCCTCATGACATTTCTTCTGGCGGGGTGCCTGTCCGGCCCTGGCGCGCGGAGCAAGGAGCCCTTGCCCTGGATCGCCTATTACGCTTCAGATCTGCCGGGCGAGGCTTTTTCCCGCTTCGCCCTCGTAATCTTCGACGCCGAGGATCACCCTCCCCTCAGCGCGCGGCCGCGTCCGATCTATCTGGGCTACCTGAGCCTAGGCGAGGTGGACCCGTTCCGGCCCTATTTCGAGGCGGTGGAGCGGGAAGGCTTGCTCGCCGGCGTCAATGACCGCTGGGGCAGCCACTTCGTCGACCTGCGCGACCCGCGCTGGAGCGCCCGCGTTCTCGACGAATTATTGCCCGCACTCCTCGACCGCGGCTTCGACGGCGTCCTTCTTGACACGCTCGACAGCTCTCTTTATCTTGAAGAGCAGGAACCGATCCGGTTCAAGGGCATGCAGGATGCCGCGGTCCGCCTGGTACGCCAGATCCGCACCCGCTACCCGGGCCTGCGGATCGCCATGAACCGCGCCTACGCCCTGCTTCCCCGCATCGATGGCGAGCTCGATTACCTGCTCGCCGAATCGGTTTACGGCGGCTATGATTTCGAGCGCAAAACCTATGTGCCCGTCACACGGGCGGAATCCCAGGCCCAGCTAAAACTCCTGCACGCCACCCGCCTGCGCCGTCCGGCGCTGGATATCCTGACTTTGGATTACTGGAACCCAGCCGATACCGCCGGCATCGCGCGTGTTTACCGCAAGCAAAAAGCCAACGGCTTTCACCCCTACGTCTCGACCATCCTGCTCGACCGCATCGGCAAGATGCCGGCGGACCCGAACCAGCCCGGCAAACCTGCGCTGTCGCGCCGCTCCGAGGCATTGCCCACGCGCGCCCACTGAGGGAATTATCAACCCTTAAGACCTTCCCGGCCCGACGTCGGATTGTCATAATTTTATACAGCCGTTAACAAAATTGGTCTTACCCCTTCTCCGGCAGCCGAGGCTGTTTTTAGCCGCGTTCGTCCCTCTTTACGCAAATGCCCTGAAATACAGCCGCTTCCCCACCGGTGATCCGCAAAAAAATAATGACCGACGCCGCACGGTTCTGGTATTGGCCTTGCAATCCCCTAAAGAATGGCCCCTTTTCGGGCGTTTGGAATTCACCACCACCGGCAAACCAAATGACATTTTTAGATCCAAAACCCTTCGGCGCGAGCCGCCCTCCCCGCAGTCCGGGCCGCAGGCTGATCGTGCTGGGGCTGCTGCTACTTATATCACCGGTCCTGGGGACGGCTGCAACCGCCGCTCCGGGAAAAACGCTGGAGCGCATCGTCCTCGCCCTTTACGATGGCGAGAAATATCCCGACGTCCGCGGCACACCCATTCACCGGATGGCGGAGATGCCGCTCAATCATCTCGGCCTCAAAGTCCGCTATCACGACATCCACCAGCCGATGCCAGATGTGGCGGGCATGAAGGGGGTGCGCGGCGTCCTCACCTGGTTCGAGGACGACCGGAACCCGAACCCCAAAGCGTTCGTCGCCTGGGCGGAAAACGTCATGAAACAAGGCGTGCGATGGGTGAT
The DNA here is from genome assembly GCA_020343535.1 of Nitrospinaceae bacterium. Classification (GTDB taxonomy): domain Bacteria; phylum Nitrospinota; class Nitrospinia; order Nitrospinales; family VA-1; genus SZUA-259. The sequence goes on along the minus strand of CP070799.1, from coordinate 2,500,433 downwards.
CTTCGGCGACCTCGGGATCCATCACGATGGCGGAGGCAAGGACACGTCCATTCGCCTGCTCAACCGATACCTCGCCCGTCTGGGCCTCCATACCGATGGGCGCTGGGAAACACCTACCTACGATATCCGCTTGAGAAAGAAGACCCCCGGCATGGTGGAATTTGAACGGGCCTACGAAGGCATCCTGCCGCCGTTCCTCAATGTCCGGGCGGCGTCCGCGGATGCGGTTACACATCTTGCAGCCGAGTGGGGCAAGGGCGGCGCGAGCCGCAGCGCCTTGGTGATCACCGGTCCGCAGGGGGGGTACGCACAAACGGGCTACACCGCGCTGGTGAGCGAGAAGCGCCTGCTGTGGCTGGTGAATCCCTTTGAATTTTTCCGCCAGACCTTCGCCACCGACCAGCTGCCAAAACCCGATACAACCACGCTGTCCGGCCGCCGCATCTATTACAGCCACATCGACGGCGACGGCTGGCGAAATCGCACCGAAATCGAAGTATATTCCGGCAAGCTGTCCACCGAGGTGATACTCAAGGAGGCAATAGAGCCCTACAGCGACCTTCCGGTGACCGTGTCGGCCATCGCGGGCGACCTCGACCCGGAGTGGTACGGCAGCGAGGCGGCGCGCGCGGCCGCCAGGAAAATATTCGCTCTCGATCAGGTCGAAGCCGCGACCCACACCTACAGCCACCCATTCGATTGGAACTATTTTGGCGATAGCTACAATCCGCTGGAGGAATGGCGCGATTTCTGGAGCCAACAACCGGCCAGCCACCATTGGCGGGACCGCTACCCCAAGGGCGCGGCATCGGCCCCGAAACCGGACCTCGCTGGGCAAGCCGAACCGCGGGAGTACCCAACGCCGCGCGCGTATGGCAATTTCCCCTTCGATTTGAAGCAGGAGATCGGCGGCTCCGTGCGCGCTCTCGATCCGCTGCTGCCTCCCGGCAAGCAGGTTGAGCTCATCTTGTGGACGGGCGACACCTGGGTCAGTGAGGCGGCCCTCCGGGAAGCCTCACGCCTGGGCCTGAAAAATCTCAATGGCGGCGACACCCGACTCGATCATGAATTTCCCTCCTGCGGCTGGGTGTCCCCGATCGGCGTGGCCCTCGGCGGGGGCTTGCAGATCTACGCGTCGGCCAGCAATGAAAACAACTACACCCACCTTTGGCAGGACCGCTTCTACGGATTCCGTCACCTCCACCAGACGCTTGAAAACACCGAAAGCCCGCGGCGGCTCAAACCGATGAATATTTATTACCACATGTACTCGGGACAAAAGGAAGCCAGCCTGCGCGCCCTTCTCGACAATCTGAATTACGCGCGCGCGGCCAACGTCGCCCCGGTGAGCGCCAGCCACTACGCGGCCATCGCCGAAGGGTTCTATTCGACGGAACTTATTTCTATGGGAGCGAGCGAATGGCGCGTAAAAAATCGCGGCCGGCTGAACACGCTGCGCTTCGACGACGCCTCCGGAAAAGCGGTGGACTTCGAACATTCGCACGGTGTCGTCGGCCAGCGCCATTACCAGGGCAGCCTGTACGTCGCCCTCGATGCAGACGCCAGGGAACCGGTGGTGGCGCTAAAAGGCCACCCGGCGAATAACCGGTATGCCACCTCGGCCCGCCCCTACCTGCTTGAGGGGCGCTGGGAGGTTCGCGGTCTCTCCTATCCGCGGGGGGCCCTGGCGCAATTCACCGCCCGGGGTTACGGCAAGGGGACCATGCGCTGGAAGGTACCGCATCCCGGCATGTACCAGGTACGGATCGAAAAGGAAGGGGGCTGGAAATCATCGATCACCGCCAAGGCCGGCGACGACGGCCTGCTCTCCTTCACTGTGGACGCGCCCGGCCTCACGCCCGTGCGCATCACTCTGGGCGTCATGGACGAGGTGCTATGAGACATTACTGGGTATTCGCGTTGGTGGTCACCGGAGCTCTAATGGTCAGCGTCGCCCTGTTGCCGCGCGAGCAGGAGCTGCGGGTGATGTACATGAAGGGCCAGCGTTACGCGCAGGCGCGCGCCGAATTCGAGAACCAGCTGGCCCGGGGTGATCTCTCGGTGTCCATCGTCATGCCGCTGAAGGACTTGTATGTCCATTTCGGCGAAATAGACAAGGCGGTGGCGCTTCTGGAACGCTTCGTCAAGGACCATCCAGACAACGTCAGCGCGCTTAGGGTTTTGGCGAAATTATACGGCGACTCGATGCGCCCCACGGAGCAGATCGCCACGCTGGAGACCCTCCATCGCCTGCATCCCGGCGAGAAAGCCCTCAGGGAGCTCGTGGCTCTATACGATCTGCACGGACCCTACGAAAAAAAGATCGCCGCGTTCGACATTCTGGTCCGCGACTACGGGGCCGGCCACAAGGAGACCTTGGAGGTCGCGTTCCATCATGCCTCGCACGGCCGCCATAAACAGGCGCTGGATATCCTGTCGAAACCCGGCGTCCATGACCTTTCGCTGGAGGTCGAGGAACTGCGCGCCGGTCTGATGTTGGAGATCGGCGACCGGGAAAAGGCGCGCGTCACTGCCGTGAAGTGGCTCCGGTACAATTACGATGCCGCCTCGTTGGAGCGCTTTCTGCACCTGTTCCAGAACCGGGGCGAGGACGGGGAGGCGCTCAAAATCCTAAACAATTTCGAAGAAAAAATCACTGGCGAACCCAAACTCCTCCTCCTTCGGGCGGAATTGGAAATGGAACAAGGGCAAAACGACCGGGCCATCGCCCAAATCCGCGACTTGAGCCGTGAGGGGCGCCTTTCCGGAGAAGAATTCGCCGGGCTGTTGACGCGGGCGGTATCGGCCCAAAAAGGCGGTTTCGCATTGCGGTTGGCGAGCGAGGCCGCACCGGAAAAATTGGCGGATAAGACGTTGGCGTCGATCGCCGAAACCGCCCTGCGCGAGGGCCAGCCCGAGGTGATGAAGCCCCTGCTCGTTAAATATGGCGATGGGGCGCTTTCGTCCAGACCCGTGCTGGCTGGCCATCTTCAAGGTCGCCTGGTAAGCGCGGCCGGGGCCGGCCTTCCCGCGTCTTCCCTGAAAAACTGGCAACGAGACCTGAGCACCCTGCTCGATCTGGCCCGCTGGCATGCGGATTCAAACTCCAGGGCCGCAAGCGGCCTGCCGGACAAGGGAGCCGTGAGCCGCGCTCTGCTCGCGCGCCTGAGCCAGGGCGCCCTGACCGACGCCGGAAAACTGGAGGTCCTCACCGCGCTGTCGCGCCTGAAGGTGAAGGAGCCGCTGCTGGCGCATCTGGAAGCGCCGGCATTGGAACAGGGAGGTCCCTATGCCGAGCTTTATGAGCAAACGCTGTTGCGTGTGGGTGGAGAAGCCAGCCCCCGCCTGGCTATTTTTCGAGCACGAATGAATTCCACGCCGGTTGAAACCAAGCGCGCCATCGCCCTGCGCCTCATCGATGAACAACAGACGGCGCAGGCTGAAACGATCCTGCGCGAACTCGCTTTAAACGCGCCTCCGGAAAGCGAGGATGTGCGCACCCTGATATCGCTTTGGGCAAAGCCGCTTGAGCCAAGGAATCGGGACTGGCTCATCGACCGCGCCCGCCAGAGCACGGGCGACACGCAGGCCGCCTGGATGCTCCACCTTCTAAAAGGAGGAGCGGCGCATGCGGTGGTCCGCCTCGTCGGCGATGAAATCCCGCCCGCAAACGACGCGGTTTTTGACCGTTACCTTGAAGCCCTCGTTACTTTGCGCGACGGGCCGCGCTTCGCCGCCGCCCTCGAACCGCGCCTGCGCGGCCCGGCCGCGGGAGAGCGGTGGATGATCTACGCCACATGGGCCGAAGGTCTGGACCGCTACACGATCGCAAAACAAATTTATGCCAAGTTGCTCAAAGCCGAACCCGAACGGCTCGATCCGCTTCCCCGCCTGGGTGCCATGGCCTACCGCGAGGGCCGCTGGTCCGAGGTGGTCGATACCCTGGGACCCTTTCTCGCCCGGGAAGCGGGCGACTGGAAGACCAATTATTATTTCTCCGAGGCGCATTTCTATCTCGGCAACTCGTTCGAGGCGCAGAAATACTCGCTGCAAGCCCTTGAGCGGATGGACGCGAAACCCGAAGAAAACCTCTCCATGCGCGTGGCGCGGGCGTATTGCTTGAAGCGGCTGGGCCGCAAGAATGAGGCTGTCACCGCGTTTCGCCAATTACTCAACCAGAAAAACGGCGATGCGGCGTTTCGCTCCCGCATGACTGCGGCACTCGGCGAATTGAAGGCTGCGAACCATAGCACCGCTTATTGATTCATCGCAACCGAGGGCCGCGAAGCAGGCCCCAGGGTCTTGCAATCAACACGCCAAGCCATGACAAGGAATAAAGCCATGAACGCTGAAAAAAAAATATTGCGAGCCAGGACCGGCTCCGCCCTCTTCGCCGCGGCCCTCGCCGCCGGTGCGCTCATTGCGCCCGCACCGGTGAGTGCGGAGACGTTTCGAGCCGACACGTCAATCGACGAAACTCACTGCCGCGTCGTCTTTTCGTGGAGCGGAACCCCGCAGGCGGGCCCCTCCACCGACGAGCTTCCCGCCGCCGCGACGCATGCCGGCGAGGCTGTCCAAGTGGCGTTCGACCAGACCATCGATGCGCAAGCGGTGGACGCCCTGCCCGCCCGTCTCCCCGGCTGTGTGCACCGTGTTCTGAGCGGGGAACGGTTCGTGGAACTGGAGGCGCCAGCCGCCACGGAATTCCGCGTGGCCCAAGCCGATGGACAGGTGATCGTGGATATCGTCAAGCCTCCGGCGCCGCCCACAACCGGCCTGAGCGCCCACGCGTTCATTGAACAGGTCGAGGAAGCGCTGGACGCGGGCCGCCTCGATACGCTCGCGGCGCTGCTCGAACATAACGGCACCAGCGCACTGGATTCCCGGCCGCTTCTCGCCGCCACCGCATTCAGCGCGCTCAAGCAGCGGGCGGCCGCCGTCGATTGGATGGTGCGCGCGCAAGAGGCCCCCGGCCTGAGCCTCGACGAGAAACTTCATCTCGCTTCGCTTTACCTGCAACTGCCAGACGATGGCTCCCCGGCCGCTCCGGTCGACCGTGTGGTTAACCTGCTCACCGATGCGCTTAAGAGCGCCCACGCCAACCGGCGAGAGGAAATCGTGCATACGCTCCTCGCTCTCAAGGCCGACGCCGCCGTCCTGCCGGACCTGCTTAAGCTCGCCAACGACGAAGGGGGCGACTGGGTCTTCGCGTATGCGGAAACCGCCAAGCGCCTCGGCCTGGACGATGTAGTGGAACGGTTCTGGGCCGCCCGCGCAAAAATGCCCGACCTGTCGACGGCGGAAAAACGCGACATCGGTTTTCTCCTGCTCGAAAGCAACAAACCGGCCGCCATTGAGGTGTTCCGCGAACTGGCCGACACGGAACCTCCTTCGGGGGAAAACGTGAACCAATTCTTGTTTCTCATTGGCCCACGTCCGGACCGGCAGGTGCTGGACTGGCTGGTGGCCCGGGGCCGCGCCTCGCAAGACGCCGCGCGCGCGGGCTGGATGCGTCACCTGCTGGACCTGGACGCCGCCGAGGATGCCGCCGCCGTGGTTGCAGGGTCGGTCCCCACCCACCCCGGCGTGCTCGATGTGTACCTGGAAGCGCTTGCCCACCTGGAAGACGGGCCCGCCGCCTCATCCGCCATTCGCCGGCACTTGCCGGATGAAACCCGGATCGAGCGGCTTGAATTTTTCGCAAGTATGGCCGAAGGACTGAATGAATATGGAACCGCGCGCGAAGTGCGGCTGAGGATTCTCGACATCGAACCGGAGCGGGTGAGCAATTTGAAGGCCTTGGGGTACGCGGAAATCAACCTCAAGCACTGGCCCGCCGCCGCGGAATACCTGAAACACACCCTCGCCCGGGAGGACGGGGACTGGGAGATTCATTATCATTACGCCGAGGTCCAATTCATTCTGGAAAATCCGGGTGAAGCACGCACCCATTACGCGCAGGCCCTGGATAAAATGAAAAACCCACGGGAATCCGATTTCGAGCAGCGCGTCGCTCAGGCCAAATGCCTGAGCCGCCTGGGCCAGAAAGAGGCGTCGGTGGATGCGTTCGAAGGCCTTCTAGCCGAGCGACCCAGGGATGACACCGTGCGGGTGAGCTATATCGCGGCGCTCATGGAACAAGGTAATTATCTCCGGGCTAAAGAAGTGCTCGGCCTCCCGTGAGCCAAGGGCCGCACACGATTCCTGCGATATTAGTAACTTTTTGTTAAAAAAGGCGTTAAATGATGATAGAATTAATAGCGCATCGACTCTGGCGGGAGGTCCGAATCCCCGCGCCGAAAAACCGCGCGCAGCGGGCGATGCGAAATTCACCAAACCTCCCCCTCTTTTCGGGGGCAACAGGTCCCCCGTTTCAGGCCGCGAATGCAAACCCACCGCTTGAAAACTCTAACTGCCGTCCCACTTTTGGCGCTCATGCTGGCGCTCGGGCTTTCTGCATCCGCCGCGCGGGCGAACAGCGAAACGGAACTCCTGCATCTCGAGTCTGAACTCAGCCTGACCACTTGGAAATTCGACGCCCATGACCGGCTGAGCCGGCTGGCCGAGAGACACCCTTCCGATGCCCGCGTACTAGCCAATATGGGCGTGGCGGATGAACGGCTGGGCCGATGGCGGCAGTCGCTGGAGCACTATGAACGGTCTCTGGCCATCGACCCCGAATCGATCGATACATTGAAGGCAAAGAGTTATCTGCATGCACTTGAAGGCCCGCACCTTCGCCTCGACCAGTGGTACCGTGACACCTCCAACCAGGAAACTCAGTGGATCAGTCGCATCCATGCGAGAGAATTCGTTACGGACCATTACACCGTGGGCGCCACCTACGAGCACCGGTACATCGAGGGCAGTATCGAGCGGCAGCGTTTCGATGGCACCTTGGGCATTTTCGAGGGCCACCGAAACCGTTACGAGGCGTACGTCGAGCGGGCGCACGATTTCGCCTCCACCCGGCTGTCGCTGTTGGGGCAGGAGGAAACGCCCGGAGCGGCTTTGGCCCATATTAAGGAACTCCCCGTAGGACGGCTGCTGTTGCGCGGCGCGTACCACGACCCCTACTGGGTGCTCGTCGAAGCCCTCGCCGACGAAGGCACGGCGGACCGCCTAGAGGCCGCCTGGATCTATGAGGGGCACAGCCATGTCGGCGGCGAGTTCAAGGGGCCCAGCCCAGTCACCGGCTCCATCGGCACCCGTCTCAACCGCTACGGCCTGGACGATGATTCGCACGTGGCGGAATCGCTGGAAATTCTGATCGAGCTTCGGTATCGGTTTCTCGATTTTTGGCCGGGGCTTTCCGTGGGCTACGGCTTCGACGCCGAATACGCGAGCCTCACCGCCACCCGCACGGACATCAACGGCGACAGCTTCCACCCTCTTCCCTTGCAGAGCACCCAGGTTCACTCCTGGGACGTTTCGCTGTCGCACGACCTCACCCACCACCTGCATTTTGACCTGACCACCGGCTTCAGTTACGATAACCGCATTGATGCCAGCCGTCCATTCGTTTACGGGACACTCATCCGCGACACGCTAAATAGTTTCCAGCTCGGCCTCAACTTCGAATTCAACCAGGAAAGCAACCGCGGCATCAACAACACCTTCACTCAGTTTGGCGGATTCCTGGTCTGGCGCTTCTGAGCTTTCTTATCATTCCCCGCTTCCACAATTCCTGAAAATCTCCTGTTTTTCCACACTCTGCTCCTCTCTGCGTCCAGGCATTTCATAACCCTTATATAGCAATTTTTTATACGGATAATTATTTTTGTGCATTTTTAATTTACTTATTGCCAAATATGTTGAAAAAATATAGAATATTTAAATATTCTGAATACTTTTTAAACTATCGAGGCGGTCGCCGGACGGCTCGGTATTTTATAAACTCAAGGATTTCGGGGGGAATTTCTCCCATTTCCCCAAAAAGCAGGATTTATGGCCAAAAACTGGGTTTCGTTTTTTGTTGAAATTGTTGTCCTCATTGGGGGCCTGCTGCTCCTGGATCAATTCTTCCTCGCCGGCGACCGGTTGTGGGCCATTCACCCACATCCGTTCCTTCTGGTGGTCCTTCTGGCCGCGGTGCAATACGGAACCAACCAGGGGTTATTAACCGCCCTTCTGGCCAGCGCCGCGCTCCTGGTGGGCAACATGCCTGAACAACTGATGACCCAGGATATTTACGATTACCTGCTGGAAGTCACTTACCGGCCGATTCTGTGGTTCGGCTCCGCGGTGGTGTTCGGCGGGTTCCGCGACCGCATGTTCCGGGAAAAACGGGATCTGGAACTCAGGCTCGCGCATTCCCAGAAACAGGCCGAGGTGTTCAGCGCCGCCTACAAAAGCCTCGACCGCGAGCGCCACCGCCTGGAGACCCAGTTGTCCGGACAATCGAAAACTCTGCTCACCTGGCACCAGGCCGCCAAGGGCATGGAACGGCTGGAGCATGACGGCAACCTCTCGCAGATTCTTACCGTTATTGAAAATGTCATGCAGGCAGGGAAATGCTCGTGGTACGTTCTTAGAAATTCCAAATTGAAGAAGGATTCCCACAAAGGCTGGAGCGAGGACGAAGCCTACGCCGATACCTTCGGTCCGGATTCGCCCCTGTTCCAGGAAGTGGTGGGACGGCAGCGGGTGGTGTGCGTGACGGCACTGGAAGACGAGAAGGTGCTGGCCAACGAAGGCCTGCTGGCGGGGCCTCTCATCAATGTGGAAACCGGTGAAGTGACGGGGATGATAAAAATCGAACAGCTCGCGTTTACCGGCCTCAACCTGACCAGCATCGAAACCTTCAAGGTTCTTTGCGAATGGCTGGGCACCCATTTCGGCGCTCATACCCGCATGGTGAACGCCAAGCAGCAGATGATTCAGAATCCGGACAACCAATTCTATTCGAGAAAGTATTACGAGAACATCTCGACGTTCATCAGCGAACTCTCCGAACGAGTCGGGTTCGAAAGCTCCACCATCAAAATTCAAACCGCGCCGGGAGTCGAGCTCAAACCCGAAACGGCGTTCCGCGTCCAGGAAATCCTCCGCGAAACGGTGAACCTGCTGACCCGCAAGACCGACCTGATTTTTGAAGGCGAAAAGGATAAGTTCGAGCTAGTCCTGGTGCTGCCGAACACGCCGGCAGAAAACGCCCACGTAGTGGCCGACAAGTTTCAGCGGACCCTGGCCGAATGCCTGGGCGCGGACATCCGTCCGGAAGCTTTTACTCTGTCCATTGAATCCCTGGGGACGACCCATGAGTCACAAACCAACCGCGTCAGCTGAGGCCGAGGCGGCCGAAGGAGCCCCGACGGATCGCACCTTCATCGAGTGCCGGGAGCCGGCCCAGACGCTGACACTCCTGCTGCTGGGCGCCTGCGCCCTCGCCGCCGAAACCTGGATTGTCTTTTCCCTGATCGGAAAAGATATCGGGCTTTTAGCCGCGTTCGCCCTGCACATGGTGCTTTGCGCGGCGCTGGCGGCCTGGACAGCCTGGCAAAACCGCCGCCATGTGGGAGTCCGCCTGCCTCTTCTAATGACGCTTGCGACCGGAGTTCTCGGACCCCTGGGCGCAGGGGGTTTTTTAATCACCCTGGCACTGTACACCGCCTTCAAGAACCACCCCACGCCGCTACCGGAACTTTACGGATCGATCTTCCCGGAAGTGGAAAAGGAGGAGATGGAGCACCTGTTCGATCAATTGATCGCCGGCAGCTCCGAGGGTCTGGGGCAAAAATCCATCGTCCCGTTCATGGAGATTCTCGGCAAGGGAACGGAAAAACAGAAACAGGCCATGCTCGTCCTGGTCATCAACCACTATGACGGTAAATTCGCGCCCGTGCTCAAGGAAGCGCTGAAAGACGAGGACGCCTCGGTCCGCGTTCTGGCGGCGATGGGCATGGCCAAGATCGAACACCAATTCACCGACCGTACAATGAACCTGGAAAAATCGAGCCAGGGAGAAAAACCGCCAGCGGCCATTCAGAAGGACCTGGGGCGGCTCTATGACGACTATATCCACAGCGGCATCCTCGACCCCCTGAGGGAACGCGAATTCCGCGAGAAGGCCATCCTGAGCTACAGCCAGCACCTGAGCTACCATCCCGAAGACCTCAACCTGCGCCTCACTGTCAACCGCATGCTTCTCAAAAGCGGCAAGGTGGCCGAGGCCGCCGAGGGATTCGAGGAGTCGATTCAAAACGGCTTCAAGACCCCCAACCTCCTGTTCTGGTATTTCGAATGCCTATACCGGCTCGGCCGGTTCGACAAGCTCAGGCAGCAGGTGCGTGAGCACGAGGACTTGCTGATCGCCGGAAAGGACAAGTTCCCGTTCGACCTCATGGATATTATGGAAACCTGGCGGGCCGGTGAAAACCCGGCCTCGCACGCCTTGGCCGCCACGGGCGGCTCCACCGGCCCCCGGGAGGCCTGACCCAATGAGAAACCCAAAATCAACTCAGGCCGATATCTGCCTCGTCCTCGAGGGCACTTACCCGTATGTATCCGGCGGCGTTTCCCAGTGGGCGCATGAACTAATTTCCGATCTTTCCGACCACACGTTTCACCTGTGGACGGTGGTGACGCCCGGCATCGACATGGCGCCGCAGTATCCGCTGCCAAACAACGTCGTCGGCATCACTCCTATGGCGCTCATGGACCTGCGGCCGGGCAACCGCCCTCTGGGCAGCGCGGCCGCTCTGTTCGGCCGCCTCAAAACCCCCCTGCTCCGCTTGCAGACTGAGGGCTGCCTGGATGACCTCAAGGAGGTCATCGAAATTCTCGCGCCGCACCGGGACAACCTGGGCCGCCGGGTGCTCCTCGATTCCCGCGAGGCCTGGGATTTCACGGTGGAACTGTATCAATCGCGTTTCTCCGGCCTGTCGTTCCTCGATTTCTTCTGGAGCTGGCGGAGCCTGTACGAGGGCCTGTTCTCGGTGCTGCTGGCCGACATTCCCAAGGCGGGCTGCTACCACGCGGTGTCCACCGGATACGCCGGCCTGCTTGCCTCGCGCGCCGCGCTGGAAACCGGCCAGCCGGCCCTGCTCACCGAACACGGCATCTACACCAACGAGCGGCGCATCGAGATATCCATTTCCGACTGGGTGCATGGCCCGTCATTCTCCCGGCTCTCTATCGACAAACCATCCACCGACCTCAAGGATTTCTGGATCACAACCTTCGAGAACTATTCCCGCGTGTGCTACCAGGCGGTGGACCCTATCATTACCCTGTATCAGGGCAACCAGCGGTTTCAGAAGGTGGACGGGGCGCCGCCGGAGAAGTTCCGCATCATCCCGAACGGCATCGATTATCCGGCGTTCGCCGGCATCGTCCGGGAAAAGAACGCGGCGCCGACCATTGCGCTCATCGGCCGGGTGGTGCCGATCAAGGATGTGAAGACTTATATCCGCGCCGCCGCCCTTCTGGTGAAATCCCACCCCGACCTTCTGGCCTACGTCATCGGCCCGAAGAACGCCGACCCCGGGTACTTCCAGGAATGCCTGGAACTGGTGGCGCACCTTGGGCTTGAAAAAACCATCCTCTTCACCGGCCGTGTCGACACGAAGGATTACCTCGGCCGTGTCGACGTTAACGTGCTGACCAGCGTGAGCGAAGCGCAGCCCTTGGTGATCCTCGAGGCGGCGGCGCTCGGCATTCCCTCGGTGGCCACCGACGTCGGCTCGTGCAGCGAACTGGTCCTCGGCCATTCGGCGGCGTCTTCCGCGCTCGGGCCAGGCGGCGCCATCACGCCACTCTCAAACCCGCAGGCCACCGCCCAGGCGATCGACCGCCTGCTCTCCGACGGGGAATGGCGCGAGCTGGCGGGGCGGGCGGCCCAGGAGCGGGTGCGCCGCTATTACAACAAGGCCGATCTGGTGGCCCAATACCGCGACATTTACGGGGACGCTCTGAAGTCCGGTCAATATTCACTCATGGCGGAGGTTTAGGCCAAATGGCGGGCATCGGGTTCGGGCTAAGACGACTCATTCACCAAGGCAACCTTTCGGGCCTGTTCGGCGGTTATCTGTTTTCGGCGCTCATCACAGCGGGACCCTGGCTGTTCACGATTCTTTCCCTCGGCAGCATCGTCCTTTTCGGCAACCAGCTCCTGTCGCCGGACGAGCTGTCCCGCTTCCGCCTGGTCATCATCTACAATTTTTCGTTGTCGCTGGTGCTGTCCGGGCCGCTCACCATCGTCGTGACGCGCTACATTTCGGACAAGGTGTACCAGCGCGACATCCGGGAGATTCCCGGCATTCTCATGGGCTCGCTGGGTTTTTTGCTGGTGGTCCAGCTTCCCTTCGTCCTGTATTTCTACCTCAGCCACCTGACGCTGCCGCTGGAAATCAGCCTGGCCGCCACCGCCAATTACCTGCTGATCAGTGCCATCTGGCTGGTGAGCGTTTTTCTAAGCGCGCTCAAGGATTACGCCACCATCAGCCTGAATTTCGCGCTGGGAATGGCCCTGGGGGTGTTGCTCGGCGTGCACTTCGGCGACACCCACTCGGTGTCGGGAGCGCTCACGGGGTTCAACATCGGGCTGGGGTTCATCCTGTTCTCCCTCATCGCCCGCGTGATGGTCGAAAACCCTTACCCGGCCACGGGCTTTTTCGGGTTTTTCAGCTACTTTAAAAAATACTGGGATCTCGCGGTGTGTGGCCTGTGCTACAACCTCGCCATCTGGGTCGACAAATGGATCATGTGGCTCGCTCCCGAGGCGGAGGAGATGCTGACGGGCTTTATCTCCTACCCGCATTATGAAACGGCGATGTTTCTGGCCTTCCTCACCATCATTCCGGCGATGTCGATTTTCTTCGTCAACGTCGAAACCAGTTTTTACGAAAAATACATGCTGTTCTACAAGGACATTCAGAACCACGCGCCGTACGATAAGATCCAGCTCAATCAGGGCGAGATCACCCGCAACCTGCTCGACAACTCGCGGCTGCTGATTTTTTTTCAGGGCTTCATTTCCTTTATGGCGATCGTTCTCGCGCCAAGGCTGTTCGATGCGCTGAACATCAACTATCTGCTGCTCGGCATGTTCCGCATCGGCGTGCTGGGTGCGTTCTTCCACGTGATGACGATGTTCATGTTCATCATCCTGTTTTATTTCGATTTCAGGAAACCGGCCCTGGGCCTGCACATCCTGTTTCTCGCCTCCAATATCGTGTTCACGCTGATGAGCCTTAAGGCGGGTTTTTCCTATTACGGCTATGGGTATTTTTTCGCGTCGCTGCTGACGTTCGGGTGCACCTACTGCTTCACGTTCCACGCCGTCGGCACCCTGCCTTACCGCGCCTTCATCAAGAACAATTCGGCCCTCTCCGGCTGACCCCGAATATTTTTTAGGATATAATGCGTGGTCCGCAGCGCGGGACGCGAAAGGCCCCGAACTTTTATTGATGCCGCTCCATCCTGGAGTAAGGAATGAACATCCTGATCACCGGCGGCGCCGGTTTCATCGGTTCGCACATCGTTGACGCCTACATCCGCCAGGGCCACCGCGTGGTCGTCCTCGACAATCTGTCCTCGGGAAAGCGGAAGCAGGTCCCCGAACAGGCGGTCTTCATCCACGGCGACATCCTCGACGGCAAGATCGAGGAAATTTTCGAGCGCGAAAAATTCAACGCAATTAACCACCACGCCGCGCAGATCTCCGTCACGCATTCCGTCGACAACCCTGTTCACGATGCCGAGGTCAACATTCTGGGCTCGCTCAAGCTCTTGCAGCTCGCCGTCAAGTATCGGGTGAAGCGCTTCATGTTCGCCTCCACCGGCGGCGCCCTCTACGGGGACCAGGAGACATTTCCCGCAACCGAGGATCACCCCAGGCAACCCACCAGCCCTTACGGCCTCTCCAAGTTGGCGGTAGAAAACTACCTGCCCTATTACCAGAAAACCTTCGGCCTCGCCACCGTCGCACTGCGTTACAGCAACGTGTACGGCCCGAGGCAGGACCCGCACGGCGAAGCCGGCGTGGTGGCGATATTCTGCAAACAGCTTCAACGCGGCGAGCGCCCCAGAATTTTCGGGGACGGTGAACAGACACGCGACTTCGTGTCGGTGACCGATGTCGTGCAGGCCAACACCGCTCTCCTCTCAAGCGACCTTTCCGGCGCATTCAACGTGGGCACCGGCCGCGAAACTTCGGTTAACGACCTAGCCCGCGTGCTGATCGGCCTGGCGGGCACCGGCGTGCGCCCCGAACACCTCTCCAGCCGCCTGGGCGAGCAGCGGCGAAGCGCCATCGACGGCGGAAAACTCGCGGGCGCGCTCGGCTGGCGGCCGCGCATGCCCCTGGAGCAAGGCCTGCTGGAAACCTACGATTTCTTCCGCTATCAACTCTGAAAAAGACGCAAGCCCTGAGGGGCTTCACCCCTGCCTGTTTTTTCTCAACGCGTTCGAACTTCATGGTCCAGGAGATGAACGTTGCTGAGGGAGGGAAAGGGGGCGCGGGTTCGCGCGCCCGCCGCGGCGCTCAGGCCAAAGCGGGCCCCCGGAGCCCCGCTGGTGAGGGTTGCTAGCCGCTCAGGGCTCTTCGGGCAAAGGCCCCTTGGACTGAAGAATCTTGTGGGAGCGGCGCAACTCCCCGACGGCGAGGTCGAAAAAACCATCCAGCCGGCCCTGAATCTCCGGCGCCAAGCGCACAACCCGCGAGCGGGCGTCCTTCGGGTTCTCTTCTTCGATCAGAATGCCATGGGCAACGGCAGCGTCGACGTACTTGCCGGCGGTCTGGGCGCTTTTAAGGCCCTTCATCATGCGCGTGGCGTCGGTCTTGCGCACGGGGGTTCCCGCGCGCCAAATGCCTGTCAGAAGATCCCAGTAATCGGCGGAATAGAACTCTTGCCGGCCTTCAAAGATCCCGAGCCAGTTCTTGCCGATCCGGTCGGTCATATTAAGATATTCCCGGCGCTGCTCGCTGTTGTATTTCAATCGCTTATTCATATCTTCAGGCACCTGGAAAACTCCTGATGGCTGGCGGCGGCCGATGCGCGGCAACACTTGCGGTTTTGCGTCATCGAACCTTCGCCGCAGTTGCTCACACAGCCAATAATACCATATTTATCATTAATTTTACATCAATATTTAAAGCAAATTCTCGGGTTGGCCGCAAGGATTCATTGACATGCCATTTCCACATAAAAACCCCTCCTCCGGCAATGTTTTATTGTGTTCATCGGGTTATAATATAAATTAAGGTAGCTCACCCGCCCCCCGCGGGCTGGATTCCCAGGCCCAGCCATCTGGGCTCTAACCCTGGAGGGAAGGAATGTCCAAATCTATTCGCCCGTTGAACAACAGCGATGGAGGCAGCCTCATCGGCATCCTCATCGCGCTTGCCATCATCGGCGTGCTGGTACACCCGAAAACCAGCCCGTTCAAGAACGTCTATTTCGACTACCAGGCGCAAACCACTCTGAAGGAAGTTCACAAAGCCTGCAAAAACTTCTGGGCCTCTGAAATCACCGGCGCCAAAAACTCGGGAAGCGCCGGCGGAATGGATTTGGATGCGGCCATGAGCGCCGATATTTTCACCTCCCGGGTTAGAGGCGGCACCACCGAACTGAGCAACTGTTCGCTGGAGATCGTTTCCGAGCAACCGTTCAATTTTAAAAAACGTTCCGATGTGGAACTCACCATCGAAAACGGCTCCCACGAACAGTTCACGGCAACCGCCCGGCACACGCTGGGGGAAACCACCTATAAAATCGATGCCCAGGGCAACCTGAGTTGACTTCCGCCCCGGGGCTGGCGGAGTCCTGCAATCGCTCGTCCGGAACATCGCCCTGACGGATTTCAAACACAAAACACACTGTAATGAGTTATAGTCTCATGATACTGTAAACAGGATTCTGTGCATCACCCGGGCCATTCGCGAGGGAAAGCCGGTGGCGTTGAAAGCGACAACCAAGCAACCTGAGCTGCGTGTTCTGAAAAACCCCAACACCCCCTGGGAGGGGGTCAAGGGCGCCTGGATGCTCTCCCGGCGAGCGCTGGCCCTCCGGCAAAACCGCCGCCCTCCCAACGAAAGCCCCGTCAGCACAGGCGCCCCCGGTAGGAAGACACCATTTCGACAAATCGTGCAGGTCTCTGAAAAAATGGCGGAGATACGCGCCGCCGGCTTCACCGGAGAAACCGCCATGCCCTACCCCAAAATCGTCAAGTTTCTCAAGCTCGTGGGCCTCTTCATTTTCTCCGCCATCGCTCTTGGTTTTTTCGCCAGCATCGGGATATGGGCGGCCGTTTCCTTTCTCAAATTTTTTGGCATCGAGACGCTCTAGCCATCTGCCCGCCCGGCGACCGCTTCACGCCGCTGGCCTTAGATCGGGAAAGTTCCTGTCGAGCACCTGGTTCCAAGCGTCCACCTTCGATTGCGTTTTCTCGGCCAGCACCGATAAATCGCCCTCGATGGTGACGGAGCGAATGCAGTCGCCCTGTACGATGCTGTCCACCACCGCCTGGTCTTCATCGGAATCGACCGCGCCGAACACAGTGTGTTTGTTGTCGAGCCAGGCCGTGGGGACGTGCGTGATGAAAAACTGGCTGCCGTTGGTGCCCGGCCCGGCGTTGGCCATGGATAGAATCCCCGGCCGGTCGTGCTTGAGAGCGCCTGTGAATTCGTCATCGAACGTGTAGCCGGGCCCGCCGGTTCCCGTTCCCTGGGGGCATCCCCCCTGAATCATAAAATCGGGGATGACGCGGTGAAACTTGAGGCCGTCGTAATAGCCGCGGCGCGCCAGGTTCATAAAACTGGCGCAGGTGAAGGGAACCTGATCGGAAAACAGCGTGATCTTCATGGTTCCCTTGTCGGTTTCGAATATTGCTTTGACTTTATCTTCGCTGCCCATTATTGCGCTCCTTGAAAATTATTGATTGCCAGGCCACCGGGGAATCTGGATGGAGCCTGCCTGTTCATCCCGAGGACTTCCCCCCGCGAGGGGACAAGGGTACCCTCTGGCCTTGAATTTTACCACTTTAAAGTTTCCGCCTGATCAGCGGAAGCCCCGGCTTGGCTGGCGAGCCGGCGTGCGGTGCCACCAGCCCCGGGCAGGGCATCATTCTGCTCTTGATAATGGATTTAATTGGCGATAATCTCATAAGTGAGTCCTTAAAAATCGCGAGAGGCAATTCATGAAGCCCCTGATTTCACTGGTGATGGTCTCCCTTGTTCTTCTCCTCTGCGCCGCTCCCGCGATGGCCCAGAATGGCTCCATGGAGTCAGAAAAAGCGCATATCGAGCAACAGTTGAAGGAACTCGGTGAAGAGCTGCACAAAAAGCTGGTCGAAAGCATTCGCAAGTTGCTGGATCAGGAGATCACGCGCCTGAGGACGGGGAGAAACGCTGTCGATCAGGCTACGCGCAAGCAGATCGAAAATCTCGAAAGCATACTGAAAACGAACCCCGACAACGCCCACGCCCATTTTGAAATCGCCGAACTTTACGACCAGCTGGGCGACGGCGCGAGCGCCATCATTCACACCCACCGGGCGGAGCAGCTGTACCTCGCGGAGAGGGACGCAAAAGGCGTCGCGGAGGCGAGGCGGGAATTGCGCCGGTACTATCGGAAATACGCGTTTCAACCCGAGGATTTCACGTTACCGCAATAGTGCAGCCATGGGCCGCCTGGCAATGATCACGGACACCCCTGTTTAAAGAGGTTCATCATCCAACCCTGTGCCTTGCTTCCAAAGAGGCGAACAATGGATACATCGCAATGGCTGGACAAGCTCATAGCCTTTGGCCAGACCGACTGGGGACTGTACACGGGCCTCATCATCATATTCATCATGATCGGCTACCTGGTGATGAAAAATTAATTCCTTCGCCCCGCCTCAGCCGCTGGGGGAAAACGGCGGCAGTTCGTAGCGCTCCATGAAATAGCCCAGGCAATCCTGATGGACGATCCTCGCGTCCACGGTGAACATGGAGGGCACCACCGAGCGTTTCAGCCGGATCTCACTTCCCTGGTAGGCCAGGAAATCCTCCGCGACGTCGCGCCCGTTCTCGTCGATGACTCGTAAT
This sequence comes from Nitrospinaceae bacterium, assembly GCA_020343535.1. Lineage (GTDB taxonomy): Bacteria > Nitrospinota > Nitrospinia > Nitrospinales > VA-1 > SZUA-259. The sequence continues at coordinate 2,482,402 of CP070799.1, read as the reverse complement.
CCAAGCGCCGGGTTGCGCCGCCAGCCCAGCAGGGCGTTGGCGGGCATCTCGGAAAAATTCTTCTTGTCGATGTGGTCGATGAAACAGAAGTCGAAGCCGTCCATTTGTTCGCCGAATCCGATGCGGCTCTCGCCGGGAACCTGTATGCTGGCGATACTGTGAAACACCTCCAGCCCGTCTTCCTCCCGCGCCCGGCGCGGAATCGCGTCGAGGGACACCACCCGGCGGAGGAAGCTGTAAACATGCGGCAGCCCGTAGGGGTCGTTCGGCAACCCGCTTTCTATGGTGACGGAGGGGCAATATTCGGCTAAGGCGCTGGAGAATACGCCCTTGGGCCGAGTGAAATAAATCAGCTTGCGGCTGAACAGGCTGGCGAGCTGAATGCACTGGCTGTCGATCCGGTTGACGCATCCGTAGTGAGGGTTTTCGCCCGAGGTGTTGTGAATGTCGATGCTGGCGAACAGGCCGCGCCCAAGCACCAGCCGCTTGAGCTCTTCAGCCATTTGGTGCTCAGGCCCCTCGCCGCCATCCCAGATGCGGTTAAAATCGTCCTGATCGGGTAAATGACGAAGGTTCCGGGTGGCCGCGCGGGGGTTACCCACGAAGATATGGAGGCTTCGTGGAAGCGTTTCGCCCTCGTCGCGGTAGGAGCGCAGAAGTTTCTGCACCGCCATCAACCCCGTCGGTTCGTTGCCATGCAAGAGAGTGGCCAGCAAGAGCGGCGGATTGGCCCGCCCCGTCAGCCGGATCAGCGAGGGCCCCGAAAGCACTCGTTCAAAATCCCGGAAACCCGTTTCCAGAAACCCCTCAGGAACACGGTCGTAAACATTAACCTCCATCACGCCACCTCCCAACCGTATACAGGCATGTTTCTGGCCTGGTTTTCAAAATAGGCGCGAGTGAGAGCCTTGAAGTCGGGCCCGTGGCGGGCGATGAAATCCCGCTGCCAGCGGGCACCGGTTCGGCCGCTCTCAACGCGGCGGCCAATCACCTCGTCCAGGTAATAAGCGATGTCGGCACTGGCGATACCCAATTGCACAAGCCCCTTGCGGGCCGCCGGCAGCAGTTCCTTTATCATCAGGTCGCGCAGGGGCCCCTCCCGGCCGCGGGACCATCGCACCGTTGCCTCCATTCCCAGGCGGGCGGCGCGGTAAAAATTCCGCCGCGCATCGTCGAAAGGAATGAGCGCATCCAGGGCCGGTTCACGACGGAGATAAAAATGCACAAGCCCGATGTAGAACGCGATGTTGCCGATGACATCCGGCAGGCTGGGGCCGGCCGCGGGCACGCGGTGTTCGATGCGGATGTGCGGCCGCCCCCTATCGTTCAGGCCGATGAGCGGCCGGTTCCAGCGCCAGATGGTGCCGTTGTGAAGACGCAGGTGACTCAGCCAGCAAATGTCTTTTTCGAAAACCAGCGGCAGCAGAACGGGGAAGCCATCGAGATTTTCCAGGAAAACCTCGAAGATCGAGTCCCGGCAATAGCCGGTGCCAAAGGTGACCCGGCCAACGGTTCCTCCCTCCGGGCCGCGGAAGCTGGCCACCCGAACCGCCTGTTCGAAAACAGGGATGCGCGTCTCTTCCCACAAATCCCGGGTGAACAGGTAGGGTGAGTTGGCCGCCACCGCCACCATTGGCGCCGAGAGAACCTGCGACAGGTTGTAGTGCCGGGCGGCCTCGCCGGCGTTCACCTGCAAGTGAATCTGCAGCGATGTGGTGGCGGCTTCCAGCATGACATCGTGATGCTGCGCGTACAGCGTTTCCCTGCCTTCGATGTTCAGTTCCAGCGGGCGGTTTTCCCGCAACCGCAGCACCTCGCGGTTCAGGGCATGATACCGGTTCATGGCGGAGATATTGTCAAGGTTCAGCATTTCGTCGCAGAGGGTCGGCAGGCTGCCGATGGCGAGCACCCGCGCCCCGAGCTGTGCGGCGGCCTGCCCGCAGTTTTCCCACACGCCGGCGAGTTCCTTTCCCATGTTGCGGAACAGAGCCCCGGCGACAGGGTGCGGCGTGCTGTTGATCTCGAAGTTGAACCGGGACAGCTCCGGCACCACTAGGTGGCTGGAGACGAGGCCAAGAAAGGGCTCGTTGATCGGCGCGGGGGAAAAGTCGCCGTCCATCTACCAAGCCTCCAGTTCGAAACCGCACATGCCCTCCGTCGCCTCGAAGGCGCTGTTCTCGAACCATTCCTTCAGGACCAGCGATTCGTCGCGAAGCCGCTTTCTGAATTCGATGAAGTCCTCCTCGCAGAAATCCGACCGGTCCAGCTCCTGCCCCATGATTCCCCCCCTCCACTTACGAAAATGATCTGCGCCTGCGGATTATTTTTGTTTCACTGGCGTGTCTACTATCATATCATTCCTGGTAAGGGCTGGCCGCCCCAAACCCGCCGGAGCGCCAAATGCGCCACAAACCTATCATCGCCATCACCGGAGATTCCCTCCGCCACCGTTATTTTCTTCACCAGGTCGCGCCGCGTGTCCACGCCCGCACCGCCTTCGTCGAAGCTTCGCGCTACCCCGCCCCCCCCGCCGCGAACCGCGAGGCAAGAAGCGCGTGGAACTGGTACTTCGAGCGCCGGGCGGCGTACGAAGCACGACGTTTCGGGGCCGCGGCACGCCCGCCCGGTCCGCCTGCGCCAACCTTTATCCCCCTGGCTCATGGCGAGCTGAATACCCCCGCCACCCTGGAACGAATTCGGGACCTGGACCCAGGACTCATCGTGATTTTTGGAACCAGCCTGCTGAAAGCGCCGATGCTTGAGGCCTTCGGCGGCCGCATCTTCAACCTGCACCTGGGCCTATCGCACCATTACCGCGGCAGTTCGGCTAATTTCTGGCCGATCCACGATGGCCACCCGGAAACCCTGGGGGCCACGGTGCACGTGGTCAACCCGGGGATCGACACCGGCGCCGTTCTGGCCTGCGCCCCCGTCGGCCTCGACCCCGGCGACGACGAGCAGACCCTGGCTGTCAAGACCCTGATCCTCGGCTGCCGCCTGATGACGGAAACTGTGGGGCTCTGGAAATCGGGCCGCCTCAGGCCGCACCCCGCCAGGAAGGTGGGGCGTCTTTACCGGATGAGTGATTTCACCCCAGAAGCAGTGCTCAGGGTTCGGCGAATGGTGGAATCGGGGGAGCTGAAACAATTGATCGAGGAACGAGACGCGCGCAGGCCGTGACTCAAACGCTCTTGCCGCGCACGAGGCGAATGCTGATGGAGGGATGACGGTAGTCCTTTTGTTCTGTTTTGCTGTAACCGCCGATGAAGAAAAAATACTTGGCCGCTTTTTCTCCCACCTCATCCCGCGACCAGAAGCCGTACCCGCCGCCGTCCTCGAAGGCGGGAGGATAGCCCACCGGCCTTCCGCGATCGAGGTCGAAGGCCAGGCGGCTGTTGCGCTCATCGAATATTTCCTGGTATTCGACGATGCCGGGAACCCGCCAATCGTCATGGCCGCCGTATTTCTGCAGGTTCAGCTTTTCGGCCCACGCCATGGCCTCGCCCCAGTTGTCCGGCGCCCGCCCCTCGGTCGAACGAAAATCCTGCGTCATCCAGGTGAGGCCGGTGCGGGTGTCGAGCGCGGTTCCATTTGAGAATTTTTTCCAGTTTTCCAGAGTCACGCCGCGGATGGAGGCGCTGCGTTCTCCAAAGAGCGGATGCACTTGAAACAGGCCCATGAACAACAATAAAAGGCCGAAAACATCCGCCAGGATTTTCCCCAATCGCGACAACCCGGCGACTTTGGCCTGAAGAAATTCCGTTTCCTCGACCAGCTTGCCGTTCTCCTTGCCATATTGCTCAAGCGCCCGGGCGTCGTCCTGCTCCTATACGCTGGCCTGGTAGCGTTAGATGCCGGCCTCGATCACCTGTTTGACCATTTTGAAATCCAACGGTTTTTTCAGGTACCGGTAGGCCTCTCCCGTGTTGACGACGTCTTCGATGAGTTGCGAATCGTAATGCGCGGTCATCAGGATTCTCACGGTGCCGGGAAAAAGGACCTTGATCTTCTTAAAGAATTCGGTTCCGCGCATCGCCGGCATGTGGTTATCGGAGAGCACCACCGAAATCGGCCCCTTATAGCCCAGAACGGCCATGGCTTCATCGACATCGCTCGCCGTGAACAACTGGTAACGTTCGTCCGCCAGAATCTTTTTCGCCACCGCGAGAATCTTGCTTTCATCGTCCACGATCAAGATTTTATGCGTTGTTTCCGCCACGTTGCCTCCGGTCTTCATGCGGTCCGCTTTGGGCTACACATAATTTAATAGAATTACCTTGCAACTCTATGACATTAAAACATCCACCATCCGTTGTAAAGCCGGAAATTACGAATTACCCAGCAGCCTCCCTTAACGGGCCGCGGGCGAATACATCAGGTTGCTGACGGCGGTGAGAAGGTCGTTCAGAGTGTAGTGGCCCTTCTTCAGGACCCGGTCCACCCTGCCCTCCAGGGCCTGGGTTTCGGATTCGCCAAGTGCCATCGCGGTGACCATGAGAACCGGGAGATCGCGCCAGCGCGGGTCCTTCCGCACCCGGTCGAGGAACTCGAGGCCGTCCATGTCGGGGAGTTTCCAGTCGAGCAGGATCATCCCCGGGGCTTCCCTCTCCATGATCTTGAACGCCGAGTGGCCGTGGATGGCCTCCAGGACGTGCCACCCCTCCCGCCTGAGCAACCTGCAAAGGGCTTTGCGGTTGGCGATATCGTCCTCGACCACCAGCACGGGTGTTGTAGGGAAGGCGGTGCGGTGCTTTTTAAGCACCTCGAAAAACACACTCCAGTCGATGGGCTTGACAAGGTGCTCGGCCGCGCCCAAGGCCAGGGCCCGTTCTCTTTCCTCCAGAATCGTAAGCATGACTACGGGAATGTTTTTAAGGGCGGGATCGGCCTTCAGTTTTTCAAGCACCGTCCAGCCGTCCATGCCCGGCATCATCACATCGAGAGTGATGACCGCGGGTTGAAGTTCCGCGGCCCGCCGTAGCCCTTCCTCGCCACTGGCGGCGGTGACCACCCGGTAGCCTTCGCGCTCGGAAAACCTCCGTACAAGGTCGCGGACGATCTGGTCATCGTCAATGACCAGCAGCAAGTCGCGCGCCTCGCCGCCACCACTCACGGGTTCACTCACCGGCGGTTCCTGCGCTTCCTCTACGGCCTGCGCTTCGGGCGGGCTTGCACATTCTGCCGCCGCTATGGGGGGCGCCGCTTCCCCGGCGAACCCGGCCAGCGGCGCGTTGACCGGAAGGTTGACGGTGAACACCGATCCCTTCCCCCGTTGGCTGGATACGCTGATGTCGCCGCCCAACATCTGGCACAGTCGGTGGCTGATGGCTAGGCCAAGGCCCGTTCCGCCGTATTTTCTCGTGGTCGTCACCTCCCCCTGGATAAATTCCTGAAAAAGGGTGAGAATTTTTTCGGCGTCGATGCCGATGCCCGTGTCTCTCACGGTGAACTGGACCCAATCGGCCTCGCCGATTTTTCGGCGGCGCACTTCAAGGACCACTTCGCCATCCTCGGTGAACTTGTTTGCATTGCTCAGCAGGTTGAGAAGGATCTGTCGCACCCGCGTGGGGTCCGACGTCATGACCCCCGCCGGTTCGCCACAGTCGACCCGCACATGGTTGTCGTTGCGCCGTGCCAGGGGCCGGATGGTGGTCATCACATCCTCGACGAGGTCCTCCACGGAAAACGGTTCGCTATGCAGTTCGACCTTCCCCGCCTGGATTTTGGAAAAATCGAGAATATCGTTGATGAGGCCGAGCAGGTGGCGCCCCGCAGTCTCGATGGACTTGAGGTCCTCCACCAGATCGGGCCGGTTCATTTTCTCCGCTTCGAACTTGAGAATTTCTCCGTAACCGAGAATGGCGTTCAGCGGCGTGCGAAATTCGTGGCTGACGTTGGCGATGAAGTCGCTCTTGAGCCGGGCTCCCGCCACCGCCTCCTCGCGCGCCACCATCAGGGACTCCTCCGCCAGCCGCCGGCTTGCAATTTCTTCCTTCAATGTCTCGGTTTGCTCTTCCAGGTCGCGGGTCTTTTCCTTCAGTGCGTCCTCCGCCTGGGTGCGGTTCAGGATTTCCGCCTTGAGCGCTTCCGCTCGTTCTTCGAGGTCGCGGGTCTTTTCCTTCAGCGCGTCCTCCGCCTGGGTGCGGTTCAGGATTTCCGCCTTCAGCTTTTCGGTTTGCTTCTCAAGGTCGCGCGTGCGCTCGCTCACCATCGCCTCCAGGTCCTCATTGCGGCGGGTGAGAAGACCATGCAGGGCCGCCGCTTCGAGTGCGTTGGCGGTACTCTGCAGAATAATGGATAGCGGGTAGAGCAGCGATTCGTTCACCGCCTGATCTCCCGCGAGGACGCCGGCGAACATGCCTCGCACCCGCGACCGGGTGGCGAGAACGTGGAGGACCATCGTCTTGCCCTTGCTTCCCGTCGCGACCACCACCGGGCGGTTCTGCCGGACCGCCCAGGCGAAGTTACCGCTTTCGACCTGCGCGTCCACTTCCCGGCGTATCCGGTCCCTCGCATCGGCGGGGTCGACCTGCGCCAGGAGAAATTCGGAGTTGCCTTCATCGACGCGGTAAAACGCCATGCGGTCGAAGCGGGCCAGCCGCTTGAGGTGACCGAGAGACAACGCCAGGATCTTATCGGGGTCGCCCGCCAAGCTGGCATCGTGATGCAGCTCGCCGAGCGAAGCGAGAAGATCGAGGCCGAACAAGTTGGAACGCGCGAGCTTTTCCAGGTAATGAATTCGCCGATCCTGCTTTTCCGAAGCGGGCGTGTCCCGGGTTTCTTTCGCCATGATGTTCTCTAGAGAAAGGTTTGAGCCATTTCGTCGGCTTGCAACTCCACCCGCGCCAGCAGAGGGGCCAGGTCGCCGGTGTCGAGGCCGAGCGCCTTCCATGCCTCGGCCGACAGCGGCGGCACGAACCGCTCACCGCTTGCCCCCAGCTCCATGCCGTGCACCAGCACGTCGGCCAGGTGGACGATGGCGGCGTCGGTGAAGTTTTCCGCGCCGGAATTGGGCGCGTGATGGTCCCGAACCGTCGCGGCCAGGCGATCGGACAATTTCCATTTCGCTAGCAGGGCTGCTCCCACCTGGGCATGGTCCGCCCCCAGCACCTCGAGCTCGGCATCGACCAGCAGCCCCCCCTGTTCGTAACGCTCAAGAGCGTCCTTCATTTCGCTTGGGTGATTCATGAACAGCACCAGGCGGCCGATGTCGTGCAGCAACCCGGCGACGTAGTAACGCTCCACGCCGGGCTCCTGCCGGAGCACGGCGATGTTGCGCGCCGCGATGCCACAGGCGATGGAGTGCAGCCAGAACGACGCCATGTTCAGCGCTTCTCCATCGACGCCGCGAAAATAGCGGATCACGGTGGTGGCGAGCACCATATCCCGCACCTCCTGCATGCCGACGAGGGTGATGGCATGCTCCAGCGTTTCGATGGAAGCCTCGAAGCCGTAATACGGACTGTTGACGATTTTGAGCAGGCGCGCGGTCAGGCCGCTGTCGGCTCCAATAATGCGGCCAAGGTCGGAGAACGACGTCTCGGGGTCCTCCACCGCCTGGTTGACCTTGAAGAAGATCGCCGGCAGAGTGCCCACCTGGACGGTGCCTTCGACAAAACTCTCAGCGCTCATCGACCACTCCCCCATCGGCACACCCGGCGCTTTTGCGCAGGCGGTAAGCGTACAATTCCCGAATGGCCGGATGCTCGCGGTCGGTGTGTTGAAACAAGGCTTCCAGCGCTTTCCGCTCGGCCTCCGGCGCACCCGCATCGGGCAGAAAGGGGAGGTCCGAATCCACCGAAAAATCCTCGTCGTCGATGTCCACCATCGTGACTCCCCAGGACTTGATAATTTGCAGGTGTTTTTCAGTGAGCGGCTGGCCGGGCTGAATCAGCACCCGGCCGTTATGGGTCGACACCTCTGTCCGGGGAACCATCCCCGGCCGCAGGTCATCTGTCCGAACCCTTCCCATAAAATAAAATTCCTTTCCCACCGGCGTTTTCGCCCGGAACCCCGATCTCTCGGAAAAACCGTTAGTTTTCAACATGATACGTTATTCTCTATTATACGCTACTTGGGGTGAAAATGGAGCCCGGAAAACATAAAAGCCAGCCCAATTTTTCACCCACCAGCCCGGGCGTCCCTTGACGAACCCGGCCCTGGGCGGCGCGCCGGTTCATGCACGGGTTATTGACGTTGAAAGTTTTGCGGAAATTGTGTATTGAGAGGGCACCGGTCAGGCCCGGATTTAACGAGGGATGGGGCAACGGCTTCACTGGGCCACGGTGACAAAAAAATTCCTACCAGGGGGCGGTTATGGAAAAGGAGGTTGCAGTCATTAATCAAAGCGGCGACGTTCTGTTTATGATGCTGGGAGCCGTGATGGTGTTCGCCATGCACGGTGGATTCGCTTTTCTAGAAGTGGGGACGGTACGCAGGAAAAACCAGGTCAACGCCATGGTCAAGATACTCGTCGATTTTTCCATTTCCACGATCATTTATTTCCTGATCGGGTTTTCCATCGCTTATGGGATCAACTTTTTCAAACCGGCCGGGGAACTCATGGCCGAGACGCAGGGCTACGAAATGG
>CP070799.1:2461091-2473712 GCA_020343535.1 Nitrospinaceae bacterium | reverse complement strand
TTCAGAAGGGCATGGGGCCACGGCCGTCCGGACTGGCGCGGCCCCCCGGTAAAGACGGCGGCAACCGGCCGCCGCACGGCGGGGAATTGGGCTTGACCCTCTCTGGCTTGTTTGCTAGTATCCGCCACACACATCATACAGGTTTTCGGATTGTTTGTCCTTCCCGGGCCGAACGCGGTGCCCAATCGCAATCTGTCATTCGCATGGAAAGAAACAATAAAAAGGTCAGATCCTTTCTGGAAGACTGGCTGCACCAGACCGTCGAGGAATACGTTTCTCACATGGACGGAAAGGAGAACGGCGGTCTGCACGAACTCATCGTCGGCGGCGTGGAGAAACCCCTGGTCGAAATCGTCCTCAAAAGCGCCTGCGGCAACCAGACCCGGGCGGCCAATATCCTGGGTATCAATCGCAATACCTTAAGGAAAAAAATCAAAGACTTCAAGATCACATGCAAAAAAAGTTAGCGGCCATCGTTCTCGCGGCGGGCCGGGGCAAGCGCATGAAATCTTCCCAGGCCAAAGTGCTGCAACCGCTTTCCGGCAAGCCTCTGATCGATCACGTCCTTCGTGCGCTCGAGCCGATTCGCCCCGATCGCCTGATCGTGGTGGTGGGCTTTCAGGCCGAGCGGGTGCGGGAGGCGTGCGCCGGCTGGCAGGCCGAGTTCGTTCTGCAGCACAAGCAACTGGGCACCGGGCACGCGGTGCGGCAGGCCGAGACAGTCCTTGAGGATCATGCCGGCGACATTCTGGTGCTGTGCGGGGACATGCCGTTCGTGAAAAGCGCGACAATTTTTCAACTGGTCGAAACGCATCGAGCCAGCGGGGCCGTCTGCACCCTGCTTGTGCTTAAGACGCGGAAATTGAACGATTATGGCCGGGTGCTGCGCGACGGAGCCGGGGGGGTGGCGAGAATCGTTGAAAAGGCAGACGCCGGAGCGCGGGAGAATTCGGTTGACGAATTTAATTCCGGAGTTTATTGTTTTAATAAAGGATTGTTATTTAAAGCGTTAGCCGATTTGGGGTGCGACAACGCCCAAAACGAGTTTTATTTGACCGATACCATCGAGTATTTCGCCTCCCGGCGGTTGCCTCTCGCCTTGGTGGTCACCGAAGATTCGGACGAGATTTTCGGCGTCAATTCTCCGGAAGATTTACAGAAAGCGGAACACATTCTGGCGTCCCGATCTTGATGCGATTCGGGCGCCGTAACCTCTCGCCCAAGGGAATGCGTCAATGAAAGCCGTCATCCTTGCCGCCGGCAATGCGCCGAACCTCAGCCCCTTTTCCGACACCCGGCCCATTGCGATGATGCGGGTGGCGGGGCAGACGCTATTCGACAATTCCCTCCACCTGCTCAAGCAATCGGGCATCCACGATATTTTCGTCGTCGTCGAGCACCAGAAGGAGAAGCTCATCTCCGCCATTGGCGAGCGCATGGACGACGGGTTGAGCCTTCATTTCGTCGAGCAGGGCCGTTCACGCGGCATTGGCCGCGCGGTGCTCGGGGTGAAGGACAAGATCCAGCCCGGCGAGTATTTTCTATTGGTCTACGGCGACACGCTGACGGCCGAAAATATCTTCAGCAAGGTGCAGCAGTCCTTCCATGCGTTCAAGGGGCCGGTGGCCTCGATCTGCCTGCCGCCGTCGAACCAGATGTTCGGCAACGTTTTTTTGAACGCGCAAATGAAGATCACCCGGCTCATCGAAAAGCCCAAGGGCGACAACCTTGGCAACTACGTGCTTTCGGGAGTGTTCATCCTGCCGGCGTCGTTTTTCAATTTGCTGGAAAAAAACGGCGCCAACATGGAAAAGGCGCTCAAGGAGATAGTGGGGGAGGGCATGCACGCATCGATGTGGGAGGACGACTGGCTGGACATCGTCTATCCCTGGCAGATCCTGGAGGCCAACAAGGTGCTCATGGATTCGTGGCAGACGTCGCGGATTTCAAAGTCCGCCACGCTGGAAGCCAACCTCACGATTCAGGGCACGGTGGTCGTGGACGACGGTGCGATCATCAAGGCCGGGGCGGTCCTTGAAGGTCCCTGCTACATCGGCAAGGGGACTTATGTCGGCAACAACTCCCTGGTGCGCAGCTATTCCTCGCTGGGCAACCAGTGTTCCGTGGGCTATGGCGTGGAACTGAAGAACTGTGTGGTGCTCGACGGCGCGCGCATCGGCCGGCTGTCCTTCATCGGCGACAGCGTGCTCGGTGAAGGGGTGGATATCGGCGCGGGCACCATGACGGTCAACCGTTCGCTCGAGCAAAAACCCGTTGCCGTGAAAATCGGCAAGAAGGCCCTGCCGACGGGCTTATCCAAGCTCGGCGCTTTCATCGGCGACGGCGCGGTGATCGGCGCGGGAAACACCATTCAGCCTGGCACGGTGATTCCACCCGGAAAAACCTGGTCCGCCTGCTATTCCATCACTCAACGTTAAAGGGTCACCTATGTGTGGTATCAGTGCAGTCGTCGGGATGAAAAATATTTCCCAAGCCCTTTTTGAGGGCATCCGTAACCTCGAATACCGGGGCTACGACTCCTGTGGCGTGGCCCTTATGAACGGCCGGGGCCTGGTCATCAAAAAGAACATCGGCGGCGTGGAGGAGTTTTTCCGCAAGGAGCACGTTCTCGAGATCAGCAGCCAAGTGGGCATCGCCCACACACGCTGGGCCACGCACGGCAAGGTGACGCGCAATAACACCCACCCGTTCACGTCCTGCGATGGCAAATTTGCCGTGGTGCACAACGGCATCATCTCCAATTACCGCCTGCTGCGGAACCAGTTGCAAAAAGAAGGGCATGTGTTCGAGTCGGAAACCGACACCGAAGTCATCCCGCACCTGCTGGAAAAATTCCACAAGGAAACGAAAAGCCCCGAAGCCGCCTTGGTGAAGACCCTGCACCTGCTGGAAGGGTCGTTCGCCTTGGCCTTCCTTTGCGCGCATGACCCGGAGCAGATCTACTGCGCCAAGCGCGAATCGCCCCTGATGCTCGGCATCGGCGATGAGATCAAATTCATCGGTTCCGATTTCAACGCGTTCATCGATTACACCAAGAACGCAGTGATCATCGACGACGGCGAATACGCGGTGATCTCGCGAGCCACCTACGTGGTCAAGAACGCCATCACGGGCGAGGAGATCGTCAAGCCCATCACCCAGCTCGACTGGGACAGCGAGACCTCGAAAAAAGGCGGCTACCCACATTACATGTTGAAGGAGATTTACGAACAGCCGCAGACCGTGTCCAACGTTCTCGACCTCGAAGAGGCGAGCCTCGACGAGCTGGCGGAGATGATCCACGAGAGCCGACACACGCATTTCACCGGCGTTGGTTCCACGTACTATGTGGCCAACTTCGCCAAATACGTTTTCGCCTGGCTGGCGCGGGAGTTCATCCCTGCCACCAGTTCCGACGAATTCGTGAGCTTGGCCAGCGTCGGGCCCGACAACCTCGTGATGGCGGTTTCGCAGTCTGGAGAAACCTACGATACCCTGACGGCGCTCAAGTTTGCCAAGGCCAGTAAAGCGAAAACCGCCGCCGTGGTCAACGTCATGGGCTCATCCATGGCGCGCTTGGTCGACAAGGTGATCCTGCAGGGATCGGGCCCTGAAATCTGCGTGATCAGCACCAAGGCGGTGATTTCCCAGATGATGGTCATGACGCTCATCGCCCTGCGCCTGGGCCTGCGAAAAAAGGTTCTAAAGAAAAAAGCGTTCGAGCGGCACCTGGCCGATCTCGGCGAGCTTCCCGGAATCATTCAAAGCATCCTGAATGAACGTTCGGGTTTCATTCATCGCATCGCCCACCGCTACGCCCACATCAAGCACTGGTTGTACCTGGGGCGCGGCATGTACTACCCGGTGGCTCTGGAATCGGCTCTCAAGATGAAGGAAGTGGCCTACGTTCATGCCGAGGGGATGCCGGGCGGTTTTCTCAAGCACGGCACCCTGGCGCTCATCGATGAGAATATTTATTCCATAGTGTTCATCCCCCCCCGGGAGGACCAGGAACTCTATCAGGCCACGCTGCACAGCGTCGAGGAGGTCCGCGCGCGTTCGGGTTTTGTGCTCGGCATCCATTTCGACGAGCGGGGCAAGAACAAGGACCTGTTCAGCGAGGAGCTGATCCTGCCTGCCGTCTCTCCCCTGGTGGCCCCGTTCATTCAGCTCGTCATCGGGCAATTGTTTTCCTACTTCACCGCCACCACCCTGAAGCGCAACGTCGACAAGCCGCGCTCGCTGGCCAAGTCGGTGACGGTGGGCTGACCAGCCTCCGGCCCCGGCAATAATTGTTGCCAGGCTTCCCGCGCGTCTGCTAGAGTGGAACTTTGCGCCACACTCGCCCCAACGGGACCCGCTGCCTGGCCGCGGGCCGCGCCGGGCTTTGCCCTGGCCCGGGCATTCAGAACCTTAATACCTGACCGATCTCGACCCATGAACCGATCCAATAGAGCGACCGCGCTCACCATCGCGGGGTCTGATTCCAGCGGCGGCGCCGGAATTCAGGCCGACCTTAAAACCTTCGCCGCTCACCGCGTCACCGGCCAATCGGTGATTGCCTCGATCACCGCGCAGAACACCAGGGGCGTTTTATCCACCTTCCACCCGCCTTCAGGCGTTGTTGCCGATCAGCTCGAGGCCCTGTTTGCCGACGGCCAGCCCGATGCTGTGAAGACGGGGATGCTGGGCAATGCCGAGAACGTGCAGACGGTGGCTCGCCTGCTGAAACGCCGCCGCGTGCGGCGGCTGGTGGTCGACCCGGTGATTCGCTCGTCGGGCGGCAAAACGCTGTTGTCCGCCGCGGGGGTGAGGACGCTCATGGAATCGCTGTTGCCGCTGGCAACTCTGGTTACGCCCAACCTGAAGGAGGCCGAGATTCTTTCCGGCGTCCGCATTAAAACCCCGAAGGACAGGCTGAAGGCGGCTCGCGCGATCCTGAAAACCGGCGTGGCGAGCGTGCTCATCAAGGGCGGCCATCTGCGCGGACGGCCGGAGGATTTTTATTTCGACGGCGGCCGCCCGCTAGTGCTCGACGGGCCGCGCCTGACCGGGGAAGATGTGCACGGCACCGGCTGTGTGCTCGCCGCCGCCATCGCCGCCCAGCTGGCGCTCGGCGAAGACCCGCCGACGGCGGTGTGCCTGGCGAAAAAGTTCATCGGCGTCGCCATTCGGGGCGCCATTCGTTCGGGTGCGGGCGTGGCCTGCGTTGAACCGCTGGCGGGCCTGTACCGCGAGGAGGAGAAGAGCGGCCTGATTCGCCGGCTTTCTGGCGCGATGGAAATTCTGAAGGAAGCGAAAATCGGCCGCCTTGTTCCCGAGGTGCAGTCGAACATCGGCATCGGCCTCGAAGGGGCCACGGGCCACGACGACGTCCTCGCTTTCCCGGGCCGCATCAACCGCCTGGGCGACGACATCGTCACCTTCGCGCCGGCGGCGTTCGGTGGCTCACGGCACGTCGCCAACGTGGTGCTTGCCGCTATGCGGCACGATCCAGCGATGCGGGCGGTGATGAACATCCGCTGCGATAGCGAGCTGATCGCCATCTGTCGGCGCCTGAAATTTTCCATGGCCTCGTTCGACCGGGCGGAAGAGCCGGTGCGGGTGAAGGTGAAGGAGGGGTCGTCGCTGGAATGGGGGACCGATACGGCGATCGGCCGGTTCGGCCGCGTTCCCGATATCGTGTACGACCTGGGCGGGATGGGCAAGGAGGAAATGATCCGGGTGATCGCGCCGGACATCGAGATGCTGGTGGAAAAGGTGCTCAAGATCCACCGGCTTTACCGGCCCGCCGGTTGAGAGGTTGAAAAAAACGCGGCCGCCCTTTAAAGCACCGCCTGGTCGACCTTGACGTCAGAACGTTCGCGCAGGTTTTTCAACCAGTCCTGGAGAACGAAATTGGATTTTTGCCGGGCCAGGCGCTCCGCCAGTTTTTTCCTGTCCTCGGCGTCGGGCTCGCCGGGTTTCTGAACGGACTCAACCCGAACGAGGTAATGCCTGCCCAGGGCCGACACCGCCGCGGTTTCGCCTTCCCCGATGCCGAAGACCTTGTCTTTGAGCGCTTCCACGTTGCCGATACCGGGGATGGAGTCCGCGTGGCTGAAGTAGGGCGTGTGCAGAACGTCTTCCTTGATGTCGGCGGCGATATCTTTCAGGTCCTGTTCCTTCTTGAGCCGCTCGGCGAACTGCTTGAATTTTTCATTGGTGAAAGACCTGTCGTTATCCTTCGCGGCGGCTTTTTCCACCTCGGCCCGCACCGCGTCGAGCGCGGGGATGGTGGACGCTTTCTTGCCCGCCACTTTCAGGACGAACGAAGCCTCCGGGGTGGTCACCGGTTCGCCGATTTCGTTTTCGTTCAGGCTGAAGGCGAGGTTGTAAAACTCCGGCGCCCGGCCGACGTCTTCCAGGTCGTGCTTGGCGCGCGAGAAAAACGGGGTGGTCTGCGTTTCGGCGTTGTGTTCCTTCGCCGCGCTTTTGAGATCGCCGCTCACCAGCGCCGCTTGGTGTACGCGGCGCACGATACGCCGGACCTTGAGGCGGGCTTTTTCCTTCTTGAGTTCGCCGACCACCGTCTCGCGCACCTCGTCGAGCGGCTTGATGCGCTCATCGGTGACGCCGTCGAGGCGAACGATATGGTAACCGAAGGGGGTTTTTACCGGTTCGCTAATTTCGCCGACGGCGAGCTTGTTGAGCGCTTCCTCGAATTCGGGGACCATCATGCCGCTGGGAAATTCGCCCAGGCTGCCGCCCTTGGCGGCCGAGGAGGGGTCGTCGGAAACTTCCTTGGCGATGGCGGCGAAATCTCCGCCTTCACGGATTTTCTTAAGCGCGGCCTCGGCTTCGCTCCGGGCGGTTTCCTCCGCCTACTTTTGCCGCTCTTCCTCGGTGCCGCCTTCTTTGTCGAGCGGCAGCTGAAAGAGGATGTGGCTCGCCTTGTAGGTTTTTTTCACGCGGAAATCCGCCACCTTGGCGTCGTAGTAATCCGCGATATCTTCCTCGCGAAGCTCGATGCCGCTCTCAAAGTCCTTTGGGGCTAGCTTGACGTATTCCACCTGAATTTGCTCGGGGATCTCGAAATCGGCCTTGTGCTTTTCGTAATAACTTTTGACGTCGTCTTCGGCCACCGGTTTGGGATTCTTGAAAAAATCGTTGGCGAAGCGGATATAGGCGAGCTTGACTTTCTCTTCCTCGGCGTTGTAGGCCTCCAGGATTTCGCTTTCTGAAACCTGAGCGTTGCCCTTGATGAGGTTCTGCACCTTCTCGATGATCAGGGCTTCGCGCCGGCTCTCCTCAAAATCGCTCGGGCTCATGCGATTGAACTTGAGATAATTGCGGTAGGCCTCCTCGTTGAAGTGATTGTCCGTTTGAAACGCGGGGAAGGCCTGAATATGATCCACCAGTTCGGCGTCGCTGACCCGGATGTTCTGCTTTTCTGCCTCGTTGAGCAGGAGCCTCCGGTCGATCAGGGAGTCGAGCGCCTGTGTTTTGAGGTCGAGTCTGACGATCATGTCATCGGAAAATTGGTTGCGGAACTGCTGGCGGTAGAAATTGACCAGATTGTTGAACGTCCGGTCGTACTCCTCGAAAGAAATCTTGGCCCCGTTCACCGTGGCCACGGTGCCTCCGCGTGAACCCGTCGAGCCGCCCATGCCCCAGGAATAAAAAATGGTGCCCACAAAGGCGAGGATGATCAGCCACAGGATGAATTTGATCAGCCAGGAATCGGCGTGTTCGCGGATTGTGTTAAGCATTCAGACGTTCTCCAGCAGGTTAATGAAATCAACTAAAACCGCCATGATATAGAACGCGGAAGGGATTGGCAACCGTTATTCAGACGGTGTTCCGGCCGGTGCACCCCCGGCGGTGAAAGGGGTTCGTAAACCCCCTGAAAAGATGTCGGTTAGGCTTCGGAGTACCGATCCGGGATTTGCCTTGCAATTTGATTGGCTCCTTGATATAAAGGGAAACCTAATGTAAAACAATGGGTTAAGCAGTCTTCATATCAATCGGATCGGCGATACCAAAAGGGGAAGGGCGTGGTCAGTTTATTCTGGGATTGGTTTTCAAATGACCTGGCGATCGATTTAGGGACCGCCAATACCCTGGTCAACGTGAAGGGGCAGGGCATCGTCCTGCGCGAACCTTCGGTGGTGGCGATCAACGCGCAGACCAAGGAGGTGCAGGCCGTGGGCCAGCAGGCGAAGCAGATGCTGGGTCGCGCGCCGGGCAGCATCGTCGCCATTCGGCCGATGAAGGATGGGGTCATCGCCCACTTCGAGGTGACGGAGCAGATGATCCGCCACTTCATTCAAAAAGTACACAACAACCGCAAGACCCTGGTCCGGCCGCGCGTGGTGATCGCGGTGCCATCGGGCATAACGCAGGTGGAGAAGCGCGCGGTGCGCGATTCGGCGGAATCGGCCGGGGCCCGCGAGGTGTTTCTCATTGAGGAGCCCATGGCCGCCGCAATCGGGGTGGGCCTGCCGGTGCAGGAGCCGACGGGCAACATGACCATCGATATCGGTGGCGGGACCACCGAAGTGGCTATCATCTCCATGTCCGGTATCGTCTACTCGAAGTCGGTGCGCATCGCCGGTGACGAGATGGACGAGGCCATCGTGAATTACATCAAGCGCAAATACAATCTGCTGATTGGCGAGCGGACCGCTGAGGAAGTCAAGATAGCCATCGGTTCCGCGTATCCCATGGACAAGCGCGCCACCATGGAGGTCAAGGGACGCGACCTGGTGGCCGGCATTCCCAAAACCCTGGTGATCTCCGACGAGGAAATCCGCGAGGCGCTCACCGAGACGTTCGGCACGATCATCGAGGCGGTGAAGATCGCTCTGGAGCGCACGCCGCCCGAACTCGCGGCGGATATCGTCGACAAGGGCGTGGTGGTGGCCGGCGGGGGCTCTCTCATCAAAGGCATCGACACCCTGCTCAAGGAGGCGACGGGGCTGCCCATCACCCTCTCCGACGATCCCCTCTCGGCGGTGGCCCTGGGGGCTGGCAAGGTTCTCGAGGACTCGCAACTTTTAAGAAAAGTGACTATTTGACAGTGTCCAAAAGAGGCGTCTCGGGAAAAAATTTGGTTTTTCTGTTTTTCGCCCTTCTCCTGGTCTCTTTCGTTCTGATCACCCTCAACCTCAGGCGGGACCGCGGGCCCCTGTTCGTCGAATCCTGGTTCTCCACGCTGTTTTCGCCTATTCAGGCTGTTTTTATGTCGGGGGTCCACCGCGTCGCCGAAACGGCGGATCATTATCTGTTCATGGTCGACGCCGCGAAGGAGAACGACCGGCTGAAGGAGGAGCTCGATCGCCTGCTCAAGGAGAAGAACCAGCTTCAGGAGACCGTGCTCAGGCAGGATAGGCTGCTCCGCCTGACTGGGGACCGGCCCGGGCCCCAGCGGCCATCGGTGGTGGCGACGGTCATCGGCCGCGATGCGACGCAGTGGTCGAAGGTGGTTGTCATCGACAAGGGCACGCAGCACGCGGTGCGGGAAAAATTACCCGTCATCACCGATGCGGGAGTGCTCGGCCATATCATCGAGTCCGGCCCGTTCACGTCCAAGGTCTTGCTGATCACCGACAGCCGCAGCTCGGTCGACGCGCTGTTTCAGGATTCCCGGGTCCAGGGGATTGTGGTGGGTGCGGGGGAGAAGTGGTGCCAGATGAAATACGTTGCCAAATCCGCCGAGGTGAAGGTGGGCGACCGGGTGGTTTCTTCCGGCCTCGGCGGGATTTTTCCCAAGGGCATCCCGATTGGCTGGGTGACGGAAGTCGCCCGCTCGGATCAGGGGCTGTTCCAGTCCATACGCCTGAAACCCGGCGCCGACATCGAGCGTCTGGAGGAAGTGATGATTCTTTTGCCATAGGGCCTCGCCATGTTTATCCTGATCCAGTCGCTGGTGCTGTTGTTGTTGTTTTCCATCCAGACCACGTGGTTGGATTCGCTGTCCGTCGCCGGTGTGCGCCCCGATTTGGCGCTGATCTTCGTCGTCTATTGTGGGTTCTATTTTCGCGGCAACCATGGCGTTGGAATGGGCGCTGCGGTCGGCCTGATTCAGGATTGCCTCTCCGGCGGCCTGCTTGGGGTGAACACCCTGTCGAAAAGCCTGGTGGCGCTCTTTTTCTCCACATTGAAGGACAAGATCCTGATCGAAGGGTTTCTCCCCACCGGGTTTTTCATTTTCCTGGCATCGCTTTTTGATTTCGTGATCTACCATCTCATTCTGGTGACGCTGTTCAAGGGGGAGGTGGCGGGGGCCTGGGTGCTGTCTTCCATGGCGGCCTATGCCCTTTATAATGCCTGTGCGGGGCCGGTTCTCTTTTTTCTGCTCGACTTGCTCAAGAAGGGGATCGTCAGACGCTTCCCCAACCTTTACCTTCGATCCTCATGAGTTACTTTCGCTACGGTCCGGAAGCCACCGAGGAGATTCGCAAAAAAATCAAGATTTACCTCATTCTTGTGGTGTTCTGTTTTTTGTGCCTCTGGTTGCGGGTGTGGTACCTGCAGATCCTGAAAGGTGGGTACTTCATCGAGCTGTCGGAAAACAACCGCGTGCGCATGGTGTCTCTATCCGCCTTTCGGGGCACGATGAAGGACAGGAACGGCGAAGTGCTTGTCGGCATCCGGCCTTCCTTCAACCTGTACATCACCCCCGAGGACGCGGGCGTCCTTCCCGCCACCTTCGGCCTCCTGAAAACCAAGGTGGACTTCGATGAAGATAAAGTGCGCGCGGCGATGAAGCAGGCGAAGTCGTTCAAGCCCGTTCTCATTCAGGCCGACATTCTTCGCGAGCAGGTCGCCTTCATCGAGGAGAACAAGATGCGCCTGCCGGGGGTGGGCATCAAGGTGGAGCCGACCCGCAATTACGTATATCCGGAATTGGCCTCCCATGTCATGGGCTATGTCGGCGAGATCACGCGCAGCCAGCTCGACCAAATGCAAGGCGGCGGCTACCAGCAGGGCGATCTCACGGGCAAGGAGGGCCTGGAAAGCCTCTACGAACCGGTCCTGCGCGGGCAAAAGGGCTTCAAGGAAGTGGAGGTCGATGTTTCCGGGCGGGAGCTTCGGGTGCTTAGGAAGCGCGACCCCTTAAGCGGCGACAATCTGGTGTTGACGCTCGATGCGCGCATTCAGAAGACCCTCGAAACCCTGATGACGGGCACGCCGGACACGCCGGTGAGCGGCTCGGCGGTGATGATGAAAGTGCAGACCGGAGAGATTCTTGCCATCGCGAGCAAGCCTTCGTTCGACGGCAACCTCTTCGCCACGGGGATCTCGCAGGAAAACTGGAACGCGCTCATCAACGACGAACGGCATCCGTTGCAGAACCGGGTGGTAGGCGGCCAGTACCCGCCTGGCTCGACGTACAAGATCGTCACCGCCCTCGCCGGGTTGGAGGAAGGCGTCATTACGCCGGAAACCGAGGTATATTGTCCGGGGCACTTCCGCCTGGGGCGCGGCCTTTACCGCTGCTGGAAACGCGGCGGGCACGGGACGGTGAACTTGCACGATGCGATCGTGCAGTCGTGCGATGTTTTCTTCTACACCATCGGCAACCAGCTGGGCATCGACACCCTGGCCAAATACGCCAGCCTGCTGGGCTTGGGCCGGCCCACGGGAGTGGAGTTGTCGGGCGAGCGGCCGGGGCTGATTCCCACCACGCAGTGGAAGATGCGAAAGAAAAGGGAAGCGTGGCTGGCAGGCGAGACCATCTCGGCGTCGATTGGCCAGGGGTTCAATCTGGTGACGCCGATGCAGCAAGTCGCCATGACCGCCGCGGTGGCCAATGGCGGCATCCTGCTCAAGCCGCACCTGATCAAGCGGATCGAAGAGGTGGACGGGCGGCTGCAAAAAATCATTGATCCCGAAATCCTGGGGCGGGTGAACGCGCGGCCGGAAAACCTTGAGTTCATCCGTGATGCCTTGCGCGACGTTGTGAATGGAAAGAGCGGCACCGGGCGCGCAGCGCGCATGGACGACATCGTGGTTTCTGGAAAGACCGGAACCGCACAGGTGGTGCACTTGCGCGTCACCGAGGATACGGCAAATGAGGATGAGATTCCCTACCAGTTCCGCGATCATGCCTGGTTCGTCGCCTTCGCGCCCTATGAAAAGCCCGAGATCGCGGTGGCGGTGCTCGTCGAGCATGGCGGCCATGGCGGTTCGGCGGCAGCGCCGCTGGCGAAAAAGCTGATGCAGGCTTATTTCACGTATTATCCCACCAACCAGCTCACGGTCCGGGTCGGTCCGCCTCAAACCCCTACCGGCGCGCCAGCGCCTCCCAGCATCTCGCCGGCGACACCGGCCAGCGAACGCATGGCCGGCGTGGCCGCGCCGATGGCCCCTGGCGGCGACGAGGCCGATTGACCCTCGCCCTCAGGCGGACGCCCGGAGGTCGAGGTCCCGCAGTTTCTTGATCCGGTCGCGCAACGCGGCGGCTTTTTCGAATTCCAGTTCGCGCGCGGCGGCGTACATCTGTTTTTCCAGGCTCGCCACCAGCTCAAGAAGGTTGCCGCCGTAGTCCTCCTCTTCCTCGGCCACCAAAGGCAGCTCGGGCTCCGCCCGCGACAGCGCCTCGCCAATGCCTTTGACAATGGAGGCGGGGGTGAC
>CP070799.1:2443986-2460991 GCA_020343535.1 Nitrospinaceae bacterium | reverse complement strand
AGGGGTACATCGGCATCTTCGAGTACGGCGAAGGCAATCTGCTGAGCGCCCTCATCAATGGATTGCAGGCCGACAACCACCTGGAGCAAGCTCTGGAGATCAATTCCGGGCTGGTCGACGCGCATTTCGGTTTGGGAATCTACCGTTATGGCAACAGCCGGCTGGGCGGCATCGGCAATTTCATCATGCAGGGAGGCAAGGACCTGCGCGAGGAAGGGATCGGCCACATCGAGCGCGCGCTTTTGGTCAACGCCCCCTCCACGCCGCTGGCGATGAAAACGCTGATCTGGTTCTATATCTCCGAGCAGATCAACAAGGAAAACGCCAGTCTTCCGGCCGAAAACCGTCTGTCGCCCCCCGCCAGCCGGGCCCGCGCCATCGAATTGATCGAGGAAATGAAAAAGCGCTACTTCAGCAACCCGCCGGCCCCGGGTTTCAAGGGCAACAAGCAGCTCGCCATGATGCAAGCCCTGCAGAGTATTCTCGATAGCGATTACCAGAGCGCAAAAAAGTACTTCGAGCGGATCCTGACCATCTGTAACGACCTCAAAGACCGGAAAAACTATCTCATCAACCCGCAGCTGATTCAGTCCGTCGAGGCGGGCATCGCGTTTTGCGATTTGATGATCAACGGCCTCTCCGTGGCGGACCAGCCGGAGGAAGCTCGCACCGCCTGCAGAAAGGTGAGCGAGCAGATCGACTTTCTAAACGGCGGCGGTTCTATGGTGGAATATGATACGCAGAAGATTCGCGGCGAACTCCACGACGTGTTCTTCGAAAAATTGCGCGGCCTGTACCAGAAAATGAATTGCGCGGCGGCCGTGGGACCGCCGGATAAGGCCTGAAAAATTCCTCGCTGTTCCCGCGTTGCACGTTCTCCCCGCTGCGGATCTCCCGTGTAAGGTTTCATTGCCCCTGCCGAAAAATTGAGAATTGATTTGACGATCCTGAATGCCGTTGGAGGGAAGAAGCATGCGTACATTGCCAGAAAACCGGGGCGTGAAGCTGTTTATTTTGTTGGGGCTGTTGATCCTTCTTTCAGGGTTCGATACAACCCGTCACAGTATTCCCCTCGATGAGATCCGCCCGGGCGGGCCACCGAAAAACGGCATCCCGTCCATCGACCGGCCGCGCTTTCTCTCGGCCAAAGACGCGCCGGCGGAGATCAAACCCGGCGACCGCGTCCTCGGGCTGACGCTGACCGGGGAGGCCCGCGCCTATCCCATCGCGATTCTCAACTGGCACGAGATAGTCAACGACACGCTGGGCGGGCAGGCGGTGGTGATCACCTACTGCCCGTTGTGTGGCACCGGCATGGTGTTCGACGCGCAGGCCGGCGGCGAGCGCTTGAGTTTCGGCGTGTCCGGCCTCCTTTACCAGAGCGACGTGCTGCTTTACGACCGCAAGACCGAGAGCCTGTGGTCGCAGATTAAGGCGGAAGCGGTGGCCGGGCCGATGACGGGCACGAAACTGCACCTTCTTCCCTCCACGCACACCACTTGGGCGAAATGGATCGAAGCGCACCCCGGAACGCAGGTTCTATCCCGGGACACCGGCCACCGGCGCGATTACGACCACGACCCCTACTATTCCTACGCCAACGGCTCCGGCGACCTCATGTTCGATGTGAGCCGGGTGAATCCGGTGCTGCCGCTCAAGGAAATCGTCATCGGCATCCGCATCGGCGAAGCCTCGAAGGCGTACGCCTTCTCCGATCTGGAAAAGGCCGCGCCGGTGAGCGACCGGCTTGGGAGGGTCGCGTTCACGGTCCACTACGATTCGGAGTCGAGAACGGCGCTCATCCGTGATACAAAGGGAAAGGAACTGCCCACGGTGGTGGGCTACTGGTTCGCCTGGTTCGCGTTTCACCCCGAAACCCAGGTGTTCAAGGAGAACCAATCGATTCATGGAAATATCATGAAAGGACTGGTGTTTCTCGTTTTCGCTGCGGCGTTCTTCGCCTCAGGAATTTCCAGGAAGAAGCTCGCCCTGGTGGTGCTATTGGTCGCCGCCATCGCGCTGTTTTACTATTTCGACCTGGCGCGCTACCTCACGCTCGAAGGCATCAAGGACAATCTGCAAAGCCTGCAGGATTATTACGCGCGAAACACGCCGGGGATGATTCTCGGGTTCATCGGCGTGTACATCGTCGTGGTGGCGCTTTCGCTGCCGGGGGCTTCCCTCCTGACCCTCACCGCGGGCGCGGTTTTCGGTTCCCTCCCGGGGACGCTGGTGGTCAACGTGGGCGCCACGGTGGGCGCGGCGCTGGCGTTTCTCGCCGCCCGCTTCGTCCTCAGGGACTGGGTGGAAAACCGTTTCGGGGAAAAGATCAAGCCGTTCAACGAGGGATTTTCAAAAAACGCCCTCAACTATATCCTCTTTCTGCGCCTGGTGCCGGTGTTCCCGTTTGTCCTGGTCAACCTGTTGTCGGGGCTTACTCAACTGCGCTTTGGGACTTATTTCATTGGAACGATGGTCGGCATCCTTCCAGGCTCGTTCGTATACGCCAACGCGGGCAGCAACCTCGCCTCCATCGATTCCCTGTCCGACGTGGTGTCCGCTCCGGTGCTTGGCGCGTTCGCGCTGCTTGGGTTGTTCGCCCTGATCCCCACCCTCTACAACCATTTCAAGAACCGCAAAACCGCGCCAAAGGAAATGATACCGTGACCCGGGAAAGCCGGCGCTTAGCACTCCTTGCAGGTGAAACTGCCGTCCTCGGCAAAGGTGATTTTCAAGAATTCGGGGAGCTTTGTCGTCGGGTCGATGAAGGTGAGCCTGAATTGCTGGCAGGTCAGGCGGGTGGCTTCGCGCAGGTCCGCGCCGAGGAGATCCGCGCCTTTAAGTAGTGTGTTTTTAAGGTCGGCGCCAACCAGCCGTGCCTTGGTCAGGTAGGCCCGTTCCAGGCTGGCTTCCTTGAGCCGCGCCCCATCGAGGCGGATACCGCTCATGTTGGCCCCCTTCAGCACGGCGCCTTCGAGGTGCGCCTGGATCATCATCGCCTCTTTTAAATTAGCGCCGGAAAGGTTTGCCCCGGCGAGACGCGCGCCGCTCAAGTTGGCGGCGGCGAGGTCGGCCCCGGAGAGATCCGCCCCGGCGAGGTCGGCCCCGGCGAGGTCGGCGCGGTGCAGGTTGGCCCCCGAGAGGTCGGCCCCGGCCAGGCGCGCCCGCCTAAGGTTGGCGCCCGGCAGCCGCGCCCCGTTCAGGCGCGCCTTTTCAAGGAAGGCGCCTTTCAGGTAGGCGAGCGGCAAGCCCAGGTTCGAAAGACCTGCACCGCGTTTTCTGTTTTTCGACAGCTCCCGCGACCGTTGCGAAATTTTCCAAGTGTGGCTCAACGCCAGGTTCTCCTTTGCGCTTACGTTCAGCGGCGCCTCATAGGCCTTGATTCATGCTTATAGTATAGCCGATGTCATGTCCTCTCCGCACAGGAGGAACAATTTTTGGTGTTTAAATTTTCCAGGCGGGGGGGTGTCAAGGGAAATATTATAGATTTTCAAAGAGGAGGAGCGGCGAAAAATATACGGCGGCTCTATTTGAAGCGAGGCGGGTTAGGGGGGCTTTCGACATAAAGCCATCCGCGGTGCGGCCGTGAAGGGGCAAGGGCCGATCCATTGGCGGGCTGAGCGGATCGGCGCATTTGGCCGGGCCTGCCGGCGCCCTGGTGCAGTGGAAACTCAGCCGCAGCAGGAGCCGGGTGCTTCGGCCGGGGTTTCGTTTTGCGGATCGATCAGGGTGAATTCGCCGCAATAGGCGCGCGAACCCAGGATGCTGCCGGTCTTCCGGTCCACCGCCACCGGCACGCCGACTTCAAAGTGGGTGCCGCCGAAATTCACCGAATCGAACGGTCCGTTGTAAATGGCCAGAAGTTTCGACGCCTCCGGAGCGGGTTCGCCGGGTTCAAGCTTGTAGCCGCGAATGGTGTAGGAATAGAAGCGGATTCCTTCCACTTCCTTCCAGAGGTAGTCCTTTTCGAAGCACAAGCCGAGGAAGCCGCTCTTTTTCGCAGCATCGAGGAAATGCGGGAGGGTCATGGCTCCGGAGACGCACTCGCCCCACAGATCCTTGCGGTTTTGCATGGCTTCTGGCACCTCACGTTCCGAGATGATATCGGCGATCACAAAGCGGCCGCCGGCTTTGAGGACGCGGTGGATCTCCCGGAAGACTTCTTCCTTGCGGGTCGACAGGTTGACGACGCAGTTCGAGGTGACCACGTCCGCCGAGGCGTCTTCGAGGGGGATGGCCTCCAGGAAGCCCTGCTTGAATTCCACGTTGCTGTAGCCCAAATTCTCGGCCACGGGAACGGCGTTCTTACGCGCCACGCCGAGCATTTCATCGGTCATGTCGATGCCGTAAACGCGGCCGCCGGCGCCGACGCTCTTGGCGGCGATGAAGCAATCGATGCCGCCCCCGGAGCCCAGATCGACCAGGGTTTCTCCGGGAGAGAGGTTGGCGCGGCTCACCGGGCTGCCGCAGCCGTAGGAAATGCTGCGCACTTCCTCGGGGATGTGCGAGAGATCGTCGCCGCTGTAATCGGCGGGGCAGCACAGGCTCTCCTGAGAGGTGACGGCTGCCCGGGAATAAAATGTCTGCACATCGTCGCGCGAGACTTCGGACGATTTGGTGTTGGATTCGGAGGAAGACCGAATTTCATTCATGGATAAATCCTTTCGCAACGATGTATGGACCGCATGGTTATTTAGCGCTGTCCAGGTTTTTCTGGATTTTCTCGCGTGCCTGGGCGGAGAGTCGGGCTTCTCCGAGATACGCGCTCTCCTCGCCGCCGAGGTTCTGGGCCAGCCCGCGCAGAATCTTCAACTGCTTCTCATAATACCTGCACACTTCGCACATTGCCAGATGGATTGTGACCCGAATCTTTTTTGACAGCGGCAGTCGGTGGTCCATCCGCTCCGAGATGAGCGGAGAGGTCTCCGAGCAGGACATTTTGAGTTTGCGCATCAAGCTATTAACGGGTTCCATGATGTTTTAGTTGGATTCTTTACTTTTTTAACCACTGGCCTTCGAGGCATTGCCTCAGCTGGTTGCGGGCCCGGTGCAGCATGACCCATAAATTGGTCGGCTGAATGTTGAATTCATTACAAATTTCATCGGAGGACAAGCCTTCGATTTCCTTGAGCACGAAAATCCGCCGGAACCGGTCGGACAGGCCGTCGAGGCAATGCGCCAGGGCGGCGGAAAGCTGCTGGTTTTCCGCGGCTTTTTCCGGATCGATGTTCCAGTCCCGAGGGTGGTTCCGCCAATGCCCGGTGGCGTCGTAATCCCCCGGATCGGGTGCGTCTTCGGGCAGGGGATCGAAGGCCCCGGTTTTTTTGATCTCGCGGAAGTGATCCATGATCTTGTGTTTCAGTATGCCGAACAGCCAGCTCTTTTCGCTGGACCGGCCGGCGAAGGACTCCTGCGCCTGGAGGCCGGCGATCAATGCCGATTGGACGATGTCCTCCGCGGCGCTGGCGTCGCGAACGCGCACTAGGGTGTAACGGTACATCTGATCGCCGTAGCGCTCGACCCATTGGTTGCTGTCTATTTCTTCCTGTGCCATGACTTTCAATCGGGAGTTCAGGTGGATAGGGCTTGAACGTTGCCCGTTGAACTCCTATACTGTGCTTTATGAAACCCGCTGTCGATTCAGGTGAATGCGCGAAAATCCTCAAGGCTCTGGGCGACGAGTCGCGTCTCAGGATCGTCCGCCTGCTGCTTCAGGGCGAAAAATGCGTGGGTGAAATCGTCGACTCTCTGGATATGATCCAGCCGCAGGCTTCGCACCATCTTTCCATATTGAGATCCTCCGGGCTGGTCGGCACCCGCCGGGATGGCAACAAGATCATCAATTTTATTACGCCTGGTAAATTTTTCCCCAAAAAAAAGAAAGCCGGCATCGACCTGGGCTGCTGCTCCATCGATTTCGCCCCTTCCGACCGGCGCGCGATTTAAACTCCGATTTCCATCCCCCTGTATGGCCGCCCTCGGGCCGTTCTTTTTTTTTGCGATCAATCCCGGTGGGCCCATTTTTCCCTGACGCCGACCTCGAAGAGATGGCGCACGAAGGAGCGCGCCACCCGCAGCGGATTGAACGAGATATCCATCGGCGCCGAGCTCAAATGAAAATCTGCCACTCGAAGGGCGTCGAGGCCGGTTTCGCCGAATAACTCGATGGCCTCCAGGGCATGGTTGCCGTAGCCTTTCTGCCTCGCCGCTTCCAGCGTGTATACCTGCTCAAGCGGTGCGCCGAGGATCTCCACCAGCACCCGGTCGAGAGCGGTCATGTCCCGCCCGGCGGCGAGGAGGCCGAGTGGGTAGGGGGTGCCGCTGGCGGGTCCGTTGCCTTCCATGGCCACGATGCCGTCGATCAGGGTCAGGCAGGGTGAGACTCGGCGGGCGATGTCCACCAGCATTCGGCCGAAGCGCACCTTGTCGTTGTCCACCAGGCAGTGCAGCACCGGTTTTCTCTTTCCGATCACTAGGCCGAAGAGGTTTTTGATCGCCAAGGTCAGCGTCATCTGAACGTGCGATTTGACCTTGGGCAGGTTGATGATGCGGTCGTAGTTATCAATGTCTCCGGATATTTTTAAATGCGTCACCCCTTCTTCCGAGTCCATCGGAACCGGGTTGTGCAGGGGTGCGAGGCGCACCGCGTGGCGCTTGAGAACCGGACCGTAACCCGCCTTGTGGGCGACGGCTTCCAGGCTGCCAAAGGCCGGGCTGTCGCTAAGAACGATCTCGCCGACGCGGCAGTCGCGAAGCGCGCGGCATACCGCTTCGAGCACGGCGGGATGGGTGGTCACCGCCCGTTCGGGGGCGAAGGCGCGCAGCAGGTTGGGCTTCAGCAGCACCCGCTGGCCGGGGCCGAACATCGGCCCACTCTCGGAGAACAGGCTGAAGCTCTCCTCGACGAACCCCTGGATGGCGTCGAGATCGTACGCGTGAAATTTTTTGACGAGAATCGCTGATTTCATGGCGGTCCGAATAAAAGCGCCATTATATCCGCATCGTCGGCAAGCTCCAAACGCTTATTGGCTTTGT
Organism: Nitrospinaceae bacterium; assembly: GCA_020343535.1. GTDB lineage: Bacteria > Nitrospinota > Nitrospinia > Nitrospinales > VA-1 > SZUA-259. Next base: position 2,453,956 of record CP070799.1, on the reverse strand, counting down.
GCGGAGGCCTGCACGGGGGAGTAAAGCATCTTGTAGACGCCGTAATTGCCCATCACCCGCTTGACGTATTTGCGCGTCTCGGGGTAGGGAATGGATTCGATGAACATGTCCGGGTCGTCGATGGCGGCGAAACGTTTGAGCCATTTTTTGAGCACATGCGGCCCGGCGTTGTAGGAAATGAGCACGTGCGCCTTTTCGTCGCCGAATTTCTCCATCAGATGGTTCAGGTACTGGATGCCGAGGTCGATATTGGTTTCCGGATCGAACAGGATCTCGGCGCTGTAGGGGGTACTTGCGGACGTTTTCCCGTGCACCCGGCGTCCGGTCTCCGGCATGATCTGCATTAATCCGCGGGCCCCGGCGGGGGAAAGCGCGCGGGGGTCGAAGAGGCTTTCCTGGCGGATCAGGCTTTTGACGAAGAAGGGGTCGATGCCGTGGTCCTTCGCGCGTTGTTCGATGATCTCGCTGTAGGCGAGAGGATAATAGTTTTTCCAGAAGGATTCCGGCAGGTCTCTCAGGCGACTCGCCGAGAGCGAATTCCTGTGTATTTGCAGCACGCGCAAGGCATCGGGGTGCGAGTGTGCCTCATTGTAAAGGCCGGACAGGCGCATGACGCCGGACAGGTCCCTGAACAGCGCTCCTTCGAGCCGGGAGATTTCTGTTCGCGCCAGCGGATAGAACCCGAGGGCGATGAGCTCCCGAGCCCGGGTCAGGTGAAAATCATCTCCCGTGTCAAAAGGGTTCTTCAGGCGCGCAGCGGGAGCGGAGGGCTCGCTGAAGGCGATGGGGATGATGCGCGCGGCTTCCCGGCCGGAGGCCTCCTCGTGAGATCCACCGAGGCGGGCCAGGTTTTCCCGCGCCCGCAAGCCGAAAAACGAAAAGGGATAAAGTTCCGCAAGGCGCTGGTAGATATTTACCGCCTCCTGCGCCGCGCCGGTTTTTTCCGCTGCCTTACCCGCCCAGTACCAGTTGGACTCCACCAGGCTGGAATAAGGGAAGCGCAGGGCATTGTCCTTGAACCGCCGGTGCGCGTCGGCGAAACGGCCTTGCCGGTAGTCGATCCACCCGAGCCGCCAGCCGGCCTCTCGGACGAATCGTCCGTGCCGGTAGCGATCGATGAGCGCGCGGTAGCTCCGGCTGGCAAGGGGGTACTGCCGGTTCGACTCGTGAATCCGGGAAATGACGTACTGAGCCTTCATGGCCCACTTCGACACTTTATTCTTACGCAAGACCTCCTTCAGCGCGTCGAGGGCTTCGGCGTCTCGATTCAGGTTCCACAGGTTCTTGCCCTTCTCGAATAGAGCCTCCTGCACGCGCGTGTGCTTGGGGTTCTCCTGGACGAACCGGTCGAACACGGCGTCAGCGAGGGGACGCTGGCCGGTGCGCTGGTAGGCGCGGGCGCGATAGAACGTAAAATCGTCCGGCAACTCCCCGTGCCGCCTGCTGAGGGCGTCGAGGTCGGCAAGCGCTTCCTGGTAAAGGGCCCGGCCCATCAGGTTCCTCACGCGCCGGTCGGCCTCGGCCAGGGAGAGGGGGTGGGGGATGACATCTGCCAGGGCTTCGAGCTTGTGGTAATCGCTCAGGATCTCCCGGGCCAGGGGATCGGCCGGGTGGGCGATGTACAGGTGGCGCAGCCACTGATAAGCCTGCCCATTCTGCCCCAGGTTCTGGTGCAGCCGGGCGAGGCGAACGACGAGTTCGGGAAGCCTTGATTCGATATCGCGGGGGAGCGAAGGATTCGCGGGTTCGCCGAGAAGCTGGCTCAACGCCTTGATGGTTTTTCGCGGGCCGCCTTCTTGCTCCAGAATATCGATGCGCAGCAGACGTGCGTCCGGTCCGAGCACTGATTCGGGGAACCGGTCGAGCAGGGTTTCGATATGGCCGAGGGCTGTTTGGCCGTCGCCCTGGGCCAGGGCCAGGCGCGCAAGGTCAAGTTGAATATAGTCGCCGATTTCCGGGTAATCGGCGAGCGATTCGGTGAGCAGGCGGCCCGCCTCGGCGAGCCTGCCCTGAACGAAGAGGGTGTGGCCGAGCAGGTAGCGGGCGCGCTTTTTCATCTGCCGGTCGCGGGTGTCGTGCAGGAGGCTCTGAAACTGGTTCGCCGCCAGGGCGGTGCGGCCTTGCGCGAGCCACGCCGTGCCTTCCTGCAGCGGCGCCTCGGCCCGGGTTTCAGGCACCGGGCCGAGAACGAACCACAGCGCGAGAAGCAGGCAGGGTATTTTGGGCAGGTGAAGCAGGATTTTTTCCATTAAGGTTCCGGGCGTATCGCCGTATAGCGCCGGCAGCCGCAGGATACCCGGCATCTTTTTAAACCAGGTGATCTGGCGTTTGGCATAATGGCGGGTTTCGCGTTTGATTTCGTACACGGCCCGTTCCAGCGAGATTTTGCCTTCCAGGTGGCGGACCAGCTCGGCGTAGCCGATGCTCCCAAATGGCTTCAGGCTGCGCGGGTACCCACGCGCAAGCAGGTTTCTCACTTCGTCCACCCAGCCGGCGCCGATCATGCGATCCACGCGGCGGTTGATGTTTTCGTAGAGGTCGGCCCGGTCCCACTCAAAGAGAAAGGCGTGAATGGGAAAAGCGTGTCCGCTGGAATGGTCCGCGGCATGAAACTCGGATAGTTTTTTCCCAGTTTCCAAGTGGACGGTAAGAGCGCGTTCGATGCGCAATCGGTCGGCCGGAGTGATCCGCGCCGCGCTTTCCGGGTCGATGTGGCTAAGCGCGTCGTGACATGCCGCCAGCCCATCCCGCTCGATTTGTTCTCGGACGCTTTGCAGGGTGGCGTCGGAAACCTGCACGGCGCAGTCGTGATTTTCGGTGAGCACCTTGATGTACAAGCCGGTGCCTCCGGCCAGGATCGGAATCTTTCCACGGCGGTGAAGGTCCGCGATATGATCGAGGGCGAGGGTCTTGAAGTCGAATGCGTTGAATTCCTCATCGGGCTCCAGGATGTCGATCAGGTGATGCGGCACGCGCCGCCGGGCCTCGGGGCCGGGCTTGGCCGTACCGATGTCGAAATACCGGTAGACCTGCATCGAATCGGCGTTAATGATCTCGCCGCCGAGTTTTTCAGCCAGCTCGAGGGCGGTATCGCTTTTTCCCGTCGTGGTCGGCCCCGTCAGGATGATCAAGGGAAGCATAGATCTCTTCCATCTCCCGCGTGTAAGATCGGTCGGGATTGTAAACGGTTAATGGCTGCTCCACCCGGCAATCTGTCTTCTGGGCTTTCACTGCCTCGACGAGGAAGATACTCGCATCGGCGCCCGAATGGCCGTGAATGAAACGTAGCCGGTGGATGAACAGTCCGTGCCCCTCGAGCACCGCGAGCACTTCCGCTAGGCGCGCGGGTGGGTACGCCAGCGTCAGGCTGCCACCGGGCTTGAGCAGCAACGCCGATGCCGCCACCAGGGATTTCAGATCGAGGGTGAGTTCGTGCCGCGCGATGGCCTTGCCGCGGTCGGGATTGATGCGGCCGGTGCCCTGCTTGCGGTACGGCGGGTTCGACACGATGGCGTCGAAAGATTCCCGCTTCCAGGTGGGCGTGAGTGCAGCGATGTCGCCTTCGATCAACTCGATCTGTTTCTCCGCGCCCGCCTCCCGGATATTGCGGACGGCCCACGCATGCAGCTCGGGTTGAATTTCCACTCCGGTCAGAGTGAGCCCGGGGTGCCGCTTTAGTAGCAACAGCGGGATGATGCCACAGCCGCTGCCAACATCGAGCACGCTGCCGCCGGGCCGGGGCCGGGTGAAATCCGCCAGCAGAAAAGGCTCGATGGAATAGCGGTAACCGTCCTCTCCCTGGGCGGTGATGCCATTACGGATGCCGGGAGAGGCTGCCTGTTCGATCGCGTTTTTTTCCATGGAGTGGCCCCGGGCGGTTCAATCGCGGTTAAAGCGGCGCATAGGTTCAGTGTAACGGATTCACCCTGAGGCGGCAAGAAAATCCGTCCGGCAGGCCTTATGTAACCACTTGATTTTCAAGGAGAAATTCTGGCGCTTTGGGGGCCTGGGTGGCGCCGGGGCCAGGTTCCGGTTTGAAACCGGCGAAAGCCGAGGCGATTCGGGAATTTATTGATAGTTTGGAAGTTTTATCAATAAAGGGGTATAATAAAAGAATATAATTTTATTTCCATGTAACTTAGTTTACGTCGCGAGGGAATCATGGACTTTATCAATCAGGAGCAGATTTGGGGCATTATCCTGTATTTTATCGGCAGCGGAGTGTTGACTCTGTGCTCGAAATGGGAACTTCGCGAGGTCGAAGAGTATCGGGATATGCGCAACCGCTACCGCGATAATATAAAGAAGAATCCTTTCGTCCGTTCCCTGCGCGCGCGCCTGATGACCGCTTCGGGGTTTCTCATCTCCCTGGTGGGGGCGGCTTTGTTTTTCATGAACATCAAAATGGACTGAGAGCGCCAACTCTGCGTCCCTTTCTTTAAAACGGCCAGATCCCCGATCGTTCAGCCAGCAGCGTGGCGACGGGCTCTTTTTCGTACACCACCGGGTAGGACCGGAGGGTGATGAGCATCCCGTCTTTCGGCGCTAGGATTTCCTCCAGCGTTACTCCACGGAACAGATCCCTCACTTCCCCGAGACGTTGTCCCTTTTTCAGGCCGGTGCCCACCACCACCTCGGGCAGGAACCAGCCGGCATGCGCCGTGAACAGCGTGTGTTCTTCACGCGCTCGGTAATACTCCGATTTGCCGGGGTCGGCCGGGGTGCCGGAAAATTTCACCAGACCCGTCTTGACCATGAAGGCCACGATGCCGGAGAACAGCCGGTCGCACATGTCTGAATCGACAGCGCCGGGCCGGCCGGCGGAGAGCAGGTAACACAGGAGGTCGGCCACGACCCATTGATAGATCAATTGCTGGCGCAAGGTGGCCGCCGGGCGGATTTCGCGGATGACACTCAGGTTCAGGTGACCGGCGAGTTTCCTTTCCCAGTGGTCGGGATGAAAGCACTGGACGTGGGGCGCGTCTTCATAATGCGTGGCCGACGATTTGAGCAGAATGCCGTACGTCGAATCCGACGAATGAGCGAGAACCGCCGCCGCGATCCTCTCGGTGGCTTCTCCACCCAGGCTGCCGGGAAATGCCAGATCCATGTCGAGGTTGTCGAACGGCCCCGTTGGCTGCCCGCTGGCCAGGGCGTGCAGGTTCACTGCGGGAAAGATCTGAACCCGGCCCGCCAGTTGGTAATCGGGATGGGCGCCCGCGGCGATCTCGTCGAGAAACCGGATCAGGCGCTGGTTGACCAACAGCCCGTTCAGGTGGTCGCCATGCAGGCCGCTCACCAGTGACAGGGATTCGCCATTTTTACCGCCGTCCCAGTGAAATTTCACAAGTTCCAGCGGGTCGCCCACGGGCGTGGGCAGGGTGAGGAGAGTTTCCTTCACGGCTGGCTCCGGTTCGGTTGTGCGATGCGGACGAGGAGGGCGCCTTCATAGGCCAGGGGATGCTCGCGAAGGGTGAACACGAGACCGGCCACGGGAGCGGCGATCGCCTCCGCGACCTCGCCCCGCAACGGATCGACCACGGTTCCCAAAGGGTCCCCTTCCTGCACGGTTTGGCCCAGACGGGCCTGACATAGGAACAGGCCCGCTCGTCCAGCCTGGACCTGGTGGACCTGCGAGGAGTGGACCAGGTGGGGAGGCTTTGCCGCGGTCGCGCCTGTTTGAGTGGCGAGAACGCCCAGATGGTGCAGCAGATGAACCATGCCGTCGAACATCTGTTCGGAGAGCGCATCGTCGATGCGCAGGCAAATGCCCGCCTCCACCACGAGGGTGGGGATTTTGGCCCGGTTGAGGTTGTAACCGAACGTCGATTCGAAGATCCCTGATGCGGGATGAACCCAGATAAGATCGGCGCCTGTGTGCTGGGCGAGGGGGATCAGTTTGCGGTCGAACTCCTCGACGATGCGGATCTGCGGCAATTCCTTGAGGTGAAGATTGCTTGCGTGCAGATCGACGACGATATCGGAGGACCTTTGCAGGCTGTCTTGAAGCTGGCGGCTGGCCTCCGCGGGGAGCGAGTGGCCGTTCTTTTCCCCGAGCTGGCGGTTCATGTCGGAGCCGAAAAAGGGCCACAGACGGGTGGCCGCTCCCAGCGCCTGGGGATTGACGGCGGGATAAACGTGCACTTCGCCGAGAAAGGCTTCGGGTTCGCCGGCCTCGAGGCCGCGCAGGTACCGGATGAGCCGGTGGCAGAGAGCCACGCCCTCGAGTTCGTCGCCGTGCAGGCCCGCCAGAAAGGAGACGCGCTTTGAAGGATTGCCCTTATGGGCATAAAATGACTGTCGGCGGATGCGAAGCGGCTGGCCGGTCGGGGTGCGTATGGAAAAGAGGGTTTCTGTCTGCAAAAATCTGAGTCTCCGGGGTTCACGTGCCGGGGAGGACGAACGCGCCTCCCCTCAATGCCGGTTTTTTACTTTTTTGAGGTCGATGCCTAGCTGATCGATCTTCCGTTTTAGGGTGTTGCGGTTGATGCCGAGTTTCCGGGCCACGGGCACCTGCTTGCCGGCGTGTTCCTTCAGGAGTTGTTCAAAGAGACATTTTTCGATGGCCTGCGTCAGGTGCTCGTGCAGGCGGCCGTCCTTCTGGTGCGGGCTCTGCTTGAGGTAGTCGTCGATCAGGCGCACTAGCCTATCCTCCCAAAACTCGGGTGACCGCCCTTCGGTCATCGACGGCGGCAGATGCTCCAGCAGGATCGGCCCGGAGCTGGCGAGCACCATCGCCCGTTTGACGACGTTTTCCAGCTCGCGGATGTTCCCCGGCCAGCGGTAGCCGAGGAAGATGCGCTCGGCTTCGGGCGAAAGGTGGATGTCGCCCCGGCCGAGGACGCCGCGAAAGCGCCCCAGGAAGTGACGGGCGATGAGCGGCACGTCCTCCATGCGTTCCCTGAGCGGTGGCAGGTGGACGGGGATCACGTTCAGCCGGTGATACAGGTCTTCACGGAAGCGCTTTTCCTCCATTAGTTTCGCCAGATCCTGATTGGTGGCGGCGACGATGCGCGCATCGGAATGAATCGGCGAACGGCCGCCCACCTTGAAGAACTGATGATCCTGCAGCACGCGCAGGATCTTGGCTTGCAGCGCAAGTTCCATGTCGCCGATTTCGTCGAGGAACAGGGTGCCGCCGTCGGCCAGTTCGAATTTGCCTTCCTTGGATTCGACGGCGCCGGTGAATGCGCCTTTTTCATGGCCGAACAGCTCGGTTTCGAGCAGGTCGCGCGATATCGCGGCGCAGTTGATGCAGATGAAAGGCTTATCGCGGCGTGGCGAGTAGTAGTGCAGGGCGCGGGCCACCATCTCCTTGCCGGTGCCGCTCTCGCCGGTGATGAGCACGGCCAGGTCGGCAGGGGCGGCGCGACCGATGGTCTTGAAAATTTCCTGCATACGGCGGCTTTTGCCGACGATGGCGTCGAGGGAAAAACCCTCCCTGCCCGCGGGCCCCTCGGGCTCGCCCTCGGGCCTTGCCGCCGCGCGGCTTTTGAGCGCGCGGTCGATGAGAGCGTAAACCTCGTCGAAATCGAAGGGCTTGCCGATGTAATCGAAAGCGCCCCGGCGCATGGCTTCGATGGTGTTGTTCATTGTGTCCTCGGCGGTCATCACCACCACCTTAAGACCGGGCGCGATGGGTTTCACGGCGTCGAGCAGGTCGAGGCCGCTTTGGCCGCCCATGAAAATGTCGGTGAAGACCATGAGGTAGTCGGAGGTCTGGATCTTTTCCAGGGCTTCCTCGGCGCTGGCGGCGGCATCCACCTCGAGGCCCCGCTTCACCAGCGCCTTTTGAAACACCCAGCGGATGTTCTCCTCGTCATCCACCACCAGAATTTTGGCTGCGTTTGGCATGCGGTTATCTTATCACCTCTGCCGGATGGGAAGAAGGACCTGAACGGTGGTGCCCAGGCCTTTTTCGGAGGTGATCTTGATTTTCCCCGAATGGTTCTCGACGATCTTGAGCGAAAGGGCGAGGCCGAGGCCGGTGCCTTTCTTCTTCGTCGTGAAAAAGGGAGTGAACACGTTTTTCAGCGTCTCCGCGTCCATCCCCGTTCCCGAATCGATGATTTCGACGACGACACCCTGCCGGGTCCGCCCCTGAGGCCGCGTCTTGATACCGTAGCCCGAGTTCACCCGCGTGAGGATCTGGATGCGGCCCTTCTTCCCGGAGGCCTCTGCCGCGTTTTTGATCAGGTTGAGGAACACTTGCTTGAGTTGGTCCTGATCGGCCTCGATGGGCGGCAGGCTGGGGTCGTAGACCTGCTCGACGCGGTTTTTGCGCCGCGCCAGGTCGTCCTTTTCCAGCAGGATGATATCGGTCAGCACCTTGTGGATGTTGGTTTCCTTGAACGTGGCGCCGGCGGGGCGGGTGAGCTGCATCATCTGCTCCACCATGCGGTTGATGCGGTCGACCTCCGCGATCACCACATCGAGATACTCGCGCTGATCGAAGTCCGTCAGCTCCTGACCGAGCAGCTGCGCCGCACCGCGAATGCCGCCCAGGGGATTCCGGATTTCGTGCGCCATGCGCAGTGCCAGGGTTTCGGCGGTGGAGAGGGTGCTGACCTGGCGTGAACCTTCCTCCAGTTCCTTGAGCAGGCTCAAATCCTTCACCATGACGACGGCGCCCTGGCAATCGCCCCGCTTGCCCAACAGGGGGCTGATGGTCAGGCCGGCGGGAAATGCCGGCCCCCCGGGGTTCCGGTGCGCGAGGCATTCCAGATCGGAGTAGGATTCGCCCGCGGTCAGCGCGCCCTCGATGCGGCATTCAACGTCCGCCGGGTCGGGAAACAGATCGGCGATGGGGTGGCTTTCCAGGGCGTCCGGCGAGCGGCGAAACATCTCCCACGCGGCGGGGTTGCTTTTGAGGACGATTCCGTCCCGGGAAACCAGGAGGAGCGCATCGATCAGGGAAGAAAAGGCATTCTCATACAAACCGGCGTTCTCCCTGAGAAGAGGCGGTTACTTTTTGGCGGTCTGAACCTTTTTGCCGCCTTTTCCCGAATAGGGATTCTTCGCGGCGGGCACTTTTTTCGGCTTGGCCGGCTTCGGCGTTTCCGCCGGAGCACTGTCTGCCACCGGAGCGGGGGGCTTGTCCGAGCCAGACTGCTTCTGTTCCGATTCCCAACCCTGCTTGCGGGTGTCCGAAGGATAGTCGGTGGCGTACCAGCCCGAACCCTTGAGAATGAAGCCGGATGCCGAGACGAGCCGGGTCACCTTGCCCGAGCAGCCGTCCATTTGGCAGGATTTCAAAGGCTTAGCGGAGATCGACTGCATCATTTCGAAGACGCTGTCGCACTTCTGGCACTGATATTCGTAAATAGGCATAACTGGAACGCTCCTGGCCGGGCCTGCTGGTCCCGGGGTTTCGGGTTGGCGGATGACACTAACCTTAATAAAACCCCTTCGCGCCCCTGGCAAGGGCCGGACGAAATAATTTTGATCCGAAAGGTGAAAAGGCCCTCACACCCCCGTCAGCCAGTGGTGGTAGTTGGGGTCCTTCCCTCTAACGATTTCGAAGAATTTTTTCTGGATGAGGTCGGTGGTCTCCCCTTTGCCGCCGCGGCCGATGGTGCGGCCGTCCACCTCGCGCACCGGGGTGATCTCCGCTGCCGTGCCTGTGAGGAAAATCTCATCAGCGATGTATAGCTCGTCGCGCGTGATGTTGCGCTCCACCACCTCCAGCCCCGCCTCGCGGGCGATCTCCAGCACCGCGTGGCGGGTGATGCCGTCGAGATTCGAGCAAGCGAGCGTCGGCGTGTGCAACCTGCCCCGTGCCAGAAGAAAGATGTTCTCCCCCGAACCCTCCGAAACATAGCCGCTCGGGTCGAGGAGGATGGCCTCATCGTAACCGTCGCGCACCGCCTCCGCCTTGGCGAGGATCGAATTGATGTAGTAGCCGCAGGCCTTCGCTTTGGTCATCGTGATGTTGACGTGGTGGCGCAAAAACGAGGAAACCCGCACCCGG
>CP070799.1:2426540-2443886 GCA_020343535.1 Nitrospinaceae bacterium | reverse complement strand
GGCCGAACCCGCCGGGAACGGCGTCGAGCTCCGTCACCTGAAAGCCGCCGTCGGTGACAATGACATCGGGCCGGATGATGCCGGGCAACAGGCCCTTGAACCGCTTCATGCGGCCATGGTCGATGAGTTCGCGGGGCTTGCCCTGGTCGAGATATTCGGCGATCCAGGCGGGCAGTTTGCCGCGGGCGCTGTCTAGGTAAAACCGGTTGAGGGTGGCGTAAAATCCGAGCAGATGGCCGCCGAGCGCCTCGAAAAAAGCAACGTCGTCTTGATTCAGTCCGTAGGCATCGAGGGATATTCGCCAAGTATTGGCTTCCCCTCCCTCTTGGGCGTCGAACAGCCCCGCCTCGATCAGCGAATCGCGGATTTCCGTATAATTTTCAACCGGCGTCGTCGTCATCCGTTAAGAAGATTATGAAAAATGGGTGAAATTGTCAATCCGGCCCGATTCCGGGATAACCGCTTCCCGGAGGCCGGGAATCGCAGGCGGTTGCGGCGGGCTTTTTGTTCTCCCCTCCGCCGGAGGGTGCTATGATGGCCACGGGTTGTTAGATGCCAGGAGGCCGCGATGGAATCCAAAGAAAATCCCGCCCCGGAGAAAAATCTGGTTTTTCTGTTTCCGCTGCCCGCGACGGTTTTTTTCCCGGGAACCCTTCTGCCGCTTCATATTTTCGAGCCGCGCTACTGTGAAATGATGGCCGACGCGCTCGAAAACGATCCCCGCATCGGCATGGTCCTCCTCAAACCGGGATGGGAAGCCGATTATTTCGGCCGCCCGGAGATCGCCGCTGTCGGCTGCCTGGGAGAAATCCATAGCCATACGCACCTTCCTGACGGCAAATACAACCTCGTTCTGAAGGGACTTTCGCGCTTTCGGATCCGCAGGGAAATCGCCGGCAAAAGTTACCGGCGGGCCGAAATCGAACTCCTCCAGGATATCCACGACTGCCCTCTCGGAAACACGCCGCAAGAGGAACGCGACCGGTTGGTCGAACCCTACCGCCGCTTCACCGGACTGCTGCCCGAAAGCGAGCGGCAAAACCTCGAAGCCAACTGGAACGCGTTTGCCACCCTCGCCGAACTGGTGGATCAGATGGCGTTTCGACTGCAACCGGCGGTGGAGGAAAAACAGGCGCTCCTCGAAGAACTCGACGTCGAAAAGCGCGCGGCGATGGTCCAGGCGATGCTCGACCTAAAAATCCGCCTCGCCCGGGTCTCGAGCCTGCAAACCCGGAAGGGCATCGACATCCGCATGAACTGAACGTTCGCGGGCACGGCCCGGCGGGTTTTCTCAACGGCGGTAGTGGGCCACCTTCAAGGCCTGCACCGCCAGCAGGTAGGCATTGCCGCCCACCGCGACGAGACAAAGAAAAGCCTGCAGGCTATCGAACAGCGTGAAAACCACGAGAATCATGTTGTTGGTGCACAGGCAAAGCGGGCTGATGGACGTCAGAAACCATTTCTCCCCCACCCATTTCCTCTGTTCAGAACCGGCGCCGGCCCACTTCCTGCTCACGCGGTCGAGGGCTTCGATGGCACGATCCTGCCACCCATACAGGGCCCCGTGCAGATGCTGCAAACACAACCCGACGCGGCTGAGCGCCCCCGATTCCACGGCTTCGCGGTCGGCGGGGCGGACCCTTTCGTCGACCCGGTTTTTCGAGTATGCGCCGTAGGAGGTGGTGTAGCTGACAAGATAAAACACGAAATAGGAACATTGGAGAAGGCCGCTGATAAGAGCGAAGCCGCCCAAGCCGAGCACGAACGGGTCCCCCGTCTGCTGATAGACGCGCCAGGTGACGGCCAGATACACCAGCACCGTGACGATAAAGTCGGTGAGGGAATCGAGGAAGCGACCGATGCGCGAGACTTCCCCGCGCACCCGCGCCAGGTTGCCGTCGACGTTATCGAGAAATATTTTGCCGTACAGGAAGAAGGCGGCTCCCCATAGCCCCGCGCCGGAGGGGTTGAGGTACAAACCCGCCGCCACCACTCCAAAAACCATGGACAGGAGGGTAACCTGGTTAGCGGTGATGGGCCGGGAATACAAGAAACGGACCGCCCACCGGTTGGCAAAATACCACAGGTCGTTGACATCGAAAAACCGCGCCCCGGAAGGCAGCTTATTCATTTTATCCAGATCGGGTGGCATCGTCGGTTCCTCGTCCGCGGCGGCCGGCATCCTCCCGCGCAGAGCCCGTTTTCAACACACGCCGCAGATCTTGCATGTCGCCGTGTCGCAGACGGGCGTGTGCAACTCGGCAAGCCCCCGCTGATAATCCTTCCAGAGAAAATCATTCCGGTAACCGTGGTCGATGAGATCCCAAGGCAGGACGTCTTCTCTTTGGTACTGGCGGTACACCATCTGCTCGGGATTCGGGCGAACAACGCCCAAGGCGGCCCAGGCGTCCTCGCCCTTTTCAAGATAGACCTCGAAAAAATCCGCCAGGCGGCGGTCACCCCGCGAGAGGTAGGTCTGCAAAAATGCCTCCCGCGGCGAACCCATGCTAAGCTTGAGGTGCTTGAATCGGCCCAGCGCCCGCCGCACCTTCATGATTTTCTTCTTGAGCACCCCCACCGCCTCCATGGGATGAAACTGGAACGGCGTGCCGGGCTTTGGAATCAGCGGCCCAAGGCTGATGGTCACCTTGCCAATGTTGCCTCGCTTTTGGCATTCTTCCACATAAACACGCATCACGTTTTTTACGAGGGCGATGAACTGATCGATATCCTCATCGGTTTCACCCGGCAGGCCGATGATGGAATATATTTTGAGATGCAGGATACCCTTGGCGGTGAGAAAGCGGCATTTTTCGATGATCGTTTCGTCGGTCGCCGCCTTGTTGACCACGTCACGCATGCGCTCCGACGGCGCGTCGACGGCCACGGTGAGGGTCTTCTGCCCGCTTTTCAGGATCAGGTCCACCAACTCGCCGGTCAGGGTTTCCATGCGCAGAGAGGAAAACGAAAGGGTTTGCCCGCGATCGACGATTTTTTTCGCCATTCCCGTCAGATCGGGATGGTCGGTCACCGAGGGACCGACGAGGCCGACGGTGCCGGGCCGGTCTCCCCCGTTGAGGGAGTGGTCGAGCGAATCGAGGGTGGCCCCCAGGTCGGGCAGGCGCGGCGGCCGGTAGATGAAACCCGCGGTGCAGAAGCGGCAGGCCCAGATGCAACCCCGGGTTACTTCCAAAAGCGCCATGTCCTTGAACGTTGACACCTCTCCATGCAGGGTGGAATGCGTGATGAGCTCCCCCGGCTCTTCGGTGTAATGACGGACGACGCGCGCGGGAACGTCCGGATCGGCGAGGTAACCGGTCAGCCGATCCGCCTCGTACAGGGGCTGATACAGTCCGGGGACGTAGATTCCAGGTACCCGCGCGGCACGCTTAAGCGCCGCCGCGCGCTCCTCCGGCCGCGGGTCCCGGTAGGTGGCAAAGAATCGCTCGGCCATTCCCTCCCCCTCGCCGATGAAGAAAAGATCGACGCAATCCGCCAGGGGTTCGGGGTTGATGAACACCGCCGATCCGCCCGCCGCCACCAGCGGATGTTCCGGCCCGCGGTCTTGCCTTCTAAGAGGCAGGCCGAAATAGACCAGCAGGGAGGCGGCATTCAGGTAGTCCGGCTCGAAGGAAATGGAAAACGCGATCACGTCGAAATCCCGCGGTCGGCGGCCCGTCTCGTGCGAAAGAAGCTCCCGCTCGCACAAGGGCTTCGACCCGGGCCTCCACGTGTTGGGCAGGGCGTAGCGGTCCGCGACGACGCCGTCGATCTGGTTGAGAAGCGCGTGCACGCGCTGAAAGCCGAGATTGGCCAGGGCCACTTCGCGGGTATTGGGATACACGAGCAGCACGCTCAGGGCTTTGCCGTGAGCGGCGCTCGGAGTACAATCGTTGTGAGGTTCAATGTCCAGCATCGTCGATCGCGTGAAAGAGCCAGAGGGGCCTCGCCCGGAAAAGGTCGGCCCTCACCAGCCAAGCGGTGTTTCAATCCCAGGAGCAGGTGCGGACTTACATGATATACCAATCGCCCCCTGCGGGCCACGTTTGATTATGGAAAACAGGGACACCAGGCCCGCCGGGCCGGCCGAGAGAATGAAGGGCTACCTGGAAAAAGTCGCCAGTGGCCCCCGGATGAGCAAGGACCTCTCCGCCCAAGAAGCCGAGGACGCGCTGCTCATTTTATTGAACGGCGAAGCATCCCCACCCCGCGCCGCCGCCTTCCTCATCGCCTCGCGCATGAAACTCGAAACCGTCGAGGAAAATCTCGGGTTCTGGCGCGCCCTCGTGGCCACCACGGTTCGCCACGAGATGCCCTTCGACCGCCTGCTTCAAATCGCCGATCCGTTCGACGGCGTTAACCGCGTTCCCTATTTCGGTTTTTACGCGATTCCCCTGCTCGCCGCCATGGGGCTGCCCACCTATGGTCATTCGGCGCGGGCGCACGCGCCCAAATTCGGCATCACGTTCGAGGAAATCCTGGCGGGCTCCTATGCCGCCACCCCAGCCAGCGGCGAACGCCGCCTCACCCGCTTGCAGGAACACGGCTTCGGCTACTTGAACGTTTGCCACACGCATCCCAAGCTCGAGAGCCTGCGCGCACTCCGCGAGGACATCGTCAAGCGGCCGATGCTCGCGACGGTGGAGAAAATGCTGATGCCAGTCGCGGCGCAGCCCGGCGGCAATTACCTCGCCACCGGCTACTTCCACAAGGGCTACGAGGTTGCGATGATGGCCATCGCCGAAGCGGGCGACTTCGACCGCGTCGCAGTGGGCAACGGCATGGAGGGAACCACACTCTACGGCGTGCACAAGGCCGCAAAGGTGTTCTTCCGGCAGAAAGGAGCGGAACCCCGGGAAATCCCGCTCGATAAGGAAAAAATGTTCTACGCCAAAACGGCAAGCCAGGTTGCCGGGGCCTATCAAGAGTTGAAGACCGTTCCCGCCCGCGCCTCCATCATCGCGGAGCTCGGCGAAGCGGCGCTCAAGGGCAAGACAGGGCCCGCGTCGACGCTCATCGCCAGCCAGGCCGGAACCTTGCACCACCTGTTCGGTCTTTCACCCAGCCCGCAGGCGGGTTTCGAGCGCGCCTCGGCGGTGCTCGCCAGCGGCGGTTGCCATGGCAACCTGATGCGCTATCTGGAAGGGCTTCGGTGACCCGGGGAATTATTTTTCGAGCAGGGGCTTCAGGTGCCGCCACACGGTTTCGGTCACCACGGCGTAGCCTTCCGGCTCCGGGTGGATGCCGTCGCCCTGCGTGAAGCCTTTTTTCGCGGCGACGCCTTCGAGGAAAAACGGGATAAAGGGCAGCGCGTAGCGCCGGGCCAGGCGGTCGAAGACGTCCTCGAAGCCGCGCGAGTAATGCTCGCCGTAATTGGGAGGAACTTTCATCCCCGCCAGCAGCACCCGAATCCCTTCTTCCTGGCAGGTGACGATGATTTTTTCCAGGTTGGAATAAATCTCATCCAGAGGCAGACCGCGCAAGCCGTCGTTGGCGCCGAGTTCGAGGATCACGATTTTCGGCTCGTGCCGGAGCAGCCAGCGGATGCGCCGCACACCGCCCGCCGTCGTGTCGCCGCTCACCCCGGCGTTGACCACAGTGTATGCGTAACCTTCGCGATTGAGCCTCGCCTGCAGCCGAGAAGGGTAACTCGCTTCCTCGGGCACGCCGAAACCCGCCGTCAAACTGTCGCCCAGCGCAACCACCACCCGTCCGTCCCCCCCTCTCGCCTCACCGGCCCCTGCGAGCGCGCAGCACAAGGCGATGGTAACGACCTGGGCCGCACGCACGACACGGCCTTTACAAAAAAGAAATGAGTAATGTATCTTCATAATCTTATACTGATACTATATTTACATCCCGGAAAAAACGCAAAGGGGAACCTCTTGTGATCGAAATCAGGCAATTGACAAAGAGTCTCGTAGGCGGTGGCCGGCGGGTGGATATTCTGAACGGCATCGACCTTAGCGTTCCCTCCGGCCAGTTCCTCGCCATCACCGGTGCGTCGGGCAGCGGCAAGACCACGCTCCTAAGCCTGATCGCCGGCCTCGATACCCCGACTTCGGGAAAGATCCTAATCGACGGGCGCGACATCACCCCGCTCAAGGAGGCGGAGTTGGCGCGCCTGCGCGGGGAGCGCTTCGGCTTCGTGTTTCAGAGTTTTCATCTCATCCCCACCCTCACGGCGCTGGAAAACGTCGTCCTGGCGGCTGAACTGAACGGCACGCCCGGTCCGGAGAAAAAATCGCGCGACCTGCTGGGCGTGGTGGGCCTCGGCGAACGCCTGGGCCATTACCCCGCCCAGCTCTCCGGCGGCGAGCAGCAGCGATTGTGCCTCGCCCGGGCTTTCATCAATGAACCCGACATCATCCTCGCCGACGAGCCGACGGGCAACCTCGATTCGAAAAACAGCGCACACATCATGGAGCTGATCCTAGAGCTGCACCGGGTGAAACAGGCGACAATCCTCCTTGTCACGCACGAGGCACACATCGCCGAAAAATCCGAGCGCATCCTCACCATGCAGGACGGCTCCATCGTCCAGGACGAGCCCCGGCCCGCCGCCAACGAGAAGGACGCGCCATGACGCCGGGCCAGTTGACCGTGGGGCAAACCGTCAGGCTGATCGCCGCCGAGAGCCGCGGCGTCCGCCACCGGTTCGTCTTTTTCGTCATCTGCATCGCCATCGGCGTGGGTGCGGTGATGACGATCAAAACCTTCTCCAATGTGCTCGACGACGCTATCCGCGGAGAATCCAAAGGCCTGCTGGCGGCGGACATCGCCATTCAAAGTAGCTGGGCGCAAAGCGCGGAAGACATGGCTTTTCAGAAAAGAATACTTCCGCCGGAAACCGATTTTCTTTTCCTCAAGGAATTGCAGGCCATGGCGCGCTATTCCCTGGCGGGCGGCGGCGCCTCGCAGCTCGTCGAGCTCAAGGCGGTGCCGCTTGTAGCCCCCCTCTACCCGCTGTACGGAACCTTCAGGAGCGAACCGGGCCGGCCCCTTGCCGATCTCCTTGCCGGGGGCGGCGCGGTGGTGGACCCGGCATTTCTCGTCAAAGCGGGGCTCAAGTTGGGCGACACCTTTTCCCTGGGCGCAGCGGAAGTGCGGGTGCGCGGCACGGTAGTCAAGGAACCGGACCGCATTTCGCGCGCCTTCAGCATCGGCCCGCGCGTTTTCGTGTCGCGCGAGACACTCGCAACCGCAGGGCTCATTCGGCCGGGCAGCCGGGTGAAACACCGTACCCTGATCCGGCTCCCCGAAGGCGCCATCGAACTCGAAAAGGCCTTGGCGCTTCTCGAGCGCGGGCTCACCGACAAGGCGGTGAACCTGCGCACCTACAAGGACATGGAATCGTCGCTCACCGATTCGATCGAGCGCATGGGCCAATACCTCGGAGCGGTGGGGGTCATCGCGCTTCTGATGGGCGGCATCGGCGTGGCCATGATCATCCGCACATTCATGGCGGGCAAGCTCGACACCCTCGCCATTCTGAACTGCCTGGGGGCGCGACCAGGCACGCTCTTCAAGGTCTACCTCTGCCAGTGCCTGTTTCTGGGGCTGATCGGCAGCGTGCTCGGCGTGGCGCTCGGCTATGGCCTGCAATTTCTCCTGCCGGGCAAACTCGCGGGGCTGCTCACCGTCACCGTCGAACCCGGTTTCCACGCGCGGGCGGCGCTGGAGTCCTTGTTTCTCGGCATGGCGACGACGCTGCTGTTTTGCCTGTGGCCGCTTACGCGCGCGGTGAAAACCCGGCCGCTTCGCCTCTTCCGCCGGAATTTCGAGGAGGAGGAACTCACGTCGGGTTCTCGCCTCGAACGATGGGTGATGGGACTCCTGATTCTTGCTGGCATCTCGCTCATGGTGCTCTGGCAGGCGGGTTCTTTGCGGCGGGGCGCGTTGTTTCTCGGCGCGGTCGCGGCTTCGGCGCTGATCCTCCGCGCTGCCTCGGCCCTGATGCTCGCGCTGCTTCGCAAAATGCCGCCGCCGAACAGCATGACCCGGCGCTACGGCCTCGCCAACCTGCACCGGCCCAACAGCCAGGCCACGGCCATCATCACTTGCCTGGGCATGGGCATCATGCTGGTGCTCACCGTCCGCCTGGTGCAGGTGGACACGGTGGCGATGCTGAAGGCCAACACCGAGATCCGACCGCCGAACTATTTCTTCATCGACATTCAGCCCGACCAGGCCGACCGTTTCACTCGCACCCTCAACGAAACCGTCCCCGGAGCCGAGCACACGCTCACCCCCCTCGTCCGCTCCAGGCTGTACAGCGCCGGAGACCGCCTCGCTTCAAAGTGGGTGTTTGAAAACCCGCGCGAGGAGGAGTGGTTCATCCGCCGAGATTTCGTGCTGACCTACATGGCCGGCCCGCCGCCAAAAGACAACACCCTGATTCGCGGCGCGTGGTGGAGCGAGGCCGAAGCCGCCACGCCGCAGGTATCCCTTGAAGAGGACGCCGCCCGCCGCCTCGGTCTCGACATCGGCTCGCAGATCACCATGGACATCCAGGGCGTGCGGATCACCGCGCCGGTGACAAGCATCCGCAAGGTCGACTGGCGCAACATGCGCACAAATTTCTACATGATTTTTTCCCCAGGCGCGCTTGAAGGGGCGCCCATCACCTTCGTCACCACCGTGCACGTTCCGACCGAACGTGAACTGGCATTGCAAAACGCCGTCGCCCGCGCCCTGCCCAACGTCACCGCCCTCAGCACGCGCGACATCGTCGACACGGTGGAAAACGTGGTCGGCAATTTGACGACCCTGGTCGATTTCATGTCGGCGTTCGCTATCGGCGCGGGGTTGTTCATTCTGTCCGGATCGGTGGCTTCGACGAAGTTCCGGCGTCTCAAGGAATCGGCGGTGCTCAAGGTGCTGGGCGCGCGTCCGCGCACCGTTGCTTCGGTGCTCGGCGTCGAATACCTTACCCTCGGGCTGGTCGCCGGAGCGACCGGCATCGCGCTCAGCCTTGCGCTCTCGTGGGCGGTGATGAAATACCTGATCAAGTCGCCCTGGCATATTTACCCTTCCGCCCTGGCCGCCACCTTGGTGCTGACGCTTCTTTTCACCGCCCTCACAGGCACCCTCGCCAGCCTCGACGTGCTAAAAAACAAGCCTCTGAAGACCCTGCGCGAGCTCGACACCTGAGCGGCGAGATTGGTCTTTATATTTAAACGGCGGTGGATTTATAATCGTCGGCAACATGCCTTCAAGGAGAGCTTCGGCCATGCGCACCGCTCCAACCCGCCCGACCCGCTCCATCGGCCGGCGGTGTTTTCCCATTTTGCTCGCACTGCTAACCGCCAGCACGGCGCAAACAGCTCGCGCCGGCATTGAGGGCATCGGCCCGCCGGAGCCCTACGCCGCGGAGCCTTACGTCCCGCCGCCGCCCCGGGTTTCGAAAGTGCACCTGAAGGACAACGGCAACGGCACCCTCACCGACCTCGACTCAGGGGCGATGTGGACCCAGGCCGACAGCTACGCCGACCTTGGGAATTGCCTGACCTGGCACCAGTCGGTGGAATATGTGAAGAACCTGCGGACGGGCGGCTACGAGGATTGGAGCATGCCCAGCCTGATGGAACTCTACTCCATTTACGATGACACCAAGGAAAACATTAAGGCCTGGGACAAAGACCCCGAAAACCCGCTGGCGCTTGACGAGAAATTCGCCGACGGGGCCGCATACTGGTACTGGTCCGCCGATCACACGGTGACCGACCTGAGCGACTGCTGCGCCCATTCGTTCTATTTTGTTACGGGAATGTCGCACATCCGCCGCTTCTCCTACTGCCAGAACGGCGGCGTGCGGGCCATCCGCCGGCCGGCGCGAAATCCGGCGCGGTAGAGCGGCGGGCCCAGGGAGAGCCGCCGGCAAGGAAAGTACTCTAGCCGGCGGGGTTGGGCGGCTTGTCCGAATCGGGGCCCTGGTGACGGATGATGACCCCTTCCACGAGATAGATGACGTCCTCGGCGATGTTGGTGGCATGGTCCGCCGCCCGCTCCAGGTAACGCGAGGCGGAAAGGAGATTGATGAGCCTGTTCAGTTGCCCAGGGTTCTCGAGAATAGCGGCTTCTACCCGGCCATACACCTCGCGGTTCATGTCGTCCACCTCGTCGTCGGCGGCGCAAACATCCCTGGCGAGGGCCGAATCGGCGTTCACCAACGCATCGAGGCTATGCTTCAACATCGACTGCACCCTGTCGGCCATGCCGGGAAAATCGAAGGGCATATCGATCTTGTCCTGCGTGGCCAGGTAAACGGCGCGCTCGGCGATATTCACCGACAAATCGGCGATGCGCTCAAGGTCGTTGTTGATCTTGAGAATGGCGATGATGAGCCTGAGATCGTTGGCCACTGGCTGGTGCAGTGCCAGAATCTTCAAGCACTCTTCCTCGACGTCCACCTCGCTCTGATCGATCTCGATGTCGTGATCGATGACGCGGAGCGCCAGCGCCGAATCCCTCGTAGCCAGCGCACGCACCGACCGGCGGACGCTTTCCTCCACGTCCGCCCCGAGGGATAGGATCTTTTTCTTAAGCAAGTCGATTTCTCTTTGCAGATGAATGGCATGACGGGCCATGAGGGCTCCTTTACCCAAAACGTCCTGTGATATAATCCTCGGTTCGGGAGTCGGCGGGCCGGGTGAACAGCTCTTCCGTCGGCCCGAACTCGATCAATTCTCCGAGGAGCAGAAAACCGGTGTAATCAGAGATGCGCGCCGCCTGCTGCATATTGTGAGTGACGACGACAATAGTGTATTTTTCCTTAAGGTTCACCATCAGCTCCTCGATACGCGCCGTCGCCAGCGGATCGAGGGCGGAGCAGGGCTCATCCATGAGCAGGACTTCGGGCTCCACGGCCACGGCCCGCGCGATGCACAGCCGTTGCTGCTGGCCACCGGAAAGGCGCAGAGCGCTGTCGTTCAGGCGGTCCTTGACCTCATCCCACAACGCCGTGGCACGCAGGCTCTTCTCGACGATGGAGGCGAGTTCCTTCTTGTCTTTCAAGCCGTGAAGTAGGGGGCCGTAGGCGGCATTTTCAAAAATCGTCTTGGGAAACGGGTTGAATTTCTGAAACACCATGCCAACCCGTTTTCTCAAAACGCTGACGTCGGAGATATCCCGATAGATATCCTGGTCGCCGATGCGGATCGCCCCTTCCATCCGCGCCCCCTCGACCAGGTCGTTCAGCCGGTTCAGGCAACGCAGCAGCGTCGATTTACCGCAGCCCGACGGGCCGATGAACGCGGTGACCTTGTTCTTCGAGATCGACATGGAAATGTTCTTGAGGGCCTGCGCCTGCTCATAAAAAAACGACACCCGGTCAATGTCCACCATCGGCGTCAGGTTTTCCTCCGCCTTGTCGGGATGTGGAGCGGGCTTGTCGAATTTCATTCCGGGAATCTTGATTTTCTTTTCGTTTTCCAATTGAATCTTGCTCATTTTAATCCCTTGTTATTATACCCCGGATGCCGAGAGATTTTTTTTCAAGCGGTTTCTCAGCCAAATCGCCGTCAGGTTGAGCACAATCACCAGCACGATCAAGAGCAGCGTGGTGGTGAACACCATGGGCCTTGCGGCATCGACATTGGGCGATTGAAACCCGACATCGTAAATATGGAACCCAAGGTGCATGAACTTGCGTTCCAGATGAACGAACGGGAACAGCCCGTCCACCGGCAGGGCGGGAGCGAGCTTGACCACCCCGGTGATCATAAGCGGTGCGACCTCGCCCGCGGCGCGCGCCATCGCGAGGATGAGCCCGGTCAGAATCGACGGCATGACGGCGGGCAGCACCACCCGCCAAGTGGTTTCGAACTTCGTCGCTCCCAAGGCAAGGGAAGCCTCGCGGAGGCCACCCGACACCGACGCCAACCCCTCCTCGGTGGACACGATCACCACTGGAACAGTGAGCAGCGCCATGGTGAGCGAGGCCCAGAGAATGCCGCCGGTACCGAACGTGGGCGCGGGGAGCTTTTCCGAATAGAACAACTCGTCGATGGAGCCGCCGATGAAATAGATGAAAAAGCCGACGCCGAACACGCCGAACACGATGGACGGCACTCCCGCGAGGTTGTTTACCGCGATGCGAACGATACTCACCATCGTTCCCTGGCGCGCATATTCGCGCAGGTAAAATGCCGCCAACACCCCGAGCGGGGTGACCAGCAGGCTCATGATCATCACCATCATCACGGTGCCGAAAATCGCCGGGAAAACTCCGCCTTCGGTGTTGGATTCCCTCGGGTCCTCGGCCACGAACTCGACGACCTTGCGAATAAAAAAACCGACTCGCCCGGCCATGCCGAGGGCATTCGGTTCGTACACGTGAATGATTTTCGATAGGGGAATCGTGACCTCTTTTCCGTCCGAGGTCAAAAAGACCGCCTCGCCCACTTGCTTGTTTCTCAATGCCTGAAGACGGGTTTCCAATTCCTTGTATCGCCGATCCAGGTCATCGCGCTCCCCGCTCAGGCGGGCCAGCGCCTTCTCGTCCTTGGTAGAGCGCACCGCCAAGCGGTTTTTCTCCATCTTGTAATTGATGGCGCCAATGTCTTTCCGGGTCAGGCGCTCGATGGCCGAATGAATTTCATGCGCGGGCTCCAGCTTTTCCAGAAGCACCCGAAGGCCCGCCGCGCCGCGCCCCTCTTCGCGCACCTCACTGAGCGTACCGAAGAAGTCGCCCCATTCCCGGCGCTCGACGATGAGGGCGTCTTCGGCCTTTTCAATCCGGGCGATATCTTCTTCATCGATCCAGATGAAATCGGCGCCGGTGATGTCGCGGTTTCCCCGCTTGATCTGCAGGCGGTACTTCTGTTCCGCCTCCGGGTTTTCCGGGTCCGGAATGGCCTCACGGCCAGTTTGAATGCCGAGAACGGTATCACCGCTCTTGAGGGATATCTTAAGGAGATCCGCGGGCCAGAAAAACGTCGCCGCGTTGACGAAGATCGTCAACAGCAGCCCCGCCACCATGATAAGCGACAGCGCCAGCCCCACACCGGCGAGCCAGATGAAAAAATCCCCCCGTTTCCAGACCTTCCTCATTGATACAATCATTGCGCCTGGTACCTCTTGCGGAGCCTGAGGCGGACCACCTCGGCCAACGTGTTGACCAGAAACGTCATGACGAACAGTAAAAACGCGGCCAGGAACAACACGCGAAACAGCGTGCCACCTTCCGGGGCTTCGGGCAGCTCGACGGCGATGTTCGCCGAAAGGGCGCGAAAGCCGTTGAACAGGCTCCACTCCATCACCGGCGTGTTGCCAGTGGCCATGAGCACAATCATGGTTTCGCCCACGGCGCGGCCGAGGCCGATCATGATCGCCGAAAATATCCCCGGGCTCGCCGTCGGCAGAATCACGCGCAATGCCGTCTGCCAGGGCGTCGCGCCGAGCGCCAGCGAGGACGCCCGCAGGTGCTCAGGAACGTTGGACAGCGAATCCTCCGACAGGGTGAATATGATAGGAATGACGGCAAACCCCATGGCGAGGCCCACCACCAGAGCGTTACGCTGATCGTAGGTGATGTCGAGCATCTCTTTCAGCCAGCCGCGGTAATCCCCCTCCAGAAAAGCGGATTCGACAACCCCGCCCAGGAAAAACGCCAAGGATGCGCCCACCAAGGTGAGCGGGATGAGCGCATAAATCTCGTTCCCTTCGCGCAGGCGTTTTTGCACGGCGGGCACCAACTCGTAAACCCCCAGGCCAACGAAGACCAACATCACAACGACCAGCGGCGACACCGCCAAGGCGGGAAAATACGTTTCCACGTTAGGGGCGATGATGAGGGCGGCGAAAAATCCGAGCACCACGCTGGGCAGCGCCGCCATGATTTCGAGCACCGGCTTGACGATGGCCTTGAGCCGCGGGCGCATGAACTGGGACGTGTAAAACGCCCCGCACAGGGCGAGCGGCAGGGCGAACAGGAGGGCGTACAATGTACCTTTCAACGTGCCAAAAATGAGTGGCGTCAGGCTGAGTTTAGTTTCAAAGGCATCCGACCCGCCGGTGGATTGCCAGACGTAATCGCCTTTCTCGTATCCCTCATAACGCACCTTGCCGAAGAGGGCAGCGAAGGAAACTTCCGGATAAGGGTTGTCGAGGGTCCAGTGAAAAAGATGGCCCGCTTCATCCGCGGCGACCACACCGTCGGATTTCGGCGTTAACACCGCGGCCCGGAACGATTTGCCTTCGGGATGAGACAAGGTGAGCTGCGTCGCCCCGCTGGTCCCGTAATGAATATGCAGTGCGCTTCCGCCGCCGGTGAGGAACCCTTTATCGCGCATGGAGTGGCTGAAAATCCCAATGCCGGCGGGGTCGGGTTCGAAATCGTAAATTTTATTCACGCTCGGCCCGCCTTCCTGCGAGGACGGAAAGTGATAGGAACTGACGCCGCCGCTGGAATCAGTGAGCACCAGCGTGTAATCACCGAGCAGAAAGCCCATTTGGGCGATACTCAGATTCGCCTCGCGCGTCGCGCCCAGGGTTTTCGCATCGCCTTCCCCATCGAGCCTGGCCCATAGGATCTGCCCCGATCCAGAGCCGACCAGGAGCCCCTCGCGCACGACATCGAGAGCAAGTGCGGTGATACCGCCCTCGGCAGGAAACGCGAGACTCTGGCGGCTTTCGCGGCGGGTGACCTTCCCCATGAGATTTTTTTTCACCCGCACTCGGGCTACCTCCACGGTCTTTGGACCGGTTGCGGCGGCAATGGTGTATCCCGAATTGTCCTGCCGATGGGTGAGCCGGGCGAGGCCCTCCGGCCCTCCCAGCATCAGCGCCTCTTCCGGCGCCAGCACAGGCCGGATGGTTCGCACGCCGCCCCGGTATTCGATTTCAAATTCGACGCGGACGGGAAGCGCCCGCCCGTCGGAGAGCCCCAGCACGGGAAATCGCGGCTCAGCCAGGGAAACCCCGATGATCCGTGCCGTTCCCAATGCGTTGAGGGACTGGTCCGGAAGCGGCTTGTTATCCTTCAAGGAATAAAAATGGATGCCTGCGCTGTCGATCAGGTAGGAGACTTCACGATATTCATCGGCACCGATAGCAAACACCTCGCCGCGAGTGGCGGTGGTGAACGTGGCCTCGAGGCGGGCCGTGGGTGTCTTGAACAGCGGATAAAACTCCGCGACAATGACAAACAGGATGGCGAAGATTGCGCCGATGATGCACCAGCCCCCCAGGGTGACCCCGCGCCGGGCGCACGCGTCCACAAAGAGCCGCCCCCTGAGCCTTGGCGAAATACCCCGGTCCGCCGGAAGCGGCGAACCGGGGCGCATGTCTTCAGTCGAGTTTGGCGTCATCAATGAGTCATCGGGGTACCACCGATGGCCGCCAATTCCTCATTAACCACCGAATGGGCGATGGGGAAGTAACCGCCCTTGACCACAACCTCCTGACCTTCATTGGAAAGAACCAGCTTGAGAAATTCCTGGGTCAGCGGGTCAAGGGGCTTGCCCGGCGCCTTGTTGACGTAGATGTAAAGGAACCGCGCCAGGGGATAATCGCCGGTGAGGGCATTGGCCGCCGTCGCCTCCACATAACTTGTCCCTTTTTCCGATAGCGGCAGGGCGCGCACGCTGGAGGTCTTGTAGCCGATGCCACTGTAGCCCATTCCGAAGTTGTCGACGCTCACGCTTTGCACCACCGAGGCGGAACCGGGCTGCTCCTTGACCTCGTCGCGGTAGTCGCCTTTCTTGAGCACCAGTTTCTTAAAGAAACCGTAGGTCCCCGAAGCGGAGTTACGGCCGTAGAGGCTGATGGGACGAGTCGCCCAGTCGCCGGTCAGGCCGAGCTGGCCCCAAGTGGCCACAGGCTTGTGACCCCGGCGCGCCGACTTGGAAAACGCCGCGTCCACCTGGGCGAGGCTCAATCCCTTGATCGGGTTGTCCTTGTTGACAAAAATGGCCAGCGCGTCCACCGCCACGCGCACGGGGGTGGGCTTGTAACCGAATTTCTTTTCGAATTCATCCACTTCCTTCCCCTTCATCGCACGCGACATGGGGCCGAGCTGGGCGGTGGCGGAAATAAGCGCCGGCGGGGCCGTCGAGGAACCCTTGCCCTCCACCTGAATGTTGACGTTGGGATAGTATTCCTTGAATTTTTCGGTCCAGAAGGTCATCAGATTATTGAGGGTGTCTGAACCGACGCTGGAGAGGTTGCCGCTGACGCCGCCCACCTTACCGTAGGATGAAAGCGCCGGATCCACCTGGATCGTCTGAGCCAAACCCTGGGGCGCCCAGACCATGAGGGCGATGAGTGCCGCGCCGCCCGCTGAGAGTAATTTTCGAGTTTTCATTGCAGTTCTCCTGTCGTTATCTTTTTTGTCGTTT
This sequence comes from Nitrospinaceae bacterium, assembly GCA_020343535.1. Taxonomy (GTDB): domain Bacteria; phylum Nitrospinota; class Nitrospinia; order Nitrospinales; family VA-1; genus SZUA-259. Next base: position 2,427,546 of record CP070799.1, on the reverse strand, counting down.
TCAAAAAGATAACCGTTGTTGGTTAGATTATTGTTAGAGATCCGGTAGAATCCTCCCCGCCGGCGGGGTTGGGATTCCCGAGGAAACAGGTCAATGCATTGATTTCATTGGCTTGGCTTTTAAATCCAGAGACTGGACTTAAAAATTGATCTGAAAGCGGGTCTGGAAGATGTCCAAGTTGCCAAAATCCTGCCCCGGGCCGCCCGCTGAGAGTAATCTTCAAGTTTTCATTGCATCTCTCCTGTCTTTATCTTGTTTGTCGTTTTAAAAAAGATAACCGTTTTTTATTATGTTTTTATTAGGGAGCGGATAGAATTCTCCACGCTGGCGGGAGAGGAAGACTCGGAGAAGAATGTCAACGGCTTGTTGTCATTCAATTGGCTTTTAAATTCGGGGGCTCGATTTAAAAAACAACCTGAAAACGCGCCTGAAAAACTTCCAGGTTGCCAAAGTCCTGCCCTGCGCCGCCCTCGATATCGGTGTTGACGTAGTTGAACATCACGCGGGTGTTGTTGTTAAGATGCCAGTTGAGACCGACGGTGATGTTATTTTCCTCGCCTCCAGTTACTCCCGCATCATTAAGGTCGATGCTGGAATACCGAAGCGCCAACTGCCAGGCACCAAGGCCATCGTTTTTCAGGAAATTTTTCCTCACCTTGGTGCGGCCAAAAGCCCCCTCCTTGTAGTTGCGGTTTTCACCGGTGAGGTAATAGCTGGCTTCCACATAATATCCGTGGAGTGTGGGGTCCCCGGAAGCGGCGCTGTCGACATCGGCGAACATATACTCGCCCTGCACACTCAGGCTGTTGAATACCGCCGCGGCCTCGAAACCAAACAGGTTGTAGCTATTCGCAACAAAATTGCCGGTATCGACATAACTGGAGGCGAGATGGACTTCCGGCAAGCTGTGGAACCGCACCATCCCCAAACTGTCCTTCAGGCTGACGTAGGAATAGCCCAGCCCCAGATGCAACAGTTTTTTTCCTTTATCGTCGTAGAGAGGCGT
>CP070799.1:2419325-2426440 GCA_020343535.1 Nitrospinaceae bacterium | reverse complement strand
GCTGCCGACGGCACCCAGCGTGATGGCATCCACTATGCAATCGGTGAGGGTGCCCTGATTTTGCAGATTGAATGTCTGCATGGCGGTTTCACCCACCGTGACAGCGCCAAAATCATGGCTGGCGGGCCCCGACACGATATCGCAATCGTTTGGCGGAGCCACACCCTCTCCGAAAAGAGACACGGGGAAATCTTCCTCGTTGGGAGAATCGCTCACCACCATGAGCGCACCGCTATCGCTCCCGACGTCACTGGGGGCATAAACCACCTCGACGTGGACCAAACCATTGGGTGCGATCACCACGGGCAGCGCCGGAACATCGGCGCCCAACGCGAAATCGCTGCTGGTGGTGGCGTCGAAATTCAAGGCCGTCACCGTCAGGTCCGCCGTGCCAAGGTTGATGATGACCGCCGTGAGCGGCTTGGAAGCGCCGGTGATGGCGGTGGTAAAATTCAACGCCGCTGGCTGCACGTCGATATCGGCGGCCGCGTCGATGCATCCGGGTTTCGCGGGGTCCACGAAATCCGCGATGTTCTTGTCGGCGGGCCAGTCGCTAATGGGGTTTCCGCCTGCAAGGTCATCGCAGGAAATGCCCGGGAAAAAACCCTGGAGAATCTCATCGCCATTCGAGGTACCATCGCCGTCCGAGTCCAGGTTCTCGATGGTCGAGAACGCCGCCTCGTTTTTTCCCGCGGCCATGAAGTCGAGCGCGAACTGATGAGGAGTGGCGAAGGAGTCAACATCTGCGTGGCAAAGAGCGCAGTTGTTGATATCGCTGACCGGAGAATTATTTACATCGAGCCCTTTCGACGCGATGTAATTCGCAAAATCATTGCTCAGGTCGCTGGTGTTCGCCAACGATATTTGCGCCACCATCACATTTGCAAATAGGGATATTGCAATGAATTTTAATAGGGACTTTGGTTCCATTATTATTTCCTCTTTGTTTTTATGATTGGGACCCGTTCCCTTGGGGCTCCGCGAAGGCCCACCCCAAAAGGCGGACCGGGTCACGATGGGGGATGGATTCGGAATGACCGGTGGAAGAGCAGCATTTGCACAAGGCTTTTGCTTTCAATTGAATCGGCCCCTACAACCGGCATTTGCAGGGCCTTTAAACCTTTGGCCGCTCGGCGCGCAAAAACAAAAAAAGGCTCCACACCTGCGCCGCCGGCGCACGTCGGGAGCCCTGTTCTTCGCTTGAAAGCAGTTTTTGGCTTTTGACAGAGAAATGCGATAAAGATATAATTCAGACATTGTTAGTATTCCTCGCAAGGGTTATTGACAATACCGGATGGGTGCCTGTTCCCGCAGGCCCCATCCAACTGACTTCACCTGTTTTTCCTGTTCGAAAACCTCTCCTTTATCTTTTCACTTTCGTATCACCTCCTCCCTTTCAATTCGTTGGAGCCGTTGTTGCCTCTTTAGAGCGGATTTTATTATCCTCAACGATCTCGAACACCGTGTCATCTTATCCGCTCACCTCCTGCCCCGAAGAAACAACAAGATTATATTAATATTTTTATAATAATTAATGGGGCTTGTATCGCGTTTTGCAGTGACATGAATCATGCAGGCCTGGCATCAATTATGAATTCAGAAAACCGTCTCTTAAAAATCGCCCAATACACATCAAAGCATCGTGAAACACACAAACAGTCCCTGCAGATTTTTCATCCACTCAAAACCTAACGTCAGGATTTTCCGTTCTCCTGCGGACCGCGGAAACGGACTCGCATGATCCGGCTCTTGCATCGTTTTATGGCTGATATGGAAAATCTAGGATAAAGGCTCCCGGTTAAGGGGCCTCTCCGCGAAGCGCCGCGCGGCGGGCGTTAAGTTTCAGGATGCATCGAAGTGGTAGTCCTTAAGGACTTCCGCCTGGGTGGCCTTGTCGGCCGCGGAGTAAATGCGGATGGTGTCGAAATGGCGCACCTGCTCCACGCGCAGGAGCTTGAGGCGCATCAATTCGAGGAGGGCGAGAAAGGTGACGATAATTTCCTGCCGCGTGTTGAGCACAGTGAACAGCGATTCAAAGGTCACGCTGCTCGCGGCGTTGACGATATCGAGGATGTATTCGATGCGGTCGGCCACCGAGAAGACGCTGACTTTGATTTCGTAATCCTTGGTGTACGCCTGCCGCCGGAGAATCTTTTGGAAAGCGCTCAACAGATCGAACACCGAGGTGTCGACCAGGGCTTCGGAAGCCGCCGTCTCTTCGTCCACGGTAATTTTCGCGCCGCGCGGAAACACCTGCTGGCGGTCGTATTCGCGGATGCGCAGTTGAAACGCCGCTTCCTTGTAGCGCTTGTATTCGAGCAGCCTCCGGGTCAGGTCCTTTCGCGGGTCCTGCCCTTCCTCCAGCCCCTCCTCGGTTTCCTGCTGCGGCAAGAGGCAGCGCGATTTGATCCGAGTCAGCTCCGCCGCCATGACCAGGTAATCGCCGATGGTCTCCAGGTTGAGCTCCTTCATCAGTTCGATGTACTGCATGTACTGCTGAGTGATATCGGCGATGGGGATATCGTGGATGTCCATCTTCTGATCGCGGATCAGGTGCAGGAGCAGGTCCAGGGGGCCTTCAAAAATGTCGATCTTGCATTGATAGGTCATGGTCGAAATCCTGCCGGCCGATGGACGGAAAAAGCTGCGAGGATGAGCGGCAAGCGGTCCGGGCGAAGCCGGAAACAATGTATCACATTTGAACTTTCATCCAGCGGCAAAAAAAACGGTCTCAAAGATCGCCCCATAGAGCCTGCACCAGGGCGAGCGCGACCAGCGGCGCCGTTTCCGCCCGCAGGATGCGCGGCCCGAGGCCGACGGGCAGAAAGCCAAAGCCACGGGCGGCGGCCACCTCGGCGGCCTCGAACCCCCCTTCCGGCCCGATTAGAAGGGCGGCGCTCGCCGGAACCCCGGCGGGTCTCAGTTCGCCAAGCCGCGCGGTGGCTTCTTCCTCCCATAAAATCAGCTTGAGGTCGACGTGAGCGTGGTGTTCACAAAACGCCGGCAGCCCGGCCGCGGCCTCGTGCACCGGCGGAATTTTAGAGCGCCCGCTCTGCTTCGCCGCGGCGCGGGCGATCTCCCGCCAGCGGCCGATCTTCCCCCCGGCGGACTTAAGCGGCACCTGGCAGCGCGCCGCCACCACCGGGGTGATCGACGCCGCCCCAAGCTCCACAGCGCGGCGGACGACGCCGTCCATCGCCTGCCCCTTGAGCAGGCACTGCCCCAAGTGCACCGCCACCGGTGATTCGCTATCGTATCCCTCCCGGTGGAGGACGGCCCCGCGAACCTCCTCCCGGTCCACATCGGTGAGGCGCACCCGGTAGCGCATCCCCTCGCCATCGAGGACGTGCACTGCGTCTCCCGCCTTGAGTCTGAGCACGCGGCGGATGTGTTCGGCTTCACCCTTGGGGAAAACCACGCCCTCCCCGGCGATGTTTTCCCGGCCGACGAAAAAGCGGTGCATGCCGGATTAGCGCCGTCCCGCCGGGCTCTTGGCGGAAATTTCCCGTGCCGTCAGGTCGAGAAGGTCGGTCAAGCGCTCCAGTTCGTGGTCCGGAACGATGTCCGGCAGCCCCGGTTCCCGGCCGCGATTGACCCAGGCGGTGGCCATGCCCGCCGCTTTCGCTCCGCCGACATCGACTTGCAGGTTGTCGCCCACGTAAAGGATTTCCGCCGCAGGAAGTTTCAGGATCGACGTGGCCAGGTCGAAGATCAAGCGGTGCGGCTTGCGGTAGGGCACCTCCGAGGAGTAAATCGCGAACTGGAAGTAGGAATCCAGCCCCAGCCGCGCGCACTCGCGCTCTTTCATGAAGCCGGGGTTGGTCGTGTTGGAAATGATGCCGAGGGGAAACCCAGCCCGCCGCAGCGCCGCAAGCGTTGGCCCGACATCGTCGAACACCTTGCGCACCGCGTACACTTCATCGTAATACTGCTCAAGAAGCTCACGGACAGTCGACTTGCCTGCCAAATGAATATTGAAGGTTAGCAGCAAATAGTTAATAACATGCTCGAAGAGAGCCTCGCGGTGGGAGCGGCGAGAATTCTCGATCATCCCGGCAAACACCTCGCGGCTTCGGGACAGGAAGGTTTCGAAATGTGGCAGGCCGACGCCGCGTTCGGAAAGAAATTCGAATACCCGCTCAAGTGGCCGGCGGTCGTCCTCGGTGTCGAGGTCGACCAACGTCCAGGCCCAGTCGAACACGACAGCGCGGTAGGGAAAACCGGTCTCCTTGAGATTTGATTCGCTGGACAACATCGGCTCCCGCCGCATAAATAAAAGCGTTTGATTCAGGCCGCGATAAAGTTAAAAAAAATAACCGCGACCGTTTTCCTTTTTCCTTCCCCGGCGCCTCTCACCATGGATTGGAGCCCCCAGCTGCGGCGGCCTTGACTAGGCCACGATCTCACGCAGCTCCTGAAGATCCTTTCCATTAATCCCCAAAAAATAAAGAATCAGCTCGAGGCTTGTCTGATTGATGCTGGCGCGCGCGTGGCGCTGCACGATGGGCTTCGCGTTGAAGGCGATGCCGAGGCCCGCCATCGCCAGCATATCTATGTCGTTGGCGCCATCTCCCACCGCCACCACCTGCCGCAGCGAAAATCCTTCCTTTTTGGCGAGGTCCATCAGGATATCCTTCTTGACGCTCGCGTCGATCAGCCGCCCAGTCAACCGGCCGGAGATTTGGCCGCCGGTGATCTCCAGTTGATTGGCGAAACCATAATCCAGTCCGTATTTTTTCGTCAGCTTGTCGATGAAAAACTGAAATCCCCCGCTGACGATGGCGATCTTGTATCCCAGATGCTTGAGAATCTTCACCAGGTTCTCGGCCCCCGGGGTGATGGGAATGCGCCCGGCCAGTTCCTCCAGCTGATTCACCGACAGCCCCTTGAGCAGGCCCACCCGCTTTTTAAGCGCCAGCCTGAAATCCAGCTCGCCATTCATCGCCTGATGGGTGATGACAGCCATCTCCGGCCCGACCCCGGCGAGCTTGCCCAACTCGTCGATCACCTCGCACTGCAAAAAGGTCATATCTGCATCGAAAACAATCAGCCGCTTGTTGCGCCGGAACAGGGTATCGTCCTGAACCGCGATATCGACCTGAAAGCTTTCCTTGAACCGCACCAGAGCGTTCAGCACATCGACGCTGGAATGCGCCTCCCGTGTACCGATGAGCAGTTCGATGACATGCTTGTCGCCGTGGTCGAGCTGCTCGATGCGCAGGATGTTGATGTCCTGCCCGGCAAGGGTTTCGGTGAAATCGAGAAGCACCGGCGTGGGAATGGCGCTGCCGAGCAACGTCACCACCGACCGGTGACGGTAGGGAACTTCAGGGCGCAGGCCCGGTTCCCAGGGGAAGACGCGAACACCGACCTTCGCCCTCGCGCCGTGGTCGGTGAGCGCCTCACTAAGCGGCGCCACCTCCCCGCCCTCGGCCTTTTCCAGCAGCAGCGACAGGTTGAGAAGGCCATGAAAAACAAACTGTTTTATATCCAGAACATGCCAGCATTTTCCGGCAACAACCGCGAGGATTTCGGCGAGGATGCCCGGGCGATCTTCGGCGGAGATGTGGACCTGAACCTGGCAGGCGGTTTCGGCTTCAGCCATCATCAGCCCTGGGGGTTGTAGCGCCAACCCTCTTTCTTCCTGCAAGTCCAGCCGTCGTTGACCTGAAACACCGAAAGATTACCAAGGGCGACGGAGGAAAACAGGGCAACCACGCCCTCGCCCCGAATGGGGTTGTTCTTGAGATGCAGGCGTTTGAGAAGCGCGAGGTGGGGCGATCCGGCCAGCGTCTTCACCCCCTCGTCGGTCACCTGGTTGCCGTTCAGGTTCAGGTACTGGACGTTCGCAAGCCCCGCACTGGCGGCGAGGATCTTCACCCCCTCGTCGCCGAGGCGGTTGTCGTCGAGGTCCAGCCAGGTGACCTCCAGCAGACGGGGAGAGTCGGCGATCAGCCGCGCCTCGCCGGGACCCAGGCCGCGCCCGCTCAGCATGAGCTGGTTGCCCCGCAGGCGACCCTCGAAAAGGGACTCGGCGTCCTTGAATTTCACAGTCATCGCGCTAGGTTCTCCTCTGACGCCCGCTGCCTTCAGGCCGGGCTTTCATCATCGTTCGCCTCCCCGGCGGTTTGCGGGGGATCGACGTATTTCCTGCCCCCAAGCTCGGGCGGCAGAAACTCCTGAGCCTCGCCGGGGTGATCGTGCGTGTACTTGTAGCCGACTCCGAAACCGTACTTCTTTGCGTCGGAATAATGCGTGTCCTTCAGGTGATCCGGCACCGGAAAGGATAAACCCTGACGCTGGATGTCGTCAAGCGCCCGATCGATGGCGCGGATCGCCGCGTTGCTCTTGGGCGCGCGCGCCACGTAAATGACGGCGAGCGCCAGGGGGATGCGCGCCTCGGGCCAACCCAGCCGGTCGGCGGCGTCGGCGGCGGCGAGCGCCACTGTCAGCGCAGCGGGGTCCGCCAGTCCCACGTCCTCCGCCGCGGTGACCAGCAGACGGCGGGTGATGAACCTCGGGTCCTCACCGCCAGCGATCATTTTTCCCAGCCAGTAGACGGCGGCGTCGGCGTCGGAACCGCGCAGGCTCTTCTGAAAGGCCGAAGCATGGTCGTAATGCTCGGTGGCGCCCTTGTCGTACGACACCGCCGTCCGCTCAAGAATGCCTTCGAGGGTCTCCCGACCAATGACGCCGCCCGCCGAGCTCACGGCAACGGCCTCCAGCACATTGAGCGCCCGCCGGGCATCGCCGCCCGCATAGCGCAGGATAAGGTCCCTCGCCTCCTTGTCAAGTTTAAGCGGCGCCGCCCCCAGCCCCTTGCCCTTGTCTTTCAGCGCGGCGTCGATGATTTTGCCCAGGTCCTCGCGGGACAAGGCGTTCAGGCGAAACACCTGGCAGCGCGAGCGCAGGGCGGGAATCACTTCGAGCGCCGGGTTTTCGGCGGTGGAGCCGATGAGACGCACGGTGCCGTCCTCGATGAACGGCAGCACCGCGTCCTGCTGCGCCTTGTTGAAGCGGTGGATCTCGTCGATGAACAAAACCGTCCGCCGGCCTTCGGCGCGCCAGGTTTTTCGGGCCTGGGCAATGACCTTGCGCAGTTCCGCGACACCCGC
>CP070799.1:2392389-2419225 GCA_020343535.1 Nitrospinaceae bacterium | reverse complement strand
GTTGTTTGTCGCGTCGATGATCATATAAATATAATCGTCGGAGGTGATACGCGGCGTCACCGTCAGGCTGAGTTCCGCATCGACGAACTGGATCTGGGTGCCCTGCGCCGAAACGGTCTCAAAAGGAATCTTGCGGCCGGATTTGATCTTGGCCTCCTTGTTGTCCAGCGTGGTCACCTTCGGGGCAGACAGGAGGCGGGCATGGCCTTCCCGTTCCAGAGCCTGAATTTGAACATCGAGGTCAATGCCCGGTAGAAATTCCTTGAATCCCAGGGCTATACCCGCCGCGTTAAAGGCAGTCAAGGGAACGCCGCCCGGCGAAAGGTCGACCATGAACTGCGGGTTTACGGGTGCATTACTGTTTGTACCTCCGGTCGTGAAAGTGGTGTTACCTAGATTAGTCGCACCTGAGATGTTGGGATTGGTGCCCGAACCTGTCAGACCCCACTGGACGCCGAGCAATTCGGAAAATTCCTTGTTGACCTCGACAATGCGCGCCTCGATCATCACCTGCGGTGTCTGGATGTCGAGAATACGGATCAGACCCAGCATATCGTCGATGTTCTCACGGATATCAGTCAGAATGAGCTTGTTGGTTCGCTTGTCCACCGTGATCAGGCCACGGCGGAATTGGCCTCTACCTCCCGCTCCTCCCCCTCCTCCCATGCCCATACCACCAATGTTCTGGCTATTGAGAAGCGCGTTCAGGTTTTTAGCCAGGTCATCGATATTGGCATAGTTGATCTGAACCACTTCGGTGAGGAGGGGCTCGGCGAGGCGGGCCGTTAGCGCTTCCTGCTGCTTTCTTTTATTCGCCTCTACCTCATCTTTCTCTTCCTTGGCCAGGGCTTCCAAGGAGGCGACACGGATAATATTGTCTCCGGAGCACTTGACGCCCATACCGCTGTTTTTCAGGATAACCTCGAACGCCCTGTTCCAGGGAACGTCCAAAAGCCGCATGTGAACCTTTTCGCTGGAGGTCGACACCTCATTGGAAAGGATAAGATTGAAACCGCTGATGTCCGATATAATACGCAAAAGGTTTCGGATGCTGGCCCCCTGAAAATCGAGTGAAATTCTTTCCTTGTCTCCCTCCAGCATTCCAGCGCAGGGATCGATTTTCTCTTCCCCCATATGAACCCTATCATGCCCCTCGTCCTTCTCTTCCCCCTCCTCAGGCGAAGTGGAAGGCAGAGTCTCCATGGAGCGCGGTGCCAAGGCCAGCTCTTCCCCGCCGGACTTCTGCAGATAAATCACCAGTTTATTCTTCAGGGGCTTTTGGATATCGTATTCCGCCGGCTCGGTCAGAACGATTTCCAGGCGCAGAACCTCGGCTTCGTGGAAATAGAGAGAACGGATGCTCTCGACCACGCCTTTGTTGATCTGAAGCTGGTCTTCCAATTCCCCTTTTTCCATGTCGGGGAAGTCCAGGATCAGGCGTAACGGGTTGAGGAGCTTGAACGCGGTGTACTGCAGAGGCCCGGTCGCGTCGATGGAGATGATGGACCGGTTCTCCCCCTTAGCAACAGCGTTCATGCGCGTGATCTTGGAGGCTCCCCCGCCCATCGGGGAACTTCCTGAACCGTTTTGAGCCAAAACCACTGGCGTATCCGATGAGACGGCCTTCGCCGCCATGGCAATGGAGCTCCCCCCGGTCTTCATATTTTCCACGACGGATGCGCTGGACGCTCCGGCAATGGCTAAAACGAAAGCGAGAGAGAACACGGTCGAAATGATTTTGTATTTTTTCTTAATCACAATGGCTCCTCATCCCTCCTTTTGGGATTGCGCGGAAAATTCAATTTCTTTCTTATTCGTGACAATATTTCCAAGGTAGTCCCTGGAGTTTTCATTGACGGTGATCGCATCCCGCTGAATGGAATCGACCACACCGTATTTGGGCCCGATCAGCACGCCCTTTTTCACGGTATGCCCCTTGTTGCCTTTGATTTCGACCAGGGCCACCCGTTCCGACCCCTTCCAAATCACACCCACCAGCTTGAGCGAGCTATATTTCGCCTGCAAGGGTGTGGGCAACAGCTTCGTGCCGTTCGCTTGTTCGATCAACCCCTTGTATCTCTTCACCGCTTTTAAATAATCCTTCTTGCTCATCGCCTTCAATTTTGCGCGATTATTAAATAAATCCGCGTAAAATTCAAGGTCGGCGAATAATTCCGGATCCTCTTTTTCGATTTTCCTGAAAATGGGCTCGGGGATGTTCGGGGTGTTGCGAAATTCCCTCCCAAATCCCTTTACAAATTTTGCAACTTTGGGCGCACCTCCGGTTTTTATCTTTTTCTTTTCCTTCACCTGGAGCTTGCCGTCGATGACCAGCGGGGCAAAGGGATCTCGCTTTCTAATCAGAGCATAACGCCGCCCCGGCGGAGCGAAATCCCTGAGCAGTTGATACTCGCCCTTCGATTCCACCTGAGTGTAAAGGCGATTCTGGAAATCCTTCGCCCGGAGCACCACTTGGCCCCACGCCTCCCTGGAACCCGCAAGCGTCCCTTTCAGGAGCCAGCGGCCGGCCGGACTGGAAAGAATGTTGGCATAACTTTGAAGCTCCTGGTCGGTCTGGTCCCGGTAGCCATAGGCGGCCACCTTTTCCACCGCCTGGCCAATGTATGGCTTCAGCCTTTTAGACAGCCCCACCATCAAGTTATCCACGGATTGACCCAGGTAACGGGGGTTGTCTTCCGCCAGAATACGAACGTAAGACTGGATGGTCTCCACCCCCAACTTGGTGGTTTCCGTCAAGGTATCCAGTTTTCGCAAGAGCGCCTTGCGCTTGTCGCTCAACGGATGATCCTTGACGTATTTGGTTCCCGCTTCGAGTTTTTCGGCCGAGCTCATCATAAGGGTTTTCGTTTCCGCGCCGGTGATTTTCATTCCCAGCGGGGACCGGTACCAGTTGAGCATCGTTTCCACGTGGCCGCGATGGTAATTTTTAACCAGCCGGTCCTTGACAGCTTGACGAACCTCACCGGCCTGATACACGCGCCGGACAAAATTGACCGCCAATTCCAAATCCCCCCGGGGCACATCGGTATCCGGCAGCGCTCTCGTCTCCACAAACGACCGGTCATAATTGTCAAAGTAGTCGTTGAATCCTCCGACTTGGAACAGCTCCTCGAGGAGCTCGCCCTGTTCATTGGATGCGGCTTCTCCACTGAGAGGCGGAGTGGAACCTTCCGCCGGCACCGTTCCGACCGCTCCCGCGGCGGCGAAGCACAACGCCCAGGTAAAAAAACCGGCCATCCAAATAGATCTAAATTTCATCAAATCGTCTCCCGACCTGTTTATTTTGCTGGTTTGGCTTCGGCGGCCTTATCCTCCGCCCCTTGAATGTACGAGAACGTTTCCCCGATGAACTTCGTATGCAGCATGGGCACCGTACGGATCACCTCGCCTCTCGAATTCAGAATGTCCACATCCCGGACATCCATGAAGAGGTCGGTGAAGTTCACCAATCGCAGAAGGTTTTGCATTCCGTCGAAAAAGTCCATCGTCTTCCACAATCCGCCGCGGAATTCGATATTCACGGGAATGTTCTTATAGAAATCCTTTATTTCCCCTTCCTGCAACTGAAAGAGAAGGATATCGAGGCCCAGCGTCTTGGCGAGGCCCGATACCCGCTTGAGCAGACCGGGCATCTCCTTTTCCTTGGGCAGCTGCTGTTTGATCGCGTGCAGATCGCCGACGGTGCGGGCAAGCTGGTTGGCGATAAACTCTTTTTTCGCCACCAATTCCTGGCTCGCCTTCAGGGTTCTTTCCAACCCTGTTTTTTTCTTTTCTAGACTGGCGATTTCAGTGTGGGTGGTGTCATACAAGGTGAAAAGATAGATGGCACCCACCGCAAGGCCAATGCCCACCGCAATCATAAAAAACTGCACCATCTTGATATCTTCCAAGAGGTCGTAAGGCAATTTGTCAAAAATCTTGTCCATGATATTCCCTTGCTAGCCCTGTCAGGTTACGGCGTTGGCATTATCTTTCGGTAAATAACAGTACAGCGCAAACTCAAATACCGGATATATTCCCATCATCTCGCGCTTTGTCTTATGCAGAAACACCAGCTTGAAATACGGGATATTTTCAAGCTCCTCGATATAGCGGGCGATTTCCTTTTCCTTGAAGGAATAACCCCTGATCTCGAGAAAATTCTGCGGCTCAACCTCGGCCGCCTGGTTTCTGTTCCGACGCTGCGCGGGGTTTTTCTGGGCCGCGGGGTCGTCAAAGTAAATCACCGGAACCTTGGAGTGTTTGAGCGCGGATTCGGACATTTGCTGGACATTGGTCAGCCAAATGTCCTTGGGAACCCGGAGGCTGAAGTCGCCCAAAAGCCGCGTTGCCTCCAGTTGGTCGGTACGAAGCTTTTTGATCCCGGCGATGATCGTCTCGGCCCGAGCCTGCCTGGTCATCATGCCCTTGACGTAGTTGACTTCCGGCTGAAGGGCCGCCACCTGGGATTCCAGCCCACGGACATCGCCCTTCAGGACATCGAGCCGCGCCTGATCGATTAGGTAGCTGACCAAAATGAGCCCCAGAAAAATAATCACCACACTCGTCGCCTTGACGACGCGTTTCTGGATGTCAACCTTTCTCAGCTCATCCCGATAATCGTGTAAATTGATTTTTATCATTGGTAGTCAAACCTTCTGGTTGCCAGGCCCAAGGCCACGGTGGACAAAGGCGCCAATTCCGCGATGGTTGCCTTGTCAAAGTTTCTTGAGTTCACCTTGATCCCCTTCAAGGGGTCGATGATTTCAACCGGCACCTTGAGGTGTTCCGAGAAAAACCCGTCCACCCCATGGATCATGGCGCCACCGCCGGTCAGAATTACTTTTTCCACCTCCATGCTAGAAGTGGTGCTGAAGAATTCAAAACATTTCTGGATCTCATCCAGCACCTTGTCGAAGGAGCCGGTGATGACCTCAACCACCTTGTCGCTGTCGATACCCGCCGGCATTTTCCCGGCCTTGAGCTCGGTCACCTGCGAATAAGTGACATCGAAGGTGGACATCAGCCGCCGCGAGCAGTACCCACCGCCCACGGGAATGTCGCGCGTGTAAGCCGTCACCCCGTCAAGAACGATGTTCACGTGCGTGAACGATTCGCCGAGATCGATCAGCGCCACAGCACCCATTTCCGTCAGGTCGTGAGACAGGCTGACCGCGTTGACCATGGCGAACACATCGAGATCGACGATAACGGGCTTCAGACCGGCATCGATCAAGACATCGGTCCGGTTGTAAATCATTTCCCTCTGTACGGCGACCAGGAGGATATCCATCATGTCCCCGTCTTCGGATTCTTCATCCCCGCCGTTGCGGCTCGGCCCCAATATCTGGAAGTCGATGGCGACGTCGTCGATGTCGAAGGGGATATATTGCTCCGCTTCCTCGGCAATGGAATCCTGCAACTCCTCGGCGCTCATTTGCGGCACTTTGATTTTTTTAATGATCACCGCCTCACCGGAAACCGACGCGACCGCGTAGCGGGTATTGACCTTTTCGGCCTTGACCAGCCGGGTCACCGCATCCACCACCTCGTCGTGATTTTTGATCACGCCATCGACAATGGTGTCTTCCGGCAGAGGCATAATGCCGAAGCTGGTCAATTCGTACTTGTTCTTCGAGCTCAGAGGGTTCAGCTGGGCTAGCTTGATGGAGTGGGACCCCACATCCAAGGCCACCAAGGGGGTTTTGCTTGAGAGAAACATTTAGAATTTCCTTAATTATTCCGATACTGGGATTTTTCGGAAGAGTCCGAATCCAAAATAAAGCAAACTATGTACCAAACTCGAGAAGAACTTATAAGCCTAAATGTTTAAACGCTTTTCCTGTTTCTCACCGGCGAGCTATTGTCCCCGCGTGATTAATTTTTTTGTCAGTTGTTATAAAATAATCGACATTTTTTCAAACCACTTGGGCGAAACGACGCGCCGCTCGCGCCACCGTCCGGGCACCCTCAATGGCCCAAGCCCTTGCCTACCCGGCGCTCCCTCTCAGGCTTCCTTGGCCCGCGATTGATCGAGCCCCTCATCCTCACCGTCTTCTTCACCAAAAATCGCTGCACGATCGGCCAGCTTATACCCTAACGCCAGGATGATCTTCCGTTTGGTATCCAATCGGCAGTCCATGCCACGTTCGATACGGTCGATGGTCTGCACAGTCACATTGGCTTTGCGCGCCAGCTCCGCCTTGCTCATCATCTTGGCTTCCCGGATCTGCCGCACACAATTAGTCCCCGACACTGTAACAACCTCAATTTTAAAGATTTACACTTCTTTCTCGGGCCATGGACCCGGCCACCCCCAAAACAGGGGAGGTGAAACAAGGATAGATTAAATAGACTATTTTGTCAATTAAACTTTTGTAATTTTATAAAAATAAGCATCATAATATTAATATTAATATTAATTTATATAAATTATAACTATTTTGCCTCGCCCCACCCATTTTCTCCGTCAAAAGGCGGCGCATTTCCTCGCACACCCAGCAGATATCACGCCTTCGCTTTCTCCGCCCAAGCGCCGAAAGCTCCCAACGGGTCCCCCGTTGGCTTGAGCGCACTTATAACCCTTCAAATAATTGGCAGTTGCAATGACCTGGGTTTTCACTTAATTTTGTTGTCATGAAAGAAGTCTATCTCGATACCTACGGTTGCCAGATGAACGTGGCGGATTCGGAGCGCATGGAACTGCTCCTTTTCCATTCCGGCTACACCCGGACGCATGAAAAGGAAAACGCCGACCTCATTCTCATCAACACCTGTTCGATTCGGGAAAAGGCGGAACAGAAGATTTTTTCCCTGTTCGGTCACCTAAAACCCCTCAAGGAAAAAAACCCGGACCTGATCCTCGGCCTCACCGGCTGCCTGGCCCAGCAGGAGGGAGAAAGGCTGCTCGGAAAAGTGCCCCACCTCGACCTCATCCTGGGTCCCGATCACGTGGAAAACATCGCCCATGCGGTGGATTGCATCCGCGAGACCGGCAAACCCATGGTCTGGAACATGTGGGACGAACGCAAAAACTATTCCATTCCCAAACTTGAGAATTCCTCCTTGCGCCACCCCGGGGCCAGCGCGTTCGTCAACATCATCAAGGGCTGCGACAAGTTCTGCTCGTTTTGTGTAGTTCCGTTCACACGCGGGCGGGAAAAATCCCGCGAGGCCGAAGAAATATATAACGAAATCCGCCAATTGGTGGACCAGGGAGCGAAAGAAATCATCCTGCTCGGGCAAAACGTCAACGCCTATGGCAAACGCGGCATGGATCGCCCCGTGGCCTTCCACGAGCTCTTATACGACATCGCCGAAATTCCCGGCGTCGAGCGACTCCGCTTCACCACCAGTTATCCGCGGGATTTTACCCGCGAACTCGTCCTCGCATACCGCGATATCGACATCCTGATGAACCATCTCCACCTGCCGGTGCAAAGCGGCAACGATCGCATCTTAAGCGATATGCGGCGGGGCCACACCGCTCAGGAATACCTTGATCTGGTGGCCATGCTCAAGTCGGAAACTCCCGGCATCTCCCTCTCCACCGATATCATCGTCGGCTACCCTGGGGAGACCGAAGAAGAATTCCAGGACACTCTAGACCTCATGCAACAGGTGGGCTTCAGCAGCAGTTTTATGTTCGCCTATAGCCCTCGGCCCGGCACCCCCGCCGCCCTGCTCCCCGATTCGGTGCCAGAGCCGGCGAAGCATGAGCGGCTGCAAAAAACCATCGAACATCAGGCCCGGCTCACCGAAACGCAGGCGCAGTGCTTCCTGGGAAAGGACGTCGAGGTGCTCATCGAAGGCCGCTCGTCCAAGAACGGTTACGAGTGGAAAGGCCGCAACCCGGAATACTGGAGGATGCTATGCTCCGGTCCTTCGATTAAAGTGGGGGACCGGGTAAAAATCCGCGTCGAGGCTTTTTCGGGTCATACATTGATGGGAAAAGTTTCCAAGGAAGAATTCGCGGGCGCACTTTGACCGGAACCACCGCGCCAGAGTTTTTTCAGATCACGCGCTGAAGGGAAAAGTATCCGGTCAATAAAAACCGAGCTGGTGGTAGACCTCCTCTTCCAGCTGATTCAGGTGCGGCAGGACGAATTTCAGCGACAGCTTGAGATCGCCGATGAACTTCAAATCCGGCGGCTCGCCGCGGCGGGATAAGCGGGAGAGGTTTTCCACGCAAAACTGATCGAGCTCCATGACCTGCACCAGGGTTTCCGCCGGCAGATCCTCGAGCCCCACGCCCTTGCCTTCCAGGAAACGCAGGATACCGATCAGTCCAAGCTTTACCAGAGCGCACTTTTCCCGGAGTTCGGTGAGGAGGCGCGGCTCAGGGGTCTTGAGGTCCTCGGTGACCTCGTTCAACAGTTTTCGCAAATGGCTGTAGAATGCGTTGTGCTGTTTTTTATTAAGAAACAGTTTGCCCTCGCCACCGAAGAGAAGGAGAAACACCACCTCCAGCTTGAACCGGTCCGACCCCATGACGGCATATAGTATGGCTTTGAACTCCGTGGCCTGAAAGGCCAAGCCGAGGTCTTTGAATATTTCCTTAAGCGATCCCGTTTCTCCCTTGGGGACCCTCGGACTTTCTTTTCTCGTTTGCGGCGCGGGTTCGGTGGTCCACGCCGGCGCCAGCTGCACCGCGCCGGTTTCGTAACTGACGACGGCAAGCTCCTCCAGCGATTCGAGAAAGTTCGTCAGCGAAAACGGCGAAATGCCGATGAGTTCGGGCTCCAGCAAAAATAAGCCATGCAGGATCTGCTTTTGCAACCCCCCGGCGTGGAAACTCTCATCACAGTACAAGCGGGCCAGAACCGACTCCAAAGCCACATTGAGCGTTCGCCTTTTCAGCTGATCGGTCCGCAACAGGGCTTTCGAATAGCGCTGAATCTGAAAAATACCTTCCTCATAATTCAAGAGTTCGAGCCGCAGTCCATCGCCCCACTTTAGGTCGGCACTTTCGACCAGGGGTGAAAGGTCCCACACCGTGAGCCCCAGCGAACTTTTCACCGGCATCCATTCGTTCACGTTGATTTCATCCGGGAAATGGCGTTCTCCCGAATAGTGATAAAAATGAATCACCTCGTCAATATAGAACGATTGCTTCAGCTTCGGGATCTCACGGCCCTCGGGGTCGAGAAAGACAAGATCCTTTTCGAGACGCTCGGGAGGCAGATACGGTATCATCCGGTGCCCGGGAATAAACACCCGCCGGTCCCATTCCATCTTGCCGAGTTCCACGTAAAGGGAAAGATGGCCAATCTTTTTGAGCACGGCCTTGAAGGGGAGGAAATCGTCGTCCTCCATGCCGATCAGGCCGTCGTGGTCCGAGAGGTTTCGCTTCACGCGCCCAAGGGTGGATTTTGAAAATGTTCGCGGCCAGCGCTTCTGAATCCGCTGTACGAATTCTTCGGTGGTGAAGGGGCCTTGCGATTCGAGGATTAAATGATCGATGAGTTTTTTGAGGGTGTATTTTTGTGGCATGAAGTTTTTTTTAAAAGGCGGCCCGGCCCCGGGAAAGAGTAAAGCGCCCGCCGGGGTCCATCCTGGGAAGGGGAACCACCCGCTGGGAGGAGGTCCCGAATGTGATCTATCTGCTTGCGGGAGACGGGCGCGCGGGAAATCGCCCGGAAGCTCCCCAAAAAATCACGGTAGCCTAGCACAGATTGAAAGGGGTGTTAATCTTTTTTTGCGCTTTTTGATTCAACGTCCATTGCGAGCAAAATATTTGATTTCCCCCGGCCGGAGGGCTATCATTTCAATATCATCAGATTTCAGGCAGGATTTTTTTCATTCCCCGCTGCCAAACAGGAGATGTTTCATGGCTCTCAATCTGGAACCGGTTTACCGGGAAATCTTCGGAAAATTGAAGACCCGCAAGAAATTTGTCATCCAAAGCGTTGAAAACAATCAGCTCGTGGTCGAGCAGGACGAGGAAATCTGCGGCCAAAAAGAACCGCGAAGGTTCGAGTTCAAAAGCCCGCGGGAATTCGAGGAGTTCGTGCGCAAGGAAAACCAGTTCGAACTCGACATCGAACGCCAGTTGACGGGCAACCAGATGCCTTATCGGTAAAAAAAAGTTTTCCTTGATCCGGCTTTGTTCCTAGGGAAGGAAAATCTGGCGAGGCCGCCCGTTGGCGGCGAAAAACCCAGGCAATGAAGGGTGGTGGGGGTTCAGGGCTTCACCACCCAGCTCCCATCCTCCTGCTGGATTTTTTCCCCCTTTTTGGCGTTGTCCCGGTTCAAGCTGGCGAATATTTTTTTCACCTTGGGCAGGTCGCCCTCTTTAAAACTCGGGCTGGTGGCGATGGCGCGTTCAAGGAGGACGAGGCGGTCCTCGTTTTCCTCTTCGATGAGCGTGGCGGCGAATTTAGCAAACGCCTCATCCTCCCGCGTTTGCGCGTTCTCAAAGAAGACCAGAAAACCGTCGTTGCCCTCGCCGGCGATCCCCCCCTGCTTGAAGCCCTGAATATCGTCGCGGTTGAACTCCTGACGCTGCAGCGCGCGGATGGCTTTCATCTTGCCCGGCGGCACCGCTTGAACGCTCTTCAGCTTGCCCTCCTCGTCGACCGATCGCACCGAAGCCAGCAGAAGCATCTCGTCGCCAAGCTCTTCGTAACTGCCGAGAATCTGGTTTTCCAGAGCGGTCTTCTGGTCGACCACGGTCACGTTCACGTCCACCAGCTTGCCGCACGCGGCGAGAAATACCATGCAAAGCGCCGCTCCCAGGCCCCGGGCTGCCGTCCATCGCTTGTGGTCGCTCATGGCGTCTCTCCGGAAATAAAAAATCTTATCGCCTCATCCGATTTTAGTCCGCAAACTTTTTAAGAACAAGCGCCGAATTTTTCGACCCAAACGAGATGCAGTTGCTGATGGCGATTCGCACCGCCGTCTCCCGCCCCGTGTTGGAAAGGTAATCCATGTCGCACTCCGGGTCGGGGTTTTCCATATTGATGGTGGGCGGGAGGAAACCGGTTTTGAGCGAGAGCGCCGCCACCGAGCAGCCGAGCGCTCCCGAGGCCCCCTGCGGATGGCCAACCATCGACTTCGTCGAACTGGCGGGGATGCGCATCGCCCGGCTGTTGAACGCCTGCTTCACCGCCAGGGTTTCGATCTTGTCGTTTAATACGGTGGAGGTGCCGTGAAAATTGATGTACCCCACGTCGCTCTTGTCGACCCTCGCGTCTTTCATCGCCAGATTGAGCGCCCGCGTCGATTGTTTGCCGTCGGGCATGATGGCCACTCGGTGATAGGCGTCGCAGGTGCTGGCGTAGCCGATGACCTCCGCAACCACTTCGGCGCCACGGCGTTTGGCGTGCTCCAGCCCCTCGAGGATCATCATCCAGGCCCCCTCGGCGAGAACAAAACCCTCGCGGTCGATATTGAACGGCCGCGAAGCGCGGACCGGGCAGTCGTTGTAGTGCACGGGGTTGACGCGCATCCTTTCAAAACCCGCCATCATCGCAGGCGTGACGCAGGCCTCGACCCCACCGGTCAGAAACCATTCCTCCTGGCCGCCGCGAATGGCTTGAAAGGCATAGCCGATGGCATCGGTGGAGCTGGTGCAGCCGTTGGAAATAACATGGCTGCGCCCCTGGAAACCGAAGTACATGGACAGTTCGCTCGACAGCATGCCCACCAGCGAATTGGAGATTGCATAAGGGCTGACCTTGCTGCGGCGGCCAGAAAAATAAATCTCGAACTGCTTTTCCGAAAAATCAAACCCCGACCCGCCCGTACCGACCAGCACCCCGAGGCTCTCGAAATCCTCTTCGGTGAACGTTTGCAGATCGATGCCCGCATCGGCGAGCGCTTCGGCAGCCGCGGCAACGGCAAGGGGAACGGCGCGTGGCAGCTTCTTTAATTCCCCCTGCGGGTAATAGGTTTCTGGATCGAAGTTTTTGACCTCCCCGGCGATCTGACAGACAAGGCCCGAGGGATCGAAACTGGCAATGCGGTCGATTCCACTTTCGCCCTGGCAGGTGTTTCGCCAGAACGCTTCCCGGCCGATGCCGTTTGGGCTGAGAGCCCCAAGGCCCGTGATGACGACGCGACGTGATCTCATGTAGAGGGTATGGTAATAGGTTAACCTCGAAGGAGTTATGTTAACATAGGGCGCGCGAACCGGGCAATGACTGGCGAAGGATTCACCGGAGCCCCAGGCCCGAGGCGCACCGCTGCGGCTTGAGCCCTGCGGGCCGTTTTTCACCTCTGGCGGCGCCTTTTTTCGCGTCCCCGCCCCAAGGAACCATCGTCATGCCCGAACTCCTTTCTCAAACCGGACAAATGCTGATCTCAGGTTTTCACGGAACCCGCCTCAATGCAGAGATAGAGGACCTGATCATCAACCGCCGGATCGGCGGCTTCATTCTTTTCGAACGCAATTTCGAATCTCCCGGCCAGCTCGTCACCCTCCTCCACGACATGCAGGCGCTCGCGGGCACCACCCCTCTTGGCCTGCCGTTGTTTATTTCCGTCGATCAGGAGGGAGGCCGCGTCTCGCGCCTCGGGTCGCCCTTCACGCGTTTTCCCGCCCCCTGCTGCCTCGGAATCGCAGGCTCCGACGACCTGGCGCGGCGCTTCGGCCTCGCGCTCGGGCGGGAAATGGCGGCGGTGGGCATCAACATGGATTACGCTCCGGTGCTCGACGTTGACACCAACCCTCAAAACCCCATCATCGGCAAACGCGCCTTCGCCCGGCAGGCCGATGAAGTAGCCCGGTTAGGCGTTGAGTTCATGAAGGGGTTCAAGGAGGCGGGGGTGCTGGCCGTGGGCAAGCATTTTCCCGGCCACGGCGACACTGAACTGGATTCTCACTTGGCGCTTCCGCGCGTCGAGCGAACGGCGGACACGCTGGAACACGTGGAGCTGGTTCCCTTCGCCCGGGCGATCGCCTGCGGCCTCAAGGCGGTGATGAGCGCGCATGTGATCTACGACGCCTGGGACCGGGAATTTCCCGCCACCTTTTCACGCCCCATCATCGAGGGAATTCTGCGTAAGAGGCTGGGTTTCGACGGGCTGGTGATCTCCGACGATCTGGAGATGAAGGCAGTGGAGGATCACTACTCCTTCGATCGCTTTCCCGTGCTGGGTTGCGCGGCGGGGGTGGATGTCTTTTTGATTTGCCACGATGTGGACAAGGTGCGGCGCCTGCAGGACCTTCTCATAAGCGACGTGGAAAGCGGCCGCGTCGCAAGAGAGCGCATCGAGGCGTCCTTGACGCGAATCACCGCAGTCAAGAAGCAGCTCCCCTCCGAGCATGGGAACGGCCGGGACCTTGCGGCGCTGGCTCTTTCACACCAGGAACTGGTACGCGAAATGGCGTCTTACCTGGAAAGGTGAACCCGGCCGCGGAGGGCTGATTTTCGCCATCGCCGCCTGCGCCCGCGATGAGCGGAAGGTGCACGCAAAACACCGCTCACTGCCCCGGACAGCTCCTCGCGGTGACGGCCCTGCCGTGCCGCTCAGCGATTTTTCGGCACAGCGCAAGCCCCATGCCGGTGTTTTCCAGACACCCGCCGGCGGCCACGCGCTGGAACGGTTCGAAGATCCGGTCACCATATTTTTCATCAAACCCGATAGCCTTGTCCCGCACCGCCTGATTGAGGGCGAACGCCTGCACGTCGCCGTAGCGCTCGAAAAGGTTGCGGTCGATCCGGTCCGCGATGCCCTCCGAAACCGTTTGCAGATTGCCCGCGTTCAGGTTGCGGATTTTTTCGAAGGAAAACCAGCTCACCCCGAAGACCACCAATAAGGGAACCAGCCCCGCCAGTAAAAACAGCACGGTCTGCTTCCAGCGGAAACCCAGGTTACGCCACCTGAAACGCCCGCTTAGGAAGGGCGGGCTTTCTTCCTGCGTTGGGGACAATGGGAACCCCCCGACACTCGCGGAGGTCTTTCCCGGCCCGCGCGGCACACGGAAGGGGCGCACCAGCGCGGGCTCCATCACGGCGCTTTCCACCTGGGAGTCCATGGACAATCGATGGTTCTGGGTCATGGGGTTCTTTCCTGTCTAAGGGTTCTGAAAAAACTGCAGATTCAGCATCGCTATGGTTTCCCTTAATGCCTGGGAAAACTGAGGCCGGTTCAAAACCAGCCGCCCAACGGGGGCGGCTTCAAAGCCCCTGTTTTTCACGATCACTGACCGGTAGCCCTGGGAATGACCCGCGGCGGGCTGATACAACCCTTGATATCGGTAATATCTGTAAATTATTAATAACCATTCGCTTATAATATTCCGTTATCCAATTTTTTCCGCATCCCCCAAAGGAAGGGAGACGGCAAAAGGACAGAGTTTCACCTTTCAAGAACGGTGAAAATAAATGGGGTTCTGGGGAATGGCCGTGGGCGCCGCGCCGGAGGCGTGGCGGAAGGGTGGAAACAAGAAACCTAGGGTAAATAAAATCGAGGAGATGGGAGTTTAAGACATTGACTTATGCACAGACAGGAACTATAGTAAAAATATTCCATAACCGGAAAAATCAATGTTTGGGGAATCTTATTTTCCGTTTATGTAATTTATTTTATAGCTATATATACCCATTATATAGCTTAGTTCGATATACCAAAAAATGCAAGAAAAAACTTCTGGCATAGCGAATTTTTTAGGGGACCGGCTCCGCCGCTGGAGAAAATCCATCCCCATGAAATCCTTTGAGCTGGCAAAATTAATTCAAATATCCCAAGGGTCGCTCTCGGATATCGAAAATAATAAGTCCCTGCCCTCGGCAGACACGCTCGCCAAGCTATATCTCAAGACCGATATTAATATTATCTGGCTATTGGTCGGCGTGGGGCCCATGGCGCGAAAAAGTCCGGAACAGGGCGGCGGCGAGGCCCTGGTTTACGAGGATACCGCCGAATACGGGCAGGACGCCAAACTCAAGGAACTCATCGAACGGCTGATCCGCATCTATCACCGCGGTGATCCCGTCAAACGTGCCCATATCCTGGGTTTTCTCATCGGCGCCGACCCCGGCAGCCGGGAATAAACTCTCGCGGCCTGCCCTCCGTCTTTATCCACCCCACCCACCGGCCCTCAGGAACGCCTACGTTCGATCCCAACCTTAAATGCAAACTCGACCGGTTTTCCAGGCGCCATCGCCAGCGCGCGTATAAATAACAGGCAGGAGCCCTGGTAGGTGCGCTCGAACCCGCCTTCCGACTGCGAGATGGTTTCGACGGGATAGCGCCAGAGCGCCGCCCCGGGCGCGGTTTCCAGGGTGAGCCGAAGGCCCTGCCAATCGTCACACAAACCCAACGTGCCGACGTTTTCGATGACGCCTTCACTGGCCATCCGGCCGTCTTCCAGAGGTTGCCCATCCACGGTGTAATACCGGTCGGGCGCGTCTCCGGCGAGCAGGGTGAAGTTGAGTTCCACACCGCAAAGCAGATTCAGGGTCTCGGGCTCCTCGTGGCTCAAGCGATAATGCACCTCGAAAGCGGCTCGCTGATTGAAAAAAAGATAACGCTTTTCCATCCGCAGGCCGAACGTACGCCCTTCCTGAACAATGCGCCCTTCGCGGTGGAGGTGAAGCCCGAGAAACGATTCATCCTCCGCTACGGGCTCAAGCGGGTCACAGGTAAAGACCCCATCAGCAAAATCCCCCTGTTCCTCATAATCGCAGCGCCGAATGGCCGCAAGGTCCGTCCCCGGGCCGAAAAAATGATCCATGAAGGAATACCTGTGAAAACGATCGTAAAACAGGCTCTGCTCCAGGCCCGGCTCCTTGGACCGGACTTGATCGTGAATCGACTGCGGGGAACCCCGCCCCTCATCACCCGTATGGACGCTTTCCCGGAGGGCGGCATGGTAAATCTCCTCCCGCCGCCCAAGCAGGTTCATCAAGTTGAAGCAGGCCGGCCGGTCGTCGAGCTCGATCAGGCTTCCGCCGCGGGCGGGCGCGATGATGGCGCCGATCTTCGGGTGATGGACAATCACCTCGTCCCGGCCATCGAGGTTGAAGTCGCGGTGTTCCAGGGAAAACGCCTGCCCCGCGATGGCATCGATCAGGTTTTCAGCGGCGATCAGGTGACGATAGAGGGCGTGGCGCAGGTAGTTGAGATACAACCCGCCGAACAGGCCGTGCCATTGGGCGCAGTTGCACTGGCCGCGATACAGCTCGCGCTTGGCGCCGCTGGATTCCTGCACCTCGACCGGCAGCCGGGCCAGCT
Organism: Nitrospinaceae bacterium; assembly: GCA_020343535.1. Lineage (GTDB taxonomy): Bacteria > Nitrospinota > Nitrospinia > Nitrospinales > VA-1 > SZUA-259. The sequence continues at coordinate 2,403,043 of CP070799.1, read as the reverse complement.
TTTCACTGACCAGGAGCATGCGCTTGTGCAGGTGGTTGCTCTCCTCGTATTTGGTGAAGAAATTATCCCACACGCCGCCGCGCAGGAAGATCTTGAAACGCTCCTCGGCAATCCCCGTGCCGGAAAGCTCCTCCCTGAGACGCTTGAACCGGAGGCCCGCCGGCGTCGGCAGCGACCATTCCATCATCTCTTCGTAGGAGGCCATCGGCAGATAGATACGGCCGGTGGGTGGGCGGCGGTCGAGATATTCAGAAAAAGTGACCGTCTCGATCCAGCTTGAATGCTCGCGAAGCGCCTGAAAAAATTTTTCCAGCCATTTTTCTTCGTACACCCACTGGTGCGTTCCCGGCCAGCCGCCGAATTTTTCCCCGTCGTCGGCATAGGTCACCGCGTCGAACCCCCATTCATCCCGCGCCCGGCCCAGCGCGGCCAGGGTTTCCTCCGGCATCTTGAACGGAATGCCGTAACGCATCGCTTTGCTGATGGGAAAGACCGCCAAGGGGTGGCCGTGTTTTTCCGTGAGAAAATAGCCGTCGAGCTGGCTTTCCTCAAGACCCGCGTAATAAAAATGCGTGTCATCGAGAACGGTGTAGCGCATGCCCGCCTGGTGGAGAATCCGCGGCAGCTCCGGCGTCCAGATGCGCTCGGCAAGCCACAGCCCCTTCGCTTCGCAGCCCAGCTCGTCTTCCAGGAACCGGTTCATCATCCGTATCTGGCCGAGGGCGTCCCTCTCTGGGAGCGAAGACAGGATCGGCTCGTAGAACCCCCCGCTCATGATCTCAAGGGTCCCAGCCGCCGCGCACTGGGCGACGCGCCGAAGAAACCCGGGCTCGTTCAGTTTCAGCCATTCGAGCAGCGGGCCGGAGAAATGAATCGTGGTCTTGATTTCGGGGAAATGTTCGAGGACGTCGAAATACGGGCGGTAACAGTTGGCGAACAACTCCGCGAACACGTGGTCGAAATTTCCCACCGGTTGGTGGTTGTGCACGCCAAAGAGGAAATGAATTTTTCCCATGCGATTCCCAGGCGGGGGGCCCGCCCTGTTGGAGGATGACGGTTCGGTCAGTTCACCCCATGCGAAGTGATGTCCAGCGCTTCCTCGGGGGGCGGTGTTTGCGGCTCAAACATTTTCATGGTGTACAGCGTGTGGTAGAGCTTTTCATTTTTTATCAATTCCTGGTGCTTGCCCATTTCCACCACGCATCCCTTGTCGAGGACGATGATCTTGTCGGCGTTGTGCACGGTGCTCAGCCGGTGGGCGATGATAATCGTGGTGCGGTTGGTCATCAAAAGCTCCAGCGCTTCCTGAATGAGGGATTCCGATCGGTTGTCGAGCGAGGAGGTCGCCTCGTCGAGCACCAGCACGCGCGGGTTCTTTAGCAGCGCGCGGGCGATGGCTATGCGCTGTCGCTCGCCGCCGGAAAGCTTGACGCCCTTTTCTCCCACGAGAGTGTCGTAGCCCTTTTCCATGCGCATGATGAATTCGTGCGCGTTGGCGTTCTTGGCCGCTTCGACGAGTTCCTCATCACTGGCGTCGAGCCTGCCGTAAAGGATATTCTCGCGCACCGAGCCGCCGAACAAAAGAGTTTCCTGCGGCACCAGAGCCACCTGGCTCAAGTAGGTTTCGAGGTCGAGGGTGCGAAGGTCGTGGCCGTCCACCTTTACCATGCCGCGGGTGGGATCGAAAAAGCGGTGCAGCAGTTTGATGAGGGTGGATTTTCCCGCGCCGCTTGGGCCCACCAGCGCGGCGGTCTCGCCAGGCTGAATATCAAAAGCGACGTTGGTCAGCACCGGAGACGATTCCTGATAAGCAAACGAAACATCCTCGAATTGAATTCTTCCTTCGATGCGCTTGAGGCGGACGGGGTTCTCGGGGCTTACGATGGTAGGTTTCGAATCGAGAATCTCGTAGACCCGGCGCACCGCTCCCAAGGTCTCCTGCACCTGGGTGTACAGGCGGACGAACGTCCCGATGGGTCCCGCCATGATGAGGCCGTAAAGAAAAAACGCCGCCAGCTCACCGGGCGTGGTGGCGCCCTGCATCACCTGGATACCGCCATACCAGATCAAAAGCGTCGAAACCAGAAAAGTGAGGCAGAGGACGAAGGGCCCAAACGACGACGATATTTTCAGTTTGCGGACGGAATCGTCGAACGCGGTTTCAATCTCGGCGGAAAATCGTTTTCGCTCGTAGGGTTCGCGCGTGTAGGATTTGACGATCTTGATCGACGACACCACTTCTTCCAGCACCACCACCGCGCGCGCCATCTGGTCCTGAACGCGTTCGGAAAGCGCGCGCAGGCGCTTGCCGAACAACCTCGCAAACAACATCAGCGGTGGCAGCACAAGCAGAATGAGCCCGGTCAGCTTCCAGTTGAGATAAAAAATGATCGCCAGCGCCCCGAGCAGGGTGATGGTCTGCCTGAGCACCGCCATCGGGATGGCCACCAACGCGTTCTGGATCACGGAAATGTCGTTGCTCATGCGCGACAGGATCTCCCCCACCCGGCGGTTCTGAAAAAAACCGAGGGACAGCGACTGGATATGCGAGAAGAATTCGATGCGGAAATCCGCCGTCATGCGGTGGCCGACAAACCCGAGGATGTAGTTGTGCGTCACCGCGAGCAACGCCTGAAACAGGATGATGACCACCACGTCCCGCGTCAGGCTGTTGAGCACTTCGTTGTCCTTGAGCACCACCACCGCGTTGATGATATTGCGGACGATGAGAGGCAGGATCAGGTTGATCGCCGAGGTGAGGGTCAGGCACACGAAGGCAAAGATGATGGCCTTGCGGTAGGGCCTGGCATACTTGAGAATTTTGACGAAATCCTTCATTCAGCTTATTTGGATAACCCTACGCGGCAAAAAGGAGCCCGCTTCACCGTTCCAAGCGCCAGAACACACTCTCCGGCCGGGCGCGGCGAGACGCAAAACACCCCTCGAACCTCTGCTAATTCAAGGAATTTAAAGCCGTTATCATACCTCCGCCGGACCCGAAGTTCAAATAATATCCACCCCTTTGGAGAGCTGGGACAAAAAATTTTCACATTTACTTAAGGTTTTGAGGCCATCTGCCGCTAAGAAAATGTAGGGCGTGGCCGAATTTGGCCGCGATGATTCACCCGCCTTTTTAATTTAATAAGGAGCACCGAAACCCGAATCGACCTTCCGGCACCGGCCCGAGTGTCGAACCGATCAACCGCGTTTATTTGAAGAAAGCGATTACCTTCAATAGACCTCAGCATTGAGGCTACCCAATCATGGATTTTGGCCCCGTTCCGCCCTTGCGCCTGGCAAGGGAGAGGACGCCCGTGGCTCCCGTGGGGCCGCTTGTGCCTTTTTCCCTCACGGGCCCGCTCGTTAACAACCCCGACTTCCGGGTCACCTTATCGGACCCCGCCCGAGTCGCCAATGCGCCGCGGCTCTGGTACCAGCGCCCTCCGGTGGGCAGCATTGAGTCCCCCTTGACCATGGAAGTGAAACTCCCGAAACCCATCGAAAAAAGGGAATACGGCCCTTTCACGCCGGCCGGCGACGCGCCCGTCCGACCGCGCCCGCAAAAAAAATCGCCGCTGGCGAGAACCTTCCCCGCACAACGTGCGATCCAAAGCATTCTTGATCTTTTCTAGGAAAAGGCAAGACACGCCCGGACAGGCGTCCTAAGAGAAACCGCGCCGGCCGGGGGGAGAAACAAGGCGCAGCTTCCCGCTCGAGGTTACTGGAGAGCGCGCATGAAGCGCGCTGTGATTTCCTCCGGCGAGTGGGTGACCCGGCCCGTCTTGGGGTTGAACCCCGGTTCCACCTTGACGAGCAGGAAGCTCGGGCCCTGCTCGGCGAGCATCCGCTTGAACGCCGGCCCCAGCTCCTCTTTTTTCGTGACTCTTTCCGTGTGCCGGTAGCCCACGCTTCGGGCCACCTCCTCCAGGGGAATTTCGCCGGAGAGGGAGCGCTGGGAACCGGTGGATTCGTAGACCTGATTGTCGAACACCACGTGCACGAAGTTTTTTGGCGCAGCCGCGGCGATCATCGCCAGGGTGCCCATCGCCATAAGCACGTTGCCGTCGCCGTCGAACACCACCACTTGTTTATCCTGCCTGCCCAGCGCCACGCCCAAGCCGATGGAAGAGGCGAGGCCCATCGAGCCGATCATATAAAAGTTTGCCTCGCGGTCGAGAACCTGAAAGGACTCGCGGCAGATGTAACCGTTAGCGTGCACCACGGGACGGTCGCCGAGCATCGGCACCAGTTCCCTGAAAGCCTCAGTGCCTTTCATCGAACTGTCCTTTCTTCACCAGCAGGGTAAACGGCAGCCCCTGGCCGATGACCCGAAGGGCGCGGGCCAGAACCTCCTCGGCGTTGTCGTCACCCAGCACCGCGTACTCCATGCCGGAAGTTTTGAGCAGATTCTCATTGATGTCGCCCATGATGATATGCTCCGGCGCGTCCTTGCCCAGGTGGCCGCGCCAGCTCATGATGACGAGCACGGGAATTTTGTAAATCAGGTTGAGCGAGGTGAACGCGTTCAGGCTGTAACCCAGGCCGGAATTCTGCATCAGGAGCACGGGAAGCCGTCCGGCCATGAACGCGCCCGCGCACAGGCCAACGGCGGCGTCCTCGCGGACGGCGGGAAGGTAATCCGGCCTGTTTTCCAGACAGGAAATCAGCCCCGACAGCAGGGAGCAGGGCACGCCGGTGAAAAAGGAAAAGCCTTCCTCTTTCAGGCGCTCGATGAATCGCTCGGAAGATAGCATAGCTTGGGCCGACTTCACCAGTTGGTGATGGCGCGCTCTCCTCCGTATTTCGTTTGCAGCTCGTGCAGCAAGCGGACGTATTCCACGATGCCCTCGCGGCCCTTGAATTCCACCCCAAGGTCGCGCGCAGCCTGGTTGGACATGGGAACACCTTTCTCGCCCATCACCCCTTCGACCTCGCCGAAGGAGTCGATGGTATCAGCAATGATCTTGCCAAGCTCCAGGTTATGAATGTGACCGTCGATCAGGTGGTAGGTTTTGCCCGACGCCTCCTTGTTGCCCAGCACCTTTTCCACCGCCTGGCAGACGGAATCGACGGAGACGTACTTGGTGCTGCCCTTGACATCGACGTTGTAATTGGTGGCCAGGAAATCGACGGTGTTGAACCATTCCGATTTATCGATGGCGGGCCGCACACCGTAAATGGTGACAGGCCGGAGCACGGTGACCTCGAACGCGCGGCTCTTGTGGTACGCCGAGCAGAACGATTCGATCGACGCCTTGATGGCACCGTACAGGTTGCCGGGGCGCACCGGGTGGTTCTCGTCCATCGGCTGGTCTTCGCTCACCGTCGGCAGCACCTCGCCAAAAACGGCGCAGGCACTCATGAAGATGAACTGCTTCACCTTCGCCTTTTTCGCCTCCTCCAGCAGGTCGAACGAGCCGTTGACATTCACGTCCACCAGTTCGCGGGCGCTGTCCACGGGTCCCGGGTAGTGCGCGAGATGGATCACCACATCCCGCCCTTCGAGGAGTTTTTTGAGCGACTCCTTTTCCTCCAAACCGCCGAGGATATAATCCACCTCCTCGTACGGCTTCAGGTGCTCAACGACGCTGTCCTCGCGAATGAGGGCGCGCACGTCGTGCTTCTCCCCCTCGCTTTCGGTCAGGCGCTTGATCAGATGGGATCCCACAAGCCCGGTGATCCCGGTGAGGGCAATTTTCATTTCAATTCCTCCAGGCACTCCCGCATTCGGAGAACCAGATGTTTTTGTGAACGCCAAAACCGCCGGCCCGAAGCACGGCGCAGGCCCCGGAAAATACCGCGCGCGGGGTGGAAAAAAAACGGCCGAAGGCGCCGGGGCGGATCAGAAGGCAGTTTCAGAATTTCTCATTATGAAAAGAGACGGTTTTGAAGTCAACCCGTTTTTACCCTCCGCCCGGTTCGCCCCGAAAGGCGGCGCGGCCGCCGGGGCTCAGGGGTTTTCAATCGCCGCCTGGGCCGCAGCGAGAATGGCGGTAGGAACGCGGAAGGGAGAGCAGCTCACGTAATGCAGGCCCAGCTGGTGAAAGAAACCGATCGAGGCGGGGTCGCCGCCATGCTCGCCGCAAACGCCCAGGTGAATGCCCGGCTGCACCGAACGGCCCTTTTCCACCGCCAGGCGCACCAGCTGACCCACGCCGTCCTGATCAAGACTGACAAACGGGTCCTCCTTGAGCAGGCCCAGGTCCAGGTAATGCGGCAGGAAGCTGCCCGCGTCGTCGCGGCTCAAGCCAAAACCCGTTTGCGTGAGATCGTTGGTGCCGAACGAGAAAAAATCCGCCTCGCGGGCGATTTCATCGGCGGACATGGCGGCGCGTGGCAGTTCGATCATCGTGCCGATCTTGTAAGCAAGGTCCACGCCGAGCTTCTCCTTGACCTGGTCCGCCACCTGCACCACGTGCTCGCGGACGTAGCGGAATTCGGACACATGGCCCACCAGCGGAATCATGATCTCGGGAATCGGGTTTTTGCCCTTTTTCGCCAGCTTGCAAGCGGCTTCCATGATCGCCTGCACCTGCATGCGGTAAATCTCGGGAAACGTGATGCCGAGGCGGCAGCCTCGATGGCCGAGCATGGGGTTGGCTTCCTTCATCGAGTCGATTTTCTTCGCTAGGGCCGCCGCGCTCACTTTCATCTGCCGCGCCAGGTTTTTCACTTCCGCCGGGGTGTTGGGCAAAAATTCGTGCAGCGGTGGGTCGAGCAGACGAATCGTCACCGGCAAACCGTTCATGACCTTGAAGATCTCGGTGAAATCCCCGCGCTGAATGGGCAGCAGTTTTTTCAGCGCTTCCTGGCGGGTTCCCTGCTTGCCCGCCACGATCATTTTCCGCACAAGGAAAATTCTTTCCTCGTCGAAGAACATGTGCTCGGTGCGGCACAGGCCGATGCCCTGCGCGCCGAAATCGCGCGCCACCAGGGCGTCGTGCGGGGTGTCGGCATTGGCGCGGATCTCCAGCCGGCGCACCTCGCCCGCCCAGCTCATCAGCCGGGTGAACGAACTGGTCAGCCTCGGGCGGATCAGAGGCACCGCGCCCTGGATGACGCGGCCGGTGGAGCCATCGAGGGTGATGCTGTCATATTCTTTGATCTCGATGTCGTTGAGCTTGCACGTCTTTTTCCTGAGGTTGACCTCCAACGCGCCGCAGCCGGACACACAGGGCTTGCCCATGGCGCGCGCCACCACTGCGGCATGCGAAGTCATGCCGCCCTTGGCGGTGAGGATGCCTTGCGACACATTCATCCCGTGAATGTCCTCGGGCGACGTCTCCACGCGCACCAGAATCACCCGCTCCTTCTTTTCCGCCATGGCCTGGGCATGCTCGGGCGTGAACACCACCTTGCCCGTCGCCGCGCCCGGCGAGGCCCCAAGGCCCTTGGCGAGCACCTTGGTCTTGACGTTCGGGTCGATCATGGGATGGAAGATCTGATCGAGCTGCCCGGCGGGAATCCGCATCACCGCCTCATGCTTGCTGATGAGCCCTTCGCTCACCATGTCGAGGGCCACCTTGATGGCCGCGGGCGCCGTGCGCTTGCCCGAACGGGTCTGCAACAGGAAAAGCTCGCCGTTCTCCACGGTGAACTCGAGGTCCTGCATATCGCGGTAATGGCTTTCCAGTTTTTTATAAACGCTGGTGAGCGCCTCGTACACATGGGGCATATCCTTCTGCAGCTTCTCGATGGGGCTGGGCGTCCGAATGCCGGCGACCACGTCCTCCCCCTGGGCGTTCACCATGTATTCGCCGTAAAATTTTTTCTCACCCGTGGCGGGGTTGCGCGTGAACGCCACGCCCGTTGCCGAGGTCTGCCCCATGTTGCCGAACACCATGGCCTGCACCGTGACGGCGGTTCCCCAATCGCCGGGGATGCCGTTCATCCGCCGGTACGCGCGGGCTCGGTCGGTGTTCCAGGATTTGAACACCGCCTCGATGGCCATTCGAAGCTGCTCCATCGGGTCGTCGGGAAATTCCCGGTGGATGGTCTTGCGGACGATGGTCTTGAATTGGCCGATGATCGATTTGAGATCCTTCGCCGAGAGCGCGGTATCGTCGTGAATCTTGCGCCGGGTCTTCTTTTTATGGATAACGTCCTCGAATTTATCGCCAGATATTCCAAGGACCACATTGCCGAACATGGCGATGAACCGGCGGTAGCAATCATACCCGAACCATTCGTCCTGCGTCATTTCCGCGAGGCCCTCGACGGTCTCCTGATTGAGGCCGAGGTTCAGGACGGTGTCCATCATGCCGGGCATGGAAACGCGGGCGCCGGAGCGCACCGAGACCAGCAGGGGATTGAGCCGGTTGCCGAGCTGTTTTCCCAGGTTCGCTTCGAGAATTTTCAAATGCTCCTCGACTTCCTCCCACATTCCGTTGGGAAACTCGTGCGAGGAATTGAAAAAGCGAATGCACGCCTCGGTGGTGACGGTGAAGCCGGGCGGTACGTTAATGCCTAAAGAGGCCATTTCAGCGAGATTGGCCCCCTTGCCGCCGAGAAGGTTGCGCATGTCGGACCGGCCTTCGTTGTGTGCTCCGCCAAAGGAATAAACGTATTTTCTGGTGATTTGGGGTTCGTCTTTGACCGTTGTCATATCAGGAATTGGGAGGGGATATTAAGGGAACAGACTATCAAACAAGCCGGCTTAGATTATCCGAAGAACCGGTGCTTTTCAATAGATTTCGGGAAGCGAATCGGGAGCGGGGCGCCGAGGGTCATTTACCCTTTTCGACGACAATGCGGGAGAAATCAGCGATGGGTGAGAACAGTTCGGAGATGCAGTACAAAAGATGCAGCCGGTTTTTCCTCAAGGCGTCGTCCTTCACCATAACCATGACCTGGTCGAAAAAATCGTCGACCGGCTTCTTGATCTCCACGATCTTTTCCAGGGCCTGGGGGAATTCCTTGCGCTGGATATGGGCCTCGACCTGCGGCCGCACCCGTTGGTACTCCTCGTACAGGGCGCCCTCCGCCTTCTCCTTGAACAGGGCCGTGTCCACCTCGCCCCGGGCCTCGGCGGTCAGGATGCTGACCACGCGCCGAAAGGCGATGGCCAGGGCCTCGAAGTAAGGCTGCTTCTTGAGTTCCGACAGGGCCTCGACCTTTTTCACCCCGTCGCCGGGAAAATCGATGCCGGTGGCCAGCACGGCATCGACGGCGTCATAGGGAAACCCTTCCCCGCTCAGGTGGGTTTTGAAGCGCTGGGTAAACAGGTCGAGGGTGTTTTTCCTGACCTCTTCGGGGGGCCGCTTCAGCTTTCCCGCGAGGGTTTCGATGCCGAGATCGATGAGCTCGCCGAGCGGCATCCGCCAGCCGCGGGCAAGCAGGATCTGCAGGATGCCCAGCGCGTGCCGGCGCAGGCCGTAGGGGTCCTCCGAACCCGAGGGCAACAACCCCACGCCAATGCAGCCAAGAATGGTGTCGAGCTTGTCGGCCAGGGCGACCGCCGCCCCAGCGGCGCTCAGGGGCGGGGCGTCGCCGGCGAACGCCGGTCGGTAATGCTCCTTGATGGCGAGGGCGACCTCGGGGTCCTCCCCCGAAGCGAGCGCGTAATAACTCCCCATGACGCCCTGCAATTCCGGAAATTCATAAACCATTTGCGTCACCAGGTCGGCCTTCGATAAGAGCGCCGCCCTTTGCGCCCGCGCGCTTTCTTCGGGACAGACCCGCGCGGTGAGTTCGCAGGCGATGCGGGAAAAACGCTCCATCTTGTCAAATGAAGTCCCGAGATCTTTCTGCCACACCACGTCCTTCAGCCGGCCGACGTACTCTTCGAGCTTCTTTTTCCGGTCCTCCTTGAAAAAAAAGCGGGCGTCCTCCAGCCGGGCACGCAGCACACGCTCATTGCCCGCCTGAATCTCATCGCTCTGGGGCTTCATGTTGCTGATAGTGATGAAATGGGGCAGCAGCGAGCCGTCCTTGCTCCAAACGGGAAAGTACCGCTGGTGCTGCTTCATGCTGATGACCAGAAGCTCCTTGGGCAATTCTAGAAAACGGGCATCGAAATTTCCGCGGAGGGCCACCGGGTATTCGACGAGAAAATTGACCTCGTCCACCAGTTGATCGTCCACCTCCGGCTCGCCGCCCGCTTCCGTCTGAAGCACACGCACCTGATCCTCGATCGCCTTTTTTCGGGCCACGGGGTCCACCATGACATGATGCGCCTCGCATCCCTTCAGGTAGCTTGCAAGCCCATCCACCTCAAAAGGTCCCGGAGCGAGAAAACGATGGCCGCGCGAAGTGGCGCCACAGGCGATGCCGCCCAGTTCAAAATTCAGCGGCTTACCATCGAACACCGCCACGATCCAGTGCAGGGGCCGGGCAAAGGCCAGCTTCTTATCGCTCCAGCGCATCTTCTTTGGAAAAGGAATATCGGCGATGAAGCCGGGGAGCCTCTCGCTCAGAAGTTCCGCCGTGGGCCGCCCCTTCATCTCGACGCGGGCGGCGACCACCTCGCCCTTTGGGGTTGTCTCGCGGGTTAGAGCGGCGACGTCCACCCCCTTGCCCCGGGCGAATCCCAACGCCGCCGGGGTGGGCCGGCCCTCGGCATCGTAGGCCGCGCGAACGTTGGGGCCGAGGTGCGTCTGAACCGCGTCGGGCTGCCTGGCCGCGACCTCGCTGAAGGCGACGGCAAGCCGTCTCG
>CP070799.1:2375083-2392289 GCA_020343535.1 Nitrospinaceae bacterium | reverse complement strand
AGGTCACCGGAGCCTACCGGGTGACGCCCGCTGGCGTGTATCTCGCCACGGCCCTCGCCGCCGCCCAGTGACGCCGGCCGGTCAGGGCCGGGCGTGCCCGGGCCCCCCGGAAAGCGGCAGGGGTTCGTCGGGGCTCGCCGCGAACGCCGCGAGCAGAGCTTCGATCTTTTCTTTTCCGCCGGAGGGCGCCTTGAGGTGCAGGACGATGTTTTCCCCGCCGTAATCCTCTCGCGTCACGAACGCGAGCTTGCGGATTTCTGGCACCAGGCGGGCCTGCTGAAAATCGAGTTCCAGCCGGTAGCCCCCCAGCCTCTTTTCATAACAGGCAACGATGGCCTTCCTGAGTGCCTCCAGCCCCTCGCCGGTTTTGCAGGAAAGCCAGACCGCGTCGGGGTAGCGGCGCTTTGCCTCTTCCCGTATCCCCCTGTCCGTCACACGGTCGATTTTGTTGAACACACGCACCGAATCGAGCCTATCCGCGCCAAGCTCGCGCAGCAGCCGATCCGTGGTTTCGGCGTGGCTCGCGTGGTCGGGGTGGCTAAGGTCCTCCACCTTGAGCAGCAGGTCGGCATCGCGCACCTCGTCGAGGGTGCTCTTGAACGAGGCGACCAGGTCGTGCGGCAGCTTGTTGATGAGCCCGACGGTGTCGGCGAGGAGAATAGGAAACGGAAAGTTCCTCTCGATTTTGCGCACCGTTGCGTCGAGGGTGGCGAACAGCTTGTCCTCCACCAGGGTGCCTGCGCCGGTCATGCAGTTCATCAGTGAAGATTTCCCGACGTTGGTGTAGCCGACCAGCGCGACCTTGTAGATGTTCCGCCGGCTTTTTCGTTGTGTCTTTTTCTCCCGGTCGATCTGCTTGAGCTTTTTCTCCAATTTGCTGATCTGATCGCGGATCAGGCGGCGGTCGAGCTGGATCTGGGTTTCACCCACGTCTTTCAGGCCGATGCCGCCGCGCTGCCTGGAGAGATGGCCCCACATGCGGGTGAGCCTTGGCAGTGCGTATTTGAGGCGGGCAAGCTCCACCTGCGTCTTGGCTTCGCGCGTGTGCGCATGCTCGTTGAAAATCTCTAGGATCAACCAGGAGCGGTCGATGATGCGGCATCCCAGCTCCTTTTCCAGATTGCGGGTTTGTCCCGGGCTCAGGTCCTCGTCGAAAATCACCACCTCGGCGTCGTGCAGTTTCACTACCTGCCCTAGTTCTTCGACCTTGCCTTCGCCGAGAAACGTTTTCGGGTTAATGCGCAGAAGGCGCTGAGTGATCACCCCGGCAGGTTCATATCCGGCGGTGGTGGCCAAGCCTTCGAGTTCCTCCAGCGAACTCGCTAGCGTCGCTGCTCCGTTGGCGGGCAGAACGGCGCCCACCAGGATGGCTTTTCGGGTCTTTGGGTGTTTCCCATTGGTTGAAATCAGGTGCTTATTCATAGGATGCTTCATTATAGCTCATTTAGCCGGGAGAAAGGGGTTTCTCGCAGCCGCCGGTTCGCCGCCGTCAGGGCTGCACCTGGGAGATGGGGTAGTCCTGCTCAAGGTGGAGGGTTCCGTCCGGGCCGAAGGTCTGGCTTCTCACAATGCGTCCCTTACGGTAGGTATAAATATAGTTGATGCCGCCGCCTGGGTAGTAGGTCTTGGTGGTGCCTTCCAGGATCCCGTTCTTGAAGGTCAGCTCGGCTTTCAACGATCCGTCGCTGGAATACAGGCGGGTGAGGCCCTCCTGCTGATCGTTTTTGTAGAACCCCTCATCTTTAAGGACGCCATTTTCATAGTAGCCCACCCCCCTTCCTTCTCGCTTTCCCTCCCTGTAGCTCCACTCCGTTTGCAGGGCGCCAGTGGGGTAATAGAGCCGGCTTGTTCCGTGCAAGAGACCGTGATTGTAGTGCTTTTCCGCCCGCAGCGTGCCCGTGGGGTAATACTCGCGGCTCAAGCCGTGAGGCCGGCCCGCCGCGTCCAGTTGCCGAATGGCGAGGAGGCTGCCGTCGGGATTGCGTTCTTCCACTTCCGCTGCGTTAACCTCCGCCCCGGCGAGCGCGAGCAGGAGGATCAGGCCGAGCCAGGGCAGCCGTTGGAGTTTCATGAGACAGGGAGCAGGGCTTGCGGCAGAGGCCATGGTCAGCGGCGGTTCCCGGTCAGATTTTCGGCAAATTTGGCGTGCATGAGCGCGGTCGCCTCGTCCTCCAGTTTTTCATACGTCTCACTGAGCAGCAGGTGGATCTCCCGGTCTTCCGGCCGCTTGGCCACCGCCTGCTTGAGCGCCCAGCCCGCAAGTTCGTAACTGCCCAGAGTGGTGTCCGACACTTCCGCATGGCGGATGAGGATCAATCGCTCACTCGCCCTCAGACTTTCAAGATGGTGTTGCGACTCCAGGTACGCTTCTCCCAGAGATCGCCAAAGGAGACCGGTGTCCTTCGTGGCTCCTGCCAGCGTTTTTTTGAGTTTTTCGATCTTAAGGCTGATCTTTGCCAGGCGTTCCTGATGGCTCCTTAGCGGTTCCTGTTGAACTCGCCAGCGAAGCCGCCCCTCCTTGCTGCCGAGTTCCTTGAGCGCCTGCTTGAGCAGAGCCTCTTCTTTGTTTGCCCGCTCCATACGCTCCTTGATGCTGAGCGGTTCCTTGCTGTAGACCCGGGGTTGCGTTCGGGCCAGCCCCTCGAAAACCAGCATGCCCAAGGAAGGCTCCAGATCGTCGGGGCCGGCGTGGTCGAGGTCTTCCTCCTCGTCTTCGCGGGCGAATGTTTTTTCAAGTTCAATTTTTTTGCGGCGGTATTCCCTGCGCAGGCTGCGCGAGACCCGGTCATCGGAGGTCAGGAGGGGGGGCTTTTCGTTCCATTCCGGCCGTTGTTTCTCCAGCACCGCTTCCATCTCCCGGTTTAGGAGATCCGTCTCCAGTTTGAACTTGCCCGACTCGATGGTGATCACTTCGCGGCCCGGGTCGATGCCCGGCAGGATGTCGGCCTCCTCCGGATTCGTCGAGTCCTGGGCAAAAAGGGGCGGCGCGGCCAGAGGTAGTAACATGAAAATAATTATGATGACGGTTCGCATGCGCTCCTTCACGGTTGCTGGCGCTGGCCCGCGCGCCATTTCCACCATAAATAACCTCCGCCACCCACGAAAATGAGTATATAAATGCCGTAGTCGACCATGAAACGAAACGCCGTCTCCTTCACCCCCGTTGTAATGACCGACCAGATGAAAGGCACAATGAGGTAAATCAGGAAGATTACCCCGAGGATCATCAAACCGTTTTGCAAATTTTTTTTCATAGTGGAATACGAACGGGCAAAAGCGGCCGGTGGCGGCCCGTGCTCCGAGGGTTGACCTTCTCTATTATACGATGATAAAAGAGCAAAGAGAACCCGGGAACGAATTGAATGGGCCGGGACGCGGGCGGGAGTTGGAAACCCGGTCAGAAGAAAGGAACGATGAAATGGTAGACGATGCCGATGGCGACGATAAGGTAAAACAGAATCCCGAACAGCTTCCACAGCCTTTCCTTGAGCGGCCGCCGGGTGGAGTTGGCGTTGGATTTGGGGTCGACCATGGACATTGGATGTTTGCCTGAGTATTGGGGGGGGAGTATTCCGTCCGGAGTTTAAGCCGTGCTTTATTCTAATCCCTCTATAAAAATCCGCAAGAGTTAAAACCTTTGGCCGGCGGTGGTTGTGGGATAATGATATCGATGCCCCGCGCTGCGGAGAATGGACCCTTGCTGCGGAGAATGCCGTGAACGTCAAAATATTGGAGGAAGTGGGAAGACAGTGTCTTTCCCTCGACCAGTGCGAGCGATTGTATCGCATCCTTCAACCCGCCCTGAAAAACAAGGAAACCGTCCAGTTGGATTTCAGCGGCGTGGAAAATATGCTGACGCCGTTTCTGCATGCGGCCATCGGCAAGCTGCTCGATCTCTATGGCACCGAGGTGGTGCTTGCGCAAGTGTCTCCCGTCAATATCACGCGGGAGCATTTGCAGCGGTTCAATAATTATGTAGACCGGCGCGGGCGGGAGAACGACAAAGCCGACGCGCGCGGTTTTCTGGAGGAGGCTTTCGGGGAGGATGAGCTCGGCGATACTGGTTTGTAACGCGGCGGGTGGGCGGCTTTTGCATCGAAAGCCCAGCCCGTTGCCGACGGCGAGCCCACCGAACGCCTCGTAAAAAATGAGGTTCCACCAACGCATGGATCATGATGTTTGAAAATATTTTTGGCGGCGGAGAAATAAAAAAGTGCTGCCAGCGGGTCCGCGACCATCCAGACGACCCAGAAGCGCACTTTCAGCTTGGGGCGGCGTGCGAGCGGAGAGGGAAAATCCCCAAAGCCATTGATGCGTTCAAGGAGACCCTGCGGCTGGCTCCCCGTTCAGCGGAAGCCCATTTCAACCTGGGAGTCCTTTTTGAAAAAACGGGCGATGGAGACAACGCTATTGTCCACATGAACAAGGCCGGAACCCTGTTCTCCGAAAGGGGCGACGAGGGAAACAAGGAGCGGGCTCGCAAGCGGCTCAGGCAGTATTACGAAAAATTCGGTTTTCGGGGCAAGGAGGGTGGCGCAGCCCGTTGAAGTTCACGGGCCAAGCTGGCGGATCGCCTCATAAACAACGATGCTCGCCGCGCAGGCCAGGTTGAGCGAGCGCACCCGCTCGTCGTATTGCGGAATGCGGTAGACGTCCGGCGCGTGAGCGTTTCTCAGCGTTTCGTCAAGGCCCTCGGTTTCGCTGCCGAAAATCAGATAGGCTCCCTTCTCGAACCGGTGCTCGAAGAAGATCCGCTGGGCTTTCGTTGAGAAAAACACCCGGTGCGCATCCTGTGGCAGGCTCTCGAAAAATTGGGCCCGGTTCTCATGCATCACCACGTCCACATATTGCCAGTAGTCCAGGCCCGCGCGTTTCAATTGCCGGTCGCTGATCTCGAACCCGAGAGGAGCGACCAGATGCAATGTGCTGCCGGTTGCCAGGCACAAGCGCCCGATCGATCCGGTGTTAACGGGAATCTTGGGTTCAACAAGAACGACGTTCAATCCATGCGGCATGGCACGACATCCTTCCTATACCGAGTGTATCTCCAGACGACAAAGACCACCGCCCATGTCATTCCCAATCCGCCGATGGCATTGGAGGCGGTTGCGATCGCGGTGTCCCACCGGAGCAAGCCCCAGCCGCGAAGCAGGTTGTGCCAGTCGTGCGATTCGGGCCCGAGATTGTGAATCAGCGGCAGCGCCAGCGCCCGGGCGTCGGCGATGTAAACGCCGAGGTCGACAAAGTTCTCGAAGAACCAGAACCCTCCCACTGCGAAGCCCGCCGCATCCCGCCGCTTCAGGAAGCTGATCGCCACCGCCAGGGGGACAAGGAGCTGCATAAGGGACCCCCCGAGGATGGTCAGCGTACGTCCGAAAGGGCCAAACAGGACGTGCCCTGCCTCATGGAACACCAGGTTGATATCGTGAAGGAATGAAAGAACAGCGGAACCCTCCGGCCCGATGTGCGGCCCGTGGGTGGCGAGCGGCCAGAGAATAATGGCGAACCCGAGGATCAAGACGGCAGCCAGAGGGCCGGGCATGGGGCTCCACCCGGTGGCCCCGATGGTGGACGCCTCCCCGGAGGTTTTACCTCTAGTCCGGTCCACGAAGGGCCTCTGCCAGCGGCCGGGAAAACTCATCGGTCCCCCCGCTTAAAGAAAGTGAGCCTTGGCGAATGGCCCTTAAGGTCGAAAAGGGCCGGGAGCATAAACAGCGCGCAGGCGGTGCAGGTGATGATGCCAAGCTCCATGAGCGAGGCGATGGAGCGGATCCCCGCGTGCGAGGCAATATTCAGGCTGGCGTAACCGCCGAGCGTGGTGAGGGCCGAAAGAAGAATGGCGCTGCCCGTCTCCTGAACCGATTTAAGGGTGTTTCCCTCGGGATAGTCGAGGGTGTGATGCGCGAGGTAGATGCAGTGGTCGATCATGATGCCCACGATGGAAGGCAGCATGACGAAGTTGATGAAGTTGAGCTTCACATGGAATACCGTCATGGCCGCTCCCGTCATGGCGAGGCCGGTGAACAGAGGCAGAAAGGTTTTGATCGCCAGTCGGAAGCTCATGAGGTCCACCACTAGGATGATGAACACCAGTGCCATGGCGACGGCCAGGGTAACGGGACCCTTCTTTTTCACCCAATCGAGAATTCCAGCGGCAAGCAGGTTCTCGTTCAAAAACGCGGCGGAGATGTTTTTCGCGGCCAGGATCTTCTTGGTGGCGGCGATTTCATCCGCCAGCCGATAAATATTGCGCACGTCGAAAAAATTCTTATCGGCGGGAGAATACACCAGTAAAAGATATTCGCCGCCCGCGGTGAAGCGCTTTTCCAGGGTTTCAGGAATGGCCGTCTCGTCAAACGGCTCGCTTTCGATCAATTTCCGGAGTTTTTGAAAACGCGGCAGGCCGAGGGAGAGCCGGATGATGTCGCCATCTTCTTCGACCATATTTTTCAAACGGTCGAGAACGTCCTTTTTGGCCAGGTATTCCTTTTTCCCGAACAGCCCCAGCGAATGGTGCAGGCCCAGGGTCGATTCCCTGCCGAAGAGTCGCTTGACCTTTTCCAGGGCCTGGTGAATGTGGAACAGGTTTTCCCGTTCCGGGGTCAGGATGAGGGTGGGGGAAAAGGCGAATCCGAAATCCTCCGTGGTTTTGGTTTCATAGTCGGCGGCGGGGGAGTGGCCGCGCAGTTTTTGAAAATCATATTCGAACTCCACCCGTGGCAACAGCATGAGGCAGCCGATCAGGGCGAGAAGAAACAGCGCCGATAAAAAATAGGGCGTGTTGGTGTATAGGTGGGAAATCCTGAGTTGAAACATGCGCGGCTGGGGTTTCCGCAGCCAGTGAGCCCGGTCGTAAAAGAGAACCTGGGCGGGGAAAATGAAAAAATAAGTCAGGAACGCGCAGACGATGCCGATCATCGCGATCAACCCGAACTCGGAGAATCCCCTGAATTCGGAGAAAACGAGGATGGAGAAGACGCTGATCGTGGTGAACATGGCGATGACGCTGGAACGTCCGACCTGAGTCATCACGATCTCCACCGCCTGGGAGTGCGGATTGCCCTTCAGTAGTTCCTGCTTGAAGCGAATGTAGAGATGGATGCCGTAATCGATGCCGAGGCCCATCAAAATCGCCACTAGAAATCCGGAGATGATGTTTACATGGCCGATAAACACCTTGGTGAGAGCGAAGGTATAGGTGAGGGACAACAGCAGCGGAAAGATGATGAGGGGAATGGAAAAGCGCGAGCGCGTGTAGACGATGATGATGAACGAAGCGATGAATGCCGCCAGCGCCGCCGATTTTTTGAGGTCGTTGACGATCGTGGCGTTTTCTTCCAGGCGGACGATGAGCGACCCGGTGAGCTGGATCTTGAGACCGGGAATCCGGGCGAGAAGCCCAGAGCGGGCGATCTCCCCCTCCACCGCGTGCACCAGCCGGGTCGTGAGGTCGGTGTCGGTGACGGTGCTTTTCGGCTGCAGGAAAATATAGTAGTTCAGATCCTTTTTGCCCTTGTAGTAGGGGCTGATATCGCCGAAGACATCGTATTTGTCCGCCAGATCGTGCAGTTTTTTCGGATCGAACAACTCGTCTTCCAGCACCGAGAAGCCGCCGAACTGACCGCGAACATAATCGATGGATTCGCGCACCAGGGTTTCCAGTTCGAGCAGGTCTTGCCGGGAGGCGAGGTACAGCTGGCGGTCGTTGAGAAAGTCCTTGGGCAGCCTGTAGTCGACATAGTGGACGCCCTTAAGCCGCTTTAACCGGTCCCCGAGTTCCTCGATCACCTCTCCTGCCCGGCTCGGTTCCAGGTTTTCCAGGACGATCACCAGCGGACCCGAACCGCCGGTTTTGGCCACCACCGCGTTGAATTCGCGCACCAGTTCGAGGTCCTCGGGCAACAGGTTGTCCATCCTCGGATTGTAGGTGAGCTTGGAAAGCACCAGGATGGACACCCCGGCGAGCGCCAGGGCGAGAAGGATCAGCGTGCCGGGATATTTCCGGGTGATATTTTTAAAGCACCAGCTAAGCAGCGGCTTCATGGCGGATCAGAATGTGGTGAATGGCCAAAGTCAAAACGAATTGAATGGCCAGCAGCCAGGCCATTGGTTCGAGAAAAACCTCAAGCGTTCCAGTGACGGCGAACAGGACGAACAGGAAGAGAACCAGGTCCGCACCGTGCCATTTCCAGAACGGCGCGAGGGTTCGGAATTTGCTCCTCCAGGTTGCCCGATCGGCGGGGCTCAGGGGTGTTTCGGCCGCTGCCACGTTTTCCTTCCGGGCGAAGGCTTTGAGTGAGGAAAAACGGCCGCGGAACATCAGGCGCTGCAATTGCAGGTAATAGAAATACACCACCGCAAGCCCGGAGGGCTTTTCCTGGATTTTATGAAACGTGTCGAGCAGGTCCTCGCGGCTCCAGTCCACCCCGCGCTCGACCAGCGAGGTCATGAAATGTTTACAATAATCGTAGGAGATGGCCCTAAGAATCGTGAATACACTGATCGTGGCGAGGCTCATGGCGTGGCCCCCAAGCCCCAGCAGGAGACCGGCCACCACGGCGAGGTAGGCAATGTATCCCGCGATGCCGTCGAGCAGGCGGCCCCATTCGGAGGAACAGTTTTTGGCGCGAGCCAGCTGGCCGTCGGCGCAGTCGAGGATCAGGGTGATTTCGAGCAGCAGGCCGCCGGCGAGCATGGCGCCGGCGTTGCCCCGGCTGAAGGCCCAGGCCGCGGCCAGCCCGAATAGAATAGAAACGTACGTCACCTGGTTGGGCGTCACCGGTGTTCTTGCGAGCCCCGTCACCACGGCTGCCGCCAGGGGAACGTGCAGGTAGCGGTTGACGGGTTCCACCAGGTCCGGCAGGATGTGCGTGGGTTTTTCCTGATTGGTCACGGTTTATAGCCAGCGGTTTTCCCGGTACCAGCCGAGGGTTTCGCCGAGGCCGGTTTGCATGTCGAACTTCGGCTGAAAGCGGTAGTGGGCGAAAAACTTTTCCGGCGAGGCGGTCCAGGAACTCTGGCGGATGTCCTTGACGCGCTGGCGGTCGAACAGAGGCGCTTCTTTCCTCAACCGGCCCAGCGCTTCCATGACCAGGGCGGCCAGCGCAAGGCCACCCTCGGGAAGGGTGATCGAGCGGCAGCGGACCCGAAGGTGGTGCATCGCCGTATCGGAGACCTCGTCCCAGGAGTAAACCCCGCCGTCGGTGACAAAAAAAACGCTGCCCGCCTCGGGCGGGCGCTCCGCCGCCGCCAGCATCGCGCGCACCAGGTCCTCGACGTGAATGAGGGAGAGCGTTCGTGGCGCGGTGCCGATGCGCAGGCGGATGCCGTTCTTGATGGTCTTGAGAAATGTGAAGAAGTTTTTTTCCCTCGGGCCGTAAACTACAGGCGGCCGCAGGATGCAGATGGGAAGCGATGATGCGAAATCGCGAGCGATATTCTCCCCTTCCAGCTTGGATCGGCCGTAATAGGTGATCGGCCGGCATGGCGAGGCCTCGGTGAGCGGCGCGCCGTTCGGCGTGGGCCCCGCGGAGGCGAGGCTGCTCAGGTGGATGATGCCCTTGATGTTTCGGGCGTGGGCCCCACAGGCCTCGTAGAGGTGGCGGCAGGCCAGGGCGTTGGCGAGAAAGTACTCTTTGCGGGTTTTCGCCTTGGTGAGCCCTGCGCAGTGAAACAGATAGTCGGCCCCTGCGAGCGCTTCCCTAGGCGGCGGGCCTTCGGCGAGATCGCCGAAATGCAGGCGGATGCCCTCTTCCTTGAGGCCGCTCGCATCGCTGGATTTTCTCACTAGGCAATGCACCCTGGCGCCGCGCCCGACCAGATCCTGGACAAGGTGGTGGCCGATGAAACCGGTGGCCCCCGTCACCAGGACGGTGGCCCCGTCAATCGTTAAGGTTTCGTTCATAAATTCTATGGCGCTTGTATTCCGTACCGCCGATGCGGCGGATCGGTTCCAGCATGGGGATATTGTCTTCCAGAATCCAGGACATTTCAACCAGGAGGGCATCAATTTTCGTCAGCCTTTTGTAGGTCGCATGATAAAACGCCACGTCGATGCCCATGCGCCTGTAGGGCTTCTTGATGCCGAGGGTGATCACACGAAAACTGCTGATATTTTTTTTGCCGCGCAGGAAGTGCAGCCATCCAAGGGGAAGCAGGCGGCCGTTCATTTTCTTGAGCAGCGGATTGATGTTGGGAAGAGTGAGGGAAAAACCAACCGCTTTCCCTTCCACTTCGGCGATGAAAGAGAGCTCGGGGAGCACGATGGATTTCATTTCCTCGGCAGCGAAGTGAAACTCCTTTTGGGTCATGGGCACGAACCCCCAGTTTCGCTCCCAGGCGGTGTTATAGATATCCCAGAGAATTTCCAGTTCTTCCTGAAAGCGTCCCATCCTGAAAGAGCGCAGGGTGAAACGCTTTCTCTTTTCGATGCGGGCCATCGCCCGGTTGAGATATTCGGGAACGACGTTCGGAAAAAGATAAAGGGATAAAAGATCCTTGGCTTTCGCGAGCCCCCAGCTTTCAAGCACCTCCTGATAACGCGGCGGGTTGTATGGAATACCCAACATCGAAGGCTGGTCGAACCCTTCGACGAGCAGGCCGCATTCGTGATTGGTGGAAAGGTTCATTGGCCCGATTATTTTCGTCAGGCCCTTCTCCTGGAACCATTGCCGGGCATGGTCGAGCAGGCTGCGGCCCACGCGCGGGTCGTCGACGAATTCAAAGAAACCGAAGAACCCAGCCTGCTCCGAATGAAACTCGTTGTGCGCACGGTCCACCGTGAGGGCAATGCGGCCGACGGGTTGGCCGCCGCCGTCGAGGGCGAGAAACAGAGAAACGTCCGCGTGTTCAAAGAAGGGATTCTTTTCGGGGTCGAGGAATTTTCGCTGGTCGGCGAGAAGGGGGGGCGTCCAGCGGGGGTCGTCCTCGTAGATCCGCCAGGGAAAGCGGATGAAGACTTCCCGGCCCTGCCGGGTGATGACCGGTTCGACCGTTACACCCATTACTGCGGGATGATACCCAGCTCGGTTCCGAATTTCTGGAAGGAGGCGAGAATGCGGTCGAGGTCCTCCCGCGTGTGGCTGGCGGTGTAGCTGGTTCGAATCATGGCGTTCAGCGGCGGAACCACGGGTGAAACCGCCACGCTTGCGAAAATGCCGTCGTTGAAGAGCAGTTGATTGAGGAAAAGGGTCAGCGCCTCATCGCCGATTTTGATTGGCACGATGGGGACCTGATTGTTGTTCACCTGATACCCGATATCGAAAAATCCCTTCTTTATATAGGTGGTGTTTTCGTGCAAGCGGTTCAGCCGGTCGGTCTCGCTGTTCATGATGTCGAGAGCTGTTGTCACGCCTGCCACCGAAGCCGGGGGCAGGGCGGCGGTGAAGATGAAGGCGGAAGCCTTGTGGCGAATGTATTCCATCACCCGGGCGTCCCCGGAAACGAAACCGCCGATGGAGCCCAGGCTCTTTGAAAAGGTACCGACATAGATATCGATTTCCTTTTCCAGATCGTAGTAAGTGGTTAGGCCCTTGCCGTGGTCTCCCAGGACACCCAGGCCGTGCGCCTCATCCACCAGCACCGTGGCGCGGTAATCCTTGGCCAGCTTGACGATTCCGGGCAAGTTCGCGATATCTCCGCTCATGCTGAATACCGTGTCGGTGATGATGAGCTTTCCGTCCACATCGGAATGATTCTTCAGGCAGTATTCCAGGTGGTCCATGTCGTTGTGGCGATAGCGGACCGTCTTGCCCTGGGCGATGGCGCAGCCCTCGTAGATGCTGGCGTGGTTTTCCCGGTCGGAAAACGCGACATCCTTGCGTCCGAGAAGACAGGCAATGGTCCCCTGGTTGGCCTGGAACCCGGTGGACATCACGATCGTGTCCTCGCGGTTGAGAAATTCCGAAAGGTTTCGCTCGAGGACTTTATGCAGGCTCAGCGTGCCGTTCAAAAACCGGCTGCCAGTGCACCCCGCGCCGAATTTTTCCAACGCCTGACGGGCGGAGTCGATGACCCGGGGGTCCTTGGTCAGGCCCAGGTAGTTGTTCGTGGACACGGAAATGACGTCGTTGCCGTCGATGCGGACCTTCGACCCGTCGGTGCCCTGGATCACGCGAAAAAAGGGGTAGATGCCGAGGTCCTTGGCCTGGTTGGGAGCGTCGTAGTTCTGGCACTTGGAAAGAATGCCTCTTCCCCCTTTGCCGGGTACGCGGAGATGCGCATTCTCAAAATCAAATTTCTTTTTGAGTAGGGCGATGATTTTTTCGCGCTTAAGGTGAGGGGGCACATCGGGAGAGCCAGGAAAGCTCACGAGCTTGGGGTTTGGTTTCACGTTTTTGGAATTTCTCTCTTATGGGGTTATCAGAACTTGGTTAAAAGGTGCGGCCAAGATGGGGCAAGGGCATGCATGAATTTGAGGAGAACGGGAGAAACCCTCCTTCTGATCCACGCCAGATTATCATTAAATCGCTGTGTTTACAAGGAGATCAATCCCGGGAGGGGGCGGTCAAAAAACCGGCGGAACCCCGAAATCCACTCATAACCGGCGGTTAATTAGCCCTGTGCACAGCGCGGGGATTTTGAGAAAGGCGGCAGGGTGCCGGTGAGGAGGTTGGCTCAACCCGTTTAACTTAAAGGAGTTATTCTTAATTTTCCAGAGCAGGACGGTAATTTTTTCGAGAAGGCGCCCCGGGCAATACGTGACAAAGCTGTGACAGGCGCTTGCCTCAATCGTGACAGGGTTCGCCTAACCTATATTTGTTGGGAGACATCGGATGACAAAGGATCGCAGTATAAATAAGTGAACCAGTGGAGGGGACCATGGAATTTCCGGTAACAGGACAACTCATCGGCACGGTGTTGTTTTTCGTCGGAATCTGGGTATTGAGCTATTGCAGTAAAGTGGAAAAGCAGGACAAGGACAATATGAGGAAAATCCGGTATCGCCAGCCGCGCTACCAGGACCGCAACGTCAAAATCAGCGATGCCCGGACCTATGAAGTGCGAGGCACCGTGCTGTCCCTCGGCGGCTACACCCTGGCCATGGCCGGGATTCTCATGTTCATCATGACGACGCAGTGGGTGGCCGCCTGAAACAAATGACCGCAAGCCGCGGTCCCAGGGCTGCGCGATTCTGAATAGTATGGCACAATCGATCGAGGCCTTTCATAATGGATATCACATGGCTCATTAATTCCCCCGAGCTCATGGTTTCGCTGGGGCTCGCGCTTTTGGGAACCCTTTTGCTTCTTGTCATCGCCATCAACCTGGCGTTCTGCAAGAAGGCGGTTCTCTCCTGCCAGCGGGAACTGGATCAGCAAACCAGTCTGCTCAAAAGCCAGACCGAATACCTGGAAGGGCTGGATATGGGCATGCAGTATTTTAGCGATCACTTCATAAAACGGATGAAGATTCCGCCGTCCGGCGGCAAAAGCGCCCCGCGTGAAAAAATAACGAAGGGGGAAGAAGAAGCCCCCATCATCGAGGAAGTCTGAGGCCCGCCTCCACCCTCCCCCCTGCCAACACGCGCGAGCCAAAGCGAATGGCTTTACGAACGCACGCGTCCAACTCCCGACCTGTCCATCGTTTTCATTCCGAAGGCCGGAAGGCATACATGTGATACATATTTAGCGGGAACTGTCGCCTGTTGGAGGGCTGGCCTGCCCTTTTGTTGGTTTGAGGAGATGGATAGAAATTTATTTTATTTCCTCTGCATGGGGACCTAACGATCGTCTTGGCAGGCAGGCGTGGAAGTATTCGTGGGAATGCGTTAAAAATATTCCTTTGAAAATAACACACCGCCCCCGTCCCTTGCGATGTCGCCTCTTGCGCCCCCCTCATTCCGGCGGTTGTTGAGCCGGGTTTGAGAAGTCGAACTTCGCCTTTCGAAGAGCTTGGATCTCTTGCATTTTGATCCAGAGGGCGGGATGGTTCGTGTCCCAGCTTCTCGAAGGGAGGGGACGCATGAAACAGGGGATGTTCCTATTAACCGCCGCTTGCGTGTTGGTGCTTCTGGCGCGCGGTGCGGTTGAAGCCCGCGCTCTGGAGGTGGCCGCCGTCAAGCCGGACGCTGCCGATGCGCGCGAGGTGCACCAGATCACCATCACCTTCAACCAGCCAGTGGTGCCGCTCGGCGATTTCGAGCAGCTGGCGGAGGGCTTGCCCGTCACCATCACTCCGCCGCTGCCCGACCTGCCGGTAACCGTCCAGGCCGGGCGCGGCGTCTTCTTCCCGAGCAATTACGGCGGCAGCTTTTCAGGGCCCCGCCAGATCCGCTACGCGCTGGCGAATTCGAAAAACCTTCCGGCCCTCTTTCTCGCGTCGCAGCTGGGCGAAACCCGGGTTCTGGATCATCTGCAAAACATGGGGTTCGACAGTTTGCGGCGCCCGGCGGGTCATTACGGCGCGGGCATCGTGCTTGGCAACGGCGAGGTGACACTGTGGAACCTTGGCCAGGCGTATTCCACGCTGGCGCGCCTCGGCCTGCATAAAAAACTCACCTACTTGGCGAGAGGGGTGGAAAGCGATTCCCGCGAGGAGCGCCGAGTGCTGGATGAGAGAACCGCCTACATGATCGCCGACGCGCTTAGCGATGCAGAGGCCCGTGCGGAAGAATTTGGCCGGGGCGGGCCGTTGGAGTTCGCCGGACAGGTGGCGGTGAGGACCGGCACGTCGAGCGATTACAGAGATCACTGGACCCTCGGGTTCACCCGCGACCACACGGTTGGCGTGTGGCGCGGCAATGCCGATGGCCGCCCGCTTGTGGCGCGGGGAAGCACTTGGATTTTCCACCGCGTTATGGAGCTTGCCGGCGGCCAGGCGCCCCGCTGGCTTCCCCGGCCACCCGGGCTCGTCACGCGCCGGGTGTGCAGCCTGAGTGGCGACCCCGTAGGCCCGCATTGCCCGGGGGGCGGGATGAAATATTCCGCCAAGAGGACGCGCCGAAAAAACAGTGCGACATGCACCGGGCGGTGAAGGTTCCCGAGTGCCGTGGAGGTCCGCGCCCGCTCGTCTACGTCGCCCTCCCAGAGGAATATGGCCCCTGGGCCGAGGCGGAACACCTGCCCACGCTGAAGTCCGCGTTTCAGGAAATCTGCGGCCGGCCTGCCCCGCTAGCCCCCACCGCCTGGGGCGAGAACGCGCCGCGCATCGCCCTGCCGCTTCCGCAGACGGTGCTGGCTCTGGACCCACGCATACCGTCCTCCCATCAGGAGCTCAGAATATTGTTGGAAAATACACGACAAAAAGATAAAGTCATCCTGTTTGTCGATGGCGAGCCCTTGGAAGACGTAACGGGGGAAACCGTGGCGCGCTGGCCTCTTGCCAGGGGCGAGCATCTCCTGGAGCTGATAATGCCGCGGACCACGCATGCCGTGCGGTTCACCGTGTTATGATTGCAGCCAAAGCGCCCTGGCATCGGGAACGCATGCGGCAGGCCGCAGAAGATCGGGAGTGAGAGATGACGTTATGGATGCTGATCGGCGCGGGCGGATTCGTCGGCGCCTTGCTAAGGTATTACATCAGCGGCTGGATTCAGAGTGGCGCCATCACGTTTCCATTCGGCACCCTCGGCGTTAATTTCATAGGCAGCTTGGCGCTCAGCCTCATCATGTACGCTTCCGAGTATAAAGGCTGGTTCAGCGAAGAGGCGCGCGTGTTTCTCACCATCGGCCTGCTCGGTTCCTTCACCACCATGTCCACCTTTAGTTACGAATCCATCAAACTGTTGGAGGACAGGGAAATGCTCCTGTTCGGCTTGAACGTTGCCGGTACCCTCGTGCTGACCTTTCTTGCAATTTACATCGGAAAAATTTGTATGACCTTTTCCGGATGGAGATGATATGAAAAAAGAATCCGAAGCCATCCTGCTTAGAATTTTCATCGGCGAAACCGACAAGTATGAAGGCAAGCCGCTTTACAAGTACCTGCTTGAATTCTTCAGGAAGGAGGGGCTGGCCGGGGCCACGGCGCTAAGAGGCATGGCCGGTTTCGGGAAATCGAGCCATTTTCACAGCACCAACATTCTGCGGCTTTCCACGGACCTTCCCATCGTCATCGAAGTGGCCGACCGGCAGGAGAAAATCGAGCCGGTGAAAGCCAAACTGGACGGTATCATCCAGGAAGGATTGATCACCGAAGAAAAAGTGAAGATCATCCTGTACGAAGGCACCGAAAAGAAATAAATCAGAAACGGAAAATCAAAATGCACTCAGCGCTAAAGAAAGCCCCGGCCCGCCCATGCCAGGCCGGGACGAAGTATCGCCCTGGGATCAACTCAGGGCCCGCGCCCGCAAAAGAGGGGGCGGATCATTAAAACTCCATGATGGAGTAGTGGGCGTTGTCGCACGAGCGGGTGCAGGCAAAACGGTCCTCGCCACACATGAAGCGCTTACTCACATCGTCTCCCGCGCCACTCACGCAGGATTGGTAATCAGCTTCACAGCGCTTGAGGCACTCGTACTGATCCTGCAATAAAAAAGATGCCCCCCGGTCGCGTGAATCCAGCGCAACGGTATGCACGCTCCAACCCCCATCCGGCTCCTCCAGAGTCAGGTCGGCAAGCTGAAGAGGTGTTTCAAAACATTCCTCCGGCCCGTTGGCAAATACAGGGCTGGAAAACAAAGCGATCAACAGCAGGGTAAACAAGGAAAATCGAAAATTGCTCATGATGAACCTCCCGAATCAGATAAAAATCAATCGTTCGATATTCATATTGAGCAAGATCCCAGACCGGTACCGGGGGATGCCTCCGCTTGCCCGAGGCGGCCACCGCCTCATTGCATGGGTGAGCGTGGCGGAGAGCCCGTAAGAGATGTGGATCTTATAAGGAAAGGATAGTCTTCGTCCATGGACGTGTCAACCGGGCGGAGCGAAAAGTTGGCAAGAGGCGCGGCTGCCCTGCAGCCGCACCCATCGGACAGCCCGGTGCCGCGAGGCTGGGAAAAGACCTCCCCCTCGCATGTGATAGAGGATATAAAAATCCGGCGCCGGAGAGGTGCAGAACCTTTCGGCGGGGGGCAGGGCGGATGTAAACCATTCGCGCGAAAGAGGCCAGAACTAAAAGTCATTGCCTGCCGCGACCGGCTCCCTTAGAATAGATGGATGACCCCTCCGCCGCGCAAACCGGCGATACATCCACAAGCGCCTGTAGCTCAGTTGGATAGAGCAACGGACTTCTAATCCGTAGGTCGCAGGTTCGAATCCTGCC
>CP070799.1:2366111-2374983 GCA_020343535.1 Nitrospinaceae bacterium | reverse complement strand
CAGCCTGCCCGAATCGTTCAACGTTCTCGTCAAAGAGCTGCAGAGCCTTTGTCTCGACGTCGAATTGATCGAGTCCGGCCAGTGAGCCTGGCCCGGCGGCAGCCCCGCGGAGGAAGCCTCCGCGGGCAAGGAAGGAACTGGTTTTCAACCTCAAGATTAGGAGATCAACCTGGTGGATAGCTTGACATTCTTTGAAAAGCCAAAAAATCCCATCATGTTTGACGCCATGCGGGTTCGGCTCGCCTCGCCCGAAAAAATAAGATCCTGGTCGTACGGAGAAGTCAAGAAGCCCGAAACGATCAATTACCGCACCTTCAAGCCGGAGCGCGACGGCCTGTTCTGCGCCAAGATTTTTGGTCCGGTGAAGGATTGGGAATGCAATTGCGGTAAATACAAACGCATGAAGCACAAGGGCGTGGTGTGCGAGAAATGCGGCGTCGAAGTCATTCTTTCAAAGGTGCGGCGCGAGCGCCTGGGGCATATTGAGCTTGCCAGTCCGGTTGCCCACATCTGGTACTTCAAGGGGTTGCCGAGCCGCATCGGTCATATCCTCGACATCAGCCTCAAGGATCTCGAACGCGTGGTATATTTCGAGAACTACGTCGTCACCGATCCGGGGGATTCCGACTACAAGCATGGCCAGTTGTTGACCGAAGAAGAATTCCGCGAAGCCGAGATGGAATTCCCCGATACCTTCCAGGCCATGATCGGCGCCGAGGGCATCCGCGAACTGCTTCGCCCGCTCGACCTGGAGGGCCTCGCCGGCAGCCTAAAGGAAGAGATGCTGGTGACCAAGTCGGTCATGAACAAGCGCAAGATCGCCAAGCGGCTCAAAGTCATCGAGGCCTTCCGGAAATCCGGCAACAAGCCGGAGTGGATGATTTTGCAGGTCATTCCCGTGATTCCGCCCGAGCTGCGGCCCCTGGTTCCGCTCGACGGCGGCCGATTCGCCACAAGCGACCTGAACGACCTTTACCGCCGCGTCATCAACCGCAACAACCGGTTGAAAAGATTGCAGGAACTCAAGGCCCCGCAAATCATCATCCGCAACGAAAAACGCATGCTGCAGGAGGCGGTCTCTGCCCTGTTCGACAACGGCCGACGCGGGCGCACCCTGCGCGGCACCAACAAGCGGCCGCTCAAGAGCTTGAGCGACATGCTGAAGGGTAAGCAGGGGCGTTTCCGCCAGAACCTGCTCGGCAAGCGGGTGGACTATTCCGGCCGGTCGGTCATCGTCGTGGGTCCCGAGCTCAAGTTTCACCAGTGCGGGCTGCCCAAGAAAATGGCGCTCGAATTGTTCAAGCCGTTCATTTTTAACCGGCTGGAGCAGAAGGGTTACGCGGCCACCATCAAGACGGCCAAGCGCATGGTCGAGCAGGAGCGCTCCGAAGTCTGGGAAGTTCTCGAAGAGGTGGTGAAGGACCATCCGGTGCTTCTCAATCGCGCGCCAACCCTGCACCGGCTCGGCATTCAGGCGTTCGAGCCCGTTCTGGTGGAAGGCAAGGCCATCCAGATCCATCCGCTCGTCTGCACCGCCTTCAATGCCGATTTCGACGGCGACCAGATGGCCGTGCACGTTCCCCTGTCGATGGAGGCCAGGGTTGAGGCGCGGCTGCTGATGTTGTCACCGAACAACGTGCTTTCGCCCTCCAACGGTAAACCCATCGCCGTGCCGTCCCAGGACATCGTGCTGGGCTGTTACTACATGACCAAGGCGCGTGGCGCCGTGAAGGGCGAGGGCAAAGTGTTTTCCGGCCCCGGCGAGGTCATCAGCGCGTTCGATGCCGATGAGCTCGACCTGCAGGCCAAGATCCTCGTGCGGGTAAATGGCGAACTGGTGCATACCACCACCGGCCGCGTCCTGATGGGCGAAGTGCTTCCCCAGGGAATGTCCTTCGACCTCGTCAACCGCCTCCTCGACAAGAAATCCCTCTCCGACCTTATTTCCAAAGCGTTCCAGCTGGTCGGCCGGGAAAAGGCCGTGCAGCTCATTGAAAGCATCAAGGAGCTCGGATTCAAGTACGCCACCGAGGCGGGGCTCACCATCTCCATCGAGCAGATGCGCATTCCCAAGGCCAAAGCGGACCTGGTCGATAAGACCAACGACGAGGTCCTCAAGGTCTACAAGCAGTACCGCGACGGCCTCATCACCAACGGCGAGCGCTACAACAAGGTCATCGACATCTGGGCGCACGTGACGGAGAAGGTCTCCGAGGAAATGTTCCGCGAACTGGAGACCGAGGATGAACTCGCCGTAGCGGGCGAATCGAAATCCGACTTTAACTCCATCTTCATCATGGCCGACTCGGGCGCGAGGGGTAGCGCGCAGCAGCTTCGGCAGCTGGCCGGCATGCGCGGCCTGATGGCCAAGCCGTCCGGAGAGATCATCGAAAGCCCGATCACCGCGAACTTCCGCGAAGGCCTTTCCGTGATTCAGTACTTCATTTCCACCCACGGCGCCCGCAAGGGCTTGGCCGACACCGCCCTCAAGACGGCGAACTCCGGCTACCTGACAAGACGCCTGGTGGATGTGGCGCAGGACATCATCATTCATGAAGAGGATTGCGGCACCCTGAAGGGGATCAAAACCTCCTCCCTCGTCGAGGCCGGTGAAATCATCCAGCCCCTGAACGAGCGCATTCTCGGACGCACCGCGCTGGAGGACATCGTTGACCCGTTCGATAGCAGCGTCCTCGTCAAGGCCAACGGCCTTATCGATGAAAAGGCCGTCGAAGCCATCGACAACGCAGGTGTCGAGTCGGTCTGGATCCGCTCGTGCCTGACCTGCGAATCCAAGCAGGGCGTCTGCATGAAGTGCTACGGCCGCAACATGGCCACCCTCGAATGGGTGGAGGTGGGCGAGCCGGTCGGCGTTATTGCCGCCCAGTCCATCGGGGAGCCGGGAACCCAGCTCACCATGCGCACCTTCCATATTGGCGGCACCGCGAGCCGGGTGGTCGAGCAGACCACGCTCAGCACCAAAAAGGGCGGCATCGTCAAATATCAGGGGATACGCACCATCAAGAACCAGCGCGGCGAAATCATCGTCATGAACCGAAACGGCAACCTGGTGATCCAGGATGAGAACGGCCGCGAAAAGGAACGCTACTCCGTCGTCTACGGCGCCAAACTGAAAGTCGTCGATGGCCAGGAGGTGCACGAAAATCAGACGCTGGTGGAGTGGGACCCCTACACCAACTCGATCCTCACCGAGGTGTCCGGGACCATTCAATTCACCGATATTATCGAAGGCAGCACCATGAAGGAGGACTTCGACGAGATCACCGGGCTTTCCACCAAGATCATCATCAGCCACCGCGATGAGAAAAAGCAGCCACAAATACTCATCAAGGACGAGAAGGGAGAGGCGGTTCGCCGCTACATCCTGCCCGCGGGCGCCCACATCAGCGTCGCCGAGGGGGATTTCGTCAACGCCGGCGACCTCATTGTCAAGATCCCGCGCGAGAGCGCGAAAACCAAGGACATCACCGGAGGTCTGCCGCGGGTGGCCGAGCTGTTCGAGGCAAGAAAGCCGCATGAGCAGGCCACCATCACCGAGATTTCCGGCAAGATCAAATTCGGCGGCTTCGTCAAGGGCATGCGCAAAGTGCTCGTAGTGAGCGACACCGGCGAAGAACGGGAGTACCTGATCCCGCGCGGCAAGCATATCAACGTTCATGAGGACGACGAAGTGTTGGCCGGCGAACCGCTGATGGACGGCGCCTCCAACCCGCACGACATTCTCCGCGTGCTGGGCGAAAAGGAGCTGCAAAACTACCTGGTCAACGAGGTGCAGGAGGTTTATCGGCTGCAGGGCGTTGCCATCAACGACAAGCACATCGAAGTCATCGTCCGGCAGATGCTGCGCCACCTCATCATCGAGGACGCCGGCGACACCGATTTTCTCGAAGGCGAACAGGTGACGAAAAAGGTGTTCAACGAGAAGAACCAGGAGATGATCAAAAACAAGAAAAACCCGGCCAAGGGCATCCCGGTCCTGCTCGGCATCACGAAATCGTCGCTCAGCACAGAGAGCTTCATTTCCGCCGCGTCCTTCCAGGAAACCACCCGGGTGCTGACCGAAGTCAGCGTCAGCGGCAAGAAGGACAACCTCATCGGCCTCAAGGAAAATGTAATCATGGGCCGCCTGATTCCGGCCGGAACCGGGTGCCGGGCCTATGCCGGAATCCGCATCGAGGAGCCGGAAATCGAGGAGCCGGAGAAGGCGCCCGCCGAGGAACCCCTGGTGGTTGAATAAGAGGGGCTTCGCGGGAAAGAATTAAAATGTTTTTGCTTGACTACCGGATAAAGAGTGCTAGAATGACTGACTTTTCACCCTTTTGTCCGTTAAAAAATTAACCCTTTGATTTTATTGCCGTCCTGGGGGATTTTGGGCGGAGCATCCCCCGGGGTGGATTTATGGCCCATATAGGGAGGGTATTTTTTTGCCAACGATCAATCAATTAGTTAGGGAAGGCCGGAGCAAGCCGGTCCGCAAAACAGCGAGCCCGGCGCTCAAATCCTGTCCGCAAAAGCGGGGTGTCTGTGTAAGGGTTTACACCTCAACGCCAAAAAAGCCTAATTCGGCTCTCAGGAAAGTCGCCCGCGTCCGCTTGACCAACGGCATGGAGGTCACCACCTACATTCCCGGCGTCGGTCATAATCTGCAGGAGCATTCCATCGTGATGATCCGGGGAGGTCGAGTGAAGGATCTTCCCGGCGTGAGATACCATGTCGTTCGCGGAAGTCTGGACACCCTCGGGGTGGAGAGCCGCCGGCAGGGCCGTTCAAAATATGGGGCGAAAAAGCCCAAAGACAATAAATAATCGCAAAAATCCCATGGCGAGAAGACGAGAAGCGCAAAAGCGGCAGGTCATGCCCGATCCGAAATACAACGATATTTTGGCGGGCCGGTTCATCAACAGCATCCTGAAGCAGGGCAAGAAAAGCTTGGCCGAGCGGATCTTTTACGACGCCTTGGCGCGCGTGGGGGAAAAATCCAAGGAAGACCCGATCCGCGTTTTCAAAAAGGCCATTGAAAACGTCGCGCCGCTCCTGGAAGTCAAGTCCCGGCGCGTCGGAGGTTCGACCTACCAGGTTCCGGTGGAAGTGAAGGAAGGCCGACGGCTGGCGCTCAGTATCCGCTGGGTGATCCAGAACGCCAAAAGCCGCGCGGGAAAGTCCATGGCTGAGAAGCTGACGGGGGAAATCATGGACGCCTACAACAACGCGGGCGGCGCAATCAAGAAAAAAGAAGAAGTTCACCGCATGGCCGAGGCCAACAAGGCCTTCGCCCATTACCGCTGGTGACGGGAGTTCATACAAAAGCAATGAGTAAGAAGACCGATCTTAAGAAAATCCGCAACATCGGCATTATCGCCCATATCGACGCGGGTAAGACCACCACCACCGAGCGGGTCCTCTACTACACGGGCAAAAGCCACAAGCTCGGCGAGGTCCACGAGGGCACCGCCACCATGGACTGGATGGAGCAGGAGCAGGAGCGCGGCATCACCATCACCTCCGCGGCGACCACCTGTTACTGGCTGGGGCACCAGATTAACATCATCGATACCCCCGGTCATGTGGATTTTACTGCCGAGGTTGAGCGTTCCCTGCGCGTGCTGGATGGCGCCATCGGCGTGTTCTGCGCCGTCGGCGGCGTGGAACCGCAGTCTGAAACCGTGTGGCGCCAGGCTAGCAAATACAAGGTTCCGCGCATCGGCTTCGTCAACAAGATGGACCGCGCGGGTGCAAACTTTCTCGCCTGCGTGGATCAGATCAAGACCCGCCTGGGGGCGGTACCCGTGCCCTTGCAGCTTCCCATCGGCGCCGAGAGCAGCTTCATCGGCATCATCGACCTGATCGACATGAAGGCCAATGTCTATGAGGAAGGCAAGAACAGGGGCGAAACCTACGAGGTTCAGGATATCCCCGCGGACATGGCCGAGGAGGCCAAGCTCTACCGCGAAGCGCTGATCGAAGCGGTGGCCGATGTCGATGAGGCCATCATGGAAAAATACCTGGGTGGCGAGGATGTCTCCAAAGAGGAGATCATCGCCGCGGTGCGCAAGGGCGCCATCGAGCTTAAGTTCACCCCGGTTTTGTGTGGCGCCGCCTTCAAGAACAAGGGCGTTCAGCAGTTGCTCGACGCGGTGACGAGGTATCTGCCCGCGCCCGTAGACGTTCCGGCGATTCAGGGCGTCAATCCCAACTCCCAAAAGGAAGTGTCGCTCAAGCAGGACCCGGCGGAGCCGCTTTCGGCGCTTGCGTTCAAGATCATGACCGATCCCTTCGTGGGGCAGCTGGCGTTTGTCCGCGTCTACTCAGGGGAACTCAAGAGCGGCTCCTACATTTACAATTCCACCAAAAATCAGCGTGAGCGAGTGGGGCGGCTTCTCAGGATGCACGCCAACAAGCGGGAGGAGGTCTCCGTAATCTCCACCGGCGACATAGCCGCGGCCATCGGGCTCAAGAACACCTTCACCGGAGACACTCTGTGCGGTCAGGATCACCCCGTGATTCTCGAATCCATCGTATTCCCGGAGCCGGTCATCTCCGTTGCCGTTGAGCCGAAAACCAAGGCCGAGCAGGACAAGCTTTCCGACTGCCTCATCAAGTTGCTGCAGGAAGACCCCACCTTTAGCGTCAAAGTCGACCCTGAAACAAACCAGACCATCATCTCCGGCATGGGCGAGCTGCACCTCGAGATCCTGGTGGACCGGATGAAACGGGAGTTCTCCCTGCTGGTGGATGTTTCCAAGCCCCAAGTGGCCTATAAAGAAACCATCACCAAGCCGGTGGAGCACAACTATAAATACGTGAAGCAGACCGGTGGCCGCGGGCAATATGGCCATGTCGTCATTAAAGTGGAGCCGCGCGAATCCGGCACGGGTTTCGAGTTCGTCAACAAAATCGTCGGCGGCGCCATTCCGCGGGAGTACATTCCGGCGGTTCAGAAGGGTATCGAGGAAGCCATGGAGCGGGGCATCCTTTGCGGGTGCAGCGTGGTCGACGTCGGCGTGACGTTGCTTGACGGCTCCTATCACGAGGTCGACTCATCGGAAATGGCTTTCAAAACCTGTGCCTCCATCGCGTTCAAGGAAGCCTGCCAGAAGGCCGCTCCGGTGATGCTGGAGCCGATCATGGAAGTCGAGGTGGTAACGCCGGAGGAATTTATGGGCGACGTGATCGGAAACCTCAACTCCAAGCGAGGACGGATCAAGGAGATGAGCGACCGGGCCGGCGCCAAGGTAATTCGATCCGAAGTGCCGCTGTCCGGAATGTTCGGATATTCGACGGATCTGCGGTCCGCCACTCAAGGCCGGGCTAATTATTCCATGGAATTTTCCAAGTATGAACAGGTTCCGGCCGCCATATCGGAAGGGCTCATTGCAAAAGCAACAGGAACTAAAAAGGTAGCCGTTTAATATTTCAACGCAAAAAAAATTTGGAGTGAACGAGCATGGCGAAAGAAAAATTTGTCCGAGATAAACCGCACCTGAACGTTGGAACGATCGGCCACGTTGACCATGGCAAGACCACGCTGACGGCGGCCATTACCGAGGTTTTGGCGAAGAAGGGGCTTGCTGATTTCATCCCCTTCGATCAGATCGACAAGGCGCCGGAGGAAAAAGAGCGTGGCATCACCATCGCTATCTCGCACGTGGAATACCAGAGCGATGCCAGGCACTACGCCCACGTCGACTGCCCGGGCCATGCCGACTACGTCAAGAACATGATCACCGGCGCGGCACAGATGGACGGAGCCATTCTCGTTCTGAGCGCATCCGACGGCCCCATGCCGCAGACCCGTGAGCACATCCTTCTCGCCCGCCAGGTTGGCGTGCCGAAGATCGTCGTCTTCATGAACAAGGTGGATATGGTTGACGACGAGGAGCTTCTCGACCTCGTGGAACTCGAAGTGCGCGAACTGCTCGACAAATACGAGTTCCCCGGTGACGAGATCCCCGTCATCCGCGGCAGCGCGTTGCAGGCCTTGGAAAACCCCGAGGACGAAGCCAAGACGAAGTGCATCTGGGACCTCATGGGAGCGCTCGATACCTATTTCCCGGTCCCCGACCGCCCGGTGGACAAGCCGTTCCTGATGCCCATCGAAGATATCTTCAGCATCTCGGGCCGCGGCACAGTGGCGACGGGGCGCGTTGAGACCGGCGTCATCAAGGTCGGTGAGGAGGTGGAGATCGTTGGTTTTCGTCCCACCACAAAAACCACCGCGACCGGCGTCGAAATGTTCCGCAAGCTGCTCGACGAGGGCCGCGCGGGAGAGAACGTCGGAATTCTGCTGCGCGGCACCAAGCGCGACGAGATCGAGCGCGGCCAGGTTCTTGCGAAGCCGGGAACCATCACCCCGCACACCAAGTTCAAGGCCGAGGCCTACATCCTGACCAAGGAAGAGGGCGGGCGGCACACGCCGTTCTTCACCAACTACCGTCCGCAGTTTTACTTCCGCACCACGGACGTGACCGGGATGTGCAAACTGCCCGAGGGCACCGAGATGGTGATGCCGGGGGACAACGTCTCGATGGAGGTGGAGCTGATCGTGCCCATCGCCATGGAGGAGAAGCTGCGCTTCGCCATCCGCGAGGGCGGCCGCACGGTTGGAGCAGGGGTTGTTGCCTCGATTATTGAATAATCGAGGGAATAAGCCTGGTAGCGACAGCCGATTTCGTACTTCCGCAAGTGCGGAACACCGCACTTGCGGGCGGCGCCGGTGTCGCCGCCAGCATCATTGAGTGAGGCAACGGCCGCTCGTCCTCGCGAAAGCGGGAACCCAGAGTTTTGCTCGGGGCGAAGGTTTGGCGCTGGATTCCCCCTTGCGCGGAATGAGCGGAGACGGAGAGGCGGGCCT
>CP070799.1:2347907-2366011 GCA_020343535.1 Nitrospinaceae bacterium | reverse complement strand
TCGACCTCGAATTCCTGGACGGGGCGCCCTTTACGGCAGTGAAAGAAAAACTGCAAGGCACGCTGCCGGCCTATCTCAAGATCGAGCGGCCCGAACGCAAGAACCGCCAGGTGGAAAAAATGCTGCGCGCATTTCAATACAACCTGACGGCGCTCAGCTTCGTCGCCCTGCTCGTCGGCCTGTACCTGATCTACAACATGATGGCGCTGTCCGTGGTGCGGCGCAGGGTGGAGATCGCCACGCTGCGCGCGCTCGGGGCGACGCCGGTGATGGTGGCCGGAGTGTTCTTCCTCGAAGCCGGGCTCATCGGCGCGGCGGGCTCCGGGCTCGGCATATTGCTCGGCACCGGATTCGCGCAGGCCGCGCTCGACGCGGTATCGCTCACCGTGAACAATCTCTATGTCGCAAGCCACGCCCGCGACGTCGAGTTTCCCTGGGAGGAAACCGGGCCGTATTTCCTCCTCGGCATGGGGCTGTCGTTCGTGTCGGCGCTGATCCCGGCGTGGGACGCCGCCACCACCTCGCCCGCGCGCGTCATGCGAGTCGGCAGTTACGACCTCAAATTGTTTCGCGGAAGCGGCCGGCTCAACCGCTGGGCGCTCGTCTCGGCGGGGCTCGCCGCCCTATGCAGCCAGCTGCCGCCCATCGGCGGCTTTCCCTACTTCGGCTTTCTGGCAGTGTTTTTGCTCATCCTCGCGTTCTCACTATTCTCGCCGTCCGCGCTGCTGCTGGCGCGGGCGCTTTTGCACCGGCCGTTCAAGCTCTGGTTCGGCGGCGAGGGCCTCATCGCCTGCATGAACCTGTCGCAGAACGTGGGCCGCAACTGCCTCGCCGTCTCGGCGCTCGCCATCGCCTTCATGATGGTGGTGAGCATGTCGATCATGGTGCACAGCTTTCGCCAGACCGTCACCGTGTGGATCGGCGAAACCCTGAAGGCGGACCTGTTCGGCCGCGTCGCCGGCGGGCGCGACACCGACTACCGCACCACCCTGCCCGCCGAAGGCGCAGAAACGCTGAAAGGCCTGCCCGGCGTGGCGGCGGTGGACCTGTTCCGCGCCATCGACATCGCCTATAACGACCAGCCCGCCGTGCTGGCCACGGGGGATTTCTCCGTCCTCTCCGCGCACGGCCACCTGCTCATCAAAGCCGGAACGCCCGCCAGGGAACTGGCGTCGCGGCTCGTGAACGAAAACCGCGCCATCGTCTCCGAATCGTTTTCCCTCAAGCACGAAGTGAGCGTGGGCGACACGCTGCGCCTCGACACCCCAGCGGGCAGGCTGGCGCTTACCATCGCCGCCGTGTACCACGACTACTCGCGCGAGCGCGGCTACATCGTCATCGACCGCAGCATCTTCCTTGAACATTACCGGGACAGCGCCATCAACAGCTTTGTCATTTACTTAAGCGATAAGAGCCTGCTCGAAAACGTGCGCAAGCACGTGCTGGACACCTTGGGAACAGACATTCATCTCATCCTGCGCTCCAACCGCGAATTGAAGAAAGACGTTCTCGACGTGTTCGACAAGACCTTCGCCATCACCTATTCACTGGAAATCATCGCCGCTGTGGTGGCGGTGCTCGGCCTGTTCAACACGCTGGTGTCGCTGATTCTGGAGCGGCGGCGGGAGATTGGCATATTGCGCTTTCTCGGCGCCTACCGGGAGCAGGTGAAGAAGATGATTTACATCGAGGCCGGGTTGTTGGGAGGCATTGGCGCGGTGCTGGGGCTGGTGGCGGGGTTTCTCGTTTCCTACCTTTTAATATTCGTGATCAACAAACAGTCCTTCGGCTGGACCATTCAGGTGCACCACCCGGCGGGCTTCATCGTCATCGCTACGGCACTGTTCCTCGCCATCGCCCTTCTCGCCGGCCACACCCCCGCGCGCATGGCCGCCCGCCTCAACCCAAGAGAAGCGGTTAGGGTTGGGTAGGCAACCTCGATGGAAGAATTTCTACCGGTGGAGAGATCTATTCAGTAAGGCGATCTAATTCCAGTTTTATATCATTTATAATTCAAAGAATTTAAATGTCATTCGGCATTAAGAGATAAATTTTTTAGCGCCTCGCTTAAATCTCCATTTTTTCGATCCTTATTAAGCTCATGGGTTATTGTTTGAATTTTTCTTGAGAGGTCTTCAATTTCCCGAGAGGACGGCGGACGACTCCAACTGAAATCATCATTTTGAATCATCAGTGGTCCACCACGTTCGTTCGCCCATACATTATGGACAAAAATATTCCGCTTATCTGATGCTTCCCAAGACCTTTTAAGAAAATCTAAAAGATTATCCAATGCTATTCCTTGGCGAAGCCTTTCTTTTGCCTCTTTTTCAATTTTCTCACGTAAAGCTTTAACCCCTTTTTTGTTCGTTTGCGTCAAAGCTTCATGTATCGGTAGCTGCAATAATGACTTTACGGTCAATCTCAAAAGGTATTCAAGGTGTCCGTGCCGAACCACCAAAACCCCAAGGGCAGATTGAACCTCTTTATCCTCAGGGATATTAAATTCAATTTGTTTTGTAATCATTTCAGTAACCCCGGTTTTTTATAGGTCCCTTTGCCACTGCCGATCAAGATAGTTCAAAGGTAAAGAATCGAAATGCCCCCACCATTCTGGCAGAATTTCCTTCACCCTACCCCTCCATACGCGATGCCGGTGAGGGTGCTCACTTCTTTTTTCCAGGTGGTAAGGTCGTCGATGTTGAACTGGTTCAGGTGGCTGTGGCCGCAGGCGCGTGCCAGCACCTGCATGAGTTCCACCGAGGCGGTGAGGAAATTCGAAAGCCGCCTCGCCGATTCCTCTATGACCAGGCGGCGTCTTAAATGCTCCTTCTGGGTGGCGATGCCGACGGGGCAGTTGTTGGTGTGGCAGGCGCGCATGCCGATGCAGCCGATGGTCTGCAGGGCCGCGTTGGATAGCGCCACGGCGTCGGCGCCGAGCGCCAGGGCCTTGGCGAAATCCGCCGGGATGCGCAGGCCGCCGGTGATCACCAGGGTGACATCTTTTCTCTCCAGCCGGTCGAGGTGGCGGCGGGCGCGCGCCAGCGCCGGCAACGTCGGCACCGATATGTTGTCGCGAAAGAGGAGCGGCGCGGCCCCGGTGCCGCCGCCGCGCCCGTCCAGGATGATGTAGTCCACCCCCACATCCAGCGCCGCGTCGATGTCTTTTTCGATGTGCTGGGCGGAGAGCTTATAGCCGATGGGGATGCCGCCGGTTTCCTCGCGCACCCGCTCGGCGAACTCGCGGATGGGGGCGGTGTCCTTCCAGTCGGGAAAGCGCGCGGGGGAGACGGCGGGCTCGCCTTCTTTCAGGCCGCGCACCCGGGCGATTTTCCCCTTCACTTTTTTGCCGGGCAGGTGGCCGCCGGTGCCGGTTTTCGCGCCCTGCCCGCCCTTGAAGTGAAACGCCTGGCAGCGTTTCACCTTGTCCATGCTGAAGCCGAAGCGGGCGGAGGCGAGCTCGTAGAAGTAGCGGCTGTTCACCGCCTGCTCGTCCTCCAGCATGCCGCCCTCGCCGCTGCAGATGCCCGTTTTGGCCATCTCCGCGCCAGTGGCGAGCGCCACCTTGGCTTCCTCGGAGAGGGCGCCGAAGCTCATGTCCGACACGAACAGGGGGATGGCCAGGGCGAGCGGCTTCTTTGCCACCGGGCCAATGACGACGTCCGCCCCCACTTTCTCGTCATCGAGTAGGGGCGCGGTGGCAAGCTGCGCGGTGACGAACTGGACGTCGTCCCAGGTGGGCAGCTCCTGCCGGGGAACGCCCATCGCCGCCACGGGCCCGTGGTTGCCGAGTTTTTTCAGGCCGTCTTTCGCCAGTTGCTGGATGATGCCGTTGTGCGGCTCGGCGTCGGTGCCTTCGTGGTCGGCATAGAGGCCTAAGTACTCGATTCGCTTATAGGCCTGCGGGTGGTCTTTCTCCCAGGCGGCGATTTCTTCTTCGTCGACCCACACCCAGCCCTCTTCCACCCAGGCGCTGAATTTGGGCAGGGCTTCTTCGTTATCGTATTCGCTGATGCCGGTGTCGATGCGGAAATCCCAGTAGTGGACGCCGCAGATGAGGTTGTCGCCTTTCACGAATCCGTCGGCGAGCAACGCGCCGCGGTGCAGGCAGCGGCCGTAGAACACCGAGATGTTGTCGTCGTGGCGCACGAGGACGAGGTCGACATTCGCCACCAGGGCGTAGGCGGGCTTTCGGTCCTCCAGCTTCTGCCAATCGGCGACGGCTGTTTTTTTCACGGTCGGTCTCCTGGTTCGTTCGGTGGGGGCGGCGGCCCCGCCTGAGCGGGAGCGCGGCGGACCGCAATGGTTTTAACTTCAGTCGCCAGTCCTGGCCAGGCCTAACGAGGGCCCACCTGCCTCACTCCCGTGCCGCGCGCGCGTCCAGGATACGCAGTTCGAGCTTGTTCTGGCCGTTCCAGGTGTTGGTTTGGATTTCGAAGGCGAGGTCGATGCGGGGGGCTTCTCCTTCGAGGGCGGCAAGGGCCTCGGCCAGGCCGAAGCCGACGGCGTCGATGCGGGCCCCGCTCTGGCAGGCGGTAAAGCGCGCGTGCTCCTTGTTTTTTCCCATGAGGCGCAGGTTCTTCATCTCGACGTTGGTGGCGAGAAAGACGGGCTGCGGGTTGCCGGCGCCGAAGGGTTCGAGCTTGCGGATGGCGGCGTCGAGCGGGCGGCCGATGTCCGCCAGCGGCAACTCGGCGTCGATGGTCAATTCCGGGACCATGTCGTCGTCGCTCAGGATGCGGCGGGCCACCTGGTTCATGGCGTCGCGGAAGGCGGCGACGTTTTCTTCCTCTATGCTCAGGCCCGCGGCGTAGGCGTGCCCGCCGAACTGGGTCAGGCGCCCGGCACATTCGGTGAACGCCTTGTGCAGGTTGAAGCGCGGGATGCTGCGGCCGGAGCCCTTGCCCTTGCCTTCGCTCATGGCGATGAGCACGACGGGACGGAAATATTTTTCCACCAGGCGGGAGGCGACGATGCCGATGACGCCCGCGTGGAAGTTCTCCGAGGCGAGGACGATGACGCGCTCGGCTTCAAGATCCACCTCGCGGGCAATCTGGTATTCGGCTTCTTCCTCCACCCAGGCCTGGATTTCCTTTCGTTCCGTGTTGATCTTGTCGATCTCTTCGGCGAGGGCCATGGCTTCCTTGAGGTCGGTGGCGGTGAGCAGGTGAAAACCGGCGTCGGCCTTGCCCAGGCGGCCGGCGGCGTTCAGCCTCGGCCCGAGGGCGAAGCCCACGGCGCGGGCGTTGACGCTGCCATCGACGCCCGCCACGGCTTTGAGGGCGACGATGCCCGGCTTGGCCGAGGTGGCGAGGACCTCCAGACCGTGGCTCGACAGGATGTGGTTCTCGCCGGTGAGCGGCGCGACATCGGCGATGGTGCCGAGAACGAACAGGTCGAGATGGCGCTTCATATTGGGAAGGCGCGATTTATCCCAGCCGGTCCGGTGCAGGGCATTGCGCACGGCAAGGGCGAGCTTGAAGGTGATGCCGACGCCGGCGAGGAAACGGAACGGGTAATCGCAATCCGGCCGGTGCGGGTTGAGCACGGCGACGGCGCCGGGCAGGCCCTCTTCGCCCACCTGGTGGTGATCGGAGATGATGACGTCGAGACCAATGGTTTTCGCGACGCGCACTTCGTGGTGGCCGGTGATGCCGCAGTCCGCCGTGATCATCAGCGTGCTGCCTCCGTCGCGGATTTTGCGCACGGCGTCTTCGTTCAGCCCGTAGCCTTCGGCCATGCGCTCGGGCAGGTAATGGCGCACGTGTACGCCGAGGTCGCGGAAGAAATGGGTGAGGAAGGCGGCGGAGGTCACGCCGTCGACGTCGTAGTCGCAGAAGACGGTGATGGTTTCGCCGTTCTCGACGGCCCGCACCACGCGCGCGGCGGCGGCGTCCATGTCCTTGATCTCGAACGGGTCGTGCAGGCGGGCGAGGTCGGCATTCAGGAACACTTCGGCGTCCCGCGCCGTCGTC
Source organism: Nitrospinaceae bacterium (assembly GCA_020343535.1). GTDB lineage: Bacteria > Nitrospinota > Nitrospinia > Nitrospinales > VA-1 > SZUA-259. The sequence goes on along the minus strand of CP070799.1, from coordinate 2,360,036 downwards.
ACTTGGCGGTTGATGAGCAGCGCCGCCACCACGGCGGGCACGCCGAGTTCGCGGGCCAGGGCATCGATGCGTTCGGGATCGGCCTGGGAAAGAATCCAGCGTTTGCTTGAAAGGGAGAGCATCGTTCTTCCGTCCGTGAATGGGGCGCGGCGATCGCCTGCTTCAGGTTTTGACGCCGCGAAATGTTTTTCGATGGATCGGGCAGGCGCCGTGCCGCCGGATCTGCTCTTTATGGCTTGCGGTCGGGTAGCCTTTATGCCGGTCGAACCCGTATTCCGGGTAACGCTTGTGATAGGCCTGCATGAGCCGGTCGCGCGTCACCTTGGCGAGCACCGATGCGGCGGCGATGCTCTGGCTCTTTTGGTCGCCCTCGACAAGGGTCCACTGCTCCTCGGCCCGGTCGATCGTGTGAATGCCGTCGATGAGCAGGAGGTCCGGCGGCTGCGGCAGCTTTTCCACCGCATGTTTCATGACCAGCCGCGACGCCTGCAGGATGTTGATCTCGTCGATGACGTCGTGCTCGACGATGCCGATGCCGATGCCAAGGGCCTCTTCCTGAATCCGCGCGAAAAACGCGTCGCGCATGGCAGCGGAGAGTTTTTTTGAGTCGGTGAGCCCGTCCAGCCGGGCCGAGGAAGGCAACACCACCGCCGCGGCCACCACCGGGCCCGCGAGTGGCCCGCGCCCGGCTTCATCCACCCCGGCGACCTGGCGGTAGCCCATCTGTTCGGCCTTGGTTTCGTAGCGACGCATGGTTCCCTGATGCTTGGGGGAGGTGGGACCCTCCGGTTCGGACAAATGATAGGGGAATCCTCCGGGTCGGGCAACCGAAATGTTTTTTTAGCCGGGCCGGTGGGGGATGGCCCTCGGGCGGGAAAAGTCGTTGCAAATCAGGGAGAAAGGAATTTATAATTTCGGGATGACGATGAAAACCACAGTTTCTGTTGTTGCCTTCCTGCTGTTTTTTGCGGCCTGCACCACCACCCCCGTTTCCGACAAAACCGCCTTCATTGTGATCCCGTTTTCACAGGAAGTCGCCATGGGCGAACAGGCCTACAAGGATCTCCTCGGCAAGGAAAAAATTTCCAGCAACCCGAGCCTGACCAAAGTCGCCGAGCGGGTGGGCCGGCGGCTCGCGGCCACTACCACCATGCCCAAGCTGGACTGGACATTCAACGTCATCGATTCGAACCAGAAAAACGCTTTCGCCCTGCCCGGCGGCAAGACGGCGGTGTACACGGGAATATTAACGGTGTGCGAAAACGAGGCGGGCCTGGCGGCGGTGCTCGGGCACGAGATCGCCCACGTGACGGCGCGCCACTCGGGGCAGAGGATCTCGCAGCAGTTTCTGCTCATGGGCGCGATGACGGCGGCGAGCATCAGCCTGTCCAACAACAACCAGCGGGATTTCCTGCTCGGCGCGCTGGGCCTGGGGGCGATGTACGGCATCTCGCTGCCCTTCAGCCGCTCCAACGAATCGGAGGCGGACCAGATCGGTCTGGTGTACATGGCGCAGGCGGGGTACGATCCGCGCGAGGCTATCCGTTTCTGGGGGCGGTTTAGCAAGTTGAAGGGGAACAAACAGCCGCCGGAGTTCCTTTCGACGCATCCCGCCGATGCCACGCGGCTTAGAGGCCTGCAGGAATACCTGCCGCGGGCAATACGGATCTACGAAGCGCTGCCGACGAAATACGGCCTGGGGGTGAAGTTCGATCCGGCCGACCTGGAAGTGAAGGGAGCCGCGCCTGCGGCCGCTCCCGCCAAAACCATGCCGAAATCGATAGAAACGTTGCAGTAACACCCGCGGAGGCGATGCGCCCCCGCCTCGGAACAGGGCGGTCTAGCCCTTTTTCAACTTATTCGCCCCTTTTTTCGGGCGGATTTCCTTGAGCCGCGCCGCCTTGCCGCGCAGATCCCTCAGGTAGTACAGCTTGGCGCGCCGGACCCTGGCGCGCTTGACGGTTTCAATCTTTTCGACACGCGGGGAATGGAGCGGGAAGATCCGCTCGACGCCGACGCCGAAGGACACCTTGCGTACGGTGAGGGTTTTGCGGGCGCCGCCGCCGTGCATGCGGATGACGACCCCCTCGATCACCTGAATCCGCTCCTTTTCCCCCTCGACGATGCGCATGTGCACGCGCACGGTATCGCCGATGTGGATTTCGGGCACCTCTTTCTTGAGTTCTCCGGCTTCAATCTGGTCTATCAAATTCATTGCTTCTTCTCCTCTTCTCTATTTTCGTGTGTCCTGTTAAATAAAACTAAATTTTAAACATTCGTGGCCCGGCCCAGCAGGCGATCGAGAATGATGGCGATCGCCGCGCGGACGGGCAGATGATTGTAGTCTTCGGCGCCGTCGATCGGCGCGAGCACGAAATCCGCGTTTTTGATGAGGTTCCGCTCCAACCCCCAGCCGGTCCCGAAGATGAGCAGGTGTTGCCCCGCCCCAAGCCTGGCGGAAAAGTCGCCGTAGCCGACGCTGCCGGGAAACGGGCGGGCATCGGTCACCGTCTGCAGGGGCTTTTCCCCGCACCGGGCCTCGATATCGCTCACTACGTCGGCGAGGGAATTCTTCACCACCGTCCGCAGCAATGATTCCTTGCGCGTCGGGTTGTACTCGGCGCCGAACCCCTTTACCCAATGGTCGACGATGCGGCCCACCAGCACCTGCTGCGTCTTGAGCGGGGTGACAACGTAAAACGACCCCACCGAATAGGTCCGGCAAATTCTGGAGATGTCGTGCACATCCAGCGTCGTCACCGACGAAACGACGATCTCTCCGGCTTTGTTGTATACCGGGAAATGGACAAGCGCCAGATGAATATTCGCGTGGTCAGCCAAGGTCCAGCTGTCTCAAGGCGGCCTTGTCCCCATCCGTCAGTTGCAGTTTCTTCAAGAGATCCGGCCTGACGCGGGCGGTTTTTTCAAGCGCCGCCCTGCGCTGCCATTCCTTGATCTTCTTCGGGTCGCCCGAAACCAGGACCTCGGGCACCTCGTGCCCCTTGAACTCGCGCGGCCTGGTGTACTGCGGGTATTCGAGCAACGGGGCACTGAACGATTCCTCCACCACCGAAGTCTCGTCGCCCAATACGCCTGGCACCAAGCGGGACACCGCCTCGATCACCACCAGGGCGGCGACTTCTCCGCCCGCCAGAACATAATCGCCGATCGACAGTTCCTCATCGACGCAAAAGAGCCGCACCCGCTCATCCACGCCCTCGTACCGCCCGCACACCAGGATCAGGCTCTCCTCGCGGGACAGCTCCCAGGCCTTCTCCTGAGTCAGCGTCGGGCCGCCGGGAGAAAGCAGAATCGTCCGCGCGCGGGGCCGGTCGCGCTTCACCGCCTCGATGGCGCGCTCGATGGGCTCGACATTCATCACCATGCCCACGCCGCCGCCGAAGGGATAGTCGTCGACCTTGCGGTGCTTGTTGAGCGAGTACTCCCTGAGATCGTGGGTCTTAAATTCCAGGAGCCCCCGCTCCCGGGCTTTCTTCAGCAGGCTCTCGTCCAGCGGGGACGTGAACATCCCCGGGAAAATGGTGATGATGTCAAACTGAAGCGTCTTCAATCAAACCCTCGACCACGTGAAAAACCAGTTTGCCCTGCCGGACGTCGATGGTGTGAATCACCGAATCGATCATCGGAAGGAGAATTTCATGACCTGCCTTGTCCCGGACCACGTAGACATCGTTGCTGCCGGTGGCGATGATATCCACCACGCGGCCGTAGCACCTTCCGGCGTCGTCGTAGGCCTCGAGACCCTCGATTTCGAACCGGTAGTATTCGCCTTCGCCCAGGGGAGGGAAGTCCTCCCTGTGCCGGTAGAGCGTTTGCCCAGTGAGGGCCTTCGCCGCCTCGACATTGCCGACCCTCTTGAACTTGATGATGCGGCTACCCGGAACGCCACGCAGGCCTTCCACCTCCAACTCCACGGCCGGGGGACCGGCAAGCTTCACCCGCTGAAGGTTTTCCAGCGCTTCCCCCTCGTCGCTCAATGGGGCAAATTTAAGTTCGCCGCGAAGGCCGTGCGTTCGGTTCACCCGGCCGATGGGAATCCACTCAATGTTCACTCGATGATTTCCAACACAGCCCTTTTCTTCAACTTGGTGGCCGTCGCGTTGACGATGGTGCGGATCGCCCGGGCGGTTTTGCCCTGCTTGCCGATCACCTTCCCCAGGTCTTCCTTGGCCACCCTGAGTTCGAACACCGCGACCTTCTCGCCCTCCACTTCGACCAATTCCACCTCCTCGGGCTTGTCCACCAACGACCTCGCAATCATCAGTATCAGCTCCTTCATAGGCTGCCTCCTCAAACCGCGTTATGCAATCCAAACGTATGGGGGCGAAGGATTATGAACGGGGAGACGGAGCTAATGGCCCGAGGGAGGGGCAATCCGGCGGATCGAACCGCCTAGGAACCAACCCCGGCCTTTTTGAGCAGCGACTGAACCGTCTTGCTCGGCTTGGCGCCTTTCGCGATCCAGGCCTTTGCCTTTTCGGTGTCGATCTTGCAATTGTCCTCCTCCTTCAGGGGATCGAAGGTGCCGAGAATCTCAAGGAACCGGCCGTCTCTCGGGAACCGCTTGTCCGCAGCCACGATTCGGTAGAAGGGTTTCTTTTTCGCTCCACGTCTGGTCAATCGAATTACTACCGCCAAAGTCATTCCTCCTCAGATTGAGATGAACCGATTGCCCCGCCCCTCCCGGACCGGGAAACTTTTTAATATCCCTGAAAAATTCCTGAATGCCGCCGTCAGAACCGGCGGCTCTTCATCATGCCCGCCAGGTCGAAGCCGCTGCGGATCTTGCCCATGGAAAACTTCTTCATCATTTTCTGCATCTGGGCAAATTGCTTTAGCAGCTTGTTGACATCGTTCACGCGGGTGCCGCTGCCCTCTGCGATCCGCCGTTTTCTGCTGGAGTTGATGATGTTGTGCCTGCCGCGTTCCTCCTGCGTCATCGAATTGATGATTGCCTCGATGCGATTGAACGCGCTCTCATCCACCTTGAGGCCCTTGAGCTTCGAGGCGCCGGGAATCATGCCCAGGATCTGCTCCATCGATCCCATCTTCTGCACCTGCTTCAGCTGATCGCGAAAATCCTCCAGCGTGAACGCGTTCTTCTTGATTTTTTTCTCAAGCGCCGCCTGCTCCTCCAGGTCGTAGGCCTGCTCGGCCTTTTCGACGAGGGACATCACGTCGCCCATGCCGAGGATGCGGGAAACCACCCGCTCCGGGTGAAACGGCTCGATGGCGTCGAGCTTCTCGCCGGTACCGAAAAACCGGATGGGCTTGCCGGTGACCGACTTGATGGAAAGCGCCGCGCCGCCGCGCACGTCGCCGTCCATTTTCGTGAGAATCACGCCGTCGATGCCAATGGCCTCGTTGAATGTGCCGGCGATATCGGCGGCCTGCTGCCCCATCATCGCGTCGGCCACGAACAGGACTTCGTGCGGCAAGACCGCGGCCTTGATGCGCTTCAACTCGTCCATCAGGGCGTCGTCGATCTGCGTGCGCCCAGCGGTATCGAGGATGACGACGTGGCGCATCGTCCGCCCCGCTTCCTCCACCGCGCCCTTGCAGATGGCGACGGGATCTTTCTCGCCGCCGGCCTGATACACCGCGACGTCGAGGTCGCGGCCGAGCACGTTCAACTGCTCGATGGCGGCGGGCCGGTACACGTCGGCCGGCACCAGCAGGCAATTCTTACCCTTCTCCTTGAAGCGGCGGGCGAGCTTGCCGACCGTGGTGGTCTTGCCCGACCCCTGAAGCCCCGCCATCAACAGGATCGTCGGCGGCTTGGGCGCCATTTCGATTTCACGAAACTCGTCGCCGAGCAGCCGGGTGAGCTCGTCGTTCACCACCTTGACCATCTGGTGCCCCGGCGTCAGGCTCTTAAGAACTTCCTGGCCAATGGCCTGCTCGCGCACCTGGGAGAGAAAATCCTTCAGCACCGGCAGGCTGACGTCGGCCTCGATGAGTGCGACGCGAATCTCGCGCAACGCCTCGTCCACGTCGGCCTCTTTCAGGACCCCACGGCCCTTCAGTTTTTTGTAGATCGACTCAAGCCGACCGGAGAGATTCTCGAACATGTCTGAAAACGAAAAGGGTCCTATTTTGCAGGGGTTTATGTAAATGATTTAGTATATAATATCACCCGGTAATGTCAAGAATCATTCCAAAATCTTTATGACTCGAAAAGCCGTCGTCCTCCTCAGCGGTGGCCTCGACTCAACCACCACCCTGGCCATCGCAAAAAGCCAGGGTTTTCAACCTGTTACATTGAGTTTTGATTATGGCCAGCGACACCGGGTGGAGCTTGCCCGGGCGGCGAAAATCGCCCGCTGCCTCGGCGCGGCGGAGCACCGGGTCCTCAAGATCGATCTCGCCGCTCTCGGCGGTTCGGCGCTGACGGCGGACACGCCGGTACCCATCGGCCGCAGCGAGGCGGAAATGAGCGCGGGCATTCCGTCCACCTACGTGCCGGCGCGCAATACCATCTTCCTCTCGTTCGCGCTGGCGCTCACCGAGGTGATCGGCGCGCACGACCTGTTCATCGGCGTCAATGCCGTGGACTACAGCGGCTACCCCGACTGCCGGCCCGAGTACATCGCCGCCTTCGAGAAGCTGGCCAACCTCGCCACCAAGGCGGGGGTGGAAGGCGACAGCCCGTTCAAAATCCACACGCCGCTCATCGACCTGACCAAGGCGGAAATCATCCTGCAAGGCCTTTCGCTCGGTGTCGACTACGGCCTCACCCACAGCTGCTACGCGCCCGACGAGCAGGGGGTGGCCTGCGGCGTGTGCGACAGCTGCCTGCTCCGGCTCAAGGGGTTTCGCGAAGCCGGCGCGAAAGACCCGGTGGCCTACCGGGACGCGGGCGGACCCCACCCATCCTGAGCAAATCCGTTGCCGTTCAGGCCCGTGATCCGCCTCCGTCAACGAACAGCGTCTCGCCGGTGACGAAGGGACTTAAGAGCAGGTAATCAAGGGCGCGGCAGATATCGTCGGTGCTGCCGTGCGTGCGCAGCGGAATTTTTTCCGCTTCCCGCTTCAGGTATTCGTCGCCGCGGCCGGGCGGCGGCAGGATGAGCCCGGGGGCGATGGCGTTCACGCGCACGCGCTCCCCCCATTCGACGGCGGCGAGCCTAGTCAGGTGCTCTAGGCCGACCTTGCTGACGGAATAGGCGGCGAAGGTCGGGATGTTCTTCATCACCCGCTCGTCGAGAATGTTGACCACCATGCCGCGATTCACCCAGCGCTTGTAGTCTCGCATCAACAGATAAGGCGAAAGCAGGTTGATGTTCATCGTGTCAGCAAGGCTGGCGGTTTCGGTGTTTTCTACGTTTTGCGGAATAAAGTTGGCGGCGGAGTTGACGAGCAGTTCCAGATCGGGAAAATCGCGCGCGGCCTGCTTGGCAAGCTGCACGGTTTCGGCCAAGTCGGTGAAATCCGCCGGGTAGCCGCGGGCCTGGACGCCCAGCCTCTCGATCTCGTCGAGGACGGCCCGGGCCTTCTCGTTCGAGCGGTGGTAGTGCAGGGCGATGCCATACCCCTTCCTGGCCAGGTGAAGGGCCATGGCCCGGCCGAGGCGGACGGCGCCGCCGGTGACGAGTGCGGAGGGCATGGTTGAACCCCTTTGGGTTTGCGCGTATACTTTTGTTTTCAAGGCCGCCCCAAGGGGCGGCGAACCCTCCGGCCCTTATCTGGAGGGGGCCTTAATGTAACTTGAAACCGCGCCACAATCCACCCTTATCCGCCCGCTGAAGCCCCACGGCAAATCCCTGGCGGGAGTGGCGGCACCCTCACAGGAGATGATTGTAATGAACGACCCGGTTCAAAAAAAATGCGTGAACATCGCCATTCTCACCGTTTCGGACACGCGCACGCTTGAAAATGACACCTCTGGCCAGACGCTGGTGGACCGCCTGCAAGCCGCCGGCCACCACCTCGCCGACCGCCAGATCGTCAAGGACGAGATCCCGCTGCTGCAAGGGACGCTCCGACAGTGGATCGACCGGCCGGATGTGGATGTGGTGATCGCCACCGGCGGCACCGGGGTAACCGGGCGGGACGTGACGCCGGAGGCGTTCGAGGGACTCTACGAAAAATCCATCCCCGGTTTCGGCGAGTTGTTCCGCTGGCTGAGTTATCAGAACATCAAGACCTCGACGATCCAGTCGCGCGCCACCGCGGGCGTGGCCAAGGGCACCTTCCTGTTCGCGCTTCCCGGCTCCACCGGTGCGTGCAAGGACGCCTGGGATCAGATTCTCGTTCACCAGATGGACAGCACTCACCGGCCCTGCAACCTGGTGGAGCTGATGCCCCGGCTCATGGAAAAATAGCCGCCCGAACGAACCCGGCCCGCAACGCCGGTTTGACCCGCGGCGAAATAATATCACTCCTTTCCCGGAGGACCCTCCGAATGCTGACCCCCGCCCAGGAAACATACCTTGCCAAGAGGATCTCCCTGCAAAAAATCTGGCCGTGGGCGGCGGGGTTTCTGACCTTGATCTGGGCGGGTGGGATGGCCTGGTTGTTCCTGCGCCTGCCGCAAATCGCCAATCCGTTCCTGATGCTCGAACAACTTGAGGCCGACGCGGTTCCGGCTGCCTCTCTCGTGGTTTATGCCGCGATGCTTCCGCTATTGTTCCACACCGCCGCCTTTTTAATGCTGGTCCTCGTTATTTTCCTGATCGACCGGATGATGGGTGAAAAAAAACTGCTTGGCATCGTCAGCCGGCTCCGTCAGGGACCCGGAGCGCCCTGATTCATGCGGCACCTTGAATTCGCCGCCGGACCGGCCGACGAGAAAAAACGCCTGGACGTGTTCCTTGCCTCCCAACAGGCCGAACTCAGCCGCTCGCGCATCAAAAAGCTAATCGAGGATCACCATGTCACCATCAACGGCCAGCCCACACGCGTCTCCACGCCGCTGAAGACGGGGGACCGCGTTCGTCTCGACCTGCCCGACGCGGTTCCCCTGGAAGTGACGGCGGAGGCGATCCCCTTGGCCGTGGTCTATGAGGACGAGCACCTGATCGCTATCGACAAGCCGGCGGGCATGGTAGTGCACCCCGCCCCGGGACACCGGTCCGGGACATTGGTCAACGCCCTGCTCGCTCATTGCCGGGACCTTTCGGGCATTGGCGGGGTGGAGCGCCCGGGCATCGTCCACCGGCTGGATAAGGAAACCTCCGGGCTCGTTCTCGCCGCTAAAAGCGAAGCGGCGCACCGGGCTCTCGCGAAACAATTCAAGGACCGGAAAATCAAGAAGGTCTACCTCGCTCTCGTGCGCGGCCGCATGGAGCAGGACCGGGGAACCATCGACCTGCCCATCGCCCGCCACCGCACTCACCGGCAAAAAATGACCGGCGACAAGGAGCGCGGCCGCGACGCCCAGACGGCTTATGAAGTGGTCGAGCGCCGGCCGGGCTTCACTAGCCTGCGCCTGTTTCCTAAAACCGGGAGAACACATCAGATCCGCGTGCACCTCGCCTCCATCGGCCATCCGATTCTGGGAGACAAGATTTATGGTGGAAAGGCAGGGCCGGGAGCCTCCTCGATGACCCGGCAAGCCTTGCACGCCCACCGACTGGAACTTTCCCATCCCATCTCTGGAAAGCCTCTGGCGCTCGTCGCCCCGATGCCTTCGGATATGGCGAAAATCCTGGCCAAACCCTGACGGCCCCCCCGCCCTGGGAAACCCCGTCGTCTTGCGTCGTCCTCCCGATTCCGCGCCGCCGCAAGCCTTCCCGCCGTCATTTCACACCTGTGAATAAAGTGTTAGAAATCTTCCCTAAAACGAGGGGTGATCCCTAAAATATCCCTCAAGGCCATATTCGGAGTTATGCATCAAGCAAATAACTCGCAGTAAATAAAGGGATTAAAAAACTTTATCGGCGCGCGAAAAATTTTGCCGGATTGATCCTTGACAGAAATAAGTTATCCACAGTTTTAAAACGTTTCCTCGAACACCTGTTCTAAACCCATTTCTAGGTGGTTTCCGGCGATCAAAATTTTGGCAGTGCGTGATCCCCTTTTATCCCGGGCTCGCGGCAGGTATCGAGGACCAAAATCGGCAATTCACAGCTGTTTTCCTGCCCAATACAGCCCCCTAACAACACCAAAAAATTGACGGCGCTTAAGCGGGCATTTTACAAGGCTCTCCCCCTGAATATCGGCCCCATTCCCCGTTACCTCGCATGAAATAGACCTCTCTCCCACCCCGCCCCGGCACGCCCCGCTCCGGCAAGGGAATACGGCGGGAGCGGTGCTTTGAGGCACACGCCATGCGACTCCCAAGCAACTGTAAAACAGACAGTTATTTTATCCACAAACGATGTTGAGAAATTGTGGAAAATCGCGTGAGTAACCTGATAAGGCGAATGAATTCAAGGGGCATTGAGCTTCGATTATTATTTGAGCAAATCACCTCCCGCCTTGAAATAAAAAGCCTTAGCTCCTTCCAGCCGGTTCGGGGCCCAGCCCGCCCCGGGCGGGCCTCAACGAAAAAAAATAAATGACTTCACCCACGCCGCCCTGGCAAATCACGGACCGGCCTCTTTTTTTGCAGCCCCTGTGATAAAATAACAGCCGATTATGATCGATCGCCGCGTGGTGTCCAATTTCAACTGGTGGTTCTTCCTGCTGGCCCTGACCATCGCCTGCCTCGGAGTGGTGATTATCTACAGCGCCAACCACGGCCGGCCGGAGGCCTTTTTCCGAGGCCTGTATCTCAAGCAGATCTACTGGATCGGTTACGGTCTCATTGTGATGACCGTCGCCGTTCTCGTCGATTACCATTTGCTCAGCCGCTACGCCTACGCCATTTACGCCCTCACTGTCCTCGCCCTGGTTTTCGTCCTCGTGTTCGGGACGGTGACCTCGGGCTCGCGGCGGTGGATCCATATCGGATCGCTGAGCATTCAGGTGTCCGAATTCGCCAAGATCGCCCTGATCATCACCCTCGCCAAGTATTTCGAGGCGGGCAAGCTTCAGGGCCAGTACCAGCTCAAGGACCTCTTCATCCCCGTTCTGCTGACGGGTCTGCTCGGCGGGCTGATCTTCGTTCAGCCCGACCTTGGCACCGCAATGATCATTTTTTTCATTTTCCTGATTTTCGTCACCGCCATTGAATTCAGCTACCGCACCCTGCTCAGGATATTCGCCCTCGGGGTGGCAGCGGCGCCCTTCCTGTGGTTTGCGCTCAAGGATTACCAGAAAACCCGGCTGCTCACCCTGTTCAACCCGGACCTCGACCCGCTGGGGGCGGGGTACCACTCGATCCAGTCGAAAATCGCCATCGGGTCGGGAGGGTTCTGGGGCAAGGGTCTGCTGGCGGGCACCCAGAGCCGGCTGAACTTCCTGCCGGAGAAACACACCGATTTCATTTTTTCGGTGTTCGCCGAGGAAACGGGTTTCATCGGCGTCATGATCCTGTTTTCGCTCTACCTGATCCTCCTGCTCAAGGGGCTTCACATCGCTTTTCGCGCGGGGGACCGCTTCGGCCTGTTCGTCGCCCTCGGCCTCGTGGGCTCCATCGCCTATTATGTCATTTTCAACATCGGAATGACCATCGGCCTCTTCCCCGTCACCGGCGTGCCGCTTCCCCTCTTGAGCTATGGCGGCTCGTCGCTGCTCTCGAACTTTCTCGCCCTCGGGCTTTTGCTCAATATCGAAATGCGCCGCACCCTGCACTGACACCGGTAAAATCCCGCCTGACCCGCGCCTTTCTTGCGGGCAATGGCCCAAAGCATGCTATACTTATCCCTCAGTCGCCTCCTCATATGAATTCGATGAGAGCCGTCCTTCCCGCGCAGACCGGGCAGCGGCCGGTGTTTGCGCCGGCCAGGTTGCCGGCCCGGCGCTCCGGGAATTCGCCACTCGAAAGGGCATCGATGCTGTCGGAAATTTTTATCAACTCCAATCCCCGCCAGATCCGCGTTGCGCTCATGGAGAACAACCAGCTGGTCGAGTTGTTCATCGAGCACAAGGAGAACAAGGGCATCGTCGGCAACATTTACAAGGGGAAGGTGACCAAGATTTTGCCGGGCATGCAGGTGGCGTTCGTCGACATCGGCCTCGAAAAAGCGGGGTTTCTCTATGTTGGCGATATCGACCTGCTCG
>CP070799.1:2336658-2347807 GCA_020343535.1 Nitrospinaceae bacterium | reverse complement strand
GCTCCGGCGTGACGGTCACGCAACTATCCCGGGCGGGGAAGAGGTGGCGGCTCGACCTGGACGAGGGCGAAAATATCCTGGCCGACGCTGTGATCCTCGCCACCCCCGCCGGCATTTCCGCCCGGCTGCTGGAGAGGGAGGTGCCCGGCGTGGCCGCCAGTCTCAACAAGATCCCCTACGTCTCCACCGCCACGGTGAGCTTGGGTTACCGCAAGGAAGGTTTCGAGCACCCGCTTAAAGGGTTCGGTTTCGTGGTGCCCGGGACGGAGAACCGCAAAATCCTCGCCTGCACGTGGACGTCGTCAAAATTTCCGCACCGCGCGCCCGAGGGACACGTGATGCTGCGCTGTTTTATCGGCGGGGCGAAGAAAGAGGCCCTTGCGGAGCAGGATGCGGACACCCTCCGGCAAATGGTAAAAGATGAAATTCGTGATATCATGGGAATCCGCCAGGAACCGGTGATGAGCCGGGTGTTTCATTACAGAAAATCGAACGTGCAGTACCACGTCGGCCATGCGGGCCTGATCGCCAACATCAATAGCGAACTTGCGAGCGCTCCCGGAGTCTATCTCGCGGGCAGCGCCTATACGGGCATTGGCATTCCCGATTGCATTCAGAATGGCGGTCGCGCCGCCGAAAGGGTGATTGATTATCTGGCGGAGGTCAACGAGAACCAAAGCGGCAAACTGGCATCCTAAAGGCTCGATCGTGAACAGGAGAAGATGTCGATGAAGTGGGTATCGGCCATTGCCACGGAAGAAAACCTGAAAGACTCGGTGGAGCAGGCCACCCGGGCCGTCCTTGAGCAATTGGATGGCCTGAAGCCTCACCTGACGGTCATCTTCGTCTCCACCAACTTCAAGCAGTATTACGAGGCCATTCCCGGAATGATCCAGGAATGGCTGGAGCCGGGGCTTCTGCTCGGCTGCTCCGGCGCGGGCATCATCGGCGCGGGGCTCGAGGTGGAACACAAGCCCGCCTTCAGCATCACCGCCGCCCATCTGCCTGGGGTAAAACTCCAGTCGATATACACCGATACGGTGGACCTGCCCGACCAGGACACGTCGCCGTCGGTCTGGCGCGATTGGCTGGGGGTGCGAGTGGAGGACCGGCCGCATTTCATTTTCCTTGCCGATCCCTTTTCGTTTCGTGGCGAGGAGTTTCTCGCGGGGGTCGATTTCGCCTATCCCGAAAGCAAGAAAGTCGGCGGCCTGGCCAGCGGCGCCCATGCTCCAGGGGGCAACGCGCTCTACCTCGGCGATCAGATCCATACGCGCGGCGTGATCGGCATTGCGCTCAGCGGTGATATCGGTGTCGACACCATCGTCGCGCAGGGCTGCCGGCCCATCGGCCGGCCGATGAAAATCACCCGCTGCGAGAACACGCTGTTGCAGGGGCTCGACGGCGCCATTCCCATGAACCTCCTGCAGGAGTTGCACGATTCGCTGAGCGAGAACGACCGTAAGCTCATGCAGACCTCACTGTTTCTCGGCATCGAGATGGACCCATTCAACGAAAACCCGACCCAGGGCGATTTCCTCATCCGCAACCTGATGGGGGCCGACCGGGAGACCGGGGCCATCTCCATCGGCGCGATGCTGCGCGAGGGCCAGCTCGTTCAGTTTCACCTGCGCGACAAGACCATGTCGGCAGAGGATCTCGATCTGCTTCTGACCCGTTACCGGTCTGAAGGCAAGGCGGAAAAGGCCAGCGGAGCGCTGTTGTTCTCCTGCCTTGGCCGGGGCCAGTACCTTTACGGCTGCGCCAATCACGACACCGAACTATTTCGCAGCAAGCTGGGGGACATTCCCCTCGGCGGTTTTTTTTGCAACGGTGAAATCGGACCGGTGGGAGGCACCACCTTCCTGCATGGCTACACCAGCTCATTCGGCATTTTCCGGCCCGCCCGCATCAAGGATTGAATTCGCATCATCCCGGAGGAGGAATTTTGATGGCTGTACAAGTGAACGTATCCACCACCCCCAATGAAAACGCAATGAAGTTCACGCTGAATTGCCAAGCCATCGAGGCGGGCCATAAAACCTATGCCAATGCCGAGGCCGCCGCCGAAAACCCGGTGGCCCGGGCATTGTTCGCCATCGACGGCGTGGCGCAGGTGTTCCTGATGGCCGATTTCATCACCGTGACCAAAAAGCCTGAAGCGGGCTGGGCGGCGCTCGAGGCCCCCATCCTCAAGGCCATTCAAGCGGCCTACTGAAGCCGGGGCCGGGCACGGCGCCGGGTTCCCCAGGACGATGCCATGAAGGTCACCATTCTTGGCTCCGGCACGGCGGAGCCTTCGCTCACTAAAAATTCGTCGGGCCTGCTGATCGCCTGCGAGAGCACCCTTAGCCTCGTGGATTTCGGCTACGGCAACCTGCGCCAGTTGCTCCGGCTGGGGGTCACCTACCACGACATCGACCGCATCTTTTTCACCCATCATCACCCCGATCACATGAGCGATTTGCTCATGTTCCTGTTCAGCGCTAAATATGGCCAAACGCCGAGAACGCGCCCGCTCGACATCGTTGCGGCGCCGGGGTTCGATCAATTCTTCAAGCGGTTCACCGAGGCGTTTCGCCACTGGCTGATTCCGGAAGGGTACGTCATCCGGCTCATCGCCCAGGATGAGGAGACCCGCGATTATGGCGGCCTGCTGGTGACGAGCCGGCGCGTTCGCCATATCGATCTCAGCCGTGCCTATCGGTTCCACGACGCGGATGGGAAGATATTGGCCGTATCGGGCGATACAGGTTATTGCCCGGCCATGGCCGAGCTGGGCAAAGACGCCGATCTGCTTATCATCGAATGTTCGTTTCCGGAGGAAGCGAACGTGGACAGCCACCTCACCCCGCGTGAGGCCGGGCGGATTGCGCGTGAGGCCGGGGCGCGGAAATTGTGCCTGACCCATCTCTATCCCTCGCTCGACCCCGCCCGCGCGCTGCGGGAATGCGCGGACGAATTTTCCGGCGAGACCGTCCTGGCAGAGGATCTCATGGCATTTGACTTGTGAGAGAGCGGGCCGGGTGCGCGGCGTTTTCGGCCTGCCCGTTTCCGTGCCGTGCTTGCGCCCGGTCGGCCGGTGAACCGGCCTATTTATCCCGCCGGCGTTTATCCTCGATGAAATCGGCGATCATCATCAGCGCCTTCAGGATGCCGAGAGTGATGAACACGCCGAGGAGAAGTTGCAGGAGGGGCGGAAGGCTTTCCACGAAATCGATGATGGTTTGTATGAATCCGTAGCGTATCGGGTCCATTGGGTTTGGGCTCCTTTAGGTTCCGGTCAGCCGATGAAGCGCTGGGTTGTTCCGCTCGCAAGATCGATTTCGAGGATGCGGTGGTTATTGGTGTCGGAGACGTAAAGGCGCTCGTCCTGCATCAGCACCCCGGCGGGTTCCCACAGCCGGGTGCAGGTGACGTCGTCGCAGACGAGATTGGCCGACGCGGAAACGGTGCGCACCTCCCGGGTGGCCAGGTCCAGCATGCGGATCTTGTGGTTGTAGGAATCGGCGATAAAAACCTTGCCGCCGCTGACATGCACGCCCAGGGGGTGTTGCAGAAGGGCTTCCTGGCCCTTGCCGTCCTTGTCGCCGTAATCGAAGAGCCCTGTTCCCACCAATGTATCGACGCGGCCTTCGCCCGAAAGGCTGATCACGCGAATGGCGCTGGTTTCGCTGTCGGCGAGATACAGCCCGTCCTCGCCGAGGGACAGCCCGCTCGTCTGGGCGAACGCCGCTTCACCAAGCGGGCCGTCGAGAAGAGCCTCCTGGCCGGTGCCGGCGAACGGGCCCGCGGTGTGATTCTCGATGTCGTAGACGCCTATCTGATGCGTCCCGGCGTTGGCGAAATACAACCGGTGTCCATCGAGAGCGACGTCCCACGGGGAACTGATGCCCACTTGCCGTGCGGGCGTGGTGTGCAGGAGGTAGCTGCCTTGCTGGCCGGTGCCGCATAGAGTGCTGACGCGGCCGGCGGCGATATCAATTTTGCGCAACAGGTGATTTTCCGTATCGGCCACCCAGACGACGCCCGCGTGATAGGCGAGCCCCTGCGGCCGGTAAAACTCGGCTTCCTCGAAGCCGCCGTCTTTTTGCCCGGTAGCGCCGCTGCCGATGCGGTGGGTGATCTTCCCCTGCCGGTCGGCGAGGACGATCTGGTTGTGGTTGGCATCGGCGATGGCGAAGCCGCCGTCTTCCACGCTGTAGGCGATTTTCCCGGGAAAGCGCAACGTCGTTGCCGCTTCCTCCTGAATGGGCCGCAACAGCTTCCGCGCTCCGCCTTCAAGAAGGTTTTTGTCTTTCAGTGCAGTGAGGAGATTGTCGAGTGTGGCCTCCAGGATATCTGGATCGGGCTCGCCGGCCAGCTCGCCGATGATGTAGCCCATGGGATCGATGAAAACCAGGGTGGGCCAGGCGCGGACGGTGTAATTTTTCCATATCGTAAAATCCCGGTCGTGGACGATGGGATGGGCGATCTCGTAGCGCTGGACGGCGCGTTCAAGATTTTCGGTGCGCTTTTCGCCGGGAAATTTGGGGCTGTGTACGCCGATCACCACCAGGTCGTCGGCGAACTTTGCCTCGATTCGTTTCAGGGTGGGGATGATATGGATGCAGTTGATGCAGCAGAACGTCCAGAAATCAAGCACCGTCACCGAGCCCTTGAGGTCGGCGAGGTCGAGCGGCGCCGCGACATTGAACCAGGGAAGGTGTTGCGCGTTCAGGTTGGGGGCGTGGATAACTTCCATGAATTCCTTTGTCGGAATTTGCGATACGGAATTGTAAACCCGGTGCTTGAGGGAATGCAACCGGCATGTGGCGAAGGCGCGGACACCAATGAGGGTTTGGGCTTCTCTTGGGTATTATCCTTCGGTATAATGACTTAAAAATCCGCCAGAAAATCCTTGTTCCATGGGAGCCCTATGACCAGGAAGAATTCGACCCCCATTCCTTTAGCGGGCCTTGCCGGCCCGGTTTCATTTTTTTCCCTGATATTTTGCTGTTTTCTCCAGGCCGGGAGTCTTCCCGCGCAGGCCGACCCTTCGGCTGGCCCCGGGGAACTGGTTGTCCGCGATTCGAGCAGCGGCTTGATGTGGCAGCGGGGGGATTCGTTTCACGATCTCAATAAAGGGCTCAACTGGTACGAAGCGCTGGAATACGCGGCCAAGAAAAACAGCGAGAAGTTCGCCGGCTTCGACGATTGGCGATTGCCGACGATGGAAGAGCTAAACGCGCTCTACGATTCATCGCGCTCGCTCAAAAGCAAGGACGGAGAATCCATCGGCCTGCCGCCGGGTTTTTGGGAAGGCGGCAGTTACTATTTATGGAGCGCCGATGAACGCGGGCTGGACAACGCCTGGTACTTCGGTCTGGGACATAAGGAGAATTATTTCAACCTCAAGGATCTTGCCGATTTGGACCAGGGGGCCCGGCTGGTGCGGAAGGCCGTTCCCTAGGAGCGGATGGCCCGGTTTGAGTCGTTCATATAATATAGACAGGTAGCTCCTATCCCGAAAACCAGCGGATCTTTCCGCCATTCGAGGGCTCGCATCATGAAACCGGTTTCACTTCCCCCATCCCGTTTTGTTCGAGCGGGTTTTTTTGTTTTGCTGTGTTTTGTTTTCACGCTGCCGCGGGCCGCGTGGTCCGAAAACCCTGAGAAACACCAGGGGCATTCCATGATGGGCATGGATGACTCGGTGCATGAGGAACAGCCGGGGCAGGAGTACCGTCTGGACGCGCCGGAGGATGCGGGTCACGAAGGGCACGCGGCGCCCGATGAAGAAAAATCGCTGTTTCGCACGCGCGGCGCGCACGACACCATGGGTCTGGAAAAGCCCGAAGGCGTGGAGACCGGGGAGGCGCTTCTGGCCCGGGGCCGCAACATCTATCTTCACATGTGCGTTTTCTGCCACGGCAAGGACGGCAACGGCGGCGGCGCGGCGGTGGAATATCTTTACCCCTGGCCGCGCGATTTTCGCAAGGGCATCTTCAAGTTCCGCTCCACTCCCACAGGCACCCTGCCGCGGGATGAGGATATTTACCGCACCATCATCCGCGGCGTTCCCGGCACCTCCATGCCGGCGTGGGAGGCGGCATTATCTCCCGAGGACACGTGGGCGCTGATCAACCTGATCAAGAATTTTTCGCCGCGCTTCAACAGCGAACCCCTCGGTGAAAAACTGAAGATCGGCAAGCCGCCCGCCGCGACGCCGGAGATCATCGCCCGGGGGCAGGAGGTCTACGCCAAGCAAAAGTGCGGGCAGTGCCATGGCGCTTCGGGCAAGGGGGACGGCAAGCTGGCCGATTCGCTGATGGACGCCTGGAAGCATGCGGTGTTCGTGCACGACATCACCACACCGGCCTACCTGAAAGGCGGATATTCCGCCAAAGATATTTTCCGGACGCTCAGCACTGGGCTCGACGGGACGCCGATGGAATCCTACGTGCATCTTCCGGAGGAAGACCGTTGGGCGCTCACCCACTTCATCCGCTCGCGTTTCGTCAAGGAGGTGAAGCGGGCCGAGTTCGAGACGGATGTATATTCCTACCCGGTGGAGTTTGAGCTCAGTACCGACGTCAACAGCCCGGTGTGGGAGGGCGTCAAGAGCACGGAGCTCGTTCTGCGCCCGTTGTCGGCAAGGCGCGGCGCGGTGGAAACCATCAACGTGACGTCGATTCACAACGAGGAGCAGGTCGCCATTCGCTTGACTTGGAGCGATCCCACGCAGGACGCCTTCTCCACCGAAAGGCAGGACGTTTTTCGCGATGGCGCGGCGGTGCAGTTTGCCCTGGGCTCGGTAACCCTGCATACGCACGGCCACAACGAACCTTTCTTCGGCATGGGCAACCGCAGCAAGCCGGTGAACATCTGGCATTGGAAGGCGGGCCTGGAAGAGACCCTGGAAGCCGAGAGCGACCTCGAATATTCCACCGGCGGTGTCGACATGGACGCCTTGATTTTCGGGGGCATCATGTCCAATCCAGTGGCCCGGCTCAACGCCACCAGCGAGAACGCCGTCGAGGAACTCAACGCCGAAGGGTTCGGAACGATCACCCCGCAGCCGCCCGAAAACCAGAACGTCGAGGGTTTCGGGGAATGGAAGGACGGCCGCTGGACCGTGGTGTTCCTGAGGGACCGGCTGAAAACCGGCAAGTGGGACATCGATCTGACGAAACCCGATGCGGCGCTCATGGCGCTCGCGGTGTGGGACGGAAAACTGGAAGATCGCAACGGGCGCAAGGTGGTGACCGTCTGGCAACGGTTCAACTTTGTCGGCAAGTAAAGTTTTTTTGCCGCCGCCGATGAGTTTCTATCCCAGCCCGGTCCGTTTGCCGGCGATGCGGGCTGCCGTCTTCATGGTCGCCCTATTGGGCAATTTTTTGCATGGAGCGGCGGGGGCAGCCCATGCCGCCGGCGTGGCCGAGCTCGGCCGCCTGCTTGCCCTGCACCCGCTGCTGAAGGCCCCACCCCGGGACCCAGGGGATGTGCTCAGTCGCGAAATCCACCTGGGCGAGGACGCGGCGTTTCCGACGTTGTTTTCGATCCCGGGGTTCGTGGCGGCGCACTGTGGCTCCTGCCACGACGGGGAAGCGCTGCTCGACGCGGCGGCGTGGCGCGCGGCAAAGGCTCTTGCCGACCTTCGCCGGGAGCGGGCGGCCTTGGCTCCGGTGCCGCTTCGGCAGGTCATCATCCAGCCCTGGGCCGACGAACTTCTGCGGCCCGGCCAGCTTGCCCACACCACCTTCGACGCCATCCGCTGGTTTCCGGCGAGTATTTTGATCGATGAGAAAGCCTACGGCGGGGCCACGCATCTGCACGAGGCGCTGCACCTGACCCAAAGCTTCGTGGGCCCGGCCAACGAGTTGGAAGCCTACGGTCTCAACATTCTCAGGGACCCGCGTTTTGTCTTCCTCAACTACCCCTATTTCGAGCAGGTCATCCGGACCTTTTTTGTGCCGGACTTTTCCGCCCTGCTGGATGCGTTTTTCGCCCGCGCGACGCGCGAAAACCTTCTCGTGCCCAAGGAGGTGCAGTGGTTCCTCGGCGAATTCGATGCCGATGCCCGGGACCGCGTGGCTCGGGGCATCGAAAAGATGCGTCCTCTCCTTGCCGAGGCGAGCCGCATGAATCGCGAACACCCTCTGGAAGCGGCGTACCTTACCGAGCAGACGGGGGTGGCGTCGCTTTTGCTCGACATTGCCGCGGCGCGGCTACTGCCGCAGCCGACGGTGGACGTTCCGGCCCAGGTGCGCGAGAAGGCTTTCTCCGTGCTTGCCGGTCAGTTTGGCCGTAACGACAATACTCGTCTCGGCTACCGGATCGACCGGCGAAAGGAAGCGCTGATGCACCTCGAGCATGGCGTGAAACTGAAAAATGAAGGCCAGCGCGCCAAGCTTTATTTTCATTTTTTAAATCAACGCTTCAGCGGTGAGGACGGAGAGGTTGACCTGACTCCCGCCGATCAGGAAGACTTCGCGGAATTCGTCAAGCGCAAGCTCGCCCAGGTGCGGAAGCTGTCTGAATTTCAGGGGATGACGGAGTTGGAAAAAGAAGCGGGGAAGCGGATGATCGAAAAAATACAAAAAAGCCTGCCGCAGGCAACACCCATAAGCGGGCGGCCTCTGGGGTCACACCCGGGGGAGAAGATAAACCCTTGATCCGGCGGTTGCGCTGGTTGCCCAGCCGGCCAATTAGAGCCGTTCGGCCGGAGTCACCATCGAGGGGCCCTTGACGTGATCGGCCAGGGTCTCGTTTTGCACCTTGCCCTGCAGCTTGATCAGCGCGTCGATCACCATCTCCGGGCGCGGCGGGCAGCCCGGAATGTAGACATCCACCGGGATGATGGTGTCGATGCCCATGACGGTGGCGTAATTATCGTAGAACCCGCCGGACACGGTGCACACCCCGTACGCCACCACCCACTTCGGTTCAGTCATCTGGTTGTAGACCTTCACCAGAATGGGTGCCTGCTTGTGGCTGATGGTGCCCACCACCATGAGCAGATCGGCCTGGCGGGGAGAAAAACGGGGGAATGCCGCTCCGAAGCGGTCGAGGTCGTAACGCGGCCCCGCCACCGACATGAACTCCATCCCGCAACAAGCGGTGATGAAGGGGTATATAAAAAAGGAATATTTTCTCGCCCAGTTGATCGCTTGCGTCATCTGGGTGACGATGACATTATTACCGAGGCTGAGCTCGGTTTCTGTCTGGTACAAGCCTGCCATAAATGGTGCTCCTTATCATGAACCTGAAATCGGTTGCCCTGAAGCTGGATGAGGACATCATAAAAGATTTCAACGAAAAAACCAAGGAATTAAGAGGAACAGGCAGCCGTTTCCGCCGCCCTGGGGGGCCTCGGGGCAGGGAAAAGCCCGGTGGCCCGTCCACTGGCCATTATAATCTTGAGTGATACGGGTGGCGCAAGTATAATCCAGAAATAGCGCCAAACCCCTTTGAATTCTAAAACATAATCCGCTCCGGGCGGCCGGAGCCCGCAAGGGCTTCCGGCGCGGGCCGGAAATCAACTTCAGCGGAGTGAATGCAACATGGATTACGGAAAAAACAAGGAAGCCAAGGGCCAGAACAGGGCCACCGAAGAAACCGAAATGATGGTGCGGGCCAACCTTAGCAAGGACGGCAAGACCCTCGACCTGACCGCCACTTACCTCAAGGAATACGGCGCGAAAGACGTGGCCTCGTTCGAGTTTCTGAATGACCTGACCACCCTTGAACTCGGCACCAACCTCATCGGTCCCAAGGGCGCGAAGTACATCGCCCAGTCGAAAACCCTGACGAACCTCACTACCCTAAACCTGTTTTACAACAAGATCGGCAATGAAGGGTGCAAGTACATCGCCATCTCCGACAACCTGCAAAGCCTGCAGAACCTTATATTGTCCGACAACGACATTGGCGATGAAGGCGCGGTGATGCTGGCCAAATTCCTGCCGCTTTTTTCAAACCTCGTGCGCCTCGACATGCGGCTCAACAAGCTCAGGGATGAAGGGCGCGAAGCCTTGAAGGAAGCGCAAAAACTGTCCAGTGTGAAACATCTCCTGCTGGATAAAGTCGAGGGTTTCCAGGTCAAAACCTGACCTCCTCCCCCGCCGTCAAAAAGGCCTGACGGGCGCCCGCTCCTCGTCGAACAGGGAGCCGATGTCCTCGAAGCCGATGCCGGCAAGGGCGAGCGACTGCTGAACACGGGGGCTCTCGTACACCAGGTTCCACAGCAGGTTGCCCATTTCCTCGACATTCTCGCGCGTCTGCGTGAGCAAATCCTCCCGAAGCAGCCGGAACACATCGAGCCCCAGCGGCTCCCATTTTTTTTCAGTTTTCACGCATTGCCGGTAAAACCCCAGTTCGCGCTCCACCGCCTCCAGGTTCCGGCGCAGCGGGTGCGCCCCCTCCGAGCGAGGAAAAAACGCGCGAAACTCCTGCTCCACCTTCTTTGCCGCACCCGAGGTGAAAAGGTAGCCGGTGAGCTGGCCGTTCATCGAATTGAGACGCGCGACGTGGGCGGCGGCCCGGTCCAGCCCGTCTTGGGAAATGTCCCGCACTAGCAACAGGAAAGGGTGGTCCTTCCGCAGAGATTCGCAGAGGTCAAACAAGCTGCGGTAAAGTTCGCGCAGCACTGCGTTCAAGTGGCCGATGCCGACCGGATCTCCAGGTTGCCGGGTGTCCTTGAGCGAGACGACGTCGACATCCAGGTTGCGGTTGGGGGTTTCGATGAAATTGATCGCCGGGATATCAAGCAGCCGGAAAAACACGGCGGGCGTCACAGTCACCTCGAGGCCCGCCTGCTTCAGCCAAGCCCGCACCTTGCGCAGCTTGACCACATCGCGAAGCAACTGCACCGCAAGCTCCAGCGGTTCCCCCGTCGCCTCGAAAGGTTGAAGGTCGGCTTCGGGCGGCAGAAGCTTGGCGAGAATTCGTTTCGGGTCGCGCATGAATAAAACCCGGCCCGGACCGCACTCGGTGGGGCCAGAAAAGAGGGAAAAAGTGAAAAACGCCGGGGGGGAACCCGGTGGGGGGACAGTTGCATTTTAAGCAAATCCTGCTACCATTCCCCCAGCAAAATACCCATGGCCCATTGTAGGCCGGGAACCCGCCTAAACACAACCCAAGCCGGGGTGGCGGAATTGGTAGACGC
>CP070799.1:2297317-2336558 GCA_020343535.1 Nitrospinaceae bacterium | reverse complement strand
GGCCCGCTCCCCGAACCACGGACGGCGCGGCCTTTCACACGCATCCGGCCCGGGAAATGGGGCTCCGGGTGAATGTCCGATGAGGAGTGAAGACCGATGCACGTGATCTATAAAACCGTCGCACCCGGCGATGTGGATCGCATCATCGCTTATTGCAGCCACCACAACGTCAAAAACGGCGGCCTGTTCGAAGTGTATCCCGGCCCGGAGGGCGGCCTCGTGATGGTGATCGTCAATTCCTGTTCCGAATCGGGCCCGCGCGACAAAATGCGGCCCCTCGGCGCATTTTACCTGAACTACAGCGGCCCCGGGGTGATCTCCATCGAAGAAGAAGACCCGCACCACGAAGGCGCTTCATCCCGCAGGCGGCACGTCACCGCCATCAAACAAGTCATCGACCTTTTGCTTCAGGCCGGGTTTCCCGGCAACACCATCGCGTTTCAGGACCTGCCCGCCGTGCGCGGCTGACCCCGGTCCCACGGTTTATTTACTCCATAAAAGCCTTGACGGCCGGCAAATAGGTGTATATACTCATAAATAATACACAGAAAGGCTGCCATGAAGCATTTCAGCGATCCCGCATCCTGCGCCTGTTTCAATCTGCGCAAGGCGGCGCGCGCCATCACCCAGCATTACGACGAAGCTCTCAAGCCCTCCGGCCTGCGAGCGACGCAGTTTTCAATCCTCGCGGTGCTGTCCAAATTGACGCCCGCGCCCGTCGCCCACTTGTCCCAAGTGCTGGTCATGGACCGCACCACGCTCACCCGCAACCTGAAACCCCTAGTCGGTCAGGGGCTCATCGCCATCCAGCCCGGCGAGGAGGACCGCCGCAGGCGCTGCGTCTTGCTGACGGTCAAAGGCGGCAAGGCGCTCAAGGCCGCGCTGCCCCACTGGCAGGCGGTTCAGGAACAAGTGATTGGCCGCCTCACCCCCGCGCGCTGGCGGCGGATGGAAAAAGACCTCGAACACGCGGTGACGGCGGCGGGAGAATGATTTTTTCCTCCTAAAATATGCATATACACTAAAATAGGGGAATGTCATGAACTCATCCACAGCAACCTCCACCGCTCAGGCAAGCGGGCCGGGCGACGCCCGCGTTTTTCCGGCCTCCGGGCCCCTGTCCGCCGAGGACCTATTGTCTCTGTGCCTGGAAGCCGGCGCCGACGATGCCGGATTCGTCGACATCGGCCGCGAAAGCCTGGCCGTGGAAAAACCCGGCCTGCTAAAAATCTATCCGCGCGTGAAGTCGCTCATCTCCATCGTTCAGGTGATGAACCGCGAAAATCTGCAAAGTCCCGAACGCTACCCCGCCAACGATGAATTTCACCGCACCATCGACCAGGTCACTGAGACTGCGCGCCGCATTCTCAAGAAACTCAATCGGCACGGCGTGCGCGGCGTAGTGCCGACGGTGGGCTTCCCCATGGACATGGACCGCTGGGGCAACTTTAAAATCTGGGATGTCAGCCATAAGATCATCGCCGAAGCAGCGGGCCTCGGGCGCATGGGGAAAAACCGCAACGTAATTCATCCCCGCTTCGGCAACTTTATCCTGCTCGAAACCATTCTCATAGACCGCGCCATCGACCGGACCGGCGAGCCTCTCGCCCTCAACCCTTGCCTCACCTGCAACCTGTGTGTCGCCGCCTGCCCGGTGGGGGCTATCGGCTCCGGCGGCGATTTCGATTTTGCCGCCTGCATGACCCACAATTACCGCGAGTTCATGGGCGGATTTCAGGATTGGGTGGACAGCCTCATAAGCGACGGCAACCCGCAGGCCTATGAGGGAACGGTTCCGCGACGAGGAAACAGTGTCGATGTGGCAATCGCTCGCCTTCGGCCCCAACTACAAGTCGGCCTACTGCATGGCCGTCTGTCCGGCGGGGGAGGACGTGCTGCCGCTGTTTACCGAGGACCGCAAGCACTACATCGAGGACGTGGTGGTTCCCTTGAGAAATCGCCGCGAACCGGTCTACGTCAAGGCCGGTACCCCGGCGGAAAAAGCGGCACGAAAGAATGCCCGCAAGGCAATCCGCCATTTGAAAACCTTTCCAAAGCCGACAACCTTTCAAGGATTTTTGCGCGGCGCGCCGCTCGCGTTCAATCCGCTCAAAGCCGGAAGCCTGAGCGCGGTGTACCATTTCCGGATGCACGGTGGGGTCCCGGCCGAGGCGACGCTGGCGGTGGCCGGGGGGAAATTGAAGGTCCATCCCGGGCTCGTGGGCACGGCCGATCTGACCCTCGACACCGATGCCAAAACCTGGCTGGCCATCGCACGGGGCGAACGCCCAGTTCTGCCTGCCCTGCTCACCCGCAGGCTCAGGCTCTTGGCGGCTCTAAAAAAATGTCTAGAGTGAACGAGTCGGTGCAGTGAGGCGGGGCTCAATGACCGATTCTTATTTCCACCGGTTTCCCCAGGTTATCGAACACCACGCGGTTGGGTGCGATGGCAGTGAGGCGGGCGCCTTCCACCTCGTCGCCGACTTTCATTTTCAAACTGCCGGCCTTCGGCGTGGAAACGAAGATGTGGTTGGCGGGATTGCCGTCGTCAAAAAAGATAATGGCCTTCACTTTCAGGTCGCGCGGTGCTTCGTTTGCGGCGGCTGTGGGGCGGGGCAGTGGTTCGGAAGGGGTCTCGAGCGCGGCCTGGGTCGCGTTCTTTATAATGGCGTCGATTTCCTGGACCTCCGCCGGAACGGGAATAGCGTTTTCTCCTGCTTCCGCCTCCGCCGCGGGAGGCACCTCAGAGGCCGGCGGCATGGGGGCCTCGACCAGGGCGGCTTGCTCCGGCCCGCTTTCAAATTCGATCTCCAGCTCCTCCTCTTCCCAGAGGAACTCCTCGTCCGGCAAGATCTCCTCCCCGGTTTCGCTGCCGGGAATGTTGGCCAGTGGAATGCCGGTGGGCGCGGGGACGGGGAGGGCCGCCTTTTTCGTTGGCGACGGGCTCGCGGGCGTTTTCTCTATCGACCTTTGCGCCTTTTGCGGCATGGAGGCCACCGGCTCCTTCTGCGGCAGCGCCTTGTCGAGCCACAGATACACGCCGAGGCCGCCGAGAAGGAAACTCAAAAAGAAAAGAGCGCTCACAAGCCAGGGCCTTTCGCCGGTCTCCTCCTCCAGCACTCCCGCCAGGTCGTCCTTCAACACCAGCTCCTTGAGGTCGACATTGCGGTCGAGAACGCTTTTCTCCTCCTCCAGCTTTTTCAGCGTCTTAAGGATGGTGCTCATTCTGTCACCAGATGCGGGGTCGGATAAATGCTGAGCTGGTTGTACAACATGATCCGGCTTTCGGCACTGAATCGGCCGTCGTCCCGGATGCCGTATCGGCGCTGGAATTGCCTCACGGCGTCCTCGGTCTTGACGCCGTAGAACGGTGCCTCGCCGCCGCTGAAAAATCCCAGCAGGCGGAGGTTTTTCTGCAGCCAAATGGCCTCCTTGCCGCGATAACCCTTCCCGAAGGGCTCCGGCAAGCCTTCAAAATCCCGCCACAGGATCAGCGCCTTCCGGCTCCACAACGAATCAAGCGCCGCAAGAGGAATCCGGATGGAATCCACCGAGCCGAACAACCCCCGCCCCTCCTCCAACTTAATCAAGGCGATGAACTTGGTACCCTGGGCGCTCGGCAGTACCAGTTCGAGGATCGCCGGCTGGTTTAGCGTGGTGAGCTTTTTCCAGTCGGCGTTCAGCTCGTAGGTCATGAGATCGAAATCGTCCTGCAAGTGTTCGAGGTCGCTTTCTTCCAGGGTGCTGGCTTCCTGGCGATCGATGCCCCAGCTTTCGAGCACCCATTTCACCGCCTCCATGCGGCTGCCGTTCAGGGTGAGGCTGGAAAGGTAGGTCACCAGAGGCTCGGTGCCTGAGATGACCAGGGGCCCGGGGCTGCTCCAAGCAAGCGGCGTAGCGGCTTCCGCCGGAACCGGGGCCTCATCGGCGGGGGCCGGTGCGGGAGCGGCGGCGGTGGATGAGGGCGCGGGCGCAACCGGCTCCACCAGCACGGCCTCGTCGCCGGGTCCGGCGTTAAAATCGGGCAGGGCAAAGCGCCAGACGGCCAGCAACACTAGCCCCAGGGCAACAAGCGCTAAGGCCCACGACTTCCAGCCGAAGGAGCCCTCGCTGGAAAGAGGCGATGTGCGCGCCACATCCGCGATCGCCTGGCGAACGATGCGGGGGGTGATACGGCGCGTGTTGTTGGTGTAGGCGATGAGCAGGGCGCGGTCGGCCACCACGTTGATCATCCGCGGAATGCCCTGGGAGAATTTGAAAACCAGATCCATCGCCGAGGGTAAGAACCGTACCTTGCCCTTCCCCAAGGCGACGTTCAGGCGGTGCTGGATGTAACCGCGGGTTTCCTCCTGGTTGAGCGGCAACAACTCCCACTGAATGGTGATGCGCTGCTCGAGCTGGCGGAGTTCGGATCTTTCAAGAATCCGATCGAGCTCCGGCTGGCCGATGAGCACGATCTGGATCAGTTTTTCGGTCTCGGTTTCCAGGTTGGAGAGCAGGCGCAGCTGTTCGAGCACCTCGGCCCCGAGGTCCTGCGCCTCGTCGATGATCACCACCACGCGGTTGCCCTTCTTCCGTTCCTCGAGCAGAAACCGGTTGAGAATATCGATCAGGATCTTTTTGCTGGTGCTTGTGGCGGGCAGCCCAAGCTCGGTGTTGATGGTCTGCAAAAGCTCGAGCTCGTTGATGCATGGGTTGAAGATGTAGGCGATATTAAAATCGGTTTTGAGCTCCCTCAGGAAGCTCCTGCATATGGTCGTCTTGCCAGTGCCCACCTCGCCGATGATCTTCAAGAAACCGTTGTTTTCCTGCAACCCGTAAACCAGGTGCGCGAGCACTTCCTTGTGCTTGGGGCTCAAGTAAAGGTATTTGGGATCGGGCGTAAGGTCGAAAGGCTTTTCGGAAAATCCGAAATAATCCCGGTAAACGTTTTGGCCTTTTTTCTTTTTCCCGGCAACGGGGGAGGGGGCTTCCTGGGCCACGCCGGGGGTGAAGGAGGCGGCCACCTTGCGTCCCTGAATCAGCCGGTCGTGCGCTTCCCGTTTCTGCTTGTCGGACAGGGTGTCGTACGCTTCCTGCAGGAGGGCGATCTTGTTTTTCAGCGTCGGCGGGTTGGCCGGCGATTGCCGTGAAAGCGAAAGGTCGAACCGGCCCACCATGCGTTGATACGCGTGGTTCACCTCGGTCTGGGTCGCGTCGGGGCGAATGCCGAGCACCCGGTAATAATCGCGCTGTTTAACATCGCTGATCATGGTTACCTTGCCCTGAGTGGCACAAGCCCCCCGGCGAACGCTTAAGACACGGCCGGGCGGTGAAAACCTGCTCGGAAAAATGCCCGCTGGGGGCCGCCTGATGGGGGAAACTAACCCAATTTATACAAGGAGTTCAACCGCTTGTAAACAAAAATAAGCCGGCCCTGGTTCGCGGCCCGCGGCTTGTGCTACCATGAAACATCAACCCCTTGGAACCGGCAGATGGTCATGAGCCCCGCACTTCCCCGAAAAGTCACTTGCCCGATCTGCGGAAAACACGTCGATAAGAATCAAAACGGTCACTATCCGTTCTGCTCGGAGCGATGCCAGATGGTCGACCTTGGCCAGTGGCTACAAGGGGGTTACCGCATCGAAAGCAACGAACCGCTCGCCCAAAGCGATGACGGCGAAGACGAAACCCCTTAAGAATCCTCGACTCCGGGCGGGCCTTCCACCTTGCGCATGAGCACCACCACCCTCTGCGCGTCGTAGAGGACCACGGCGAGATCCAGCATGGTGTCGCCATTGAAATCGGCGGCGGCCATGGCGCGTGGGTTCCTTCCCACCGGGTAGTTGAAATGCGGAAAGACGAAGCTGCCGTCGCCACGGCCCTCGAGAATCGAGATCGAATTGTCGCGCCTGTTGCAGACCGCAAGGTCGGGCTTGTTGTCGCCGGTGAACTCTCCGGCCACCATGTGCTCCGGCCCCTTTTCGCCGGCGAAGTCGGGCGTGGCTTCGAACTCGCCCTTGCCGCGGCCGACAAACAGCGTGACGCTGTCCTTCATGGTGCTCGATGCGATGAGGTCGGCGATGCCGTCCTGATTCATGTCGTGCTGGATGATGAACGAGGATTGATGGCCGCCGGGAACACGCCGCGGGCTCTTGAAGGTGCCGTCGCCCAGGCCGTCGAAGATGCGGATGAAGTTCACCTCCACCGCGTTGAACACCATGGCGATATCGAGGTTCTTGTCGTCGTTGTAATCGCCCACCACCAGCATCGCCGGTGTACCCGATGCCTTGTAGGCCTCGCCCACCTTGAAGGTGCCGTCGCCCACACCCAGCAGGATCACCATCTTGTCGAAGCGCAGTGTGACGGCGATGTCCAGATGCTCGTCATTGTTGAAGTCCCCCGTCGCTATGGCGATGGGCAGCCTCCCCACCTTGATATTCTGCTTGTGCTTGAACAGGCCGTCTTTCTGGCTGAGGATGATGGACACGTTGCCATCGCCATAATTGGCAAGGGCGATATCGGCAATCCGGTCGCCATTGAAATCGGCGGCGGCCATGGCCACCGGTTCTCGCCCGGTCTTGAGCGTCAGCGGATTCTTGAACGTGCCGTTGCCCAGCCCTTCAAGGTAGTTCAGCGTGTTGCTCTCGGAATTGGAAACCAAGAGGTCGGGGTAGCCGTCATCGTTCATATCCTGGGCCACCACCGCGGCGGGCTTCTTTCCCACCGGGTAGGTGACAGGGAGAGAAAACAGATCGGGCGCCGGCGCATCCGTGCCGCAGCCCGCGGCCAGTATCAACAGCAACAGGGAAAACAAAATTTTCTGCAACGACGACAGGCTCCAGAAGTTGGCGGAATCTGTTGGTTATACCGTATGGCAATGGCGATGTAAAGCGCTCTGCCCGCAGCCCGTTCAAGCTTGACAGGAACGCTCCTAATGCTACAATTTTCAATAGGTTATAAACAGACCCGGCTACCCACCGATGCCCCAGAAAAAATTTCTGCCGCAAATCCTGTTGGCGCTTGTGCTTTTCGGCCCGCTCCTAAGCTGCCAGAGCCTGCCCAAGGAACGGCATTACACCGGCGTCTACCACTCCGTGCGTCCGGGGCAAACCCTCTATCGCATCGCCAAAACCTATGACGTCAGCGTCGTCACCCTCATGCGGCTCAACAACATCAGCGACGCGAGCCAGATTCAGGTTGGCCGCAAAATCTGGATTCCTGGCGCGAGGACGATTCGCCAGGTGCCCGCCACCGCATTGAAGAAAGAGACGCCCGCCCCGAAAAGGTTTTCCAGGCCCGTCGAGGAAGCCAGCCTGCCGCCCCTCAAGGGTTATCTGATCTGGCCGCTCAAGGGCACCTTGACATCCACCTTCGGGTCGCGTGGAAACGGCCACCACGACGGCATCGACATCGGCGCCAAGAGAGGCGCCTCCGTGGTCGCCGCGGCGGAGGGGCGGGTGGTGTTCAGCGACTGGGGCCCCAAGGGTTACGGCCTCATGGTCATCATCAAGCACCCGAACCACCTGACCACCGTCTACGCACACAACTCAAAAAATTGGGTGAAGAAAAACGAAACAGTCAAACAAGGCCAGCGCATCGCCTCGGTGGGCACGACAGGCCGCTCCTCCGGACCACACCTCCACTTCGAGGTCCGCAACCACACCCACCCGAAAAACCCCCTCAAGTTCCTGCCCGCAAGAAGATGAGGGACCGTACGGATCGCCCATTCGGGATACCGGACAGCACCGCGATGCCCACACCCGATTCTATTTCCGCCAGGCGATAAAGCCCCTTCCTGAATAACACCGGCCCCCATCGCCGCACACCGCAAAAGACAATTGTCCTGAAACATCATCCGTAGTAAAACAATGGGGCTCGGACGGCCTACATTACGGGGGGACTCAGGGAAGCACTCAAATCGATTATCCGGGACATACCCGACTTTCCCAAAAAGGGGATCATCTTCAAAGACATCACGCCCTTGCTCGCCGACAGCGCGGCCTTTCAACAAATGGTGGAAGCATTCAAGGCGCGCTACCAGGGAAAAGGCATCGATCAGGTGGTCGGCATCGAGGCGCGCGGCTTCGTTTTCGCCGCGCCCCTGGCCTACGCCCTGGGCGCCGGGGTGACCCTGGTGCGCAAACCCGACAAGCTGCCGCACAAGACCTACAAGCAGACCTACGCCCTCGAATACGGCACCGATGCCCTTGAAATTCACCAGGACGCGCTGAAACCGGATCAGAAAATCCTCGTCATCGACGACGTTCTGGCCACCGGCGGCACCCTGGCCGCCACCGCGTTGCTCATCAGCAGCTATTTCCCCAAGGTGGAGATCGTCGAGGCGGCGTTTTTAATGGAACTTGGGTTTTTGAACGGACGGCAAAAGCTGGAAGGATTGCCGGTGTTCTCGCTGATCCAATACTGAAGGGGTTCAAGCGAGCAGCCGCAGCGGAATCTCATCCTTGAGGGCTTCGAGCAGGCGGCGGGTGTCGTCCAGGTAATCGGGGGCGACCATAAGCTCGATGAGGCCGCGCTTGTTGTCGAGCGTGCGCACCACCGCGAGGTTGTCGTACCCCTCGAACAGGCTCACAAGGTAGGCGATTTCTTCCTTCGGAATCTCTATCCGAATCTGAACGGTGTCGTCGTGCATCAGGCGCGGGCGGCCTGCCGCTCGCCATCCGCGGCGGGGCGGCGTCCTTCGATGAGCACCATGAGTAGCGCCACCGCCGACGGCGTGACCCCGGATATCCTAGCGGCCTGCCCGAGGGTCGCCGGGCGCACCTCCTCGAGCTTCTGCACCACCTCCCGGGAAAGACCCGGAACCCCCGCGTAGACAAAATCGGGCGGGATGACCACCCCTTCAAGTTTTTTCTGCCGCGCCACCATCTGGTTCTGCCGGGCGATGAAACCGTCGTACTTGACCTGAATTTCAACCTGCTCCGCCACGAGCTCCTGCACCGCGCAATCGCCATTGAAAGCCTGCGCCAGCCGATCGTAGGTCACCTCGGGCCGCTTGAGAAGGCCTTCGAGCGTGGTGGGCGATCTCAGTTCCATGATGCCCATGGTGGACAATCGTTCAAGATCGCCCGGCGAGGGCAGCACCCTTGTTGCCTTGAGCCGCCCGATTTCCCGCTCCACCGAGCGGTATTTCTCAACGCAGCGCGCGTGAGCCTCATCGGAGACCAGGCCGAGCGCGTGGCCGCGCACCATCAACCGCTGGTCCGCGTTGTCTTCCCTGAGAATCAGGCGGTACTCGGCGCGGGAAGTGAACATGCGGTAGGGCTCCTCCGTACCCTTGGTCACCAGGTCGTCGATCAGCACACCGATGTAACCCTCCATACGCGTGAGCACCAGCGGCGGCCGCTTCTGCACCTTGAGCGCCGCGTTGATCCCGGACATCAGGCCTTGCCCCGCAGCCTCCTCGTAACCCGAAGTCCCGTTGATCTGCCCGGCGTGAAACAGCCCGGCCACGAGCTTGGTCTCAAGCGTCGGGTGAAGCTGAGTGGGGGGAACGAAGTCGTACTCCACCGCATAACCGGGTTGCACGATCCTCGCCTCCTCCAGGCCCGGAATGCTCCGCACCACCTGCCGCTGCACCTCCTCGGCGAGGCTGGTAGAGATGCCGTTGGGATAGATCCAGTCGGTACTCAGCCCTTCGGGTTCGAGGAAAATATTGTGCGACACCTTGTCGGGAAACTTGACCACCTTGTCCTCGATGGACGGGCAGTAGCGCGGACCGATGCTCTCGATCACGCCGCTGTAAAGCGGCGAGAGGTGCAGATTGTCCTGAATCACCCGCCGGGTCTGTTCGGTGGTGGCGGTCAGATGACAGGGCACCTGCGGCCGGTCGATGCGTTCGGTGGCAAATGAAAACGGCTTGGGCAGGGCGTCACCGGCCTGCACTTGGCAGCGGGAAAAATCGATAGACCCGGCGAGGAGCCTTGGCGGGGTGCCGGTCTTCAGCCGGCCGACCCGGAACCCTGCCGCCAGAAAGGAACGCGACAAACGCGTGGAGGGTTTTTCATCCGCCCGGCCCGCCGGCCGATGCGTCAACCCCACGTGCACGACGCCGTTCAAAAACGTGCCGGTGGTGATGACCACCGCGCCCGCCTTTAACTCCCTCCCGCCGGCGGTGACGACGCCGCGAATGCACCGGTCTTCGATGACCAGTTCATCCGCTTCCTCCTGCAACAGATCAAGGCCGGGCTGGCTTTCGAGAACCCGGCGCATTTCCTGTTTGTAGAGGTGCTTGTCGGCCTGGGCGCGGCTGCCGCGCACAGCGGGACCTTTCGACGCGTTGAGCACACGGAACTGGATGCCGGTGCGGTCGATGCATTTCGCCATCTCGCCGCCAAGGGCGTCGATCTCGCGCACGATATGCCCCTTGCCCACACCGCCAATCGCCGGGTTGCACGGCATGAGGGCGACCTTGTCGAGATCGAGAGTGACGAGCGCCGTTCGGCAGCCCATGCGCGCGGCGGCAAGCGCCGCCTCGCAACCCGCGTGGCCGCCGCCGATGACGATGACATCGTAGGAAATCATGGCTTAAGGAGCCTCCGGTAAATCACCTGAAAGTTTTATGATACAACAACCCCGCAAAGGTAAAACAGGCAAAACGCGTAAAAAGAGGCCGCGGGCCCGCGCGGCCTGCCCTAAAACAGGGCCAAAGCACGCTACCCCGCGCCTCGCCTGAACCTGGATTTTGAAGGATAAAAAGGGAGCCGGGTCGCCCAACCACCGGCCTGAGGCTAAGATAGATCCGCCAGGGGGGGTAAGAATGGTGCCGAAGAGAGGATTTGAACCTCCACGCCGTTACCGGCACATGATCCTGAATCATGCGCGTCTACCAATTCCGCCACTTCGGCACTGCAAAAACCGGAAAGCCTATTATGGATTTTATCTCGAACAATTTCAAGCCGTATTTAATCACGCTTTCCCGCCCCGTTCCGGCACACCCCTTTCCTCCGCCTCGATGAGGGCGCGCACCGAATAATGCTCGTGAACAATGAAATACATCCCGAGAACGAAGAGAACGAGGAAATTCACCACCCACGCCACCATGCCGAAGCTCACCGCCGTGATTTCGGCCTCGTGCATGACCTCGTGCAAGGCGATGAGAACTCCGGCATTGAACGAACCGAGAAACGCCGGCGTGGGGACCGCCGTGATGAGCACGCACACCGCGACCACCAGGACCAAAAGAGAACCGGCGGACTTGTCGTTCAAGTCGAAGGCCCAATAAAAGGGGTAATAGCTGAGCACGATCGCCACCCACACCACGACTGAATACAGAGCCACCCGGAGGAGGACCGCCGGTTGCCTCGCCACCTCAAGACCCAGGGAAAATTCCTCGATCAGGTATTCCACCTTGTCGTGCCACTTCTTCGGCAAGGGCGCGATGAGCCGCAGAACCCACCGGATGACCCACTCCCGGTGGCTAACCATGAGGTAGATAAACAAGATCAGAAAACCCACCATCCCCACAGACAGGCGGCCGAAAACCGTCGCCAGATCCGCGATGGCGATACCTTTGACATTGGTATCGGTCTCGAAGACCTCCGCGTGGTAATAGAAGACCCAGGCAAACAGGGCAAAGAGCATCAACAGATCGAACAGCCGTTCAACCACGATGGAGGCGAAGGCGCTGGAAAAGGTGAGGTGGTGTTTTTTGCTCAGCAGGTAAGCGCGCAGGAACTCGCCGGCGCGCGCCGGCAGGATGTTGCCCATGAACCCGACCATGAGCGGCGCATACAACTCGCGCGAACCGACGTCCTTGATCGGCCTGAGCAGCTCCCGCCAGCGCCATGCGCGACCCAGATAGCTCAGCACGATGAAGGCGATCGCCGGAACGATGTAGCCGTATTTCACTGTTTTGAACGAAGCGAAAAGATCGGCGAGGGAAACGTTCCACAAAGTGTAGCCGAGGGCGGCGAACGCTATGATAACGCCAATGAAGAGCTGCTTATAATTCATCGTTGCGTATCAGCCAGAAGGACGCGAGCGCGCTCGATGTCTTTCTCGATCTGCCCGACCAGCTCCTCAGCGCAGGCGAATTCCATTTCGCTGCGAATGCGGTCGATGAACTCCACCTCGATATCTTCCCCGTAGATTTTTTCCGCGAAATCGAAGATGTGCACTTCCACGCTCAAACGGTCGCGATTGAAGGTGGGGTTGAATCCGATGTTGGCCACTCCGCCGTGCTTCGCCTCGCGGTGGCGGACGCGTACGGCATAGACGCCGGTTCCGGGAACCTGCATTTTGCTCGTGCCGATGTTCGCCGTCGGAAACCCGATGGCGCCGCCGGTCTTGTAACCATGCACCACGGGGCCCTCGATGGAATAATTCCGGCCGAGAAACCCCGCCGCGGATTTCACCTCGCCGTCCTCGATGAGTTCGCGGACGTACGAGCTGCTGACTAGCTGACCTTCGTGGCGGATCGGCTCGACAACGTTGACCTTGAAACCGAACTGATCTCCCATTTTTCTCAGATAAGGCACCGTTCCCTCGCGGCCGCGGCCGAAGGCGTAGTCGAACCCCACCACCACCTCGCGCGCGCCTATCCTCCCGACCAGAACATCGCTTGCGAATTCCCTCGGGCACTGGTCGGCAAACTGGCGGTCGAAATCGGCGCAGATCACCCGGTCGATCCCGCACGATTCGATCAGTTCCATTTTCTTGCGAAAGGTCGTCAACAGGGGCGGCATCCGGCTGGGAGCAATGATTTTTAGCGGGTGCGGCTCGAAGGTGAAAGCCATGGACGTGCCGTTATGTTCCCGGGCAAGGGCCGCCGCCTGGCGGAAAATCATCTGATGGCCGATGTGCACCCCGTCGAAATTGCCAATCGCCACCACCGGGTAGGGCGGCGGGCTTTCCAGGTTTTTTACCCCGCGGACGATTTTCATGCCCCAGCCTCCCTGATGGCCGCGCTTTTCCGACCCCCCGGGGACGCGGGATCGGACTGGAAAACCATGGAATAGTCTGTTAAACTCGTAACCATTCAGAACACCGGAGTCCGCTCATATGTTTGATATCGGGTTTTTCGAATTAATGGTCATCATGGCCATTGCCGTGGTGGTGATCGGTCCGCAGAATCTGCCCAAGCTCGCCAAGGCGATCGGCAAAGGCTGGGGCGAATTTCAATCGACGTTCAACAGCCTCAAGCAGGAAGTCATGGACGAGGCCGAAGGCCTCAAGCAAACGGTCAACATGGAGCACCTGGAATAAGACGTCGTCAACGCCACCAAGGTCGATGTCGACGTGAATCTTGACCTCCAGGAAACCGTGGACATCGCCAAGAACATTGGCAATTCCACTAGCAACAATCAATGACCGCGTTCCGGGCGCTCTTTCCCTGAAACCGTCCAGACGGTTGCAAGAAGTTTTTTTGAGCCGCCCGGGGCGCAAGGGCTTGTTGCGATCCGCATCCCCGTTCCCTCATCGGGATTAATCTGGCGAGCCCCATGCTGAGCACCGTCAGTTTCCACCCTTTCCTTTCCCATTTTCCCGTTGCGCTGTTCACCGCAGGAGTGGCGCTGCTTTACGCCGCGCGCCGAAAAGACCGCCCCGGCCTGCTGGGCGCGGCCCGCTTCAACCTGAGCCTCGGCCTACTCGCGGCGGTGCTGGCCGATTTCACCGGTATGGTGTCCACTGACCTGAACCTGAAAACCACTGTGGAAGTCGAGGGTCACCAGGGCTACTCGTTCCTATTCACCCTGCTTCTCGGGTTCGCCGTCGGTTATTCCTACACCCGCGCCTTTTCCCGCACAGCCCTGGTCACCTATTCGCTCGCCGGCATCGCCCTGACCGCATGCATCTATTCGGGCTACCTGCTCGTGTTTTCAGCTCCCTCCTGAAACGCGGGCAGACCGTGGCGGTGCACGAGCTCGCCGCCCATGTAGCCGGTGACCAGAACGCTCGCAAGCCCCGTAGCCAGAAACAGGCCGCGAAGTACCTTCATCGCCGGCCGCTTGCCGAACCGGCCAAGGAGCATCACCGCGAGAAACAGCCCGACGCTTAAAAACGCACCGAGGATATGATAACCCAAAATCGGCTTGGCCCGTGCCGGCACCTCAAGGTGCATCACCCCCAGCAAGCCCACCGCCAGCACCGGCCACGCACACCAGAATCCCAGGCGCACATTGAACGCACCCGCGGTTTTCACCACCTCATCCCCTCTCAGTCCGCCATAAAGCTCGAACAGCGCGCCGCTCACCAGGAGCCCGACGGGAAAGTGCACGAGAAGGGGATGCAGTTCGGCGAAAAACATCGAATCAGCCGGCGCCCGTCCGGCGGCGGAACAACTCGGCGAGAATCACCCCCGCCGCCACCGACACATTGAGCGATTCCACATGGCCGCGGCCCGGCACATGCACGATGGCGTCGCAGCGCTTCCGCGCCCGTTCCGACAACCCCTCGCGCTCATTGCCAAACACCACCACACAAGGGAATTTCAGCGGCGCGTCGTAGATCGAAAGGCTGGACCGGATATCGGCGCCCAAAACAAACAGGCCCCGGCCGCGGATATCCCTGAGCGCCGAGGGCAGGTCGCCGGCCTGGTAGCACGGCACGCACTCCAAGCCGCCTTCGGCCATGCGCACTGCCGAGGGCGAAAACACGCGCTCACCTTCCGCCGCCTCGAGAATCACCCCCGCCGCGCCGAAATACGCGGCCGAACGGAGGATCGCGCCTAAGTTGTGCGGGTTTTCCACCCGGTCGAGCGCCAGCGCCACCTCCCCCTCGGGCAACCCCTGGCGAATCAGGGAACGTACCGGCGCAATCCTCATGGGGCGGACCACCATGACCACGCCTTCGTGGTGCACGCTGGCTGCAACCTTGTTCAGCGATTCATCATCGAGCTTACGGTATGGCAGCTTGTGCGTGCTGCACCACTTTTTGACCTCCATGAGATCGCGGCGGCGGCTTTCATGAAAAAAGACCCGCAACAAATCCCCCGGCCGGTTTTTGAACACGCTCCTGCATGCGTTCAAGCCGTAAACCACGAACTCTTCATCCTTGAGCCGGGGGCGTTTTTTTTCCAGAGAGGGCCGGGAATTGGCGTCGGTTATTTTTCCGACCGCCGCCCGGGTTCGGGCTCTGCCGCCGGGTCCGGGCTTGGCATCTCCCCGGCGCCCAGAAGGTTTTTCGCCTTCCGGTCGGCGGGCGGGTGACCGGGAGCCCCCCCCGGCGGGCCTTGGGCGGGAGGTCCCCTGTCTTTTTTTTATCACTGCCGCCATGGTCTGGGTTGGGTCCGGCTTAGGAATCGCCGCCGGCCATGCGCTCGTTCATCGCATCCAGCCGCTGGAGGAGCAGGTCGATCAACTGGTCTTTTATCTTGTTGAGCAACGCCGGGTTGAGCCGCTGGATCATCTGGCCGTCCATTTTAAGAACCGTCGACTCTTCGAGAGCGATCACACTGGTGGTGCGCGGCCTATGTTCGATGAACGAAACCTCGCCGAAAACGTCGCCGGGTTTTAGCACCGCGAGAGTGACTTTCGAGTGAGGTTCCCGAACCACCTTCAGGGAGCCCTCGAGCAGAATGAATAATGAACTCTCCACTTGCCCCTGAGTGATGATCGTGCGGGATTTTGGAAAAGTGAGGCGGTTGCAATCCAGCGTGGCGAGAAATTTCTTTTCTTCCAGATTGAGCTTGTTGAAAAATGAGATTTCCTTAATAAGCGCAAGCGCTTTTTCAAATTCCAACCGCTTTCTCCTTCTCAACAAAAATCACGCGGGGCGGGGGCAAACGATCGACTCGCACCCCTGCGACCCTTAATGCTTATGATAGCAAATAAC
Organism: Nitrospinaceae bacterium; assembly: GCA_020343535.1. Lineage (GTDB taxonomy): Bacteria > Nitrospinota > Nitrospinia > Nitrospinales > VA-1 > SZUA-259. The sequence continues at coordinate 2,320,784 of CP070799.1, read as the reverse complement.
CCCCGGCCTGGCTCGTTAATTATGGCAACCCTTACAGGCATGACTATGAGGAAAGGAGAGCCTCATTTTTGAAGCGCTAACAAGGCGGGAAAAGCCCGCGCGGGAGCAACGGACCGACTCAGCCGTGCCCGCCCATCATGAACGCTTCCGAATCCTCGAACGTGGGTGGGGGAAATTGCTCGGCGCGGCGAAAGAATTCCCGGGCCAGGTCCATCACCGCCGCTTGCGTATGGCATTCGAACATGCCGCGCCGAAACGCCGCCGCCCCCGGGTAGCCGAACGCCAGCCAGGTGGCATACTTGCGCACGCGAAGCAGGGTATTGCGCGCATCGTAAAAGTCGGCAAGAAGTTCGCGGTAGCGGGAAAGCAAGGTGAAGGGGGAGCGGTGCCCAGTATCTTGCCCCAGGCATTCCCTGAACAGCCAGGGATTTCTGAGCGCCGCTCGGCCGATCATCACCGCATCGACGCCCGATTCCAGCAGGCGGTCCCTGGCCTGCCGGGCGCTGCGGATGTCGCCGTTGCCAATGATGGGAATATGCGCTTTTCGGGCCACGTCAGCGATCAGGTCCCAGTCGGCCCGGCCCTCGTAGCCCTGGGCCCGGGTACGGCCGTGGATCGCCACCCATTCGCAGCCGGCGCTCTCGGCGGCCGCCACACATTCGTGGATGGTGAGTTCGTCGTCGCTCCAGCCGGTGCGCATCTTCACCGTCAGCGGATGGTCGATGCTCCGCCGGATGCGCGTGAGATATTTTTCCAGGTGGGCCGGGTCGCGCATGAGAGCGGCGCCGGAGCCCTTCTTCACCACTTTCTTGACCGGACAACCAAGATTGATGTCGATGAAGTCGACGGCTTCCCGGCTGAGGCCGCACGCAGCGGTGATGATATCCTCCGCCGATTCGCCGAACAGCTGCACTCCCACCGGCGCGCCCGGGTTCTCGTGCACCTCGGTCATCGTGCGGGTTTTTGTGGAATTGAACAACAGGCCTTTGGCCGACACCAGTTCGGAGACCAGCACCCCTGCCTGCATCTCGTCCATCAGGCGGCGAAAAACCACGTCGGTGATGCCGGCCATGGGCGCGAGCCAGAAGGGATTGCGGGCACGGGCGAATAAATCCCTGCGGCCATTCACTTCCGGCTGGGCCGCGCCCGCGCGGGGGATGGGAGCGAAAGAGTTCATGCGCGGCCCTCCCGCCGGGCCACCTCGATAAAAGGCACAAAGTGGGCCGGGCAGGGACACGTAACATCCAGCATCAACGCCGGGATCGCGAAGCGCAGGCGGCTTGCGTGCAGGCCGAAGACCCCGTCCTCGCCACTCGCCCGGCCGTAGACGGCGTCGTTGATGACAGGCAGTCCCCGTTCCGAAAGGTGGACGCGGATCTGGTTGGTGCGCCCGGAGCGCGGCGTCACCCTAAGCAGGCTGCGCCCCGCCATCGACGCGAGCCATTCGAATTCGGTGACGGCGGATTTGGGGTTTTGGGCCTTCTCCCCGCTGCCGCGGAGCGAACCCTGGATTTTACCAATCGGCCGATCGATGACAAACCGCTTCTCCCGTGGCTCGCCATCCACCAGAGCAAGGTATTCCTTCTCCACCCGGTTCTGCTGAAATTCGTGCATGAGGGCGGCGGCCGCCTCCCGCGTGCGGGCGAAGATGATGAGGCCCGTGGTGGTGGCGTCGAGCCTTTGCACCGGGCGCGGAATTTCTTCCGGATAAACCTCCTTGAGGAGTTCGGTCATGCTGTTTTTAAAATAGCGGCCGGAAGGGTGGATGGGAATCGGCGCGGACTTGTTGAAAATGCGCAGGCGCCTGTCCTGATAGACCACGTCGAGAGTCCGGTTCGCCGGCGGTTCCATGCGTGCGGGCATGCGGGTTTGGGTGCGGTCCCTGTCGCCGAGCAGATAGTCCGGCGAGGTCCGCCGGCCATTGACGGTGATTTTACCTTCGCGAATCATCCGTTCCCAGCCGCTTTCGGGCAGATAAGTGAAACGGGCGGCGAAATATTTAACCAAAGGAAAGCCGATGTAGCGCCCGGGAACGAACGATTCGTAAACCTGCTCGGCGGGCGACGAAGGCCCCGGTGACATGATGGCCATGGCTCGAAAAATTTAACGGGACGGGGAAGGACGCGCCGCCCCTCGTACGGGCGCGCTCAGTTCCACTGCGGGTTGACCGGTGCGTTCAGGAGGTATTCGTAATCCTTGCCCATGGATTTCACGGTGCGCGCCCAGATGGAAGCTTCATCCGTCTCAAAAACGAACGCCCTCTTGGCGTCGCAGGTGAGCCAGCTGCGCTGACCCATTTCACCGGCGAGCTGCCCGGCGGCCCATCCGGAATAACCCAGGTAGAACCGGAGGTTGCGTTCAGGGTCGGGGATGTGCGGCAGGGCCGTCTCCAGAGCCTCCCAGCTCATGCCAAGATAAACGCCGTCGCACACCCGGTCGAGATCGGGAATCGGGTTCTCCGACCGGCAAAGGTAAAACAATTGCGAAGGCGCAACCGGGCCTCCGACAAACACCTTGTTGTCGTAGGAATCGAGCAGGTCGATCTGGCGAAAAATTTCCGCGGCCGGGACGTCGGCGGGCTTGTTGATCACCAGCCCGAAGGAACCTTCGTCATCGTGGTTGCAGAGGAGGACCACGGTGCGGGAAAAATTCGGGTCCGGCAGCACAGGGTTGGCGATGAGAAACGACCCTTTTCCATAGGCTGAATAATTCATAAGTTTCGGGTCCGAAAAACCTGAGGAAACGATATCCGCCCGGAGCAAAGCCGGTCAAAGATTCAGGGACTGGAGTTTCCTGAAGTTGGCGCCGCCCTTCGCCTCTTCCTTGGCTTCCGCCGAGGCGAAATTGTTGTCCAGGTACATGGCGACCAGGTTGGGAAACGCTTTTGAACTGGCGAGAGCCAGAAGGCCCTTGTCACCGATCTCATTTTGAGCCAGGTCGACCTCCTCCAGTTTTTCCAGACGGTTGTCCCGGGCAAAAACGACCGCCCCCTCATCCCTGAGGTAGTTGCGGTACAGATTCAACGTCTTGAGTTTGGAAAAAACCCGCGAACCGATCAGGGCGACCAGGCCCTCCGGCCCGATGTCGTTGCCGCCGAGTTCCATCCACTGGATCTTGGAGAATACCGGCGAATCACTGAGCATTTTCAACCCCTGATCGCCGATGCGGTTGCCGCCGAGGTTGAGCCGCTTGACGCGGGCCAGGCGCTCGTCGCCGACGATGGCGCTCAGGCCATTTTGGCCGATGCAGTAGCCCTTGAAGTTGAGTTCCCGGCCATCCTCCGACAGGGCCTCCTGGAGGGCCTTCTCCATCGTGACCTTGAGCTTATCCCCGGTCAGGTTGCAGGGCTCGGCGGGTTTGTAGATCTCAAAATGGCTTATCGAGGGCATGGAAAATGCGCGTCCTTATAGCTACCCCCACCGGCCGACCCATTTAGGGGTTGCAGCGGGGTTTTGGGTTTAAATATCAACCGATCTTTTCCCACCAGAAGCATTCAGGCTATTATAAGGTTGACAGAAAATCAATATTATTTTAGATTGCCAAGTTTCACCGGAGAGGAACGCATGAAACTGGATTTTGATAAGATGGGCGGGCTGGTTCCCGCAATCATTCAGGACGCGAAGACGGGTCAGGTCCTCATGCTGGCCTACATGAATCCCATCGCCTGGGAAATGACCCTGGAAACCGGCCGGGCTTGGTTTTATAGCCGCTCGCGCGACAAACAATGGATGAAAGGCGAGGAAAGCGGCAATGTGCAGATCGTCAAGGAAATCTTTGTCGACTGCGACGACGATACCGTGCTGCTGAAAGTGGAACAGGTGGGGGATGCCGCCTGCCACAAGGGCTACGTCAGCTGTTTTTTCCGCAAGCTCAACGGCGAGCTCACCGTTGTCGATAAGAAAGTTTTCGATCCCGACAAGGTCTACAAAAAATCCTGACGCAATTTACCCTGCGGTTGGTTTTTTATAAATTCTGACGCCGATCAAACCCCTCAAGCGAACTAGGATATTCAATGAGCAGCAAAGTATTGAAACTGGGCATTCCCAAGGGCAGTCTGGAAGAAGCAACGGTCAAACTGTTTGCCAAGGCGGGATACGAGGTGCGCATCAAATCCCGCTCCTATTTCCCGAGCATCGACGACGAAGAAATCGAGTGCATGCTCATCCGCGCGCAGGAGATTGCGCGCTACGTGGCCGACGGCGTGCTCGACGCCGGGCTCACCGGCAAGGACTGGGTGATGGAAAACCGCGCCGATGTCGTCGAAATCGCCGACCTGGTTTACTCCAAGCAATCGTCGCGGCCGGTGCGGTGGGTTCTCGCCGTCCCCAACGATTCTTCCATCAAGACGGTGAAGGATCTTCAGGGCAAGCGCATCGCCACCGAAGCCGTCAACATGACCGTCGACTACCTTAAGAAACACGGCGTCACCGCCCATGTGGAGTTTTCCTGGGGCGCCACTGAGGTGAAGCCGCCCAAGCTCGTCGACGCCATCGTCGAGATCACCGAGACCGGCAGCTCGCTGCGCGCCAACAACCTGAGGATCATCGACACGCTGATGGAATCCACCACCAAGTTTATCATGAACAAGGACTCACACAAGGACCCATGGAAGGAAAACAAGGCCAACCGCCTGGTCCTGATGTTAAAGAGCGCCATGGCCGCCAATGGCAAGGTGGGCCTCATGATGAATGTCCCGAAAGCGAGCCTGGACAAGATCATGACGATCCTGCCGACGGGCAAAAAACCCACCATCGCGGAACTCAGCGACAAGGACTGGGTGGACCTTTCAGTCATTCTGGAAGAGAAAACGGTTCGGGATATAGCTCCCGACCTGAAACAGGCGGGCGCAGAGGATATCGTTGAATATCCTCTCAACAAGATCATCCACTGATCGCGATCCTGCGGTAAGCCGCGCCCACCCGCAAGCAGCGGAATTGTCCTGCGAGCCCCTTCGGCCATGGTACGAAAAAGCAAAAAAAGCAAACCCCGATCCGATGACGAGCGGCCACCCGCCGATTCTCACCCCGAAGACACGACCCCCAAGGCTCAGGAAGAGGGTGCCTCTGAACCCCTTGCGGCGGATGAAGCCCCATCTTCCAGCGAAGACCTCTCCACGCGGGAAGAAGCTTCAGACGCTCCTGCCGCCGAAGAACATTCCGAGCCCCAGGACGAGCCCGCCGGCTTCACGGTAAAAGAGGAAACTGAACCGGAACCGGAAATCGCCGAGGCCGTCATGCCCCCTTACGACATGAAGACGCCGGCGAACAAGAAACACCGGGGCCGGGCCGGAACCTTCCTATTCATTCTCGTGATTCTCGGCCTCGGCGCCCTGTTGTTCTACCAGAACCGGGAAACCACTCGGACCGCCCGTAAGCTGCAGGACCAACTCGCCAAAATGGAAGCGCAGATCGAGGCCATCGAAACAAGCAAGATGGACGAAAAATCCGGCGTCCTGATCGCGCAAACCATTAAAAGCTTGAAAGAAGAGATGCGCGCCCTCAAGGAAGGCACCGCATCGATGGCGATGTCTCCGCAAGAAGCCCCGGTGCTCAAGGCCGCGGAAGCGCGGGCGAGGAACCGGAAACGGCGGAAGAAATGCCAGAAACCGAAATCGCCGAGGCCCCCACCGAAACCCTCCCTGGGGAAGTGCCAGATTCTGAAATCGCGGTGGATCCGCGCATTTTGGCTACAGGCTCCGCTGTGGAGGAAGAAGCTGAAGCGCCGGGCGAGGAACCGGAGACGGTGGAGGAAACCCCCGAAGCCGAAGTCGCCGCAATCGCCGAACCGCTGCCATCGGAGGATGACGAAGCGGAATCTGAACTCGATCAGGAAGCCAACGACGAAGATGAGAAGGCTCCCGCATCCACTGAACCCGTCGGCGAAGTTGAAGGCGAAGCTGCAAAAACGCGGGCGACCGTTCCTGAGGAGGCGGCACACGCTGAGGATGAACCCGCCGTCGAACGTACGCCGGTGGTGCAGGATTATTTGAGTTTCATCGAGGATACATTTCGCAAATTCGCCGGTCTGCTCGAAAAGAGTTTTGGCAAAATCCGCGATGCCTTTTCCGGCTAGCCCGGTAGCCGCCTCTCATCCCCTCAGCGACCGATTAAAATCTCACTCACCGATGAAGCGCAGGGGAAAAGCCCGGTCCACCAACCCGCACTCGTTGGCGATTTGTTGAAAGAGCCTGAGCCCGGCTAGTTCTTCCTCGCCCAGATCGTAAATGATCTTGTGTTCGAGATAGTCGCGGATCGTCCCTGCAGGAAGGTCCATCTGTTCCGCCCTCACCCGAACAATGTCCTTCAAGCCGTCGCCCCGCTGGGCTTTGGCTTCTTCGATAGTTTCGAGCATCCGCCGGGTGAGCTTCACCTCCGGCCGGACCGCCACCACCGCATGCACGAAGGTTTTTTCAGTGCGGGCAAACCACTCCTCGCTCAAGTCCCACACCCTGAGCGCCGGATCGTTCCGGTCAATCCGAAGCGCCTGGTCGCCGATGATAAGCGCGGCATCATGCGCGTCGAACATGCTGGAGACATCGGGTGGCAGAGGGGAGAAGTGAACCCCCGGTGGAAACAGGTCCCCAAAGAGGATTTTAAGCAGCGCCACTGAAGTTCGGGACCGTTCATCCACCGCCACGCGGGCGGCCTCCCCGAGCGGCTTGCCCGACACCAGAAGCACGGTGCCCACGGGGCCCCGCGAGGCGATACTGAGACCGGGCACGAGGCGGTATTCCTGCGCCCGCTTGAGGTATTCGATGGCAGGAATCATGGCGAGATCGAGCACCCCCGCCGCAAGCCTTTCCGCCAGCGCCCCGGGTACATCGAACACCATGGCGAACCCTGCGTCGCGTGCCCTGCGGCATAGCGGAACCACAACCGGCTGCGCATTCAGGAAATTGTGAAAACCGAACTTCAGGAGAATCTGGGCCATCATGCGGGGATCACAAATAAAAAACCGGGATGGAACCTGCGTCCATCCCGGTCTTTAAGTGGAAAAATGAAGCGTCGATCACGCAAACAGCGGGGCCAGCACCAAAGAGACAATCGACATCAGCTTGATGAGGATGTTCATCGCGGGTCCCGAGGTGTCCTTCAGCGGATCGCCGACCGTGTCACCGACCACGGTAGCGCGGTGCGCATCGGAGCCTTTGCCTCCCAGATGTCCGGACTCGACGTACTTCTTGGCGTTATCCCACGCGCCGCCGCCGTTGGACATGAGTAGGGCGAGCAGAACCCCCGAAAGTGTCGCGCCCATGAGCATGCCGCCCAAGGCATCCTTGCCGAGCAGAAAGCCAATGATAATCGGCATGAGAATGGCGACCACACCGGGGGCGATCATTTCCCTGAGAGCGGCCTGCGTGCTGATGTCGATGCAGCGGGCGCTATCGGGCTTGCCGGTGCCTTCCATGAGGCCGGGAATCTCGCGGAACTGGCGGCGGATTTCCTCGACCATCAGGAACGCGGCCTTTCCCACCGAGGTCATGGTGAGCGACGCGACGAAGAAGGGAACCGCGCCGCCGATGAACACGCCGATGACCACCAGGGTCTTGGTGATGTCGATAGATTCGATGTTCGCCGCCTGGGTGTAGGCCGAGAACAGGGCGAGCGCGGTGAGCGCTGCCGATCCAATAGCGAAACCCTTGCCGATGGCCGCGGTGGTGTTGCCGACCTGGTCCAGGCCATCCGTGATTTTCCGGGTTTCTTCCCCCAGCCCCGCCATCTCGGAAATTCCGCCCGCGTTGTCGGCGATGGGGCCGTATGCGTCGACCGACATGGTGATGCCCACGGTGGCGAGCATGCCCACCGCGGCAAGGGCCACGCCATAGAGGCCGGCAAAGTTCGCACCGGTGAAAATGGCCACCGCGATGATGAAGATGGGCGCCACGGTACTCTCCATCGCCACGGCAAGCCCGGTGATCATGACGGTAGCGACGCCGGTTTTACTCGACTCGGCGATCTTCACCACCGGTCTCCCTGCCGTGTAGTATTCGGTGATGAGCCCAATGCCGATGCCCGCCAGGCAGCCGAACACCAGCGCCACGAAGACGCCGCTCGGCAGGCCCATGATTTTGATGATAAAGAAGGAAACCAGAAGCATCGCGCCGGCGCTGATAAACGTGCAGTTTCTAAGCGCCGAGGCCGGGTCCATGCTGCTAAGCGCGTTCATCGAGCGGATGCCGATGATGGAGGCCACGAGGCCCACCATGGCCACGATGACGGGAAGCGCCATGTACTCGAAGGCCATGGTCGCCATGCCGGCGCCGATGGCGATGGTGGCGATCATCGATCCGACATAAGATTCGAAGATATCGGCGCCGAGCCCCGCCGTATCGCCCACGCAGTCACCGACGTTGTCGGCGATAACGCCGGGGTTTCGCGGATCATCCTCAGGAATGCCCGCCTCCACCTTGCCCACCAGATCGGAGCCGACGTCGGCAGTCTTCGTGTAAATGCCGCCGCCCACACGCGCGAACAGGGCTATAGAGCTTGCGCCCATGGCGAAACCGCTGATGACGCTGATGGAGTCACCCCGCGCAAACAGAAGGAACAGGCCGCCCACGCCGACAAGACCCAGACTGGCGACGCAAAGACCCATGACGGCGCCGCCGTTGAACGCGATGTTGAGGGCTTTGGCCTGGCCGCCATCGCTCGCCGCCTGCGACGTGCGCACGTTCGCGGTGGTGGCGGCGTTCATGCCGAAATACCCCGCGAGCATCGAACAAGCGGCGCCGACGACATAGGAGACGCCAGTCCAGAAGCCGATCCAAATCCCCTTCTGGGCGGAAATGATGAGAACCAGAACCACGAAAACTCCGCCGACGAAATAAGCCAGGATTTTGTATTCCCTGCTGAGAAAGACCATCGCGCCTTCATGGATGGATTCGGCGATTTCCATCATCTTCTCGTTGCCTTCCGGCTCGTCGTCCACGCTTTCAAATATCTTCCACGCGATGATCAGCCCAAACAGGCCGAACACCGCTCCCAGATAGGCAAACTTTTGCGATGCGTCGAATGTGGCCAGCACCACATACACGATCATGGAAAGACCGATGAATATCAGCTCCCCTTTATTTTCCTTTAGCATCCCGTCTGATCCTCCGTTTTATTGATTGGATTGTTGAGTTCCTTGAGCGTCGCTTCCACCATTCGTACCGCCTGATCGATCACCTCGCTGAGCGCATCCATTTCCGCATCCTCGAAGGGGGACAGGACATAATCGACGATGTCTTCCCGTTCCTCGGGCCGGCCCACGCCGACGCGGACGCGCGAAAACCGATCAGTCCCCAAGGTTTGGATCAACGAACGCACCCCGCGCTGACCGCTGTCGCCGCCCTTGTTTTTCTTTTTTATTTTTCCGAGCGGAAGGTCAATATCATCGTGGATGACGATGATATTTTCCGGCGGAATGTCTAATGCGGCGAGAATGGACCGGACAGGTGGCCCGCTACGGTTCATGTAGGCCAAGGGCTTCGCCGCTACGACCTTAAGGCCGTCCACCTCCCCCAGGCCGTAATTGCTTTGATACCTGTGCTGGTCGAGCTTGATGCGATGCTTTTCGGACAAGTTGTCCAGAACCAGAAAGCCGACGTTGTGACGGGTCAGCTCATAACGCGGCCCGGGATTTCCAAGACCCAGAAGGAGAAACACGGCGAAGGTCAGGATTCCTCTTTTTTGGCCGGTTCGGCGGCCGCGGCGGCCTCACCTTCGGCAGCCACCTCGCCTTCGGGTTTCTCCTCTATCACTTTTTCGATGTGCACGGTGACCACCGCGTCTCCGGGCCTGTTCAGGACATGAACGCTATCACCCACCTTGAGGTCGGAAACATGCACCACCTGATCCAGTTGCACCTCTGCCATGTTGATCACGAATTCCCGGGGAATGTCGCCGGGGAGGCACTCGACATCCAAGGTGTGGACCAGATGATTGACCAGGCCCCCGAGTTTCTCACCCGGAGAATGGCCTTCCAGCCGGATGGGAACCTCGGCCTTAATCGGCTTGCTCATGTCCAGTTCGATAAAATCGACATGCACCCAACCTTCCTTGAGCGGGTGCTCCTGATGATCCTTGAGCAAAACCTTGCGCCGGTCCTGGCTGTCACCTTCGAGCTTGAGGTCGATCAAAGCGTTTCGGCCTTCCTCGGCAAGAAGCTTTTTGAGTTCCTTGGGGCGGACTTTCAGAGGGACATTATCCTTCAATCCGTAAAGCACGCCAGGCAAGTATTCCTCACGGCGATCCTGCCTTGCGGCGGACTTTCCCTTCGTCTGCCTGACCACTCCATTCAATACCAATGACATGATGTTGAGCTCCTTCAATCGAATAATGAACTGACCGAGGTTTCGCGGTGAATCCTGAGAATCGCCTCGCCCAACAAGGGCGCCACGGACAGAATTTTTACCTTCGGGTTCTTTTCCAGCCCGTTATGCAGCGGGATGGTGTTGGTCGCCACAACTGAATCGATGGGCGACTGGGTGATCCTGTCCGCCGCCGGACCGGACAAGACCGGGTGCGTGCAGCACGCGTGAACCTCGCGCGCGCCCGCGGCGAGCAGGGCGTCGGTGGCTTCCATCAGGGTTCCCGCCGTGTCGATCATGTCGTCCACAATGAAGGCCACCTTGTCCTTCACGTCACCGATGATGTTCATGGCCTTCGCCACATTGGCCACTTCCCTGCGCTTGTCGATGATCGCCAGCGAAGCCCCCAGCCGTTTGGCGAACGCCCGGGCGCGCTCCACCCCGCCCGCATCGGGGGAGATGACAATCAGGTTCGGCAGATTAAGACTCTTAATGTATTGTATTAAAACGTTCATTGCAAACAAATGATCGACAGGGATGTTAAAAAAACCCTGGATCTGACCGGCGTGCAGGTCGACGGTGAGCACCCGGTCGGTGCCCGCCGTTTGCAACAGGTCCGCCACCAATTTGGAGGTGATAGGGACGCGGGGCTCGCATTTCCGGTCCTGCCTGGCATACCCGTAATAGGGCAAAACCGCGGTGATGCGCTTGGCCGACGAGCGCCTGAGCGCATCGATCATGATGAGCATCTCCATCAAGTTGGTGTTGCCGGGGTAGCAGGTGGACTGGATCACGAACACGTCGCCGCCACGAACGTTTTCCTCGATCTTGACGTAGATTTCCTTGTCGGAGAAGTCCTTGATGACGGTTCTGCCGAGCTCGACGTTCATGTAACGGCAAATATCCTCTGCAAGCTGGGGATTCGCCCGCCCGGAGAACACCAGTACCTTTCCGTTGCCGTTTTTATCCATGAAATTATTAACTTCGCCTTTCAAACCAGATTGAACTGGGGCGGGAGGATTCGAACCTCCGAATGCAGGAATCAAAATCCTGTGACTTAACCGCTTGTCGACGCCCCAAAGCTTATATTCGATATGAGCCCGCCCTTGCGGCGGGCCATTCTCTCATGGCGCGACCCGGGGAAACCGCACATCAAGGGCAACAGGGACCGCGCCGCAGCCGCCGGGTTGATATCCTTCCTGATATGGGTATGGATCGGTAACTCGCGGGGAGGGAAGCCGGAAACGTGCGCCACCCTCCGGATTGCACACACGCCGACTTGTCCGCTGATTCAAGGATAAGACAGCATTTCCCTGGGCAAAAACTCGGAAAAACGGGTAACTGTTTCCGCTAAAAACAACCCTCCATCCCCACTTTCATACTTGGCGTACGCGATTTTCGCTTGTTCAGGGTTGTCAAATAGGCCGAAAACCGTGGAACCGCTGCCAGACAGAAGAACCCCTTTTGCCCCAAGGGCCAGGAGCGCTTGCTTGATAACCTGGATTACGCTATATCTTTCAATAACAATTGGTTCCAAGTCATTGAACAAGCTGGTCCCTAGGTCCGCTATCCTCGATTCCGATAAGAATTTGTGCAAAATGCTAATATTATTTTCGCCCTTTGTCAACTTCAAATTTAGGTTCTGGTAAACCCAGGCGGTGGCAATGGAGAACCCTGGAAAAACCAGTAAAACGTAAAATTTTTCAGAGGGTTGAACGCTTTCAAGAATTTCTCCCCGGCCGCGCCCGATGGCGGCGGGCGACGTCAGGAAAAAGGGCACATCCGAGCCCAGTTCGGCGGCCAGGGACAGCAATATTTCACGTGGCATCTTAAGGTCCCAGAGCACGTTCAGGCCAAGGAGCACCATCGCCGCGTTGCCGCTGCCTCCCCCGAGACCCGCCCCGGCGGGAATCCGTTTTGTCAGCCGGATTCGAACCCCCTGGCGGCTCCCAGCAGGCACCTGTTGCAGAAGCAGATTGGCGGCGCGCCATGCGAGGTTCGACGCATCAAGCGGGATGCCCGGCGCATGGCCGGCAAGCTCGATGCCCGAAGGCCGGAGTTCGAGTTCAATGTCATCGTATAGGGCGACCATCTGGAAGAGCGTCTCAAGCTCATGAAAACCGTCCTCGCGTTTGCGCAAGACTTTCAGACCGAGATTGATCTTCGCGGGAGATTTGAGTTTGAGATGCGTCACCTTTTCATCCATCCCGGGTATGCGCCCCGGAAGGGACGGGGGAGTCGAACGCGTCGGCGGGCAGCCCGCCGTTGATGGAGGGATTGCTGTATTCCAGCGTCACCGTCTCCCGCCGGGCGGGGAACCGGATGACGAGGCGGTGCGGGAAATCCCGATCGCCGATTTTTTTGTATTCTTCCCACCTCACTACGTACTCGCCATCTTGCCGCCTTAGAATCAGGGGCAGGAGGGTGTAGGCATCGACCTCGATGTTCAGATGTTCTCCGCTTGCGGCGTGCGTGGTTTCGATCTCGTATCGCTTCTTGTCGGCGCTCAGGCGCGCTCGGTCGATGGTGAGCTCGTCCAGATGCGGAATGCCACCCAAGAAAACCCCGGCATACCGCCTGAAGTCAATGCGCATCCCGACGGTCCGTTCCATCGCGTTCCAGACCGCTTCCCCCTCGATGGCCCGGTTACGCGCCGGCTCATACAGAAGGGTCCTGGCGGGCGAATGGATGAAGACGCCCAGGGTCTGCCCGAACATGTTGAGCGTATCCATGCGGATCGACGAGCCGGCCTGGACCAGGAGCACCTGGTTGAACGTCACCCGGCGCTTACCCTCCACGGTTGTTCTGACAAAAGACTTTAGCTCCTTCACACCATTTTGCCGCGCAAGGAGCCGGTCACGCAAAATTTCGGTGGTGATGGTCTCCGGCTTTCCGCCGGGAAAGGTCTGGCAGGCTGCGATTAAACAAAACGCGAGCAGCACAAGCCCCAGGGCGAGGGGGTGGGTATTTCGCACGGGCATCACCTGTCGGAAGAACGGCGTCACAAACCCTTTTGCAGGATTTTGTCGACCTTGTCGATTTTTTCCTGCAGGTCTTTCGGGTCGGGCATTTCTCCCTCAAAATCGTCCTTTTTCATGCGCGTGAGCGACAGGCTCATCCGCCACGCTCCACTGGCCTCGGAATAATTTTGCAGGGAAAAATGGATGTCTCCCAGGTGGTCGTACAGAACAGGATCGGGAGGCGTGTAGACCATGGCCTTCTGGATTTCGTTCAGGGCTTTTTTCGGCTCCCCCTTTTTGAAGTAGATCCAGCCGAGGCTGTCGAGGAAATAACCGTTGCGCGGCTGGATCGCCAGGGCTTTCTTGAGGTGGTCGAGGGCCTTGTCGAGGTACTGCCCCTCGAGCGCGTACATGTAGCCGAGAAAATTATGCGCGTTGGAGTGCATGGGGTTGAGCTCTATGGCGCGCTGCATGTTCTCGATCGCGCCATTGAACTCGCCGGCCCGTTCCAGGAGCGCGCCGAGCTCGAAATAATAGGAATCCTTGTTCGCGTTCAGGGTGATGGCCTGGCGCATCGCCTCAATCGCCGGCTCGTAATTTTCGAGCGCCATGTGAGCAAGCGCCAGCGAGTGATACAGGCTGTCGTTACCAGGTTCGATGGAGATGGCTTCCTGGATCAGGGGGATCGCCGTTTCAGTGTCGCCATTCAGGCTGTGGAGCCGGGCCATGTAGGTGATGACCTCGATGGATTCCGGCTTCATTTTACGCAGCGTTTCGAATTCCTCGATGGCCTTGTCCAGCCGACCCAGAATTTCGTAGATGCGCGCCATCAGCACATGCGGTTCCTGGCTGTCCTTGCGCACGAGGAGCAGTTGAAACTCTTCCAGGGATTTCAGATACATCGCCTGCTCATAATAGATCGACGCGATCTCGAGGTGCGCCCTCGGCTGGTCCAGAAGTTCCTGGGGAATGCCCTGGTTTTCCGCCGGGGGGGAGGGGGCGCCCCATTGCCGGATCGCCTCCAGATGATCGCGGACGCGCCGGTTGCCCGGTTCGAGCTTCAACAGCAGATTGTATTCCTTGACCGCCTCGTCGACTTTGCCGAGCTTCTCCAACACCCAGGCCAGGTGTTCTCTCGCCGCCACAAAATTCGGCTTGAGGGAAACGCTTTTCCTGAATTGCTTTTCCGCGTCGCTCAGTTGCCCGCTGCGCAGATCCTCGCGCCCAAGGTAATGGTGGCCGAGGGGGTTGGACGGTTCAACGAGCACCACCTGCTCAAACATTTTATGCGCCTTTTCGTACTCCCCCTGTTCCACGTAAAGGGTGCCGCGAAGAAGAAACGCCCGCGACCCGCCGGGGTCGGTCTCGGTCACGTTTTCGTAATGACGGTGGGCGCGCACGTATTCGCCGCGGGCGGCAAGCACATCGGCGAGAATCATGTTCAACGTCATGTTTTTCGGAAAATACTCCAAGCCCTTTTCGCACACCTCGATCAACTCTTCGATCTCCCCTTCCCGCAAAAGGTGGATGGCGAGCTTCTCACGCAAGCCCTCCGCCTTCGGATCATAGGCGACGGCCTGCCGGTAATTGTCCGTGGCTTGTTCAAACTGGTAATCGCGTTCGGCATTGAGCGCCATCAGGTAGTGGTAGTAAGAGCGCGGGTCCCGCGATCCGGCTCCAGGGCCTTTCTCCTGTATCCGCATTTCGCGGATGGCATACGACGACGACAGATCAATGGTCGACGGCGGAGAAAACTCGGCATCCCGGGCGATGGTGCAATTGGAAATAAGAAGACTCCCCGCCAGGATGAGAGCGATCCCGGCAATCTTGGCCGACAAGCGGGTCAGGATTTCTTTCAATTCTTGATCTTTGATCATGTTTATATTTCCTTCCACGTCGTCTATTGATACAAGCTCCCGCTTTAAACCGGGAACCGGCGGCTTCGCGGACACGACCCGTTCGGGCCGCCCGAGGCCAGGCGGCGGAAAATCGGGATCCAGTTTGAATACGATGCGCTGCAAGGAATCCGCCCCTGTCTGACGTCTCATTTCAGCGATAATTTTTTGCCGCAGGGATTTAAGCGGCGTCATCCACTCCTTCCCAGAAACCGCAACGCGGAGGGTTTGGCCGGAAAAGCCTTCGATCCTGGAAATCGCAGCGAGATCCTGGCCCACCGTCAGGCACCAATGGAACGTCAACCATTCCATATTGTCTGGATTGTCCGGGGAATCGGGTTGAAGGCCCGCGACCGATTGAGGTAGAACAGTTCGAATCCTGGCCCAGGAGCCCGTCCGGTCTTGTCGATTGCCCATGAATCATTTCAGAAAGATAAAAGAATTGATGCACTTATATTTTATCTGTCTTGCCGGACTATATAAAGCCCTATTTTCCTCCCGCCCCCGGCATCGGCCCAACCCCCCGGGCCAGGTTGCACCGGGGTCTTTTCGAAGCAGTTCCCCCAGGCGATGTGTTAACATTTGACCATGTCGGAGCCCCGCGGCGGAGCCCCGCGGGATGACAGGCCCGTCCTCCCTGCCGCCCAGGAAACCCCATCGCCCTTAAACCCCAACGGTGAAAAAAATTTCTTCCGCTCCAGGCCCTGCATCGGCTCACGCTCTCTTGAAAAAAATCCCTCCGGGGAGGCTGCTTGCCGGTTTGGGGGTTTTAAGCAGTCTTCTTTATGAGGGGATGACTCTCCTCTCGCACCAGTTCAACTGGGGAGAAGGCTACGCCGAGCGCCCCATCCTCGCTTACCTCCTTGTGTATTTCTCCCTGTTCGCGCTCTATGCGTCGGCCGCGTGGCTGGTGTCCGGAAGAAAGCTCGACGACCGGAGAACCTTCATCGTCCTCGTCGCCTTCGGCTTGCTCTTTCGCGCCCTTCTATTTCCGGCCCATCAGATCCAGGAAGATGACATCTACCGCTACCTGTGGGACGGCAAGGTCTTCGCCCACAGCGTCAACCCCTACGCCTACGCCCCCGCCGAGGTGCAGCAATACCAGGAGTTCAAGATCGCCGAGCCGGAACGATTTCAGGCCACCTACGACGCAAAGGAACAGCAGGAACTGGAACGGCTCCACCGCCTGAAATGGGAAAACCGGCAGGCGCTCACCATCCTTGACCGGGTGAACCATCCCGACGTGCCGACGATTTACCCGCCCCTTGCACAGTTCGTTTTCGCCTCGGTCGCAAAAATCAAGGCCGACAGCATCGGCGCCATGCGGCTGGCGTTTTTAATCTTCGACCTCATCACCCTGGGGTTTATCGTGCTGTTGCTCAAGACGATGGGAAAAAATCGCAATCTGTGCCTGATCTACTTCTGGTCGCCGCTGGTCATCAAGGAAACCTTCAACTCCACCCACCTCGACATCATCGGCATCGCCCTTTTGACCAGCTCGATTTATTTTCTTGTCGGCCGCCGCCATGTTCTGGCCAGCGCATTTCTCGGCCTGAGCGTTCTCGGCAAGCTCTACCCAGTCATTTTAATGCCCCTCTATCTGCAGCAGGCGGTCCATGCGTCTCCGGCGGCAACGCGTGGTCAAATCGCCCGCCGCCTATTGACTCTCGTCCTGGTATTCACGGCGGTGGTGATCCTCGGTTATCTGCCTTTTGCCAGCACCGGACTTAAAACCTTCGAGGGCCTCAAGACCTTCTCCATTTACTGGCAGAGCAACGACAGCCTGTTCACCCTGCTGGAGTATTTTTTCGGCGGTATCCTCGGGGTCGGAGCCGAAGGGCAGACCTTCCTGTCGCAGAGCCTGCCCACCGTCGCCGCCAAGGTCACGGTGCTCTGTGTTCTCGTGGTCAGCCTGGCCTGGTTCCTGCTTCGCCCGCGGGCCGGCGGCGATACCACCGAAGGCATCCGCCCCCTGTTCGTGATGATGGCGCTGGTTTTCGTTTTGAGCCCCGTGCAAAACCCCTGGTATCTCTGCTGGCTCGTTCCCTTTCTGTGCGTTTTCCCTGAACGCGCCTGGATTCTGCTCACCGGACTGGTCGGGCTCTATTACCTGGACTTTTATTTCGATTACCAGGACATCGCGGCCCTGAGCGCGTGGACATCCTGGCTGGAATACACGCCGTTTTACCTCCTTTTGGCCTGGGACATCGGCCGGAAATGGCGCACCAGACGCCTGGCCGAAAGAGATGCCCCCTCCGCACCTCCCGCCTGAACCCGCTTTCGCCTTGCAATAAATTTGGTTATCGGATATTATTACACATGCCAACTTCATTGATAAGTTGCCACAAAATATAGCGGAATGAGATGCCAGCGGTGGCGAATATTACGGTAAACCGAATAAAAAACCTGCTAAAGGAAAAATCGCACGTGCACCTGTCCGGGACCAATTTTTCCGGGCTGGATCTGTCGGGCCTGGATTTCAGCGATTCCACCCTCATCAATTCCAACTTCAGCAACACGAAGCTGGAAAACACGCGCTTTCTCCGGGCGTTTCTGCCGCAATCCAATTTCTACGGGGCGCATCTGGTCGGCGCTAATTTTGAGGAGGCTCGACTCGAAAAGGCCAATTTCTCCTACGCCAGCCTGATGGGAGCGGCGTTTAGCCGGGCGGATCTACGCGGCGCCAATTTCTGGGGCGCAAAACTGGCAAAGGCCAGCCTGAGTTTCGCCACGCTGGAGAGCTGCAACCTCACCGAAAGCGATCTCGCCCATGCCTCGCTGTTCGGCGCCAATCTGACAAACGCCGATCTCACGCGCGCTGCCCTGGCGGGTATGAGTCTGACCCGGGCCAACCTGAAGGGCGTCAAGGGCTACCGTCCACCAGGTCCATGAACGAGCGGACGCGGGGCGCCTGGGCCACCGGGTGGCGGTTGTCCCGGTCCACCAGTATGGCGTCGATGCCCGCCGCGGCCGCGCCCTCGATATCGGTGGCCACCTCGTCGCCAATATGACAGGCCTCCCCGGGTTGCACCCGGCTCATCGCGATCGCCTGAGCAAATATCCTCGGATTCGGTTTGGCCGAACCCACTACGGTGGACGCCAGAATGAAATCGAAATGATCAGCGAGCCCGAGGTTTTTCAGCGTCTCGGGAAGCCTGGAATCCCAGTTGGAAATGACGCCGAGCACCACCCCGCGGGCTTTCAGCCGCTCGAAAATTCTTGAACGCGCAACATCCTCGAACACCCGCCAGCTGTCCTTTTTTTGAAACAGGCTGTAGACCCGGTCGAAGTACTCGTCGAAATTTTCAAGCCCGCCGGAAGGCTCGAACACCTTTTCGACCAGGTCCTTCCAGAACCGCTTTTCCACCGCCCTGCCGCTTTGTCCATCCAGCGATTCGATACCGCCGGTCGCCTTCCACTGGGCTCGAAACCCGGCATCTAGCGCCTCGGCGCTGCCGGTGTATCCAAACGCCCGGGCCTCCCCGGCGTACACCGTCCCCACCGAGGGATGAACCTTGAGCAGGGTTCCCCCCACATCGAAGAAAACCGCTCTGTATCTGGACAATGGCATCGTAAATCACCTCCGGCCCGGGGGAATCCCTGCGGGTCCCGCATGAAATTGGGTTCATGGTTAGGATGGCGGGGCGGGCAAAAGGGCTTAACATTTCGCCCGGGCGGGGGTCATCAGGCGTAACGGCCGGGGTTCTTCTCGTAAGTTTCGCGGGCGCGGACGTAATCCTCGGGGGTGTCGATCTCGAAACAACCATCGCCCTCCATCGTCCAGGGGAAGATGTCCGCCCGCGTGGCAAACTCGGTGAGTGGGATCTCCCAGAGCAGTTTTGCGTATTCCGCCTCGCGCTCCTTGTACAGCTTTAAAAAGCCTTGCACGTCCCCGGCGGAGAGCTTGAAAAAGCCGATGGCCTCGCCGCCGAAACGGAAGCCGGTTTTCTCTTCCTCGGTCAGGAGCCGCTTGGTGACGAACGCGTGGATGGTTCCCGATGAATTGATGAGAACCTTCGTCGCCTCGGTATTGCCGATATCCACCGGCACCAGGGCGAACGAGGTGGGCTGCGAACGCCGGACGTAATCGAGAAACAGCGAATGCGGGTAGAGCACATCGCCGTCGAGCACCAGGACGTCGCCCGGACAGCGCTCAAGGCCGAGCACCATCGACAGGGTATTTCCCGTGGTGCGGTAGAGCGTATTATCGATGTAGTGGACCTGCGGCTTCACGGAAAGGGATTCGACATAGTCCATCACCTTTCCCGCATTGTGCCCGAGAACGAGTTCGGCCTTCTCGATGCCGAGGGCGTGGAGGGCCGCCAAATGACGGGAGAGCAGCGTTTCGCCACCGAAGGGCAACAGCGACTTATGCGCCAGGTCGTCGCGGCTTAAGCGGGACCCGTACCCGGCCAGCAGAATCACGGCGTGCATGCAGTCATTCCTTCATATCGTGATACCCCAACCAGGGGATGCCGGGGAGGTGCGTTGAATGGCGAGGGGTCCCTAAGCCCCGGCCCTATTTGCTGTAGGCCCAGAAATGCGACATGGGCAGGCCCGCGGTGTACCGCCGGTGCTTGAGCAGGGTGTCGAGGCCGTCGCCGGTGCGCTCCACGTTGCTCGGTTCATCTCTGAAGTCGCCCCAGCCCTGCGGGTTCTTGTTTGCGATGAGCCACTGGACGCCCTTCTCGATCACCGGGGCGAACCGCTCCTTTTTGCCGAAGGTGTCGGAAACCAGCATCAGATTGCGGCACGCGTCCATGGTATGGTCCATGTTCTCGTTGTCCCACGACCCGCCTTCTTCCTGCTCCCCCGCCAGCGATTCGGCGGCTTCCAGGCAGATTTTTTCCGCGTAGCCGATGCCGTCCATGAAATACGCCGGCACCAGGGTGTACTGCATCAAGTGCGCGGTGGTTTCAATGCCGGCGGGATGAAACGTGTCGTCCTTCCACAATCCCTGGTCGCGCTGCCACTGGATGATGTATTCATAGCCCCGCCGCCGGGCCTGATTGATCCGCTCCTCTTTTTGCCGGTCGTGAGTGACCTGGTAGATGGTCAAAAAGGACGTCACCGAACAGGTGGTGTCGAGGTGGGACCACTCCGGGTCCACCCAGTGCCCTTCCTTTTCCTGCGTCGAGAGAACGTAAGCGAGGGCACGGTCGATGGCCGCCGCGATGGCGGAGTCCTTGAGGATCATGTTGCCGCGGCACAGCTTGAGCGCGACAAACGTGGTGATCCACATCGAGGTCCGGTTCTCGTGCGATTGCTTCGACCAGCCACCATCCTTATTCTGAACCCCGGCGCAGGCCTGAAAATCGGCGGCGTACTCGGTCGTGCGGCCCATATGGAGAATGCACCGCAGAATATGTTCGAGCACTTCCATGTCCTGCTCACCTTCCAGCAGGCTCCATTCGGATTTTCGCGATTCCAGGTACTCCCACTCCTTGTCGATCAGGTGATCGAGCTCATCCTTAACGATAGCGGTCATAGTTTTTTATTTATTTACTGCAACGATGGATAATAAAAACACCCGGGGCCGGGCGTTTCACTAGGGTAGAGTCACCGTTTCTTCGTAAATCAAGGTTTCCTCCTCAACCATGTCGGGAATACCCCCCGCCTGGTCGGGTTCGTCCAAGCCGAGGTCGGGAAAATCCACCACCGGTTCCTGCTGTTGGAGCACCTGCATCCTCAGTTTCGCCTCCTTCACCTTCTCAACGTTTTCCGGATAAAGGCGGATAAACTCCTGGTAGGAGGACAGGCTGTTGGTCCTCTTCACTTCCTCAAAAATCTGCCCCTGGAGCGCTTCGATGCGCAACTGCATCAGC
This sequence comes from Nitrospinaceae bacterium, assembly GCA_020343535.1. Taxonomy (GTDB): domain Bacteria; phylum Nitrospinota; class Nitrospinia; order Nitrospinales; family VA-1; genus SZUA-259. The sequence continues at coordinate 2,299,813 of CP070799.1, read as the reverse complement.
CGCCTCTCTTCCAGGCCTGAAAGCTTGCCGATACGCCGCAAATAGGCTATGGCACCATGGTAGTCGCGGGTTTCCTTCAACATGCGGGCCTGGAACTTGAGCGCATCGACGAGGTTTTTTTTGATCTTCCTTTCGGAAGGCTCCAAGGAATGGGCGACCTCCAGTTGCTTTATGGCAGCACCGACCTGATCGTTGGTGTAATAGGCCATGCCCAGGTTGTTGTGCGCTTCATAGGAACTCGGATAAATCTTAAGAAATTCCTTCCACGTTTCGATGGCGGAAAGGCTTTGCCGTTTTTCCTGATAACCCACCCCCCGCTCGAACAGCGCTGCGTCCATCGGGGGAATTCCCGGGGGCGGCACTTCGAAGTAGGCTTTCTCGACAAAAGCTTCCTTGATCGAAGGACTGGACTGGCAGCCGAACAAACCGCCCAGCGCGAACAAGCCGCATAAAATAAACAGACCGCGATATGTCATAGGCTTAATAGTACTCATTTTTAGGGGGACGTCAATAACTCTTGACTTACCAGCAAAAATAACGAATGCTAGGAGCTTCACTAGGGGTGTTTCTCCAAACTGAGAATCCCGCAAGGATAACCCTTTGAACCTGATCTGGCTTATACCAGCGAAGGGAAGTGACTCCATCTTGACCGGATGTGATGCAATTCCCTAGCAGGAATTGCATTTTTTTTTGGGCGATCCTGGAGACTCCTCCCTGTGATTAATTAACCATGTTTACGGCCTCATTGCAAGACGCAGGTCGCGGCGGCCCGGGATGAGCCACCCCCAGTCCCGGCGGCCTTGCCGTAAGGCTGTTTCATCTCATCCGCGAGCTGGCCGGAGGTACACGTGCGATTGATTATCAACGGCGAAGAACGGGAGGTTCACTCGCAAAAACTTAGCGAGCTCCTGGGCGAACTGAAGGTCGCCTTTCCGCATTTTGCCGTGGCCATCAATCAGCAGGTCGTCCCGCGCTCGAAATACGAATCCACCTCCGTCGAGGAGGGGGATAAGATCGAGATCGTTCATGCGGTGGGGGGCGGCAGCTGATGCACGAGATTAGCGGAAGGGGTCCCCGGGAACGACGGCGGGCGGCCGGCCACCTCTCGTTTTAAACCGCCGCCTAACAGCAACGGAGACACTTTTTTGCAGGCCGGACACAGATAACACGAAAGGCAACAATGCAATCCTCAGAATTTAAAATCGGAGACAAAACATTCAAGTCGCGCCTCATTGTCGGCACGGGAAAATATAAATCCTTCGAAGAGACGCGCATGGCGATCGAAATTTCCGGCGCCGAGATGGTGACCGTCGCCGTCCGCCGCATCGAACTCGACAAGAGCAAGGATTCGCTCTTAAACCACCTCGATCCCAAACGCTACACCTTCCTGCCCAACACCGCCGGCTGCTACACGGTCAAGGACGCCGTGATGACCTGCCAGCTCGCGCGGGAGGCAGGTCTTGGCAACCTGGTGAAGGTCGAAGTCATCGGCGACGAGAAAACCCTTTTCCCCGACAACGAAGCCACCCTCGAGGCATCCCGGCTGCTGGTGCAGGATGGTTTTCAGGTCCTGCCCTACTGCGGGGACGACGTCGTGTTGTGCAAGAAGCTGGAGGATCTGGGTTGCGTCGCCGTGATGCCGCTGGCGGCGCCCATCGGCTCCGGCCTCGGCATACGAAACCCGTACAACATCAAACTGATCCTGGAAGCGGTGAAGGTGCCGGTGATCATCGACGCCGGCGTCGGCACCGCCTCCGACGCTAGCCGCGCCATGGAACTCGGCGTCGCGGGGCTGCTCATGAACACCGCTATCGCCGGTGCGGGCGAGCCGCTTAAGATGGCGCAGGCCATGAAGCTCGCCGTCGAAAGCGGTCGCCTGGCTTACGAGGCGGGGCGAATCCCGAAGAAACTATACGCGTCGGCCTCGAGCCCCATGGAGGGCCTGATCGACCTTTAAAGACAGCTTCGTTTTGTCGGAGGTGCGCATCTGATTCACAACCCGGAACGGGCCGCCACGGATCTTGAACGGCTCAGGCTGTACCTGATCACCGATCGCGAGCGGTTTTCCCAGGGAAAATTCCTGAGCGCCGTGAGGGCAGCCTTGGAAGGCGGCGTGCGGGCGCTACAGTTAAGAGAAAAGGATCTCGCTCCGGCGGATCTGCTCCAGCTAGCGAAGAGGTTGCGGTCTTTGACCCGCAAACATGACGCGCTGCTGTTCATCAACGACCGGGCGGATATCGCCGCGATGAGTGGCGCCGACGGCGTTCACCTGACGGAAAAAAGTGTTTCCGCATCAGACGTGGTGAAAGCATTTCCCCATCTTCTGATCGGGGTTTCAACGCATGACCTGGAAGGCGCCCGGCGGGCGGAAAAAGAAGGGGCCGATTTCATCACCTTCAGTCCCATCTTCGAGACCCCTTCCAAGAAAAAGTACGGGCCGCCCCAGGGTCTGGATAACCTGGCCCAAGTGACCGGCAGTGTTCACATCCCCGTTCT
>CP070799.1:2265700-2297217 GCA_020343535.1 Nitrospinaceae bacterium | reverse complement strand
ACCCGCTAGCACCCGCCGAAAGGTGAGCGCACCAGCCCGAACGCCCGCCCATTGAAGGAACATCCACCCTTTTGCTGAACCCTGATGGATATGAACCGGCCCGTGGCGGCTTTCCCGCACCTTTAAGGGAGCGACGTCTTTCAGGCCGGGCACTGAAACACAATCACAGCATTGACACGGGCGGGAAAAAAGCCATGGCCAAGGGGAGCTCTCGGTTCTAAATGTCTGGCAACTCATTCGGGAAAATATTCAAGATCTCCACCTGGGGGGAATCCCACGGGGCTGGCCTTGGGGTCGTGGTGGAGGGCTGCCCCGCGGGGCTTCCCATCAAGGAATCGGAAATCCAGAAAGAGCTCGACCGTCGGCGCACCGGCCAGAGCAAGGTGACCACCACCCGCAAGGAGGGCGATCGCATCAAAATCCTCTCGGGGGTTTTTGAAGGGAAAACCCTCGGCACACCCATCGCCCTGGCCGTGGAAAACGAAGACGCGGATTCCTCGAAATACGAGCTCATCAAGGACCTGTACCGGCCCGGCCACGCCGACTACACCTACGACATGAAATTCGGCTTTCGCGATCACCGGGGCGGCGGCCGCTCCAGTGCCCGGGAAACCGTCGGCCGCGTCGCCGCCGGAGCCATCGCCAAAAAGCTCCTCGCCCGCAAGAAGGTGCGTATCACCGGCTACACGCGACAAATCGGTCCGCTCGTCGCTCAAACCTTCGACTTCGGCGAAATCGAGAAAAATATCATCCGCTGCCCCGACAAAAAAATGGCCGAAAAAATGATCGACCACATCATGGACGCCCGCAAGAAGGGCGATTCGGTGGGGGGCATCGTTGAACTCGTTGTCGAAGGCGTCCCCGCGGGATGGGGGGAACCGGTTTTCGACCGGCTCGATGCCGATCTCGCCAAGGCGATGATGAGCCTGCCCGCGGTCAAGGGGGTGGAGTTCGGCGCGGGTTTCGGCGCCGCCCTGATGCTCGGATCCGAATGCAACGACGTCTTCATCAAAAAGGGCCGGAAAATCACCACGCGCACCAACAACGCCGGGGGCGTGCTCGGAGGCATTTCAAACGGTGCCGACATCGTGCTCCGGCTGGTGGTCAAACCCACTTCCTCCATCAACCGCGAGCAAGATACGGTGACGCGCAAGGGCAAGGCGGCCAAAATCCGTGTGGAAGGGCGGCACGACCCCTGCATCTGTCCGCGCGCCGTGCCCATCGCCGAGGCTATGGCCGCGCTCACACTCGCCGATCACTATCTGCGGCAACAGGTGTCCCGGCTCGATACCTGAAACCGGCCCTGTCCGCCCGGGACCGCCCCCCGGTATCCTCTGTGAGGCACACTGCCATGAATGTCGGCTTTGTCCAGAACGATCCACAATTCGGAAAAGTAGCGCACAACCTCGCTCGACTCGATGCCCTGCTTGACAACCAGCGTGCCGACTTGCTCGTCCTGCCCGAGCTGTTCAACACGGGCTATCAGTTCACCACCCGCGAGGAAGCGCTGGCGCTGGCCGAACCTCTCACCGGCGGCCCCACGCTCGACTGGCTGATGAAAACCGCCCGGTGCACCGGCGCCACACTGGTGGCGGGGCTGGCCGAGAAAGAGGGTAGCAGGGTCTACAATTCCGCCGTCCTCGCCGGCGCCGATGGCATCCTCGGCCACTACCGCAAGGCCCACTTGTTCGACACGGAAAAATCGGTGTTCGACCCGGGCGACTTGCCGCTCGCGGTGTTCGATATCGGCGCGGCGCGGGTGGGCATCATGATCTGCTTCGACTGGCGCTTCCCCGAAACCGCGCGCACCCTCGCTTTGAAGGGCGCCGACATCATCGCCCATCCCTCTAACCTCGTGCTCAAGCACTGCCCCGACGCAATGATCACACGATGCCTGGAAAACCGGGTGTTCGCCATCACGGCGGACCGGGTCGGAGCGGAGGAGCGCCTGGCGGGCCCGCCGCTTCGCTTCATCGGCCAGAGCCAGATCGTCGATCCCGATGGGGACGTACTCTTTCGGGCCTCACCCGACCGGGAAGAGGTGAAAGTGCTCTCGCTGGACATCCGCCGCGCCCGGGAAAAACGCATCAACCCGAACAACGACCTGTTCGCCGATCGCAGAGAAGACCTTTACATCCCCCGATAATCTCTGCTAACCTTTTTATTCATGCGTGACGCGCGGGGCTCCGCCAAGCGAGGCGCACCCGGCCAGCGCCCGGAACGCGGGCTCATCAAGAAAGGAATGGAATGGAAAAGGAAAAATCGCGATTTTTGAAAAGAGACGACGGCACCATCTACGATTCCCTCACCAGCCTGACCTGGATGGCCAACGACTCCCGCCTCGACCTCGACCGGGAAATCACCTGGGACGAGGCGGAGCAATACGCAAAGGACATGAATAAGAAAAAATTCGCCGGCCATTCGGATTGGCGGTTGTGCTCCATCCCCGAGGCGCAGTCGCTCTACGATCAGAATAAATTAAACAAGGACCACAAGGGAGGGGATATCCACATCGATTCCATCTTCCCGCCCGGCCCCGGCAACTGCACGTGGACCACCAACACCCGCGGCAATGAGGCGCAGATCATTTTTTACCTGAACGGCTGCGCATACTGGTACGAAAAAAACGACAAGACCATTTCGCATGCCGCGCGCCTGGTACGCCGGGATTGAAAAACTCGAAAGAACTTTTTTGGGGGGAGGGTCACTGCTTCATTCGCTTCGGGTTGTCGTGGGTCAGCCCGAACGCCTGCACCGTTTCATCCTGCCGGGACAGTTCCTGGTACAGCGCCTGAAACTCCGATGTGTCCAGGTTGTCATCCAGCAGTCGGCGAAGGTTTTCCGCGGAGATTTCCTGCTGCGAATCCTCGGCGAACAGCGAAGTGCCGAGGCCGATCCAGCGGTCCGAAATGAACCCCTGGTGAACCAAGCTCGCCGCGCCCACTCCATATTCAAGCGCGTTCCTTAAAGCATGGCGGGCAATGTAAGCGGGAACGCAACGGCCGATGGCCACCACGCGCGACGGGTTCTCGGCGGGGTACACCCACAGGGTCACTCGTGTGTGGCCCATGGCGGCGAACGTCTCGCGGATCGCCGGCAGGTCTTTCTCATATTTCTTGGACAACCAGGCTTCGATTTTCACCGGACGCCTGAGCACGGATTCGCATTCCCCGGCCGCGGCGTCCTTCGCCGGCGCGACCAGCAATAAACCTACCAGCGCGTACCACAGAAGCCCCCGAACCGAAACCGGCGAACGCATCACTCTACCCGCTTGGCGTTGGGCCGATCCAGCCCGAAGTAAGGAACCGTTTCATCCTGAACGGAAAGTTTCTGATAGAGCGCATGAAACTCATCGGTGCTGAGGTCAGGGTTCAGCAATGCTTTGACCTGCGCCTCGTCCACCTTTTGCTGCGACGGTTCGTCGAACATGGTGGTGCCGATGCCCGTCCAATGCCCTGAAATGAACGCCTGGTTGACCAGGCTATCGACCCCGGCGGTGTAGGTGAGGGCCATCTTGAGAATATGCCGGGCGAGGTATGCGGGAACGCAGCGGCCGATGCCCACGACCTTGGCGGTATCGCCCATGGGAAAAACCCTGAGGCGGACCCGCGTATAGCCCAGGGCGCCGAACTCCTTGAAAATCTGCTTTCTTTCTTTTTTGAATTTTTTCGATATCCATCCTTCCACCTTGATCGGCTTTTCTTCCACCGGCAGGCATTCATCCCCCGCCCAAGCGGGGGAAACGGCAAAAAGGATGGCCCACATCGAGAGGCCCGCGATCCATGCTGCACGATTTTTTTTCATTGGAAATCTTTCTCTTTCGTTGGTCCCTAGGTAAAGGCCGGATTGCCGTGGTGGAAACCGTCCCCTATGTTATACTGCTTCCTAAGATTAAGACCGGGCCGGGGTTCGGTCTCCCGGCGTATGACAGGGGAAAATCCCGGCGGCCTTTCAGGCCACCTTTTGCTCGAATTCCTCGGCGCATTTTTCCCCGCAAAAATAATAATCCTTTCCCTTGATGGACCGGTGGAGCGCTTCCGCCCTGGGAACGTAGGTCTCGCAGTTCAGGTCCTTCACCATTTCCGTGGTATCGGCCCGGCCTTCCTTTTTCAAGGCGGCAGGGAAAAAGGCGCGCACCAGCAGGATGAACGTGACGATCAGGATTCCCAATATTATCAAACGGGCCATGCTACATTGTAAATTCTGCGACTCTCAAATTCAACGGTTAACACCGCTGACAGCGGCCGGGCCAGGCGCCTTGGCCAAGGCTTTGGCGGCGGCGAACCCCAACCGCGGGCACGGCCGATGACCGACGAAAAGAACCTGGAAGAATCCGAGGAAAAAGACCCTTCGAAAAAAAGCCTCGTCCCCGCTAAAAGCACCGAGAAATCCCTGGCCGTTCTCGACCCGCTCTCGGCATACATCCAGGAAATCAAGCGATACGAAGAACTGACCGAGGAAGAGGAAAAACAGCTCGCCATTCTGCTGCGCAACAAGGGCGACCTGAACGCCGCCTACCGTCTGACCACCGCCAACCTGATGCTCGTGGTGCGCATCGCCATGACCTTCAGCCGGCAATGGCAGAACATGATGGACCTCATCCAGGAAGGCAACGTGGGCCTCATGAAGGCGGTGAAGAACTTCGACCCGTTCCGGGGGGTCCGGCTGTCCGCCTATGCTTCCTGGTGGATCAAATCCTATATCCTCAAATACATTCTCGACAACTGGCGCCTCGTCAAGGTGGGGACGACCAACGTCCGCCGCAAGCTTTTGTTCAACCTGAAAAAGGAAAAGGAAAAACTCGAGCGCGAGGGCTTCGCCCCGACGACCAAGCTCCTCGCCGAACGCTTCGGGGTGGACGAAGGGGAAGTCATAGATGTGGACCGGAGCTTGGGGGCCGCCGATGTTTCCATGGACACGCCGCTTCATCCCGGTGGCGAACGCACCCCCGCCTCCATGCTGGCCTCCAGCCAGTCCACCGAAAAGAACGCGGAGCGGGATCAATTCCGCGACCTACTCAATCAGCATATCGCCGCCTTCAAAAAAGACCTGAAACCCATCCAGCTCAAAATTCTGGAGGACCGGGTGCTTTCGGAATCGCCTTTGTCGCTACAGGAAATCGGAGACCAGTTCGACATCACGCGCGAGGCCGTGCGCCAGTCGGAGGCGCGCCTGCTTAAGAATTTCAAGGAATTCATCGAAGAACACATGCCGGATGCGGCGGATTATTTTTAACGAGAAGGAGGAGGGATCATGGAATATCGCATCGAAACCGACAGCATGGGCGAAATCAAGGTTCCCGTGAATTGTTACTACGGGGCGCAGACCGCCCGCTCGCTGATCCATTTCGACATTGGCATCGAAACAATGCCGCGCGAAATAATCCGCGCCATGGGCATCCTGAAAAAGGCCTCGGCCATCGTCAACACCGAACTCGGCCTGCTGCCCGGCGACAAGAAAAACCTGATCGTCCAGGCCGCCGATGAGGTGATCGCGGGCACGCTGGATTCGCACTTTCCGCTGCGCGTGTGGCAGACCGGCAGCGGCACCCAATCCAACATGAACAGCAACGAGGTGATCGCCAACCGGGCCATCGAGATCTCAGGCGGTGTCATGGGCTCGAAAGACCCCGTGCATCCCAACGATCACGTCAACATGGGACAATCCTCCAACGACACGTTTCCCACCGCCATGCACATCGCCGCGGTGGAGCGGATTCACGAGGGGCTGTTGCCGCCGCTCATCGAACTGCGCGACGCGCTCAAGGAAAAATCCGCCGCGTTCAAGGACATCATCAAAATTGGCCGCACGCACCTGATGGACGCCACACCCCTAACCCTCGGCCAGGAGTTCAGCGGCTACGTGGCCCAGCTCGATCACGCCCTCGACCGCATCGCCACCTGCCTGCCCCGGCTTTACCCCATCGCCCTCGGCGGCACCGCGGTGGGAACGGGGCTCAACTCGCACCGGGATTTCGCCGTGAAGGTCGCGGGAGTCATTGCCGATCTCACCGGCAAGCCGTTCGTCACCGCGCCCAACAAGTTCGAATCGCTCGCCGCCCACGACGCCATCGTCGAGGCCAGCGGCGTCCTCAAAACCATCGCCTGCTCGCTCATGAAAATCGCCAGCGACATCCGCTGGTTGGGTTCCGGCCCGCGCTGCGGCCTGGGCGAGATCATCCTGCCGGCCAACGAGCCGGGCAGTTCCATCATGCCGGGCAAGGTCAACCCGACGCAGTCCGAAGCGATGACCATGGTCGCCGCCCAGGTCATGGGCAACGACACCGCGATCAACATTGGCGGCTCTTCCGGCCACTTCGAGCTCAATGTCTTTAAGCCGGTGATGATCTACAACCTGTTGCAGTCCATCCGCCTGCTGGGGGACGCGTGCCGATCGTTCAACCACCACTGCGTCGCCGGTATCGAGCCGAACCGCGAGCGCATTGCCGCGCATCTCAAAAACTCACTGATGCTGGTGACGGCGCTGAACCCGCACATCGGCTACGACAACGCCGCCAAGGTGGCGAAAAAAGCCTACGAGGAAAACAGCACTCTCAAGGAGGCGGCGGTGGCGTTGAACCTGCTGACCACGGAGGAGTTCGACGAGAAAGTCCGGCCGGAAAAAATGATCGGCCCGAAGTAACGCCCTCAAAACAAAACCCCCTTCCGGCCGCCGGCGGGCGGACTGAAAGGGGGTTTTTTATTGCCGCTTGCAAGGCCGCTCCGGAAGATCCGGAGGTTACCGGCTCTTGCCGCGAAGATTCAGGCTCACCGGCCGCGTGGCGATCACGGAAGCGTCCCCGGTATCCGTGAAAACGACAGTGTCGCCGTAGCTTCCCGCCGAGAGACCGGTGGAATTGCCATTGATAAAAACCGTCACCGATTCGGTTTCACCGGGGTTAAGCGTCCCTTCACCTTCGAGAATCAATGCTGTCACCCAGGGTTCGCTGTTGGTCACTTCGTACGCGACAGCCGTGGCGCCGGTGTTGGTTACTAAATAAACTATCGAAGCAGTGATGGTGGCGCCGGGCTTGCCGCTCGCACTCAGGCCATCGGTCGGCGTGACTTGCACGTCGCCGGGCGGCGGCGGGGGCGGCGGGGGCGGCGGCTCGCTGCCTACGGTGATCGACGCGGGAATGGAAATGTTTCCCGTGCCGCTCGTTGTGTTGGTGAACACCACGGCGTCCGTGTAGGTGCCGTCTTTCAGCTTGGTCGCGCGGTTGGCGAGAGAAACCATCACCGGCATGCTGGCATCCGGCGCCAGGCTGCCGCCCGAGGGCGAAACCTCAAGCCAGGAAGCCGATTCGGAGACGGTGAAATCCATCGCCAGGCTGCCCGTATTGGTGACGGTGTAAACCATGGTGTCAGGCGTGAATGGTCCCCCTCTGGGGCCCATGGACGCAAATTCGGTTTCCGGGCTGAGAGACAGGATCGCGTCTCCCGGCGTGCCTGCAGGACTGATCTCCTGAACGTATTGCCCCGTCTTGGAGAGACCGCCCGCACCGTCGTTGACCGTGACGCCGATGAGGCAGCCTATCGGCGTTGGCCCCTCATTCACAGGCGCCGTCCACGTGGGATTCTGCGCGTTGACATCGCTGAACGTGCCGCCGCAGGCGCTCCAGGCGTAACCGAGCGCGTGAGCATGCGTATCCTCGGCGCTCACCGCGAGGCTCACCTGGCCGCCGGAGGCCACCGGGTCGGGCGATCCGCTGGGTCCGCTCAAAATGTTGAGCGCGTGCACCGGATTGACAACCTGGCCGTAGCTGGCGGTTTCGGAAAGGCCCAGGCCGTCGCCCACTGTCACCTCCAGCGTGCATGACTTGGGTGAATTGGTGCCGTTGGCCGGCGGCGTCCACACGGGGTTCTGGGTCGTGGCATCGTCGAACGATCCATTGCCGGCCAGATCGGGACAGGAGGCGGACCAGGCAAAGCTCAGGGCGTGCCCCAGCGAGTCGCTGGCCTGCAATATGAGATCAACGGTTTCCCCAGGGTCAGCCGGGTTGGGGCTGCCTCCGGGGCCACTGGAGATGTCGATCACATGCAGCGGTGCCGATTCGACAGCCATTTGGAACTGGGCCGTATCGGAGTCGGTGCCGTCGTCCACCGTCACCTCCAGGGTGCAGAGCGTCTGCCCGCCGGATTCGTGCACCGGCGCGGTCCAGACGGGGTTGCGGATATAGGCGTTGTCGAAGGTTCCGTCATTGTTTGGACCGGGTGCGCAGTCGCTGGTCCACAGGTAGGACAGCGCGTGGCCCTCATTGTCCACGGCGCTCACGCCCAGCTGCGCCTGCTGCTCGGAGAACACCGGGTTCGGCGTTCCCTGGGGACCGCCGACGATCTTGAGCTGATGCCCCGCCACCGGCTGGGAAAATAAAATCGCATCGCCGTTGTTCAGCACCGCGGCGTTGAAGGAATACTGCGTGGCGATGGTTCCGTCCTGATTCTGCAGGCCGACGGTCGCCGAAGCGCCATTGTCGCTGGTGCTGCCAAAGGTGGGCTCGAATTGAACGTCCTGGTACTGAAACTTGATTTCGTTGGTCGTCTCATACAGGATGACCTGGAAGGTGGCGTCGCCCAAACCGGGCCACTGGGTCACGTCGTTCCATTGCACGATCAGCCGCCGGTTGGGAGCGGTGCCCTCCTGCCGGTACCACACCCCATCGGTAGGAAATCCCCAAAATCCTCCCATCAAATCGTCCCAGAAAGGGGCGATGAGCGCAAGGCTATTGCCGTTGGGCAGAGACTGATTGAAGGGAACGATGTAGGCGCCGCCGAAACCCAAATTGCCGTCGGTGGAAACCGTGACTTCATTGTAGGAGACGCCGTAGAACTGAAAATCGAAGCCGATGGGGATCACATCCGTAACGATGTCATCGTTGGTACTGTCAATGGCAGTGTGGACGCCGTTACTGCCCTCGGCGGGAATCCAGTTGTAGGCAACCTGGTCGTCAAAAATATAATTGCTGTTCGACACCACGCCGGAGATGGAGGCATTGAAGTTATCGGTTCCCGCCGTGGCGGCGATGTCGAGCGTCACGTTACCGGGGGTGAGCGGCAACCAGGCGGCGGTATAGATTCCATCCCCGGCCCTCCGGTCTGGGGCAATGCCATCGTCGAGCAGGACGACTTGCGGATCGCCGGTACTCGGGGTGGCGATCACCGCCGCGCCAACGACAGCGGCGCCGCAGTCATGAATGAGCACGGAGATCGTGAGCACCTGACCGAGACCTGAGGTGAACCCCTCCCGGGGCGCGGTGGCCCGCATGTCCGGGCTGCCGGGGGCACATGTGATCGCATTGTTGATGTTGAGCCGGCCGCCGGTCACCGTGACGCCCGTTAGAGCAAATAAGGGATCGGAGGTGAGCATCAAAAGATTTTTCACCGACTGGTACGTGCGCGCGGGCTCCTTCGCCCAGATCAGTGCCGCCGCGCCCGAAACGTGAGGCGCGGCCATCGAAGTGCCGCTCCAAAACGGGTCTGGCCCGGAATACAGGCCTCCTGGCAGCGTGCTGTTAATCTCCACGCCGGGCGCGCCAAGGTCCACCGTATTCAGGCCGAAGTTGCTGAAGAAGGCCAGTTCGTCCTCGCGGTCAGTGGCGGCGACCGCGATGATGTTGTCCAGGTCGTACCCTGACGGAAAATGCGGGGCGGCGTCGTTGTTGGAGCCCAGATTTCCCGCCGAAGCGATGAAAAGCATATTGTGCTCGCCCGCCTGCTGAATGGCGTCCTTCAACAACTGGCTTTCGCATCCGGCTTCCGAGCCCGGGCAGCCCCAGCTGTTGTTGGTCAGCAGAATGGGGAAGCCGTGGTCCACCTTCATGGTCTGGGCGTAATCGAGACACTTGATGGCATCGGAAATCTCACCTTCACCGGCGAAATTCAAAAACTTGCACCCCATGAGCTTGATGTGGTGGTTGACGCCCACCACGCCGATGCCGTTGTTGCCCCGCGCGCCAATGGTTCCTGAAACATGCGTGCCGTGACCGTGATCGTCCATCGGATCGTTGTCGGCATCGGGGTCGCCCAGGCCGTCAATGGTGTCGATGCCGTGGACGTCGTCCACGTAACCATTGCCATCGTCATCGAGGCCGTTGTTGGGCACCTCGCCGGGATGGGTCCAGATGTTGTCGACGAGGTCGGGATGGGTATGGTCGATGCCGGTGTCGAGCACCATCACGATATTATCGGCGTTGCCGGTTTCCACGTCCCAGGCTTCCTGGGCGTCGATATCGGCATCGGGTAGGCCGCCGAGTTGGCCGGAGTTGTTGAGACCCCACATGCTCGGGTACTCCGGGTCGTTGGGAGCGGCCTCAAGGCCCACCTTGCCGTCGGGCTCGGCGTATTCCACCAGCCCCGAGCGCATGAGCGCGCCAATGATTTTTGAGATGGGAATCCCCCGGTCGGTCCGTTCAAGCACCGAGATGCCGAGGGCATTGAAATGATCCTGCAATTTGACGCCGATGCTGGAGAGATTCTCCTGAACCTGGTCCGCCGCCGGAGACGGAACACGGCCATGCAGATTGCGCACGCCGCGCAAATGATGCGCCTTGAACTTGACCAGCACCTGGTTGTCCACGTTTTCCTGGACGGCAGATTCCGTGTCGCTCGACTTGCCCCCGTCCTTGGCCCAAGCTCCCGGGCTAAGAGCCAGGACCAACAAGGTCAGAACGATAATTAGGGCGCGTGGTGCAACAAAAACTTGGCGAAACAACCATCGAGTCGCAGGATGCGGCGTGTGGTTCGCTTCCATTCCCATTTCCCCCATTAAGGTCTTACTCTTTATAGGATTTTATCCCTTAAAAAGAGAAAGCCGGGTTCTTTCTAACCTTTATTTTTGTTCATACCGGGCCAATCCCTTCCTACAATTTACAGCTACAATAAATTCATACTTGGAAATGGGCATCGGCTAAGCCGGCATTAAGAGAAAGTTAGCAGAAAAAACGCCATCGCGCCATACCCCGCGAAGGGTAGCGGCCACGCCAGAGCGCTTGCAACTCACTGAAAAATTGGCATGTAGATAATATTGGAATGGCGAACCCCAGCAAACCGCTTGTAATATCAAAGCTAGGGATCTTTTTTTTCGCCTCGTATTGGCAAACCGAATATCGGCGCGCCAGGCAACTGGCCTCAATCTTTTCACAATCTTGACATTCCCAGCTACCTTTTTGAAATATTGACAGTTAAACATTAACCCACGAGGCCACCGAAAATAGTTTTGCGCTCGTGTCAAGCTTGGAGCCTGCATCTAGTTTGTAACAGGAAAATACCATGGAACCACCCGCTCACCCGGAAGGCCCCATGAAGATGCACACAAGGTGGGCCGCACAGGCTTTGAGGACTGTGGGAAGCGCCATGGTGCCGGCAAGGGTTTTCGCCCATGAGGGCGACCCAGGGGGTCCTATAGAGGTAATATAAAAACGCTCTCGAACAAAGAGGCGATGTCCTCCTCACCCGCCGGCCGCCAGGAAATAAGCCCAACAGACGCTAGTCCGTTTCTGGATTTTTAGGGGCAAAACCGCCGGGCTTGGCGAGAACGCTCTTCGGACGCCACAAGCCGCCGTGGCTGATGCATCCCCAGCCCCACTGCAGCCACTTCAGAAGAGCAAACGCCATCCACAACGCCCACACCAGCATGGCTATGCGGTAAACGAGGAGAGGGACCGACAGAAACGCCGCCGGCGGCAATTCGCCCAGCGAGCGGTCCTGATACCATTGCAGCTGGTGGGCGCTGGAACCGTTGCCGACGATATGCATGTCCGGCGAGCCGAGCAGGCCTCCCGGCACGATGGCAAAGAGGCATACAATCGCCGCCAGGCTGAGCAGGCCGAGAAAGGCCTGCAGGGTGTTGAACTGCCAGCGCGGCAACGCGTCGATGTCGAGCTCCTCGCGCTTGGCGAGCGCGAACAACCAGCCGACGACAACCAGGAAACTCGGAATCGCCACGGTGCTCATCGCCACCCCGAGAAGAATCCAGTGCCGCGTTTTAAGCGGCGTGAGGGGAACCCGCCCGAGGCCCCACGCTAACAGGACCACCACCAGCAGTTCGCCCCAGAACAGCACCGCTGGCCCCATGCTCGGCCCTTCGACGAACAGCGTCCAGCGGTCGTGAGGCACCCGGACGCGGTAGGCCACGTTGGCAGCCTCGATGCCAAGGTCGATCCGGGGCACCTCCAAAAGGGACTCCACTCCCACGGGTGTTTTGAATTTTAGGCCAAATGCTTGCGTGCCCGGTGTCAGCGGCAGGGGCACGTTCCGCCCTTCCTGGCGGATGGGCTGGGCCTTGCCGTCGAGATGGACCGATATCAGCTCGGCCCCTTCCGGAAGCAGCAGCATGTGCTGCCCGCCCTTGCTGCTTCGAAGGCGGAGATTGAGCTCCGACTGCGTCACCCGTGCGCTCGGGTTGACGGTGAGATCGACAAAATCCACCGCCAGCGTGTTGCCCGGCACCGCCTGCGGGCGCTGAATGCGAAGCGTCAGCACTTCGCCAGGCCACGGCCGGTATTCCGAGCGCCATTGTCCCTCGCTTTGCTCAAGCAGGGGCGGCAAACCGTCCGCCTCGATATGAAACAGGGCGCTGGCATCCAGCACCCAACGCTCCACCCAGTGGCTCTCGCTGGACGCGGCGAGCGTGAGCGTATCACTTTTCTCCAGCGTCGAGACCCAGCGCACCTCGCGCCGGCTGCCGCCGAGCGAAACCGGAACGCGCCCGTCCTTCAGTTTCACGTGCTCCGAGAGGACCTTCTCCCCGGCAAGCAGAGGCACCTCCAGGTTAATGGCGCCAAGGTCGGGAGCTCCGGGCCGGACACGGGTTTCGACGACCCAGTCCAACTGGAAGTGAATCCGCCGTTCGACCACCACGAACGGCGGGGGCGCCTCGGAACGGAGCCGGGGGGCAGCGCTTTTCGCCCGCACCCGGGACAGCCCGAGGGTGTCGTCGAGCAAGCGGGCGTCCTGCAGGCCGGCGAGTTCCCAGCCCTCCGCACGCGCGGTGAAGCGGCGCGGCTGGTGCGGAAAATACAGGGAGACCCGGTCGTCCGGCGGCAGGCGGCCGGCCAGGGCGAGCTGGTGCACCCCTTTCGAGACGTGAACATGAATCTTCCTTTCACCGGAAAGTCGCAAGAGTTCTCCCGAGGGGCGCCCGTCGATCAGCACCTGTTCGGGCAGCCACTGGCCGCGCCGCCCGGGCAGCGGCAGGGCCACGTCCTCCTGCGCATGAACCCTCAGGCGCAGCGTCAGGTGGTCGTTCTTCACTTCCACCCAGGCGTGTTCGATATCGAAGCAGGCCAGACCGCAGGGCGGCGGCTTAAGCAGCCGCTCCTTGAGCTGACTCAGGATTTCTGACGGCGGCACTTCCGCCCGAACGGGCGTTGCCGCAAGAAGCCCGGCGCCAATAACCAGGCTGGCCCCGGCCAGCGCCCCGGCTATGCGGAAGCGGGGCCGCAAGCCCCCCCCGCCCTCACCCCGGCTGAACAGAACGAGCGCGAGAAACGCCACCAAAACGATGCGCAGAAAGCTGAACCCACGGTTCACCGCTGGTCCCACGAGGTACAGTTTCAACCGGTCGTCCTTACCGACGGGGCCGCTCCAGGACAGCGCCACCTGGCGGCCGTGCCAGCCGGGAAGGCCGGGCCCGGCCTGGATGTTGGCGTTGGGGTCGTGCGTTTTGAACAGCCGCCGGTAGTCGTAGTCCAACGTCGACCGGCTTGACGAGGCGGGCGGCCCCGAGGATGGCTTGCTGTCGCTTCGCAAAAACTCCTCCGCCAGAGGGCGCTCGGCTTTTCTTGCCGGTTCCGCGGGCATGGAACGGGCGCCCCCGGCCACCTGGTATTGCGGCGGGCGCCACCCGGCCGATTTCTCAAGCTGCGGATACAGGCCCTGGCGCGCCTGGTCGATCATGAAGGGGAGAGCGATGACCACAAGCGCCAGGTAGCTCAAGTTGCGGTACCCGGTGACGCACCACTTCAGTTTTCCTGGCGGCAATTTTTCGATCAATGCGACGCTTCCGAGAATGCTGAGCCAGACGAACACCGGCGCGCCCGGCTCGTGGTAGATAAGGCCCACGGCGGCGAGCGCCAGGGCGCCCCAGGGTTTTCCCTTCAGGATCGTCACCGACGCGGCGATGAGGAGCAGAATGAACAGATCCAATAGCGTCCAGCGGCTGATCCACGTGCTTGCCGCCCGGTCGGCCCCCTTGGTCGCCAACAGCCTGTAACCCGGCGGCAGGTGCAGGGTGGCGCTCAGGGAATCAACGTCGTGACGCCAGCCCACGGCGCCGAACTCATGGGTTCCGGTTGCCAGGCGGCTGACAGCGCTGAGGTCTATTTGCCGCTGGCGAATCTCCACCCCCGCGCCCTGGCCATCGCCGGCGAAGGTGATGAGCTGATCCTCCCCGCCGACGCTGACACGGCCTAGGTGATACTCGGGGTCCGCATTCAGCCGCCATCCCTGGTTCATGGCGCCTGTGATCCGGTCCTGAAAGGTGTAGCCCCGGCCGTCGAAATCGAGCCAGATATTTCTCTGCAGGCGGAGCGCGTCGGCCCCGGGGTCATCGGCGCCGCGGCGCTTTTCGGTGAGGACGAGGACGCCGCCCACTTGGGCCCGGTGGGCGGGGAGATTTTTCCATTCCTTCGGCACCCCGGCCTGCTGCGGGTCGATGGGCGTGAGGTTTGACAGTTCGGTCAGGCGAAGCGCGGTGTTCGCCTGAAAACTCCACACCTCTTCTTCGGCCCAGAGTTCCCCTGGGTCCTCGAAGCGCACCTCCGACACGCGGCCGTGGTAGCGGCCGAGCAGGGTGAGTTCCCAGTGCCCGGGTTTGACCTGCAGACGCAGGCGGCCATCCGGCTCGAGGCGGGCCGGCAACGGGCTTTTGAGCCCCATGGGGATCAACCCTTCAAGAAGGGCGCGGCCGAGGAGGACTTCGCGGCCCGGCCCGGACACATCCAGCAAAACCCGGGTGGTGACGGTGAAAGGGACTTCGTCGGCGAGCTTGCGGTAGACACGAATCGCCAAACTTTCGGGAGCCGCCTGGCGGCCGTCGTTCTGGGCTTTGCCAAGGCCGATACTATTGCCGCTGAACAGCGGGAAAGGCACTGCCTTGCCGCCGATCTTGAGCTTCACGAGGGCGGTGGCGGGCGGCAGCGGGAGCCATTTGGGCAGCTGGCTCCAGGGCACGCGGCCGGTCACCTGGTGCGTGCCCCGCTGGAGATGGATGGTGGGCTGGCCGCCGGCCGGAGTAACAGCGGCGGCGCGGCCATCCACCTGCACTTTGGCGGGCCAGTGGCGCTCATCTCCCGGCAGGGGAACGTCTCCTTCGTCATAGACCGTCCATTCGACCGAGAAGGCGGCCCCGTTCGCCCCGGCATCGATCTGCAGCACCGACGACCAGGCGCACAGGCGGCGGCCGGGTTCCGGGACGCCGATGAACGGACAGTCGGGGCTCGGCTGGCCCTCCAGCACCCACTCCTTCCAGGGCTCGAGCTCTTTGGGAATATATACTTTTTTCGCGGCCCCGGCGGGCAATGCCGAGGCGAAAACGAAATAACCGAGGAAGGACAGAACCCACAGCCTCATCGAAGCTACCATTGAATCTCTCCTGGACAGGATGAACATAGGGCAACCGCGCCTGGGACGCAGGGCAGGAAATCGATGAATCGTAAAAACCGGATATCGCCTGAAACGGCATTGACTCCAGCGGGGCGCCGGGCCTTGCAGGGAAAACCCCCTTGTTCCAATTTAACACAACTTTATTCGGACACCCGATTTATCCCGAGCCGGGGGGTGGGGAAAAGGAGCCCTGGCATGCCTTTTCCCGCCGGGGAACCGGCCAGCTTTTTGGGCGGGGGAAAAACATTTTTCTATTGCCAGAGCAAGCGGCGGAAAGGTACGATCGGTCACTGGCCCGGCTCGGGCCAGCCCTCTTTCGACCTTTCGACGGCCCCGCCCCGGCGGGCGCTTATTTCTTATGACCGATGCCAACGGCGGCCTCCCGGTGACCCTGCTCGCAGGGTTCCTGGGCGCTGGGAAAACCACCCTTCTCAACTACATTCTCAGCCAGAACCACGGCCGGCGCATCGCCGTCATCGAAAACGAGTTCGGGGAAATCCCAGTCGACCATCATCTCGTGATCGGCGCCGAGGACGACATCTTCGAGATGAACAACGGCTGCGTCTGCTGCTCCATCCGTAGCGACCTCATCGAAACCCTGAACCGGCTGATTGAACGCCACGACCCGTTCGACGCCGTGCTCATCGAATGCACGGGCCTGGCCTCGCCTGCGCCAATCGCCCAGGCCTTCCTGGTGGAAGGCGCAGTGTCCACCTCTCTCACCCTCGACGGGGTCGTGACACTGGTCGACTGCCTGAACATCGAACGGCAACTCGGCGAGATCGAGGTCGCTTGGGAACAGATCGCATTCTCCAACGTGATCCTGCTCAACAAAACCGACCTCGCGCCCGCCGCCGATGTCGAGCGCCTTCGAAAGCGCCTCGCCGGCATCAATCCGCTTGCCCGCTTTCACGAGACGGTGAACGCCATGGTCGACCTGTCGGACATTCTCCACATCGGCGGTTTCAATCTCGACGCCTCGCGTCCGCTGGATATCGGCGCTTATCCCGCCAACCCCGGCGCGGACCACGGCGGCATCACGTCGGTGGGCGTCTCTCTTGCCGGAGAGATCGACTGGAACCGCTTTTGCCAATGGCTGCAAATGCTTCTCATCACCGACGGCATGGACGTGTTTCGCGCCAAGGGCGTTTTGGCCCTGCCCGGCGAGGACGAACGCTTCATCTTTCAGAGCGTCTACATGATGATCGACGGTCGGCCCGATAATCCTTGGGGGAGCGGCCCGCGCCTGAACGAGCTCGTCTTCATCGGCCGCGATCTGGACCGGCAGCGGCTAGAAGCTGGGGTGCGGGCCTGCCTCGCGTCCGCCTGAATTCCGCCTTCCTTCCCTCTTCTCCCCGCCCATCGCAGTCGTCTCTCGCACCCCAGGCCAGCGGCCAATGTTGCGCCGGGTGTATGAAATCCTGCTCAGGGGGGCGGAAGGGCAGGCGCTCCGGCCACCCCTCAGAAATCCATTGATAATTGGTGGGTTAGGAAAGTTTCCGCGGTGGCGGGGAGGCTTGGCAGGGTTATTGCTTCCTTAATGCCTGAACCTAAAAGGAAACCCTGTTTATCAATCGCTTGAACAACCGGAACCCGCTGCCATGAATACCCTTAAGGCTATCCCTATTGCACTGGCGGTGGCCCTGGCCGTCTTGACGGCAGGATGCCAGACCCTTCAAACTTCCTCCGCCAATCCCGATGGCGCTTTGTTCTATAAGTATGTCAAGGGACACGGGGGGGTCTTTTACACCGTGAGCGGTATCACCTTTTACGAATTGAAAGGCGACCGGTCAGGAAAATTCCACACCGTTGGCGGCACCACCTACTACAATTTCGGTGAAGGCAGGTCGGGGCATTTTCAATCTCTCGACGGGACCTCATTCTACAATTTCGACGAAGGCGCCGCGGGCACCTTTTTCACCCATGATAACGGCATCACTGAGTACGGCTTCGGGGGCTCGGCTCTCAAGACCTCGCCTCGAGGCACGCCAAGCCGTGAGGGCAACTCGCAGGAAAGTCCCGCGGCCGTGGAGGAAATGGTGCAAACCGGTGGTACGCCCAGCCCCTCGCCGCTGGATCATCTGGAGACGGCCCCCGGCGCCGACACTCCGCCTGAAATCGCCGAGTCCACTTTCTACGAGGACCAGTGAGGGCGGCTGCGAAAACGCCCCGAACGCCCTTATGAAACGGCGGATTCCTTTGCCCGCCGCCGCTTCAATCAGGCTTTGACATTCCCCAAGCGCCCGGCATACAATATGTTGTCGAGCGCTTGGGGCGCCAGGGGAGTCTTGAGCGCCATGATCGGCCCCCTGGATGAAAGGAGGTGATCCCTTGTCTAGTCATAGTACAAAGGGAGCTTCCGGAGGAATGAGTTAACCCGTCCCCGGGAGTTCCTGAATTTTTTAGGCCCCACTTGCCCGCGCGAGTGGGGCCCTCCTTTTGCCCGCCCGAGTCCCCGCCGCCGGGAAAACCGCTGCAATTTCGCATTTTAAGTCGCCCATGAGGGCGACTACCATTCACGCGATTCCCTTTTTCGACCGCCGGCGAGCCTGCGCGAGGAACCCATCGATCCATCCCGCATTTTTGCCCCCCCAGGTATTCCGCAATTTTTATCACCCCGGGGATTATTTTCATGCACAATTAACAGAAATTAGTTTATAATAGTTAAATATATCAATAAGTTGTATTAATGCGCATTGCTTGCTCGCCGATGGGAAGCTCCTTTCGTCGGGCTTCCTCGCGCAAAGCACGATCGCGGCCGGTCTCGCCCTCGGGTGGGAATCTTTTTTTTCGTGCGTTGGCGTTCGCAAATATATTTAGCCCATTTTGATGCAATCAAAAAAAATTAAATCCAGGCGCAACTCCTCTTTCGAAAGCCCCCCGGTTCCAGCCCGCAAGGTTTCAGGCCGGTCGATCTTCGTATTCGTGCTCTGGGTATTGGTGCTGTTCGGCGTGGCCACCCGCAATTCCCAAGGAATCACCCTCGGGGTTCCATACGTGGGCCTCATCCTGATGAGTCTCTGGCTTCAGGAGCGATGGTACGTCCACTTCGCTGTGCTGGCGGGCACCGTGTTCACCCTCATTAACATGGGTTTCTCGCACAGCGACCGGGAAATCGTCCTGCTTGTTTCAGAGCACTTTATCGACCTGTTTGCGATCTGGATCACCGGCATTCTCTGCTACGTCTACAAGCGGGACGAAGCCATCCTGGAGGAACGAGCCCGGGAACTGGGCGAATCCCTCACCAAACTGGAGGAGTTCAACCAGCGCCTGCAGGAGGCGAGCCGGCACGAGAGCCAGTTCCTGTCTTCCATGAGCCACGAGCTGCGCACCCCCCTGAACGCCATCATGGGGTTCACCGACCTGCTCCAGGGACAGTTCTTTGGCAAGCTCAACGAAAAACAGCTGGGGTATATTTCGCAGATTGAAAAAAGCGGGCGTCACCTACTCGACCTCATCAACGACCTTCTCGACATGGCCAAGATCGATGCCGGCGCGACCAGCGTCGAGTGGGAGGAATTCCACCCGAGGGAATGCCTGCTCACCGTGGACCTGATGAACCCGCAATTCCGGAAAAAAGACCTTCAGGTGGAAACTTTCCTCGATCCCAACCTCTCCGTCATGACCGGCGACCGGCGCAAGTGCAAACAGATCATGCTCAACCTCCTGTCCAACGCTTATAAATACACGCCCCGCAACGGCCGCATCGACATCCGCATCGTGCCCGAAAAGGGAGGCGTGAAGATTTCCGTGACCGATACGGGCATCGGCATCAGCAAGAAGGATCAGAGCAGGATTTTCTCTGAATTCCAACAGAGCAACCGGGCCCGCGACGAAGGCCTGGGCGGCACCGGCATCGGGCTTGCGCTCACCCGCCGGCTGGTCAAGCTGCATGGCGGAGAAATCGGCGTGCAGAGCGAGCTGCATGAGGGCAGCACCTTCTGGTTCACTCTCCCCCACAAGCGTCTCGCCAAGAAGGAGGAGGTAAAACCGGAGGATCGAATCAAAGCCGAATTGACCAATAAAACCGGCAACCGCATCCTCGTCGCCGAGGACAACAAGGTCAATATGTCGATGATTCTCGATATGCTGAGCGTTTACGACCACAAGGTCTTTGTAGCGCACAACGGGCAGGAAGCTATTGAGGCGGCGATCACTCACGAGCCGGATCTCATTCTGATGGACATCCGAATGCCCAGGGTCGATGGGCTTGAAGCCACCCGGCGGCTCAGGAAGATGGCGAAGTTCTCCAAGACGCCAATCATTGCGCTGACGGCGAGCGTGGGCTCGGAAACTCGGGAGAAATGCCTTCAGGCGGGTTGCTCCAAGCATCTCTCGAAGCCCATTCAATCCAAGGAGCTCTTCGATGCCATCAAGCATTATCTGGGGGAAAACCACCGCACCAAGCCAACCGGCTTGAACCTCGGCTTCAGCTCCTGAGCCGGCACGCCCCGCGCCCCTGAAAGGAGAGACTTCATTTCCCAGCGGGCCGGGTGGAGAGCGGGACCCCTAAAACATTTTAAATCGAGCCCCATCATGTTCACTCAACAGGAAAAAACCGAAACCACCGTGCAGGACGATCCGCCGACGCTGCCGGCCGGCAAGCATTTGATTATGATCGTGGATGACTTGGAACCGAACCGGATCATCCTCAACGATCAAATCCTCGCGCTCGGGCATGTTCCCTGCCAAGCGGTGAACGGCCTGGATGCGCTGGAGAAAATAGGGCAGCGGGTGCCGGACCTGATCCTGATGGATATCGTGATGCCCAAAATGGATGGCTACGACCTGCTCGACCACCTGAAGGCGAGCCACAAGTTCAAGCACATTCCCGTCATCATGATCTCGGCGCTCGACGAGCTCAACAGCGTGGTCCGCTGCATCAAGCAGGGGGCCATCGATTACATGGTGAAACCATTCAACCCGGTGCTGCTCAGGGCAAGGATTAATGCCGCCTTGGCCAGCAAGCGCCTGCACGACGAACAGGAGGCGCACCGCAAACAGATCGAACTCTACAATCAAAAACTCGAAATGCGGGTCCGCGAACGTACGCAGGAGCTCTATGAATCGCGCAAGGAGATCATATTCCGGCTGGGCCGCGCCGCGGAATACCGCGACAATGAAACCGGGTTGCACGTGTTTCGAATGAGCCACATCTGCGCCCGCCTGGCACGAGAGATTGGCCTGAGCGAGGAGGATTGCCAGACGATTCTACTGGCCAGCCCGCTGCACGACATCGGCAAGATCGGCATCCCCGACAACATCCTGCTCAAACCCGGCAAGCTCGACAAGGACGAGTGGGAAATCATGAAAACCCACACCACCATCGGCGCCGAGATCCTCTCGGACAGCAATTCCGATTTACTGAAGATGGCGGAGCTCATTGCCCTCACGCACCAGGAAAAATGGGACGGTTCGGGCTACCCGAGGGGCCTGCAGGGCAAAGAAATTCCCCTTGTAGGGAGGATCGTCACACTCTGCGACGTGTTCGACGCCCTCACCTCCAAACGCCCGTATAAAAGAAAATGGACCAACGAAGAGGCCAAAAATTACATCCAACAGGAAGCCGGCAGGCATTTCGACCCCGAACTGACCCAAGTATTCCTCCGCATTCTTCCCGACATCCTGGAGATCCAGTCGCGTTTTCAGGAGAACGATGAGGAGAGCTACCAGGCCCAATCGGCCCGCCTCCAGTCCTGAAGGGCCGCCCTCCGAGAAAAACTAAAATCCAATTAATTTCAAAAAGATATGCGCTTGTACTAGCACATAAACGGGCGTGTTCCGGCCCCGGATTTATGCTGCCTGCCCCGCCGGCTCAAGCGGCGGGGAATCATGTTCTTTCATATTATCAATCAGCACCTGAACCTTCTGCCGGTCATCGCCGCGGGCGCCAACCATCTCGGCCTGAACGCCCTGGTCAAGTTCAGCCTGGAATCGAAACCGCTGGAAAAGGAAATCACGATCTGGATGGCCATCACCGCCGACAAAAATTCCGCGGCCGCGCAATCCAAAGCGGATACGGCGGGCGCAGGAAAAAAAGCCGGTGGGGTTTCGGGTCCGTGGCTTGACGGCGAGAAGAAACGAGATGCCTTGTCAGGTGGAGGAAACCGGTTTACGACCGGCGCCAGACCTGAAACTCTTTTGGCAGCAGCGCAAGAACTTTTTCGCCATTGAGGCTGAAGAGATCGTAAGTGAGTTCCAGTTGTTCGACAACGTCCACGAAGCGGATGAGGCCGCCCGCTTTCTCCGGCAGTTGCGCTCCCTGCTTCGGGCATCGGCGCTTTCCATCGTAATAGAGGTGGGTGGCGGCATCCAGAATCGCGCGGTTGGCCATGAAACTGGGCCGGGAAGCTATTTGGAAATGAAACGGGTTTTCGCTATCGAGCGGGGTATCGAGAAGGAGAACCGCGTCCTCGCCGTGGCGCTTGAACACCTGGAATGGAGCGGCCAGCAGGTGACGGTGTCGGTTCAAACTGCTCGCATCGGGGATATAGCGGCATTCCTTTCCGGGATTTCTTTTTCCTTCTTTCTCGGGGCAAATCTGATCGAAATAAAACAGCGACAGCCAGCTCCAGATGCCCTCGAATCGATCTTCCAGATCGTTCGTAATCGGTTCGAGGGCGGAAGCGAGGTAGCGCACCGCCTCTAGGCGCGAGGCAAAAGGCTTCTCCTCCACCATCGCCTGGTTCGACAGGCTCGCGGAGGTATCCGCATCGAACAAGATCGTCTTGGGGGGAAGCTGACGCGCCCCTTCTGCAAGGGCGCGCAGGTAATCCCTGAACCGGCCGATGCCTTCTTCGTTCAGCGCTCTTACGGGTTGCTCCACAGTACGTTCCTCGTGGTTGAACCGCGGATGAATTCTTCCTTTGTCCGCCAACGGTTGCAAAAGGCCCGGACGACGGTTTCGATCCAGTCTTTCTTTTCCTCCCGAACCAATGGCCCGCCCCCCGACGGCGGAAGGTCGATGCCCGGAAGTTTGAGAACGAACCTGAGCCATTGACTGGACCAGTCGGACTCATCGTAACGCGGGTCGGTATTATCATCCTCGACGATTATGCGGCTGAGAATTTTTCGCACCACCTCGGGAAACACCAGCGAAATGAATAGAGGGTCGGCGGAGGAAATTTCCCGGATGTGAGGGATCTTTTTATTGAGCATCAGGACGGGCCGGTCGCCAGTCAGGCTCAATTGCCACACTTCGTCGCCAAGATCATAAAATTCGACGGGCAGGAGATCGACCTGGGCCGTGGTTTCATCAGAAGAAAGCTGGGGGACGATTTTGTCGGCGAGCCCCAGCAATTTTCCACTTCCTCCGGCTTCCACCACCTTCAGCCGGAACAGGGGAATGGCCCCCCGGTCGGCCTCGACGAGCCTGCGCCTCTCGGGAACTGTGATGTTGCCCGCCTCGCCCAATGGAAATCGCATGAACGAAAACGCATGGTAGGCTTCCAGAAATACTTTCGCGTCCTTGGGAAGGTTGAGACCGCGAAGGTTGACCTGGACGTCAAAAGCATAATGCCCATCCTCTTCCAGGGAAAGGGTCACGGGGACGCGCGAAGGGACGATTTTCTTCCGCTTGGTGTAATTGAACCTTCGTATCATGGGGCCATCACTCCACGGGGTTGATCTTGATTCTCAGGTCCCGGTTCATTTCGAAGCCCGTCACCTCCAGAGAAAAATTCGCCCGGTGGATTTCGACGAACAAGCGGTTCATCTTTTTAGCCACAACGCGCGCGCCGGAGGATTTGATCCGGATCGGAGACTTGTTCATGTCGAAATCGAAAATGCTGTACTTGAGAAAGGGGTTGCCCTTCGGCGTCTCGTAAGCGACCGAAATGAGAACTCCGCTTGTGCGTTTATCACGGTCCGGCGGCAGGGTGACCTTGAATCCTCCCTCGGCGACATACAAGTGAAAATATTCGTCCCGGGCTTGCGCGCGCGGCATTTTTTTGGTTTCCCGCGCGGGCGTAAGATACGTGTCCTGAAACGGCCGTTTCGCTGGCCCCAGGCGTTGCGGGTCCATCGCCCCTTGGAGCGGGTTCTCCGCCTGCAATTTTTCCGGACGGTGGATGAGCTTGACGATTTCCTTTGGGCTGTTCTTCAGAAAGCGGATGCAACCCGGCCCGCGAATGTAGCGCCCGCGGAATTTGGGCGAGCGCTCCTGCCACTCGGTGTGCGCGGGGTTTTCCGAATCGCCGAGAAAGGAGGACAGGGCCTTGTCCTTGACCCAGACGATGGCACGCACGCCTTTTTGACGCAGCGACTTCAATCCCGCCAGGGTGATTCCCTCGCGCACGAAATGATCCTCCGCCTTGTCAAGATGGTCGTCCTTTTGCAGGAACAGGTCAAAATAGGTCTCCTCCGCGGCCTCGCCCTTTTTCTGGACCACTAGGGGAACGCGGAGCGCCAGAGGCCGCCCCTCTTCGAACTGGCGGCGCAGGGTTTTCAGCACATGCGGCTTCAGCAGATCCTCCGACCATTTGGGTGATTTACCTTTCTCGCCCATCGCAAGGCGCACAAAGCCTTCTTCGGGCAGGTCGATGGCCCAGCGCATGAGGCCGATGAGGCTGCGGAAGTCCTCTTCGTCGATTTTCTTTCGGCCATGGTTGATGAGCGGCACCTGCTTGTCGATGCGCGCCTTATCGATGGTGACTCGGTTTTTTCCGTCGATCACGTCCACCACCAGATCGCCGGCCAGGATGGGAGCAAAATAATGGATCAGGGTGGATGAAATGATCGCCCCCCCGACAATGGAAGGATCGGGAAACGGAATCACCATCGACAACCCGGATTTGCCGAAACGCTCAAGGTTCAGGTCTTCACAAAATCGCACCAGGTGGTCATGGTTGTCTACCGGGGTCGCGAAGTCGTCCTCGAAAATGCCGTACCACCCGTAGGGATAATGCTTGCGGCCGTTGATCAAATGCGTCTTCAGAACCGACTGCCCCATGAGCAGGGAATGGCCGTCGGACGCGCGCACCGTAAGACCGAAAAACGTGTTGATTCGCGAGACCGCCTGAAAGACCGTTTTTCCCAGCCCCCAGCGGCCGCGCTCGTCCTTGCCTTTTTTGGAGCGGCCGACGTTGCGCCAGAAATAAAAGAAATCGTTCTTGCCTTCCCGGGGCTTGCCGTCAAGGTCGTTGTTCTGCAGTGGGTCGCCTTCCAGGCCGCGAGTGCCGAAATCCTCGATCACAAGAAAATTGAGCGGCTCGCTGGGGCGGGGCAGGTCCGGCAGGCCCGATTTGTCCGAGGCGATGTGCGGCGAGAGCCCCGACAGGTAGAATTCGGACCAGTGCCGGTTGCGGGGAACCGGGTCGGTGATGCGGAAGCGGACCCGAACCTTCTGGCCGGGAAGGCCTGCGTCGAGCGAATTCTGAATGGTCTCGCGCACCAGTGCGTCGGCCAGGCTATCGAGATGATCGGTGGAAAAGAACTCGCCCTCGATGGGGTCCGCATTCATCTCCCCCTGGGACATCTCGCGGAACCTCCACTGCACCCGCTCGTCGAGGTCGGGCGGCTCCCAGGGTTCATCCTGAGCGCCGGCGGCCACCAACTCCTTCACCTCTTCCATGGGCGGAAGGAGGTCTGGTTCCTCCATTTCTTCAACCCGTGGTTCGGCGGCGGGAGCGTCGAGCTCAATTTCTTGAAGATCGACCGGGGAAACGCCTTCCAGATCCTCCTGCGCGGAAATCACTGCCGGAGCATCTTCCATCAGCGAGTCGACCTCTTCAATGGCTACGGCGGGCTCCTCCGCCTCTTCCTCGTCCATGCCCGGCGGCATGTTCCAGGCCTCTTCGATCTCGTCCTTTTCGCCCTCGGCGTCCACCTCGTCGATCAGCTCAATCTCTTCAACTCGCAGGACCTCATCCTTCTTCTTCTTTTTCTTCTTGGTCGGGGGCTTCGGCTCCGCCTCACCGGTGAGTTCGATCTGAATGACTTCCAATTCTCCTTCCGTCTTGCGGGACACCTTGGAGGCAACGCGGCCCTTCTTGGATTTTTTCTTGCGCTTGCGGGTGGCCGTCGCGGCGGCTCCTTTTGAGGCTGCCTTAGGTGCCTTGATAAAATAGCTGGCAAGCTGTGAGTGCCCGTCCAGGCGAACCCAGCGGACTCCGTCGAGGGAGATTTCCTCTTCACCGGTGAGCTCGCCCCGCTTGATCATGGGGATCAGGGACACCGTGGGGAAATTTTCCTGGACGATATTTCCACGCCGCAATTTGGCGAATTCTCTATTAAATCGCATAGTTTTCCGTTGATGTGTATCTAATTGTGCGACTACTATACCAAATTTCTCAACGCTTGGAAGCCCCGTTTGTAATCCAGGCCACACGAAGCTTGCCTGAACTTCGGACTCTTCTGGGAAAGTTCAATTTAATCAAACTGTTTTACAACCAAGTCACAGAGGGGTCACAAGCGTGAAAATATAATTTTTTAATTTACAGAATTTGTAATTTAAAAGACACTCTCCGCAGGCTCCCCAGGGACCGGCAAATCCGGACTCCCGGACATCGGCGAGGTCCCTAAGGCTTTTGACACCACGGAGCTACCTCATAACGCCCATCCTGGGTTATAATCCAGGCAACCTTTCGACTCGACTCCTCCCCAGGAGCCCAACAATGACGACCCAGACGGAGTCGCTCGATATCCGCCACTATCCCCCGGCAGTTCAGGGAAGAGGCGCGTTCGATGGCGGCCGCATCACCGAACACAAGCTCGTCGGTTTTCCGCACGAGGGGCCGCGCGTCCCGCACCTCGGCCCCCTTTTCTACTGGGCCTGGGCGGCGGCCCGTGGTTATGGAAAGATCGGCCTGCACCCGCACCGGGCGTTCGAAATCATGAGTTATGCTCTGGAGGGGGAAATCGGCCATTTCGATTCGCTCGGCTGCCGGAGCCGCGTCGCCGGCGGCGGTGCGCAGATCATGCAGGCTGGGTCGGGGATATCGCACGCGGAGGAAACCCTCTCCGGCGGTCGCACCGAGTTTTTTCAAATCTGGTTCGAGCCTGCTTTGGAAGAAGCGATGACGCGCGCTCCTCGCTACCACGACATCCAACCGGAGGATTTCCCAAGGCAGACCCGCGATGGAGTGGCGCTAAAGACTCTGATCGGCGATGGGGCTCCCGTCGCTCTTGAAACCGAGGCGGCCATGCACGATGCGTCGCTTTCCGGCGGGCGAAACCTCGACCGCTGCCTGGGCGAGGGACGAACCCTGGCCACGGCGGTGGTCTCCGGCCGGGGCCGCCTCGCGCGCGGCAATGGAGAAACGCTGCCTCTGGCCGGCGGGGATTTTGTCGTGACGCACGCTCGACAGCGAGCACGCGTCGAGTTTCAGGCCGATGCCGAGCGCGCCTTGCGCCTTGTCCTCATCGAGGTGCTCGCGCGCGTGGATTATCCGTTGTATCGCGATCGGCTTTAGGGGCTGATCGGCTCCGGCCTGCCGCCACTTGCGGCATCCTGCTCATTGTAAGGAGGAAGAACATGAACCTGTTTCTGGAAAAGTTATTAAAGACCGACGGGGGATGGTCCAGCCTGATCCTGAGAGGGGTACTCGGCGCGGTCATTTTCCCGCACGGTGCGCAAAAACTGCTCGGGTGGTTTGGGGGCTACGGATTTTCGGGCACCGTCCAAGCGTTCACGGAAAAGATGGGCATGCCCTATCTCATCGCGCTTTTGGTCATCGCCGGGGAGTTTTTCGCGAGCCTCGCGCTCCTGGCAGGACTTGTCACCAGACTGGCGGCGGCGGGAGTGATGACAATCCTGCTGGGCGCGGTGACCATGGTGCACTGGCAGAACGGATTTTTTATGAACTGGTTCGGCAATCAGGCCGGGGAGGGGTTCGAGTATCACCTGTTGGCCATCGCCATGGCGATGGCCCTCATCCTCTCCGGCGGCGGCCGAGCCTCGCTCGACGGGGCGCTGCACCGGCGGCTTAGCGCGGGCTGACTAGACCAGGGACTCTGGCTTGTCCATCGATTTTTTCTTGCAGGAAAACTTGTGGATGACCTCGAGCATACGGTCTTTCTTGATGGGCTTGGAAACGAAGTAAGAGCAGCCGACGCTCAGACACTTGTCCTTATCGCCTTTCAGCGCGTGCGCGGTAAGCGCCACGATGGGGGTCTCGGTCCGGTGTTCACGTTCCTCCCACTCGCGGATGCGGCGAGTCGCGGTGTAACCGTCCATGACCGGCATCTGCATGTCCATCAGCACGAGATCGTAGCCGTTGCGGACGAATTTTTCGAAGGCCACCTGGCCATTTTCAGCGATTTCGAGACGGTGCGGGGTCTTCTTGAGATACAGTTGGATAAGCAGGCGGTTGTCCTCCGAGTCTTCCGCGAGAAGGATCGACAGCGGCGTTTCCGCGATCGGCCCGGATTCCGGCGGCCCGCCGGTTCGTTCCGCCGGGCTCTCGAGCGCGCGGACGATTTTTTTCAGCAGCGCATTCTGGCGAACCATCTTGGCGGGGTATTCGACGGCCCCCAGAGACCGGCACCGGGCGATGTCTCCCTGCCGGGCATCGAGCGGCATCAGCATCACGGTGGGAAGCCTCAAGCCCACGTGTGCGTTCATCTTTTCCACCACCTTGAACCCGCCCTGGCGCGGCAGCCGCTGGTTGACGATCATGAGCTCGAAGGGCTCGCCATCGTCGCGCGCCTGCTCCAGCAAACCAAGTCCCACGCGGGCGTTATCCGCCCCGGTCACCGAGACGCCCCACTCCAGGAGTTTTTCCAGGATCATCAGGCGCACGGTGGGGCGGTGGTCGATCAACAGGGTCTTCAGACCTTTCAAGCGATCGGGGACGATAACGCCCTCGTCCGGCTGAGCGGCGACGCCGAAGCGCGCGGTGAAGTAAAACACGCTGCCCTGACCCGGCTCGCTGTCCGCCCAGATGGCCCCCTGCATCACTTCCACCAGCCGCCGGCAGATCGTAAGGCCCAGCCCGGTGCCGCCGAACTTGCGCGTCGTGGAGTTGTCGGCCTGGCTGAAACTTTCGAAGATGCTTTCCAGTTTATCGCTCGGAATGCCCAGGCCGCTGTCGGACACGGAAAACAGAAGCGCACCGCGTTCGCGCGATTCGCTGTTGCGGTTCACCGCGATCACCACTTCGCCGCGCTCGGTGAATTTGATCGCGTTGCCGATCAGGTTGATGAGGATCTGCCGCAGCCGGTGCGGGTCGCCCACCACTTGCCCGGGAACCCCCGGGCCGATCTCGTACCGCAGATCGAGGCCCTTCTCGTGCGCCCGCAGACGCAGTATATCGATGACCTTGGCGACCACCTCGCCGGGGTCGAACGATATTTTTTCAAGCTCGATCTGCCCGGCCTCAATTTTCGAGAGATCCAGAATGTTATCGATCAGGAGAAGCAGGTTTTCCCCTGCTGAGCGGATGACCTTGACGTACTTGTTCTGCTCTGGAGACAGGTCGGTTTCCGCCAAGACGTCGGTCATGCCGATCACGGCGTTCATCGGCGTGCGAATCTCATGGCTCATATTCGCGAGAAAATCGGTCTTTGCGATATTGGCCCGATCGGCCTCCACCTTGGCCTGGTGGGTCAGTTCCTGCGCCAATTCGGCGATTTCCTTGGAGCGGAAGATCTGCTCTTCCGAGTCCTTGCGCTCAGCAAACTGACCGATCTGGCTGCCCAGGCTGACGAGCAGGCGAACGAGCTCGTCACTCGGCTCCGAAACCTTGCGGCTATACACCTCGATCACGCCGATGACCTCGCTGCCCTTGAGGACAGGGAAAGCGAAGGCGGAGCGGATGCCCATGCGGCGTGCGAACCGGGCGCCGGGAAAATCCGCGCTGGCGGCCGAGCCCTCCCTCCAACAGGGCTTAAAAACCTCCCACACGTGGCCCGGCAGCCCCACTCCCTTCTCAAACGTGGACTCCAGCACCTGCTTTTCGAATTCCCGGGGGTCCTGGTCTTCCTCCTCCGGAACGCGCCAGGCGTGTCGGCAATGCAGGATGTCGTGATGGCGGTCCACCATCCAGTAAAACGCGACATCCCATTCCATGAACTCACCGATGGTTTTCAGGGTTTTGGGGATCGCCTCGCCGAGCGTGGTGGAATTGGAAAAAATGCGTGTGAGGGAATATTGCATGGCGTGGTAGGCGACAGTCCTCTTTTCGCGGGTGATGTCCCGCAACAGACACAGGTAAAGCCGCCGCCCGTCCACCTCCATCGGCCGAACGCCGAGGTGGATGGGAAATGGGGCTCCCTTCCCGCTCACCCCCTGAAGCTCTATCTCGAAATTCTGGAGCCGTGCTTGGCCCTCCTGCCGCATGACCCGCGCGAGGTATGCCTCCAGCCTGTCATGGCAACTCTCTGCCAACAGTGTTTTCAGGGTGCTGCCGCGAACCGCGTGAAACGGCCGGCCAAACATGTGCTCGGCGGCCTGATTCATGAGCTCGATGGTACCGGCCGCATCCATGGCGATCACGCCGTCGACGATGTGATCGGTCACGGTACGGATGAGCCCTTCTCTTTCCAAGTCGCATTCCCGCCTTCTGCCGGCGTCCTTTTCCCGGCCAAGCTGCCTGAGACCCAAAAAAAACAGCCCGAGAACAGCAATAATCCCAATCAGGACAAGAGCGCCGCCGCTCGAAGCCCCCGCCGCCCGGGCTTCTCCCGCCAGGGGGCCGGCAAGGGCGGCCCCGGCGAGTGCCGCGCGAGCCGGAGCAGCCGCAATAAAAAGCCTAGCGGACCGCAAAAAATACGCAATGATCGCCCGGCGGGCATCAGGGATAGGCATGGATCGACACGGGAACTTGTTGAAATTGTTGGATATAATTCTATTTTACAACAAGTTGTTTAAGATTACCCGGATATTCTTTGTTTTTTTTGGTTGGTCGGAGGCAGGATGCCCTGGGAAGGGGCGAAACCTAGCGCCCGGGGCCTCAGGGGGTGATGGAATCCGGCGTCATATGGAACAAGCGCACGATGGCCAACTTGTTGTGGCGGGCTTTGGCGGCCCAAAAGGTTTGCTCCCCTTCCGTGTACAGCCGTTCGGACATTTCCATGTGCCGGATGGCGGCGGGCCCGTTACCCGTCTCCGCGTAGACGCGGGCCAGGTTGAAGTGCACGCTGGCATCACCGGGATCGAGCTTGAGCGCGTCGGTCAAGACCGCCTGAGCCTTGGGAAAGTCCTTGTTCCGGATGTAGGCGCCGCCCAGCTTCTGCAGAAGGTCCACATGGGGAGGCAGCAGTTTCCGGGCCTCCTCGAAGACGGCAATGCTGTCGTCCTCCCGGCCTTGGAGGAGATATACTTCACCGATCACGCGGTAGGGAAGTCCCAGAGCGGGATCTCGAATCAGCGCCTTTCTCGACGCCGCCAGGGCCTCGCCCCACTGCCCGGACAACAAATGCACCTGCCCCAGCACCGCCAACGCATCTGTCAGGTTGGGGTCGATATCCAAGGCCTGCCGGACCGCTTCGATCGCTTCCCGCGGCCTCTCCTCGGCAATCAGAATCCGTCCCACCAGCACTTGAGCGCCGGCATTCCCGGGCTCCAGGCTGAGCAGTTCCTTGGCCGCCACCATGGCGCGTTTGTGATTCTTCTCCTGGTAATAATCCTGGGCCTTGGCCAGCAAAGGGTTTTTTTCGCCGGCAGACGCATCCTTTGCCCGCGGTTGCGAGGCATCCCCCCGCCCATAATAAAAATATCCGGCGGCGAGAACAAGAAGCGCGGCTAGGGCGGCCGCCACCGGCGTCTTCTAGGGACGCGGCGTCTTTTCGCCACCGGGCACCGCAGCCGGTGGAACCTCGGCGGTGTTCCCGCGGGTGGGCGACAAAGGAGGTCCGGACGCGTCCGCCTCGCTTTCCAGACGGACCTTTGCGTCTGGCGCGCCCGCGTTTTCCGGCGGTCGGGACTCCCGCGCTGCGCGTTCGTTTGCGGTGGCCAGTGTTTCCGGCAAAAAATCC
>CP070799.1:2244419-2265600 GCA_020343535.1 Nitrospinaceae bacterium | reverse complement strand
AAAGAATGTAGTCGGGAATCTCGAACGTCGATTCGTCGCGGTTCATCGTCACGCAGGCGCGGAATTCCCGGTGCGCGGGAATCTGGATGCCCGCGATAATGGATTCGACGTAGCGCCGGTGGTCGAGCAGCGGCGCCAGAGAGGCCCAGCTCTTTTCGTTCATGCGGTTGCCCTCGTCAAGAATGCAGATGCCGCCCCTCACCATGGCGGTCACCAGCGGTGAGGCGTGATACGAGATTTTTCCCGATTCGGCAAGCACCGGCGTCACGAGAAGGTCCTCCGGGCGCGTGTCGCTCGTGCACTGGAAAATATAGAGCGGTTGCTTGCGCTGGCGCGCGGCGGCCATGGCGAGGGTGGTCTTGCCGATGCCGGGCAGGCCGACGATGCGCGGCGCAAGCGGCAGGTCGCCGTCGCCCACCACCAGCCAGCACGCCAGGGTCTGCTTCAAGACCTCGTCCTGGCCGATCCATTCCGGCGTCGTCGGGTCCGGCCGCGAGAGGTTGAGCGTCACCCCATCGAGGGTGACGGTTTCTTTGGGGCTTGTCGATTGAGTCACGAAGTTCTCCAGGGGGGATGCCAGATGCATTCAGCATATCGCCGCCGGAAGGCGGCTGTCAAGGGGGCAAAGGGTTTCGTGCCGCCGTCCGCCGAAACGCAATGGCCGGGGAATTAAATGGGGCGGCGTGTTTCGCCGCCGCCGGTATCCAGGTTCGAAGAGACCGTCGATCCTGGGGATAGGCCGCGCA
The DNA here is from genome assembly GCA_020343535.1 of Nitrospinaceae bacterium. GTDB lineage: Bacteria > Nitrospinota > Nitrospinia > Nitrospinales > VA-1 > SZUA-259. The sequence goes on along the minus strand of CP070799.1, from coordinate 2,264,854 downwards.
GTGCCCTCAAGGTGACTCCAGGAGTTCCTTGCGCTTCTTCTGGTAGTCCGCCTCGCTTATCGAGCGCTCGCGCCTGAGTTCTTCGAGCAGTTCCAGCTTTTCGCGCATGGCCGGATTGGGCGAATCGGGCCACGCGTGCACGTCGGCTGGGGCAGGGCGAGGTGGTTGCTTCCGCTTTGGGTCTGGCCTGAAGGCCTTGAGGACAAGCCAGTTGGTGAGTTCTTCGTCGAGAGACTGAAAGCGCTGCCGCGTGAGTTAGTCCTGGCCGGAGATGGGGACGAGCCGCCACGGTTCGCCGGTCAAATGAAAATCACCGAGGGGACGTTTCTTGAAGTTGATGGCGGTCAGCCGCCAGTGCATGCCTTTGGCGGTCAGGAACGTATCGCCTTGCAGGAGGATCTTGCCGCCTGGCGCCGTCACCTGAAAGCGGACCCGTTCGCCTGCATCCGCCTTAGCCCACTGGCGGGCAATGAGAGGGGCGAGGCGCTTTCGCAGTGGCGCCGGGAAGACGCTCTTTTTTCCGGACCAGGAAAGACCGCGCCTCTGGTAGGCCAGACGCCGCATGGCGATGACGATATTTTCCCTGTCCAGCGTCCAGGGGGATATCGGGGTTAGGCACAGTGCTCGGGTCTCCCCCGCTTGCCAGTGCACCCGCTCGGCGATGTAATCGAGGGAATCGGCCGGGGGCGCGGCCCAGGCGGGCCCCTGCGGGCCGAGGGGGCTAGCCAGCAGGGCGAGGAGCAACCAAGGGATGAACGTCATAGTTTGTTCCGCCTCCAGAGCGCGAATGCCTATTGCCACATCGTGCTATTTCCCGGCCGCGGGGGACAGGGAAAATCGATTCCAGAGCGCGAGGCCGCGGGTGCGGGGCAGGGGGGGGCTGGGGACAGGCGTCTTACTCTGGATTTCCGCAGGCTTCTGTGCGATCAAGAGACATTCTCATTCTATCCATGCGGTTCCGGGGAACGGCCTGCCCGCCGGGAAACGCGGTGTCACGGGTTGATTGGAGCGGGTGTTGGGCATGATCGTAGATCTCAATCTCAGGGGAAAGCGCGTCCTCGTGGTGGGTGCCGGACACGAGGCGGAGCGCAAGGTGGAGGCGCTTCTGAGCCAGGGTTGCGAAATCGTGGTGGTGGCGCAGGACCTCGGCGAGCGGCTGGAGGCGCTGTGGCAGGGTGGTAAGATCAAGGTGAAAAAGGTGGTTGTCAAGAGCGGCGGCTTTCTTGATTATTTTGATCGCCTGACCGTGGTCATGGCCGTCACCGACGACCGGGAGATCAACCGCAAGATCGTCGAAGCGGCGCGGAAGCGCGGTATCTATACCTACGCCGCCGACGATCCCGCCATCAGCGATTTCAGCCATCCCGCCGTCATCAACCTGCACGACAAGGTGCAGATCGCCATTTCCACCGGCGGCATGAGTCCGCTGATGGCGAGGACCCTCAGGGAGAAGGCGGAGAAAGTGTTCACGGAAATGATCCGCAAGGAAGACCTCCTGCAGATCGAATTGCAGGACCGGTTGCGGGGCGAGATCAAGGGCCTGTTGCAGCGCCCCGAAGAGCGCAAGGAATTTCTCGTTCGCGTGTTGAGGAGCGCCGAGATCCGCGGCCTGCTTTCCGAAAACCGTCTCGACGAAGCGGAACGGTGCGCGCTAGGCTGGCTGAAGAATAGCGCCTGAACGCCGGGTTCCGCCGCAAATCTTTCCCGGCCCACCGGTCCCGTTCCCGCCCCGGCGGCGGATTCCTATGCTAGAATAAACGTCAGTTAGATCACGTTTGAGGAGGATTTTGTGGAAACAATATTCATGGTTCTCGCCGTGGCCTTTGGCGTCGGCATGATTCTGCTCTTGCCGAAATACGCCCGCTTCATCCACGAGCAGCCGCATCTGCACCGGGAGCAGATGCTCGAAAAAGCCAAGCGCCAGGCGGAAGAAGAAGCCGCCAAGGAAAAATCAGGCGGCGAGTGAGGCTTCCATGTTCAAGGACGCCGATCAGTTTTTCGCAAGTTACATCCAGCGCTTTCTAGAGGAAAATCAGGCCGCCAGGGATCTTGCCGAGCGGCTCCGCCTTTGCGGCGTCGGCCTCATGCCTCTCGTCGACCACTGCACCTTGCGCACCCATGACGTGGACCTTCGCGCCCGGCAGGTGCTCGGCCTGGGGTTCAGGCAGGATGAGGCGCTGGGCGTCCTCGAATTCGAAAACTGGTGGGCCAAGGTGTACCGCCGCCCGGGCTACCCCGCCTTGTTCATCGACCAGGCGTTTGCCGGCGAACGCGGCCGGGGAAGCCTCATCCCCCAATGGGTCGACGCGCATGGCGACCAGCGTTTTCATCACATCGCCGTGCTGGTGGAGGACATCGAGGCCGGAATTAAAACACTGAAGGCGCGGGGCATCGAATGCACCGGCGACATCGTCGGCAAGCGCGGGTCCGACCTCAGGCAGATTTTCACCCGGCCCGAAAAAAAAGACGGCGAGCCGTTCACCGTCCTGGAACTCATCGAGCGGCACAACGGATACAGCGGGTTTCTGCCGCCACAGGCCGAGGGCCTCATGAAGTCCACCCGCGAATGAGGGCGCATGATCGTCAAACGAGCCGCCGGGGAAATTGCCCCGTATTTGCGCGACGCCTCCAACTTTCCGGGCGGCTTTGCCGAAGAAGTCGTCATTCCCGAGACTCTCGCGGAACTCATCGGTTTCCTTAAAACCAACACGTTGCCCGTTACCATCGCCGGTGCCGGCACCGGCCTCACTGCGTCCCGCATTCCTGAATCCGGCCGCATCGTGTCGCTGGAAAAATTCGACACCCTCGGCGACCTCGAAGACGGCGCCATCGAAGCCGGTCCCGCCGTTACATTGAGGGCGCTGGAGGACCGGCTCCAGGCGACGCCGTACTTTTATCCCCCCAATCCGACCGAATGGCTGGCTTCGATCGGCGGCACCCTCGCGACTAACGCCTCGGGTTCGCGCAGCTTTAAGATGGGGGTGACTCGCGACCACGTTTTGGGGGCCGAAATTGTTCTCGCCGATGGCCGCCGGGCGACGCTTGAACGCGGCCAGACCATCGACCGGCCTCTCGAACTCGACGCGGGCGGGCGCATCGAATTTCCTGCCGTTCAGTACCGCAGCCCGCTTTGCAAAAACGCCGCCGGTTATTACATCCAGCCTGGGATGGATTGGCTGGATCTGTTCATCGGTTCCGACGGCACCCTTGGCATTTTCACCCGCGTCCGCCTGCGCCTCAGCCCGCGGCCGGCGGAATTTCTCTCCGGCGTCCTGTTCTTCGACCGCGAGGAAGCCTGTTGGGACCTGGTGATCCGCCTGCGCCAACTCGACCGCCCCGGCATCGCGCCGTGTTCGCTTGAGTATTTCGATCGTGGCTCGCTTAAGCGCCTTCGGCGGGAATATGAGAATATCCCCGACCGCGCCCAGGCGGCGTTGTTTTTCGAGCAGGACGTGGGCCGCAAGGAAGATCTGGAACCCAGCCTAGAGGCGTGGGTCGAGACCCTGGAGGCCTTCGATGTTCTTCTCGACGACTCCTGGTTCGCCGAAAACGCCCGCGACGTGGCCCGGTTTCACGCCTTTCGCCACGCCATACCGGTTATGATCAATGAGGAAAACAGTCGCCTCGGACGCGTGAAGATCGGCACCGATTTCGCCGTCGCCGACCGTCACCTCGCCGAAATGATGGCCCTGTACCGGCAGGAGCTTGGCGACAGCGGCATCGACCATGTGGTTTTCGGCCACCTCGGCGACAACCACCTGCACATCAACCTGCTTCCCGCGCCGGGCGAGGTGGAGTGCGCCCGCGCCGTGTATTCCAGCCTGGCTGACCGGGTGCTCGAATGGGGCGGGACGGTGTCCGCCGAGCACGGCATCGGTAAATTGAAAAAACAATATCTCGCCCGCATGGCCGGGCCGCGTGGCATCCGGGACATGCAGGCCATCAAGCAGGTACTCGATCCGGCATGTTTGCTTGGGCGGGGCAATCTCTTCTGACGCCCCGGCAAAAGCCCGTGAATGATATTGACAGCGGCGGGGCCTGCCGATACACTTTGCTAAACCTGCCCGGGCGCCGGTTCCAGAGCGCCGGCGTCGAGGTTCCTTCTTGGAGACTCCCCGTTTATGCTGACGTCATTCAAGATCCTGGTGCTCAATTATTCCTACGAGCCGCTGCAGTTTTGCAGCGCCAAGAGGGCGGTCGTCATGGTCCTTTCCGGCCGCGCCGAGCAGGTCGAATGCGACGGTTACTGCATTCGCACCCCCAACAGCACCTACCCGCTGCCCGCGGTGATCCGCATCCTTAAAATGGTCAAGCGCAAGCGCAGGAGCCGCGTGGCCTTCAGCAAAAAGAATATTTTACGGCGGGACAATTACACCTGCCAGTATTGTGGCGTCAGCAAACACCCGCTCACGGTGGACCACGTGCTGCCCAAATCGCGCGGCGGCAAGACAGACTGGTTCAACGTGGTGGTGGCCTGTAAACCCTGCAACCTGAAGAAAAGCAACCGCACCCTGGCGGAGATGGGGATATCTCTTCGCCGCCACCCCGCAAGGCCCGACCTGCACTGGATGCACTTCGTGGTCCCCTCGGGCCCCGAATCCCACGTCCGGATCTGGAAAAAATACTTGCCCGAGAGAGTTTTCAACCGGTACTCTGTCAACTGAATGCCACACTTAGAATCCCCCCGGCGCGGCACCTGCCAGGGGAGATAATGGAGCCCCACCGTGGACCCGCAACCGCTCATCGAGGTCATCACCGAGGAGGAGTTTCTGCCGCTCGCCCACGAGCCCTGCGGTACGTTCTTCCGCATGTTCAACGCGTTCATAACCTGCCTGAAGGAAGGCAAGGAAATCAACCGCAAGTTCTATTCCGACCTGATGATTCAGGCCGAGCACCTCGAATGCTTTCTCGACGGCCACGGCGCCCGGGAAAACAAACGCTGGGCCTTTTTCAGTGAATACGTCGCCTCCATCCGCAACCTCGGCATCAGCGCGTTCTACATCAAGCATGTGGTGGACCGTTTCCCGCACTACAACCTGCGTGAAGATGCGGACAGTCAGCAGCGGTTTTACAGCGAAGCGGCGAAAACGCTGATGTTTCTCAATCATTCCATTGCCAACCTGTACCGCGAGACCGCGGCCACGGGCCAGGCCAACGGCCTGACCATTCCCGACGGCGCGGACTGCCCGCGCGAATTTTCCGAGCTGGAATCCAATAAGCGGCTGCCGCGCAATATCAGTGAGGACGTGGTGCGCGACGAGGAGGACAGCATCATCGAGCTGTGCGACAAGATCAAGAAGGTGGCGTCGATGATGAGAGACATCCCCCTGCCCAAAGCGGGCGAAAAAGAGGAACTCATTCAATGGGTTCCCACGCGCCTGAATGAAAAGAAAACCCGCATGTTCCAGAATCTCGTGCACAGCGTTCAGTCGGAATTCGACACGTACGTCAAGAACACGCGCCTGGAGCATCAACACCCTGAGCTTAAAGTGTTGCGCGGAAACATCTCCGCCTGCCTGCACCTCCTCGAAGGCATCCTGTGGATGTGCCATTTTTACGAGCGGCACGAGGACGAAATCCGCCACAGCGACAGCAAGCGGCGCATCGCCCTCATGGTCGACAAATACGAGCTTCTCGACCGGATTTTTCACTTCGGTCTGCGCTACAGCTTGCATTTCATCAACAAGGCCCATCAGATGGCGGAGGAAGTGCTGACGATTTTCGTCAAGACGGTGCGCGCCGAAGTTCCCGTTCCCAAGCCGCTCGGGTTTCACGCCCGCCCGTCCACCTACATTTCCCTGATAGCCCGCCATTACGATGAGGACCTGTTCCTCCTCATCGATGAGGAGAAAATCAACGCCAAGTCGGTGATGAGCCTGCTGCAGGCAGGTGGCTTGATCGCCGACAAGGGGTATGAAACGGTGACCTTCGAGGGCGGCGGCCACATCATCGAGGACGTCAAGACCCTGGCGAAACACAACTACTGTGAAAACGGCGAAATTCCGCGAAGTCTCGCCTACCTGCGCGACTCGAAGAGCGGCGGCTGAGCCCCCGTGCAAGCGGCGATGCCCATGGCAGACAACAACGATGAAATTTACGATGTGGTCGACCGGCAGAACCGCGTGACAGGGCAGGCGACCCGGAGCGAGATCCATCAGAGGGGTATGCTGCACCGTTCGGTGCACACGCTGGTGTTCGATGCCGCGGGCCGGCTGTTTCTTCAGAAGCGCTCGCAGGCCAAGGACGAAAATCCCGGCCTGTGGGACACTTCTTCCGCCGGCCATCTCGATCGCGGTGAAGCCTACAGCGACGCGGCCCGGCGGGACTTGAACGAGGAGTTGGGCATCGACGAGCCGGTGAAGCTGTTCACGCGCCTGCCCGCCAGCCTCGAAACCGCCTGGGAGCACGTCGAGGTGTATGCCTGCACCACCGCCCAGCGGATTGTCATAGATCCGGTAGAAATCAGCGAAGGCCGGTATTTTTCCTTGAGCGATATCGATCAAAATATCCATGACGACCCCGGCCGTTTCACGCCCACCTTTCGCCTGATTTTCCCCCGCGTTCTCGACGCTCGGAATTTACCGCCGAAAGGCGGCGCAGGGCATTGATTTTTTCCTCAAGTTAATTTCCCACCCGCCGTTACGAAGGTATAGCCCAAGATCATCCAAGGAGGAGGCCATGCGGATCTCCGGCAACGAAGGCATCCAGGGAGCGGAACCGGGAAAGCCCGTGGGAAAAGTCGCGGCCAAACCGGAGGCCCTCGGCGTGTTCGAGTCTGGCGCCGGGGCCGGCCACCGGCGCGGCATTGTCCTGCGGCTCGGCGATAAGCGAAAAAAAACCAGCGCGGGAAAGCGGCGGGAAAACCAAAACCGCTCCGCCCGCCCGCGCTGGAACCCGGAGACGCATGAACTCCTCGTGGTGGCCGTCAAAAAGGACCCGGCGTTCTCCACCGAGGTGGGGGAGGGCCAGGTAATTTTCATCGATTCCATACCCGCCGTCCGTGGCGGGCGCGCCCCGCAACCCCAAAACCCGGCGGGAAACGGCGACGCCGATTATGTCCTTCACCTGAGCCCTTCGAGTTGACGCTGCTGGCCAATTCCCCGATGCCCGGCGATAGGGAATCCGACCCGGAAGTTTGAATTTCTAGCCAAGAGGGCGCGGGTTATAGCCGGCCGTGCATTTCCTGCCGGCAAAGGAGGCTAACAGGGTATAATGGGGGCATGTGCCACCGTTTCCATCAGGCCGGTCTTATGGAAATGCGCCCCTTCGGCGTCCTATGGAATTTTCTCCTGGGTTTGTGCCTTTCGATTTTCATTGCGGCCCCCTCCGGCGCGCAGCCTCTCGATATCTTCAATTCGCTGGAGCCGTTCCCGGTGGATGTGCTTGCGGGCGGCGCGGGCGTCATCGACCTGGAATCCCTCGATGAGGAGGAACGCCCCGCCGTTCTCGAAAAATACCGGGCCGCCCTAAAAACCGCACGCGGCCGCGAGGAAAAGAACCTGCTGGCGTTCGGCGCCGCCGTGCTCTACCGGCAGATGGCCGAGCCGCAGCGGGCGCTTCAAACCCTCACCCGCGATATCTCCGGAAACTTCATCCTGCAGGATCATTTGCTCGATGAAATGGCCAGGTTGCATCTGGCCCTCGCCCAGGGCGATTTCGCCATGAGGGACTTTCGCTCCGCCGCGCAACGGACCCAGCAGGCCATCGATTTCCGCTTCGAGGTATTTCGCGCCTACCCGGATAGCCCGTTCAGCGCTTCCATCGCGCGCGATATCGCCGAGGCGGAACGGTTCCTCGGCGATATTCATTTTCAGGAAGGCAACCATAAGGCTGCCTGGCAGGCCTACCGGCGGGCCTTGATGCGGGATTTCGAGGGCAACGAGGAGCACCGGTTGCAGGTGAACCTGGCCCTGGCGGATACCTACACCGCGGCGCGTCAATACAAGGACGCCGCCGATATCTACGGTTTTTTGAAGAATGAGTTCGACGGCCCCGAAGTGCGCGAGCGGGCGGAACGCTTTTTCAGCGAACACGGAGCCGAGCTCAAGACCCCGGACAGCGGATCCGACGAGGGACAGACGGCCCCGCCAGCGGTGAAATTTTCCCGCCCGCGCGTGAAAAAACCGCACGCGGTCAAGGTGTCGCCCTTGACGCCGAGCCATCCCAGCCTGCGCGAATTTTACGAGGCCCTGGCCGAAAGCGACCTTTCCCGGGCTCTCGACAAGGGTTACCAGGTGCTCAAGCGGATTCCCGGCAACGAGGAAACACGCGGGATAATGGAGACGCTCAAGCGGCAGATCATCATTTACCTGCGGACCCACCCGTGGGATTCCCGCGTCGGGCGGATCATCGATCTCTATCCCGTTGGCGAGCTTAACGGCATGGGGCACCGGTTGTGGGGCAGCGGGCTCTCCACGCATGCGGCGAATCTGTTCGAGAAGATTCTCGAACGGCATCCCCTTGAAATCGAGGAATGCCACAAGTCCCTGTTCTTTCTCGGCCGCATCTGGGAGGACAAGGGCAACACCTCGCGCGCGCTCGGCTACTACAACCGTCTGGTGAAAGAATACGATTTTGGCCCCTACACCACCGACGCGCGCTTCAAGATTCCCTGGATCGAGCGCCTGGATGGGCGGCACGCCGAGGCCAAGGCGCATTTTCAGGAACTGATCGACTATTACGACACCTCCAGTTTCAAGAAACTCCAGCAGGCCTATCCCAACCTCGACTCCTACCGCAGCGCCACCCGTTTCTGGCTGGCAGAAACCGAGGCGGCGCTCGGCGATGCGCAAGCCCGCGCGCGCCACCTGAGGATTCTGGTGGATGAATTTCCTTTCAGTTTTTACGGCGTCTACAGTCAGGAAATACTCGGCCTCGACCTGCGGGCGTTCCTTTCCCGCGAGGACGGGCAGGACGTCGCCCAGCGCAAGTTTGGCCTGGGAGAAGTCGAACGCAAGCACCTTCGCCGTTCCGAAAGCCTGATCGCAGCCGGGCTTCCCGGGCGCGCCCGCTTCGAACTCGACCAGTTGCGCGAGGTGCGGGGCCATCCGGCGTTCATGTTCTACCTGACGCGGCTCATGGAGCGTGCCGGGGCGTTTCAGAAATCCATCCGCCTGTCGTGGAGCATCGCCCTGCGCCACAACCTGGAGCGATTGTCACGCGACCTAGCCGAAAGTCTGTTCCCCAAGGCCTATCTGGACAAGGTGCGGCGGGCGGCCCTGAAGTATAACCTAGACCCGTTGTTCGTGATTTCCTTGATCCGCCAGGAAAGCGCATTCGACCCCCAGGTGGTTTCCACCGCCAACGCCGTCGGGCTGATGCAGCTCATGCCCGGCACGGCGGCGCATGTGGCGCGTGCCCGGGAAAACCGCCCGCCCACGGCCGAGGAATTGCGGAACCCGGCCACCAATATCGAACTCGGAACCGAGTATCTCAACGGCCTGTTGGCCGATTTCCAGGGCAACTTGGTGCATGCGCTGGCCAGCTACAATGCCGGGCCCCGCAAGGTGCGGTCCTGGCTGCGCATCCGTTCCCGGCTCAGCCCCCTCGAATTCATGGAAAGCATCCCGTATAATGAGACCCGCGGCTATGTGAAGCAGATCCTGCGCAACTACGCCATCTACCAGTCACTATACCATCACGGCAGCGCCCGGCCGATAAAAGACTTATTGACTAAGGCTGGCGATTGACCAATAATCATCTTGTTGAAAATAAAAGGGAAATAAAATGACACCCTTTGATATTGTGGTTATTGCCATCCTCGGGCTCTGCCTCGTCTATTCGGTTTTTCGCGGCCTGGTTAAGGAGATTTTCTCCCTGCTCGCCGTAGTGGGCGGCTTTCTGCTGGCGCTTCACTTTCAGGACCAGCTGGGCCGGACCCTGGAAGGGGTCATCAAGGATTCGACCCTCGCCTCGGCGCTCGGGTTCGGCATCGTGTTCGTGGCTGCCCTCGTCGGCATCACCCTGGTGGGTAAGCTGATTCGCACGCTACTCCACTCCGCGCCGGGGTTTTCAACCGCCGACCGGCTGCTCGGAGGTGTCGTCGGCTTGATAAAGGGAATGATCCTGCTCCTGATCGCGTTTTATCCGCTGCAATTTTTTCCCGACCTGGGCAAGCAGCTGACCCGCGATTCGGTGTTCGAACCCTATATCCGGCAAGCGTCGGCCTATGTCGGGAAAACCCTGGAAGGCGCACCGGCGATCAAGAACGCCCCCTCGGCAGGCCTCGATAACGTGAAGAAGGGCCTGGAGAAAATGCGCGACATCGGGAAGATCAGCGAAAGACTTAAATGGAAGTCCACGAAAGAAATCGAAAAGCAGGGCGAGGGCAAGGATCCGGCTAATACCGCCCCGCAGGACAATTACACCAAGGACGACAAAAAGAAGCTGCAGGAAATTCTTCTGTCGGTCGATAAAGACCAGTAGCCCGCCCGCGCCCGGCGCGGCCCATCCGGCATTCGCCCCATGAGCACCCAGATCAACTTCAACGGCGTCATCGACGAAACAGCGGTCATTTCCGTCTTCGACCACGGTTTTCTGTTCGGTGACAGCGTTTATGAGGTGGTCAGCACCCTGGGCAACAACCCCTGCTTTCTCGACGAGCACCTGCGTCGCCTGCGTGCCTCCGCCGCCGCCATTCAACTTGAGATCCCGAACAGCGACGCCTGGTTCAAGGAGCAAATCGAAAAAACCCTCGCCGCCGCCAGGAACCCCGAATCGTACATCCGCATCGTGGTCACGCGCGGGACCGGGGAAATCGACATCGACCCCATCACCTGCGATAAGCCCAACGTCATCATTTATGTGACGCCGGTCAAGGCGTACCCGAAAGAAAATTACGAAAACGGCATCTCCCTCGCCCTGGTTTCGATCAAGCGAAATCCGCGCGAGGCGCTCAACCCCGGTATCAAAACCGGCAACTACCTGAACAACGTGATGGCCAAAATGGAGGCGCGCAAGCTGGGCGCCGCCGACGCATTGATGCTCAGCCCGTATGGATTTCTCACCGAGTCCACCACCAGCAACCTGTTTTTCGTGCAGGCCGGGCGGCTGATGACGCCGTCGCTCGAATGCGGCATTCTGGCGGGCATCACCCGCGATATCGTGCTGAAGCTGGCGCGCGAAAACGGCCTTCTGGTGGAAGAGGGCAGGTGGCCCGGCGAGGCGCTGGACAATGCCGATGAGATTTTCCTTACCGGCACCCTCAAGCGGGTGATGCCGGTCACACGGCTGGACGGTAAGCCGGTGGGTGACGGCCGGCCCGGCCCGGTGACGCGGAAACTGGCCCGTCTGTATGAAGCGCGGGTGGCTTCCCTTGTCCACCATTAAGCACGGAGGGCTTAGCCGATGGCAATCTTGGCGGGGCTGACGGGAACCATCGGATCGGGTAAGACCCTCGCTGCCTCCTATTTCAAGGAACTGGGGGCGCATATCATCGACGCCGATGCCCTGGCGCGGGAGTTGGTGTGCCCCGGCCAGCCCGCCCTCGCGGAAATCGTCGAAGCGTTCGGCGCCGGGGTTTTGTCTCCCGACGGTTCCCTCGACCGGGAAAAAATGGCGGCGATCGTTTTTTCGGACCCCGCACAAAAAAAAACTTTGGAAAGCATCCTGCATCCCCGCATCATCGCCCGGGAGATGGAAGCGTACCAGGCAATCCGCCGTCTAGATCCGTGCGCCGTGGTGATTGTGGATGCGGCGGTGCTTATCGAATCGGGAAATTACCGCAACATGGATAAGGTAATCGTCGTTGCCGCCGGTGAAGAGGCGCGGGCCGAACGGGCTGCCCGGCGTGGCGGGCTCAGCCGCGAGGAGATCGAGGCACGAGAGGCGACGCAGTGGTGTCTGGAAGAAAAATTGAAATACGCGGATTTTGTTCTAGATAACCGGGGGGATGAAGCGGCCCTGAAAAAAAACGTCGGCGTCTTACATGCCAGGCTCCGCGAGCTGGCCGTCGTTTCCCCGCAACCCGGCGTTTAGTTCAGCGCCACCACCCACGATGATGGATCATGGCTGAGGATAAAGCGGCAACCCGGGAAAATAAACCGCATGCGCAGGAGACCGCGGAGCTGGAAGCCATGCTGGATGGCAAGGCGAATCCCGGTGAAAGCCCCACCGGGCGCCAACGCGGCCTCCCATGGGGGTGGCTGGCGGCCGGAGGGCTTCTCATCGGCGGCCTGGTTTTTGCCGACCAGTTCCTTTTTACGCCAGCCCTTTCGCCGCCGGAACAACCCTCGTCTTTGGCCCCGACCGGCGGTGAGGCCCCGGCTGTAGCGCCGGCCGCAACCACCGCACCGGCAAAGACGGCTCCGGTAAAGAAGGGACGGGTTTATTCCCTCCAGCCCTTTTTCCTTCCCCTCACTCAAAATGGCAAGGAAACCGGCCGTTATATCCGCATGACGCCCAGCTTCCTGGTGAGTGAAGATTTCAACGAGAAGGAAATGGACATCACCCTGCCGCTCATCCGTAAAAATATCTATAACATTTTGAGGAGGAAGGAAGCGCCTGAATATCAGGGCGACACCAACCCGATCAAGGAAACCATTAAAAAGGAAATCCTCGCCACTGCCAACGCCAGCCTGCGCAAGGGCTCCGGCAGCATCAACGACGTGTATTACGAACAATTTTTAATCAAGTAATTTTGCGCGATTTTCGTTAGAATGGGGATTCATGATTTATAACCCTCGGTCCTCTAGGCAAAGCGCCGAAGCGGATAAACTCACGGGGCAACCTCCATGCCGACGATTCCTCCAGTGAACACCCAGCAGGTTCTCTCGATGGGCACCCACGCGGAGCAGCTTCAGCAGTCGATTCAGAACCAGGGGAGCCTTCTCGCCAGCCACCTTGATCAGGAGCGTCAGGCCGAGGACGAGCTGACACGTGCGGGCGTGCAATACCCTGATGAATCTAGCCCTTCCATCGAAATCCGGGGCGACGGCCGACGGGGCGATGCCCGCCGGGGTTCTCGTCAAAAGAACGAGGAAGAGGAGGGAAGCGGGTCTGCCGATCACCCGGCCTGCCCCGAAAGCGGGCTTGGCCTTCGCACCGACCTCACCGTCTGAGCAGTTCACTCCTTTTGCGGCGGTCCTCGAGCGCCCAAACCTCCCCCCGGCGAAGGTGAATTGCCGCCGCCGCTAGACACGCCGGGAATCGGAGAACTGATTGTAAACAGGGAATTTACTTGACCATGGCCGGGCCGCTCTGTTATTCTGGGACCTGTTAGCCATTGCTATTTGTGAATGGCTATTTTTTTGGGGAGAGGCGGAGCCCAGGGAGAGATGTCTTTGCCTTTCGCAACTGGATTTTGAGTTTTTTGGAATTTTATTTCCTTAAAATCATGATTAGTTGAGGTAAGGGCTTGATTCATCTTCTCAGGGCGGTTGTCCTCACAGTTCTCGTTTCATTCCTGCCTGTTCAGCCCGCTCAGGCGGCGTCCGGCTCTGCCGCGGGTAGCGCCAGCGGCCAAACCTTTCCGGAGCCGCCGGGTCTCGAATCCAAGGTCCAGTTCTGGACAAAAATTTATTCCGAATACACCACCCACCATGCCGTCGTGCACGATGCCAACAACGTGGATATCGTTTACGAGGTGGTCTACCTCGGCGAAAAACGGTTGTCGCGCCGCTCGCGCGATCGCAAGCTGGAAAAGATCAAATCCAAATACCGCAAGATTCTGCGCAGTTTGGCGAAAACCCGGGATCCCTCGAAATTAAAGGGCGAGGCGCGCCGAATATACGACCTGGTTGGTGGCGACTTCCGCCGCGCGGCCCGTAATATCCGCGTCCAGCTTGGGCAGAAAAACCAGTTCGAGCAGGGGTTGGCCCGGTCCGGCCTGTACCTCGACCGGATTCACGAAATACTTTCCAGCCATGGTTTGCCCAAGGAACTTGCGGCCCTGCCGCACGTGGAATCTTCATTTCACCTGGGGGCCTACTCCAGTGCCGGCGCGGCTGGCATCTGGCAGTTCACCCGCGGCACGGGGCGGCTGTTCATGCGTGTCGGCTACGATGTCGATGAACGGCGGGACCCCTTCTTCTCCACTCAAGCTGCCGCCAAGCTGCTTAAGATGAACTATGATAATCTGCAAAGCTGGCCGCTGGCCATCACCGCCTACAACCATGGCCTCGAGGGCATGCGACGGGCCAAGCGCCGGCACGGCGACGATATCGTGGAGATCATTAAAAATTACAAAGGCCGGACCTTCGGGTTCGCCTCCAGAAACTTTTACGCCGAGTTTCTCGCCGCCCTGCGGGTGGTTCAAAATCAGGATAAATATTTCCCCGGCCTGGTGAAGGCCGCGCCGCTCTCCCGCGCCTCCATCGAATTCGATCACTACATTCATATCAACTCCGTCAAAAAACATTTCAATCTTTCGCGGGACGAGATCGCCGAGTGGAACCCCTCGCTTCGGCCGCCGGTGCTTAATGGAGAAAAGCGTATTCCCAAAGGCTACAAGTTTCACGCTCCCGGCGACCGGTTCGATGATTTGAAATTGCATTACGCCAGGATCTCCGACGCTGAACGATTTGACAGGCAGGTCCGATCGAAGTGGTATACCGTGCGCCGCGGGGACACCCTGTCGCGCGTGGCGCGGCGTTTCCGCACACGGGTTTCCACGCTCAAGGCGCTGAACAATATCGGCAGGGACAACCGCATCTATGTCGGCCGCGTGCTTCGGCTGCCCGGAGCCGGCAAGACGCCGGCGATGCAGGTGGTCAAACTACACGCCCCGGATAAAGCCTGGAAGACGGTGGGAACCAAAACGTACAAGGTTCGAAAAAACGATAACCTCACGGTCATTTCCCGCCGCTTCAACACCCGGCCCTCGGAACTGATCAAACTGAACCGTCTGAAATACCCCGATCGCCTGCGTCTCGGCCAGGTGCTCAAGGTGCCGGAGCGGGTGGCGGTCGACGAGCCGGTGGTGGTGGCCGCAGCGGTGGAAGAGAAGAAGGGTGCCCCCGCGGCGCGTGGCGTGGCTTCGGCATTCAAGGCGGACTCGATCAAGCCGGCAAAGCCCGCCGAGGTCAAGGTGCGGCTCGCCAGCCTGGACACCACCTATCGCCTGAACACCAACCGGCCGGCGTTTTTTCCGGTGGCATTTAGGAGCGAGAAGCAGAAGCAGTCAAAGATCGGTGAGATCACTGTCGATTTCGACGAAACCCTCAGCCACTATGCCGATTGGGCGGGGGTGTCCCTCTCCAAAATGCGCAGGATCAATAAGTTGAGGCGTGGCGCTTCCATCTCGGTCAACCGCAAGATCAAAATCCCCTTCACCCGCGTCGACCCCGAATCCTTCGAAGAAAAACGTCAGGAGTTTCACAAGGCCATCCAGGAAGATTTCTTCAGCAACTACAATGTCAGCAAGCTTGTGGTGCGGGAGGTGGATCGGGGGGAAACCATCTGGGAGCTCTGCAACGATATGTACTTCATTCCGTTCTGGTTGCTCAGCAGCTACAACCCCGATAAGAATATCCACGCACTTGGCGTGGGCGAATCCATCGTCATCCCGATCATCGTCCCCGTCAAATCCACTAATACCTGAAACTCAGCGACAAAGCCTTAACGCCGCCTCTATCGCCGTGACGTGAGCGAGAACCCGCGTTTGCAGGGAAAGCAGCGTCGGCGATTCCAGGGTCAGGCAAATCTCCGTTTCCTTCCACAGCGAATACAACGCCATCGGCCACCAGTCCATTGCCTCGGGGCCGGAGAGGCGGTGGATCACCCCGCCGTCGGAGGGCATGCCGTCGATCTCCTCCTCCGCGTTCAAAGGGACCAGACCCTGGACGGCCTTCAGAATCTGCTCACCGGGGAATTTCCCTCTGTCGAACCGGGATTTCTGGTACAGGTAGTACCCGGGGCTGTCGTTGTCCTCATGCAATTCCATGGAAAGATTGAATCGCCGGGTGAAGACCGATTGAACCAGGGCCACCTCGCGCGCCGGTGAAGCCGATTTGAATTCGCGGTTGAGGTCTTGCCCCGCGGGGTTGAGCCGGGTTGCGGCCTCGTAGCCGTGTGGGTTGATGCAGGGGATGAGCGTCAGCTCCCAGTCGCCGAGAAAGAGCCGGTACCGCCCGCTCTCTATGAATTCCGTGAGCGCAAGGACGCCGGCGGGTTCGTCGCCGTGAATGCCGGCGGAGAGGAGGGCGCGGCGCGGCGCTCCCCGTCCCAAGACGAGCGACTTGAGTGGATGCGTGGTCTCGCCGTGGCGAACCTCGCCGAGCACCTCCAGGGAGGTTCCTCCGCGGGCGGCCGCGGTTTCCAGGCGGTCCAGAACGCTCTGATAACCAGGAGGGGCGGCACTCATAGGGATTTAGATTCGTACACGCATTCGGTGGCGATCACGCATTGCGAACAATCGTAGTTTTTAGCCCGGCATACGTAACGGCCGTGCAGAATGAGGTAATGATGCGCGTTCTTCAGCCATCGCCTGGGCGTCACCTCAAGGAGCCGCGTCTCGGTTTCGAGAGGGGTTTTCCCCGGCGCCAGTCCGGTGCGGTTGGCGACGCGGAACACGTGCGTGTCGACGGCGATGGTGGGCTGGCCAAATCCCTCGTTGAGCACAACGTTGGCGGTTTTCCGGCCCACGCCCGGAAGCGATTCCAGGGCGGCCCGGTCGCCGGGAACCTTGCCGCCATGGTTTTCAAGCAGCAGGCGGCAGGTGGCTAGAACGTTTTTCGCCTTGGTGGGGGCGAGGCCGATGGGCCTGAGCAGGCGGGCGAGCGGGGTTTCGCCGAGCCTGAGAAAGGCCTCGGGGGTCGGGCAATCCTCGAACAGTTTGCCGGTGACGGCGTTCACCGATTTGTCGGTGGCCTGTGCGCTCAGCAGGACAGAGATCAAAAGCTCGAAATGGTTGCGGTATCGCAGTTCCGTGCGGGCGTTGGGCAGGCTGGCAGCGAGCTTGTGGTAAAGCCGGTCGATGGTGCGGGTGTCCAAGGGGTTATTTCTTGGCGTCGGCGGCGCAGCGCACACCCACCCAGAAATCCTCGGTCATGTCCGTCTCGCCGGGGTAGCGGATGGTGACGCGGATATTCTCCGCCTCATCCAGCCAGGAGGCGCCGCGGACGACGTGAAAGCTTATTTGCTCGGGCCCCGGGGGGTTGTCGACCGGGCTTTCCTCGTAGTAATGGGGCGAGTACCAGTCTTCCACCCATTCCCAGACGTTCCCCATCATGTCGTGCAGGCCGAAGGCGTTGGCCTTTTTGCGGCCCACTGGCGAGACCATGCGGACCGAATTTCCGGCGTACCACAGCGCGTCCCGGTCGACGCCCTCGCCCCAGGGGTTGTCCCCCTGGCTGCCTGCGCGGGCGGCATATTCCCACTCCGCCTCGCTCGGCAGCCGGTGGCCTCGCCTCTTGCAGTAGGCGCGGGCCTCGTGCCATTGAATATGGGTAATGGGGTAATCCGGGCCGGATTTGGCGGCATTATTGACCTTCATCAAGGCGTCCCACTTTTTTTGCGGCACCTCGGTGATGTCCATGTAAAACGGATCGAGGCACACTTTGTGCGCCGGTTGCTCGCGGGTATTCTTCTCATCGTGCTCGTAATAGAATACCTTGTCGGTGCCCATTTTGAAGCAGCCGCCGGGAATGAGAACCATGCCTTCGGGCGCGCCAGCGGCCAGCGCCGGTGGAGCCGTAAAGAGAAGCGCCGCGGCGAGGATGCATCTGGTAAAAAATTTCATGCGCACCATTTTACTTTGCAACACGGGCTTGTCAAGCGAACAGTAGGCCATCGGCGCCGTACGCGGACGAAGGGGTCACGAGCGGCGATTATCGCGTTCCGGCCGGGTGCGGGTGGGTTGCGGAAGCAGGGGATTCACCGCCGAACGCACGCCACCATTCTTTCCCCTTGCGGCGCGCCCGTTCAATGGCTAGGTAGAGCCCGATGGTGAACTGGCCGTTCAGCAGGGCCTTGGTGGCCGGAGTGATGCCCTGCGAGTTCTCCACGGAAAAGTCCGCCCCCTGCCGGACCAGGAGTTGGCAGAGGTACAGGTAGCCGTTGCCGGCGGCCTCGTGCAGGGCCGTTTCCCCGTCCTGGGTTTGCGCGTGGATGTTTGTTCCGTGGGCGATGAGGATTTCGGCGATGTTCTTGCGTCCATAGCCCGCGGCCACATGCAGCGGTGTGCGGCCCGCTTTATCCCGGACGGTTACATTGGCGCCCAGGTTGATGAGGGCCAAGGCGAGTGAAGGATGATTTCCGCCCGCGGCCTCGTGCAGTGGCGTGGAGCCGGCTTCGTCCACGGCGCCGATGGGTGCGCCCCGGGCGATAAGCATGTCGGCGGGACCTTTATGGCCAAAACGAAGCGCCAGATGCAGCGGTGTTTCACCAGCCTGATTGCGGACCTTCAGGTCCGCGCCATGGTCGATTAATTCACGGGTCACTTCCCGCATGACCTCCGTTTCATTTTTGGACGTTTCATCCAGCATGGTCCGTATAAGAACGTCCTGGAAAGGTGTTTGCTGTGCGCGTAACGCCTGCATAAGTTCGATGACCGTGCCGGAAACCGCGTGGTGCAGGGGGGTGTTTCCCAGATGGTCCGGAATCCCTGCGCGCGCATGAAGGTCGAGCAGGCGTTTGACTTTTCTGAGGTCCTCAGACCGGGCGGCCAGGTGGAGCGGGGTCTCGCCATACTCGTTGACCCCGTCGATGGGAGAGCCGTGCTCGATCAGCAGCTCCATCAAATCCGTTCCCTCATCTCGAACGGCATGATGAAGAAGGGTTTTGTTGCCGGGAATATCAGGGCTCGCGGGTGCGCCTTTCACCAGTAACGCCTTGGCGATTTTCAGAGAATGATTCTGCACGGCGTAGTGGAGAGGGGTGATCCCTTCCTGACTGACGGCGGATACGGAGGCGCCGCGGGCGATTAAAAGATTGGCCACATCGCCGGAACGGCCCCAGGCGGCGAAGTGAAGCGGCGTGAGGCCATCGCGTCCCCGGGGGGCCACCGCCGCGCCCCGATCGAGCAGGGCGCGGGCGACTTCAATCTGGCCATGCCATGCGGCGTAATGCAGGGGTGAGTTGTCATTAAACCGCTCATCGGGATCTGAACGGTTCAGCAGCGTTTTCAGGGAAACCAGGTTGCCATCGGCCGCCGCCTGATGCAATGCTGGCAACCCACTGTTGGTGAGATTGGCGCAATCGCAATTTCCCGCCTGGGCGGCGGCCGGAAAAAGAAGCAGCACGGTATAGATGATGAGGGCCAAGGTGGAGGGTCGAATCATCGATGTCCTTGGTAACGGGATGGCCCGGCGGCCGAACCCTTGAAATTCAGAGGCGGCCGCTCTCTTTATAGGTTACGGTCACCATACCCGTATGGCGGTTGAGGCACAGGCTGGTGAAGCTCATAAGGCCCCCGTGGTTGCCAAACCACACCGCTTCGCGCTCATCGACCGTTTCGGGGTGGCCGTATTGCTTGAGCAACTCTTCGAGTATATTGTTCGCCGTGAGATCGCACTCCCCGTTCTTGTTTTCCTCCCGAACGCGGTCAAACTCGACGAGAATTTGCCGGACGCGGCGGGAAGCCTCCTCGATTTGCACCACCACGCGGGCGGGTTCGCCGAAAATAACCGCCGGGTGGGTGAGGCACCGCGCCACGCCGGGGTAAGAGCAGGGGCCCAAGGAATCGTCTGCGGACACGGCATCGGCCGCATCGAGATCCATGCCAAACAGGAAACCGCCGTAACCTTCCACCTTGTCGAGGGGGTGCGTCGCTCCGGCATGGCTGGCAAGGAACAGCAACGCGGCAAAAATAACCGCAAAAAATGGATAATGGCGCATGTTGACCTCGGAGAACTATATTTTTAAGATCGCACAATGTGCCGGGGGTTGCAACGGGAAAAATCCTTGCATTGGCCTGTTTGGCCAGTCTAAAAATTAGGATTTGTGGAAGGGGAAATCGAAAAGACTTGAAAAACCGCTCACTGGGAGGGGAGGCGGTCAGCTGCATATTCCTGTAGCGAGGTAACATCCAACTCATTGAATTTGATGGCCTGCATGGCTCGAAGGAGGGCGGCGGCCCCAGCCATGGTGGTGCAGTAGGGGAGGTTCTGGTTGAGCGAGGCTCGGCGCAATGAAAAGGAGTCCCGAATGGCCACTTCACCAAAAACAGTATTAATGACAAAGTGGGCCTGTCCTCCATTTAATGCCTCCACGACATGTGGCGAGCCCTCCTTGACCTTGTTGACAGGCGTCGCCCTCAGCCCGCGCTCCTTCAGATAGCTGGCGGTGCCGCGTGTGGCGAGCAGGTCGTAGCCGAGTTCCAGAAAGCCGCGGGCGACTTCCAGGGTGCGCGGCTTGTCCTCATCCTTCACGCTGATGAAAACGGTTCCCGACAGGGGCAGCCGAAGGCCGGTGGCGATTTGGGATTTTGCGAACGCGAGGCCGAATTCACGGTCGATGCCCATGACCTCACCGGTGGATTTCATCTCCGGGCCGAGCAG
>CP070799.1:2232910-2244319 GCA_020343535.1 Nitrospinaceae bacterium | reverse complement strand
GGGCAACTTTTTCGACATCTCCGATGAGGACTGGCAGCGCTCATTCGACATCAACCTGATGGCGGCAGTGCGCCTCACGCGCCTGTTCATCCCCAGCCTCCGGCACTCCGGCTCGCCGTCCATAATCAACATCTCGTCCATCGCCGCGGAGCGGCCCGTTGAAGTGATCCCGCACTACAACGCCATGAAGGCGGCGCTTTCCAACTGGTCCCAATCCCTCGCGCAAACCCTGGCGCCGGACAAGATCCGCGTCAACACGGTTTCACCGGGCCCAGTGTGGACGCGCTCCTGGGAAAACGAGGCCCGGGCTTACGCCAAGTCCAGCGGCCAGGAATACGCCAATGTGGCGGCGGACATCCGCGCCCAGAGGCAAAGCAGCCTGCTGCTCAAACGCATGGGAACACCGGAAGACGTGGTAGGAATGGTTCTGCTGCTCGCCTCCGACCACACGAGCTGGATCACCGGGACGGATATCCGCGTCGACGGCGGCAGCACCTGAGCGCCCCCTCAAAGAAAGCGCACCTCATGGCATCCGCCTGAGCTGATGGCTCCTGTTATTTAATCCCACCTCTCCCTCACATTCGTACCGCCGCCACCATTTCCTCATCTCAGCATGGGCCAAGAAATACTACATCGAAGACAAGCCATTCCGGCATTTCAAGTTGCCCGGGAAACACGAATTCAACCTAATCGACTCCTCACTTCTCTTTTTCGTTAGCTTGTCATTTGATCTTTTAATAATTTTGACCGGCTCACATAATACCGGCCTAGAATTCACCTCAGACCTTGGTCAAATTCTACAGGGAAGGTGATCTTCACCCATTTCCTATTCCGGCGGGACTCAAGAAAAACCGGGTATACTTTTGGTCTGTTTCTGCGTTTTTTTACCCCTCCAAATGGAGCGAGATTATACTTGGGAGAACCATCCGGGTCGAAGATATAAAAACAGGTCATTTAAGATTTGAACTCGGCAGGGATAAATTATCACCATCAAAGGCTTCCCGTCGAGCCATTTTGGGTGCATAAAAAATCCAATAGAGTAGGGAGATGGCCATGGTTTTCTGGCCAGGGCTGCGGTGCGGAAAAACCCGGATTGCCTTTTCGCGGCTTTTATCCTATCCTGAAATTCCTTTGTCTAAAGCGACGCGACCCATGACGACACCTAAAATCAACCCACAGATCTTCAGGGAATACGACATCCGCGGCATCGTCGGCGAGGACCTCACGGCGGCGACGGTGGAGCTGATCGGCCGCGCCATCGGCACGACGCTTAAGCGTAGCGGCGGCAAGACGCTCACCCTGGGGCGCGACATGCGCACCAGTTCCGACGACTTCAAGGAGGCCCTCTCGGCGGGCATCGCCGCCACCGGCTGCGACATCATCGACATCGGCCGCGTGCCCACGCCCGTCCTCTACTTTTCGCTGCACCATTTGAAACCCGACGGCGGGGTGATGATCACCGGCAGCCACAACCCGGCGAACTTCAACGGCTTCAAGATCAGCGTGGGCCTTCACAGCCTGCACGGCGAAAAAATTCAGGCGCTCAAGGGGCTGATCGACCGGGGTGAATTTGAAAGCGGCCAGGGCGCAAGCAGGGCGGTGAACGTCCTCGACGATTACATCGGCCAAATTGCCGGGTTGATTCGGCTGCCGAGAAAGGTGCGCTTCGTCGCCGATGGGGGTAACGGCTGTTTCGGCCTCGCCGGGCCGGCGCTGTTCAAGCGGCTCGGCCTCGACCCGGTGCTCATGTACGAAATACCCGACGGAAGCTTTCCCAACCATCATCCCGATCCCACCGTGGCCAAAAACCTCGCCGACCTCATCGCCCGCGTGCAGGCCGAGGGCGCCGAACTCGGCATCGGTTTCGACGGCGACGCCGACCGCATCGGCGTGGTGGACGACCGGGGCAACATCATTTGGGGAGATCAGCTGCTGCTGCTGTTCGCCCGCGATCTGCTCAAAAAACGGCCAGGGTCCACCATCGTCGGCGAGGTCAAGTGCTCGAAGAATCTGTTCAGCGGCATCGAGGCCGCCGGCGGCAACGCGGTGATGGCGCCCGCCGGCCATTCGCTGATCAAGAAAAAAATGCGCGAGACGGGAGCGCTTCTGGCCGGTGAGATGAGCGGCCACATCTGCTTCGCCGACAACTTCTACGGTTTCGACGATGCGCTGTTCGCCGCCTGTCGGCTCATCGAGATCGTCGCGTCGTCGGACGTGAAGCTCTCGGAGATGCTGGCCGACGTGCCTAAGACCGCCACCACGCCGGAGATCCGCATCGATTGCCCCGACGACCAGAAATTCCGCATCGTCGCCGAACTTACGAAAACCTTCCGCGATCGCTACGACGTGGTCGACATCGACGGCGTCCGCATCAACTTCCCGAACGGCTGGGGTCTCGTCCGCGCGTCCAACACGCAGCCGGTGCTGGTGTTGCGTTTCGAGGCCGACGACGAAGCGGCGCTGGACAAGATTGTCGGCCTGGTGCAAAAGGAAATGAAAAAATACGAACCCACCGTCGTCTTCAGGCGCGAGGCATGATTAAAAAATACCTGCATACCCGTTTTCGCGTTTCCGACATGGAGGCCTCGCTCCGGTTTTACACCGAGGTGCTCGGCCTCAAGATAATCGAACGAAAGACATCGCCGCGCGGTTCCGAGCTCGCTTTTCTGGAAGCGCTGGGAACTGGCAGCGAGATCGAATTGTGCGCGTTTCCGGCGAGCGGAAATGTGGAGGTGCCGGAGGACCTAGTTCACCTCGCCTTTCAGGTGGAAAATCTCGAAGAGTGCATGGCGCGCCTTGAACAGGCGGGAGCGCCCATCACCGAAGGCCCTATCGAAACCGGAGACGGCACGCGGTTCATCTTCACCGAAGATCCGGACCGCTACGAGATCGAACTGATGCACATGAAACACTGAGCCCGCTTCAGTGGATCGTCACCCCCAGGTAGCCGACCACCCGGTCCCAGTCGCCGTTGATTTCCCCCGATGTCATATAGCCAACCTGCTGAGCCCGCGTCGCCCCCAGGCGGTTGACCGCAGCCAGCATCACCGCAACGGGCGTGAGCCCGCACATGCTGATGCCCTCCGCTTCGGCGATTTCGTACAACCCCCGCGCGTCGCGTCGCAGAATCTGGGCGATGGCGAGCGCGTCCTTCCTTTGGGCGGTAACGTGAGTTTCGTAGTGACTCATATCGGTGCTTGCGACGATGAGCACCGGGCCCGCCGCCTGTTCCACGGTACAGGCAAGCTCCAAGCCGATCTCCTGACAGGCGGCTAGGGAAAGGGGCTTGAAGCAGAGAGGCACGATGGACAACTGCGGACGGAAATACTGCAGAAACGGCAGCTGGGTTTCCAGCGAATGTTCGCCGGCATGCGCGCGAGCGTCGATATGGACCAGGGGAGCGATTTCGAGGATGGCGTGCGCCAGATCCGCGTGGATGGGCACCGGGCCCTGCGGCATCTCCCAGGCGCCACCGGCCATCAGCGCCGCTGCATCCCCGCGCCCGGTGTGGTTGGGGCCCAAGAGGATGACGGTGGGGGGGATCTCGGTACGGGAATACACGGCGCCCGCCACATCGCCCGAGTAGCGGATGCCCGCGTGGGGAGCGATGACGGCTTTCGCGGGTTGTTTCACCGCCTCCCGATCAACGTGCTTCTCAATCTCCTCGACCAGAGCCAAGGGCGTTTCGGGATAAAATTGGCCGGCGGCGGCGGCGAGGCGGATCATGGATCGCGCTCCTTTGGCAAGAAGGCTTATTTTCGGACCGCGCCGGTCATGGGCACGAACACCACTCCGGCGATGACTTCCCTTTCAATCCCGTGGTCCGTTTTGGTCAGCACCACAAGCTCCTGAGCGAGCGGGTTTTCACCGAGGGGCATCACCAGACGCCCGCCGACCTTAAGCTGTTTGAGCAGGGGTTCGGGAATCCGGGGTGCGGCGGCGGTGATGAGAATCGCGTCGAACGGCGCGGCCTCTGGCCAGCCAAGGTAGCCGTCTCCCGGACGCGCGTGCACGTTGGCGTAACCCAGCCGCGCCAACCGCTCCTTAGCCCGGCGGGCCAGGGTCTCATTGATTTCGATAGTGTATACCTCGGCGGCCATTTCCGCCAGCACCGCCGCCTGATAGGCGGAGCCTGTGCCCACCTCGAGCACGCGGTCGCCCTGCGCCAGGCGGGCGCTTTCGGTCATCAGGGCAACGATATAGGGCTGCGAAATGGTCTGCCCTTCCGCGATGGGCAAGGCGGAATCACTGTAGGCTTTTTCCCGGTATTCCGGATGGATGAATTCGTGGCGGGGAACTTTACGCATCGCGGCGAGCACCCGTTCGTCGACGATGCCTCGGGGCTTGAGGTGGCGTTCGACCATGCGCTGGCGGGCGTGCTCCTGATCCGCCCTTGCCGACCGGATAAACGGTGCGAGGGACACCAGGCCCGCGGCCAGGAAGAGAACGGCGGCCTCAAAAAATGAGGCCGTTCCTTTTGAGCCAGACCTCGGGGTCGAACTTCTCGTTGGCGAACTCCTGATACTCGATTTCCTTTTGCGACAGCTTGCGTCCATCGATGTACTGGGGAGGTTGTTCCGCGGCTTTTTTCCTGCCCCGCTTGCGGGCCGGTTTTTTCTCGACGATGTCCTCTTCCACCTGCATGTCGAGCGACTCGGTCAACACCTGCATCTTAAGCACCAGCACCATGAAGCTCTGGGGGCAAATCTGATCTTTCTTCTGGATTTCGGCGACGATTTTCTTGACCTTTTCCGAGTTCATCACCGCGTCGGTGATCGCCTTGGAAAGTTTCTCAAAATCCCGCTCGGAACCTTCGGAATCGCTCACAACTCCCCCTTTTTTTGATGTTGATTAAGGATAGTGATCACGTCGTTCAAAAATAGACTTCCCGGCGGCCCTTGTCAAGGGGGGCTGCCGCCGCCCGCGCCGTTCAGTACTTGGGAACCGAGGGGTCGATACGGTCGGACCATTCCTCGATGCCGCCGCGCATGCTCTTCACGTTGGTGAAGCCCATTTCTTTCAGTGCCTTGGCGGCTTTCAGGCTGCGTACCCCCGCCTTGCAGTGGACGACGATCTCGTCATTCTTGGTGATCCCCTCCAAGTGCGCGGGATTTTTCTCCTGGATCAGCCCGAGGGGAATCAGGGTGGCCCCCTCGATCTTGCAGATCTGGTATTCCGACGGCTCGCGCACGTCGATCAGGCGGAAACCGTTTCCTCCTTCGAGCTTGTCCTTCACCAACTGGGCGTCGATCTCAAGCGCGCTGTCCTCGGGAGATTCCTCATGGGGCACGATGCCGCAGAACTGCTCGTAGTCCACCAGTTCGCTGATCGTGGGGTTGTCCCCGCAGATGGGGCAATTTTCGTCTTTTCTCAGCTTCATCTCGCGGAATTTCATGCCCAGGGCATCGAACAGCATGAAACGGCCTATCAGGGTGTCTCCCTTGCCGAGGATGAGCTTCAACGCCTCGGTGGCCTGCAGTGAACCCACGGTGGCGCACAGCACGCCGAGCACGCCGCCCTCGGCGCAGTTGGGAACCAGGCCCGGCGGGGGCGGTTCCGGGTAGAGGCAGCGGTAGCAGGGCCCGCGCGCCGCGTCGAACACCGACACCTGGCCCTCGAACCGAAGGATGCTGCCGTAGACGAGGGGCTTGCCCAAAAGGACGCATGCGTCATTGGTCAGGTAGCGGGTCGGGAAATTGTCCGTGCCGTCGATAATGATATCGTAATCCTTGAATATATCCATCGCGTTGGCGGCGGTGAGGCGCTCGTTGTAAGTCACCACCTCGATGCTCGAATTGATATCGGCAATGCGGTTCTTGGCCGAGTCGACTTTCAGGTGGCCCACGGTGGATTCGCCATGCATGACCTGCCGCTGCAGGTTGCTTAAATCCACGACGTCGAAATCGATAAATCCGAGCGTGCCGACGCCGGCGGCGGCCAGATACAGGCCGATGGGCGAGCCAAGCCCACCCGTGCCGATCACCAGCACGCGGGCGTTGCAGATTTGCTCCTGACCTTCCACGCCCACTTCAGGAAGCAGCAGGTGGCGGCTGTAGCGGTTGATTTGTTCGGGGTTCAAAGCCATGACGGGTGTCCGTTCTTCAGGGTTACATGTGGGGAAAGCCCCCCGGGGTTATATGTATGATAGCATTCTAGCAAAAAGGTTTCAGCCCGCCAAAAATTAAAACCGGGATCAAGGCTCGTCATCCCCCTGCTCCTTCAGCCAATCCGGCTTTTTCGCGCCGCCGCGCCCCTCGCGGCGGTCCTTCAGGGGCCCCGCCTTGCGTTTTTTGGCCGGCAACGCCACCGGGTTGCGCGGTTTGGGACGGGGCACTTTGATGGTGATTTTCGTTTTCTTTTTCATTGCGCCTTTTCCCAACCTCACCGCTGTTTTTATGTGTTCGACGCGGCGGCGAAGGCTCTCTCGAAGCCCGGGATGGAACCCTCAATCACCCTGTCGGGCAGGCAATACGACAGGCGGAAATAACCGGGCAGGCCGAAGCCCCGGCCCGGCACGACGAGAACCTTCTCCGCTGCGAGCCGGCGTGAAAATTCCACCTCGTCGTCGAGGGGAGATTTTGGAAAAAAGTAGAACGCCCCTTGGGGGCGGACCACCGAATAGCCGATGCGCGTCAGCTCCCGATAGAGGAAGTCCCGCTTGCTCTGGTAGCCTGCGGCATCCACGCTGACATTCTGGATATCCTTCACCGCGCGCTGGATGAGCGCCGGCGCGTTGACGAAGCCGAGCACGCGGTTGGCGAAGATCATCGCCGCCAGCAGTTTGTCCGCGTCCTCGGCGCCGGGGTGGACCGCGGCCACGCCGATGCGCTCGCCGGGCACCGCAAGATCCTTGGAATGGGAGGTGATGTAAACGCTGTGCTCGTAGAACCGAAAAATGTTCGCCACCTCCACGCCGTCGAAGGCGATTTTCTTGTAGGGATCGTCGGAAATTAAATAGACGGTGCGCCCCGTCCGGCGGCCGAACTCCCGGAGCACCTCGCCCAGGCGCACCAGCGATTCGCTCGCGTACACGACGCCGGTCGGGTTGTTGGGAGAGTTGACGATCACCGCCTTGGTTTCCGGCGTCAGCGCTTTTTCAAGAGCGGCGAGGTCGAGCGAAAAATCATCCCGGGTGGGCACGGGCACCGCCCGGCCGCCGTGGTTGTCGACGTAAAAAAGGTACTCGACAAAATAGGGGGTGAAGATGATCACCTCGTCACCCGGGTCGAGCAGCGCTTTCAGGGCGATATTGAGGCCCCCGGCCGCGCCGCACACCATGACGAGGTGCTCCGCCGCGAGCGTCACGCCGCACTCCGGCGACAGGGCGCGGGCGATGGCTTCGCGCACCTCGGGCAGGCCGGCGTTCGGCATGTAGCGGTGCCTGCCCGGCGCGGGGTCCGAGGCGGCGGCCATGAGAGCGTCTTTGAGCTCCTTGGGCGGCTCGGCCACCGGGTTGCCGAGAGAGAGGTCGAACACTTGGTCCTCGCCGAACTGCTTTTTCAGCCGGATGCCTTCCTCGAACATTTTTCGGATCCACGAACTCTCTTCCATGAACCCGCTGATTTTGCTGGAAATAGCCATCGGTCGCCTCTTTTTTTTGAAAAGCCAATGAATATCACAAAGCCCTTGCGGGTTCAATGGTATAACAGAACCACCTGATCTCCGAAGTCGGGTTCGCGGGGGCGGGCGGTGCCCGTCCCCCGAGCCCAAAAATTGGGTTTGAGATTCCCCCATCCTGGGTTAATATCGCCCAAAGGAAGTAAATTATCTTGGCGCCTCCTTGATTTAACGGCGCCATCCTGGTGTCTGCCGCCCCAAAACATAGACGATTCCACGCGCGGCCCGCGGCGCCCCATTCACATCGAACTGATGAACTCCTTGTTACTTCGCCTGTACGACAAAATGGTGCTCGGCCACCCTCTTTCCTGCCTGTTCCTGGTCCTTTTGACCTTCGGGTTTTTCGCCAGCCAAGCGCCCCAGTTCAAGCTCGACGCCTCGGCGGAATCGCTGGTGCTTGAAAACGATCGGGACCTGGCCTATTTCCGCGAAATCACAAAAACCTACGGTTCCTCCGATTTCGTCATCATCACCTACACGCCGTTCGAGGACCTGTTGTCCGACAGCTCCCTGAGTTCCCTCGCCAGCCTGAGGGACGATCTCAAGGCGCTACCGAGGGTGGACTCGGTGATCAGCATCCTCGACGTCCCCCTGCTCGACAGCCCCCGAGTCACGTTTTCCGAACTGGCGGAGAAGCAGCGCACCCTCACCACGCCCGGCGTCGACAAAACGCTGGCGCGCAAGGAGTTCACCTCAAGCCCCATCTACCGGGAGCTGCTCGTCAGCCCGGACGCGCGCACCGCCGCCGTCCTCGTCAATTTCGAGCGTGACGAGACGTACGACAGGCTGCTCAACCGGCGCAACACCCTGCGGGAAAAAGGCGATGCGCGAAGCCCCGCCGAAGCCCGGGAGTTCGAACAGGCGCAGGCCGAGTTCAAGAATTACCTCGCTCTCGCCCTCGACCGGCAGAGCCGCGAGATCGAATCCATCCGCCGGGTCATCGACCAATATCGCCCGGTCGCCGACATGTTTCTGGGCGGCGTGCCGATGATTGTTTCCGATATGGTTACCTTCATCAATCACGATATCGCGGTGTTCGGCATGGGGGTGATCTTTTTCATGATCGTCGCTCTCGGCTTTTTCTTCCGCCGCGTGCGCTGGGTCGTCCTGCCGCTGGCCTGCTGCCTGACCGCGGCGGTGGGGATGGTGGGCCTGCTCGGGTATCTCGACTGGCGGGTGACGGTGATCTCCTCTAATTTCATCTCCATTCTCCTCATCATCACCATGTCAATCATCGTCCATCTGATCGTCCGCTACGGCGAGCTGCTGGCCGAGAACCCGAATGAAAATCAGCGTGCGCTGGTGCTCGACACGGTCCGCCACATGGTGCTGCCGTGCTTTTACACGGCGCTGACCACCATCGTCGCCTTCACCTCGCTTGTGGTGAGCAACATTCGCCCGGTTATCGATTTCGGCTGGATCATGACCATCGGCATCTCGGTCTCGTTCCTGCTATCCTTCATTATCTTTCCGGCGGTGCTGGTGTTGCAGAAACCCGCCCCGTCGGTCTCCGACCACGACAGCACACGGGCCCTTACCCAGGCGGTGGCCTGGTTCACGCTGAACCACCGCCGCAAGGTCATTCTGACCTGCTCGCTGGTGGCCCTGCTCTCTGGCATCGGCATCGTCCGGCTGCAGGTCGACAACCGCTTCATCGATTATTTCAAGACCTCGACGGAAATCTACCAGGGCATGCGGGTCATCGACATGCAGCTCGGCGGCACGACGCCGCTCGAGGTCCTCATCGAACCGGACAAGGCCTACTACGCCTACCTGGAAGAACTGAAGAACGCCCCGGCCGATGAAGAGGCCGACCCCTTCGACGACCCCTTCGCCGCGGAAAAACCGCCCGAACAAGAGGAAAATTTCTGGTTCCACGTCGATCCGCTGCTCCAGGTGGAGAAAATCCACGACCGCCTGGAAACCCTGCCCGAGATCGGCAAGGTGCTCTCCATCGCCACCATCACCAAGATCATCCGCGACATCAACGACGGCAAAATGCCCGACGACTACGACCTGGCGCTGATCCGCAAGCTGCTGCCTCATAACGTCCAGGACACGTTCGTCCACCCCTACCTGGCGAGGGACGGCAACCAGACCCGGATCTCGATGCGCATCGTCGAGGCCGACCCGTCGCTCAACCGCGGCGCTCTCATCGAGCGCATCCGCGACATCCTCACCGGCGAGATGGGCATCGCCCCGGAACGCATCCACTTCACCGGCATGGCGGTGCTCTACAACAACATGCTGCACAGCCTGTACACCTCGCAGATCCTCACCATCGGCGCGGTGTTTCTCGGCATCCTGCTGATGTTCGTGATCCTGTTTCGCGGCGTCTTCATCGCCCTCTTGGCCCTGGTGCCCAACATGCTGGCCGCCGCGATGATCCTGGGGGTGATGGGCCTCGTGGGCATCCCCCTGGACATGATGACCATCACCATCGCCGCCATCACCATCGGCATCGCGGTGGACGACACCATTCACTACATCTACCGCTTCAAGGAAGAATTCCCGTTCCAGCAAAGCTACATCGCGTGCATCGACATCTGCCACGCCAGCATCGGCCGGGCGATCTACTACACCTCGATCACCGTGACGGTTGGCTTTTCCATTCTGTCGCTGTCCAATTTCATCCCCACCATCTATTTCGGCCTGCTCACCGGCCTCGCCATGCTGGTCGCCCTGCTTTGCAACCTCACCCTGCTGCCTCTCCTCCTGCTCGTGTTCAAACCCCTGGGGCCGGAAACCTCCGACGAACTGGTGCCGGTGGAAGCCGAAAGCTGATTCCAGGACCATCACAAGCTTTTGATTTTAAGCCTATAAGGATGTCTTAACAAAAAGGTGACGTACACTTACCGCTAAAATCTGGTAAGATGGGCTTAAAGCGGCAATTAAATTACATTAATTTTCATTTTACATACTTTAAAAATAGAAAAATCCTAAAGGGGAAGAGACCCACAATGAACATTTACAAAGCAACCATCATCTGTGTTTTGGCTTTTCTTTGGATGTTGTGGGGGGTTACTCAAGCCGTCGCCCAAAACAGTCTAAATTTCCGAACCCTTAAGGGCGCGGAGGCGAATCAGTTTGTGTTGCCTGGCGATGTGAATCTGGTCAGAAGCTTTCATCTCGATGCCTACGGCCTGACCTACGAGCGTTACCAGCAGTATTACGGTGACGCCAAGGTGCTGGGCGGCCAGCTCACCCTGTACTGGAACGACGCCGGTGAGTTGGAAACGGTGATCGGTGCGCATCACCCCAACATCGTACCGAAGAACTCCGTCAGCCTGAGCAAAGCGGACGCCGAGCGCATCGCCAAGGGCGACATCGGCCAGGGCGGCAGGCGCATCGTCGATCTCATGATCGACCCTGCCACCGGCAGGCACTTCTACCGGGTGGAAACCCGCCGCCTCACCAGCCGCTGGATTCACTGGGTCGGCGCGCAATCGGGCCGCGTGATCAATAAGTTCGACGCGCTGACGAATGAATGCAATGGAGGTGTCATGGCACCCTGCGGCCATGGGGCGCATTATGGTACTGATGGAACCGACGTCAAGGATTTATCCGCGGCCAACCCGCTGCAAAAGGCGTTAACCAGCGGGATGTCCCTGAAAACGGAGACCCATGTCACCCACGACCAAGGGTCGACGAATAAGCCGTTCGCCGGGCCAATCGCCACCGACGGCGACAGGGAATGGACACTTTCGGGGCGAACTTCGCCCGGCCAGGGCGCGCTGGTGGACGCCCATTACTACGCCAGCATCGCGCATGATTTCTACCAAACCGAATACA
>CP070799.1:2220083-2232810 GCA_020343535.1 Nitrospinaceae bacterium | reverse complement strand
TCTGGATCTTTAGGAACAACACCGCCTGGGACGGAGCTCCCCTGCACCCCCTCAGCCCCGATCACCTTGGTACAGCAAATATCGACGGGAATTGAGTGCGGTTACTACAATTAGGGAGTAATAGTCATGCGGCGGTCCTTCGGGGCCGCCGTTTTTTTACATATATTATTTGATAGGGCATTATCCCTATTCTTTGGTTGGCGGCATTGACGCGGCCCCAATACTTTTTAGGCCCGCTTCCGCACATGCCTCATCCAAGTGACCTCCAGGAGCTCCGCCTACTCCAATTCCACCAACAACATCGCCATCGATGTTTATTGGGAGACCGCCTGCCAGCATAAGAATATCCTTATTCATAAATTGCAATCCCTGAACCGCGGGCATTTTAACGATCAAAGCCGCCAATTCACCTGTGGGTCTTCTTAAGCTGGCAGACGTATAGGCCTTTTTACGACTGCTTTCCCCCGTGTGGGGGCCTGCACCATCTTGACGCAATAAAGTACGGATGTTGCCTCCCCTGTCTACGACCGCCGCGCTAACGCTATATCCATCGGCCTTGCATTTTTCTACTGCTGCTTGCGCAGCTTTGGTTGCCAATTCAAGGGGGAGAACACTCTCTTTAGGCAATTCAGTCGCCGATGCCTTTGCGGTTAATAATCCCATTAAGCAGAAATATACTATCCCAGACTTCCCTCTGGCACCCTTGGACTTTGACGATAGCACTTTTCTGTAGAGCATATGTTCCTCCATACATGTATCTTTAATTGTTTGTTATTATCCGGCGGCTTCAAATTGTAAGTGCAATTTAAGACAATTTAAGAAGGCCAACGGGGTAGTGTCCCAAGCGTTTCTTAAGTCGCCAAACCAAAGAAGCGCTTATGAGACATTATGCCCAGCTGCCCCAGGAAAAACGATACCAGATTTACGCGTTTATGAACGCCGGATTCACTCAAAAAGTTATAGCCGGGAAATCGGGGCGCATTCCTCCACGGTCAACCGGTAAATTCGAAGGAATCGTGGGCAAGGGGGGCTGCCGCCCGGCCCATCGTAAATCCCTCCTCCCGGTTCGGTATAAGCCCCACCACTAATGGCACTTAAAAACTCCTGCAGGCAGGCATGGTCGGCGGGAGAGAACTCATAAGCGTAGAATTCCTGGCCGGTTACCAATAAGGCGGCTCCAGGCCTCGAACCTCTTTTCCTGCCGCCCTTCTTTGTTTGAAGGTTTATTAAGGTTTTTAATGATCCGGTGGAAAAACCCGGCTAAAATAGCTCTCATTTTATTTCTTGGGAGAAAACATGCCGGGAAAAGTCGAACAATTTCTGGAGGCCGTCATCTTCAAGAGCCGTTGGCTGCTTGTGCCTTTCTATCTGGGCTTGGTGGCGAGCATCCTTCTGCTACTCATTAAATTCGTGCAGGAGCTGCTTCATCTCAGTCTGCACGCGATCAGCACCTCGGAGAGCGAGGTCATCATTGGCATTTTGTCCCTGGTGGACATGGCGCTGGTCGGCTCGTTGCTGCTGATGATCATTTTCTCGGGGTACGAAATCTTCGTCTCCAAGCTGGATGAAGCGGCGCACGCCGACCGGCCGGACTGGATGGGGAAAATCGACTTCAGCGGCCTCAAGCTCAAGGTCATCGGCGCCATTGTCGCCATTTCGGCCATCGACCTTTTGCAGGTGTTCATGGAAATTCCTGAAGAACCCACTCAGGCCAATGCAGACATGTTCCTGTGGAAGGTGGTGCTGCACATGGCGTTCGTGCTGAGCGGGGTGTTTTTCGCGTTGATGGACCGTATCTCCGAGGGGCCGAAATCCCATTGACGGCGGTGAGGCGGGGTGGCCTGAGCGCATAGGAGGAACCGGGTTATTCCCTGGCATGGGACGGGAGCCGAAGAACATGTCGCCAAAATACCTGATGTGGCTATTCGCGTGATTGTTTGTCGGTTTCGGCCCGCTTGCGTTTTTCGCCCGCAGCACGGAGTGAAAGAAAGCTTGCCTGGGCCTTAGCGCGTTGTCGCTCGGGGGTTTCGCGATGGCCATGGCGTGGGACGGGGGCCGGGCCGGGAAAAACCGCATCGATCAGGCCACCTTCGCAGGGCGGAAAGGCCGCGGTTGTTCAGGGCGGTGGTGGCTCTGGTGGCCACGGCGGGCGCGGGTGTGCTGGTGAGCAGAATCTGAGTGCCGTTCTTCAAGGAGTAGAGCCGCGCTTCCCGGCGCTTTTTAATGTTTGCTGAAAACGATGGGAGCCGCCGTTTCGAGGGCTTCGGTTTCGAACACCGTGTCCTCGTCCTCGTAGATGAGGACCTTGATCGTGCCCGCTGCCGAGGTACGGCGCACCTCCAGGTAAGTGATGGCCTCGCCGCGCACGATGTGGGTGACATTGCCGCCGCCCATATCCTCGATTGTTTTACGGATGGGTTTCCCCCCTTGCAGGTAGATCATGTACCCCTCGAAGGTCACCGCCGGATGCCCCCTGCCGATGATGATGGCCTGAATCTGCTTGCTCGGCGGCAGGTTGCCGGCCAGTTTTTCCTTGAGCGTGCCGATAAATAATAACTGGCCGCCCGTTTTCCCGTAAGCGATGCTTGTTGAATGGTCGCCACCCTCCTCTTTTTCGTAAGAAATGGTGACGCGGGCGAGCGGCTTTATATTGGGATAGTAGCGGACGCCGTTCACCACCTGCTCGGCGCGGTAATCCTCTGGTAGGGGCTCGATCTTCACGTCCAGGACTTTCGCCCGGCGCATCCGCTTGATGACGTATTTTTCGATGGGTTTTTTCATGTCCTCCTCAACCCCATTGAGGTGAAACAGGCCCCACAACGCCTTGTCGTCTCCCGAGCCGACGGCGGCGCGCACCGCCGCGAGGAAGGCCTCCTCCGCGGCCGTCTGAGCGAACGCTGCTGCTGCGGAATGAAGGAGGATGAGCGAAAACAGGGGGAAAACCTTTGTGAAAACGCAATGGGCTAGGTATCTATTCATGGCGGTCAGAGGCACGTGCGTGGATGCTGCGGTTTTTCGGATAGGATGTGTTTGATCTTTGTCGCGCCTGAGGGGTGAAACCTTACCGGGAGGGCGGCGCGTTGCAACCGGCGTCCATTTCCCATAAAAAAAGAGAGGATGGGTTTTCCCCTTCCTCTCCCTCAAGGGGTTGCGAGTGACGACCATTTGAAATGAACTTCCTCGGCATTCAATGAAGAATCTCCCTGCCCTCAAACAGCTCAAGGAAGAGGATGCCAAGCAGAAAAACAACGACCATGATTCCCATTGTGTCGAGCAGCATGACCTCACCCCCTTTCCAGGAATCCGCCTGATATGTCTCAAATCAAAAAGCGTTTTCCCAATTGTCGGCGCCTTATTTCACCCGGGCGTCCATCAATAATTTATGTCTGCAAGGGGGCTTGTGCAAGGAATGCCGACACACAAAAAGTCTTCCTTGTCGCACGGGTGAAACGAGGATGAGAGCCGTTTTCACTGGATAAAAAAGTCAAAAAAACCCGAGTGTCAGAGGATCTGTTCCAAGCTTCCCTCCTGCGAACGCCTTCCTCTTAAACCAAACACTCGGGCACTCCTACCCACCTCTCAATTATAATTTGTGACCTCTGTCGGGGATTGTCAACCCCGTCATTTCGCCTTGCCGCGGGGTTCATTCATGGCCGTCTTCTGCCGGCGACTATTTGGGTTCCGGCTGTTTTGGAGGGCGGAAACAGCCAGGTGGACGCCAGGTCCTCCAGCGGATATCCTCAGGTTACCGTGAGCACGAGAGCCGTAACGATGGTGGGAGCATTCCAAGGCAGCCAATTTTTCTTCATGCATGTTTCCGTTTATGCGGAGCATTGAACGGCCTCTGCTTGCGAGCCGGGCTCGCCCATTTCCTCATGCTCGGTCGTGCTCCCTGATCGGGAGGCGGTCTAGAATCCACCGCCTCCACTCATCCAACCCGTCGCCGCGGGTGGCGGAAAGGCGGATCACGCCGATCTCCGGGTTCACCCGCCGGGCGTTTTCCTCCGCGAGGTCCGCGTCGAAATCGAGGTGGGGCAGAAGGTCGATCTTGTTCAAAATCACGAGGTCGGCGGCGCGGAACATGTGCGGATACTTGAGCGGCTTGTCCTCACCCTCGGTGATCGAAAAGAGCACCACGCGCGCCCCCTCGCCAAGGTCGAACAGCGCGGGGCAGATGAGGTTGCCCACGTTTTCGATCATCACGATGGAACCGGGCGGCGGCAGCAATTCCTTGAGGCCTCGGGCCACCATTTCCGCGTCGAGGTGACAGCCGGGGCCGGTATTGATCTGCGTCACCTTTGCACCGCTTTTGCTCAGGCGCTCGGCGTCGAGGGAGGTTGCCTGGTCGCCTTCGATCACGGAAATCCGTCCATTCAATTCGCCGAGGGTGCGGATGAGCAGGGTGGTCTTGCCCGCGCCCGGTCCACTCATCAGATTGACGGCGAGAATGCCCCGGCCCTCGAACCAGCCGCGGTTGCGCTCGGCGAGCAATTGATTTTTTTCCAGGATGTCCCGCTCGAGCGAAATGGTGCGGCCGCCCGCGCCGGAGGGGTGCGGGTGTGCGTGGCCCTCACCATGGCCGTGTCCATGGTGATGCGTGTGCTCATGGTTGTGCGAGTGATCCTTCTGGCCGCAGCCGCAGGTGGCGCACATCAGGCAATCTCCATTTCCTTGACCCTAAGGTCCATTCCCCGGGTGGTGAGGGTGTTCCACGAGCCGCAGGGGCAGGGGGCGGGCAGGTGGTCGGCGTTGGTTTCCCGGCCGCAGTCCCGGCATGTTCTCGCGCCCGGCACGTCGATGATCTCGAGGCGGGCGTTTTCCAGCTCGGTGCCCCGGGTGCACGCGTCGAAACAAAAGTGCAGAGCCTCCGCCGATACCGCCGCCAGCCGGCCGATCTCCACCGAAACCCGAGTGACCGGCTGGCCCCGGGCGTGGTCGCGTACGATAGCGACGATATTTTCGGTGATCCCCAATTCGTGCATGCGGTGGCTCCCGTTTCTCCGGCTATTCTAGCAGATTCTTGGCAGTTGTTCACCGGCAAGCATTTGCACCACCCGGCGGCCGCCGATGCGGGATCGCAGCACCACCCGCCCCGGGTTGTCTTCAACCACTTCACCGATGAGGGCGGCCGAGCGGCCGAGCGGATCGCCCATGAGCGCCTCGAGGGCCCGGTCGGCGTCCTCCGCCGCGACCACGGCGATGAACTTGCCTTCGTTGGCCACGTACAGCGGGTCCAGCCCCAGGAGTTCGCAGGCGCCCCGCACCTCCGGATGGATGGGGATGCGCCCCTCGTCGATTTCGATTCCCACGCCGCTCGCCCGGGCGATCTCGTTAAGCGTGCTGGAGACACCGCCGCGTGTTGGGTCGCGCAGGCAGTGGACGTGGTCGCTCACCGCGAGCACCCTGCCGATCGGCGAGACGAGCGGTGCGCTGTCGCTCGTAAGCCGCGTCTCGAACTCGATGCCCTCGCGCACCGAGAGGATGGCGATGCCGTGGTCGCCGATGGACCCGCTTAAAAGAATCTTGTCCCCCGGCCGCGCGCGCTCCACGGAAATCGCGCGATTTTTCTTCAGCGCTCCGACGCCCGAGGTGGTGATGAAGACCCCGTCCCCCTTGCCCCGGTCCACCACCTTGGTGTCTCCGGTGACCAGTGCGACGCCCGAGGCCAGGCAGGCCGCCTGCATTGAAGCTACAATTGTTTTGAGGTGCGCCATCGGCAGGCCTTCTTCCAGAATGAATGCGGCGCTCAGGTAGAGCGGCCGGGCACCGCCCACCGCCAGATCGTTCACAGTGCCGTGGATGGCCAGGCTTCCGATGTCGCCGCCGGGAAAGAAGAGGGGGTCGACGACGAAACTGTCGGTGGTGAAGGCCAACGATTCTCCCGCCGCCGGGACGATGGCCTGGTCGTTGAGCTTTTCAAGGTACGGGTTTTTGAACGCGGGCAGGAACACCTCGCGCAAGAGCTCCTCGCTCAACCGGCCGCCGCTGCCATGCCCGAGCAGCACCGTCTCCGTGCCCGTATGAGGCAGCGGGCAGGCGCCCGCGCCGTGGTTTACTTTGGGGGGCATCGCTTCAGCCCTCGCGCGGGGTTTCGCTGGCCGGTTTCTCGTGGCGGCCGAAATGGTAAAACGCGGCGCAGGCGCCTTCCGAGGAAACCATGGTGGCCCCCAGGGGATTTCCGGGCGTGCACTCGTTGCCGAAGGCGGGGCAGTCCGCGGGGGTTTTTCTGCCCTGCAGGATGTCGCCGCTCATGCACCGGGAGGATTCCGAAGGGGCGATGGCCGCGATGTCGAACGCCGCCGCCGCGTCGTGCGCCGCGAAATCATTTTTCAGACGAAAGCCGCTGGCGGGGATTTCGCCGATGCCGCGCCACGTCTGGTCGCAGATTTCGAAGACGCTAAAGATTCGTTCCTGGGCGGCGCGGTTGCCGTCCGGAGTTACCACGCGGGTGTACTGGTTTTCCACCCGCGCCTCGCCCGCTTCGAGCTGCCGCACCACGCGGTCGATGCCCTCCAAAAGGTCGAGGGGCTCGAAGCCCGTTGGCACGATGGGGACGTGGTATTGTTCGGCGAGGGGCTCGTATTCGCGGGTGCCCATCACGGCGCACACGTGGCCGGCCGCAAGAAAACCCTGCACCCGGTTGTCCGGCGCGGTCAGGACGGCGCTGAGAGCGGGGGGAACCCGCACGTGCGAAACCAGCATGAAAAAATTCTGCATGCCTTCCTGGCGCGCCTGCCAGGCGGCGAACGCGTTGGCGGGCGCCGTTGTCTCGAAACCTACGGCGAAAAAAACCACCCTTTTCGCCGGGTTCTCGCGCGCCAGCGTCAGCGCGTCGAGCGGCGAGTAGACGACGCGCACGTCGCCGCCGCCGGCTTTCACCCGGTGCAGGTCGGTCTCGCTGCCGGGCACCCGCATCATGTCGCCAAAGGAGCAGAAGATCACGTCCCGCAACTGGGCGATGGCGATCGCCTGGTCGATTTTTTCGAGCGGCGTCACGCAGACCGGGCAGCCCGGCCCGTGTACCACCCGGACGCCCTCGGGCAGCATGCGGTCGATGCCGTACTTCACGATGGTGTGCGTCTGCCCGCCGCAAACCTCCATCACCACCCATTCGCGCGTCAGGCGGCCGGCGATTTGCTGGAGCAGGGTGCGGGCGATTTTCTCGTCGCGGTATTCATCGATATATTTCACCGGTTCTCCCCCCTCTCCAGCTCGCCCAGCTCGTTAAGGAGCTTCAGCGTCTTCGCCGCTTCCTCCGGCAGGACGCGGGAGATGGCGAAGCCGACGTGTACAAGGGCGTAATCGCCCACTCGGATTTCGGGCAGGTATTCCAGACAGACCTTCTTGACGACGCCGCCAAAATCCACCCTGCCCATGCGGAACCCTTCCTCATGGGAGATGTCGAGCACTTTCCCCGGCACCGAAAGGCACATCACGCCACCTCCCGCGGGGCAAGGCCGGGGGCGCGGGGGCGCGTCGGCCTGGCTGAATCGGATGTCACCATATCAATCTCCCATTCGTGCGCAGGCCACGGCCGCCTGCCCGAAGGCCAGGCCGCCATCGTTCACCGGCACCCGCTCCGGCAGGAGCACGAGAAATCCCTCGCGCCGGAGCTCCGCCACCAGCCGCGAAAGGAGAAACGTGTTTTGAAACACCCCCCCGGCAAGCGCCACACTGGTCGTGCCGGTGCGCCGGCGAAGCTCGCGGCACACCGCGGCGGTCATCTCCGCCACGCTGTTGTGAAAACGGGCGGCGATGCGCGCCGGGGGCACGCCATTCAACATATCGCCCGTCACCGATCGAATCAAGCCGCAAATGTCGATGGCCCAGGGCAGGGGGCCCGTCTCCACCGGCCAGGGGTAGCTCTCCTGGCACGTGGAGTCCGCCATGGCCTCCAGTTCCACCGCCGCCTGCCCTTCATAAGTAATGGCGTCGCGCAGGCCGATGAGCGATGCCACCGCATCAAATAGCCGCCCCATGCTCGAGGTGGGCGGGCAGCGCAGGTCCTTTGCGATCATTTGCCGGAGGGGGCGCCAGCGTTCGAGGCCGAGCCGCTTTACGAAATCGAGACCGAGGCTTTCCATCTCCGCGCCGTAGGCCCGGTGAAGGCAGGCGGCGGCGTAGCGCCAGGGCTCGCGGATGGCCGCGCTCCCGCCCGGTAACGGCGTGTAGGCAAGATGCGCCGCGCGGGTGAAATTACAACGATCCGAGAGCAGGAACTCGCCGCCCCACACCGCACCGTCGGTACCGAAGCCCGAGCCGTCGAACGCCACGCCGATGACCGGGCCTTCGGTGAGACCGTGTTCCGCCAGCACCGACGCGATATGCGCATGGTGATGCTGGACGCCGACGGCGCGTATGGCCTTTCGCTCAAACACGTAATTCGTGGACAGGTAATCGGGATGCAGGTCGTGCGCAAGGACCGTGGGGTGAATGTCGAGAAGGTTCTGATAGTGCTCGATGGTCCACTCGAACGTAGCCAGCGCCTCGGGGTTCTCCAGGTCGCCGATGTGGTGGCTCAAGTGCGCGGCTCGCCCACGCACCAGGCAGAACGTGTTCTTGAATTGGCCGCCCACCGCCAGCACGGGTTCCCGCGCGGGCCGGGGCAGCGAAAGCGTCGCCGGGGCGTAGCCGCGGGCGCGGCGCAGGAGAAGATCCCGTCCCTCGAAGACGCGGGTCACCGAATCGTCGGCGCGCATGTGAATGGGCCGGTCGTGCAGGAGAAAATAATCCGCAAGTCCTCCCAGCCGGGTCATCGCTTCGTTGTCCCGGTAGGCGATGGGTTCATCGCTTAAGTTGCCGCTGGTCATCACCAGGGGCTCGCCTGCCTCGCCAAGCAGAAGGTGGTGCAGCGGCGTCGTCGGCAGCATCATCCCGAGCAGGCCGGTTCCCGGAGCCACATTTGCGGCGGCGGGGCAGCCCGCCCGCCGTGCAAGCAGAAGGATGGGCCCCTCGGCGGAGGCGAGGCGCTGCGCCTCCTCGCTGGACACCACGCACCAGGCCCGGATCGTGTCGAGATTTTTCGCCATTACCGCGAACGGTTTGTCCCAGCGTTGTTTTCTGGTTCGCAGGCGGGCCACCGCCGGCTCGTCCGTGGCGCGGCAGGCCAGCTGATAGCCGCCCAGGCCCTTGATCGCGACGAGGCTCCCGGCAAGCAGGAGCCGGGCGGCGCGTTCGACGGGGTCGCCCGGAATGTAGTTGCCCGCTGCGTCGCGCAACGTAAGCTGCGGACCGCAGCGGGGGCAGGCATTGGGCTGGGCGTGAAAGCGGCGGTTGCCGGGGTCGTCGTATTCCGCCTGGCACGTCGGGCACTGAGTGAAAGCCCGCATGGTGGTGCGCTCGCGATCGTAGGGCAATTCCTGAATCAGTGTGAATCGGGGGCCGCAATCGGTGCAGTTGGTGAAGGGGTAGCGGTAGCGGCGGTTGTCCGGATCTTCGAAGTCTCTCTGGCACGCTGAGCAGGTGACGGCATCCGGCAGCAGGCCGGTGTCCGGAGGGCCGGGGCCGCTTTCTCCCAAGCGGAACTCGCGCCAGGGCGCGGGGCCGTTGACGGGGGCGCGCTCGATGGATTCGACGCGGGCGAGCCTCGGGGCCTCGTCCCGCATGCGGCGGACGAATTCGTCGAGAACCAAAGCGCCGGCCCAGGCGCGAATCAGCACGCCCGCGCCGTCGTTAAGCACCTCACCGGAGATGCCGAGCGATGCGGCCAGACGCCAGACGGCGGGGCGAAAACCCACGCCCTGCACCAGCCCACGCACGCGGATGGCCTCGCCCGTGACCGGGATGGCTGCCCTGCTGCCCGAAGTATTCACTGTTTCATCTCTCGGCGAGCGCCGTTTCAGGCGGAACGCATGACATAATCGTGAATTCCCCGCGCGGCCTTTTTCCCCGCGCCCATGGCGGAGATCACGGTGGCGGCGCCGGTGACGATGTCGCCACCGGCGAACACGCCGGGTTTGGACGTCATCTGAATGTCGGCGTCGGACAGTTCGATGTGGCCCTCCGGGTCGATCACGAGGTCTTTCGCGTCCTGCGCGATCAGCGGGTTGGTGCCGCTGCCGAGCGCGATGACCACCGCGTCGGCGGGGAAGTCGAATTCGCTCCCCGCGATGGGCAACGGCCGCCGCCTTCCCGAGGCGTCGGGCTCGCCCAGTTGCATTTTCTGGCAACGCACCGCCTTCACCCATCCGTTTTCGCCCATAATGGCCACCGGCCGCTCCAGAAAGCGGAAGGCGACGCCCTCTTCCCGGGCATGGCGGATCTCCTCGTGGCGCGCGGGCATCTCTTCACTGGAGCGCCGGTAGATGATGGACACCCGGCGCGCCGAAGGCAGGCGCAGGGCCGTGCGGGCGGCGTCGAGCGCGGTGTTGCCGCCGCCGATGACGGCGATGGCCTGGTGCGCGTGCAGGGGCGTATCGAACTCGGGAAACTCCCAGGCGTGCATCAGGTTGACGCG
Source organism: Nitrospinaceae bacterium (assembly GCA_020343535.1). Classification (GTDB taxonomy): domain Bacteria; phylum Nitrospinota; class Nitrospinia; order Nitrospinales; family VA-1; genus SZUA-259. The sequence goes on along the minus strand of CP070799.1, from coordinate 2,222,354 downwards.
GGTGAGGAATTCGTTAGCGGAGTAGACGCCGTTTAGATTTTCTCCCGGGATGCCGAGGAAATACGGCAGGCCTGCGCCGGTGGCGATGAACACCGCGTCGAAGCCGTCGTCGATCATCAGTTCATCGAGGCTCTTGATCTTGCCGATCACGTAATCGAGTTTGATGGTCACGCCGCGTTTTTTAAGCCGGTCTATCTCCATTTCGATGATGTTACGCGGCAGGCGAAATTCGGGAATGCCATAGAACAGCACGCCACCGGCCTGGTGCAGCGCCTCGAAGATGACCACCTCGTGCCCGAGGGCGGCGAGATCGCCCGCGGCGGTGAGCCCGGCGGGCCCGGCGCCGATGATGGCGATCTTCTTGTCCGTCGGCGGTGCGGGCTGAATGTCTTCTTCTGCGCCGGACTCACGCTCATAGTCGGCGACGAAGCGCTCCAGCTTGCCAATGGCGAGCGGTTCACCCTTGAGGCCGATCACGCAGTGTTTCTCGCACTGGTCCTCCTGCGGGCACACGCGCCCGGTGATGGCGGGCAGGGCGTTGGTCTCGCGGATGGTTCGAGCGGCCTCGAGAAACTTTCCCTCGGCCACCTGGCGAATGAACTCCGGAATACGCACGTGCACCGGGCAGCCCAGCACGCACTTGGGCTTTTTGCATTGCAGGCAACGCGAGGCTTCGAGCATCGCCATCGCCGGCGTGTAACCGAGCGACACTTCGGAAAAAGTTTTCTTCCTCGCCTCGGGCGAAAGTTCGGGGGCGCTCTGGCGCGGAATCCTGTTGCCTTTTTTGGGCGGGTTCGTCATGGCTGGCTCCTCGCCGCGCCGGTTGTGTCCAGGCGGCATTCCTGCCCTCCGGTAAGACGCTCGCGCGCTTGTTGTTCCTCCGGCAGGTAACCGCGCAGGCGGTTTTCCAGGCCTTCGAAATCCACCAAATGACCATCGAACTCGGGGCCGTCGACGCAGGTGAACCTCATTTTTCCATCGACCATCACCCGGCAGGCGCCGCACATGCCGGTGCCGTCGATCATGATGGGGTTCAGGCTGACACGCGTCGGGATGTTGTGGGCGCGCGTGAGAGCGCACACCGCCTTCATCATGACCACAGGGCCGATGGCGATGACGCGGTGCACGGGGCCTTCGTCGCGGATCACCCGGTCCAGCAGGTCGGTGACCAGGCCCCGCATGCCCGCCGAGCCGTCATTGGTGGCCACGCGAACCTCGCTTGCGGCAGCGTGCATTTCCTCCTGGAGAAGAAGAAGGTTTTTGCTGCGCGCACCCATGAGAGCGATGGTTTTGTTGCCGATCGCGGTGAGCGCGCGGGCAATGGGCCACAAAGCGGCGATGCCGAAACCGCCGCCGACAAGAGCGACGGTGCCGAACCGCTCGATTTCGGTGGGGAGGCCCAGGGGACCGGCGATGTCGAGAATACCCTGGTCTTTCTCCAGGCGGCTCAAGTCGAGCGAGGTCTTGCCCACTGCTTGCACGAACAGGGTGAGGGTTCCCCGTTCCTCGTCGTGGTTGGCGATGGTGAGCGGAATGCGCTCGCCATGCTCGTTCAGCCGGAGGATCACGAACTGTCCCGGGCGGGCTTTGCGGGCAATCTGTGGCGCTTCCACGACGAAGCGGAACACCCCAGGGGCCAGTTCATCTTTGGCGATGACGTTGAACACGAGCCTTGCCTCGGGAAGCTGTGTCCCGCTCCTTGGTTGATGGAACCGAACGGCGGCTTGACCCGATGGAAGATAAGGAATAATCTATTTATGGCTCTTATCTTAAATAGTAGGCGAAAGATTAACAACCGCTATTATTGCCCGAACGTTTCACCGGACCCGCTCGCAAGAGCCCTTCTGGTTAAAGCGGGGGGAAGGGGGTGCGAAAATGCTCAGGGTGAGGTTGCATGGCCGCGGAGGCCAGGGCATCAAGACCGCCAGCCAGATTCTGGGCAGCGCGGCGTTTCTTGCCGGGCATCAGGCTCAGGATTTCCCCCTCTACGGCGCCGAGCGCCGGGGAGCGCCGATCGTCGCATTCGCCCGCATCGATGACGCCCCCATTCTGGAGCGCGGCCCCATCGCCATTCCCGATCTGATCCTCATCGGCGACGACACGCTGCTCGACGATCGTCAAGTGGCCCCCACCTGTGGCGCCGATGCGCGGACAACGATTTTCATTAACACAGAACAGGAAGCACCGAAGGTTCGGGAGCGGCTGAACCTGCCGTCGCTGCCGGTGGTGTGCGGGCTTGGCCCGCTCACCCGCAAGCACTTGGGCGACCCG
>CP070799.1:2202713-2219983 GCA_020343535.1 Nitrospinaceae bacterium | reverse complement strand
CCAGGTCATCTCCATCTTCGCCGGTGTTCGCGGCCTGGTGGACGATGTCAAAGTGGCCGACATCAAGAAGTTTGGGAATGGCCTGCTCACGTTCATCGAAGACAAGCACAAAAGCATCATCGACGCCATCAATGAAACCAAAAAACTGGACGATAATCTGGAAAGCCAGTTGAAAGCCGCGATCCTGGAATACAAGGATCTGTTCAACGCATAAACCATGCCAAACCTGAGAGACATCAAGCGGCGCATTCGCAGCGTCAAGAACACCCAGCAGATCACCAAGGCCATGAAGCTCGTGGCGGCCTCGAAGCTCCGCAAGGCGCAGCAGGCCATCCTGGTGGCGCGGCCCTACGCGATCAAGATCATGCAGGTGCTCAACCACCTCGTGGCGCGATGCAACCTGGACCTGCATCCCCTGCTCGAAAACCGAGAGGGCAGCCGCGTTCTCTACCTGGTCATCACTTCCGACAAAGGGCTCTGCGGCGGTTTCAACGGCAGTGTGCTCAAGCGGGCGATGCGCGAGGTGGAAGAGAGCCGGGGCAAGGAGATCTCGTTCGTTATCGCCGGCAAGAAGGGGCGGGATTTTTTCCGCGTCCGGCCGCAGAAGATTCTCCACGAGTACCTGGACTGGACGCGGGATTTCGATTACATGAAGGCCGACGAAATCGCCGATCTGCTCGCCGGGATGTTCGCGGAGAAAACCGTCGACCGGGTGTATGTCGTCTACAACGAATTCAAGTCCGTCATGCAGCAGGACGTGGTCGTGGAACAGCTTTTGCCGGTGGTGCCGGAGGAAACCGGCATCGGCCGGGAGGAAGGGCACGTGGTCGATTACATCTATGAGCCCGACGAGGAAACCATTTTGGAGGACCTCATCAAACGCTACATGACGGTCCAGGTGTACCGGGCGTTCCTCGAATCCAGCGCCAGCGAGCACGGCGCGCGAATGACCGCGATGGACAGCGCCACGCGCAACGCGGGGGAAATGATCGGCGGGCTCAGCCTCACCTATAACAAGGCGCGGCAGGCCTACATCACCAAGGAATTGATTGAGATCGTCAACGGGGCCGAAGCGCTGAAGGGCTGAGGACCACGACAAATATTTGTTAATCAGAGGAAGGGACGGAAATGAGCAACGGACAGATCATCCAGGTTATGGGCCCGGTGGTGGACTTCAGCTTCGAGGACGGTCAGCTGCCGGCCTTGTACAACGCGGTCCGCATTAAAAGCCCGAGCGGCGAAGACGAATACATCACCTGCGAAGTGGCCCAGCATCTGGGGAACTACGCGGTGCGCACCGTGTCCATGCAACCCACCGACGGCCTGGTACGCGGCATGGAAGGCGAGGACACCGGAGCCCCCATCAAGGTGCCGGTGGGGGAGGAGGTCCTCGGGCGCATTCTCAACGTCGTCGGCGAGCCGGTGGATCAGAAGCCGCGGGTTGAGGCCAAGGAAAACTGGAGCATCCACCGCGACGCGCCGCCGTTTGAAGACCAGGACACCAGCATGGAAATGCTGGAGACGGGCATCAAGGTCATCGACCTTCTGGAGCCCTACCTGAAGGGCGGCAAGACCGGCCTGTTCGGCGGCGCCGGCGTCGGCAAGACCGTACTCATCATGGAGCTCATCCGCAACATCGGCGCCGAGCACGGCGGTTATTCCGTATTTTCCGGCGTCGGCGAACGAACCCGCGAAGGCAACGACCTTTATCATGAAATGATCGAGTCGAAGGTTATCGACAAGACCGCGCTGATTTACGGACAGATGACTGAACCGCCCGGCGCGCGCATGCGCGTGGGCCTCACCGGGCTGACCATCGCCGAATATTTCCGCGATGTCGGCGGTAAGGACGTCCTTCTGTTCATCGACAACATCTTCCGCTTCTCGCAGGCGGGTTCCGAAGTGTCGGCACTTCTCGGGCGGATTCCCTCGGCTGTCGGTTACCAGCCGACGCTGGCGACGGAGATGGGCAACCTGCAGGAGCGCATCACCTCGACGAAAAAGGGCTCCATCACCTCCGTGCAGGCGATTTACGTGCCCGCCGACGACCTGACCGACCCCGCCCCGGCGACCACGTTTTCCCATCTGGACGCCACCACCGTTCTCAACCGGCGGATCTCCGAACTTGGCATTTACCCCGCGGTGGACCCGCTCGACTCCACCTCGCGCATCCTCGACCCCGAGGTGTTGGGGCAGGACCATTACGACACCGCGCGCGGCGTGCAGCGGGTGCTGCAGCGCTACAAGGACCTGCAGGACATCATCGCCATTCTCGGCATGGAGGAGCTTTCCGAGGAGGACAAGCTCATCGTCGCCCGCGCCCGGAAGATTCAGAAGTTCCTTTCGCAGCCGTTTTTCGTCGCCGAGGTGTTCACCGGCTCGCCCGGAAAGTACGTCAAGGTGAGCGACACCATCGCCGGATTCAAGGAAATTCTCGAGGGTCGCGCGGACCACATCTCCGAGCAGGCGTTTTACATGGTGGGAACGCTGGAAGAAGTTTTCGAAAAAGAAAAGAAATTGCAGGCGAAATAAACCATGGCCGAACAATTACTGGAACTCAGCCTGGTCACCCCCGGGCGCGAACTGGTGGCTGACAAGGTCGACCAGGTCAACATCCCCGGCGCCGAGGGCGATATTGGAATCCTCTACGACCACGCGCCGCTCATTACGACGCTTCGCCCCGGTCCGCTGTCCTATCAGAAAGGCAATGAAACCGTGGAGTTGGTGGTCAGCGGGGGCTACGCTGAGGTGACCGACAACCGCGTCACCATTCTTGCCGAAACCGCCGAATTCGCCCACGAGGTGGACCGGGAGCGGGCCGAGGCTGCACGCCAGCAGGCGGAAAAGGTACTGGCCAAGGCCGACCTTTCCGAGGAAGAGTTCAAGGAGGCGCAGCTTAAATTGTTCCGCGCCATCGCCCGCCTGGAGCACACCGAACCCAAATAATAAGCCCGATTTAACCCCCTCCCTTGGATTCGAATTAGCCCCGAATGTGTCTTGCAGCTATGATTCGCTCTTTACCCAAGCTAGCTTGATCCCGCTTGTTAAGGATACCCGCACCTTAAGCTTTGACCATCCCCCGCACAGGGTACATTTCTTTTCGCCCTTATTGTTTTTCGCTATCGGTTGGTGTGTGGTTTCACAGTGTGCGCAGATATAATCATGCACAGGCTGGCCAAGTATAGGCATAGGTGCGCTCCAGGTATTTTGAATATTTTTTGGTACGGGACGGAGTGAGGGGGGATGCCTTTTTACATCCCTTAAGTCTGGTAAAAAATCGGGAGGGCGCCCCGGGGAGGAGCCGCATTGAAGTAACAACTATAGTCCAGGGTATTTTGTGTAGTCAAATATAAAATACCACAATATGTAGTGGCAATTAAGTTTTTCACCCACCAACATCCATGGTGCCATAACCCCTGAACATAAGAGAGTATTGCAATGAAATTACGCCATACGCTAGCGAAAATAACACAAAAAACTGGCTCGGGGCATTACCTGGCGTGCTTTTGAGTAGTGCCAACGGGATAAGAATATTATGTCCGAATGGACTGCTCAGGCTTGGCGATCAAGGACTTCGATTCCCCCCCCCCCGCACGATCTGTTCCCTCCGTCGAGTTCAGACCTTGCCGAATTGACAATTCTGTAACCCGAACTCCATTCATCCGTAATCCCATTTTCCTATCCTTGGAGAAATACACAGTATGTCCGTTCCGCTCCGGAAGCCGTGGCCTGAGTCACGACAATCTGGGGGGATATTCATCCGAGGAGGTTCGCCATGTTCTACGATGTGAAAGTGTTCGATCCGCAAGGGAACCTGAAGCAAGTCATCAGGGGTCGGAAGCTGGCTCACGACCATTGGAATAAATTCAAGGAGGCGGAAGAACAGAACAACTTTGTTCGTCTTGATCGGGAACGTGTCTACCAGGAGCTCCGAAACTGTTATCACAATCCCTTTGCCAGCCGGCGGAACCTGGGCGAGGAAAAGGAGTTGCAGGAGAACTGAGCCGGGTTCTTTCGCCGGAGGATAGAGCGGGCTCCGCGCATTAAAAGGCGCGGCGGCTTGCTGGAATCAAACCCGGAGGGAACGATGGATAGAGAAAAGCCCACGCAAGGCGCGTGGGCTTTTTTTTGCCTGCAGCCGGGGAGGAGGACGGCCGCAGACGTTTGTGGGGAGGTTGATACTACAGGCCGGGCAGGGTTCGCCCGGGGGAGGGGGGGTACCCCGGGCAAAACCCTTCCGGCTCCAACACAGCCGGCTGTTGCCATTGATGCACGCCTGTTTCTTTGGTAAAATCCTCAAGCAGATCGAAAAGGGCCGGAGGATCTCTGCCGAGAGAAGCCCGTAAATTTTTAATTCACAGGTTTACCCAGTCCATTGCCCTTTTCTTTCATTTTGTCCAGGGCTTCAAAAATCTCCTGTTTGCTTTTCTGGTTTTTCCGTTTCATTTCCGCAGCTTTGACCCGCATGGCCACAGGCGTCTCGGTTTTCATGGCAGGCGCGGCTTTGGGTTTCTCTTGCGGAGCCTTGTCCGACAGGTTGGTCAAGCCCTCAAGGTCGGGAATCTCCTGCTTGCCGGGTTCGGCTTGCGCGTTCAGATTCATGGCGAGGAAAGAAGAGAGGGCCAGCGCGGTGATGAATGCGTATTTCATTTTATATCTCCTTTGCATGGAAATTGGAGGATGCCCGCATCCCGCGGGCGCTTGCTGGAGGTAACTGGATCCAGACCACTTGAGGCTAATGTAAAACAAAATAATTTTATCGGCAGGTATTCGATCACAATTCGATGTGATTTGAATTACAGGCGGTTACAGCCAAGGGATTACAATGATGGAGCGGCGCCAGGGCTTGTAAGGGTCCGTGTTTCCGGCGGCCGCCGACACTAAAAACTTTTTCGAGGGGATACAATGATCAAAAGGAATGCAATGATCAAAACGAGATGGTTTGTCGCACTGTTCATCGTGGGCCTCCTGGTGGGTGCGATCGATGCGGCCGCCGATGAGCGGGAGGATCTCCTGCGCAGGCAGATCGAAATCAACCAGCAAATGCTGGATAGCCGGCCGGACGATGCAAACCTGCATTTCATGCTGGGCAACGATCATTACAAACTGGCCCAGCACCTGAAGGAACGGGGCAGCTGGTTCTGGCAGACCAACAACAAGATTGCCGATGGCGAAGAGGCCGAACGGCTCTACGATATTTCGGTCCAGTATCTGGCTGAAGCGGTCCGCCTTCAGCCCGGACACGCAAGCGCCCATTTCAACCTGGCCGTGAATTATTTCCTCAAGGAAAAGAAGGAAGCCGCCCTGTATCACATGACCCGCGCCGACCGGCTGTACCTGGAGACGGGCAACACAAAGGGGCTGGAGAAATCCAAAAAGGCCCTCAAGGAATGGTACGAGGCCTTTGATTACAATCCTGGGGATTTCGATGTGGCGGTCCGTCCCTGAGGCGGGACGCGGGAACGCGACGGGAGATCGGGAATGAAACCGCCGTGGGGAGAAAACGGTGTCCGCGAAAGCACTGCTCCCGGACGGCCACGGGGCATCGCTCTCGTGTTCGCCCTATGCCTGCTGACTGCGCCGACGCTGTTGCCGGCCGAATCCCTGGAAGGTCTTTCCCTGAGGATACGCCCCGTCGCGCTGGAGCTTCACCATCCGGTGGCCATCATGCACGTGGGGGACGGCACGGGCCATCTCTAAATCACCCTGCAGCCGGGCCGGGTCATCAGGCTCAATGCGGCGGGAGCGCTGCAACCGTTCCTCGATATTACCGGATGGGTTGGCTACGGAGGCGAGCGCGGGCTGTTGAGCATCGCCTTTCATCCGCGATTTCGCCGCAACAGCTATGTGTTCGTCAACTATACCGATGCCGCGGGAGCCACGGTGGTGGCCCGCTTCACCCGGCGGCCCGGTGAGAACACCGCCGACCCCGATTCGGAAACCCGCCTGCTGACCATCGAGCAACCCTACATGAACCATAACGGCGGCCAGTTGCAATTCGGCCCCGACGGCATGTTGTACATCGGCATGGGCGACGGCGGCGCGGCGCGCGACCCCGGCAACCGCGCCCAGAACCCCGGCGACCTCCTGGGTAAAATGCTGCGCATCGACGTGGACCGGAGTGCCCCCTACGCGGTCCCGCCGGACAATCCCTTCCTGAACAACGAAGCCGCACGGCCGGAGATTTGGGCGCTGGGCCTCAGAAACCCCTGGTTTAGCTTCGACCGCAAGACGGGGGACCTTTTCATCGGCGACGTGGGCGAGAGCGATTGGGAAGAAATCGACTTTCAACCCGCGGCAAGCCCGGGCGGTGAAAACTACGGCTGGAAAATCCGCGAAGGCAGCACCTGCCTGGAGCCGTTTTTTAAAAACCCGTTGCAAAAATTTTTTGATATCGGCCGCAGGCCCCCCTGTCCCTCCCAATCCCTGACGCCACCTATTCTGGAATATTCTCACCATGGGGGCAATTGCTCGGTGGTGGGCGGCTACCGCTACCGGGGCACGGCGCACCCGCGCCTCGCTGGGGTTTATCTCTACGGCGACTTCTGCACCGGAAAAATCTGGGGAGCCGTTCCAGAGGCGAATGGAACTTGGAAGGCGCGCGAACTTTTCGACACGCCCCTCCCCATCTCGACCTTTGGTGAAAACGAAGCCGGGGAACTGTTCGTCGCCCACCACGCAGCGGGCGGCGAGGGCGCCATCTATCAGATTCACGCCATGCCGTGACCGACCGGGGCCGTCGAGCCTCTTGCCGCAGCGCGCAGGGGCCGGCCCTGAGCAACATATTTTTTTTCGCCCCAATCGACAATCCCGGACTTTTTCCGCCTCTACTCTTTTATCCGCATCAAATTTCCAGGCCGGAATTCCGCTGCCGTCCTCGTCAAAAACAACAGTTCCAATTGGCGCCTTGCTAAACAGTAATCCGTGGCCTGAATTTATCGGAAACCAAACCCCCCGCACCCCTTGTTGTTAAGAACCAGGCGCGTTACGATAGTGCTTTTCATATTCAGGGGACGGGGCATCCATTAAGATATTTCCTGTTCAAATCGCAACTCAGGGTTAGGGTTTTATGAGAACCGAAGGATGAATTCACCTGTCCCTGGAGCTCACATGAGGTCACGTGGTTCAACGGGTTTCTACAGCGACGCAGCGGCGGAGATGAAAAAGATGACGAGCGCAGGAGCGATTACTAAAAACCATTGAACCCAATCAGCGTGAGGACAATCCAACATTTTTGCCCGGATCGACTCCGATGAGGGATGGAAAAGATGAAGTGGAGTGAAATTTATTTTTTCATGACGATTCAACGTGAACGCGGCTGATCGGCCCGGTCTCTCACTGTAGAGAGGCTGGCCACCCCAAATTCTCTTATCTATTCATAAACCTCCAGGGGGCTTGTGAAAGCCCTCTGGGGCATGTATTTGGAGGCACGGTGCAAAATCGAAGAAATCATTGGATGCAGGAGTTTCTCAGGCTGGAGGCGGCTTCCGGCATCCTGCTGATCGCGGCGATGGTGCTGGCCCTGCTTGCGGCGAACACCCCCCTGTCTCCCGCCTACCAGAGCCTGCTGGAGATGCCTGTCGGCGTGCAAGTGGGGCGGCTGATTCTCAACAAGCCATTTCTCCTCTGGGTGAACGACGGCCTGATGGCGGTGTTTTTTTTGCTGATCGGCTTGGAAGTGAAGCGGGAAATATTGCAGGGGCATCTCTCCAATCCCGTCACCCTCGTGTTGCCCGGGGTCGCCGCCCTTGGTGGCATGGCGGTGCCGGTGGGCATCTACATCGCGTTTAACCGCGGCGACGCAGTGGCGATGCAGGGATGGGCCACGCCCGCCGCGACGGATATCGCCTTTGCGCTCGGCGTGTTGTCCCTGTTCGGCAAGCGGGTTCCGGTTTTTCTGAAGTTGTTTCTCATGGCCCTGGCCATCATCGACGACCTGGGGGCCATAATCATCATCGCTATTTTCCACACGCACGATTTGTCGATGTCGTCCCTGCTGCTCAGCGGGGTGGCACTGGCGGTCTTGTGTGGCTTGAATCAAATGGGTGTGGTGCGCATCGCCGCGTACATGCTGGTGGGTGTGGTGTTGTGGGTCAGCGTGTTGAAGTCCGGCGTGCATGCCACCCTGGCGGGCGTGGCCTTGGCCTTCACCATTCCTCTCCGGGGGCGGGGTGGAAAGGGTAAACCTCCCTTGCTGAACCTGGAACATGCCCTGCACCCCTGGGTCGCTTTTGGCATTCTTCCCCTGTTCGCTTTTGCCAACGCCGGGGTGTCGCTGGCGGGGTATTCGCCCGCGCGGCTTCTCGATCCCGTTCCTCTCGGCACCGCCGCCGGGCTCTTCCTGGGAAAGCAGACGGGTGTGTTCGGCTTTTCTTGGCTGCTCATCAAGGCGGGGCTGGCCAAGCTGCCGAAAAAGATCACCTGGATGCAGTTTTACGGCGTATCGGTGCTCACGGGAATCGGTTTCACCATGAGCCTGTTCATCGCCACCCTCGCGTTTGTCGAGCATGAAGGAGGAGGCTATGGCGCCAGCGCGCAGATCGGCGTGCTGGTGAGCTCCCTCGCGGCGGCGCTGTTCGGTTATCTGGTCCTGAACAGGAGTTTGCCCGCCGCCAGGCCGGCGCGGATTCCGGTGAAATCGAATTAGCCCATGGAGCGGAAGGTGGTTTTTTCGCGGTTGCAGGCTGAGGGAAAACCAGGACCGCTAGCCTGCAATAAAAGGCTTCGCCGCCGGTTTAATTCGGGTTGGAGATTAAAGTATGGTGGAAGTTATGGCGCGGCGGAAATGGTCTGCTGGTAGCTCTCCGCCAGGTCCTTGAACGAAATGACCCCGACAACATGGCCTTCGCGGGTCACGGCCAAGTGGCCGATTCCTTTTTGCCGCATGAACGCCTGCGCCTGCTCAATGGTGGTGAAGCGGTCGACGGAGAAAATCGAGCGGTTCATCACCGAGGAAATGAGCGTGTTTTTTGGGTCTAGTCCCTTAGCGAGGACTTTGGCCTCGATGTCCGATTCGGTGAGGATGCCGACATATTCCTGAAAGGCGGTGATAAGGAGGGAACTCACCCTTCTGACCTGCATATGGAACTGGGCTTCCACCACGGTGAGGGAACGGTCCAGGCTGACGAGGGGATGGCGGATGAAGGTTTCTACGCTTTGCATGGTTCCTTTCAGGGCTGTGGGAACTCTTTCACCCATTGTAGCAGGAACTCATTTAAAAACAAATAGTTGATTTGTGATCTAGATCACAAAACCACCTTTTCGCCTCAAAAACCGGCGCTTGTCCTGCCCCCCGGCGGCGCGAAATGCGCCGGCGGGAGAGGCCCGGTTTCCGCCTCCTACATTTTAAAGACCATCAAGAGAAAACCGAGCACCACGCTCAGGCCGACGACCCACGCCATGATTTTCAACATCATTGCTTTCACTCCTGTTGATAATTGTCCCGAGCGGCCGGTGCCGCCCATTCCTCGAAACCTCAATGCGCCTCGTTCCAGTTGGCCCCCCAGCCGATGTGCACCAGCAGTGGGACGTTGAATTCGTACACCCCTTCCATTTCCTTTTTGACCAGATCGTGCAGGACGGCCTTTTCCTTTTGCGGGCACTCGAACACCAGCTCGTCGTGCACCTGCAGAATCATCTTCGAGCGCAGCTTTTTTTTCTTGAGCTGATTCGAGAGCCGGACCATGGCCACCTTGATGAGATCCGCAGCGCTGCCCTGAATCGGCGAGTTGATGGCCACGCGCTCCGCCGCTTCGCGCACTTGTTTGTTCTTGCTCGCGAGGTCGGGCAGATAGCGGCGGCGGTTCATCAGCGTGGTGGTGTACCCAAGCCGGTGCGCCTGTTCCACGGTGTCCTCAATGTAGGTCTTCACCCGCCGGTAGAGGGCAAAATACTGGTCGATGAACTCCTTCGCCTCCCGGGGCGGGATTTTAAGCTGGCGCGACAGACCGAAGGCGCTCAGGCCGTACACGATGCCGAAGTTGACCGCCTTGGCCATACGGCGCGTGTTTTCGTCCACCCGGTCGATGGGGGTGCCGAAAATTTCGGCGGCGGTGCGCGAGTGAATGTCCTCCCCCTTTTTGAACGCGGCGGACAGCGCCTCGTCGCGGGACAGGTGTGCGAGGATGCGAAGTTCTATCTGCGAATAGTCCGCGGCGAGAAGGCGGCCCTCGCCTTCCGCGATGAAGGCGCGGCGGATTTCCTTGCCGAGGGGCGAACGGATGGGGATGTTCTGCAGGTTGGGGTCGCTGCTTGAAAGCCGCCCGGTGGCCGCCACCGTCTGGTTGAACGAGGTATGGACCCGCCCCGTTTTTTTGCAGATTTCCAGGGGCAGGGTGTCGACGTAGGTCGATTTCAATTTGCCGAGCTGGCGGTAGGCCAGGATCTTGTCGGGCAACTCGTGCTCGAGGGCCAGTTCCTCCAGCACCGACACGTCGGTGGAATAGCCGGTCTTGGTTTTTTTCTTCACCGGCAGTTTCAGCTTTTCGAACAGGATGACGGCGAGCTGTTTGGGCGAGTTGATGTTGAACTCCTCGCCCGCGGACTCGAAGATGGCCTTCTCGTGTTTTCTCATGTCGCGCTCGATGGATTTGGAGAGCGACTTGAGGTGCCCGGTGTCGATCAGCACCCCGTTCATCTCCATCTCCGCCAGCACCTCCATGAGCGGCATTTCCAAGGTTTCGTAGAGTTTGAGAGTTTCCTCCGTCAGCTTGGGCCGGAGGTTCGCGGCGAGGCGAAAGGTCACGTCGGAATCCTCGGCGGCGTACTCGGTGGCGCGTTCGATGTCCACCTCGTCGAAGCCGATTTCCTTGGACGCCGTTCCCACCACTTCCTTGTAGGTGAGGGTCTTGTGCCCAAGCAGTTCGCGCGCCAGCTCGTCCAGGCCGTGGCCGCGCCGCGAGGGATCGAGCAGGTACGACGCGATCATCGTGTCGAAGGCGATGCCTTTCAGGGCCACCCCCTCGCCGGAGAGGACGATCAGATCGTACTTGATGTTATGGCCGATTTTTTTGATTTTCGGGTCCTCAAGCAGTGGCTTCAGCCGGCGGAACGTTGTTTCCCTGTTCAGTTGCTTGGGCGCGCCCAGATAACGGTGGCCGACCGGCAGGTAGCAGGCTTCGCCTTCATTGAAAGAGAAGGAGATGCCTACCGCCTCCGCCGCGACGGGGTTCAGGCTGGTGGTTTCGAGGTCGAGGGCGAATTCTCCCGCCTTTTTGAGCTCGCCGAGCAACTCCGAGAAGCGCTTTTCATCGAGAATGGTTTCGTAGGCCCGCGCGGGTTCCGCGGCGTCGTTTTTGCCCTTGGGGAGTAGCGAGGTGAACTCCAGTTCGCCGAACAGGCGGGTGAGCGCCTCCTGATCGGGCTCCTCCACCTTGAGCTCATCTAGGTCGAGGGGCAGGTCGACGGCGGTATCGATGGTCACCAGCTGCTTGCTCAGGCGGGCGTTTTCCCGGTCGGTCTCGAGTTTTTCCTTGAGCTTCTTTTTATCGATTTCGCCGATGCGCGTGTAGAGTTCCTCCATGGAGTGGAATTTCTGGATCAGCTCGGTTGCTGTTTTCGGCCCCACCCCTTTAACGCCGGGGATGTTGTCGCTCGAATCGCCCATGAGGCCCATGACATCGATGACCTGCGCGGGGCCAACGCCGAATTTCTCCTCCACATCCTTTTCCCTGAAGATTTTATCCTTCATGGTGTCGAGCATGTGCACCCGGGGGCCGATGAGCTGCATCATATCCTTGTCGCCGCTGACGATGACGACGTGCAATCCTTTTTTTTCGCCCTGGGCCGCGAGGGTGCCGATGATATCGTCGGCCTCGTAGCCGGGCATGCGGAGCGTGGCGATGTTGTAGGCCGCCACCAGGGGCTCGAAATAGGGGAACTGTTTCGCCAGGTCTTCCGGCGGCACTTCCCGGTGCGCCTTGTATTCGGGATACATCTTGTGGCGAAAGGTTTTTTCCTTGCTGTCGAACACCACCGCGAGATAGTCTGGCTTCTCTTCGCGTACCACCTTCTGCAGCATATTGATGAAGCCATAGAGCGCGTTGGTGGGCAGGCCGCGAGAGGTGGAAAGAGGCTGGCGGATGGCGAAAAAGGCCCGGAAAATATACGAGGAACCGTCAATCAGATAAAGGGTTTGGGGTTTTTTCATGATGACCGGGAGAATCCCTGAAGCGGCGATGAATTCCGCCGCCGGCAGGGGAGGGGCCGCATTGGCATTTCAGGCGCTTATTATAGGGGGCCGTTATTGCCGTGTCCAATGGAATGTGCTATTATAAGGCCGGCATTTCTTTTCAAACCCATTGTAAATAAAGGCTTAACCGAACGAGGATACGGCCCCGTGCTGAAATCCCTGACGCAAAATGACGCTTTGCGGACCCGCGCCCTCATGGACGCCGGGCGCCGTGTGCTGAAGGTCGAGAGCGAATCGGTGGCGGGGCTCATCGACCGCATCGACGAAAACTTTGCCGGCGTGGTGGAGCGGCTGAACGAGTGCCGCGGCCACGTGGTGGTGACCGGCATGGGAAAGTCCGGCCTCATCGGCAGCAAGATCGCCTCGACGTTTTCCAGCATCGGCCTGCCCGCCGTGTTTCTGCACGCCGCCGAGGCGAGCCACGGCGACATCGGCATCATCACCCGCGACGATATCATCCTGGCGCTGTCCAACAGCGGCGAGACCGAGGAAATCGTCACCCTGCTGCCCACGCTCGGCCGCATCAAGTGCACCCTAGTGGCGCTCACCGGCAACCCAGAATCGACGCTGGCCAAACGTAGCCAGTTCGTCCTCCACACCGGCGTCCGGGAAGAGGCCTGCTCGCTCGGCCTGGTGCCCACCTCGAGCACCACCGCCACCCTCGCCATGGGCGACGCGCTGGCCATGGCCCTGCTCGAACTGCGCGGTTTCCGCGCCGAGGATTTCGCCCAGAACCACCCCGGCGGCAGCCTGGGAAGAAAACTCCTCACCACCGTAGGCGACCTGATGCGCCGGGGAGGCGAAGTGCCGCGCGTCGGCCCCGAGGCGGGTATTTCCGAGGTGCTCAAAGAGATGAGCCAGAAATGCCTGGGAACGACCCTCGTCGTGGATGCCGGCGGCGCTCTACTCGGCATCATCACCGACGGCGACCTGCGCCGCTGGATTGAAAAAAAGAAAGATGTTCTGACGGTGAAGGCGGGCGAGCTGATGAGCCCACACCCGAAAACCATCCGCGAGGAGAGCATGGCCACCCAGGCGGTGCAGTTGATGGAGGAGCATGCCATCACCTCCCTCGTGGTCAGCGAGGACCAGAAAACCATCGGCGGCATCATCCATTTGCAGGACCTCCTCAAGGCCGGCATCGTCTGAACGGGTGTATTTAGCCAATCGGTTAACATCATATAAAAAAGGAATTTTCGCCGATAGCCTGAAGTAATACATTAGGTCTCTGGCGGGTGAGAACCTCTATGACTGGCAACGAACTGAGGAAAAAATTCATCGAGTATTTCGCCGCCCGCGGGCACAGCGTGGTGCCCAGCGCGCCGCTGGTGCCGAGGAACGACCCCACCCTGCTATTTACCAACGCGGGGATGGTGCCGTTCAAGAATGTTTTCCTCGGCCAGGAGAGCCGCGGCTATACGCGCGCCGTTTCGGTGCAGAAGTGCGTACGCGCCGGCGGCAAGCACAACGATCTGGAGATGGTCGGCCGCACCGCGCGCCACCATACCTTCTTCGAAATGCTGGGCAACTTTTCGTTCGGCGATTACTTCAAGAAGGAGGCCATCGCCTACGGCTGGGAATTTCTCACCGAGGTCGTCGGCCTGCCGGCGGATAAGCTCTACGTGTCGGTGTACAAGGACGATGACGAGGCGTTTGCGCACTGGCAAAAAGATATCGGCCTCGCTCCGGAGCGCATCCACCGTCTCGGCGAAAAGGACAACTTCTGGGCGATGGGCAACACCGGGCCCTGCGGCCCGTGCTCCGAAATTCACATCGACCAGGGCGAGGCGATGGGCTGCGGCCGGCCCTCCTGCCAAGTCGGCTGCGACTGCGACCGCTTCCTCGAAATCTGGAACCTGGTGTTCATGCAGTACAACCGCGACGAGAGCGGAAAGATGACTCCGCTCCCGAACCCCTGCATCGACACCGGCATGGGGCTGGAGCGTCTTGCCGCCGTGGCCCAGGGGCAAACCACCAATTACCATTCCGACCTGCTGATGAACCTGATCCGCTGGGTGGCCGAAGTCATCGGCAAGCCCTACGGTTCCGACCACGAGACCGACGTGTCCATCCGCGTCATCACCGACCATGCCCGCGCCACCGCCTTTCTCATCGGCGACGGCGTGCTGCCCTCCAACGAGGGCCGGGGCTACGTGTTGCGCCGCATAATGCGGCGGGCGCTTCGGCACGGCAAGTTGCTCGATCAGAAGGAACCGTTCTTTCATCGCGTCACCGACCGGGTGGCCGAAACCTTTCATGAAGCCTACCCGGAACTCGAAACCAACGCCGCCTTCATCCACCGAGTCGTCGAGAACGAGGAGGAGAATTTTTCCAATACTCTCACCATTGGCCTCCAGCGCCTGGAGGAAATTCTGGAGCGGGTCCGGAAGGAAAAGCGCGACAGCATCCCCGGAGAGGAGATCTTCAAACTCTACGACACCTTTGGCTTCCCCGTCGACCTGGTCCAGGAAACAGCGAAGGACAACGGCCTCGGCCTCGACATGGCAGGGTTCGACAAGGCCATGCAGGGGCAGAAAGACAAGGCCATGGCGTCGTGGAAGGGATCGGGCGAGAAGGCCGTCGCTCCCTTTTACAAGGAATTCGTCCACGGATCGCCCGCCACCGTGTTCGAGGGCTACGCCGCCACCCACGGCGAGGGCCGGGTGCTGGCGCTGCTCAAGGACCAGGCGTCCGTCGACACCGCCCAGGCCGGAGACGAGGTCGAGGTTCTGCTCGACCGCACGCCGTTCTATGGAGAATCCGGCGGCCAGGTGGGAGACAGCGGCTGGGCGTTCAACGACCACGTGCATCTCGAAGTGAAGGACGCGGTGAAACCCCTGCCCGAGCTCATCGTCCACAAGGCGCGGGTGGCGAGCGGTTCTCTCAAGACCGGCGATCGCCTTACCCTGGAAGTGGATGCCGAAAAGCGCGCGGCCACCGCGCTCAACCACAGCGCCACCCATCTCCTGCACGCGGCGCTGCGCGAGGTGCTGGGCGACCACGTCAAGCAGGCGGGATCGCTCGTGGAACCAGGAAGGCTACGATTCGACTACACCCATTTCTCGCCGCTCTCAGAACGCGATAAAAGCCACCTCGAAGCCCTGGTCAATGAAAAGATCCGCGAGAACATCGCCGTCGAGACCGGCGAAATGAGCGTCGATGAAGCCCTTAAGGAGGGCGCCATGGCGTTGTTCGGAGAAAAGTACGGCGACCGCGTGCGCGTCGTCACCGTTCCCGGCTTCAGCAAGGAACTCTGTGGAGGCACTCACATCCGGCAGACCGGCGACATCGGCGTGTTCAGGATCGTGAGCGAAAGCAGCATCGCTTCCGGCGTGCGCCGCATCGAGGCCGTCACCGGGGCGGGGGCCTGCGACGTCATGCAGCAAGAATTTCAGACCCTCACCGCCATCCGCAACCTGCTCAAGGTGCAGCCCGAGGAGGAACTCCCCCGCTTGAAGAAAATCCTCGAAAAGGGCCGCGAAATGGAAAAGGAGATCGCCGCGCTCAAGGAAAAACTGGTGAGCGGCAAAGGGTCCGCCATGGAAGACGGCGTGCGTCGGATCGGCGACATCCAGGTGATCATTCAGAAACTCGACGGCGTGGATCAGAAAATCCTGCGCAGCTTCATCGATAACGCCAAGAACAGGCTTGGCTCCGGCGTCGTCGTCGCCGGGTCCAGCTCTGGCGGCAAGGTGATGCTTGCCGCCGGTGTCACTGATGACCTCACGGGCCGCTACCAAGCGGGAAAAATCATCAAGGAAATCGCCGGAATCGTCGGTGGCAGCGGCGGCGGCCGGGCCGACATGGCGCAGGCGGGAGGCACCCAGGTCGACAAGCTCGACGAGGCCTTGGCGCGGGTCGTGGCCATAATTCAGGCCGGATGAATTTATTATCGAACACTTTCCACTTGCGGGCGGGGCGCGAGTCTTTTAAGCTAGGCGGTACTCGAACCCGGAACAAAGTGGCCCAGCTCGGCCGCGAAACCTGAAAGGTCCATGGACAGCGCCAAGAAAGAAGAACTCGACAAGAAGTGGAAAGCCATCGCCACCCGCGCCGTGACCGACGACGGCTTCAAAAAAAAGCTCGTCGCCGATCCCGTCGGCGTCATGATCGAAAACGGCCTCACCATCCCCGAAGGCGCCGAGATGAAAGTCGGCTCCGGCGACAAACAGACGTTCCCCCTGCCGTCGAACGCGCCGCAGGAGCTGAAGGATGAGGTAAAATGGTGGGAATGGCGGCTCGACAGCATCCGCGAATTCGGCAAGGAACTCAAGATCAAGAAGGGCGGTCACAGCTCCATGAGTTCGCAGGAGGCCGAGGAAGACAATTCGGGCGTTTTCTAAGCCCTGCCGCCGCGAACCGCCCGCCAGGGGTGGGCCGCGGCTCAACACCAATCTGAAAAATACGCGCCCGTAGCTCAGCTGGATAGAGTGCCGGATTCCGGTTCCGTAGGTCGGGGGTTCGAATCCCTCCGGGCGTGCCAAATAAAACAAGCACCTAGATGAATGGTCAGCTAGGTGTTTTTTTATTTTGTTGTAAATTTGCCACCTATTTGCCACTTTTTGCGGGACAAATCTGTATAATTGCCCCAAACCTTTATAAACGATTTCTTGGAACAGGGGAAATTATGATGCAGGGATCAATACCATTATTTCCCTATCTATAAAGCTAATTGTGGAAACCAGGGAAACGCTGGAAAGTGTATTCAGGGGTCTTCAGATGGTCAGGAAGCTGTGTTTTATAAGGAAACCCCTTCAGACTCATCATGGTGGAGGTGGGAGAATCAAGGGGAAATGAGGTGGTAGGGAAAATTCCGGGGTGGCGGTTCTATTGGGGCCCATTAATTATTAATAGGGTAACGGGGGAGGGGCGAGGGGGCACGGCGGAGGTTTATTTTGACCGACGGCGCGAAATCCTGACAAAAAAAGACCAGATAAAATGAAAAACCCTGGAACTGAGAAGAAAACAAAACGTCAATTCCAGGATCGCCTAACTTAAACTTGAACTATTTTTATTGAAGGGCTATATACCAAATCTGTCTCTAGCTATTTTTCAACTTTGGTTCAGATTCATTTGACGA
>CP070799.1:2197613-2202613 GCA_020343535.1 Nitrospinaceae bacterium | reverse complement strand
GTGGGAGCAATATTCATCCTCACTTCGGGGGTCGTCTATTTCGCGTTCATGGCGGCCTGGCTTAACGTGTTCATGGCGTTCGGGGAGATCCGTTGGGTGACGCTGGTGGCGGGGATGTTCGCGGTGCTGCTTGCGATCATCAACATCAAGGATTATTTCCTGTTCAGGCAGGGGGTGACGCTGTCCATCCCCGAGAGCGCTAAGCCGGGCCTGTACCAGCGCGTCACCGGCCTCATCCGCGCTGAACGGATGCCCACGCTGATCGTGGGCACGCTGCTGCTTGCCATCGCCGCGAACGCCTACGAGCTGTTGTGCACTGTCGGTTTTCCCATGCTGTTCACTCGTGTCCTGACGCTGAATGCGCTGCCCATGGGAACGTATTACCTGTACCTGGTTTTCTATAACGTGATCTACGTGCTGCCACTTCTGACTATCGTGGGGGTGTTCACGCTTACGCTGGGCTCGCGCAAGCTCTCCGAGGCGGAGGGGCGGCTGCTCAAGCTGCTTTCCGGCCTGATGATGCTGGGCCTCGGCCTCCTGCTTGCGTTAGCCCCGGAGCGGCTCGATCATCTACTCACGGCGCTCGCCTTGCCGCTTGGCGCGGTGGGGCTCACCTTCCTGATCCACCGCCTGAGCCGGGGCCGGTTCGGGAGCCGGCGCTGATAGCCGCGCTTTTCAATGGAAAGGCTTTTCCCGCGGCCCGGGCCTTGCGGAGACGGGCGGCCTTGTCTTCGTCCCACCACCACCATTCGATGATGTTGCCCAGCACCGGCGTCTGCGAGGCGTTGATCTTCGGGCGCGAGAACCGGTTCCAGTACACCAGCCGGTCGTAGGCGATGTACCAGTGCGGCACCATGTAGAACTGGTGCATCAGGATGCGGTCGAGTGCCTGAATGCAGACGACGAGTTCCTCGCGGGTGGCGGTCTGGACGATTTTGTTGATCAGATCGTCGATGGCGGCGTTCTTGATGCCCATTAAATTGCGCGAGCCCGGCGTATCCGCCGCCTCGCTGCTCCACATGTTGCGCTGCTCGTTGCCGGGGGAGCGACTTTGCGGGTAGCTGGCCACGATCATGTCGAACTTGAAGTTTCTAAGCTTCTCTTCGTATTCGGCAACCTGAACCACCTTGATCGCCATGTCGACGCCGATCTTTTTGAGGTTGTTTTTGAAAGGTTCAGAGATGCGCTCGAACATCGGGCTGACGAGGATGTGCTGGAATTTGAGTTTCCTCCCGTTCTTTTCGCGCACGCCGTCGGCGCCGATTTCCCAGCCGTCGGAATCGAGCAGGGCGCCTGCCAGTTGCAGGTTTTTTTCCAGGAGCTGGCCCTGGCCGGGGGCGCCCGGCGGTTTGGTGAGGGCGGTTTTCGGAACGTCGCCGGGGTATTTTTTCCTAAGTTCGGTGAGCAGGGCCAGAACCTTGCCCGTGGGCACGCCGGTGGCTTTCATCTCGGGATTGTTGTCGAAGTAGTTTTCGTTCCTCGTGTACTGGCCGTAGAACAGGTTGCTGTTGCTCCACTCGTAATCGAAGGCAAGGGCGATGGCGGCGCGCACCTTGCGCGACTGGAAAACCGGGTTGCGCAGGTTCATGGCGTAGCCCTGCATGCCGGCGATGCGCTGGTGCGGCACCTCCTCGCGCAGGTAGTAGCCCTTTTTGACGAAGTCGCCCTTGTAGTCGAGGGCCCAGTCGCGCGAGCTGTTGATCATCTCGGCGTCGAAATCGCCCCCCTTAAAGGCCTCGCGCATGGCGATGGGATCGAGGTAGATCTTGTAGGTGATGCGGTCGAAGTTGTACCGGCCCTGGTTGATGGCCAGATCGCGCCCCCACCAGTTGGTGTCGCGCTTCAGGGTGATGTATTTCCCGAATTCGTATTTGTCGACAACGTAGGGCCCGGTGCCGACGGCGATATTGTCGAAATCCGAACCGAAGGATTTTCCCGCCTGGCCGTAAATATGTTTGGGGAATATGGTCATCTGCCCGGTGATGAGCGGCAGTTCCTGGTTAAACAGGGCGAAATGGTATTTGACCGTGTGCGTGTCGATTTTCTCCACGCGGGCGATATCCTTGAAGTACTGCTTGTAAAAGGGGTGATACTCCGGGTCGCTGATGATCTCGAAGGAAAAGACGAAATCGTCGGCGGTCACCGGGTGCCCGTCTGAAAATTTTGCATTTTTATGCAGGTAATAGGTGAGCGACAATCGGTCCTGGGCCAGTTCGACGGATTCCACCAGACTGCCGTACTGGGAAAAGGGCTCGTCGTCGTCCGCCGAAGAGTCCATGGGGGTCTGGAACACCAGGCCGGCCAGCCCCGGCGCCGCCACCCCCTTGAGGGAATAAGGATTAAGCTTGGTGAAGGCGCCGAAATCGGCCAGCACCAGTTGGCCCCCCTTGGGGGCTTTCGGGTTGGCGTAGGCGTAGGGTTCTCCGGGTTTGTATTTCAGGCCCTTGGGGCCGTAGAGCGATAGCCCGTGGCTGCCTCCGGCCAACGCCGGCAGGGCGTAGAACAGGGCGGCGAGGGTGATAAGAAGCTTTGTCATCCCGGCTCCATAACGAAAAAGAAAGGGAAATGGTCAAAAATTTTGTATCATTGTAGCATCCTGTTTGAGGGGGAACCAGTTTTTAGCGAATCATGGCGGGGGAGGGAGGCCCCCCGCTCCGTTGAACGGGCAGGAAGATATGCGCGGCCGGTATCTGAATTTAAGCGAAATGGAACTTGCCCGGCGCGCCGAGGCGGCGTGGGAACTCTATCGCGAGTGCCGGGTGTGCCCACACACCTGCGGCGTCGACCGCCTGGGCGAGGGGCGCGGAATCTGCCGGCAGGGGGCCGAACTGGCTGTTTCGGCGGCGGTGGCGCACTTCGGCGAGGAGCCTCCTCTGGTGGGTTCCCGCGGCGTTGGCAACGTGTTCGTAACCTCCTGCAACCTGCGTTGCGACTACTGTCAGAACTTCCAGATTTCGCAGGAAGGCTTGGGCGAGGCGGTCTCGTTCGAGTCGGCGGCGCGTGCCATGCTGGAACTTGAGCGGCAGGGGGTGCACTTTATCGGCTGGGTGTCGCCGTCGCATGTGGTGCCGGGCCTCCTCAGGAGCCTTGTGCTGGCGCGCCGCATGGGGCTCACGCGGCCCATCGTCTACAACAGCAACGGCTACGATCAGGTGTCGACGCTCAGGCTTTTGGACGGCATCGTCGATGTTTATCTGCCCGACCTCAAGTACGCCGACGCCGCCGTCGCCCGGCGGCTCTCGCACATCGACGACTACCCCGATCGTTCGAGAAGCGCGGTGCTGGAGATGTTCCGGCAGGTTGGCCCCCTCACCGTCGATTCCGGCGGGCTGGCCCGAAGCGGTTTGCTGGTGCGCCATCTCGTTCTTCCCGAAGGGTTGGCGGGAACCTGGGAGACGCTCTGCTTCGTGGCGCTGGAGTTGTCGCCCACGGTGCCGGTGAGCCTGATGAGCCAGTACCGCCCTGTCCACAAGGCCGGCCGCACCCCGGAACTGAACCGCGCGGTCACCGTTTCGGAGTACGAGGAAGCGGTGCGAATGGCCAGGGAACTGGGGCTGGAGGAGCTTTATGTGCAGGACCCGGAGCAAACCCTGCACAACCTGCCGGATTTTTCCCGGCGGGAGAGCCCTTTTCCGCTCGACCGGCCCGCCGGGCAGGAAACGGCGGGGCGCTTGTGATGCGCCGGCATTTTTGCTAATCTCATGGCTTCGCCCGGAAGCGGGCGGCGCTTATAACCACGGTACATTCATGCACATCAAACCCAGAACCACCCGAAAGATCAACATTGGTCCGCTGACCATCGGCGGGGATGCGCCGGTGGCGGTGCAGAGCATGGCCGCGACGCGGACGCAGGACATAGAAACCACCGCGCGGCAGATCGAGATTCTAATGCGTGATGGCGCCGACGTCATCCGCATCGCCGTCGATAGCGAGGCCGACGTCGAAGCGCTGGCAACACTGCGGGCGCGGTTTCCCGACTGCGTGATGTCGGTGGACCTGCAGGAAAATTACCGGCTGGCCCCTCTGGTGGCGCCGCTGGTGAACAAGATCCGCTACAACCCCGGCCACCTCTATCACCTGGAAAAGCACAAGACCACCCGCGAAAAGATCGAGTTCATCGTCGACGCGGCGAAAAAGAACAACTGCGCCATCCGCATCGGCGTCAACTGCGGTTCGGTGGACCCGGATTATAAGGAACGCTACAGCGAGGATTCCATCGAGGCCATGGTGCGCTCCGCCGCCGATCATTGTCAGATGCTCGACGAGATGGGTTTCGAAAACTACTGCGTGTCGCTCAAGGATTCGGATGCGCAAAAAGTTATCGAGGCCAACCGCCGTTTCGCGGCGCTTAGGCCAGATGTTCCCCTGCACCTCGGGGTGACCGAGGCGGGCCTGCCGCCGGAGGGCATCATCAAGACGCGCATCGCTTTCGAGCAGCTCATCTCGCAGGGCATTGGCGACACAATCCGCGTGTCGCTGACGCTGCCCAACGAGGACAAGGGGCAGGAAATCAGCGTCGGCCGGGAGATTCTGAAGGACATCGAGGAAGGGCGCTTCCGCTCGGTGCCAAAGAATTTTCTTGAGGGGCTCAACATCATCGCCTGCCCGAGCTGTTCGCGGGTGGAAAACGAGAAATTTGTCGATCTGGCGCAGGACGTGCGCCGCATGACCGAATATGCTGAAAAATACAAGCTCACCATCGCCGTCATGGGTTGCCGGGTCAATGGCCCGGGGGAAACCGACGATGCCGACCTCGGTCTCTGGTGCGGCCCGGCGCGGGTGAACTTGAAGGAGGGGCCGAAGACGCTGGGGTCGTTCGGTTATGATGAAATTCTTGACCGGCTGAAACAGGAAATCGATCGGTTGATTCTGGAACGCTATGGCGCGGCGCGTGCCGCGGGCGAAGAATGAAGGGCTGAAACCTCATGGAACTGGTTGTCGAAGAGCTGAACCCGACGAAACGCAAATTGATCATCACCATCCCTGGCGACGTGGTCTCC
>CP070799.1:2176062-2197513 GCA_020343535.1 Nitrospinaceae bacterium | reverse complement strand
TTAAAAAATAAATCAGCGCCTTCTCCCAGCCGCGGGCGAGGGCCAAGCACTTTCCACTCACGGTTCAAGCCAGCCTGTTTTCAATGTCGCTCCATACCTCCTGTTCGCCGCCGAACGGAACCCGGCCTCGGACTGAAAGTTCGCGCACCCGCGCGATATCCTCCTCCCAGTCGCAGGCGAAGAAGCGATCGTCGGCGATGATTTTCCCCAGCCCGTGTTCTTCGAGATATGGGCCGATGAAATCGAATTCCCTGAAATGCCGCCGCGCGCAGGAGAGCACCGGCTTGCCGTGGGCGAAGGCGGTGGCCAGTGTCGAATAGCCCGCTTTCGTCAGCACCACGTCGGCACTGGCGATGAGATCCGGGTACCGGTACCGCTCGTCCAGGACCAGTAGATTGGGGACGGCGGCGGACACCGGATCGCGCGTGACGAACACCGCATCCCCGAGGGCCGCGAGGCGAGGCCAGTTGATGCGCGCCGAACCAGCCTCTCCCAGGTAAATGAACACGAGGGTCTTGTCTTTCACCGCTTCGGGCCAATCGTCCTCCAGGGCAGGGCGGCGGTTGACACCCGTTTGGGCGATAAATCCGATTTCCCGGCGGTGGGGCACCGCAGCGCCGTTGGTGTGGCATTGCGGCAGCAGTTGCAGTGTGGCCTGGGCGTATTCTCCGGCGAGAGCATCAAGGAGAGGCTGGTTTTTAGAGGCCCCGGGGAAGTGGGCGTAGATATCGTGCCAGGTGAAATTGCTGATGACGATCGAGGGCAGGCCCAGCGCGCGGGCCGCCTGGAGCGGCAGGCTGGAACAATCGGACAGCACCAGCTGGATTTGCGCCTCGGCGAGCCAGCGTTTTTCGGCCTCCAGCCACTCTGGTTTCGCCGCCTGGAATGCCGCCAGCCGCCTGAAGCATTCGTCGACTTCGATATCGATAAAATCCTTCTGCACGCAGCCCGCGTCTACCTGTTGGCGGTGGAGTTGGAACCGGTCCCCCAGGTACAAACGAAAGAAGGCTTCGGGGATCTCGGTTTTGATATGGAGAGAATATCTTTCTGCGAGGCCTTCGAGGATCACGGCTTGGCGGACGGCGTGGCCGTAGCCGTGGCCGCTGATATAGCAGGCGATGCGTTGGATGGCTTGTCCCCGGGTTGGGCCGTGTCTTAGGAGTCCTTGGCCGCGGGCTTGTAGGTGAACTGGCACAACTTGCCCAGTTTCGCGAACAGGTTTTCAAGCTTCAGGTCGACATAGTCCTTGCGGAGTTCCGAGGGAATCCGATCGAACTGGCACGCCGTTTCGATGTAATCCGTGCGGCCGAAACGAATGAAAAACTCGGCGAACCAGCACTTCTTCATCTTATATTTCCATTGCGTGTCGTCGACGTTCTTGTGTTCGAGGAGAAAAGTCTTCCAGGTGTAAACCTCGTCGACATGCGCGGGGTAGGTGTCGACGAATGCCTTGAAAGCATTTCCTGAGGCCCGCTCCTCGGCTACCCTTTTTTCCTCGTCGGGGGCCATCACCTTCTGAAGGGCGTCGACGATGTGGTTACGCGCCCGGTCGAGCCGAATATTATAATCCGAAAGAATATTGTGGGTCGCATACATGCACAAGGCGATGGTGGTCAGGTGCTGATCTTCCGGCGGAAGGTCCTCGCCGTTTTCGTACTCCCACAACTGAATGAACAGATCGCGGATGCGGTCCTTGTCCACCTCGATATCGGGAACCTGGAGGTATTCTAGGAAAGGCGCCACGCGGGCGGCAGCATTTTTTTCGATGTCGGTCTTGGCCGGCGTTGCGGGGTCGTTGGCGTTTTCCATGAGGTTTCGTTCCAAATTCGATGCAAGCCCGCTTAAGGGCCGGTGATTAAAGGTTTCGCAAGATGCTCGTAACGTTTAAAATAGCATATCCTTGGCGTGCGGATCAAGGCCCAGGCCGAGCCGACGGCGCTTGAGCAAGGGGGGCGTGTTTTGGCAGCAAGGGGACGAAAGAACCGGGATGGAGGAGACACAAAACCAATTGATATCCTTTTCCCTGACGCACCTCCTGGCCGCGGCTCTCCTTCTGCGCCTGGCGCTTCCCCTCAGCGCTTGGCTGGTGACGGGGAATTCTGATTTCTTTTCCGGTTTGAGCATCCACCAAAAGAACCAGGCTTCGCCGGCTGGTACTTTCGTTTGATGAAATTTATTCAGGGCAGACCTCTCCTGTTCCCGGGTAATCTGTTATTTTATATTTGGCGGCTGACCTGTGGCCTGCTTGGCGGATTCGGATTATTCCACCGGATTCCAAGGTTGCTTTGGCTGGCGATGGTGCCAGCGGCTTATCTTGCGTTGATCCCGTGCGGGCCCCCTTGGACCTCACACCGGTACAGTGTCCCGGCGATGCCGGCGATATGCCTTGCTTCCGGCTGGGGCTTGTGTGTGGCGAGGGAAACGTGGCGATCAAGGAGAGCGGGGTTTGGGGGATGACGGCCGGCGGATGACCGGACGGTCTGTGGAGGAGGCGAAAGCGGCATACAAACGATGACTGAAAAAGGAGCTCATGAATAAGAACATTCACGACTTGGTGATCATCGGCGCGGGGGTGATCGGCCACAGCATTGCCTTTCGCGTCAAGCGCATGCGCCCCGAACTTCAGGTCGCGGTGGTCGGCGATCCGATGAATTCGCTCATGGCCTCGCGCGCCGCGGCGGGCATGCTGGCGCCGTTCGGCGAGTGCGACCGGGCCGATGGTTTTTTCCGCTTTTGCCGGGAATCCCTCGATAAATATCCCGCCTTTATCGACGAGCTGGTTCAGGTGAGCGGGGTGCCGGTATTCCTCTCCATGGCCGGTTCGCTCATGCCTTCCCTGTTCTATAAGGACAGCTGGGAGGAGCGCAAGCGGTTTTTCCGCGACCAGGGCGTGCCCCACGAGATATGGCCGCCGGCGCGGGTGCGGGAGAGGGCGCCCCACCTTTCGGAAAAATGCGGCGAGGTCATGTGGGTGGGGGAGGGGCAGGTGAATAACCGGCAGATGCATGACGCGCTCGCCATCGCCTCGGCCCGGCTGGGGGTCACGCGCCTGGAGGCGAACGTCTCCGGTTTCATCAAGGACGCGGGAGCCCTCGCGGCCGCCGTCACCGACCGGGGCGACGTGCGAGGCCGCAGGTTCGTGCTGGCCTCGGGAAGCTGGGCGGCGGCGCTGGGGGAGATCCTGGGCGTGAGCCTGCCGATGAAGCCGATCAAGGGGCAGATGTGCCGCGTGCAGGTGGAGGACGACCGCCTGGAATACACCGTGCACGGCAAGCTGACCTACATCGCGCCGTGGCGCGGCGGTCACGGCTTCGTCATCGGCTCCACCATGGAGGACCGCGGTTTTGACCCCGGGGTGGAAAGTGATGTCATCGACCGGCTGGTTGAAAAGGCGGCCGAGGTGTTGCCCTGTCTCGCGGCGGCCCCGTTGATCGAAGCCTGGACGGGCCTGCGCCCCGCCGCGCGGGACCTGAGGCCGGTGATGGGGAAAAGTGAACGGTACGGCAACCTGTATTACTCCACCGGGCACTACCGAAATGGCATCCTGCAAACGCCCAATCAGGCGGACTACATGGCCGGGCTCCTGCTAGGCGAGAGAAACGAGATCGCCGAGTTTTCTCCATCCCGCTATCATCTGTGAAGAGAGGCCGTCCGGGGGAATGAAACCATGACCGATGAGAGCCTGAAACACGACCTGGCGCGCGACTTTTATTCGGTGTGGCACCCCTGTACACCACGCCGCGATCAGGAGACGACCCCGCCGCTGCTCATCGACCGCGGCGAGGGGGTGTATCTGATCGACCGGGAGGGCCGGCGCTACATGGACGTGATCTCGTCGTGGTGGGTCAACCTGTTCGGCCACAACCATCCGCGCCTGAACGCCGCCCTCACCCGCCAGCTTGAAAAGGTGGCGCACGTCATGTTCGCTGGCATCACGCACCGGCCGGCCATCGATCTTGCGGAAAAACTGCTGTCGCTCGCGCCGCCGAACCTCTCTCGCGTGTATTTTTCCGACAATGGATCGACGTCGGTGGAAGTGGCTCTCAAGATGAGCCTGCAATACTGGCGGCAAACCGGCCGCGCGGAGAAAAACGGCTTCTTTCATCTTACCGGCGGGTACCACGGCGAAACGCTTGGGGCGCTCAGCGTGTGCGGGCTGGAGATGTTCCGCGCTCCCTTCGAGGGTGTGCTTATGGAGAACCGCGCAGTCCGGGGGCCGGATTGTTACTCATGCCCCTTCGGGCTTTCTCCGGAATCCTGCCAAGCCGAGTGTTTCGGCCCGATGGAGCGGGCGCTGGAGGAGGAGGGCGGGCGAACCGCCGGGGTGATCGTGGAGCCTCTGGTGCAGGGGGCGGCGGGCATGAAGATGTACCCGCCGGTGTACCTGAAGAAACTCCAGGAGGCCGCCGCCCATGCGGAGGTTCACACCATCTACGACGAGGTCGCCGTCGGTTTCGGCCGCACCGGCTCGCTGTTTGTCGCTGGCACGCACGGGTTGCAGCCGACGTTTTTGTGCCTTTCGAAGGGCATCACTTCCGGATACCTTCCGCTCGGCGCGACGTTGGCCGGGGAGTCCATTTTCGAGGCGTTCGATGGGGATTTCGCCGCCCGCAAGTTTTTCATTCACAGCCACAGCTACGCAGCCAATCCTCTTGCAACGGCGGTGGCGTGCGAAACCCTGGCGCTGCTCACCGAAAACGATTTTCTCGCGCGCCTGCAGCCTAAAATTGACGCCATCGGTGGCTACCGTCCGCTGTTCGAGCAATTCAAGTGGTGCGGCGAATTTCGCCAGACGGGCATGATCGCAGCGGTGGAGCTGGTGCGGGATCGCACGACGCGGGAGCCCTTTGACCGGGCGCGCCGCGCAGGCTACGCCGTTTATCAGGAGGGATTGAAACGCGGCTTGTTCATGCGGCCCCTCGGCGACGTGGTCTACTTCCTGCCGCCGCTGGTGATTTCGCCCGGAGAGATTAAAACCATGATGGAAACCGCCAGAACCTGCATCGCCGAGGCTCTGGGCCAATGAGGAGCCGGTTATGTACGAAGTGACAGTGAGCACCAAGTTTTCCGCCGCGCATCAGTTGCGCGGTTACGACGGCAATTTCGAAAACCTGCACGGCCACAACTGGACGGCGATCGTGACCGTCGCCGCGCCCAAGCTCGACGCCATGGGGGTGGGTATCGACTTTGTCATGTTGCGGGACACGGTGGACGCGCTGCTAAAAAGAATCGACTATCAAAATATCAACGAGGTGCCGCCGTTCGATACGCTGAACCCGTCCGCCGAGAACATCGCGCACTGGCTGTTCGAGGCTCTCGCCGCCGAACTTTCCGGGCACGCGGCGCGGGTGCGGCGGGTGGAAATCCGCGAATTCGATCATAGTGGCGCCGCCTACCTGGGCGAGACGCCGTAAAGCGGGGGCTGATGCCGGTGGTTATCGAACGCCTTCGATGCGGCCCTCGATGAGGTCGATGGCCTCGGCCCGAGGGGTTTTGGGCAGCCCGGGCATGCGCAGAATGGTTCCGGTGATGGGAACCAGGAACCCGGCGCCGGCGGCGATGACAATTTCCCGCACCGTCACGCTGAACTCGCTCGGCCGCCCGAAGATGGCGGGATCGTCGGTGAGCGAGGCGGGGGTTTTGGCAATGCAGATGGGGAGGTTCTGGTAGCCCAGCCTTTCGATGTCTTCCAAGTCGCTCTCCGCTTTTTGGGTGTAATTGATCTCGCCCGCCCCGTACATTTCGTGCGCCACCTTCCATATCTTGCTTTTCACATCCTCCTTCCAGTCGTACAGCGGGTGAAAGGGGTTCCGTGTCTTCTCCGCGTGGCGCATCACCTGGCGCGCCAGTTCCAGGCCGCCCTCACCGCCCTCCTCGAATCCGTTGCAGATGGCGAACGGCACGCGGAGGATTTCCTCGCAGTGGCGGCGGACGAGTTCGATCTCTTCCGCCGAATCGCCGGCGAAGCGGTTGAGGCAGACGATCGGTCTTTCGCCGAATTTGCTGATGTTCTCGATGTGCTTTTCGAGGTTGCCAAACCCTATGCGAAGCGCCTCGCAGTTCTTTGCCGTGAGGTCCTCCTTCTTCACGCCGCCGTGCATCTTGAGGGCGCGGCAGGTGGCGACCAGCACCACTGCGGCGGTATCGAGGCTGGCGCTCTGGCATTTGATGTCAAAGAATTTTTCCGCACCCAGGTCGAAGCCGAATCCGGCTTCGGTGATCCCCCAGTCGGCCAGCGCGAGGGCCATTTTCGTCGCCAGCACCGAGTTGCAGCCATGCGCGATGTTGGCGAAGGGACCCCCGTGGACCAACGCGGGAACACCCTCCAGGGTCTGCACCAGGTTGGGCAGGAGCGCGTCCTTGAGCAGCACGGTCATGGCTCCCGTGGCTGTGAGTTGGCCCGCGGTGACCGGTTCTCCCGAGCGGGTGAAGGCAACAAGAATGCGGCCGAGGCGGGCCTTCAGGTCGCTGTGATTTTCAGCGAGGCACAGGATGGCCATGATTTCCGACGCCGCAGTGATGTCGAATCCGGTTTCCCTGGGCACCCCCTGCAGGACGCCACCCAGGCCGATGACGATGTCTCTCAGGGCGCGGTCGTTCATGTCGAGCACGCGCTTCCAGGTGATGCGGCGCGGGTCGATGTCCGGCCCGGTCCGGTGGTAAATGCGATTGTCGAGCAGCGCGGCGAGCAGGTTGTGCGCCGCGGTAATGGCGTGAAAATCGCCAGTGAAGTGGAGGTTGATCTCCTCGGCCGGGACGATCTGACTCTTGCCGCCGCCGGTGGCGCCGCCTTTCATGCCGAGGCACGGGCCGAGCGACGGCTCGCGCAGCGCGAGGCAAACGGATTGGCCCAATCGAGCGAGTCCCTGCCCGAGGCCGATGGTGGTGGTGGTCTTGCCCTCGCCGGCGAGGGTGGGGGTGATGGCCGAAACGAGGACCAGGCGGCCGCGCGGCGGATATTTTTCCAGCACGTCGAGCCGCACCTTCGCCTTGGTGTCGCCGTAGGGGATAATGTCGCCTGCCGCAAGACCCAGTCCGCCCGCCACTTCGGCGATGGGCCTGCCGCTCTTAATGGAGTCTGGCAATGGATGCATGGTTCAAAGGTCTATTTCAGGTTGTGATTGAAACCGGCCCAATGTATCACAATTCGGCGCCATCAGCCGGGGTAAATCTGCGTTCCCGAGTTTTCCTCCACTGCATCGTCCAGCTCGTCGAGATGGGCGATCACCGCCCGTTGGCCGCCGCGCGCCAGGAAATCGACGGCGGCTTCCACCTTGGGCCTCATGCTGCCTTCGAGGAAGTGTCCGTCATTCAGCCAGCCCTGCATCTCGGTTACGCTTGCGCGGCGGATCAGGTGGGGCTGCTTGCTCTGGTAATTCAGGAACGCACCCTTCACCGTGGTCAGAATGACGAAGGTGTCGATGCCGATTTCGCTGGCAAGCAGCGCCGAGGTGCGGTCCTTGTCGATCACCGCCTCGATGCCCTCGAGCCGTCCCCAGGTGGTCCGGCGGACGGGAATGCCGCCGCCGCCCGCGCCGATGGCGATGAATCCGAGATCGAGGATGTCATGAAAAATCTGCTTCTCGACGATCATCAGCGGGCGGGGGGAGGGGACCACGCGGCGAAAGCCGCGGCCCGCGTCTTCCTTGAGGGTCCAGCCGCGCTCGGTGGTGAGGCGCTTTGCTTCTTCCTTGTCATAAAAGACGCCGATGGGCTTGTCCGGCTTGTTGAACGCGGGGTCGGCCGGGTCGACCACGACTTGCGTGATGATGGTAAACGCCCGCGTGGCAAGGCTCCGCTCCGAAAGGATGCTATCGAAAACATTTTGCAGAATGTAGCCGATGCGCCCTTGGCTGTCGGCGACACAGACATCGAGCGTGACCTGGCGGGGAAATTCGTCGCGGGTGAGCTCTTGCTGCAGGAAGATGCGCCCCACCTGCGGGCCGTTGCCGTGGGTGAGGATGATTCGATCGTAGCCCTGTTCCACCAGATCGGCGACTTTTTCCATGGAACGCCGGGCGATGAGAAACTCCTCTTTCTGGTGCGGGTGAGCGCGGTCCCGCGGAATGAGGGCATTGCCGCCGAAGGCGATTAGCAGGCTGGGGTATCGTTTCATGGATACGCTTCAGCCCTCCCGGGGCGACACGGCGAAAGGCTTGAGCACCGTTTCCAGATTGGGAAGGCCGATTTCCTGCAGTTCGTATTTCACCCTGAGCGTGGGTTTGCCGATGTCGAGGACGCGGCCGAGGTCCACCGGTGTGGCGACAATCACGAGGTCGCACTCCGCCGCGTCGATGGTGGCGGCCAGGTCGCGCATTTGCTCCTGGCCGTAGCCCATGGCGGGAAGCACAGGGCCGATGGACGGGTAGCGCTTGAAGGTTTCCTTGAGGCTGTCCTTAAGCCAGGGCCGCGGATCGACGATTTCGCGGGCACCGAAGCGGCGTGCGGCGACCACGCCGGCGCCATAGCGCATTTCTCCGTGAGTGAGCGTCGGGCCGTCTTCGATCACGAGCACCCGTCGGCCGGCCACCGCTTCCGAGCCGGCGACGAACAGGGGGCTTGCCGCCTCGATGATCGTCGCCGACGGGTTGAATCGGGTGATATTGCTGCGCACCTGTCGGATGCCTTCGTAGTCCGCCGTGTCCACCTTGTTGATGATGGCCACGTGGGCGCGCCTCAGGTTCACCTCGCCGGGAAAGTAGGTGAGTTCATGGCCGGGCCGGTGCGGATCGGTCACCACGATTTCCAGATCGGCCCGGAAAAACGGCATGTCGTTGTTGCCCCCGTCCCAGAGGATGATGTCGGCTTCCTTTTCCGCCTCCTCGAGAATTGCTTGGTAGTCCACCCCGGCGAACACGACGCCGCCCAATTCGAGGTAGGGTTCGTATTCTTCCATCTCCTCCAGAGTGCAGTCGTGGCGCTTCAGGTCGTCAAGGGTCTGAAAACGCTGAACCGCCTGTTTTTCGAGGTTGCCATAGGGCATGGCGTGACGTACGGCGACCACCGCGTGGCCCCATTCCTTGAGCAGGCTCATGACCTTGCGCGAGGTCTGCGACTTGCCGCAGCCGGTGCGCGTGGCGCAGATTGAAATCACTTTGCGGCGGGAATGGAGCTGGGTGGCGTGCGGCCCCATCAGGCGGAATTCCGCGCCCGCGGCGAGAACGGCCGAGGCCTTGTGCATGACCTCCATGTGATGCAGGTCGCTGTAGGCGAAAACGACGGCGTCCACCCCGTGCTCCTCGATGAGGTCGGTGAGCTCCGTCTCGGGGCGGATGGGAATGCCGGTGGGGTATAGGGCTCCGGCCAGGTGCGGGGGATAGGTTTTTCCTTCGATCCCCGGAATTTGAGCGGCGGTGAAGGCCACTACCTCGTAAGCGGGGTTTTTCCGAAAGTGAACGTTGAAATTATGAAAATCCCTTCCAGCCGCTCCCATGATAACGACTTTTTCCACCACGAGACTTACCCCCCTCAAGGATTGAGCGGAAAGGTCATCACGATGCCGCCCATCACATCGTTCAACGCGAAATCGCGTTTCGGGCTTTTGGGGTGCTGGTTGTGGCAGGTGACGCAGGCCGGGCTGACGGCGAAGTCGGGATACACTGCCTGAAAATAATTTTTCCCGCCTATGGTGTGGACCATGTTGTAGGGTCGGAAGGGTTTTTTCGCCACCTGATCCAGCGCCTTGCGTTCGAATTCGTTGGCCGGGCCGTTGTGCGGATTGATCGGCCAGGTGCTGATCAGCTTGAAATCGAGATTCAGCGAACCGGCGCTCATCAGGTCGGACGCGTTGAGCAGGAACTGCGCCGGCAGCATCAGCGCGTTGTCCTCCCACCAGTGTTCGGAGGCGTAAACGATATTTTCTCTTTGCAGGCGGTTGACCACGTATTCGGTATACACCGTCCGGTCGGATTCGAGAACAGAGTGGATATAGTCGGCCACCACCTCGGGGGGAACCAGGAATTCGTCGCTGATGGGGTCCTTGATATCCTTGCGGACGGGGATCTTGATGGCGATGCCGCCCATCACATCTCCCAGCTTGAAGGTGTTCTTGATTGTTTTCGGGTGCTGGTTGTGGCAGGTGACGCAAGCTTTGGTCACCGCTATGTCGGGATAGATGGACTTGTGATAAAGTCCGGTTCCCGTGGACAGGGTGAGCCGGTAGGGCTTGTCGGGGCTTTCAACCACCTTCTCGAGCCCAAGGCGCTCCTTATCGTCTTTCGGGCTATTGCGCGGGTTGATCGGCCACAAACTCATCAGCCGGTAGGTCATGCCGACGTTCTTTTTCTCCGACACCTGGGAGGAAAGCAGGAGGAACTGGGCGGGCAGGGGCAGGGTTTTTTCGACCCGCCAGCGTTCGGTGGCCTTTAGCGAGATGGCGAAGCCCAGGCGCTCGACGATGACTTCGGAATAAATCGCCCGATTGGCCTGGATGACGGAATAAATGTAATCGGCGGCGACGCTCGCCGGGATGCCTTTCATCGCCCCGGCGTCTTGTTCCCCGGCCTGCCCGGGACCGGGAACCGCGAGGCGAAGGAGAGTGAGCAGGAGCAGGATAAAGAGAGTTGTCTTTCGCATACCGTCTCGCTTGCGTGCCGGCAAAACCGGGGATGGAAAACGCGGGCCGCCGGCCATCCAGCGAAGGGCCACCCTGGAGTGGCCCTTGACACTGGCTTGAAACATCATATCGCAAATGGATTTTTGGTTATTCGATATTTCGCCGCGTGAAGAAAAAGATTCCCAGGCCGACCGCGGCGACGGCGGCGACAATGAACATCGCCGTCATGTCGGAGCCAAAATCCAGCCACTGCATTCCAACCTCTGGTTTTGCATCCAACTGATTCACTTTGTTTGCCCTCCCATGGTTCAGGATAATAAGGTTCCCTGAGTATTGTCTCGGGCAGCGTCTTCCAGTAATGTCGGTTCCCAGTATCGTTTTGTCAAGGGTGGCGGGAAAATCACTGCCGCGGCACCTCTGAAAGAGCAATTGTTTTCTCTTTGCTTACGGGTTCTATGGTTATAATGGCGCATATCCTGATGCCGGTGCCGCGGCCGCTGGTTTTCTCCGCCCCGGGTAACGCCCACGAAGGAAAACCATGGATCATCTGATTAAGGATTTGACCCTGCTTTTGGTCGTTTCGTTGCCGATCAATATTTTTTTCCACAAGGTTAGGCTGCCCTCTCTCATGGGGTTTTTGATCGCCGGAATCGTCATCGGGCCGAACGGCTTGGGATGGATCGGCGATCCGGAGTCGGTGCAGCGCCTGGCCGAGATCGGCGTGATCCTGCTCTTGTTCGTGGTGGGGCTGGAGTTTTCCCTTAGCCGCATGTTGAAAAGCCTCGCCTTGGTGGCGGGCGTGGGGAGCCTGCAGGTGGGGCTTTCGATTTTACTCGGTTTTTCGGTCCTGCGTGCCGCCGGGCTGGCGAATAACCAGAGTCTGCTCATCGGCATGTTGCTGGCGCTGAGCAGCACGACGATCGTCCTGAAAATGATCACCGACCGGGTGGAGATCGACACCGCGCACGGCAAGATCTGCATAGGCACTTTGTTGTTTCAGGATTTATGCGTCGTGCCGATGATGCTCGCCGTTCCCCTGCTCGCGGAAACCTCGAGCCTGTCGGCGTTGGACTTCGCGATCGCCCTTGGAAAGTCGCTAGCGGCGGTGGCGCTCATATTTTCCGCCTCGCGGCTTCTGGTGCCGCGCGCCCTGCGGATGATCGCCAAAAACGGCAGCAAGGAGCACATGACGCTGTTCGTCATTCTCATCATTCTCGGTACCGGCTGGGTTTCGGAGTCCGCCGGGCTGTCGCTGGCGATGGGGGCCTTCATCGCGGGGCTGATTATTTCGGAGTCGGAATTCAACCATCAAATCATCCTCGATATCCTTCCCCTCAAGGATTATTTCGGCAGCATCTTTTTCATCTCTGTGGGCATGCTGCTGCAGATGGAGGTTTTCTTCGAGTCGGTTCCGCTCTACCTCGGATGGACGGCGGGGTTGATCGGACTCAAGGCGCTGGTGGCGTTTATCGCATCCTGGATGATGAAGAGCCCGTTGCGCGTCTCGTTCATCGTCGGTCTCCGGCTCGCGCAGGTGGGCGAGTTCTCCCTGCTCCTGGCCAGCCTCGCCCTCGAGCAGAGTCTGCTTTCGGCCGGGCAATACCAGTCGTTTCTGATCGTCGCCATTCTCAGTATGCTGGCCGCGCCGCTTCTGATCCAGGCCTCGTCGGGCTTGTCGCTCCGGCTGCACGCCATTTTTGGTAAAGCCCCCCGCCTGGAGGCTCAACCGGAAACAGCCGAGGAGGGCAGGAAGCCGCTCTCGGGTCATGTCATCATCGGCGGCTATGGGCTGGTGGGAAGAAATCTCTCGCGCGTGCTCAAGGAAACCCAGACGCCCTTTGTGGTGGTGGACATGGACGCCGAACGAATCAAGGAGGCTCTTTCGCAAAATATGCAGGCCCTGTACGGCGATTCAACCCGCCGGGACACCCTTTCACGGGCCGGCGTGACGCAGGCGCGCCTGATCGTCTTTTCCATTTCCGACTATTTCGCACTTGTGGAGGGGGTGCGGCTCGCCCGAACCCTCAACCCGGATATTTATATTCTGGTGCGAACGAGGCTGGCGAGCCAGGTGGAGGAGCTGCGGGCGGCCGGCGCCGACCAGGTGATTCCCGAGGAATTCGAGACGTCGGTGGAGATATTTTCCCGGGTGCTGCGCGAATTCCATATTCCCAACAATGTCATCGAGCAGCAGGTGGAGCTGATCCGCCTTGAGGGGTACAGCATGTTCCGCGGGCTATCCCTGAACGTCGAGAGTTTGCAAAAATTTTCCACCTACCTCACCGCCAGTTTGACCGAATCGTTCGTGGTGCTGGAGGATTCCTGGGTGGCGAATAAAACCGTGGGCGAGCTGAAACTCGGCGAGGCGACCGGGGCGAAATTGATCGCGGTGATGCGGGGCAAGGAAATGCATCCCCACCCGGAAGGGGACTTTCGCTTCAAGACCGGGGACCTTCTCATCCTCTTCGGCGCGCACGCCAGCCTGCCGCCTGGTCTGCGCCTGTTGCAGACGGGGGTTCCCTAGGCTTCCTCTTCGGGTTCGTTTCCAGCCCTGTTGCCATCCACCGGCAGGGTGCAGTAGAACGTCGCTCCCTTGCCTGGCTCACTTTCGACCCCCACCTCGCCGCCGTGCAGGTGAATGATCTTCTTGACGATGGCAAGGCCGAGACCGGTGGATTTCTCATCGCCCGTTGGTTTGGCTGAAAGGGTCTGAAATTCTCCGAAAGTCAGCTTCTTATCTTCCTCGGAGAGGCCCGGCCCTTCGTCGGTCACCGAGAACCGGACGGCCGCGCCCGCCTTTTGCGTCGCCACCACGATGCGCGTGCCGGGGGGAGAGAATTTAATGGCGTTGCCAATAAAGTTTCCCATCACTTGCGTCATGGCGCTGGTGTCGAAATACACCGGAGGGGTCTCCTCCAGCCGCGCTTCCAACCGGATGTCCTTCTTGTTCGCAAGGAGTTGGATCAGCTCCACCTGGCTTTGGGCCAGGGTGTTCAAATCCTGCTTTTTCCTGTCGATGTAGATTTTTCCGCTTTCGATCTTGGAAATGTCGAGAAGATTATCGAGCAGCTTGGTCATGTACCAGCTGCTATGGAAGATTTTCTCGAGCATGGATTTTTGTTTGGCGTTCACCTGCCCAAGAGATTCGTCCTTGAGGATTTCGCTGTAGGAGTGAATCAGATACACCGGGTTTCTCAGGTCGTGGGAGGCGATGCCGAGGAATTTGTTCTTGAGCTCGTTAGATTCTTTGAGCCGGGTGAGAGCCGCCTGCAGATCGGCAGTCTGCTGGACCACCAGCTTTTCCAGATCGCTTCGGTATCGTTCCAGCTCTTTCTGGCGGCGCTGGGCGCTTTGCTCGATTTTCTTGCGTTCGCCGATGTCGCGAAGGATGCCAGTAAAGACGTAGCTTCCTTGCGAGGGCGAAGCGGAGATGGAGATTTCTATCGGCATCTCGCGCCCCTCCTTGTGCAGGACTTCGAGCTCGATCTGCTGATTGAGCAGAGTGCCCTTGCCCGTCTTGAGAAAGCGATTCAGGCCCTCGGTGTGCTGCTCGCGGTAGCGGGGCGGAATCAGGGTGTCGCTCAGTTTGCTGCCGATAATCTCGTCGGCCCGCCAACCGAAGATCGCCTCGGCGCGCCGGTTCCAGCCGGTGATCCGGCCCTCGGCATTCATGGTGACGATGCCGTCGAAGGCGTTGTTGATGATGTTCTGATAAAGAATGAGATTCTTCTTTGCTTCTTCCTCCGACAGGCGGCATTTTCCAAGAAGGGAAAGGAGGTCCTTGTGGCTTTTGTCCAACTTG
The DNA here is from genome assembly GCA_020343535.1 of Nitrospinaceae bacterium. Lineage (GTDB taxonomy): Bacteria > Nitrospinota > Nitrospinia > Nitrospinales > VA-1 > SZUA-259. The sequence goes on along the minus strand of CP070799.1, from coordinate 2,183,156 downwards.
TAGTCGCGCTCTTCAATGGCGGACAGCATGGTGTTAAAGCCCTTAAACAGGGCGCCGATCTCATCCTTGTGATTGTAGGCAACGCGAATCGAGTAGTCGGGGTTCTCGGAGAGCCACCGGGTGGTGTCCGCCAGGGCCAGCAGGGGGTTGGAGACCATCCGCTGCATGAGGAGCGCCAGGACCGCCGCCGCCGGAAGGATGACTAAAAGAAGGAGAGCCACCACCCAATACAGGTCTTGCATGTGGCTTTTGAGGCGCTGGTGGGTGGCGGAGAGATAAAGTTTGCCGACGGACCGGGTGCCGAAATAGACGGGGTGGATGATCTCCAGGCGGTCGGGGCTCAAATATTCTCCGGCGCGGAGGGTGGTGGGTTCGGGGAAGGGGATGTTCTCGTTTCGCCGGTACAGTGCCACCAAACGATCCTTCTCGTCATAAAGTGCGGCGACGACGACGTCTTCCACTTTCCCCAGGGAGGCGAGCAGCTTTTTACCGAGAGCCGGGTTATCGATGGCCTCCCCGGCGCGTTCGGGCAGCCCAACGGTCTGGGACAATACCCTGAGGTTGCTCATCCAATTCTCTTTGAAGGTGTATAAGTCTTTGAAAAGTAGAATGCCCACGCAAAGCATGACCGACAGGGTGGTGACGGTGAGGGTGATGAAAATGATCTTCCATTTGACGGGCCAGTCGCGAAACGATCCCATATGGGCTTCCTCCACGTTCCCGGCCTAGTGGGCGCCGTAACCAGGGTTACGAAAAACCGGTGGACATGTTAATTAAAAGTACATTAATCCAGGATTAACATCCATTAAATATAGTTCCGGTCCGGAAAAAAGCAAGGCTGGGGTGCGTGGGGGAGATTGTATTGCGGTCCAACCTCGTATCATAATGGATCGACAGGGCAGCGGCCGTTTATCTTATCCCCGACGGCGTCGGAGGGCGAGCGCCGGGTGTAAGGTTCTAGGGTTCTCTTGCGACTTGCTTTGTATGCCGCGGGTTTGAGGCGGGGCGAATCCCCGATGCGGCCTGAAAGCCCTGAACATGCGATTAGGAGGTCCGTCCAATGAGTGCTGTCATTTTACCTCCCGAGTGGAACGCCCGGGAAAACGAGATTACCCCCGAATCGGTGTACCAGAACCGGCGGGAGTTTTTAAAAACGATGGGCATCGCCGGCCTGGGCATCGCCGGGGCGCTCTACGCGGGCCCGGCGTTTGCCGGCGGCGGCAAGAGCCTTAAGGAGCTTTTGTTCGGCAGGGGGCAAAGCCTGAGGACCGAGTTTGAAGAGGTGGCGGGGCTTCGCCGCAACGCCGCCTTCACCGTCGACCGGCCTATTTCCGATGAGAAGGCCGCGCTCACCTACAATAACTTTTATGAATTCACCTCGGTGAAGGAGGGGGTCTGGAAACTGATCGACGGTTTCAAATCGCGCCCCTGGCAGGTGGAGATAGCCGGTCACGTGGAAAAGCCCGGCACGTTCGATGTCGATGATCTCATCCGCTCGCTGCCCGTGGAAGAGCGGGTGTACCGCCACCGCTGTGTCGAGCGCTGGGCGATGGTGGTGCCATGGAACGGGTTTCCCATGAGAGCGCTGATCGAAAAATTCCGGCCGACATCCAAGGCCCGGTTCGTGCGCTTCGTCAGTTTCATGGACCCCGAAGTGGCGCCGGGGCAAAAACTGCAATCGCACCTGCCGTGGCCATATAATGAAGGCCTGACGCTCGCCGAGGCGATGAATGAGTTGACCTTTGTCGCGACCGGTGTGTACGGGCACACCCTGCCGGTGCAGCACGGAGCGCCGCTGCGCATTGTGACGCCGTGGAAATACGGCTACAAGAGCATCAAGTCGATCGTAAAGATTGAGTTTACCGAACAGCAGCCGGCGACGTTCTGGAGTACGTTGGTTCCACACGAATACCCCTTTGAATCCAATGTCGATCCGGACGTGCCGCACCCGCGCTGGTCGCAGCGCAGCGAAAAAATGATTGGGACGGGAGATGTCTTTGCAACGAAAAAGTACAACGGCTACGGGAAGTGGGTGGCCGGGCTGTATTCCTGAGCGCGTGCTTTTCGGCATCGCCATAGGTTGCCTGCTGGCCGGGCTGTTCGTGGGTGCCGCCGGCGCGGCGAGAGCGACCGCCATGGTCGAAATCCCCGCCGGGCCGTTAATCGTGGGAGACGATGCCGCGGGCGAGAGCCACCGGTTGACGCTGCCCGCGTTTTACATCGACCGCGACGAAGTCAGCAATGACGAGTTCGCCGGACAGTTTCCCGCCCATGCGTTTCCCGCCGGCGCCGGGGTCCACCCGGCCAGCGGCATGACGTGGGACGAGGCGCGGCGCTTTTGCGCGGCTCTGGATAAGCGCCTGCCCAGGGCCGAGGAATGGGAGAAGGCGGCGCGCGGGGGAGACGGGCGTCTCTACCCCTGGGGCGACCGGCATCCGCGAAAAACGTTTCATCCGTTTTTTTCCGGCGTCGTGAAGCGTCGCCCCGGGCTCGACCGGCGGGACGTTTCGGTGTACGGTCCCCGCGGCATGGCCGGTTCGCTCTGGGAGTGGACCGACGAGGGCCGGGGCGGACGCAAGGCGGCCCGCGGCGGTCTGTGGAACCTGCACCTCGATTACGAATACAGCAAGACGTTCGACCGAATTTTCATCGCTCCGGAAAGCCGCTTCGTGTTTTTGGGGTTTCGCTGTGCGAGGTCCGCCGAATGATTACGCGAAGAACCTTATTGGGACGCTTGTGGGCGGGTGCGTGGGTGGCGGCGGCCGCGTTTTTCATGGGGCCGTCGGCCGCTCGGGCGGGCGGAGACAATGCTTTCTCCGGAACCGCCTATGTGGGCAAGACGCGGTCTGGACGTTTTCGCCGCTTCTACATCAACTACTGGAAGCCGATGCGCCGCATCGATGGAACCTCGTGGACGCTGGAGGTGTCCGGGTTGTGCGAGCGGCCACGCGTTTTCACGCTTGCCGAACTCATGGACCTTCCCATGCGGTGGCGCTCGTCACGGCTCAAGTGCGTGGAGTGCTGGTCGGCCCGGGCGCGCTGGGGCGGGTTTTCGTTTGCGGATCTGGCCGCGCTGGTTGAGCCATCGGCCGGGGCGCGGGCGGTCCGTTTCACCTGCGGCGACGGCTATGTGGAATGTCTCCCCCTTGCGAGCCTGCGCCGGGAAGGGGTGATGTTCGCGCATGCCATGGAGGGCGCTCCTCTTTCCGACGAGCACGGGTTTCCCTTGCGCATCATCGCGCCGTCCCATTACGGTTACAAAAATCCGAAAGCGATTGTGAAGATGGAATTCATCGCCGAGGTGGAGCCGGGCACCTGGAGCCGCATCGGCCCCTATTCCTGGGACGGTACGATTCTTCCCGGAACCGATCATCCGCTCGATTTCGACAAGGCCCCGCGCCGCATTCCCGGCGGCGAGATCGTCGATTATTGAATCGCTTTCCCTGGGCGCCTGGTTTTCCCGTGAGGGGAATCACGTTTCTCTTGCCATGAACCCGCGGGGCGGGGCCCTTTTATTTCTGAGAGGAACGCGGCGCGGCAGCCGTTGTATGATTTTTTAATTTTCCATGTATTAATTTTTTGCACTTTATGTGCGCGCCGACAAGGCGCGTGTGACGCTGGTTGTGTCGTTCGGAAAAATTGAGAATTGAATGGCCATGATAAACGGCGCCTCCGGGATTCCTGCTTGCTCGCGGGCGGAGCTTGGCACGGGGGGTGCACAGGGAAACGGTAAAGATGGCGAAGCGACGAAAATTGTTAGTCGCCGTTTCAACCGGTCCGGGATGGGAGGCTAGGCGGGATCGGGAATATTTAACGCGACATTATCCATGCAGGCATGAAATCCAACTTTTTTGAACTGGCCGAAGCCCTTATCGAATTTCTTAACCGCCTGGGCGGCAGGTACAACCGGGGCTGGCGGCACTTTTTAGCCGGCGGCCTGGAGATGGTGCTTGGTTCGGAACACCCCGTCCTGGCGGGAAGCCTGATCCGCATTGCCGAAGACCACATCGCTGAGAAAAAGTATGTCGCGGCCGAGCGCCTGCTCAAGAGCGTGCTCAGGGCTCAAAAAGCCCATTTTCGCGAAGGCCACTCGCGGGTGGCCGAAACGCTTTCCCGCCTGGCGAAGTTGTATGTCGAGGTTGGCTATTACAGAAACGCCGAGCCGTTATTGTTTCAGGCCCTCAAGGTCCGCGCCAAGGTCCATGGCATGGAGCACCCCTTGGTCGCCTCGACCTTGGCCGACCTGGGCGCGCTGTATAAGGCGCGCGGAGATTACGTCCAGGCCGAATCGTTTTACCGCAAGTGCCGGAACATGCAGGAAAGGACCCTTGGGCACGACCATCCCCAAGTAATCGCCACGTTGGAAGCCCTGGCCAGGCTCTATTACGATCAGGGGTACTTCGATCAAGCCGCGCATTTGTATCTGCGCATTTTAAAAGCTCAGGAGCGGACGCTGGGCCGCAGCGATCCCGCGCTGGCGAAATCGCTCAACAACCTGGCGGTGGTTCGCGTGGCGGAAGGGGATTTCGAGGCCGCGGAGCAGCTCTACATCCGGGCCGGAAAAATCAGCGAACGGGCCTGGGGCCCAAGTCACCCCGAGGTGCTGAAGACGTTGAACAACCTTGCCAGCCTGTACAAGAGCCAGGGAGAGTACGGCAAAGCCGAGCCGGTTTCGGCAAAACTAAACCGGATGCGAAAGAAGGCCCTGAGCGCCGTGGCGCGTTGATCCTGGCGCCCTTTGGCTTTTTTAACTTGTTTGACCGTAAGGGCGATATCCCCTCTCCAATAAAACGGTTGAATTGCCCTCCCACCGGTGGTAAACCAGATAGCAGAATGTATAATCAAGCCATGAGGATATGGCTCGGCCCGGCCCTTTGTTGTGAAGGATGATCCATGCTCGGTCCCGTCCTGAAAGTTTTCAAGGCGCTCAATTCGAACGCCCGGCCTTGGCAGCTCAGCCTCGGCGTGGTGTTCGGGATGCTTGTAGGGCTTACGCCGCTGTCGTCGCCGCATAACCTGGTGGTTGTTTTTCTCGCCTTCATCATCAACCTGAACCTCGGATTGATGATTCTCAGCTTTGCCTTCTTTTCCGGCGTGGCCTACCTGCTCGATCCGTTGTTCCATTCCCTCGGCTACGGCGTGCTCACCGCCGAGGGCCTGAACGATTTCTGGACGCGGTTTTTCTCCTGTCCGGTATTCCTGCTTGGCAAGCTCAACAACTCCATCGTGATGGGCAGCCTGCTGGTGTCGCTGGCACTGGCGGTGCCGGTGTTTCTACTGTTCAACGTGGTGGTGAGCCAGTACCGCGAACAAATTCAGGCGCGCCTCAAGAAATATCCGATCCTCGGTTCGCTCAAGATCGTGAAACTGTACGAAACCCTGATGGGAGGGCGGTCATGAAATTCTTCCGCTGGCAGGGGCTCGTGGCGTTTCTCATTCTTGGCGGCCTGGCCTTCGGGTTCTTCCGGTTCTTTCTCGACGGCATGATCGAATCGGCCATCGAAGACGAGGGATCGCAAGTGGCCAGAACCGAGATCGATCTGACCGGGCTTTCGACCTCGCTGCTCGACCCGTCGCTGGCCATCGGCGGGCTGCAGGTGGCCAACCCAGACGACCCCGGCGAAAACGTCGTCGAAACCGGGGCCATTCGCATCGATCTCGACGCGGTGAAGGGCCTGCGGAGAAAAGTGGTGATCGACGACTTGACCGCCGAGGGCCTGCGCTTCAATCAAAAAAGACCAGTTCCAGCGAAGGTCTTCCAAAGGCCGGAGGCTCCCGAAGCCGAAGGCGAAAGCGGCGAGGCGGCATTGGCCGATAGCGGCGCCGGGTTGTCCTTTCTCGACCGGGTGGACGTGCAGTCGCCCAGCGAGGTCCTGAACAAGGAATCGCTGGAAACCCTCGAAGCTGCGGGCCGCGCGCGGGCCGAACTCGAACGCCTCAAAAGCAAATGGGAGACGAAGCTTCAAGCCGAGCTGGACCCGGCGGTTCTCGAAACCACGAAGAGCCGCATCGAGGAACTGAAAAAGCAGGCGGGTGACCTGTCCGACCTGACGAAGCTTCCCGCCATCACGCAGGAGTTCCAGAGCCTGAAGGGCGAAATTCAGGGACAGATCAACAAGGTCCCCGAACTCAAGCAGGAATTGCAGAAGGACATAAATGACGCGCAGCGACTGGTGGCCGAGCTCAAGGACCTTCCGGCCAGGGATTTCGAGCGGCTCAAGAAAAAATATTCCCTCGACCTGGAAGGCGGCGGCAACCTGGTGGAGGCGCTGATCGGCGGCAAGGTGAAGTCCTACATCGATCGCGCGGTGCGTTATTACCGGATGGCAAGTCCCTACCTGAACCGCGGCGGCGAAAAGTCGCGCGAAGAGGAAGTCCGCTACGTGCGCGGCAAGGGCGTGTTTGTCAAGTTCGAGGAGGCCGAACCGTTTCCCGATTTTCTCCTGCGCCATGCGAAACTTTCGATGCAACTTCTCGATACCCCCGTTGAGGGCGAACTCAGGGACCTGTCCGATAATCAGAAAGCCTACGGCAAACCCGCCGTGCTCAACTTTTCCTCGGGCAAGACCGACCGCTTCGACCGTTTTTCCCTACAGACCCGGCTGAACCGCACCCGCGCCCAGGCCGAGGATTCGCTTGAACTCTCAGCCCAGGGGGTGCGGCTTCGTCATGTGGCCGTCGGCGAAGGGGTGGCGGTGGAGGAGGGCCGCGTCGACCTCGACAGCTCGCTGAAAATCGTCGGTGAGAATCAGATCCGGGGGGGTGCGCAGGCCGAGCTTGGCGGCCTCAAGCTGCTCCTGCCTAGAAAAGAGGGCAATGCTTTGTGGAACGCCATGGCCGACGCGCTCGTATCGGTGGACCGCTTTCATCTTGACGTCGATGTTCAGGGGACGCTGGGCGACTATCAGGTGAAGATTGAGTCGGACCTCGACCAGATCCTCAGAAAGGCCCTCGATCAGGCGGTGTCCGGGCAATTGAAGAAGTTCGAGAGCGGTCTCAGGAAGGCGGTCGACGAAAAGGCCAAGGGCGCGCTATCCGGCGCGGAAGGGCAGCTGGATGGATTGCTGGACCTGAATCAGATCCTCTCTGCCAAG
>CP070799.1:2164545-2175962 GCA_020343535.1 Nitrospinaceae bacterium | reverse complement strand
CCACGGGAACCATCCATTTCGACGACCGGGAGGTCGCCGTGATGGCTCTTAGAAAGAGGTTGAACCTTGATTGAAGGCCGGGCCACAGACTGTTTGAGCGCCTTCGCCGGCGAGCTGTTCCTCGGCGAGCCCCAGGCTCGCTTTCGCGGCGTCTCCATCGACTCGCGCACCGTGAGCCCCGGAGAACTTTTTTTCTGCATTCAGGGAGAACGCTTCGACGGTCACGACTTTATCGAGGACGCGCTCGCCCAAGGCGCCTCCGGCGTGGTCTTTTCCGACCCGGGCCGCGGGCCAGGACAGCCCTCGCACAGCAGGAGTGAAAGGGAGTATTTTGCGATAAGAACCCAGGACACCCTGATCGCCTTGCAGGAACTCGCCCGCCAGCACCGGCAGCGGATTCCCGCTCGCGTGATCGCCGTCACCGGCACCAACGGCAAGACCACAACCAAGGAAATGATAGCGTCCATCGCCGCCATGAAATACCGCACGCTGAAAACCGCCGGCAACCTGAACAACCACATCGGCCTGCCGCTGACGGTTCTCGGCCTGAACCCCGATCATGAAGTGGCCGTGCTGGAAATGGGCATGAGCGACGCCGGTGAGATCCGCCGCCTGGCGGAAATCGCCGACCCGGACATCGGCGTCATCACCAATATTTCCGAGGGCCATCTGGTGCACCTTGAATCGGTGAAAAACGTACAGGCCGCCAAGGGCGAGCTGTTCGACGCCCTCAGTGAAGAGGACATCGCTCTCGTCAACGCCGACGACCCGCTGGTGCGCGAACTGGCGCTTTCGCTAAGAGCGCGGCGAATCTCCTTCGGCCTCGACCAGACAGCCGACGTATCCGGCGCGGACATTCGCTCCCTCGGCGAAGAGGGCTACCACTTCAGCGCCACCCTGGGCGGGCAAACGTTCCCGGTGCACCTGCCCTTCCCAGGCGCTTGCAACGTTTACAACGCGCTGGCCGCCCTCGCCGCCGGCGTGGTGCTCGGTCTCGGCCCCGAACCCATGGCCGAAGGGCTCAAGCAAACCCGGCTGCCCGCCCAGCGCCACGAGATCCTGAAGCAGGGAGGGCTCACCGTCATCAACGACGCCTACAACGCCAACCCGCAATCGATGCACGTGGCGCTCTCCACCCTCGCCGCCTACCCCGCCGTCGGACGGAAGTTTTTCGTGATTGGCGACATGCTGGAACTCGGTCCGCAGGAGGAAAGCCTGCACACGTGCCTGGGAGAAAATATCGCCGGGCAAGCCGTCGATTTTCTTGTCGCGGTGGGAAAGCTTGCCGGCCTTGCGGCATCGGCCGCGATTGATAAAGGCATGGATGCCACCCGAGTGAAGGCTCTCGCCACACGCGGCGAGGCCGTGGATTATCTAAAAAAACACGCTCGCTCCGGCGACTGCCTGCTCGTCAAGGGGTCGCGGGGAGCGGGCATGGAGGAAGTGGTCCGGGGCCTTCTCGGCGCTTCCGCCTCCTAGGGACAGCATGTTTTATCATATGTTTTATCCGCTCAGTTCCGATTACTCGATCTTCAACGTGTTCCGCTACATCACGTTCCGGTCGGCGTATTCCGGGCTCACGGCCCTTGCCCTGAGTCTTCTGCTAGGCGGCGCGGCGATCCGCCTTCTGCAAAAGCGGCAGATCCACGAAAAAATCCGCAAGGAGGGACCCGAGAGCCACGTCGCCAAATCGGGCACACCGACGATGGGCGGGCTCCTCATCATCGCCACGTTCCTGCTCGCCACCCTGCTCTGGAGCAACCTGACCAACGCATACATCTGGCTGATTGTGTTCGCGACCCTCGGCTTTGGCGGCATCGGCCTTTACGACGACACCCTGAAACTCAAAACCGGCGACGGCCTGAGCGCCCGCATGAAACTGCTGCTCCAGGTTGTCATCAGCCTGGGTATCGGCATCTACCTGGTCTATTTCGACACTGCCCGCGAAGGCGCCGCCACCCAGCTGGCGGTGCCATTCCTGAAGGGATTGCAGCCCGACCTCGGCGTCTTCTATCTGGTCTTCATCGTATTCATCATCGTCGGCACATCGAACGCCGTCAATCTCACCGACGGGCTCGACGGCCTGGCCATCGGGCCGATCATCATCGCCTTGGCCACCTACACGGGAATCGTCTACGTGTGCGGCCACAGCAAGTTCGCCGAGTACCTGAACATCCAGTACATCAAGGAAGCGAGCGAAGTGGCGGTGGCTTCCAGCGCGGTTCTGGGCGCGAGCCTCGGGTTCCTGTGGTTCAACAGCTACCCGGCGCAGGTGTTCATGGGCGATGTCGGCTCGCTGACCCTGGGAGGCATTCTCGGCACCCTCGCCGTCATTGCCAAACACGAGTTGCTGCTGATCCTGGTGGGCGGAATCTTCGTCATCGAAGCGCTCTCCGTGATCATCCAGGTCGCCTACTTCAAGTACACGAGAGGCAAGCGCTTCTTCAAAATGGCGCCGCTGCACCATCATTTCGAAAAATCGGGCTGGGAGGAGCCGAAGGTCATCGTCCGCTTCTGGATCGTGGCGGTGGTGCTGGCCATGATCAGCCTGAGCACGCTCAAGTTGAGATAACGAATGGAAATCGCGAACAGAATATTTTCGGTCATCGGCATGGGGCGCTCCGGAATCGCCGCCGCCAATTTTCTCGCCAGCCGCAGCGGGCGCGTTACCCTCGTCGAATCGCGCCGTGAGGACGAGCTTGGCGAAACCGCCAAGAGCCTTCATCCCAACGTCCAAGTGAACTACGGCACCTCGACGCCCCCCGCCGATGCCGAGTGCATCGTGCTCAGCCCGGGCGTGGATGCCGACGCCGAGTTTCTCGCCCCTGCCCGCACGCGCGGCATCGAGATCATCAGCGAAATCGAACTCGCCTCGCGGTTCGCGCCGGCCCCCATCATCGCCATCACTGGCACCAACGGCAAGACCACCTGCACCACCCTGATGGGCAACATCCTGAAGGAGTGGGGCAAGAAGGCGCCCACCGGCGGCAACATCGGCACGCCGTTCATCACCCTGGTGGACAAGGCGGCGAGGGACTTTTTCGTCATCGAGGTGTCAAGCTTTCAACTTGAAGCCATTCACCGGTTCAGGCCGAAGATCGCCGTGTTGCTGAACATCACACCGGATCACCTCGACAGGCACAAGACGCTCGCCCGCTACATCGAACTCAAGGGCCGCATCGCCGACAACCAGACCGAGGACGACGTTCTGGTTCTCAATCAGGACGATGCGCTCGTCGAGAGGGCGGTCAAAGGCAAACGCCCCCGCAAAATCCATTTCAGCCAGACGTCCGCCGTCGAGGAAGGCGTATTTCTCTCGGGACCGGTCATCCTGTCACGCTTTGGCGGAAACGAGGAGATCCTCTGCCGCGTCGACGAGCTCAAGGAGCCGACCCGCTGGCAGATGGAGAACGTGCTCGCCGCAGCCGCGGCGGCATTTGCCGCGGGAGCGCCACGCGGCGCCATCGCCGACGCCCTCCGCGATTATTCCGGCATGGCGCACCGGCTGGAATGGGTGCGCACCCTGGGGGGCGTCGACTTCATCAACGACTCCAAGGGAACCAACGTCGGGGCGCTGAGCAAATCCCTCACCGCTATCAACCGCCCGGTGATTCTCATCGCCGGCGGCAAGGACAAGGCGGGGGACTTCGAACCGCTCAAGGAACGGTTGAAATCGCGGCTCAAGCACATGGTGCTCATCGGCGAGACCCGGCAAAAATTCCGCCAAATCCTGAACGGCACGTTCAGCTACGAAGACGCCGAAACTCTGCGCGATGCCGTTACCCGGGCTTACGAGAAGGCTGAGCCCGGCGACGTGGTGTTGCTTTCCCCGGCCTGCGCCAGCTTCGACATGTTCACCGATTACGAGGACCGCGGAAACCAGTTCAAAACCCTCGTGTATGAACTTTAAAGGAACCGGGGCATGGCCCCGAAGGAGACCGCCTTGCCGCAAATGAGACAGACACATCACGGGTCCGATTCGATCCTGCGCATTGCGCTCGCGTTGCTGCTGTTGATCGGCCTCGTCATGGTGTACAGCTCGAGCGCGGTGTTCGCCATGGAAGAGTACGGCGACTCCTATTATTTCCTCAAGCGGCAGGGGCTCTGGTGCCTCATCGGCCTCGGCATGCTGCTCGCCGCGAGTCACATGGATTACCGCCGGCTGGAAGCATGGACCTACCCCATCATGGCCGTGTGTTTCCTCCTGCTCATGGCGGTGATGGTGCCGGCCCTGAGCCAGGAAGCGGGAGGCGCGAGGCGCTGGTTGAAACTCGGGCCGGTGGCCTTCCAGCCATCGGAACTGGCCAAGTTCGCCCTCGTCCTTTTCATCGCCAAGAGCCTGGTCAAACGAGCGGACCAGCTGAAGAACTTCGCCTACGGCTACCTGCCCAACCTGATCGTGCTCGGTCTCTTTTTTCTGCCGATCCTGTTCCAGCCCGATTTTGGCACAGCGATGATCATCGGCGCGGTCACCTTCACGATGTTATTCGTCGCCGGCCTGCGCACCAAGTTCCTGGTCTACTCTGGGCTGGCGCTGATCCCCTTCATCGTATCGGCGATTTTGAGCCAGGGTTACCGGACGCGCCGAATCCTCGCGTTCCTCGACCCCTGGCAGGATCCGTCGGACGCGGGGTTCCAGGCGATTCAGTCATTTTACGCCTTCGGCCGGGGAGGCCTATTGGGCGTCGGTCTGGGAGACAGTAACCAGAAGCTGTTCTATCTGCCCGAGGCGCATACGGATTTTATTTTTTCGGTGATCGGCGAGGAGTTGGGCTTCATCGGCGTCATGGCCATCACGGTGCTGTTCGCCCTGGTGATCTGGAGAGGCTTCATCACTGCGTATCGCGTGAAGGATGATTTCGGCACACACCTCGCCATCGGCCTGACGCTGCTCATCGGCATTCAGGCATTCATCAACATGGGCGTGGCCACGGGCTTGCTCCCCACCAAGGGACTGACCCTCCCCTTCATCAGTCTGGGGGGGTCGTCCATGGTGGTCTCCATGCTCGCCATGGGGGTGCTGTTGAACATTTCGGAACACACCGCCACCAGGCGATGACGGAAATACCATGGGCCATCGTGTCGTCATCGCCGGCGGGGGAACAGGCGGGCATCTTTACCCCGGCATCGCCCTGGCCCGCGCACTGCAACAAACGGATATGAGCATCGACATCACATTTATCGGAACCGAGCGCGGCCTCGAAGCGAAAGTGATTCCGAGGGAGGGCTTTCGCCTGAAAACCATCGCCGCCGCCGGCCTCCTTGGGAAAAGCGGCCTCGGCCGTCTCTCCGCCTGGGCGAAGCTGCCCCTCGGAGCGATGCAGGCGCTGGGTTTTCTGCTGCGGAAACGGCCGGGGCTGGTGGTCGGCGTCGGCGGTTACGTCTCGGGCCCCGTCGGCGTAGCGGCGAAACTGCTCGGCATCCCGGTTCTGCTGCACGAGCAAAACGCCCTGCCCGGCATCACCAACCGCCTGCTCGGCAGGTTCGCCGACAAGATTGCCGTCTCCTTCCCGCAGTCCGCACGGTTTTTTCCCGCCGGCCGGGTAGTCGAAACGGGAAATATTATCCGCGAGGAATTCTGCCGCCCATCCCCGGTGGCGACGGCGGGCCGGTTCACGGTTTTGGTTCTGGGCGGCAGCCAGGGTGCGCACTCGATCAATATCGCCATGACCGCGGCGCTTGAACACCTGGCGGGGGTGAAAGACCGCCTGTATGTCATTCACCAGACCGGAGACCGGGATTTTGAAAGCATCCAGCAACAATACCGGGAAGCGGGATTTCGCGCCGATGTTCAGCCCTTCATTCACGACATGGCCACCTGCTATCACGCGGCATCCCTGATCATCACGCGCGCCGGAGCGACCACGCTGGCGGAGATCACCGCCTGCGGCAAGGCCTCGGTGCTCATCCCGTTTCCGCACGCAGCGCACAACCATCAGGAGAAGAACGCGCGGGTGCTGGATACCGCCGGCGCGGCGGAGGTAATTCTGGATCACGAGGCGAACGGCGCCCGGTTCGCCGAGGCGATCAAAAACGCCATGGGCGACCCCATCCGCCTGCAACAGCGGGCGGAAAACAGCCTGCGGCTCGGCCGGCCCGACGCCACGCTGAAGGTGCGCGATCTTTGCCTGGACCTCCTGGGAAAACCTTCCGGGCCGGAGAAAAATGTTCCTCGCGGAACGGAAACAAGTGGCGGTCTGTCATGTTTCTAGGAAAAACGAGAAGGATTCACTTTATCGGCATCGGGGGATCGGGCATGAGCGGCATCGCGGAAGTGCTGAAAAACATGGGTTACGAAGTGACCGGCTCGGACCGCAGCAAAAGCCGCGTTACCGATCACCTGGAGAGCCTCGGGGTCCGCGTGCACGAAGGGCACCGTGCCGATAATGTCGAGAACGCCCAGGTGGTGGTGGTATCGACCGCCATCGACCCGAGCAATGTCGAAGTGGCCGAGGCGCGGGAGCGCATGATTCCCGTCATCCCCCGGGCGGAGATGCTCGCCGAGCTAATGCGCATGAAGTACGGCATCGCCGTCGCGGGGACGCACGGCAAGACCACCACCACGTCGCTGGTGGCCAGCGTGCTCGACGGCGGACGGCTCGACCCCACGGTGGTCATCGGCGGCCGCCTGAAAAGTGCCAGCGGCCATAGCAAGCTGGGACAAAGCGAGTTTCTCGTCGCCGAGGCCGACGAGAGCGATGGATCGTTCCTGAAACTTTCACCCGCCATCGCCGTGATCACCACCCTCGATGAAGAACACATGGATTATTACAAGACCCTTGACGGCATGAAGCAGGCATTTCTCTCGTTCATCAACAAAGTACCGTTTTACGGCGCGGCGGTTCTCTGCCTGGACGACGCCAACCTGCAATCGCTGATCCCGGGCATCGAAAAGCGGATCATCACCTACGGCCTGACGGCCCAGGCCGACGTGACGGCTAAAAATATTTCGCTGGCCAACATGCTAAGCCGCTTCACCGTCATTCACCAGGGGAAGGAGCTGGGGCCGGTGGCGTCGCGGGCGCTCGGCCACCACAATGTGCAAAACACCCTGGCGGCGGTGGCCGTTGGCCTGGAGCTCGGCATCGCTTTCGCCGACATCGCCCGGGCGATCGAAAATTTTTCCGGCGTGCAGCGGCGATTCGAGATCGTCCATCAGAGCGACCGGCTGATCCTGGTCGACGACTACGGCCATCATCCCGTCGAAATTCAGGCAACTCTGAAAACTGCGCGCCAGGCCTGGCCCGACCGGCGCCTGATCGTGGTGTTCCAGCCGCACCGCTACTCGCGCACAAAATGGCTGCTCGAAAGCTTCTGGCGGTCGTTCAACGACGCGGACCGCCTGATCGTGACCGATATCTATCCCGGCGGCGAAGCGCCCATCGAAGGCGTTCACGCCCGCCACCTGGCGGAGGGCGTCAAAGAGTCCGGCCATAAGAACGTGGAATACCTGCCCGGCCTGGAGGAGGCCGCGGCGCGGCTGGCGGAAACTCTTGCGCCGGGCGATGTGGTGATCACCCTCGGTGCGGGGGATGTCGGAGAGGTGAACCGGCATCTGCTATCCCTGTGCCCCGACGAATCGAAACATCCGTAGAGAGGACCGTGCATTATGTCGCGTGAGTTATGGAAACCGAGATTGATACGGTGGGCCAACACCGGACCGGGCCGCGGGATCGTCCTTTGCACCCGGCTGGATCTGCCCAAAACCGTCCTTGGACGAAAAATCCTTAAGAGAAAAACCATGAACCCATCTTTCTCCTGGCTGCACAAGATCAAGGGCGAGGTGAGGCGAGATGAGCTGCTCTCCGCCCACACGTCCATGCGCATCGGCGGACCGGCGGACATCTTCATTCTGCCGCGCGACATGGCCGACCTTGCCACCGTCCTCAAGTACCGCGGAACCACCCCCATGTTCGTTCTGGGCGAGGGTTCGAACCTGCTGGTGCGGGACCGGGGCATTCGCGGCATCGTGGTGTCGCTCAAGGAGAGTTTCAAGGCGATTCAGGGCCCCCTGTTCGATACCGGAGACGCGCAGGAAGAAACGGCCCTCCTGCGCGTGGGGGCGGGAGTGAAAATGTCCTTCCTGGCGAAATACGCCGCCCGCTTCGGCCTGACTGGCATCGAGCGGCTGGCGGGCATTCCAGGTTCGGTGGGCGGCGCACTTATTATGAACGCGGGAGCGGAGGGTATGGAAATCGGCAAGGTGGTTGAAAGCGTCATACGCATCACTCCCTCCGGAGAGAGGGAAACCCTCCGCCGCGATCAACTTTCGTTCCATTACCGGAAAACCGTGTTTCCTTCCGAGGAAGGAATCATCGTGGAAGCGGCGCTGCGCCTGAGGAAAAGCGACGCGGCGGGCGTTCAGGCCGGCATGGACGCGCACCTCACGCGCCGTAGCCAAAAACAGCCGCTCACGATTCCAAATTCCGGGTCGATCTTCAAGAACCCGCCCGGCGACGCCGCTGGCCGCCTCATCGAGGCGGCGGGCCTCAAGGGAGCCCATTTCGGGCAGGCGGCGGTATCGCTCAAGCATGGGAATTTTATCGTTAACCAAGGGCGGGCCACCGCCCGCGATGTGATCAGCCTGATCGAACACATCCAGAAAACAGTGAAGGACAAGTTCGGTGTCGATCTGGAACGGGAAATCATCTTCGTCGGAGAATGAACAATGAATTTAAGGTCCGCTAGCAAAGGTTCCCCCTCCTTCCTTTGTCTCCGGCCCTTTGGCCAGGGCCGGGGGCGGACCTCTTATTTGAAGTGAGCAACAGCCCGTGAAAACGTTACAGAGCAAAAACATCGGAGTGCTGATGGGAGGCCTCTCGCCGGAACGGGAGATTTCCCTCCTCACGGGCAACGCGGTTCTGGGCGCGATAAGGAAGCTGGGGCTCACCGCCAAGGGCATCGACGTGGACAGGAACATCGCCGCCACTCTGAAAGAGAAACAGATCGACCTCGCCTTCATCGCGCTGCACGGCACCTACGGCGAGGACGGCACCATCCAGGGCCTGCTGGAATACGCAGGCATCCCCTACACGGGAGCGGGCGTTCTCGGTAGCGCCCTCGCCTACAACAAGGTGAAGTCCAAGGAGGTCTTCAAGGTGAACAGCATCCCCACGGCGGACTACCAAGTGGCGTACCGGAAGCAGCGGGATTGCTTTCGCCGGAACCTCGATCTTCCGCTGGTGGTCAAGCCCTCGGACCAGGGCTCAAGCCTGGGCATCAGCATCGTGATGGATGAAAAAAAGTGGAAGCCCGCGCTCGATCTCGCCTTCGAGTACTCCGAGGAGGTGCTTATCGAGGAGTTCGTGGAAGGCCGCCTGGTGGCGGTGGGCATGAACGGGGAGGAGCCGATGCCCGTTGTCCACATTCGGCCCCGGTCGGGATTTTACGACTATGAGGCCAAGTACACGCAGGGCAAAACGGAATACCGCTGCCCGGCCGATCTCGGTGCCAGCGAAGCGGCTCAACTGAACGACGTTGCCCGGGCGGTATTCAGGGCGCTTGGGGCCCGCGGCGTGCCCCGGATCGACGCAATCATCGACGGCGCGGGTGTGCCGAAGGTGCTGGAGATGAACACCATCCCCGGCATGACGCCCACCAGCCTCCTGCCCATGGCGGCGAAGGAGGCAGGAATGGATTTTGAGACGCTGACTCTCGAAATCCTCAAAAAAGCCGCCCGCGATTACGAGGACTAGCGAAACGTCATGGACTACGCGGTCACGAAAAGAAAGAAGCCCTCTTCCTCATGGCTGAAGGTGAGCGTGCGCCAGCGCAAGAAGCAAAAGGCGGCCTCGGCGCCTCCCCCGGCACGGCGGAAAACCAACAAGCGCGCCTCCCGGCTGAAGGAAAATATCCGCGCCGGAGCGCGCTCGCTGTCCAAGGGGTTGCTCGCGGCGGGGCTGCTCGCGGCCCTGTACCAGGCCGGCGTATTTCTGACCACCTCGCCACGCTTCGCCGTTTCGCGGGTAACCGTCACGGGCAATGAAATGGTTTCCCGTCAGGATCTTAGAAAGTGGCTCACGAGCGTGTCGGGGAAAAATATCTTCCTGCTCGACCTGGAGGCAGCCTCCAGTGATTTCAAGACGCACCCCTGGGTGCAAACGGCTTCGGTCCGCAAGGTGTTTCCCCAAACCCTGCACATCCACCTGAAGGAGCGCCAGCCCTTTGCTCGAATCCGGCTTGGCGAAACCTATGTCATGGACTCGCACGGTGTGCTCCTGGCCGGGGACGGCGAGGCTTACCGCCATCTGCCTCTCGTGATCCACTTCGAACGTCGATCGGCAGGACCGGGGCAAACCGTGGCGAACCGAACCGTGGTGGAGAGCCTGAAGGTCATGCGGGAGCTCAACCGCCTGCCCTTTTTCCGGGCCGACGCCATCGACCGCGTGCAGATCCGTCCAGGTGCCCGCGTGGAGTTTGCCAGCGGAAAGGAAGACACGAAAGTTTTTATGTCCCTCAACGCGCTCAGAGAAAATTTCAGAAATTTCAGAATGCTCATGAACACGCTCAATAAACAGGAACAATCCATCGATCGCATCGACCTGTCGTTCAAGGACCAGGTCGTGGTGCGCTACCGGTAAGGGGGCAATTTGAACCATAGCAGGGGGCAACAACGGCAAGGAGAAAGGGGTCATGGCCAGGAAAAGTGAGTACATAGTGGGCCTCGACATCGGCACCACAAAAATCGTCTGCATCATCGGCGAAGCGGCGCCGGATGGCAGGATCGAAATCATCGGCCTCGGCCAGCACCCCTCCAAGGGCCTGCGCAAGGGCGTGGTGGTGAACATCGACAGCACCGTGGAATCCATCAAGAGCGCGGTGGAGGAGGCGGAGTTGATGGCGGGCGACGAGATCGACTCGGTCTTCGTCGGCATCGCCGGCGGCCACATCAACAGCCTGAACAGCCACGGCATCATCGCCGTCAAAGGCAAGGAGATCGTGCAGAAAGACATCGACCGCGTGATCGAAGCGGCGAAAGCCATCGCCATTCCCCTCGACCGCGAGGTGATCCACGTCCTGCCTCAGGAGTTCATCGTCGACGAGCAGGAAGGCATCAAAACGCCGCTCGGAATGGCGGGGGTGAGGCTGGAGGCGAAGGTACATATCGTCACCGCCGCGGTGACCTCGGCGCAGAACATCGTCAAATGCGTCAACAAGGCGGGCCTCGGCGTGCAGGACATCGTCCTCGAGCAACTGGCATCGAGCGAATCGGTGCTCTCGCCGGACGAAAAGGAGCTCGGCGTGGCGATGATCGACATCGGCGGCGGCACCTCGGACATGGCCATCTTCTACCAGGGGGCCATCAAGCACACCGGGGTGCTGACCATCGCGGGTTCGCAGATGACCAACGACATCGCCATCGGCCTGCGCACGCCGAATTCGGAAGCGGAGAAAATCAAGCACACCTTCGGGTGCGC
>CP070799.1:2156611-2164445 GCA_020343535.1 Nitrospinaceae bacterium | reverse complement strand
GCTGGAAACGGCGAGAACCCTGAGAGAGGAATTATCCATGGCACCGGGTGTGAATAATTGCATATTTTTAACGCGCGAGGCGCCCTCGCATCGACGGTAATCTAGCTCGATTTGAATTAAAAATCAAACGAATAACCTTGTCCCGCCAGCTGGCCCGGCAATTATTGCAGGGGCAGATCGGGATGGCCCCGGCGGAATATCCCGCCGGGGTCCTCTCGGCCCGGGGCCCCCTTCCCCACCACCAAGGGGGAGATTCCCGGACCGAGCGTTTCATTCTCCCGCTCGGATTGCAACAGCCCCGCCGCCGGTGAGACGGCTTGATTCACGCATTGTTCAGGTTCACCACCTTGAGGGTTTTGATCTGCACCGTGGGCAACACCTCGCTGTGCGACAACACCACCAGGTCCGGCATGAAACGCTCGGTGAAGCGCCTCAGGTGCATGCGAATGCCCGGCGGCGCGAGCAGCACCGGCGTGGTCTCCAGTTTTGGGCCAAGGGATTCGACGGCCTCCTTGAGGCGGGCAAGCAGCCGTTCGGCGACGGTGGGCTCGAGCGCCAGGTAGGAGGACAGGTCGGTCTTCTGAATGGAGCCTTCGATCACGCCTTCGACCGCCCGGTCGAGCGTCAGCACCGACAGGGTGCCGTCGGCGCTCTGATACTGGCGGGTGATAGGCCGCGCAAGCGCGTGGCGGACATACTCGGTCAACAGGTCGGTGTCCTGTGTGATGGCGGCGTAGTCGGCCAGCTGTTCGAGAATCGTCCTGAGATCGCGGATGGAGATCTGCTCCTTCAATAAATTTTTGAGAACCTTCTGCACCTTCCCGAGAGGCAGGAGGCTGGGAATCAACTCCTCCACCACCTTGGGGTTGGACTCCTTGAATTTGTCGAGCAGCGACTGCACTTCCTGACGGCCCAGCAGTTCCTGCGCGTGGCGTTTGACGGTTTCCTTGATGTGGGTGGTGATCACCGTGGCCGGATCGACAACGGTGTACCCCACCACCTGCGCTTCCTGCTTTCCCGCGGGCAGGATCCACAGGGCGGGCAGGCCAAAGGTCGGCTCCCGGGTTTCGATGCCGTCGATCTCGCTTGTGGCCGTGCCGGGATTCATCGCCATCAATCGGCCCATCATCACCGAACCCCGGGCGACCTCGACCCCCTTGATGACGATGGCGTACTCGCTGGGCTTGAGTTGCAGGTTGTCGCGAATGTGAAGCGGCGGCACGATGAACCCCATCTCCAGCGCGAACTGGCGGCGGATAGACTTGATCCGTTCCAGAAGCTCGCCACCGCGGTCGGCATCGACGAGCGGGATGAGCTCGTAACCGACTTCCAGCTCCATGACGTCGAGCGGCAGGATAGACTCCACCCGCTCTGGCGCGGGTTGCCGGGCCTTATCCTCCAGCTTCTTCTGCTCGCGCGTCTCGGTCACGCGGATGTCGCGCATGCGCAGGAAGGCGATGAACCCGGCGATTGCGGCCAGGATGAAAAACGGTAGATGCGGCAGGCCGGGAATCAAGCCGAAAAAAAACAGCGCCGCCGAAGCGATCACGAAGGCGTAGGGCTGATTCAGGAGTTGCCCCATCAACTCGAAGGGCAGGTTCTTGTCGCTCACTGCGCGGGTGACCACGAGCCCGGCGGCGGTGGAAACTACCAGGGCGGGCATCTGCGACACCAGGCCGTCGCCGATGGTGAGCAGGGTGTAGATCTGGGCCGCGTCGTTCACGTCCATGCCCTTCTGCAACACGCCGATGCCGAAACCGCCCAGGATGTTCACCAAGGTAATGAGAATGCCCGCGATGGCATCGCCTCGCACGAAGCGGATGGCGCCGTCCATGGAGCCGTAAAAATCCGCCTCGCGCTCCAGGGTCTGCCGGCGTTTTCGCGCGTCCTGCTCGCTGATGATGCCGGCGTTGAGATCGGCATCGATACTCATCTGCTTGCCGGGAATGGCGTCGAGGGTGAAGCGCGCCGCCACCTCAGATGTGCGGACCGACCCCTTGGTGATGACGATGAAATTGATCATCACCAGGATGATGAAGATCACAGTGCCGACCACGTAGTTGCCGCCCACCACGAAGGAACCGAAGGATTTGATGACCTGTCCCGCGGCGTCGGAACCTTCCTGGCCATGCAGCAGGATAATGCGTGTCGAGGCCACGTTGAGCGACAGCCGAAGCAGCGTCACGATCAGCAACAGGGACGGAAACACCGAAAATTCCAGCGGCGCCTTGAGGAACACCGACACCAACAGGATGATGATGGAAAACGTAAGGCTGAAGGACAACAGGAGATCGAGCAGAAAGGTGGGGATGGGCATCACCATGACCGCCAGGATGGTGATCACCCCGAGGGCGACGGTTACTTCCTGAGACCGCTCGGTGAAACCGCCGAACGCACCCGCCTGAGCCATGCCTTTCACCCTTCCGTTCAAAATAATGACGCTTCCCGAAAAACCGCCGACATCATTTAATTCATTGATTTACATGCCGTTAAACGCAAATGCGCGCCGTGGGTCGGTCCCCGGGGCCCCGATTCACGGCACCTGCGCCCACACTCCCGTAAAATGCAAACCCTATGCCATCGTCTTGCCTTTCAAACGGTAAACGTAGGCCAGAATTTCCGCCACCGCCTTGTACAGGCTCTCGGGGATGACCTGGCCGATCTCGACGGTTTTGAACAGTACCCGGGCGAGCGGCTTGTTCTCCAGCACCGGCACTCCGCTTTCGGCGGCAATCTCGCGGATTTTTCCGGCGATGTGCCCGGCGCCCTTGGCCACCACCACCGGGGCTTGGGCCTTGTCGCGGTCGTAACGAATGGCGACGGCGATCTTGGTGGGGTTGGTGACCACCACATCGGCTTCGGGCACGGCGGCCATCATGCGGCGTCTCGTCATTTCGACCTGCATCTGGCGGATGCGCTGCTTGACCTCGGGGTGGCCCTCGGTCTCCTTCCGCTCCTCTTTCACTTCCTGCTTGGTCATGCGAATGTTTTCGAGATAGGTGTACCGTTGAAACGCGTAATCGATCAGCGCCAGGAAGACCATTACCAGAAGCACCTTCAGCGTAATATCGAGCGCTACATCGCCCATGAAACCGAAGATTTGCCCGACACCAAAATCCATCAACGGCGGGATCTCGTGCCAGCGACCGCGAATGGTCTGGAAGGCAATGAAGGCGACGATGGACACTTTGAACAGCGACTTGATGAGCTCGGCCTGGGCGGTCTTCGAAAAGATGCGGCCAAAACCCTTGAGCGGGTCAAGCTTGTCGAACCGAGGTTTCAGGGGATGCAGGGAAAACCGGAAGCCGCGGGTCTGCACCAGGTTGGCGGCGACGCCGCCGACCATGACGATGAAAAAGAACGGGGCCAGGATGAAAAAGGTGCTCTCGGCAATCGACAGGAACACGCGGTAGATGCCATCGATATCGAGGGTCACCGCCTGGGCGTTGCCGAGGATGTTGTGCCAGGCCCGCATCATGCCCTGGGTTCCCTTCTCGCCGACGATCAGGAAACCGAGCAGGGCAGACAGAAGAACGAAGGAGGAACTCACTTCCTTGCTATGGGCGAAATTGCCCTTTTCCTCGGTGTCGGTGATGCGTTTGGCGGTGGCCGCTTCCGTTTTCTGGTCTTTGTTTTCTTCGGCCATGAGGCATCTCGCCGCGCACGCGGCGCTTCTAGAAGGTGCCCATCAAGGTCCGGAGACGAAGGGGCAGCTCCGCCCACTGGGCCTTAAGAATCATGCTGAAAAACGGCATGGACAAGCCAATCATGACCAGGCCGACGCCGATCTGCAGGGGAAAACCAACGATAAACACGTTCATCTGCGGTACGGTGCGCGCGACAAGCCCAAGGCCCACGCTCAGGAAGAACAGCACCGCCATCACCGGCGCGGCGATCTTCACGGCGACGATGAAAGTGGCAGAGAACACCTGCAGAATAAATTCTGGCGTGAGGCTGGAAAAATCGATCCGATGCGGATTAATGAGTTCGAAGCTGTCCACCAGTGCGCCGATCAGGACGTGGTGCCCGTTGAGAGCAAGAAAGAACAGCACCGCAATGATGTTGTGAAATTGCGCGGCGATCGGCACCTGCGACTGGGTCTGCGGATCGATGACGTTGACGACGCCGAAACCCATCTGAAAATCCACGACGGTGCCGGCAAGCTGCACGGCGGCAAATATTAGCTGCACCGCGTAGGCGATGGCAAGCCCGATGGTGAGCTCGGTAAACACGACCACCACGAGCTCGAACAAGCCTGCCGGCCGCGAAAGCGCGCCGGCGGGAACCAGCGGGTACAAGGCAACGCTGAACACCAGCGCGAGGGCGATCTTGAGGCGCGCGGGAACTTGCTGACTGCCGAAAAACGGAGCGAAGAACAGGACGGCCGCCACGCGAAAAAAAATGAACATCGCCGTTTCCAGTTCGCCCAGGCTGAAATTGAACAGGCCCATCACTGGATGTAATCGGGAAAGTGAATCAGGATCTTCGACGTGAAGCTGAGCAACACGTGCAAGAGCCACGGGAAAAACAGAAGAAGCGCAAGAAATACCGCCAGGATTTTCGGGATGAAGGTGAGTGTGAGTTCCTGAATGGAGGTGACGGCCTGGAAAATTGACACCACAAGCCCGGTGACTAGCCCGAAACCAAGCATGGGGGCGGATACGAGGAGCGTGGTCTTCATGCTCTCCATGGCAAAATCGATGATGAATGCTTCGGTCATCGCGCTGTCCTTGTTTAGCTGAAGCTTTTCATCAGGGAACCCACCGTCAGGTACCAGCCGTCGACCATGACAAACAGCATCAACTTGAACGGCAGGGAAATCAAAATCGGCGGCAGCATCAGCATGCCCATCGACAGAAGGATGCTCGCCACCACCATGTCGAGAATCAGGAATGGGATATAAATCAGAAAACCGATCTGAAACGCCGTCTTGAGCTCGCTGATGATGAAGGCGGGAATCAGAGTCTGCATCCGCACTTCCTCGGAGGTCTCCGGCTTCTCGTTGTTTTCAAGGTTCACGAACAAGGCCAGGTCTTTTTCCCGCGTTTGCCGGAGCATAAACTTTCTCAGCGGCGCTTCGGCTTCCTTGAGCGCATCCCACTGGGAAATTTCCTCGCTCAGATAGGGCTTGAGCGCGTTGTCGTTGATTTCCGTCCAAACCGGCGCCATCACGAACAGGGTGAGGAACAGCCCTAGACCGATGAGAATCTGCGTCGGCGGCGTCTGCTGGGTGCCCATCGCCTGACGCAAAAACGCGAGCACGATGATGATGCGCGAGAACGACGTCATCATGATGAGGATGGACGGCGCGAGGGCAAGCACGGTGAGAAGAAGCAGCACCTGCAAAGCACTCGACATCTGTTCGGGCCCCTCTATATCGTCGATGCCCACCAGCAGGGTGGGCAGCGGCAGGGCGAAGCTCTCGGCAGCGACCAGCACGGCGGCGAGCGCCAGCGTTGTGGCGATCATCCATTTGCGAAACTTCGGGTTCATTGCGGTCTGATTTTTTCCATCTTCCTTCGGATCTGATCGGTGACGTCGCGGACGTATTTATCCTTGGAAGAAACGGCGGCCTGCTTGAGCAAACCATCGAAGGATTCTTCCCCCTTCACCGCGCGGCCGTTGCCGTTCTGCGCCGGATGGCCGTTGCCGTTCTGCGTATCCTCGCGACGCGCGGGCGGGGCGCCGCTCGTGATCCGTTCGATTTTTTCCGGGTCGTCGATGCGGGAAAGGAGAGAAATATTATCGTTGGCCATGCCCAGAACCAGCACCTCTCCGGCCACTTCGACCAGGGCGATGCTTTTTTTCGGCCCGAGGAAACTGGTGCCGAGCACCCGCATCCAGCGGTCGTAGCGGCCGAAGGGCGTTCCCTTGAGCACGAATTTCTTGAATCCGTAAAACAGGATGAACATCAGCCCGAGGACTAGGGCAAGCATGCTGAGCATCTTCAGGCTTGAGGGCAGGATCTCAAGCGGCAGCTCCTCTTCGGCGGGATCAGAAAACCGCACCGGAGTTTTTTTCGCTGCCTCCCGGGGCAACGCAAGGGGCGCCTCGGCCTGCGCGGGCGGCTTGGAAACCGCGGTGGATGGTACCGGAGCGTTGACCTCTTCGCGGGTTTTGTTGAGCAGGTCGCCTAGCACATCGGGCGCGGGCCACTTCTCCACCGTCAACACGACGGCTCGCCCCTGCTTCTCGATGGTTACCGGGCGGCTTTCTCCGGGTTCCACGCCGAGCGGCAATTGCACCCGCAGGGTCCTTTCGTCCTGCCGGGTCACAAACACCTTGCGCATCACTTCATCGCCGGTCGGGTAATACAGGCGATCGAGCCGCGCCTCGGCGTCGGGAATGTCAATCTCGACCGCGCCCCCAACGAACACCGGGCGAAGCTCGCCCAGCACCGGCTTGGCAAATTCGAGGCGAACAACGAGCTCATCCTCCTGAGAGTCAATAGACACATCTTTGAGGGGGTTCTTAAACCCGTCCTGAGCCAGGGCGATGGTCACAGTAGAAGCGCCCCATAAACTCACTAAAGCAAATAAAATCAATCTATTAATAAATTTCATGGGACCTCCCGGACAAACAGGGGTTTGCGCGACTGTCAAAATAACCGACACCTTTCTCTCGTACAGATCAAGTGCAAGGCCTGTACCAGAAAGCGGCTACCGGGAGGGATGGTCTTCCACGGGCAATGCGGATGAAGGCAAGGGAATCGGCGACGGCTTCGTCCGCCGGGATGGCGTATAAAAGCAAAGGGGGCGGGGGTTATCCAAGAGAGTTGACCCGGTCGAGGGGGGATACGATGTCGGTGAGGCGCACGCCGAACTTGTCGTTGACGACCACCACTTCGCCCCGGGCGACGAGCTTGTTGTTCACGAGCACCTCAAGGGGTTCCCCGATGAGCTTGTTGAGTTCGATCACCGAGCCCTGGCTGAGCTGCAACAGGTCGTTGATGAGCAATTTGGAGCGGCCGAGCTCCACCGTCACCCGCAGGGGAATGTCGAGGATGAGATCCAGGCTGCGCGGATCGAGTTTTTCCGATGCGGTGGCGGTGGCCTTTTCCGCTTCGGTTTTATCGCTGTCTTCTGCCATGAGATTATCCTTGCTCTTTAATCACTTCTTCGATTTGTATAGCCTTCTTGCCCCGGGACGCGCCGGGATAGCCCTTCACTTTGGGAATTCCCTCGATTCTCAGTATCAGTGGATCGGTCACGTCGTTGCCGAGCATCAGCGTATCGCCCACTTTCAAGTGCAAGAGCTCTGCGGGGGTAACGTCGGTGTGCCCAAGCTCCACCACCGCTTCGACCTCCGCGTCCATCAGTTCGGCCCTCAGGCGGCGCATCCAGATGCGGTCCACCTCAAGCTCCTCGCTTTGAAACTGCGCCTTGAGCTTGGTCAAAATGGGTTCGATGGAGGAAAACGGAATGCAGATCGCGAAGGACCCGTTTACCGAGTCGATATCGACATCGAAATGAATGGCCAGCACCACATCGGTTGGCGGCGCGATGGCGGCAAATTGCGGGTTCACTTCGGAACGGACGTAGGTCGGCGTGACGGCATGCACTGGCTTCCAAGCCTTTTCCAGGTCGTCCAACGCGGCCTCGACGACTTTCTTGATCATGCGGATTTCGATGGCGCTGAAATCCCGCCCGGTGATCTTCGCCTCGCCTTGGCCGGTGCCGCCGAACACGGTGTCGACGACGGTGAACACCAGACGGCTGTCGACCACCATTAAGCTGTGACCGCGAAACGGTTCAAGGCGAAAAATGTGCAGGCTGGAGGGCACCGGCAGCGAGCGCAGGAAATCGCTGAATTTCACCGTGTCCGTCGAGCGGAT
>CP070799.1:2115855-2156511 GCA_020343535.1 Nitrospinaceae bacterium | reverse complement strand
AGTCGACCGGGCCATTCCAAATGCTCTACGAGGATCTCAACCTGGTGTTCCGCTCCATCCGCGACCTGTGCAGTCAGGATTTGCAGCGCCTGGTGATCGACTCGAAGGAAGACTATGAGAAATGCATCGAATTCTGCTCCACCTACATGCCCCACCTGGTGAACAAGATCGAACTGCACGACATCCCGATCCCCATTTTCGACCATTACGGCATCGAGCTTGACATCAACCGCGCCCTCGACCGCAAAGTCTGGCTGAAATCCGGCGGCTACATCTCCATCGACCAGACCGAGGCGCTGGTCGCCATCGATGTGAACACCGGCAAATTCGTCGGCCACAGCGACCCCGAGGAGACCATCCTGAAAACCAACCTCGAGGCGGTTAAGGAAATCGTCTACCAGCTCCGGCTGCGCAACATCGGCGGAATCATCATCGTCGATTTCATCGACATGGCGCGCGAGGAGAGCAAGGAAATCGTCTGGAACGCCCTCACCCAGGCCTTGAAGTCCGATCGTTCGCGCACCAAAATCCTGAAAATTTCAGAACTGGGACTCGCCGAGATGACGCGCAAGCGGGTGCGTGAGAGCCTGGTGCAGACATTGTGCGATCCCTGCTCTTACTGCAGCGGCAAGGGGTACACGAAATCCCCTCTCACCATCTGCTACGACATCATCCGCGACATTCAGCGCCTGGCGGGCAACCAGCCAAACAAAAAAGCGGTCCATGTCGAAGTGCACCCGGTGATCTACGATCAGATGTTCGAGGAGGAGGGCCGTTATATTGAGGAAATCGAGATAGCTTACCAGGTGGAGATCACCTTCAAGGTCAACCCGAAGCTGCACCAGGAAAAGTTTAATATCGATCTATCCTGAGCACAGCGCCCAACGCCGGAGTTCGCCGCTTTCGCACCTTTCCCCGCCTTGAAAACGTTCAATACCCTTCCATCCCGGCCCAGCCCCCAACCGGGGAATGACGCACAATCCCTTGTTTTCATTTTTTATTGAGCATGTTAAGATCTTTGATCGAGACGATCTCGGGAACCTGTATCCGGGTTTCAAACGTCTTTCGCTGGCGGACTCGCACCACTACGCCGGTCCATCGCCATATCCTGGTCCCAGAGGAGGAGCATTCATCATGAAACCTTTGATTTTGTGTGGAGTTCTATTGACGGGTCTGTTGCTTGCAGGATGCGGAACCACGGGAAAAAATTTCGATGAGAGCGTCGTCGATAACATCGTCACCGGCAGCACGACGAGGACCGATGTGCTCGTGATGCTCGGCAAACCCTTCAAAAAGGGCATACAAAACGATAAGGAAGTCTGGATCTACGAGTACAACCAGTACCGCGCCGTCGGCGAGGAAACCTCCAAGGACATCTTCATCACCTTCAACGAAGACGGCATCGTGGAATCCCGCCAATTGATGGTCAATAAAGGCCCGCAGTGACCCGGCAAATTCGCCGCCCCCTGAATGTTCGGTTTTGACAGCAGACAAAAAAGCGTCCTGCATCTCACTTGGGCCGCTTTTTTTTTGACCTTCGCCGCCTGGTTCAACATGGCGCCGTTCAACACCACCCTGATGCGGGCGCTGGGCCTTTCCGCCAGCGAAATCAACATCCTGATGATCACGAACGTCGCGCTCACCATTCCGGCGCGCATCGTGATCGGCACTCTGGTGGACCGCTTTGGGCCGCGCCAGGTTTTTTCGGGCTTGCTGCTTTATACCGCCCTCGTCTGCTTCTACTTCGCCTGGGCGCAGGATTTTTATGACCTTCTCCTCGCCCGCCTGCTCATGGGCATCGCCGGAGGCGGCTTCGTGGTGGGCATCAAGATGATCGCCGAATGGTTTCCGCCGGCGAACATGGGAACCGCCCAGGGGATATACGCGGGCTGGGGGAACTTCGGGGCAGCCTTCGCGGCGTTCGGCCTGCCCCCGGTGGCCGCCCTGTTTCCCGAAGCGCTCGGCTGGCGAATGGCCGCCGGGTTTTCCGGCGCCTTGTGCCTGACTTGGGCCTTCGTGTATCACAGGTTCTCCCGTGAAGTGGCGGGAGCGGAACGAAATTTCAAGCTCAGCCTCGTCGAAGCCATCGAGGTCACCTCCCGCCGGGATCTGGTGTTGCAAACCTTGTTATGGGTTCCGGTGTACGCGGCGCTGGCCGCGGTGATATGGCGGCTGGCTGGGCCGGACTCCGCCCTGCTGAACGAAACCGCCGCCTTCGCCCTGACGGGGACGCTGGTGGTATTGTATGCGTTCGGAGTCTTCCGGTCGATTGCGGCCAACCTGCCCCGGCTGGCCGCACCCGTGCCTGAGGAGAAACGTTACGAATTTTCCCGGATCGTTATTTTGTGCCTGGTTTACGCACTCACCTTTGGCTCGGAACTGGCGGTGGTCTCCATGTTCCCCGGGTTTCTTGAGACCACTTTCGGCCTGTCGGTGACCGTCGCCGGGGTGCTCGGTTCGAGCTTCGCCCTGATGAACGTGGTGACGCGGCCGGGCGGCGGCTGGCTCGCCGACGCTTTCGGCCCCCGCCGCACCCTGGCGCTGATGGTCGCCGGTGGGGCGGCCGGTTATTGGGGAATGAGCACGATCGGCGGCGGCTGGCCCATTGGAGCCGCGGTGGCGCTGGCCTTGGCTTGCTCCGCGTTCCTCCAGGCGGGCAATGGAGCTTGTTTCGCCATGGTGCCCCTCATCCGCCGGGACCTTACGGGGCGCATGGCGGGCCTCGCCGGGGCCTACGGCAACGTCGGCGCGGTGTTTTTTCTCACCGCTCTTAGCCTGGTGGAACCGCAGAATTTTTTCCGCCTACTCGGCGGCTTCGCGCTCGGGGTTCTTTTGAGCCTGCTGTTTTTAAAATCGTTCAGCAAACGGCACCCGTCTTATTCTTAACCCTGGATGCCGCCGGTGGTGGCTCCAGTATCCAGACTGAAAGGACGATCATGGGATTTCATTGCGGACTTGTCGGCCTCCCCAACGTGGGCAAATCGACCATCTTCAACGCGCTCACCCAGGCGGGCGCCGAATCGGGCAACTACGCCTTCACCACCATCGAACCCAACACCGGCGTGGTGGCGGTGCCGGACCCGAGGCTCGACGCCATCGCCCGTCTCATTCCGGCCGACAAGACGGTGTACACAACCCTCACCTTCGTCGACATCGCCGGTCTGGTCAAGGGCGCGAGCCGCGGCGAGGGGCTGGGCAACAAGTTCCTCGGCCATATCCGCGAGGTCGACGCCATCGCTCACATCGTCCGGTGCTTTGAAGACAGCAACATCCCGCACGTCGAAAACCGTATCGACGCGGCGGGCGACATCGAGGTCATTCAAACCGAACTGATGATCGCCGACATGGAGAGCCTGGAGCGGCGGAAGGTCAAAATCGAAAAACTCGCGAAAAGCGGCAATGCCGAGGCGCGCATGCAGATCGATGTGCTCGGCCGCCTGTCGGCGCTTCTCGATGGCGGCCAGCCGGCGCGCATGTTGAAGGTGAGCCGCGACGAGGAAGCGCGCTACGTGAAATCGCTCAACCTTCTCACCGTCAAGCCCGTGCTTTACGTCTGCAACATCGCCGACCCGGGCGAGGCGGGCAACGCGCACATTCAGGCGGTCGAGGCGCGCGCCAGGAACGAGGGCGCGGGCATCGTGGTGCTGGTGGGCAAGCTGGAAAACGAGATACTGGAGATCGACGACCCGGATGAACGACGCGCCTTTCAGGAGGAAATGGGCCTCGAGGAAACCGGCCTGAGCAAAATGATCCGCGCCGGTTACGACCTGCTCGACCTCATCACGTTCTTCACCGTCGGCGGCAAGGAGAACCGCGCCTGGACGGTGCGCCAGGGAACCCGTGCGCCGCAGGCGGCGGGGGCTATTCATTCGGATTTCGAGAAAGGGTTCATCCGCGCCGAGATCTACCACTACGACGACTTGGTGGAGTTGAAATCCGAGCAAGCGGTTAAAGAGGCGGGCCGCCTGCGCGTCGAGGGCAAGGATTACCTGTTTCGAGACGGCGACATCGCCCACTTCCGCTTCAACGTCTGATCCCGCCTAGCTGCCCCAGGAGGGGACCAGGGAACGCGGCTTTTTGCCGGCGAGGGCCTCGAGCACGTTGTCGGCGGCGAGAAACGCCATGCGATCACGGGTTTCGGTGCTGGCGCTGCCGATGTGCGGCAACAGCAACAGGTTTTCCAGCTCCTCCATGCCCGGGCTGAGCGCAGGCTCATTTTCGTACACGTCGAGAGCGGCCCCCGCCAGGCGCCGCCCCTTAAGCGCCGCCACCAACGCGCCATCGTCCAACACCTTGCCCCGCCCGGTGTGAATGAGAAACGCCGAGGGCTTCATGAGCGCCAGTTCCTTTCCGGCGACCAGGTAACGGGTCACCTTGGTCAAGGGAACGTGCAGGCTGACATAATCCGACCGTTTCAGCAAATCCTCCAGCGATACGAATTCGAGGCGGAGCTCGCGTTCGATTTTTTCGGACAGGCGGGTGCGCTGATGGTAGAGCACGCGCATGTTGAACCCCGACGCGCGCCGGGCCACCGCCCGGCCGATCTCCCCGCAGCCGACCACGCCCAGGGTTTTGCCGTGCACGTCGGCGCCGAGAAACATCTTCGCCCCCCATCCCTTGAACTTTCCCGCGCGCGTGTAGGCGTCGGCGGGCACGATGCGCCGTGCGGCGGCCAGGATCATCGCCCACGTGAGGTCGGCGGTGGTTTCGTGCAGCACCCCCGGCGTATTGGTCACCCAGATGCCGCGCGCACTCGCACAGGCGATGTCGATATTATTGTAGCCGGCGCCGTAGTTGGCGATGATCTTGAGATCCTTCGCGCTCTCGATCACCTCCCGGTCGATGGGGTCGGAAAGGTAGGTGATGAGGGCCTGGCTTTCGGCCGCCGCCTGCAAAAGCCCGGCGCGGGTGGGCGGGGTTTCGGTCTGGTTGGTGCGCAAGTCGCAATGCGGAGCGAGCTTTTCGAGCGCCGCATCCGGGAACAAATTGGTGACGGTGACAATGGGCTTCAAGGGACGACTCCTGGTACGGATTCAACGACGGGTTGATTGTATAGAATAACCCCGGCCCCGCTCAAAATTATTTTGCCGCGAGGGCCGAGTCCTTGACGACAGGGAAACCGTGCCTGTCGAAGCGCCAATCCTCGAAGGCGAAGCGGTACGGGTGCTCGACCTGGAGATCGAAATGCCAGGCATTGGTGCGTCCGAAGCGGACGGCTTTTTGCATCATAGTGAGATCCAGCCGCCATCCGCCCTTCTCTTCTCTGAGGAACCAGGGCGAGCACTGGCGCTCCGCCGGCGGGTAGCGGACAACGGCAAGCTTGCCCGCGCCGCCCACTTTCACGGGCTCGGCGTGGCAGGCCCGGTAGGTTTGCACGATGTTGTCCATCTGGGCGGGGGTGACGGTCCAGCCCGCAAGCATCTTCCTCGTCCCCTCGGTGAACAGGTCGAGATCGGGATTCGCGTTGCGCTCGGCCATCGCTCCCAGATAGGCCATCACGGTGGCTTCCGGCGACCCGCCGGCGGCCACGCCGCCTTTCACAAGTTCCCCGGTGCCATTACCCTCGCCGATACGGGCGCGTGTCGCGGCACCCCCGCCGGCGGTCACGGCGTCCTGCTCGCGGGGGTCGAACCCAGCGTTCTTTTCGGCCTTTTGCGCCTCGGTGTAGATCAGTTCCGTGGTGGCGAGGATACCGTCCGCCACCCGGCCGTCGCGGAAAAATGGAACCATCTGCCGGTGCTGAACGTAGGTGATGAAGGCATCGGTGAACATCCCTTCCAGGGCGCGGCCAACCTCCAGGCGGACGGCGTCCTGCTTCACGTCGATCACCAGGAGCAATCCGCGCCCGGTGCGGCTCTCGCCGCCGACCCCGAGTTCCTCGAATTTTTCGATGCTGTAAGCGTTGACCTCCCCCGCGCTGTTCGTCGTCAGCACGCGGTAATCGATGTCGTGGTCCTTGAGCAGGAAGCGGTGATATTCACTCAGCCGCGCGGCCTGGCCGGGAGTCATGAGCCCGGCTTCGTCCACCACCCGGTCCGGCGCCGGCTGGGTGCGGCGGTCGCGCGAGCCGTCCACCGCGAACTTCACGGCGACGAGCAGCAAGGCGGCCAGCAGGGCCTTAGTGAAAATCGAGCTTCGGCGCATTCTCCGCTTCCTCGTCGGCCTGAAAGTATGCCTTGCGCGAAAAACGGCCGACCCCCGCCACCAGACTTCCGGGAAGTTTGCGGATGGATTGATTGTACGCCTCCACCGCTTCGTCGAAGCGCATGCGGGCGACGTTGATGCGATTTTCGGTTCCCTCCAGTTGCCCCTGCAATGTGAGGAATTGATCGGCGGATTTCAGCTCCGGGTAGCTTTCCGCCAGGGCGAACATGCGCTGCATCTGCCCGCCGACTTGAAGCTCCGCACGGCCGATAGCAGCCAGCGCCTCCGGGTCGTCAAGCATCTTGCCCCCCTGCCGCAAAAGATCGGTGGAGGCTTTTTGCGCCTTGATTAATTCTTCCACGGCCGCGGCGAGGTCCCGCTCGCCGGCACCGCGCTCGCGCGTCACCTGGGCCAGGGTGGCAGCCTCGTGCCGCAAATAGCGGGAGACGGTTTCCACGAGGCTGGGAATCAGATCGCTCCTTCTTTGATAGCTGCTCTCTACCTGCGCCCAGGACGCAAAGACCGCCTCCTCCCGGGAAACGAGAGAATTGTGGAGCCAGGCCCAAATTGCGACGGGCACGGCAAGGATCAGCATGATGGCCAGCAGGTTCGACAAGGATTTATTCATTTCGCCTGTTACCCCCGGTTGATTGATGGTTTGAGATACCTCCTGAATGCCCCCGCCGCCGCCTTCCAGGAGCCCCACGCTCAAAACGGCAAGGAGAACCAGTGCAAGATAAAGGACCCATTTCGCCACCGCCATCCGCCCCGTGGAAGGCCCTCTTTCGTCCGATGAGGCCTGAGGGCCGGAGGCAACAGAAAGGCTCTGGCGAAGCATTTCCGCCTGAGCGGGACTTAAAACGCCTTCGGCCTCCATGCGGGAGATTCGCTCCTCCCTCGACGGTCCCGCTTCATTCGGTTCCATTTATTTCCCTCCCGATGCGTGCCGCCTCTTCGGCGGACAGTTCTCCCTTTTCCACCGCGTCGAGCAACCGGTTCGCCGCCCTGCCGTCTTCCCGCCGCAGGCTGCTCAGTTCCGTGATCATTTCATCCACCCGCTTTCTGAGCGTCGGGTAGCTGATGTTGAGCGTCTCGGCCATCGATTTCAGGCTGCCACCAGTGAGCAGAAATGTCTCGGCGAGCTCCAGGTGCTCGGGACTCAACCGGGCCAAGCGCGGCAGAGAGAAATTCCCCTCGTAGCTTAAATTGCAGGCCCGGCAGTGCACTCGCCGAACATCTAGACTGGATCGACAACTTAAACATATCCTCATAATTCTTATTATAAATAAAAAATATTAAAATTAAAACAATAAAAAATAAATTAAATTAAAAATTTTCCACAAAATCCGATCTGCCTTGCCAGATTCCAGGCAAGATTTATATTTACAGTAATTATAAAAAATTGGCTATTATTTTGCTAAAATTTAAATATAATGGGGCGCATGCGATTGTGCAGGACCGATGGAATCCGGAGAATTCTTCATTTATTCCTGCTTCACGGAGCGCCGCCCCATGAACACTCATCCGTCCAGACCCTCAAAACCCATTGCAAATTCGCGCGGTTTCACCGTGATCGAAGTGATTGCCGCCATGGCCATTGTCGCCGTGCTCACCGCGGTGGCGATTGCAAAATACAGCCAGTATGGCGCCCGGGCCGGGGAAGCCGACGCGCGGGTCAACCTCAAGAATCTGTTTGTCGCCTGCCAGGCATTCTGGGGGGACCACACCAGTGCGGCCCCGTGCTCCCTCGGAGCCCTTGCCGGAGCCTCCTACGGCTTCAATCAGTCCGCGGGCGTCGTCCTTCAGGTGACCGACCCATTCGAGCAAACCTTCGGCGCCACCTCGAAGCATATAAAGAGCCCTTCCATCTTCAGCATCGACCCGGCGGGCAACACCACCTGAGCTGGCTTCCGCCCGCTTCCCGCGCTTTGACGCCGGCTCAAATCGGGTGAACCGCGCTTGAACATGGTGTAGAATTCAAGAACACGCATTTTTTCCGGTGGGCGCGCCGCACTCATCCCATGCTCAAAATAAACGAGATCTACCAAAGTATTCAGGGGGAATCGTCCTTCACGGGCATCCCCTGCGCTTTCGTCCGCCTCACGGGGTGCAACCTGCGCTGCACCTACTGCGACACCGAGTACGCGTTTTACGAAGGCAATTCGATGACGGTGCGCGAGGTGGTTTCGGCGGTGATAGCATTCGGCCTCAGGCATGTCCTGATCACCGGCGGGGAACCGCTGATGCAAAAAGACGCGTATCCCCTGATGGAGGAATTGCTCGCCAAGGGCCACCGGGTGCTGCTTGAAACCGGCGGCTCGCTGTCTATCGACAAGGTCCCCCCCGGCGTCATCCGCATCGTGGACCTCAAATGCCCCGGCAGCGGCGAAGAGGCGCGCAACAATTATGAAAACCTAGGCCTGCTCAGCCCCCGAGACGAAGTCAAGTTCGTCATGCTCAACCGTGCCGATTACGAGTGGAGCCGGCAAATGGTTAGAAAACACGCCATCGACAAAAAGGCCGGCGTCCTTTTTTCACCCGTGCACAACAAGCTGCCGCTCAAGGACCTGGCGAGCTGGATTCTTGAGGACAAGCTGCCTGTCCGCCTGCAGCTCCAGTTTCACAAGGTGATCTGGGGCAAAAACGCCATCGGCGTTTGAGCCTCGACGGCCCGCGGGCGAAATCTTTTTCCGGCCTCATGCCTCCTTCCATCCGCAAAATCCAAAGCGCGCTTCTCGACTGGTACGATGAGAAAAAGCGTGATCTGCCCTGGCGTGCCTCGCGCGACCCCTACCGCATCCTGATCTCCGAGGTCATGCTGCAGCAAACACAGGT
This sequence comes from Nitrospinaceae bacterium, assembly GCA_020343535.1. Taxonomy (GTDB): domain Bacteria; phylum Nitrospinota; class Nitrospinia; order Nitrospinales; family VA-1; genus SZUA-259. Next base: position 2,147,532 of record CP070799.1, on the reverse strand, counting down.
GGCAACGGTCATCCCTTATTACCGGCGTTTCGTGAAGGCGTTTCCGTCTATCGAAGCGCTGGCCCGCGCAAGCGAAACGCGGGTCCTGAAACACTGGGAGGGTCTCGGTTATTATTCCCGCGCCCGCCACCTCCAGGCGGCGGCGCGCATCATCCACAAGGAACACCGGGGCCGGGTTCCCGACACCCTCGAGGAAATTTTGAAGCTCCCCGGCATCGGCCGCTACACGGCGGCCGCGGTGCTCAGCATCGCCTTCGACCGCGAACATCCCGTGCTCGACGGCAACGTCAAGCGCGTTCTCTCCCGCCTGTTTTGCCTCGCCGAAAATGGCCGCAGCACCGGTTCCGAGAAGCGCCTCTGGCAAACGGCGTAGCAGCTGCTCGCGCGGCAGCGGCCGGGTGATTTCAATCAGGCGATGATGGAACTGGGAGCGACGGTCTGCCTGCCCAAAAATCCGCGGTGTAGCCGCTGCCCGGCCGGCCTCTGGTGCCTCGCCTATCAGAAAGGCGTGCCGGAGGAATTTCCACCCGCCAAGGCACGGACCACCTCGGAAAAAATCGAAGTCAGCGCGGCGGTCATCTCTAGAAACGGCAAGATGTACATCCAGAAGCGTCCGGCGGGCGGCCTCATGGCCGGGCTGTGGGAGTTTCCGGGAGGCAAGCTGGAGGAGGGAGAAAGCCCCGAGGCGGCTCTCGAGCGGGAAATCCTGGAAGAGCTGGGGGTACGACTCTTGATCCGCGAAAAACTGCTGACCCTCAAGCACAGTTACACACGGTTTGCCGTCACGCTGCATGTGTATCGCTGCCACATCGGACCCGGCCGCTTAAGGCCCACGTGTTGCGATGCGTGGAAGTGGGTCGCCCTTGAAGAACTCGACACCTACCCTTTCCCCGCCGCCAATGTTAAAATTCTAAAACACCTGACCGGGCAGGCGGCGAAACAATCCTGCGCCCCACGCCGCAAGAAGAGAGCACCCGGCCGAACCGAAAGTTAAAAGCACCCCGCCCGGCCCATGCATGCCGGGCAAAAGGCACCTTGCCCATGTCTGCACTTTTTAAGATGAACGATGGCGTGAAGGCAACCCTCATCGGCGCGGGCGCCAACCTGGTTCTTTCGCTGGTCAAATTCATCGGCGGCCTGATAGGCAACAGCACCGCGCTGATCGCCGACGCCGTCCACTCCCTGTCCGACCTGATCACCGACGGCGTCGTTCTTCTAACCCACCAGGTGGGGCGCATGCCCGCCGACCCGGAGCATCCCTACGGCCATGGCCGCGCCGAAACGATCGGCGAAACCATCGTCGGCGCGGTCATCATCGCAGCCGGAGCGGGCATCGCCTACGAGGTCTGGGCTATCATCCAAGCAGGCACCGAGCGCGTGCCCGGTATATTGGCGGCGGCCGGGGCCGGCGTCTCGATTCTGGTCAACGAGGCGCTGTACCGCTACCAGCTCGCCATCGGCGAAAAGGCGGCGAGCCCCTCCTTGGTCGCCAACGCCTGGCACCACCGCACCGACGCGATCTCCTCCATCGCCGCCCTGGCGGGAATCGTCGGCGCCATGCTCGGCTATCCCGTTCTCGACCCGATCGCGGGCGGCCTCGTCGCGCTGATGATCGTCAAGGTCGGTATTGACATCACGCGGGGCGGGGTGAAGGACCTGATGGACACTGCAGTCGAAGAGGAAAAAACCGCTGAGTTTCAAAAGATTCTGGAAGGGATTCCCGAGGTGATCCGCCACCACGATTTGCGCACGCGCAAAATAGGCGGCGAAATTTTCATGGACGTGCATATTCTGGTCGATCCCGATCTCACCGTCACCGAGGGACATAAAATCGCCGAACTGGTCCGCCGCCAGATGATCAACACGTTCGCAGGGGTCCAGGATGTGCTGGTGCACGTGGATGGCGAGGACGATAGCGTGGTGGAACCTCTCTACCCCGTCACCCGGCAGGAGTTGAAAGAACGTATTCTGCCGATCCTGAAGGATGAGGAACTCAAGATGATCGGCCTGCGGGTGCACCACATGCGGGGAAGAAACATCGTCGATATATTTTTACGCACCGGCGGCAAGATCTCGCTCGCAGAAACGGAGAGCCGGTTCAAAGCCCTGAAGAAACGGTTGGCGAAATTGCCGGGCATTGATCATGTCCGCCTCTATCTCGATTTCGGACTGAACGGGGATTAGGCGCCGTCGGCGAAATAGGTGTCGTGATCGGAAAACACCGGCGGGCTGTGAAAATTGAGGATATGCAGGGGTTCCGCGCCGGTGAAGAAGGTGTGCACGGTGCCCGGAGGCACGCGAAAGAAGCAGCCCGGCGTGAGGTCGAACTTTTTATCCCCCAGCTCCGCCACCCCCGCACCGGACAGCACGTAGTACAGTTCTTCCCCCTTCTTATGAAAACTCGGTTTCTTGATCTGATCGGGCGCCATGCGCACCAGGTAGGCGGAAAATTGACGGCAAGCCGCGCGCGGCAGGAGCTGATCGATGCGAATGCCCTTGAGTTCGAAACTGGGGGCGTCGCCGGGGGCGACGAACACTACCTCCTCGGCGGGGTCTTGGCTCATAGAGAGGCCCTCCGGGCTCAGGAACCCACTTGCAAATCTTCGAGCACGTCGCCCTTCCACTTGAAGGAAAGCGGCGGCCGCCCCTTGTAGAAACCGCGCTGGAAGGCGTAGCCGAAAACCAACGGCAGGGAAACGCTCGGCTCCACGAAGGCCATGGCGTGCGTGGCCTCCTTGTTCACCTTGCCCCAAGACTGGGCCTCGGCCAGCGTGCTGCCGCTCAACCCGCCCCAGTGCGGCGCATCGGTGGTCATCTGCAGAGCGTATTTGTGGCCGCCTGTGTCGCGGCCAAAGAGAAATGACATCACCACCGAATCATTGATGTAGTTCTTGGGAACGCCGCCTGCAACGTAAAACGCCGAGGTGCGCCTAGACTTCACCACGCACTGCGTCAATTCGTAGTTATCGCGGATCGAGTCGATGATCATGGGCGTTCGCCCCGCCTTGCGCGCTTCAACGTAGTGTTCGGTAAGGCCGATTCCGATGCTCGAGTCGTTGATGGCCGGGCAGAATACCGGCACTCCTCTCTTCCTCGCCGCAACGAGGATGGAATTCTCATCGTCGATGGTGGCGGAGAGCTTCTCGATGAATTCGCGGCTGGAATAGCTTCGCGGTTCAAGGGTACCGGCGAACGTGCCGACCGAGCTGTCGTCTTCCGCGAAGCGCTCCTCGTCGACGTAGGTGTCGTAAATGCGGTTGATGAACAGCTCCCGCAACTTCGCGTCGTTGGCGTGAGGACTGCCGTAATAATGGCCGCCGCCGCGCGCGGCGTAATAGTCCTGATACAGGATCGCGCCGGTGGAAACAACGACGTCCACCATATTGAAGTGGATCATGTCGCGAATGACTTTTCTGAGGCCCGCCGCGATCAAAGGGCCGGCGAGACCGAGCAAAATGGTGGGCCGTTCCTTGTCGGTCAGCATCTTATTATAGACCTTGCCGCACAACCCGATATTACGCGCTTGAATGGAGCTCGACTGGAACGCTTCCACCAAATCGGCGACGCTTTCCATTTTCTCGAAGTCCACCTGTTCCACGCGGGTTTTCAGGATTTCCTTTTTCTTTGTTCTTTTGGCCTCGTCTAGAGGCTGAGTGGCCAAGTATTCCTTATATGCCATTTCACCGTCCCTTCCGCTTAAGTTAAAGCTGGCATGATAGCCGCCGCACCGCCCAAGGTCAACCCTTCAACCGGGGAGGACGCCGCTCACAGCCGCGAGCACAGCTCCCGGCTGTGGTTCTGGGTGTCGACGTTTTCAATGCTTTCCTGAATGATGCCGTCGCCGCCGATGACGTAACTGATGCGCTTGGCGTAGGCGTCGTCCGGGCTGGTCACGGCCTGATAGGCCATGGCGACTTTTTTTTCGACATCGCACAACAGGGGATAAGGAAAAGCGTATTTCTCGGCGAAGGCCTTGTTGGCGTCCTGGCCATCGAGGCTGATGCCGAGAACGGCGGTGTCCCTCTCCTTGAAGCGGTGGTAATTATCGCGAAAGCCCTGCCCTTCCATGGTGCAGCCCGGGGTGTCGGCTTTCGGATAGAACCACAGCACGACGCGGCGGCCCCTGAAGTCGGCCAGCCGTACGGTGTTGCCGTTGTGGTCCTTGACGGTAAAGTCCGGCGCTTGGGTTCCTTCCTTGAGCATGACGAACCTCCTTGAAGTAACGTTCAGAATGATGATTTATAACTTGGATGCCGCGCGGGCCCGCCGAGAAGCAGATCGATTGCGAAGTCAGGACCGGGCGACCAGTAGAATCTCGGCCAGGGCCAGGTCCTCCGGCCGGGTGATCTTGATGTTCGACTCCGCCCCGGCAACGACAAAGACCTCCTGCCCCAGTCGCTCCACCAGCGACACTTCATCGGTGCCGTAAAAGCCGTCCTGCCGCGCCTTGTCGAACGCGCGCAACAGAAGCGGGTAACGAAACGCCTGCGGTGTTTGCATGCGCCACAATCCCTCCCGGCTAACACCGCCATCAATCACCCCCCGGGCGTCGACCCGTTTCAACGTGTCGTTGACGGGAATGGCGGCCACGGCGGCACCGTGGTCGAGGGCCGCCCGCGCGGCGGCGCGAATCATCTGGGGCGTCACGAAGGGACGCACGCCGTCGTGCACCAGCACCACATCGGTATCGGCGCTCAAGCTCTTGAGGCCGTTATGCACCGAATCCTGCCGTTCCTTGCCGCCCGCCACCACCTCGGACAATTTCCCCCGCCCGCCGCCGAATTCCCCGCTAACGGCCTCGACGTCGGCCTCAGGAACGACGAGGGTAACGGCGCTCACCGAAGGTTCGTTGAGGAACACCTCCAGTGTGCGCTTGAGGATGGGCTCGCCGCCGAGCAGCAGGAACTGCTTGCTGACACCAGCTTCCATGCGCCGGCCCTGCCCCGCGGCTGGGATGATGACTGAGACCTTCATTGGCATCAGCGGACTCCGGATTTAAAAAATGATCTCAAAGGCTTCACTCAGGTTTTTCACGAAGTGGAGGTCCATGGAGCTTTCCACCGGCCGCTTTCCCGCTCCCGCCGTGTGCGGAACGAGGCAGCGCGTGAACCCGAGGCGCTCGGCTTCGCGCAGCCTCGGTTCGAGCTGGCTGACCGACCTCACCTCGCCGGTCAAGCCCACTTCTCCGATCATCACCGTGCCGTAATCGATGGTCTGATTTTTAAAACTCCCCGCGATTGCCGCGGCCACGCCGAGATCGATGGCGGGCTCGGCGATCTTGATGCCGCCTGCGATATTGACGAAAATATCATCGCCCTGCAGGTGCAGGTCGAGCCGCTTCTCCATGATCGCGACGAGGAGGGTCATCCGGTGCGGGTCCAGCCCCGTGGCCATGCGCCTTGGCATGCCCACCGACGACGACGGGCTGACCAGGGCCTGCACCTCCACCAGGAGCGGCCGCGTGCCTTCGAGACTGGAGACGATGACCGACCCCGGCGCATCCTCCGGGCGCTCGGCAAGAAAGATGCGCGAGGGGTTTTCCACCGGCACCAGGCCACCGGATACCATCTCGAACACGCCGATCTCCGGCGTCGCGCCAAAACGGTTCTTCACCGCCCGCAGAATGCGGAACGCGTGGCTCCGGTCTCCCTCGAAGTATATCACCGTGTCGACAATATGCTCGAGTGATTTCGGGCCGGCGATGGCGCCGTCCTTGGTGATGTGGCCGATGATCATCGCCGGCAGCGCGCGCGCCTTGATGTGCTGGAACACCTTGAACGCCACCTCGCGCACCTGGCCGATGCTGCCGGGGGCGGAGGTGAGCTCGTTGGTGTAAAACGTTTGGATCGAATCGAGCACCAGCACATCGGGGTCGGTTCGGTCGACCTGGTCGAGAACGTCCTCGATGCAGATTTCGGAACTGAGGAGAAGATTACCGGAGAGGGCGGCGAGCCGTTCGGCACGCAGTTTGATCTGCGCGGGGGATTCTTCTCCGGATACGTAGAGAACCCGTTTACCCTGACACGCCAGCCGCCCCATGCTCTGGAGCATCAGCGTCGATTTGCCGATGCCCGGATCGCCGCCGACCAGAACCAGGGAGCCCGCCACCAGGCCACCCCCCAAGGTGCGGTCGAACTCGCCGACGCCGGTCGAGACGCGATCCACATGGAGGCTTTCGACGTCCGTGATCTTCTGCACGTCCCCGGCTTTCGCCGGCCGGCCCTCCTTGCGCTTGGACGGGGCGGCGAAAGTTTCCTCGGCCAGGGTGTTCCAGCTGGAGCATTCAGGACACTTCCCCAGCCATTTGGGGGCACGGTGGCCGCAATTCTGGCAAACGTAGAGGGTGGTGGTTTTGGCCATGCGGCATCGTCCGGGAAAGTGTTGGACTTTCCCGAATCATACCAGAGCGCGGCGGTGATGGGCACTAATTTCACCATCTTCCGCGACGCTGGCGAAAAACCGTATCGGCCTACTTTATTTTTCCGGCGCCTTGGCGGTTGAGGGCGGCTGGATCTTTTCCAGGGTCTTTTTCAGTTCGTCGGTTCTGGCCAGCGCCACGTTGGTCTTGCGCAGCAGGTCTTCCTGCGATTTTTTCAACTCCATCTGCACCCGCTTGATTTCAAGCTGGGAACTGCGGATATCGAGCTGCGCTTTTTTCATATCGGACTGCGAACTGATGACCTGGTCAACTCGGCTCTGACCGGCGGCCATGGTCTTTAGAATCTCCACCAGCTTGCTGAGCTTCTCATTGGCGAGATCCACTTTGGCGAGATTTCCCTCGATCCCCTGCATCGATTGGTTCAGCGCCTTGACCGACTGATCGATGTGGGTGGAATGCGCCGCCATTTCCTTGGACGTGGCGATCAACGCGGAGACCTTTTCGCCCACCAGCTGGTTGGAACTCTGCATTTGGGCCATGCCCTGGCTCATTTCGGCAACCCGCTTTACGGAGTTGGTGTTCTGGGTGTGAATCGCCTGCAGCCCTTCGGCCAGCTTGTTCACTTTACCATCGGCCACCATGAGGTTCTGGTTGATGAGGTCGGTGTTCTTGACGTTATTGTCGATCTGCGCCGTGAGCGACTCCTGGCCCGAGGCCACCACCTGCATCTGCCCGGTCAGGATGTCCTTGAGCTTGACCATGGTGTTCTGGGTCTGCACCACGTTATTGTTCGCCTGTTCCAGGATCTGTGCGAGCATGCCGATTCGGGTCTTGGTTTCCTGTTCTTCCTGCAAGCCTTTTTGCAGGACCTCGATCATCTTTTTATTCTTGTTCGCCGCGTCGGTGAACCCGGTCAGCATGGCCTCCTGGTTCTGCTTGTTGGCCTTGGTGAGTTCGGTCAACATCAGTTGCCGGCTCGTCTCACTCTCTTTCATGATGGCGGGAATCAACTCGGCCTTGAAGATGGAGTTGGTACGCTCCAGCGTCTGATTTTGCGAGGTCAGTTGTTCGACCACCTTGCCGAGGGATTCGCTGTTAGCGCGGGTGATCTCCTGAAAGTTCTGTTTGTTGGTGTTGGCGAATTTTTCCATATCGCCAGCTAGGTGGGTCTTGAGCTGGTCGAATTTTTCGGCCATGCTGGCGTCCAGGTCGCTGTGCAGCCTTTCGGTGGCTTCCTTCTGCAGCCGCAGGTTGGTTCCCACCTCAAACTTCAGGAGGGACTCCAGATCCTTGAGCTTGGTGTCGGTGGCTTTGATGAAGGTGACCATCTCGGCCTGGTTCTGCTCGACGGTTCCCCGGAGGTCGGGAACGATGCTTTTCATCTCCTGCACCTGGCGGAGCACGTCCTCCTGGGTGGATTGCATGGACTTGATTTTGTCCATTTCCAAGGCTACCAGCCGGGCATTGATTTTTTTGATCTCTCCAAATATTCTTTTCCAGTTTTCCTCGTCATTGGCGAAAAGCCCCGCCGCGGAACTGGTGACGGGCACCGCCAATAGGGCGGCAATCACTGCGCATCGAAGGTATTGAAATTTTTTCATGGCCCGAAATCTCTTTGGTTGAGGTTGAAACCGATACATTAAATCCCCTAAAAAACAAGACAGACCGCGACCGGGTCCCCCCGGCGCGGTCTATCTATTTTAAATCGTTGGATGTGGAGTCAGGCCCACGAGGCCCTCCGGTTTATTTCGCGACCATGAAATGGGCGCGCCGGTTCCTCCACCAGCAATTTTCGTTGCTCTCGCCGCAGAAGGGCTTTTCCTCGCCATAGCTGATAACCCTGAGGCGGGTCTCGTCGATGCCCTGAGCCATCAGAAATTTCTTCGTGGAAACCGCTCGGCGGTGGCCGAGGGCGAGGTTATAGTTGTTGGTGCCACGCTCATCGCAATGCCCCTGAATCTCAACCTTGACCAGCGGGTTCTGCTTCAGGAAATCGGCGTTCTGGATCAGTACGGAGCGGGACTGCTCATCGAGGTCGTATTTGTCGAACCTGAAGTGCACGTCCTTTAGTTCAGCGGTGGACTTGAATTTGAACATCCGCGCCTCCTCCAGGAGGTTGTCACCGGCATTCGGGGTGGTAGACGGAGCGCCTTCAGCGAGGGTGCCCGCTCCGCCGCTGCCCGCCGCGGGGTTGCCGTACGTGTCCAGACCGAAAGCTCCATCGGAGCCGTTGCCGGGGATCTCTCCCATCGGCGTGGCTTCAGCGGGCGCCTCGGCAACGTTGACGTCTTCCTCGGTCAGGAATTCCGAAGGATTGATTTCGATGGGCTCTTCGGCGGGCGCCTCGGCGACCATTGGAGGCTCTTCAACCACCGGGTCCGCATAGGCAACTTCCTGCGGACTCGGCTCTTCCAGCGTACCCTCGGCCTCGATCTCAGGCGGCATCAATTTCTTTGAACAGGCGGCGGTCAAACTGCTCGCCAGCAAAACCACTCCAATCATGGACCAGACATTTTTTTTCTTCATAGGTACCCTCGTCATCGAAGTTGTCCCCCTAGACTTATCAATTTTCATCTTAATCTGATGTGCGGTGGCGGTGTGCTCTAACACCCAGATTTTATTACCGTTATCTTAAAACTACCGTGCCAAGTTTACCCATCAATTATATTAGAATTGCAGGTTAAGTTCAATATATATTCAGCTTTTTTTCACAAACCGGACCATCACAACTCATTGAATTTTTGCCGATTAAGCTGGTATTTTCGACCGGCGAACAGGCCCTCGGGCATCCGCCCGCCTCAAGGCCTGCGGGCGCGTTCTCTTTTTAAGGTTTTTTGGTGTACGGCGACCAGGCCGGGCTATATCCACCGCCGGCCGCGAAGGACAATTGCCGTGGCTTGCCCCCGTGAAGGCTCTTGATGAGGATTTGTTCCTGGCCATTGTTGCGGTTGCGGTAAACGATGAACCGGCCGTCCGGCGACCAGGCCGGCTGCTCGTTGCTGCCGGACTCGACGGTGAACTGCTCCGTCTTGCGGGTGTTCAAATCGTAGAGCATGATCTGAAAGCGGCGGCCGACCCGCGAGGTGTAGGCGATCTTGTCGCCATCGGGCGACCAGGCCGGGTTGTCGTTGTAGGTCGATCCGAAGGAAATGCGTTTGACGCCGCCGGAATCGCCCTTATCCACATCCAGGACGTAGATCTGCGGCGACCCGGTTCCGGAGCGGTCCGAGGTGAAGGCAATTTTCTTGCCATCGGGGGACCAGGTGGGGGAGGTGTCGATGTTGAAGTGCCGGGTCATGCGCTTTAGTCCGTAATTCTTTTCAAGCACATAGATCTCGGAGTTCTGATCCTTGCTCAGCACCAGGGCGATGCGATTGCCGCCGGGCCCCCAGGACGGCGCGGCGTTGAGCCCGGGCAGCTTGAGCAGGGTGCGGCGCCGGAGCTTGCCCGAGGAGCGCACCATCACCAGGTCGGGATTGTGATCCGCGAACGACGTGTAAACGATCCACGAACCATCGGGCGACCAGGCCGGGGTGAGGATCACCGTGTTGTCCTCGGTCAGCTTCCTGAGATTTTCGCCGTCAAAATCGACAACGAAGATTTCCTTGTTCTGCCCCACCCGCGAAAGGTAGGCGATGCGGGTTTCGGAGACGCCGCGCTTGCCGGTGAGCTGCAGCACCACTTCATCGGCGAAACGGTGGATGATCTTGCGCAGGAATTTTTCCGTGGTGGTGTATCGCTTGCCGATGAGAAATTTCTCGGTCGCCGTCTCGTAGATACGGAAGGTGACGTTGAAAGACTTGTCCAGCGGGTTGACCTTGTACTCGGTTTTGAGCAGCCACTGAACGCCGATCTGCCCCCAGCCGGTGTAGTCGACGGTTTTTTTGCCCTGCTCGGAGGCGAGCAGTCGGTCGTATGCGGAAACCGGAACCACGTCGAAAAGCTCCGACAAGGTGAGATCGTTTTCCAGGATCTTGTGGCTTTCACCGCCCAGCCCGGCCGGGTCCTCATAGTTTGGGGCGAGCACGAACGGCGTCACGGCGATCTTGACCTTCTCGCGGGTTTCGCGCTCAAGCTCAATGCGCACGTTGGAACCGGCGGCGAGGGCTACCGCGGGGAAGGAAAGAACACAGAACAAAATCAGGCTTGTTATTTTTTTAGTCATATCAACTCTTCTCGGGCACGTATTTGAATTGGATGCTGATGCTCAGGTTAGGAACTTTCAGGTCCTTGGGAAATTCCGGGAACGGCTCGGAATCGAGCACGGCCCGAATGGCCAGGGTATCGAGCTGCTCGATGCCGGCGCTTTGCTTGAGATACGGCTTGTCGATATTCCCCTTGGGAAAAAGGGTGAACGCCACCACGGTTTCCTTGTTGAATTTCTCGGCCAGGGGCTCCTTCCAGTTCTTGTAAATTTTGCTGCGCACCGCGCCGATATACAGCGACAGCGGATCGGACGCCGGCGGCCCGTCTTTCGTGGAATGCACGTAAACGGGGTTGGGGTTGGCCTTGGAGGAGGGGCGGGGACCGGACACCTTGATCTTCCACAGCTCGCTTTCAAAATCCTTGGAATCGGTTTGGGCGCTGGCCATGTTGATGTCGATCTCCATGGGCGTCACTTCCAGGGTATTAAGTTGTTCGAGCACCGAGTTGTACACCTCTCGCTGTTCCTCGGGTGAGATCGCGGCGGTCTCAACATCGGCGGCTTTCGCCGTCTTGGAGACGATCACCTCATCGACCTCCTTCATTTGCGAAAGCTCGTTCAGGAGATCGACGGCGGACTTTTCTTTTTTCCTCTCCGGCTCGGCCTTGGGAGGAAGGGAGGCGACTTCCAGCGGTGAGAGCTCCTCGTCCTTGAGCTTGACCGGCGGCTTCCTCGGTTCGGCCTTGGGCGCCTCAAGAGTCTTTTGCATTTTCAGTTCTTCGAACTTGGTCAGCGGGTTCTCGACCACCTCCGGAATCGTTTTCTTTTCCTGTGGGGGCAGAGTTTTTTGCTCCAGCGCTTCGAGTTCCTTGAACGTTTCGTCCAGCACCGGAGGCGTTTCTTTCGGCTCGTTTTTTTTAACCGCGGGTTTCTGGGCTTCCAGCCTGGCGATTTCCTCCAATTCCTCCACCAGCCCGTTGGGCACCGCGGCGGGAGAAACTTCATCGATACCCTTCAAGGCCTCGAGGACGGGGTCGGGCGCCGGCTTTTTAGGCTTGGCGGCCGGCTTCTTCTTCACCACCTGCCTCTTCACCCGCGGGGGTGGCGGCTTGGCGGCGGGCGGCTGGGAGATTTCCTGGTTGCCGACGGCCTCCTCGACCATTTCCACCATGAACGCGGGCAGCACGAGCGTTTCCTCGATCGTCGGTTTGGGAAGGAAGAGCACGATCGTGATCATCAGAAGATGAATGAAGACCGACGCCACCAGCATTTGGTTGAAGTCGATCGATCGCGACAGGTAGATTTTCATTGGTTCTGTGGATCGGTCACCATGCCGATGCTCTGGACACCAGCCCGCTTGAGCGTCGCCATGATATGCATGACGAAACCATAGTCCAGGGTCTTGTCCGCCTTGAGATAAACGCCGCCGTCCTTGTATTCCTCGAGATAGCCGCCGACGTTGCGCATCAGCTCGACGAGGGTGGACATCTCTTCCTTGTTCCAGAATATTTTCTTATTGCTCTTCAGGGTGACGCGGGGGATGTCCTTGACATCGGTGGGCGCGATGGATTCCTTGGGCAACTGTACATCCACCCCATGCTGCATCAGGGGCGCCGTGATCATGAAGATCACGAGTAGAACCAGCATCACGTCCACGAAGGGCGTGACGTTGATTTCCGACATCATGGCTCGTCTTCGGTTTACGGCGGGCATGAAAAACCCTCGAATTGGACGCCGGGCTCAAGACCTTTCCAGGGCCTTGGCCGGCTCAGTTTCGCGCATAAAATTCTTTTCCACCATGTAGACATAGTCGTGCAGAAAATCGTCCATGACGCTGGTGAACACCCGGATTTTATCGCTCAGGTAATTGTAGAAGATAACCGCGGGAATGGCGGCGACAAGGCCCGCCGCGGTGGCGATGAGGGCCTCGGCGATACCCGGGGCCACGCCGCCGATGCTGGCCGACCCCGCCATGCCGATGGAGCGGAACGAATGCATGATGCCCCACACCGTGCCGAACAGCCCGATGAAGGGGGTGGTGCTGCCGGTGGTGGCGAGAAAATCCAGACGGGCGGATAGGCGGGTGATTTCGCGGTTGATGGCTTTATTGAGCACGAGACTGATGCCCTTGATATCCTTTGCGGTCAAAGGCTCACCGCTGTGCGAGGGCGGCTCTCCCCGGCGGTCCCTTTCCTTTTTCGCCATATCCTGAAACAGGTAGAGTTCTCGGTAGCCCGTCAGGAACACCCGCGCCACGGGGCTGTACCTGAGTTCGCGGGAAAAGTTATAGATGTGGGTCAGGTTTTCCGACTTGGAAAAATTGGACAGGAATTTACCGTCCTCCTTCTTGGCCATCTTGAACACGAAAAACTTGCTGAGGATGATGGCCCAGGAAACGATGGAAAATAACAGCAGCAAAACCAGTACCCCCTTGGCGACCGGGGTGGACTGCAAAACAAGGTCCACAAGGCTCAAGGGTGAATCGACGATGACTTTTTCCACGGTGACCTCAGGCTGGATAATGTAGGAGAGATGGAACTAACTGCAATTTGTTTAAATTCAAACAAATAGTTCGAGTGTTTCAATATAGTTTAATATTGAATGGTTGTCAATTGATTTGGCCCAATGAATCCAGGGACTTCGGCCAATTATGCGGCAACCGAAGCGGTAATGGGGGAATTATCAAAGCATGACCGCGTCCCCGCGGCGCACCAACGAGCGGGTATCTTAATATAACACTGTCCGCCGTGAATGGGAGAGTCTTTTTTGTGATCTGGATTGCGCCCGGGAAGGCGGGAAAAATACACCGTGGGGCGCCGCGAAAAATTCAGAAGCGACTTTTTTTCAATAGGTAATGGCGCCCTCGGGAGGTGGTCAGGGGCTTATTTGGCACGCTCCAGGTAGGCCCCGGAGGAGGTGGAGACGCGCACCACATCGCCGATGTTGATGAACTGCGGCACCGTCACCACCAAACCGGTTTCCAGGGTGGCGGGCTTGCCAGAGCCGGAGGCGGTGGCGCCGCGAAGCTGCGGTTCGGTGTCTTCCACTTTCAAATCGACGGTTTCCGGCAGGCTGATGCCGATGGCCTTGTCGTCGCAGAATTCGACCTGCACCCGGGTGTTGGGCAAAATGTATTTTTTCGCTTCGGCGAGCAGGCTCTCCTCCAAAAAAAGCTGGTCGTAGGTGACGCAGTTCATGAAACAGTAGCCCGAGGGGTCGCTATAAAGGTATTCCATCTCCACTTGTTCCATTTCCGCGCGCTCGATTTCCTCGTCGGCGCGGAATTTGATTTCGGTTTGCGTGCCATCCTTCAGATTGCGCAGTTTGACTTGCATGAACGCCCGCTTGTTGCCCGGTGTGCGGTGCTCGGCGGTCATCACCCTGTACAACTGGTTGTTGTATTTGATAACGTAACCGGCGCGAAGGTTGTTGCCGCTGACGAAACTGACCATGTTTAGTTCCTCAAGTTCGGGGAAATATCGGCTCCCCCCGAAGGGGGCGGAGCAACGGATTAACAATCGTGAAGTATGGAATAGCGAGGTGGACTCATCCTGCCAAAGAGAGTGATTATATCCCGCGGCGGGTCAGAATCAAGGGAAATCCCGCCCCCGGGCGCGCCGGAAAAGAGGACGCGATGACCTGCCCCTTGTGCGGCTCCCCCTCGGCGCGGTTCGCCGCTGGCGAGGACCGGAGCTATCGCCACTGCCCCTGCTGCGGATTGATTTTCGTCCCGCGGGCGTTCTTCATCTCCCGGGAAGAGGAGGTGAGGCGTTACCTGGAGCACAACAACAGCCTGGACAACGCCGGTTATGTGGCCATGTTCGAGAAAAAAATCGCTCTCCTGGACACCGCCTGCCCGCGAGCGGCAACCGTCCTCGACTATGGCTGCGGGTACGAACCGGTGCTGAAAATCCTTCTCGAACGCCGGGGTTACCGGGCCGACGTCTACGACGAGAACTTTTTTCCCGACAACCCGCCGCGTCCGGCTTACGATCTAGTGATTTCCACGGAAACGTTCGAGCATTTCAAGACGCCGGCGAGGGAGATTGAAAAAATCCTGTCCCTGCTTGCGCCCCTGGGGCACCTCGCAGTGATGACCCGTTTCTACCCGGCCAACGCCGACGGCCCCTTGCGGGAGGACTTCGAGCGCTGGTACTACAAGCGGGACCCAACCCACATCGTCTTTTACAGCGCGAAAACTTTTTCCTGGATGGCGCGCCATTTCGGCCTCGGGATCGTCTACAATAACGGGGAAGATTTGGTCGTGCTGCAAAAATCGCCTGCGGCCGCGCCGCGAACGCCGGGAACCTGATTCCCTAAACGACCGTGGCCGACCTGCGGCCGCCCATTCAACCCATCGCAATCACTAAAGAAAGAGAAACCATGGCGGGAGAATATATTTTTACCATGCAGAACCTGACGAAGTCCTACGGTCAGAAGACGATCTTCAAGGACATCCACCTGTCGTTCTATCACGGCGCCAAGATCGGCATCGTCGGCGAAAACGGTGCGGGGAAATCGACGCTGCTCGGCATCATGGCGGGCGAAGACAAGGACTTCGACGGCCGGGCCGCGCCGAAGAATGGAACGCGGATCGGCTACCTGCCGCAGGAGCCCCGGCTCGACCCCGGCAAAACCGTGCGCGAAAATGTGGAGGAAGCGTTCGGCCACATCAAGGAAAAAATCTCCCAGTTCAACGAAGTGAGCATGCAGATGGCCGAGCCGATGGACGACGACGCCATGCAAAAGGCCCTGGAAAAAATGGGCCGCCTGCAGGATGAGATCGATGCGGTGGATGGCTGGGAGCTCGACCGCCAAGTGAGCGTGGCCATGGACGCCCTGCTCCTGCCGCCGGACGACCAGAAGGCGGGCACGCTCTCCGGCGGCGAGGCCAGGCGCGTGGCGCTTTGCCGGCTGCTGTTGCAAAAGCCGGACATGCTCCTGCTCGACGAGCCCACCAACCACCTCGACGCCGAGACGGTCGCCTGGCTGGAAAACGCCCTCGCCGACTACCCGGGCAACGTCATCGTCTCCACGCATGACCGCTACTTCCTCGACAACATCACGAAATGGATTCTGGAGCTGGAAAGCGGACGCGGCATTCCCTTCGAAGGCAACTACAGTTCCTGGCTGGAACAGAAAGCCGCGCGCCTCAAGCAGCGGGAAAAATCCGCCTCCAGCCTCGAACGTAGGATTCGGAGCGAGCTCGAATGGCTGCGCTCCAGCCCTGGAGCCCGGCGCACCCACAACAAGAGCCGGGTGCGCGAGTACGAAAAGCTGGCGGCGCACAAAACCGAGATTAAGGAAAACTCCCTGGAGATCCAGATTGCTCCCGGCCCACCGCTCGGCGAACAGGTCATCGAAGCGGAGAATCTGGTCAAGGGCTACAGCGGCGATCCGCTGATCAACGGCCTCTCCTTCACCGTACCGCGCGGCGCCATCGTCGGCCTCATCGGCCCCAACGGCACGGGGAAAACCACCCTGTTCCGCATGATCGTGGACGAGGAGAAGCCCGATGCGGGCGAACTTAGACTGGGCAAGACGGTCGCCCTGTCCTACGTGGACCAGCGCCGCGACGACCTGGACGGCGCAAAAACCGTGTTCGAGGAGATCACCGGCGGCACGGACCAGATCGAAATCGCCGGCAAAACCGTCAAGGCGCGTTCCTACGTCGGCCGCTTCAATTTCAAGGGTACCGATCAGCAGAAAAGGGTGGGAGACCTCTCCGGCGGCGAGCGCAACCGTGTGCACCTCGCCAAGCTGCTTCGGCGCGGCGGCAACGTTCTCCTGCTCGACGAACCGACCAACGATCTCGACGTGACGACGCTCAGGAACCTGGAAAACGCCATTCTCGATTTCAGCGGCTGCGTGATGGTGATTAGCCACGACCGCTTCTTTCTCGACCGCATCTGCACGCACCTGCTCGTGTTCGAGGGCGACAGCCGCGTACGCTGGTTCGAAGGCAACTTCGAGGCGTATCAGGAGAAGAGAAAACAGGAGTTGGGCGGTCGCGAGGAAAACCGGCGCTCGAAGTACCGCAAGCTGACCCTGCGCTAAAGGTTCTTCTCCGGCATTGCGAATCGCCGGATGTAGAGGATGAGCCGCCAGATGTCCTCATCCTTCAAGGTGCGCTTGTGCGCCGGCATGCCGGTGCCCGGCGAACCGTTCTTGATGATCCAGAACCACTGCCCGTCCCCGAGCTTGTGCATGGTGTCCCGGCAGGTGAAGTTTCTCGGTGGCGGGGCGAGGCCTTGCGAGAGCCGGCCATCGCCCCGGCCATATGCACCGTGGCACAAGCGGCACGGCGTGGGCCGCGCTTCCTCGACGTAGAGCCGCCGTCCCTTCTCGATGTGTTCACGGGTGGCAGGCAGGGGATTTTTACGCTTCAGGTCGCGCGCGGGCGGTCTTGCGTGCTTCCGGGCAGATACCGCGGGCGATCTGCGCCCCGCCGTATGGATTTTTGCCAGGGACGGCATCACCGGCGGCGGCGATGAAAAGCGCCAGCGCCAACGCCGCGGCCCGCCTCACCGCCCGCATCGGCCGCCCCCCGGCTCACTGTGCGAATTGACGCAGGTGCAGGATGATCTGCCAGACCTGAAGGTCGGAAAGCCCTCCGTAAGGCGGCATGCCGGTGCCCGGCGAACCGTTCTTGATGATCCAGAACAACTGGCCATCGGGAATTTCGCCCATGGTTTCCTTGCAGGTGAAATTGCGTGGTGGCGGGTTAAGGCCAGGTGCCATCATGCCAAGGCCATTGCCCGTGACACCATGGCACACTTTGCAGGCGGTGGGTTGCACGTCGGTGGCGAACAGGGCCGCGCCCGCGGTCAGGTTTTCCGGCGTTGGCTCCAGGGGGTTGTTCAACCGGCGGATATCGTCCGGGGCCTGGGCGGTGGCGCGGGTCTGTGGACAGACCCCGCTGCCCATGAAGCCCTCACCGTGGTGCAGGTCGTGCGAATGCAGGCGGTGACGCAGGCCGTGATACATTCCCGGTCCCGCGAAGGCGTCGCCGGCGATCGCGGCGGCAAAAATTCCGGCGGCCAGCACCGGCCCCAGCAGGCGGGTGTTCAGAAGATGATTTTGCATGGCCATGGTCTTCTCTTGGGGAATTAGGACTTATTTGGCAAATTGCCTGATATAAAGAATGAGCTGCCACACCTGTTCGTCGCTGAGCACACCAAACGCCGGCATGCGCGTTCCCGGCGAGCCGTTCTTTATGATCCAGAAAAGCTGGCCGTCGGGAAGCCCGCTCATCGTGTAGTAACAGGTGAAATTTCGTGGTTTGGGCTTAAGCTGCTCGTGAATGATGCCCATGCCGTTGCCCTGAAAACCGTGACACACCAGGCATGGCGTGGGGCGGGCGTCCACCTTGAACAAGGTCTCCCCCGCCTGAATGTTTTCCTCGGTTTCCGCCAACGGATTCTTCATTAGCAGGAACTCCTGCGGCGCCTCGGGAGTTTTGCGCGCCTGCGGGCAGGCCCCCGACGCCCCTTCCAAGATCAGTTCCTCGTGCTCCTCGCCGCGGTGCGACGCCTGAACGACGCTGGGCTCGTCCGCCCCACCAGGCAGCTCCGCGCTGGCTATCCCGCTCATCGCCCCGATAAGGGATGCGGCCATGGCCGCCACGGTTAAACCGCCCCAACGCGTCCGGCTTTCCCATCGAAATAAAGACATGGATGATTCCTTTCTGAATGAATAAGCGTTTTCCATTCCAGGAAATACCCTGGCCCCTCTTTCCGGCCCACGCCCTAGAACGCCAGCACCACGCCGATGACGCCTGTGTGCTCCTTCTCCGGGTGGGCGGCGCTTTCGCCCAACAAATCGCCCGTGAACTCGGCCATCACTTTAAAGTTTCGCATGATGTAATAGGTCAAGTTGCCCGTCATGGTATGGGCATCGAGGGTATCGATGCCGTCGACATTAACCCGGTTGTACAGGAGCGACAGCACCCAGTCCTCGCCAAGGGGTTTGGTGAGCCCGATAAACCCGCCCCAGTGGCTGATTTCCTCCACCGGGCCGGGAGAGAACGTCGGGTTGTCGTCTTCACCATACAGGAAGTTGCCCCACAGGTTCCAGTCTCCCAGCAGGGTGAGGTTGAAATCCGGACCGATGCGGTAAAATTCGTTATCGATCCCGGCGGATTTCTCTTCCTAGCCGTAGTAATCGTAAAAGCCGACACTCTGGTCGCCCCGGGCGAGGGACACCTTGCCGTAAAAATTCTAGAAGTTGTCGGAATCAAAATTTTTGGTGCTCACACGTGTGGTATAGATCGTGTAATCCTGAAACGTCAGCCGCTGCTCGCGCGGAAACAGAATGTCCGACACCTGAAACTGGCCGATGCGCAAATCGAGATCCATCCCTTTGTAGGCGTCGTTGAAGTACAGGAAGGCGTCCTCCACGCCGGTCTCGGTGCTGCCGCGCTCGTTGAAAATGAAATAAAAGTAATAGCTGATGTTGTTGGCGATGGGAGCGCTCGACAGGAGCTTGATACCGAACGGCGATTCGAGGTCGGCATGGACCCCGGTGTCTTTGCGGGCGCGGAAGAACGAATCCGCCCGCACGGCGAAGGGAAGCTCCTTAAGCAGCAGCTTGTCGTCACCCGTATCGACGGCGTGTTCGTTCAAATCCTCATCGGGGAACTGGTAACCGTTGCCGGCGAACGATTCACCGAAACTGTTGAGCTTGGGAAAAGCCACGTGACAGACGGTGCAGCTGATCTCATACCGCCTGGCAAACGCAGGGATCGCTTCGGCGGAAACGGCCCACAGCTCCGCCGCCAGGAATACCGCCAACAACAATAATGCCCCTGAATTTTTTCCTTTCATGCACCCCCTCTCTCGTCAAAAATGTTGCCGCAATTATATTATTAAGTAAGGCGAACGGTCAGCGCGCGAGCACCGCTTCAACCTCGGACCCCAGATTTTCAAAGGCGGCGATGCCGCCGAGCAGATTGACCACGTTACGGTAACCGTGTTTTTGCAACAGGCTGCAGGCGATGGTGGAGCGGTAGCCTCCGGCACAGTGGACCACCACCGTGCCGCCTTTGGGGATTTCACCCAACCGGCGGACCAAGTTATTGAGCGGCACGTGAATGGCTTTTTTAATGTGCCCCGCGCGGAATTCGCTCTCGGCGCGCACATCGAGCAGGTGCGGCGGCGGGTCCTTCGAAAGCGCTTCCAAAAGCTCGCCGCCCGTCCAGGAAATCACCGGTTCGAGAAGGTTGGGCCTGTGGTTTGCCGCCTGCATGCCGCCGTCGAGATAGCCCGCCACCCGGTCGAAGCCGATGCGCCCGAGCCGCATCTGGGCCTCGTATTCGCTCCCCGGTTCGGCAACGAGGAGGATGGGCACCTGCGGGTCGAGGACGATGCCGGCCCAGGTGGCGAACTTGCCACCGAGGCCCACGTGCACCGCCCCGGGCAGATGCGCGGCGCTAAACTCGACCTGCGGCCGAGTGTCCAGCACCTGTGCGCCGGCGGCTTGCCCCTCAAGAAATCCGTCCAGGGAGAGCGGCGTCCCCGATTGCAGGGATTCCTCGAGCCGCGGCCTCTCTTTCTTATTAAGACGTGCGTCGTATGAAAAATATTCCGGGGCCTGCGGCTGGTTCTCCGTCACCAGGGCGATGAACGCCTCGCGCGTCATGGGGCCGAGCGCATAGTTCAGGGCCTTCTGCTCGCCGATGGTGGAGACGGTCTCGTCGCTCAAATTCCGGCCGCACAACGAGCCCGCACCGTGGGCGGGGTACACTTTCGTAGCATCGGGAAGAGGCATCAGCTTGTTGCGCAGGGAATCGTAAAGCAGGCCGGCGAGCTCGGTCTCGGAAATACCCTCCGAGGCCATCAGGTCGGGCCGGCCGACATCGCCGATGAACAGGGTGTCGCCGGTGAGCACCATCAGCGGCTTGTCGGGAAAGGTGCCGTGGTCGAAAACAAGGATGGAGATTCCCTCGGGCGTATGGCCGGGGGTTTCCAGGAATTCGAGAGACACGCGGCCCAGATCGAGGCGGCTGCCGTCGGCCTGGGGCTTGAAGGCGTACTCGGCTTCGGCGCGGGCTCCGAGGTGAATTTCGGCCCCCGCGCGGTCGCGCAGCTCCAGATGGCCAGCAACGAAATCGGCGTGAAAATGAGTGAGGATCACGTGCCGAATCCGCAGGTCGTTTTTTTCGGCATCGTTCAGGTACTGCTCGATATCGCGTTGCGGGTCCACCACCACCGCCGTTTGGGTGCTCTCGTCGCCGATGAGGTAGGAGGCGTGTGCCAGACAACCGAGATAATATTGCTTGAAAAACATCGCTCAACCCCTATAACAGTTACACCGCGACCCTGCCGAACGCCCCCGCCAGGCCCGCCGGGGACGCTCCCGCACCGTAACCCGGCCCCGGGCCGGGGAAAACCTTCATTTCCCGGCAAACGTCCGCAGGAAGTGGATAACGCTCCAGCCCTCTTCCTCGCTGAGCACCTTGCCCACCCGCACCGGCATGCTGGTTCCGGGGCTGCCGTTTCTCAGCACCCACATGAGCTCGCCATCGGTGCGCAACTCCTGCCACCGGGCATCCGTGAAGTCGCGCGGCGCGTGGCCGGGAATTTTATCGATCCCCTTGCCGTCCTTGCCATGGCAGGTAACGCAGAGCCCCTTGCCGTAAAAAATCCGCCTCCCCTCCTCGATGCGTTCGGGGGTGGCCGGAAAGGGGTTCTCATTTTCCTGAACCAATTCCAGAATCTCCTGCGGCACGCGGGGCTCGTACACGTTGAGGTGGAACGCCGAGCCCGCGATCCAGACGATGAAAACGGGCAGCGCGCCCGCGCCAGGAAATCGTTTTTTCATAAAGCACAATCCGATCGGGCAACTCCCGTTTGAACGCTCTCGTCATCCCGGACACACCCAGCCGCTTGCAAACCGCATCGCCAAGGCCGGCGGCGGCTCAAGGAGGAAATTTCCGCGGGTTGAGCCGGTCTTCGGCTCAGGACACAGGACCGCGCACCAGTCGAAGAAAAGCGTCGACGCCGCTGATTTTATCCTGATACTCCTGCCCGCCCTCGTCTTTAAAGGAAACGACGACGGCCTTATTCTTTCTGTCCTCGTTCGTCCAAGTGCTCCAGCCCGCGCCGGACGGGAACAGCGGGTCGATATACATCTTGTCACCGTCTTTATCGACGTTGCGCTTGCGCCGGTCGTAGAGGGTTTTGGCCTCTTCCGGCGTCGGCAGCCGCCAATCCTCGTGACCGGCGAATTTCTTGTTGTTCACCCGCCGGACGTATTCGCTCGCGGTGTACCAGTTGATCCATTTTTTTTCGGTCTGCCAGTAATCCCTGGCCATCCACATCAGGCCCGTTTCCTTGTCGAGGATCGTGCCGTCGCCCAGGTCGCCAAAACGCTGGTCGGCGGAATAGGCGACGGGCTTTGCCGGGTCCTCGGCGAAAACCGCCCCGGCCAGCGGAGCGGTCAGGAGGGACGCAAAAAACATCCAAAACAATAGCTTGATTTCAAATCGCATGGGCTGGCTCCTTGCGCGCAGTCGTTTCGTTTCTCGAAACCCTTGTGCGAATGGGTTTTATTGTACACACCGCCCGCCAACCCGTAAACGGGAAAATCGGCTTGACAGGTGAGGGGGAGGCAGTAGAATGAGCCCATTGACGACCCCATCGATCGCGAGCCGCTATGTTTCCGCTTGCCGCAAAAATTGCTCGAGGCTTGCTTCCCCTGCTCGTTCTCGCCCTCGGCGCCTTGCCGCTGGCCCAGCCCGTGGAAGGAAAGCCGCGCGACAAGGAACGCTGGGACAGCAAGTACGATACCGAGGTCTACCTCTTCGGCGAAAAACCGATCACCTTCCTGGAGCGCAACGTGCACCTTCTGCCTAGGGGCCGCGCCCTGGATGTGGCTATGGGTGAGGGCCGCAACGGGGTGTTTCTCGCCCGGCACGGGTTCGACGTGATCGGCCTAGATATTTCCGCGAAGGGCCTGCAGAAGGCGCATCAGCTCGCCGCCCGGCACAATGTAAAGATCGAAACCCGGGTGGTGGATCTCGAAAACCACACGCTGGAAAAAAACGCCTACGACGTGATCCTCTGCACCTACTACATGCAGCGGGACCTGTTCCTGCAATTCAAGGACGCCCTCAAGCCCGGCGGCATGGTGCTGATCGAAACCTACAATCAGGACGATGTCGCCAAATACGGCAACATCAGCGGCAAGTGGGCGCTCGGAACCAACGAACTCCTCGAAACGTTCAAGGACTTCAAGATCATCCGCTACCAGGCCTACGATTCGGGACGCGAGGCCTATTCCAGCATCATCGCGCAAAAGCCTTGAGTGGACGGTGAGTCCCCCGCAGAAATACTTCCTCATACTCGCCAATCTGTTTCCGCTCTGGGTGGTTCTCGGCGCGGGCCTCGCTTTATGGCAACCGGCGACGGCACTCTGGTTTCAACCGGATTGGATTCCATTTTTTCTCGGCGTCATCATGCTCAGCATGGGCCTCACCCTGGGCTGGCAGGATTTCACCCGCGTCTTTAAAATCCCCGGAACCATTCTGGCCGGGGTGGGGCTGCAATACGTCATCATGCCGGTCCTTGGTTTTTCCCTGGCGCGGGCCTTCGACCTGCCGATGGATTATGTGATAGGCATCGTCCTCGTCGCCTCTTGCCCCGGCGGCACGGCCTCCAACCTGGTGTGTTTCATCGCCCGCACCAACGTCGCACTCTCGGTGAGCCTCACCACCGTGTCCACCCTGCTCGCCGTCGTCGTCACACCCGTGCTCACCACGTGGCTTGTGGAATCGCTTGCCGAGGACCTGATCGGAACCCGCATCGAAGTCAACACGCTCGGCCTGCTGTTGAAGACTTTTCAGGTGGTGGTGTTGCCGGTGCTCATTGGGGTGTTCCTGAACCATTATTTTCATGTCTGGGTGAAACGGGTCAATGCCTACACGCCGTTTTTCGCGGTGCTGGCGATCGTTTTTATCGTCGACTTCATTCTCGCCACGAAGAAAGACGAAATCATCGCCACAGGGGCGCCCCTAGTTTCGGCCATCGTGACCCTGCATGCGCTGGGCTTTCTGCTCGGCTACGTTCTTTCGCGGCTCTTGGGCTTCAAGGAAAAGGACTGTCAGACCATTTCCATCGAGGTGGGCATGCAGAATTCAGGCCTGGCCACGGAACTCGCCCGGAGTAATTTTCCGAACTTTGCACTGGCCACGGTGCCTGGCGCGATTTCCGCTCTCACCCACTGCATTCTCGGCAGCCTGGCGGCGGGGGCCTGCCGCCTGCAGGCGCACCGCCAGATTCATCAAGCAAAAACCGCCCGGGTGCGTGGGCGGGCCTGAAAACGCCCCGCGTTTTTTCCCGCCGGGGCCGGAATGAAAAAATGTAAAATATACGCCATAGCAACTCTCACAGGGAAGGAGGACGATTTTGAGTCAGGCATTCAATGTGCTGTTGATCGCGGAGTTTCACGACATTCAGGAGGCAGACCAGAAGGAAATTTTCCTGCGCATGGAGGAACACGGGCTGGAGAAAATCCCCACCGTGAGTTCGGCCTGGGAGATGAAATGCGACGCTGAGGATGAAACCGACGCCAAGGATCTGGCGGTGCAGGCGTTGGTCAACATTTGCAGGACCTATCCCTTCGAGCTGAAGCTGGTGGCCCACGCCGGGCAATCGCAGATCCTAAGACGACGAAAAAAGTTCGAGGCTTAAAGGGTCCACCCCCCCTTCCTGGACCGCAAGTGGTATGATAGGTAAAAATTCCCACAAGGAGTGTGGAAACCTCGCATATCGCTGCCGAAAGCCCGCTCCGGGCCTCCCGGTCGGCCGCCGCAGAGGCTGGCGGCCCCTTGGGGCGGCAGGGTCCGGGGAACCTCATTATAAACAGGGTCGGCACCCTGAAGCGCAAGGACTGCTTCGCGGATGATTTTACCGGAACAGAAAAGACCGCAGAGAGCCCGGTCAAAGAATGCGTTCGGTCTTGAATTCGTTGGTGACCATGAACACGTGGTAGCCTTCCGCGGTTTTCAGCGGCCCGTACACCTTGCCCTTCTCCACCGTCATGTTTGAGATCCCCTGGTGAATATGGTCGTTCAATTCTTTATTGCCGAGGGTCTTGAAGCCGCCGCGGGGCCGTCTCGGGTCGGTGGCGTTCCAGCCGACTTCGAGCCAGCCAAGATTGCCGCCATCTTCCTTGGATGAACAGCAGCTGTATTTTTCCGCCAGCTTCATGAGCAACTTGACCCTCCCGCTTTCCGATTTGCCGGCTTCGATGGTTTCCCGAATCAGCTTAGCCAGCTCTTCATTGTCGACGAGGATGTGCCGGATCTGTACCTGATGTGACGCACCTGCCATGGCTTCTCCACACTGCTTGGGTTATCGAAGTGAACGACTCCGGAGCAGGACCCGGCCCTCTCGGCCTCCGTCCAACCCCGGCTCGCTTTTTTGGACATGATAATGTATTTTTCAAGATTATGGTAATGGGATTGCCAAACGTTTCCCCGCCGCTGCCCAAGGAGCCCGAACGCATGGACCTTTTCGCCCCCGTCATTCTAGCGTCCCAGTCGCCACGCCGCATCGAATTGCTTAAGAAACTGGTGACGGATTTTGAGGTGATCCCGAGCGCGGTGGAGGAAACCTTGCGCGACGATTTATCACCGGAGGAAAACGCCATGGCACTGGCCGAGGAAAAAGCGCGGTCGGTGGAGAGCCGCCACCCCGGCCGCCTGGTCATCGGCGCCGACACGGTGGTGGCGCTCGGCGGGGAGATCATCGGCAAGCCCAAGGACGCCGAGGATGCCCGGCGCATTCTAAGACGCTTGAGCGGCCGCGTGCACAAAGTCATCACCGGAGTGGCGGTGGTCTTCGGCCGATCCTTCCCGGCGGCGGAGACATCGACGGTCCGCTTTCATCCGCTCTCCGAAAAACAGATTGCCGATTACGTCGCCACTGGCGAACCCCTCGACAAGGCCGGGGCCTATGCCATTCAGGGCATCGGCGAGGCTTTAGTGGCGTCACACGAGGGATCGTATTCCAACATCGTCGGCCTTCCGATAGACACTCTCCGCGCCCTGCTCGGCCGGGCTGGCGAACACGCGCCGCAATCCGGCCCTCAGCAAGGCTCCGCCTACCCGAACGAAAAAAATAATCCTTGACATTTTTGGCCGCCGCCGGAATTCGTTTTTTAAAATTTTCGAAATATCCCTTGAAGAAGGCTCGACTTTCCTCCTACAATCGGGAATACGAGTGTTCAAAGCAGCAACGCATTTGATATCAGTTCTTTCTCCAGGAATCGGCGAATGAAGGGTGAATCTTCCACGGTCGAAATTCGCGGCCATTGTCAGCGGTGCCAGGCGCCGCTGTTTTTGAACCATACAATGGACTGGTACGGCAATTCAGTGGTCACGCTGAACTGCTGGAACGGGCATTACCAATGGATCAACATCCAAAACATCCAGGAAGACCTCCCCGCGGAAACAAGGCAGGATCTGGTAGCGCACATCGGTTTCTTCACCGTTTGATGCCCGGCGAATCTCCGCCTTTTCCTCTGTCGGCGTTTTTCCTTCACGTTATTATCACCGCCCTTTTCGTGCTCCAGCCACATCAGGCGCGCGGCGCTCCCACCCCGCCCGAGGGCATGGTGTACATTCCCGCTGGCTATTTCCAGATGGGAGCAAACCAGGGCCGGGACGACGAACAACCCATGCACTTCGTGCACACCTCGGCTTTTTTCATCGGCAAGTATGAGGTGTCGAACGCCGAGTACATGGAGTTCGTCGAAACCACGGGGCATGAAAAACCCGAATACTGGGACCATCCGGAATTCAACGCGCCGGGCCTGCCCGTCGTCGGCGTCAACTGGCACGACGCCATGGCTTACGCCGCGTACAAGGGCGGCCGCCTGCCCACCGAAGCGGAGTGGGAAAAGGCCGCGCGCGGCAATGACGGCCGCCTCTGGCCTTGGGGGGAAAAGTGGGCGAAGGGGTTCTTCACCTATTTCGCCAACATCTTCGGCGACGACGACAACTTCGCCCGCACGGCTCCGGTCACCTACTACGAAACCGGCGCGAGTCCTTTTGGCCTGCTGAACACCGCCGGCAACGTCTGGGAATGGTGCCTAGATTGGTATGACCGGGGCTATTACCGGACGAGCCCCGAATTCGACCCGCAGGGCCCCGAAAATCCCCGCCGTGACAGGGTGCTTCGCGGCGGATCGTGGATCAACGACCTCGACGGCGTCCAGGTGGTGCGCCGGGCGCATAACGACCCGGCGGTGAAGAACGATATCTACGGATTCCGCATCGTCATCCCTGTTCACTGATGCGGGCGGACCTCCCCACAAGGGGCTTGACAGAGACTGGCGGAATGATTAGTTTAAAAAAATAGGGGCTCTTCCGGCCCCGATCCGCACCCTGAAAACCCCTGTTCCATCGAAAGGACACGCTCCATGACTTCCCCAGGGAAGCTGAAAACTTCAATCGTTGCCTGGACCCTCTGTGCGCTGATGTCCGCAAGCCTCGCCTGGGCGCACAGCGGCCACAAACATGATGCCCTGCCCATCTCCCTGCCGGAGGTCGCAGCGAAGGTGAATGGAACCGACATCGGCAAGGACGCCATCCTGCGGGAACTTAAAAAGACCGTTGCGAATTACAAGAAAAAAGGGATGTCTCTCTCGCCGGATGAGCTTAAAACCGCCGCCAAGATGGTTCTTCAGGATGAGATCAGCCGCACCCTCCTGGCGCAGAAGAGCCTCGAACTCGGCCTTGGGGTATCCGACGCCGAACTGGGCAAGAAAGTCGATGATGTGCGCGCCAAGTTCAAATCGGAAGCGGTGTTCATGCACAAACTGTCCGACCGGGGGCTGACCCTGGATCAATACCGCGAGGAACTGCGGACCGATCTGCTGATGGACGCGCTCATCAAGAAAGAAATCGAACCGGCAATCAAGGTCGACCCGAAGGAGATCCAGGCCTATTACGAAAAAAACCGCGGCAAGTACGAGACCGAGGAAAAGGTGCGCGCCAGCGTCATCCTGATCAAGATTCTACCCAAGAGCGGGTCCGAGGGCGAAAGAAAGGCGCGGAAGAAAATTGAATCGATCCTGGCGCAGGTGAAGATGGGGACCGACTTCAACGGGCTGGCCAAAAAATTTTCCCAGGACAGCCTCGCCGATAAAGGTGGCGACCTCGGTTTTTTCACCCGCGGGCGAATGCTCCCCGAGTTCAGCGAACGGGCGTTCAGCCTGAAGGTTGGAGAAGTGAGCGCGCCGTTCAAGACGGCCCACGGCATGCACCTGCTCAAGGTGACCGACCGCACCCCCGGCGGAACCCGGCCCTTCGAGGAAGTGCAGAATTCCATCCGCCAAGTTCTGGTGCGGAAAAAACTGAGCCAGGCCACGCAGGATTACGTTCAGGCCCTGAAGGGCAAAGCCGACATTAAAACATACTTCTGATCGCTCTCCGAAAGCCGGCTTATTTCTCCTTGCTCTTTTTCTTCGCCGGCTTGGCCGCGACCGCTTGCAGCTTGCGCTTCACGATCTTGCCCTTGTGGTTGTCGAAGTCCATCTTGAGATGGACCGAATTAGGAAACACTTTATGGACCACGGCCTCCCTCGGTTTGCCCGCGAAATTTAGCTTGATCTTGTCTCCCGATTTCATGTGTCCTCCTTTTCCTGGAGCGCGACGCTCCGTGTGGGTTCCGGGCGATCCCGGCTGTCCCTGTCCTGAAAAAAAACGAAGCCTAATTGAATTCACAGGCGGAGTCAATGGCTGTTTTTTTCACCTTCCGCGCACCGGTTTTTTAATGCCCCGTTCTCTGATACAATCTGCGGAAATTGAGGACCGCGAGACGCCATGAATTCCCCATCTCCCACCCAAAGCCTGCTCCGCCTGATTCCCGTGGAAGGGAGCCCGCTTTACGCCGAAGTGGTGTTCAACCTCCCGCTCAAGGGTCCGTTCACCTACCGGATTCCCGAGGCCCTGCGCCCGCTGGTGCGGGTGGGGGCCCGGGTCTTCGTGCCTTTCGGGCGGCGCAAGATCACCGGCTACGTGGTTTCCCTGGGCGAGAACGCGCCGGAGGGCGTCTCCCTCAAGGCGATCGATGACCTCCCCGACGCCGCGCCGGTGGTGTCGCCCGAGATCCTGTCGCTCACGCGCTGGATCGCCGACTATTATCATGCTTCCTGGGGAGAGGCGATCAAGGCCGCCCTGCCCGCCGGGCTCGATGACGAGAGTCAGGATCTGCTGTCGATCACCGAGACGGGTCTTCTGGCGCTCGAGGAAGGCAACCTCAAGGAAGTAGAATTTCTCCTGCTCGAAACCACGCGCACGGTGGGAGCCTTGTCCGCCCGGCAGCTGGAGCGCCGGCTGAAGAAAAAATTCCGCGCCCAAACGCTTGCCCACCTCAAACAAGCTGGATGGCTTGCCTCGGACACGCGCATCAAACGCAGCACCGTCGGCTACCGCTACGAACGGGTCGCCCGGCTCACAGCCGCGGGAAGCGAGGAGAGCACGGCGCACCCGCTGCTCAAACGCAGCCCCAAACAGATGGAACTCCACGGCCACCTGTTGGCGGGCGCGCAGGCCGTCTCGTCTCTCGCCTCCTTGTGCCCCACCGCGCCGCAGGTGTTGAAGAAAATGGAGGAAAAGGGCCTGGTCGAATTCTCGCGTGAGAAGTTCGAGCGCCGGGCGCCCAGCCCTCCCCGCACTCGCGCCGCCGCCGACGTGCCGCCCCGCCTCACTGCGGACCAGCAGCGCGTCCACGATGAGCTGACCCGCTCCATTGACCGGTCGGAATACGCCACCTTTCTGCTGTTCGGCGTCACCGGCAGCGGCAAGACCGAGATCTACATGCGCTGCATTCAGCGCGCCCTCGAAATGGGGAAAACTGCCATCATGATGGTGCCGGAAATCTCGCTGACCCCGCAGACGGTATCGCGCTTTCAAAACCGCTTCGGCGACCGGGTGGCGATCCTGCACAGCGGGCTCACGGCACGCGAGCGATTCCTCGAATGGGACAAGGTGCAAAAGGAACAGGTGTCTATCGTGGTGGGGGCGCGCTCGTCGATCTTCGCACCGTTCAAGAATCCGGGGGTGATCGTCATCGACGAAGAGCACGACACCTCCTACAAGCAGGACATAAGCCCCCGCTATCACGCGCGCGACACCGCCATCGTGAGAGCGCGCAATGAAAATGCAGTGGTGATCCTAGGCTCGGCCACGCCGTCGATGGAGTCGCTGCATAACGCCGAGACCGGGAAATACCGGCTGCTCTCCCTCAACCAACGGGTGGGGGAGCGGCTGCTGCCGGTGGTCCGCGTCGTCGACATGAACAAGGAAAAGGACGACAACAAGAATTTTTCCATTTTATCCGGCACCCTGCGGTCGGCGATCCGCGAACGCCTCAATCGCTCCGAGCAATCGTTCCTGTTCCTCAACCGGCGCGGCACCGCGCATTACGTCTTCTGCAACGAGTGCGGCTTTGTTTTCGACTGTCCGCGTTGCAGCGTCACCCTCACGTTCCACGGCCGGGAAAGCGTGCTCTGCTGCCACTATTGCGGCCATCAGTCGCGCTTGCCCGGCTCCTGCGCCGATTGCGGGGGCGAGGTCATCCGCTTCACCGGCTTCGGCACCGAGAAACTCGAGGAGATGGTGCTGCGCCTGTTCCCCAGCGCCCGCGTCTGCCGGCTCGACCGCGACACGACGCGCGGCCGCTCGGCGTTCGAGACGATGCACAAGCTCATGCATTCCCGCGAGATCGACATCCTGATCGGCACGCAGATGATCACCAAAGGCCACGATTTTCCCAGAGTCACGCTGGTGGGTGTGGTGAACGCCGACCTGTCCCTCAACATCCCCGATTTCCGCGCCAGCGAGCGCTCGTTCCAGCTGCTGACGCAAGTGGCGGGCCGGGCGGGCCGGGGAGAGGTGCCCGGCCAGGTGATCGTCCAGACCCAGAACCCGGGCCATTACGTTTTCGATTTCGTCCGCGATCACGACATGGACGGGTTTTTCAGAAGGGAGCTTGCCTTCCGAAAGAAACTGAACTACCCGCCGTTCACGCGCATGGCGGCCATTGAGGTCGAATCGGAGAACGAACGCCTGGGACAGGATACCCTCCACAAAATGAAAACCGCGCTCCGGGAACTCGCGGTGAGCCGCGGCGATATAGAGATCCTAGGGCCCTCGCGCGCGGCGCTGTACCGGATCAAGAACCGCTTCCGCTGGCACATCATCCTGCGCTCGCACCGCTGGTCGTCGCTCTCAGAAGTGGTGCGGCGGTTTTCCGACGGACCCATGACCCGTCTCGCTCGGGCGGACAAAGTCAAAATCTCTCTCGACATGGACCCGGTGAATCTGCTGTAGCCCGGCTCATGAATATCACCCCACACCCTCACGCCCTCTATGAAAATCATTCGAAGCCTTTACGACTGGGTGCTGCACTGGTCGGCCACCCCTTATGCCCTTCCGGCGCTGTTTATCATCTCGTTCACCGAGTCTTCCTTTTTCCCCATTCCGCCGGATATCCTTCTGATCGCCATGACGCTCGCGGCGCCGGCGCTTTGGTTCCGCTATGCCTCCCTGTGTTCGGTGGCCTCGGTGCTGGGCGGCATGTTCGGCTATCTGATCGGCCTCAAGTTCATGGACGTGGCCGGAAACCGCATCGTCGAGTTTTATCACCTGCGCGACAAGTTCGACCGCGTCGGCGAACTCTTCAACGAGTACCAGGCCTGGGCGGTGGGCGCGGCGGGATTCACGCCGCTGCCTTACAAGGTGTTCACCATCGCCGCCGGCGCGTTTCAGATCGACTTTCCGATTTTCGTCGCGGCCTCGGCCGTCAGCCGTTCGGCGCGTTTTTTCCTGGTTTCCTACCTGCTGTACCGCTTTGGCCCGGCGATCAAGACATTCATCGAAAAATATTTCAACCTGCTGACCATCGTCTTCTTCATTCTTCTGGTTCTCGGGTTTATACTAATTAAGTACGTGGGATGACTGGAGGATCCGCGCATGGATAAACATATCGTGGTATTGATCACCGCGGGAAGCGCCTATGAGGCACAACAATTGAGCCTCGGGCTGGTGGAGGAAAGGCTCGCCTTTTGCGTGAACACCCTTGCCGGCATTCGCTCCACTTATTTTTGGGACGGGAAAATGTGCGAGGATGAGGAAGTGCAGCTT
>CP070799.1:2103643-2115755 GCA_020343535.1 Nitrospinaceae bacterium | reverse complement strand
AAAACTTTTTGCGCGGGTTTGGCCAGGGCCGCGCCCGCCGCCAGGGCCTGTTCGATCACCCGGTCGACTTCCGCTTCCGACGAAACGTTGTGGGCGAGCGCGAATCCGCTGAACCCCTCGCCGGCGGTAGAAACTCCGGCGTCGTTGGCGAGGGCGTCACGGGAGTACAACCCCAGCCAGCTGCCGCTCAGAACGAAAAAGGCGACCTCCGGAAAAGAATTCTTTTGCGGGAAGCCCAATCCCTCCTTGTAGAACTTCACCGATTTTTCCAGATCCTGCACACCCAAAGTGATCATGCTGATGCGTGGTTTCATGTTTCCTCCTTAGATGTTAACGCCTTACGGATCGACCCCTTCGTTCAACACCGCCCCTGAAGGTGGCTCCGCATGCTGGGTTGATCCCGCCGACGGCAAGCGATGCCAAGCCCGGTATCGAGGATGGTTCGAGGAAGACCAAAAAATAATAAAACGCGTGGGACAGTGGTGGTGCGGTGAGCCTTTGATCCGGGAGTGGAGAGGCTCTTCAAGGATTCGCGGAGGTAAAAAAGAACAACGCGATTACAGGCTTAAACCCGAAACCTTCACACCGCGGGGGCTCGCCATGGAAACCGCGATATCGATGCTTTGTTTAAGGACCCTTTGCCAACGCGCCAAGACGATACCCAAGGTAGATTTCCTGCGATTTCATCTTGAGATAGACCAGCAGAACCTTTTGAAAAATTGGTATAAGCCTCGGATATTTTAGCATAATCCTGAAGGGCCACCCTATCTGAACGGCTATTTTAACGGCAAGCCGATCGATTAACCGCAGGGTGCAGTTTTTCCCTCAAAGCAGAAATTACCCAGAAAGTCTAACATTTTAGTGGAATGGGAGATGGTTCGACTCACGTTGGAGGCGGGAATTTCCGCCTCGTTGATATAATGATCGGGTAGGTGAAGGATCATGGCATAGGCGTCGAGTTTTTCAAGCCCTGGGGGGATATCCGTGCTGTGTAAAAACACGCCGTTTTTCTCGCGAAGGCAAAGAATATTCCCCTGCAATTCCTCGTTATTGACGCGGGCCCAGGCTTCAAAAGATGGTAAGCCGTCAACTAGTGCTCAAGAAGGAATAAAAGGCGCTCCGGCTCCACGGAGTGGCATTTTTGTATCGGGCTTACAATGCGATGCGGCACTCGTCGCCATGGCGGTCCAGCCGAATCGGCTTGGACCGGCGGATGTCAAACGTTTCTGGCCGCTTCAGTATGGTATTTCCTGAATGGTTCATCAATGCGAACCCCGCGAAGGAGCGTGAATCGCTGGATTAGGCCACCGGGCGTGAAATTTTGATAATGATCGCCCCCGTTCTGGATGTCACCCCCGGCAAGGTTTATATTAAAGAGTAATCGGGTGGAAACAAGCTGCGCGTCCCCCGGAGGTTGGGCGTGTGCGGTCTGCCGCAATAAAGAAATGAAAACTCAACAGGTTGACGGGCGGATGGCATCATGAAAGCGCATTGGCGGCATTTCGACCACGAGGCGGACATGGGCGTGCGCGGCTATGGGGCGACTCTGGCCGAGGCTTTCGAACAGGCGGCGCTGGCGCTCACGGCGGTGGCGGTCGATCCCGCGAGCGTGGAGCCTGTGGATCAGGTCGACCTTGTTTGCGAGGGGCCGGATACCGAGCTGTTGCTGGTGGACTGGCTGAACGCGCTGATCTACGAAATGTCGACAAGAAGGGCGCTATTCTCACGCTTTAAGGTTGTCATCGAAGGCGGTCACCTCCGGGCCTCGGCCTGGGGGCAGAAAGTGGATATCGAAAAGCACCAGCCCGCCGTCGAAATCAAGGGAGCAACCTACACCGAACTCAAGGTGGAACAGCGCGCGGACGGCTGGATGGCCCAGTGCGTGGTCGACGTTTAACGGAGTGAATCTATCATGGATGTGAAATCCCTCAAGAGGCGGAGCGAATTCGAGTGGGTGCTGGAACCGCGCGGGGAGATGCGGGTTCCCGGCGTGTTGTTTGCCAGCGAAACGCTGATCCGCGACATGGACGACAAGGTGATCGAGCAAGTGTCCCACGTCGCCGCGCTTCCTGGCATCCAGAAAGCATCGTACGCCATGCCCGACGCCCATTGGGGCTACGGCTTTCCCATCGGCGGCGTGG
Organism: Nitrospinaceae bacterium; assembly: GCA_020343535.1. Taxonomy (GTDB): domain Bacteria; phylum Nitrospinota; class Nitrospinia; order Nitrospinales; family VA-1; genus SZUA-259. The sequence goes on along the minus strand of CP070799.1, from coordinate 2,113,614 downwards.
CCGCCTTCGACCCGGCCGAGGGCGGAGTGATTTCCGCTGGCGGCGTCGGCTTCGATATCTCGTGCGGCGTGCGCACCGTGTGTACTGGCCTTACCCGCGAATCCGTGGAGCCGTTCAAGAAAGACCTTGCCGACGGCCTTTACCGCAAAGTCCCCGTGGGCATGGGGCGAGGCGGCAAGGTGCACCTCGGTCGCCAGGAGATGGACGCCATGCTGACCGGTGGCGCCGAGTGGGCCATCCGCTCGGGTTACGGCAAGACCGAAGACCTCGCGCGCATCGAAGAGCACGGCAATATGAAGGGGGCCGATGCGGGCGTGGTGTCTTCACACGCCAAGGAGCGGCAGAAGAACGAGATGGGCACGCTCGGTTCGGGCAACCATTACCTGGAGGTGCAGGAGGTGGTGGCCGTGTACGATCCGGTCATCGCCGAAGCCTACGGCATCGCCGAGGGAGACATCGTGGTCAGCATCCACTGCGGTTCGCGCGGCCTCGGCCACCAGATCGGCACCGAATACCTCAAAAGCATGGCGATATCCGCCGCCCAGCACGGTATCAAGCTGCCCGACCGGCAGCTCGCCTGCGCCCCCATCGACTCGCCGGTGGGGCAAAGCTACCTGGGCGCCATGCGCGCCGCGATGAACTGCGCCATGGCCAATCGGCAGATCATCACACACTTGGTGCGCGAGGTGTTCGCCGACCTCCTGCCGCGCGCCGGGCTTGAGGTGCTTTACGACGTATCGCACAACACCTGCAAGGTGGAGGAGCACGTGCTGGACGGCCGCCCGCGGCGGCTCTTCGTGCACCGCAAGGGGGCGACGCGCGCCTTCGGCCCGGGTCACCCGGATATCCCGGAAGATCTCAGGGAGGTGGGGCAGCCGGTGCTCATCGGCGGCACCATGGGCTCCGCCTCCTACGTGCTCGCGGGCACGGGGGAGAGCATGCGGCATGCCTTCGGTTCCGCCGTGCACGGGGCAGGTCGAGCCATGAGCCGCAAGCAGGCGCTCAAGCGCTGGCGGGGAAGGCAGGTGATGGACGAGCTGGCCGAAAGGGGTGTGCTGATCCGAAGCCCCTCGCAGCGCGGCGTGGCCGAGGAAGCCCCCGGTGCTTACAAGGACGTCAGCGTGGTGGTGGAGGTGGCGCACCGTGCCGGGCTCGCCCGCAAGGTGGCAAAGCTGGAACCCATCGTCTGCGTCAAGGGATGAGCGGCGGGTTTAGAGTGGCGCTGGAAGAAATTTCGCGGTATGGTGCGGTGCCGCCCCTTTGCCCGCCCGCCGGGCGCAAGCGGGCAAGCCCGCGGCAGACTTATCAAGTTCAATTTAGGAGAGAGGGATATGTTTTCTAGAATCACCAAAAAAGGTTCCTTTGAATTATCCACGGGTGTCAAATCCAGTTACAACTACGACTATTCCCTATTGTCCGATGAGATGAGCGCGGCCTACTGCGGGGCTCTGAAAGTCAAGCTGGATAAATGGCAGGAACAACACGACCCTTTCAACGTCATCATCGGAACTGAGACCGAAGGTGTCCGCATCGGCTACCAGCTTTCTAAAATAATGGGGCTGCCCTTTCACATCATGCCCAAAACCCGGCTCGATTTTGCTCAGCTGGAAACGCCCCGGTACCCGCAGGGTACGCACTGGCTGATCGTCGATGACATCGTGACCACCGGATCGACGATTTTACGGGCGATGGATTACCTCGAAATCGACGGCAAGACCGACCGCGTCACCTTCGCCTGCATGATCCGAAGAAACCCCGAACGCCTGGACTATTCGGCGGTGCGCGGCGATCTGGTCAAAAACCACCTGCACGTGCGCGACGAACGCTTCGACTTCATCGACAAAAACCTCGTCTACCTGTACAGCGAACCGCAATAGCCCGCGGTATAGAGTAACGGCGGAACCAACAGGTGGTTCGGAGCCTCCCATTGCTTTGCAGGGAAGGCCCGCAACGGCCGGCCAGCTTTTTTGTTCTTAAATAATTAAGCCATTTCTTGCGCTTAGGAATTTCCCGGTCGCAGGGCCGTCTGTTCGTTCACGCAGGCCGCGGCTCACTTCTTAAAAACGGCTTTGAATTTCTTTTGGGAATTCCAAAGCGATAATCCTGGCAATATTGATTGCGGCGGGATGCCATACTCCTCAATGCAGGAAATGCATAAGGCAATCTTAACTTCCTCATCCATGAACCAATCCACAACGCCTACGACATTGGCCGGAGTAAAAGACTCGTCATGTCGGCGGATAAAAATCCTTCTTTCTCCAGGGGGCAGGTGGCAATAAGGCGACTTTCCGCAAACCACGCCAGTGGGCTTGCTGGAAACAGCGCGAGCCGATCGCCCCAATCCGATGTATAAATCCTTTAACGATTGGGGCGGCTTAATCGATCCAATTTTCATTCCGGGGAAATCTTTGAGGGATGGAAAAGCTGGAGAAATCTTGGGGGATGTTTAATGGAAGGGGGAAAGACAGATGAATATTGCGGAGGGGCAAAAGATATTGAAAACAAATCCAACGATAAATATGAACCTCAATCAATTAGGTGTAAATCAAAAGGCAGGTTCCAACTCGAACCCGGGGCCGCCCGCTTAAATGGGTTGCTATTGCAGGGCATGCCAATGGTGAGAATATGCGCTTGGCACTTTTTTCTACTGGGCTGCCTGTATACGTGGGCAGGGGTTGTTCGAGGAATGCCCGTGCAAAATGCAGTGGGGCGAGAAAGAATGATCTGCCTTTAGAAATGGGGATTGCGGCTTTGCCGATAGACCCGAATGGTGATGGCTGTGGTCAATTTTGCCCGCCCAAACGGGGATAAGTTCATGAAAGGCTTATGATCCCTGCCTAAAAAAATATTACCTTTTGCAAGGCTTCTTCGCATGACCCTATATTACATGTAAATCTGGATTAAGAAGTTTTTTAAGGCGGATCGGCATTTAAGATCAAGAGGCGCCCCTCCTGCTTCAATGTCTTACGGCGGGCTCGGCTAAAATTCACCTCAATCTGTTAGAAATTGCGGCATTCACTGAAGGGACTCCGGCAGGGAAGGCAGGCGGGTGGTGCGGGGCCGGCTTTTTTAAGAAACCGTCTTATGCCGAAGCGCCTCCATTACTTTGATAGGAAATCCCGCAGCAGCTTGAGGGAGGTTTGCCGGCCGATGTCGGCGATGGACTCGGTGAGCGGAATGTTCTTGGGGCAGACCTCGACGCACACCTGGGCGTTGCCACAATCGGCGATGCCGCCTTTGCCCATGAGGGCGTCGAGCCGGTCCTCCTTTTTGGCCTGCCCGGTGGGGTGCATGTTGAACAGGCGCACCTGGCTGAACGTGGCCGCGCCTAGGAACTCGTTGCCGAGGGTGAACTGCGGGCACGCCTCGAGGCAGCAGCCGCAGGACATGCATTCGGAAAGGACGTAGCGCTTGGCGCGGATGTTGTCCGGCATCATCGGTCCTTCGCCGATGTCGTGGGAGCCGTCGATCTCGATCCAGGCATTCACTTTTTTCAGGCTTTTGAACATGCGGCTGCGGTCCACCTGCAGGTCGCGAACCACGGGGAATTTGGTGAGGGGTTCGAGGGTGACGGTTGAGCCGAGCTGATCGAGCAGGGCCGTGCAGGCTTGGCGGACACGGCCGTTGATCAGCATGGTGCACGAGCCGCAGACTTCTTCCAGGCAGTTGCAGTCCCAGGCCACGGGGTTTACAGGCATGCCGTCGGCGGTGACGGGATTGCGCTGGATCTCCTGCAGGCAGGAGATGATGTTGGACAGCGGTTTTTTGGGCGTTTCGAATGTTTCCCAGTAGGGCTTGCCGCTGGGGGTGTTCTGGCGTTTGATCTTCAGGGTAACGGTTTCTGTTTTCATGGTTCCTGCCTCAGTCGTATTTTCTCGGCCGCGGGGTCATGATCGAGGTGTTCACCGGGGCGTAGGTGATTTCGGGCTGGTTGTTCTTGAAGGTGGCAAGGGATGTCTTCAGCCATTTTTCGTTGTTGCTTTCATAGCGTTTCATGTATGCCAGATGGCCTTGGGGAAAGGCCTCTTCGGGCACTTTTTCATAGTGGGATCGTTCCAGATAGTCAATGTATTCGTGAGGGTCGAAATCCGCCGGCTGGTTCAGGTCGAATTCCGGTTTGTAATGCGCGCCGCGGAATTCGTCGCGCATCAGCGCTCCGCGGGTGATAATGCGGGACAGGTGAATCATGCAATAGAGCTGGTTAATGAAGCTCGCGGTGGGGTTGGCCCAGTCGCTGCTGTCCACGCATTGGACGCTTTTGAATTTTTCCTCGATCTCGTCGATCTTTTCGACAGCCTGCTCCAGTTTTTGGTTATTGCGCACGATGAGCACGTTTTCCATCATCAGGTTGCCGAGCTCTTTATGCAGCCGGTAGGGGTTGACGCTGCCGTTCATTTTCTTAATGCTCTGCAAGCGGTTTGCCCAGAAAGAGCGGGCCTGGTCGAAGAGGCTTGAGGGAACGTCCTCCGGCGCCTTGCCGAGGTTCCTGGTGTACTGGATTACGCCCGGGGCCATCATGAGGCCGGTGTAGATGCAGCTCAAAAGCGAGTTGGCCCCTAGCCGGTTGGCGCCGTGGTACTGGTAGTCCACTTCGCCGCCCGCGTATAGCCCGGTGATGGAGGTCATCTGGTTGCGCGGCGAGCGGGTATCGATCATGCCATGCGCGTCGGTTTCGTAGTCGGTCCATAGCCCGCCCATTGAATAGTGGACGGCGGGGAAAATTTTCATGGGCGTGGTGCGCGGGTCCTGACCGGTGAATTTGGTGTAGGTATCGATGATGCCGCCCAGGCGGTCGTCGAGGAACTCCCTGGTCTTGTGCGTCAGGTCGAGGTAGACCATGGCCTCGCCGCCGATGCCCAGTTTCTGCTGGTAGACGATGTCGTAAATCTCGCGCGAGGCCACATCCCGCGGCACCAGGTTGCCGAAATGTGGGTACTTTTCTTCCAGAAAATAATAGCGTTCGTCTTCTGGAATATTTTCCGCTGTGCGCGGATCTCCCACTCTTTTGGGAACCCAAATGCGTCCGCCTTCCCCGCGCGCCGATTCGCTCATCAGGCGCAGCTTGTCCTGCCCGGGAATGGCGGTGGGGTGGATCTGGATGAATTCCGCGTTGGCGTATTGGGCCCCTTGCAGGTAGGCCATGGTCGCCGCGGCGCCGGTGTTGACTGTCGATGCGGTGGACCCGGCGTACACCTGGCTGGGGCCGCCTGTGGCGAGAATCACCGCATCGCCCGGCAGGCAGTCGACGTGATTGGTGCGCAGGTTATGGATCACTGCGCCCCGGCACACTCCCTCTGAATCCAGCACCGCCCCGAGGTACTCGTGCCATTCGAGCTTTTGCACCAGCCCGTCGTGCTCGTAACGGCGGACTTGCTCGTCGAGGGAGTACACCATCTGCTGGCCGGTGGTGGCGCCAGCGAACGCCGTCCGCGAATAGAGGGTGCCGCCGAAACGGCGGAAGGCCAGGTGGCCCTCGGCGGTGCGGTTGAACGGTACGCCCATGCGGTCGAGCAGGTGAATGATGGCCGGCGCCTGGTGGCACATGTCCCTCACCAGGGGTTGCTCGGCGAGAAAATCCCCGCCCTTGATGGTGTCGTAGAAGTGGTTATCGGGCGAATCGCCCTCGCCGCGCGCGTCCATCGCCGCGTTGATGCCGCCCTGGGCGCATACGGAGTGAGACCGCTTGAGAGACTGGTAGGCGACGATCACCACCTCCGCACCCAGCTCGCACAATTTCATGGCGGCCGACAGCCCGGCCAGCCCGCCGCCGATGATGATGACCTTGCTCTGCCGCTTCATCATGATGCCCCTCCTTCCACCGTCGCATCAACGGGAAGCGGGTCGAGGGAGAACTCCGCCACCGTGGCCACCCCGAGGGCAGTGAGAGCGAGGCCAAAAAGAGCGAACACGATCCCCGCGTTGCGCTGTGCCGCCGGGCCGATGATGATCCCCCAGGAAACGCAAAAACTCCAGAGGCCCATGCAGAAGTGATAGGTCGCCGAGACGATCCCGACCAGGTAGAGGAAGCGGCCGGTCCAGTTTGAGAATTCGCGGTTCATGATATCGATGAGGAACGGCGCGGCCTCGAATTGCTCCTTGCCGTAAAGCAGCTTCGGTCCCACCGTGGTGCCCATGTGGTAGATCAGGAAGAAGAAAACCACCGCACCGGTGATGCGCTGCAGGGTATAACCCCAGTTGCGCGGGTAGGGGTAATGCCGCAGGTTGATCTTGCCGGAAAAGATAATATAAAAACCCATCAGCGAATGGATCAGCAATGGAATATAAATGAACAGGGTCTCGATCACGATGAGAAAGGGCAGGTTGTTGATGAGGTCGATGCTCAGCTGATATTGCCACACCCCGACCGTGCGCAGGGAATTGACCGAGAGATGCAGCACCAGAAACGCCCCGATGGGGAAAATGCCGGTCAGGGAATGCAACTTGAGAAAAAGGAAATGGGCCCGATCTTGGCTGGGTATTGGCATGAGTTCGATATGGATTTGCTTTAACGCGGGTGTGTGAAGGTCTGTCGCTTATCTCTTCGGAGGTTCCCCGGTTCGGCGGCCCCTGGAAAGGGCCTGCAAGAGCCTGTGCGAGGCCCGCCGGGTCGCCTGCTCGGAAACGAATCCTCCTACGATGTTCAACGGGCGAAGGCTAAAAATCGTATTCCAGGATAGGTCGTTGCCGGGCGTCGGCAGCGATCGGCTTGTCCGAAGGCTGAATTCTGAGGTTTTTCGCCTCCGATACGTAAAGATCCACAAAGCCGCATTTCCCGCAGACCTTGGGCTGCAAGGGAACCTTTTTTTCAACACCGTGGTCCTTGCGTACCACCATGATCAGTTCGAGGTCCCGGCTCGTTCTGAGACCGATATCGCCTTTGACAATGCTTTTGCCCCCGCACTTGCTGCAGGTGTTTTGATTGGCGGACATGGCACCCTCCACACGGTTTGATCAAGGAATCTCTCATCCCGATTCTATACCATTCCGCAAAATAAACCATCTTTATAATTTGCTAAGCGGCAACCTGCTAAGGAGGTGCACGCCGAAACCCGCGGGCCTCGTTTATTGGATCTTTGAGGGTGGATATTATTCTTCCATGAAAGGGAGCCGAGGAGGGGGGCTAGAAATCGGCACGGAAGCCGAGGGTGAAAAAATACCTCCGGGACCGCTCGCGTTCACCTAGGGAGGTTTCCCGCGTCCACTCCATGCCTCCCTCGGTTTCCAGGCGCAGCCAGCGCTTGAAACGGTAAGCGACACGCAGGATGGGCCGCACGTTGAAGCGATCGCCGCCGCCGGCCTTATTCTCCCGAAATTCGAGTTGAACGCGCGGATTCACGCGGAAATCCCGATTGATGGAGAAGCGCGTGTTGACGATGGCGCTGTAAGAGTCGTGATTCATGGTGTCGAAATAACGGAGGCCGAGGATAGTGACATCCCCCTGCGTGAACAGGTTGGAGCCGATGAGCTGCGTGGAGTAGAAGAACTCCATCCCGGTGCCTGGGTTGGCTTCGACGCCTCCCGAAGCAGGCGTTCCCGAAAGTTCGGATGCGGTGATTTCGAAGGTGATCTGGTAATTTGCGTTCAGTTCCTGATTGATTCCCAGTGTGCCCGAGGCGCTTCTCGCGGTGCGGTCGCGGGCGAGCGCGCGGATCTCCTCTTCAGTGAAAATCTGCAGCAGGTCCGAGATATCCTCAACGCCCACCTGGCCCTGCAGGGCATTGCTGGTGGCAATCAGTGGGGATTTCCGGTAATCCAGCACCAGCGACAGGCGGGTCTTGGTCGGGAAGGTATAGTTGCCGTTTAGAAGAGCCAGGTTCAGCTCGTCGTAGGAGATGTCGTAATCCACCAGGCTGAAAAATGCGAGTTGGGGAGAGAAATAGCGGGTTTCCAGGCCCACCGCACGGCGGTCGGTGAGGCTGTCCACGTACTGGTCAATGAAGAAGGTGTTGAAGTTCCACCGGTTGGAGAAGGGGCTGAAGTCGAAGTTGACGCCGTAGAATTTCCGTTCGGTGTCCACGGGTGAGGAAGAGGAAGAGGAGACGGGAAATCCTAGCACCGTGTTCCATTTTATTTTATGGGTCAGGTTGTAGCTGAAGTAGGCGCCGTCGAATCTTCCCAAGACGCCGCCGGAGGTTTGCGTTTGCCTTCCCACTCGCCCGTACAACCCGTGCCTGAGATCTTTTCCTTCCAGGGAAAGGATGTTCACCCGCGTTTCATTACCCCGGTCGCCATCGCGGAAATCATACTCCTCGCTGCCAATGAACTGGAACCGGAGGTCATAGCGGTCGCTTCTGGTGCGTGTGTTGAAGCCGAGATTGCTGAAAAGGTCCGAACGGTTGACCACCGTTTCATCGTTATCCGGCTCGGTCACGTCGTGATTGTAGAACATGGACAGATTGCCGTAGACCTGCGTGTTCCATGCACTCACCTTTTTCTCGGGCTCATCGGGTTTCAATGGGGCTTTTGGTTTGGCGGCGGCGGTGATGAGGCCCAGCAATCTTTGCCGGACCCGATCCGCCCCCGACCCCTCCGGGTAAAGCGATAGATATTTTTCGTATTCGGCTTTGGCGTGGGCGAGTTGCCGGTTGCGTTCCCGCGCCAGGCCGAGGAATTCCTGGGCGGTGGGGTGGGCGGGCGAATCCGGTTGGTTCAGGATTTTCGTGTAAAGTTGCACCGCGCGGCGGAAATCCTCATCGATCATGGCGCGGCGGGCGCTTTCCATCAGGTCGGCGATTTTATTCGGGACGCCGGCCAGGTCCGTTGTGGGTAAGGTTTTTCCCACGGGCGCGGCGGCGGGCGCTTCCGGCGCGTTCCTTATGTCTGCTTTAATGTTGACGATGAGGCTGCGAAAATCGGCGCTGCTGCGTACGTCGAATTCGACCTCCTCGTTGAACCGGAGGGTCAGCGTCGGCCGGTCGGGAGTGTCCCCCTCGTAAGTCATCTCCTTAATGGGGACGGGAACCGATCGGTCCCAACTCAGGATTTCCCGTTCGCCGAGATGCCGGAGTAGCTCGCTGTCGTCCAGACCGAGGCTCGACACGGTCCGTAACTGGACCAGGAGTACGTCGCCCTTTTTTTTCGGGCTGTGGCTCTCGTGGCGCAGAGGCAGGAAAAAGTGAAATTGGATTTCATAGCCCGTTGAACGCGAGCGCACGCTCACATCCGTCACGATCACCGCGTACGCCGGCTCGGTGAATGCGAAAAGAACGATGAGAATCGTAATGCCTCGGAAAAACCCACTAAATTTGTCCATCAAATTAATCACTATTCGTCAAAAGAGTGTTTCAGTCAGAAAGGGAGAAGGCCAGGAGCTGCCGCTGTCAAAAGCTGCTATCTCGGGGTTGGTGCTCACCCCTTTGGGATTTTTTGATCGTCGTCATGCTGCTGTCTTCGTACAGATGACAGGCGCCGGAGCAGTCCCGGAGTTCGCTGACGCTGTAAAAAGTGTCGGGGTTTTCGTATTTTTTATGGTTATTCGGCTCAAAATCATCAGCGTGGCAGCCGGCGCAATCGGGTTTGTAGGCGCCAAAAATCCAGGTGACCGTCTGGGTATTGCCTTGGTGGCAATGGAGGCAAGTTACGCTCGAGCTGTGATCTCCCGGATAAGAGGGTGAGGAGTGATTGAAATCGACGCTGGTCCAGTTATTGATGGTGTGGCACTCGTCGCATTGAAGGGTGGTCGCGAAATGGTTCGCCGGTTTCCCAGTCGCCGTCGTGCCGTTGTGGCAACTGGAACAGCTGCCGTTCACGGAGGAATGATCGAAATTCGCGGGAACCCAGGAAATCGTGCTGTGGCATGCATCGCAGCTGGCGGAAGTTTGCACGTGGGTCGCCGGCTTTCCCGTCGCCGTCGTGCCATTGTGACAGGTGGTGCAAGATGCGGTGATACCGGTGTGGTCGAAATTGACGGTGGTCCAGTTGCTCGTTATATGACAATCATCGCAGACATTGCTGGTCTGTAGATGATTCGC
>CP070799.1:2088730-2103543 GCA_020343535.1 Nitrospinaceae bacterium | reverse complement strand
GATGCAAGGCAAGGATGACCATGAGGCCCATGGCGATGAAAAAATGCACGTCGCCCCACTGGTGCCGGCTCATGCTCCACAAATGAAGTGGCCCCCGCTCAATTCTTTCCACACCGGGCAGGAGAATAAAGCGCATCAGGACACCCGTGGAAATCAGGAGTACCACGCCGATAAATGCGATGGCGTCGATGATGAAATTGATCCGCGACCGTTTCATAGGGTCTCCTGCGAATCTGTCCCTTGTAAAAATTTCTTGAAAGTTAATTTAAAATAATGCCATGATAGCCAAGGTCTCGAGATGCCGACCCTTAACCCTCCTGCCGCTACGCTTTCCTTCGCAAACCTAACCCCAAACTCTTAAACCATGAACCAAGACCGACTTTATACTCTCCTCGTTCGCACCTTCGTCTATGTTTTTGCCATCAACGCCTTTTCCTATATTTTTGCCGATGTCGATCTTTGGGGCCATATCAAGTTTGGAAGTGATCTGTTAACCTCAAAATCCCTCCCGTTAGTGGATACCTACTCCTACACCGCGGGAGATTATCCCTGGATCAATCACAATTGGCTGGCCGAACCGCTTTTTGCTCTTATCTATTCCTGGGCGGGTTCATCGGGTCTCCTGATCTTCAAGCTCCTGGTGGGACTTGCAATCATTCACATTCTTTCGACACTCTATTTCGCCAAGTCTGGAAATCGCCTGGCTTATGCCTTGCATTTCCTGCTCATCGCCCCGGTGTTGGTGACAGGATTCGCCACCCGACCGCAAATTTTAACCTACCTGTTCACCACCCTCCTAGTGCTGATCTTGCAGAAGTATTTTGATGGTAACTCCAAGGCCATCTTCTGGACGCCCTTGCTGATGGCCATCTGGGTCAATATTCACGGCGGAATCGTTGCCGGAATATTGATATTTGGGACCGTGGTGGTTGTTGAGTTCTTTCGGCGGTTATTGACCGGCGGGGATTCCATAAAACCACTCCTCCTTGTTTTATTCGCTTCCTGTCTGGCCCTGTTAATCAACCCGTACGGGTACAAACTATGGCTTTTCTTCTGGGAAACCATCCCCAAGGACCGCCCCATCGGAGAATGGGGACCGGTTCCGCTCTGGAATACAAGTTTTCTCTCATTAAAAATACTGGTGATCCTGTTCTTCATCACCCTGTTTCTTCCAGGGAAAAAACGGCCCTGGGAGCTGACCATCATTATCCTGGGCATTTTCTATGGATTTCGACACGAACGGCACTCGGTGATCACCGCGATATTGATGACGCCTTATCTTCCGCTTCGCCTGGCCGACCTGTTCGAGAGCGACGCCTTCAAGCGATGGGTGCCAAAGGTTTCCGCCCGCACACATACCGCGGTTCTCTGGGTCCTGGCGGGCGGTATTTTATTTCAGGCGCATTCCCACTTTTATAAATATAAGGAAGCGGACTTTCAGATTCAAGTCAACCCGGCGGTTTATCCCATTTATGCCACGCGATTTCTCGATACCAACCGAATCGACGGCAATATCTTAATCCTATTCGATTGGGGCGAGTATATTCTCATGAAGCGGCCCGCATCCAAAGTGTCGATCGATGGACGGTTATGGACCGCTTACCCCGACAAAGTGTTCAGGGATAACATGCTTTTCGCGGAGGGCGCAGAAGGCTGGGAGGAGGTACTTGAACGCTACCCGCACGACATCATCCTCATGAATCATAGGAATAGCGGCCTTGAAAATGCCGCTGGCTGGGTAAAGATATATGATGACCCACTCGCCAGGATCTTCATCAAGAAGACCGATCCACCCAGTCCTGTCCTCGAGAAGTTCAACAGGAGGGAACTGATATATCCCAAGGACCCCGTGTCCTGGACCTTTCCATGATTTACGTGCAGCCTCGAACAACGTGGGTGGGCTTAATGACAACCTTGCCGCAACGAACAACTCACCGGCGATATTCCCGGCCAGAGCCTAAGGCTTGCCGATCCAAGTTCGCCAGTCCTCGCTGATCATGCCTTTTTCCTTATAGCGTTTCATGGCGTCCCTGCATTGGCAGGTTCTCTCGCGGGGCGTGAGGGCGGCAAAGCCCGCCGCGAGAATTTCGGGAAACTGGGCGATCGCCGCTTCAACGCGTTTTCCCTCTTCCTCGGTTTGCATGCCCTCGAAGAGCTTGCCTTTCTCAAACGTCCTGGCCACGACCCCCTCGGCGTAATTGGTCAGGTAGCACAGCGGCTGGTAGCACATTTCGAGCTCCCGCGCCAGAAAGGCCTCTGGGGCCAGCGTCATTCCCACCAAGTCCGCGCCCAGGATCCTGAACTTGCGGATCTCGGCGGGCGATTCGAGCCGCGGCCCTTCGGTGCATACGTATACGCCCCGCTCCTGATGCGGCTTTCCGGCGGCGTGCAACGCATCGTGCAGGGCCTCACGCAGGTCGGGACAGAAAGGTTCGTTCTGGCGGATGAAGCCGAGGCCGCTGTTCTTGAAAAACGTGCATTCGCGGTTTCGGGTTTCATCGAGGATATCGTCGGGCAGGATGAAATCGCCGGGCTTGTAAGCGGTGTTGATGATACCGGGGCCGGACCAGGAAAAGATCCGCTCCACGCCGCAGGCCTTGAGCGCATAAATATTGGCGCGGTAATTGACAAACGGCGCGGTCAGGGAATAGTCGCTTTCTCCATGACGCGAAAGAAAAAGAAAGTCCTCTGCCGCCGCGGCGAAACGGTGCAATGGGGCGCTGTCGCCAAACGGCGTCTCGATCACCCTTGTTCCCTGCTCCCGGCCGAGCGCTCCTTTCGCAAGCAGATGGTAGGCGCCGCTGCCCCCGATGACCGCAACACGGACCGCCTGGTTATCGCTGCCCTGGCTCATCTGTGTCTCCCGTCCCGGATCAATCGAGATACGATTCAATGTCGGCGACGTAATTCGCCGCCGATTCGCGCACCGAGCGCATCTCTTCCTCGGTGAGTGGCCGGACCACACGGGCGGGGGAACCGAGCACCAGGTTTTTCGCGGGAATCTCGGTGTTCTGCGTAACCAGGGCTCCCGCGCCGACGATGCAGTCGTCGCCCACCTGGGCGCCGTCCATCACGATGGCGCCCATGCCGATGAGGCAGCGCGAACCCACGGTGCACGCATGCAGGATGACGCCGTGCCCCACCGTCACTTCATCGCCGACGATCAGGGGACAGATTTTCCGGGCCACGTGCAAAACGCAACCGTCCTGGATATTCGTGCGCTTACCGATGCGAATGTGATTGACGTCGCCGCGCACCACCGCGTTGAACCACACGCTGCTTTCTTCGCCGATGGTCACATCCCCAATCACCTGGGCGCTATCAACGATCAGCGCCGAGGCGTCGATGACCGGCTTGCTTTCCTTAAATGGATGTATCATTGAAAAAAATTCCTTCCGTTACTCAGGCGGATAACGCCTGCAATTATTACCTCTCGCAAACTTTTTATCAACCCGGGAATCCAGGCCGCGGCGCCGCTTTCCCAGGCCTCAACCGGTAGGAGCCTGGTCCCGCAAATTCAGGAATTTTTCGCGGATGCGCTTCTCGGCCGTTTTCGCAAGCTCGCGCCGCTCGCCCGAGCCAGCCAAGGCCTCGTGCACGTAGAGGGTGACCGGAAGCCGGGGGTTTTTCAGCAGCCGGACAATATGGGTGACAAAGGATTCTTCGGTCCAGCACGCCACGCTGGGGTGGTTGAGGTCTTGATAGGCAATGGACACCGGTACCACCGGCCGCCCGGCTCGTATCGCCGCTTCGAAGACCGAGGGCTTGAACGGAAAAACATCCTCCCCCAAGCCAGCTCCGCCTTCGGGGAACACCACGACTCGGAACCCCTCTTCGATCCGCGCCTCGATTGCTCGGACGATCCATTGAATCTGATGCCGCCTGGCGCGGTCAACGAAAATCGTTTGCCCGAGGCGCGCCAGCACGTTGAATAGAGGCCAGTCTGCGATTTCGGCCTTGGAAACGAAAAAACCGGGGAAGCGGCTTGCCAGAACGAAGATGTCCGGCGTGCCGATGTGATTGGCCACCACGAGACCCCCCGCTTGCACGGCCCGGAAACCTTCCACCCGACAATGAATATTGAAGATGAAGCAGGAGCACCTGCCCCATAAGCCCATGAGGAATACCAACGCCCGGCGGTGGCCCATTGTTGAGACCATCCCCAGCGGTAACACCAATAAGCCGGCAACACCAATCCCCGCGTAGGTGAGCAGCACCGCCGCACTTCTTAAAACCGCCCGCAGCATGCCCATCACAACTCGCTTTCCCTCAAAATTGATTGCCGGGGCGTGGCATGAGCCGAAGCTCGTCCACGAAAATCAGGCGGCCCAGGTTGCAGCCGAATGAATGCAGCATGCGTCCTGTACCGATCCGCCGAGGAGGCCGCGGCTCCGCCCCAAGGAGGCGGAGCATTTCATCTCCCACCCGCGTCCAGGCGGCCGAATTCTTGAGCACGGCATAATGGATCTTATCGCATCCGCGAAATGCGCTCATCCCATCCAGCAGGTGAACCCGCTCCGAACGAACCTGATAGAGAAACGCGTTGATCTTTGCCACCGCTTGCGCGGCCTGTTCCATCGTCATCCGGCTTTTCGGGAAATACACGGTGCGCAGAATCCGGAAAGCCCTACGGCCCACATCCCGTTCCACATCGAGAGAAATCGGCGTGGCCAGCACCTGCCCGTCCATGGCCAGAATCTGCTTAATAATTTTTTCCAGGCACGCGATGATCTCGGCCGGAGGCAAACCGTACATGATGTCGTTGCCGATATCGGTGAGAAGCGCCAGCGTTCTCGCACCAGTCGACACTCGCAAGCGGACCGCTTCCAGCAGGCCGCACTCCGCGATGGGGGGAAAGGTGATGTTTAAAACGCCGCCGGTGGCGGCGTAGCCGCGCCCCGGACCGAACGCCAAAAAGCATTCCACCGGATGGGGGGCGAGCCGGCGAACGATAAAATGCGACAACGCCGTATAGCCGCGTGCGAGATTGCTGGCTCCTAAAAATGCCAGGAGGATGGATGAGGAATCGGTTGACATGCGTCGGTTATGGTCCGGGTAGGCCCATCCTCCTTGCGGCTGGAAGGGCTACGGCGGGCACGCCGGGGATCAGTGCAGGAACTTGGATGGAACCCCCGCGCGGCGTGCGCGATTCATTAATTGCGACTTCATCTCCCGGTAATAATCGACGAGTTTGCGCAACTTGCGCGCGTCGGGGTGATTGGTGATTTCCATGTATCCCGCTCCGGTCTCGATCTCCTCGATCTTGCTTGTGTACGTGCGAAGCCGGTTTTTCCACCACGAGCCGGGCTTACCACCCCACAGGGTCTCCCCTTCTTTTATCAACGGGCTGAGTTTCATTTTCGCCCTGTGCCGATCCATCTCCATGCGAAAATCTCCCAAAAAACTCATGCCGAGGAGACCGTCCATCCCCATCATCTGATCGTTGAAACCCGCCTCAACGAACTCCGACTCGGCGTCGCCCACGCGCAGCGTATGAAGCACCGTCATCGGTGTCCAGACCATGCCTCCGGCGGTCATGGTGGGGAGCTTGGGTGTCCGTGAGTTCTCGGAGAATCCCAACTTTTTGCCAATGTCACGCGATAGGATCACCATGGACGAGCCCGTATCGACCATCAGGTGAGCCTTGACCTTGCCATTGAGAACCACGTCCACCATGAAGTTGCCGCCTAAAATCTGAACCAGGTCCACCTCATGGACGGGAAGGTTGTCCGCCACCTCCGGCGTTGGCCCCGGCTGAAGGGGCGCTCCGGGGGAATCGGTGTGTTTTTTGATATCGTTCTTCTGGCGGTAGGGTGCGGGAATGTTCGACGGATCGTCGGTGAAATGCATCTGGCCGTTTTCATCGGTCCAGGAATAGAAACCCGCCTCAGCCGGCCCGGCCAGCAAAAGGGCCAACGCGACCATGGTGAGCCATTCAGGGGCCGTACGGTGATGCGGCCTATTCAAACAGGATCGGCTTGACATAAATCTCCCTGGGTCGAATCCCGTCCGAAGGACCCACCACCCCTTCCTTTTCCATGGTTTCGATGATGCGCGCCGCGCGATTGTAGCCGATGCGAAGCCTGCGCTGCACGTAAGAGATGGAGGCCTGCCGGTCCTTGGCGACGAGGGCCACGGCTTCATCGTATTTTTCATCGAATTCTTCGTCTTCCCCGGCGGGGCTCTCCTGCGCTGCGGCCTGAAAGATATCTTCCTGGTATTCGGGTTTTTTCTGCGACTTGATGAAGTCGACGATGCGCTTGATTTCGAGGTCGCTGACCCACGGGCCGTGGATTCGGAGCAGGCGCGAGGTGCCCGGCGGTAAAAACAGCATATCGCCCTTGCCAAGCAGCTTGTCCGCGCCCATGGAATCGAGAATGGTCCTCGAATCGACCCGCGAGGTGACCTTGTAGGAAATTCGCGCGGGAAAATTGGCCTTGATGATCCCCGTCAGCACGTCCACAGACGGCCGCTGGGTGGCGACGATCAGGTGGATCCCCGCGGCGCGCGCCATTTGCGCCAGCCGGGTCAGCGATTCCTCCACGCCCTTGGAGGCGACCATCATGAGATCCGCGAGTTCGTCGATGAGCACGACGATGTAGGGCAGCTTGGTCGGCCGGGCCGGCGTTTCCTCTTCCTCGTCCTCCGCGTCCACCTCGGCCTCATATTCAAACTCATTTTCCAGCTTTTCCACGAACTGGTTGTAGCCGATGATGTTGCGCACCCCCGCTTCGGCCATCAACTTGTAGCGGTTTTCCATTTCGGAAACCGCCCACTGCAATGCCGCGGCGGCTTTCTTCGGGTTAGTCACCACCGGAGCGATGAGATGAGGAATTCCGTCGTAAATGGACAACTCCAGCATTTTAGGGTCCACCATGATCATCTTGACTTCGTCGGGTGTGGCGTTGAGCAGGATGCTGCAGATCATCGCGTTCAAGCCGACACTTTTTCCCGAGCCGGTGGAACCCGCCATCAGCAAATGCGGAATGGTAGCGAGGTCCTGAACCACGGGCTGGCCGATATTGTCCTTGCCGATGGCCAGCGACAACTTGGACGGCGAATCCCGGAATTCGCGCGAGGAAATGATCTCCTTGAAGGACACGGTTTCCTTTTTGCTGTTGGGAATCTCGATGCCGACCACCGATTTACCGGGCACCGGTGCAAGAATTCGCAGACTTGTGGCGCGCATCGCCAATGACAGGTCGTCGGCCAGGGAAATAATACGGCTCACCTTGACACCCGGGGCGGGTTCGAACTCGTACAACGTGATCACCGGCCCGGGAAGCACCTGCACCACTCGGCCTTGAATGCCAAAATCCGCCAGCTTTTGCTCCAGGATACCGCTGCTCTCTAGAATTTCATCGCGGATCTGCTTGGAGTCCTCCATGGGAGGGGGCTCCTCCAAAAGCGAGATCGGCGGAACCTTGTACTTGCCCGCCCGTGCCGGTTTGGGGACGTCCTCTTCAATGACGAATTCCGATGGCTCCTCTTTTCTGCGCGGAGGTTCGAGAATCTCTATTTCCCGCGGCCTATCGGGAGTCACGATCAGCGGTGCGCTCGGCAGGAGGAGTTCCCTCTGTTCCATTTGATCGATGCGCTCAGCGCGGGCAGCCCTGTATTTCTCGATGCCCTCTCGAACTCCGGACTTCATCTGCAGCGCCCCCCGCCCCGA
Organism: Nitrospinaceae bacterium; assembly: GCA_020343535.1. Taxonomy (GTDB): domain Bacteria; phylum Nitrospinota; class Nitrospinia; order Nitrospinales; family VA-1; genus SZUA-259. Next base: position 2,095,871 of record CP070799.1, on the reverse strand, counting down.
AAGCCGCACCCCGGCGACCACGGCGCTGCCCATGCCGTCGAGAAGGGCATTGGCAGAAATGCGGGTCATCGTCAACAGCGAGATGAACAGACAGGTGACCAGCGTCAGGGTGGCGCCCACGGTATTCAACCAATGTGTCAGAAAAGCGCCCAACCCGTTTCCCGTCAGGCCGCCGGCCGGGATGGCCTTGCCGAAAAACGGGTCGCCTGAGAATTTGATCGCCATCAGCGAACACAGGCTGACCAGAAACAGGACGCCCGATGCGAGAACCAGCGAACCGTTGTGAAATCTCCGGCCGCGAATCAGGGCCCAACCCAAAATCAGGGTGATGAGGGGAAAGAAAAAGCCCCCGCTGCCGAACAACTGCACCAGGCCGTCGGACAAATAGGCTCCCACCAGGCCCCCCGCGTTCTGCACCGGACCCGACGCATAATTGACGAAGGAGGGGTCTTTCGGTGAATACGTCACCAACGCCAGAATGGCGTAAAGGGTGAACGCCAGGGAGAGGATGCCGCACAGTTCACGAACATGGGTTGAAAATGTTTTTTCTGTCATGATGAAAGGGTCTTGGGTTGGTTGCGATTAAACAGGCGCTGCTGGGTGTCCTGGAAAACCGTCTCCACCGCCCAGTGCACATCGTCGGTTTCGGGGTGGTCGATGCTGTAATGCAGCCCGCGGCTTTCTTTCCGCTTGAGAGCGCCGCGAATGATGAGGTGCGCGGTGATGGCGATGTTGCGAAGCTCCAGGGTGTCCTGAGTGATCTTGAAGTTCCAGTAATACTCCTCGATCTCCTCGAGCAACAGTTTGATGCGGCGTTCGGCGCGATAGCAGCGCTTATCGGAGCGGACGATGCCCACGTAATTCCACATCAGCCGGCGAATCTCATCCCAGTTATGCGAAACCACGACGGATTCATCGCTATCCACCGCGCTGCCGCTGTCCCATGCCGGCACCTCCAGGCTGGACCGGTCGAGCGGTCCCGGCTTCTTCATCAGCGCCACGGCCTGGGCCACCGCCCGGTGGGATAAAACCAGCCCCTCGAGAAGAGAATTCGAAGCCAGCCGGTTGGCGCCGTGCAACCCGGAATAACTGACCTCGCCGCTTGCAAACAAACGCTGGATGTTGGTTTGCCCGTTGACGTTCACCATCACTCCGCCGCACATATAATGCGCCGCCGGAACCACCGGGATCGGCTCGCGGGTCAGGTCGAAACCAAACTTGAGGCAGGTCTTGTAGATATTGGGGAAACGCTCGCGGGAACGGTAGCCTTCAATATGGGTGACGTCGAGATAGACGCACTCGTCGCCGCTCTTCTTCATTTCGTTGTCGATGGCACGGGCCACCACGTCACGGGGCGCGAGGCAACCCAGCGGGTGGTAGTTCTCCATGAAAGTACGGCCGTCCCTGAGCCGGAGAATGCCGCCCTCGCCGCGCACGGTCTCGGAAATAAGGAATGACTTGGCCTTGGGGTGGTAGAGGCACGTGGGGTGGAACTGGAAAAACTCCATATTGGACACGCGGGCTCCCGCCCGGTAGGCGATGGCCACACCGTCGCCCGTTGCCACATCGGGGTTGGAGGTATAGAGATACACCTTGCCCGCTCCCCCCGTCGCAAGCAGCGTGGCTTTGCCCAGAAACGTCCGCACGCGGTTGCCGACGATATCCAGAACGTACAGGCCAAGTGCTTCATCCCGTGGTCTTCCCGGGGAAACCGCCTTGTCGAAGCGGGCTAGCGTGATGAGGTCGATGGCCATGTGGTGCGTGAAGATCTCGATATTCTTCTCGCGTTTTACCGCCTCGATCAGGGCACGCTCGATCTCCCAACCGGTCAGGTCGTTGCTGTGCAGGATGCGGTGCTTGGAGTGGCCTCCTTCGCGGCTCAGGTGGTAATCGGCCCCCGCCACCCGATCGAAGCGGGTGCCGAGGTCGATCAACTCGCGCACCCGGACGGGGCCTTCCCGGCACACCACCCGCACCACCTCTTCCTTGCACAACCCCCTGCCCGCCTGCAAGGTGTCCTCAACATGCAACTCGCACGAATCGTCTTCAGCCATGACCGAGGCGATGCCCCCCTGGGCATAGCGGGTCGCCGACTCTTCAAGAACATCCTTGGTGACAATGGCAACGCTGCCGAAGCGGGCAGCCTTAAGGGCAAAGGTCAATCCCGCGATACCGCTACCGATCACCAAAAAATCCTTGCGCACGTTCATGCCCCTATTATAGCCAGTTAGGCCTTTTAAATCAAAGCGATAATCGATATTTCAAAGGGTTTGAGCCTTCCCGGCCGGCGTTTGAAAAAAATGCGCTGGGAATGCTGAACGAAGGGGGACCGGCGGCGGCTTCAGGTTTCAAACAAGCGCTTGCGCACGCGAGGCACCCCCGCGATGAACAGGGTAAGGACCCCCGTGGCGATGGAGGTCATCCATCCCAGCTTGAAACCGACGGGCTGAAAGGTAAATTCGACGGTGTGCTCGCCGGGGCCCAGCTTGACCGCGCGATAGAAAAAGTTGCCGCGGTAAATCCGGCCAGTCTTTCCATCCACCGTGACCGTCCAGCCGGGAAAATAGGAGTCAAGGAGGACCAGAAACCCCTCGCCGTTCTGCCGCGTTTTGAGGGTCACGCGGTTGGGTGTGTGATCCAGGCTGAGCACTCGGCCATCAAAGTTATCCGCCCTGTTCCATTGCACCGGATTTGACAAAAGCACTTTTTTGCTCGCGTCGAAGGCCGGGTCGAAAAATTTTTTCACAATGTAGGGATAAGGAGCAAAATCGGCATCGCCGACCAGGTACGCGCGCGGCAGCACATCCGCCAGTTCTTCCAACTCCATTTCACCGAGAGGATGATCTTCGGTGGATTTTACTTGATCGACCAGGGATACGAGGTATTTGACGTTGTTCTTAGCCAGGATGGAACGCTTTATATCGTCATCAGCAGATTGATTAAAATGGATTTCCCTGATTCTGCTATCAATTAATTTCAACCCAGTAAACCCATCGACATAATTGATGCCACGTTGAGTGCCCAAGTTGGCCTGCATGCGCTCCTTCGAAGTTAAAGCCATCAAAACTTGGTTCGCTAGCCCGTAATACAATTCATCTTTAATTATATGCTCGGAGGACCAGACGCCACTGTAAACACGATATAGAGAATGAGAAGGAGTGACCTTCTCGGCAAGCTCAGGGGGCTGCGTATAATACTTCCTGTCGATCATCGGGATCGTACCTACGTTTTTTAGCAAAAGATCCAGACAAATGAGGATCAATACCATCGTCTTGAACAAGGCCATCCGCAACCACCCCTTGTTCCACAAAAAGATGACGCACCCCAAACCCGCGGCGATCACCAGGGATTCAAGCAAGTGGCGCTCGGGTTTCCAACGTACGACCGCAATCGCCAGAGCGGACAGGATGCCGGTGAGGATCAGGATCATCCACCTCGAAGAAGCATTCCTTTTCAACTTGAACAGGGCATCGAACCCGTACCCGGCAATAAATACGCCAGCGAAAGAGGAGAGGAAAAGAAATTTTTCCGGATAACGAAATTTGTCGACCAGGGGAACCCAATTGTATACCCACTCATACGCCGGATTATATTCTCCCAAGGCAAAAAACAGGCCGACCAGAAAAACCGAGGCCCAGAACAGGATCGCCCGATTGCTTACAACCCTAGCCAGCACCGCGAGCAGGAGGAGCATGGGAAAAAAACCCAAGTAGTAGTTTTGCAAATAAAATTCGATGCCATAACCAATTCGCACCATTGCTTCCTGAAACTTGTCGGGGAGAATCAATGAAGATAGAACCTCCGGACCTGCGGACCAATGGGCAGCGGTGGCATAGACCAACCCTATTTTTCGGTTTAATTCTCTCATCAGGTAATAGGTCGGCGCCAGTTGCAGTGCGGCGAAGCCTAGAGCAAGAGCGCTGATGGCCGCCAGGGCAAAGGTCTTTCCGCGCAAGCCATACATCTGCCACGGACGTTGCGAAACCATGACCAGGGAATAAAAATAATAGGTCAACACCGACAGGATGCACACCTCCACCCCGCCTCCCAATACCTGCAATGCGAGAAATGAAACCGCCCCAAAAAAATATCGAGCACCACCCCGGCTGAGGAACTTATCGAACATCAGCAGAAACAGCGGGAACCAGACGGCCGATACGAAATGGCTGTATACGCTGGTTACCGACAGAAAATAGCCCCCGAACAACGCCGTGACCGCTGAACAGAAGGAGGCTTCCTCCGAAAGTCCCCAATACAGGCACAGGGCGTACACCGAATAAACGAGAATCAGGGTATGGAAAATATAATAGAGGTTGAACGCGGCGACGAAGTCCGCTGTTGCAAAAAATATTATATTCAGAGGATAAAACACTCCCGGATGCAGAAGCGCAAGAAACGGAGTTCCTCCGACAACGTTTGGCCACCAGAACGGTATTTCACCCTGCGCCCATGACTGCACGGTAAAAAGTTTCATGGGATAGGCAAAGTGACTAATATCGCGAAAGAAAAGCGTCTTGCCCTGAAAGATCGCCGGATAATAGAGCAGCAGCACCAGCAGGCCCAGGGCAGAGAGAACCACGCCCTCTTTCACCCGGCTTCGGCGGGAGGACGAGGTCAGGGACGCCGGCAAGGCCGCAAGTGGCACGCGTTCCACGGGGGGACGGGAAGATAGGTTCGTCAACAGATTCATCCGCGAACCTTGGGTTTCAGGTGCCTGTTGCTTTCCATGTCAAACCACATGGCGAAGAGGAGGAACTGCAAACCCGAGATCGAGAGAAAGGCCGCGAACAAGGCGCTGGTCACAGAAACGGGTCCCTCCAGGAGACGAAACAGGAGCAGGTACATTCCACTGATCGCACCAGCGGGAAAGGCGATCAACCCGAAGATGTAAAAGAAAACCATGGGATGAAAATCGCGAATGATGTATTTATTCACCATTCGCGCGAAAAACCGGTTGATCAGCAGCCATGAAATGCTCACGATGATCGACGTGACTCGAATGCCCGACACTTCGCCGATGTTATACACAGGGCGGACCTGGACGTCGCACACCCTCTGGTCGGCCACGTTGAGCTTGACCAGCAGGTCGTTAGGCATGCCGTAGCGCGGGTAAATTTTATCGACGTTGATTTTTTGCAAGGCTTCCCTGGAGATGGCCGTGTAACCGCACTGCGAATCCGCGACGTGCCAGTAACCGCTTGCGATCTTGGTCAACAGGGAAAGCGCGGCGTTGCCGATGTAACGGTAGCGCGGGATGATCTCCCACGCCTGGCCGGTGAACAGGCGGTTTCCCTTGGCGTAATCGGTTTTATCTTCAGCCACGGGGCGAACCAGAGCCTCCAGGTCGTTCGGGTCCATCTGCGCATCCCCCGCCATGACGACGGCGATATCGCACCCTTCCTCCACGCAGGCTTTGTATCCCGTGGCAATGGCCCCGCCCACCCCTTTGTTTTTCACATGCTCGAGAAGCTTTACCCTCGAATCCTTCGCCATGTGCCCCAATACTTTTTCCTTGGTATTGTCTCTGCTGCGATCGTCGACAACAAACACCCGATCCACCCAATCGGGGAGCGTCTCCAAAACGCGGAGAATCAATTTTTCCTCATTGTGGGCCGGAACGACAATAGCAACAGATTTATTTTCAAACATGAAGACTCGATTCAGGAGGGTTCGCGCGAGCTTTAAAGGGGTTTTTTCAGAGCCATCCGCCAGTTATCCGGCCTCCTATATCATAACCAAAGACGCGAAAAATATCCGCAACTATTTCAAAACATTTTGCTTAGAGTAGCGATGGACGTATCGGCCCTGCTTGAGGGCCCCCTCGCCCGCGATATTCTTGAGGCTATAAAGTTCAGCTAAAACTGCTAATGGAGGTCGATGTTTTTGCGGATAAAATAGACCTCGCGCAAGCTTTTCGCCTGGCCCAGCGCCCGCCGGGCAAGCGCTACAGCTTGCTTCCGATCTCCCCGCTCCAGCAGCAACACCGCCGTTTCGATGGCTGGACGATAATTCTCCGGGGCACCGGCCATGGCCTTCTCAAAGGAGTGCAGCGCGGCATCCGGCCGTCCCTCGGCGCGGGCGATCAACCCTTCCGCCAGATGAAACGGAGAACTGCCGGAAAAACCCTCGGCCATTTCCCGCCATTTCGCCTTCGCCTCGTCCAGCCGCCCGTCGAGAATCAGGTTCTCCACCCATTTCAGGTAGTTCTCGGGGCTGTTTTGCCCGAGGAAATTAAACTGAAGTTCGAGCGCCTCCCGCTCTTCGGCGTACATTCCCCTGTCGCGATAGTGCTCCGCGAAGGAGGGAATGAAATAGGCCACTTTATTGATCCAGTCGATGTTCTTCTTTTGCTGAATTTCCGGCTGAGAAATGTCCGCCTCGAGAAAGGACTTGAACTCGGCAAGCCCGCGGCTTCCACTTTGGCCGTCTTCCCGCGGCACTCCCGATTTTTCATATTTCACCAACAGGTTGCGATGCGGAAGAAATCGATCCGCCATCGGGTATTGATCGAAAAACATAATATTCTGCTCGATCAATATCGGCCGTGTGGAAGCGTTCCTGTCGAATAATTCCTGGATATAAGCGAAGGTCTCCTCGCGCGAGGAAAAATTATGATCCGGACCCGGCAGTGAAAGGCTCGGGTAGCGGCGCCTGGTAAAAATCCCGGCGGGATGGTCCGCCATGAAATCCCAGGCGTTCATGGCGACCACATCGTCCCTCAGCCGCATAACATCGTTGTGATAATGAAAATTGAACCACGACATTCCCGGAATGAAGAGAGCATGATTGTCCAGAGAGAGAAATTCCCGCTTGAGAAGGGTCTCCGCGAAATATTGCCCGGAGCGGTCCACCGCCGAATAGTTACGGTAAACCAATACCGGAATGGTTAAAACCAGCGCCGCCATGACCAGCGGAATTCCGGTCTTGCGCAGAAACGGCAGGCTCTCTTCGAGTTTGGACCGGACCCGGCTTGAAAAGTCCTCGCGGGCGGCAGAGTCTGGCTTTTTTTCATGGCCGGGTGCATGCCGCCGAAGCAGGCGGTACAAAAAGAGCGTCGTGAGCAGACAGGCGGCAATGTAAGTCGGGAAAAAACTTTCACGCCCCCAGCCCGAGAAAAATGACGCGTTCGACGCCACCGCGA
>CP070799.1:2070034-2088630 GCA_020343535.1 Nitrospinaceae bacterium | reverse complement strand
TCAAAAGGAAATCAGCCATTTCCTGAACACGCTTTGGTCGAGAAGGGACTTTTTTTCATTGGCGGGCTGGGCCGGTTTCTTGGGGGCGCTTGGGTTGTCCTCGCTATATTTTATTCGCCTCCTTTTCCCCCGGGTCGTGTTTGAGCCCTCTCCAGTTTTCAAGGCGGGTTTTACAAGTGATTACACCGTTGGCGAGGTTAGCACGAAATGGGTTAAAGACCAGCGAGTCTGGATCGTCCGGGATAAAGAGGGGATTTATGTAATTTTCGCCCGCTGCACGCACCTGGGATGCACCCCTAGGTGGCTGAAAACAGAGAATAAGTACAAATGCCCGTGTCATGGAAGCGGTTTCACCAAGACCGGCATCAACTTTGAAGGCCCGGCGCCGAGAGCCCTGGAGCGGTTGAAAATCTCACTCGGCCCGGATGGGCAAATTGTTGTCGACAAAAGCAAGAAATTTCTTTTCGAAAAAAATGAGTGGGATAAGCCCGGCGCGATTTTGAGGGTTTGAGCCATAAAGCGCAAAACCCTGAAGAGTTCGTTTGAAAAGACCGGGAGACCTCATGCGGATGAAGCGCGGAGGCACCCTGTCCGCGTTGGGTTGCCCCCACGGCGGGGGTAGCCGTTTCTAGAGCTGGGAACCGGCGGGGGGTTGGCGGTCAGGGAGTGTCCTGCACCCAGACTTCGCCTTTGGAGGTGGTTTCCCGTTTCCAGATCGGGGTTGTGCGCTTGAGTTCGGCGATGGCCCACTCGCAGGCCTTGAACGCTTCGGTCCGGTGCTCGGCCGCCGCGACGATGAGGACGATGTTCTCGCCGATGTCGATCTCGCCAATGCGGTGGATGATGCTCATGTCGATGATCTTGAAGTCGGCGATGGCTTTGACGCGGATCTCCTCCAGCTTTTTCTCGGCCATATTGGGGTAGTGCTCGAAATTGAGCTGGGTAATATTCTCGCCCTTGGACAGCTCGCGGCCGGTGCCGAGAAAGGTAACAATGCCGCCGATATTTCGGGAGACTTTTTTGATCGCCTCGATCTCGCCGGTGACGGAGAAATCCTCACGCTGAATCCTGACTTTCGATTCCATGACCGTGCTCATACGCGGTTCCTTTAAATTAGATCGCTCCGCCGGAGAAGGGGGGCAAAAACGCCACTTCGTCTCCATCGCGGACGGGGGTGTCTAGGGTGGCCACGTCCTGATTGACGGAGACCATGACTTTCTTTCCAAGGATCATCTCGCCGAGTTTGGGCGAGGTTTTGCCGATGCGCTCGCCGAGCGCGCGCACCGTCGTTTCGCCGCCGAGTTCGAGGCTTTCTTCGCTTTTTCCAGCCAGCGCCCTGAGGCTTGCGAAATAAAGGAGGCGGGTCATGCCTGCCTCCCCCAGCCGTCGCGCTCGAAAGTGCCTGACTTGCCGCCGGACTTGTGCACGAGGCCGATGTCGGTGAAATACATTCCGCGGTCCACCGCCTTGCACATGTCGTAAAGGGTGAGCGCTGCGTGCGTCACCGCCGTCAGGGCTTCCATCTCGACGCCGGTCTGCCCCGTTACCTTGACGGTGGCGGTGATGGTCACCTGGCTCAGGCCCGTTGCCGGCTCGGGCTCCAGCTGGTCGGAAAAGCCGATGTCAACATGGGTGAGCAGCAGGGGGTGGCACATCGGGATGACGTCGGAGGTTTTCTTGGCTCCCATGACGCCCGCCACCTGCGCGACACCGAACACGTCGCCTTTCTTGATTTGCCCTTCTTTGATGCGGCGCAGGGTCTCTGGCAGCATGTGTACGGTGGCGGTGGCCACCGCCGTGCGCTCGCTGATGTCCTTGCCGCCCACGTCGACCATGCGGGCGCGCCCTTCTTCGTTAAAATGTGTGAGCGGGTTGGTCATCAATCAATATTACAACAGCTACGATGGGAGTCAAGCCCCGCGCAGAAAAAGCGGCCCGGGCCGCTGGCTGAGCCGCGGCGATTCTATTAACCTATTGATTTAATTGTCCTGGATGTTTTCATCCCGAGCCGGGATCGGGTTAAAATAAGAGGGTGACGCGGTTGCGGCCGATGCCCCCGGGTTGACAAAAATTTTACAAATTATTCAAACGGGTCTGACCACCCATTTGGGCCATCCGCCTATCCTTGAGGGTATGGAGCGGCTCGCTTCGCGGGCCGGATATCAGGAAGAGATCAACCCAACCCTTTCGGAGGTGGTCATGAAGACGATGCGGTCTATCAGTAAATTCATTGGAGCGGCGCTGCTTGCCGCCTTCGCGGCGGTTCCCGCGCAGGCCCGGGAAGTGAGCCTGGACGTGGCGCTCGGAACGCCCGTCATCGAGGCGGGGAGAACCCAGAAGGCATTTCTCAAGGTGTCGATCACTGGTTTCGAGGTGGACAGGCCATCGGAGCGCCCGCCTGTGAACGCGGCGATCGTCCTCGACAAGTCGGGCTCGATGGCGGGGGAAAAGATCATGCGCGCCCGCGAAGCGGCGATCATGGCCCTGGACTTGCTCGGCGAGGGCGACATTGTTTCGGTGGTAACCTATGACGGCACGGTGCGCGTTGTGGTGCCCGCCACCGAGGTGAGCCGCCGCTATTGGATCGCCGACGCCATCCGCACCATCAACGCCGGCGGCAGCACGGCGCTGTTTGCTGGCGTGAGCAAGGGGGCGGGGGAGGTGCGCAAGTACCTCGCGCGGCACCGGGTCAACCGGGTGATTCTCCTGTCCGACGGGCTGGCCAATGTGGGCCCGAGCACGCCGGTGGAGCTGGGCCGCCTGGGCTCTGCGCTCGGCACCGAGGGCATCAGCGTCACCACCATCGGTCTCGGCCTCGGCTACAACGAAGACCTGATGACGCAGCTCGCTGGATACAGCGACGGCAACCACGCCTTCGTCGAACACCCCGGTGACCTGGCGCGCATTTTCGAGAACGAGTTTCAGACGGCGAAGAACGTGATCGCCAAGGATCTCGACATCGTGATCCACTGCGAGCGCGGCATCCGGCCGATTCGCGTGTTGGGGCGGGATTCGGACATCGCGGGGCAGGTGGTGCGCACGCGCATGAATCAGCTTTCGAGCCGGCAGGAGAAGTTCGTGGTGCTGGAGGTCGAGATTCCCGCCGGTGATGCGGGCGCGAGCCAGAAGCTCGCATCGGTGGGCTTGTCCTACATCAACCTTATCACGAAGAAGAGTAGCAACCTGAAAAATTCGGTGTCGGTGTCCTACACCCGGAACGAGAAAGAGGTGAAGGCGAAGGCGAACAAGGCTGTCATGAAATCGTCGATCGAGCAGGTGGCCAACGAGATGAGCAAGGACGCGGTGCGCCTGCGCGATCAGGGCCGTGTCGGCGAGGCTCAGGAACTGCTTAAAGAGGGCGCCAAGCATATCGAGGAAGAGTTTGGCGCGTACGCTCCGGCTCCGGCCATGGAAATGAAGCAGGAAATGAGCCGCGATGCCGATGAGCTAGACGAAGCCGAATGGAACAAGAAACGTAAGTCTCTGCGCGAGAGGCAGTTCAAGCTCGACAACCAGCAACAGTATTGAAGGCCGGCCGGGCCGCCCCAGGAGGCGGTCTTTGCGCCTGCCGCGTGAAGGAGAATCCGCTTTGAAGCCAAGGGCACTGGCTGCTCTCATTGTCATCGTTCTCCTGCCGATCCTTTTTTCGGGGTGGCTGGGGTTTCGAGTGCTGCTCGACGAGCAGGAACTGCTAGGCCATCAGGTGCGCTCCCTGGTTCAGGAGCGCCTGCACGGGGTGGACACAGAGGTGCAGAGCCACTTCCGGCATCTGGAAAGCGTCCTTCTTGCGGCGGGTGAAAACCTGCCTGCGGAGACCGGCCTTCAGCGAGCCTTCGTCCGCGAACATCCGGAGCTTCGGCAGTTGTTCGTTTTCGCTGCCGACGGGGTGCGCCTGTTCCCTCCCCAGACGGCGCCCCTCACCGAGAAGGAAGCCCGGTTTCTCGAACGAACGGTGCATCTCTGGCCCGAAAACGCGGCGCGCGGAGGCCGACCCTCCGGCGGGGCTGGCGGCAGAGCTGGGCTCACCGCCTTGCCCCGGCCCGGCGCGGGCGAGGGGCCTGCGGACCGGCGCGGCTGGTACACCTGGTTTGCCGGGGTGGAGCAGAATCATATTTTCTGGTGGCAGGACAAGAGCGGCCGCCTCATCGGCATGGAACTGGAGCCGGTGCGTTTTTTATCCGGCCTCATTGCCGCGCTTCCGGATACCGGCGAGGACGCCGTCGGTTACCGCATCCGCCTCATCGACGGGCGCGGAACGGTGGCGTATCAGTGGGGCGGGCATGAACCCGATGCGAAAGAAGTGGCGGTGGCGGGGCTGTTCCTCAGCCACCCGCTGGAGAGCTGGAAACTTGAATATTTCGGCGCCGGCGCCGTCGCCGCCGGGACGCAGTGGTGGGGGCTCGGCCTGCTCCTGCTGGCGGCGGGAGGGACGGTGCTCGGGCTCGGGCGCTTCCTTTATCTAGAACACACGCGCGAGGTGCGGCTCGCCGGGGAGCGGGTGAACTTCGTCAACCAGGTGTCGCACGAACTTAAAACGCCGCTCACCAACATCCGCCTCTACGCCGAGCTGTTGGAAGAGGTTCTACCGGTGGATGCGGAAGAGGGCAAGCCGCGCCGCTACCTCGATATCATCGCGTCGGAAAGCCGCAGGCTTTCGCGTCTCATCGGCAACGTGCTCACCTTCGCCCGTCAGGAAAAAGGCAAACTCAAGCTACGGCCCGAGGCGGGACGGGTGGACGACATTGTCAAAAAAACATTGGCGGCGTTTCGCCCGTCGCTCGCCGCGCGCGGTGTGGAGGCGTCGCTCGATGCCAGGGCGGACGCGCGTGTACGCTTCGACCCGGACGTGCTGGAGCAGATCCTGAATAACCTGTTCAGCAATACGGAAAAGTATGGCGCTTCCGGCGGCCGGCTCGATGTCGCCACCCGGCAGGAGGGGGCGTTCACCACCCTCGTCGTGCGCGATTATGGGCCGGGCATCCCGAAACAGGAGGCGGGGCGGGTGTTCGCGCCGTTTTACCGCATCAGCTCGCGGCTCACCGACCAAGCCACCGGCACCGGCATAGGGCTCGGCATCGCCCGGCAACTGGCCCGGCTGCACGGCGGTGACCTGACCCTCAACCAAGCGCTGCCCGGGGCTAGTTTTGAAGTGCGCCTGCACACTCCGGACGCAGGAGACGATGAATGAAGATCCTCATTGCCGAAGACGACAAGCATATCCGCGAAGGGTTGATGGAGCTTCTGCGCATGGAAGGCTACGAGACGCTTCCAGCGCGCGATGGCCCGGCCGCCCTCGAATTGTTCGAGAAACAAAACCCCGAGTTCGTTCTGCTCGACATCATGATGCCGGGCATGGACGGCTATAGCGTTTGCCGGGAGATCCGGCGGCGGAATGCGAGGGTGCCGGTGATTTTCATAAGCGCCAAGTCGCAGGAGATCGACCGCGTGCTGGGGCTTGAGCTCGGTGCCGACGACTACATCATGAAACCGTTTGGCGCCCGCGAGGTGGTGGCGCGCATCCGCGCCGTCACCCGGCGCTGCCTGGCGCTCAGGACAGACGCCCCGGACTCCGCCCAGCGGCTGTTGTTCGGCGACCTGGAAGTGATTCCCGGCGAGCTGCGCGGCCGGCGCGGCGATAAGACCATCGACTTCAGCCTGCGCGACGTGAAGATTCTCAAACTGCTGCATCGCCACCGCGGGCGCATCGTCGATCGCAACACCCTGTTCGACGAGTGTTGGGGGCAGGACTACCTGCCGACCAGCCGCACGCTCGATCAACACATCTCCAAGCTGCGCAAGCTCATCGAAACCGACCCGCAGAACCCGCGCATCATCCGCACCGTGCACGGCGTCGGCTACCGCTATGAGGACTAAGCGATGCGGCGCCTGCCATCGCCCGATCCTTTCCTTAGTGGAGACGAGGGGGCGGTTGATTGCGGTCTCTCCCGGCTCCCGTGGGAGAATGCGGATTCATGCGGTGGGCGGTTCGTACAGGCCGAGGCGGTTGCCCTCCGAATCGAAAAAGCAAGCCAGCTTGCCGTAAGCGTGTTGTTCCAGCTCGCCGTCCATCACCACCCCCTGGGCTTTGAGCCGGGCGATTTTCTTCTCGATGGGCCTGGCCTGAAAAGAAATCGCGGGCCGGGCCGGGGCATCCCCTGGATGGTCCTCCCGGTAGAGGGCAAGGCGCACGCCGCCGACCTTGAATTCCGACCAGTCCTCGCGCTGAAACAGCAGGGAGAGGCCGAGCACCCGGCGGTAGAAATCCACCGCCCGGTTCATGTCGCGGGCGGGGCAGGCGAGAAAGGCGATCTGATCCATCATGATAAAAAATCCTGTTTTTGGTCCACTCTTTTGCTAAGGTAATAGATTCTCTCGCCCGCAGGGCGAAGGGCCCAATTCCGACCCCGGAGACTACCGCTTGCCGCTCACCAGCATCGGGTTGATTCTGCTTTCCAGCGTGTTTCACGCGCTATGGAACGTTTTAACCCAGACCAGTAAAAATTCCCAGCACTTTTCCGGCCTCAAGGGACTCTTCATCATTCTCATGGCGCTGGGCTCGCTGGCTCTGTTCGATTTCGAGTACCGGCATCCGCTGGTGATCTTCTGGGCGGTGGTATCGGGGCTTTTACACGGCATGTATATTCTCGCCCTGTCCCGCGCCTATAACACGCAGGATATTTCCTATGTGTATCCCATCGCCCGTTCGGCGCCGGTGTTTGTCCCCTGGTTCGCCTTCCTGTTCCTTGGCGAGAAAATCCCGCCAGCCACCGGCCTTGCGATCATCCTCATCGTGCTCGCCATATATATTCTGCATTTCGACGGAAGGCTGATCCGGGGGTTCAGAAACCTTTGGGACGCCATGCTGCACCGCGACCTTCGGTGGGCGTTCGTCACGCTGGGCCTGGTGGTCGCCTACAGCCTGGTCGACAAGGTGGGCATGAAAACCTTCTACCGGATCTCTCCGGACAGCCCGTTCGCCAACGGTATCGTGTTCTTTTTTCTTGAATCGCTGGTTGGGTTTAGCCTGTGCCTGGTCTACCTCTTCGTCACCCAACCCGTCCGCAAGATATTTATTTCATGGCGGAACGAGTGGAAGGTGGCCCTCATCGCCGGCCTGGCCACCATGGGTTCTTATGGACTGATCTGTGTGGTCCTGCAATTCGAAGCGGTGAGCGCGGTGGTCACGCTCAGGCAGACCAGCGTTCTCATGGTGGTGGCGTACGGCTGCTGGAAGCTCAAGGAGCCCTTTGGCGGCAAGCGCCTGTTAGCGGCCGTCCTCATTGTGGTCGGCGTCGCGCTCATGGGGTTCAACAACGATTGAGCTTCATGGGCCGCGCGGCGCATCGCCCGTCCACCATTGGCCCCAGCGGATCGAGGTGACCCGCTCGCGGAACGCGGGCCCGGGATGGTAGAACGCGCGGTAAGCGCCGGATTTTCTGGTTTTCGGCCGGTCCACCCACTGATTGGCGGGAAAATCCTCCAGATGAAGGACCCACACGAGGGCATCGTCCTCTTTCACCACCGTCAGGAAACCGCGCTCCTTGCCGAAGGACGGCTCGGCGAACAGGGTCACCAGGGTGCCGGCCGGGCCGTCAAGCGTGAAGGTGTAGCGGCCGGAACGCAAGTAGCAGGGTGTAGCCACCACGTTGCTGATGTCCTTGCCCCGGTCGAGGTGTAGGAGCTCGTCGCAGGCGCTGTCGCCGAGCGAAATATTGTATTCGAGGCGCAACTAGTCAAGAACCAGTTCGGCGGCGGCGGGGCCGGCGAAGGTGAGAGCGAAAAGGGCGGCCAGTGCTATTTTGGAAATCATAGTGTTGCTCCTTGCCTTGTAAAAAGGCGGCATGGGAGAGCGAATGGGAATGCAGAGGTACCCCTATTCTAGGGAAGGTGAAAGGGCGTTGTCAATGCACCTTGGTTCGCTTCTGGAGGGGTGAGCCGGTTCAGGAATTAATTTTGACAGCGGCGGTTTTCGGTGTGAAAATTTCAGTGAGAGATTTTTAAATTAAATCGGCCTCAATCCCCGATCCACAAGCTCCCGCCAGCCGGGAGACACAAAATAAATGGAGGTGCTTAGTGTTCAGGTTGAATTTGCGGGTGACCGCGCATGTGGTGGCTCTGTTTTTACTGTCTCTGACGTGCCTGAGCCTCGCCGAGGCCGCGAAGCGAGACACCAGGACCCTGAAACTGAAAAATGGCCTGGAAGTGCAATTGACCCACGACCCCGAGGTGCACCGCAGCGCGGCGGCCCTTTCGGTGGGTGTCGGCTACCTGTACGACCCCGGAGACAAGATGGGCCTCGCGCATTACCTCGAACACATGCTGTTTCTCGGCACGAAAAAATATCCGGAAGTCGGTTCTTACAAAAAATACCTCTCCGAGAATTCGGGCTCCAGCAACGCTTACACAGGCGAGGCTATTACCAATTACTTCTTCGAGGTGTCGCACGAAGGTTTCGAGGGCGCGCTCGACCGGTTTAGCGATTTTTTCATGGCCCCCCTTTTCGACCCCAAGTACGCCGAACGCGAAGTCAACGCCGTCAACAGCGAGCACGACAAGAACATGCGCAGCGATGGCTGGCGCGCCAACCAGGTGCAGAACCTGGCGTCGGAGCCGGGGCATCCACTGCGCACCTTCGGCACCGGCAACAGCAAGACCCTGGCCGGAGACAACACGAAGGCGTTGCTCGATTTTCACAACAAGTACTACGCCGCTTCCATCATGAAGCTGGCCATCCTGTCCAACCTGCCGCTCAAGGCCCAGGCTGAGCTTGCGACAAAATATTTCGAGGGAATTCCCGACCACCCCGTGCAAATGCCGGAGATTTCCCCGGAATTCCGCAAGCCGCTCCAGAACAAGTACCGCTTGCTCAAGGTCAAGACCATTCAGGACGTTCGCACGCTCACCGTCGAATTTCCCACCATCCGCCTCAAGGATCACCTGGAAAGCAAGCCGGCGTCGATCCTCGGCACGGTGATCGGCTACGAGGGGAAGGGCTCTCTGTTGTCGAGTCTGAAAGGGGAGGGGCTGGCGCTTGGCCTGAGTGCCGGAGGAGGCTTCAGCCACCCCAGCCTGAACTCGTTCAATGTCAACCTCACGTTGACCAGCAAGGGGATCGAGGAATACGAGCGGGTCCTTGAGCGGTTGTTCGCCTATATCGATCTGGTAAGAAAGCACGGTATCGAAGAGTACACCTACCGGGAAAACCAGGCGATGGCCGAGATTGATTTCGAATGGAAAGATCCCGACGAAGGCATGGGCTTCGTCGCTCAGCGCACGGCGCTGATGCAGGATTACCCGCTGGATGAGATCGAGACGCTGCCGTACCTGTTCAAGAAATTCGACCCTGCGGCCTACCGGGCTCTGATCGGCACGCTGACCCCCGAAAACGCCCTCGTGGTTCTGTCCCACAATGCGGTGGACACCGACAAGACCGAGCCGTTCTATGGCACCGAATATTCCCTCACCGAGGTGGGGGGCGAATCCTTCGCGCGTCTCGCCCGCCCCGGTCCGGCGGAGGGCATGACCTATCCCGGCCGCAACGAATTTATTCCCTATAACCTGGAACTGGTCGATGAGGACCCGCACGTGGTCTGGGATGACGATCTGGCGAAGGTGTGGTTCAAATTCGACAACCGGTTCAACCAGCCGCGCGTTTATCTGCAGTTCCGAATTCAGACGCCGCGCGTTTATGATACGCCGCGGAACGGACAACTTGCCGCGCTGTATCAGGCGGCGGTTCAGGAGGGATTGAATGAAATCGTCTACCCGATTCAGGTGGCGGGATTGTCTTATGCGCTCGGCGGCGAAAAGCCGGGGATCGTCCTCAGCATCGGCGGCTACTCCGAGCGCATTGGCGAGCTGCTCCGGCTGGTGACCCGGAACCTCAAGGAAATTCGCATCACGCCGGAAAAATTCGCTAATATCAAGGAATCCATGATCCGCAATATCGAGAACGGTAAACTCGGCCAGGCCTACGCGCGCGGCGGCTATTATCACCGCCTGCTCATCCTGAAGAAGCAGTACACCGAGGAGCAGGCCCTCAATGCCCTTGGCGGGCTCACGCTCAAGGATGTGAGGGATTATGCCGAAACGCTTTACGAGAGGGTTCATGTGACCGGCGTGGCGCACGGCAACTGGACGGACGAAAAGGTCAAGGAAAGCGTCGAGATCCTGCTCGGCCAGTTGAACAGCAAGCCGCTGCCCGAGGCCGAGCGGTACAAGGAAGAGCTCGACCTCCTGCAGCCGGGCGAGCGGGTGATGTTCTCCAAGCAGGTGGCGGACAACAACAATTCCATTGCCTACACGCTGCAAGTGGGGGAGAAATCCTTTGAGCTGCAGGCCGAAACATCCCTAATCGCCTCGCTCGTGGAGAGTGAGTTCTTCACCGAGATGCGCACTAATCAGCAGCTTGGCTATGTCGTCTGGAGTTTTCAACAGCGTGTGGAGGACGAGGTCTACCTCCGGTTTGTTATCCAGTCGGCCAACCACAGCCCGTTCGAGCTCGTCCGGAGAGTGGAAGCCTGGATGGACGGCCTGCGCGCCCTGTTCGATGGGCTGAGCGATGAGGAGTTCGAGCGCCACCGCGCCAGTGAAATCGTAGCGCTGGAGAAAAAGAGCGACAGCCTCGCCGAGGAGCTCGGTCAACTGTATTACCTCGCCACGGTGGAAAAGGGCGAATTCGATTACAAGGAGAAGCTCATCGATGCCATCAAAAAAATCAAGAAAGAAGATGTGATGGCCGCGTCCCGCCGTATTTTCGATAGCGGCCGGACACCGCGGCTGATTGTCCTCATGCGCTCGGGTAAAAACGGCGAAAAGCTTCCCGAAGGCGTGTTCACCGCCGTCGAGGCCTTTAAGATGCGCCGAACCTCGCAGGGTGCATCGGCGGCATCCGCGAATAATGGGTCATGAGCTGGAGAGCCCTCTTCAGCCGCGCAAATCGGTTGGCCGGCATCGGCCGGGCCGTGGTGGCGGCGGGCAAGGCGGGGGACGCTGAAAAACGCCTGCGGGCGAAAAAGTACACGGTGGAACTGCTGGGCGGCGCCCGCGGCCTGGCCGCCAAGGTGGGCCAGATGATGGCCCAGGGCGAAAACGCTGAAACCCTTGAAAATGCCTTGCACTCGGCCTCCCCGCCAATGCCGTTCAGCGAGGTGGCCTCCCTTCTCGACAGCGCCTACGGCGTGCCGCATCAAACCCACTTTCCCCGCCTGGATCAACAAGGCATTCCCGCTTCGCTCGGGCAGGTTCATTTCGGCAAATTGCCCGGCGGCCGGCGGGTGGCGGTGAAGGTCCAGTACCCGGACATCCGCGAAGCGGTGGAGGCCGAGCTCAGATTGTTCGGCTGGCTGCCGAAGGCGGGGCCGGTGTCGCGTTTCGGTATTTCCCTGGAGGGTTACCAGCGCGCTTTCGCGAAAAATGGCCGGCAAGAGCTCGATTATCTTGAGGAATCCGCAAGGCAGGTGCGTTACCGCGAGCTTGCGCAGCCGCTTGCCGCCCTGGTGGTCCCCGAGGTTTTGCCCGAGTATTGCCGAAGCCGGGTGCTCGTGCAGGCCCGTGAAGACGGGTTCTCCCTGCAAAAGGCAGCGGCTCTTCCGCCGGGGCCGAGGCAGGCCATTGGCCGCGAGTTCTTGCATCACTTTCTCCATATGCTATTTCGGCACGGGTTCCTGCATGCCGACCCGCACCCCGGAAATTGGGCGTTCCGGCAGAGCGGCCGATCGAAATTCTCGATCATTCTTTACGATTACGGTTGCGTCTTGGAAATGGCCCCCGGCCGCCGCCGGGCTCTGTTGCGCGCCATTTTGGCGCTCAGGGAGCGGGAGCCTGTGGATCCCGCCGCCTGCCTGGCCATGGTGGGGTTCGATGCCGAAAAGTTGCGCGACCTCGGCGCGTCCCTGCCGGCGCTGCTCGGGATTCTGTTCGAGCCATTCGCGTTCGGGCAGCCCTTCGATGTAAAGCAGTGGCGGCTTTCGGAACGCATGGATCGTGTCGCGGGCGATCTCAAGTGGTGGTTCCGCTCGGCGGCGCCGCCGGACCTCATTTTCCTGATGCGGGCCCTGCACGGATTGGTTCTGGCTCTCGCCCGCCTGGATGCCCGCCTCGACTGGGGCGAAGCGCTCGACGAGTGCCTGGGCGATCTGTTTGATGAGGCCCGGTCCCTTGAGCTCTGCGACGTGGGGGAAGGGGGTCCGCTATTCTCGGGGGTCGCCCGCACCCTCAAGGTTTACGTTGAAAAAAAATCCGGCGTGAAAATCAATCTAACGCTTCCCGCGCGTCTCGCCGAGGATATCGCCGCCGCCATGGACGATACGGTGCTCGATGCGATCCGCCCACAGAACATCGACCTCGCCGCCATTCAAGCGCGCGCCCGCAAGAGCGGATTCGTTCCCCAGGTTTTATTCGAGCTTGCCGACGCCGAGCGTCAGGTCCGGGTTTGGCTGGACTGACATTCTCCGCTGCCAAAGTAATCCCTTTATAATCAAAAAGTTAATTTAAATTCGCCAGAATTGGGTTTAGCCGGTGGCGTCGCCGTTCTCCCCCCTTCGGTGATTAACGGAGGAGGCGCCGGGTGCGCTGGCTATTTCGATGGGTTGCAGGCGGAAAGGATTTTTTTTACCTCTACCTGACTTTTGGTAAAGTCGCTCATGAGGGTCTTGTAGGCGGGGGTTTTGGTCAACTCGCTGCGGAAAAAGCCGCGCAGGCGCGGCCAGTCGGTGTGGAAATTGTTGCGCTCATTGAGATCGGCGATGCTTTCCTGCCGCTTTTTGTTGGTTTCGCTTTCAGAGAGAAAGCGGCTTTCATCGGCGTCCGACCAGTCGAAATTGGTGAATCTGGATATGCCCTGCGTGGTGATGATACGCTCGGGATGCTTTTTGAGCAGGTACTCTAATTTTTCTTTGCGGGCTTTGGCGAGCTGGATCTGGAGGTCGCGGTTGATGGCGGCTAGTGCCTTGAATTCCGGCTTGCCGGTGACGATCAACGCATGCAGCCTGTTCTGGAAATCCTTTTTTGCTTCGAGGTCCCGCGCCGCCGCCTTCTTTGCGCACGCGTTAAACGCATCGCCGGCGTGAGCGGGGGCGGCTCCCCAACATATCAGGCCACACAGAAGAAGCCCGGGCAGCCATTTTTTGGATAATAAAACCTTCGCGTGCTGGATGGACGAATTATACATAACTTTTTGATATTATTTATACTATATAAATAGTCCCAGTGAATGTGGATTCCCGGATTTTATATTTAAGAGTAACCTAGGAGCAGGCCTCGATTTCGACCTGGAGGTTGGGCGGCACCGGCACTGGGGTGACGGTTTTTGCCACCAGGTCCCGCGTGTTGCCGGCGTTCAATTTGTCGAACAGGAAATCCATCTTTCCCTCGAGTTCATGGCCGATGGCGGTGCGCATCTCCAGCGGCAGGCCCCAGAAGCGGGCCTTGAATTCGCCGAAGCCCTTTTTCCTCGTCTTGTAAATGAATTGCTCGTCGGTTTGTCCCGCCTTTTTTTCGTTGGCGAATCGGGTTTGCAGGTGGGCGTAGATCTCCTGCTTGAAGTCGGCGGGGAAGTATCGGCTCTCGTAGACCATGTTCTGAAAATCGGTGGCGAGGTGGATTTCGGCGGTTTCGAGCTCGGGAAAGCGGCTGAACATTTCGGGCGGCAGGGTGGAAGCGCCGTGCTGCACCGCGCCGGAAAGGCCGTAGTCCTCCCTGGAAATGCGCGAGAGTTTTTCCAGTGTGTCGAAATCGAGCGCTACCTCGGCGACGCTGCCGTCGGGCAGGGGGACGCCGCCGTGGCTGGTGCCGGTCTGGATCGAGATTTTGCTGATGCCGCGCGCCCCCGGGCGGGCCTTCTCAAGCGTCGTGTTGAAATTGTCCATGTAGGCCCTGAGTTCCTCCTCGGTGCTGTTCTCCTTCCCCACCTCGCCGATTTCCCCACCGACGGAGATGGTGATCCCCTGCGGCTCGCAGTCCCTCACGACGAGGGTGAGTTCCGCGCCAACCTCGAAGTTCAGGCGCTGTTCCTCCACGATATTGGGCTGGTCGAGGTCCACCAGCGTGGAGGTGTCGATGTCGATATTGTAGAACCCGGCGGAGACCGCCTGGCGAATGAGCGTCTTGAGGGCGCCAAGCTCCTTATCCCGGTCCGCATGGTAGTCCTTGGCGCTGACCTGGAAATGGTCGCCCTGGATAAAAACCGGCCCTTTAAAGCCCTCTTTGACGGCGGCGGCGAGGATCACCGGCGCGAGTTCGTGCGGCGGCTGGAACGTGTAGCCGATCTCCGATTTGGCGATTTCGAAGATGAACGCCCCCGCGTTTTTTTTGATTGCGGTGCGGAAGATGGCGCGGGAAAGTTCGTAGGGCAGGCCGCGGATGTTGAGGGCGGGCACCGTGAACCCGCCGCACTCGCCGCGGCCGCGGGCCTCGTACAGGCCTTGTATAGAGGCAGAAACCGCGCCCAGCTCAAGGGCCGCCGATTTGATCAGATAACGGGTAAAGCCCTTGATTTCAGGCTCCGGGTTGAGAACGGCATTTTCCACGAGGGTGTCGAGCAGTTCGTCTCGAAAGCGGTCGGCGTTTTCCAGCTTGACGTGGCCGTTGGTATGGCTTGCGATGCCGCGCAGTCGCGTGGCGATTTCATCCTTGCTCGCAAACAACATTTATTCATCCTCCTTCATAGAGAGTATCGGGGACAGGATTGGGATGGGGGGCGGGAAAGGATATTCCAATAATATTGTCATGAACCCTACGGTTTATGCGCCGGCGGTTGAAGCGCCGGAGGCCAGTCCCCGCCATTTTTCCCCTAGCATAGATGAAATTGCGCGATCTCGCAAAGGCTTCTTCGCGCACGGCGGTGAAAAGGTAGAGAAATCAGGAAAATCAAAGGTCTGTTGCCGGCGCGGCCCGAGCCGGCCGGGCCTTGCGAATCGCAGGGAGGCGGGGCCGGGCGGATGTCTGAAAACCTTCGAGCACCTTTTTTTTTTCAGGCAGTTAGGACAAAGCGCGGCGGATGCCGCCGGCCCCTTTTCCTGTTGACAGGGGGGGATAATTTGTTAGAATTTCCCAAAGCTTGAAACCGCCAAGGAATCGATTTTTCGGTCATCTGGCTTTAAACGTCGTTCCAATCCCGATTTAGAGGCCCGCCAGGGCCCATGAACTGTTGATTCCCCCAAGCGGGGAGGGAGAGCTTACACCCCATGTTTAAAAATATCTATTTACCTATCGATAACTCCGACTATTCCAACGAGTGCATCGAACTGGCCCTGCAATTCGCCGACAAGGACACGACCATGACGGCGAGCCACGTCTACGCCGCGAAAATGCATGATGTCCGTTTCCGGCAGATGGAAAGCGGCCTGCCCGAAGAGTATCAGGACGAGGAAGAATTGGAGAAGCAGCGGAACATCCACGACCAGCTCATCACCAAAGGCATGGAGGTCATCACCGACTCCTATTTGGAAGTGCCCCGGCAAAAAGCCGAGGCGGCGAAGCTGCCGTTCGTCGGCAAGTCTCTGGAAGGCCGAAACTGGATTGAGCTGGTGCGCGACATCAAGGAATCGGATTACGACCTGGTCATCATGGGCGCGCTGGGCCTTGGCGCCATCAAGGACAGCCAGCTTGGCACCGTTGCGGAGCGCGTCATCCGCCGGATTCAGACCGATACGCTGGTAGTTAAGCACATCCCCGAACTGCACGGCGACAAGCCGTCGAGCGGCAAGATCGTCGTCGCGGTGGACGGCAGCGGCCATTCCTTTGGCGGGCTTAAGACGGCCATCGACCTGGCCAAGCAGCTCAACCGGCCGCTGGAAATCATCTCCACCTTCGATCCCTATTTTCATTACGCCATGTTCAACAGCCTGACCGGCGTGTTGACCAAGGAAGCGGGCAAGGTCTTCAAATTCGAGCAGCAGGAAAAACTGCACGAGGATATCATCGACAAGGGGCTGGCCAAGATTTATCAGGCCCACCTCGAAATCTCCCGCAAGCTGGTGGAAGAAGCCGGCCTTGACTGCACCATCCGCCTGCTCGACGGCAAGGTGTTCGAGAAGGTGCTGCAGTATGCGCGCGAGGAGAACCCGTACCTGCTAATCCTGGGACGCATCGGCGTGCACAGCGCACCGGACATGGACATCGGCGGCAACACCGAAAACCTTCTGCGCCTGGTTCCTTGCAATGTTTACCTTTCAAGCAAGGTCTTCAAGCCGCCGATCGACATGCAGGCCGAAGAGTCCATCGAATGGACCGCCGAGGCGAAGGAGAGATTGCAGAAGATCCCCGGTTTCGTCCGCCCCATGGCCACCGGCGCGATTCTGCGCTACGCGCTGGAACGCGGCCACAGCATGATCACCTCGAGCGTCATCACCGAAGCGGTGCAGAACATTTTGCCCGCCGGCGCCATGCAGGCGATGCGGCAGATCGGCGAAAACATGAAGAAGGAAGGCATGGACCCGAACGAGCCCGCCGTCCTGGGCAAGCTCAAGGACCAGATGATGGAGGCCCATACCGGCAAGGCGCCGGAGGAAGTCACTCTGAAATGTACGAGCTGCGGCACCATTCTCAAGGGCGATGTGGTGAAGTGCGGCGTGTGCAGCGCCACCTCCGAGCGTTTTCTGCCCATCGACAAGGAGGAGTTCAGGCCCGACGAGAAGGAAAATGAGGAAACCACCACCGTCACCACCTTCGATTCAGTGGAAGTGGTGTGGACGCAGGAGGCCCTGCAGGCCCTCGATGAATACCCTGAAGGGCACGTTCGCCGGCGCGCCCGGGCCCGCATTGAGAAGAGCGCCCGCGTGCAGAAAATTTCCGCCATCTCGCTTGCGTTTGTCAATAAGGTGATGAATGAAAAGGCGGTGAAACCCGGCGAAAACGGCAACGACGTCAAGAAGAACGGCAAGAAAACCATTCAGGAGGTGCAGGAATATGGCGCCTCCCTGAGCCCGGAAGATTTCATCTGGTCGCCCGAGGCCATCGAGCGGCTGGAACGGGTTCCCAAGGGATTCATGCGCGACAACACCCGCAACCGGGTCATGGGTTACGCGGGTTCCAAGGGGATCAAGGAAATCACCCTCGAGGTCTGCGAGACAGGCATCGCCGAATCGGTGAAACTCATGGAGGAGGCCATCAAAAGCGGCGCCACTCTGGAGGACTTTCTTCCTAAAAAGGAAGTGGAGGCCTGAGGTTGGGCGGTTTCCTGACCGGTCATTTCACAGGCGGGTGGATGGTGAGCGGCCCGTCCTCTTGTTAAAATATTCAGCCCCCGCGCGTTGATGATAATCGGCGCGCGGGGGTTTTTCTTTTCCTTGACCCTGTCCTGATCTGGGCTCGGCCGGTCCGCCGGCCCCGGCACGGCGATCCATGACCCTCCAACTCTGCAAGCGATTATTCGAGTACATCCGCCCTTATTTTCCAAGGGTGATTCTTGCCATGTTCTTTTCGGTGGTGGTGGGGGCCATTTCCACCTCGCCGGTCCCCATGGTGCAAAAGACCTTCGACGATATTTTCGTCGAGAAGAACCACTTGATGTTAATGATAATCCCGCTGGCGTTGGTGGCGTTGTATTTCGTCAAGGGAGTTCTGTTTTACGCGCAGAATGTCATTTTGAACCGGGTGACCTGGAGCCTCGTGGTCACCGTTCGCCAAGAGCTGTTCGAGCACCTTCATCGGCTTCCGCTGGGCTATTTCGAGGAAAACGACACCGGGACGATCTTTTCCCGCATCATGAACGACGTCAACCTCATGCAATCCAACCTCACCACGGTGGCGACGGGGATCCTTCGGAACAGCGTTATGTTCCTGGCTCTCCTGTTCTGGGTGATCTACCTGAATTGGGTGTGGGCGCTGTTCGCGATGATTATTTTTCCCCTGATGATCCTGCCGTCGGTCAAAATCGCGCGCAAGCTGCGCGGTTATTCCCGCCAGGGACAGGCCTTTCTGGCTAATATCAGCTCCACAGTTAACGAATCCTTTTCGGGCGTCAAGGTGATTCGCGCCTTTGGCCTGGAATCTCCGGAGGTTAGAAAGTTCAAGGGATACAACGACCAGTTTTTGGCAGTGATGAAAAAGAATATTAAATACACGGAGATTCTTTCGCCCCTGCTCGAATTCCTCGGGGTATTGAGCACCGGGGTCATTCTCTGGTACGGCGGCAAGGAGGTGTTGAATGGAAGCATCAGCCAGGGCACCTTTATCGGCTTCCTCACCGCACTGTTCATGATGTATCGGCCCCTCAACCAGTTGATCAAAAATTACGCCAGTATTCAGGCTTCCCTCGCCGGGGCCGAGCGGGTGTTCGCGGTGCTCGACGAGGCGGTGGAGGAGGTGCGGGAGGGCACGCGGGAAATCACAGGGTTCAACGATTCCATCGAGTTTCGGAACGTGCGCTTCAAGTACCCGAGCCGCGACGCGTGGGTGCTCTGCGATATCAATCTCACCGTGCCCAAATCGGAGGTGTTGGCCATCGTAGGCATGAGCGGCGCGGGCAAGACCACGCTGGTAAACCTTCTTTTTCGGTTTTACAACCTGAGTAACGGGCAAATTTTAATCGACGGCGTCGATGTGTGTGAATTCAACCTGAACTCCCTGCGCCGGCAAATGGCGCTGGTGGCGCA
>CP070799.1:2047140-2069934 GCA_020343535.1 Nitrospinaceae bacterium | reverse complement strand
CGAACACATGGCCGAGCAGGTGATACGCCGGGTAGGCCTCGGGGGTTTTCCTGACGAGTGCCTGGAACACCTTGCCCGCGGCGGCGTAATTCTTCGTAATGACATGCTGAATGCCTTCCTCGAAGGATTCGAGATCCTGCCAGGGAAAGGGCAACAGGTCGTGAATGACTTCCGTCTGCCGGGAAAAGGCCGGCCCCGCCTCCCGGATCGCGTCGAACCGCTTCATCAACTCAGGATTTTTTTTCCTGAGTTCCTCACCCAGTGTCGAGAGACCGCCGCCAACCGAGCGCGACGCCGGGTCCCTTTTTTTTCGATCCTTGTTCTTTTTCAACAGCGGACCCGATGAAATAAAACGGTGTTGGATGTGATTGATTATAGGCCTTTCGATCGTGGAATGTAAGAGGGGATCAAGCTTCTTCTGCGCGGCCCAGGTAGGCCCGGGTGGCGGCGTGGGCGGGGCGGCCGAACACCGCCTCGGTGGGGCCGGATTCGATGACGCGGCCCGCCTCCAAAAAGATCGTTTCGTCGGACACCCGGCGGGCCTGCGCCAGCTGATGCGTGACGAGGAGCAGGGTATGGTCCTTTTTAAGGGAGAGAATCAATTCCTCGATCGCCAGGGCGGACTGCGGGTCCAGCGACGAGGTGGGCTCGTCGAGCAATAGAATGTCCGGCTCCACCGCCAGAGTACGCGCGATGGCCAGACGCTGCTGCTGCCCCAGCGACAGGTTGGGCGCGGGTTTGTGCAGCCGGTCCTTGACCTCCTCCCACAAAAAGACCCGGCGAAGAACCTGCTGGGCGATATCGGGGAATTCCTTGCTGCGCGCGGGCTCCTGATGCCGCAAGCCGAAAATCACATTTTCAAAAATGCTCTTGGGAAACATGCACGGCGTCTGGAAAATCATCCCAACTTTTCGGCGCAGGCGGCAGACGTCCAGACCCTTCGCGTAAACGTCCTCCCCGCCTACGCGCAGCTTGCCCTCCACCTTGAAGCCGGGCACCCGGTCGTTCATCCGGCTGAGCGTGCGCAGCAGTGTCGATTTGCCGGTGCCCGAAGGGCCGATCACCGCGACCGCCGAATGTTTCCGGACGCGGGCGGAAACGGCATCCAGCACCGGCTTGCCGTTGTAGGCCACGCGGACATCAACGATTCCAATGGCGGGGATCATCGTTCAAACTCCATTGACAGCCGGCCGCGGAAAACCAGCGATAGGGCGATCAATGAAAAGACCAGGCAAAGCAGGACGAGCCCCGCGCCCCAAGCGTTCTCGATGGTGCGCGGATTCAACGCTTCCTGCGCCAGCACCAGAATGTGCGTCTGCAAGGTGGGCACCGGGTCGCTCATGGCCTCGGGAAAACGGGCGCCGGAAAACGCCGTGGCGGTGAACAGGATCGCCGCCGTCTCACCGGCGGCGCGCGCCAGCCCGAGCAGCGTCCCGGTCACGATGCCGTACAGGCAGTGCGGCAACACGATGGAGCGGACGACCTGCCAGCGCGACAGCCCGAGCGCACCGGCGGCCTCGCGGTATTGCTCCGGAAGCGCTTCGATGGCCTCCTGCACGCTGACCTGAATCGTCGGCAGGATCATGATGGCGAGGATCAAGACCCCGGTGAGCCAGGAAACGCCCGCCCCGAGGGTGATACCGAAAAACAGATAACCGAGCAGGCCGAAGAGAATCGTCGGCACGCCGTTCATTGAATAGACGAGCAGCCGAAGGCCGCGCTTGAGACCGGGAGCATCCACATACTCGGTCTGAAACAGGGCGCCGGCCAAGGCCAGCGGCAGGCCGAGCGCCGCCGCGCCAACCATCAAGAGCAGGGTTCCCTCCATCTGGTAGCGCACGCCGCCGGCGGCGCCAAAATCGCGCGCCTCCTCAAGGAAAAATCCGGCATTCAGCGCACCTCCTCCTCTGACGGCCACCTCGGCGAGGACCAGCGCGAAGATGAAAACCGCGAACCCGGTCATGAAAACCAGCCCCGCTAGCACACCCTTTTCCAGGAACCCCCGTGTCATGCGGCGCGCCCCCTTTTAAGAAACAGGTGCCCCGCCACCGTCATGCCGAGGACCATGAGAAACAGCATCAGCCCAAGCCCCATCAGTGCGTTCCACTGCAAGCCCGCGCCCACCGCCTCCGCCGCCTCTCGCCCGAGTTTGGAAGGAATGCTCTGCCCGGGCTGAAACAGGTTGTACCAGGGAGCAGGCATGCGGTCGCGCCCGCCGATGACGAGCATCACGGCGATGGTCTCGCCCATGGCGCGGCCCAGCCCGAGAAACACCGCGCCCAAGAGGCCCGCCTTCGCCTGCGGCAGCACCACGGCCCACACCGTCCGCAGCCGGGAGAGGCCGAGGCTTTGCGCCTGGTCGCGGAATTTCCCCGGCACCGCGTGCAGGGCATCGTCGGCGAGGGTGAGGAGCGTCGGCAGCACCATGATGCCGAGCAGGAGTGCGGCGGTGAACAGGGTGTTGCCGTCGATAAGCCCGAAAAATTCCTTTACGGCGGGGGCGAGCACCCCTACGCCCAACAGCCCATACACGATCCCCGGCACCCCGGCGAACAGCTCCATGAGCGACTTCGCCCACCAGCGCAGGCGCGATGAAAGAAACTCGGACGCCACCACCGCACCCGCCAGTGCAAAGGGCAGCGCCAGGCCCAGGGCGAGCAGAGTGACAATGGCGGAACCGAAGATCATCGGCCACGCCCCGTACGATTCACCGGCCCACCAATCCCGCCCGGTCAGGAAACCCACCCCCTCGGCCTGAAAAACCGGCAGGCTTTCCTTCACTAGAAAGAGAAAAAACAGAACAATCAGTCCCGTCGCGGTGAGCGCGAGAACGGTCACTAGAACACGGAAAAATATCGCAATGGACCGCGGCTGGAACAAGAGCCACTCCAAAAAAATATAAGGGGAGAACCCCGCGCTCCCCCTGATGAAATTTTATTTCAGCGGACCCGGTCCGCCGCGGCAACGGGATAATAGCCGAAATTTTCCACGAGGGCCTGCCCCGCGGGCGCAAGCATGAACTCGATGAACTCACGGGCAAGGCCCGCCGGCTCGCCTGCCGTCACCAGGCTGAGCGGACGGACAATGGGGTAGGCTATTTGCGACGCATCGTTGGAAACCAACACCGCCTGGCCCTCCCGGATGCCCACGCCAGCCACCTCGTCGCTGATCCACGCCGTGGAAAGCATGCCGACGGCCGCGTCGCTAGCGGCGATCTTCGCCTGCTCCTCGTTGTTCGAACCGGTCACCAGCCGGGCGCCGGGCGCCCGCGCCGTGGGGTCGCCAAATACATAACGCATGAACGCGTGCCGGGTGCCGCGGTGCCTTTCCTTATCCACCACCACGATTTCCCGGTCCGGCCCGCCCACCTCTTTCCAGTTCGTGATCGTGCCCTGGTAAATCGCACGGATCTCTTCGCGCGACAGCGATTGCACCCCCGCCTGATAAATTTCGGAGGACACCACGCAGGCCACGCGGTCGTGGCCGATGACATGCGTCTTTAGCCGGGCCTCCGCAAACCGCTTGTGTTCGTCCGAAGAAATCTCGCGGGAGATCATGCCAATGGACGCCCGTCCTGTTGCCGCCGAATTGACCCCCACCCCAGACCCTCCCGGGTTGATGGTGATCGACACCTCCCGCCCCGAACGGCGGGTGAATTCCTCGGCGGCGAGGGAGGCCACCGGCAGCACTGTCGTCGACCCCATCACCAGCAGACGGTTTTCCGCCGCGGGCGCGGCCTGGGTGGAAGCGGCGTGGCAAAGGAGCGCGGCAAGGAAAAATCCTGAAATTTTCATTTTCATTACCTCATTAAGCTTGCTGCGACGACAATGTATTATATGGGTATATATCAATATATCAATATATACAAGCAGTCCGCCTACTAGGTCGGGCTCGGACTAAAAACCCTACACTTTTTTTCGGGGGGGGGGCGGCCGGCCATACCCAAAGAATAAAGGCCGGTCCGGAAAAAGTCCTGAGGCTTGCGAGGGATCACCCACCCGGGTATTTTCCCCCCTAAATTTCTTATGTTATAATGACTCGTCGTATTTTTTCCCGGCGGATCAGCTGGCCCGGCGAAGCCGGCCATTGAATCGCCGAGGAAACGGTATATCAAAGGGGAGGGGTAACCACGGGGCGCCTTCCACCATCTATGGACCGGCCTCGGTATAATATCCGGAGGATTTGCATGAACAAACTCTCTCGTTCAGTCCATTCCATCTTGGCCACCTTGGCTGTCGCCGTTCTGGCCAGCGGCTGCGCCACCACCCTCGTCGCGGATGAGGCGAAGGTCGCCGATGACAATTTGGCCCACTGCTCGGGCAGTGAAAGCGTGGATGATTCCTCGGTGGCAGTATTGCCGATTCCCGTCGTCGCTTTTTTCACGCCCCACGCGGATCTCAACGACATCAAGGCGGATGATTATCTTAAGAAGTGCGGCGATTCCAGCCACTTGGTCAACCGCAGGGTGGAGGTGAGCCGCGCAGGCTGCGTGCCCGCCGGGCTGACGCGCATCATCACCCTCGGCATCTGGCAGTGGTGCCCCGCGACCGTATCCTACGAAGCCGACGTGAAAAACCAGTGAGAGGTTGCCGGCGTCCTCCCCAATCCTGAGCGACGGTTCGGGGCTGCCCACGGGTTTCCCCCGCGCTTTGGAGCGGGTGCGGTTTTCGGTATAATACGCGGATGATCAAAAGCTACATCCCCGCCGATTCGCCGTTTCTCACCCGCGACCCACGCAAGGACCGCTGGGCCATTCCCTACCATTTCGATTGCCTCAACGCCCGCATCGAGGTTCTGCTGGCAGACAACGCCGATGCCGTTCGTGGCCGGCGCATCCTCGACCTCGGGTCGCACATCGGCACGTTCGCTTATGCCGCCCTCACCCTCGGCGCCCGCGAGGTGATGGGCGTCGACGCTGAAACGAGAGCGGTGGACACTTGCCGCGGGTTATTTCGGGAGCACCAAGTCCCCGCGGCCTCGGCCCACTTCCTCGCGGCGGATGTTTTCGATTTTCTCGAGGGCATTGCGGAAAACAGCTTCGATACGGTGTTCTGCTTCGGCCTGCTCTATTACACGGCGGAACCCTACCGCTTGCTCAAGCTCATGGCCCACGCCGCCCGCTGCACGGTAATCCTCGATACCTTTACCGCCGCGTTCGCGGCCCTGGCCGGCAAGGATGCGTCGGCCGTCCAGGAAAAACTCGGCGACGAAGCGCTTACGCTGCCTCTGCAAATCGTGTCGCTCACCCAACCGGAGAAAGTGGATTACCGCCTTCCAAAAACCTTCACCCGGCGCGGCCGCGAACTCAGCCTCATGACCTTGCCCACCGGCTCGCTGCTCGATATCTGGTTCGAATCTTTGGCGTTGCGGGCTCGGCGGCTCGACTGGTCGGCCCATATCACCCGCGCCGTCAGCCATCACGATCTGATGACTCCCGAACATAAAAAAGCCTCGCACTGGGCGGATGTGTATGCAAGCGGCGTGCGCGCGGCCTACCGGCTCGACGTCAAGACGGCTGGCAGCGCCGGATCCGGCTGAGGAACGGGCGCCTCCTCGCGGTAGAGCCGGTCGGCTTCGAGCGCGATTTTATCGTGCGCGTATATCGCCAGCCAGCGCTTCGCCCCCTCCTGCACCAGGGTGAAGGCCAGATCCTTGACCAGAAGACCGGGATGCTTTTTTTGAATCACCTTATAAAGCCAGTTGGAATACTTGACCACCTGGCGCAACCGCGTCTTCTGAACCCAGGCGAGCACTTCGCTTTCCCTCATGTAATCGGCGGCGTCCTTCATCCACAGCAGGTGCGCCACCTTGAGCTCCAAAAGCCGGCCCCACACCGGCCTATTCTTCAACGAGGCCAGGGCATCGGAAATCCGCGCCGCCGCCACGATGAGCGAATACAGCCGAATCTCGTACAGCGGATCGGAAGACTCGGGATGATGAACGCGAGCGATATCCGCTACCAGTTTGCGGACGATGCGGCCGATCGCCTGACCGTCGAGGACGGCCGCATGCAGGAGAATTGTCTTGCGCGACGCCTGCGCCACCGCCCCGGCCTCTCCCGTGAGTTCGGGCGGCGGCCCGATGTCGGGCAGGTCCTCCAGTTTTTTTTCGATGTCTACCTCGGTCAGCTCGGCCTCGGGCCGGTCGCCGCCGTAGACCCCGATGGCCAGTTCGCCGACGATTAGGTACCAGCGAATGAGGAGGATTTTCATCACCCCGTCCTTCAGCACCACCCCCAGCATCTTCAGCGTCCAGAAACTCAGGTCGAGCGCGCGAAGAAAAGTGTAGCCCCACTTGATGGCGAAGAATAGGCGATATTTCGCCGCCGCGCGGCCGGCGGGGGAGCAAAGCCACGCCTCCTTTTTCTGCCAGGCGCGGGACAGAAGCAGCAGATGGCGCAGGCGAAACTGCGTGACCGTCCGCACCCCCGGCAGGCGCACGAGAGCGAGAAGACGGCTTTTGAGTTCCTGAAACGCATCGAGCGCGTCGCCCAGGCGGGCCTCGGCGAGGGGGGCGGGCGAATCGGGATGATAGTGGGCGGCGATTTCCCGCACCAACCGCTGGGCCCCTTCGGCGGGTCGCAGGTCGTCCTCCTGCAGGATCCATCGGCGGCGGAGTTCCTGGCAGGATGCAATGACGGCATCGAGGGCGGCGCGCGCAGCCGGGTCTCCGGTCATCGCCCTTTGCCGATCCAGTTCGCGCAGGCGGGAAAAATTAAGCCAGCCGATGCGCGCCACGCCGAATCCGCGTACGGTGAGAACCACCGCCCCCAAGGCGAACCCGGCGGCTGCGGCCAAAAGAAACCAGGACCCATTCATCGTTGTGATCGCTCCGGAGTTTCGTTCGCGGGAGTATTCGCGTTCCAGGCCGTGCATGGCCGCACCGGCCCGCAACCGCAAAATGGTTTCGAAGCCGTCCTCCGGGTGATATATTGAAGGCGGCCGGACGCCATCCGGCGGCGCACCGCGTTTCCTTCAACCGTTCGAGGTCTCTTGATGTCTACCCGGATATTTAAATTCGGCCTGTTGGTCTTTCTCTGGACGATTTTAGCGCATTGCGGATTCTCCGAGGAGAAAGATTTCGTCCAGCAGGGCATCGAACGCACCAACCGCGAGGACTATACCGGCGCGGCGGAATCGTTCTTGAAGGCCATTGAGCAAAACCCGAGAAACTCCAAAGCCTACTACGGTCTGGGAGGCATCTACAACTACCAGAACAAACTCGACGAGGCCGAACAAGCTTTTGAATCCACCCTCAAGCTCGATCCCACCAATTATGACGCCATATACAGCCTCGGGTTCACTTACGAACTGATGGGCCGGAAAAAGGAAGCGGAGGAAAAATACCAGCGCTCGCGGGAGATGAAAGCCCGCATGCAAGCTCTCCTTGAACCCGGCCAGAACTCCCGTTGAAAAAAGCACTGGCTATTGGTCTGATCCTGCTTTTCGGGTTCAGCTGCGCCACCAGCCGGATCGCAAGGCAAAAGCCCCGCCTGTCCAAGCCGCGGGTCATGAAACCGGCGGCCACCCCCGCAAAAAAACCGGCCTCCCCTCCGGCTCCCACTTCCGCGCGGCCCTCGGCCCCGCCATCCCCTGAACGCAATGGAAACACGGCCGCGACGAAAGTGCCTCCGCTGCTGCCAACCCATTTTAACGCCAAAGACCGTTCGGTCATGGTGCTTGTGCCCATGGGGAAATACACGGTGGGCCGGCCGCCGCGCAGGCGGAAACCCGCGGGCGAGGGGCAAGCGCAACGAACCTCCCTGCTGGCCTTTTACATCGACCGCACCGAAATCACCATCGAACAATACCGCCTTTTCGACCGGCGATACCCGGAACAGCACCCTCCCTGCCCCACCTGCCCGGCAACCGGCATCAACTGGATGCAAGCCAGCCGCTACTGCCTGTGGGCGGGAAAGCGCCTGCCCCGGGAAGCGGAGTGGGAAGCGGCGGCTCGCGGCCCGGGCATGGCGCGCTGGCCCTGGGGAAACGACTTTCTGCCGGAAAAGGGGAATACGGCTGAAGAGGGCGCCCGCAAGGTCTTGCCGGTCGGCTCTTACCCGTCGGGAGCAAGCCCGTCCGGCGCGCTGGACATGGCGGGGAACGTCTGGGAGTGGGTGCGCTCGCCCCTCGGGGGCGCGGTGAAATCGGAGTCGGGAGAGCGGTTGCAAGTGCTGAAGGGAGGCGGCTTTCTGAGTGATGCGCGCGCGGCGGAAATTTCTTTCAGAAACTTCGCCCCCACGGCCATGAAGCACGCGGCGTTCGGCTTTCGTTGCGTGAAGCCGCCGCCGCGCGCGGTTTCAAGGTGACCGGCCGGCCCCAGGCCGGGGCCGGATGGAAAACAAAAATCAGGAGCAGCCCGACGTCGCACCGCAGGTCACGCATTTGAGGCAGGTGCCGTTGCGAATCAGGGTGAGTTGGCCGCATTCGTTGCACGGGTCACCCTCGTAGCCCTTGAGCTTGGCCACCTGGGCGCTGGCGCTCATGCGGATTCCCGTGGTGAGGCGGGCCGAAGCGACGACCTCCTTGTGCACTGCGGTGCCGTTGCCGTTCGTGCCGGCGTCGGTGAGCCCGGCGCCGTTCTTGATCTGATCCGGGCTCGCGGTGGTGATCGTCGCCACCACCGGCCGCTGGCCGTTATCGGTTTTCCCGGCCGGCGACTCGGGCTTTCCCTCGGGTTCCTTCTCGCCGGTCTTGCCGATGGCGTCGGACCGCAGGTCATCGGGCGTCACCTGGGCCAGATCGTTGCGCCCCAGGTAGCTGATGGCGAGTTCGCGGAAAATATAGTCGATGGTCGAGGTCGCCATGGTGATCTTGCGGTTGCCGGTGACGATGCCGTTGGGCTCAAAGCGGGTGAACACGAACGCGTCGACAAACTCCTCCAGCGGCACGCCGTGCTGCAGGCCGAGGGAAATGGAAATGGCGAAGCAGTTCATCAGGCTGCGGAACGCCGCGCCTTCCTTGTGCATGTCGATGAAGATTTCGCCGAGCTTTCCATCATCGTATTCGCCGGTTCTGAGGTAAACCTTGTGGCCCCCGATGACGGCTTTCTGCGTGTAGCCGTTGCGCCGGTGCGGCAGCGAGGTCCTCTTGCCGGCGATGGTGCGGACGATGGTTTCCGCGATCTTCACCGGCGCTTTTTCTTCCAGGCCCTCCTCGGTGAGATGGCTGAAATCCTCGCTGGCGACGCTGTTGAGCGGCTGGCTGAGTTTCGACCCGTCGCGGTAAACCGCGGTGCCCTTCAGCATCAGCTTCCAGGACAGGAGATGGGCTTTCTCGACATCCTCGAGGGTGGCGTGGTTGGGCATGTTGATGGTCTTGGAAATCGCCCCGGAGAGAAACGGCTGGGCGGCGGCCATCATGCGGATGTGCGCGTCCGGATGGATGTAGCGTTTGCCGTACTTGCCGCATTTGTTGGCGCAGTCGAAGATCGGATAATGCTCTTCCTTGAGGTGCGGGGCGCCTTCGATGGTCATCGTCCCGCAGATGGCGTCGTTGGCGCGGAGGATATCCTCATCGCTGAAGCCGAGGTGGCTGAGCAGGTTGAAGTCGAAGGAATTGAGCTGCTCGTCGGTGAGCCCCAAGATGTCTTTTGCGAACCTCTCGCCGAGGACGTATTTGTTGAACGCGAAGGTGATGTCGAACACCTTCGGCAGCTCCGCCTCGATGGCGTCGAGCACTTCGTCGGTGAAGCCCTTGTCGCCCAGGGTCTCGCGGTTAATGGCTGGCGCGCCGTCGAGTTTGCCGGAACCCACGCAGTATTCGACGATCTCGCGGATTTCATCTTCCGCGTAGCTGAGCCGGCGAAGCGCCGCCGGCACCGACTGGTTGATGATCTTGAAATAGCCGCCACCGGCGAGTTTCTTGTATTTGACGAGGGCATAATCGGGCTCGATGCCGGTGGTGTCGCAGTCCATCAGCAGGCCGATGGTACCCGTCGGAGCGATGCAGGTGGTCTGCGCGTTGCGGAATCCATACAACTTGCCGAGCTCCAGCGCGTCGGTCCATTCCCGAAGCGCCGCGCTGTGCAGGTAGGCCGGGCAATGCCGGGCGGAGATCCCTTGTGGAAACACGCTGAGCCCTTCGTATTCGTTCGACTCGAAATTCTGCGCCGCGCGCTGGTGGTTGCGCAGGACGCGGAGCATGGCGCCCTTGTTCTTCTTGTATTCGAGGAACGGCCCAAGGTCTCGCGCCATCTCCGCCGACATGGCGTAGGAGGCGCCGGTGAGCATTGCGGTGATGGCCCCGGCGATGGCCCGTCCCTTTTCCGAATCGTAGGGAATGCCGAGCACCATGAGCAGCGCCCCGAGGTTGGCGTAGCCCAGGCCAAGGGTGCGGTAATCGAAACTTTTCTGCGCCATGATCTTGCTTGGAAACTGCGCCATCATGACGGAGATTTCAAGCGTCAGCGTCCACAGGCGACAGGCGTGGCGAAAACCCTCCACATCCAGCACGCCGGTCTCTTCCCGGAAAAACTGGATCAGGTTGATCGAGGCCAGGTTGCAGGCGGTGTCGTCGAGGAACATGTACTCGGAACAGGGGTTGGAGGCGTTGATCTTGCCGCCTTCCGGGCAGGTGTGCCATTCGTTGATGGTGGTGTCGAACTGCAGCCCCGGGTCGGCCGATGCCCAGGACGCGAGATTGATTTTATCCCACAGGTCCCGGGCTTTCACCGTCCGGCTGACCTTGCCGTCGGTACGGCGGATCAGGTTCCAGTCGTCGTCCTTTTCCACGGCGTTGAGAAAGTCATTGGTCAGGCGGACCGAGTTGTTGGAGTTCTGCCCCGACACGGTGAGGTAGGCCTCGGAGTTCCAGTTCGTGTCGTATTCCTCGAATTGGATGTCCTTCACGCCCTGGCGGGCGAGCTGGATGACCCGATAGATGTAGTTTTCCGGCACGAACGCTTCCAGGGCGTTGCGCACCGCAACGCGCAGGGCCTTGTTTGTCTTGATGTCGAAACGCTCCTCGCCCGCCGGTCCGTCATTCGTGCAGGCGGCGAGAATGGCCTTCAGGCTCTTCCGGCAGATACGGCTGCCGGCGGTGAGGGCGGCGACCTTGCGCTCCTCTTTCATTTTCCATTCGATGAATTCCTCGATGTCGGGGTGGTCGAGATCGAGGGTGACCATTTTCGCGGCGCGTCGCGTCGTGCCGCCCGATTTGATGGCGCCAGCGGCGCGATCGCCGATTTTTAGGAAGCTCATCAACCCGGAGGACTTGCCGCCGCCGGAAAGCGGCTCGCCGGAACCGCGCAGGTTGGAAAAATTGCTGCCGCAGCCCGATCCATATTTGAACAGCCGCGCCTCCTGCCGCCACAGATCCATGATGCCGCCTTCGCCGACGAGGTCATCGCTGATGGAGAGAATGAAGCAGGCGTGCGGCTGCGGCCGCTCGTAGGCGTTTAAGGATTCTTCCACCTGGTTGGTCTCGGGGTTGAAATAATAATGCCCCTGCGCCGGCCCTTCGAGACCGTAGGCCCAGTTCAGGCCGGTGTTGAACCACTGCGGCGAGTTGGGCGCGGCGTACTGGTTGGCGAGCATGAAACGCATTTCATCATAATAGGCACGGGCCGCCTCTTCGTTACTGAAGCACTTGTTTTTCCAGCCCCAATAGGTCCAGCAACCGGCCAGGCGATGGAACACCTGGCGGGAGTCGGTCTCGCGGCCGTAGCGTTCGGATTCGGACAACCCGGCCAGTTCCTCCGGGTCCGGGCGGGAGGGACAAAGCCAGGTGGGCACCCCGGCCTCCTGCACCCGCCTGAGCCGGACGGGCACGCTGGCCTTGCGGAAATATTTCTGCGCCATGATGTCCACCGCCACCTGCGACCAGGTCGAAGGAACAATTACTCCCCGCATCTCGGAAACCACCGAACCATCGGCATTGGTGATTCGGGAGATCCGTTCGACGAATTCCAGACCTTCGTAGGGATCTTTCCGGGTTTTAGTGAAGGCTCGATTGATGCGCATGGGAGAACTCCAGGTATTTTGAATATTTTTTGGTACGGGACGGAGTGAGGGGGGGATGCCTTTTTACGTCCCTTAAGTTTGGTAAAAATTCGGGATGGCGCCCCAGGGGGCCGCATCGAAGATGCAACTATAATATATCATATTTTGTGTAGTCAAATAAAAAATACCACAATATATAGTGGTGCTTAAGTTTTCCATCCCCAACATCCATGGTGCCATATCCCCTTGAATATAAGAGAGTTTTTTCAATGAAATTATGCCACACGCTAGCGAAAATAACACGAAAATTTGTCTCAAAGCGTTGCCTGGCGGGCCTTCCAGGGGCGTCATCGGAGCAGGGATATTTTGCCCGAATGGACTACTCAGACCTAGTGTTCGAGAACTTCAATCCCCACCTTTCCGACGAAAGGCATTAAACGCAAGGGGTTCTCCTCGGCGCCCTCGCTCAGCTTGATGTGGGTGGCGTCCACCTGGTACTGGCCGAAGGTCGGGTCGAGGGCGCGCCACTCGCCGATATAAACCTCAGGCCAGGCATGGTAGAGGAAACCTCCATATTGAGAGGAGTAGACCAGGCCGTTGACGATTTTGGTGGGAATACCTGCGGCGCGGGCCAGGGCGGTGAACAGGTAGGTGTGCGACTGGCACTCGCCGCGGCCGCCGTTGAGCGCGTCGAGGGCGGTGGTCGCGTCGACAAGCTCCTTCTTCAAGTTCGAGTGAACCCAGCGGTTGATCGCCCGCGCCGCCTTCCAGGCGTCCTCGGTGCCACTCGTGAGCTTGCTGGCAAGGCGGCGGATTTTGGGATGCCGCGTCTGCACTTCGGGCGAATCGCCCAGCCAGTCGCCGGCCCCCGGAGAGCGGACAGGGCGCACCGCGCCGCCCGGGAGGGGCAGAGGTTCGGCATGGACCTCAACCGTGGAACGGTAGGAACCGTCGGCGGCTTTTTCGGAGCGGAGGATTTTCTGCCGGTGGTCCTCCGGAATGCTGCCGGGGGAGCTGAGGTTGGTGAGCCGCAGTTTCATCTTCCGCAGGGTTTCCGGGTTGGAGATATCGCGCGCCGGCTTGACCAGGCTGAGGGTAATGACGCTGCTCACCGAGAGCCGCTCGCCGCCCATGTCGCGGGCGACCTGTTCCGGCTCCTTGACCGACTCGAACCCCTGGCTCGTCCGCTCGCGCATCACCACCCCCTCTTCGCTCACCCAGAGGGTGGATTCCATGCCGCTCAGGGTGTAGGTCAACACGAAGGTGGGCACGCTTTCGCCTTGGAAGTTGTAGTCTTCGCGGCGGTCGACCCGGTAACGAAGCGTCGACATCAACTGAAAGGGTTCGATGAGCACATCGATCGTCCCCTCTCGGCCAACGGCGAGGCCTTCGGCCATCAGGTTGAACAAAAAGGTCGAGGACAACGCCGAGCCCGGGGGAAACGGCAGGCTTTGGGTTTTGTCGAAACCCGGCCCGGTCACCCGGTAGACGAGGCGGCCCTTTTCCTCCCGCGCATCGACCTTCTGCCGGTGCCCCATGATCTCCTGCAACAGGGAGAAGCGGACAACCTTAAGGGAGGGGGCTAATTCGGTTTCCTGGGTGAACGAGGTGGTCTGATCGCCCCCCTCGGTCTTGAGTTGGAGATACACTCGGGATTCGAGCTCGATGGCCCGCTCCTTCACCCGGGTGCGGGCGTGGACGAACCCGAGTTTTTTCCCCTGGAAATAGGTTCCCATCCATTCTTCGCGGTCCTTCAGCTTAAACGCCGCCGCCTGGGCGGACCCCACCCAAC
This sequence comes from Nitrospinaceae bacterium, assembly GCA_020343535.1. Classification (GTDB taxonomy): domain Bacteria; phylum Nitrospinota; class Nitrospinia; order Nitrospinales; family VA-1; genus SZUA-259. The sequence goes on along the minus strand of CP070799.1, from coordinate 2,056,201 downwards.
CGGCGATGCAAAAAACCATGAGCCCCAGAAGGGTGCGCTGCAAAATTGGCATGCGTAAAATCTCCCGGTTCGTGAAAGGATGACCTTCTTTCATGATAAGGGATAATCACCGGCGGGCCAAAAATTTAGCGGCCGGCGCGGTCGAGGGGGAAAAACGCAGGCTCCGCCCCCGGTTGGACCGGAAAATTATTTGTGAAATCGGCCGCTTTGCCGTGGTAGTATGGCTTTTTTTTAAACGGCCCGACCGTTGAACCTTGTCGGCCCGGCAGGGGCCGGGTAGCAAAAACAACCGGCCCTCCGTTTCCTCACCCGTTATCCAGACGACACGCCATGTTAAACCCCGAACAGATTAAAACCTATCTCACCTTCGACGATGTGCTGCTGTTGCCGGCCCGCTCCCGCGTGCTGCCCAACGAGGTGGATATTTCGACGCGGCTGACAAGCAAGATACGCTTGGGATGCCCGCTCATCAGCGCGCCGATGGACACGGTGACAGAGAGCAACCTCGCCATAGCCCTGGCGCAGGAAGGCGGCATTGGCATCATCCACCGCAACCTGCCGCCGGATTTGCAGCGCAAAATGGTGGACAAGGTCAAACGCTCGGTGAGCGCCATGATCCCCGACCCCATCACCATGCATCCGGGCCAGAAAATCGCCGAAGCTCTGGAGACGATGAAAAAGTACAATATCTCCGGCATCCCCATCACCGACAACAAGCGCCTGGTGGGCATTCTTACCAATCGCGACCTGCGCTTCGAGACCGACCTTGGAAAACCCATCAAGGACCTGATGACGCAGGAGCTGGTCACCATCAAGGAAGGAACGTCGCTGGACAAGTGCAAGGAGATCCTGCACGAGCACCGCATCGAAAAACTGCTGGTGGTCGACCGGAAGGGCAACCTCAAGGGCCTGGTCACCATCAAGGATATCGAAAAAGCAGGCCAGTACCCCGAGGCGGCGAAGGATTCCAAGGGCCGCCTGCTGGTGGGTGCGGCGCTTGGCGTGGCCAAGAGCCCGCTCGAGCACATCGAGGCGCTGATCCAGGTGGGGCTCGACGTGCTGGTGATCGACAGCGCCCACGGCCATTCTGAAAAGGTGATCAAGACCATCACCGAGATCAAGAAATCGTTTCCCGACCTGCAGGTCATCGGCGGCAACGTGGCCACCGCCAAAGGCACCGCCGACCTCATCAAGGCCGGGGCGGACGCGGTCAAGGTCGGCATTGGCCCGGGGTCGATCTGCACCACGCGCATCGTCACCGGCGTCGGCGTTCCGCAGATCTCCGCCATCAGCGAATGCGTGAAAGTCGCGGAGAAAGCGGGCATCCCCATCATCTCCGACGGCGGCATCAAGCATTCCGGCGACACCTCCAAGGCTATCGCCGCCGGGGCGAGCACGGTGATGATCGGCTCCCTGTTCGCCGGCACCGAGGAAAGCCCCGGCGAGAAAATTCTGTATCAGGGCCGCAGCTACAAGGAATACCGAGGCATGGGCTCCATCGGCGCCATGAGCCAGGGCTCGAGCGACCGCTACTTCCAGGAACTCGAACTCTCGGAAAGCAAGCTCGTGCCCGAAGGCGTCGAGGCTCGCATCCCCTACCGCGGCGCCCTATCGTTCACCGTTCACCAGCTGCTCGGCGGCCTGCGCGCGGCGATGGGCTACTGCGGCGCGCCGGACATCGACACCCTGCGCACGAAGGCCACCTTCATCCGCATCACCCCGTCGGGCCTGCGCGAGAGCCACGTCCACGACGTGATCGTGACCAAGGAAGCCCCCAATTACCATATCGACTGAGGGGACACATCCCCACGTCGCCCCCGAACCCCAAGGAAGCATGACCGCCGACACCCTGCACGAACAGAAAATCCTGATTCTCGATTACGGATCGCAGTACACGCAGAACATCGCCCGCAAAGTGCGCGAGAGCGAAGTGTATTGCGAGATCCACCCCTGCACCAAGCCCTTCGACGATATCGCCCGGATGAACCCCCGGGGCATTATCCTCTCCGGCGGCCCGTCGAGTGTCCTCGAACCCGGCGCGCCGCTGGCCGACGAGCGGCTGTTTTCCCTCGGCGTGCCCATCCTCGGCATCTGCTATGGCATGCAGCTCATCACCCACCTGCAAGGCGGCAGGGTGGACCCCTCGGCGCACCGCGAATTCGGCCGTGCCGAGCTTCACCTCGCCTGCGCCTCACCCTTGTTCGACGGCGTCACCGATCACAGCGTGGTGTGGATGAGCCATGGCGACCGCATCAACCAGCTGCCGCCCGGCTTCAAGGCGACGGCGACCACAAGCAACTCGCCCATCGCCGCCATCGAAAACCCGGACAAAAAAATCTACGCCCTGCAGTTCCATCCGGAAGTCGTGCACAGCGCCGAAGGGCGCAAGATCCTCGACAACTTTCTCTTTAATATCGCGCAATGCGGGCGCAACTGGAAGATAGACTCCCTCGCCGAATACAGCATCGAGCAGATTCGAAGGCAGGTGGGCGAGGGAAGCGTGCTCCTGGGCCTGAGCGGCGGGGTGGATTCGTCGGTGGCGGCGGTGCTCATCCACAACGCCATCGGCGAGCGGCTCACCTGCATTTTCGTCGACAACGGGCTGCTGCGCACAGGAGAGCGCGAAAAGGTCGAACAAACCTTCCGCGACAACTTCCACATCAACCTCGACGTAGTCGACGGAGCGGACCGCTTCCTCGAACGCCTGAAAGACGTCACCGACCCGGAAGAAAAACGCAAGAAGATCGGCAACCTGTTCATCGAACTGTTCGAGGAAGAAGCGAGGCGGCTTGGCAACTTCGCCTTCCTTGCCCAAGGCACCCTCTACCCGGATGTCATCGAATCAGTATCTTTTAAAGGCCCGTCGGCGGTCATCAAGACGCACCACAACGTCGGCGGCCTGCCGGAGAAGATGCGCCTCAAACTCGTCGAACCGCTGCGCGAACTGTTCAAGGACGAGGTGCGCGCCCTCGGCCGCGAGCTCGGCATGCCCGACGAAATCATCAACCGCCAGCCGTTTCCCGGCCCCGGCCTCGCCATCCGCATATTGGGCGACGTAACCCGCGAGCGTCTCGTCACCCTGCGCGCGGCGGACAAAATCATCCTCGAGGAAATCAAGACCGCCGGTCTCTACAACGACATCTGGCAGGCCTTCGCCGTCCTGCTGCCGGTCAAGACCGTCGGCGTCATGGGCGACTCGCGCACTTACGAAAGCGTTATCGCCATCCGCGCCGTCACCAGCACCGACGGCATGACGGCGGACTGGGCGCACCTGCCTTACCCCCTGCTCGGCCGCCTCTCCAACCGCATCATCAACGAAGTCCCCGGCATCAACCGCGTCGTCTACGACATCAGCTCCAAACCCCCCGGCACGATTGAGTGGGAGTGATTTTGAGGAAAAGGCTCAACGAAATCCAGAACGGTATCACCTGAGCACCCTTCACGAAGGTTATTTACAATTAAAAATTTTAGGTGAAGAATATCCGGAGCCTTTTGAAGTAGTTGATGCGGTCGAGAAGTACCGATCCTATTGGAAACCCAATAAAATTCGAGTGCGCTTGCTTGGTGGCGGGAAGCCATGTTCATACAACCCGCCAAGAGCTTCAAATCCCTCTCGTTGACCTAAGCACCTCCCTCCCCGATTTTCCCAATAATTTTGTTCGTTTTATTTATTGCCTCGGTTATGGCGAAAGCAACCGTTTTAAACGGCGCCATAAAAAACAACCACGGCATCATTCAGTTTTGGAAGATTTTTTATAGTTGCTTTAATTTTATCAACTCCAATTCAGACTTTAGCCCGATTTCAAGAAAGACCAAATTTGAGCATCGCAAAAGAGAAAAAATTCTAATTCTCCATCAACTAATGAAATGTGGAGTTTGGTTGGCTGATTCAAGCATATCCGGACTATATACTCCTGGGAAAACGAAGCTAAATTCCAAGCAAATCAAAGCAGCTTTGCTCTGCTCATGGAAAGGATATGTTGAAAACGCCGTTCTAAATGCAAATCCAGAGAAAATCATTTTTATTGGACAGGGCGTGTGGGACACTCTAAAGCCAACCCTTCCGAACCACATCAAATAACGCTCGACCGTAATACATCGGCCCCAGTCGCGCCTTTCCTCATCGCATCACCTAGAAAACTTTAGAAAATACTACAAAATTTGCAATCCAGTGGCGGGTGAAACCATGGACCAAATACCTAGAGTTCAAGTAGAGTTTCCCGCTGCTCAAAAAAATTCAAATTTGGTATTGTCGGCTGCCGCCACTAAAACGATACAGTTGATTAAAAAGTACCAGGTTCATTCATGTCCAGATAACCGCAATTACATACACACTCTTTTCATGACTTTTAGAAATAATAAAAATGATGGACTTATGGACACTATTTACTGCATTGATAAGATAATCAGAATAAACCCTCTCCCAAAGGATGATCTTTCCAAGCCCATTAACGACTAGCTCACTGATAATCAACTTCGTCTAACCCCCGATGAAGAAGAGCGGTTGAATAATTATCGTCTTGAAAATATTTACTATCCAGAAAACAATCGATTTTATATTCTCTCAATACATACTGACCTACGAAAAGGTTTTAAGCCAAATGCTGTTAACACGGATGCCATTTATTACGACCTGGAAAAAATCTCTGAATATCTGACAAGTGACGGTTCCCAATGAAGGAACTCACCACCATTTTTTTTTCAACGTCCCCGCCCCTCTAAATTGAAAAAAAAGACGGCCCCGAAGGGCCGCCGGTAATCCTCTAGTGTAGTGGCAGGAAGGAGGGTCTCTGTTTTTTAAATCGCATCCATCCTTTTCAGCAGTTCACCGAAGGTTTTCTTGCTGAGAACCTTGGTGAACTGGACGTGGTAGTTCTGCACCATGCTGACGCCGTTGACGACAAAGTCGTACACCATCCAGCCTTCTTCCTTGCGGACCAGTTTGTAATCCACATCGGTGATTTTGGATTTTGAGCGGACCTGTGTTTTCACCAGGGCATATTTGCCCTTGATGTGCTCGTCCACGAAGTCGATCTCGCCCTCCTTGAGGCTTTCGATCTGGCTCAGATACGCGTTGCCCAGCAGCCGTTTAAACGACCGGGTGAACCGCCCTTGCTCTTCCTGGGAGATCCGGCTCCAGACTTCTTTCAGGGAGCGGATGCCCATTTGCCGGTAATCGAAGCGCTTGGCAACGGTTTCCTGAATTCGGTCTCTTCGAATATCCGCGTCCTTCTCCAGGCTCTCGTCGTTAACGATCACGAGAACCTCCTCGATGGTGCCCTTCAACTCATCGGAGGCTTTTTCCCCGGAGGCGAGGGCCAGAACAGGCAGGGTTAAAAAATACGTGACTAAGAAAAAAACGGCGCATCGCAGGGTACCCCTTGTGAGTCGCATCGATTGGCCTCCCCGGGTAAAATTTTTAGGACAATGATTTCTAGATTCCTGGAATTCGTGCTAGAATACCTAAGTTTATTGAATAATTCAACACAAAAATCTATAAATATGGAATTATTGCAGATCATTCAGCGTATCAAACACCTCAAGTCCCTCCACTACGACTATCAAGTGGCTGATTTACTGGGTATTGGGGTGAAGGCGTTTTCCGCCCGGAAGAAGGTGAACAGCATCCCGCTGGACAAATTGCGGGTTTTTTGCCACCGGGAATCCATAAATCCAGACTGGTTGCTCCTCGGGGAGGGGGAGCCCCACACCCGGGTTCTTTGGACGTCGGCCGAGGGGACTTCCTCGGGAGAGTTGGAAAAAATCGAATTCTGCCAGGTCCACCCCGGCGCCCGCCCGGGCGACTCACCCATATTCAGCCCTCCTGCGGGAAAGGACCCCGGCCACTTGTTCGTTCACAGGAACATTCTGGAGGGTCACCTTGGCCCTTTCCGTATCGTGAAAATCAAAAACACTTCCCTGCCGCCGTTTTTCGCCTGTGGGGATCTGGCCATCGTCGCCTGCGGGGAAAAAACGATTCAGGAAAATCATTTTTACGCGGTGCGAACCAACGACGCCTTGAGCGTAAATAAGATTCACCGCAGGGACCCGTTGCTCATCCTGGACCCAGCTCACCACGAGGAACCCTTGCTAAGCATCGATCTTCGGCAACACCCGGACCCCGTGATCGGCAAGGTCATCGGCGGTTTGAAGGCGAGCCCGGTGGGCGGCGCTCAAGACGCCTAAGCGCGATAATCTCCAATGACCGGTTCCATGTGAGGCCAAACAACCGTGAAAGCTTCTTTTGCAAAATTCGTGATCTTGTTTACCGTGCTGGCGGTGGCCGGGTTTTCATTTTACTTTTTATCTTCCAGGGAGGAACCGTCCAGCCTTTGCCCCCAGGCCCGCACCACGGTTTCCGCTCCGGAGAAAGACGCGCGGATGAAAAATATTCTCGCGCCCACCGAGGAGAATATTCAGGCTGGAAAAGCGCTGTTTAATTCCCAGGCGCAACCCATCCCCTGTTCGATCTGCCATGGATTCAAGGGCGACAGCATTGGCGTTATCTTCCAGTGGATCAAACCTTACGCCCGCAATTTCACCTGCTTCCAAACGATGAAAGACATCTCGGACGGGCAGATGTTCTGGGTCATCCGGAACGGGTCGCATGGAACGCGCATGCAGGCTTACAAAAAACTGGAGGACGAACAAATATGGCAGTTGGTCCTCTACCTAAGAAGTTTTTCCGAATAAAAAAACGGCGGCCCGGCTGGACCGCCGCTGTCTTTTGCCCCCTCCCCGCACCCGCTACAGATGGGTCATGAATTCGGGCTCGATCAGCCCTCTTAAGATATCGCTCCGCGAAACGACGCCCACCAGCTTTTCATCCTTCACGATGGGCAGCCGCAGGATGTGAAACTCTTCCATGATTTTCACCAACTGCTCCACCGTGGCATCCGGCGGGGCGGTGGCGACCTCGGGCGTCATGATGTCCTTCGCCGTGGTGCGCACCAACTCCTTCCCCTCCTTCACCGCTTTTAGAAGATCGAGCTCGGTCACGATGCCAACAATCTTGCCCGCGTCGTCGGTCACCGGCATGCCGCTGTACAGGCCCGTGATGAACTGCAACGCCACGTCGCGGGCGGATGCGTTCTCCTTCGCCGAGACCACCGGCCGGGTCATGATTTCGGACGCTTTTCTGTTGAGTACTTTCATGGCCACCACCTCCCTGAATGGATTGTTCGATTTCATCATCAAGCAAGGCCGCCCCGGCGGGCCACAAGAGCCGCCTTTGCCCTTCCTATCTTGGGCAATGGACGACCCCTCTTATCTTTAAGAGGAGCAGAGGTTTGCATTTATTCCCGGCCGCGCCGGGGCCACTGGAGCTGGTTTTAAGGGGCCGTAAGATGCGCCGCGAAAAGTTCAACGCGGGCTGGCGGCGATGTTGCCGCCGTCGATGGTGAGCACGCTGCCGGTGGTTTTTTCCGCCAGCGCCAGATCGAGGAAACCCTGGGCGACGTCCTCGGCGGTCACTTCCCGGCCCAGCAGGTTGGATTTGAAATACGCCTCGGGCGTAAGACCGCGCGCCGCCGCGCGTTTGGCGACGACCTCGTCCGGGAACAGCCCGGTGCGCACCCGGTCGGCGTTGATGGCGTTGGCGCGGATGCCGCACGCGCCATAGTCGAGGGCGTACTGCTTGGTGAGCGCCACCACGGCTGCCTTGGGGATGGCGTAGGGGCCGAAACCGGGACCGGGGTTGAACGCGGCTTTCGAGGCGTTGAACAGGAGACAGCCGCCGGTTTTTTGCCGAAGCAGCAGTTCCACCGCAGCCTGGGCGAGGCGCTGATGAGCAAAAAAGTTGAGCTCGAAACTTGCGCGCAGCTCGGCCTCGGGCACCGTGCCGATGGCCCCTTGCGGCGCATTGCCGGCGTTGGAAATCAGCATGTCGATGCCGCCATAAGCGACCACCAGCGCGGCGTAGGCGCGGGCCACCGCGCCTGCATCGGTGACGTCGGCCGCGAACACTTCCACCGTGGAAGCGCCGATCTCCCGCCGCGTTTCTTCCAGCCCCTCTTCGTCCCGGTCGATGAGAAACAGGTGCGCGCCGTGCGCGCCGAACAACCGGGCGCAGGCCCGGCCGATGCCGGACGCCGCGCCGCTCACCAGCACCACCTTCCCTTCCAGCTTGCCCGGCTTCTTCTTGCCGAGTTTGGCCTGCTCAAGCGACCAATACTCCATGTCGAACAAGTCGCGAGCACTTAAAGGCGCGTAGCGGCCGATGCGAAAGGCGTCCTGAATGATGCCGACGGTATGCTGATAGATATCGGCGGCGATGCGCGCCTCCTTCACGGTTTTCCCCACCGTCAACAGCCCCACTCCCGCGAGCAGAACCACGCGCGGCAACGGGTCGAGCTATTTTTTTTCCTGCCCGCTCGCCTGCTGGCTGGCGGTGAAGTAGGCGTGGTAATTTTCGCTATAGGCGTCGAGCGCCTGGGAGATCTGTCGCCGGAGGCCCTCCGGGTCGTCCGGGTTCGGGATGTTCAGCAGCAACGGTTTCTGCTTGGTGCGGATCACGTGGTCCGGCGTGGCGGTGCCGATCTGCGACCACTCGGCGCATTCGCGGCTGCCGGCGAACTCGTGCGCGCGCGCGTCGTCCCGCCAGTGGACGATCCACGACGCGCCGCCCTTTTCGCCGTACAGGCCGCGCAAAAGCGGCGCCACCCGGCCGAACAGTTCCCCCGCGGCCAGGGTCGATACCGGCGCGGCGGTCAGCGGCCTTTCGGGAGCGCGGGCGATGAATTCCTCGGCGCGCGTCACCATTTCGATGTGCCGGTCGTAGGACTCTTTCGCGCTGTCGCCGAAGGTGAACAGACCGTGATTGACGAGAAGCAGGCCGCGCACCGCCGGGTTCTCTTCATACACCCTGGCAGCCAGGCAGGCGAGGGAAAACCCCGGCATGATGTAGGGGACAAGGGCCACGTCTTCGCCGTATATCTCACGGCAGAGGGCCTCGGCCTCGGGCTGGTTGGCAAGGGCGAGGATGGCGTCGGCGTGGGAATGGTCGATAAACTTGTGCGGTAAAAACGCGTGCAGCAGCGTTTCCACCGAGGGGTTCGGCGCC
>CP070799.1:2034556-2047040 GCA_020343535.1 Nitrospinaceae bacterium | reverse complement strand
TGCGGCCCCGGCCCTTAAGGGCGAGTTCGAGCGCGCGGCGCATATGCTGGATATCTTCGTCAGATACGGACGTTCCCATACGGTTCCCTGGTAAATGGCCTCGCCTGAGTTCAGGCAAAAAAATACCTGCCCCAGTATAACCGGGTTTGCCATTTTAACAAGGGCCGGATCAACCGCGCTTGCGCCGCAAAATATCCACCATGCGGTTTTCGATGCTGCCGCGTTGATAAACGATTTCGATGCGGCGGTTGGCGGCCCGGTTGGCGGGGCTATCGTTGGGAACCTTTGGTCGGTACTGGGCGAAGCCTTCGATGGTCAAGTCCTCGGCGTGAAAGCCGGACTCGACAAACATGCGCGCCACCTCCGCCGCACGCGAGGCCGAGAGCTCCCCGTTGGAGGGGAAACGTTCGCTATGAATGGGCGTATCGTCGGTGTGGCCTTCGATCTTGACCTTGTAGCGAAACTGGTTGAGCAGGCGGAAAGTTTGCTGGATGATTCCCACCCCCTGCGGTGTCATTCGGGCCTGGCCGGGAGAAAACAGCACTACATCGGCGATGGTGATGACGGCCCCGCGCTCGTCGCTGGCCACCTGGACCTGACCGGCGAGCTCGTTCTTGAATACGAATTCCTCCACTTCGGAGATGATCTGCTCGACCTCCTTAGCCACCATCGCGCCCACTTCATCGACGGCGATCACGGTGCTTTCGTCGAGCTCCGACTTGAGCACCTCCAGCCCTTCGCGCACCCCGGCCTCGGGAATAGTCTCGACACCCAGGGCGTGGCGCAGCGATTCCTTGATCTGCCGCCATTTTTTCTCTTCGATGGTTCCCATGGCGAACAGAAGAATGAAGAAGACCATGAGCAGGGTGACGAGGTCGGCGAAGGTCACCACCCAGGCAGGCGCGCCGCCGTCGCCTTCTTCTTCGTCTTCCTCGCCGTCGAAATCGTCTTCGGGCGGCGGGGGTTTCTTTTTCTCTTTGGTCTCGGCCACTTATTTTTTCTCGCTCACGGGTTTCTGCCCCTCGTCCTCCTTCTTGTCCTTCTTGCCGTGATAGGAGTCGAGGTAGTTTTCCAGCACCGATTTCATGAAGCGGGGGTTGACGCCCTTGCGGATATAGGCGATGCCCTCCAGTACCAGGTTCATCTCCAGGGTTTCGGTGGCGCTCCGGCGCTTGAGCTTGACGGTCATGGGTATAAAGATCAGGTTGGCCACCACCGCGCCGTAAAAGGTGGTGATGAGGGCGATGGCCATCTTCGGTCCGACGCTGTTGACGTCCGACAGGTCGGCCAGCATCTGAATGAGGCCGATGAGCGTGCCGATCATGCCGAAGGCGGGGGCGAAGGTTCCCATTTCCTTAAAAATCTCCCAGCCGTCCTTGTGTGATTTTCTGATCTGCTGGATCTCGCGCTTGAGCAGGGAGTTGACGGTGGCTTCATCCTTCCCGTCCACGGTCATTTCCAGGCCCTTCTTGAGAAACTCGTTTTCGATCTCGCCCAGCTTGGATTCGATGGCGAGCACCCCACCCTTTCTCGCCACGTCGCAGACCTCGACCATGGTGTTGATGAGATGGTAGTGGTCGGACTTTCGTTCGAGAAACACCCTGAGAAACAGCTTGATCACCTTCATGAGCTCGCTGAAGGGAAAAGCCACCAAGGTGGCGGCCAGAGTCCCGCCTAGCACGATCATCGCCGAGGGAGCGTTCCAGAACACCGTGAGCCCGCTGTTCATCAAGATCGACGACAAGACGAGCCCGATGCCCGCGACAATGCCTGCGATGGTTGCGAAATCCATGGTCTAGGACGGGTGGCACACTTTGATCGGCCCCTTGATAGGGTCCACCGTGTGAAACTTGAGTACCTTGTTCACAATCTCCGTATCGAGGACGGTGCCTTTTCTGAGAATATTGATCCCCGACTCCGAGTAAAGGTCGGACGCAAGCTCCATGCCCTCGGAAAGGGCGAACACCGAGCACTCGAGCGCTTCCTTCTTTTTGCCGGGGGCTTCCGCCTCGACGCATTCCCTGAGCCAGGCCAGCACCTGCTCGTCGAACAGCTTGCCGCTCTGGCTGAGCATGCGGGCGATGAGCACCGCCACGCTTTCCGACGGCTGGGCGACGCGGGAATGATCGAGGTAACTCGCCGCCGAGATGATGCGCGAACCCACCGGGATCTGCTCGCCATAAAGGCCGTCGGGGGTGCCCGAGCCGTCGACGTTTTCATGCAGATGGCGCAGGATATCGGCCACCAGTTCGAAACCGGGAAAGCCCTTGAGCAGCATTTCCCCCACCATGGGATGGGTGTTGTACTTCCTGTTCTTGCGTTCGTCCAGCGCTTCCTGGCGCAGCGCCTCGGTGGGCAGGGCGACGATACCGAGTTCGTGCAGGCGGGCGGCGGTGCGGATGTTTCTGATCTGATAATTCCTGAGCTTCATCTTTTCGGCGATGGCTACCGACAACCGCGCCACCCGCTCGGAATGCCCCCGGTGGCCGGACTGGTGAAGCTCGATGATGCTGGCGAGCAGCGCCTCGGTGGAGTCGAAACGGCCACTGAGTTCCTCGATCATCGACGAGATCTGGGCATTTTTGTCCTCCAGCTGCCGGTTGAGTTCTTCCATGTCCTTGAGGTTGGCGGCGAGGCGCTTCTTGTCCGAGCGAAGCTCGTTATTGAGACTAGCCAGGTTCTTATGGAAGTTCTTAAGCTGCCCAAGGGAGGTTTCGAGCTGCCGGTTCTTTTCGTACAGGGCGTGGTTGAGATCCGCCACCTTGAACACCGTGCGAAGGACGTAACGGATCTCCCCGGGCTTGAGAGGCTTGGCAAGGTAGGCTTCGGCTCCGGCGGCCCATGCCTGCAATGCATCGTCCCGGCCCGCCTGATAGGTGGATAGCAGAATCACCGATGCGCGCGGCTGCAGCTTGCGGATACGGCGGCAGACCTCGAAGCCGTCCGGACCGCCAAGAGCAATGACGGAAAAGACCACGTCCCAGCGTTCCGCGCGCACCTTCTGAAGCCCGGCCTCGGCCTGGGCCGTGGCCAGCACCCGCGCCTCCCCCTCGCCCAGCTCAGCCGCGAGCGCGGCCCGTATTCCCTCCGCGACGCCGCTTTCGGGGTCGATCACCAGGATTTTCTTTTCCTTGCCGGTCAGGCTCAAGGCCCTGCCTCCTATCGGTATCCCGATAGAGCCAGGAAGACGCCGCCCCTTCTGGGCCCGGCTTCCCGGCTCGCCAATAAGTTCAATAACGGCAAAAACCCCGGAAAATCGACTTCTCCGGCAAAAAAACAGCCGTGCGGGCGCTCTGCAAGCGCTTGATCTTAGGATAAAAAGCCGATCAAATCAAGCGGGGGGCGGGGAGTTTTTGAAAAGCCTCGGAGGCCGGGCGCGCCCTCCGCTTCACTGGCTTCCGGGCGGGTGGGGCGGCTTAGGCCTGCTTCGGCGCGGGGATATCACTCGTCGTCTTCGTCGTCTTCGATCTCGGTAAAGCGCGGCCCGGCCACGCAGCGCAGGCCGACGTTCAGGCTGCGTTCCTCCGGATCGAAGGTGTTGCGGTAAACGCATTTGGCGTGCACCAGATAATTGAGCCACGATCCGCCGCGCACCACGCGCTGAGTGGTGTGTTTCGACGCATGCGGTTGAATGCACCATTCCCAGACATTGCCCGCCATGTCGAAGCAGCCGTAGGGCGAGATGCCCTGCTCGAACTCCAGCACCGGCGTCGTCTGGCCAGCCATGAAGTCGCAGGTATTGGCGAAACCGTTCTGGTAGCCCATGGCCTCGCCCCAGGGGTAGTCGCGGCCGTCGGCGCCGCGGGCGGCCTTTTCCCATTCCTTCTCCACCGGCAGCCGCCGGCCCAGCCACAGGGAAAAAACCAGGGCTTCGTAAAAATTGACGCCGGTCACCGGCTGGTCGCCGCGACTGGAATATCTGGGAAACAGGGGCTGGTGGTTGGGATCGAACTCGCGGTACAAGGCGTTGGTCACCGGGAACTTCATGATGGCGTATTCCTTCAGGTTGATCTGGTCGTCCGGGTGCTTTTCGTCCTGATAAATGAACTTTCCCGCCGGAATGGTGACCATCTCGCCATAGCGGCGGACGACGGAAAGGTTCACCCGGGCGGGGTCGCTCGATTCGGCAAAAAATGCCGCAAGTTCGGGGATTTTACGAAGCGGCTCGAAGTCGAGCTCGTCCACCAGGTCGTGCAGGTTGAGGCCGTAGAGCGCACCAAGCAGTTCGATGGCGGCGAACAGAACCCGGCTGTCGCGTTTTTCACGCACCAGCCAGGGCCGGATGCGAGCGAGCAACGCGTCCCTGCCGGTGGCGGTGATCACGTCCTCCAGGCGCACCTTGCGAAAGGGCGCGAAGGCGGGTTCGCTCTCCCGGCACTGGTACTTGAGCAGATGCTTGACCAAGAGCCGCACCTTCTCGGAAAGGCTCGTGGCTTCTGGAAGCGCCCGGCCGCACAAAAACAGTGCGCCTTCCTCCAGGAGAATTTCGTACAGTTCCTCAACCGGCACCATGCCGGCGAGGAAGATCAGCGATTCGGACCACTTGGGGTCGCGGCAATGGGCATGGACGAGGTCCCGCCAATCCGGCCTCTCGGCAAGACGGCACGCCGCCAGATACTCCTGAAACGAGGGGTGCCGGTACTGCCAGCGCCGGGGCGTCATCTGCAGAATCTCGCGCGCGCCTTTAAGAAAAGGCTCCTCGGCGTTTTCAAAACCCGTTTCCAGCGTGTCGAATCGGGCGGACCGTCCCGATATCAACTGCTCAAGCGCCACCTCCATGAGCCGCTCCAGCACCGCGCCGCCCTCCTCCGCCGCGAACCGGCTTTCGAAATAGGCGCGGTAGAGATCCCCCTTGCCGGCAACGGCCTCGAGGCCGCCGGCCCGGTGCACCCGGCGGATCAGATCAAGGAGAATCGGCGTGCTGAACAGTTCTGGATAACCGCGGCCCACCGTCATCAACGGCCGGTGAAGGGCGGCGCCGCCCAGGTAAGCCTTCACCTGCTTTTCCTCAAGAGGGGCGAATGACACCTGAAACCCCCCGTCCTCACCTCGCTTGATCACCGAATCGGTGGCCAGGGGACCAAAATCAAAATGGCGCCCCGCGAGAAAAACGAAGTTGGACAGGAAGGTGTTGTCGTTGATGAAGACCTCGCAGTACACTTGAAAGCGATCCTTGAGCTCCATCTCATCGAGGCCGTCGAGCAAAAACAGGATCCGGCTGGAGTGAAACAGCGACTCGATGGTGCGCCTGAGCACCCCTTCATCGAGTTCCAGGCCCTCGAGCGCCTCGCGCTCCTCGAGCACCGGGTCGAGCATTTCCTGAAACACGGTGTCGAAAAAATGCCCGAATCCGCTTCCCTCCTGCAGGCCCGCCAGATTAAAATAGACCGGCAGCGGGTAGACCGGGTGCGCCGGCCCATGCAGCAGAACTTCCTGGTAACGCTTGAGGTGGGTGGTTTTGCCCATGCCGGCCCCGGCTACGAAACGCACTTTGAGGAGCTGAGCTTCCAGCAGATCTTCATGGATCACCCGAGGGGTGGGGAACACCTGCTCAAGCAGGCTCTGCCGGTGATCCACCGGGTTCCTGTCAAGCAGGTCACGCTGCAGGCAGGATTTGCTGCGCGGCCCCGGCCCGAGAACCTCATCGAGCTCAGCGCTCACCTTTTTCAACTGGTGCTTTCGATAGCAGGCGATAACCCACTCGATCGATTCCTCCAGGGTCGGCTGCACGGCGGGCAAGGATTCGCCGCCACGCCGCCTGAGAGGTAAATCGTTTCCTTCGCTCATTGCATCTAAGCCTTCGAAAGCATTAATAATTTTTGAGCTCGCACCAAGCCTCCGCCGCCGGCATGACGGCAGCTCTTAAAACACGCGGGGGAACATTTTTTATTTCAATAGTATCATATCCATTCCGCCGAACCGGGACATTCATGATTCCCTTAAGCGACGACAACCCGACACGAAGTTTTCCCATCGTGACACTGCTGATCATCGCCGCCAACGTGGCGACGTTCGTGCTGAGCCTCGGCCAGATGCACAACCCGGATGCGTTTTTCAGCGCTTACGGTTTGATCCCCGCCCAGCTCATGGAGCGGCCGGTGGCCCAATATACGCACATTTTCACCGCCATGTTCCTGCACGCCGGGTTCATGCATCTGGCGGGCAATATGCTCTACCTGTGGATCTTCGGCAACAACATCGAAGATGCCCTGGGCAAACTTGGTTTTCTTCTGTTCTACCTGTTTAGCGGCGTGCTCGCCGCTATCGGCCACATTTTGACCGACATTCATTCCCCGGTGCCGATGGTGGGGGCGAGCGGGGCGATCGCGGGGGTGCTCGGCGCTTATATGGTGCTATACCCGGGAGCGCGGGTGAAGACGCTCATCTTCCTCGGATTTTTCATAACGGTGGCGCGCATCCCCGCGTGGTTCCTGCTCGGGCTATGGGTTCTGTTGCAGGTGGCAAGCAGCTTCGCGATGCCTTCCGACGGCGGCGGGGTAGCCTGGTTCGCCCACATCGGCGGGTTCGTCGTCGGTGCGCTTCTCATCCATCCGTTCAGGAAGATCGCCACCTGACCTGGCTTTTCAGCGGCCACCGTCCGTCAGCCGGAGGCGCAGTAGGTCGAGCGCCGCCTGGGCGGCGCGCTCTTTGTTCCGCCGCCGGTCCTGATGAAAGATAAACCGTTCGCACACGGTACCCGCCGCATCGGCGAGGGCGATGAAAGTGAGCCCCACGGGCTTTTCGCCGCTGCCGCCGCCGGGCCCGGCGATGCCGGTGACCGCAAGCCCGATGTTCGCTGCCGCCGACCTGCGAATACCCTCGGCCATGGTGCGCGCCGTCTCTTCGCTCACCGCGCCAAAGCGCTTCAGCATTTCGACAGGCACCCCGAGCCGGGCGGCTTTGGCGGCGTTCGAATAGGTGACCGCGCCTTCCAAAAAATACTCCGAGCTTCCTGGAACACCGGTGATGCGGTGGCCGATCAACCCGCCGGTGCACGATTCGGCCACGGCCAGCGTCAGTTTTTTTTCGATCAAAAGGCGGCCGACAGTGTTTTCCAGGGTATCCGTGTCGGTGGCATAAATCCAGCCGCCCGCGCGCTGCCGGAACCAGGCCTCGGCCGCATTGAGCTTCTCGTTCACCTCGGTGTCGCTCGCCCCCGCCGCCGACAATCGAATCCGCACCCCCAGGTGCGAGGGCAGCGAGGCGACGGTGACCACGTCTTTGAGGGTGCCGGGCGGCCCCACCTTCTCCCATAACCCCGCTTCGGTCACCCCGGTGGTGTGGAGAATGCGGTGCGATACCCGGAGCCCGGCAAGCGGCGCCAACATGGGAACCAGGTATTTCTCGAACAGATGCCGCATTTCCAGAGGCACCCCGGGGAGCGCCGCGACCCGCTTGCCGTCTTTTTCGAACAGTAGGCCGGGGGCGGTGCCTTTTTCGTTGATGAGCACCGCCGCTGTTTCGGGAACCTCGCACTGGCCGAGCACGGCCTCGGGCACGGCACGGCCCCGATCCTTGTAAAACTGTTCGAGGCCGGCGGCCACCGCCGCGTCGTGGCGGTAGCCAGAATGGAAGTAACCGGCAAGCACCGGCTTGGTGATGTCGTCGTGCGTGGTGCCGAGGCCGCCAGTGATCACCACCCAATCCACCCGCTTGAGCGCTTCGTCCAGCGCTTGGGTAATCGATTCCGCGTCGTCGCCAACGACGGTTGCCCGTTGCACCGCCACGCCCAGGCTGAGGAGCCGCTCGCCGAGAAAGCGAGAGTTGCCGTCCTGGATGAGGCCGCTCAGCACCTCGTTGCCGATGGAGATGATTTCCGCGCCGGGAAGGCCGGCGTCCGGGTTGAGCACGTTGGACCCCTCTTTGTGGAAGCCGTGCGGATGAACCGCCTGCGGCTATTTTACCGCCCGCGGCGGGAATTTGCCATAGACGGCCCCGGCCAATTGAGATAGGCTGAATAAACACGGGGCACCCAAACCCTGGGCCTTCCGGCCGCCCCGCCGTTACAAGACGTTGCTTTTCCCCGGAGAAAGCGCTCACCCTTCCTAACCCTGCTATTTTGGACGCCGTCGAGATCAAACAAAAAACCTATCGCGCCGATCTCTGGCGCGGAGGGTTCGAGGGCGTGCTTTCCGCCGGCGCGCAAACCTTCGCCCTGTTCATCGCCATTCGCATCTACGATGCCAGCGAGTGGACCAAATCGATCATCGCGGCGGCGCCTTTCATGGGCATGTTCGCTTCCCTGCTGCTCGTGCATTATGTGTCCGGCAGCGGTCTTCGGAAATCGGTGGCGGGCGCCGTGCCTTCGCTCATCACCGGAGTGTGCCTGCTGGCCGCCGCGTGGGCGCACTCGGTGGAACTCTTCGCCCTGCTGGTGGTGACGGGGTATGTGTGCCGCAGCGCCCTCTTGCCGTTCTTGACCTCCATCTACGGCGACAACTACCCTGCCACCGAGCGCGGCAAGTATTTTTCCCGCTCCCTCGTACTCACCGTAGGAATGGCGGCGCTGGCGGGTTATGCCGGTTCCTCGCTGCTCGAAATCGACCTCGGTTACTGGCCCTGGATCTTGACCGCCCTCGGCCTTTGCGGGCTGGGCAAGGCCTGGGCCATCTTCGCGATGCCCTCCCGGGCTATCGAGGACAACCAGCACGCGCACCCCCTGGGCAACCTGAAATACATCGTCCATGACCGCTCGTTCGGTTACGTTCTCTTCACCTGGTTCATCATGGGGTTCGCCAACCTGTGGACGCTACCGCTTCGGGTGGACTACATCGCCTCGCCGGAATACGGCATCGCCGGATCGCCGTTGCTGGTGGCGCTACTCATCACCGTCATTCCCGAGACGATGCGCATGCTTTTCATCCCGTTCTGGGCGCAACTGTTCGACCGCATGAACTTCGTGGTGCTGCGCATGGTGCTCAACCTGTTTTTCGCCGCCGGGGTGGGCCTGTTCTTCATCAGCTCAAGCCCTGTCATCATCGGCCTGGGTTCCGCCCTCATCGGCATCACCTTCGCCGGCGGCAGCATCGCCTGGAGCCTGTGGGTGACGAAATACGCGCCGCCGGGAAAAACCGCGGCGTACATGTCGGTGCACGTCTGCCTGACGGGGGTGCGCGGCACGCTCGGCCCGATGGCCGGTTACTGGGTGGCGGGCCTCATCGGCCCCATGCAGACGGGCCTCGTTTCAAGCGCCCTGATGGTGGTCGCCACGATAATGCTGATTCCTGAAATCAAACACGGTCAGCGAAACGGCGATGCCTGAAGCCGCCCCACAGCTGCCGCCTTGATCCCGCCGGGGAAAATTGATATAACCAGTCGAGGATCGATCCCCCGTCAACCGCCCCTCAACCAGGAGATCAAAGATCTTGGAGACCCCTCAGGTAGGAATCATCATGGGAAGCGACTCGGATTTCTCCATCATGGAGGAAGCCGCCAATATTCTGAAACAATTCGGCGTGCCGCATGAAGTGCTGGTCGCCTCGGCGCACCGCTCTCCCGGCCGCACCCGCAGCTACGTCAAAAAAGCGGAGAAACAAGGCGTCAAGGTGCTGATCGCGGGGGCGGGCGGCGCCGCTCACCTGGCGGGCATGCTCGCCGCCGAAAGCCACCTCCCCATCATCGGCGTGCCGATCAACTCCTCGCCGCTCAACGGCCTAGACGCCCTGCTCTCCACCGCGCAGATGCCTGGCGGCGTGCCGGTCGCCAGCATGGGCATCGGCAAATCCGGCGCGCAGAACGCCGGCCTGCTGGCCGTCCAGATTCTGGCGCTGGAAGACAAGAAGCTGCACTCCCGGCTGGTCCAGTACAAGAAATACCAGGCCAAGGAAGTGGAAATAAAAAGCAAGAAAATCAATTCCATCCATGACGGAAATCCTTAAGGTCGACCCCCACGATGAAAACGACCTAGCGATCGCGGCGGCTGCGGCCCGGCTCGTTCTCGACCGCGGCGGAGTGATCGCGTTTCCCACCGATACGTTTTACGGCCTGGGTGCCGATCCGAAAAACGAAGCGGCGCTTGCCCGTGTGTTTTCGGCCAAGGGCCGGGCGGCGAACAAGCCGCTGCTGGTGCTTGTGGCCTCGCCGGAAGAAGCTCTTGATCTGGCCGAGAGCCTGCCGGCAACGGCGCGAAAGCTTATCGACGCACTCTGGCCCGGCCCCCTGACCCTGGTGCTGAATGCAAAAAAGAATCTGCCGGACCGCTTGACGGCGGGCACCGGAACCATCGGCCTCAGGCAACCCGGCAGCGAATTCACGCTGGCCTTGCTAAGGGCGCTGGGCCGGCCGCTGACGGCGACCAGCGCCAACCCGAGCGGCCATCCGAGCCCGGCCACCGCCGCGCTTTGCAGCGCCGGGGTGGACCTCGTCCTCGATACCGGTCCGCTGCCTGGCGGCCGCGAATCCACCATCCTTGATGTCACGGTGTCGCCCCCTCGAATCCTGCGTGAGGGCGCTGTCGCCCGCGAACGCATTGAGGAAGCCCTGGGCGAGCGCCTGGCGCCCGTCGAAGCGGCGCCACAGATGAGGAGCACGTCGTGATATTTGGCTTGGGGGTGGACCTGG
The DNA here is from genome assembly GCA_020343535.1 of Nitrospinaceae bacterium. Lineage (GTDB taxonomy): Bacteria > Nitrospinota > Nitrospinia > Nitrospinales > VA-1 > SZUA-259. The sequence goes on along the minus strand of CP070799.1, from coordinate 2,036,480 downwards.
TCGAAATCGCCCGCATGAAACGCACCCTGAAAAAATTCGGCGGCCATTTCGAGAAAAAATGTTTCTCCGACGCCGAGATCGCCTATTGCCGCTCGCGCCCGGCCCCGGGCAGGCACTTCGCCGCGCGTTTCGCGGTCAAGGAGGCGGTGCTCAAGGCCCTCGGCCTTGGCCTCGGCCAAGGCGTCGCCCTGAAGGAGATTGAAGTGGTGAGCGGCAGCGAAGGCAGGCCCGCCTGCCGTCTTTCGGGCAAGGCCCGGGAGCGCTTCGACCGGTTCGGGCTTTCGGCCATCCATATTTCCATCTCGCACGAAAAAAATTATGCCGTGGCGCAGGCCATCGCCGAGCAATGACGCCCCGTTCCCGATTCGCCAGGGGAGTGCCCCGCTCTTTCCACGAATGAAACCGCATGCCTAAAAAAACAGCCGCTCTTACCCGCGTCGGTCAATTTCTGGAATACACCCTGGTTCGCGCGATGACCCTCGGCCTCGCCCCGCTTTCGGCCGGGCAGGTTCAACGGATCGGCCGCCTTCTCGGCGACGCGGCGTACCGCGTGGCGGTAAAGCGAAGGCAAATGGCGCTGACCAACCTCGACCTCGCCTTCGGCGACAGCAAGACGGCCCGGGAGAAACACGCCATCGTGCGGGCATCGTTCCGCCAGCTTGCAACCTCGGCGCTGGAATGCCTGTGGGCGAGCCACGACCCCGGCCAGCGCGTGCCGAGGCTGATCGAAGGCCCACCCGATGGCCTGAGTGACCTCAAGCGCTGCCTGGAGCGGGGCAAGGGTGTGTTTTTCTTAACCGCGCATTATGGCAACTGGGAGATCATGGGCCTCAACCACGGGCTGCTCGGGCTTGCGCCGCTTCATTCCATCGCGAGAAAGCTCGACAATCCCTGGATCGAAAGGCGCGCCATGGCGTTCCGGACGGTGACGGGAAACGCCATCTTTCATCGCGAGGATTCGCCGCTCAAAATCGTGCGCGCTCTCAAAAGGAACGACTGCGTCGCGGTGATGATGGATCAGAACACCGCCCTCGGCGGCGTGTTCGTGGATTTTTTCGGCCGCGCCGCGGCCACCCCACGCTCGCTCGCCCTCCTCAGCCACCGGATCGAAGCCGCCATCCTGCCGCTGTTCTGCCACCCCACCGGCAAGGGAACCTACCGCATTCAATACGGACCTGAACTGGTGCTTGAAAAATCGGGAAACCGGGAGGCCGACATCCTGAATGGCACGCAGGCGTGCTGCCGCTTCATCGAATCGGTGATCCGGCAACGGCCGGATTTCTGGATGTGGGGACACAGACGCTGGAAGACGCGGCCACCGGGCGAACCCGGCATCTACTGACCGGCTACAATTCTTCGGCGATGAGGGCTTTCAGGCGGGTCCGCAAGCGGTACACGGCCTTGGAATGTATTTGCGACACGCGGGATTCGGTGGTGCCCAGAACCTCGCCGATCTCCTTCATGGTGAGCTCTTCATAATAATAAAGGGAAATCATCAACCGTTCCTTCTCCGGCAACTGATCGATGGAATGGGCGATGGCGTCCTTAAGCTCACTGAGCCGCATCTGCACGTGCGGGTCGGCGTCGCGTTTTCCCGCCAGGCATTCGAGCAGGTTCTGCGGCTCGCCCGATTCCTTGGTGAGGCCCATGTCCTCCAGGCTGAGCACCGGCATGTTGCGGGTTTGATAGAGGGCGGCGTGGAAGACCTCCAGGTCCATGCCCATTTCGGCGGCAATCTCTTCGTCCTCTGGCGGGCGGCCGAGCTCCCCCATCAGCTTCTGGGTCACGGCATCGAGCGCCGAGGCCTTCTGCCGCACCGAACGGGGAACCCAGTCGAGCGAGCGCAACTCGTCGAGGATGGCGCCGCGCACACGAAATTCGGCATAGGTCTTGAAGCGCGCGCCGCGCGATGGGTCGTATTTCT
>CP070799.1:1997546-2034456 GCA_020343535.1 Nitrospinaceae bacterium | reverse complement strand
GGTGTAGGGCGCAGCGGGAAGGGCTCCGCAGGAAAGTTCTGGAATTCGTCCCATGGCGCTCATCCATCGATGAAGCGGACCGTGCGCCGCCGCGCTCAAGGGAACCGGATTGTAGACGAGGGTCGCCTTGCGGCTGCCGCGAATGAGGCCGCCGAGCGCCTTGATGGTTTCGCCGTCGATGCCGGTGCGGCTCTGGATGTCGCCGGACGCGCCGCTATCGGCCAGCTCCGCTGCCAGCGCCTCGCACACCGCCGCCGCGGCCCCCACATTATAGCGGGCGGACAGCTCGGCGTAGCGGTCCATCGAAGTGGTCTGGTCGTTCAGCACCACCAGTTTGACGCCACCGCGCTTGGCCACTTTTTTCAGGCGCAATTCGAGGATCGGCAATTCCTCCGCCGGGTCGGACGCTAGAAGCACCACCAGGTCGGAGGTTTCGATATCCACGAGGTCGTGATGGGCGATGGGCAAACTGGCCGTACCGGGATAGGTTTTATGATCGATGTTGTTCGTGCCAAGCCCGAGGCGGAAGAGTTTTTGGTACAGGTAAAGCTCCTCGTTGGTTCCATAGGGGGAACCGATGAAGCCGATGCTTGCCGGCCCGTGTTCATCGGCGATTTTTTTGAACGCCTCGGCCACGTGCGCCGCGGCTTCCCTGGGGGTGTATTCCTTCCAATCGCCGCCGAGCTTCGATTTGTTCATGCCGATGCGGTTTTTGCTCTCGAGGAAATCGTAGCCCCAGCGCGCCTTGTCACAGATCCAGCCGTCGTCGACGCCATCGTTGGGGCGGCTCTGGATACGCATGAACTTGTTGGTGCGCGTCCCCATCGTCATATTGCAGTTGACGCCACAATGCGAACACAGCGTATCGGAATTCGTCAGATCCCAGGTCCGGGCCTTGAACCGGAACTGCGTGTTCGTCAAAGCGCCGACCGGGCAAATGTCGATCACGTTGCCGGAAAATCGAGTGGCGTACGGTTCGTTGTTGAAGGTGCCGATCTCGTTATGGAATCCACGGTTGAGCATGACGAGGGCGCGCTCGTCCTCGATGATGTCGCTGTAGCGCGTGCAGCGCTGGCAGGCGATGCAGCGCTCCCGGTCGAGGGTGATGACGGGGCTGAGCGGCGCGGCCTTGAGGTTGTGCGCGCGGTCAAACTCCATCCGCGTGTCCGGCGGGCCGAACTTGAAAGTGTTGTCCTGCAACGGGCATTCGCCGCCCTTGTCGCACACCGGGCAATCGAGCGGGTGGTTCAGCAAGGTGAACTCCAGCACGCCTTTCTGCGCCTTCTCCACCTTCTCCGTGTTGGTCTTCACCACCATGTCGGGGCCGACGTCCAGCGTACAGGCGGTCACCATCTTGGGCATTTTCTCCACTTCCACCAGGCACATGCGGCAGCAGCCGAACGGGCCGAGCTTTTCGTGATAGCAGAACACGGGGATCTCGATGCCCACGGTCTTCGCCGCGTCCACCACCTTGGTGCCGCGTGGCACGGTGACGATCTTGTCGTCGATGGTCAGGGTGACGGTTTCGTTGGCCATGAATTATCCCGCGGCTCCGGCAGCCGCTTTTTGCAAAAATTCTTCATAATCCGCCCTGAAGTGCTTGATGCCGCTCACCACCGGAGCGATGGCGGCGTCGCCCAGCGGACAAAAGCACTTGAAACTCATGTTGTCGCAGATGTCGTTGAGCTTGTCGATCGGGTCCCCCTCGCCCTGCCCCTTCATGATCCGCGAGAGGATCTGCCACAACCAGCGCGTCCCTTCCCGGCACGGGGTGCACTTGCCGCACGACTCGTGCATGTAGAAACTGACCAGCCGGTGCGTGGCCTCCACCACGTTCACCGTATGATCGAGGACGATGAGCGCCCCGGAACCCAGCATGCTGCCCGCGGCCTGTAACCCTTCGTAATCGTAGGGCGTGTCCACCAGGCTCGCGGGCACCATCGGCACCGACGAACCGCCGGGGATGAACGCCTTCAGTTCGTTGTCGTCGCGGATGCCGCCGGCCAGGCCGTAAATGATTTCCCGCGTCGGCGTGCCGAGCACCACTTCATAGTTTCCTGGATTCTTGACATGGCCGGACACGCTCACAAGCTTGGTGCCCTTGCTCTTCTCGGTTCCGAGGGCGGCGTATTTTTCCGGCCCTTCGGTGATGATGTAGGGCACGGCGCACAGCGTCTCGACGTTGTTGATGACCGTCGGCTTGGCGTACAGGCCCTCCACCGCCGGAAACGGCGGTTTCATGCGCGGCTCGCCGCGCCGTCCCTCGAGAGAGTTGAGCAGCGCCGATTCCTCGCCACATATATAAGCGCCAGCGCCCAAGTGCGTGTAAATGTCCAGGTCGAACCCGGCCCCCAGAATGTTCTTGCCCAGGTAACCCTTCTCGTACGCTTCGCCCAGGGCCTTTTCCATAATCTGAGCGAGGTCGTAAAACTCGCCCCGGAAATAAATGTAGCCCGTTTGAATGCGGCAGGCGTAGGAACACAGGATCATTCCCTCGATGAGCAGATGCGGGTTCTTAAGCAACAGCTCGCGGTCCTTGCACGTGCCCGGTTCGCTTTCATCGGCGTTGCAGCAAAGGTAACGCGGAAAAACGTCCTTGGCGAGGAAGCTCCATTTCAGGCCGGTGGGAAACCCCGCGCCCCCGCGGCCGCGCAGGCCCGAAGCCTTGACCATCTCCACCAGTTCCTCGGGCTCCTTCTTGAAGGCATCCTTCAGGCCGCGGTAGCCACCGTGCTTTTCGTACACCGGCAGCGTGGCGAGACCTTCGAGGTTGATATTCTTGAAAAGGATCTGGGTCATGGTCTTTTCTCCTACTCCAGGGAATCGATGATTTCATCGATCTTTGCCGGCGTCAAAAATTCGTAGAACGTGTCGTTGATGCGCATCATCGGCGCGCCGGTACACGCGGCGAGGCATTCTTCCCGAAGCAGGGTGAACTTCTCGTCCGGCGTGGTTTGGCCGACCTCGATGCCGAGCTTCTTCGCCGTGTAAGCGAGAAGGTCGTCGCAGCCGTTCAACTGACAACTGATATTGATGCAGAACAGAATCAGGTAGCGGCCCACCTTCTCGGCGTGATACATCGTATAAAACGAGGCAACCGATTGCACGTAAGCCGGCGACACGTCCAGCCGGCGGCCGATCTCCACCATCGCCTCCGGGCTGATGTGGCGTTCCTGCCGCTGCGTCACCGTGAGAAGCGGCAGCAGTGCGCTCTGGCGGTCGGGATATTTCCCCAGGATCTTTTCGATCTCCTTTTCCGAAGCCTCGTTGAATGCGAACATCAGCGATCCACCTCTCCCATGACAATGTCGATACTGCCAATCACCGCGACCACATCGGCGATGTAACAGCCTTCCATCATTTTGCACATGCCGGGGATCGCCATGAACGACGGCGCCCGAAGCTTCACGCGAAGCGGCGCGTTGCCGCCGTCGGAAACGATGTAGAAACCGACTTCGCCGCGCGGCCCTTCAATGGGGACATAGGTCTCGCCCCGAGGCACGTGAATGCCTTCGGAAACCAGCTTGAAATGGTGAATAAGGGCTTCCATACTGCTGTGCAGCGTGCTCCTGGGCGGCAGGGAAACCTTATTATCTTCAATCTTATAGGGGCCGGCGGGGATGGCGTCCAGCGCCTGAGAAATGATCTCCCGGCTTTGCCGCATCTCCTCCACCCGGACGAGATAGCGGTCGTAGACGTCGCCGTTCTTGCCGGTGGGCACCTCGAAGCGGAATTCCTCGTAGCCGCTGTAGGGTCGCTGTTTGCGGAAATCAAAATCGACGCCCGAGGCGCGCAGCGCCGGCCCGCTCAGGCTCCAGTTGATGGCTTCCTCGCGCGTCATCGCGCCGACGCCCTGAGTGCGATCTAGCCAAATGGGGTTTTTCGTCAGCAGCCGCTCATATTCGTCGATTTTGGACGGCAGGTAATCGACGAATTGGCGCACCTTGCGCAGCCAGGCGGCCGACGCATCGCGCATCGTTCCGCCGATGCGGATGTAACTCGTCATCATGCGCACGCCGGCAACTTCCTCGTTGAGGTCGAGGATCATCTCCCGCTCGCGCCAGCAATAGAGAAACACCGTCATGGCGCCGATATCGAGGGCGTGCGTCGCCAACCACACCAGGTGGCTGCCCAGCCGGGCCAGCTCGCACATGATAACGCGCAGGTATTCGGCCCGCTCCGGAACGCGGATCTGCAGGAGTTTCTCGGTGGTCAGGCAGAACGCCAGGTTATTGGACGGCGGGCTCAGATAGTCGAGCCGGTCGGTCATCGGGATGACGTGCTGGTAGCGCTTGTTTTCAGAGGTCTTCTCGATGCCGGTGTGCAGGTAGCCGATCTCCGGCTCGGCGGTTTTCACCAACTCGCCATCCATTTCCAGGATAATGCGGAACACGCCATGGGTGCTGGGATGCGACGGACCCATATTGAGGGTCATGGTGTCCTTATCGCGTTCGAGCAAGCCCTGTTCGGTGACGGTCATGACGGTTTACCTGGTCGGCGGCTTGGATTTGACAAGCTCACTCTTGTAATCCCGGTTGTGCGAGAAAGCAATGTCTTCGGTCGTGAGGGGGTAATCCTTCCTGAGAGGGAACCCTTCCCAGCCCTCGGGCATGATGAGCCTCTTATCGTTGTCGAGGCCGGTGATGGTGAAGCCGAACATGTCGTACAGCTCGCGTTCGGGGTAAACCGCAGCGCCCCACAGGCCCGTGAGGGAGGGAACGGTGGGGTTTTCCTCCGCAAGGCCCACCCGCAGGCGCACGGAATGGTTATGATCCATGGAATGGAATTCGTAGACCGCCTCGAAGCGCGGCTCCCGGTCCTCGTCGAGGTAATCCACGCCACTGATATGGGAAAGGTAGTCGAACGCGAGCGCGGGGTCGTTCTTGAGGTGAGCGGCCACCTCGGGCAGGTGTTCCGGCGCGATAAAAAGCACCGCGTCGCCCAGGGCCACTTCGCCCCGCTCGACCTTGTCTCCCAGGGTCTGGGTCACCGTTTCAACGATTTCCTCGCTGGTCATGCCGCCCTCTTCTTGGCTTTATCGGTTCCCGCTTCCATCATGATTTTTTCTTGCAGTTTGATCACGCCGTACAACAGGGCCTCGGGGCCGGGCGGGCAGCCGGGCACATACACATCCACCGGCACCACGCGGTCCACCCCTTGCACGATGGAGTAGTTGTTGAAGACGCCGCCGCAGGAAGCGCAGGCGCCCATGGAGATGACCCACTTCGGCTCCGGCATCTGGTCGTAAATCTGCTTGAGCACCGGGGCCATCTTCTGCGAAACGCGGCCGGAGACTATCATCAGATCGGCTTGCCGGGGCGAGGCGCGGAAAACCTCGGCGCCGAAGCGGGCGGCGTCCCACCGGGAATTGGCCATGGCCATCATCTCGATGGCGCAGCAGGCGAGCCCGAAGGTGGCCGGCCACAGGGCATTTTTCTGTGCCCACCCCACCACCTTGCCGAGCTTCGTGGTCAGGATGCTGTCGTAGACAGCGCCGGAATACTCGTATTCCATCGCCTCGACGGCATCCTTGACATTCAATTTCAAATTGTTGACTTCTTCCTCAAACTTATCGACGGCAAAATCGATCAATCCCATTCCAAACCTCCTCGTCCCCAGATGTAGACGTACGCCACTCCCAAAATGGCAATGAACACCACCATTTCGATCAGGCCGAACAACCGAAGCTGATCGAGGGCGACCGCCCAGGGGTACATGAACACCACCTCGACATCAAATATAATGAAAAACATGGCGATGGTGGCAAAGCGCACGGGAAAACGCCCCTTGGCTTCTTCCTGGGGGATAATACCACATTCGTAGGGGATCAATTTTTGAGGGCTGGGGTTCCTGGGCCCCAGAATCGTGGACAGCACCAGAAGGGCGCCAATGACCACCAAGGCAACCACGGCAAAAAGAGAGATGAAAAAATATTCACTCATGGTCGTGATCCTGGCGAGGAAGGGGTCCTCCGCCGGGAGATAAACCTATTGATTATTATTATCAATGTACGTTATTGGCGCACATTGCAATAGCCGCTCCGGCAACGCCGGAACTCTTCCTCATATTAGCATCCTGGCTTTCGCCTCGGGCAGAAAGTCATAGGATTGGCGATTATATCAGCCTTCCCTACCCTGTCAATAACAGAATTGCCGCCGCCCGCGGCCGCCGATCCTCACCGCGAAAATTCTGCAACCTCAAATAATAAAAGGCGTTGGCGATTCAGAGAGGCAAGCGGCAAGCAGCCGGCTGAAGGGTTCGCCGCGTTTAGGCGCGCACGGGCTCCACAGGCCTTGGAACGCCGGGGACAGGGATAAAAACAAGGGTGAGGGGTAGGTTTTGCCCACGCCGCCCGGGCACTCCGATTAGAGGGGGTATTCGATGTGCAGGCGGTAAATGAGGCCGGTGCGGTTGTCTCCGGGAGATTCCGCGTCGGGCTTGGCGAACGAGAGCAGCTCGAAGAAAACGGTATTATCCCCTTCCTTGACGAACTTGCCGATATCGACGACAAAGGGGTCGGGGTAGTCGGCGCCGCCGTATTCCTGCTTGAGGCCCACATCGTTGACCGTGATATGGCAGGTGTCGTCGGACCGTAGCAAAAGGTCCGCCCGGACCACCGGCTGCCGCTTGCCGGCGGGAAGCTGGAAACGCAGTCGGAATTTGTTCTGGCTGCCGGTTTTCGCCTCATGGAGGGTCAGCGTGGCGCGCACCCAGACCCACTGGCTGCCCTTGATGCCCTTCCAGCCCTTGTCCATCTGGCAGATGGAAGCGTTGCGCCAGCTCTCCGTATTGGTGTCGTAATACTCAGTGTCCTTGCCGCTGTTGAACACCAGGGTTTCGGTGGGCCGGGCCCTGGGAGAGGCTTCCTTGAAATCCACTGGCTGGCTGGCCTCCCACATCAGGGCGTTCATTTCCTGCCAATACTCGTACATTCCTTCCTTCTTGTTAATCACCACCATGCTGGGACGCGGCGTGCTGCGGCCCAGGTAGGGGCCGATGTCGGCGATGATCATCCCTCCCCGGTCGCCGGGATCGAGGGAGATGAAGGAATGCGACGGAATGATGTCGTAGGTATGGACGATCAGCTTTCCCGCCGCGAGCAGCCCGCCTTCGCCTTCGATCTCGTGGTAAATTTTCTGCAGCAGCAACAGGGAGGTTTTGATCTCATTGAGAAACGTGGCCTTGCCGCCGCCCTGCTTGGTGATGAGCTCCACCACCGGCGAATCCGGATTCATCAAGAGAAGCCGCACCGTAACACCCGCCCTCACCTTTTCCTTGAGCAGTTCGCGGCTGGCGGTGGAAATAGAAAGCAGCGAAGAGCCGCCGATAAAAATCTCGCGATTGACCTTCTTGAACAACTGTTCGAACGTCGAGGCCTGGCCGAGCTCCGAGCGGTTCTTGTAAAACCCCTTGATGCCGAGGCGCACCGCATCGGGATTGACGATCTCCTGCAGCGCGTCCTTGTATTCGCGGAAGGTCATTTCCCGCAGGAACAACTCGTAGCCCAGCGACACCACGCCGATCAGCGAAATCAGCAGCGCGAATTCCTTGACCGGATGCAGCCAGATGCTCTCGTGGTCGAACAACCCTTCCGCGCCGATGTAGGCCCCCGCGCCCGCCACAAAAATCACCACGGCAAGAAAAATGATGCGGTCCCGCACCCACGCTCGAATATTCAGGCCACTCTTGTCCGGTTTCTGCATGGAAGGCATTGTAGGGAATTCGTGTTATGAAATTATGAGGGCGGACGTGCCCCGGGGAAAGGCTGTCGAAACTCGGAAAATTTTACATGAAAAGAACCGGAGGCACAATGGCAATCCCGCCGGGCGTCAACTGAGGCCAGATTTTCTGCGCAGCCACCATTCGAGAAAAAGAAGACCGGCGATCAACCCGTAGGCCGCCCAATTGTCCCAAAGGGAAAACGCCTTGCTGCGGGTCTTGACCAGCACTTCCGGGTTCTCGAAATGGATGCCGGACAGGTCCGTCTGGGCACTCAAGACCGAGGCCGTGCCGCCGCTGATCGCGGCGATTTTTTCCAGCAGGGCGGGATTCACCAGCGGCTTCTGAAATTCCGCCGTGTCGCCGAACACGCCGAAGCCGGCCTCCGCGCTCAGGGTCTCCTTGCCGCGCTTCACTTCGGCGCGTGCGTGGTAAAACCCCTCCTCTTCCGGAGTGAAAGCAAAGGCGACTTCCCCCAGCGGGCCGGCCTTGAGCGCGTGCGTATCCACGCCCCCCGCCGGCGAACGGAGGGTGAGGGTCACCGCCTCCCCCGCGGCGGGCTGGTAATCCTCCTTGAGCACCCGCCCCTTGATGAGCACCTCGTCGCCTTCGTGGTATTGCTCCCGGTCGGTTTCCAGTTGCAGGACCTGGGTGGCCGGGTCGCCCGAGAGCCAGGCCACCATGTTGTTCCAGAACCGCTGGTAATAGCGGCCGCTGCCGCCTTCGCCGACGCGGCGAAAATTCCAGTTCCACGACGAATCGCTGGCGATGAGCGCCGCCCGCCCCCGGCCCTTCTTCGCCACCGCCAGCACCGGCCCCCCCTTGCCATCCTCGACGAGCACCTGCGCACCGGTTTCCGGCCTGAGCCCGGTGTTCAGGGTACTGAGCGGCGGCAGCGAGCGCCAGATCTTCTCGTTCGCCGCGTCGTCCTTTTCAAGGCGCAGAATCGGGTGGTTGAGGAATCCCTTCACCGGACGCGATGCAATTTCGTCCTTTCTCCAGGCCTGCTTCTCGCGCAGGAGCGAAACCGGGAGAAGGTCCTCGATGGCGGTGCGCTCGTATTCCCCGCCCTGGAACGACAGGTTGCCACCGATCATCAGGAACGCGCCGCCGTTCTCGACGAACGCCTTGACATTTTCCAGGTGCTTCTTCTCGATGAACGGTGAGTATTTAAAGTTCTGGAAGATGACGAGGTCGAACGAGTTCAGGTAATCGGTGAACAGCAGGTTCGACGGAAAAGGGATGAGGCTAAGCTCGGTGGTGGGTGCGGCAACGTCGTCGCCAAGGGTGCGCAGGATGAAAAAGGACAACAGGTCCACCTTGGGATTGTTCACCAGCACTTCGCGGAGAAACCGCGAGTCCCACGAGGGGCGACCGTTCAGGTGCAGAACGCGAATGCGGTCGGGGATGACTTTCACCTGAAATTCCCGCCGGTTGTTGCTGGCGATCGACTCGCCGGCAAACAGCGGCAGCGACAGGCTGTACACCCGCTTGCCGAGCGCCCGCGGCGTGAACTGGAGGTCCACCGGATAACGCGCGGTGCCCTCGCGGATCTCGATCATTTTTGAAATCAGGACGTTATCCCCCTCCTTCAACACCAGCGACACATTCTTGTTGCCGATGGACGAGGCGTTCACCGTCACCGAAAGATTGACCGGCTGTTGAACGAAGCCAAAGTCCGGCGCGTCGACGGCCTCGATGGCGAGATCCTTGAACAGATCGTTGCTGCCGGTCTGAAAGGCGTGGATCGGGCTGTCGATGGAGGCGACGGCCCGCCTCAGCTCCTCTGAAATTTCATCCGGCGCCTGATTGAGGTCGGCGCCGTCGGAAAACAGCATCACACCCTTCAAGGACTGGTCCTCGTATTTCTTCCGCAGGTCGGCGAACACCCGGCCAAAATCGGTGAACGGTTCCCTCGGTTGGTAATGCGTGGCGATCTCACCCGACGACACCTGGACGGGACGGTCGGAAACAAAATAAAAATCCACATTGAACGTCTTGGCGAGCCGCTCGAAATAGGGCTGGTTTTTCTCCATCGCCTGGCGAACCAGGCTCGCCCTCGGCTGCTCGTCGGGAAAAGTTTTGATCGACAGGCTCTTGCTGTTGTCGAGCAGGACGGCGATGGAATTCTTCAGGTAATGCCCCTTGCGCAGTTCGAGTTCCGGACGGAACAGAACGAGCAGCAAGGCGGAAAAGGCCAGCACCCTTAGCAGGAGCAGAAAAACCTTCCTCCAGGGGGATCGAATCCGTGCGAGGCTGGTCCAGAAAAACCACAAAGCAAGCGGCACCAGGAGCACCAGAACCGCCGCTTCGAGACCCGGCCCGGCGGCTGCCCAGCGGATTTCCCACTGGTTGTATTCATCGGGGTTGAGCCCCAGCCATTTAATGAGAATGTTCACTGTGAATGATACCGCCGGAGCCGTTCCAGGATGATGGGCAGATGCACCATGTCCTTTTTATAATCAAGCGTGAGGGCGTACATGACAATGTTCACCCCCAGGCGGATGCTATGCTGCCGTACCTGGTAACCGCCTGCGATGATGCCGTGATTCCAGTTGCCGAGCTTGTCCCGCGACCAGGCGCCGCCCTGGTCGTTGGCGCTGTAGACGATGACCGTGCGCCCCTTGATGGAAAGTCCTTCCAGGTAGGCGTTCACCCTCACCCGGCCCGCGGGCTGGTTGATCAGGTAAAACGAACGGTAGATCGAATGATCGCGGGGGATCTTCTGCAACGGGTTCTTCGGAAACAGATCGGCGATCAGCTTTCTCACCGATGTGTCGAACGCCGAGCCCGCTTTGCCGGAATTGTCGTCAATAAAAAGGAACCCGCCGAACGAAAGGTAATTTCTTAGCGCCGCCAGCGCCTCGGCGGAAAAGGGCCGAAACCCCTCGTTGCCGCCCATATAAAGGAAAGGATAGCAGTACAGCCGGGCATCGGTGGCTTCCAGCACCACCGGCTCGCGATTGACCTCGATGGACGTGCGCGCGGCCACCTGGGCAAGCAGGCTGCGCAGGGCCTCGGGACGTGGGTTGAAATTGCCGCCCGGATACCTGAGCAGGGGAATGGTGAAACTGGAATAATCCTCCGCCGCCGCCGGGGCGGGCGGACCGAATGGAAGCCAGGTCAGGAGGAAAAAGATTGTCGCACCAAGAAATCGCATGATTTGAGTTTAAACAGGATCGCGCCGGTTTTCAATCGAGTTCCTTAATAGCGGGATTTCCTTTTGCCTTGCCTGATCCCCTGAGTTAGACTGGCGCCCAATGGCGAATACGCCGCCCATAAAAAAGAAACACGAAGGAATAAGGATGAAACGAACGGTTCTGCTCAACCCCGGACCGGTGAACGTCAGCGAGAAGGTGGCCCGCGCCCAGCTTCGGGGCGACCTGTGCCACCGCGAGGAAGAATTCGCCCTGCTCGCGCAAGCCATCCGCCGCAAGCTCGCCGGGGTGTTCGGCGTCGGCAATGAATTCACGCCGGTGCTGATTTCAGGCTCCGGCACTGCGGCGCTGGAGATGGCCGTCTGTTCGTTCGTGTCGCCGGAACGCAAGCTCCTCGTTATTTCGAACGGGGTTTACGGCGAGCGCATCGCCAGAATCGCCGAGGTCCACGGCATCCCCCGAACCGTGATGGAAACGCCGTGGGGAACCCCGCCGGACCTGGCCGCCGTCGAACAGGCGCTGGCGGCCGACCCCAGCATCGAGGCGATGGCCCTGGTCCATCACGAAACCACCACCGGACTGCTCAACCCCCTTGCCGAAGCGAGCGCCCTTGCACGCCGCGCCGGCAAGAAAGTGCTCGTCGACGCCATCAGCAGCCTCGCCGGTGATACCTTCGATTTTGACACCGTCGATCTGGCGGTGGGCACCGCCAACAAATGCGTGCAGGGACTTCCCGGCGTGTCCTTCGCCCTGGTGCGGAAGGACGACCTTCCCCGCCTGGAGGCCATCCCCGCGCGTTCGCTGTACTTCAACCTGGCGGCGCACCACCGCGCCCAGGAATCGGGGCAAACCTTGTTCACCCCCGCCGTGCAAGCGCACTACGCCTTCGATGCCGCCCTCGACGAATTGGCGGAAGAAACCGTCGCCCGCCGGATCGAACGCACCCGCGCCGCGGCTCTCCGGTTAAGAAATGGGTTTGCCGAAATGGGCCTGTCCGCCCTTCTCCCCGAAGAGTGGCAATCCAATGTGCTCACCGCCCTGAAGCTGCCGGACGGCCTCGCCTACCCCAAACTGCACGATCGCCTCAAGGCGGCCGGGTTCGTCATTTACGCCGGCCAGGGCAACCTGAAGAGCCACGCCTTCCGGATCGCCAACATCGGCGACATCCAACCCGCCGAATTCGACACGTTTTTGCAAGCGCTGGGAGAGACCCTCGCCGAGCACTCTTCCCGCAGCGGGGGCCGGCCGTGACGCTGTACGACCACATGGCCGAATACGCGCGCCTCCACCGCATCGCTCCGGCGGACCTGCCGGCGGGCGAGTTGGGAAAGAGCATCGCCCTGTTTCACCAAAGCCTCGTCGAAACGGGCCTCGCGACGGAGGGACCGGAAGAAAACCCGCGCCTCACCGCCGAGCCGAAAAACCTGCGGCCCCTGCATCTCAGCCATTTCATCGTCGCTTTCCTGCCGTTCAATTCCGTCACCGATAAAAACGAGATCAACGCCATCCTGTTCGAGGTGTATTCCTTCCTACAGTGGCTTGACAAAAGGGGCGACCCGGCCGGGCTGGGAGAGTTGGCGGTGGACTGCCTGATGCGCGAACTGGCGGGCGAGCAGAGCCGCTGCCTGGAACTCAGCCACCTTCTCGACGCCGAGGCCCAGCGGGTGCTGGCTTCCCCGCCGGAAATCGTCCTCACCCGAGCCACGCTGTTTCGCGTCGCGAAAATCTCAAGCGACCGCATCCACCTGCATTGCCCCCGGGAAAAAGACGACCTTTCTCTGCGCCTCTCGGACAATATCCTCGAACGGGTGCGCATCGGCGATCATCTCGACCTGGTGATCGGCGACACGTCCGAACGTTGGGTCCTTCTGGAAGCCAGCCGGGTTTTTCCAGGCCCCGATGAGGTTCCGTCCTGAGAGGCGCAAGCGCCGTTGCGACAAATAAATGAAATCAGCGATGGTCGCCGCTCAGGCTGAACCCGGCCCAGTAGGAGGGATGGGGGTAGAACTTCTTGACGAGGAGCTGCGCCTTGCGCAGGCTTTCGGCCTTGTCGCCATGCGCGAAGTTGCGGTAGAAATGCTTGATGAGCACCGCCGTCGAGATGTCGCTCACCCGCCACAGGGAGGAAAGGATGGAGTGCGTGCCGGCGTAGATGAACGCGCGGTTCAGGCCCACCAGCTCGTCGCCGCCCTTGATGTCGCCAAGTCCGGTCTGGCAGGCGCTCAGGGTGACGATGTCGGCGTCGATCTTGAGCGAAAACACTTCGTTGACCTCGAAGTTGCCATCGGCGGCTTCGTCCTTCGTCAACTTGAGCGAGGAGAACAGCGGGTTGACCGGATCGAATTCGCCGTGCGAGGCGATGTGGATGATCTGATAATCGCCGATGTGCTCCTTGAGCCAGGTTTCCGTCGCCTTCTCGCGCGTCAACACGTCAACGGTCGGAAAGTCCCAGCGGATGGCGTTGGCCTCCATTTCGGCCAGCGGCAGGTCGTAATTGAAATCGCCGAGGTCCGGGTTGCCGAGCGCCAGCACCCTCACCGGGCCGCTGATCTCGCGCTTTCGCCCAAAGGTGTACCTGAGCACCGAGGCGCTGGGTGAATAGAACAGCGGGTGCCGTTCGATGAGGTAGGCCTCCTTGTCCTTGAGCGAGGCGAAGGACAGGTAATGCAGGTGCCCGTGCGGCACAATGCCGAGCACGCGCGCCTCCGCGATGCGCCCGGCCAGCGGCGCGATCAGCCAGCCATGCAACCGCTCCGACACCTCCTCTACTGGCGCGAGCTGTTGAATACGCTTCCTGTAATCGGCGATCCTGGCGTTCAGGTCGGCCTCGGCGACGGCAGTGCGAACCACCTCGATGCCCCCTTTCGTCACCACCCAGGCGACGAGCTCCTGCCTGGTCACCAGGTACTCGACCAGCGCCGTCCCCTCTTCCAGAAGCCCCTGCAGGGCGTCGAGTTCAATGGCGTCGACGGTGACGAAGCTTGAGATCTGCGGGCTCTCCTCCTTGGCCGCGATGAGCAGGTCCTGGTAACCGTTGCGCGCCGCCTCGAGCTCGCCCGCGAGCCGGGTGGCCCCGGCCTCATCTTCCTTGCTTCGCGCCTCGGCCAGCGCGTCCTCGATCAGGCGGATCGATTGCTTGCTCGCCATCAGCTGATCGTAGAGCCTCTGGCTCACGTCGTTCTTGAGGCTGAATCTCTGGTTGCCGAGCAGATCGATGAAACTGCGCGACTTGGCCTTCTCGGCGTAGTTGAACGCCTCCTCCACCCGCCCCATATCGAGCAGGAGAAGCACCAGTTCCTTATAAACGTCCTGCTTGTCGGTGAGGAAACCGTTCTGAAACTCCTCGATCTTGATGGCGGCGCGCAGCCGATCCACCACCGCCACCGCTTCCTTGTAGACCGCCGCCGCCTCCCTGCGGCGGCCGCCGGCGACCAGGGCGGCGCCCTCGCCCCGAAGGGCGCGCCACCGCACCTCGGGCAGGTTGACCGTTTCCTCCCGCTTCGCCGTCTCCCTGAAAACCTCGATGGCTTTCTCGAAGCTCTTTCTCTCCAGAGCCAGGTGGCCGCACTCCAGCAGCGATTTGACAAGGTTGATGTGGTTGCCGATAGCGTCGCTTAGGACGACGGCCTGTTCGATGTGCGTCTCCGCCTCGTCGAGCCTGCCAAGCCTCAGCAGACTCATGCCGAGATTGCGGTGGGTGTAGCCCTGCCCCCACTTGGATTTGAGTTCGATGTCTTTTTCCAGGGCCTTGCTGAAGAAATCGATGGACGTTTCGTACGCCTCGTTCTTCCGGTGCACCAGGCCGATGTTGTTGTAGGCCGTCGCGATATCCAGCGGCGAGGCGATTTCGCGGGCGAGTTCAAGGCTCTTTTCCAGGTTCTCCAGCGCCCGCTTGGAATCGTTCAGTGTCCAATGGATGAGTCCCAGCGTATTATAAATGAACACTTCCTGACGCTTGTCGCCGAGGGCTTCGGCGATGTCGAGGGCGCTTTTCTGAAAGCGGAAAGCCTGCTGATAGGCGCCCTGATACCAGTGCGAATTGGCCTGGTAGAGAAGCGCTTTCGACAGCACCGCCCGCATCTCCTCACCGGCCGCGAGCTCCTCGGCCCGCTGGTAATAATCCAGCGCCCGCTCGAAGTCGCCCTGTTTTTCGCTGACCAGGCCGAGTTCCAGCAGGCTTTCGGCCATCTGCTCCTTTTCATCGAGCCCGGCGAACAGGTCGTAGGCGTCGGTGAAGTATTTCCGAGCGTCGGCGTAGCGGCTGAGCCGGAGATAATAAATCCGTCCGATGCGCCGAAGCTCGCGGCCGCGGTTGAGCTCTTCGCCGATCTCCTGATTGATCTCGAGCGAACGGCGGAAGGCTTCCAGGGCCTGGTCGTAGTCGAGGGCGTTTTCCTCGACGATGCCCAGCGTGCTGTAGCTTTCGGCTAGCCGGTCGAGAATTTCATATTGCTCGAAAATGGACAGCGCCCGCTTCAGGTGCTCCACCGATTTAGGAAAGTTTTCCGCCCGCGATTCGAGGATGCCGAGGAAGTAAAGGGCCTCGGCCAACACCTCCGGGTCGTCGGCCTGTTCGACGGCGGGCAGGAGTGCCTCCTGGTAATGGATGGCTTTGCGGTAATCCTCCCGATTGTAGGCGGCCTGGGCGAGGGTCTGCCGAAGCTTGATCGCCTGCGCCGAATCTGGAAGAAAGCGAACGAGCGCCAGCGCCTTTTCCAGGTGGTCGATGGCCGCGAGCCAGTCTTTCGCCAGAAAGGCCTTCGCCCCGGCCTCGACGTTGGCGTCGAAATGCGTGCGCGCAAACAGGTTTTTCTCTTCCTCCTCCATGCCGGGAAACCCGTAGAACCGGTACCCTGCCCAGGCGAGATTGCCCGGATGCCGCCGGGCGAGTTCGACCTGCGCGAGCTGCAGGGCCCGGGCGGGGCGGCCCTCGGGCAAGCGCTCGAAGAACAGATTCAACAGTTCGGCGTGCAGGGCCTCATCCTTCGGGCCGGCGCGCAACAACACGCCGGGATAGCCCTTGAAGGTGAGCGCGCGGATGAGGGGTGCGGTGGGGCTCAGGCGGGTTTCGGGATCGAAGCGAACGTCCACGTCGCCGAGTGCGAACAGATGCGCCTCGACCGGCTGTGTGAGCAGGTCGCTTAAGCCCAGGCGTTCAAAGCGGTTTTCCATGCCCGTCAGGTTGATAGCCGCATCGTCGGGGCTGAGCCTGGCGGGCGTGTCGATGTGGACCACGCCGAAATGCGCCCACCGTTCGCGAAACGCCTCGCCGGTGGCAGCGTCGCCCGCCAGGGTTTCCGCCGAGGCGAATTTCCCCGACAGCGCGGGCAGCGGCGGCGATTCCACCCCCAGGTAACGGGAGCTGTACAGGTTGCGGGCGGCGGTGGCCCATTTCAGGTGCGTGACCGACTCAAGGAACACCAACGGCATTTTCTCGGCCAGCGTCGCCGGGCCGAGGGGCGCCGCGGCCCAAGGCAGGAATTCGAGCGCCCCGTCAGCGATCAGGTAAAGCGTCTTCGCCCGCTCGAGCTCGGCCTGAACTGGCGCGAGGATCGAGGCCAGCAAAGCGGCTTCGGCCCCGGTGGGCGCCGTCAAGGGCCCGGCGGATAAGCGGCCCGAAAGCCCCGCGGGCAACCCCACCCGCTCGCCTTTCACCCCACCGCCGCCGATGAGCCAGAGCAGGAGGGCATCGTCCACCCGTTGCACCTTGAGCAACCCAGCCCCCGGCGCGAGAAGGGGCGCTATGTCCTTCGGATCCGGCGCGTCCGGCGTAAGAAGCACCGCGAGCCGGGGGTCGTCCTCCCGGACCATCGCGAGAAACTCCTGGTATTCGGCAAGCGCCGCTTCGAAGGCCTCCGCCTCTTCCGCCGCCTCGGCCAGCGTCCGCAGTCGCCCGCCAAGGGAATCGATCTCGTCTTGGTATGCCTGGCGGTCGGCATCCTCGAATTTGAGGCGGGGCTGCCGGGCGAGGAGTGCCTGCTGCCGCCCCTTCTCGGAAAAACGCAGGGCCTCCTCGATACTTCCTGCGGCAAATAATGAGGCGGTGAGCTCCCGGTAAAGGTCTTCCATTAATTTCACGCCCGGCGCATCGCGCACCAAAAACACCGCGGGCAGGCGGTCAAGCTCCCGCTCGGCTTCGCGCAGGCGATCCAGGCGCTCTCCCTCGCTGGCGGTGAGCGCCGCCTGATAAAGCGTGCGCCAGAGCCAGGCGGGCGCCACCGGCGCGGGGTCTGGCGCGCCTTTCGGGCCTCCCCCCAAAAGTGAGCGCGACAGGGCGATGTTCTGCCCGAGGGCCTGCCGCAGGTGCGGTTGGCCGGCGACGCTGCGCGAATCCAGCAGCTTCAGGCCTTCCTCTAACGCCGCCGCGGATTTGAGCGCGCTTTGGCTTTGCCGTCCAAGACCGTCGAGCGCCGCCCGTAGCGCCGCCTTTGCGGACGCCGGGGCCTCATCCTCCGCCCTCGCCACGCCGGAGCCGTGATAGGCCAGGGCGTGATGAAAGACCCCAAGGTAATTCTGGATGAGCACCAGGTATTCCGGGCTGGCAAAATTTTCCATCGCCCGGACGTCCGCCGCCGCTTCCTCGAGCAGGCGCGCGGCATCGGCGAGCCTCGGCAAAAACCGCGGCGCGGGCAGGGTCCGCGCCTGCTCGAACACGACGCGGCCGATGTTGGCGGCGTTGACCGCGATGCCGCGACCGTTGGCCAGTTGGCGGCTGATATCGTACGAGGCCCTGAACCATTCCACGCTCTCCTCCCCCTGCCCCCCGAGGTGCATGTAATATCCGATCTGGTTCAGCAGCAGGGCCTTTTCGAGTAGCACCGGCACGTGCTTCTTCGGGTCGAGGTTGTCTGGAATCCGCTCCAGCTTCTTTTTAAAGTAGTCCACCGCGCGGCCGTACTCGCCGAAGGAGGCGTAGATGCGGCCAATATAATGGAAGATCAGTTTTTCCTCGCCCGCCTTGTCGAACCCCGTCGCGGCGCCGGAGGCATCCGGGCCCGCGCCGGCCTCAACGTCGATGCCGATGAGCCCCGATCTCTTTTTCTTCTTTTTCTCGACCACTCCGTATTTTTCGAGGTTGTCGATGGCGGCGAAATAGTTCCCGAGCGCCCGGTTGAGGGCGTGGCTGTCGTCATCGCCTTTCTCGCTCAGCAGGAACAAGTTGTTGGCGATGTTTCGGAGCGAGCGCGACAAGGAGCCCATGTTGCCGGCCCGCCGGTTGAGGTCGAGAGTGCGCGAAAAATGATCCACCGCGCGGGCGTGCTGGCCGAGCTCCTGGTGCACCAGCGCGATGCGATCGTTGAGCTCGGCCATGCGGGCAAGATCGTTTTGCCGGGAAACCAGGTCCAGCGCCTTCTCATACTCCGCCAGGGCGGCCTCCGGCTCGCCGACCTTGAACGCGCTCTCGCCGAACCGCTGGCGGAAGATGGCCTCGCGGGCCGGATTGAAAAATCCCACCCCGGCCTTGGCGCGCCGGCCGTAGTAGAGGAAAGCCGCATAATAATTTTTCAGCAGGTAGTGGCCGTTGCCCATATTGAGCAGCAGGTCGGCTTCGTTGTCGGGATCGGCGGTCTCATCGTTCAGGGCGAGGGCGACCTCGTATTCCGCGACGGCCCGCTCAAGAAAATCCCCGCCGGGCTCTTTGCGGTCCTTCTGCTCGAAAACCCAGCCCAGGGTCTGATGAAAGAAAACCTGCCGGGAGTCCTGCAGGATGGCGCGGGAAATCTCTCGCCGGGCTGCGTCGAGGCCGGGCGGGTCGAGGTAGGTATAGGCGAGGCCGAGGGCGTAGGCCTCCACCGCCGAGGTTTCATTCTCCCGCACCCTCTCCTTGTAAAACGCCACCGCTTGCGCCGCCTGGCCAAGAGCCGCCTGGGCGGACAGGTAACCGCGGTGCGCCTCCACCGTGGCGGGGCTTTCCTCCATCACCTTGAGAAATGTTTTAAGCGCCAGTTTGATTTCACCGACCCGCAGCTCCCACTTTCCCTTCTCCAGGGATTTCTCGATCCACCCTTGCCGGGCCGCTTCGCGCAGGTCCTCCACCTGCGCGCTAAACTCGCCGAGTTGCTCATAGAGCTTCAGGCTTTCCTCGAAGTTTTCCTCCTCGGCGTAGATATTTGCAAGCGCCACCTGGGCGTCGAAAACACGCGCCGCAACCTCCGGGTAGCGAACCAGGGTTTCGCGGTACGCTTCCTTGGCGAGAAGGTTTTCCCGATTCAGGTGATACAATTCACCGATGCGGTTCTGCACGGCGGCGGCGAGGCGGGGCAGCCCGGATTGCTCGGCGGCGAGGGCCTGCAGACTGGAAACCTTCTTCTCCAGTGTCGGCGCCTGTTCATAAAGGTTGAGAATTTCCTGGATGGCACGGTCGGTCCACGCGTCCACATCGTAATAATCGGCGATCACCTGGACGTAGGCAGCTACCACTTTCTGCTGATCCCCCACCAAACTGTAGATGCGGCTCTGGTCGAAGGCGGCCTCGGCGGAAATGACCCGCTGCCGGGGGTACTCCTCCGTTACCTTCCTGAAAAACGCGAGCGCCCGGTCCGGCTCGTCGAGCTCGAGATGAAGGGCGCCGGTTTCAAAGAGCGCCCGCGATTCCACCCGTCCCCGGCCCCGGTAGCGCTCGAACAATTCGCCAAGCCCGTCCAGCCCGGCCTCAAGGGCCCTGCGATGCGCCGTCGGGCCTTCGTCCCGGGAGCGCTCGATGTCGAGGAGCAACAGTTCGATTTCGGCCAGCCCCTTGTATTCCACAGGCTCCGGGTCCTCCTCGATGAGTTCGCGGTAGACGGCCAGCGCGGTGTCCCGGTGCCCCATCTCCTGATAACCGCGCGCCAGCTGATAACGGATGCGCGCCAGGCTCTTTCGCCCCTTGAATTCTCCCAGCAGGTTGTTGTAGGTCAAAAAACAACGGTAGGACGCGGGGTTCGGGCACAGGTCCTCCACAGCCTGCAGCGCCCAGCCGTACCCCTCCATGCGCGGAAGCAACCCCGGACCGGGAACCTGCCAGATATCGATGCTGTTTTTTCGGTTGGAAGTGAAGAGCAACCCGCCGGACCCGGCGGCGGGGAGGAGGTCGTAGGTGGAACTGTCGGTGAGCTGGCGCAGCAGGCCCGGCCGGCCCTCGTCCCATTCGACGCTCCACAGATTCGGGTTGTCGTCGAGGTCCAGCCGCCCGTCCTTGTTGGTGTCGTCCTGGTAGCGCACGAAGTAGATGAGCCGCCCGTCCTCCCGCCAGCTAGGGAACATATCGACGGCGGGGCCGGTGGTGAGCCCCGTCCGCGTACCGGTTTCAAGGTCCAGGACGCCCAGGCCGCCCTGTGCACCGCCCCTGGCGTAGGCAAGGTGACCGCCGCCGGGCGACGGTGCGGGGTTGACCGCGTCTTCCACGATCAGGGGGGAACGCGCGCCGGAAAGGACATCGATGCGGAACAGACCTTCTTTCCTTGTATCCGGATCTTCGGAGACAAAATAGATGGAGCCTCCATCGCGCGACCACACTGGGTCGGCCTCGGTCAACCGGTCGTCCGTGAGGAGGACGGGCGCGGCCTCCCCTTCCTCCGCTCCGCCGAGATCGAGGAGTAAGATGTCGCCGCGCGGGTCGAAGCGGTGGGAGATGAACGCCACCCGCTTGCCGTCCGGGCTGATGGCGGGCGAATTGTCCTCGGCGATATGCTGCGTGAGGCGGCGCGCCGGAGGCTGGACCCCGGGGCCGATGAACTTCATCCACAGATCGAGGTTGCCCGACTGGTCCGACACATAAATAATGAAGGTTCCGTCCGGCGATATCACCGCGGCGAAATCCTCCCCGGGGTGGGTGGTCAACTGCCGGGGCTCGTTGTAGGCGATTTCGGCCCGGACGGGAGCATTCCCGGCCAGGTAAAAAGCGGCCACAAGGCCAATGATGACAGTGCGCTTCAGCATCAATGCAATCCTACCCTGTGTCTTCCGGTTTCCGAAGGGAACGGCATCGGATTTCATTATATCCTAATTTTCGGAACGGGAAACCCTGCCCTCGGCCGGGGGCGCCGGAGGAAAGCCCCTTTAAGGGCCCGGCGGCGGCGCGGGGCCTTGAAGCGGGAAACATTCCCTTGAAAAATATCTGGAAATGCTTTAAAAACCCTACGACGCTTAGGAGGGTCAGGCTCGCGTCACCACCCGGTGGCCGTGCCCGGGCGGGTGCAAGCGCCGCCATTCGAGGACGCTATGGAAATCAATATCAATTTCGACGATATGAACTGGATGGCCCTCGGGCCGGAGCTTACGGTGATTTTCACCGCCCTCGCGGTGCTCCTTCTCGGCCTCAAGAAGGAGTGCGATACAAACCGCTTCCTTTCCATGGTGGCCCTCGCCGGCACCGCCGCCGCCCTCGTCTTCTCTCTCGCCCTCTGGAGCGACGCTCCCACGGCGGGCAACGGAGCCAGCCCGGGCATGTTCAGCAACGCGCTGATTCACGACCGGTTCGCGCAAACTTTCAATATAATCTTCCTGATTATGTCGCTGTTCGCTTTTTTCGGCTCCGTGCGCTACCCCCTGGCGGACAACAGGAACAAGGCCGAGTATTTCGCCCTGGTGCTTCTCGCGGTATCCGGCATGATGTTCCTCGCCAAATCGGGGACCCTGATCACGGCGTTCATTTCCCTGGAGATATTTTCCATCGCCCTGTACATCCTGTGCGGCTTTTCCGCCAAGCACGGCACCGGACGGGAAGGCCCCGCCGATGGCGCTCAACTGAGCTGGGAATGCCTGGCGTCTCAGGAATCGACGGTCAAATACCTGCTCACTGGGGCGTTCGCCTCGGCCATCCTGGTCTACGGCATGGCCCTCATCTACGCGGGAACGGGAACAACGGAAATCCGCACGATCGGCACGCTCATGCAGGAAAACCCATATATGAAAAACACCCTGGTGTTCATCGGCATGGGTCTCATGTTTTCCGGCATGGCGTTCAAGGTGTCGCTGGTGCCCTTCCACTCCTGGACCCCGGATGTCTACCAGGGCGCGCCGACCCCCATCACCGGGTTCATGTCGGTGGCCACCAAGGCGGCGGCGTTCGCCCTCATCGCGCGGGTGTTTTTTACCGCCCTGCCCGATATTCAGAAGGTCTGGATGCCCATCCTGTTCGGCGCTTCGGCGTTGACCATGCTGGTCGGCAACACCGCGGCGATCTTTCAGGACAACGTCAAGCGGATGCTGGCCTACTCCGGCGTCGCGCACGCCGGTTACCTGCTCATCGGCATCGTCGCCAACAGCGAGGACGGGGTCGCAAGCATTCTCTTCTACCTGGGCGCTTACCTGTTCATGAACGTCGGCGCCTTTGCCGTGCTGTTCATCCTCGAGGGCGAAGGCCAGGACGGCGCATCGATCAACCGCTTCAAGGGCCTCGCCAAACGCAACCCGCTGCTGGCGGCGGCCATGACCCTGTTCATGCTGTCCCTCGCGGGCTTTCCCCCCACCGCGGGGTTCTTCGGCAAGCTATTTCTCTTCGTCGCTGCGATCAAGGCGGGTTACGTGCTCATCACCATTTTTGCCGTGATCGCCAGCGTTATTTCGGTTTATTTTTACCTGCGCGTGATCGTGATGATGTATTTCCACGAGAGCGAGGAAGAACCCGCTCCCGCGGTCAGCCCCGGCATGGGGGCACTGGTCGGCGTGAGCTCGCTGGCCATCGTGGCCATTGGCCTGTTTCCCTCGGGGTTCATGCAGATCGCCCTCAATTCCCTGCCTTTCTAGCTCCCCACTCTGGCTAAAGTATTACCTTAAGTTGCGCTCGCTAACCTTCCATGGAAGCCATAATCCGGGCTCCGATCCCGTCGTCGGCTTCGCCGTGCGCTCCGCCGCCTGGAGAGCCAAGGCATAGTCGTCGAACAGGCCGTATCCTTTCAGGCAGAGGCCCAGGCGGTGAACATACTCGTTTTCAAGGTAATTGACCGCGAACGAATTGAACGCACCGTGATCGTAGCCCAGCACCTCATAGCCGCGCTCACCGGCGGCCGGAGCCACCGCCAGACTTTTTCGGACCATCGCGCGGATGCCCGGCTCACCTTCGTTTTTCTCCCTGTCCGGCGGCTGGTGGGCGAGAAATACTTCGATCTGGTCCGCGGCGAGGGCCACCGAAAGGAGCTTGATATCGGGGACGCGGGAAGTAAAGCGGTGGTGAAACCCACGGGCGCTCTCCGGGTCGAAAAAGACGCCGCCAAAACCGATGTCTCCCGCCTCGAACAGGGTTTCGACAAAGCGCTGCATGACGCGGTAGGCGGCCTCGCCCTGGCCGAGCCGCGCCTTAACGTCTGCCGTTTCTTCACCGGAAATACCGGTCCATGACCAGCCCCACAGGTCGGGATACAGGTGGCAGAGGTCGCCATCCACCGTCCAGAATTGTTCAGGCAGGAGCGGCTTTTGCTGCCGCCACTCGGTGCTCGGCCGGGGCTGAACGAGAAAATACCCTCCTGCGATGAAGCGCATGCCACATTCTCACAAAATGAACGTCACCGGACCGTCGTTGACCAGCTCGACCTGCATATCGGCGCCAAAGAGCCCGGTGGCCACCCGCAGGCCCGTTAAGCGCAGCCGTTCGGCATAATGCAGGTAAAGGGCCTCGCCCAACTCGGGCGGGGCCGCCTTGTCGAACCCCGGCCGTCGACCCCGGCTGCAATCCCCCGCCAGGGTGAATTGCGACACCACCAGCACCTCGCCGCCGATATCCAGACAGGAGCGATTCATTTTGCCGTTCTCGTCGGCGAAGATGCGCAGCTCGGCGGTCTTGACCGCGAGGGCTTCGGCGCGCTCCTGCGCGTCCCCTTTCTCCACGCCGATGAGCACAAGCAAACCTCGCCCGATGCGGGCGATCTCCTCGCCGGCCACCGCGACCGATGCCCTTTCCACCCGCTGCAAAACCAGTTTCACGCCCAAATACCCTGATGTAATACATTACCTAAGTTAGAGCAAACGCCTATTTTACAGCAAAGAATCCCCTGCCACCCCCTCCGGGCCAATCAGCACCTTGACCCGCGCCCCGCAACGCGGGCAGCTCCCCACGTAGGCGTTCTTCTCCCGGTTGAGATAGATGCGCCGGCAAAGATGGCAGCACTCGAACAGGATGCCTAGAAATTTGCGGTTCTTTTCCATGCCCTCGCGACCTTCTCCCGTATAGAACCTCAGCGGATTTTCTCCAGCGCCGCGATCTTGGCCGCCTTGAATTCCTGGTGGGGGATATGCATAGCCTTGGTGATGCGGCGGATTTCCTCCGACTCCTGGTGCGAGATCTCGCCGTCGGCCACGGCCATGGCGAAAAAGCAATCAAGCAGCGCCCGGCGTTCGTTGTAGGTCAGGGTCTGGTTGACCTGAGTCATCACCTCGTGAAAATCGAACCCCTGGCGCACCTGCTCCTCCACCACATCGAGAAGCAGGGCGAGGGTCTTGCCGGTGTAGGCGAAGCGCTCGGACAGGATCGCCTCCAGTTTCCCCCGCTCTTGCTCATCAAGACCATCGCCCTCGTGCGCGACCGAGGCGAGCAGGGCGCCCAGCAGACAAAGGTGATACATTTCCTCCTCGGGCAGATCCACCTTGTGCCCACGGCGGGCGCTCTTCCTGCGAATTTTATCCAGGACGCGACGCTTGAAGTATTTTTCTAGATCGGGGTCCATGTCCCTCGAATCGCTGAACAGGGTGCGCGTGATGAAGTTTCGCACCCGGCCGAGCGAGCGCCGGGTCGGCGAGGCTTTTTGCAGCCAGGCGGTGAACTTCCGCGCCAGCTCCTTCTCCTCCTCGCTGACTCGCTTTTTGGTGCCCTGGATCGCTTCCAGGGCCTGGACGATTTCCTCCCGCTCGACGGGCAATGCCAGCTCGTCGATCAGCTGGCGGAACAGCTCGTCGCGATGCTTGGCGGACACCGGGGCCTCAAGGTACGGGGTGAGTTCGTGGATATCGTGCCGGTCGAGGCCGAACTTCCGGTAAAAGGATTTGAGCAGATTGAGCTCGGCATGGGTGACCTCGCCGTCGGCCCAGGCGATGATGGAAAGAACTTTTAAGAAGGTAAGGTGCTTGAATTTGGACATCGTCTCCTCGCTATAAAAATTGGCCGCCCGCCGAGGCGGGCCGCCGAACCCGGGGTCAATCGATACGGTTGAGCCACAACAACCCCCGCCGCCGGGGTCCGTTTTCGATGCCGAACAGGTCCAGGAAATGATCCCGGTCGACATCGGCGAACACCAGTTCCTGAAAACGATGAAACCGGGGCAGCCGCCGCAGCGTCTCGTTGGAGAACCTCCACTTGCCTTTTCCCTGCAGGTACAGCACGCCCTCCCCGTTCAGGATCAACGCATCGGCCATCGTGTCGCCGTTGGCGTCGAGCAGGTAGACATTGAGGGCCGGAAGCGCGGGCAGGCCCGGGTAGGATCTCTTGCTGAATTCGCCGCGGCCGTTGTTTTCAAGGAAATAGGACGTCTCGCCTGAGCTTGTGGCCGAATTTAGGAGGCGCCGGTTGACGACCAGCAGATCGTTGTCCTCATCCTGGTCGAAGTCCGCCCAGTCGGCGCTCACGGTCTCGTCCGCGATCGCGGGAAGCGAGCGCCTCGTCGCATCGGTGAACTTGCCCAGGCCGTTATTGAGAAACATGCGGTTCTGGCCGTTGCCGTACATGACGAACAGGTCGGGGATGCGGTCGCCATCATAGTCGGCATAGGAAACCCCGGAGATGCCCGGCGGCGCGGGCGGCAACAGCAGGCGGGAGAAATCGCGAAACTCCCCAAGGCCGTTATTGATGAACAACTGCGCCTGGTGTTCGTCCGTGCGTCCGTCGCCGTGGCGCAGCAGCGGCCCGCTGAACAACAGGTCGACGTCGCGGTCGTCGTCGACATCCAGGAGATCGACGCGGGTCACGCCGGCGCGCACCGGCGGCAGGGCGTATTTGATCTTTTCGTAGTAATAGGCCTTGCCGTTATTGAACAGGATTTTGACCCGCATCCCCTGGCCGGTTTTCAGGATCAGGATCACATCGTCCGCATGGTCGCGGTCGAAATCGGCGGTGGCAAGGTGCAGCACTTCCTCACCGGCCTCCGCCACCGTCTGCGGCTCGCCCGTCTGCTCCAGCTTCCCTTCCGTGGGCCGGTTGAAATAGACAAATACCGCCTTGCCCTTCGCACCCTGGTCGGCGAGCAGCAGCAGGTCGGGATGGCGGTTGCGGTCGGCCGCGGTAAAGCCCGCCTGCAGAATCGGCTGCGGCAGCGGCTTGGAAAAGAGCTTGCGGGTGGCGTCGAGGTAGTGTTGGCGGTGCGGGTTGTCGGCCACCGAGGGGTCCTTGCTGCAGGCAAACCCAAGCCCGGCCAGCAGGCACAACACCAGCGCCCATCGCCCTGCTCCGGGATGAAACGGTGCACCGCCTGTACGGCTCGGTTTCCAGGCCTTCATCGCATGCCCCTCGCGGATGGGAAGGTTGCGCCGCGTTCGCCGCGCAAGGTGACAAAATTCGAAATTATAAAGGAATCCTCGGAAACAAGCAAAACCTTCACGGGCACCGGGGCCCGGCTCCGCGTCTTGGCAGTGGCGCAGGGTCTTCACCCTCCTCCTGCAGGCGCCGGGCCGTCTCGCGTTCCCACGCCGTCCAGCCAGCGGGCTCGAAGACGACGCCCAGAGCATCGGCAAAGCCCTGGCGAAAAGCGGCGCTCACCCGGGCGGGCGGTACCGGACACCCAGCCACCTCGGCAAGCGCGGTGGTGCTGTTTTGCAGGCGCTCCCCCGCTGCGCTGCGGGCGGCTTCGTTTTCATAGAGGAACAGCGAATAGGAAAGCTCGCCCGGCTTTTCAAGCGGCAACGAGCCGTGCTGCAGAAACGCCCGCTTCAGCCGGCGCTGGGCGCTCGCCAGAAGCTTGCGGCCGCCGACGCTGATCTCGCCATGATTGAGTGTGGCAAAACACGCCGGCGAGCGCAAGCCGCCACGGCTTTCTGCTGCGGCTTGGGCCTCCTCCACCCCGAGCGCGCGGACGGCGGCGAGCAACGCGCGGGCGACGGCGGCATACGTCTCCCGCAACCCGTCGGTGAACAACGGATGCGGCAACGGCACCGCCAGGCTGTAGGTGATCTCATGATGATGCAACAGCGCCCGGCCACCGGTGGGGCGGCGCACCACCGGAACCGCCATCGCCTGGCAGCGCCCGGCATCGACCGCCCGCGCCGGGTCCTGAAAATGTCCGAGGCTCACCGTCGGCCGCCGCCAGCCATAAAGCCTGAGCGTGGGCGCCACCCGCCCCGCGTCGGCGGCGAGCAGCAGCGCGTGGTCCCGCGCCATATTGGCGTCGCCCTCGCCCGGCCCGTCCTCAATGAGCCGCCAGGGATTCACCGGAAAAACGCCCCCCGGCGGACAAGCACCGGTGGCTGGAATTTTGCTTTGACTCCCATTCGGCCATCCTTTACTCTGAACTTCGACCCTAACTCTTCCGCCCATGCCGCGCGATCACACACCATGCCAGCAACCCGGACCCTAAAGACACTCATCCTGACAGGGCTTCTCGCCACCCTGCTTTCGCCCAAGGCGGCCAGCGCGTTTCCCGAACTGGGCGAATCCAGTTTAAAATGCGAGAGCACCTGCCACAAGGCCGAAAACATCATTCAGGCGAGAAGCGACCGCTTCGCCGAAGAGCGCTGCAAAAGCTGCCACCAGGGCGTGCCCGCGCGCCCGCTGCTGCCCGCCAGCCACCTTCCCCCTTCCGTGAAGGTTCGGCCAAAAGCCGTGCTCGCAAGCAACGCCAAGAAGACCGGCCCGCAGCCCGGTGCCGCCAAAGACACAGCCCCCGAGGGCATGGCGCTGGTGCCTGCGGGAGAATTCATCATGGGCTCCAACGAGCGCTGGGACGACGAATCCCCCGAGCACATCGCCCGCACTGAGGCGTTCTATATAGACATCAATGAAGTCACCAACGCCGACTACCAGAAATTCGTCGCCGCCACCGGCCATGAAGCACCGTACCACTGGCCCGAAGGAAACATCCCGGAAGGCAAGGAGCGCCACCCCGTGGTGTACGTCAACTGGTTCGACGCCCACGACTACTGCGCCTGGAACGGCAAACGCCTGCCCACCGAGCCGGAATGGGAAAAAGCCGCGCGCGGCGAGGAAGGGCTCACCTACCCGTGGGGGCACGAATGGTCGCTCAAGAAATCCAACAACCCGTACATCGGCTCCACCGGCACTCAGCCCATCGGCAACTACCCCGAAGGCAAGAGCCCCTACGGGCTGAATGACATGTCCGGCAACGTCTGGGAATGGGTGGATTCCTATTACCTGCCGCACCCCGGCAACACCCGCCCCAGGCCGGAATACGGCGAGGACAAACGCGTATTGAAAGGCGGCTCGTGGTTCGACTGCCTGTCCTACGGCTGCGGCCTGAGCGCGCCGACGTTCAACCGCAGCTTTTTCACCCCCGAAGTGCGCAACAACAGTTTTGGCTTTCGCTGCGCCAAGACCCCCTAGCCAAGAGGGCGCACCATGCCGCCACTCAAAAAATTCTTCAGCTTCGCGCACGTGCCAGCGGCAAGAAAAATCGTGCTCCTGATCCTCGCCATCCTGTTCTGGCTGTTCTTCTTCTGGCAAAGCCCCGGCGACAGCCCGCCGCCCAAGCCAACACCCACGCCCGCCGGGACCCACTGAACGAACGCGTTTTTTTAAGTGTAGACGTCATTAATATTCAACCCGCTTAAACCCCAAACTCTCTCCAAACCTCATTAACACACCTAATCGGACAAATATGTACACTCCAAATGCCCCATAGAATACATCATAATAGCTGACAAAGTGGCGAGGAGAACACCATGTTCTCGACGACCTGCCAGGTTAAACGCGGCGATACCGTGATGGGGAGCGTACCTCAGGACCTGATGGACAACCAGTTGGCGCAGGGGTTCCTCGTCGGTTCAGATCTGGTGTCCACCGGCAAGGGAAAGACCTGGACGCGCATTGACCAGGTGCCGGAACTGCCAGGGAAGTTGAAGAGGGCTCGTTCGCAGGCCCCGAGGCCGGCGCGCAAGGCGGAGCCGGAGGTGCTTATCGCCGATGAGCCACTGCGACCCGCGCGGCCGGTCCTGAAACCGGATTCCCGCCTTACCCAGTGCCCGGATTGTGGCGCGGAGGTCTCACTGCGCGCGGTGAGCTGCCCGCGCTGCGCGGCACCGCTGGTGGAGGGTCAGCGGCCCAATTCCACGGTGGGGTGCAGACGATTCAGGCGACCAGCAAGAAGCTCAAGGGGCAGTTGATAGCTTCGTCTCTTCTCGCGATTGTCGGTACAGTCGGAATTTTTACCGCGGCTTCTGACCCCAAGCCTCAAGATATCTCTTATGCTGTCTGGATGCTGTTCATCGGATTCGCGTGGTTTATTGTCACGCGGTTCCGAATCCGATGGAATCATCGGTGAGAGGACTCATTTAATAATTCCCAATAGCTATCTGGCCGAAGAAATAGAACAATGAATGATTTTTAAGCCCAGTCAATTCACTTAAAGCCTATTGTTCCATGGCCGCATTTCTTGCAAATGGCCAAAACTTCCAACTCAACCATCATCTGAGCAGTAAAGTTTCCATTGGCATAATCAACAGATCTACCCACTTTTTTCATAAATGGATAATCATTTTCGGAGATGCCAATAACACCGGTTTCCGTGCAATTTTCGTATTTTAAGTTTATTTGGTATCGATCACGTGCAACCATATTTATACTTGTGGCCTCATCAGAGAAAAATTCCCAGGGGCTGTTTACATAAAAAATTGCGGGCGGACAAAATTGCCCGCCCCCAAAATCAAAACTTTCTATCCTTCATCAGTCATAATGATCCGGATACTTATCAACCTCTTCATCTAAGCCCTTGTTTCCTCGAACCACCTCGCTGCTTACAACATGTTCACACTCAATCTACAGTCCCCTCCTTCCCCGTGCACTTTTTTGGACACTTGCCGCCATAAAAATCCTTTAAAATCTGCCCCTTAACTTTGGCACAGGGTTTGCTTTATAGATTTACAGCTCCCGCATGGGCGGGGTGCGCCCGTATGGGGCGGGCGATCTTTATTAATAATAATGAGGAAAGCGATGGCGGCGAAGCAAAAGCTGCGCGCATTTCTTGAGCCGGAGAAGGTGTTGCGGCTTCAGGAAATGTTGCAGGCGGGCGAGATCAGCGAGGGAGAATGCCGCGAGGCCTTGAAGCGCATGATGCTGCAAGGGCTCGCCAGGCAACAGGCCCGCCGCCGGGGGAGCACCGGCTGGAGTTTTGGCCACTGGTTCGCCAAGCACGCGCAGGGGCTCTGACCTTATGTGAACCTTCCCGCGCCCAGAAAGCCCCTGCCTCTCAATTTTTTTTATTTTTTCAAGGGTCCACCGGTACGGCCGAGCCCCGGGCGAAGCCCCTGACATTCCGCCGGTTGCCCGGCAATTCCTGGCGCGCCGAGGCAAAACCCTTTATAATCAATAAGGTCTGTGTGACACAGGTCACTAGACCGACATCGGTTTCGCGATATCCTGTTTCCAATACAGAGGAAGGAGGGGGCCCAACTCTGTACCTTCAGGTTAGATTTCGGCCATTTTCACTACAGGGGGATTTTCACCATGCCGCAAAAACTTTCATTCCTGTCACGCGCCGCCTTACTGATGGCGATTGCCCTGCTCGCCGCCTGTGCCACCGCCGGGCACGAACGCGCCACGCGGGCCACCGTCAGCATGAACGAGGCCAAGCCCGAACTTGAAAAAATGAAATCGCAGATCTCCATCACCCTGGCCAACCTCAACAGCCTGGTCCGGCAAAAGAGTGAGGACCCCAGGCCGCAGTACAACAATTTCGTCAAGTCGCTGCACAAGATGGAAACCCAGGCCAAGACGGCCTACCAGAGCGTGCGCGTTACGAAGGCCAACGGCGACGTGTACTTCAAGGCCTGGGAGAAGGACCTCGAGCTCATTGCCAACCCGGACATTCGCGAGCGCAGCGCCGCGCGCCGTATTGAGGCGATGGAAAATTTCAATCAGATCCTCGTCAAGATGGACGCCGCCGACGAGGCCTTCTATCCGTTCCTCATCGACCTGCAGGACGTGGAGAAATACCTGAACCACGACCTGACGCCTGAGGGCATCGTCTCTATCAAGGACGTGGTGGTCAAGGCGGGCAAGGACGCGAGCAACATCCATAAGTGCCTCGACGCCACCATTGCCGAGCTCAACCGGGTGGAGAGGTCCATGGAGATCAACCGCAATCTCTCCGAGCCGCCGGCCAGGACGTCGTCCAAGCCGCGCGCCGTCAAGCCATCCAATATGTAGGCGATTTATTTATTCCCGGCCGGGCCGTCTTCCCTCTCCCTGGGCGGCCCGGCCCGGGCGCCTGCCTCCCCCCGCGCAGCGGCAAAACTTCCCTCGATTGGTTCTCCGATAGAGTTTGTTTGACAAGCTTTCAAGCGCCTTGCTAAACTGGAACCGCCTTGAGGTTATTTCTTGCGATCGACATTCCGCCCGCGGCCCGGGACGCGCTGGCCGGGGTCCAGAAGGCGTTTCAAAGCCTGGACCTTAAGGCCGCCTGGGTGCCACCGGCCAATGTGCACCTAACTCTCAAGTTTTTGGGCGAAACCCACCCTGGGCTGGTCCCCGAGCTGAAAACGCGCATGCAACATTCCGCGGGGCAAAGCCACCGCTTTTCGCTGTCGCTCGGCGCGGTGGGCGTGTTTCCGCACTGGCGGAACCCACGTGTGTTGTGGGTGGGCATGGAGGACCCCGAGGGCGGGCTGCCCCCCCTCATCCGCTGCATCGAGGATGAAACCGCCGCGATGGGGTTCGAGCGCGACGACCGCGCCAAGGTCCCACACCTCACCCTGGCGCGGATCAAATCGCCCCGCGGCAAGGGCCGGCTGAAAGAGCGGGCCGAGGCCCTGGAACCGATGACGGCGGCCCCCTTCGAGGTGGCTTCGTTTCAACTGATTGAAAGCGAGCTGTCCCGCCAGGGCTCTCGCTACACGACGCTGGCGCGCTTCGCGCTGGCCGATAAATAATGACCCACTCACCCGCCGGCGGTGCCGGCCGATCTATCACCACGAAGGAGGGTTTGCATTATGGGAGCCGACGACAGGGATAAAGCTCTCGAACTGGCGTTTTCGCAGATTGAAAAACAGTTCGGCAAGGGTTCGATCATGAAGCTGGGGCAGGCGGAAGGCCAGAAGGGCCTCTCGGTCATCTCCACCGGCTCCATTTCGCTCGACAACGCCCTCGGCGTGGGGGGCGTGCCACGCGGCCGCATTATCGAGATTTACGGCCCGGAATCCTCCGGCAAGACGAGCCTCACCCTGCACATCATCGCCGAAGCGCAGAAGGCGGGCGGGGTGGCGGCGTTCATCGACGCCGAGCACGCGCTCGACCCGAAGTACGCGCAGGCGCTGGGCGTCAACCTCGACGACCTGCTCCTCTCCCAGCCCGACACTGGAGAGCAGACGCTGGAAATCGCCGAGGTGCTGGTGAGAAGCGGCGCCGTCGATGTGATCGTCATCGACTCGGTGGCGGCGCTGGTGCCAAAAGCCGAGCTCGATGGAGACATGGGCGATTCGCACATGGGCCTGCAGGCGCGGCTGATGTCCCAGGCGATGCGCAAGCTCGCGGGGGTGATCAACAAATCCCGCACCTGCCTCATCTTCATCAACCAGATCCGCATGAAGATCGGCGTCATGTTCGGCAACCCCGAGACCACCACCGGCGGCAACGCGCTGAAGTTTTACGCTTCGGTGCGCCTCGACATCCGCCGCATCGCCGCCCTCAAGGATGGCGACAAGGTCATCGGCAACCGCACCCGCGTGAAGGTTGTGAAGAACAAGGTGGCTCCGCCCTTTCGCGATTGCGAGTTCGACATTCGCTACGGTGAAGGCATCTCCAAGATCGGCGACCTGCTCGATTTGGCGGTGGCGCAGGACATCGTCAGCAAAAGCGGCACCTGGTTTTCCTACGGCGACCAGCGCATCGGCCAGGGCCGTGAAAACGCCCGGACCTTTCTCACCGAAAACCCCGACATCACCGCCGAAATCGACCGCCGCGTGAGGGAGGCCCTCGGCCTGCCCCTGTCCAGCGATGCGGCGGAGGCGGACGCGCCAGAGGAAAACGGCAGCACCCGCGGCAAGAAGGCGGCCAAGCCGGCTTCGGCCTGAGGGCAAAGGCTTCGCGGTGAAGGGAAAAAAGCCCGGCCCGGTGGCGCTTCGCTACCTGTCCTACCGCGACCGGACCGAAAAGGAAGTGGCCGATCATCTGGCGAAGAAGGACTTCGAGGTCTCCGCCATCGCCTCCACGCTGGACGAGCTCAAGCGCCTGGGCTACATCAACGACGAACGCTTCGCGCTCAACTGGGGCCGCTTCCGCATGGAAGAAAAAAATATCGGCCGCCGCCGCCTGGCGATGGAGATGAAGGCGCGGGGCCTGAAGGACGACACGGTGGAAAGGGCGCTCGACACCCTGGCCACCGAAATCGACGAGTGGGACCTCGCCCTGAGGGCGGGGCAAAAAAAAATGTCGACCCTGGGCGGGGTGGACGGCGGCACCCAACGCCGCCGCCTAGCCCATTACCTCCAACGG
This sequence comes from Nitrospinaceae bacterium, assembly GCA_020343535.1. Lineage (GTDB taxonomy): Bacteria > Nitrospinota > Nitrospinia > Nitrospinales > VA-1 > SZUA-259. Next base: position 2,001,018 of record CP070799.1, on the reverse strand, counting down.
CGGGGCTTCGCGACCGGCACCGTGTTCAAGGTGGTGCGCGAACTGGCTCCGCATGGGGGCGGCGCGCCGCTCTCCCGCGAATCCGACCCCGAGGCGTTTTCTCCGCCACCCGATGCCGACTGAATCGCCATGGAATTTCTAAGCGTTGTCCCCTTCTCCATCATGACCGGTTTCGTCGCCGTCTTCGGCCTGCTGGTCGGAAGCTTTTCCAACGTCTGCATTTACCGCATGCCCAAGCGGGAATCGGTGGTGTTTCCCGCCTCGCACTGCACCGCCTGCAACAGCCCCGTTCGCGCCTACGACAATATCCCGGTGATCAGCTACCTCCTGCTCGGCGGTAAGTGCCGCTCCTGCGGAGTGAAGATATCGCCGATGTATCCGGCCATCGAACTCATCATCGGGCTGCTCATCACCCTGGCGTTTCTCCGCTCCGGCCTCAGTGTGGAATTCGCCGTCACCGCCACGGTGAGCGCGGTTCTGGTCATCATCACCGTCATCGATTTCCAGCACCGCATCATTCCCGACAGGATCACCCTGCCGGGCATTATCTTCGGTTTCGCGGCGGGGTTTTATCTCGAAGGCTGGCGGGATTCGCTCATCGGCTTTTTTCTTGGCGGCGGACTGTTTTACCTGATCGCGGTGCTCTCGCGGGGCGGCATGGGCGGCGGCGACATCAAGTTCATCGCCGCGGCGGGGGCGCTGGTGGGCTGGCAGAAGGTACTGCTCATCATCTTCATCGGCGCGCTCGCGGGCTCGGTGGTGGGCATCGCCCTCATGGTCCTTAAAGGCGGGACGCGCAAAAGCATGATTCCCTTCGGCCCCTTCCTCGCCCTGGGCACCCTCGCGGTCCTATATTATGGCGACGATCTCGTCCGGTATTATCTATCGGCGATGCAGCAGCCGTTCTGACCCGCGCCTCATTTGCGCGCGAACACCTCGTTTAACCGGGCGTCAACGTCCGGCGCGGGCGCCCAGCCGACGGCGCTCAGGTTTTCCTCGATCTGACGCGCGTTCTTGACCCCGACCAGGGCAGTGGCCACCGCCGGCTGGCGCAACACCCAGTTGACGGCCACCTGCGCCGCCGTGCGCCCGGAGGCCTTCGCGAGCGCCGCCAACCGTTCCACCTTGTCGATGTTCCTCTCGTAAGCCTCGCCCTGAAAGGTGCCGATTATCCCCTTGCTGCGCCAATCCGTGAAGCGAGTGGCTTTGCCGTACTTTCCCGTCAGCACGCCCGAGGCCAGCGAACTGTAGGCAACGATGCCGATACCGTTTTCGAGGCACCACGGCACCACCTCGGCCTCGATGCCGCGGCTGAGCAGATTGTATTCCGGCTGCAGGGCGATGAATCTTCCGTTTTGCATGGCGTCTTTCATCTGCTCCAGAGAATAGTTGCTGACGCCAAAGTGGCGGATCTTACCCTTCCGCTGAAGGCCCAGCAGCGCTTCCATCGTCTCCTGCTGCGGCGTGTTCACATCGGGCCAGTGGACCTGATACAGATCGATGCGATCGGTACCGAGGCGCTGCAAGCTGCCCTCCACCTCCTCTTCGATGGACGCGCGGCTGGCGTTTTTCGTGATCGCCCCGAGCGCTTTGCGGCTCCAGCGCAGGCCGCACTTACTGGCGAGGATCACCCGGTCGCGCACCGGCTTCAGCGCCTTCCCAAGAAGCTCCTCGGAATGGCCGAAACCGTACACCGGCGCGGTGTCGAAAAAATTGATCCCCGCATCCACCGCTTTTCGAAGGGCTTTCATCGAGGCCGGATCGCCCTCGGTTTTCCAGAACGGCGCTCCGCCGATGCCCCAGGCGCCGAATCCGATGGCCGACACCTCGAGGTCGCTGTCTCCGAGTTTTCTGTATTCCATCAACCCGTCTCCTCTTTCAGCCCGGTTTCACGGGGCTTGACATCCCACGGTGCGGAAAATACCATGAAGCATGGGGTTTCCCCGCATCCCCCGTCCTCTATTCAGGTCATACATTCAATATGAAATCATTGCTTCGCGTTCTTGCCTATTTGAAACCATACAAGGCCCAGGTGGCGCTCACCCTCGCCTTTGCGATCCTGACCACGCTGCTCGACCTGGTGCCACCGTGGCTGATGAAGGTGATCGTCGACCGGTTGGTGGAGAGCGACACCGGCAGGCTGGTGTACGGGGCCACTGCCCTGCTCCTGATCGTGTTCCTGGCGCGTAATTTCTTCAACCACAAGCGCATCGTCGTCAACAACCGGGTCGAGCAAAAAGTGGTGTTCGACATGCGTTCGGAGGTTTACCGGGCGCTGCAACGGCTTTCTCTCAATTATTTCGAGAACCGCTCCACCGGCGAACTCATGTCGCGGGTCAACGACGACGTCAACTACGTCGAGCGCATCTTCATAGACGGCGTGGAGCAGGTGGTCACCGCCGTTCTCACGCTCCTGGGCATCACGCTCCTGTTGCTCGCGCTGCACTGGAAACTGGCGCTGGTGGCGCTCCTGCCCATTCCGCTCCTGGTGTGGGGCGCGTGGAAGTACACCGTCCATGCCCACAGTTTATATCACCTGGTGCGGCAGCGCGCGGCGAAAATGAACGCCATCCTGCAGGATTCGATCTCAGGCATTCGCGAAACCCTGTCGTTCAACCGTCAGCTGCACGAGATCAAGCGCTTCGAGAAAAAAAGCAGCGACTACTGCGACGGAACCCTGAAGGTGATGGGCCTGTGGGCGGTGTACTCGCCATCGATGATGTTCATCGGCTCTCTGGGCACGGTGTTCATCCTTCTCTACGGCATCGGGCTCGTGCGGGGCGGGGAGATCACCGTCGGTTCGCTCGTCGCCTTTCTCGGCTACCTGGCGCTTTTTTACACGCCGATCAATCAGCTGCATTCGGTCAACCATATGCTGCAGCACGCCCTGGCTTCCAGCGAGCGGCTTTTCGAAATCATCGACACGCTGCCGGAGGTGGTCGAATCGCCCCGGGCGATCCTGCCCTCGACCAACGCCCACGGCCGCATCGCCTTCGAGGCGGTCTCGTTCTCTTATCAGGGAAACAAGATGGCGGTCGAGGACATCGCCTTCAACATCAGCGAGGGAGAAACCATCGCCTTGGTGGGGCACACCGGCAGCGGCAAGTCCACACTGGTGAAGCTGCTCATGCGCTTTTACGATCCCGACCGGGGGGTCATCCGCCTCGACGGCCACCCCATCCAGCAATTGAAACTTTCCTACCTCCGGGAACAAATCGGGCTGGTTTCGCAGGACCCCTTCCTGTTCAACGGCACGGTGGCCGAAAACATTCTTTACGGCAACATTGAGGCGGACACCGATAGTGTCGCCCACGCCGCCAGGGCAGCGCACGCCGCGGAGTTCATCGAAAAACTGCCTGAAAAGTACGACACGCTGATCGGCGAGCGGGGAGTCAAGCTTTCAGCGGGCGAGAGGCATCGCATCGCCATCGCCCGGGCGTTTCTCAAAGACCCGCCGATCCTCATTCTCGAT
>CP070799.1:1964018-1997446 GCA_020343535.1 Nitrospinaceae bacterium | reverse complement strand
AATTACCGCCAACCCTTTGATCTTCTTGCAAAAAGCGTGATGGCCCAGAAAATAAAAACGCCGGCTGAGCGAACTCAAACCGGCATTTATGATAACTGGCTCCGGTGACAGGACTCGAACCTGTAACACAGCGGTTAACAGCCGCTTGCGCTACCATTGCGCCACACCGGAAGGTAGAGGGGTCGTTGATACGAAAGTATTGAAAATTAATCCAATTCCGATTCAATGTCAAGTTGTTTCGATCTTCTAATTTACAACATTTCCGAACGCCCTTCCAGGGATTTCATCAACGTCACCGAGTCGGCATATTCGATATCCGCGCCGATGGGCAGGCCGCGTGCGATTCGCGTAACCCGTACCGCATGGGGCTTGAGAACCTTGCCGATATAGACCGCCGTGGATTCTCCCTCCATGTCGGGATTGGTCGCGAGAATCACCTCCTTGACGCCGCCCTTTTCCACTTTTTCCTTCAGTGAGGCGATGGTCAATTCGCCAGGCCCGATGCCGTCGAGAGGTGAAATGACTCCCATCAATACATGGTAGACGCCCCTATAATGCCCCATATTTTCTATGACATACACATCGTGGGGCTCTTCCACCACGCAGATCAGGGAATGATCGCGCGAACGGTCGCGGCAAATATCGCAGGGATCGTTTTCGGTGATGCCATGACAATTACTGCAAAGAATTATTTTTTCCTTCACCCCCTGAATGGCGCGGGCTAGCTTTGCGGCCTGCTCGACGGAGCCTCGCATGAGAAAAAACGACAGGCGCTCGGCGGTTTTCTGGCCAACGCCGGGAAGTTTCTTGAGCTCCTCGATCAACTCTGTGACGGCGGATGGTCTTTTCATATCATCGCGGGGAAATGAGGCGGATTACAAGATATGGATCGGCGGCTCATGGAAACAAACCGGGAAATTTTATGCCTCCGGTCAACCGGGACGCCTCTTCCTGGGCGAGATCCTTCACCCGATGGTGAACCTCATTGATGGCGCCCATGACGAGATCTTCCAGCACTTCCCGGTCCTGCATGTTGATGAGCTCTTCATCTATCTTTACCGATAGAATCTCGTTGACGCCATTGGCGGTGATCTCGACCATACCCCCGCCGGTGGACACCTGCACAGTTTTACCCGCCAGTTCCGCCTGCACCTCGGCCATCTTCGACTGAATATTCTGAACCTGCTTGAACAACGACAACCAGCTTTTTTCCGTCATGACGTCCTTGCTTTGCCGGGCGACTCGCTCAGCGCATCAGCACTCCGCCAAAAACATCGAGCGCCTGCTGAATAATTTCGGATTCGGATTTGGTCATGAGCGCGCTAGGTGCGGCGGACTTTTTTTTTTCGATCTCATCCGTCTGCCCGGACGCTTGCGATTCCGGGGCCTTGATCTCGGAGGTCCCAACCCGCACCTCCCCACCCGAAACACTCCTGACCGCCTGCGCGATCAGGCTCCGATTTTCCTCCCGCTCCACCAAGTCGCGCGTGTATGGGTCCTGAAAAGCAAGGTGAAGCACCGAATCGGAAAATTCGACCACCTGGCAACTTTCCAGATAATGCAGGAAAACCGGTTTCCTGGCACAGATTTCCGCCTTGACCTTTTCCCACAGCGCCACATCCGCCGCGCCCTGCTCCGCCTGGACTTTTGCCACAGGCACGGCGGGCCCCTTTTCCGCTTCCGCAGCCGGCTTCGCTTGCGCCGGCACCGCAGCGGGCGGCGAACCCGCATCTTCCATCTCGCCGATGCGCTTTATCAAATCGTCGATGTTTTGAAATGGCCGCACGTCGACGAGGCGGAAAAGCGCCATCTCGAAAACCTGCTGCGGCAGGGAGCTGCGTTTCATCTCCACCTCGGTGCGGGTGAGCAAGGAAAAAATCTGATGCAACTCATCGGCATGAAAATTCTCAGCCTGCCGCTTGAGCACCTCAAGGTCCCATGCCTGGGCATCCACGAGCTTTTCCGGAGCATCGGCCATTTTGACCACCAGAAGGTTGCGCACGTAATCCGCAAGATCACGGCAGATGTAGCTCAAATCCTTTCCGGCATTCACCGTGTCCTGCACCTGAGCAAAGAGGGCGGAGCAATCCTGCGCACGAATCGCGTCGATGAAAATCTCCAGCGTTTTCTGGCCGACGATGCCCAGCACCGCCTCCACCGAGCCCGGAGTCACCTCCTTGCCGGAAAAAGCGACCACCTGATCGAGCAGGCTTTGCGCGTCACGCATGCTGCCGGCGCCGTTTTTTGCGATTTCCTCCAGGGAAAGCGTATAAACGGCAATGCCTTCCTGCTCGCTGATCAACTGCAACTGTTGGATAATCTGCTTGTGCGTCAGCGGCTTGAACTCGAAACACTGGCACCGGGAAAGAATGGTCTCGGGAATCTTGTCGGATTCGGTGGTGGCGAAGATGAAGACGACTCGCTCCGGCGGCTCCTCAAGCGTCTTCAAGAGAGCGTTGAAAGCGCTCTTGGAGAGCATGTGCACCTCGTCGATGATGTACACCTTGTAGCGGCAGGACGAGGTGGCGTACTGCACATTGTCGATCAGGTCGCGCACCTCGGCCACGCCGTTGTTCGACGCCCCGTCGATTTCCCGGACATCGATGCTGGACCCCTCACGGATTTCCCGGCAAGCCACACAGGTGTCGCAAGGCTCTGGCGTGGGGCCGTTTTCACAGTTCAACGCCTTGGCGAGGATTCTGGCGGTGGTGGTTTTGCCGACGCCGCGGGTGCCGGAAAAAAGATAAGCATGAGAAATGCGGTTGAGCTCGACCGCGTTTTGGAGGGTGCGGATGATGTGTTCCTGGCCGATGAGCTGGCTGAACTTCTGCGGCCGCCACTTGCGCGCCGAAACCTGGAATTCCATAGAGACCCCCCGCATTTCGGGGTGCGACGCCACCGGAGTGGTAAAGAATTAAAAGGCAGAGTTGCTGGGGATCTCACAGCACCCATGGGAATTTGCTACCGCTGCTTCCTTCCGGACCTGACGGGGTTCACAACTCCACGTTGCGTGAGGCCCAACAACACTGCCCATTTTTTTTGCATGTCAGCGGAGAGGGAGGGATTCGAACCCTCGGTAGGGGTTTAGCCTACACACGCTTTCCAAGCGTGCGCCTTAAGCCAGCTCGGCCACCTCTCCTTAAAACGAACATTTCGCCGCCTGCCGGGTCTGCAAGCGGCTGTTTGACCGGCACCGGGTAAAGGCGTCATCGGAGGACTGGCGGAGAGGGAGGGATTCGAACCCCCGGTCCCCGGAAGGGGACAATTGATTTCGAGTCAATCGCCTTCGACCTCTCGGCCACCTCTCCCCTTGCATCATGTGCCGCCCCTTCCCCTGCGGGGAGGCGGAAAAAAGTACGCCCAAGAGGACTCGAACCTCCGACCTACGGTTCCGCAAACCGTCGCTCTATCCAGCTGAGCTATGGGCGCATGTCATTCGCAGAAAAAAGGAACAGAAACGAAAAGGGCGCCGTATTTTCCCTTCTGTTCCATCTTCCTGCCCTTCAGGACACCTCCGCGGGAATGGAATCCAGCAATTCCAGCCTGTAATAGGGGTGCTCGAAGGCATACAGGGTGGGATATTTCTTGAACGCCCATCCTTTATAGAAAATTTTTCCGTTTTCTTCAACCACCAGTTGCACCGCCGGGTTGATCAGCCGGTTGTCCATCGACGAATACACGCTCTTATTCATCACAAAATTGGGGAGAAAGGGCCCCACCGTGACCGTGATGCCCGATTCCCCCAGGACAAAACTCGAGCCAAGGTCCACGGTCTTGATTTCGTTATTCTCCTCATTGCGCCGGTCGAGAACCAGGAGCTTGACCGCCTTCCACTTACCTTTAACCCCTTCCGGAACCAGGATGCCCCGCTCCACCTTTTCCACCGGTTGGACCTCGGGGTGATCGACCATTTTGGAGCCTGATCCCTCCGCCAGCAGTTGGCTCGCCGGGGCGGGTTGGACACTGTCCGAGCCCTCACTCCGGCCGGCCATGTCGGCAATCACCTCGGGCGAGTTGCCAGACTCCGCCACCGGACCGTTGCCGGAGTCGGCACAGCCTGAAAACGCCATGCCAAACGCCAGCAATAAAGCCGGGAATAGCCGTTTAGGTTGAATACTATTTAACATCATCCGATTCAAGGTCGTGCGAAAAAATCCCTTCCGCCAAGGAGTTTATGGCGGAGAGGGAGGGATTCGAACCCTCGGTAGGGTTTTGGCCCTACACACACTTAGCAGGCGTGCGCCTTAAGCCAACTCGGCCACCTCTCCGCGCTAATCACTGATTTATTAAGTGGGAATGGCGGAGGGAGTAGGATTCGAACCCACGGAACTTTCGTTCAACGGTTTTCAAGACCGCCGCCTTAAACCACTCGGCCATCCCTCCTTCTTCCCTCCGTGTTTTTCCAATATGCCATAGTTATCCAGTTCGAGGGAAATGTCAAGCCGTGCAACGGGAAGGCCAACAATTTCCATGCCCTGCCACCTTTTAGCGTTCGGTCGGGGCGGTCATCGAGCCCGGATCCACTTCTCCCCATCCAGGTAGTGCCGAAGCGCCTCCGGCACCAAAACCGACCCGTCCGCCTGCTGGTAATTTTCAAGAATAGCGACAAACAGCCGCCCTGCCGCTAGCCCGGAACCGTTCAGGGTATGGACAAATCCGGTTTTGCCGTCCTCTTTCTTCTTGTATCGGATGTGCGAACGCCGGGCCTGATAATCCGTGAAATTGCTGCAGGAAGAAATCTCCCTATAGGTTCCCTGGCTGGGAAGCCATACCTCCAGATCATAGGTTTTCGCGGCGGAAAACCCCAGATCGCCCGCGCAAAGCACCACCACCCGGTAGGGCAGATTAAGCTTCTGCAAAATAGACTCCGCGTTGGCAACCAGCAATTCCAGAGCTTCCCACGACCGCCCCGGCGGCACGAACTGGACGAGTTCCACCTTGTCGAACTGGTGCTGGCGAATCAACCCGCGGGTGTCCTTGCCATAGGACCCCGCCTCACGGCGAAAACAAGGCGTGTAGGCCACGTACCGGACCGGCAAGGCCTCCTCCGGCAGAATTTCATCGCGGTGGTAATTCGTCACCGGAACTTCGGCGGTGGGAATCAGATACAATGGGTCGTCCCTCATTTGGAACAGCTCCTCGGCGAATTTCGGCAACTGGCCCGTGCCCGTCAGGCTGTCCTCGTTCACCAGGAAGGGAGGATAAATCTCTTCGTAGCCGTTCTCCTTCGTGTGCACGTCGATCATGAAATTGATAAGAGCCCTCAACAGCCGCGCGCCCAGGCCCTTGTAGACGGCAAACCGGGCTCCGGATATTTTGGCAGCGCGCTTGAAATCGAGGATATCCAGGCTCTCTCCCAAATCCACATGGCTTTTTGGCTCAAATGAAAAATCCGGCGGCTGGCCGCAGGAACGAATCTCCCGGTTCTGGCCCTCGTCCACCCCATCCGGAATGGACCGGTCGGGCAAATTTGGAATCCTGAGGAGCTTGGCCTCGATTTCCCTTTCGCAGGTTTCGACCTCGGCGTCCAGGTCCTTGATGCGCAAGTTGATTTGCCGGACTTGCTCCATCTCATCCGCGGCATCCTGGCCGTCCTTTTTCAGGCGACCGACGGTGGCCGAGAGCTTTTTCTTCTGGTTCTTGAGGGTTTCCGATTCCTTGAGGCATTGCCGTCTCTGTTCATCGCGATCAAGCAACCCTTCAAGCTCCACCGGAGTGCCATCGCCTCGCCGCTTGAGGCTCGCTCCCGCCTCGTCAAGATTTTCCCTCAGCCATTTGATATCGAGCATTATTTTTTCTTCTTCCCGCGCTTGATGATCCGCTTCTCAAGGCCCGCGAGCTTCATCTCCAGCATGGCCGGGTAACTGTAGCGGCCTTCCAGGGATTTGAGTTTATCGTAGGCTTCATTCAGTCGGCCCTCGTCCTCCAGGCACGAAGCCACGACAAAATCCAGCTCCGGCAAAAACCGGCTGTTGGGGAAATTCTTTTCGAAATCCTTGTAGAGCGCGTGAACCTCCTGGCAACGGTCGAGGGTGTACAACAGTTCGGCCACCTTGAACCGCGAGTCCTCCTGCCAGGGGCTGTTGGGATATTCATTGATCAACGTATTAAATTCCACCAGGGCCTGGTCATATTCCTGTTTTTTCAAATAAATGGAGGCAATGCGGTACTGGTGATCACTGTTTTCTCCGGGATGGTTGAAATTAAAAATCAGTTTCTGATATTCGATGATCGCCTGATCCAGGTTTTTCAACGAAAACTCAAGAATATCGGCGATGTTTTTCTGAGATTCGTAAGTGAATGCGCCGTCGGGATAGGTTTTCAGCACGTCCTGGTAATACCCAACCGCCTTTTCGTTTTCGCCCAGACTGTATTGGTGGATCTCACCCAGCCGGAACATCGCCTCCTCGGCGGTGGCACTCCGGGGAAGGTTTTCCATGATTTCCTTGAGGAGCTCGACGGCCTGCGGCAGGTTTCCCTTCACCCATTCGTCGTTGGCTTTTTTAAGCAACCGCCCAGCACGGTCGTCGTTGCAGGCGGTCACAAAAAAACCCATCAGAACCAGCGCACAAGCCCAGGCGGCCAGCAACGCTTTGACCCGGAAGATGATCCCGGCCGGGTTTGTTACCGTTGCCGATAAAACATCCTCAACCTCTCCACGAACCAGAGCCGGCCCGGGGGTATGGTCAACCGGGGAACTCACTCCACCACCTTTTCCACGCTGACCAGAAAATTTTCATCGCGCAGGCTCACCAGCCGCACTCCCTGCGTATTGCGGCCAATCACGGAAATCTCGTTGACAGGGGTACGGACGATATTGCCATCGGAGGTGATGAGCAGGAGTTCTTCCTGATCCGTCACCTGCTGAATTCCAATCACCGATCCGGTTTTCTCATTGCACTTGAGGGTCATGACGCCGTAACCGCCGCGGCCCTGCACCGGGTATTCATCCAGCCGGGTTCGTTTGCCGTAGCCATTCGCCGTCACCGTGAGCAGCATGTTACCCGGTTCCACGATTTCCGCACCCACCACCCGGTCGCCCTCGCGGATCTTGATGCCCCGCACCCCACGCGCCGTGCGGCCAATAGGGCGGACTTCATCCTCCTTGAATCGGATCGAATACCCCCTGTCGGTCACGAGGAGGATGTCTTTTCCCGGCTCGCAAAGTTCCGCGGCGATTACCCGGTCGCCCTCGTCGATGGTGAGCCCGATGATTCCTCCCTGCCGCGGCTTGCTGTAGGCCATCAGCAAGGTTTTCTTGACGATGCCGCGCTCGGTGATGACGATGACCGACTTGTCCTCCTCGAACTGCTTGACCGAAAGAATACTGGCGATTGACTCCCCAGCCACCAGTTGCAGCAGGTTGGCGATGGATTTGCCCTTGGCGACCCGGCTGACGTCGGGGATCTGGTAGACCTTGAGCCAGTGCACTTTGCCGACGCTTGTGAATATGAGCAAGTTGCTGAGCGCCGAGGCGATGATGAGCTTTTCCACCACATCCTCCTCGCGCAGGTCCATGCCCTTGATGCCCCTGCCCCCGCGCTTCTGTGAGCGGTAATTTTCCAAGCCCTGGCGCTTGATGTAGCCGCCGCGGGAATACACCACCACCACGTCCTCATCGGCGATGGTGTCCTCGATATCAATATCCACCTCCTCGGTTTCGACGATCTCGGTGCGCCGTTCATCGCTGTAGCGTTCCTTTATTTCGCCAAGCTCATTCTTGATAATGTCGAGCTTGACCGCATCGTGGCCCAGAATGTGTTCCAGCCCCGCAATCTCCTCGCGTACCGCCTGGAGGTCGTCTATAATTTTCTGCCGCTCAAGGCCGGTCAGGCGCTGCAGGCGCATGTCCAGGATGGCCTTGGCCTGGATTTCGGACAACGCGAACGAGGTCATGAGGCCCTCCTTGGCCTCCTCGGGGTCCTTCGCCGCGCGAATCAAGCGCACCACCTCGTCCATATTGTCGACGGCGACCTTGAGGCCCTCGAGCACATGCTCGCGCTCGCGCGCTTTTCTCAGGTCGAACTGGGTCCGGCGGGTCACCACCTCCTTGCGGAAGAGAATGAACTGCCGGAGGATCTCCTTGAGCGTCAATATCTTCGGCTGATGGTTCACCAGGGCGAGCAGGATGACGCCAAAGCTGTCCTGAAGCTGGGTGTTTTTATACAGCGTGTTGATGACAATCTGCGCATGCGTTCCCTTCTTGAGTTCCACGACAACGCGAATGCCTTGGCGGTCCGACTCGTCCCTCAAGTCGGAGATGCCCTCAAGTCTTTTATCCCGGACCAGCTCGGCGATTTTCTCCACCAGCCGGGCCTTGTTCACCTGGTAGGGCAGCTCGCGCACCACGATGCGCTCGCGATCGCCCTTTTCCATCGGCTCGACCTCGATGCGGGCGCGCACCTTGATGATGCCGCGGCCCGTTCTGTAGGCCGAACGAATGCCGGCACTTCCATAAATCTGGCCGCAAGTGGGGAAATCGGGGCCCGGAACCAATTTAATAAGATCGTCCACTGAGCAATTGGGGTTTTCTATCAGGTGAGTGACCGCATCAATGACTTCGCCCAAGTTGTGCGGCGGGATGTTGGTCGCCATGCCCACGGCTATGCCCGACGAACCGTTGACCAAGAGGTGCGGAAAGCCCGCCGGCAACACCGAAGGTTCCACAAGGGATTCATCGTAGTTCGGGTCGAAGCGGACGGTCTCCTTGTCCAGGTCGCGCAGCAGCTCCTGGGCAATCGGCGCCATGCGGATTTCCGTGTAACGCATGGCCGCCGCCGAATCGCCGTCAATGGAACCAAAATTGCCCTGGCCGTTGATGATGACGTAGCGCTGCGAAAAATCCTGCGCCATGCGCACGATGGTGTCGTAAACGGCGGTGTCGCCATGCGGGTGATATTTACCGAGGACGTCGCCGACGATATGAGCGGATTTCTTGGGCGGTTTGTTCCAGTGGTTGCCCGCCACATCCATGGCGTAGAGCACCCGCCGGTGCACCGGCTTCAACCCATCGCGGACATCCGGCAGCGCCCGCCCGATGATCACGCTCATCGCGTAATCCAGATAGGCGCTTTTCATCTCATCGTCGATATTGATCGGCTCGATGATCTCGGCCATATTTTCCCTTTCAAAACTTCAGGTTGCGATTAACGCCAGGCGAAAACCGTCCACGGGCCAAGCCCGCCCGGCAAGCGCCAGGCGGGGCAGGGGTTAAGGAAATCCTCAGATATCCAGGTTTTTGGCTTGCAAGGCGTTCTTCTGAATGAATTCCCGCCGCTCCTCCACCACATCCCCCATGAGGGTGGTGAACAGGCTCTCCGAAGTAACCAGGTCATCGGCCCGGACTTGCAGAAGCACCCTCTTTTCCGAATCCATGGTGGTTTCCCAAAGCTGCTCCGGGTCCATTTCTCCGAGGCCTTTGTATCGCTGGATGGAAATTCCTTTTCTTGCGCTTTCCAGCACCCTGTCAAGAAGCACGTGTTTGGAGTCCGCCTCGGAGATTTCGCCATTTTGCATCAGGAAAAACGGCGGATGATCGATGCCGCGGAGCGGCTTATAAACTTCCATTATTTTCTGAAAGATCACCGATTCGATGAATTCCGCATTGATCTTGAGTTCGAATTCACGGCCCTGATTGAGGCCGGCGATGAACAGTTTGTACAATTCGTTTTCCAGATCGTACCCCAGGCGAAAGGCCACCCCCTTGATATCCTCGGTCAGGTCGACCCGGCGGTGGTCGTGCGAGGTCTTGGCGAACACGCCGGATTCTCCTCTGTCCAGGACGATTCCCAACGCCGCAAGCCGGTTCTCCACTTCCCCGCCGATGTTTCCATTCACGTCGATTTCCAGAGGAAGATTTAGGAACTCCCCCCGGTAATCGTATTTTTTGCGGTTTTTCTCGTCAATCAAATCACCGGTGATTTTGACGAGAAGCTCGGCCACCGCCTCAAGGGAGGCAAAGCTCTCGCGGCCGATACCGAGCCGGATGAGCACATTGAGTATCCCCGCGGGGATATTATTCTTAACCACTTGATCGAACCGCTCCTTGTAAAGGAACAAGCCATTGACCACCCGGATCAGGTCCTCGCCCTTGAACGAAGCACCACCGTTGGAGTTTTTCAGTTCCAGTTTCTCGGTACCGCGTTCAATCAGGTGCTTGAAAAGCGCCTTCTCGTTTTTTATGTAATCCTGCTGCTTGCCCCTTTTCACCTTGAACAGCGGCGGTTGGGCGATGTAGAGATAGCCGCGTTCGATTAACTCCGGCATCTGCCGAAAGAAAAAAGTAAGGAGCAGCGTGCGAATGTGCGAACCGTCCACGTCGGCATCGGTCATGATGATGACCTTATGGTAGCGCAGGTTCTCTATCTTGAAATCCGACTTGCCGATGCCGGTGCCGAGCGCGGTGATCAGAGTGCGAATTTCATTGCTCGCGAGCATCTTGTCGTAACGAGCCTTCTCCACATTCAAAATCTTTCCTCGAAGCGGCAGGATGGCCTGAAATTTTCGGTCCCGCCCTTGCTTGGCGGACCCTCCCGCCGAATCCCCCTCGACAATGAACAGTTCCGAAAGAGCCGGGTCCTTCTCCGAACAGTCCGCGAGTTTCCCCGGCAGGGAACTCATCTCCAGAGCGCTTTTACGGCGCACCAGGTCCTTGGCTTTTTTCGCGGCCTCGCGCGCGAGCGCGGCGCTGATCGCCTTGGAGACAATGGCGCGGGCGAGGGCGGGCTGTTCCTCGAAAACCTGCTTGAGTTGGTCGTTGACCATCTGCTCGACAATGCCCTTGACCTCGGTATTACCCAGCTTGCCCTTCGTCTGTCCCTCGAACTGGGGCTCCGCCACCTTGACGCTCAGCACCGCGACCAGGCCCTCGCGGACATCCTCGCCGGTGAGGCTGGTATCGATGTTTTTCAACATATTGTTCTGCACCGCATAGCTGTTGATGGTACGGGTCAGCGCCGAGCGGTAACCGCTCAAATGGGTGCCGCCGTCGCGGGTATTCACGTTATTCACAAACGTGAAAATTTCCTCGCCGTAACTGTCGTTGTACTGCATCGCAAGCTGCAAATCACAACCCTCTTTTTCCCTTTCAATGTAGATCGGCTTCGGGTGCAGGACCTTCTTGCTCTTGCTCAGAAGCTCGATGAAAGAGACAATGCCTCCCTCATAGAAAAAGACGTTGTCCTTGCCATCGCGCTCGTCGTGAAGGTGGATCTTGAGCCCCCGGTTGAGAAAGGACAACTCGCGCAGGCGGTTGGAAAGAATCTCGAAACTGAAATTGGTTTCGCTGAAAATCGACGCGTCGGGTTTAAAAAGAATCTTGGTGCCCGTCGTCGTGGCCTTGCCGCCCTTTTCCAGCGGCGTTATCGGCTTGCCCGTCTGATATTTCTGGCTATAAACGAATCCATCGCGTTTGATTTCAAGCGTCAGGGATTCCGACAGGGCGTTGACCACAGACACCCCCACTCCGTGCAGGCCGGCTGAAACCTTGTAGGTGTCCTTGTCGAACTTGCCCCCGGCGTGCAGCACCGTCATCACCACCTCGGCGGCCGATACCTTCCGCTCGGGATGGATGCCCACCGGAATACCACGGCCGTTGTCCAACACCGTCACGCTATTATCGATATGGATCAGAACCTCGATTTCGGTGCAATACCCCGCAATGGCCTCGTCGACACTGTTGTCGACCAATTCGAAGATCAGGTGATGCAGGCCATTGGTTCCAGTACCGCCAATGTACATGGCGGGCCTTTTCCTGACCGCGTCTAAGCCTTCCAGTATTTTGATATTGGAGGAGTCGTAAATCTTGAGGTCGATTGGGGGCGTCGGCTCAGTCGTATCTTTTGGCTCGGTGGGGTCCATTTACAAGTATTAAAGAATTGAATGAAAGAGATACTCTATGGTCGCAGAAGCTGGGACTGTCAGTATGTGGAAAACAAGACGAACCAATTGATTTCTGGGGCCAAAAGTATTGCAGATATTGTTAAAAAAATTGTTATTTGCAAGGAACGGGCAGGAGGAACCTAACGCAAAGACATTATACCTTATTTCAGCGAAGTTTACCCACAATTTTTGCACAGATTGTGGACAAATTACTTACCCTCAATCAGCCGCATGATCTTTTGGACATCCTTCGCTAACTCATTGTTTTCTTTGATTAATTTTGAGATCTTTTTGTAGGAGAAAATCACCGTGGTGTGATCCTTGCCGCCAAACTGCCGGCCAATATCCGGCAAGGACGATTTGGTATATTCCCGACACAAAAACATGGCAATTTGCCGGGGGAGGGAAATGTTTCTGGAGCGGTTTTTTGACTTGATGTCGGAAACCTTGATATTGAAATACGTGGCGACCGTTTTGATGATGATGGGAATCGTGTAATTCCGGGTTTTATCGAAAGTGAAATCGTTCAACACCTCCTTGGCCAGCTTCAGGTCGAGGTCCCTCTGAGTGAATGAAGCATAGGCGATAATCCGGAGGAGGAACCCTTCGAGCTCGCGAATATTGGATTTGATATTATTGGCGATGAACAGCGCGACCTCTTGTGGCAACGTCTTCTGATGAAAATCCGCCTTTTTATACAGGATGGCCATCTTCGTTTCGAGGTCGGGCGGCTTGATATCGGCGATCAGGCCCGATTCGAAGCGGGAGCGGAGCCGCTCCTCCATGTTATGGATGTCCTTCGGGTATTTATCACTGGAGATGACCACCTGCTTGTGGGATTCATACAGTGAATTGAAGGTGAAAAAGAATTCCTCCTGGGTTTTTTCCTTGCCGGCGATGAACTGAATGTCGTCCACCAGAAGCACGTCCAGTGGTCGGTAGCGGTTCCTGAACGCCGGCATCCTCTCGCTTTTGATGGATTCGATGAGATCCACCGTGAAGCTTTCCGCCGAAATGTAGCGAACCCGGCTGGAGGGGTCCTTTTCCACGATGGCGTTACCGATAGCGTGCAGAAGATGCGTTTTTCCAAGACCAACAAACCCATATAAAAACAAAGGATTATAGGCCATCGCCGGGTGGTTCGCAACCGCCAGGCTGGCGGCGTGCGCGAATTGATTGCTGGAGCCCACGACGAAGCTTGAAAAGGTATATTTAGGGTTGAGGGTGGACGGGGCCTCTGAAATTTCGATGCGAGGTTCCGAGGCGGGCTCCGGTTTTTCCTGTTCCTGGGTCTTCGTCGCCACTTCCTCGGGATGAGCCTCGACGAGAAAATCCACCTCCGGTTTATCTTTGGTCAGAGATTCGAGCGTGGATTCGATCAGGTTCTGGTAATTTTCCTTCAGGCACTTTTTGTAAAAATCGTTTGGAACAGCGATGGTCCAAACTCTTCCCTGGGTTTTATGCAGATAGGTGGGAGAGAACCACGTGGTAAAACTCTCGGGAAGAATCTGCTCTTCGATTTTCTTAAGACACTTCTTCCAGAGAACGTTCTTCGTTTTCATGTGCCGAGAAGTAAAATTGTTTTTTTGGGTGGGAAGCAAGCGGTAATATATAAGACGGTTTTTTTAATTGCAACAGCAAAAAGTTTTCTTTTCCCACTTTCTCAGTAACCCCAGCCTAAACAAGGTTTTTTTTCGCGCCACGCGGCGAACCCGCCTGGCAATAGTCGGACCGCCACGGCCTTTTAATCGCCCCCCTTACAGAATGAGCGCGATGGAGCGCCGTTTTTTATGGTTTTACGTGAAAGATGCCCTGCGGTTTTCCCAAGAGGTGAGGAGGACAAAAAAGCCGGGGAAAAACAGAATCGCTTTCCTGCCTGCCGAGTTTGATCGCCAACCCTGTTTCATGCCCGAGCCGATGAATTATAAGATTGCCATTATAGGCTATATATGGAATCGCTCATCGCAAGTCGATTCATCCCTCCCTTCCCCACGCGCGCGGGGAGTCATCCTCCCTGAAAGAGCGGGGCGGGAAACCCGCCCCCTCTTCCTCCCTTCCCGCATCGAGTTCGACCCATGGGCGATTTAAGCCGCAATTTTTCCAGGGCAGAATTCGCCTGCCGCTGCGGCTGCGGCCAGGACGCGGTCAGCCTAGAATTAGTAACAAAATTTCAAAAAGTTAGAGACTATTTTGGACCCCTGCGCCTGACCTCCGGGTTCCGCTGTCCCGAGCATAACCGGCGCCAGGGTGGCGTTCCGAACAGCGCCCATCTTGCGGGCCTAGCGGTGGATTTGGAGTGTACCCTCAGCTTGTCACGCTACATCCTCATCGCCCGGCTGATGGAAGCGGGATTCCAGCGCATCGACATCGGCAAAACCTTCGTGCATGCGGACCTGGACACGACCAAAGTAAAACCGTCCATTTGGACCTATTGAAAAATTCATTGAGAAAGGAGCCCATGAACGTGCAAAACTCAGAAGCAAAACCGGGATATAAAACCAGCGAGGCCTGGGTGAGCCTTTTATCCTCAATCTTCGTCATGACCAGCCTGCCCCCGGAACAGGCGGCAACGCTGATCGGCGGGCTCTCCGCCGTGTACACCGTTGGCCGCTCCATCGTCAAAAGTTTTAACAAACGTCCCTGAAGTTTTTCCGCTTTCCTGCGATTGCGCGGGAAGCTGTGGCGGGCTTGCGGCCGCAATGCACGCAACCCGGCGTTCCCTGGGCCAGCAGGCGGTTTCCTTATGTTCACGGCCTCGTGCCGAAAACTTTTTCCCTCCCCACCCCAGGAGATTCACCGTGAATTTTGAAGCACTCGGCGTCTTCACCCCCTACGCCACCTTTTTTCTTGCCGTAATCATCGGCATCATCGGCTGGCTTCTTAAGTGGATGATCAACGGCAACCACCGGCAGTTCGCCGAACTCCACCAGCAGATCCGCCACTTGGGCGTAGAGATCAAGGAACTTGAAAAAAGCCGCCAGCTCGACCAAAAGTACATCTACGAATAATTCGTTAATAAAGAGGATTACACGCAGGCCCTTGGAAAAACAGAGGCCTTGATCCAGCGGATCTTAGACCAGCTCAACGACATGAGCCGCTCGGTCCACCAGATCATCGGCGCGCTCAACGTCCGCTACGATGACCCCAGGGAATGAGACCGCCGGGCGGGCTCTGGAAATCCTTGAAAAGGAGCTTCTCGGCCAAAAGAGCGCCCTGAAGCGACAACATAAGGATTGCCCCGATAATTTGCAGGCTCACCGCGTGTATCTGACGTATGTCAGTAAACTCGTTGAGATTCTTAAGATTAGGGTCCAATCGCAGGCGCTGGAACCCGAACGGCTGCTTATCGACACCCTAAAGAACGTGGTGTCGATCCTGATGGATAACGGTGAAACCCGGGCCCCGGAGCTGGTGGGCCGATCGCTTCACGAAATTGGAAAAAAGTGAAGGAGCAATGGTTGAGTTCCAAAGGACTAAGCTTTCCCGGGGATACGGAGAAATTCTCCAATTGGTCAAAACCGCCGTCTCCCCTTTCTCGAAAACCTGCAAGGAAGAACAAGATGCTCGCCGCTGCCGGGCCAAAACCGACCTAAGCTATTTCGCCCGCACCTATTTCCCGCATCACCAGAGTGAAAAAAGCTCGGCCATGCACGAGCATCTTCTCGCCAGCTATGAAAAGCGGATTCTTGCCGCCAAGGATAGCGGCATCGGCTCCCGGGAAGTTCAGGCGGCGCCCCGCGGCCACGCCAAATCCACCTTGACGACGCTGATCCTTCCTCTCTGGTGCATTGCGGCGGACCATCGCCGTTTCATCGGCATCCTCTCCGACACCAGCGAGCAGGCGGAGGATTTTCTCGAATCCCTCAAGGCCGAACTTGTGGCCAATGAGAGGTTGCTGGAAGATTTTCCCCGGGTCTGCGGACGCGGGCGCACCTGGAAGGTGGGCAAGATAGAAACCTCCAACGGCGTGCGCGTCAGCTGCTGGGGAAAGCGAAAGCGGTTGCGCGGCGCCCGTTTCGGGAATCGATGGCCGGACCTCATTATCTGCGACGATCTGGAAGACGACGAAAACATCGACTCCCCCGAACAACGGGAAAAGGACCGGCGCTGGTTTTCAAAGCCGTCATGAAGATCGGCGGCAAATACACGGTGTTCATCGATATCGGCACCCTGCTTCACTATGATTCACGTGAAATGGGATCTGAATAATTCCCGGGAATTTGCACGGTGGGACGAGCGGATGAGTTGTTTCCCTCCTGAAATTCTGGAAATCATGAACATAATCAGATGCAAGAGGATGCCGGTGGGGATTTTTTTATGCGGCAGGGAGATGCCCATCTCAAGGAAAATCGTCTCAACCTCAACCACCTGGACCTGACCGATAAACAACTGATCGCCGTCAGCCTGGTATTTTACGGTGGGTTGAAGAAAATGCGCGCGGCGCGGGTGATGAAAATCAGTCCCCAGGACTTGACCGAACATATTCAAGCCGGGCTGAAAAAAATTCGACGCAGTTTATAGTTGGTTTCCGCCACACGGTTCTTCACCGGCACCGGTGGCATGAGGAGGTGGCGGGTCAAGGGAAATCGAAGGAGGGCGGATCTTTAGGTTGATTGAGCTGATTTTTGATGAATTGGTTTTCGATCGATCCCGGTGGCTCCGTCTTTCTAACATAGAGGAAGGCGATCGGATCCTGATAGATTTTCAGCCAGTCCGGGTGCCTGTCCAGGCGGACATGAGTCCGGTCTTTGCGGCGGGTCAATATGTAATCCGTGTAGTATTTTTCCAACACCGATTCCCAGCCCGGGCGTCCCTCAATAAACCGCCAATGCTCATCCAGCACGTCCATCGGATAGGCCGCACGGAACCTGCCATCGATGGAAACCTTAGATTCTGGAAGTTTATAAATAATATAGTCTCCCCAATCGAAAGGAACCCAAATGTTTCCTTGAACTTTGTTAGCGCGCATAAACTGGACCGCATAAGAAGGGTAGATCTGTGGCTCGACGATGATCTTAAATCTGTTGGCCGCGTTTTTTTGTAATCCCATGACCAGGTTTATCCCGATTAGGAGGACCAGGAGGGTATGAAAGAAAATTTGCAGGCCCGGCGATATTTGAATTTTCTGCAGGCTGGTCAACCATCTTTTAGAAGCATGTGTCAGCACCACGGGGATGTGAGGCGTTACGACCACCGCGGCGAGAACGGTATGGCGCTGATGTTTGAATGCATAAACCATTGCGATGGCGGCGATCACGATTTCCCAAACGCGTTTTTTGATGGGCAAAATAATCGTCAGTATCAAAAGGATGGCGATGATTTTGAATTCCATGAAACTCGTATTCAAAATAGGAACCGGGTACCATTCGCCTATTTGTCTGGGAAGGCTTAATGTTTCCTTGAGAAAGAGCAACAGTTTGTAACCGTAAGGATTGATGAACAAGGCCGCGCAGGAAAGAAGGAAAACGTAAAGGAGGGGGGTTCCCCTTGATTCTTTTTTGAAGCGGCCGCGCAGCCATTCCACTCCCGTCACCGCGCCGAATATTCCCATTCCAGCCAAGACTCCGCCGTGACAATTGACCCAAATTAAAATTAGGGGCGGTATCCAATAGATCGTCTTTTTATGCCCGTCATAATAATATTGCAGCAGGGCAACGAGCAGGGTCAGGAATAAAATGGTGAATAAATGCGCTCGGCTCATGAATCCGGGGGCGAGCACCGGGATCAGGAAGAAAAAATAAAAAAGATAGACAATGACACTTTTTCCCCGGCGGAGATAAAGAGAAGATAGCAGGTTGACCACCATCAGGCCTATTGCCATTTTGAAAATAAGGAGGCCGGTGGAACCCCATGTGGAAAAAATCAGGTAAAAAATAACGTCCGCCAGCCATTCATGGTTGTAGAAAGGATAATCGGCTGCGGTAAAGGAATGATCGTTTGTCAGCGGGATGCTTCCGGCGGACCATATCTGGTTGCCAAATGCAATCTTCCCCCACAGATCGTTGTCGGGGGTGATGAGAGAGAATGCGTTAAATGCATAGGCGAGAACCAGTAATCTTATCAGCCACCAGGTGCCTCGGGAAGAGGGAGAGGGGATATCGGGGGGAAGGGTCGGCATGGATTCGTCGGAGTGTTGGGAAGAGGGGTGGGGGCGAATCGGCCAGGGCCATGGCGCCGCAGAAAAAATCTGATCCGTGGGTTTCCATTCTATGGTAACAGTGCAATAATAGCAGAAATTAAGTTAATTAAAAACCTCGACGGGTTTTCCGTGCATATCATCGTTTGCATCAAGCAAGTTATCGACACCTCCGCGAGGATACGCATCGTTGACGGCAAGGTCGACGCCCAGGGCAGCTCCCGCGTGGTCAATCCGTACGATGAATTCGCCCTGGAAGAAGCCATTCGTATTCGCGAGAGCGACCCCGCCTCAGGCACTCAGGTTACCGCCATCAGCCTCGGTCCCGAAAGCTTTAAGGACGCTCTTAAAACGGCTCTGGCCATGGGGGTGGATCGGGCCATTCACCTTGAGGATCCTGCTTTTGAAGGTCTGGACAACCTAGGTGTCGCGCACGTCCTTGCCCTGGTCATCAAGAGTCTTCCTTACGACCTTATCCTTTGCGGCCGCCAGGCGGTGGACGACGACATGGCCCAGGTGGGCCCCAGTCTTGCTGTTTTGCTGGGTCTCCCCTTTGCCACGGTCGTCACCGGCCTCAAACTGTCCGAAGATAAAAACAAGGCCGAAATCACCCGTCAGATTGAAGGCGGCAATGAAGTGCTGGAATCCGCTCTTCCTCTTTTAGTGACCTGCCAGAAGGGTCTCAATATACCGAGGCTCCCTTCCCTCAAGGGCATCATGGCCGCAAAGAAGAAACCGGTAGAGATTCTCACCGCCCAGGACCTGATGTTTCGTACCGAAACGATGGGTATTTCAAGGAATCGCGTAGAGGGCATCGGCCTTTCTCTTCCCCCGGAAAGGAAAAAAGGTCAGATTTTACATGGTCCCCTGAATGAGAGTGTCGCAACCCTGGTGAGCCGGTTGAAAGAAGACAGGGTTATTTAGCGCGGGTTTCCCCGTCCGGGAGATCAACTTTCCAGATCAAATTGGGTTTCCCCACCAGTCGATAATTCGTCTGTAGAGATCGTGCATACGGAATGCAGCGTGAACTGGGGCGGCTAGGAATTCCGCATCCTGCCGCAATGCGAGTGAATGTGAGTGGCTCAACCACCCTCGGCACGCGGGCTGGATCATGTGTCACCCGGATAGCCTGCTTTTTAAAAAAAGCGGAAGAATGAACCCTTTCCAAGCGGGAGCCACCCGCGATATTGGGGCTCTGGCGAGCGGGCCTGAGCCTCAGGATTCTTAATGAATCTAGGCGCCCGGGTTTCGATATAATTAATAGTCACGGTTCCCGCAGCCCGTCCCTGTGTTTTCATCAAGGGCGTCGGCGTTTTCCTTGTGCGCTGTCGGCAGGCCATCACAGCCATAAAAAATCCACAAGGTATCGCCTTGGGGGCACGCCTCTTCTCGCCACGCTCACGCCGTTCAATAAATTGGTCGATGCCGAGGTTCCTCCAAGTAGAATTACCGTCATCCGGGAAGACTTCGATCTGGATGTAATCAACCCGAATACCCATGTCGGGTGATGGACCGAGGGGGTCACCCTAACATACTGGCCTGGTGGTACCTCCCTGTGATTCCAAGACGCTTGCGGATGCCAATATTGTGCTTCTATCCTTTCCCGAATTGCTCGGCTGATTTTCCCTTAATGTTTTCCTTAGGTCTTTAAGGTTTGCTCGCGAATCGTATTCTTTCGACCGAATAATGGAACAAACCCTTTTGCTTATCAGAGCCTTTTAGATGAAATAAGATCCTCCCCTATAGGCTCCGCGGCCTCAAGCTCCTGCCAGCACTTGCCCGAGAGTCGCGCTACTGACCCAGAAATTTTAGCCCCAAGGGATGGCGCGATTTCTGCCCGAATAGCTGAAAATTTTTATTTATCAATCTGTTTAGTCCTCCCCCAGCATTGTATTATGGCCTCTTATCTTGCCGGGTGGTTGTTGTTTGCCCTCGGTCTCCCGCTTGGTTCAAGAAGGGTCCTATTTTGCGATCACGAAATGGCTTGAGGATCCGGTTCTTTTGCGTTCGTGACAAAACCGTGACCTTTATTCCATTGAATAGTGATTAAACTATATTCGCCCTTCCATTATCGGATGTGCGAATTATTGCACATTATGTGATCCATCTTGTTTGGATTAAGTGAAAGTGCTTTTAAGATCGGATGTTTTTTTATCACTATTCTGGGAGTCCATCTATGGATGAGGTTCAGGGGATGGAATCAAGGCTGATTCAGTCTGGATCGAGCAGGGTCTCGCGAGGTTCGCGTGGCCCCAATGGCATTTTGTGGAAGTCTGTCTCAGCGCTATGCATCGCTGTCATTTTGATTCTTCCCGCAATTTCATCCGCCGCCGGAAAACCCAACCGGGTGTCAGTGGAAGGTGAGGTGGATGTCCTCCATATCGATGAATTCGATAAGGGAAAATCGCGGATGGTTTATTGGATCAAGGATAAGGTGACCGGTGATCGTACCGAACTGGTCTTTGACCGCGAACCTCCCCAGTCTCTCCGTTCGGGTATGCAGGTGACCCTTCGCGGGCGCAAAGCCGATCGGAAATTTCATGTGAGTGAAATCGTTTCCGGCCTGCAGGAAACCGGTTCTTTCGAGGGGGCCGAAACGGATGTCAGCGAGGCTGGAACGGGGATTCATCATGCCATTGTTATGATCGTAAATATGCCGGACTCCCCCGGGGAAGCCAGCTATCCGTCGACGGACGACCCTGGCACGCCTGGCGATGAATCGGCGCCGCTTTATTATAACAGCGGCCATATTTCCCAGGTTGAAGCGCAGATGTTCAATAACAATTACTCGGTCGACAGCATGTACCGCGAGTCTTCCTTCGATCAGCTGTCCTTTCCTGCCACCATGGGCAACAACGTGGTATTGGTTGAAATCCCCTATTTTTCAGGTTGCCCCTATTATTCCATTGCCAGCGCCGCCGATTCAGCCGCCAGCACCGCCGGCGTCAATCTTGGGTCCTACCATAACCGGATTTATCTCGTTCCGCCTTCCTCGATTTCCGATTGCTCCTGGCTGGCCCTGGGTCAGGTGGGCAGCTATGGAGGAAGCTCGGTCAAGCTTTCCTGGAGTACACGCAACGACACGGTCGCCTATGCCCATGAACTTGGGCATAACCTGGGCTGGCACCATTCCGGTACCGATCCTAACCTCGACGGCGTCTGGGATTCGGAATACGGCGATACTTCCGGGATAATGGGTTACTGTTGTTACAAACGCAAGGTCAACAGCGTGCATGTGGACCAGATCGGCTGGTACGATGCGCCGGATCTTGCCGACACGGTCGTGACCGTGCTTGCCAGCGGCACCTACCAGATTGCTCCTTTGGGCAGCGATCCGACAGTGAACTTGCATCCGCAAATCCTTAAAATTGATAAGACCGACACCAATGAAATGTATTACATTTCCTACCGGCGGCAGGTCGGCCTGGATGCGGGCATGCCTTCTAAATATGCCAACGGAGCTTCGATTCATCACGCCAGCGAAACCGGCAACCGCTCCTATGAAGTTAAAATCATGGATAACGGCAACAATAGCCAGTACGTGGATAATGCCAACGGCCTCACCCTCACCCAGCTTGGCAACGACGCGAACTCCGTCACGCTGGACATCAATTTTGTCAATTGCGCGAGGAGCGCCCCGTCGGTGGCGGTGGGACCCGCCACCCAGTTGCTTGCCGCCAACGGCCAGACCGCCAACTACACCATGTCGGTGACCAATAATGATTCCCAGGGTTGTGAGAACTCGACCTTTAATCTTGCGTTGGATTCGGTGGTGGCTTTCAGCGGCAGCAACGTGACTTCGGGATTCTCCCACAACCTGAGCGCCACCAGTATGAACCTTGCTCCCGGCCAGTCGACGGGTATTAATCTTTCCCTGACGCCCCAGGCGGTGGCGGACAGTAATTTTACCCTGACGGTGAAGGCCAATGATTTAAGTGTAGGGGTTCATAACGGCAGCGGCCAAGCGGAATTGATGCTCGACAGCCAGGCGCCTGCAAGCCCCTCGGATTTGACCGCGACGCATAGGAAGGTGAAGGGCCAAAAGTCGGTTCTTCTGGAATGGACGGCGGCGGTCGATGCCTCGCCGGGGTCAGGGGTGGTGTCATACAGGATATACCGGAATGGGGTGCTGGTTGGGCAGGTTGCGGAGCTAAAATTCGCCGACAGCAACTATTCCAGCACCGGGGCGAATGATTATACGGTGTATTCCACCGATCAGGCGGGTCATGTTTCCGAGGCCCCGGCCGCCGTTTCCTATACCGATGGGGGTGGCTCCGGCGGTCCCCGTGGAGGTAATGGCAAGAAGAGAAAATAGCCGCCATCGCTGATGGCTTGATTGGATTTCCCAAGGCGTCGGTGTGATCCCCCAGGGGACGCCCGGCGCTTTTTTTTATTCGGCCAAACCGGGTCCCCCCCGTTTTTTCTGATACCGCGGCGATCCGCCTGATTTTAATAATATGTTATATTAGGCGAAGCCTAAACAGGCCATATAGCCTGCGGTTTTGTCGGGTTGACGAATTTCGCCCCAGTGGTTAATATTTCAGCACGACTTTTATGGTGTGAGAGAATCCCGCATGGATTATTCCAATGATTTTGTGGTTATCATCGATCCGCAGGAGCACGGCGTCAAACCCGTCAGCCTGGAGGCCCTGTTCGCGGCGCGCTCCTTGGCTTTGGCCGCGGCTGGCAGCGTCACCGCCGTTTACCCAGGCAATTTGCCGGAGGATACCGGTCAAACTCTGATCCAGCACGGCGCGGACCGGGTGATCGTCTTAAAAAATGAAGCGCTCACCCCTTATACGGTGGGAGCGTGGCTGGCTGCCCTGGTGCCATTTTTGCGGTTCCGTGCACCCCAAGCGGTGGTGCTTGCCGCCACCTTGCACGGAAAAGAACTAGCTCCGGCCCTCGCCGCTTCGCTTGACACCGGCCTCGCCACCGATTGCATTGCCCTGCAAATGGATTCGCAGCTTTCTGTGCAGCGGCCGGTCAATGCCGGGAAAGCCATCGCCACCTTGAATTTCAGCGCCGACAAACCCCGGATCATGACCGTGCGCCCCAATGTATTTCGCGGCCCAGGGCCCGATGCTTCGAGAACCGGATCGGTGGAAACACTCGATATAAATTTGGAGGAACCTCCCCTCGCCATGCGCGTTAAGGAAATTGTGCGGGAGGCGGGTGACGCCCTGGATATTACCGAAGCGCGGGTTGTTGTTTCTGGCGGTCTTGGCATGCAGGGGCCTGCGAATTTTCATCTCCTGGAGGAGTTAGCCTGTGTTCTTGGCGGCACGGTGGGGGCGAGCCGGCCGGTGGTTGATAATGGCTGGCGTCCCTATTCCAACCAGGTGGGACAGACCGGCCGGACCATTTCCCCCGACCTTTACATCGCCTGCGGAATTTCCGGCGCGGTGCAGCATCTTGCCGGCATGTCTTCCTCCAAGTGCATCGTAGCCATTAATAAAGATCCCCATGCGGCGATTTTTTCATTCGCGGATTATGGCATCGTCGCCGATGTTCTGACCGCTCTGCCTCTACTGACCGAGGAATTTAAGCGGGTTTTGAGTGTCAACGTCTGAATTGGGAATGGACCTTTCCGCCCTTGCTTCAGAAATTATTTCCGATCCGCGGATTGGCCTTCCTGTTTTGCGTGATGAGCAGGCGACGGTCGTTGGGATCCAGGCTTATCTTTCTCTTCTTGGCAAGTGGAATCAACGTTTCAATCTTTCTGCTGACCGGGACCCAGTGGCTCTGCTCACCCGGCATGTTTTTGATTCGTTGTTATATTCCCGAGCGTTGGTGGAACCCGGAGAGATCGTCGATGTCGGCAGTGGTGCGGGGTTTCCCGGCATTCCCCTCAAGCTTGCTTTCCCCGAGCGGGCCTTTGTTCTAGTGGAGGCGCAGCGGAAAAGAGTGAGCTTTTTGCAGGAGGTGATTCGGCAGCTCAAACTGCCTGGAATTACGGTGGTTCATAGCCGGGCCGAAAGTCTTTCTTTTCCTTATAAGGGACGTTTTCAATACGCTCTTTTCAAAGCCGTAGCCCCTCTTGCGGATTGCCTTTTCTGGGGGGAACCCCTTTTGCAATCTGGCGGGCAGGTCATCATTAAAAAGGAACCGACCGGTCCTGCTCCCAGTCCTCAATCTTCCTATCCTGGGCTTTTTGAGCAGCGTCCCATCCCCACCATCAATTATTCCGGGGTGGCCTCACAACTTACGATTTTTCAGAAATGTTCCACGTGAAACATAGGCCCGCACCTCGCCTGAATATCACGGGTCAAAGAAACCGGATATTTTTCGGCCTTCCGTAACTTTTCTTTGCGGTGGGTCTCCATTTTATGGTAGTTTATTTGCAATCAACCCAGCCCAACCTCTGGATAGGCTGCCGCTTGGCCTGAACCGGTGCAGATCGATAATCAATCCTATGATACTCTGTGGAACCCGGCCCTGAAAGCCATTGGGCGGTGGAGCTGCTATTAATGGGAAAAATAATCTGTATCGCAAACCAGAAGGGTGGGGTCGGTAAAACCACCACAGCGATTAACCTCGCCGCATGCATCGCAGTGGCCGGGAAAAAAGTACTGTTGATCGACTCGGACCCCCAGGCCAATGCCACCAGTGGCCTCGGTCTGGAATTGGGCGAGGGCAAGCGCGGCATCTACGACTTGTTGATGCAGGAGGCTACACGCAGTGAAGTCACCTGTTCGACGTTGATCGATACTCTGAGCCTGATTCCGGCATCGGTGGATCTTGCCGGGGCGGAGATTGAGCTGGTCAACCAGGAACATCGCGAAAAACGGCTCAAAGCGGCACTCAACGGCGTGGAGCGGGACTATGAGTTCATCATCATCGACTGCCCGCCGTCGCTGGGCCTCTTGACGCTGAACGCATTGGCTGCGGCGCACACGGTCCTTATACCCATGCAGTGCGAATATTACGCGCTCCAGGGTCTCAGCCACTTGTTGAAAACGCTCAAACTGGTGAAGCATGGTATCAACCCCGAACTCAAGGTCGAAGGTATTCTGCTCACCATGTTCGATGGCCGAACCCTGCTTGCTGCCCAGGTGAAGGATCAGGTGGCGAAATATTTTAAGGATTTCTTGTTAAAAACGGTGATCCCGCGCAATGTGCGCCTGAGTGAAGCGCCAAGCCACGGCAAGCCAGTAGTGCTCTATGCCAACCGCTCCACCGGTGCGGATTCCTATGTGGAGCTGGCGCAGGAGATCATCGCCAAAGGCAAACCCCATCAGAACGCCGGAACCGCGGCATAATACTCATGAATCGTGACGCACTGGGAAAAGGCATCAACGCACTGATACCCAATTTCGAGGAAGGCCTGGAGGAAAAAGCCGCGCAAGGCGGCGTGGTGGAACTTCTGGTCGACGAGATCCAGCCCAATCCCCTTCAGCCGCGCAAGCATTTTGACGATGAAAAACTCGACGAGCTGGTGCAGTCGATACGGGAAAACGGCGTGCTCCAACCGGTGATCGTGCAGAAAAAGGAAAAGGGGTACGAGCTGGTGGTGGGGGAGCGGCGCTGGCGCGCCAGCCAGAAGGCCAACCTGAAAAAGATCCCTGTCATCGTCCGCGAGGTCAGCGAAACCCGGTCGCTCGAAATCGCGCTTATCGAGAATATCCAGCGGCAGGATCTCAACCCCATCGAGGAAGCCGAGGCTTATGCCCGTTTGGGCAATGATTTTGGATTAACGCAGGAGCAACTGGCCAAAAGGCTGGGCAAAAGCCGCGTGGCGATCACCAACACCCTCCGGCTGCTCAACCTGTCGCCCGCGGTCAAGCAGGACCTCATTTCCGGGCGGCTGACGGCGGGCCACGCCCGCGCCCTGCTCGGCCTCGAAAATGAAAAGGAGATCGAAGCGCTTAGGCGCGAGGTGGTCAAGAAGGGTTTAAGCGTCCGGGAAACCGAAGACAAGGTCCGCCACCGCAAGACCAGTGCCACCAAAGCCGCGCCCCCGGTTAAAGACATTTTCATCAAGGACGTCGAAGCCCGGCTGAAAAGCCGGCTCGGAACCCAGGTGGACATCGTGCCGCAGAAAAAAGGCGGCAAGCTCGTCATCCATTATTATTCCATCGACGATCTCGACCGGCTGCTCGATTTGATCGTCCCGAAAAGCTGATCCGAAACCCATGAAGGAAGGTAACCATACCCAAGAGGAGAGCGCGCCATGGTCATGAAAAGGGAGGACAGTCAGTTAAAAGCCTATATGGGCGAAGATGCCGTATTTAATGGTTCGCTCAGTTTCGAGGGCACCGTCCGCATCGACGGCAAGTTTGAAGGCCAGGTCAATACCGGCGATACCCTCATCGTCGGAGAAACCGGGCAGGTTTCCGCCGAGGTGATGGCCGGCACCGTCATCTGCAAGGGGCGGCTCGAAGGCAACATCGTCGCGACACAAAAAATAGAAATCCACGCCAACAGCCAGGTGGCGGGCAGCCTCAAAACCCCATCGCTGCTGGTCGAGGTGGGCGCCGTCCTCGACGGCAGCTGCCAGATGACGACCGGTGAGGGCAAGGTGCTCAAACTGGTGAAGACCCGTGAAAACGAAGGCGGCGCCGCGGGCCTTGGCAGCTCCGGGGCCTGAGCCCCGCCGCCACAACTGAATATTCCAATCTCCCCGCCCTCCCGGGCGGGCTTTCTTCTAACCTCTCTTACTTGGCAGGTCTTTATTTCCCATCCGGACAAAGCCCTTTTCCGCGCGGAAAAATTCACGTACATTGACCGGGTTATGTAAGCAGGTGAACCTGATAGGGGTCCGGGCGCAGCCCAGCCGCGGGAAAATGAACGGAACGCTCTACATCGTCAGCACGCCCATCGGTCATATGGCGGACCTCTCGCACCGCGCGGGGGAGATTTTGGCAAGCGTGGACCTCATCGCGGCGGAGGACACGCGCCGCACCCGCACGCTGCTCACTCACTACGGAATAGCCACGCCGGTCTCCAGCTACAACAGCTTCAACAAACTGAAAAAAGGCAGCCGCTTCCTCAGCCTGCTAGGCGAGGGCAAGGACGTTGCCCTCGTCTCCGACGCGGGCACGCCGGGCGTCTCCGACCCCTTGTATCACCTGGTCACATCAGCGGTGGACGAGGGCATTCGAATTTCCCCGGTTCCGGGGCCGTCGGCCCTGCTGGCCGCCCTAACCGTTTCGGGTTTGCCGATGGACCGTTTTGTCTTCGAGGGCTTTCTGCCGCGAAAAAAAGGCCGGAAAAAACTGTTGCAGGAACTTTCCACCGAGCGCCGCACGCTGGTGTTGTTCGAGTCCCCGCACCGCATCGGCAAGACCCTGAAGGAGCTGCACGAGGCGCTCGGCGACCGGCCGGCAGCGCTCACCCGCGAGATGACCAAAATCCACGAGGAGGTGTTGCGCGGCACGCTCGGCGAACTGGCCTCGTTCGCGGCGGGAAAGACGTTCAAGGGCGAGATCACCCTGGTTGTCGGCGGAGCGCCAAAAACTCCAATAACAGATTGATTTTTAATTAGATAAATTCATGCAAAAATTTCTGGGCGGGCGTGCCTGAAAGCGGTGGCGGGAAGGCTGTGAGGAAAAGCTTGCAAAATGCGGGAAAGGGAGTAAAAAACGGTCACAAGGGGCGGTTTTTCTGATATTCTTCAGTAATCCCCGGTGGTTATAAAATTAAGGAAAAGGGCCGCAGCGTGTTTGCCAGGGCTTTCAGCTTCCTTCGCCCCATGGCGGCGGGTCAGTCGATGAAGATGAATTCCTCGTCCCGCTCCATGCCGCCTAGTGTGCCATTGAGTCGTTTCCCCGTTCCGGCGGGCGGTCGGAAAGAGGTGCCGTTTGTTAGATTTTTTCACAAATGATAAGGATGATGAGCGGGCGCAGCCTGTTTTAAACGTGCTCACCGATCAAGAGTACGAATTCATCGCCAGCAAGGACCCAGCGGGCACCTACGACCGCGACATGCGCGAAAGCATATACTGGATTCTCGGGAAACTTGAGGAGGCGGACAGAAAATGCTCGCGCTACGAGAAGAAAATCTACCGCCGCTTCATCGCCGCCAATTTCGGCATTCTGCTCGGCGAAAACACCCGCGTGTCGGGAAACATCCAGCATGCCGCGGGGCTGACGGTGAAGGGCCGCTTCGACGGGGAGATCCGCGTACGCGACACGGTCATGGTGGAGAAAACCGGAGTGGTCGTCGCCAACATCCTGGCGGAAACGGTGGTCTGCGAGGGCGAAATCCAGGGCGAGGTGCAGGCGAGCAAATTCATCCGCATCACCCAGAACGGCCGGGTGCAGGGCGACATTCACGCCCCCAGCGTCAAGATCGAGGAGGGGGGTAGCCTCGATGGCCAGTGCCAGGTGAAGCCCTGGCCCAGGGTGGTCCGGGCAAAAGAGGGCTGGCAGAAAAGAAGGTTCCGTCTCACGAGTTGACCCGCCTGATTTATTCCTTTGAATTAAAATGGATTATAAGTAAAATGAAAGCGCTTTGGCCGTGGCGTCCGGGCTCGGCAGGGTGCTCCCTGCGAATGGTAAAGCCCGAAACCGCCCGCCTCCCCGCCCGCCGGACCCTTTAAAACCGTTGGAGTTACCCGAGCGCAATGAAAAAACCTTGGAGCGGCCGGTTCAAACAGTCCACCGATCGGTTGATGGAAGCGTTTTCCGCTTCCATTGCCTACGATAGCAAACTGTACGCTCACGACATCGCCGGCAGCATCGCGCACGCAAAAATGCTTGCCCACACGGGCATAATCCGGCCTGGTGAGGCGAATAAAATCGTCTCCGGCTTGGAAAAGATCCGCAAGGAATTCGAGACCGGACGCTTCGAGTTCAGGCAGTCGCTGGAAGACATTCACATGAACATCGAGAGCCGCTTGGCCGAACTGATCGGGCCGGTGGCCGGTAAGCTGCATACCGCAAGAAGCCGCAACGATCAGGTGTGCCTCGATATCCGCCTCTATCTGCGCGCCGAGGTGGGGGAAATCCGCGCGGCGATTCTGGAATTGGAGAAAACGCTACTCGATCTGGCCGTGAAGCATATCGACTTCATCGTGCCAGGTTACACGCACTTGCAAAGGGCGCAGCCGGTGTCACTGGCGCATCACCTGCTCGCGCACCTGGAAATGCTGGAGCGCGACCGCGGTCGCCTGGCCGACGCCTTGAAGCGCATCGACGTGATGCCCCTTGGCTCGGCGGCCTTGGCGGGCACCAATTTTCCCATCGACCGCGCCTACACCGCCAAGCTGCTGGGGTTTGCAAAAATATCGAACAACAGCATCGACGCCGTCAGCGACCGCGATTTTCTCATCGAATTCACCGCGGCGGCGGCGGCGCTCATGATGCATTTAAGCCGCTTCGCGGAAGAGGTGGTGCTTTGGTCGTCGAGCGAGTTCGGTTTCATCGAATTGTCCGACGCGTTTTCCACAGGTAGCAGCATCATGCCGCAGAAGAAGAACCCGGACCCCGCCGAGCTTGTGCGCGGCAAGACCGGCCGCGTCTACGGCAACCTGGTGTCGCTCTTGACCATGATGAAATCGCTGCCCCTGGCCTACAACCGCGACTTGCAGGAGGACAAGGAACCCCTGTTCGACACCGTCGACACGGTGAAGATGTGCCTAGCGGTGTTCACCGGCATGCTGCAAACGGCGACGTTCAAGCAGGTGCCGCTGGACAAACTGCGGCAGAGCGGTTTTCTCACCGCCACCGACATGGCCGATTACCTGGTGGGAAAAGGGCTGCCGTTCCGCGAGGCGCACGGCGTGACCGGCCGCACGGTGGCGTATTGCCTGGAGGAAAATAAGCATCTGGAACAGATCACCCTTGGCGAACTCAGGAAAATATCATCTCGTTTCGAGAAGGATATTTTCGATTATATCGCGCTGGAAAAATCGGTGGATCGTAAAGACGTCTTAGGCGGCACCTCGCGCAAAAGAATCCGCCAGCAGATCGCACGGCTCAGGCGCGCGCTAGTGAAATGACGCGCCTTGAACCCCACTGAGCGGGCGGGCGAACCGGGAGAGACGGAGAAACCATGTTGATAAAATACATTGCCCTCGGCATCGTGCTGGCCCTGCTTGCGGCCGGTTGCGGCCACAAGGGTCCGCCCAAACCGCCGGATTCGGTGCTGGCCGGCCGCTGAGCGCGAAGCACATCATCACACATTATCAACCCCGATGCTCGGGAGAATTCCTTGATGAACAAAGAAAGAATTGCCATTTACCTGAACGAGCACCCGGAATTTTTCAACGAGTACCCCGAGTTGCTGAGCAAGATCAAAACGCTCGATGAAAAGGACATGCCCTTTCAGCCCTCCGGGACGTTGAGCATCACCGACCGCATCCTGAGCCGCGTGAAAGACGACCAGGAGAACCTTAAATGCAAGCTCGAATGGCTCGTGGAAATATCCCAGGCCAACGAGAAGATCCAGGACCACATCTTCAACATCGAGCGGCTGATCCTTGTCAGCACCAACCTCAAGCAACTGGTAGACCAGCTTCGCGGGGAAATCCAGAACCGGTTCAACCTGCCGCACGTTCGCGTCTGCCTGGTCGACGGCGAGGACCATTTCATCGAAAACAAGCTGCAGGACCGCTACGGCGAAACCAACGGCGGCGGCCTGAAATTCACCGATCAACAAACCATTCAGGCCTGGTTCAAGGGCACCCGCCGTCCGGTCATCCGCCACGAAGTAAAAGGCGATTCGGCGGTGCTCGATTCCCCAGAGGACAAGGAACACGTGCGTTCGGAAATCCTCGTCCCCATTCTGGTGCGCGATTGCCTGGCGGGGGTGCTGGCTCTCGGCAGCCGCGAGCCGGACCATTTTCACGAGGGCCAGCGGACGGAATACCTCGAACAGATGGCGGACAAGCTGGCCATTGCCGTCGATAATATCCTGCTCATGGACCGGTTGCGCAAGCAATCCATCATCGACAAGCAAACGGGGTTGTACAACGCCGGCTACCTCGACCCCGCCCTGTACCGCGAGTTCGATTTTGCCCGGCGCAAGAAAAGCCACCTGTCGTGTCTAAAATTGCGCATTGACTATTTAATGGATCTCATCGATACTTACGGAGAAACCGCCGGGGAACAAGCCATAAAATCCATCGGGTACGCCCTCTCGTCCAACTGCCGGGACTGCGATATCCTGATTCGCACCGACATCGGCGAGATCCTGATCCTGTTGCCGGAGATCGACCACAACAGCGCTCTGTTGGTGGCCAAGCGCGTCCGAAAGGCCGTAGAGGCTCTCCGATTCGAGGTGTGGAAGGGGTTCGAGGTTCCCGTGCTCAGCATCGGCGCCGCGACCTATCCTGGAAAGTCCATCGCAAGTTATCAAGACCTGGTGCAACAGGCGACTAGGAGCCTCAACCGGGAAATGACGCTGGCTAAGAAACGGGCGGTATAAGCACTATTATGATGATTCGATCCGCAAAACTTGAAGAAGCCGAGGCGATTCAAAACCTGCTGTTGCGCTACACCGAAAACGGCCAGGTGCTGTACCGCCCGCTCGCCGAGATCGAGGCCCACATCGACGATTTCATCGTCGCCGTGCACGACGACAAAATCGTCGGCGCGTGCAGCCTGAAAACCGCCTGGGACGGATTGGCGGAGATCCGCTCGCTGTGCATTGACCCCGGCTATTACCGCCAGGGCATCGGCACCGCGCTGGTGAGGGAATGCGTGGAGCGGGCCCTGGTCAAGGGCCGGGAGACCGCCTTTGTGCTGACCTACGCCGTCAGCCTGTTCGAAAAGCTCGGCTTCAAGACTGTCGACAAGAGCATGCTTCCCATGAAAGTGTGGAACGATTGCCAAGGCTGCATTCACCAGGAGCGCTGCGACGAAACCGCCATGGTGTTGCCGCTTTTCCCCCTCTCGAAGAGCGATCCTGCCACTCTCGCGGAAACCGGCTGAAGGGCAACCGCCACCGGCCCATGGGCAGAGCCTCAGATTTCCCTGCATCGAGCGAAAGCCGTGATCGGCCAGCGTTCCCCCAGCCCATTCTGCCTCGTGTGAGCGCCGCTGAAATTTGCTATAATGAAGCGGCATTTTCGGGCCGCCGCCGTGCGCAAGCCGGCCGCCACAATACAGAGGTAACAAATTCAATGAGTTTGATCGACAAGGAGCGCCTGAGTTACCTGACCGAGGTGGAGCAGTTTTTTCTCGCGCTCACCGACTCCGGCCTTGCCCTCTCGGCCCATGACTATCATTTGATCAGCCAATGGGAGGACCGCGCGGTGCCGGTGCACCTGGTTTGCCGCGGCATCGAAAAGGGTTTCGTCGAATTTCAGCGGCAAAGCCGGCGGGCGGCGAACAGGAAAGTGTCCATCGGCGCCCTGAAAGAAATCGTGGAAAACGAAATCGAACGAAGCGGCAAATTATGACGGCGGAAACCTCTCCCCCCTGCGCCCGATGCCAAGGCAAGTCTTACGTGCTCTTAAACGAGAACGGCCGTGTTCAGGGCGCGCTTTGCGATTGTTTC
Source organism: Nitrospinaceae bacterium (assembly GCA_020343535.1). Taxonomy (GTDB): domain Bacteria; phylum Nitrospinota; class Nitrospinia; order Nitrospinales; family VA-1; genus SZUA-259. The sequence goes on along the minus strand of CP070799.1, from coordinate 1,964,985 downwards.
CATTGCGACCGCTGCGGCGGCGAAGGGCGCATTTTCATCGAAAAGGACGACGGCGTTTCCTACCTGAAGGACTGCGGCTGCGCCGTCCTCAAAAAACGGCTCCGAATGCTCGGCGAAGCGGGCATTCCGGGAAAATTCGCTTCCTCCAGCCTCGAAAGTTTTAAAGCCGTCGATAAAACGCAGAAAACCGCCAAGGCCCGCGCCGTTGATTTCATTGACGATTTCAGAAACAGCAAAGGCAAGCCGCCGCGGGGCCTCGTGTTTATGGGGCCGCCGGGCCTGGGCAAAACCCACCTTGCCGTTGCCATCCTGAAAACTCTGATCCTGGAAGAAGGCGTCGACGGCAAATTCGTCGATTTCTTTCAGCTTCTGTCCGACATCCGCCACGCCTATTCCGAGGACCTCTCGGAGCAGGCCGTCATCCGGCCCTACATCCGCGCGCGGCTGCTGGTGATCGACGAACTGGCCAAGGGACGCAATAACGAATGGGAACTCACCGTTCTCGACCAGTTCATCTCCAGCCGTTACAACGCCGCGGACAAGGTGACGCTGTTCACCACCAACTTTCTCAACCGCTCCCTGCAGAAAAACCGCAAGCCGGCTTCGGGCCGGCTGCTCGACACCCAGGCGGCTTCCGACGCCTACAAAAGCGAAGCCCTGGAAGAGCGCATCGGCGGCCGCATCTATTCCCGAATGGAGGAGATGTCCTTGTTCCTCCGCATGGACGGCGATGATTTCCGCCACAACGTCAAGCTCGCGCACAGCCGTGTCAAGGCCTGAGCGCCAACGAATTTTTTTCACAAAGCTCCGCCGAAAAGATTTGCCCGAGCACCACCCGGGAACTACATTTCCCGGTAAGGAGCGCTCCCATGCCGACACGCAGCGAACTGGCCAAAATTCATATCGCCAAAAAAGAACTTTCGCTCAGCGATCCGCTTTATCGCGGCCTTCTCCACGTTTTATTCGG
>CP070799.1:1956192-1963918 GCA_020343535.1 Nitrospinaceae bacterium | reverse complement strand
GAGGACTCGGGATTCGATCCCGAACGCGCGAAAAAGGAATGGCGCGAAAAGGCTGAGTTCAACGCCAAAGGCTATATGCTCCTGGAAGCCATCGCCGGCAAGGAAGGGCTGCACGTGACCCAGGAAGATCTGGAAAGCGAATATGAAAAGCTCGCCCAGCAGACCGGCAAGAAGATCGAGGCCGTGAAGGCGAGCCTCGTGCACAACCCCGAATCCATGGCGCAGACGACGAGCAAGCTGCTCGGCCAAAAGGCGATGAATTTCCTCTACGCGCACGCGGAGTTCAATTATGTCAAGGAACTCCCGAAAGCTGAAGAAAACGTCGCCTGACCCCCAACCATGCGCGCACCCCGCCGTGCCGTTAAAATGGAAAATCAGGGTTGCGTCCGGTCCTTCCCGGCCCCGGGTCCACGAACCCCGCGTTCCAACCGTTCCCAGGCGCCCCCTGCTGGCCGATGCCGGCCCGGTTTCGTAGCCCATTCGTCCATTATTTCAAGGAGACCACGATGATATTTTTCCGATTCCAGCTGGCCCTGTTGCTGGGTGTTTCACTCGCGCTCATTTCCGGTTGCACCACGGTTTTGCAGGAGACGGCGGGCCGCGTGCTGCAGGACCGCTCGGCGGAGGACCAGAAGGTCGACGCAAAAATCCACGGCGGCATCGTCGAGGGGATCACCGGCAAAGATAAAAAACTGCTTCTTGATCTGAGCGCCGATGTGTGGGAGCAGCGGGTGATGATCACGGGAGTGCTCGACGATCCCGAGGTACGCCGGGAGGTCTTGCAGCTGGCCCGGCAGGATGACCGCATTCGGGAAATGTACGAGCACATACAGATCGTCTCCACCGAGGAGAAGGAAGCCCGCCGCCAGCAGAGGGAGGCCGCCGAAAGCGGGGAAGGCGAGGAAAAGAGCGGCGCCGGGCAGGCAGTCAACGATTTCTGGATCGAAACCAAGATCAAGGCGCAGCTATTGGCCACCAAAAACGTGACATCGGTCAATTATTTTTCCCGTTCGGTGCGCAACCAGGTGTATGTCATTGGCAAGGCCGCAAGTGCCGAGGAGAAAGACCGGGTCTTGAAAATCATCCGAGAAACCAAGGGCGTCAAGGGCGTCACCGAGCACATTCAGGTGGCGGCCGGGGCTTAGGGCATGTACGGGCGGGGCGGTGGCGCGGCGGTGTAATTTTAGCGGGCGGATCGCCTGAGTTTCCGGTGTGCTAGGTACGCCATCAGGAAAACGCCCGCCGCCGCAGGAAGGATGAGCACCAGGTCCAGACGAATGTCGTAAATCCCGAACACCCACGCTTCCCAGGCCCCCCAAAGGGCCAGGGTGAGCGGAGGAAGTCCCCATTTCACCAGGCGTAATTTGGCCCGCCCGCCGATAACGAGCAGGAGCGCTGCCAGGAAAGGCAGGGCCAGGAGACCAAGAAGCCCAAGCTGCATGGGTTCCTTTCGCGGTTTGGGCCCGGTGAGCGCCCTTTCAAGCTGGTCGAGGCTTGCGCAGCTCAGGCGGCCGCTGGTTCCTCCCCGTTTACAGTCGAGGCCGAAGGCCCGGCGCGCTCCCTCGATGTCTCCCATCGCTTTCAAACTCGTGCCCCAGTCGCGGCAGGGGCCGAACGCCGCCTTGAACGGCAGGCGGAAATCACTCCCGCACAACGGGTCCAGCAGGCGCGCCGCCTCGGTGGGCAGATCCACCGCCAGGTATGCGCGCGCCAAGTGGTAACACAGGAGGGAATCTCCCGAGGCGCAGCGCTTCTCCAGCCGGGCGTGAGCCTCGTCCAGCCGGCTGAGTTCACGGGCCACGGTGAAATAGATTGCGCAGGTGAAGAGGGCGCCCTGGGGCGGATGGTTTTCACACGCAATTTTAAGGTAATTGAACGCATCCACGAAATTGCCCGCCTGGAAATGCTGGAGACCGAGGGTTCGGCAGTCGGATGCTTTCCGGCAGAGGGTGGTGGCCATCGGCGCTTCGCTGGGCACCGCGTGCGCGGTGGTGATGCCGCCGAACGCAGCCAGAAGGCCCGCGGCGAGAGCCAGGGTGATCCCGAAAGCGGCAGGGGGCATGAGTGGTGTCCTTTCGCGAGAGAGGCGGGCGGAGGAACCTTTCAAAAGTATATCACGCCGGGAACAGGCGGCTCCAGGAGGTCCGCGAGAGCCAGGGGCGGGGCGGGTCATGATTTTATAACATATTGAAAAAATGACGATTATATCGAAAAACCCAGGAATTTCTCATTGACAAGGTCTTCCATCTGAAATACATTGATAAATCATCACTTGATTTTCTTTCCCAAATCTCATCAATCGACAATTCATCTTCTAGGAGCCGTGTCATGAATCAATTTTCAGTTCAAACACCTTTGCGGTTCATGGGGGTGGTTGCGCTTTTTGCCCTGGCCGCCTGTTCGACGCTTAAGACCCAGCCTGTCAACGACGCGGCGAAGGTGGGCGATATCGTTAAAGTGGAGGCGGAACTCGCCCGGCAGCCCGACCTCAATGAAAAGGACGTGCAAGGCTTCACAGCGCTGCATTCCGCGGCGATGAACGGCCACGCCAAAATCGCCAATCTGCTGCTGACCAGCGGGGCCGAGGTGGACGTGCGGGACAAGCGGGGCAATACGCCCCTGGCCCTGGCTACCGCTAACGGTTATGACGAGGTGGCGGAAATTCTGCTCGAGAGGGGCGCAAACCTGGAGTCCGGCGATTTTTCCGGCAAAACCCCGCTGCAGTATGCGGCTATGACGGGGCGCGAATCGCTCACCAAAACTCTGATCGCCAAGGGCGCCAACGTGGAATCGGCCAACAATGACGGTAAAACCCCGCTGCATTGGGCGGCGATGAACGGTCACACCAAGGTGGCCGGGGTTCTTATCGATCGCGGCGCGCAAGTGCGGGCGAAAGATAAGATCGGCCTGACGCCGCTCAACTGGGCCGCCGAGGAAGGCCATACCGGTGTGGCGGAGCTGCTCATCGTGAAGGGCGGCGAGGTCAACCCAGCCGAAGGGCTTTCGCCCTTGTTTTCCGCCGCCCGGGAAGGCCATCTCGATATGGGCCGTCTGTTGATCGGCAAGGGCGCGGAAGTCAATATCCAGCCCGGTTCCGGCCCGGCGCCTCTGCATTTTGCCGCAAGTGGCGGCCACGCCGAGGTGGCGAAGCTTCTCATCGAGAGCGGGGCGAGAATCAACGCCAAGGATGAGTTCGGCAACTCGCCGCTGCATTCCGCCGCGTTTGGGGGAGATTACAAGACCGTGCAGATGTTGCTCGCCTATGGCGCCGATATCGGCGCTCAGGAAAACAGCGGCGACACGGCGTTGCACACCGCGGCGATCCAGGGCAATGATTTTGTCACGAAAATCCTTCTCGATGCGGGCGCGGAGGTGGATGCGGTGAACAAACAGGGCCGCACGCCGCTTCATCTCGCCGTTGGCAACGGGCATGAAGAGGTGACGAAGAAGCTTCTGGAGAGGGGCGCGGCCGCCATGGCGAAGGACAATTCCGGGAAAACCCCGATCGACCTGGTGGCGGGAACGGGCTACACCCGTATTGCCGAATTGCTCGGCCGTTCCCTGGCTAGAAAATAAGTCCCCGCGAATCGCTTTTGGCCCGCCGCACGTGCGGCGGGCTTTTTTTTGCCCGGCGGCGGGGTAAGAAAGCCGCCAGGGCCGCGCGGCTCCTGTGGTATGATGACGCCATGATCAACACGCAGGCCGGGAGTGAAGCATGTTTCGTTTCGTCAAGGTGATGAATAAGGAAGATCTGCCGGTGGGTAAATCGGCGATCGTCATGGCGGGCAATGAGGAAATCGCCTTGTTCAATTACAAGGGGGAGTATTACGCCATCGCCAACAAGTGCCCGCACAAAGGCGGGCCGCTCGGAGAAGGGCGGGTGCAGGAGGGGATTGTCATCTGCCCCAATCACGAGTGGCGGTTCAACCTTAAAAACGGCGAAAATATGCAGAACCCCGACCTCAGCATCAAATCCTACCCGGTCCGTCTGCGCAACGAAAAAATCTACATCGGGTTTAAGAAGGGGGCCGAAAAGGCGTTCGGCAAGGACCCGAATGCTCTGCCAGCTTCGATCAAATTCAACATCCCGACCATCCAGAAGCCCATCAACCCCGAGGAGGAGTTGTGACCCATGAGGGCCTCCGGGCGCTTTAGCCGGTTGGGTTGTCGTCTTCGATTTCCACCCACTTGGGGTCGCCATGGGTCTTGTAATTCTCGGTGCCGGCGAAGGTGCCCTTGTGGTAGATGTTGACCTTGAATTTTCCGCCGCCGTATTTTTCCTGGATGAAGGGCTGCGGGTCCTCGATATGGATCAATTCCGGCGTCTGGTATTTGCCGACGAGCTTGAATTCCATTCCCATGCCCGAGGGTAGGAGGACGAAGAACTTCAGGTTGGTTTCTGGAAGGAACTGCATCATGTCCTCATCCATCTGATCGCGGGTGTAGTCGAAACCATGCTTCTGCCGGGCGCGGCGCTTCAGGTAGTCCTCCAGCAAATTGAAGAACCACCAGTTCTTGCCCTTGCGCTGGTCGTGTAGAAAGGGGTATTCGACAAATCCGTATTTATTGATAAAGGGCTTTTTGGCCATGGAAGCGCTCCGGGATAAAATAAACATAATTCGATAGACAGGGTATTATAAAAGGTCGGCCGGGTGGAGGCAAGATGGCGGGGGAAGAGGAAAATCGAAAAAAAACGGGGCGGGCCCTTCTCGATAAGGAAGCCTACCGGAACAATTACTGGCGCCTGGGTTTTCGCAGCCGCCTCTACGATCTGTTCACCCCCCGGGCCTATACCGAATCGCTTTCCCGTGCCGCAGCGTTGGTTCCCGACGCCGGGTTGTGCCTCGACGCGGGCTGCGGCAGCGGGCAATTGATCCCGCTGCTTGCCCGGCGTGGCGAGAGCTGCCCGCTCTATCTGGGGGCGGACAAACTTGCGGAGGGCCTGGCCCGCGCCAGAGAGCGGGCGGGGCGCGCCTGTTTTCTGCGATGGGACTTGACCGCCGAGACGCCCTTTGCCGCCGCCAGCATCGATGTGGTGGTGGCGCATTTCTCGATCTACACCCTGGACGACCCCCCGGCGCGCCTGATGGCCTGGCGCAATTTATTCGAGCTGACACGGCCCGGCGGCCAACTCATTGCCGCCAACCCTTCCACCCATTACAGCGCGGAAACGATCATCGAGCACAGTCTGAATTCCGAACAGGTGCAGCGCGGGCCGCTCATCGCCTGGCTGAAGCGGGTGTTCATCGCCCCCATCACCCGCCACTTGGGGCTAGCTTACATCCAGCGGCAACTGGAGGAGGGCGGGTTTCACGCCTACACGCCCGAAACGTTTAGCGCCGAAGTCGAATCCGCCGGCTGGCGCGTGAAGGCGGTGGAGCCGGTGTATGCAGGGAGTGGCATACTGCTCACCGCCCGCCGCCCCTGATTTCTTCTCGTCATTTATTTTGATCGGCCAATCGGGATTCGTTCACCAGGTGGTGCGCCTGGCGGGTCGGCTCCGGGATGCGGTAGCGGGGCGCGCAGGCCAGAGTGAGGCAAACGGCCTGGTCGAGATCGATCCGATGGCCGACTGAGATATAAACCGGCTTGGTGTTGGCGCGAGTCCGCACGGCCATACCGAGCACCCCGCCTTCCTCGTCGAGCAGCGGGGCGAGCGATCCCTTTTCAGGGCGCGTGGGTTCGTGTCGGCCCACCAGCCGGCTCTTGGCGCAGCCGATGGTGGGGCAATCCAGAAACAGGCCGAGGTGCGATGCGAGGCCCAGCCGCCGGGGGTGGGCGATGCCCTGGCCGTCGAAGAACACCACATCCGGCGCCGGGGCGATCTGTTCGAACAAGCGCAATAGCAGTGGCCCCTCGCGAAACGACAGGAGCCCGGGAATGTAGGGAAAGTCGATGACGCCGGTGAGGCTGAAACGATCGATGATGGCAAGGGAAGGAAATTCAAGCAGCACCACTCCCGCCCAGGCGGCGGACGAATGCCGCTCCATGCTGATGTCCGCGCCGGCGATGATGCGGGGCGAGCGGACGGCTCCGCGGGTCCGTACCTGACGTGCCAGGCGCTCTTGCAGGCGGAGGGCCTCCGCGGGGCTGAGGTTCCAGTCGTGCAGGGCGCGGACGTTCATCCCGTGGGGATGGCGGCCTAAAGACCCGCGGCTTGTTTAAGGGCGGCGGCCTTGTCGGTCCTTTCCCAGGTGAAGCTGTCTTCGCTGCGGCCAAAATGTCCGTAGACGGCGGTGGGAAGGTATCGCGGCTTGAGGAGGTCCAGGGTCTTTACGATGCCCGCCGGCCGGAGGTCGAAATGGCCGCGGATGAGATCCTCCAGAATATCAGGATTGACCCGGCAGGTGCCGAAGGTTTCGACGCAGATCGAAACTGGATCGGCGACGCCAATGGCGTAGGCGATTTGCACTTCGCAGCGATCGGCGATGCGGGCTGCCACCAGGTTCTTGGCGATGTAGCGGGCCATGTACGCCGCCGAACGGTCGACCTTGGACGGGTCCTTGCCGGAAAAGGCTCCGCCGCCGTGGCGCGCGAAGCCGCCGTAGGTGTCGACGATGATCTTGCGGCCGGTGAGGCCGCAGTCGCCGTTGGGGCCGCCGACGACAAACCGGCCGGTCGGGTTGATGTGTATTTTCATTTTCTTGTGGCGGAACTTCTCCGGGATCACCGCATGGATGACCTGCTCGGTGATTTCCTTGCGCAGTTGCCGGTTGGTCACGTCAGGATCGTGCTGGGTGGAGATGACCACGGTTTCGATGGCGACGGGTTTGCTGTTCTCGTATCGCACCGAGACTTGGGACTTGCTGTCGGGCCGCAGATAGGGCAGGGTGCCGTTCTTGCGCACCTGAGCCAGCTTGCGCACCAGTTTATGGGCCATCATGATGGGCATGGGCATCAGCTCTTTCGTTTCGCGGGTGGCGTAGCCGAACATCATGCCCTGGTCGCCGGCGCCCTGTTCGCGCTTTTCGTCGTTGACGCCGCGGGCGATATCGGCGGACTGCTGGCCGAAGGCGACGAGGACGCCGCAGGTCTCGAAGTCGAACCCCATTTCCGAATGGGAGTAACCGATGTTCTTGATCGTGCCGCGCACGATTTTCGGCACGTCGACGTAACAGTTGGTGGTGATTTCGCCGGCAACCACTGCGAACCCGGTGGTGACCAGGGTTTCGCAGGCCACGCGGGCCCGCGGGTCGGCGGTGAGGATGTTGTCCAGGATCGCGTCGGAAATCTGGTCGGCGATCTTGTCGGGGTGGCCCTCGGAAACGGACTCGGAAGTGAAAAGAAAATTGCCTGGGTTCATGGATACGGCCTTGGGTTGAGAGTGGTTGATGGGGACGGTGATATCCGGCAAGGGCGAAGGGTCACGATGACGACCGCTCCGCCGTTTCCATTTTTTCCTCGAAGGTTAAATCGCGGTCGAAATCGGAGGGAAAGCGTGCCCGCATTTCTCCGGTGACGAATTCGTCGATTTGCTCCGCGGAGGACAGTCTGAGCGCTTTCTCGGCCAGCTTGCGCGCCTCTTTGAGTTTTACCTTGCGCAGTATTTTCTTCACCTTGGGAATGGCGTGGGGCTCCATGCTCAGCTCCTGAATCGGCCCGAGACCGAGGATAAGCAGCGTCGCCAGGGGATCGCCACCGAGTTCGCCGCAGATGGAGACCGTCTTGCCCGCCTTTTCGGCGGCGGTAAAGATATCCTTGAGCGCCCTTAGCACCGCCGGGTGAA
>CP070799.1:1945549-1956092 GCA_020343535.1 Nitrospinaceae bacterium | reverse complement strand
AAACGGGAAGGGGCTGTGATCTATTTAAAACGACCGGATGGAGGAGGCGGTTGGCTGCCGCACCCGGCCGTCCGGAAAAGTCAGTTTTTGGTTTTGCGCGTTTTAGTGCCTGAACTGGCGACCTTCTTTTTCACTCCCCCGGTCTTCGCGCCGCCCTTGTAGTTGCGCAAATGCGAACCCGATGATTTGAACATCTCGTTGAATCTGGCGTTGGACCGCTGGGCGAGCGATTTCGTGGAGATCACCTTTTTCAAATTTCCTGAGCTGTCGAAAACCTTCACTTCGTGAATCATAGTCTGCCATCCATCAGAGGTTGGAAATACGGTTCCTCGCAAAAAAACGGAGGGACGGGCCCGCCTAGAGAATCGGACCCGCCCCTCCTAAAGGAGGAGAGGGAACTGTACTCATTATGTATTATGCAAATTAAAAGAATGTTAATCCTGTATTAAAAAAAATTAATTTGCCGTACGGATCTAGGTGCCCGAAGGGGCTTTAAGTTGAAACTCCGGGCGGGTCGATGGCGGCCGGGCCTAGCCGCCGTTTCCCCGGGGGGCTGGGAGGGGCCTCCGCCAGGCCGCGCGGGCCGCCTTGACAGGTTCGGAAGCCGGGGGTAGAGTGGAGTTTCTCAGAGGGGCCGCCTCCGGAACGTCATTTATAAACGAAGAAAGGATCTCCGATATGCCTTCCGCCAGCGCACGACATATTCTGGTCAAAAGCAAGGAAGAATGCGACAGCCTGAAATCCCAGATCGAAAACGGGGCCGATTTCGCGGACCTCGCCAAACAGCACTCCCAATGCCCTTCCGGCCGGACGGGGGGCGCGCTCGGGGAGTTCGGTCCCGGTCAAATGGTGCCGGAATTCGACCAAGTGGTTTTCAGCGGCGAGGTCGGCAAGGTGCACGGCCCGGTGAAGACCCAGTTCGGTTATCACCTGATCGAGATCACCCAGCGCAGTTGATGGGGGGTGGCTCAGGGACATCGGCGAGCAAAAAAAACCCTCGCGCCGCTTCGGCTCGGGGGTTTTCCCGGCGATTCCCCGCCGGTTGAGGAGGGCGATATACTCCGCCGGACCCTGCCGGCCCCGTTCCGACGCTCACCTTCCGTCGGCAACTGGAGGTTCATCGCTCTCCTGATGAAGCCCGGCCAGAAACCCTCCTGACCTTTCCTGCTGGCCTCACCCAATTATAATTTAATCCCTCTGGCGATTATTTCAACCCCCCGAGCGGAATTTTCCGTGCCGCCGCCTTACCCCCAGGCCTGCTGAAACCCATTGAAAAAACTGTCATCTATGTCCGTCGTGCCTAGCAGTTCGGGCGTCTGGTGGGTTGTGAAGCCGTGGAAATCGCGGCTACCGGTGATGATGAGGCCCGCCTTTTCGGCGAGGGAGCGGTAAAAATCCACCTTGCCGATCTTTTCGTGATAGGGGTAGACGCATTCCAGTCCCAACATCCCGAGGGCTTTGAGTTCCTGCAATTGTCCGGGGATATCGGCATAGTCGCGCCCGCGGGCGGGGTTGTAAAGAGAGTAGGTGCGTTCGCCGGGGTGCGCCAGCACAGGAATGCCACGGCACTCGCGGATCAGCCGGAGAGCAGTTTCGATGTCCAGATTTTCACGCTCCACGTTGTATTCCACAAGGTACTTTTCGAACGCCTGGCCGGTGGTCCTCACGATGCCCAGGCGCACCATCTCCCGCGCCAGGTGAGGCCGGGCGAGCACGCCCTCGGCGGCCCGCTTGACGTTTTCGAACAGAATGGCACCCCGAAAGCGCTCGGGGACCACCTCGTTGATGCGGTCCACCAGCTGGCGCATGCGCTGTTCCCGGGTTTCGGCCATCGCCTCGACCCGCGTCCGAAGTTCTTCGCTGAGCATTTCAGGCGATTTGAAATAGGCCAGAAGGTGGACATTGAAATCGTGGTAGCGGGTGGTGATCTCGATACCGGGAAACGCAGTAATACCCGCCGCCTTGCCCGCCGCGACGAACTCGTCGATGCCCGCGAAGGTGTCGTGGTCGGTCAGAGAAAGGATCGACACGTCGTTTTTCTTGGCGATGGCCACCAGCTCCACCGGCGAATATTCGCCGTCGGAATAGGTGGAGTGCATGTGAATTTCTGATTTTCGCATGAAAATTCCCCCAATCGACAAAGGGGTGTAAAGCTCAATGATAGCGCATTTACCCGTATTTACAAAAATAAACCCCCGCCGCCATCGAACACGCGTTGGAGCCGCGCCCAGGCAAAGCCGGATTGCGCTGAAAGACGTTTTCAGATAATCTTGAAATCAATGGCATTTTTTGTCTTTCGCCGTCCAAGGCCCCGGCGTGCTCCGCCGCCTTTGCGCCGCGCCGGGCGTGGACATGTAACTCTATGAAAAAAATAGCCTTATATGTATCTGTTCTGGCGATTTCCGGCCTCGTGGCGGGGGCTGGCCCCAAGCCGCTGGGCGCCGGGCACGAGCAAGGGGAGATCCTCATCGTATTTTCGGGAAACACCCTGGGCGAACTCAAACCTTGCGGCTGCGCCAAGGAGGAGGACCAGGGCGGCATTGAACGGCGCATGAGTTACCTGAAAAGCGTCGCTAAAAGAGCGAAAGACCGCCTGCTGCTCGACACCGGCGACAGCTTCAAGGAACCCAGCGTGCAGGGCAGGCTGAAGGCCTCTACCCTCATGGAGGCCATGGCCGCGATGAATTACGACGCCGTCGGCCTGGGCGATCACGATCTGGTCTACGGAAACCGATTCCTCGAGGAAGCCCGGGGCATCCCATGGATCTCCGCCAACATGGAGATCGGGAAGCTTGTGCTCGCGCCTCACCGCATCAAGCAATATCCCGGCGGGCTCAAGGCGGCGGTGGTCGGGCTCGCCGACCCGGATCTTTTCTACGTCGACGGCCACGGCAATTTCAAGATCGGCGATCCCCTGCTGGCGGCGAGGGCGAAGGTGGCGGCGCTGAAAGCGAGCCACGCCCCCGACCTGGTGGTTTTGCTCACCCACATGAATCGCGACAAGGCCATCGAGCTCCTGGGTATCGAAGGAGTGGATGTGGTGATCAACGGCCATATCGAGAACGACACCGACCCGGGCAACATGACCCCGGTGCGCCGGAAAGGGAAGATCCTGGTTCAGCCAGGCCCGCGCGGGCAGAAAATGGGTGAACTGTTAGTGCGCATTGACCCCGCTGGAAAAAAATCCTTCGAGCATCGCATGGTCCGCCTGGATTCGAGTGTCCAATTCGACCCTGAAATGGTAAAGTTATATGCGGCGTATAATGAAAAAGTGGAAGCTCTGTTCTTCGCCTCGCTGTCGGAAAAGCGCAACAACAGCGATAAGGAAATCTACGCCACTGAAGCCGTCTGCAAGACCTGCCACCCCGGCGCCCACAAGGTCTGGAGCGAGTCCCGCCACGGGCGGGCTTATGCCACGCTGGCCCGGGTCCACAAGGCGTTCGACCCTGAGTGCCTGGCCTGCCACGTGATGGGCTGGAACCAGCCTGGGGGCTTCGTGAGCGAGGTCGATACCCCGGAGCTTAAGAACGTGCAGTGCGAGGTGTGCCACGGCCCCGGCCGCGAGCACGCCAATGCCCCCGCACCGGGGTTCGGCCGGAAGGCGCAACAGGCCTGCGCCGGCTGCCATGTTAAAAATCACAGTCCACGCTTTAAATATTCAGACTACTGGCCCAAAATAAAGCATTGATCGAATCCACCGCAAACCGAGGCCGACTTAAGCCCAATCCATTCAGGAGAACCTTATGAGAAAAGCCCTGTCCCTAATTATCCTCTTGCTGTTTCTGATCCCGGGGACGGCGTGCGCGGGAGAGAAAATTCGCGGCAAGTATGAAGTCATCGGCTCGCTGGATAAGCTCAAGGGCGCCAAGCAGATCGAGATGATGGAATTCTTCAACTATTCCTGCGGCCATTGCTACCGCTTTTTAGAGACCTCGAAACGGCTGCGCGATAAATACAAGGACAAGCTGCACCACAAAAAAATTCCCATCTACTGGGACAACCAGACGCCCTATCCCGCGATGGCGTTTTACATCAGCGACGGCCTGGGCCTTGAGGAAAAATTCACCCAGGAGCTTTTTGACACCAACTTCAAGCGTCAGATCAACATCTTCCAGCCCAAGGTGATCGGTTTTCTGGCGAAGGATTTCGGCATCGATAAGGAGGTGGAAGCCGGCATGCAATCGCCGAAAATTCAGGCCAAAGTCCAGAAGGCCAAGGATCTCGCCGGCGAGTACAAGGTCGCCGAAACTCCGACGCTAATCATCAACAAGGTCCTCAAGGTGGCACCGAGCATCGTCGGCGGCGACATGGACCAGGTCACGGAGAACTTGGACCTTATTTTTCAGGATATTCTGAGTTATAATTGAAGAGGCCGACCGCGGTTTTCAAAACAACCGGAATACCGTATTTTCTTGTGAGCGGCGGGTGTCTCCGCCCGTCCGCCCTGGGGCAAATCCGCAATGCTGAACACCCGAATCCATAGACTCCTGGTCACCGGGGCGGTGCTCATCACCGCCTTCGCCTTATTTTTCCATAGTCCAGCGGGCTCGCTCTTCAAGAACACCGGCCTGGCCTACGCCGGGTTCTTCAGCCAGGAACTGGAAACCCTGGAAGAAGTGGTGGACCTGGTGGCAGAAAAATACGTTTATCCGCCGAACTACCGCAAGCTGTTTTCCGCCGCCATTCGCCAGATGATGGTGCGCGCCGGCGAAAAAGAGTTCAGCATGAGCGACACCCCCGGCGGCCAGAAAATCGTGCACGGCGACGCCGAAGTGCAGTACACCCTCAACTTCGACATGACGGACAATTGGGAGGCTTTCCGCCGCGTCTATTACTTTCTGATGAAAGGCAAGTTTGGGGATTACACGGGCAAGGACCTGGAAACCGCCGCCATGATCGGCGTCATGAATTCCCTCGACCTGTACTCCCAATACCTCGATAAGAGCGCGTTCGACAAATCCATGCGCGACACCGAGGGGCAGTACGGCGGCCTCGGTATGGTGGTCACTCTAAAGGACGACAAGCTGCAAGTGGTGAAAACCATGAAGGGCGCTCCCGCCGAGCGCGCGGGAATCCTCTCCGGCGATGTGTTCCTCAAGGTCAACGGGCAGAGCGTGAAGGGCATGGAGATCACCGGCCTCGCCGATAAACTGCGCGGCTACCCCAACACCCAGGTCACCATCACCCTGCAGCGCCCCGGCGTCTACGACAGCCGCGACTACAGCCTCACCCGCGAGATCATCTCCGTGCAAACGGTGGAGTACGAGCGGCTCGACGATCATATCGGCTACATCAAGATCACCAGCTTCTCCAAGCAGAGCGACGACCAGTTGAAAGACGCCCTCCGGCAGGCGAAAAAAGACGGCACCGGGGCGCTGGTGCTGGATTTGCGCGACAACCCCGGCGGCCTGCTCAACCAGTCCGTGAAAGTGGCGAGCCATTTCCTCTACCGCGGCCGCCTCGTCGTTTACACCCAGGGCCGCGCGAAGGAGGACTACCGTGAATACCGCGCCCAGCTTAAGAACAGTCTGACCGAGATGCCCGTCGTAGTGCTCATCAACCAGCACAGCGCCAGCGCGTCAGAGATCGTCGCCGGCGCCCTGCGCGATTCCGGCCGGGCGATCATCATCGGCGAGAACTCCTACGGCAAGGGCTCGGTGCAGACCATCTTCCGCATCAGCGACGGTTCCGGCCTGCGGCTGACGACCTCCAAATACTTCACCCCTTCCGGGATCGACATCACCGAGCATGGCATCGTGCCCGAAATAAAAATCGTCAAGGACGCCTCGTCCATCGAAGGCGATCCCGTCGCGCCCAGTAGCAAGACCGGCACGCCGCTCGGCCCCAAGCCGCTCATTCAGCTCGTCGAAGGTCCGCTCGCCAAATACCTCGAGAAAAACGGCCGCATGCTGGACGAAACGCACGACTCCAGCCTGAGATTCGCTCAGATGGTGCTCAGGAACGCGACCCAGCCCAACAACAAAAACAACACCCTGGAAAAGGCGAGGGAAATCGCCGCGAATATCGCTTATTGATCGAGAAGGAAAGCAATGAACATCATCAACATCGACTACGAAAAAGGCACGGTACAGAGCGACTACCACGAATGGCAGATCGTCTCCAACAACGATAACAAGTTTCTTCTCCTGCAACGGGAGGAGAACGGACGCTTCATCGCCGCCGAGGCGGACGTCAAGAAAAAGCACCTCTGGCAGGTCAAGGAAGTCACCTACCGCGGGCCGAACGGCGATACCTTCTTCTATGATGAGGACAGTGGCCTCTGCAAATTATAGCGGTGCAGGAATCAAGGGAGGTGAGGCATTCCGCTCCCCGGTCATAGGCCTCCCACCTTCTTGAGCAAGCCCCCCCCCCGACACCCGCAAAACTTACGACCCCGCCATCGCGTTGCTGCTCCGGCCAGGGTGTGATTCGATGAGCCCGCCCCTCTCTCCTGCAGCCGCACCGAATAAGCTCAGCGTAAAAGGAGAGAATCTTCAAATAAGGGTTTTTTTGAAACGCCGGATGGTGAGCCACAGGGTGAGAATTCCCAGGGTAAACAGGGCCACCATTTGCGGCCAGAGTATTTCTAGCCCCACGCCCTTCAGAAAGATTCCACGGATGATCACGAGAAAATGCTGCATCGGGTTGACCAGCGTGACCCATTGAACGGGTTCGGGCATATTGAACACGGGAAAAACGAAGCCCGACAGAAGGGAGGCGGGCAGAATGAAAAAGAACGCGGTCATCATGGCCTGCTGCTGAGTCTTGCTGATGGTGGAAATGAAGAGGCCAACCCCCAAAGTGGTCATCAGGTAGAGCCCGGCGGAAAATAACAGCAGGAAGGGATTGCCGCGAATAGGCACCTCGAACCAGAAAACCGCCACCATGGAAATCAGGATCACGTCTAAAAAACCGATGAGGGCGAAGGGAATCGTCTTTCCCAGGATGAATTCTCCCGGCCGGATGGGTGTCACGAGCACCTGCTCCATCGTGCCGATTTCCTTTTCCCGCACCACGGCCATGCTGGTCAACATGATGGTGACCACCATGACCAACAGACTGATCACCCCGGGAATATAAAAATTCCGGCTCTCGAGATTTTCGTTGAACCAGGAGCGCACTTCCAAAACCACGCCGGTTGGTTTTTCCGCCGGGCCGGGGGTTCGCGCGAGGCGCGATTCGAACACCTCGCGCTCGTATTGGGCTGCGATCTCATTGCTGTAATCGAGAACCAGCCGGGCGGTGTTGGAGTCGGTCCCGTCCACGATCACCTGCAGTTGAGCGGTGCGGCCGCTGCTCAAATCCTGCTCGAATCCCTTGTTTATCTTGATCGCGGCGGCCACTTCGCCCCGGTCCAATAGTTTGTTGATGGCGGCGTCACTCTCCACGCGGACCCGCAGGGTAAAGTACCCCGAGCCTTCGAAGCGGGCGAGGATCTCACGGCTCGTCCTGCTGTTGTCCAGATCATAAGCGGCGGTGGACACATTGCGGACGTCGGTGCTGACCGCGTAACCGAAAATGATCATTTG
Source organism: Nitrospinaceae bacterium (assembly GCA_020343535.1). GTDB lineage: Bacteria > Nitrospinota > Nitrospinia > Nitrospinales > VA-1 > SZUA-259. Next base: position 1,948,563 of record CP070799.1, on the reverse strand, counting down.
AAACACCGGCGGGAGGAAGATGATGACTTTCATCCTGGGATCACGGAAGATCTGGATGAATTCCTTGATCAGCATGTGTTTAAGGCGTTCAAACATGGCTACTCCAGTTTTTTTCTGAACTTGGCGATGGCCAGAACAAGCATGATCGCGGCGAAAAGAGCCATGAGAGCCGCTTCCATATACAATATCTTCAGGCCCACCCCCTTGAGGTAGACGCCCTTGAGAATGATGACCAGATAGCGCGCGGGAATGAGGTGGGTGAGGCCCTGAATGATCGTGGGCATATTGCTGATTGGAAACGCGAATCCGGAAAGGATGAAGGCGGGAATGAACGTTGTCAGCAGTGCCAACTGGTTGGCCAGCAACTGGTTTTTGGTGACGATGCTGATGAGAATTCCAAGGGAAAGCGCGCCAATGAGAAAATCCGCCGCTAGGATAAATAGCAGGATCAAGCTTCCTCGCATGGGGACCTCGAACAAATATTGCCCCATCAGTACGGCCAAGAGCACATCGAACAAGCCGATCACGAAGTAGGGAAACAGCTTGCCGAGGATGAGCTCGGGGCCTTTCAGCGGGGTGGAAATGAGTTGTTCCATGCTGCCGCGTTCCCATTCCCGGGCGACAGTCAGCGAGGTCAATAATGCCGCGATGACCATCATGATGACTGCGATGAGGCCTGGGACGATGTAATTCTTGGACTCCAGATCCGCATTGAACCAGACACGCGGCTTCACCTCCAAAGGCGTCTTGAAAACCCTGCCGGTGGCCCTTCGCAGGGCGGTCAAAATAATTTCCTGCGAATAGCCCCGGGTGATGGCCTGCGCGTAGCCGGTGGCGATGGCGGCGGTGTTCGAATCGCTGCCATCGACGATCCACTGTATTTTTGCGGGCCGCCCGGAGATGGTGCGCTGGGAAAATTCGCGGGGAATGATGAGGCCCGCCCGGCTTCTGCGCTGGTCGATGGCTTGTACCACGGACGGGTAATTTCCCGCGCTTTCATTCACCTTGAAATAACGGGAACCTGAAAACCGGCTGATCAGTTCGCGGCTCGCGGGCGATTGGCTCTGGTCCCACACCACGATCGGAACATCGTCCACGTCCAGCGTGAGGGCGTAGCCGAACAGTAATAGCAGGATCACGGGAATGCCGATGCCCATGCCGATGCTGCGCGGGTCCCGCAGGATGTGGAGGAACTCTTTGCGGATCACGGCGCGCAGGCGGGAAAACTTCACCGGGTCACCTCCACTTGGGCGGGCGCCAGCCGGTCATGAGCCTGAACGAGGGTAACGAAGACGTCCTCCAGGGACGGTTGAATGGATTCGACACGTTCGACCTGATGACCATTTTCCTGCAGGGTCTGCTGAATGCGGAAAGAGCCGGCCGTCTCTTTGCCCACGACCACATGCAAACGGGCACCGAAAAGAGAAATATCCCTGAGCGAAAGGCGGGTTTCAAGAATCTGCATCGCCTCCAGGGGCCGGTCGCAAACGATCTCCAGCACCTCCTGCTGCGTCAGGTTCTCTTTCAGGGCCGCGGGGGTTTCACAGGCAATCAGTTCGCCCCGGTAGATCAGCCCCAGGCGGTGACAGTTTTCGGCCTCGTCCATGTAGTGGGTGGTCACGAAGATGGTCACGCCCGAGGCCGACAGGTCGTAGATAACATCCCAGAATTTTCTGCGGACGATGGGATCGACGCCCGAAGTGGGTTCGTCGAGAAAGAGGACCGAAGGTTCGTGCAGAATGGCGCAGCCCAGGGCCAGCCGCTGCTTGAGCCCCGCGGGAAGGGTGCCGGTGAGGGCCCCTCGGTATTTCTTCAAATCCCCAAAATCGAGAACGAACTCCTTGCGTTGCGATTTCTTCTCGCGCGGAATACGATAAATGCCGCCGTAAAAATCCAGATTCTCTTCCACGGTGAGCGCGTCGTAGAGGGAAAACTTCTGGCTCATGTATCCGATCCGCGACTTAATGGCTTCTGTCTGGGTTGTGATGTCCAACCCCGCGACGGTGCCGCCCCCGCTGGTAGGCTTCAATATGCCGCACAGGATGCGGATGGTGGTGGACTTTCCCGCGCCGTTGGGGCCCAGGAAACCGAAAACTTCGCCTTTGCGCACCGAGAAGCTGACTTTGTTCACCGCTGTGAAGGAATCGAACCGCTTTGTCAGATCCTGCACAACCACCGTGTTTCCCAACGACTCACCCATGGGAGGGGAGCCCTTGTCCATCAGTGAGTACGGATACGAAGACGTCTTCCAATTCCGGTTCCATGAGGCGGATGCGGTCCGGAGTGATTCCCCCACCTTGCAAAACCGCGCGAATCTCTTCCATGGTTCGTTCCGGGTTTTTTGAAACGACGTGAATGCGGTCGCCGAACAAATTGGGTCTGCCCGATGCCAGCTGCGCGCGCAACAGATCAAACGCTCGGCGCAAATCGCTGACGAAAACCTGCAGGATGGAACCCTGCATGAGCTGCTTGATCTCCTCCGGAGAACCGCTGGTGAGCAGCTTTCCTTTGTGCATCAGCCCGATGCGGTGGCATCGCTCCGCTTCATCCATGTAGGCGGTGGATACCAGGATGGTGACTTTATGGCGCAGGAGTTGGTCGAGGTTGCGCCAGAATTCCCTGCGGGAAACCGGGTCCACCCCGTTGGTGGGTTCGTCCAGCAAAAGGACTCTGGGGGTATGAATGAGGGCGCAGACAAGGCCCAGTTTTTGCTTCATGCCGCCGGAGAGGTTTCCCACAAGTCTTTTTTTGAAGGGAGTGAGGTTGCTGAAGGAAAGCAGCCTGGCGATAGTTTGCTCCCTGCCCACTTTGGGAACCGAATAAATATCCGCGTAAAAATGAATGTTCTCCAATACGGTGAGATCGGCATACAGACCGAACCGCTGGCTCATATAGCCGATGCTCTCCTTCACGGCTTCCGCATCCCGTTCGACATGATGTCCCGCGACCCACGCATTGCCGCCATCGGGTTGCAGGATCGAGGCCAGCAGGCGCAGGGCGGTCGTTTTGCCCGC
>CP070799.1:1929944-1945449 GCA_020343535.1 Nitrospinaceae bacterium | reverse complement strand
GCATGTTCCCAGTGGGCTCGTCGTCACCTGCCAGGATGAAAAATCCCAGCACAAAAACAAGGAAAAGGCCATGAAGGTCATGCGCGCGCGCCTGTACGACGAAGAGCACCACCGCCAGCAGGCCCAGCTCGCCCGCGACCGCAAGGAGCAGGTGGGAACTGGCGACCGCAGCGGTAGAATCCGCACCTACAATTTTCCGCAGGAGCGCATCACCGATCACCGCATCGGGCTCACACTGCACAAGCTCACGCAGGTTCTCGAAGGCGATCTCGATGAAATCGTCAGCGCCCTGATCCTGCACCACCAGGCCCAGGCGCTCGAAAGCAGCGCCGCCGACATGGCGGCCGGGCAAAAACAGGAAAGCGCCGGATGAACGGCAAGACGGCGGCCCGGAACGCCGCGCACGAGACCTGCGAATCGTTCTTGAACGGATCGGCCGAGCGGCTCCGCCTAGCCGGTGTTGCAAGCCCCCGTCTGGATGCGGAAGTGCTGCTCGCCCAAGTGCTCGGCGTGGGGCGGGAAGATATTCACGCCCGTCCGGGCTATTTTCTTTCGGCGCGGCAAGCCGAGGCGGGCCGTGCCCTCATCGAGCGCCGGTCGAAGCGGGAGCCGGTGTCCTACCTTGTAGGGCAGAAGGGATTCTGGGATCTGGATTTTTTCGTGACGTCCCACGTGCTGATTCCCCGGCCGGAAACCGAGATTCTTTTGGAGCGTTTCATTCAAACCGCGCGCGCGGCTGAGACCCTCGCCCCGAATGTTCTGGACGTGGGAACCGGGTCGGGTAATATCGCGGTGGTCGCGGCGCGCGAGTTTCCCGCGGGCCGGGTGACCGCCATGGACCGCAGCCCCGCCGCGCTCCAGGTGGCGCGCGAAAACGTGCGGCGGCACGGCGTGGGCGGCCGGGTGCGGCTGATCGGCTCCGATCTATTCTCGGCACTGGGCGAAAGCGCGTTTGATTTCATCCTCTCCAACCCTCCGTATATCGCAAGCGGGGCATTGGCGCACCTGATGGCGGATGTGAAGGATTATGAGCCCGCCCTCGCCCTCGACGGGGGTGAAGACGGTCTCGATATTTACCGCCGTCTAATCCCCGGAGCGTGGGGCCACCTTAGAGAGGGTGGATCGCTGATCCTTGAGATCGGCATGGAGCAGGCCCGGGCGGTGTCCGCTCTTATCCACCGCCACGGCGGATACTCGGCGGCGCGGGTCATAAAGGATTACAGCGGCCGCGAGCGGGTGATCCAGACGACAAAGGTTTCCCATGGATAAAATCATCATTGAAGGCGGCCGCCCGCTGCAGGGCGAAGTGACCGTCGGCGGCGCCAAGAATGCCGTGCTGCCCGTTCTGGCGGCCACCCTGCTCACCTCCGGCCTGAATGAGATTCGAGGAGTCCCTCGGGTTCGCGATGTGAACACCATGATCGCGCTGCTCACCGCTCTTGGAGCGCGTGTCGAAAGCTTCGAGGAAGACCGCCTGGTGATCGATACCACCGGCGTCCGCCAACACGAAGCGCCTTACGATCTGGTTTCGACGATGCGGGCATCCTGTCTCGTGCTCGGCCCGCTGCTGGCGCGCCTTCGGCGAGCGCGGGTGTCCTTGCCTGGAGGCTGCGCCATAGGCGCGCGGCCTATCGACCTTCATCTCAAAGGCTTTCGCGCGTTGGGCGCTCAAATCGTTCTCGACGAGGGGTACGTCAACGGAAAGGCGTATCGCCTTCAGGGCGCGCACGTTTATTTCGATTCCATCACCGTGACCGGAACCGCCAACCTGATGATGGCCGCCGCGCTCGCCGACGGCGAAACGGTTCTGGAGAATACGGCGCGGGAGCCCGAAGTGGTTTTTCTCGCCGACGTGCTGAACCAGGCGGGTGCGAAAATCAGCGGTCAGGGAACCGATGTCATCACCATTCAGGGCGTGCCCGTGCTCAAGCCCCTCGATGGCCGCATCATTCCCGACCGCATCGAAGCGGGGACCTATATTATCGCTGGCGCCATCACCGGCGGCGAGGTGGAAGTGAAGAACTGCGTGCCCGAGCACCTGGAAGCATTGATCCACAAACTCCAGGAAGCAGGGGTGGTGCTTCAGGTCTCCGCCAACGCCATCCAGGTGAAGCCGGCCGGGCGGTTGAACGCCGTCAACATCCGGACGCACCCGCACCCGGGTTTTCCCACCGACTTGCAGGCGCAGTTCATGGCCCTGATGACACTCGCCGGGGGACAGAGCGTGATTCTGGAAAATGTGTTCGAGAACCGCTTCATGCACGCGGCGGAGCTTTGCCGCATGGGCGCCGCGATCACACTGGAAGGGCACACCGCCATCGTGCGAGGTGTCTCCGAGCTTGGCGGCGCGCCGTTGATGGCCACCGACTTAAGAGCCAGCGCCTCCCTCGTGCTGGCGGCGCTGGCGGCAAGGGGCGAGTCGGTCATCTCGCGGGTCTACCACATCGACCGTGGTTACGAAAAGATGGAGCAAAAGCTATCCCGGTTGGGCGCGAGCATCCGCCGCGTCCGCTGACCCGCCGCCCACTCGCCCCGCCTGCGGCCGCCGGTCATTCCCGTCTTGAGATGAATCCGCTTGCGGTAGAGGATAGGGGGGCCGGTGCACTGTGAATCGCGGAGGGCTAACACGGACGGGAACCAGCGTTTGCGGCAGGAAGCGATAAAGCTTTGCAAGGCTCAGGCGTCGGAGCTGCCCCCCGAGGCCGGCTTGGCGGCCCAGTAGGGTTCGAGGTCGAAATAGCCGAGAATCAACTCTTCCTCTTCCATTGTGACGTTCAGGAGGTCCACCGGGTTGGGCGCGTCCATGATGGATTCCTTGCGCCACTCGGTCTTCACCTTGCCCAGGTCGGCGACCTCGCAGGTCTCGATAGGGAGGATTATTTTTTTCCCTTCGATTTTGAGGAAGCCTCCCATGCGGATGACGATGTAGCGGCAGAGATAGGTTCCCGATTCGACCAGAACCGCTTCCACCCGGGCGATGGCTTCTCCGTCGGCACCGTAGAGGTAGTAGCCAACGACCTGATCCTTTTTCTGTAATTCCGCGATATTCTCGTCGATATATTTCAATCCGCTGGATGTCATAGCGCCTCCATGGGCAAGGGCGAACGATTCCGCGCTCACCTTGAATATCCATCGCTTTATTTTGATTTGCAACTAAAATTTCAGCCGTTCCCCATGACAGGTTATAATACGGCGTGATATCGACATGGCGATGTTCGCCCTGCCTCGATCGGGAGTCAATCGCATGCAAACTTTGAACGCCGGGCTCGCGGCCGTCAGCGGATTCATGTGGGGCCCCTGGCTTTTGGCCTTGCTGCTTGGAACCGGGGTGCTGCTCACCTTTCGTCTTCGCGGCGTGCAGTTTCGTCAATTGGGCTACGCGCTGCGCCTGGCCTTTGGCCGCGCTGAGCGGTACGGCGATGGCGATATTTCACACCTGGGGGCGTTGATGACGGCGCTCGCCTCCACCGTCGGCGTCGGCAACATCGCCGGAGTGGCCACCGCCGTGGCTATGGGCGGGCCGGGGGCGGTGTTCTGGATGTGGATCACCGCCCTGTTCGGCATGGCCACCAAGTACGCCGAGGGCCTTCTGGCGGTGCGCCACCGCCGTATCAACGGCCATGGGCGGATCTCCGGCGGGCCGATGTTTTATCTCGAAGACGGCCTGGGGCAAAAGTGGCTGGGAATGTGTTTCGCCCTGGCCGGTGCACTGGCGGCATTTGGCATCGGCAACATGGTGCAGGCCAACACCACCGCGGCGGCCCTCAACGAGGTGCTGCCCATCGGCGCCATTCCGGTGGGATTGATGCTTGCCTTCCTGACGGCGATGGTGATTCTGGGAGGCATTGAGCGCATCGCCCAGGTGGCCATCCTTCTGGTTCCCTTCATGGTGTTGGTTTATCTCCTGGGCGCCCTGGTGGTTATTTTGAGCAACCTGTCTCATTTGGGCGAAGGCCTGCTCATGATCCTAAACGATGCCTTCACCGGAACCGCCGCCACTGGCGGGTTCCTCGGCGCCTCCGTGGCTCAGACCATGCGTTTCGGCATCGCCCGTGGCCTGTTTTCCAACGAATCCGGCCTCGGCAGCGCCCCTATCGCCGCCGCCGCGGCCAAGACCGACCAGCCCGCCAAGCAGGCGCTGGTTTCGATGACCGGCACCTTTCTGGATACCATCGTCGTCTGTTCGATCACCGGGCTTGCGATCGCAGCCTCCCAGGCGTGGACCTCGGGGGAAACGGGAGTGGCCCTCACCATGAACGCGTTCGCAAGCGGCCTTCCGGGGCAGTGGGGGCACTGGATCATCACCCTCGCGGTGGCTCCCTTTGCTTTTTCCACCATCCTCGGCTGGTGCTATTATGGAGAAAAATGTTTCGAATACCTGACCGGCCTCGATTACATCGATTATTACCGCTACGCCTGGGTGGCGGCGGTGTTCATCGGCGCCGTGGTCAAGCTCGATCTGGTGTGGAACTTTTCAGATATCATGAACGCGCTGATGGCGATCCCCAATCTGATCGGTTTAATTTGCCTAAATGGGCGTCTTGTTCAGGAGATCGAAAGGTTCGAAGTGGGGGTCCGCGAAGGGTTGATCGAAAAATATTCGTGAGCGGGCCCGGGTTCCCCGAAGAACCGGCCGTTTTCGAGGGAAGGGTTGAAGATTATCTCTGTCGGGTCAATGGACCCAGGGAGGCGTTATGCCGTATTGCCCGGAATGCGAGGAAGAGTTCAGACCGGAAATTAAGATGTGCCCCGAATGCCGTGTGGACCTGGTGGACGCTCTAAAGCAAGCGGGGGACAACCTGGCGGTGGCGTTCACCGTCATGTACGAGTCGAAAGCCCATATCATCCGCGGCTATCTGGAGAACGAGGGCATCCCCTGCCAATTGGAAAACGCCACTTTCAACATGGAACCCGTACCCGTGCCGGCGTTGATGAAAGTGATGCTGTGGACGCGCAAGGAAGACGTGGAGCGCGCCCGCCGGCTCATCCGCGAGCACGAGCAGTTTTCCGTCTGTTCCGCCTGCGGCGGCGTGGTTCTGGATGAGGATCGGGTCTGTGATTTTTGCGGAGCGGGCTTGGAGTCTTAGATTCCGGTGGAGGCGTGCGAGGGGCGTCAGTCCAAAAACCGGAACCTGAAAATGAACCAGAGCGCTGCCACCCCGTCTTTCCAGGTGATTTTCTTCCCCTCGGAGTAATCACGGCCGCTGTAGGAGATGGGCACCTCATAGACCCGAAAGCGGTTTTTCGCCACCTTGCTGGTGAATTCCGGCTCGAAGCCGAAACGGTCGCACTTCAGCGAGAGTTTTTCCAGGACCGCCCGGTTGAACACCTTGTAACCGGTTTCCATGTCCGTAAGGTTCAGGTTGGTGAACATATTGGAAATCATGGTCAAAACCTTGTTGCCCACTGAATGCCAGAAGAAGTGCACCCGGTGCGCACTGCCGCCGAGAAACCGTGAGCCGAACACCACGTCCGCGCGCTGGTCGAGGATGGGGGCGAGGAGCTGCGGATAATCCTCCGGGTTGTATTCGAGGTCCGCATCCTGAATCAGAACGACATCTCCCCGTGCATTTTCGAACCCGGTTCGAAGAGCGGCGCCCTTGCCCTTGTTCTTCGAGTGATAGAAGACCTGATAGCCGTCGCAGTTTTCGTAGTTCTTCAATAGATCGCGGGTTCCGTCGATGGAAAAATCGTCGATGAGAATGATTTCCTTATCGAACTTTGTCGCCTCGACACGGCGGATGATTTCCTCCAGGGTGTTTCGCTCGTTGTAAATGGGGATGATTACGGAAAGTTTCACGGATTGGAGTCCTTCGATGTTTCACTAAACATGCAGAGGGATGCTTCCATTATATTGTAAGTTATTGAAAATTAAATGTCTAATGAATTTTCGCCGGCGCGGCCGTGGGGTTATTTCAGGCGCAGGCCTTCCCGCAGGAGGCGGCGGGCGAGGTGATTGGCAACCATGCCGTTGAGGATTCCGGACAGGAGGGCCAGGGAGAAAAAAAACGGCAGAAGGGTGAGGAAGGCCTCCTGCGGTATTAAAAACGCGTGCACGAGGAAAAACACCGCCAACGTGTGCGCGAGCGCCGAGACGACGCTCACCCCCACCAGGCTCAGCGGGCCGCAGGCTCCCTGATAGAAAATGACCATGGCGCCGACGGCGGCGGCTCCGCCAGCCAAACTGAGGAAAAACGTGGGGCCGAGGAACGTGCCCGCAAGCACCGAACCGAGGAGGATGCGTAGCGCCGTCACCACGCAGGCCTCCCGAAACCCAAGGAATACCAATGCCAGCAGGGTGATGATGTTGGCCAGCCCGAGCTTGATCCAGGGCGAGGGCAGGGGCAGGAGCGCCTCGGCGCGGTGCAGTATGACCCCCAGCGCCACCAGCAGCCCCATGGCAAGGAGCCGGCGCTGGCCAGGGTCCGAATTGGAAGCGGATGGCAACCGAGCCACTCTCGTCACGGCTCCTGATGGAACGTGTATTTGCCTCGCGAATAATCCACGATGATCCTGTGCCCGAAGCTGAATTCTCCGTCGATGATTTTCATGGAGATCGGATTTTCAATCTGGTCCTCGATCAGCCGCCGCAGCGGACGCGCGCCATAGATCGGGTTGTAGCCGTCGGTGGCGAGCTTGTCCTTGGCCTTGGCGCTCACCTCCAGGGACAGGTTCTTTTCCTGAAGCCGCAGGTTGAGGTTGTTGATCATCAGGTCGGTGATTTTGCGGATATCATCCGGCGTTAGCGAATGAAAGACGATCAGGTCGTCGAGGCGGTTCAAAAATTCCGGCTTGAAGAGCTTTCGCGCTTCGCTGAGAACCAGCGACTTGACCTTCTTGTGCTCCTTCACGGTTTCCTTGGGGCTGGCGAAGCCGATGGCTTTCTGTGTTTCGGTGATAGATTTCGAGCCGATGTTGGACGTGCCGATGATGATGGCGTTCTTGAAACTTGTAACGCGCCCGTGCGCGTCGGTCAGCCGTCCATCGTCAAGCAGCTGCAACAGGATATTGAAGATGTCGGGATGCGCCTTTTCCAGCTCGTCGAGAAGGATGACAGTGTAGGGACTGCGGCGCACCTTTTCCGTCAATTGGCCGCCCTCGTCATAACCCACGTAGCCCGGCGGCGAGCCGATGATTTTTGAAACCGTGTGTTTTTCCATATATTCCGACATGTCGAGCCGGATGATGCGGTTTTCATCGTCGAGCAGGAATTCGGCGAGGGCTTTGGCGAGCTCGGTTTTGCCCACTCCGGTCGGGCCGAGGAACAGGAAAGAGCCGATGGGCTTGTTTTTTTCCTTGAGCCCGGCGCGGCTGCGGCGAATAGCGTTACTGACGGCGACGATGGCCTGATCCTGACCGATGACCCGCTTGTGCAGGTTGGTCTCCATATGCACCAGCTTGTCCGCCTCGGTCTCCTGAATCTTGTTGACAGGGATTCCCGTCCAGATGGAGACGATGTTGGCGATATCCTCCGTGGTGACGGTGGAATCCAGGCCCTCCAGTTCCTTTTTCCATTGTTCCCGCTCGCCGGCCAGTTTTTTGTCGATCTCGATGATGGCCTGCCTGATCTCCGCCACCTTGTCGAAGCGTTGCTGGCTGAACAATTCGTTCTGTTCCAGAGTGAGCTGCGCCCGCTCGTTCTCCAGTTCGCGGATGCCGACGGGAACGGTGGTGAGGGCGAGGTGCTTTTCGGAGCCCGCCTCGTCCAGGAGATCCACCGCCTTGTCGGGCAGGAAGCGGTCGGAGATGTGTTTCTCCGACAACCGGGCGGCTTTGATGATGGCCTCGTCATCGTATTCAATGGAATGATGCTTTTCGTACTTGCCCTTGAGGCCGTTCAGAATCTTGATGGTCAGTTCGACCGAAGGTTCCTGGATCATAATGGGCTGGAAGCGCCGCGCCAGGGCCTTGTCTTCCTCGATATTTTTTTTGTACTCCTCGGTGGTGGTGGCGCCGATGCATTGCAGCTGCCCCTTGGACAGCGCCGACTTCAGCATGTTGGAGGCGTCCACCCCGCCGCCCCCCGCCCCAGCGCCGACGATGGTGTGCAGCTCATCGATGAAGAGGATGATGTTGCCGCGGGCGGCGATGATCTCATCCTTCACCGCCTTCAAGCGCTCCTCGAATTCGCCGCGCATCTTGGCGCCGGCGATGAGATCGGACATTTCGAGAACCTTGACCCTCTTGTTCATGAGCGAGGTCGGGACTTCGGAGGCAACGATCCTCTGCGCCAGCCGGTCCACGACGACGGTTTTGCCGACGCCCGTTTCGCCGATGAGCACGGGATTGTTTTTTTTACGCCGGGAAAGAATCTGAATAATGCGGTTGATCTCGTTTTCGCGGCCGATCACCGGGTCCAGCTGGCCTTTGCGCGCCAGGTCGGTGAGGTCGGTGGTGTATTGGTCGAGGGCGCTGAATTTTCCCTCCGCGTCCTTTTCATCGATGGTGCGGCCGGCGCGCATGGAATCCAGTTCCTGATGTATCTTTTTGTAGGTCACCCCGGCCTCATGCAGCAGGGACGATACATCGCCCGCGCGCGAATCGAGCATGGCGAGAAACACGGCGCCCACACCGATGAACTTGTCACCGAGTTTTTGCGATTCCTCGAAAGCGATGTCGAAAAGGGCTTCAGTTTCCTTGGCCACCTGAACCTGCTGGACCCGGCCGCTTTTCGATTTGGGCGCTTCCGTCTGCTTTTCGAACAGGCGCCCCACCAGGTCGCTGGCCAGCGACGGGTTGTCTGGAAAGGCGGACTCCAATAGCTGAACTGTCATCGAATCGTCCTGTTCGAGAAGTCCGAGGAGGATGAAGTCCGGAGTCAGCAGGTCCTGATGGAGGTTGATCATTTCCATGGACCCGATATTGAGGGCCTCGATCACTTTGTTCGTCAATTGCCGGATGTATTTTTGCAGCATGGTGGATGAAGAGAATGAGAGTTCGAAGGTTAATGTGTTCCAGCCATCAGGTTTTCCAGGTGGATCTGAACTGATTCGCTGAGCGCCTCGTGGTTGTAGCCGCCTTCGAGCATGGAGATCAGCCGGCCCCGGCACAGTTCATTGGCGGCCTTCTGAATCCGTGCGGTGATTAGGCCGAACCCCTGGGTGGAGATGCGCATGTTGGCCAGCGGATCGTCTTCGTGGGCGTCGAACCCCGCAGAAATTAGAACCAGGTCCGGCTTGAAGCGGAACATCTCCGGGATCACCCGGTTTTCGACCAGGTCGAGATACACTGCGTCGTCGGAGAAGGGGGCGAGCGGTAGATTGAGCGTGGTGCCCATCCCGTCGCCGCTGCCGGTCTCATTGGCCGCACCGGTGCCGGGGTAAAAGGGGAATTGGTGCGTGCTCGCGTAATAGACCGAAGCGTCGGTGTAGAACGAATGCTGAGTGCCGTTGCCGTGGTGAACGTCCCAGTCGAAAATGAAGATGCGGCTGAGGCCTCTTTTTGCCTGGGCGTAGCGCGCGGCAATGGCGACGTTGTTGAACAGGCAAAATCCCATGGCCCGGTCCTTTTCGGCGTGGTGACCCGGTGGCCGGACGGCACAGAAAACGTTCGTCACCTTGCCGTCCACCACCTGATCGACAGCCTTGAGCCCCGCGCCGGCGGCGAGGCAAGCCGCCTCGTACGACTCGGCGCTGATCACCGTATCGGCGTCGAGCGAGCGGACCCCATCGGCGCAGGATTGCTTGACCTGGTGGATGTAAGCCGGGTCGTGAATCTGGGCGATCTCTTCCTCGCTTGCGACCCGGGCGGCAAGCATGTTGAGGCGCTTCATCGTGCCGGAAGTTTCCAAGCGGTATTGGATGGCCTCCAGGCGGCCCGGGTTTTCCGGGTGCGGCTCGGTTTCGTGCTTCAAGTACTTCGGATGAAAGATGTATCCGGTGCGTTTCATGCCGTCTTCTCGCCATTGGTGTTGGAGAGTCGATGGATTATACTGGTAGTGGCGAGCCTTTTTGCATTCCATTACAACATATCATGGAAATGGATTCGATCCGGGAAAAATTGGAGCGGCTGCACCGAAAGGCGCGGGATCTGGGTTTCGAGGGTTTTGGTGTCGCGCGGGCCGAAAGCGGCGTTTGGGCCCTGCGCTACCAGGAGTGGGTGGAGAAAAACTTCCACGGCGAAATGGCCTATATGGCCCGAAACCCTGAAAAACGGTCGCATCCCGGCGAGGTGCTCGCCGGCGCGAAAAGCGTGATCTCGCTAAGGATGAATTACCTCACCCGCGAGAAGGACCTGAGCTTTCTTGAAGACCGGACAACGGGAGACGTTTCGCTTTACGCGCTCAATCAGGATTATCACAACGTGGTTCTGCCCCGGCTGAAGCAACTCGAAGCCGCCATCGAACGGGAATTTCCGGGCCGTCTCACCCGCGCCTACGTCGACACCGGCCCGGTGCTAGAAAAACCCCTCGCCGAGCAGGCGGGCCTTGGCTGGGTGGGCAAGCACACTAATCTAGTCACCGAGCATGAAGGTTCGTGGTATTTCCTGGCGGAGATTCTTGTCGACGTCGCCCTGCCCGAAACCTCCCCGGCGGTGGACCGGTGCGGAACCTGTCAGGCCTGCATCGACATCTGCCCCACGCGGGCCATCGTCGCCCCTTACGTTCTCGATGCCCGGCGCTGCATTTCCTACCTGACCATCGAACTCAAGGGCGTCATCCCCATCGAGTTCAGAAAGGCCATCGGCAACCGCATTTACGGGTGCGACGATTGCCAGATCGTGTGCCCGTGGAACGCCTATGCCGTCAAGACCGACGCCACGGTGTTCGCTGGCCGGTCCGAAACCTGGCGGCTGGTCGACCTGATGGCGCTCGATGACGAAACGTTTCGCCAGCGCTTCAAAGGGAGTCCCATCAAGCGCGTCAAACGCCGGGGGTTTTTGAGAAACGTCGCGGTGGCGCTGGGAAATTCCGGCGATGTCGCCGCCGTCGGGCCGCTCACCCGGGCGCTGGGAGACGAGGAACCGCTGATTCGCGCGCACGTCGTCTGGGCTCTCGGCGAGCTTTTGGGAGCCCGGGCGCTCGCCTTATTTCAGGAAAAAATCCCGGACGAAGCCGATCCCTGGGTAACTCGGGAGGTCGAGGATGTGCGGGTGCGCCATCCCGCGTGAATTGGCGGAATATAGCCGTTGATTAAAGCCCTCCCCGCCCCTATAATCGAGCAAACATTTCTTCATGAATAAAGAGAGATTATGGACAAGAATGGAGATTTCAGGTTTTTAAAGGCGTGCCGTGGCGAGCCCGTCGACCGCACCCCGGTGTGGTTCATGCGTCAGGCCGGCCGGTACATGAAACCTTACCGCGACCTCAAGGCCAAATATTCCTTTTTGGAGATGTGCAAGACCCCGGAACTTGCGACCGAAGTGACGCTGCAGCCCCTCGGGGTCATGGATGTGGACGCGGCGATCATTTTCGCCGACATCCTCCTGCCGCTGGAGCCGATGGGCACGGGGCTGGAGTTTTCCGCCGGCGATGGTCCGGTCATTCCGCGTCCGGTCCGAAGCCGCAAGGACGTGGAGCAGCTTCGGCTGGTGAACTCGGAGGAGCAACTAGGATTTCTGGGCGATTCGATCCGCATGGTGCGCAGCGAACTTGCGGGCCGCGCCCCGCTTATTGGTTTTTCCGGTGCGCCGTTCACCCTGTCGAGCTACATGGTGGAAGGCGGTAAATCGCGCGACTTCGCCACCACCAAGCTGATGATGTACGAGGCGCCGGAAACCTGGAACCTGCTCATGGACAAGGTCTGCACGGTGCTCATCGACTACCTTAAAATGCAGGTGATGGCCGGTGCCCAGGCGCTGCAGATTTTCGACAGCTGGGTCGGTTGCCTGGGGCCGGGGGATTACGAGGAATATATCCTCCCCCACACTCGCCGCGTGATCGATGGGCTGAAGGGCCTCGGCGTGCCGGTGATCAACTTTAGCACCGGCACCTCCAGCATGCTCGGCCTCATCCACCAGGCGGGGGGCGATGTGCTCGGTTTCGACTGGCGCGTGCATCTCGACGAGGCCTGGAAACAGGTGGGGTTCAATCAGCCGGTGCAGGGCAACCTCGATCCCATCGTGCTGATGGCGCCGCTGCCGGTGGTCAAGCGCCGGGTGCACGACGTGCTGCGGCGTGCCGCCGGCCGGCCGGGGCATATCTTCAACCTCGGACACGGCATCCTGCAGCACACTCCGGTCGACCACGTCAAGGCGGTGGTAGATATGGTGCACGAATACACGCATGGCTGACATTTCCCTGGCGGGCGCGCCCACCGGGGTTTTGCTGATGGCCCACGGCGCTCCGAATTCGGTGGACGACATCCCCGAATACCTGAGAAACATCCGCGGGGGCACCGAATCCTCCGCCGAAGTGGTCGAGATCATCAGCGAGCGCTACCGGGCCATCGGCGGCAGTTCGCCGCTCCTCGATATCACCCTCGGCCAGGCCCGCGCGCTGGAGGAATTCCTCAACCGGCGGGGCGGCAATTTTCAGGTCTACGTCGGCATGCGAAACTGGAGCCCCTACATTCGCGACGCCGTCCGGCAAATGGTGGACGATGGCGTCCGCCGGGTGTTCGCGATGTGCCTCGCGCCCCAGTACAGTACCTGGAGCACCGAACTCTACTTCAAGGCCTTTCGCGCGGCCTTGAAGGATGCGGCGGACCCAGGCAGCATGGACGTCCGCCTGATCACGAGCTGGGCCAATCATCCGCTTCTCATCGACGCGTTTGTCGAAAAGATCGAACAGGCCACGGCGCGCTTGCGGGAGGAAGGCCATGACGACGTGCACATCATTTTCACCGTGCACAGCATCCCCGCCGATTCCCTTGAAGTGGGAGATTTATACGACGAGGAATACGACAGGACCCTGAGCGCCATCGTCGCGCGGGTGCGGCCTCGGCGCTGGTAAAAGGCCTACCAGAGCCAGGGAATGATCCCGGTTCTGTGGTTTGGCCCTCCGGTGGAGCGTGTTATCGACAGTATCGCCCGCTACGTAAAAAAAAACGGTGCTGGTGGTTCCGGTGGGGTTCGTTTCCGACCACGTTGAAGTGCTTTACGACATCGATATCGAATTCAAGCAGTACGCGGAGCATAAACATCTCGACCTTTATCGCACCGAATCGATGAACCTGTCGCCGCTTTTTATCGAGGCGCTGGCGGCGCTGGTCTGGGATCGTATGATCTGACAATTTCCCCTTACGCCAAATCCACCCGCCGCCCACAGGGGCGTGCCTACGAAATGCCATGATTGAATCGCTGAACCCACAACAGAAACAGGCGGTCCTGCACGGCGAGGGTCCCATGATCGTTGTCGCCGGCGCGGGTTCGGGGAAAACCCGTGTCATCACCAGCCGCATCGTCCACCTGGTCGAAGAGCGGCAGGTGTCTCCCGAGCGCATTCTCGCCATCACCTTCACCAACAAGGCCGCCGGTGAGATGGTGGAGCGGGTGCGCCGCATGCTCGGCCACTCCGGGGCCGCTCCATGGATCAGCACCTTTCACTCGTTCTGCCTGCGCCTTCTGCGCCGTCATATCGGCGAACTCGGCTTTCCCGCCGATTTCGTCATCTACGACGCACAGGACCAGCTGGCCCTGCTCAAGAAGTGCATGAAGACCGCGAAGATCAACGCCGAGGCCTTCGCGCCCAAAACCCTGCTCAACCATATCAGCGGCTTCAAGAACGATTTTCTGTTGCCCGAGCAGGTCGATCCCGACCAATTCGCTTATGGCAATCAGATGAAGGCCGCTCAGGTTTATCCCGTTTATCAGGAGGAATTAAAAAACAACCGCGCCCTGGATTTCGACGACCTGCTGCTCTGGACCGTGCGCCTGTTCAAGGAATCCGGTCCGGTGCTCGCGCATTATAGCGACCGCTTCCAATACATCCTGGTCGATGAGTTTCAGGACACCAACGAGACTCAGTACCACCTTGTGCGGCAGTTGTCCGGCACGCACCGCAACGTGTGCGCCGTCGGCGACGACGACCAGAGCATCTACCGCTGGCGCGGCGCCAACCTCGAGAACATCCTCCATTTCGAGCGGGATTTTCCTGGCGCCACCCTCATCAAGCTGGAGGAGAATTACCGTTCGACGAAAAACATCCTCACCGCCGCCGGCCGCGTCGTCGCCGAAAATCAGAACCGCAACCCAAAAACCCTGTGGACGAAAAACGAGGAGGGCGATCCGGTGGTCTACCTCCGCGCCGAAGACGAGACCGACGAAGCCGAAACCGTGGCCGACCGCATCCAGAAGCTAAACCTGGAGGAAAGTATCTCGTTCAGCGACATGGCGGTGCTCTACCGCACCAACGCCCAGTCCCGCATTCTCGAAGAAGCGCTGCGCAAGCGGTCGATCCCGCATCAGGTCTTCGGCGGCCAGAAATTCTACGCGAGGAAGGAAGTCAAGGATGTCTTATCCTACCTGCGCGTGATCCTCAACCCGGAGGACTCGGTATCGCTGAAGCGTATCATTAACGTTCCGTCGCGCGGCATCGGCAAGACCTCGCTCGACAAGATCGAAGCGCACGCCGCAGCCGAAAACCTTTCGCTGATCGAGGCGCTCCGGCAGGCGCGGGGCATCGTGTCCACCGCGCCGGCGGGGAAAATCGCGGTGTTCGTCGCCCTCATCGACGAGCTCGGCGAGGCCTGCCAGGGAACGCCCGAGCCGGAGTTTCTCCGTGGCGTCCTGGAGCGGACCGGTTACGGCGCCATGCTGGAAAAAGACGACACGAAGGAAGGCCGGGCGCGCATGGAAAACCTGCGCGAGTTGTTTTCGGCGGTGGAGCTGTTCATGGAGCGGGAGGGCGGCAGCCTGCAGGAATTTCTCGATTCCACGGCTCTCGTCGCCGATGTCGATCAGCTCGATGACAAGCGCGGTGTATTGCCAATCATGACGCTGCACACCTGCAAGGGGCTGGAGTTTCAGGTGGTCTTCATCATCGGAATGGAAGATGGACTGCTTCCGCACAGTAGTTCGATGTCGGACAACGCCGAATATGAAGAAGAGAGGCGGTTGTGCTACGTCGGTTTCACCCGGGCAAGAAAAAAACTCTTTCTCAGCAACGCCCGCCGTCGCAGGATTTACGGCAGCACCTTCAACTACCCGCCGTCGAGTTTTTTGCTTGCGATTCCCGAGGACACACTGGTTCGCGAAAACAGCGGGCAAATGTCGCGGGCGTCGGCCTGGAGCGCCGCTCCCGCGAGAACTCTCGATGCATCGAGATACGCAAGTTCATCCCCGGGGTTTGCGAGCGCACCCCCGGCGGGCGGGAGCGCATCGGCGGAGCGGGGCGAGTATCCCGTCGGCACCAAGGTGCTTCATCCCAAATTCGGAGCGGGGGTGGTCATTAACCGGGAAGGCAAGGACCAGGCCATGAAAGTGGAAGTGTTTTTCAAGCAGCCGCATGGCAAGAAAAAGCTCGCCGTGCACTTGGCGAAGTTGATTCCGCTTTAAACGCGGATTCACCCCGGTCCGGCCGGTGAGACCGGAGGGCCTCGAACGCTAGGAGGAAAAACCCATGATC
>CP070799.1:1867773-1929844 GCA_020343535.1 Nitrospinaceae bacterium | reverse complement strand
ACCACCTCGGACACCATCACCCCCTTGCGGGTGTGTAGCCGGTGCTTCTCGATCAGCGTGCGGGTAATGCCGGTGACGCCGAGGCCCAGCCAGTCGCGGGCGAACCGGGCCGCCTCTGTCCGCGTCAGCGCGCTTACTTTTACGCGCCGGACGCTTTCCCTGCCATCGCGTGACACGGTGAAAGAAATCGCGTTGCCCACCGAATACGTCGACAGGCGCTGGCGAAACTGGCTGCGGTTTTCGATATCGTGCTTGTCCATGCCGAGCAGAACGTCGCCGCGCTGAATACCCGCGCGGGCCGCCGGGCTGCCGGGGACGACCTTGATCACCAGCACGCCGGTGGGCTGGCTAACCTTGAAATGCTCCCTGAGATCCGGGCTCATGTCCTGCACCGACAGGCCGGTCCAGCCGCGCCGCACCTTGCCATAGCTGATGAGATCGTTGACGATGCGCTTGGCGGCATCGATGGGAATGGCGAAACCGATGCCCTCGGCCTTCTGGTAAATAGCGGTGTTGATGCCGATCAGCGATCCGTTGATGTTGAGCAACGGGCCGCCGCTGTTGCCGGGGTTGATCGATGCGTCGACCTGAATGAAATCCTGATAGACCTGCTCCCTGCCGCCGCGAATGGAACGATTGAGGGCGCTGATAATTCCGGTGGTGACGGTATGCTGCAAGCCAAATGGGTTGCCGATGGCCAGCACGGTTTCACCGATCATCAGATCGTCGGACCGGCCCATCTCGATGTAAGGCAGCGGCTGCTTCGATTCGATCTTGATGATCGCGAGGTCGGACTTGATGTCCGCCCCCACGAGGTGCCCGTCGAATTCCCGCTTGCCGATCAGGGTGACCTTGATGCTGGTCGCCTTGCGGACGACATGCTCATTGGTGAGGACGTAACCTTCCGGATTGATGATGACGCCGGACCCGAGGCTGCGGCGCTGGGAAGTCGTGGGAGGAAAAAAATCTTGGAAAAACCGTTCAAAAAAATCATCGCCCAGGCCGCCGAACGGGTTTTGCCTCTTCCGGGCCGCCTCGGTGGTGAAGATATTGACGACCGCGGGGCCGGCCCGCTCCACCGCGCGGACCAGAGGGGTCCTGCGGTTGGCGGCGTCGCCGGCTGCGGCGACAGGCACGGACGGCACCAGACCGGCAAGCAACAGAAAAAGTGCGATGGTTTGGCGGAATAGGCGGGGCATAGGCACGAAGGCCGCCCCCCGAAGGGGGCGGCCTGTTTTCACTTCAGGATGGGATGAACCGCGAAGACGGTTTTCATTTTACCTTCACGGCGATGTAGATCGTCGTGCCGCCGCGCTTGATCAGGAACAGCACGGAGCTGCCCGCTTCGAGGTTGGCGGTGAGGCTGTCATAATCCTCCAGGTTCTTTACCGGATTGCGGTTGATTTCAGCGATGATGTCGCCACGACGGATGCCCGACTCCGCGGCCGGCTCGCCCGCTGTCACATCGGCCACCAGCACGCCATCCCGGTCTTCCAACTTCAGGCTTTGGGCAATTTCCGGCGTGATGTCCTGCACCTTGAGCCCCAGCGGGTCGGCCTTCGCCACCTGCTGCCGCTCGCCATCCTTGAGAACGGCGATTTCCACTTTGAGGGTCTTCTTCTTGCCGTTGCGCATCACCACCACGTCCACTGTCTTATCGGGAGGGGTCGCCGCGACGATTTTCGGAAGGTTTTCCATTTCCTTGATCGGCTGGCCGTCAAAGCGCACGATCACATCCCCGCGTTTGATGCCCGCCTTGTCCGCCGGGCCGTCGGGGATCACATCGCCGACCAGGGCGCCGTCGCTGTCCTTCAGCCCAAAGGACTTGGCGAGGTCGGGAGTGATTTTCTGGATCATCACTCCCAGCCAACCGCGCGTCACCTCGCCTTTTTCCTTGAGGTCGCTCAGGATGCCCTTGGCGATATTGATGGGGATCGCGAAACCAATGCCGACGTTGCCGCCGCTGTTGCCGGAGATGATGGCGGTGTTCATGCCGATCACCTCGCCCTTGATGTTGATGAGCGGACCACCGCTGTTGCCGGGGTTGATGGAGGCATCGGTCTGGATGAATTCGTCATAGGGGCCGGCGCCAATGCTCCGCCCCAGTGCGCTGACCACCCCGACGGTGACCGTATGGCTGAGCCCGAAGGGGTTGCCAATGGCCATCACCCATTCGCCGACTTCCAGGCGGCCCGAATCTCCCATTTTGAGGTACGGGAAATCCTGCTTGGCGACATCACCGTTATCGATCTTAATGAGAGCGATGTCGGTTTTCGAATCGGCGCCCACCAGGGTGGCGGAGTATTCCTTGCCATCTTCGAGCAGGACGACGATCTCGTCGGCCCCCTCGATGACATGGTAATTGGTCAGGATGTGCCCCTCTTTATCGATGATGAAGCCCGAGCCCATCCCCCGCCGGGGCTGGTTGTTGTCCCGGTCGCCAAAAAAACGATCGTAGAAGTCGCGGAACGGATCCGGCTGGCCGTTTCTCGGGGGACGCAACTGGCTCATGGGGTCGCGTTGGGCGGTCTTGGTGCTCACGTTCACCACCGCGGGATTCTGCTTTTTCGCGATATCGACGAAGATATTGCTGGTAAGGGGTTGAGAGTCGCTGCTCAGGGCAAACGCCGGCGCCGCAGCCAGCATGGCGACAGCCGCGGTCAACAGCAGGCCCGCCGCCGCGGAAAAAAACGGGCGACCGGCCGCCCTCGTCTTGGAATGATTATCTGTCATGAAGGGTCCTCACTCAGCTACTGGGGAAAATAATGGGATCCTGCACCGGAACGGGGCATGCCCCGGCGGTCACAAGAATGGTACAACGAAGCAATTAAAAAAAACATTAAATCCACATTAATTTTTTTTAATGCCCTCCGACCGTACGGCGGCGGCTTGGGCAGCCGCGCATTCAAAGAGCCTATAAGGGCGATAAACACAACCCCAAGCGAAACCCCGCGGCCCGGCCCACCGCCGAGGGAAGGCCCACCGGTAACGATGAAACCTCCGCCGCAAATCGAAGGGAACCCTTTTATTATATAATGGCTTAAAGTTTATTGACAAGGTCAAAGAGAGCGTTTCAAATATTTTATTGACTCCTCCCCGGAGTTTAAAGATAATTGATGCAGACAAGCGTTGGCGCGCTCACGTTCACCGGGCCGATACCTTCACGCCTTCCCACGCCCCAATAGATTTTAGCCCTTTAAGGCAAATTTTGACCCCCGCGCCGGCGCTGGGGCGGCTGAGGGCCACATCCGGCTTCCCCGCTTCAGGGGGCCTGCACCAGGAAGGGGGGCGAACCCAGGGCGGGGCGCTCCCGAAATGGCCAGGGCTCCGGGATCGCGAACCCTATTTCCCCGCTTCCAATCACGATGAGCCTTTTCCTTTCGGCCCTGGGATTGATGATGGTATTTGAAGGCATCCCCTATTTCTGTTTTCCATCGAAGGTTAAAAAATTCGCCGAACAAGTGCCGCTCATCAAGGACGCTTCTCTCAGAACCATCGGCCTTGCCCTGATATTATTCGGTTTATTGCTCTCTTACTTTGGGAGGACTCTGTCTTGAAAAACACATCCTTCACGCGCTGGATTACGGTGGTTTTCGCCTCCGCCCTTGCTCTCACCGCCGCGAGCGGCTGCGCCCTCATGCCCGACAGCTCGGATGAGAAGGCCAGCACCACCGAGGAACTCATGAGTTCGGCCTACCCCTTCACGGACCTGCCGGTGCACAGCAGCTTCACCCTCGACCGGTCTAAATCCTTTATTTACGAGTCCGGCAGCGGCTCGCTCAAGGTGGGCCGCCTGTATTATTCCGCCTGGAACAAGGCCCAGGAAGTCGTCGATTACTACCAAAGCGTCATGGCAAGCCACGGCTGGAAGCTGATCAACGCGATGGAGCACGACGGCGTGATATTGAATTATGAAAAGGAGGGTTGGGTCTGCACTCTCATAATTAAGGAATACCTTTTCAAAACCTATATCGAGGTCCAGATCGGCCCCAAATGATTTTCCGTGCGGCTGCAGCGCCGGGCCGCGGCCGGCAACCGAACATGCAAAACCAACAAGGGCGGCAGTTGATATTGAACTTTCCCGCGCGCCCGGAATACAGCTTCGACAATTTCGTGGTTTCGGAGGGGTCCCGGTTCGCCGTCGACGCCGCCCGGCGCATCGCTTCCGGCGGCGCCCTGCCCTATCATTCCCTCTACCTGTATGGCGGCGAGCATTTGGGGAAGACTCATCTGCTGATCGCCATCGGAAACCGGGTCGCGCAAACTTTCCCCGACAAGCAAATCCTTTACGTTCCCTGTGAGGAATTCGTCCGCCAGATCGACAACGGCGAAGAGGCCGCCAGCCTGAGCGCGTTGCGCATCGCCGGGGCCGATTGCTTTCTTCTCGACGATGTCGACCGCATCGCGGGCAGGTTGGCGGCGCAGGAAAAGCTGTATTTCATTTACAACGCGCTGACCGAAGGCAAAAAAATCATCGTGTTCACCGGCCGGCAGGCGCCGGACCTGCTCACCGGCGCCGAGAGTTACCTGACCTCCCGCCTGCGCTGGGGAATGACGGCGGGCATCCAGCCCATCGACGACGCCACCACCGCCAAAATCATCCAAAAGCTGGGCCGCGACGTGGGTCTGGAAATCCCCGGCAAGGTCATCGATTACCTGCTGACCCGGGTGCCGAGGGATTTTACATCCATCCGGGACTGCGTGACCCGCATCGACCGCGAATCCTACCAGCAAAAGCAGAAGGTTTCACTCAAGCTGGCCAAGGCCGCGCTCGGTCTTTTTTGACAACCATGAACGCCCCCCACTTTAACATTGCCGCAACGCTGGAAGGGCTGGTGCGTAAAATTCCCGGCGCGCCCGCCATTCGCGCTCCCTGGCTGGAGAGCGAAATCTCGTTTCGGGAGCTCAACAGCCAGACCGCCCGCCTCGCCTCGGGGTTCGCCCAGGCGGGAATCAACGAAGGAACGCGGGTCCTCTTGCTCGTGCCGTTCGGAATCGATTTCATCACCCTCGCGTTCGGCCTGTTCAAGGCCGGGGCCATCCCCGTCCTGATCGACCCGGGGCTGGGCCGAAAAAATTTCCTGCACTGCGTCAAGGAGGCGCGCCCCCAGGCGATGATCGCCGTGCCGAAGGCACACGCCCTGCGCAAATTTTTCCCGAAACCCTTCCAAAGCGTCCGCACCTGCATCACCGTCGGCCGCCGCTGGTTCTGGGGCGGCGAAAGCCTGAAGGACGTGCTGGCCCACGGCACGGAAGAATTCGCCTCGCTGCCGCGGGATGAAGACCACCCGGCGGCGATCCTTTTCACCAGCGGCAGCACCGGGCCCTCGAAGGGCGTCCTCTACACCCACGGCATGTTCACCCATCAGGTCGAGCTGCTCAAATCCTGCTATGGAATTCGCATGGGCGAGGTGGACTTGCCGACCTTCCCCCTGTTCGCCCTGTTCGGCATCGCCCTCGGCATGACCGCCGTCCTGCCGCGCATGGACCCGACGCGGCCCGCCGAGGTCGACCCCGATGAAATCATCACGCCGATTCTCAAGTACCGGGTGACCAGCAGTTTCGGCTCGCCCGCGTTGTGGAACACGGTGACGCGCCACTGCCTCGACCATAAGATCCACCTGCCCTCGCTCAAGCGCGTGCTCATCGCCGGGGCTCCCGTGCCGCCGGAGCTCATCGGTCGCTTCGACCGCATTCTCGACAACGACGGCGAGGCGTTCACGCCCTACGGCGCGACCGAAGCGCTGCCGGTGTCCTCCATCGGCCAGCGGGAAATCGTCGCCCTCGACGCCGGCGGCACGGGCTGCCAGCGCGGAACCTGCGTCGGCCGGCCGGTGCCCGGGATCGGGGTGCGCATCATCGAAATCAGCGACGATCCGATCCTGCAATGGCGGGAGGGGCTGGAAAAGCCGATCGGCGGCATGGGGGAGATCGTCGTCCAGGGGCCGTGGGTCACCCGGCTCTATTTCAACCGGGAAGGGGCAACGCGGCTGGCGAAGATCCAGGACGGCGATGGGTTCTGGCACCGCATGGGAGACATCGGCTCCATCGACGAGGAAGGGCGGCTGTGGTTCGCCGGGCGCAAAAGCCACCGCGTGACTCTCGCGGAAGAAACGTTATTCACCATTCCCTGTGAAGCGGTGTTCAACCGCCATCTCGAAGTCCGCCGATCGGCCCTTGTCGGCATCGGGCCGCGCGGGCGGCAACGACCGGTCATTGTGATCGAGCCGGGAGCGGCGCGCAGGATCAAGGAAAAAAAATGGGTGGAGCGGGTTCGGCGGGAGTTGCTGGAACTGGCCGCGGCGTCGGAGCAGACGCGGGCCATCCGCCATGTCCTTTTTCATCCCGGGTTCCCGGTGGACATCCGGCACAATGCCAAGATCGGCCGCGAGAAGCTGGCGCGCTGGGCGGCTTCCAGGATACCCGCCGAAAAACCTCCCGCCGCCTGAAGAGCACCCGGCCCGCTGCCCATGCGTTCCTGAACGCGGCAAGGCGGCTCCGCATTGAGCGTGGCGAAACATTCCGGAAGAAGCGAAAAACCCCGCCCGGCCTCAGCGGCCCTCTCCAAGATGGGATAAAACCGTATCGAGGAGTTTCTTGTCAAACAATTGCCCCGTCAGGCTTTTACGCGCCTGAGCTCCCGCCTCCTGAAACCGCTTCAGCGCTTCCGGCGACGGGGGAGGAGACAACGTCACTCCGTTGTCGCGGATGACCTGAATGGACTGGGCGTTCTCCTGCTGAATGGTCCGCACCAGCCCCTGCAAATGCCGCACGCTGATTTTGCCAAGGGCATCCTTGAATTTATCCGGCAGGCGATCATACTTTTTCTTGGTGAGGAGGACGCCGCCGGTGGCGTAACCCATGGGGAAGGAAGACATGTGCTTCACCTTGGTGAACCATTGCAGAGCCAGAGCGCCCTGCGGCGAGGCGTACACGGTGTCGACAATTCCCGTTTGCAAAGAGAGCAGCACATCGCTCACCGACAGCGGGACCGGGCGAACGCCGAGGGCATTGTACGTGGCCTCCACCAGCGGGTCCCCTTGCCACATCCACGCCTTGGCGCTCTTTAAGTCATCCAGCGTCTTCAATTCGTGGTTGGAGAAAAAATGCACCCAACCGACCGGCACCCAACCGAGCAGGACATACCCCCGTTCCTCGAAGCGGCGCGCGAAGTGATGGTTCATCTTGTCATAAACCCGTTCGACCTCACCATCGTTGGCAAACAGAAAGGGCAGATCCAGCACCCGCACCTCCGGTAAAATTTCGCCAAGGCCGACGCCGGTGAACCCGGCCCCGTGCAGTTGGCCGATTCGCATTTTGCGGATGACATCGAGCTCGTCGCCAGAGACGCCGCCGGGGTAAAATTTGAAAACCACCTCTCCGCCGGTCTCCTTTTCAATCTCATTGGCGAGGAGACGCATCTCCTTCATCCACGACGACCCCTCGGGAGCCAGCGTAGCGAATTTGACGACTTCCTTTTTACCCGCCCACACCCCGGCGGCGGAAAACATCACCGCGAAGACCGCGAGCACCGCGCCCCAAAGCCACCGGCGCGGAGCCGCTTTCCCTTCGTCTTTAAAACAATTCATCCGCCGTCTCCAACAGGGTTTTCGATCTGAGCTTCGCCACCTCGTTGGCCAGCCTCTGGCCTGGAATTTCATCCGACGCGGCGACTTCCACCGCTTTCAACTGCTGCTCGAACAGGGGCCGGTCCTGACTTTGCACGGCCAGGGTCTTGGCATACATGTAGCGGGTGGCCAGGTAGCGCCCCCCGGTCAGCCGCAGGTTCTCCTCGAAGTGGGCGCGCGCTTTTTCGTGATCCCCGCCGAGCATCCGGCTGCGGCCGCCGTAAAACACGCCGGCCAATAGATGCGGCCCGCCGTAATGATACTCGGGGCCGAGTTCGAGCAACCGGTCGATGAGTTTTTGCAAGCGGGAGATATCCGCCAACGCCTGCGGGTTGTCCAGGCTGAGCGCCAGCCAACCGCCCCAACACTGGCCGAGCCAGAACAGGGCCGGCAATTGGCTTTCCCCAAGCGCGGAGAGCGCGGCGCCAAAGTCGGGCAGGTTCGTTTGCTTAAGATCCAGCCCCCCCGCCCCGGCCAACACGGCACGAAAGGCGTAGTCCCTGCCGCGAACGTAAGTGGCGGCCGCCCGGGTGGGATCGGTGTCTTCAAGAAAGCTGAAGGCGTAACCGCAGAACCCTTCGGAAAGGCGCAAAAGAAGCTCGGGATTCTCAGCATCGTCCTTGAGCAGCCCTTCCATCATTTTCAGGCTGGCGGGAATCGCCCGCTCGGCCAATACAACGTCCGGCTCTTCCTGAATGGCCTCGTACTGACCCTGCACCAGGGGGAGGGCCAGGCGCGCCGCCACCTGTTCGGTGGCGCAGCCGGCCATCATCAATCCGGCGATAATTGGAAGAAACCGTTGGGCAAGCATGAGTGTCATCTTAGCAAAACCACCGGCCCGCAACAACAAAACTCCCTTGCCGCGGGCGGGCGATATTTTTGACAGGGTGGAGTCGATTTGCTACATTTTATCTTACAAAAATCCTGGGGGTTCCACCCCCCGCACAGCCAACATCCCGCGAGTCAGGCTCATGAGTAAAAAGGAAGAAATCAAAGGCGACAGTTTCGTCATCAAGGACAAACGCTCTTCCCAACTTTCCGAGGAAGACGCCTCGCGCGAACCTGAGCCGGAAGCGCCCCCGGCTGGAGAGCCCGCACCCAAACAAGCCCCCGGCGAGCAAAAATTTCAAATCGACTTTTCCACCTTCATCATGTCCCTCACTTCCTCGGCGTTTTATCATTTGGGGGACCTGGCCGACCCGGTGACCGGGCAGAAGGAAACCAACCTTCCCGCCGTCCAGCAAACCATCGATATGCTCATTATGCTGAAGGCCAAGACCCAGGGAAACCTGAGCGCCGACGAAGCCAAACTTCTCGAACAGCTCATCTATGAGCTGCAAATGAAATACGTGGAGAAAACCCGGGGCTGAAGCCATGAGGCCTGGGCACCGCCCCTCCGTAAAGCGCTGGATTCCCCCCCTTCCAAATGCTAAGCTGAATAGTATCCACGAAAATCGGAAGCACTCCCCAAGCGAGAGAAGTTCATGACCGCCGCGTACGACGAAAACGGCCTGTTCATTCAGGGCATGACGGGCACCGACGAGCTGGAAAAGTTCCTGCGAGCCCGCTTCAGCGAAAAGGAAATCCAAGAAACCTATCAGGCCATGGTGGAAAGCGCCAAGGCGCTGGCGCGCGCCGAGAAGATTCCGCCGCTTACCGCTTTCTGGCGGCTGCTCGACCTGGCCTACCAGCACAAAGCGCCGCCGCTCACCTGCGAAAAAGGGTGCGCTCACTGCTGCCACACCGGCGTGGCGCTCACCCGGCTGGAGTGGGATGGCGTCGTCCACCTCGCGCGGGAAAAAGGCATCGACTTAAACGCCGTGATCGAGCGTTCGCTAAAAACCATCGAGCGCGTGCGCCAGGCGATCCGGGACAACAAGAACCTCGACACCGTCGACTGGCACCGCCTAGTCATCAACCAGCCCTGCCCGTTCCTCGGGGGCGATGGCGAGTGCACCATCTACGAAGCCCGGCCGCTCGACTGCCGAATGGTGGTGGCGTTTCGCGACCGCTGCCAATCGAAGAAGCTCGAGCACGCGCAGCGCGGCGTGACGGTGGAAGAGGCGGTGGGCGCGACGGTGGTCGCCCGCCTGCAGCACGACCAGACGCCGAAATTCAAACGCCGGAAATTCCACGGAACCCAGCCGCTTCGCCTGTTCCAGCACTGGCTCATCACCTGGCAGGAAAAATCCCGCAAAAAATAGGGGGCTGCCGATTCCACCCTAGAGGGGGCCTGAACCGTGCAAGCGCGCCTGGCTCCAAACGTTGGCCGATGTTGTCTGTGATATAATGGTTCGCAAAGCTAGGTCCAGCAAACACCCGCCCATTGGGTATGCCGCCCAAAGATTGCTAGTCTTGGGGGATGTTAAACCTTTTAACGGGTATCCCTTATGAAAGTCGCCGTTATTTATAACAAGCGCAAGGATGTTGGAGGCGTCATCAACGTCTTTGGCATGCAGAACCTGGAAACCTACAACCCCAAAATCGTAGAGCGCGTTGCAGCGGCTCTCGAACAGGGTGGGCACAACGTCCGCGTTATCGACGGCAATATCAACGTCATCGAACAGTTGCAGAATTTCATGCCTCGCGTGGTCCAGGGTGAGAAACCCGGCATGGTCTTCAACATGGCCTACGGCATCCAGGGTATCAGCCGCTACACCCACATTCCCTCCCTACTGGAAATGCTCGGGGTGCCATACGTTGGCTCCAGCCCGGCGGGGCATGGCATCGCCCTGGACAAGGTGACCACCAAGGTCATGGTTCAGGCGGCGGGCCTGCCGACGGCCCCCTACTGGGTTTTCTACAAGGCGGACCAGATCCCAGACGACATGCCCTTTCCCGTCATCACCAAGCCGAAAATGGAGGCCGTCTCCCTGGGCATCCAGGTGATTCACGACCTAGCGTCGCTGAAAACAGCGATCAGCGATTTAGTGGACCAGTTCAAACAACCTGTCCTGGTAGAGAAATTCATTCCGGGACGCGAGTTCGCCGTAGGGCTTCTGGGCAATCACGATCCCGAGACTCTCCCCATCGTCGAGATCGACCTGGGCGGCGACCCCTTTGCCATTCAAAGCCTGGATGACAAACTCAAGAAGCCCAAGGAAAAAATCTGCCCCGCCCGTATCGACGAGGACATCGCCCGAGAACTCAGGCGACTGACCCGCGAGACCTTCTCCGTTCTCGGGATTTACGATTTCTGCCGCGTGGATTTTCGCATGGACAAGGAGGGCCGGCTTTATATCCTCGAGCTCAACTCGATGGCAAGCCTCGGCCTGACGGGGACCTACGTGCACGCGGCAGGAGTCGCCGGCTACACCTATGAAAGCCTGATCAACCGCATGCTCGATGTGGCGGTTGAGCGCTATTTCGGCGGCGAACAATTCGAACAGGTTAAGGTGGGGGAGACGGAAGGCGCCGCCAAAAAGGACCCGTTGCGGGTGAGGTTGAGGAGCTACCTGCGCGGCAACCTGGTCACCATGGAGGACTATCTGGCCAAAATGGTTGACATCAACTCCAATTACAACAACATCGAGGGCGTCAATTCCCTGGGCCGCTGGGCCTCGAACCAGCTCTCTGCGCTGGGGTTTCACCGCCAGGTTCATTCGCGCGCCGAATTGGGGAATATCCTATATTTCGCCAACCACATGGAGGAAAACAACGACATCCTCCTCGTGGGCAACCTCGACAACTCCATAGATTCGCAGGATTTTACGCAATTTACCGAGGAGCGCGGGCGCATTTACGGCAGTGGCGTGGCCCGCGGCAAGGGAGGTCTCGCCATCCTGTTAGGTGCCTTGAAAGCACTGCGCCACACGCGCTCATTAAGAAAAATCAAATGCGGCATTCTCCTCATTTCAGACTACTCGCGTGGCGGACGGTCCTCTCGGACGGTGCTGGAGGAAGTTTCCGCCCGCTCCCGTTATGTGGTGGGCCTGAGCGGCGCGGGCCTGGCTGGAGAAATTCTCACCTCTTCGTTCGGCTCGCTGCAGTACGACATCGAGATCAACCAGCGCCCGGGACACAACCTGCTCAAATCGATCTCCGAGAAGGAGGACCCGATTCTCTATATCGACCAGAAAATCACGGCCCTCAAAAAATTCAACTCCGACCCAGAGGGCACACACATCGTTCTCAATGGGATAAAAACCGGGGGAGCACCCGGCCTGCCGGCGCATTACGCCCTGCTAAGTTTTTTGATCCGCTACCGTTCCACGTCACTAGGGACAAAACTTGATGAGCAGGTTCAACACCTCTTCGAATCGCCGACGCGTAGCCTAATCAAAACCCTCGTTTCACGGGGCCTGCAAAGGAAACCCTTTTTAAAAACCGAACTCTCGCAAGAGTTTTTTCAAAAAGTGGAAAAAATCGCGAAAACCGTTGAAGTCCGCGTTAAACCCTCGGACGAAGGCATCGCCTCCCTGCTAGCCTATTGCGGCCCGCAGGTCCCCGCCCTCGACGGTTTCGGTCCGGTGACCGGGGGCATCGGGAGCAAGGCCGAGTACATCATCCGCGACAGCCTGATTGACCGGAGCGTGCTTCTGGCCTATCTGATCTATAAATCCTCCAAAAATTTCGCCGCATGAGACTGGAGAAAATCGAGGGGAATTTCCGCCCCACTGCCGATGGCAAATGCGCCGTGTCAGAGAAGGGTATGGTGTCCACGGCGTTTCCCCTGGCGACCCAGGCCGGGGTGGAGATGCTGCGCCAGGGCGGAAACGCTATCGACGCCGCCTGCGCCGCCGCCTTCGCGCTTGCCGTCTGCGAACCGCAGGCCAGCGGCCTGGGGGGCCAGAGCCTTGCGATCATGTATCACCAGGGAAAAACCGTCGCTATCGACGGGTCCAGCCGCGTTCCTTCCCTGGCGCATCATGACCGGGTGGAAAAACACAGCCTGTTCACCGGGTACCGCGCCACCACGGTGCCCAGCACTCCAGCCACTCTGGGCTACCTGCACTTTCACTACGGCACATTGGAATGGCCAGCGATTCTTGAACCCGCCATTCACATCGCCCGCGAAGGATACGCCATCACCCCGCTGCAGGAAAACCTGCAGAAGCGCGAGCTCGCCAAATTTCTTGGTACGTTCTCCAAGTCAGCCGCAAAATATTTTTTGAAGGAAGGAAAAAAACCACACGCCGCAGGCGACGTGTTCCGCCAGAGCGATCTGGCGGACCTTCTGACGCATATCGCCCGTCATGGCATCAAATCGTTTTACACCGGTGAAGTCGCCCAGGCGATCGACGACGACATGCGACGGCACGACGGCTTTTTGAGATCCGAGGACCTGGCATTCATCCCGTGGCCGGTAATCCGTAAGCCCATCCGTCGGCGCTATCGCAAGGTGAAGATCTTCACCTGCCCACCACCGGCAGCGGGACGGACCTTGCTCCTGGTCCTGCAAATGCTCAAGAACCTGCCGTCCAAATTTTTGAAGAGCGAAAGCCCGGTTTCGCGCCATTTCGTCGCAGAAACCTTCCGCAAAGCCCTACTTAACCACAAGGAACGTCCTTTCGATCCCAACATCTACCCGCAGCTGCCCGACGACAAAAAAATCCTGAGCCGGGAATTCGCGCGAAAACTCTCGGCATCGATCCGCGACCACATCGACCCTAGCCTACCCCTGGCGGACCTGTATCCCGACCAGAACGACACCACGCACCTTTCGGTCATGGACGACCAGGGCAACGCCATCGGCATCACCCAGTCCATCGAACTGGTGTACGGCTCGAAGGTGGCGGCGGCGGACCTTGGCTTCATCTACAACAATTACATGAGCTCGCTCGACACCCAAGACCCCGCACACCCTTACTTCCTGCGGCCCAACGCCGTGCCCTGGAGTTCGGTGGCGCCGATTATCGCCTTTTACCGCGATAAACTCTGGATGGTTGCCGGCACGCCGGGCAGCGAACGGATTTTTTCGACCATGAGTCAGTTTATCTCCCACATTGTCGATGGCGACATGCCCATCAGCGAGGCCATGGAAAGGCCCCGGCTCCACTGCTCGATCGGCGGTACCCTGAGCCTGGAAGCCGACCGGTTCGATCCTTCGGTGGTGGAATATCTGAAAACAGTGGGCTACAAGGTCGATATCCGCGAACCCTACTCCTTTTATCTAGGCGCGGTGCACGCGGTGCTCAAGTCCGAGATCTGTAACCAGTTCCAGGGCGTTGCCGAAGTGCGCCGCGACGGAATGGCCCAAGGACCCTGATCCATGCCTACCTATCCCGTGCTTCTTTCCATCCCCCATGGAGGCACACTCGCACCCCGGGAGATTTCAAGCCGTATAGCCCTCGCCCCTGGCGATTTATTCGCCGACAGCGACGCCTTCACCCGCGAAATCTACGGCCTGGGCGATAAGGTGGCTGCCTGCATGGACACGGAGATCGCCCGGGTTTATGTTGATCTCAACCGCGCCACCGACGACCGGCCGCCGCAAAACCCCGACGGGGTTGTTAAAACCCGCACCTGCCATGGCCGTTCAATTTATTTTCCCGGCCAGGATCTCGACCGGCCGGCGGCAGACGACCTGATCGAAAAATATCACGCTCCGTACCACCGGGCGCTCCTGGAAACGCTGCGGGGCCATTCGAACATCGAACTGTTCCTCGACTGTCACTCGATGGAGGCGGTGGGTCCGGATTTTTCTCCCGACCCTGGGGCAAGCCGGCCAAGCTTCTGCCTGGGCGGCAATCACGGCCAAAGCTGCCCGCCCGAAACCGTGCGCCGGCTGGCGCGTTGCCTGGGCGAGGCATTTTCCCTGGAAAACCACGAGATCACCATCGACAGCCCCTTCGCCGGCGGCCACATCACTCGGATCTACGGCAACCACCCGCGCCCCGGAGTCCAGATCGAAATGAACCGCGGGCTTTACCTGAGCGCGCCGTGGTTCGACGCCGAGCGCCTCACGGTGGCCCCCGCCCGTCTTGCTGAACTGAATCGCAGTTTCGAACGGGCGCTGGCGCTATTTTTCTCCTGCCAATAGACGGCTCACACCCTATAATGGAGGGTACGTTTCTGGGAGGCCCCGCAGGAACCCGCCCGGCAAGACCGCGTTTTCTTCCGGGAATCTGGGCCACCTCCCCACTTCGCCATCGTCTCGGACGAACGATCTCCGATTGCACCGGAGAATTTCCATGGGAGTGCGCCAGTGAATGAACATCTGCCCTTTGCGCTCACCTATGTGGAGGGGCACACCGATAGAGCCGCCAGGGAACTGCACGCCCTGCCACCGGAGGACACCGCGTCGTTCCTGGAAGTCATCCCGCACAAAACCGGCGTTCGAATCATCGAAAAGCTGCCGCCGCAGTATGCGATTCAGTGCATCCTCAAGCTTTCCCTGGAAAAGTCGACGATTTATTTGCGGGAATCCACCACTCTGACAGGTGTCGGCCTGCTCAGGCTGCTGCCCGCCGCTTTCCGGCGTTCCGCGCTGAAGGCCCTGCCTGAAAACAAAAGAGGCTCCCTCAAGAAGCAAATGAGTTACCCGGGCAATGCCGTCGGCGCCTGGATGAACCTGGACAGCCCGTCCATCCCGATGGAGTATTCGGTGGGGCAAGTCCGTCAGATGTTGCGCGCAACAAAAGGAGAAATCGATCACTCGCTTTGCGTGGTCGACAAGGGCGGCCAGTTCGGAGGGCTGATGCAGCTTTCCCTGCTGGCGCGATCCCGGGCCAAACATGCCATTCGAAAAATAACCGTTCACGATATCGTGCCGCTGTCCGACCAGGCGCTTCTCGCCGACGCGTTCGCCAGCGGCGATTGGGACCGTTTCGACGCCTATCCCGTGATCGGCAACGAAAACAAGTTGGTCGGCCTGCTCACGAGAAAAAACCTGGAGCGCGGATTAAGAGCCTTTGGCGAGCACCGCCTTCCCGCCAGGAACCTCAACCCATCGACGAACCCGCTGCGAGCTTGCATGCGAGCGGTTCACGGTGGGCTCAGGTCTGTTGCGGGATTTTTTAGCCGGCACGGCAAACCCGGCGAAAGCGAGTGAACCATGACCGATGACGCCCAGGCCGCCATCTCCGCCCTCAGCCGCAGGTTCTTGTCGGACCACCCTGGCGAGGCCGCGCAGAAACTGGAACTGTACGATTCGGAAGAGGCCGCGGCGCTCTTGTCCTTGCATCCGGCAGCGGTCGTCGCACCGGTGCTTGAGCGGATGACCCTCGACCGGGCGGCCGCCGTCTTCGAGTTGCTTTCAGAAGATCTTGCCCTGCGGGTGCTGCGTGAGACGACGCCCAATTCCTTGGCGTCGCTTCTTGCGCAACAGGAGGAGGCGGACCGGTCCCGCTGGCTCTCCCGGCTCGGCGATGCCCTCCGGAAAACCATAGACACCCTCCTCACCTATCCCGATAATACCGCCGGCCGGTTGATGGACCCGCGCGTCCATCCCTTTCGCGACACCATGACGGTGCGGCAATGCCTGCGGCGGATACGCCGGCTGGAACACCGCCCCACGCGCACCCTGTTCCTGGTGGATTCCGAAAACCGCCTGGTCGCCAAACTGGAGATGCAGGACCTGGTGCTCGACGGGCCGGACACGGTACTCCATGCGCTCGGGCACCCCATCCAGGTGACGGTCACTCCCCTTACTCCGCGAGAGGATGTGGTGGAACTGCTGGAAACTTACAAGCTGTCGCACCTGCCGGTGGTCGACAACGATAAACGCCTTATCGGGCAGTTACACTACGAGGCCCTGGTCAAGGCGGTGGAGGAAGAAGCCACCGCCGACATCCAGGCCATGTTTGGCGTCAGCAAGGATGAGCGCGTGCTGTCCAAACCCGGCTTTTCGGTGCGCAAGCGCCTGCCCTGGCTGCAAGTCAATCTGCTGACAGCCTTTCTGGCGGCGGCAGGGGTGGGACTGTTCGAGGACGTCATCGCCCAGATCACCGCCCTGGCGGTTCTTCTCCCGGTGGTGGCGGGTCAATCGGGCAATGCGGGGGCGCAGGCGCTGGCCGTCACCATGCGTGGTCTGGCGCTCAGGGAAATCACCATTCTGCAATGGAAGCAGGTGATTCGCAAAGAGGTGATGGTGGGGCTGGCCAACGGCCTCGCGGTGGCCGCCACCACCTGCCTGGCGGTGTTCCTATGGAGCCGGTCGCCCGGAATCACCGTGGTGATCGGCGTCTCGATGATTCTTTCCATGGTGACCGCCGGGCTGGCCGGCGCTTCGGTGCCCATCCTGCTCACCCGCATCGGGCAAGACCCCGCCACCGCGTCGTCGATCATCCTCACCACCGTCACCGACGTGGCGGGTTTCTTTTCGTTCCTCGGTATCGCCACCCTGTTATCGGGTTTTCTGTAACCCCTGAGGCCCGCCTATTCCGCCAAGCCGGCGGACGGATCCTTTCTATACAACCAGTTCCTGAACAGCAAGGGAACGGCGAGCGTGGTCAGGAGGCTCATCATGACCAGCGCCACATAGCTCGGCTGGTCGATGACCTTTTCGTTGAGGGCAAGGAGAGCGACGATCATCGCCACTTCGCCGCGCGGCACCATGCCGAAACCGACCACGAGGGCATCCTGCCGGCTCATTCCGAGGAGGCGCGCGGTCAGCCCGCATCCCACCGCTTTGGTGAGAACGGCCACCAGGACCAGTGCCAACAAGAACCAGAGCACCTCGGGCGTGAAGGCCTTGATGTCGGCGATGATACCGAGAGAGATGAAAAATATAGCGCCGAAGATGATGCGCAGATATTCCGCGCCCTCCTTAAAGTGTTTGCTGGTACGCAGGCTCACTCCCTCCAGCGACACCCCGGCGACGAAGCTGCCGATAATGGCGGAGAGCTCCATGATCTCCGCGACCATGGCGTATAGAAAAGCGACCATCATCGCGAAGATGAAGTTGTATTCGGGAAAATCGCGAGCGATGCGAGATTCGTCGATCCGCTGAATCGCCGGCGTCAGAAACCGCTTCCCCACCCACGCCCCCGCCGCAAGGAAGATCACCGCTTTGGCCAGCACGCCAAGGACTTCCCACGCCGAAAAGGACGCCGTGGCCATCTGGTTGGCAACTCCCAGCGCCAGAAGCGCCAGCACATCATCGATCACCGCCGCACCGATGATGGCCTGGGCCGCCTGGGTCTGCAGCTTTCCCATCTCTCGCAAAGTGTCGGCGGTGATGGCGACGCTGGTCGCGGTGAGCGCCACGCCGATGATCATCGACCGGTTGGCGTCGAACCCGAACAGGATGGCGAGCAGGTAGCCGCCCGCCCATGGCAGCGCCACCCCGAACAACCCGACCACCGCGTAGCGCAATTTGCTGATAGACTCGAGCTTGAATTCGAGGCCGGTAACGAACAGCAGGATTACAGCGCCCAAATGGGCTATACTCTTAACAAATTCGGTGTAGGTCACCCATCCGAGGGCGCTTGGGCCGATAATCAGCCCGGCGAGTATGACCCCCACCACCGCCGACTGCGCGATGCGGGCGGCCAGCTGGTAGCCGCCCAGCGCCACGAACAGGAGCAGGCTCATTTAAAACTCTATGGAACTCGTGACATGCGCAAGCAAAAACAGCCCTTTCCTTTTTTCCCTTTGAACTTATAATATCGGAAGGCGAAACGGGGGAGGCGATGGTTTCTCCCTCCAGAACAACACGGGTGTGTGCGGGAGCCGGAACCGTTGTGAAAAACCCGGCCACCGGGCCGATTTTAACCTGAACACCCTGACGAAAGAAGGGTTTTCCGAAACGCGGTATGCGCCCCAGCCTACTCGACGGCCCTCCCCACTCAGGAGAAACTCATGCAGAAACAGCCCCCTCGGCCGAGCCTGCTCAAACTCCGGCGGCGGCGGCGAAGCGCCCCAGGCACGCCTCCCGGCACCCTGGTCAGCCACCCGGACGCCTCTCCCACCACCATCCAGATGGTGGCCTACTCACCGGACGATCTTACTGAGCATGCCATCGCCAACGTGGAACAGATCAGCGGCTTCCTCGGCGGTTGGCCGGTCTTGTGGATTCGAGTCGCGGGCCTCGACAACATCGACATAATCCACCAGCTGGGCGAATTGTTTTCATTGCATCCTCTGGTCCTCGAAGACATCATCAACGTCCACCAGCGCTCGAAGGTGGAGGAGTACGATCGAAGCCTATTCATCGTCACCCAGTGCCCCTCGATCAGCAACCACCACCTGGTGATGGAGCAGACCAGCCTGGTGCTGGCCGGCGGCGTCGTGCTGTCCTTCCAGGAGCAGCCTTCCTCCCTGTTCGATCCGATTGTGCAGCGCATCCGGCAAAGAAAGGGCGGACGAATCCGCCTGTCCCAGGCCGACTACCTAAGCTACGCCCTCATCGATACGATGGTCGACAGCTATTTCCCCATTCTCGATCAATTCAGCGAAGCGCTGGATCACTTCGAAGAAAAGGTCATCGGACAGCCCGACCAGGTCATGATCAACCAGATCCACGGGCTAAAGCGCGATCTGCTGCACCTCAGGCGCATCGCCTGGCCGCTGCGCGACGCGGTCAACTCCCTTACGCGGGAAAAAGCCGTGATTTCGGACTCCACCCGCGTCTATCTTCGGGATTGTTACGACCATGTCGTCCATATCATCGAAATCCTGGAGTCGCACCGGGAGCGGGGTTCCGACCTCATCAACATATACCTGTCTAGTATCAGCAACAAGATGAACGAGGTGATGAAGGTTTTGACCATCATCGCCACCGTATTCATGCCGATCGGCGTGGTGGCGGGGATCTACGGCATGAATTTCGACGTCACCGCATCGCCCTACAACTTGCCGGAGCTCGGCTGGCGATTCGGCTACCCCTTCGCCCTCGGGCTGATGGGGGCCATCGCCGTGGGATTCATGATTTTTTTCAAGCGCCGGGGCTGGCTCGGCGGCGGCAAGGGTCGTAAAGAAAAATTATAGCCCGCCGAACGGCCCGAATGCCCCCGCTTCTCCCGGCGATTGAAGCCTTTCGTTGAAAATGCGGCGCGCATGGGAAGCCGAAAGCCACTATGAATGGAACACAGACAGGCGAATTATTGCTTTATCTCTCCCTGTTATTCGCTTCAACTTATTTTTTGGCGGGGTTTTTGGAGCGTATCCACATTCCGGGAATTCTCGCCGCCTTGCTGGTTGCCATGGCGGTGCATTACACCCCCCTTGGAGCCGTTATCCTCTCTCCTGAATTCAATGCCCCGTTCGCCTTCCTTGCCGAACTGGGGGTCTTGTTCCTTCTCTTTTACATCGGCCTGCAAATTAAATTTCAGGAGATGTTCAAGTTCAGCGGGGACATCGTCCGACTGACGGTATTGAATACGGTGGTGCCGTTTTTGCTGGGAACGGCTGTCATGCTCGCCCTGGGTTATGGCTGGCTGATCGCCTTTATCATCGGCTTGACCTGCATGCCGACCGCCGAAGCCGTGATCGTGCCCATTTTAGACGAGTTCAAGCTCATCCATACCCGGGTTGGCCAGTTTATTATTGGCGCGGGTGTGCTGGACGATGTGATCGAAGTGTTTCTTGTTTCATTCGTCTCGGTGTGGATCGGGCAAATGAGCGCGCAGGACGGGCCAGGGATTCTGAGACTCGCAGGCGGGTCCGCCGCGTTCATCCTGCTGGCCCGGTTTTTATTCAGCAAGGGTTTGGATCTATTGAGCGCCTGGATGCCCAAACGTCCGCAGAACCTGATGCTTCTTTCCATCCTCGTCATGTTCGGCCTTGGGGGGCTGTCGGAATATATCGGCCTTGGCATGGTTGTGGGAGCGATCGTTGCGGGAGTCATCATGCGCCCTCAATTGGACAAGATGAAGAAAATCGGGGTGGAAGTGTCCCATACCATTCAATCGGGGAGCTATGGATTTTTAGGCCTGGTTTTCTTCTTCTGGGTGGGGCTCAATGCCGACCTCAAGGGGATCATTGAAGATCCGGCGCTTGCGATCGTATTATTTCTCGCCGCCTTTTTCGGCAAGTTGATCGGCGCCTTTCTCATGGTTCCCATGGGAAGATTAACGGTTCGCGAAGGCTGGGTGGTGGGCATCGGAATCAACGCGCGGCTGACGACCGAAATCATCGTCGTTCAATTGCTCTACAACGCGAAACTGATTGATGTCCACCTGTTTACGGCGTTATTGTCGGCCGCCTCCATTTCCACCATCACCGTCCCCCTGCTCTTTTCCCTGCTCATGCGCCGATGGGGCGACCAATTAAAATTGCACCCCATTCTTCCCCCGACGGATTCAGCCGCTAAATAAAAAGCCCGGAACCGGCCCGCGCGCCTGGAGCGTCACCGCGGGAGGATGAAACGATTTAGGGGATCAAGGAAGGTTTCGCACCGCGCGAACGCCTCCACTGTTGCATATTTCGAAACGCCGGAGATGCACTTGCCCGTTAACGAAATAAACCGTTTTGGCGCAGCATTCGGTGAGCTCGGTGGTGCCGCAGTCGCTCGACCAGTACCAGTAGGCGGCGCCGGCGGCAAATTTCTTGTCCAGCGCCAGCGGATAGTCCGGATTCTGGTCCCAGGCCAGGACGTTGGCCTGGGTGTCGTCGTAAAGGGTCGCAAGCTCCTTCACGGTGGGGATTCTCCAATCGCTGTGACTTCCTGTTTTGAGCCCGTTCACATAATCGAGGGATTCAGGATAGTTCAGGCAGCGCTTCAGGTCGGCGTGGCTGTCTTTTTGCGCCCACATCAACCCCGTATCGGGGTCGCTGAGGGTGCCGTCGCCGTTGTCGATCAGGTGGGTTTTCGACTCGCGGGGTTCGAGGGGGGGAGGAACGAACTTGGGCGCCTCGTAGGGTTCTTCCAATTTGCAGGACGGGTCAAGGGCCGAAGCGGGGGCGGAGAAAAAACCTATGAGGATCAGGAGGGTGAACCCCAGCCCGCGAAAAGCGCGGAACGCAAGGATGCACCGAATTCCATCGAGACCGCCTAAAACACCCATTCCCTCCTCCCGGTTCCGTTAAAGGCGTCGACATTATACACAAGCCAAAAGCCGAAGCGACAGCTTTTGACCACTGGGCCTTGAAGATTTTGTTTCCCCCCGGAGCCGCATTGATATTATTATAGGTACGGGAGTTCTCGCGGGTTTGTCTCGCTCCGGCCTTCCCGCCTCCAATCCTCTAACCCGGAATTTGCTCAAGGAAAAATGTCGGAAAGATTCAAGGACAATCAGGACGGCACCCTCACCGACACCAAGTACAATAAAATGTGGGCCAAGGAGGACAGCTTTCAGATGCGCGGCAAGTGGTGCACGTGGAAGGGCGCGCATAAGTTCGTCAACTGGCTGAACGAGAACAAGTTCGCCGGATACGACGACTGGCGCGTGCCCACAAGCCAGGAATGCCGCAACCTGTACGATCACGATTGCAAGAACTCGGATGTTAATGGAGATATCGTCCACATCGATTACCAGTTTCCCGAAGGCTGCGGCTCCACCTACTGGTGCTCGGAGGAACAAGGCATCAACGGCATGGCCTATAACTTTTACAGTGACCGCGGCTATATGGTGCGCAAAAAAACCTCCGATGAAAGCCAGATGTCCTGCCGCGCCGTCCGCTCCTCGGGGCCGGTGGTAAAAACCATGGGCCGCTTGTCGGCCACCGGGCGCACCCGGCGCGAATAACCGCCCGCGCCTTTCCCCGGGC
The DNA here is from genome assembly GCA_020343535.1 of Nitrospinaceae bacterium. GTDB lineage: Bacteria > Nitrospinota > Nitrospinia > Nitrospinales > VA-1 > SZUA-259. The sequence continues at coordinate 1,907,624 of CP070799.1, read as the reverse complement.
CGGGATCAAGGCCGATCCATCGCCGTTTCCCGAATATCCCACAACCCTCAACCTGCGACGCGCATGGCCTTCAACCGCTCCACTTACGCTGAAATCGACCGCGAGGCCTTTCGCCACAACCTGCGGATCATCCGGTCGGTGGTCGGCCCAGGGGTGAAAATCATGGCGGTGATCAAGGCCGACGCCTACGGCCATGGTGCACTCGCGCTGGCGCCGGCGGCTCTGGAGGCCGGGGCCGACGTCCTCGGCGTGGCCGTGCTGGAAGAAGGCATGGAACTCCGGGCGAGCGGCATCACCGCCCCCATTCTGATCCTCACCGGCCTCTTTCCCGACGAGATCGAGGATTTTCTCAAGCACGACCTCGCCACCACCCTCAGCCGACCGGAGTTCGCCCGCGAGCTTTCCCGGCAAGCGGGGCGGGCGGGGAAAACGGCGCGGGTCCACCTCAAGATCGACACCGGCATGGGCCGCCTCGGGCTTCAGCCCGATGGTTTTTACCTGCTGGCGAGCCAGATCGCCTCGGACCCTCACCTGCGGTTGGAAGGCATCTCCACGCAGTTTTCAAGCGCCGACGAGGCCGACGCCGAATTCACGCGGCAACAGCTCGCCTGCTTTCATCGGGTGCTCGGCGACCTGAAAGCCCGCGGCATTCGGGTGCCCCTCGTGCACGCCGCCAACTCCGCCGCGACGCTGAAATTTCCCGAGGCCCATTTCGACATGGTGCGCCCTGGCATCATCCTTTACGGCGCCCTGCCCTCTCCCGGCGTGGGGCCCCTGGCAGGCACGCTGTCGCATGCGGGCAAGGGATTTTTGCCTGTGATGCACTGGAAGACCCGCGTCCTGCAGGTGAGTTCGATGCCGGCGGGGGCGGCGCTCAGCTACGGCCGCCGCTTCGTCACCGAGCGCGAGAGCCGCATCGCCGCCTTGCCCATCGGCTACGCCGACGGCCTGCACCGCGGCCTGTCCAATAAAATGAGCGTGCTGGTGCGCGGCCAGCGGGCGCGTCAGGTGGGGCGGATCTGCATGGATCTGACGCTCATCGATGTCACCGATATTCCCGGTGTGGAAGAAGGCGACGAAGTCGTGCTGTTCGGCCGCCAGGGCGATGCCCTTTTGCCCGTGGACGAAATGGCCGCTCACGCCGATACCCTGGGCTACGAGATCCTGTGCCACGTCGGCAAGCGCGTGCCCCGCGTGATCAAGGGCTAACCCTACGGTCCTCGGAAACTTTCCTCGCTTTTGGGAACGATTCAGACAAGAGGCAACGGCAGGAGTTTACCCCTGACCAGGGAAAATTTTTTCGAGCTTGCGGACGCCGCGTTTCCGGCAATATTCGTCGAGGCCGTCGATGATCTTCATCGTGACGGCGGGGTCGATGAAATTAGCGGTACCCACCTGCACGGCCCGGGCTCCGGCGAGGAAAAATTCGAGAGCGTCTTCCGCGCTCTTGATGCCGCCGATTCCCAGCACGGGGATGTTCACCGCCTTCGCGGCGCGCGCCACCATGGCGAGTGCAATCGGCTTGATCGCGGGACCGGAGAGCCCTCCGGTCTGGTTGGCGAGCGTGGGACGGCCGGTCTCAATGTCCATGGCCATGCCAATGACGGTATTGATAAGCGAGACCGCATCGGCCCCCGCTGCTTCGGCGGCCTGGGCGATGGGCGCGATGTCGCTGACGTTGGGCGAAAGCTTGACGATAAGAAATTGATCGGTGGCGCCGCGAACGGCGCTAACCACCGCGCGCACCATCTCCGCATCGGCGCTGAACAGCACACCCCCCTTTTCCACGTTGGGACAGGAGATATTCATTTCCAGTGCGTCAATACGTTCCACCGCGGAAAGCGCGGCGGCCATCTCCCGGTATTCGCCGACGGTGTCGCCAAAGAAATTGACGATGATGCGGGTCTCATACGCATGCAGGAGCGGCAGCTTTTCGTTCAGGAATTTTTCCAGGCCGATGTTCTCAAGGCCTATGGCGTTCAGCATCCCCGAGGCGGTTTCCACCATGCGCGGCACCGGGTTGCCGGTTTTCGGCTTGAGCGACAACCCCTTGGTGGCGAACCCGCCCAGCCGGTTGAGATCGACGAAGGGAAGATATTCGATACCGTAGCCAAAGGTCCCGGACGCGGCGATTACGGGGTTTTTAAGCTTTAACCGGCCGAGATCGACCGAATGGTCCGCAGCCTGTTCGTTATGCTGCATCATGCCCTCTTTTTCCGCTTTTCCGGCGGTGCGGCCTCCCGCACCGGAGATTTCACCTTAACCTCCAATTTTTCAGTCTATTATAGAAAAATTGTTGGTTTTCGGCCATTGACACCGATTGACCGGACCGATATACTTGATGGAGCAGATTGGCCATAAAAAACAATGCAGTGCCGACCAATCCTAACATTCAACGGCGCAATTTTCCTCTAAAATCCCCTGTTGCCGGCGGGATTTTTTCCTCCCCCGGAAACACACGACAAAGGTCCGATGGCATGACAAACCTTCACACGACCGGCCCGTCCGGCCCAGGCATCATGGCCCAAAATTCAGCGAGCGAAGACACTAAATATATCAAACGGATAGATGACCTCATCGAGGAAGCGGAAATCGAGGCGGAGCTTGAAGCGGAAAAGAAGATCCGCGCCAAGAACACCAAGCTGCTCACCATCTCGATTTTAAGCGCCGCCATGCTCCTGTTCCTTTACGTGCGCATGAATGGGGAGGAAGAGATCATTGCCCAGGCCCCGGAGCAGGAGGTGCCCGTCACGGAAATCAGGGTTCCGCTCGCCGGCGACGCGGAAGAACTCAACAATCCCCTCGCTGAGAAAGCCGCCGAGGCCACCCAGGAAACCGCGCCCGCCGAGCCGCAGGAACCTTTCGCGCCTGTTGCCGAGGCTCCCGCCGAGCCGGCTCAAGTGAAGGAGAAAACCCCGGCGGCACCGCAAGCCCGCCCCGAACCGGTGAAAACGAAAATCGGCAGCGCGCCGGTCCGGAAAGTGGAAAAAGTTAAAATCCAGAGGGCCAGCACGCGCGGCGCCAAGATTCCGCGCCCCTCCGCCATCCCGTCCACCCCGGCCAGGCAGTATTTTGTGCAGACCGGCGTGTTCAGCATCAAGGGCAACGCCGAGAAACTATCCAGCAAACTCAAAGCCGCGGGCTTCAATCCTTCCATCTCCGTCAAATCCCGCACACTCACGCGGCACGTGGTGAAGGTCGGCCAGTTCGCCGACGAGGCCGCGGGTGAATCCCTCAAGAAGGAACTCACCGAACGCGGCTTCGAAGCGGTGCTCAGCCGAAACGCCGCGGGCAACTTTTCCTTCCTCACCGGCAGCTTCAAGAGTTCGGGCCAAGCGGCGGCGTTTCAGGATAAACTGAGCCTGAAGGGTTTCCTCTCGACCCGGGAAAAGAAAACCGTGACCCTGCCTCTCTATACCGTCGAGCTCGGCGCCTACGCCAGCGCGAACGAGGCGAAAGGCACGCAGGAGAAGCTTGCCAGGGCCGGCTTCAATAATCATTTCGTGCGCTAGCCAACGGCTGAACTTTCCTCCCGGACCATTCCCCGGACCCGAGCAGCCATTTTTCACGCCCGCCGCTGCCCGGGGTGTGCTAAATTGATCCCTGCATGATATCATTCCGTCAACTCCCCGCGGGGCGCAATGAGGAGTATTTTTATGAAGTTATTTTCTGTCATGGCATCGGTGCTGTTCATCACCTTGACCTTTCTGGCTCCCGCCGGCCTGCTGGCTCACGAAGGCCCGCATGGCGCCGAAGACGGGGAGCAAGGAAAATTCGAGGAAGGCAGTGGTTCCTCGGTGATCGACGATCCGCACGGCAACAAGCCTGGCCACGAATACGATGAGGGTCAGTATGAGGAGGAGGAAGGGTCCTTCTCCCGGCATTACAAGAAATACAGAAACAAAAAATCCGAAGGCAGCTCCGGCCTGGGGCGCCCTGAAGAAACGATGCCTCCCAAGGCGGATGAGGGCAGCGGCTCGCGCTGACTTTCGCATCCCGGCATGCCTACGGGCCCGGCTTCGGGCCTGGGCCCGCCGCCTCCCTTTTCACCTTTTCCCATCCACCTCGCTCACGATGTTGTTCCGACTTAAACCTCATTACGCGCGCCGCCCATCGGCCAGGCACGCCAGGCGGACCGCGCCCCATGGTGATCCGGCATGCTGATGCACCTCCTGTTTCTCGCCATCGGCCTGCCGCTACTGTTCTACGGCGGCGATTTTCTGGTGAGCGGCAGCATCCGCATTTCCCGTCAACTGAACATCAGCCCCTTTATTATCGGGGCAACGGTGATCGGCTTCGGCACTTCCGCCCCCGAGCTTGCGGTATCAATTCTCGCCGCGCTTGCCGGCGCGCCGGAACTTGCGATGGGCAACGTCATCGGCAGCAACATCGCCAACGTCGGCCTGGTGCTCGGGCTGACGTCGCTTTTGATCCCGCTCACCATTTCCCGCGACCGCCTCCGGCAAGAGGCCCCTGCGCTGGTTTTCGCCACCTTCCTGATCGCGGTGCTGGCCTGGGATCTAAAGCTTAACCGCTTCGAGGCGGTGGCCATGGTGGTTCTTTTGGCCGCCTATCTATGGCGCGCCTTCAATAAAAAGGAGGAGCCTCTCGGCGAGGTTTTCGAGGAAGAAGAGATCAGATGGCTGTCCGGCAAGGGCCTGGCGGCGCAGTGGGTCCTGGTGATCCTCGGCCTCTCGATGCTGGTGATGGGGGCGAAGCTGTTGGTCGATAGCGGCGTGGGCATCACTCGGGCGCTGGGCGTAAGCGAGTGGCTCATCGGGATTTCCATCATCGCCGTGGGCACCAGCCTGCCGGAGATCGTCTCCTCGCTCATGGCTGCCAAGCGCGGTCAGGGGGAAATCGCCATTGGCAACGTGTTCGGAAGCAACATCTTCAACATCCTGATGGTGCTGGGCATCGCGGGCACCGTCCATCCGCTCCACATCCGCGAACCTATTCACCCGGACCTGCTATTCACCACCGGCCTTACCTGCCTGCTTCTTGTTCTCATCTGTCTGGAGAACTGTCTGAAGCGACGCGACGGCATCATTCTTCTCACCTGTTATTTGAGTTACATGGTCCTTAAGAGCATGCTCTAGCTCTTTTGCCTGAAGGCGGAGGAGACAACCGCCTTTTCCGCGCCGGTCCCCACCGCTTGCGCCCGGGGAACAGGAGCCCCACCTGCAATCAACGTGTCCGCATCCCGGCGGTCGGTCTTCAACGTCGCCTCCAGCGCTGCCAGGGCTTTTTTGCCCTCGTTCATTCGAGCCGCGTGCGCACCACGGATCTATTCGGCTTCAGGGTTCCGGCCGCTTGATAAAGGCCGAGCGGCTGATCCTCCCCGTCGTTCTGGTAATACCAGTCGACCAGGCGCACCTGCGCGTCAAAGTTTCTGGGAAACCGGTGGGCGGCCTGCTTCAGCGTTTCCCAGGCCGCATCGTTCTTGCCTTGCACCAGCAACAGCCTCGCCAGCGTCAGCAGCAGAACCGGATCGTTCTCCTTGAGCGCAAGCGCCCGCTTGATCTCCCGCTCGGCCCAGGTGGTTTCGCCCTCCGCTTCAAGGATGGCGGCGAGGGCCTGGTGCGACGCCGGATCGCCGGTATTCAGGTGGATCGCTGTGCGCAGACTTTCTTTCGCGCTTTCGATTTTCCCCTGGCGGTGTCGCAGCCGGCCCATCTAGTAATGGGCAGGGCCGTTGCCGGGGTCGAGAGTCAGGGCCTGTTGCAGGCTCTCGCCGGCTTCGGCAAGCGCGCCTTGGGCCATGAGGGCTTGCGCGAGCTGAACGCGGGGGGGCGCTGGTCCAGGGGTTGAGTTGAATGGAACGCTGGAGGTACTGTTCCGCTTGACGGAACTGGTTTTTGGCGAGGGGAATTTCACCCAGCCCGGCGTGAACCCGAGGCTCACCGTGGGTGATATCCAGAGCCGCTTGAAAGACGCGCTCGGCTTCCGTGAGGCGGTGCTGCTTGAGGAGCCGCAGGCCTCGATCGACTAGGCCGGTCAGATCGGCATCAGAGGGACGTTGAAATAAAAAACGTGCCCATCAGGCCGAAAAGGAGGAACAGGCCGGTTTTGCTGCCCCAGCCCTTGAGGCCCCAGCCCTTGCTCTCCTTGGCGGGGGCGTCGGTGGCCGCGACTTTTTCTTTCTCCTCGGCCTTCTTTTCCTTTTTCAGGAGAGAATCCCTTTCGATCATCTCGCGGGCAATGTCTTCCTTGGACTTGGTCTTTTCAGGGACCTTGGCATCGAGGCTTTCCTTGGGCTTTTTGCCCGTCATCCGCGAGCTGCCCTCGAAGTTGGAACCTTCGTCGATGACCAGGTGGTATGTGGTGATGTCGCCTTTCAGCGAGCTGTCCTGCAACAGGGTGACCTTATTCTCGGCGATGATGTCGCCTTCGATTCGGCCCATGTTGGAAACGTTGTAGGAGCGGACGGTGCCGCGCACGTCGCCAGTTTTCCCCACGACGAAATGGTTGGTGGAGTGCACATCGCCCTCCAATTCGCCATCGAAGTGAACCGCGCCTTTCACCCTGAGGGTGCCTTTCAACTTAACGCCCTTTTCAAAATAAGAGTCCATGCTCCACCCGTTGGTTGATCTTTGCGGTTAATTTCCTGCTGCACGTTAAATACTAATGGATATATTACCATATATTTTAATAAGTTACAATAAATCTCCATACACTAGCCCCACGGGAGGACGGCGCGCGGGACCGCTCCGCCTCCGCCTCAGGCCCGTTGTCTGGTTGCCAAACCGGTGGATAATTGTTATTTTAGCCCTCTTTCAAAAACCCTGAGGGGGGATCTTCCCCCCGCGATTTTCGGAGAAATTATGTCAAGAAACAGCGGCCGCGCTCTCGATGAACTGAGAAAGGTCAAAGTCACCAAGCATTACATCACCCACCCCGCCGGCTGCGCACTCATCCAGATGGGAAACACCAAGGTCATCTGCGCCGCCTCGGTCGAAGACCGGGTGCCGCCGTTTTTACGCGACAAGAAAACCGGATGGGTCACCGCCGAGTATTCCATGATCCCGAGTTCCACCCACACTCGCACGGCGCGCGAGGCGAGCCGGGGCAAACTCTCCGGGCGGACGCAGGAAATCCAACGCCTCATCGGACGCTCCCTGCGCACCATCGTCGACATGGAAAAAATGGGCGAGCGCACGGTGTGGATCGACTGCGACGTCATTCAGGCCGACGGCGGCACGCGCTGCGCTTCCATCACCGGCGCGTTCATCGCTCTCGCTTTGGCGTTCAAGAAGCTGAAGAAAGAAAAAGTCATCGATGAAGTGCCAATCCGCGATTACGTCGCAGCGGTCAGCGTCGGCATCGCCGAAGGGAACCAACTCCTCGACCTCGACTACAGCGAAGACTCGGAGGCGGCGGTGGACCTTAACATCATCAAGACGGGTTCCGGCGGTTTCATCGAAATCCAGGGCACGGCGGAAAGGGACCCGTTCAACGACAAGCAGTTGAGGGATCTGCTGGCCCTGGCCGACAAGGGCATCAAGGAATTGATCGACGTTCAGAAAAAAGCCGTGGGCGATATTTTTTAAATTAAAGCCTCGCCGCCCGGCAGGCCCCCCCGGCCCAACTCACGCAGCACCGACCCAAGGAGCACGCCAATGCCCGTGGCAGCGAAACTCACCGCCCCCCGCACTGTGGAGATCGCCCGGCGTCCGCCCCTTCAGCCGGGACCGATGGAGGTGGTGGTGGGGGTGGAAGCCGCCGGCATCTGCGGCACCGACCTCGCCCTCTTTCGCGGCGACTACCCGGTTCCGTTGCCCCTGGTGCCGGGCCACGAGTTCGCCGGCACCGTCCGCAAGCTGGGCTCCGGGGTGGACCCGGCCTGGCTGGGCCGCAGGGTGACCGCCGAGATCAACAACACCTGCCTCGCCTACCACCGCCCAAAACTCTGTTCGGCCTGCGCCCGCAGTCTTCCCAGTCATTGCCTGGACCGCACGGTGACCGGCATCATCCGCCATGACGGGGCCTTCGCCGATGAGATCGCCGTTCCCGCGGGTGCGCTTCACACCCTGCCCGACGGTCTGGATGCTGTCACCGCGGCGCTCGCCGAACCCCTCGCCGCCGCGCTTGAAACCTTTGTCATGAGCCCCGCCGCCAAGGGGGACCTTGTGGTGGTGCTGGGGCCGGGGCGGCTCGGCGTCCTCATCGTGTTCGCCGCTCGGCAGAAGGGACTTCGCGTCGTGGCCATCAGCCGCAGCGAACAGAAACGCGCCCGTTCCCTCGCCTTCGGCGCCGAAGCCGCGTTCGCGCCCCATCAGGCTATTGAGGCCATCCACGCGATGACCGGGGGCATGGGCGCCGACATAGTGGTGGACGCCACCGGCCATACCGAGGGCCTCACCCAGGCGCTTAAACTCGTGCGGCCGCGCGGCACGCTGGCCGCGAAAACCACCTGCGGCCTGCCACCGGAGGGCTTCGACCTCACCCGGCTGGTGGTCGATGAAATCCGCCTGCAGGGGTCGCGCTGTGGCCCGTTCACCCCTGCGCTTAAGCTTTTGGCCCGCCACCCGGAAAAATTGCGCGGCCTCATCACCAGCACCCGCCCGCTCGCGGAAGCCCAGGAGGCCCTTTGCACCGCCGATCAGGAAAACAAGGTGGTCCTGATTTCAGGCTGACACCCCCTCTATTTTCTCAGCAGCCAGAAAAGGAAGGAGAGCACCGCGCTCACAAGCAGGCCGGTGACGATGGGGAAATAAAAACGGAAATTGTCGCGGCGAATGATGATATCGCCCGGCAGGCGGCCGAGACCGCTTTTCACCAGCCACGGCCATAACAGCCCCGCCAGGACCAGCACCACGCCCAATGTAATCAGCACTCGCTGCATGGCAACACTCCCGCCAGAGGCCCCGCCGAAGCGAACGGCGGTACTAACGCTGTTCGCGGATTTCGATGTGATAATAGTCTACCCCGCGGGATTGCTTGGACATTTCCCGGTACGTGGCAATGCTTTTCGGCGGCAGCTGGACGCGCTGCCACGCCGTGGCCTCTTCCGTAGGCGCCTTGTGGCTGTCGAAAAACTGCGTCCGCCCTTCCACCATCAGGGGGAAGTTGGTGTGGTTTCTTAAAATCGCCCATACCTCGCGGGTGCCGGTGGGGGTGAGCTGGCTGTCGTATTGCTCGACGGTGATCTTGTAGGTACGGATGTCCGGCGCCTGCCCGCTTTCCACCTGCTCCTGGGCGGTGGGGCCGAGACGCACGCCTTCGCAATACGTCGCAAAAATGCGGCTCGACTCGAGCGACGAGTCGATGATGTGCACGCTGTTCATCTCGATGCCCGACTTCAGCGGCCTCTCCTCCATGATCGTCATGCAGGGATCGGTGGTGGCGCAGGCGGCGGCCCAAAGGCTCGCGGATAAAACGATGGCGGTTCTGGTCATCCCTATCATGATCATCTCCCGATTGGTGTTACGAGTTATTCATTCGATGAACGCGGTGCGCGATCTCACCCAGGCAAACCCCGACCGGCGGTTGACGAAGTCCACCTTCACCCACTTCTTGAGATTCCCGAGCTCCACGCCGCGGGAATCGTAAAACAAAACCCCCACGTCTAACGCGCGCGGTTCGGCTTGAAAAGTGAGCACATGCACGCGGTCGGGCAGGCTCCGCCAGGTGCGGGTGTCCGCCTCGGTCCGCGTCGCGCCGGCGACGGCCTGCTGCGTGAGCCCCAGGATGCCGACGATGCCGGCGGCGATGGCCGCCTTGTCGGCATTCTTGCCGAACGCGGGGGCCATGAGCAACCCCTGCACCGATACATCGGTGAGCGCGCGGCCCATGGCCTGATGGGTCTCCTTGAATCGCACCTTGCCTTGAAGGATGGCGTCCACCTGGCGGCCGCCCCGCGTGCTCGCCTGCCAGTAAACGTCCTCCATCGTGTAAGCCGGCAGCAGACCCGCGCCGGAAATATCGAAGCGAGCGGACTGCTCGGTGAACCCCGAACCGCGCACCAGCCGAAGCTCGGCGTCGCCCGCCCCGGTGCCGATCTTCACCGGACCGTGCCCGGTTTCGGCGAGGAGCAGCACGTTATCGCCGCGCTCGGGGGGAACGAAGTCCGGCCGGATCTGGCGGACCTCCTCGAAGGCCTCGCGGGCGAGGTCGTCATCGCCAAGCAGGTGCGACGCCCACCCCTCGAGATACACGAGGAGGGCAAAATCCATGCGGTACCGCGCCTCCTCGGCGAGGGTGTCCTGCAATTGGCCGCCCTTGAACGAGGCGCGGGCGTTTTCATAATCGCCCCGACGCAGGAACAACAACCCGCGATAGTAATAGGCCATGGCCCGCTCGTAGGGTTCGCCCTTGAAGTCCTTGGCGCCCTCGGCGTACCAGAGCAAACGCGCCCGCCGGGCGCTCTCGTCGTCGGTGTACACCGTCTCGATGTTGAGCAAGGCAGTTTCAAACGACTCTTCGGCCAGGTCGTAGGCGCCGTATTCCATCGCCGCAAGGCCCGCCTCCATCTGGCTGAGCACCAGATTGCGCCGCCCCTGGCGAAGCACCCGCTCGTAATATGGATGCAGCGAGGGCGGCTTGTCATCGAGGTAGGCGTGCATCTCGGCCGGAGGAACCTCGACCTCCTGGTAGTAGGCGTCGCTCGCGCAGCCGAAAAGGAGTACCACCGCCAGAAAGCCGCCGAGCAGGCGGAGGCTGAAACAAAGAGACCGGCCGCCGGGCCTAGCGGTAGAGCACGTCATCCTGCGCCGTCTTCTTGAAATCGTAAATGCCGCTCCAGACGATCATACCGTTTTCGAGGTCCACCATTTCAAAGACGATCTGGTGCATGCGGGTGGCAAGCCCGGTGGACGAGTTCACCGAATCCAGCGTGGTGATGCGGCCGCCCATGCGAAAATCACCGCCCAGGGTGGTGCGCGTAGCTTCGAGAGTGCCCTTGTCCACCATGGGGTCGCCGGTGGCGCGGGCCGCGTCGCGCTTGAGAGCCCTCTCCCTCTCCACCATGTCCGAATAATGGCGGCCGACGAAGATCATGCGTCCGTTCGCGGCGCGGTTGAGCTCCACGCGCAGGCGGTCGGTGATGATGTTCTTATTGATGCGGGTGGAACTCTCGTTCTTGAAATATTCCGAATCGATGATGACGCGGGGCGATGCTTTCCTGCCGGCAAGCGCGGGGGTGGCCAGCATGTCGCCGACCATCTTGTCGGTCATGCTGGCGATATCTTGCGACTCCATGCCAATGCCCTGATTTCGCCCGATGCTGCCGACGTCTTCATACACCGTGGACCGGCCGGGACTTGTGTCCACCGGCCCCGTGTTCACCGGATAGGTGGGCTGTGTGGCGCAACCCGCGAATAAAAGCGCCGAACCCGCCACGGCCAGAATGATCCATTCCCTTTGTTTCATCAGCATCCCTCCCACTGTCTCCGGCGAGCACCTTGGCGCGCGCGGGATGGTTTCCAGCGCCGGTTTCCCATCGGCTTTCCGGCGCCTGTTTGTTCACACCGTCCATTATATACCGCCAAGAATAAATGACGGAATCGCGATACGAACAGGTTAAGCCGAAGGCTAACTATTTGCAAATATTTTTATTATTAAAATTTAGGGCTTTTCGGTGAAAAACGAGCCCTGCACTCCCTAAATTTTATTTAAATTTGGGCAATTCCTTGACAAACAATCGGCAATACCTCCATTTCTGGTAAATTTTAATATTACTTTTAAAAATAAAATTGAAAATAAAATTTAATGGACCTATACTGCCGTCATGATCACCGAGGGAAGGAAGTCGCGCCCTCGAATAAAAAATATAGCGGGGAGGTGTCACCATGAAGATCTTTAAAAAATCACTCATCGGTTGTTCCCTATTTCTCCTCACCAGCACCACCGCCTATGCCCAGGACAGCTTTCATATCAGCGTGAGCGACGGCAATGCGCATGGTTACTACAGTGTCGGCGCAGCCATTGGTTCCCTTTTCGTCTACTCGAGCGGACTGTACGGCCATTACGGCCTCGACCACAGGCACTACGTGGCCCCACGGCACCGGCCGCACCATCGCCACCACCAGCCTCATTACCGTCATGGGCACCGGCCGCACCATCGCCACGGCCAGACCTACGGCTGGAACGATTACAAGCCGCATCGCGGACACCATGGGCACAAGCCGCTATATGGCCAGCGGGGCAACCATCATCGCCCGAAGATTTTCCAGCCCCCCCGTCCCCATCGCGGCGGCGGCTTTGACGGGCCTCGCGCCCGCGAGAGGCACGGTCATCACTGAACCCGCAACCCTAGCCCAACCGGGCTAGCCCCTTCCCGGCGCGGGGGCGGCATTCGGGGCTCGCTCCCCCTCCCTCCCGGCGGGGCGGCCCCCCCAGCCCCCGGGTGGCCACTGGATCGGGCTTCAACCTCCCGAGCCGATCCACCCTCGAGCCCTTCAGGTCGCAGCGGTTTTTCGGCCCCCGCCGGGGGGCTTTTTCTTTTTACCAGGACGGTGGAAATGTGTCCCTCCCACTCCATTTTTTGATACTTCCACGTCATTGAATCTTTATAATGACCCTTAGCCACGTGCAACGGCAAGCCGCCTACCGGCTATAGCTCCTTCCGTCGATTTGGGCATACAGGCGTCATGGCGATTAAAAAGACAAAACCGTTTTGCGTCGATTCCTTCAATTTCTCTCCGGGGAAAAAAATCGCGGGCAAGTACCAGATCGTCTCGATGCTCGGCTCCGGCTGGGAGGGCGAGGTCTACAAGGTCAGCGAAATCGACACCGGCATCGAGCGGGCGGCAAAACTGTTCTTCCCCCAGCGCAACAGGAACGACCGGACCTGCCGGTCTTATGCCCTCAAACTTCACCGCCTGAGCCACTGCTCGATACTGATTCAATACCACACCAAGGAGATCATCACCTTTCAAAAGAATCCGGTCACGGTGCTGATTTCCGAATACGTCGACGGCATCCCCCTGCACCAGTTTTTACGCAAGCTGCCCGCGCGCAGGCTGGACCCGTTCCAGGCCCTGCACCTCCTCTACGCGCTCACCGAGGGCATCGAGGAAATCCACCTGTCCAACGAATACCACGGCGACCTGCACACCGAGAACATCCTCGTGCACAAATATGGCCTCGGCTTCAGCCTCAAGTTGCTCGATTTTTTCAATTCGTCGACGGGAAAGCGGGAGAACATGAAATATGACATCTGCGGGCTGATCCAGATTTTTCACGAGTGCATGGGCGGCGCGCGTTATTATTCAAAATTGCCGCCCGTGGTGAAGGACATCTGCTCGGGGCTCAAACACTCCCTGATACTGAAAAAATTCCGCACCGTCTCGCACCTGCGCGAACACCTGGAAACCCTCGAATGGATGGCCACGTGAAGCGCGGTTTTTAGCCCCCGGCTTTTCCATAACCACCCCCACCCGGCGTGAGGATGCGCACCCGGTCTCCAGGTTGGACGGTGAACTGGTTTTTCCCGCCGAGGTCGGTTTCGCCACCGTCCTTCGCAATCCACAGGTTCCGCCCCTTCGCACCGGGTCCGCCGCCCGCAAGCCCATAAGGAGCGAAGACCCGCCGCTCCGACAGCACCGTCACCTCCAGAGGCTCCAGAAATTCGATGTCCCGCACCAGCCCGTCGCCGCCTTTATATGCGCCCATCCCGCCGGACCCGCGCCGGATGGAAAATTCCCTGAGCAGCAGGGGGTAACGCTTTTCGAGAATCTCCGGGTCGGTGATGCGGGTGTTGGTCATGTGCGTGTGCACCGCGGACTGGCCCTGCCAGCCGGGCCCCGCGCCCGCCCCGCCGCCGATGGTCTCGTAATAGCCAAAACGGGCGTTTCCGAAGGTGAGGTTGTTCATGCAGCCCTGGCTCGCCGCGGCGGCGCCGAACGCCTTTAGCACCACGTCGGTGATGCGTTGCGAAGTGAGCGTGTTGCCACCGGCGACAGCGGCTTGCGGGCCGGGGGCGAGCAGTGAACCGCCCGGCAGGCGAATGTCGATGGAACGCAGGCAGCCCTGGTTGAGCGGCAGGTCGCCCTGCACCAGGCAGCGCAGGCAATAGAGGATGACCGACGAGGTCACGGCGCGCGGCGCGTTTAGGTTGCCTGCGAGCTGGGCCGCCGTGCCGGCGAAATCGAACACCGCGCGGCCGCTTTCGGGGTCGATCCACAAACGGAGGCAGAGTGGAGACCCGTCGTCGAGGTGGTCCTCCGCTTCCAGGGCGGCGCCCGCCTTCAGACCACGCTCGCGGGCGAACGCCTGGAGGCGGTGACGCACCGAGGCGTCGGCGTTGTCCTGCAAATGCCCCATATAGGCCTGAACCGTGGCAAGGGACGAGCGCCGGATGAGTTCCCGGACCAGTTCGACGCCCTTCTGATTGGCGGCGACCTGCGCCTTCAGGTCGGCGAGGTTGTCGGCCAGGGCGCGGGTGCCGGGAACCCGCCGCCCATCGCGCCCCACGCCGGGGGCGGCCAGCAACTCGGCGATTTCCTTTTCCCGGAACACGCCGCCCTCCACCAGCTTGAACGTGCGGATGACCACCCCTTCCTCGGCGAGGGTTTCCGAAAACGCTGGCATGGAACCGGGGGTGATGCCGCCGATGTCGGCGTGGTGGCCGCGATTGGCGATGAAGAATACGGGCCGCCCGCCGTCGATCACCGGCGTAATCACGGTGATGTCGGGAAGATGACTGCCACCGAAGGCGGGATCGTTGGTGACCCACACGTCGCCCCGCCGCATGTCGTCGCGATATATCTCCAACTGCCGCTGGACCGCCTCGCCCATGGCTCCAAGATGCACCGGCTGGTGTGGGGCGTTGGCCACCAGGTCGCCCTCGGGGCCGAACAGGGCGCAGGAAAAATCCTGCCGTTCCTTGATGTTGGTGGAGATGGCGGTACGCACCAATTGCCGGCCCATCTGCTCGGCGATCGACATGAAGCGGTTGCCGAACAGGGCGAGTTCCACGGGATCGGCCTCGACGGGAATGGATAAGGGCTCTTCCGGCGGCGGGATATCCATCTCCACATCCCCGAAGGGGGTGATGCCCGCCGTGCAGCCGGGTTCGATGAGAATCGTCGAGGTATCGTCGATGAGGAGTGCCGGCCCCTCGAAAACCTCGCCCGCTCCAAGATCGCGCATGCGGTAAACCGGGGTGTCGGCCCAGCCCGTCTTGAAATAGCAGCGGGTGCTTGCCGCGGGGGTGGTCGGTCGCTCTTTCCCCGGCAGCGGCCGGGGCGCCACCGGCGGACACTTCCCGGTGACGCGCACCCAAAGTTCGTCCACCAGAATGCCGCGGCCGGACACTTTGAAGCCGAACTCGCGCTCGTGCGTGCTTAAAAACTCTTTGAAGAAATCGCCGTCGGCGGGTTCGGCAATCATCAATTGGGCATCGGCTCCCTCCACCCGCAGGTTGAGGTAGCGCCGCACTCGCGGGTGGAAATTGCCCTGACGTTCCAACTCCCGGCAGGCCCGGAGCACGAGTTCGTCGAGGCGGGCGAGCAGTTCGGGAAGGTTGGCCGGTTCAAGGCGCACTGCGGCGGGCTCGCGCCGGTCGACCACCACGTCAGCGAGACCGAGGCCGTAGGCGGAAAGGATGCCGGCGTGCCGATGCACGAACACCTTCGCCATGCCCAGGGCGCGGGCAAGGGCGCAGGCGTGCTGCCCGCCAGCGCCGCCAAAACAGGCGAGCACGTGCTGCTTGACGTCGAAGCCGCGCGTCACCGAAATTTCCCGGATCGGCCGCACCATGGTTTCGTTGGCAACCTCGATGAAACCGAGCGCCACCGCTTCGGGGGCAAGCGCGTGGCCCTCGCCGCGCTCCGCCGAGATGCGTCCAGCAAGGTCGAGGAACGCGCGGCGGGTCGCCTCGGCATCGAGGGGTTCATCTTCCTGCGGGCCGAACACGCGGGGAAAAAATTCAGGCAGCAACCGGCCGAGAAACAGGTTGGCGTCGGTGAGCGACAGCGGGCCGCCATTCTTGTAGCACACCGGCCCGGGATGCGCTCCCGAGGATTCGGGGCCGACGACGAACAGGCCGTTTTCGAAAAAAAGGCGCGAGCCGCCGCCCGCCGCCACGGTACGGATGTCGAGCTGTGGCACCTGCAGGTGCACGCCGGCGGTTTCCGACTCTTCGGTCCACTCATATTCGCCGTCGAAGCGCGAGACGTCGGTGGAGGTGCCACCCATGTCGAAGCCGATCACGGGACGGCCGGGAAACCTGAGCGCGGTGGTGCGCGCCGCCCCCACCACGCCGCCCGCCGGCCCGGAAAGAACCGCCCGGCAACCGCTAAACGTGGCGGCGCGGGTGAGGCCGCCGTCAGATTGCATGAAGAACAGTTCCGGGGCCTTGCCCTTGAAACCGGCGCGAAAGCTCTGGAGATAATCCTTGATGAGCGGCGTGAGGGCAGCGTCGACGGCGGTGGTCTGGCCACGGTCGACAAGGCGAATCTTGGGCAACACCTGGCTTGAGAGCGACACTTGGGAAAACCCCAACTCCTCGGCCAGCGCGCCCACCAGCAGTTCGTGCGCGGGGAAGGTGTAGGCGTGCAGGAAGGCCACCGCCAGGCTTTCGATGCCCTCGGCCTTGAGCTGGGCGAGTTCTTCCTGGAGCCGCTCAAGGTCCGGTGCAAGGAGGACCTCGACCGCCTCGCCGGACAGGCCGGTGAGACTGCCCGCGGCGCGCGGACAAAGACGCACGCGCTCGTCAACTTCCACAACCCGTTGGCACAACGGCGGCGGCTTGCGAATTTCAAGGTCGAAAATGCGCGGCCGGTTCTGCTTGCCGATGGTGAGCAGGTCGCCGAAGCCGCGGGTAATGAGGAGTGCCGTTTTCGCCCCCCTGCGCTCGAGCAGGGCGTTGGTGGCGAGGGTGGTGCCCATGCGAATCCACTCGATGCACCCGCCGTCGATGCCGCCGCTCGATATGTTTTCTCCACCGACATCGGCGAGGACGCGGCGAATGCCTTCAAGGGGCGCGTCTGGGTAATGGTCCGGGTTTTCCGACAAAAGCTTCACCACCCGGAACCCCGGTTCGCCGGGCACCTCGGCATACACATCGGTGAAGGTGCCGCCCCGATCGATGGAAAATTTAATTCCGGACAACCTGATCATGCCCCGAAGATAACCGGGAATGATTTGCCTGTGAAGTCTAAAATTACAGGCCCGGCCCCGCCCGAAGGCGGGGGCCGGCCGCGGCCGGGCTAGTCGTGATTCTCTTCGCCGTGCTCGGCTTCCGCGTGCGCCAGGTAAAACTGGCCGGACTGGATCAGCGTCTTGGTCTCGGCATTCACATGCGCGTTGGCCGCGCCGTAATGGTAGACCAGCTCGCCGCCGGTGTGGCCGGCATTGACCAGCGGCGCGAGGGCGATGAGGCTAAGGGCGACAAACGCGATTTGCGCCTTGGGGCCGGGGCGGGCCATCAGGCCGCCGAAGGACAGAACAACCAGAGCCCCCGCCACCCAAGGAATTCTTTCGGCAGCCTCCTCATGTTCCTCGATGACCTTTTCAGAAACCACCTTCTCGACCTTGTCCTCGTCATCCTCGCCGAGTTCGCTGGCCACCAGGGCGCTGGCGCCATAGGCCAGGGCGAGGGCGGTGATGAGAATCCAGGCCTTTTGCTGAACGTGGCCCTTTTTGATGGCCCACCAGAGAAACATCGCGATAAACGGCAGCGTCATGCCAATAACGATGGGAAAGTGTACGGCAATGGGATGCAACGGCAGATCAAACATGATAATCTCCTTTGAATTTTGTTCTGCCCCCAGTGTCGGCCGCGGCGAAAAAAAACGCCATCCGGATTATGGAGCATGGTTTTCCCCTTATCTTTAAACAAGTTGCAAGAGGCCTAGGACAAATGGAGGATAGCAAAAACGCCCACTTAATTCTTCTGTTTCTCTCCGGCGCGGTCATGGTGCTGGTCGGCCTCGATCTGGCGAGTGATTACGCGAGCGGCGGCTCCGGCAGCCACCTGCTGCTGGAAGGGATGCTCCTGGCGATCAGCGGAACGTTTTTCGTTGTCGCGGTGAAACGGCTGCTTCACGCGAACAAGGAAATCCAGTTGCTCAAGGGGGACGTGGAGGCATTCAGCCGGGAAAAGGAAACCTGGCGGGAGGAAACCCGCCAGCTCCTGGCGGGCCTTTCGGTCAAAATCGAAAAACAGTTCGCCCACTGGATGCTGACCCAGGCGGAGACCGAGGTGGGCTTTTTACTGCTCAAGGGGTTTTCGCTCAAGGAGATCGCCGACATCCGCAAAACCCAAGTGAAGACGGTGCAGCAGCAATCGCAATCCATCTATCAGAAAACGGGGCTTGCCAGCCGATCCCAGCTGGCGGCCTTTTTCCTCGAGGACCTCCTGCCGCCTCGCGACTAAGGGGCTTGAGGCGCGGTTCATCAACCATTCATTAAATCCACGGTGAGCCCTTCCTGGGCGAGAAACATATTCAGGTTGGATTTCGGCGCAAGCGGTTTCAGGTAGACCTGCGTCTGCTTGAGAATCTCCACCAGCTTGAAATCGCTGTAGGTGGGCTCGTGGTGATAAAATGCGATGCTTTTCACCCCCGCGTCCACCGCAAGGTCCACGCCGATAAAAGTCGAGCCGTGGCCCCAGTCGCTCTTTTCGAGGCCCTCGCCGAAGGTGTACTGGGCGTCGAACACCAGCAGGTCGGCATCGCGGAAGAAATCCACCGACGGCTGCAGTTCCTCGCGGGTGAGGCTCTTGTACTCGGCGTCGGTGGCGTAGATGAGCGACCGGCCCGCGTAATCGACCCGGTAGGCGTGTGAGGCGTTTGGGTGGTACATCTCTTTCCAGGATATTTTGACGTCGCCAATGGTGACGCTGGTCTTGCCGCTGTGGTCGGGAAAAACCAGGGTGGCGGAATAGGCCTCGAAAGGAACCGGAAAATACGGCTCCACCTGCTGGCCCTTCAGCCGGGCGCGAATGTCGGGCACGGGTGAGTTGATGGTGAAGCGGTTGCCCTTGACGTAAAACGGAACGAAGAATGGGATGCCGTTGATGTGATCCCAATGGGTGTGGGAGAGAAACAGATGAGCCTTCCCCTCGCCCCGGCCGAACTCCTTGTTCATCAGGTCGAGCCCCAGGCCGCGGATGCCGGTGCCGGCGTCGAAGATCAGGTGATGCCCACCCACCTCCACGTGCACGCACGACGAGTTGCCGCCAAAGCAGCCGCGCACCTCAATGGGCAGGGTGGCGATGAAGGCCTTGCGGCTCTCTTCGTTCTTGAGGTCCTCGGGGTGGGCATGCCGCAGGGCCCGGGCAAGCTTTTCCTCGATTTGCGGGGTGGTCAGTGGCGTGGGAATCGACCCACGCACGCCGCGAAACGTCGTTCGAAATGAGAGATTGTCCATCAGGATCGCTGGAGAAGAGGCATCATGGTCTAAGACTCCATCGGCACGACACGGGTAAATTATAACCCAGGCTGGCAAATAAATGAAAGCTTCCCGAAAACAGTGAAGGCTTAGCCGGTGAGAACCAACTCCGTCTGTTCAACGCCCTCGCGGGTCTTTTGCAGGAGGGTATCGAACTCTTCCTCTTCGAGACCGAGCAGCGTGTGAAAGCCACGGGCGGGCGCCGGGCTTTGATGCTCGGTGAGTCCATTGACGATGCCGCAATGGTTGGCGAGGCGGTTGGCGAGGTCGACGATTTTGGCGAGCGCACCCACGCGGGCTTTTCCGGTGAGCGCCTGATGATGCGCCCCCACCGCTTCGACCACCGGCTTTGCGATGGGCCAGCGTTTTTCGATGAACTCCGCGCCCAGCTCCGAGTGGGAGATGCCAAAATGCTCCTGCTCCAGCTTTTCCAGGCTGGTTTCTGACGCGGCGGCGTCCTTGAGAAACCGCCCGTATTCATTCCCCTGCAGAAAATCGAACACCAGGATGCCAATGTCGTGCATCAACCCGGCGGTGTAAACGGCATCCTTATCCTCCGGGGTCAGGGACGCTCTATCCGCCAGCGTCTGCGACAGGAAGGCCACCGCCAGCGAGTGCTTCCACAACCGGAGCTGGTTGAATGATTTTCGCCGCTTGAACATGCCCGGCAATTCCAGGGTGTAGGCGAGGTCGAGCACCATCTTCAGCCCGAGCCGCATAATGGCGGTTTGCAGGTCCTCCGCCTTATCGCGCCCGCCGCCAAACAACACGCTGTTGGCAAGCTTGATCAGGCGGCCCGAAAGCACCGGCTCCGTTTCGATGAGCTTGGAGATTTCCTCGATATCGGTTTTGGGGTCGTTGATTTTATTGTTCAGGTTGATGAGCACGTCCGGCAGGGGCGGCAGGTCGTCTTTTTCGTTGAGCAGCTTGAGAATTTTGTCGCGGTTGGTGCTCATCCTACCCTCATCCGATTTGCATTTCGCCGATGCACCGGGGTCGTCGCGTGAAGATCCCACTTTGTCATAGTAACCCTCCATCTCATTGTAAGTCAATAGGTTAAGAGACTTCAGCCGAGTCCGCCCTGGCCCCGGGCAAACCCATCTAACCCTAAAAGGCTAGTGAATTTTAAGTTGACCGGGCCGACCCCGGCCCAATAGAATGAAGGTTGCTCTGGAGACGGCTCTTGGGCCACCGTCTCCGGTGCGAACGGTTGACGCCCGGGGCGCGGGCGATGGCCGACGATCACCCCCACCCTTCCGGCGCATGCGCCTGGGGATTTCATGCCGGTTACCATTCATCAATTGCGAAGCGTGTGCGCCGCCCTTTTGGCCGCGGGCCTTGTCGGCGGCATGACGGGTTGTGCCACGACGCCGCCGGAGATGAAGGTGCCTTCGAGAGCCGAGCGGGGGGCCATTCCCTACCAGGTCGGCGACAGGGTGTATTACCCCATCACGGATTCCAACGGGTTCAGCGAGGAAGGCGTCGCCTCCTGGTACGGGCCGGGCTTTCACGGAAAGCTCACCTCGAACGGCGAAGTGTATGACATGCATGCCACCACCGCCGCTCACAAAACACTGCCGTTCAACACCCGGGTGCGGGTCGTCAACCTCGACAATCAGCGCGAAACCGAGGTGCGGATCAATGACCGGGGCCCCTTCGCGGGCAATCGCATCATCGATCTCAGTTATCAGGCGGCGAAGGAACTCGGTATGATAAAAAGCGGCATCGCGCCGGTGCGCCTGGTGGTAACCCAGAGGCCGGGCAGCGGCGGCGCCCTCGAAGCCGGCGCTTCCTACACGGTCCAACTTGGAGTGTTTCAAGACAGGAAAAACGCCGAGCGCATCATCAGCCGCCTCGAAAACAGCCGGATGGTGCCCTACGAGGCTAAAGACGCCGGGTTCTACCGCGTCCTTTGGGGTAGCAGCGAGGATTATGCCACCGCCAATGCGCTTAAAGAAAGGGCACGCCGCCTGGGTTACGACGGCGCCTTCATCGTGATCGACCCCGCGGCGCGGAAAAGGCCGAAACAACCCGCCGCCTCGAATTTCTGATTTCATCGGAGAGAATAAACCATGAGACTGCCCATCATTAACAAGCTCGAGGAAGAGCTTGAAAAAACCAAGAAGGAACTGAAGGTGGACATCCCCGAGGCGCTCAAGATCGCCATCGCCCATGGGGACCTGAGCGAAAACGCTGAGTTCAAGGCGGCGAAGGAGCGCCAGATGTTCCTGGAAACGCGGCTGTCGCAGCTGCAAAAGAGGATCAGCGACATCACCGCCCTCAATATCGACCGCCTTCCCAAGGACCGTTCCGGCCTCGGCAGCACCGTGCGCCTGCTGGATTTGAACACCGGAGACAAGAAGACCTACCATCTCGTGTTTCCCGAGGAGGTGAACCCCGAGGAGGGCCGCATCTCCACCGCCTCGCCCATCGGCCGCGCCTTAATGGGCAAGCAGGAGGGGGATGAGGTGAAGGTGCCTCTGGCTGAGGAGCGGGTGGAATACGAAGTGCTTGAGGTGATCACGATTCACGACAATCTCGAAAATCTGGGGCGGTAAAATCCATGTCATCCAAACCGCTTCTTTCCTTCGACGAGATCGCCGAAGAAAGCCCGTTTTTTCTCGCCCCCGAAGAGCGGCCGGATTGGCCCGCGCTGTTCGACAACGACCATCCGCTGATGCTGGAAATCGGCTTCGGCAACGGCAAGTTTCTCATCGAAATGGCCGCTCGCGAGCCGGGGTGCAATTTTATCGGCCTGGACTTTTATCATCGCGGCATCCGGAAGATAGTCTCGCGGATCGAAAAGCTGCAAATGGCGAACGTACGCATCGTATACGGCGATGCGCGCGAGAAGGTTCCCTTCATCTTCAACCCGGGGGAACTGGCGGGGGTTTATATCAACTTTCCGGACCCCTGGCCGAAAAAGCGCCATATCAAGCGGCGCTTGATCAAACCGGCGTTTCTCAAGGTCCTCGCCGAAAAGCTGAAGGGGGGCGGCCTGTTGCGGCTGGCCACCGACAGCGAGCCCTACGCCCGCGAAATGCTCGATTACCTCGAGGCGGACCTGGCCTTTCGCAACAATTGCGGACCGTGCGCCTTTCGGGAAGAACGCGACGATTTGCCGATGACCAAGTACGAGAACAACTTCATCAAGGCCGGAGAACGTATATATTATTTGGATTTTACCCGGGAATAAGGGAAGATATTTAGGAACCGTCTTCTTTTCCAACTGGTCCAGAACAGGAGAATTCTCTTGTCGCAAGAACGCGTCCTCATCGTCGATGACGAAAAAAATATTGTCAGTTCCCTGAAAGAAATCCTTTCCGACGAGGGCTACGAAGTCGCCGTTGCCGAAGACGGCATCAACGCCCTCGAAATGATTCAGTCGGACCCTCCGGATGTCGTCCTGCTCGACATCTGGCTGCCGGGCATGGACGGCATCGAAGTGCTCAAGTCGGTGAAAATGTACCAGCCCGAAGTGGAGGTGCTCATTATGTCGGGGCACGGCACCATCGACACCGCCGTGCAGGCCACCAAACTCGGGGCGTACGATTTCATCGAAAAACCGTTTTCCCTCGACAAGGTCACCCAATCGGTGAGCAGCGTGTTCCGCCAGAAAAAAGCGCGGCTGAATCATTGCGAGGGCGTGGAAGAACGCAAGCTGCCCCTCTGCTTCGAACTGATCGGCGATATCCGGACGTTCATCCATCAAACCGCCGGCAAGAAGGAACCGGTCATGCTGATCGGAGAAAAAGGCACTGGCAAGGAATTTGTTGCCCACATCATCCACCGCCTAAGCCCGCTTGCCGACTGCAGCTTCATCAAGCTCAATTGCGCCCTGCGCAAGCCGGAGGAAATCCGGTTCCATCTTTTTCCCGGAACGGACGAGAGCTTGCCCAAGGCGGGCGGGCGGTTCATCTCCCCCGAAAAGGGCGCGGAAGTGGTGTACCTCACCCACGTCGAAGCCCTGAGCACAGATATTCAGCGGGATCTGGCAAAGGCGTTGAAAAATGCGGCCGAGAATGAGGAGAACGCGGATCTTTTGCCCGCCCGGCTGATCGCTTCGTCCTACAACGATCTTTCCGCTCTGACCGAAAGCGGCTTCTTTCTCCCCGAGCTCCTGGAACGATTCAGCGCCCCGCGGGTAATCCCCCCCCTGCGCGACCACGCCGACAAAATTCCGCTCTTGGTGGAGGATTATTTCACGAAATACGGGCTGAGAAACGAAGTGTCAGTGCCGGAGCTGGATGGGGATGGGATGACCGCCCTGACGAACCCTCACTGGCCCGGCAATCTCAAGGAACTGCGCTCGGTGCTCGACCGCCTGCTGATGCAAACCGCGTCCAAGGGGCGGATCGCCCTGGGAGACCTCCCGCAAGAATTCAGAAACTCCGCCATTGAAAGCACATCGAACCCGTTCGAGGGCTTCGAATCCCTCAAGGAAGCGGAGCTCAACTGGGAAAAGGGATTTCTCATCCACCATTTGAGGAAGAACCAATGGAACCTGGAGCGCACCGCCCAATCGCTTCGGACCCCCAAGGAAGTCTTCCGGGAAAAACTCCACCTGCACGGAATCGACGCGTCGGGCGCGGATGATGCCGCGTCCGCACGGCCGTTCAGGTTGCAAAGAACCCTCAAGCGCAGCGTCGTGCTATGCGGCAGCGGCCTGCACTCGGGCATTAAGACGGGCCTCATTCTCCGCCCCCTGCCGCCGAACAGCGGCATCATTTTCGGCGACATTTCCAGCGGCCAGACGATCCCGGCCCGGCTCGACAACGTGGAATCCACGGATTACTCTACCTGCCTGAAAAAGGGCAGCGCCTCGGTGGCCACCATTGAACACATTATGGCAGTCCTGCACATGTACCGCATCACCAACCTGCTCATCAAAATCGGCGACGAAGCGCCGGTGATGGATGGGTCGGCGCGCGATTTTTGCGACTTGATCGAGGACGGCGAGTTCGAAGAACAGGATGGCATGTGCGAGGAAATCGTCATCGACCGGACTTACCTGTACGGGTCGCCCGAGAAAAACCAGCCTCACATCACCATCGAGCCTTCCGACAAATTCCGCGTCACCTATCACATGGAGTACCCGGAACCCATCGGGATCGAGGAATATACCTACGAATTCAACGGAGAAAAAAGCTTCAAGGAAGAAATCGCCCCAGCCAGGACGTTCGGCTTTCTGGAAGACGTGGCGCAGCTCACCAAAATGGGTTTCGCCACCGGCGGCAAGCTCGACAATTTCATCCTGCTGGGCGACAAAAAGGTTCTTAACACCAAGCTGCGCTTCGAAAACGAGTTCTCCCGCCACAAGATTCTGGACATCCTCGGGGATTTTTATCTGCTGGGAAAACCCCTGCGCGGCCACATTAAGGCGCACCGCACCGGCCACCGCCACAATGTGGCGCTGCTCGCGCAAATCCGCGATAGCCTGCTGAATGCCGCCTGATTTTGAAAGTTTTTCGGGAACGGGTCGCCGGGCGAACGGATGCCAGAAAAGAGAAAATCCGCCTGCCAGGGAGGTATGCGGGCAGGCGGACCGTCAAAAGGGGTGGAATTAAATAAAATTCCGTATGCAAGATACCCCGCCTCGCCTTTTTATTCCATCCGTTTAAAATTTTTTTCTACCCGCCCCCCGCGGGCCGCAGGATTTCCACCATTGCCTGATGAACGAGGCCGTTGCTGGCAAGAATCTCCGCATCGTAGGCGGTGAAGGGCGCTCCGTCGAAGCGGGTGACGCGGCCGCCCGCTTCCTCGACCATGAGCGCCCCCGCCGCCATGTCCCAGGGCTTAAGCTTCATTTCCCAGAACCCCTCGAACCGTCCCATGGCCGTATAGCACAGGTCGAGCACCGCCGAACCGGGACGCCGAATGGCCTGCGCCGCGCCCATGAAGCGGCGGAAATTTTCCATATTATTATCGGACGAACGGACGACGCGGGGAGAAAAACCGGTGGCGAGCAGGCTCCGGTCCAGAGTTCCGGTACCGGAGACGCGGATGGGCCTGCCGTTCAGCGTGGCGCCCCCGCCCTTTTGAGCGGCGAACAGCTCGTCGAGGGAGGGGTTGTAGACCACTCCCGCGCGCACCACGCCCTCGCTCTCAAACGCGATGGAAACCCCATAGCAGGGAAAACCATGCGAATAGTTGATGGTGCCGTCGAGGGGATCGATGATCCACTTGTGCGGCGAAGGAGCGCCCTCGCGGCCGCCCGATTCCTCGGCGAGGATATTGTGACCGGGGAAACGATCCTGAATGCGGCGGATGATCTCCCGCTCGCACAGAAGATCGACCTCGGTAACGGGATCGTTGGCCTCCTTAAACTCGACGCGGCCGATGCGGCCAATGCGCGTCCGCTGGATATCCCCCGCGGCTCGCGAGGCGGCGATGGCCACCTCGAGGACCTCTCCGATCATTCGATCCAGCCGCCGCCCAAGACCACATCGTCCCGGTAAAACACCGCCGCCTGACCCGGCGCAATGGCGTATTCCGGCTCGGCGAACATCACCTGCCAGCGCTCCTCGCCAAGGGGCGTGAGCGTGGCGGGCGCGCCCCGGTGCCGGTATCGGATCTGTACATCGGCCTCGACGGGCCCTTCCGGCGGCAGGCTCCAGTTGACGTTCATCACATTGAAGCGGCGGCGCGCAAGCTCACGCCTCGGCCCTGCAACAACCTGGTTCTTCTCCGCATCGATGCGGGTAACAAAAAGCGGCTCCTTGAGGCCGCCGAGATTGAGGCCCTTTCTCTGCCCGACGGTGAACGACGGGTAGCCCGAATGGCGGCCCAGCACCTCGCCCCGGGCATCGATGATCTCGCCCTCGGCGAACGCCGCCTCGCCGCGCTCGCGGGCGATGAACCCCGCATAATCGTTATCCGGCACGAAGCAGATCTCGTGCGACTCCGCCTTCTCGGCCACCGTGAGATCGAGCGCGCGCGCGAGCCGCCGCACCTCGCCCTTTTCCGTATCTCCCAGGGGAAACTCCAGCCGCGATAACTGCCCCTGCGACAGATTGAACAGAAAATAGCTCTGGTCCTTGGCGCGATCCCGCCCGCGGCGCACCGCGAAGCGGCCGGAAGCGTCCTTGACGATGGAGGCGTAGTGGCCCGTCGCCACCCGGCTGAAGCCGAAGCCCTCCGCCTTATTAAACAACTCGTCGAATTTCAGCTTCTGGTTGCACAACGTGCACGGAATGGGGGTGCGGCCCTTCATGTATTCATCGACGAAATAGTCCACCACGTCGCGCCTGAACTCCCTTTCCAGGTTCAATATATAGAAGGGAATCCCAATGCAGTCCGCCACCCGGCGTGCGTCGGCCAGGTCGTCCAGCGAGCAGCAGGTGCCGAAGCGCGAATCGGCCGCCTGGCTGTAGTTCCAGAGTTGGAGCGAAATGCCCACCACATCCCGGCCGCGCTCCTTGAGCAGCGCCGCGGCCACCGAACTGTCCACCCCGCCGCTCATGGCGACGACGATTTTTTCTCTGCAGGTCATTGACCGATATCCAAATGATACGCCCGGGGCGGGCGGGCCTCACCCCAAACCGAAATAAGTCTGACGATTGTCTCCCATCCGCCGACTGTCGATGAGAGCCAGTGTAGCATAATTTTCCGCAAGCACCTGTTTATGATGGTGCTCCACAACCACCCGGCAACCCTCCCCGAGCAGCGGCGACTCGGCCAGCCCGAGAAGCACATCGTCATATACCCCAAGCGCAAACGGCGGGTCGACGTACACCACATCGAAACGCAGCCCACGCCCGGCCAGGACGTCGATGGCGTGCAGCGCGTCCATCTTGAGGAGAACCCAGCGCTTGCCCTCCGCCGCCGGCCCCTCCGGCCCCATGTGACACTTGGCCAGGTTCTGGTAGATCACCAGCTGGGCGCGCGGGTCGTTTTCGACGAAGACCACTTTCTCAGCCCCGCGGCTGAGCGCCTCGATGCCGATGCCGCCCGACCCCGCGAACAAATCGAGGAACCACACCCCGGCGAGACCCGGCCCCACCCGGTTGAAGAACGATTCCTTCATCCGGTCCAGCGTCGGCCGCACCGGGGCTCCCTTCAGGCTCGTCAGCCGGGTCCCCCTCGCCGTCCCCGAAATCACCCGCATACCCCCTCCTCCCCCGCCCCAGGGGCGGGATTCAACTTGACAGATCACGGATATAAAACTATCATGAATCCACTTGAATAAAAATATGTTCGGGCATCGTCTAATGGTAGGACGTCAGGTTCTGGCCCTGAAAGTCGAGGTTCGAATCCTTGTGCCCGAGCCATCTTCATCGGCCCCCTCCTTTCCATGAACATTTTCCGCAATCCCTTCATCGTCGGACTCTGGGCGCCGGTTTATCTCTTCATCGGCGCGCTCGCCATCACCAACGATTTTCTGATGGCAGCCATGTACATCATGATGACTCTAGGCGTGCTTGGCGCATACGTGACCGATTTCCCCCTGCTGCCCACCCTGTACATGAACGAAGTGGCGCACAAAACCTCCGTGTCCTCCCTGGCGGGAATCCTGCTCGGGCTGATGCTGTTCCTGATTTCCACCACTCTGAACAGCGGCGATGAGGCCGAGGTCATCTCGGCGCAAGGCAAGCTCATGCTCACCTGGGGCGTGCTGAGCCTGCCCGCGTATCCGCTGATGGTGTTTTTGATATCGCGCCTGAACAAGCGCGACCTGGAAGCCGAACAAAAAGTTCGCGACGAAAAAAACAAGGAGCGCAACAAACGCGGCGGCGGCCCACCAATCATGGACAAACCCGGCTTTTAAACAGCCGCAACACATCACCTGGCAAACACGAAAAGGTGGCCCCATCGTCTAGGGGTTAGGACGCCGGCCTCTCACGCCGGAAACAGGGGTTCGATTCCCCTTGGGGCTACCATATTTTTCAACAAGTTAGGACTATCAACCCTACTCATTTTCTCCGCTTGCAGATAATTTGCAGATAGCTTATTCCTGGTCAAAAACTGACACAACTTCCTTTACCGTCTCAGGCCTGAAGTGGGTGTAGACCCGAGTGCTTCTCAAATCTTTGTGCCCCAACACCTGAGCAATCAATTCTTGCCGTATTCCGCTATTAGCTAAGAATGATCCACAAAAATGTCTGAGCGAGTGAAAGGAAGCCCATTCCAACCCTGCCTTTTTACTCGCACGTTTAAATGCCGTGGTTACAGGTTTGGTTTTTGAGCCAGGAAATACTCTTGCATTTCCAGCAAGTGGTCTAACCTTTATGGATCCAAAAATATCTTTCAGCTTTCCGCAAATCGGAACTTTTACCAAATTCCCCGTCTTACTCTGGTTAACCCTGATCCAACCATTCGCTAGATCGACATTTTCCCATTTTAATTCGACCACGTTTTTCAGACGAAGGCCTGAGTAGGCCGCAATCAAACAAAGCGCCTTGTACTTCTCAGGCATACACCCAATGATTAGATAAACGTCTGACTCCTCAAGAAAGTTTTCCGCCTTCTTTCCCTTATAAATAAACTTCATCAAATCCGAGTCGGCTAATGTCGGGTTTTTCCACTTAGAATCTACTAGCAATATGACCTCCCTAAGAACTCTCAATTCCTTTTTCAAGGTACTTTCGGTGGCCCTATCCTTTTCCCGTTCCATTTTGTATTGGACAACAGAAGATATATTAATCTCAGCCAACCTCATATCTCCGAAAAAAGGAGTAAGATGTATTTCAAGAATTGTGGTATTTCTAACCTTGAGGTGTAAGGACCGCGTGGAAAGCTTTTCCAAATATTTTGGAACCAAATCTCGAAATATCGTTCTGTGCTTGTAGTATTCACCTCCTTCAATTTTATCTTTTAATAAAGCCAATGTTCGCTCCGCCCATCGGCGATCGCTGGTTCCGAGGCAGTCTTGGTAATGGACACCATCCAACCAAAAATCAGCATAAAAAATACCCGATTTGCCTCGGCGGCGCATGTGCTCTGGCATAGCGGCTTCCTCCTTATAGAAAGCCCGGCCATGCCGGCTCCTTAATGCAATGGAGTGTACCATTACGATTTTGGGAAGGTAATCTACTTCATCGCGCCCAGGGAGAACTGGATGAATTTCTGCCTCTACGCGGGATCATTTTATGGTAGGATTCTTACCCAGAATTGAGGCGGAGAATCCCTCTAGATATTTTTACCACCTCTCAATTATGACAAATTGGGGATTTTAGTCAAGTGAAAATTGGCAATTCGGGGTTTTTGGGCGAGCGTATTAAATCGATCCGGAGGGAAATGGGACTAAATCAAGCGGTCTTTGCCAAAAAGCTGGGCCTGGGTGGATCTACAGTGATCAGTAAATATGAAAAAAATCAACGGGAGCCGGAGATAGCTATTCTGATCAGGATTTCTGAATTGGGGAATAAAAACCTTAATTGGCTTTTAACGGGAAAATCCTCGAAAGATCAAAAGAGGGGAGACAAAAAACTGGAAAAACTGATTTCCCAAATAGAACGCCTCTACCGAGAAGGAGACCCTAAAAAGATTTCCGCGATCCAGGTTCTTTTAGACCTCGCGGCCCCTCCAAAACCACTAAAAAAAAAGAATTAAACATGAACCTACCTCAAAAGTAATAATCGGTCAATTTTGGTTCACTTTTAGTCAGTCTCCTAGAAGTGAGATAATTTTTTTCAGTACCTAATAGTAAAAAATTACTCTTCCAGGAATTTTACATATTTCCCCTCCAACGCCAATAGCTGCCCTATCTTAAGTTCACCCAATCCCTTCTTTTCAATCTCTGCCCTGACGCTTTTTAATCTCTCACCGAATAACTCAACCCGCTTGATTTCTGACACAAGATATTCATCCCGCAAATCATTTAAGTGTTCATTTCGCCGTTTTAATATCTCCTCTTCAAAATCTTTGTTCCATTTAATGAGGGTGGACTTGGCCACCTTAATCTTTTTTGCAATATTCGCATAACTCATGCCTTGCGATCGGCAAAAGATGAATTTCTCCTTAGTGCTGTCATCGTACATTTCACACCTCAATATGTAGATTTTTGTATTTTAAAAGAGCATCCATTTTTCTATCCTTCATTTTTAAAAGCTCACCTTCATACTTGATTAATTCAGCTAAGGACAAATTCTCAATCTTCCTTTTTTCAATTTCATTAAAAAACCGACCATGGATATGATCACAATCATCAATATCTTTTTGTAGGGAAGCTATGCAATCTGAAACATAATTTTTCCTAGCCTGCCTCTTTTTTATATTAGAAATTTCTATCTGAGTAAAAATTTCATAGGCATTGACAATTCCTCTATCAACTTCATCAACCTCTTTATCAGTTCCCAACAATTCAAGAATTTTCTCTTTGGATATCCCTTTTGCCCGAAGAGAGTAATATGCTTTAGCTCCCAAACCCTTAAACATTGAAAATATTCCTTAATGAAAATTTATAAGTCCGATCCTGCGTAAACTCACAAGAAATTCTTTCGTTTTCATATGTTAATTTTGAGCTCATAAACCCCAAATCAATCTATCCGCTGAAAAACCCGTCAAAAAATTATCCCGTTTACATGCCTAACAATTAGCGCTATAATCCAAATTTATAGCCTATATGATTTCAAATTACCTATTTATTTAGCCTATGTCAATAAAAATCACTAAAAATATAGACTTTACATCCATCGTCAACCGAATAAAACAGGTAAAATCCTTACGATATGACTATGAAGTTGCTGATTTATTGAGATTTAGACCTAAAGCCCTTGCCGCTAGAAAGAGATTGAACAAAATCCCAGAGGATAGATTAAAAGTTTTTTGCAACCAAGAATCCATCAATTTTGATTGGGTTCTTACGGGAAAAGGAGAGCCCCAATCACATCTTGGGGGGGAAGGTGATGATAGTCATCATGCAGGAAATATGAAGCAAGTTAATTTCTGGAGTGTACGCCCGGGTTTAGTGGCAGGCGCCCCTCCGAATTCATCTCCCTTAGGCCCTTTCTGTTTTATTAGGGAAGAAATTTGGTCAAAATTTCGCGGCCCGTTCAAGGCACTTACGGTTAACGGCACTACCTCTTCTCCCGTTGTTAGGAATGGAGACAAAATAATCGTCGCGTGCGGAGAAAGAGAGGTGAGTGATCAGAATATGTATGCAATCATCACTCAACAATATTTAGATGCCAGGCAATGCCATAAGGTTAAGAATTTATTAATATTAAGCCCTCTCAGGTTGGGAGATCCCATCGAAAAATTCGACTTGGATAAAGATCCCGATCCGTTAGTTGGTCAAATAATTGGAATAATTAAATCTTAAAGCCAGTAATTATTCTACGCTCTATTATGGATTAGTCTATTTACTATCTGACATGAATCCTGAATATGGTGAGGACATAGAAAGGAAATAGGCCATAGATGCAAAAATGGAAGCTGTCGTTATCCTTAAAGGAAACAATGGAGGTTCCAGCCTGAAGTTTGATCAAACGATAGGCAGAATTTAACGCATATAAACGCCTGTGTCGCAAATGAGAAATCCTATGTTGGAGGATGCCTTATCGGACTGGGACACAACGGTGAGATTGGTAATCAATTCAGCTGGAATTGACTTTCTCTTTGAAGTTTGGATCAGTATCGGGATGGAAGATCAGACGATATGTCTTTGAGGGAAAACAACTGGGATAACATTATTCACCGTTAAAATAATTTTGAAGCATTAGATCCACAGCATAATTAATTCGCTTTTGCCTAACGTTATGTGGTATCTCAAATTTTGCAACCCCCTCCATGGCACCCCGCCAAATAAAACGCTTAGTACCTAGGTCGAATAAATCAATAACCACGGTTCCCTTTTCAAATTTATTTGAATCAGTCACCCGCGTCTGGAGGCCGGGATCCAATTGGTACTTAGCTTCAACGTCTGAATCATGAAATGAGCTGTTAAGACCAATAAAATAACCCACTAAAAAATCGCTTTTATTAGGTGAAGAACCAAAAACATATCCCCGTTCTGTCAAATTTTCTCGAATGGCATTTCGAAACATTATTTCAATAGGTGCTCTACGAAAACGGGGATCTTTATTAAATTGGGTCAAACCTGGTGCCCAATGGAATATTGCCGATGAGGGTAGCTTTTTATCCGAATATGAAACTGAAACCACTGCAGTATTTGAAAGGTCGGAATGTAATTCATCATTGAAGTTTTGCCTTTGGGTCGAACAAGCTAGCAGAAATATCCCACAAAGAAACATCCCTATCTGCTTTTCTAATAATGAGTTATGCATTAAAACAAACCTCAAACCAGTTTACAAATGATCCTTCAATCGACTAAAAGCTTTCTCGGTAACCTTAAACCCCATTTCCTCGAACTTCTGCCTAGCCTTTGCCGAAAGAGTCCCTGAAGTCCACAATTCAATATTTTTTATTTGGAACCTCTGAGATGCGGATTGCATAATTTCCTTTGCCTTTAATGCAGCTGGTTTGGACCAAACTCCATAATCCCACAAAAGAGGAAGAAATAAATTCTTCTCCTCAGTAAGTCCCATCAGCAATCGATTGACAACTACGATTTCCTTAATGGAAGCTATTTTTAAATGATATTCCAGTAACATCTCAGCTACTCTTTGGAAGAAAAACGCTTCCTCAAAAGATTCAGCTGTTGTAGCGACAGCAATAAACTTGTTTCGACTTTTAGCTCCCTTTAATCCTTTAAGCGATTCTACAATAATAGTCTCGTGACGAGGAGATATATGAGCATGCCTTAAAAATCTTTCTATCCATTTTTCCTCAACCCCCATTCCCCGCAAACTCGCCCTATTCATTTTTCGTAAATCTTCCGGAGCATTATCTAAAAGAATCTTATTCATACGGTGGGCGACTTTAGTAAGCTTCAAAGCCTGGATGGGTGTCATTGCTAGACCAGTAACAAAACCCCCGCTAAAGGAAGCCCAAGAGACACTGTTAAGCTCTTTTTGCAAAGTTATATTGGTCGAATAAACATCCACTCCCAATTGATGAGCTAATTTCCGCTTAGCTGCTGAAAAACCAATAAGTTCCTGAGCCGCAGTATCTTCTATCTCACCTCGCTCCCCCGTTACCATTTCACCAGCTCTACCCATGAAACGCCAAATCCCCTTAGGGACCCCTGTTACGGTATCCACAGGGTGGGTGATTAAGTCCTTAGCCATGTAAAATGGCGATTTGGCCGTATTTTTAACTGCATCGGCGAAAGCACTGGTTTTTTTCATTTTCGCCAAAGCATCTAAAGCCCGCACCTCCTGAATGTGGGCTCTAAGCATATCGTCGCCTTGAACATCCATAACAAAAAAATCTGAACTCAACCGATAGCGGTTAGTAAAGCCATCTGTGTAAATGTCCTCATTTACAAAATATTGTCTGCCTCTTTTTAAATCTGGAGGTAAATAATCACTCGCCTTGAGAACAGGTGGAATTTCAAATTGAGCCCCATCCAAATCACTTGATATGGGCCGTAGAGAGTTTGCATATCCGGAAACAATGTTATCCCCTCTCTGGGAAGATGTTGATGAGCACCCATACAATCCTAAGAACAGGAGAATAGATAGAGATGACACAAATACTATTAGAAGTTTGCGCATTTTTTTTCTCAATTTATAAATTCTCATCATTAAAAATAAAATTATCGATCATACAATTTATTGGATTATTTCTACCCACTGGCAACGTTCCTTAATCACTGGGGAAATATTATTATCACTAAGACCGTGAGCGAGTAACTCTACAACACGTTCATCATGATCATATCCCACATGAGCCTCCATAGGATTAGCCACCTCACTAAAACCCAGGACGTCCACCACGTGTGCCACATTGATGCTGATATTGCTGACTACAGTGCACATCCTAGAATCCAGATATTTGTCCTTGAACCCCACAGGAATGGTATAACTAAGCATGTCATTGGGGTCACTAAATGCAACAATATGTGTTTGATTTGCAAATCGATCAGCATAATTACTACCACTTGGAACACAATATTTCTCCTGTTGGTTCAATACTTCCGGTAGCGAGCGCCCCAGTTGCAACAGAGGTAGCTGGTTGGAAAGCATAAAAATTGTTACTTCTCTATCTTGAATTGCATGATGGAGTCTTTCTAGTTGTGGATATTCGCTCTGAAAGTTTTTATCATTTATTAATCTAGCTAACCTTTGCAAGGCATCAATAGTAATTCTGCTCCCAAGGCTATGCGAAATAAATATAAAGTCATCAATTTCTGCGTTTTCAAACATTCCTGGCGAACTTACGTCACAGGGCCTATCAATTCCAGAGGGAAAATCATCCCATCCATGTGCGATCATCCAGCAAAAACTTTGCCCAACAGATTTCTGAATATCCTCTTGTTTTGCACCCAAATAGATCATTGGATCAGAAATTGCGTCATTTGAGAATTTCTTCAACGCATCATTTACTTTTGCACGGCGAAAAGAGTGTTGCCCAGAGCTGTCATAGGCCAGGACTTCCTTCTCAATCTCGCTAATACTGGACCAAGTCAGTTCATAAAAGAGCAACTCTCTTTTTTGATCCTTACTTAGCAATTGAGTTAAACGTAAATTACCTAATTCTTTAGATGGGGCTAAGGGGTCCGAAAGAGTCAATTCCTTGTAAGGCATAGCCATGACTGGTAGCTCTAGCTCCCTCATTAAATTCTCCATAAGAATGGTAGAATATCCAGGTATATGATGGCCGACACCATGTACCATTAGAACTTTTGCTTTCCCTTCCGCATTATCAATACTTGCGTCTATACCCTTAAATCCTTTACTCCATATCTCACAAACTCGCATATCCTTTTTTTCAGATTCACTCAGAAGACCCTCTACGACCCCCTTGCCGAAACTTGCGCAACCTCCCAGCTGCAATGCTAAGATAATCAATAGGTAAACATAATTAAATTTAATAAACATTTTACTCTCCTCAAAAACGACCTTGGAGCCCAAATATTTTTTACAATCCCAAATATTTCTCAATGGACTATGATTGATAAATTGACTAAATTAAATATAAATTTAGGGCAAATAGTAATTTTTCTACCTTTTTTATATTTTTGTCCATTGAACAATATTTTTTTCCTGAATGACTCTCTTCCACATAAGGAGCGTTAAAAATGATTGGCACACTGAGAATAAAGTTTATAAACGGAAACGAGGAATCATTTGTCTTCGATCCAAAATTTGACCCTATGATGATTACCAATCGCCTTAAGGAACTTTTAAGCTTGCCGGCTCTAGTATTTCAATTGGAAAAAGGCGTAACCGCTATTCCTTTTGCAAATATTGAAAGCATCTCAGTATCACACCCAAAGCTAGGCCGAGGAAGCGTTTCGATACCCTTGGCTATAGCTGCTTCTAGGCGTTAGCATAATTTAAATTTCTACGACCACCATTGCCTTTAGATCTCACAATAACACGCACCATTTATTGGGACTAAACTTATGACAATAAAGTTTACCTTGCAATAAATGGTCTAATTTTTATGGAATAACTATCTCCAACAGTGTCACTTTTAACATATTGATTAATATAGTGAAACCTCTTGGTCTCCTCAAAACTTAACCTAGAATCAATCCAGCCATTTTCAAAAAGCATTTCATCAGAATAACCGTTTGCAATCCGCCTGAAATCAAATAACGATCTGGGCGTAATCACTTTTTTAAAGTCAGCAACCAAACTGCTCAAACAATTTTGAGAAAGTGTGTTATAAAATGCTGGTTTCCCAGCAATTTTATTTACCCGATCAAGAATGACCTCAAATAGTTTCCGAATGTCATCTTTTTTTACCAAAGTTGGGTAGAGATACACGTCCTCTTTCCGAAAATTTGTTCTCAGGCGGATCAGGTCTCTTTCATCACCCAGCACATAGATCTGTTCATACTGTTTAAAAAGTCCTCTCAGAGCTGATTGAGGTTCCCCTTTTTCTAAGCGCGTTTCGACAGAGACAGCTATGTATTCGTTATCGCCAAATCCAAAGCTGAATATTGTATGAGCTACTGCCTCCAGCCCATCCCAATACGAAAGTATATAGTCCACTGACTCAAGATCATTTAGATCATAAATCCTGTCATAATAACGAATCGAGAAATCATTTTCGGTCCTGTAATCAAAATTTCGAATATTATAAATTTTGGCTTGATCACCTTCTATTTTGGCGTAGGGCAGTTTAGCAACGCTTGGAACCCATTCACGATGATGAGACGGTTCAATTTGTGACCAGCCAATAAATATTAAAATATAAAGACCAATCACAATATAAGCTGTACGCTTACGGTTAGGTATAAATATAAAAGCCAACGGAACACTTGCACCAAAAATGGTGCAAGCGATAAATGCAAGAGTTTCGGGCATACCCGAAAATCGGATGGCCAGAATGCACCAAAACCATAAAACAAAACAGATCAAAGAGAAAACTATTATAAGAAGTTTTTTTTTAAGTCCAGTCATAATTAAACATTTATTTATTGTGGTCTTTTTCCCCTTATGCCCAGATAATTTCACAGGAATATTCTGAAATTCATAGCTTGCAAAATATTTCCTTCGTCGCACAAACATTAATTTTTAAGAGCTTGTAATTTTTCCTCCAAACTTAAAAACCTTGAGTTTTTTGGCTCCAACTCAATTAATCTGCGTACATATTTCAATGCAGAATCTAGATGCCCAATATCGCGGTTAATCGTCACAAGTGTAAAAAGAATATCTCGATTGTAGGGATGGTTTTTCTGTGCTTTTTGAAGAAACTCCAAGGCCTTTTCATTCTGACCAATTGAATTCAAGGCTACTGCATAGACAAAGCTAAATCGTGGATTTTCCCTTCTAAGATTTGCCGCCTTTTCCAAAGCTTTAATCGCCACGGACATTCTTTTATTCCTTACTAACAAAAGCCCCAAGGAATGTAAAATTTCAGGACTGTCCTTGATAATCTCAAGCCCTGAACGTAAAATCTCCTCACCCTCCCCCTCTCGACCTTGAAGGCGATATAAATCAGCTAAATTAATATAGCCCTGAACAAAACTAGAATCTAGTTTGATGGAAGTCTTATATTCCGTTTCGGCCTTGCTCCAGTTTCTCAGGCCAGAGTATAAAACCCCTAAATTCAGATGAGCACTTGGATGATCCGCATTTACCTTTTGAGCTTCAATATATTCATCAATGGCCTTGCCTAGAAGAGATTTCTGCTTTTCAGATAATTCCATTCTAGGGACAGGGCTCAATACCCTCCCTGCCTCTATACGAACGGCTCGCACTGAATCAAAAAGCAGAGATTCAGCCAATTCAAACCGCTGACTAGGATGAATCATTTCAAGGCTGTTCGTTGCCGCAATCCGCACCAAGGGGTCAGGGTCCTGAAGTACTTTTTTTATGGAATCGGCTGTTGACTGACTCGGAAAGCGAGAAAGCAGATCAATGGAGCTAGCGCGTGCGATGGCCGGCTGGTTGCTGTCCTCCGCAAGTCTAATCAGAGATTCTGCGGCTTTGGGAAGTCCCAAGCGACCTGCATGAAGTGATTCCCCAAAATGATTTCTATTGAATACTTCTCCACCAAACCATTCCATAACAACGTCCATCGACCATTTTAGAGTTTTATCATCATGGCACTGATTGCAGGCGTTGGGTGTACCCATGGAAACCGAAAAATCCGGCCGGGGAATCCTGAAACTGTGGTCGCGACGCGGGTCCACAACCATATACTCCTTTGCCGGCATATGACAGGAAACACACTTTGAACCCAGAGAATCTACATTATGGTGGTGATGGGAGGGCTGATCAAAAAATATCGCTGAATGACACTTAGTGCATAAATCATTTCCTTCAGCCTTCAATTTCAAGCTATGGGGGTCGTGACAATCAGAGCAAACCACTCCAGCCTGATGCATTTTGCTCTGCAAAAAGGAACCATATACATAAACCTCATCATTGATCTGTCCATCTGAATGATAGAGACTCTCCTCCAAGAGGCTTAGGCGATAGCTATCCAGAAAGGGTGCCTCGTGCTGATATTCATTATGGATAACGCCCCGCCGCGAGTGACAACGCGCACAGATTTCCTCTTGAACTCGCGAATCAAGTGGAGAGGTTCTCTGGGCTGTTTTTTTTCCTGAGACGAAGTGCCAAATATCCTTTTCTGGTTCAGCAAACGAAACCACCAATTCCTTCGAATAATTTTGTGAAGGGCTTTGAGAATATTCCGAATTAGCCCATTCCACATGTTTCGAAGCAGGCCCATGGCAGGCCTCACAGGAAACGTCGATTTCAGACCAATTTGTTTTATATGAGTTGGTAGTTGAATCGTAATTTTTTTTCAGGTTTGTAGAATGGCACTCCGCACACATATAGTTCCAGTTTTGATTCACACCAGTCCAGTGCAAAGGATTTGTATGGTCCATATTTTCACTTGGATATAGATGGAACCAGCGTTGGCCCCCTTGTGACTTAGATCGTGAATCCCAGGCAATACTCAATGCCTGCAGACGCCCACCGGGAAATTCTATGAGGTACTGTTGCAAGGGATCGGCACCGAAAGTGTATTTCACTTCAAAATCAGCCAGTATGCCACCCGGGCCGTCGGTATTGACATAATATTTACCGGCTTTTTTAAAAAATGTTGAAGTGATACCAAAATGAGAAAAAGTGGCATCGCCGAAATCACCTAAAACGGTTTCTTTGTTGGCAACTTGCATCGCCAAGTCATGATGGGAGCTTGCCCATTTTTTGGATTGGCTTTTGTGGCAGGATGAACAGGCGTCACGACCAACATAATGTACTGGGGCAGAAATGAGAATGGAACCAGTGGATTCCTGTTTATGGTCAGGATTTGATGCAACTTTAGTGGTAGTATTTTTTGCATCCTGCTGACAGGCTGCAAGGAATGAAAGGGCAAGGCTGACCACGCATATTAATTTTTTCATCTGGAAGATTAATTTTACCCACTAAGCCTCGTCAAAAAACAAAAAAGCAGAAAAATTATTATGAGTCTGGCATCTAAAAGATGCCAGACTCATAATAAAAGGAATACTGGCTTGAGCATAATGCTCAGAAAACTTACTTAGATCCACCCGACGATAATAGCTTCTCCATAACCTGATCAAGGGAAAAACTAGCGGCCTTTTGCCGTGGTGGATACTCTCGGAATGTGCTTAAAAACTTCCCAACAACGGCTTGCGCGGGCACCAGGAGAAAAGCGTGATCGAGCAACCAATCATAATATGTGTTTGAGGTCAGCTGAGCTCGCTCATAAGGGTCACGCCGCAGGTTGAAAATTAATGGCACCCGCAAGGGAACAAATGGCTCTGCCCAAGCCTGCAAAGTAGCCTCCACTCGCTGCTCCATGAAAATAAGTTTCCAGTCCTTATATCGAAGGGCCGTTAAATCCCCATCATCAGAAAAATAAAATACTTCATCTCGTCTTCCCTTCTCTTCCTGACCCATTAAATGAGGCAGGAAGTTATAACCGTCAAGATGGACATTGAAAATTTTATCTCCTACCTTATGACCCTTTAAAAGATTTTTATTAATATTCTCGTCACCCGCAACTGCCAGAAA
>CP070799.1:1824208-1867673 GCA_020343535.1 Nitrospinaceae bacterium | reverse complement strand
ACCGCCGCCTCGTACTGGCGATCGATGCCTTCCAGGGACGTCGCCGCCGGGGCCGGAGAAACCGCAAGTCCAAGAAGAAGGATCGAGATCAGGGTGATACGCTTGGCCGCCATGGTCCCTATAAAATTCTTTTTCCCGAGGGAGGTTGCGCTATAATCAGTGGATCGGCGATGCTCCTTGCGCCCCGGCCGGGCCATTTTCCCGCCTCCAGGGTGCGGGGCAGGCGGAAACGCCCGCTAAAACGCCGCATCAATCACTCAATCTATCATAAATATGACCATTCTTCGCCACACGATTTTCACCCTGTTTTGCTGCCTCTGGTTGGCCTGGCCTGCCCCGGCGCAGGCCCTTTCGGCGGAAGAAGAAGTGCGGACGCTGCTCAGCTCCATCAAGCAAATCCAGGCCGGCGAAGGCCTCTCGCAGGAACAGGCCCGAAAGAACCGGGAAAACTCCGAGAAGGCGCTGGCCCTGCTCGCCATGGACGAGTTGAGCCGGAAGGCGCTGGGCAAATACTGGACCAAGACCTCGCCGGAAAATCAGAAAAAATTTTCCGCCCTGCTCGGGCAGCTGTTTATCCACGTTGCCTTTCCCAATTCAGCCAAATTTTTCTCCGGTCTCAAGCTGCAGTTTGACAGGGGACACATCGAAGAAACCCGGGCGGTGGTGCCGATGACCGTGATCCACAAGGAAGAAGGCGAAGTGGGGATCGAATTTCACCTCGAGAAGGCGGGCGGCGGCTGGCGGGTCGTCGATGTGTACCTCGACGAAGTCAGCATGCGCAACAACCTGCGCAACCAGTTTTACAAGGTGCTGAAGGAGAATGAATTCAGCGAACTGCTCCGGCGCATGGAAAACAAACTCAAGGAAGCCAAAACCTGACCGGTCCCGGCCCCTCCCATCAACCCAACGAGCACGCCATTGCAATGAAAAAAATAGGAATGGTCAGTCTGGGGTGTCCGAAAAACTCCGTGGACACCGAATTTCTTTTGGGCGACCTGGTCGGCCGGGGGTATGAAATCACCCCGAACCGGAAGGAAGCCCACGTGCTCATCGTCAACACCTGCGGCTTCATCGAATCGGCCACGCGCGAATCCATCGACACCATCCTGGAGATGGGGCGTCTGAAAACCGAGGGCCGCTGCGAGCGCCTCATCGTCACCGGCTGCCTCTCCGAGCGCTACACCGAGGAACTGCTTAAGGAAATTCCGGAAATCGACCACCTGCTCGGGGTCAACCAGTATCCCATGATCCGCGAGATCCTCGCCTCGGAGGCGGGCTCCCGGCGAAATCAGGTGAACCAGCCGCCGCAATATTTCGAGGCCTCCGCGCCGCGTCTTCTCACCACGCCGTTCTACTCGGCCTATCTCAAGATTTCCGAGGGCTGCTCGAACAAATGCGCCTTCTGCATCATCCCCGCCATGCGCGGCCCCATGCGAAGCAAGCCCATGGACGCCCTGCTCGCCGAAGCGCGCAAGCTCGCCGCAAAAGGCGTCCGCGAATTCAATCTGATCTCGCAGGACACCACCATGTACGGCATCGACCTTCGCATGAAGGACGGCCTCGCACGGCTGCTTCAGGAACTCGCGGGCATCGACGGGGTGGACTGGTTGCGCCTGCTCTACTGCTACCCCACCTTCATCCACCCCGGGCTGATCGACGTCATCGCCGGCCTGGACAAGGTGGTCAAGTACATCGACGTGCCGCTCCAGCACATTCACGACGAGATGCTAAAGAGGATGAAGCGCCAGGAAACCGAAGCCGGCGTGCGCGACATGATCGCGGCCCTGCAGGCGAAGATCCCCGGCGTGACCCTGCGCACCACCTTCATCACCGGCTTTCCCGGTGAAACCGAGGCCCACTTCAGGCATCTCAGGGAATTCATCCGCGAAATCGAGTTCGACCACGTCGGCGTGTTTCCTTATTCCGACGAAGAGGGCACCACCGCGTTCCACTACCCCGACAAGATCGACCGCGCTGTCGCCGAAGCCCGGCGGGACGAGCTCATGCAGATCCAGCAGGCCGTTTCCCTGAAAAAAAACCTGGCCCGGGTAGGCGAGGTTCATCCGGTGCTGGTGGAAGGCCCGGATGAATCAGAAAGCTACCTGGTCACCGGGCGGCTGCCCTCGCAAGCGCCGGAAATCGACGGCCAGGTCTTCATCGAACAAAGCAACGTCGAAGCGGGGGAGATTGTCCCCATGCGCATCACCGGCGCGGCCGGTTACGACCTGATCGCCACGGCGGAAGCGGCGGAGGAACTCACCGCCTGACTCCGGCCCGGCGAACACCGCCGTATGAAATTTTCAGGCGGGAACCCAGATGATGATGAAACTGAAGCGCATCGGCATTCTCACCGGCGGCGGCGACTGTTCCGGCATCAACGCCGTCATCCGGGCGGTGACCCGGGCGGCGATCCTCCAGCACCAGGCGGAGGTGATCGGCCTCGAGGATGGTTACGACGGCCTCATTTTCGGCCGCCACCAGGAACTCACGCTCGAAACGGTCAAGGACATCCTGCCGCTCGGCGGCACCATCCTCGGCACCACCAACCGCGGCAATCCTTTCAATTACCGGGAATACGACGGCGAGGGCAACATCGTCTCTCACGATTATTCGCCGCGCGCCCTCGAAACCTTCAAACAGCTGGGTCTCGACGCAT
This sequence comes from Nitrospinaceae bacterium, assembly GCA_020343535.1. Taxonomy (GTDB): domain Bacteria; phylum Nitrospinota; class Nitrospinia; order Nitrospinales; family VA-1; genus SZUA-259. The sequence goes on along the minus strand of CP070799.1, from coordinate 1,865,017 downwards.
TGATCGTGGTGGGCGGCGAAGGCACGCTGATGATCGCGCATCAGTTTTGCCTGCTCGGCATGCCGGTGATCTGCATTCCCAAGACCATCGACAACGACCTGGAAGGCACCGACTACACCTTTGGGTTCCAAACCGCCGTGCAGGTGGCCACCGACGCCCTCGACCGCCTGCACACCACCGGCAGGAGCCACCGTCGCGTGATGATCCTCGAGGTGATGGGGCGCAGCGCGGGCTGGATCGCCCTGGAAGCGGGCATCGCCGGCGGAGCCCACATCATTCTCATTCCTGAAATTCCCTACCAGCTCGACCGGGTAATGGAAACGATCCGCCGCCGCGAAGAGCTGGGACATCGCTACAATGTCATCGTCATCGCCGAGGGCGCCCGGGAATTGGGCGGCGATGAGGTTATCCTCCAAACGGCTGCGGAGACCCTGCAGGGCGTCCGGCGGCTGGGCGGCGTCGGCCACGACCTGGCAGGCAAAATCGCCGGCAGGATCAACCGGGAGGTGCGATGCACCATGCTCGGCCACACCCAGCGCGGCGGCACCCCCAACTCGTTCGACCGGGTCCTGGGAACGCGCCTCGGCGCGTTCGCGGTAGAAGCCGCAAGCCAGGGCCGGTTCGGCCACATGGTGGCGCTTCGCATCCCCCACCTGACTCTTGTTCCCCTCGAGCAGCTGGCGGGCCGGGTCCGCCATGTTCCCAGCGACAGCGAGTTGTTGCGCGCGGCCGAGGCGGTCGGCATCGGCCTCGGTCGATGAACGCGGCCCCGGGAGCGAAAAACCCCTCAAGAAGAAGGGTTTATTCCTTGTCTCATTAATTGCAATATGCTAATCTGACCCGTCCGAGGTATTCACCCAAGTAAATTTTATCCCACACGCAGGCGGATCGAGCCGGGGGTGGCCGCAAGGTTCCCGCTTCGAGTCGATGCCTGCGGACGTAAAACCAAACAAATCAAGGAGTTTTAGATGTCTGAAATCACCATGAAACAGCTGTTGGAGGCAGGGGTCCATTTCGGTCACCAGACCACCCGTTGGAACCCCAAGATGAAGAAATACATTTACGGCGCACGAAACGGCATTCACATCATCGACCTGCAGAAAACCCTGAAGGCGGTGAAGCAGGCCCAGACCTATGTTCAGAACGTCGCCATGGATGGCAAGAAAATCCTCTTCGTCGCCACCAAGAAGCAGGCGCAAGACCTGGTCGCCGAGGAGGCCACCCGCTGCGGCATGTTTTACATCAACCAGCGCTGGCTGGGCGGCACGATGACCAATTTTTCCACCATCCGCAAAAGCATCGACCGCCTGTTGGAACTGGAGCGGATGGACGAAAACAACCAGTTCGAAGGCCTGCACAAGAAAGAGATCCTCCGCAAAAGAAAAGAAATCGAAAAGCTGAACAAGTTTTTCCGCGGCATCAAGTCGATGAAGGACTTGCCGAATGTGATTTTCATCGTCGACACCCACAAGGAAAAGATCGCTCTGGCAGAAGCCCGCAAGCTCGGCATCAAAGTCGTCGCCATGGTGGACAGCAATTGCGACCCCGAAGGCATCGATTTCCCCATCCCCGCCAATGACGACGCGATACGCTCCATCCGGCTGTTCACTCAAAAGATCGCCGATATGTGTCTCGAAGGGCAGGACATGAGAAACGCGGACAAGGAAGATCAGGCAGCGTCCAAATCCGCTCCGGCCGCCCCCGAAGAGCCGGAGACCGTATCCGCGGCCTCCGCCCCGGAGGACAGCGGCCAAGACAAGGCCTAGCAGGCGCCCGCGCGGCCTTCCCGCGAAGGCCGCGAGAGCCCACGCAGTCCGGCAGGTTGACGGTTTGCCGCTCGGGCGCGTGCGTCAAAAATATCCGAAACTAAAGAATATCAAGCGACAAGGAGTGCAAGAAGAATGGAAATCACCGCTGCAATGGTAAAGGAGCTGCGCACCAAATCGGGCGCGGGCATCATGGAGTGCAAGCAGGCCTTGAAGGAATCCAACGGCAACACCGAGGAGGCGATCACCTTCCTCCGCAAAAAGGGCCTGGCCCGCGCCGGTAAAAAGGCCGACCGGGAAACCGGCGACGGCGCCATCGGCACCTACATTCACCCGGGCAACAAAATCGGCGTTATGGTGCAGCTGTGCTGCGAAACGGATTTCGTCGCCAACACCCCCGATTTTCATGAATTGCTCAAAGACATCGGCATGCACATCGCCGCCAGCAAGACGCGCGTCCTCTCGCGCGAGGAAGTGAGCGAGGAAGACCTGGAACGCGAGCGCGAGATTTTCGCGCATCAGGCGCGGGAATCGGGCAAGCCCGAGAACATCGTCGAAAAGATCGTTTCCGGAAAGATGGAAAAATTTTACGAGGAAAACTGCCTGCTCGACCAGCCGTTCATCAAGAATCCTGACATCACCGTCCAGGAGCTCATCAAGCAGAAAATCGCGATCCTCGGCGAGAACATCGTGGTCGGTAAGTTCGCGCGGTTCGAGATCTCGAAGTGACGGAATGAAATGATCATGGACAAACCGGTTTACAAGAGGGTGCTGCTCAAGCTGGGCGGCGAAAGCCTGGCCTCTCGGGAAGGGGGATTTGGCATCGACCAAACAGCGCTCCAGAGCCTGGCCACGGATATCCGCGAGGCGCACGACCTGGGAGTGGAGATCGCCATCGTCATCGGCGGAGGCAACATTTTCCGAGGCGCCACGGCGAGCTCCCTAGGCATGGAACGCGTGACCGCCGACTACATGGGCATGCTCGCCACGGTGATTAACGCGCTCGCCCTGCAGCACGCCCTGGAAGCGGAAGAAATCACCACCCGCGTGCAAACCGCCATCGAGATTCACCAGGTGGCCGAACCCTACGTCCGGCGGCGCGCCATCCGGCACTTGGAAAAAGGCCGCGTCATCATCTTCGCCGCGGGAACGGGCAATCCGTATTTCACCACCGATACCGCGGCTTCGCTTCGGGCGATGGAGATCGGCGCCGAGGTCATCTTCAAGGCGACCAAGGTCGACGGCGTTTACTCCTCCGACCCCATGAAGGATCAAAGCGCCACCAAATTTCAGGAGCTCTCCTATATCGAGGTGTTGAAGCGCGGCCTCAAGGTCATGGATTCGACCTCGGTGTCTCTTTGTATGGACAACAAGCTGCCCATGGTGATATTCAACGTGCGCGAAAAAAGCAGCATCAAACGCGTGCTCATGGGTGAAAAAATTGGAACCACAGTAGGAGCGGGATCATGATTAACGATGCGTTGAAGGAATCCGACAAAAAAATGGGCTATTCCCTCGATCACCTGCGCGAGGAACTCGGCAAGCTGAGGACGGGCCGGGCGTCCATCGCCATTCTCGAAGGGCTCAAGCTGGACTATTACGGCACCCCCACGCCGCTCAATCAGGTGGCCACCCTGGGCACGCCGGACAGCCACACCCTCAGCATCCAGCCCTGGGACCAGTCCATCCTGAAGGACATCGAAAAGCTAATCCTGACCTCCGACCTGGGACTCACGCCCAACAACGACGGCAAGCTGATTCGCTTGGGCATTCCGCCGCTCACGCGCGAGCGGCGCGAACAACTGGTCAAGCTGGTCAAGAAACGGGCCGAGGAATGCAAGGTGGCGATGAGAAATATCCGCCGAGATTTCAACGACAAGGTCAAGGCCGCGGAAAAAAACCACGAGATCTCGGAGGACGAGAGCCGCAAAGTTCAGGATGAAATGCAGAAAATCACCGACCAGCACATCAAAGAGGTGGACGAACTCTCACACACCAAGGAAAAAGATGTCCTGGAAACATGAGGGTTCCCTTATAATAAAAAACATTCGGGCGGCTGTCCGCCCCCACCTGCAATTAAACCCCTCTCACGCTTTTGTCGAGGAGAGACGTTTCCGATGGACGCAGCGTTAAAGGCCCAGGTCAACCCCAACCGGCTGCCCCGCCATATCGCCATCATCATGGATGGCAACGGCCGCTGGGCCCGAAAGAATTTCCGTCCCCGAGTGGAGGGCCACCGGGCCGGCGTCAAAACCGTGGACCGCATCGTCACCCTGTGCCGCCAACTTAACATAGAAGCCCTCACCCTGTATTCCTTTTCCGACGAAAACTGGAACCGTCCTTCCCCCGAAATTCATGCCCTCATGAAAATCCTCGATCATTACCTGAGAAAGGAGCTCGAGCGCATGAAGAAGGAGAACATCCGCCTTAACACCATCGGGCGCATCGGGGAATTGCCGGAGGAGATCGAAAAGCTCGTTCGCCACGTGGAGGCCGAGACACGGGACAACACCGGCCTCGTGCTCACCCTGGCACTAAGTTACGGCGGCCGCCAGGAAATCGTTGACGCGGTCCGGAAGATCTCCCGAAAAGTTCAGTCCGGCCTGATTCGCCCGGAGGACATCGATGCCCACCTCTTCGAAACTTTTCTGTCCACCCATCCGCTGCCCGATCCCGACCTGCTGATCCGCACCAGTGGAGAGCACCGCCTGAGCAATTTCCTCCTGTACCAGATCGCCTACACGGAACTGCACTACACCCCCGTGCTATGGCCCGACTTCACGGAGGACGACCTTTTGAGAGCCCTTATCGATTTTCAAAAGCGGGAGCGCCGGTTCGGAATGACCCAGGAGCAGATCGTAAAAGCCTGAGGAAGAATGCCGGGCTTTCTGCCCCGCTCTGCGGTTGCCTCCGACCGCGGCACGTATTTTTCGCGAGGGCCCGTTCCTTAAAACGCATCACTTGAGGAGACCGTCGATTGGCACGCGTGCTGAGCGGAATCGTTGCCATTCCCATCGTCCTGGGAATCGTTGTTTACGGATCGCCCTGGCTGTTTTTCGCCCTGGTGTTTCTGGCGGTGATGGTCGGCTGCCGGGAATTTTTCTCGATGATCTCCCGCGCTGGCACGCCGGGGTTTCCTCTTGCTGGTTACCCCCTCGCGGCCGCCCTGCTCTTTTGCTTTTATTTCCCGTCAAACTTTATCCCCGAGTGGGGCGTGGCAGCCGGCGCGCTCATGCCCCTGGCCTGGTTTCTTGGCGACAGGAACGTCGAAGCCGCTGTCAAGAACATGGCCGCGAGCCTGCTGGGGGTGCTTTATGTAGCGGGGCTTTCCGGTTATTTCATCCTGATCCGCGCGCTGGAGGGCGGCAACCATTTCATCGTGCTGTTGTTCATGATCGTGTGGTTTGGCGACACCGCCGCCTATTACGGCGGCCGCGCCTTTGGCCGACGCCCCCTCGCCCCGGCGGTAAGCCCCAACAAGACCCTGGAGGGCGCCGCTTTCGGTCTCTCCGGCAGCCTGCTTGCCGGCCTGGTGGCGCACTACGGGTTTCTTGAGACCCTTCCCGTTGGGCATTGTTTGATTGTTGCGGGCATTTGCGGTATGATCGGGCAATTCGGGGATCTCGTCGAATCACTCATCAAGCGAAGCACCGGCGTCAAGGATTCCGGATCGCTGATTCCCGGACATGGGGGGGTTCTGGACCGCATCGACAGCCTGCTTTTTGCCGGGCCGGCATTCTATATCTACTACCGAATCTTTTTGTAACCCTCCAACCGGCGAAATAATTCCCCGCGAGCGACCGCGCTCGCATTCCTTGAGGGGCGTTTTTGAATTGAAAGGTACCGGTGAATGAAAAGGATCGCCCTCCTGGGATCGACGGGGTCCATCGGCGTCAGCACGCTCGATGTCGTAGCCCGGAACCCGGATAAATTCCAGGTTTGCTCAATGGCGGCCGGTAGCAATGTCGAGCTTTTCGCGGAGCAGGTCAAGCGATTCCACCCCGAAACCGTCTCGATCTTCGACACCCGCAAAGAGGCCCGGTTGCGCTCCCTCCTCGCCGATCAGGATGTCCGGGTGGTCTCAGGCGAAGACGGCACCGTGGAAGCCGCCACCTGCCCGGGAACCAATATAGTCGTATCGGGCATTGTCGGCAGCGCCGGCCTGGTGCCCACGCTGGCGGCGATTCGAGCGGGCATCGACGTGGCTCTGGCCAACAAGGAAACGCTGGTGGTGGCCGGGGAACTGGTGCTCCGGGAAGCGGCAAACCGCGCCGCTCTCATTCCCATCGACAGCGAACACAGCGCCATATTCCAGGCGCTGAACGGAGAGCCGCGCGGGCGCATCAAGAAAATCATCCTCACCGCATCCGGCGGGCCGTTCCGCACCTTCTCCAAGGAGCGGATGGAGACGGTCACGGTGAAGGAGGCTCTCAATCACCCCAACTGGGAGATGGGGCACAAAATCACCATCGACTCCGCCACCATGATGAACAAGGGTCTCGAATACATCGAGGCCAAGTGGCTGTTCGGCCCCGGGATTGATGTCGAAGTCCTCATCCACCCGCAAAGCATCATCCACTCGATGATCGAGTTCGTCGATACCTCCATCATGGCGCAGCTCGGCATTCCCGACATGCGGGTGCCCATTGCCTACGCCCTGTCGTATCCCGACCGGCTGGAGGCCGATCTGCCCTCGCTGAACCTGGGCTCGGTGGGCCAGCTGACGTTTGAAGAGCCGGACCTTGAACGTTTCCCCTGTCTGCGGCTCGCCTTCGAGGCCATGGAAATGGGGCAAACCATGCCCGCCGTGCTCAACGCCGCCAACGAGGTGGCCGTGCGCGCATTCCTGCAAGAGGAAATCGCCTTCAAGGACATCGCCGATATCATCCAGACGGTCATGCAAAACCATTCGGGCCGCATGGTGAACGAGCTGGAGGATGTCCTCGCTGCCGATCGCTGGGCTCGGGAAGAAGCCCGAAAAAAAATCGCGGTGGCGCATTGAAGCGCCGACCCCGGGAACCGATGAGCCCCCGTCCCTACGGCACACGCCATGTTTAGAATCGGCAACGGTTACGATGTTCACCGCTTAAAAGCCGGACGCAAGCTCATTCTGGGCGGCGTCGAGATTCCCCATGACAAGGGCCTGGACGGGCACTCTGATGCGGACGTACTCGTGCATTCCCTGGCCGACGCCATCCTTGGCGCCTGCGGCGCGCGCGACATCGGCGCCCACTTCCCCGACACCGACTCGAAATGGAAGGACGTCTCCAGCCTGCTGATCCTGAAAGAGGTGGGAAAGATATCCGCCAGCCGCGGCTACGCCATCACCAATGCCGACACCATCATCGTCGCCGAAAAGCCGAAACTCGCCCCGCACCTGCCTGCGATGCAAATGAACATCGCCGCCGCCCTCGGTATCACCGCGGGCCAGATCAACATCAAGGCCACCACCACCGAACAGCTTGGCTTCGCCGGGCGCGAGGAAGGCACCGCCGCCTACGCGGTGGTTCTCCTGAACGAAAACAACCAACACTAACGCTCCCCCTTCCCCGCTTAAGGCCCTCTTAATCTGGAACGCCCACCAGGCTGGATAGCGTCTCATCGCTCACCGCCGCGCCGGCCCCACCTTCCACTAGGTGAATTAAATACTCGCGGTTGCCCTTCTGCCCGGTGATCGGCGAACAGGCCGCCTGGCAAAGCACCCATCCCGTTCCGGCAATGAACGCCCTCAGATCCAGCAGAACCTTCCAGTGTTTTTCCAGGTCCTTGATGATACCCTTGTGCTCGACCTCTTGCTTGCCGACCTCGAACTGCGGTTTCACCAGAGCGACGATACCTCCCCCGGGTTTCAACAGGGGGATCACCGCGGGCAGGATGAGCTTGAGAGAGATGAAGGAGACGTCGATCACCGCGAGGTCCACGGTTTCGCCGAGGTCCGCCGGAGTGAGGTAGCGGGCGTTTTTCCGGTCCAGACATGTGACGCGGGGATCGCTTTGCAGTTTCCAGTCGAGCTGGCCATAGCCGACGTCCACCGCGAACACTTTTTTCGCGCCGTTTTGCAGCAGGCAGTCGGTGAAGCCACCGGTGGAGGCGCCAACGTCGACGGCGGTCTTGCCGTTCACATCAATGTCGAAGGCCAGGAGCGCACGGGCGAGTTTGAGGCCGCCCCTTCCGACGAAGGGGGGCGGCTCACCGAGCACCTCGATCGTTTGCTCCGGCCCCACCAGGCGGCCGGGCTTATCGGCCGGTTGGCCGGCGACGCGCACCTGGCCGGCGAGAATCAGCGCGCGCGCCTGCTCGCGCGAATCCACGAGTTTTTTTTTACCAGGGCCCGATCGAGGCGCAGCTTATTGCTCGGCATCGTCCTCACCCACAGGGAAGAGCTCGCTGATGAGCTCGCCTTTCTTATCCTTGGTGAGTTTTTCGATTTTCGCTTCGGCTTCGGCGAGCTTTTTCGAGCAAATGCGCGACATCTTGATGCCCTCTTCAAAAATCTGCAGGGACTTGTCGATATCGAGGTCGCCTTTTTCCAGCTCCTCGACGATCTCCTCCAGCCGGCTCATCGCTTTTTCAAATTTTATTTCCGACATGATCTGCCTCGCTTCGTTAAAAATACAGTGCCTCAGGACCGCGTCTTGTCCACAGTGCATTCGAGCCCACCCTTGCCCAGACGAACCTCCACCGTCTCCCCCGGTTTCACTTCGCCGCTCGATCGGAGGGCGCGGCCCTCACGCGTGGTGATGCTGTAGCCGCGCTCAAGCACCGCCAAGGGGCTCACCGCATGCAGGTTTTTCAGCACCCCTTCGAAACGCCCGCGAGTCAGCGCCAGCCGGCCTCCGGCCTGATGCACCAGCTGATGGTGAAGCGACATGCGCTTGTCCTCCAGCTTCAGCAGGCTCTTCGACGGCGACGCGAACAGCAGCTGGCGCACCCGGCTTTCCAAACGCTGGCGATTTCTCGCCACCCATTGATCGAGCCCGCGCGCCAGCCGCAGGTTGAGATCATCCAGTCGCTGCTTGCCCGGCTCAAGGATTTCGAGGGGCTCGCGAAAAAAACGCCGCTCGATGCACAGCTTCAGTAAGCCCCGGTATCCCTCGACACGTCGCTGCATGGAGGCCACCAGCGTTTCGCTGAGCGCGCGAATATTGCGCACCGTTTCGGCGAAAACCGGAACCACGAGTTCGGCTGCCGCCGAGGGCGTCGGCGCACGCAGGTCGGCGGCAAAATCGGCGATGGTGAAATCGATCTCGTGCCCTACCGCCGATACCAGCGGAATTTTCGACGCGTGAATGGCCCGCGCCACCACTTCCTCGTTGAAGGCCCACAAGTCCTCGATCGATCCGCCTCCTCGGCCCACGATGAGCACATCGATATCCTTTCGCCGGTTCATCTCGGCGATAGCGGCGGCGATCTCCCCCGCCGCGCCCTCGCCCTGCACCTTGACAGGATGAAGCAGCACCGACACCGCCGGGTTGCGCCGCCGGATGATCTGCAATATATCGCGCACCGCCGCTCCCGTGGCCGAGGTGACCACGCCGACCTTGCAGGGAAAGGCGGGGATCTCCTTCTTTTTAGCCTCGTCGAACAAGCCCTCGGCCTTGAGCTTGGCCTTAAGCTCCTCGAAGGCGCGCTGCAGAGCCCCCAGCCCCTTGGGTTCGACGGCATCGACAATGATCTGATACTCGCCGCGCGCTTCGTACACCGTCACGCGGCCGCTCACCAGCACCCGGTCGCCGTCCTTCAGCCGATACTTCATCCCGGCGCGGGCGTTTCGGAACATCACGCAGCGGATCTGCGCTTTGTCGTCCTTGAGGACGAAATAGCAATGGCCCGACTGCGCCTGGCGCAGATTGGAGATCTCCCCGTCTACCCAGATGGCGTCGAAGGCGGCTTCCAGGATGGCGCGCACGTCGCCGGTGAGTTCCCGGACGGAATAAACGCGCGGGCCGGCTGCTTCGGGCTCGTCCGTGGGGAATAATTCGGCGTTGATGTTCATCGGGCACCCTCTTTGGTGCGAAGGGTCGGGGAAGGCCTTCGCTCAGGCGAAAAGCCCGTGGCGGGCACGAAACGCTTTCATGGTATTTTCCATGAGCATGGCGATGGTCATGGGCCCGACGCCTCCAGGCACCGGGGTGATGAAGGAGGCCTTGCCCTCGACACCCTGAAAGTCTACATCACCCACCAGCTTGCCGTCCACCCGGTTGATGCCGACGTCAATCACCACCGCGCCGTCCTTGACCATGTCGGCGGTGACGAAGCGGGCCCGGCCGACGGCGGCGACCAGGATGTCCGCCTGGCGGGTGACCGCCGCCAGCTCGCGGGTGCGCGAATGGCAGATGGTCACCGTGGCGTTCCTCCCCAGCAATAGAAGGGACACCGGTTTGCCGACAATATTGCTGCGTCCGAGCACCACCGCGTGCTTTCCCTCGATGTCGATTCCGTAACGGTCGAGCAGAGTGATGATGCCCAGCGGCGTGCAGGGAACCAGCAGCGAGCGGCCCACCACCAGCTGACCCATGTTGACCGGGTGAAACCCGTCGACGTCCTTTTCCGGCAGGATGGCTCTTAGCACCTTTTCCGAATCGATCTGCCCGGGCAGGGGCAGCTGCACAAGAATACCGTGAACCTTTTCGTCGACGTTGAGCGATTCCACCAAAGCGAGGAGATCCGCCTCGGGAGTTTCGGCAGGAAGCACGTGCTCGAACGAAGCGAAGCCGAGGGACTGGCAGGTTTTGTTCTTGTTGCGCACATAAACCGCCGAGGCCGGGTCGTCGCCCACGAGAACCACGGCGAGGCCGGGAACGGCGCCGGTTTTACGTTTGACCTCGGCGACTTCCTCCGCCAAATGGTCGCGAATTTCGAGGGAGACTTTTTTACCGTCGATGAGAGCCATGATCTTCTCTTTATTCAGTGATAACGGTTGCGACGAAACGCGGGCGGAAAGCGCGCGCCATTGGGTGGAGGGCATCTTACCAAATTTAGCGAGAGATCGGGGAGGATTAATCCTCCCGCTGGGTGCAAGCCGGCTCAGTCGATCTCCAGCTCCTTGATCAGGCGGGAGAGATACGAACGCTGCACGCTCAGAATCTTCGCCGCCTTGGTGCGGTTGCCGTTGGTCGATTTGAGGGTGTTGGTGATGAAGGTGCGGCGGAACGAATCGTTCGCCTCCTTGAGCGAAGCGCCCACATCCACGTCGATGGGGGCCTGGGTGGATTCCAGCGGAAAAGCGTCGGGCGTCAGCTCGTCGCCATCGGTGAGGACGATGGCGCGCTCCACCGTGTTTTCCAGCTCCCGGATGTTGCCCGGCCAGGAATAATTCATCAGGTGCGCGAGCAGGGATTTGCTGATCTTCTTCGGTGGCTGTCCCTCGGTGGCGTGCTTTCTGATGAAAAACCGCACCAGGTCGGGAATATCCTCGCGCCGCTCGCGAAGCGGAGGCAGTTTGATGCTGATGACGTTGATGCGGTAATACAAGTCTTGCCGGAAGGTCCCGTCGCGCACCATCTGGTCTAGGTCGCGGTTAGTCGCGGTGATGAGGCGCACATCCACGCGGATGGTTTCCGTACCGCCCAGGCGGGTGAACGATTCTTCCTGGATCACCCGCAGCAGTTTCACCTGCATGTCCATCGGCATCTCGCCAATTTCATCGAGAAACAGCGTCCCCTTGTCGGCCGCCTCGAACAAGCCGATCTTCATCGTATCGGCCCCTGTGAACGCGCCCTTCTCGTGTCCAAACAGCTCTCGCTCCAGAATGGAGGCGGGCAGCGCGCCGCAACTCACCGAGATGAACGGTTTGTTCTGGCGCACGCCGCGGTTGTGGACCAGGTGCGCGAACAGTTCCTTGCCGGTGCCGCTCTCGCCGTTGAGGAGAACAGCGGCCTTCGAGTCGGCCAGCTTTTCCGCAAGCACGATGCACTTCTGGATCGCCTCGCTCTCGCCGACGATGGTGTAGCGCTGCTGCATGTAGGTTTGCTTCAGGCGCAATACCTCCTCGCCGAGAGCGGCGCGGCTGCGGGTGGCCTTGAAGAATTTAGACAACAGGTCGGCAAACCGCTGCAACAGGTCCACCTCTTCCTCGCCAAAACCGTCGGGCCGGTCCTGAAACTGCACGACGCCGATCACCTTGTCCTCGACGATCAGGGGAAAACAGGCGATGTTCTGGATCATGCGATCCACGGTTTCGCCGGACTTCTTGTACCAGCGCGGATCGTTCTGCGCGTCGTTGGAAATGATCGGTTCTCCGGTTTTCGACACGGTGCCGGCGATGCCCACCCCCGGGGGAATTTCTATATCCTTGAGCTGGCCCATGTTCTTACCCGTCGCCTGGTAGAACTGCAGCTTTTTGGTCTTATCGTTCTGGATCATGAGAAGGGACGCGTTCTTCGCTCCGCAGATATCCCGGGCCGCCTCGATCACCATGCTGAGCAGCTCGTCCACCTCCATGGCGGCGGTGCTGAAAAGACTGGAAATCTTCCGAATGGACTGGATATTTGCCTGATTTTCAATGTGTTTCATTAATAGCTCCGGTTTTTTCGTGCGCTGGGGGGGGGAGGTTGCGGTCAAAAATAATAGTATACAAATTTATTGTTTATTTGCAAAAAAGAATACACTCTACCATAATATTTAATATGTTGGCGAGAAAAATAAGTGGATGATAAGGAATCATAAAAGGAAGAGAACCACACGGGGAAACATGGAAGGCGGGTTTTACTCCCCATGGGCGTTAAATGCTCCTCTCTGCCAGGAGAGCAGCGCGATATTCTTGCCCGGCGTGCCCGATGGGACCCTCTTGGCTGTTTCGCCTCGCCGAGGCCTTGACGCAGCCGTGACCCGAAATCCATAAGCTTGTGAAAAACTCGTGCTAATATCGGAAGGAGAAATATCTTATTCCCCCCGGCGAAAATACCCGGAACCCGGCGGCAACGAATTATCTAATAAGGACAAATCATGAATAACCTCCTGAAATTCTTAACGCCCTGTCTTCTGATCGCGGCTCTTTTGACGTTGAGCGCCCATTCGGTCGAAGCGGCAATGTATCAGTGGGTCGATAAAAATGGCAAGGTGCACTACACCGATCATCCCGGCAACATCCCGATGGACGCCATCGACAAGAACAAACCCATCAAGGGCGTCTTCGGCACGCCCGATCCCATGCAGTACCACAAGAACGACCCCGCGAGCAGAATGCAGCGCAAGAAGGAGTTCCAGCGCAATGTGGAGCGGAAAAGAAAGTTCCGCGCCTGCGAGCGGAGCTGCCAGCGCAAGGATATGTTCGACACCATCACCTGCGTACAGACCCATTGCCGGGGCCTCCGCTGACCCTGGCTGCGGCCATGCCGGTGGCGATACGATCAGCCCGCTCCCGCGACGGGGTGGTCGATCGACCACATCCCTCAGCCCGCCTTCCCCGGGAGCGGAAAAATAGAAATCGTTCTTTCCGCCCGAAGGTTATTTTTTCCCCAGCGAGCGCACGTAGAGCAGCACGTGCCAGGCTTCGTCTTCGGTCAGGACGAGAGGGATGAACGGCGCCATGGCGGTGCCCTTGGAACCGTTTTTCAGAATCCACAGAAGCTCGCCGTCAGCGCGCGCCGCCTGCCACTCGCCATCGGTGAAATTTCTCGGCAGCTTGCCACGCAGGCCTTCGATGTTAAGCCCCTTGCCGTCCTTGCCGTGGCAGGTGACGCAAAACCCCTTGCCGAAAAAAATGGCTTCGCCCTTTTCAATATTTTCCGGCGTCGCGGGATACGGGTTCTTCCAGCTTCTGGCTTCCGCCATCTGATCTTCGGGCACGCGGGGAATCAGCACTTCCGGGTCCACCGCCTCGATCGCCGCCGGGTTCAGCCACAGGAAGGCCGAAAGCCCGAACAGGCATCCCGCTTTTAAGACGTTTCGCATGGTCTCCCTCGTGAAGGAAAAAGGAGGGCCTTGGAAGGCCCTCCTTCAGGATTATTCACCATTGTGCTGCGGGAAGGAATGGCCCAGAGACTGCGGGAACGTCACGGTTCCGTCGGGGAATTCCTGGCCCTCCTGCCAGAGATGATAGATCACGCCGTCGGTCTTGGCCGCCGCATCGGCGATTGCTTTGGCCTGATCGGCGGGCACGTCGAGCACCTGCACGCGGCCGGTGGCGATCTCTATTTTATGATCGTGGAAAAACCGGTGCCACTGGATTCGCGGCAGCTTGCGCGATAGATCCTTCGACACGAAATATTCGATGGCTACCAAGGGCGCTTTCGGGTCGGTGGATTCGAACAACAGGCATTGCAGAATCTGGTCGTTGATGCCCTTGCAATAATGATGAAACGGTCCGCCCACCGTTCCATCGTGCATCATGTGCGGCGCCTGCACGTGGATGTCGTAACCGCCCGCCGGGCCGGCGGCGAGAGCCGGAGCCGCCGCCAGCGAGAATGCGAGCAGGGCGCCCGCGCTTGTAATAAGAGCAGACTTGATTGAAAATTTCATAACTACCTCCCTTATCATGAGTGGCATTATTTTACATTCCCCCTGATTATCAATCCGAACCGAGCCTCCAGGGTTCAGGGGTTTAATGAACCGACCCGGAGGTTCTAACTTATTTCACGACATTCTCCTTGACCACTTGCCAGGTTCGATAAGAACCCATGAGGTTTCTGACCCGAAAACCCAGGTGGCTGAGGGACCGGCACGCCATATAGGAGCGTTGTCCGGTCTGGCAATGACAAATGATTTCCCGATCCTTCGAGAGTTCGCCCTCCCGCTGGCGAAGCTCGCCTAGCGGAATATGAATCGAACCCGGGATGAATCCTCTTTCACGCTCCTTCAGGCTTCTGACGTCGAGAAGAACCGTTTTTTGATCATCCAGGTCGGCGATGTGGTGCCAATGGGCCTGGGCGATCTCCCCGCTCAAAACGTGCTCGGCCACCATGCCCGCAAGGTTCACCGGGTCCTTGGCGGAGCTAAACGGCGGCGCGTAGGCCAGTTCCAGGTTCACCAGGTCGGAAACCGTCATGCCCGCTTTAAGCGCCGTGGCCAGAATGTCGATGCGTTTGTCCACCCCCTTTTTGCCCACTGCCTGAGCCCCTAAAAGCCTGCCGGTCCCCGGGTCAAAGATCACTTTGAGCGCCAGCCGCTCCGCTCCGGGGTAGTAATCCGCGTGAGAGAAAGGATGCAGATGGACGGCCTCGCAGGGCCGGCCCGCCTGGCGAAGCGTTTTTTCGCTCGCGCCGGTGCGGGCGGCGGTCAGCTCGAACATGCGCACGATGGCCGTTCCCAGGGAGCCGGGGCATTTTTTGCCCGCACCAAAAATATTGTACGCTGCGATTCTGCCCTGCCGGTTGGCGAGCCCGGCGAGGGGGAGAAGGGCGGGATCGCCCGTCACCGCGTCGGTCACTTCGATGCAATCGCCAATCGCCCAAATATGGATATCGCTGGTCCTGAGTTCGTCATCGACCCGGATGCCGCCCAAGTCGCCGATCTTCAAGCCGGCGGCTCGGGCCAGTCCGGTTTCCGGGCGCACACCTAGCCCGAGGATAACGAGATCCGCCGGAAGGCGGGCGCCAGACTGGAGCACCACCGTAGACGCCAGGGCGTCTTCGCCCCTTTGCGGCGTTTCGAAACCGACGACGGGCTCGCCCAGGTGCAGGCCGAGGCCCTTGGCCTTCATTTCCCGCTCAAGCCAGACGGCCATCTCCGGATCGAAGGAGGTCATCACCTGCCTCGCGGCCTCGACCAGCACGACCTTCAGCCCGCGATGATGGAGTTGCTCCGCCACTTCGAGGTTGTAGCGCTCGCGAAGGCTCGCGGGAGTTTGCACCCGCAGGTCGTCCTGATTTTCGACCTCACCGCCGAGACTGTAGGGGAGACCGCAGCTGGCAAACGAGACAAAAGCACCCCGTTCGAGAATGATGATCTCTGCATCCTCAGACAGCCGGCGCGCGCAGGCCGCGGCGATTGCCCCACCTGCGACCCCACCCACGATCACGATCTTTTTTCCTGTCATGTGCTCTCGCCTCGTCACTTCGCCAGTTGCCGAATGTAGAGTATCACCTGCCAGATTTGCTCGTCGTTCAGGCCGTTAAAGGCCAGCATGCCCGTTCCAGGAGAACCGTTCTGGATAATCCAAAATAACTGCCCATCGGGAACTCCCTTGATAGTTTTTGCGCAGGTGAAGTCCCTGGGAGGCGGGTCGAACCCCCGGGCCATGGGTCCCATACCGTCGCCGCTAAGGCCATGGCAATGCTTGCAAGGCAGGGGCTTCGCCTTGACCAGATACAGCATCTTGCCCTTTTTGAGGTTCTCTTCAGTCGCTTCTAAGGGATTTTTGCACATTGTAGATATCATCCGGCGCTTTTTCGGTGAACCGAGGCTGCGGACACTGCTTCGAGGCCGCAGCCGTGAGAGTTCCCCCGCCACAACATATTAAAACCGCGATGGCCGCAATCCCAAAGCCTTTACCAAACGTCTTCAGTCTCATGGCTACCTCCGTTATCCAATGGGCCCGGGGCTTCCCCTTGAGGGAGAACCCGGACCCCGTCCGTGTTATTTGGCAAACTCGCGAAGGTAAAGAACCAGCTGCCAGATCTCTTTATCCTTGAGATTCATGAACGCCGGCATCGCCGTGCCCGGAGAACCCTTTTTGATGATGCCGTACAGTTGCCCATCCGGAACACCATTCATGGTTTCCTGGCAGGTAAAGTTTCTCGGCTTGGGGGTCACTCCGGCACCGCCCGGCCCACGGCCATCGCCCTTTTTACCGTGGCACAATTCACAAGCCATGGGTTTCGCTGTTTTATGGAACAGCTTCTTGCCCGCTTCCAGATTCGGGGGCGTGGGCTTCAGTGGATTCTTTTTGTTGAACAGGATCGAAGAAACCTTTTTGGTTTTCCTCGGTTGCGGGCAATCCCCGGTTTGCGCTTTGGCGGTGGCTGTTGGAGCCGCTTCGGCCCCCGCGTCCCCCTTGAAGGTTTCCCTTAAATAAGCGATCAGGTCCGCGATGCCCTGAGGCGGAATGGTCAGGCCCCAGTCGGGCATGTTGGGCGACTTGCCGACGCTTTTTCCGCCGTAGTAAATGACGTTGTAAAGATAGTCCTCGGGAAATTGGCTGAGCGCCATCTTGGCGTGCACCGCGGGTTTCGGCTCAAGCCCCGCCGCGCCGGGCCCGTCACCTTCCCCCTTCGCGCCGTGGCACTGCGTGCAGTATTCCTTGTAAACGGTGGCGCCTCGTTTAGAGTCGGCCTTTTTGAAGTGATCTGTTTTCCAGGGTTCAAAATACTTGAAGTCCTCGACGCCCAGGATCATCAGGTAGCCAATGATGTAGCGGGCCCCCAGCATGCTGAGGTCGGCCAGGTATTCGCCGCTGTGCGGGGTGAAATCCTGCGGGTTTTCAGCGAACCGCGACCACCAGTCCAGGTTGTAACGATTTCCCGCGTCATAAAGGGTGACGCTGATGGGGCCGCCGATTTTTTGACCGTCTTCCTTGATCTGATGACATCCCAGGCAGGAAAACTTTTTGTAAATCTCGGCGCCGAAGGCGGCCTCCATCTCGGTCAAGGTGGACAGATCGACGAAGCTCTTTTTGATCCGGGGATCGAGAAGGTTTTTTTCAAAGTAGTCCGCCACCGACTCGGCGCCTTCTTGTGACAACACCACGTGCGGTTGGGGGCCCGTGCCCTTGTCCCAGCGGTAACCGTTGGGATAGAGGTTTTCTTCCTTTCCCGTGAGCCAGCGAATCAACCAGGGCCGCTGGTATTTATTTCCGCCCCACATGAGGTCGGGACCCTTCAGGTTGAATTTGGACTCCGGCTCGCCTTCGAATTTATGGCAGGTCACGCATTGTTCCTTGACCAGGCGTTCGCCAAGGCCCGCCTCGGCGGCAAACAGCGGCGCGGGCAACAGGAAAATGCCTAGCAACAGCGACGCGAGCAGGCGATGCGGTCGGTCCATCGTAAAATCCATCTCGTCCCCTCCTTGTAATATCATTATTTCAACCGGTTGCCCCGTACCGGCATCACTGGCCGCCGAGGCTGCGAATGTAGAGAATCAATTGCCAGATCTGCTCGTCCCTCAAATCCTGAAACGGCGGCATGCCAGTGTCTGGAGAACCATTCCGAATGACCCAGAAAAGCTGCCCGTCCGGAATGGGACTCATGGTTTCGGCGCAAGTGAAATTCCTGGGCTTCGGGCTCATATCGGCGCCGAACCCGCCCGTTCCGTCTCCCTGAGCACCGTGGCACATCACGCAAGTGGGTTGCACGTCCAGCGAGAACAGCAGCCGGCCCTTTTCTATATTGTCGGCGGTATTTCCCAGCGGGTTAACGAGATTATAAAATTCATCCGGCGCCTGCACCGTTTGCCTGGGCTGCGGGCATAGGGCCGATCCGGCCTGGCCGCCACCATGATGCATCCCCATGCCACCCTGGTGCCCCATGCCGCCCCGGCAGCCCCCACGTTTATCCATTTCCGGGCAATGCCCACCGCCCCGGCCATGCCTTGGGCCTCGGCCTTCGGGAGGGCCTCGATGCTGAACCGGCGTCAAACCGCTTCCGGATATGACTTCTGTTTCCCTTATGCCATAACCCGGCTCTTCCGCCAGGGCATCTCCCCCAGGCCCTAGCGCAAAAACAAGTAACGCCAGGGCGGGCACTCGCCAGCTGTATCGCTTTCGGTTATTTTTCTGAAAAACTTTCATCGCAAGGCACCTTGAATAGATATCGATGAGGTCCCAATTCTGTAAATTCGACGGGGCCGTCGTAATGAAGCACTCGTGAATCACAGAAGGAAATACGCAGGCGGTCGTTCACCGGCCGCCTAAAATGAAATGTTCAACAAACGCTCACTTGACTTCGACGACCACCATATCCGTGAGTGGCGGATCATAGGGCATGTGGTTTCCCCTCGCGAACAGGGTCCGGATGGTGTGCTTGCCCGGCGACAGTTCGAGGGTTTTGCACTTCGAGCCATCCCCCATGTGAATGTGGTTCGCATCCTTGGGAACAGGCTTGCTTAAATCCGGAAGGTCGACATCCACCAGAATATGATGATGCCCCTTTCCCTCGTTCACTCCTTGCTTCGCCGGTTCCACTTCCACGCCCCAGGTGACCATACACACGGTAACCGGACTGGATACCCTGGAACCATTGGCGGGTTTTTCAATCGTCACCGCCTGAAACGCAAACGCGGTGGAGAACGAGAGAACTCCAAACCACAGCAGTAATCCCACAAGACCCGCTCCCATATTAGCTCGCATGACGCACCTCCCGGATTTAGGGTTGGGTTATTGCACAGGCAGCAGGAAATAGAACGTCGAGCCCTGTCCGGGCTTGCTCTCCACTCCCACCTTCCCTCCATGCAGGTGAATAATTTTCTTTGCGATGGCCAATCCCAGGCCGGTGGATTTTTCCCCCCCCGGTGGGTTTAGCGCTCAACGTCTGAAATTCCTCAAACAATAATTTCTGCTCCTTTTCAGGAATGCCCGGCCCTTCGTCCTGGACGGAAAACCTGATATTGCCGCCATCGAGGCCAGTGGATATCCGGACCGTCGTGTTCGCGGGAGAGAATTTGATGGCGTTCCCCAAAAAATTTCCGATCACCTGGATGATTGAATTGCCATCAAAAGAAACAGGGGGAATCTTTCCCGCCTTGAACTCGATATGGATATTTTTCTTTTCCGCCAGAAGCTGGTTCAGATCCACCTGTGTCCCGGCGACCGCATTGAAATCCTGAACTTTCTTATCCAGCTCGATCTTTCCACTTTCGATCTTGGAGATATCGAGCAGGTTTTCCAGCAGCGCCTCCATATATTTGCTGGAGTTGTGAATTTTCTCCAGCAGCCCGGCCTGCTTTTCGTTCACCGGCCCAACGGATCCCTCCTTCAAAATCTCGCTGTACGAAAGGATGAGATACAGCGGGTTTCTCAGGTCATGCGAGGCGATGCCGAGGAACTTGTTCTTGAGCTCGTTAAGTTCCTTGAGTTCCTGGTTGGACCTTCGAATTTCCTCCTCTCTCTTTTTTTCGACGATGGCCCCCGCGAGCAGCCCGCCGATCGAAAGCAGGATGTCCTGGCTGCGGCTGTACCAGGGAGGGTTCTCGTCGGTATAAAGAAACAAGACCCCGATCAAGGCATTTCCGCTTTTAAGCGGGACGATGTAATGCCCATGGGCGGTCATGTCCTTGAAGGTGTTTTCATGCCGTGAATCCGTGAAGCAGCTTTCGCTGATGATCATCTCCCCAGATTCCGCCACACGGCCGCAGAGGCAGTTGCCGTAAGGAATGGTTTTCTCCTTTTCCAGGAACTCCCCGGAAAATTCGCCGATCCAGGAAAACAGGTTGAGTTCGCGATTTTCCACATCCGCCAGAAAGATCCCCGCCTTGTACTCGACCTTGAGTTCGCCAAACCCGACGATGACCTTCAAGGCCTTCTGGAGCATTGCGTCGAGGCCATCCCCGGAGTTGATCACCTTGGCCACTTCATGAAGGACCCGGTATTCCTCGGTGCGCTGGCGAATTTCTTTTTCGTGGTCAACCCCTGACCCCTGATCCATACCGTTCCCCCGCCTGACCCCGGGATGCCCGCGGCCGGCCCGTTCTTCATTCGCTGGCAATGCCCTTCCGGCGCCTGGGCCTAGCGGCCTCTTGCCAGGCCCGCCCAGGCCAATCGATGCCAATTATTACAGACTGATATCCTTACCGGCAGCGATGAGTTTCTCCACGGTATCCAGGAGCTTTTTCTTTTCCACTGGCTTGACCAGATAATCCTTGATGCCTTTTTTCATCAAATTGGTCGCCATTTCGGTATCCGGATATCCGGTGACCACCACCACGGGAATTCCAGGGGCTTCCTGGCGCAGGAAATCGATGCACTCAATGCCATTGACCTTGGGCATGCGAATGTCGCACAAAATGAGGCCGACGTTGACCATGTTGTCCTCACTGCGCAGGATTTTAATCGCCTCCTCGCCATTCTCCGCTTCCAGGAGGTTATAGCCGTTGACATCCAGGTGAATCCGAATCACTTCCCGTACTTCTTTTTCATCATCCACGATCATGATTTTTCCCTTAGGCATGATGGTCTCCCTTCCTTCATAGTGACTAAAAGTGGCTCTACGCGATCCTCAGGATTTTTGCTCGTCCTTCGCTTTCCGGGCACCGCGTTCGATGCTGATACTGGAAACAATATAGCGATCCGAAGAAGGTAAGGACATCCTCGAAACCGGCCGTTTTGGGGTCAATATTCCATGATTCGGTTGTAGTAAAACGACTACAAACCCGCTTCGGCCCGGGCAGTGCACCCGCGTGAGCCGCCTTTAGACGGCCTCCCGTCACGATTTCCTTCAGAACCCCAGCGCCAGGGTGGCGGCCCCCAAAAGAAGCCCGGCTATTAAGTTGATGATCTTAATGCCGAAAAAGGCCTTGCGGGAATACGCCAGGAGAGGAAGCATCCCATGGCCATCCTGGACGATGGAATTCGCCAGCAAAATAGCAAGTGGAATCAACCCCTGGGCGTACAGGGTCACGAACACATAATGAGGGCCCGACTCTGGGATCAACCCAACAAGAGAAGCAAGAGCCAAAACCCCCCACTGATTTTCTTCAAGAACGTCTCCCAAGGGATATCTCTCCATCAGAAAAAATAGAGCGATCATTATCCCGAACGTCCAGAAAAATACTCGAGGCACATGCCGGAGAACGACATGACGCCAAAAATGCTCTTCGAGAAAGTGATCCGGCACGGTGACGACGATAAACAGGGCCAGCAAACAAAGCGCCAATAACGTCACCCGTATCCAGTTCCACTTTTCCGGACCCAGCGTTCCCGTGACCAATGTGAGAATAAGAAATAACAACGAAACGCACAGGCCGCCACGGGCCACACTGCAGGGGCTCCACTGCGCCTTGATGTCCACCCAGCCCGGCAGGCCCTCGCATTGCTCGACCGGGTGGTAGACGTAACCCTCGCAAAGGACGTTTTCAAATAACCGCTTCCTTCCCATCATCCGGTCCACCAGCCACCCCACCCCGATGCCAACAATGAAAAGGACCAGCATGATGAGGAGCCCTTGCTTGGGTATGACCGCCAGCATGAGGAAGGTCTCGTCTCCGCTGGTGGCGATCATGGCGGCAACCACGCCGCCAAACGAAACCATGCGGTGGGCATAAAGGGAAACCACCGCAAAAGGACCAAGACAACCCGGCAGAGCCCCCAAGGAGGAAGCCAGCACGTACTGGCCCCACCCAGCACCTTTCAGGCGGGCCTGCCACTGCCCCTGGGTCAACACGTTCAGGTATTCGATAAGAAGCATCATCACGAAAACAAACGCAGTGATGATGAGGGCTTCCTTTAGGACCTGGAACAAGTTTCAACCTCAAAGAAACGGCCCGGGTTAAGTGGCCAGCCTTGAATTTTCCAAAGAACCATCGGCAAGCAAACTGCGGACGACGACCTCCCCGCGCACCCGAGGCCAGGGACCGCCGGATCAAAGGCTCACTTCGACAAGCTCCGGATATAGTGCACCAGCTGCCAGGCCTGATCCTCGGTGAGCTTCGCGAAACCCTTCATGCGGGTTCCATGAGACCCGTTGCGGATGATCCAGAACAACTGCCCGTCCGAGAGATCGCTCATCACCTGGTAGCAAGTAAAATCGCGGGGATAGGGTTTCATCTGCTGGAAAATGACTCCGAAACCATTGCCCTTGAACCCATGGCAGGTTTCGCAGGGCATGGGCCGCGCATCTTCATGAAACAGCAGTTTGCCTCCGGAAATATTTTCATTGCTCGCGGGCAGCGGGTTCATCATGCTGGCAAAGGGTTCCGGCGCCGGTACGGTGCCGCGGGTTTGCGGGCAATGCCCAGGCGGGTCGATGGTTTTCATGGCCACCGCCTCTTGTTCCATCGGCTGCTCCATGGCGGCCATTGTTGAATTTCCCTCCTTGCCCGCGCAACCGGCCACAGCGAGACATGCGAACAGCAGGATCATTAAGCCATAGGACCACTTCTGGATGGAATGGTTCATCTTCTCCTCCTTGGGCGTCTTTGTGGTTTGTTATGGAAGTTTCCACATACTAAAACATATTAGCCCCTAAGAACATATTTTTATTCCGTGGGCTCTTTGAAGTAAATTGCGTTCAATCGGGCGACTCGCGCGTGACGGGATCATGACAGTTTTGCGGGCCTCTGGAAAAACCCTCGAGACGAGGCCGGGAATTTTTCTGTTTTTTTAAGGCGGGCGGTTTGGTTAAACTGAGGGGAATGATTTATCTTCCTCCCAAATTCGGCCGCACGGGACTGACGTTGCTCGCCAGCGTCCTTCTCGTGTGCGGTTTGATTCGCCCGCCCCCCGCCGTCGCCGAGACTGGTGTCCTGGAAGGCCCCCCGCGAACAACCTGGCCCCTGCACCAGGCCGCGGGCGAAGGCAATGTCGCTCTTCTTGAACAGCTCCTTAAAGACGGGGCGGATATCGATGCCCGCGACCCACGCGGAATCACACCGCTGTATGCGGCGGTATTCAGGCACCAGACCGGCGCGTCGCAATTTCTCATCGAGCACGGCGCCCAAGTCAACCTGACCGACCATGAGGGCCTCGCGCCACTGCACGTGGCGGCGCTGGAGAACCAACCCGCTCTCGCCAGGCTCCTGATCGAGGGCGGCGCCGGGCTTGGCCAGCGCGACCACGATGGCTACACGCCACTGCACCTGGCGGCGGATCAGGGCAGCGAGCAGGCGGCGGTCTTTCTCATCGAGCGCGGCGCCAGGGTGAACACCCGCTCCCAGTGGGGCAGCACCCCCCTGCACGCCGCCATCGCCGTCGGCAACCTTCCCCTGACCCGGCTGCTGATCGAAAAGGACGCCGAAATCCAGGCCCGCGACCGGCTGGGGCGCACGGCCCTGCACTGGGCCGCCGAAACCGGCGACCTGAACACCGCCCGCCTGCTGCTCGCCAAGGGTGCCCTGCCCAATGCCGCCGACAACGACGGGGAAACCGCCCTGCACGAGGCCTGCAAAAGGGACCACCCGGAGATCGTGGCCCTGTTGCTCGACCATGGCGCCAACGTCAATGCCAAGGGCGTCGATGGCAGCAGCCCCTCCCTCGTCGCCATCGCTCATGGCAACATGGCCATCGCCGAGTTCCTTAAAAGCCGCGGCGGCCAGTGGTAAACCGCGCCCCCTCCCTCGTCGCCATCGCTCATGGCAACATGGCCATCGCCGAGTTCCTTAAAAGCCGCGGCGGCCCGGTTCCTTTCTCTCCAGACGCCTTTCATTCCCCTTAATTTTCCAGGGTCTTCCCCGGCCTTCCGGCCGGGAGTTCGGTGCCGCTTGATTTTCGTTTTATTTTCGCTTATGCTTACCGAACCGAAGGAGGTCAAAGGAAAGGACCCGCCCATGTACCTGACGAAACGCCAGCAGGAAATCTACCAGTTTCTGAAAAACCACATCCAAAGCAAAGGCTACGCCCCCAGCATCATGGAGATCGGCCGGCGCTTTCACCTCCGTTCGCCCGCCACCGTGCACAAGCACCTCACGCACCTGGCGGCCAAGGGTCTCATCCGCAAGCAGCACAACCTGAGCCGGGCCATCGAACTGAGCGAGGAACCTCAGTCCGCGCTCTCAAAAGAGTATGCCTTCATGGGCTATATCGTCGCCGGCAAGCCTATCGAGGCGGTGGAAAGCCACGAAGCGATCTCCATCCTGCCCGACGGCGGCGGCAGGGACGTTTTCGTGCTCCGCGTCAAGGGCAACTCGATGATCGAGGACCACATCCAAGATGGCGACTACGTGATCGTCGAGAAAAGAGACGCCGCCGAGAACGGCGAAACCGTGGTAGCCCTGCTCGACCGGGACAGGGCCACCCTGAAACGCTTTTACCGGGAGAACGGCCACGTGCGCCTGCAGCCGGCGAACCCCGACATGGCGCCGCTCATCGTCAAGGACGGCGACTTCAGCATCCAGGGCGTGGTGATCGGCGTGATGCGAAAATTCAAATGACCTCAAAATCCATGGCCGCCCCAGGCGGAGCGGCGGGGTGGCCCGGGAGGCCGCATGCACTTTAAGACACAGGAAAACCTGGCCGCCCCACGCGAGATCCTCCACGTCGACATGGACGCATTCTTCGTCTCGGTGGAAGAAGCGCTCAACCCGTCCCTCAAAGGCAAGCCGGTGATCGTGGGCGGCGATCCCGCGGGCCGCGGCGTGGTGGCCGCCGCTTCGTACGCCGCCCGTCGTTTTGGCGTCCATTCGGCGATGCCGCTTGGCCGGGCGCGCCGGCTTTGCCCGGACGCCATTTTCCTGCGCGGCTCGCACGGCGTGTACAGCGAATTCTCCCGGCGTATCTTCCGGCTGCTGGGAAAATATTCCCCCGAGGTTGAGCCCCTGTCGCTCGACGAAGCCTATCTCGACCTAACCGGCTGCGCCCGGCTTCACGG
Source organism: Nitrospinaceae bacterium (assembly GCA_020343535.1). Taxonomy (GTDB): domain Bacteria; phylum Nitrospinota; class Nitrospinia; order Nitrospinales; family VA-1; genus SZUA-259. The sequence goes on along the minus strand of CP070799.1, from coordinate 1,839,858 downwards.
CCCCGTCCTGCCCACCGCTGAAAGGATCCTGAACGAGATCCGCTCGAAGGTCGGCATCAACGCCTCGACGGGCATCGCCTCCAACAAGCTGCTCGCCAAAGTGGCCTCGGCCATGGCGAAACCGAGCGGCCTCTTGTGGATCGCTCCGGGAATGGAGGGCCGGTTCCTTGCTCCGCTGCCGGTGGACCGGCTTCCCGGCATCGGCCCGAAGAGCGGCGAGCGCTTCCGGCGCCTGGGCGTCCGCACCGTCGGTCATCTCGCCCAGTTGCCTCTGGAGCTGCTGCAGGAGGTGTATGGCCAATGGGGCGATAAAATCCACCTTCGGGCGCGCGGAATCTGCCAGAGCCCGGTGGTGGGCCAGGCGGACGACGCCCGGTCTATCAGCCGCGAAATCACTTTCGAGACCGACTCCATCGATCCCGCGTTTCTCAAGGCAACGCTGAGTTACCTGAGCGAAAAAGCCACGGCCAAACTTCGCGCACAGGGGCTTTACGCGCGCTCGGTCACCCTCAAGCTGCGTTATTCCGATTTCCGGACCGTCACCCGGTCCCACACCCTCGACGAGGCGACCGCGCGGGATGCCGACGTCATCTCCACCGCCCTCGGCCTCCTCGACCGCCTGCTCAAGGGAAGGACCCGCGTTCGGCTGATCGGCATCGCGCTTTCTTCGCTGACCCGCTCACCCAGCCTGCAAGCCAGCCTGTTCGCCGACCCGTCGCCGGAAAAATGGGACCGTCTGTACCAGGGCATCGACCGCATTCGCCACAAGTATGGCTTTCGCTCCATCCTCCGCGCGGCGAGCGTCCCGCGCGATTAACCTGAAAAGGACAACAACATGGACTGGAATACGATTCGGGACGAGTTTCCCGTCACCCGAAGCGGAACGTTTCTCGACCACGCCCGCGTCGCGCCACTGCCCGGGAGGGTGCGCGGCGCCATCCGCGCCTTCGCCGATGACGCCTGCGAAAATGGCACCGCCGGCTACGAGGGATGGATGGCGCATAACGAACAGGTGCGTGAACGCTTCGCCCGCCTCATCGGCGCAAGGAGCGAGGAGGTGGCCTTCGTCAAGAACACGTCGGAGGGTCTTTCCTTCATCGCCGGCGGCCTCGACTGGAAAGCGGGCGACAACGTGGTCATCCCCGACATCGAATTCCCCGCCAACGTCTACCCCTGGCTCAATCTGGCGGGAAAGGGCGTCGAGACGCGGTTCGTCGCGGCGCGCGACGGGCGCGTGCTGTTCGAGGATATCGCCGCGCGGGTCGATTCGCGCACCCGCCTCATCTCCATAAGCTCGGTGGAGTTTCACAGCGGCTTCAGGAACGACCTTGGACGCATCGGCGCATTCTGCCGCGAGCGCGGCATCCTGTTCGCGGTGGACGCCATCCAGAGCCTGGGCGCGCTGCCCATGGACGTCGAGCGCGACCACATCGACTTTCTCGCCGCCGACGGCCATAAATGGCTCCTGAGCGTCGAGGGTCTGGGCGGACTCTACGTTTCCTCGCGCGTGCTGGACAAGGTCCACCCGGTGCTCGTGGGCTGGGACAGCGTCGTCCACGCCGCCGATTTTCTGACCTACGACTTCACCCTGCGGCCCGGTGCGAAACGGTTCGAGGAAGGATCTTTCAACACCCTCAGCATCCACGCTTTCGGCGCGGCACTTACCCTGTTTCTGGAAATCGGCATGGACAGGATCGAGGCGCGCATCCTCGCCCTAGGTGATGCGATTATCGCCGGGCTGGAAAAAAGAAACCTGGCGATAAAAAGCTCCACCCGGCCCGGTGAGCGCTCGGGCATTGTCTCCTTCCTTCCCCGAGGCAATGCGGACGACCTCGGGCGCTTCATGCATGAAAACGGCGTGACCCTGACGGTCAGGGGCGGGCGCGTTCGTGTTTCGCCGCACTTCTATAACAACCTCGACGACGTCGGCCATTTTTTCGACGTGCTGGACCGGTATTTAAAACAGGCGGGATGATTTTTCGGGGGGAGCGGTGGTTGCAGGCCGTGCAACGCTCAACCCGAATGTGCGATCGTTATAAAATTCTGCATATGTTCGCGGCGCCGAAGCCTTTCGGCGAGTTCCACCGCTTGCTCCTTTTGCTCAAACTGCTCGACATGCACCCGGTACAGGGTGGCGTCCTTCGCGGTGAAAGGAACGATGACCGCGCGATACCCCTTGCGCGCCAGAGCACGGATGATTTTCACGGCGGAATCCTGGTCGCGGTAAGCGCCCACCTGAATGGTGTAGTGCACCGCTTCGCCGGAAGCTTTTTCGGGCATGGCGGGGTGCTCGGCCGGCTCCGGCGCCTTGGGCTCGGGAGGCCCGGGAACCGCCGCGGGTTCGGGATCGCGGGCCGCACCGATCGCCCTGGATGGTTCCAGGGGAACGGGCCCCACACTTTGGCTCATCGGTGTCAACATGCGAAGCGGGTTTTCAAGAAGCGCAACTTCCGGGTCCCGCACCTGCCCGCCTGCCCGATTCCTGATCCGCTCCAAGTCCTTCACAGACGCGGAGGCGATGAGCGGCCGCCTGAACTTTTTTTCACGCTTTGCCATTTCGGGCCTTCTCACGGTTTCAGTGATTTCCTCCGCCACTTTGGAGGTCATCCGCCCCAAGTTGAATTTATTGGTCACGAAGTAGATCGGTGAAAACAGCGCCGAGAGGATGCCGGTGGGGATTTTTCCGATGCCCTGATAATCCGACTCGGTCTGATCCGCCCGCCAGAGAATCTCCCCGGTGCGCGTGTCCACCATCTGCAGGGAAACGCTGAGCTCGATGGAGGAATGCAGAAGGAGGTAAGACCGCTCGACATGGTTGAGCCGGCTAATGAGCACCGCGTCGACCCCCAGCACCTCGCCGAACTCCATGGGATTGATGGCGGAATAAGTGGCCGGGTTGGTCATCCCCCGCTTCTTGAGCAGGCTATCGACCACATAGGGCTCCAGAATCCGGTACGGCGACTGTATGAGATTGGCGTACAGGTTTTTCCGCAGCAGACGGCCGGAGGCACCGTCCCCCTTGCCCACGGTTTCTACAGGCAGGATGGCCACGGTGTTCTCGGGCACGAGCCGACCGAGATTGCCCGAGACCCGGGTTTCCAGGCCGCTGGTGCAGGCGGCCAGCGCACCGGCGAGCATCAGCACGAATAAGATACCGGCCCTGGGCAGGGTTCTTTTGCTGTACGTGTCCGTCACGGAGTCACCGGTAAAGCGGCGGCCTGGGCCGAGGCGTCGATGTTGACCAGCGCCGCCCTGAAATATTTTTTGCCCGAAAAACCCGACGGATCTTTCAAGCTGGCGATAATGAGCGCGTCGGCGATCCGGTCGCCCTCAGCGATTTCGTAGCTCCCCGAATAACGCCCCGGAGCGATTTCCAGCATGGGAATACCGGTTTTCCAGTTGCCGATGTCGAACGTTGCGCTGTGGCCCCGCGGCCCGGCAAACGCCACCCGCACTTTTTCGCCGGACTTCAGCACCCGGCCGGGGCGCAGGTTGGTCCTCAGTTCGGTGATCTCGGGCAAGCGGACTTCCTGCTCGCGCAACCCCGCCGGATCGGGAATCTGTTGCACCACTTGCACGACAAACGCCTCCGCGGTTTTATGATACGCGTGCTGCACTTTTGCGTTCTCCACCTGCTTTTTAACAATGTCGATGAACGACGGCGTGGCGATGCCAGAATAGTCCATCTCCTCGTGTTCGACGTTCCATACGACGGCCCCGGTCTTAAGGTCGACCATTTCGAGCCGTGCATTAATAAGGGTTTCGGAATGCAGGCCTCCGGTGAAATTATTGGCCCGCAGGATGTGACCGCGAACCACTGCGTCGACCTTCAGGATTTTCGCCAGTTCCTCGGGGGACAGGGTGTAATTTTTCGGATCGTCGCGCTCCACGGGCATCCCGGCTTCGGTGAGCCTCCGGTCCACCTCTTCCAAAGGCAGGTCTGTGTAACCCAGATAACTGAAATAATCGAAAAACACCTCGCGCAATATTTCATGCGGCTTCTTTTCCTTTTCCAGAACGTCCTTCGCGGTGGAGAAAGGCAGAATCGCCACGGACCTGGGAAAGGGACTCCCCGGCTTCAAGTTGTTTTGGACGTGGACGTTGGCCGTGCCGCAACCGCCGAGCACCACACAAACGGCGAGTGCCGCCACCGTGCATCGAAGCGAATGTGCCCCGCCCGAAAACTTCATATAATCCATTGAAAAATCAGGTTTTATTATTAGCCCTGCGAAGCCCTAACTATAGGAAACATGTGGGAGTTTGTCAATAATTTGTTGTATTTATAGGGCTTACGTGCCCCCCGGCGCGGGGCCCGTGTAAGCCCAACCCCCGCCCGTTCGACATGACAGCAAAGGACCCTGAGCGCCGGGAAAGCGAACCCCGGCTGAAAACGGCAGGCGGGGCTCGACGCCACTCTTGATCGGTGGGGGCTTATTTGATAATGTTAAACCGCATTCATTTGGAAAGGATCATCGATGAAAATGCTCTCCCGTTCCCTTAGCTTGACCGTCATCCTCATTCTCTTCGCCGGTGTCGCCTTGGTGGCACTGCCGCACGCCGCGGCCGCGTCGGAAGTCACCGAACAGATCCGATCAACCATCGATCAGGTGCTGGAGGTGGTCAAGGATGAGAAACTGAAAGACAAGAAGGACCTTCGCCGCGCCCGCCTAAGAAAGATCATTGGCGACCGCTTCAACTACCGGCAAATGGTGATGCGCTCCCTCGCCAAAGCCTGGGAGGATATCAGCGAAAAGGAACGGGAAGAGTTCATCGACCTGTATAAAAAACTGCTGGAAAACTCGTACGCCGGAAAAATCGAAAATTTCAGCGACGAGAACATCACCTACACCGGCGAACAAGTGAAGGGCAAATACGCCCTGGTAAACACAGAAATCATCCGCAAGGACGGCGTCGTCAACGTGGACTACAAGCTCATCAAGGAAAACGGCGAGTGGATGGTTTACGATTTCGTCATCGAGGGGGTGAGCATGGTGCGCAATTACCGCTCGCAATTCACACAGATCATCCGCAAGGACTCCTACCAGGTCCTGGTGCAAAAACTCTCAAAAAAGATCAGCGAGCTGGAACTTAACAACGGGCAGAGCACTTCCGAGAACCTGTAGGCGGCCCGCTATCGACAAGCGCGGCCGTTTGTTTTCCTTCACCTCCCCGGGAGGGGCCGTTCACCCCTTGCAGACCGTTCACCTTCCCTCATTCCTATGATTAAAAGCTCCGCCCCCACCCGCATCGATCTTGCGGGAGGCACTCTCGACATCTGGCCGCTCTATCTGCTTCTCGGCGAGCCGCCCACCCTGAATGCCGCTATCGATCTCTATGCCACCGTCCTCATCGCACCAAGAAACGACGGGCGGATCGCCATCGAATCTAAAGACCTGAAAACCCGCTGCCGCTTCTCCTCGCTTCGCCACCTGCCCGAGAAGCATCCGCTTGAGCTCATCCTGCGCACCCTCAAGTTCTACAAGCCCGAAGGGGGGTTGACGCTGACCACCGATTGCCAGGCGCCCCAGGGTTCGGGAATCGGCGGTTCTTCGGCTCTCAACATCGCCCTGCACGGGGCGCTCAACCGCTGGACGGGGAACCGATACTCGCGCCCGGCGCTGCTCGAGATCGCTAAAAATATCGAGACTCAGGTCATCGGCGTTCCCGCCGGTTGGCAGGATTATTTTCCCGCCTTGTACGGCGGCGTGCGCGCCGTGCGACCAGGGCAAGCCGGGGTCGAGAGCCGGGGATTGCCTTTTGACCTCGACCAGCTTTCCCGCCGGTTCGTGCTGTGCTATACGGGAAAACCGAGAAACTCGGGAATCAACAACTGGGAAGTGATGAAAAAGGCTATCGACGGGGATAAAAAGACTCTCGCCAACCTGGATAAAATCCGGCGCGTTGCTGAAAAGATGCACTCCGCCCTAGGCTCAGGTGCGCTCGGCAAACTGGGCGGCCTGCTCAACGAAGAATGGAGGGCGAGAAAAGCTCTTGCCCCAGGCATCAGCACCCCCGCCATGGACGCAATGGTGACCGCGGCAAAAAACCAAGGCGCCCTGGCTGGAAAAGTCTGTGGCGCCGGCGGCGGCGGCTGCATCGCCTTTTGGGTGCGGGAGCATAAAAAAGACGCCGTCCGGCAAACGTTAACCGCCCTGGGCGGCAGGGTGTTGCCCATTCGCTTCGTCAAGCGCGGACTCAAGGTGGAACCCCTCCCCTCCTGAACCGTCCCGCGCGGACACCTTTCTCTCGCATTTCCCGCGCCCTGCCGTATAATCGAGACATCGATTCCAAACCGATGCGCCCCATGGCCAAAGGGTCCCCTTCATTCAAACCCAGGCACGTCGTCATCCTCGCTCTTGTGGCGCTGGCGGGGGTTTCCATCTGGCTCAACCCGTCCCGCCCGCCGCCGGAAAAAGCCGACGCGGTCCTGCCGCCCATCGACGCCGCCGACGAGGCCGGGCGGCTCCTGCAGCAGGCCTCTGAAAATTACTTCTATCGCGAGTTTGAAAAAGGCGCGGAAAACTACCGCAAAGCAATCGCCATTTATGAGTCGGAAAATAAGTTCGAGAAGATGGCGCGGGTTTATGAATCGATGGGCGACCTGTACAAATTCGCCAACGAACCCGGGGAAGCGGAAGCGTCCTACCTGATGGCCGCTGAGATCCACCAGAAAATCCACAACATCATGGGCCAAGCGCGGGCGCAGAAAAACCTGGGCGACCTGTTTCTCGGCCTTGAGGACATGGAACCGGCCGGCAAGTGGTATCGGGAGGCCGCTCTTCTGGTAAGCGAGGAAGCACCCCATCCCGACAAAGCGGTGGTGCTGGAAGCGCTTGGGCAGTATTACTGGAAAACCGGCGCGGTCGCCAATGCTATCGATCAGTTCTCGCAGGCAAAAGAGACCTTCGCCGCCTTGAACCACCGGATGGGGGTGGAGCACATGACAAACGTGATCGCCGTCCTGCAAAAGAAACGCCCGCCCACCGCCCACGGCAGTGGACGCAATTTCGGCGCGGGCGCCCTCAGCGAAAAACCCGGTCCGACTTAATCGGTGTTTTCGCTGGCTTCGCCGGTGCTGGCTTCATTCTCCTCGGCATCGCTGGCGGGGACGTTTTCGTCGCTGATCCGCTCCTTGATGGCGTGCAGATCTTTCTTGTTTTTGCTGATATTCTTGAGAAGGCGCTTGATGTCCTCGTCTGGAAACAGGACGTTGAGGTCGGTTTCTTCTCCGGGGAAAAGGTGGTTGAGGTCGATTTCAAGCTCTTCCACCTGGGCGGTGGATTTCTCATCCGCCTCGCAGTTGGGGGCCGGCGCGGCCTGCGGCTCGATATTTTCGTTCATGGCGATCCTCCTCCTCGATTCATGCAGTATGGTAGCGAAAATCCAAATTGGATACAATTCAAAATCGCCGTATCCTTCCTTCCCCGCGGCGGAACGCGAACCCCGGATGGGGCAGGCGCGTGGAACGGCATCTCAAGCGGCCCCGCCTGGCGCCGCCTTCCAGCCGGACATGGCGCACCGCAACGCGACCAGGGGTTTCATGCGAAGCAGGTCGCCTGCGACGGCCTGCATGACCTCCTCTGCCAGGCGGGGGTCATCGAAGCATTCGTAGGCGTCATCAAGAAAGCCGCCGCGAAGCAGCGGATGATTTAGAAATTCCCGCCCGGGACCGGAAGCAATCTCAAGCGGCCACTCCTTCACCTCGATCCGCGACAGCCCGATATCCGAGAGAAAGCGGCGCGCATCGGCCGCGGAGGGCCGCTCGGCGATGTACTCGGCGAGCCGCTGCCGCTCCACAACACATCCGCGCGCCGCCATTTCCTCATCCACCCGCCGCCAGATCGAATCGAAAGTACCGAGCGAGGGGAAGGTGAGGACGATTTGCCCGCCGGGCTTGAGAAAGCCAACGAGCTGCTTGAGAGCCCCAAAGCGATCGGGCCTGAAAAACATGAACGCGATATTGCCAGTGATGCGATCGAACGCCGGAAGGTCCTCCGGCAGCGCGCGCAGGTCGGCCTGCTCGAAACGGAGCCAGGGCATGTGACTGCCCTGCATCGCGCGGCAACGGGCGGCCTGCGCCGGGTGCAGGTCGATGGCGAGCACCTGCCCCGTTGGCCCCACCTTTTCCGCGATATAAAACGCCGGGATGCCGCCGCCGGCGGCCACGTCGAGCACCATCAGGCCGGGGCCGAGGTCGAGCTGTTTGAGCAGGCATTCGGCAAAGGGGGTGGACCAGTAGTCCTCCCGCGGCAGCGGCCACCCGGAGGCCTCACCGTCGGATTTTTTCATCGGAATTTTCCGTTTGCTGGGTTATTTGTTAAAATTTTCCCGGACCCGTTATAAAGCCGGGCGAGGAAATCCTCATAATTTTTTTCCGGTGGCTTTTAACCATCATTCGCGGAATCCAGAATCCTCTCCAAAGCAGTGCGGACGATGCGCGGAGGCCGAAACATATTTCAGAAGTGCATCACTGGCCCGGCTCGGCGGAAAAATCGAGCAGAGCGCCGTCTTTCGCCCAGGTGCGGATGGTGAGCGGCCGGCAGCACACCTCGCAGTCCTCGGTGTAGGTCTGCTCGGTTACCGAAAGATCCACCAGCATTGTAATGGGTTCCGTGCAACAGGGGCAGATGAATTGATGTTCGATCTGTTCCATTGTTCTATAACATAGGCGGCGCCGGCCTGCCCGCGGCTGTTTTTCAACCCATCCGGTTCATGAATAATCAAACCGTCTTTAATCGAACAATGCGCCGGTGCCTGTTGGCGCTCGTATTTCTTCCCTGCGCTTCGGGCGGCGCTCAGGCCTCAGGTCTGGGACCCGACGATTTTATTTCTCCCGCCACGGACATCGGTTTCGTCCGGCTCGACGGCGGCTGTTACCTCATGGGCTCGGATTCGCAAAAAGGGTTCGACTTCGAACGCCCGGTGCACGAGGTATGCGTGCACCCGTTTCTCATTGGCCGGACCGAGGTCACGCAAAAGCAGTGGATGGCGATCATGGATGAAAATCCCTCCAAGTTCATCGGCCCGAACCGCCCGGTGGACCGTGTCTCCTTCCTCGACGCCGAGTTCTTCATCCGCAAGCTCAACGAGGTGGAAGGCACCACCCTGTACCGGCTGCCCACCGAAGCCGAATGGGAATACGCCGCCCGCGCCGGCACCACCACCGAGTATTATTGGGGCGACGAGATGGACGACGACTACGCCTGGTACTACGGCACCTCCCGTTTCAAAACCCATCCGGTGGGCACCAAGAAACCGAACCGGTTCGGGCTGTACGACATGCTGGGAAACGTCTGGGAATGGGTGAGCGACTGGTTCGATATCGATTACTACCGGGTGAGCCCGAAAGACAACCCCAAGGGGCCGGCGGCGGGTAAATTCCGCACACGGCGCGGGGGTTCGTCGGCCAACCTCGTCACCCACGTGCGCTCGGCCACACGCTACCGCGGCCCGCCGGACAAGCGCCACCACATCCTCGGATTACGAGTGGCCCGCTCCATGCCGCCGGAGCGCCTCTGATATCCACGGACCGCCTCAAGCGTATAGGTACGCCGTCAGGTCACCATAACCGTTGAACTTCTGAGTGGCGTAGATTTCTCCCGTGCCCAGCATCTTCTCCCGCCGCTGCGACCAGCGCGGGTGCGGCACGTCAGGATCGACGTTGGCCTCGTAGCCGTATTCATCGGGAAGTGCCGTGTTCCAGAAGGTCGCCGGCCGGGTGTCGGTGAACTCAATGGCCACCACCGATTTGATGCTCTTGTAACCGTATTTCCACGGCACCACCAAGCGCACCGGTCCGCCGTGCTGGCCCGGCAACGTGTGACCATAGATGCCGATGGCAAGTAAGCTGAGCTCGTTCGCCGCCTCGTCCAGCGAAAGCCCCTCGGTGTAGGGCCAGGGCATCCTGGGGTAGCGTTTCTGCCCGGGAGCGATGCCGGGTTGATAAAAACTGGTGAACTTCAGGTATGTCGCACCGCTCTTGGGCGCCACTGTTTTCATCAGCTCGCGCAAGGGAAAACCGTACCACGGCACCACCATCGCCCAGGCCTCGACGCAGCGCAGGCGGTAAACGCGCTCCTCCATCGGCATCTGGCGAATGAGATCGTCGATATCGTACACACCGGGTTTATTCACCAGCCCGCCAATGCGGACCTGCCAAGGACGGGTTTTGAAACCACCCATGGCCTGCCACACACCTTCCTTTTCCGGTGAGAATTCGTAAAAATTATTGTAAGTTGCCGCGACCCGTTCGCTGGTGAGAGGCCGCCGGATGGGGTATGCCGGGTTCGTTTCCAGGCGCGGCAGCACGCGGGTTTTTTCGGCCCGCGCGCTTTCTTCCCCGCCGCTCTTGGCCCAGGCTCGCGGCACAATGAACGACGCGGCGAGTGCCGTGGTGGAGAACCCCATCAAGCGAAGAAATTCACGCCGGTTCTGAAACACCGCCTCCGGGGTGATTTCATGATCCGGCAACCGCCAGATTTTATTCTTTCGTATGAAGGCCATAATTTTTTAGCCGAAGGCGTTTTCCATTCCATGCGGCCTGCGACAAAAGCGGTGTTTCTGCTATAATCCTGCGATGAAAAATTTAACGATTCTCCGGTTTTTCATGGCACTCGCACTAGTGCTTTCCCCGCTCCCGGCGAGCGGCCAGGAAATTGACACCAGCCTGTTCAAGCCTTCCCAGATTATAAGCGTCGAAACTTCGAAGAAACAGCTAAAAGTATATTACATGGAGGAGCCGCACACCCGCACCCTCCATTGTGAGTGCCATTTTGACAAGCAAAAACAAGTATATCCGGCCATCTGCGAAGGTGTGGAGAGCCCCCCGGCAGATACCGCCCGCAAGGAAATTCTTAAGTGGGAACATCTCATGCCGCTGCCGGCGTTCGCGGGCAACCTAAAATGCTGGACCCAACCCGCCTGCCAAAACGCCGGGGCCGGAAATGATCCCGGCTGCTGCCGGGTGCATTCTCCGAAATTCAAGCGCATGGAAGCCGACATGCACAACCTTTTTCCCGCCATCGAGGTGGCCGGCGAAAGCCCGGACACGCGCTTCGGCGGCATGGCCGAGTACCGCTTCTGCCGGAGCAGCCTCCCCGACGCTCCCCGCGAAGGCGCCCGCGGTGAGGTGGCCCGCGCCTATTTCTACATGTCCTATCAATACAAGATTCCCATTCCCGATGATCTGGAAGACACGCTACGCCAGTGGCACCTCGCCGACCCGCCCGATGCCTGGGAGGAAAAGAGAAACACCATGATCGAGCTTGACCAGGGCAACCGCAATCCCTTCATCGACCACCCCGAACTCGTCGAACGCGTGCGAGATTTTTAACGGCGCGAACTTCGATCCCTTCATCGATCCCCCGAACTCGTCGAACGCATAGCGGGCGTCCGGCACTTTACCGAATCGATGAAAAAAGAAAAGCAGGGTCCAAAGGCCCCGCTCGCTGTATGACCCGACCCCCAAAAACTAGTCCAGATGATAAACTCGGGAAACGGATTAGAAAGGGGGTAGGATTATGGCTAGGAAACGATACAGTCCGGAGCAGATCATCTGCCTACAATTGTCCCAAATTAATTATTGTCCGAAATAAAAAATGGCTTACGCGAAAGCGTAAGCCATTGTTTTATATATGGTGCCGAAGGTCGGAGTCGAACCGACACGGGGTCGCCCCCACCGGATTTTGAGTCCGGCGCGTCTACCAATTCCACCACTTCGGCGCGTTGTCTTTTCACTTCCCCACGAGTGGCGGGGAGGGGAGGGGAAATATTCTACCAGAAATCCCGCGCCACGGGAAGCAGCGCTCCACTCAGCCGCGCGTCACCTCATCGAGCGCCGAAAGCACCCGCTCCGGAGGCAACTCGCTCAGGCATCGGGTGTGGCTAAGCGGACAATCCCTCTTGAAACACGGGCCGCAATCTACCGGGATGGACAGCGTGCGCACCCGCTCGGCGAGCGGAGGCGTGAACGCAGGCGACGAGGACCCGTAGACCACTACCAGCGGCCGGCCGAGCGCCGCCGCGATGTGCATCAGCCCCGAATCGTTGGAGACCACCGCCGCCGCAGTCGACATAAGGTCAATGGCTTCCTCCAGCCGGGTCCGCCCCGCCAAGTCGTGGCAATATACCCGCGCCTCGGACGATAGCCCGCCGTGCAATGCCCCGGTCACCGGCCGGTCGCGCTCGGAACCCAGCAGCCAGACCTGCCAGCCCCCGGCGATGCGATCCTCCGCGACGCGAGCAAAATATTCTTCCGGCCAGCGCTTGGCCGGGCCGAATTCCGCGCCGGGGCAAATCACGAGCACGGGCCGACCATCGCCGAGTTCCAAGCGGGCAAGGAGCACGGGCAGCCCCGCACCATCCACCCGAAGCTTGGGTCGGGGCAACGGTTCGCTCCAGTTTTCCCCTGGCGGGTAGGCCAGTGCGGCAAAACGCTCGACCATCAGCGGGTAGCGTTTTTTATCCAGCAGGCGCAGGTCGTTCAGCAGGCCATAGCGCATCTCTCCGCGCCAGCCGGTGCGAAGGGGAATGCCGGCAAACACCGGAACCAGAGCGGACTTAAACGAGTTGGGCAGCAGAATGGCCTGTCCGTACCTCTCGCCAACGAGCCGCCGGGCCAAGACAAAGCGCGCCGCAAGCCCAAGCACGCCGTGGCCGACGGGCATGTCGATGGCACGGCGCACCTCGGGCATGCGTTCGATGAGCGGCCGGCTCCAGGCGGGAGCAAGCACGTCAATCTCGACCCTAGGCTCACGCTGCCGCAGCACCTTGAACAACGTCTGTGCCATCACCATGTCGCCCACCCATGACGGACCGACCACCAGCACCCGCCGCGAGCAGGCCCCCTTGCCCTTCGATGCTCCCACGCACCCTCCCTTGCCAGACGATACCACACTCAAAAAATTCCCGAGGGCGATGCCTCAGACCTTAATAACGATCCTGACGCCACATCGAATCAATTTAACATTATTGCCCGCGAACGAACCCGCTTTTCTCCTGCGGTAATCTGGGTGCCTGCCTTTTCTAAAAGGAGAATCAGATTCATGGACAGTGGCCATAAAAATGGATTTAATTCTTTGGAAATACGTATAATGCGTTTATCATCACACTTTCTTACTTCGCTAGAGGCCGGACACCCATGGTATTTGAACAAGACCATGCAGAATTAGATCTGCAGGATAGCCGGTTTTTCTTGGGGCGAAGCGTCTTAAATAATATCTGACGCCAAATGGTCCTTAAGCATGTTTGTCCAAATTATTTGGCATCAGCCGAAAGTGGACCAAAGGAGGCAAACCCTCGGATGCCTGTTATTAATTCAGGTGATCGTTTTCTATAATTAGATTATCTTTGTGGTAGCTCCATCCAATCCAAGAATCTTCATAATTAATCAGGTTATCCTCGGGCCAGCCCATAAAGTAGAGTGCAGAAATATTATGAACGGCCCGAGCACTAAAGTGGCAGAAAATGATTAAATACCAAAATTTTCCATCAGAACAACGATGAATGATAAAATTCAGAAAAATATCCGCACAAAATATTTTAATACCCATGAAGACTATCAATTTAAACGGGTTTTTCATTAGCCATGGATATGGATTTCTCCCTTGAAGATGTGGTCCGGTTTGCTAACGATATTGTAATTATTACCGAAGCGTTCCCGTTGGACGAACCAGGACCAAAAATAGTTTATGTTAACAAGGCGTTCACTCGATTAACGGGATATACGCGAGAGGAAGTCCTGGGAAAATCCCTCCGAATCTTGCAGGAACCTGAATCGGATTCTGATAAAAAAGCTAAAATAAGAGCCGCGCTCGAAAAAAGGGAGCCCGTGAGGACCACCATAGTAAATTATTCAAAATCTGGTAAAGCCTATTGGCTGGACATAAATATTATCCCCTTAAAAAATAAACGTGGTGAAGTCACACATTTTGCCGCGATTGAAAGAGATTTAACGGAAATAAAACAAGCTGAAAAGGAGATTAAGGCCAAAAATCAGGAATTACTGGAACTAAATGATACGAAAAATCGATTTCTCGGAATCGCTTCTCACGACTTAAGGAACCCCTTATATTTAATTAGGTCATTCTGTGAGATATTAAAGGACGAGGGAGTAGGTGGCATAAATGCCAAACAAAAGGAATTGCTTGAGAAGATATACAGTTCCAGTAATTACATGAGGAGCCTTGTGGACAACCTTCTGGATATTTCAAAAATAGAAAGTGGCAAAATTGAATTGGAAATGAAGGCTCAGGACTTTAATTGTTTGGTAAAAACTCAATGTGAACTAAACCAGCTTTTGGCAAATAAAAAAATATACAGCTGCACCTACGATTAAAAGAAATACCCCAGATTTTATTTGATGAGAATGCGATCGTGCAGGCGATGGATAATTTCATCGAAAATGCAATAAAGTTTTCCCCATCAAATTCCCATGTTTATATTCTTACGGAAAAAATGCCCGAGCACATTCAATTTTCAGTTAAAGATGAAGGCCAAGGGCTTTCTCAAGAAGATCAGAAGTTATTATTTGGCGAATTTCAAAAACTTAGCGCCAAGCCAACTGGGGGAGAAAAATCTACAGGATTGGGCTTGGCGATAGTTAAAAAGATCATTAACTTACACGGCGGAGAGGTGGGAGTCAAAAGCAAACTGGGTGAGGGTAGTACTTTTTATTTTAGATTGCCTATTAGCCAAACAAAGTAATCCTCTGTTTTGCTAGCTAAGGTTTTATTTGAAATTCCAACCAGGTAATCGGCCAATAACTATCGAGTTACCGCCCCCCAACCAATAACCCAAGCTGACCTGCCCCAGTTAGTTGTACCACTTTTTAAGTTAGAGTTTCCATTTTTGGTATTGTCGTTTCAGGCGTTGGAGGTCGATAACCCAGTGAACTATGTGGTCGAAACTGATTGTATTCTTTCCTCCATTGTTCGATTAACACCTGCGCCTCCAGGAGCGTGGTAAAGATCTCTCCGTTTAATAACTCGTCTCTCAGCTTGCCATTGAACGATTCATTGTACCCATTCTCCCAAGGACTTCCTGGTTCTATAAACAGAGTTTGAACGCCTAATCGCTCTAACCAGCTTCTAACCGCTTTTGCGGTAAACTCCGGACCGTTGTCAGACCGGATGTAGCCTGGCAGTTCTCTATAAATAAACAGATGGCCGAGTTGCCCTAATACATCCTGTGATCGCAACCGACGAGCTATCTTAAGAGCCAAACATTCCCTTGTAAACTCATCGATCAGCGTTAATATCCGTAAAGGACGTCCATCCTCCGTCCGTGTAGCCACAAAGTCATAGCTCCATACGTGGTCCTTAAACTGAGGTCGCAATCGAATGCAAGATCTATCATTCAATCATAGCCGCTTTCGTTTCGGCTGCTTCTGCGGCACCTTCAGACCTTCCTGCCTCCATAATCGCTCCACTCGCTTGTGGTTCACCCGCCAGCCTTCCCGTATTAACAACGCGGTGATCCTCCGGTACCCATACCGACCATACTGGGACGCCAACTCCACGACCCTTTTAACCAAAAGGGGTTCATCCTCAGAAACCCTCCTCTGATATCTCTGAGTTGAACGGGCCTGACCTATCACCCGGCAAACTCGACGTTCAGAAACCTGGAACGTTTTTAATATATGCTCTATCCCT
>CP070799.1:1782600-1824108 GCA_020343535.1 Nitrospinaceae bacterium | reverse complement strand
CCTGTGCCGAGAAAAACAAGTTTCATTTTTTTTGCCTCATTATCCCGTTGCCGTATCGACGGCTGCGCGGCGTCCCGCCGGATCAATGCTCCATATTGCATTGTGCCTCGCTGTCCTGGCAGGGGCGGGATTCGAACTGGATGGTTGAATGGGTGATGTTGAATTTATTTTTCAAAAGGTCCCGCGCTTCATTCAGGATCGACTCGACCTGGTTGACCTTCTGGTCATTGACCAGCGCGTGGGTGCTTAGGGCATAGATGTTTGAGCAGATGGACCAGATGTGCAGTTCGTGCACGTTCTGAATCGCCGGGATCGCGGTGAGTTCCCTTTCCACCTCGCCCAGCGAGATGCCCTTGGGCACGCCTTCGAGCAGGATGTGCACCGAATCGGCCAGCACCCGCCAGCCGCCCCACAGGAGCAGGAGGGCGATGGCCGCCGCGATGAGCGGGTCGATCAGGTACCAGCCGGTGTTCCACATGATGACGCCGCCCACGATCACGCCCACCGAGGCGAGGGTGTCGCCGATGACGTGCAGAAAGGCGCTTTTGACGTTCAGGTCGTGACTGTGGCCGGCTGCGTCCTTGAGGAAAAAGATAACGCCGAGGTTGGTTGCAAGGCCAATGGCGGCCACGATGACGAGTGTCGCGCTGTCCACCTCGGAAGGGGCCTGAAAGCGCAGGACGGCCTCGTAAAAAATCACCCCCGCCATGAGAATGAGCAGGACGCCGTTGAGGAACGCCGCGAAAATCTCCATGCGGTGGTAGCCGTACGTTCGCGTCGAGGTGACGGGCTGGCTGGCGATGCGGAGGGCGAACCAGCTGAGTGTCAGCGAAAACACATCGCCGAACATGTGCCCCGCGTCGGAGAGTAGCGCCAGGCTGCCCGAGATCACGCCTCCGGCAGCTTCCAGGAGGAGCACGAAAAAGGTGAGAACGATAGAGAGTGTCAGCCGTTTACGAACGGCCGGGGAGTTCATAGGGCGTTTTCGTTCCGGTGCGGGTGATGCCGCGGGCCGTTTCCAGTTTGGAGCCGTTCATTAAATAGCCCGCGGGGGGTCGATTTCATTGTAGAAGCCGCCCTGGGCGCTGTCAAGAATGCGCGGCGGCGCCGCTTGAGAGGCTAGTTCCCGATTGAACGTGGCCGGGCCTTTGTGTTAAATTAGCATTCCTCAAATTAAAACCCTTACTTTCAGGAGTGTAAAATATGTCGACCTTAGTGGCCAAGCCCGCCCCGGATTTCACGGCCGATGCCGTCATGCCCGATGGAAACTTCAAGCAAATCAAGCTTTCCGATTATAAGGGCAAATATGTGGTTCTGTTCTTTTACCCATTGGACTTCACCTTCGTCTGCCCCACCGAGATCGTCGCCTTCAGCGACAAGACAGCGGAGTTCGAGAAGCGCGACACCCAGGTCCTCGGTGTTTCCATCGACAGCAAATTCTCTCATCTGGCCTGGCGCAACACCGACCGCAAAAAGGGCGGGCTGGGCGAAATCCAGTACCCCCTCGTGGCCGACGTGACGAAACAGATCAGCCGGGACTATGGCGTGCTGGCCGATATGGGCATTGCTTTCCGCGGGCTGTTCCTCATCGACAAGGAGGGTGTCGTGCAGCACCAGCTCATCAACAACCTGCCACTCGGCCGCAACATCGACGAGGCGCTGCGCATGGTCGACGCGTTGCAGTTCCATGAGAAAAACGGCGAGGTCTGCCCGGCCAACTGGCACCAGGGCGAGGATGGCATGAAGGCCGACCCCAAGGGCTCTCTCGACTATTTCTCCAAGCACAACTAGCCCGGGCGTTTACCGGCGCTTTCACAACCGAGACAAGAGGCGGTGGCGCTTCGGGCCCATCGCCTCTTTTTTTACCATGATTCTACTTTCCAACGACGACGGTTTCCATGCCCCCGGGCTGCGCGCCCTGCGCGAGGAGCTTAAGCGCATCGCCCCCGTGGTGGTGGTGGCGCCGGACAGCGAGCAGAGCGCCGTCGGTCATGCCATCACCCTTTCTGTGCCGCTCAAGGTGCAGGAGGTGGTGGAGAACGGGGAGTTCATCGGCTACGCCGTCAACGGCACCCCGGCGGACTGCGTCAAGATCGCGGTTTCGGTGCTGCTCGACGAGGCGCCGGAGATGGTGGTCTCCGGTATCAACCTCGGCGGCAACCTGGGCACCTGTGCGATTTATTCGGGCACCGTGTCCGCGGCGACCGAAGGTGCCATCATGGGCATCCCCTCGGTGGCCCTGTCGCTCGATACCTTTGAAAATCCGGATTTCGGCCCCGCCGCCGAGTTCGCCCGCACGCTGGTGCCGCTGGTCTGCGAAAGGGGGCTTCCCGAGGGCGTTTCGCTTAACGTCAACATTCCGCCGGTGCCGCGCGAGGCCATCCAGGGCGTTGCCATCACCCGGCAGGGGAAATCGCGCGTGCTTGAGACTTTCGACAAGCGGGTGGACCCGCGCAACAACACCTACTACTGGATGGCGGGGGAGATGCGCTTCGACGAGGTGGACCCCGGGACCGATTGCGAGATGGTCGGCAGCCGTCATATTTCCATCACTCCCATTCATTACGATCTCACCCGCCATGAAGCCATTCCCATGCTCAAGGACTGGAACATCAAGTTCTGAGGGAGTATTCCAGGAGTTCGGATTTCGCGGCTGGACGCAGGCGGCCATTTAAGCTATCCATGGAGCGAAGGCGGCGCCCGAGCGCCGTCCGTTCAAGGAGGCCCGGGTGCCCCACCGGAACGCGGTGGTTTAAGGATCGGCTTGACCGCCTGCGCGGCAGCCAGCGCCTTAAGGTCGTCCGCGAACCGGACGAGGGGATGAACAATGCCCGCCTCATCGTCTGTTTCCAGCCTCAGGATCTTGCTATAGCAGGTTTTTCAGGGCTTTCGAGTTTATGGGGGACGCCCCTGGGTGAAGCGGCTGCCGGGCGGAAGAGGGCGCGTTGATTTATGCTGGCGATTAATGTTAACCTGAGCAGGTCGTAGCGGCTCCCCGTTCTTTCTCGTTCCGGGAAGGGTTTCTTACATTAGATAACGAATGGAACCGAAGGATTTCAAGTTGGCCGTCCTGGTATCCGGGCGCGGCTCCAATCTGCAGGCGATCATCGACAGTATCGAACGTGGGGAATTGCCCGGCGCCCGGGTCGCCCTCGTGCTCTCGGATGTGGCCGAGGCGCCCGCCCTTAAGCGGGCGAGCCGGCACGGCATCGAAACGAGGGTCGTCGATCCCAAGGCCTTCGCGGGGAAAATCGAGTTCAACCAAGCGATGGTGGAGGCGATTCAGGCGCGCGGGGCGGATCTTGTCTGCCTTGCCGGGTTCATGCGTATTCTCGGTAAGGGATTCATCGAGGCCTTTCGGGGGCGGATCGTGAACATCCATCCTTCCCTTCTGCCCGCGTTTCCCGGCCTGCACCCGCAGCAGCAGGCGCTCGACTACGGCGTGAAAATTTCCGGCTGCACCGTTCATTTCGTGGACGAGACGGTGGATGGCGGCGCCGTCATTCTGCAAAGCGCCGTCCCGGTGCTGGAGGAAGACGATGCCGGCCGGTTGGCGGCGCGTATTCTCGAACAGGAGCATCTGCTCTACCCGCGAGCCATCAGGCTGTTCATGGAGGGGCGCCTCACCCTCACGGGCCGCAAGGCGCTGATAAAGGAAAACTGATTGCTGTTTCCCGCCCGCATCATTATGTGTCTTGCCGCGCTCTTCGGCCTGTTTCACGACGGGGCCGTGGCATCCTTGGCGCAGGCCGCGAGCGAGGAGCAGAAGGCCATTCTTGCCATTCAGAAAAAATACGAGGAGACCGTCACCTTCCGCGCCACCTTCGTGCAGAAATCCTACGTCAAGATGATGAGCCAGACGTTGGAGGCCCGTGGCGACGTGGAGATCAAGAAACCCGGACGCATGAAGTGGGTGTATAACGCGCCGGACCCGCAGGTCCTGGTGAGCGACCAGAAAACGCTCTGGTTGTACCTGCCGGACGACAACCAAGTTACCAAGATGGCGCTTGAAAGCATCTATTCCTCCAACACGCCGGCCCTGTTTCTGGCCGGGCAGGGCAAGCTGACCGACGCGTTCGATGTATTGCGGGTGGTCCGCGAAGCCACCGAAATCACGCTGGTGCTGTCGCCGAAACAGGCGGACCAGACCCTGGAAAAGCTCCTCCTGCACACCGAGAATAAAAACTTTCAAATCGTGGGATCGACCGTGTATGATAAATTAGGCAATCGGACGGAGATGCGGTTCCAGAATATACAGATCAATATCGATATTCCTGACTCGACCTTCCAGTTTCAAATTCCTGCGGACGCAGAACTCCTGGATTACACAGGCAACCCTTAATCACTTTAGCGAAACGACTCATGCTTGAAACGTCCCTTTTTACCCTCGATGCCCTTGCCGGATTTGGACTGAAGATGCTGGTTTTTCTCGCTGGCCTCGCGGCCCTGATCTTCGTGCATGAATTGGGGCATTTTCTGGTGGCCCGCAAGGTGGGCGTGGTGGTGGAAAAATTCAGCCTCGGTTTCGGGCCGAAACTTTTGGGCTTCAAGTCCGGTGGCACCGAATACCTGATTTCGGCGATTCCCCTCGGCGGTTACGTCAAGATGAAGGGCGAGGACTACGACGATGCTTCGCTCAAGGAGCCAGGCTCGTTCGCCGGCGCTCCGGTGCTGTCGCGCCTGGCCATCGCCTTCGCCGGTCCTCTCTTCAACATTCTCTTCGCCGTGGCTATATACTGCGTGGTGTACATGGTGGGGGTGGAGACCCTCGGCTTGGTGACGGGCGCCATCAAGGACAAATCCCCCGCTCAGCTGGTGGGGCTCCAGGCGGGAGATCGCATCGTCGAGATCGGCGGGCAGGAGGTCCGTTTCTGGGATGACCTGCAGAAAATCGTCCATAATGCGCCGGGCCAGGCACTCAATTTCAAGGTTGAGCGCGAGGGGGCTCCCGGGCCGCTCAATTTCACTATCACTCCGGTTTCGGAAGAGGTCACCACCCTGTTCGGTGACAAGAAAAACGTCGGTCTCATTGGCATCAGCCCGCTGGTGACCCACGTCACCTTCGTCAAGAAGGGCTCCGCCGCCGACCGCGCCGGTCTCCTGGAAGGCGACCACTTGCTTGCGGTGGACGACCAGCCCATCCTGGGATGGGCCGAGCTCAAAACCGCCGCGGTGGACAAGCCGGGGCAGGAGGTGACTTTCCGCGTTCGCAGGAACGGTGAAGAGCTTCTGATTCCCGTTACTCCGGAATCCAAAGTGGTGGAAGACGAGAAGGGCAACAAGGTCGAGATCGGCCTGATCGGCATCGGCATGAGCGGCGAGATGGTTCTCGAACAATACGGAGTGCTCGGAGCTCTCTGGCGCGGCCTGGTGGAAACCGGACGTCTCACCTACATGATCGGCGTCAGCCTGAAGAGCCTGATCGTGGGGTCCATTTCCGCCGACACCATCGGCGGCCCTATTCTCATTTTCCAGGTTTACGGGGAATACGCCGAGCAGGGCCTGAGCGAACTCATTCGACTGACAGCGCTGCTCAGCATCAACCTCGGGCTGCTCAACCTGCTGCCTATCCCGGTGCTCGATGGCGGCCACATCCTGTTCTTCCTGATCGAAATGGCCAAGGGCCGGCCGCTCAGCGAACAAAGCCGCGAGCGCGCCCAGCAGGTGGGCTTGTTCATGCTCATCAGCCTTATGATCTTCGCTTTCTATAACGATATCATGCGGATTATTAACTGATAATTTTTAAACATTCAAAATATAAAGGATTTTTTCATGTCTGCCGCTAGGCGGACGCGAGAAATCCCAACCCACCCGTCACCTGCCCGATGGACCCAGAACACCAGTTGGAGGATCTGAAAAACACCGCCGCCCGGTTGTCCATCGCCATTGAGGCGGGCAACCTGGGCGACGATGAGTTTCCCACGCGCGGCGGTTATTGCCGGTTGAGAGGGCAGGACCTTATCCTTCTCGACCGGCGGTTGCACCCCGCCGAGCAAGTCAATATCATCCTGGAAGCGCTTTCCCGGTTCGATCTGGAGGCGGTTTATCTCCCTTCCTGGGTGCGAGAGCGATTGAGCGTCAAAACATGACCCTTCTAAACAACATTCTGCCCGAAGCAAGACGCGGCAAGCTCAAAGCCTTGCTCCGAGAAAACCGGCTGATCCGCGTCATCGAGGCGCACAACGGCTTGAGCGGCATCGTTGGCGGCAGCGCCCGCATCGAGGGCGAGGATAAGGGCCAGCCGGTGATCCGCGAGTTCGACGCCCTCTGGGAAAGCAGCCTGACGGACTCGGCGTCGAAGGGCCATCCCGATATCGAAGTTGTGGGGTTCGACTCGCGCCTGACGACGATCCAGGAAATTCTGGCGGTCACCGAAAAGCCGATGATTGTCGACGGCGACACCGGCGGCGACGCGAACAACTTCGAATACATGGTGTCGAAGCTGGAGCGCGCCGGCGTTTCGGCGGTGATCATTGAGGACAAGGTGTTCCCGAAGCGGAACAGCCTGGAAGCCGGCGTTTCGCAGACCCTGCAGGACCCGGAGGTGTTCGCGCAAAAAATCCGCCGCGGCAAGGCGGTCCAGTTGACGGGCGATTTTCTCATAATCGCGAGAATCGAGAGTTTCATTGCTGGATTTCCCCTGGAAGATGCGCTTTCCCGGGCGCGCACCTACCTGCAGGCCGGTGTCGACGGCATCATGATTCACTCGAAATCCAAGAATCCGGACGAGCTTTTCCGCTTTGCCGAGGCTTACGGCGATCTTCTCACGGAGCTCGGTCTAGACAAGCCGCTCGTTTGCGTGCCCACCACCTACAACCACCTCACCGAGGACGAGCTGGCCCAAAAGGGGTTCCGCGTGCTGATCTACGCCAACCATCTTCTGCGCGCGGCGTACCAGTCGATGGTCGAGGTCAGCCGGGCCATTCTGCTCAACCAGCGGTCGCTGGAGGCCGATCCTCTGTGCGCCCCGGTGCGGGATATCTTCCGCGCGGTGGGTTTTCTCGACGTCAAGGAAAAGGACCAGCGCGAAGGCCAGGCGGGCAACATTGCGGTCATCATCCCCGCCGCCGGCGAGGACGAAGTGCTGAAACCCCTGCTGAACGGCCGGCCCAAGGCGATGCTGGATATCGCCGGGCGCACGCTGCTCGACCGGCAGGTCGCCTCTCTCGCGACCAACCACCTGAACGACATCACCGTGGTGGCGGGCTATGCCAGCGATCAAATGCGCGCCGAGGGGGTGGCCATCCTGGAGAACAAGGATTATGAGAACGGCTCGATGATGCACAGCCTGATGGTGGCGCGCGATAAAATGCACAACGGTTTTCTGATGCTTTACGCCGATATCCTTCTTGAGGATCACATCATCGGCAAGCTCCTCGACTGCCGCGAGGACATCGTGCTGGTGGCCGACAACACCACCCAGTATCACAAGTATGAAGGCGGAAAGGCGCTGGATTTCATCGTCAGCAAGCGCAAGCACCGGCCGAGCCGCCGCAGGATCAGCTTCGCCGGAGAGCACCTCGTCGAGCGAATTGGCGCCAATTTGCCGCCGGAGACGGCCACGCACGAATTCATCGGGCTCGCCCGGTTCTCGCGCACTGGCGCCGAACAGCTGATGGCGACCTATCAGGACTGCACCGAGAACTTCCAGGGACGGTTCCACGAGGCCGACGATGTGTCGCGCCTGAACTTCACGGACATCATCCAGGAGATGATCGACCGCGGTTTTCGCGTCCATTTCATGGAGATCCATCAAGGATGGCTGGAAATTCACCGAGGCGAAGATCTAAAGCTAGTCAACGAGTTCCTCCAACTTAGCTAAAGTAAATTCTTAAGAAAAGAGGCAGGCTCCCCGATGCGTTATTCCCAGATGCTCATTCCCACTCTCAAGGAATCCCCCGCCGACGCCGAAGTGGTGAGCCACAAGCTCATGGTTCGGGCGGGGATGATCCGGCAACTCGCTTCGGGGATCTATTCGATCCTGCCGCTCGGGCTGCGCGTGCTGAGGAAAATCGAGCGCATCATCCGCGAAGAGTTGGACGCCATTGGCGGGCAGGAGGTGTTCCTGCCGAGCATCCAGCCCTCGGAGCTTTGGGTGGAGAGCGGCCGCTGGAGTTTTTACGGCAAGGAACTGTTGCGCATCAAGGACCGGCACGACCGCGAATTCTGCTACGGGCCGACGCACGAGGAGGTCATCACCGATATCGTGCGCCGCGAGGTCAAGTCGTACCGGAACCTTCCGCTCACCCTGTACCAGATCCAGACCAAATTCCGCGACGAGGTGCGTCCGCGCTTCGGCCTTATGCGTGGCCGCGAATTCATGATGAAGGATGCCTACAGCTTTCATGTCGATGTGGACAGCGCGCGCGAAACCTACGGCCAGATGGCTCAGGCCTACGCCAACATTTTCGAGCGCTGCGGTCTCACCTTCGTCAAGGTGCAGGCAGACTCGGGCACCATCGGTGGCAGTTTTTCACACGAGTTCGCTGTTCTCGCCGATTCCGGCGAGGACCGGATCGGGTTCTGCAACCAGTGCGGCTACGCCTCAAACCTTGAAATGGCCGCGGCCAGGCCGCCCGAGGGAGAAAACGGCCAGCCCGGGGAAGAGCTTCGGGAGGTGGCGACGCCGGGCAAAAAATCGGTGGAGGAGGTGGCCTGGTTTCTGTCGCAGCCCGCCGAGCGCATCGTCAAGACGCTCCTCTTTGAAACCGATCGCGGCATGGTGGCGGGGCTGGTGCGCGGTGACCGCGAACTCAACCCCATCAAGCTCAAGAACCTGATCGGCTGCGAATGGGCGCATCCCGCAAGCGAGGTGGACATCGCAAGCATCGACGGCCCCCCTGTGGGTTATGTGGGGCCGGTGGGACTCGGCCTAAAGATTTATGCGGATCGGGAAGTGACCGCTCTGGGGAGTTTCATCACCGGCGCCAACAAGCAGGATGCCCATTTCACCGGCGTGTCCGCCGGGCGGGATTTCGAGGTGGAGAAAGCGGGCGACCTGCGCGAGGTGCGCGCGGGGGACTCTTGCCCGCACTGTCCGGGTCTCTACCAGGTCCGGCGGGGCATCGAGGTCGGGCACATCTTCATTCTGGGAAACAAGTACAGCCGCGTCATGAAGGCCAATTTCCTCGATCCCCAGGGGAAGGAAACCCCCATGGAAATGGGATGCTACGGCATTGGCGTGGGGCGCACCGCCGCCGCCGCCATCGAACAGAACCACGACGAGCGGGGCATCGTGTGGCCGGCGCCAATCGCTCCCTTTCAAGTGATGGTGATTCCAGTCAATTACTCCAACGAGAGCGTACGCGAGGCGAGCGACACCCTCTACCGGGCGCTGTGGGATGCCGGGGTGGAGGCCCTGCTCGACGACCGGTCCGACCGCCTCGGCGTCAAGCTCAACGATGCCGACCTGCTCGGGGCGCCCTTGCAAATCATCCTCGGCCCGAAAAATCTCGAAAACGGCCAGGTTGAAATCAAGGTAAGAAAAACAAATGTTTCCGAGCTCAAGCCCCTGTCCGGCGCAGTCTCCGAAGTGGTGTCTCTTTTGCGGGCGCTCTGATCCCCGCGGGGGCTCCCGCCACCCAGAATTTTCTTGCAACGATAGTGCCGATTTAGTAGTATTAGGCGACAACCTCTGGCTCGTTAATGAAATGCGGGTTTCTACCCCGCATTTTTTTTTAGTATTCGCTCCGGGTTCAGAAGGCCAAATGCGGCCGTGCGAGATCGCCTGACCCCTCGGGGGATATGACCAAAGCTTCAATATCTCAAACAGTTTTGGAACTGGTGACGCCGCTGGTGGAGGAGGAGGGCCTCGAACTCGTCGATGTTGAATACAAGAAAACCGGGCGGGAGTGGACGCTGCGGATTCTGATCGACAAGGCGTCGGGCGTTACCCTCGACGATTGCCAGAAAATCAGCCGTAAAGTCGAGGATCTGATCGACGTTGAAAACCTGGTGCCTACCCGGTATGTCCTCGAGGTGTCCTCTCCGGGCCTCGACCGCCCCTTGAAAAACGAGCGGGATTTTTTAAGATTCGTGAACAAGCGGATCACCGTCAAAACCTTTTCGGCCATCGAGAACCGGAAGAGTTTTGAAGGCCGGATCGCCGGTTGCGAGAATCAAACCCTTTATCTGGATGACGAAGGGGTCGTGAGGGAAATTCCCTTGAAGGGCATTGCCCAGGCCCGATTGATCATCGAGTTTTAGAATCAAGACCATCATGAACAGCGAAGTCGTCAACATCATCGAACAACTCAGCCGCGAAAAGGGGATAGATAAAGAGATCCTCATCGAAGCGCTGACCAGCGCCATGGTGGCTGCGGCCAGCAAGCGGCTGCCGGACGCCCGGAACCTGACCAGTGAGCTGAACGAAGAGACCGGGGAAATCGAGATCTATTCGGAAAAAACGGTGGTCGAAACCGTCCAGAACCCGCACGAGGAGATCAGCCTCGCCGAGGCGCGGGAGATGCTGTCCGACGCCGAAGTGGGGGACCACCTCGCGGTGCGCCAGTTTCTCGAGAATTACGGCCGCATTGCCGCCCAGCTCGCCAAGCAGGTGATATTACAGAAAGTGCGCGAGGCGGAAATCGACATCACCTATCACGACTATATCGACAAGAAGGGCGAGCTTGTCAATGGCATCGTTCAGCGCTACGAGCACGGCGACCTCATCGTCGAACTCGGCAAGGCCGAGGGGGTCTTGCCCCGGCGCGAGCAGGTGTTCCGCGAGACATTCAATCGCGGCGAGAGGATTCGCGCGTACGTTCTGGATGTCAGAAAAACGGCGAAGAACGCCAGCGTGATCCTGTCGCGGACGCATGTGGGGCTGATTCAGCGGCTGTTCGAGCTGGAGGTTCCCGAAATCAGCGAGGGCATGGTGGAGATCATGGGCATCGTGCGCGAGCCCAACGGCCGCACCAAGATCGCGGTGAGGTCCAACGACCGGGATATCGACGCCGTCGGTGCCTGTGTGGGCATGCGAGGCATGCGGGTGCAGTCCATCGTTCAGGAACTGCGCGGCGAGAAGATCGACATCGTCGAATATTCAGAGGACCCGCAGACCTACATCCGCAACGCGCTCAGCCCGGCGAAGATTTCGCGCATCATCATGGACCCGGAAGAGAACCACATGACGGTCATCGTGGCCGACGACCAGATGTCCCTCGCCATCGGCAAAAAGGGGCAGAACGTGCGCCTCGCCGCCAAGCTGGTCAAGTGGAAAATCGATATCAAGGGCGAATCCGAGGGTGTCGGCCTGGGGGCCGCTTCGGCGTTTCTCAGCAAGAAAGCCGAGCCGGCCGAGGATTTCCTGGAAACCGTGAAATCCGCCAAGGGCCTCGGTGAAAAGGTGATGACCATCCTCTTCACCAACAACCTCGTGACGGTGGACGCGGTGATGAAGCGCGGCGTCGACGGCCTCATCGAGCTCCCTGGAATCGGGCCGAAAAAGGCCGAAGCCCTGATCGAGCTTTGCCAGGAGATGATCCAGAGGGCCGAAGAGGCGGCTGCCGCAGTGAAAGAGGTTGCCCCCGGGGTGGAGGAAACCACCGGGGAAGCCGCTGCGGTTCCGGAAGCGGGCGAGGAAGCCGCTCCGCTGGAGGAGGAAGTGGAAACCGCCACGCTGGAAGAGGAAGAAGAGGAGGATATTAGCGTGCGGGAGCTCGGCGGCGTGGAGCCCGCCGTCATCGACCTGCTGCTTGAGAACGAATTCCAGACGATGGCGGAACTCTCCATCACTCCCGTCGAGGAGCTCACCGCCATCGAAGGCATTACCGAGGAAGTGGCCCGCCTCGTCATCGAGCAGGCGCGGCAGAGGATGGAGGAGATGGAGAACATCGGCTGACCGCCCGGGGCCGGCCGGATTTCCTGATGGACCGGCCTCCGTGAGCGGGACTCATAGAATAAATACGGTTGGGAGGCCCCCGGCGAGGTAGCTGGCGATAAAACCGTGGTAAGGAGGATTTGTTTGGCTAAGATTCGCATCAATAAGCTGGCGCTTGAGCTCAAGGTTCAAAACGACCAGATCATCGACGCCCTGCACGCGAAGGACATTCCTGTCAAGAACTACATGAGCTCGGTGGACGAGGCCACCGCCGACATGCTCCGGCAGATGTTCCGGCCCGACGCGGAAGCGGCTGAAAAAGCCAGCCCTGTCCGGCGCATCAAGGCAAAGGTCACTCCCGGCAAGCCCAAGGCCACGGTGAAAACCGTTTCCAAGGCGATGGCGGCCAAAGCCAAGGCCAAGGTCGAGAAAAAGGCCAAGGAAGCCGAGGAAAAAGAAAAAGCAGAGCAGAAAAAGAAGGAAGCCGAGAAAAAGGCCAGGGAAGCCGAGAAAAAGGCCAGGGAAGCCGAGAAAAAGGCCAGGGAAGCCGAGGAAAAGGCCAAGCGGGAAAAGAAACCGGTGAAAAAGGCCGAGGCTCCCGCAAAAGCCGCAGGCCAGAAAGCCCGGGCGAAGGAGGAGGCTCGGGCGCCCCGGAAGGCGGGGCTGAAAATCGTCAAGATGGAAGAGGCCCCGGCCAAGCCCGCCAAAGCCAAGCCCGCCAAAGCCAAGCCCGAAAAGGTCAAACAGGAAAAGCCCCTGCCGCAGCCGAAGAAAGCGCCTCCGCCCCCCGCTCCCGAGCCTGCCGCTCAGGTGGAGGATGAAGAGACGTTCGAGGTGGTGCAGCTGCCCGAGAACATGCAGGTCCGCGAACTGGCGGAGACGCTCAGGTGCACCCCGAACGATGTGATCAAGGAACTGATGGCCCTCGGCATCATGGCCACTATCAATCAGAGCCTGGATTTTGACGTTGCGAGCAAGGTGGCGGATCGCCGCGGATTCGAAGTGGAGGCGGCCAAGCCCGAGGTGGATCTCGACTTCGTCGAGGAAGAGCAGGACCTCGCGGCGGACCACATCCACCGGGCGCCTATCGTCACCATCATGGGCCACGTCGACCATGGCAAGACTTCGCTGCTCGACGCCATTCGCGAGACCAACCTGACCAAGCACGAGGCGGGCGGCATCACCCAGCACATTGGCGCTTACCAGGCGAAGGTCAAAGGGTCGGCCATCACCTTTCTCGACACGCCCGGCCACGAGGCGTTCACCGCCATGCGCGCGCGCGGGGCGCAGGTGACCGATATCGTGGTTCTGGTGGTGGCCGCCGACGACGGCATCAAGCCGCAGACCAGCGAAGCCATCGATCACGCCAACGCCGCCGGCGTCCCCATCGTTGTAGCGATCAATAAAATCGACAAGCCCGACGCCCGGCCCGACGAAGTGAAAAAACAACTGGCCGACCTCGGTCTGCTGCCGGAGGATTGGGGCGGGCAGACCATATTCACCGAGGTTTCCGCCCTGCAGAAAATGGGCATCGACAGCCTGTTGGAGATGATCCTCCTGCAAGCGGAGATCATGGACCTCAAAGCCAACCCCTGCCTGCGCGCCAAGGGCGTGGTGATCGAATCCAAGCTCGACAAGGGGCGTGGCCCGGTGGCCACCGTGGTGGTGCAATCGGGCACGCTTCGGGTGGGCGACCCGTTCATCGTCGGCCCGTTGTTCGGCAAGGTCCGCGCGCTCATCAACGACAAGGGCGGTAAAACGAAGAAAGCGCCGCCGGCCACTCCGATAGAAGTCGTCGGCTTGCCCGACGTGCCGCAGCCGGGCGACAAGTTCATGGTGGTGGAGGACGAACGAAGGGCGCGCCAGTTGAGTGACCAGAGGCTCCAGCAGCAGCGCGAGCAGTTGCTCGCGAAAACCACCCGAGTGACCATGGACGATCTGCACCAGCAGATCCTCGAAGGCAAGATCAAGGAACTCAACCTCATCACCAAGGCCGATGTGCAGGGGTCCCTGCTTGCCGTCCGTGAGGCGTTCACCAAGCTTGATTCCGACGAGGTCCGCATCCGCATCATCCACGAGGCGGTGGGCGGGATCACCGAATCCGACGTGCTGCTCGCCACCGCGTCGAACGCCATCATTATCGGCTTCAACGTGCGGCCCACCGATAAGGCGTCGCAGCTTGCCGCGCGCGACAACGTTGAAATTCGCCTGTACCGGGTCATCTACGACGCCATCAACGAGATGAAGAAGGCGATGGAAGGCCTGCTCGAGCCCAAGTTCAAGGAGCGCATCATCGGCCGGGCGGAGGTGCGGGAAGTGTTCACCCTGCCGAAGGTGGGCGCCATCGCCGGTTGCCACGTGGTTTCCGGCAAGGTCGAACGCAACCTTGAAGCGCGGTTAATTCGCGACAGCGTTGTGATCTATCAGGGGAAAATCGCCTCCATACGGCGTTTCAAGGAAGACGTCAAGGAAGTTCAGGCCGGTTACGAGTGCGGGATTTCCCTCGACAAGTATCAGGATATCAAGCAGGGGGACATCATCGAACCGTTTGTTCTAGACGAGATCGAAAGCTGAGAGTGAACCCCCCTTACCGTCGACATGATCGTGGCCTGCTGCACCATCCGGTTTCATTTGCACGGCAACCGGTCGCTCAAGGAAAAGCGCCGGGTGGCCAACGCGGTGCGCGACCGGTTGAAAAATAAATTCAATGTTTCCATCGCCGAAGTGGACGATCAGGACCGGTGGCAGAGCCTTCGGTTGGGGTTCGCCGCGGTGGGAAGCGACGCGAAGTACCTCGAGGGCCTGATGGAAAAACTGCTCCACGCGGTCGAGGTCATGAATCTGGCGGAGGTCACCGGTCACGAGGTTCGCCTCGTTCACCTCACCGACAGCGACAGGGAGGCAGGCTTATTATGATGCGATTCAAGCGATCCCAGAGAATTCAGGAACTCTTGCATGAAGAGATATCCAATCTCATTCAGAAGGGGCTCAAGGACCCGAGAATCGGCTTCGCCACTCTGACCAAGGTGGAAGTCACCGATAACCTCAAGCATGCCAAGGTGTTTGTCAGCATCCTGGGAAGCGAGGAAGAAAAAAAGCAGACCCTCGAAGGCCTGAGGAGCGCGCGCGGCTTTATCCGGGGCGCCCTGGGCAAGAAGCTGTACCTGAAATACATCCCCGAGCTGGATTTCAGGCGCGATGACAACGCCGAGCATGTTGAAAAAATAACCAAGATTCTCAATGAGTTACACCCAAGATAGCATCCTCAATCTCTTCAAGCCCAAGGGCCTCACCTCGTTCCAGGCGGTGAACCGGGTGAAAAGGCGCCTGCAGGCCAGGAAGGCCGGCCACATCGGCACCCTGGACCCGATGGCGGAGGGGGTGCTGCCCATCTGCCTAAACCGGGCGACCCGGATCATCCAGTTCCTGTCGCCCCTGAAGAAAGTTTACCGGGCCGAACTGGTGCTCGGCGCCATCACCGACACTCAGGACGCCACCGGCAAGGTGCTCGAACAGGGCGACCCCGGGCCCGTGACCGCGGAGATGGCCCGAAGGGTGGTGGAGGGCTTCCTGGGGGAGCAGCTTCAGGTCCCGCCCATGTTTTCGGCAAAGAAGAACAAAGGAATTCCTCTTTACAAATTGGCCAGAAATGGTATTACTATCGACAGGAAACCCGTCTCCATTTGCGTTCATCGCATTGATTTTCTACAAAAAACCGGGGACCGGGTGGAATTTGAGGTGGAGTGCTCCGCGGGCACCTATGTCAGGACCCTGTGCCACGACATGGGCCGCCGGTTGGGTTGTGGCGCTCATATGACCCGGCTGGTGAGAACGCGGGTCGGCATGTTCGATTTGGAGAATGCGCTGACTCTTGAGGCGTTCGATGCCGCTGCGGGCGATGGAAGCCTGCCCCAGAAGTTGTTTCCCCAGGAACGCGCCCTCGATTTTCTTCCAGAAATCCGGGTCAAGAAGGACTTTGTCAGTTCCCTGGCCAACGGGCTGGCGCTTTCAAAGTCTTCCCTGGAAACCTTTCCGCCGACGTTCAGGCCGGGCATGGACCTTCGGGTGATGAATGGCGGCGACCATTTGCTGGCGGTGGTGGAGCCGGTGGTCGACGAAGCGGGCCTCAAGCGGCTTGAGCCGGAAGACATCGCGTTCAAGCTGAAACGCGTTTTGGTTTAACCGTGAGTACAAATTAAACGATGATCAACACCGACCGAATTAAGATTGGAATGTTTTCGCAGAGGAGTTCCGCCGGAGCCCGATACACGTGGCAGCAACCGGGGGCACGGAATTCCTCTGCGAAAACATTTGCCAGTCTGCCTCGGGCGGTTTTTATTTAACCGAGGGGAGATTTCATCATGGCACTTAAGAAGGAAGAAAAAGGTTCAATTATTTCGGTACATAAACTGCACGAAAAAGATACCGGTTCCTCCGAGGTGCAAATTGCACTGCTGACAAAGAGGATCAATGATCTGACCGAGCATTTCAAAACCCACGCCAAGGATCATCATTCGCGGCGGGGCCTGCTCAAGCTGGTCAGCCAGCGGCGTAAGCTGCTCGACCATCTCAAGGACGAAGATGCCGGCCGGTACCAAAACATCATCGCGCAACTGGGCATAAGGCGATAAAAGAAACTGGAGACGTTGAATGGAAAAAGTTGAGATAGAAATTGACGGGAAAACAATATCCATAGAATCAGGCACCCTGGCTAAGCAAGCCGGGGGTTCGGTGGTGGTGCGGCAGGGGGACACGATGGTCCTCGTGGCGGCGACCATGGCCAAGAAACCCAGGGAAGAAGTGGACTTTTTCCCGCTGACAGTCGATTACAGAGAAAAAACCTACGCCGCTGGGAAGATTCCCGGCAGTTTTTTCCGGCGCGAGGCCCGTCCGGGAGAACTCGAGACGCTGGTCTGCCGCCTGATCGACAGGCCCATCCGGCCGCTGTTTCCGGACGGGTTTCGAAACGAGACGCAGGTTATCTGCCTCGTGGTGTCGCACGATCAGGTAAACCCCGCCGATGTCGTTGCCATCACCGGTGCGTCGGCGGCGCTCCTTGTTTCCGACATTCCGTTTCACAACCCGATCGCCGGCGCACGCATCGGCCGGGTCAATGGCGAGTTCGTCTTCAACCCCACCTACGATGAGACCAAGGAGAGCGACCTGAACCTCGTGATGGCCGGCACCATGGACGGCATCGTCATGGTCGAAGCGGGGGCGATGGAGGTCGGCGAGGATGTGATGATGGACGCGCTGGCCTTCGGGCACGAGCGGATCAGGAAGCTGATCGGTATTCAGGAGGAACTCAGAAAGCGGCTCGGCAAGGAAAAGGCCGCCGTGGAGGCGGCCGAGGTCGACGAGGCCCTGACCACGCGCGTGAGTGACCTGGTGCGCGCCAAAATCGAAGCCGCCATGCAGATTGCCGGCAAGCAGGAACGCTCCGACGCAATGACGGAGGTCAAGGAAACCGTCGCCCAGGTGCTCAACCCCGAGGGCGACGAAACGGTCAAAAAGCAGCTGGGAGAAATCCTGCACGGCATCGAGAAAGATGTCGTCCGCCGGCTGATCCTGGAGCAGAAGACCCGTATTGACGGACGCGGGTTGTCCGACATCCGCCCCATCAGCATTCAGGTCGGCTACCTGGCGCGGACGCACGGTTCCGCCGTCTTCACCCGCGGCGAGACACAGGCGCTGGTGGCCACCACGCTGGGCACCGGCATGGACGAGCAGCGCATGGACAGCCTGGAGTTCAAGGGCATGAAGTCGTTCATGCTGCACTACAACTTTCCGGCTTTCTGCACCGGGGAGGTCAAGTTCCTGGCCGGGCCCGGGCGGCGGGAAATCGGTCACGGCATGCTCGCCGAGCGGTCCCTCATCCCCATCCTGCCCGACAAGGAAAAATTCCCCTACACCATCCGCCTGGTTTCCGAGATCCTGGAATCCAACGGGTCGTCCTCCATGGCGTCGGTGTGCGGCGGTTCCCTGTCGCTGATGGACGCGGGCGTTCCAATCAAGGAGCCGGTGGCGGGCATCGCCATGGGGCTCATCAAGGAAGGCGATCAGATCGCCATCCTGTCGGACATTCTCGGCAGCGAGGATCATCTGGGCGATATGGATTTCAAGGTGGCCGGCACCAAAAACGGCATCACCGCGTTGCAGATGGATATCAAGATCGGCGGGCTGGACAAGTCGCTCATGGAGACCGCTCTAGGCCAGGCCCGCGAGGGCCGGATGCACATCCTGGGCGAGATGGCCAAAGTGCTGGAACGGCCGCGCGAGGTGATGT
This sequence comes from Nitrospinaceae bacterium, assembly GCA_020343535.1. Classification (GTDB taxonomy): domain Bacteria; phylum Nitrospinota; class Nitrospinia; order Nitrospinales; family VA-1; genus SZUA-259. The sequence goes on along the minus strand of CP070799.1, from coordinate 1,806,001 downwards.
CCAAATACGCACCGCGTATCGTCACCATCCGCATTCCCAAGGACAAGATCCGCGACGTCATCGGACCGGGCGGCAAGGTCATCCGCGAAATCATCGAGAAGACCGGCGTCACCATCGATATCAACGACGATGGCGTGGTGTCCATCGCCTCCACCGACGAGGCCGCTTCGCAGGCCGCGATCAATTATGTCGAGAGCCTGGTGCAGGAGGTCGAGGTCGGCCGCGTTTACCTGGGCAAGGTGAAGAAGATCGTCGATTTCGGCGCCTTCGTCGAGATCCTCCCCGGTACCGATGGCCTGGTTCATATCTCGCAGATTTGCGAGCGGCGCATCAAGAGCGTCAGCGATGAAATCCAGGAGGGAGACGAGATCAAGGTCAAGGTGATCGATGTCGATTCCCAGGGCAAGGTGAAGTTGAGCCGCAAAGAAGCCCTGCGCGACGAGGCGACGGTCTCGCAATAAACGGCGGCATTCACCGCCCTTAGAGTATGCAAAGCCCGGTTGGGAGGAATCTTCCCGGCCGGGCTTGTTTTATTCCTGCGGTCTCAGGGTGTGGTGGGGTTTGAGCAGGTAGGTGTAGCCATTCAGGCCTTCCTTGTAAAAGGCGAGAAAATCGTCGGCTTCCTGCTGGGTGAGTTTTTCCTTTTCAACCGCGCTGATCAGGAACCCGGCCACCCGGCCCGCCAGCTCATCGGCCCGGAACTGGACGTAATCCAGCACATCGGTCACATCTTCCCCTTCGATGATCTGTTCGTAGTGCAGCGTCCCGTCGTCATTGAGGGAGACGTGGAAGGCGTTGGTGTCGCCGAACAGGTTGTGCAGGTCTCCCAGGATTTCCTGATACGCGCCGACGAGAAAAAAGCCGAGCTGGTACACCTCCCCCGGCTCCAGGGCATGGACACGCAGGGTTTTTTCGGTTCCGCGGTGGCTACCGATGAAGGTGTCGATGCGGCCATCGGAATCGCAGGTGAGGTCTTCCAGCGTGGCTTCCCGCGTTGGTTCTTCCTGCAGGCGCTGAATGGGCACGATGGGAAAGACATGGTCGATGGCCCACGAGTCGGGCACCGACTGGAACACCGAAAAGTTGCAGAAATACTTGTCCGCCAGGGTTTTTCTCAGCGATTTAATTTCATCGGGCAGGAACTTCAGGCGCGAAGCGAGTTTTTCAATTTTCCGGCAAATGCCCCAGAAGATTCGCTCGGCGAGCGCCCGGTCGGAAAGCGAGATCAGGCCCATGAGAAACTGGTTCTGCGATTCTTCCTTCAAGTGCACCGCGTCGTGCCACGATTCGGTCAGGTTCTTGTTGGAGGTGGTTTCGAGAACATCGTAGATTTCCCGCACTACTTCGGGCGCGTTGTCATCCAAAGTGATCTGCTCGTTCCACTCGGGAAACGAGGTGACGTCGACTACGTTGACCACGAGGATCGAGTGGTAAGCCGTCATCGCGCGGCCGGATTCGGAAATGATATGCGGGTGCGGCAGGTTTTCCGCCTCGCAGACCTCAAGCAGGTGATAGACTACGTCGTTGGCGTATTCCTGCACGGTGTAGTTGGTGCTGGAATGGTAGGTGGAGCGGGTGCCGTCGTAGTCGACGCCGAGGCCGCCGCCCACGTCGATGTACTGGATATTGCAGCCCGCCCCCATGAGCTCGGCGTAGAAGCGGCCGACCTCCTTGAGGCTGTTCTTGATGCGGCGGATGTTGGTGATCTGGCTTCCCAGGTGGAAGTGAATCAGCTTGATGTTGTGCAGTATATTTTTTCTCTCGGCGGTTCTCAGGGCCTCCACCAGTTCCATGGCGTTCAGGCCGAACTTGGAGTACTCGCCGCTGGAGGACGCCCAGCGGCCCGACCCGGCGCTCACCAGCTTGATGCGCAGGCCGATGTTCGGCTCGACGCCGAGCTCGTTGGCGACGTGGTTGATGAGGTCCAGCTCGTCGAGTTTTTCCACGACGATGAACACCTGCCGGCCGAGCTTTTGCCCGAGTAGGGCGAGACGGATGAATGGATCGTCTTTGTAGCCGTTGCAGATGATGACCGCGTTGGGGTTGTCCATGATCGCCAGAATGGCGTGGAGCTCGGGCTTCGAACCCGCTTCGAGGCCGATGTTGTAAGGGCGGCCGAACTTGACGATCTCGTCGACCACCTGGCGCTGCTGGTTGACCTTGATGGGGTAGACGCCGTGGTAACGGCCGGTGTAGCCATATTCCTGGATGGCTTTATGAAACCCGCCGGCAAGGTTGTCGATGCTCGATTTCAGGACGTCGGAAAAGCGGATGAGCGCGGGCAGCGAATAACCCCGGTCCTGGATGTCGTTGACCAGGTGCTTGAGGTCGATTTCCTGCTTGCCGTTATGCCGGGGTTTGACGACGATGTGCCCGTCCCGGTTGATGTCGAAGTAGCCGGCGCCCCAACCCTCGATATTGTACAAGTCGCGGGATTCTTCGATGGTCCACTTTTTCATGTGCAGGATGTCTCCACGGGTTCAGGGAAGGCGGGGCCAGAACCCCTCCCGGCGGGGCCGTTCATTGGCCAGGCCGGGGCCGAGGATGGCCGGTGGTCTAGCAATTTAAGTTATAACATTCGCGGCGGATTTCAACCAAAAACTTGGGGCTCGAAAAGAAATTCTAGGCCGTGGAGATTTGTGCTATAAAACCCAGATTCCGATGCGCTCCGGTGTCGGCCGGCCAGCGGGAATCGGACTTGACCATCAGGAGAGAGAATGAACATCGAACAAGTCGACGTGAGGGAGATCGCCCGCCGATTCGGGACTCCGGTTTACGCCTACAGCCTGGCGGCGCTGCGCCGCTCCATCGACGAGATCAAGCCGCTGGCGCCGGTGGTCCGTTACGCCATGAAGGCCTGCTCCAATATTCGCGTTCTCAAGGAAATGCTGGCCCAGGGAGTGTTGATCGACGCGGTCAGCGTGTTCGAGGTCGAACGCGCGCTGCGCGCGGGTTTTCACCCGGACGCCATCTGTTTCACCAGCGACGTTTTTTTCAATGCCGACGACGTGGCCTTCTGCCTGGAGCGCGGCATCTTCTGCAACCTTGGCACCCTTGGCATGGTCGAGGAATACGGCCGTGCTCTGGAGCGCGCCCCTGGCGGATCCCCCGCCATTTCCATTCGCATCAATCCCGGGGAAGGCCACGGCCATTCCAAGAAAACCAACACCGGCGGCCCCTACAGCAAACATGGCATCTGGTACCAGAACCTCGATGAGGTCAAGGCCTTGGCCCGGAAATACGGGCTCACCATCTCCGGCGTGCACATGCACATCGGTTCCGGCGGGGACATGGAGCACCTGAAGCGCATCACCGGCAAGCTGGTCGATTTCGCCATGCAATTCGACGACCTCAAGACCATCAATTTCGGCGGCGGGCTGCCCTACCAGTATGACCCGGCGAAAGCCGAGGAGGACATCTCCGGCTACCGGTCGATCCTTGAGGAGCGGACGAAGCGCCTGGAAGCGCATTTCAACCGCCGGATCGTCTGCGAAATCGAACCCGGGCGGCGTTTTGTCGCCGGTGCGGGATACCTCATCGGCGAGGTGCGATCGCTCAATCACACGTTCGACGAGGCCGGCCGCCGCCTCGACTACGTGCTCGGCAATATCGGTTTCTGCCATCTGCTGCGCCCGATGGCCTATGGGTCATTCCACCCCATCTGGTTCGTCGGCGACGACCTCGGCCCCGAGCAGGACATCATCGTCGCAGGTCCCGTGTGCGAATCCGGCGACGTGCTCACGCAGAAGGACGAGGAACCGGTGGCCAGGCGGCTGCCCAAGCCGAAACCGGGTGATCTCATCGTGGTAGGCGGGGCGGGCGCTTATGGCTTCGCCATGTCCTCTAACTATAACAGCCAGCCGTTGATTCCCGAAGTGGTGGTCGATGGCGATACCCTCGTGCAGACCCGCCGCCGGCAAACCCTGGACGACATCCTCCGCGAGGAGACCGAATCCTAGGCCCGCGCCGTTTCCGGCCCCAGAGGCTTGAACAAAACGATCAGGAGGGGCAATAGAATAAGATCGCCTAAAATAGCTAAAATCATGGCCGTGCCCGTCAGCAGGCCGAAGTAGATGGTGGGGATAAAGTTCGACAGCACCAGGATGGAAAATCCGACGGTGATGGTGATGGAGGTGTAATACATCGCCCGGCCGATGGTTCCGTGGCAGTGCAGGACCGTTTCCTGGTAGTTCGAGAACCTGGGAAACTCTTCCTGAAAACGGTGCACGTAGTGGATGGTGTCGTCCACCGCGATGCCGATGGTGATGGCGGCGATGGTGATGGTCATCATGTCGAGCGGGATGTCGAGCCAGCCCATGATCCCGAGCACGCTCACAGCGGAAAACACGTTGGGCAATGTGGCCAGCAATGCGATGGAGATGTTTCGGAACAGGATCACGAACATGACGCAGATCGCCGCCAGCACCATCCCGAGAGTGAGGATCTGCGAGCGGTACAGGCTGTGCAACATGTTGTTGTAGAGCACCGCCATGCCGGTGAAGTGGATGCGCTCCGGGGCGACGTTCATTTCGTCGATGAGGTAGCGGTTGATTTTCTCGATCAGCTCGCCGCGGTTCAGCGTGGGCTCGGTTTCCTCGATGCGCAGGGTGAGGCGGATCTGGTTCGCGTCTTTCGATAGATACGGATCGAGAAAGTTCTTGCGCGCCTCTTCGGGCAGCAACTTGCGGTAGATGGCGAGGTCGTAATCGTCGGGCACGCGGCCCCCGTTGATCAGGCGCACCACCTTGAGGGTGGTGGCGATGGAGAGCACTTTGCCGATCTGTGGCATGGCTTCCAGGTGATCGTGGATCTTTTCCACCCACAGTAGCTTGTCCGGATGAAACCAGTAATTTTCCTCCACCGGCTCTTTCGACGCGAAGGGGTCGTCGAACGGGTCCTCCAGGGCTTTTTCCTTTTCGATTTCCTCAAGGTATTCGAAAAACGCCGGATCGGCCTCCAACACCAGGTCGAGGGGCGTGGTTCCGCCGAGCGATTTATCGATGACGCTCATGCCCTGGTAGATCTCGGTGCTTTCCTTGAAATAATCGATAAAGCGGTTATCCACCCGCAGTTGGAAGATGCCGAACACGGCCAGCGCGGAGAATAGGGTGAAGCCGGTGATGAGGCCGCCCCGGTGCCGCAGGGCGAAGGCGGCGATGGCCCGGGTGATGCGGCGCGTGAAATCGTGGGCAGTGACCGAGGCGCGAGGCCGCATCGGCCGGAGCAGGGCCGGGAAGAGGATGAAGGACAGGGTGAAGGCGATGGCGATACCGAGCGTCATGATCCAGCCGAAATCGATGACCGGGCGAATGCCGCTGACCATCAGCGAGGTGAAGGCGACGATGGTGGTGATGGCGGTGTAAAAGCAAGGCTGGAACATGTGCCGTACGGTGTCTTCCACTAGGGCGGGCGCTTCGCGCTCGGGACCATCGGCGTACAACTCGCCGTAGCGGACGATGAGGTGAACCGTCAGCGAGATGGTGATGATGATGAGCATCGAGACGAAATTGGAGGAGATGACCGTCGCCCGCCAGTCCAGCCAACCCAGACAGCCGATGACCACCCATACCGACACGCCGGTGGTGACGATCGGCAGCGCCACCCAGCGCACTCCGTGGAAGAACAGCCACATGACCAGCACCATGAGGGCGAACACGGCGATGCCGAAGGTCGACAGGTCGCTGCGGATGAAGTCGATCATGTCGGTGGCGATCATGGGGATGCCGCCGAGGAAGATATCGGCCCGGTCGCGGTATTTGTCGAGGATGGCGCGCACCGTGTCCACCTCCCGCTTTTGTGTCGCGAGGACTTCGGCGAGGTACTGCTTGAACTCGTGTGAAACCTCCGCAAGCTCTTTCTCCTCCTGGGGGGAAAGGTCCTGGTGGCGCCGTTTTTCCCGCAGGTCGTTGCGCCGCTCGAGCAGGGAGTAATATTTTTCGTTGCGCTTGTACAGAGCGAGCAGGGCGGTGGTCTTGCCGTCGGGGCTGGCGAGCAGCTTGCGGTAGATCGGGCTTTCGGTGAATTCCCGGAGGGCGAGATCCAGGTCCACCCCGGGAGTTTCCAGGGTGCGGTTGTTTTCGCTAAGCTCCGAGAGCTTGACACGCGGGCTGTTGAACAGCGGGACGTCGAGGATGCTGACCACCGACTTGATGCGTTCCAGCCGGGACAGCTCTTCCTTCAGGCCCTTCAGGCCCTCGATCGAGCGTGGGGAAAGCAGGCCGTCGAACGGTTTGTAGGTAACGATGAGAAAATCTTCGGTGCCGTACTGTTTGTTGATCTTGCGGTTGTAGGCGAGGGCTTCGTCGTTTTCCAGCACCAGCGAATCGGCCGAGGCGTCGAGCTTGAACTCAGGCACTTTGAAAGCCAGGCCCGCGGCGATGAGTACGATGGCGGCGATCCAGGCTTTCGAATAACGGAAGATCAGCCGGTCGTAAATCCTGAATAATCGGGAACCCAGCGCCATGGCAGGTGGAAGGGAGTTAGGGTTTTCGGGATTGACCGCGAGCGGGAAGCCTTTGTCCCGCCGCTTAGAAAAGGGTGTCGACCTTGTTTGCCATTTGCACGTCCGCCAGGGTAACGCCGCTTGCGCTGTGGGTCCAGTAGCGCACGGTGATGCGCTTGTAGTGGATGAAAATGTCGGGGTGGTGGTTGTTTTCCTCGGCCAGTTCGGCAACCCGGCGGACGAATTCGATGCCCTCCATATATTTGGCCGCGTGTTTCACCCGTTCGATGTAGGGAACGCCCTTTTCGTTTTTCCCCGTCTTCCATTCCGGGGCCTGGGCCGCGAGTTGTTCCGCCAGTTCCTCTGCGTTCAACGATTTTTTCTCCACCATCGGTCGATTCCTTCCTGTTGGGTCATTTCGGGAACCCCCGGCCAGGTATTATACCCGAAAATACCCGCCTAGGCGTCTTTCATCAGCTGGTCGAGGTTTTTGCGTAGCGTGGTTTCATGCACTTTGTAGACAAACCGGTCCTCCCCGTTGATTCTCAGCACCGGAATTTTTTCTTTATATTGCTCGAACAGGCCGGCGTCGGTTTCGATGTCGGTCATGGTCAGTGAGACGCCGGGGTAATCCCTCAGCACTTTCTCCAGAGTGGCTTTAGCGGTGTCGCACAGCGAACAGTCGGCCTTGCTGAGCATTTCGAGAGTGAGTGCCGGGAGCATTCGGGGGTCACATGGAGTGCGTCATGGTGGTCACTTTGCCCCAGATGATGAGGCCGCCCATCAGGAGAAGCGTCAGCGCCAGGACCGCCACCGCCACCGGGCGGTCGCGCCAGTGCCGCTTTTCGCTGCGGTCCACGAACGGAACCAGAACGAGAGCCAAAACGATGAGCAATGGCGCCACGATCAGCGAGGGCACCCACAGGTTTTCCAGGGCGTAGATCCAGACGAATTGCCACGGCGGCTTGGTGACTTCCAGCCCATGCACGGGCGCTTGGCCGAGCGGCGGGGCGATCACTAGGGCGAGAAGGCAGATCAGGGTGACGACGCCGGCGCCGGCTTTCTGAAGATACAGCAGGTGATCGGTGAAGCGGATCGTCCTGCCTCCCGCGGGGGATTCCGGCAGCGGGGAGAGCTTGTGGTGGCGGATGTAGAAAAGGTGCAGCCCGAGCACGGGCAGGGTCACGATGGGAAGCAGGGAGATGTGCCACATGTACACTCGGCTCACCATCGGCACTCCCTCGGCGAATCGTTCGGTGAGCGGTAGACCCAGGATGCCGAGTTTTTCGCCCACCCAGGTGAAATGCGCGAGCGCCTCGTAGGCCTCCTGATCCCATTTGATCACGGTGCCGGTGAACAGCAGGCCGACCATCAGGAGCAGCAGAACGACGCCCACCAGCCAGTTGACTTCGCGCGGCTTCTTGTAGGACGCGGTCCAGAAGACCCGCATCATGTGCAGGATCAGGGTCACCGTCAGCACTTCGGCGGCCCAGAAATGGACGCCGCGCAGGTACCAGCCGAGAAACACCTGGTCGCTCAGGTAATGCAGGCTCTGGTTGGCGCTCTCTGGCCCCGGAATGTAGAACTGGGCGAGCAGCATCCCGGTGAGGATCAAGAGGCCCAGGGAGGCGAGTGTCATGCCGCCCAGCGAATAGGGAATGGTGTTGGCGTGTTCGCCGATCTCGTAATCGAGTTCGCCCGCGCCCAGCCGTTCCTTGAGGATCTCTGAAAATTTATTTGCCATGGGATCTCCCTTTCCGGAGAGTCACCTGCGCCTTATGGCCAGGACCCCGAACAACAAGCCCGAAAGCGCCGTCACCGCCACCGCCCAGGGGTAACCGGGTTTCGATGGTGAGACGAGCGTATGATGGGAAAGTTCCACCTCGGGCATGGCGTGGCCGTCCATGGCGTTGCCCATGCCTTCTTCCATCTCGTGGTCTTCCATGACGCCGCGCGCGAAGGGCGAAAGCAGGTCGTCGTCCAGCGGCGTTTCTTCGGGGGTGGGTTCAAGGGCGTAGGGGGAGGGGGCGTCCGCCGCCGGGGCGGGCGCGGTTTGCGCCTCTTCCGGCTTTTTATGCGCACCGCCGTGGGCTGCCGCCAGCGAAGCCAGGGCGAGCGAGGCGAGGATCGATAAGGCGAACGCGGGAAGCAGCTTGGTCGGAATCATTTCAGGACCCCAGGACCAGCTGCGCGAACGCCGCCATGTTTTCATCGCTGTCCCACTGCCGCGGGCCGATGGCCTTGTGGACGATGATCCCCTCGCGGTTGACGATGAAGGTCTCCGGCACGCCGGTGGTTTTATAATCCTTCTTGGCCACTGTGCTCTCCGGGTCGAGGAGGACCGGGAAGGTCAGCCCGTATTTATTCATGAACGGCTCGATGAGGCTTTGATCCTTGTCGATGCTGATGGTGAGCATCTCGAAACCGTCGTCCTTGAAGCGCTGGTACAGTTTTTCCATCGAGGGCATTTCCACTTCGCAGGTGCCGCACCAAGTTGCCCAGAAGTTGATGAACACCACCTTGCCCCGGTAGTCCAGGAGGTTCACCTTGCCGCCGTTCAACGAGGGCAGTTCGAAACCGGGGGCAAGAAAGGCCTCGGCCGGGTACTCGACCTTGAATGGTTCGAGCTCGACCTTGTTGATGGAAATAATGAAAATCGACAGCAGGGCGGTCACCAGCAACGCGTAGGGAATGAAGATGCTGACCGGTTTGCTCTCGAGGGTGCTTTCCGCCGTCTGGGTGGTCATGGGTCCGTTGTTATCTTATAGGGAGGAAGTGGATTTCCGGTAAGGGCGGTAGAACTTGCGGTCCACCGCCACCACGATCTCGTCGATGGTCTTGCCCTGCTTGTACAGCTCGTGCGCATATAGGGCCTCGTTGATGCAGGTTTCGCACTTGGAGCCGTGGCGGCTGGTGAAGCAGGTCAGCAGGTTCTTGTGCCCCTTCTCTTTCTTGCAGTAGCAATAACAGAATTGCGCGTCGAGGACTTTGGGGATTTCCGCGGCAACCTTGTAGGCCTGCGCTACCTTGCCGGTGAACAGCGCCGGAGAAAGGACGGGCCGTATTTCGATGAGGTCGCCCGTGGCCGGGGCCACCGGCACCACCGGGGGTTTGGTGGCGACGTATACCCCGGAAAGCACCACGACGATGCCGGCGACGAAACCTGCCAACATCCGCCGGGAGCTTTTTCTCGATTTGTTGTTGCCGGTTTTTTTCTTGCCCATGGGCGGTAATGTCCGCATGTTTTTGAGGTGAACAGGGGTTCTTTTCCTATCGATTATAGGGACTGGACCATAATGTTTCAAGGGTTTTAACGGTTAACGCAACGATGGCAATGCTGGCCGCCGGGCCATTGTTCGTGGGGGTTTTTGGAAAACCTAGCGGATGACGAGGTACCAGCGGCTGAGTATTTTTGGCGAACATCCGAGGAGAAACAATGACGCAATGGCGATGTTCCGGGCCGTGGTGAAGAAGACGCCCTCGGCCCGCCAGCGCCGCGCGGAGGTGACGGTTTTTTCGCGCAGCAGGACGACGGGGCCATGATTTTTCAGGCGGCGGAAAAAGTCCAGATCCTCGCAGATGGGAAGCGGGGAAAAGCCGCCCAGTTCGTGAAAGGCGCGCGCCCGCACGAAAATGGCCTGATCGCCGTACACCAGGTGCAGGTAACGCGACCGGAGCGTGGCGAGGGTGGAGATTAGCCGCAACGACCAAAGGTCCGATTCGATGGAGAGGGAAAACGCACCGCCCACCCGGTCGTCACGGTTCATGGCCTGGGCCATCTTGGTGAAACATTTTTCGCTCACTCGGCTGTCGGCATGCAGGAACAGCACCACCTCGCCGCTGGCCGCGAGCGCGCCGGCGTTCATTTGCGCCGCGCGTCCGGGGGGCGAACAAACCACGCGGCAGCCCGCCCGGCGGGCGATGTCCTGAGTTCCGTCATCGCTGCCGCCATCGGCGACGATCACCTCGTGCGGCCGGTGGCAATGCACCGCTTTCAGGCTTTCGGGCAACGCCTTGGCCTCATTTAGTGTAGGAATGACGACGGATATTTTCAACGGGGCGTCCTTTTTAGCCCGCCGCCTAAGGAGCGGCATGTCTATGGGTCGGGCCTGGCCACGATCTCTGACAATGCTTTTTGTGGATCAGGGCGGGGCGGGCGGCCCCGGGCGCCGTTAGTTAACCATAATTTCCCTGGCATTGCAATTTTGCTCCCGATGGGGTGCTCACAAGGGAACCGCGTTCCCTCCCCCGGCTGGATCCTGAAAAGGGGGCATACTGCATTGGGCCCTTCGGGCAACCTGCCCCAGGCGCGCACACTTCACCCGCATCCCGGGGCGCAGGCGTTTCGTCGCAAAACCCATCCTGCGGGTCACAAATGGACCCGGCAACGCAAGGGACCCCCGTCTCCCCTCGGATGGAACCACCGCATCCGTCTACAGGATCGCAAGTGGTATTGGATCAAAGGCCACCCGCGCATGGTACGGGCTGGGAGTTGTCACGCGTTATAATTTGCGGAAAATATGCATTTACGGCGCAGGCATTATGATCATCGAAAATAATTTCCGCGGGGGGAACGGGCCGAGAAAGTCTCCATGGCCGGGAGGGGCGCTAGCCGCCTTGCCGAAGAGGGGGCCTAACGTGCTGAACTTGGTGATGGTTTGCTTAAGTAGGGGTTGTGTTATAATGCCCCTTTAGCATTTATTATCGATATTCGCCGGGGTGGCGGGCGCGGCCCGGAAAACCCCTTTCGTAAAAAGCCATGCTGGCGCATTTCATCGACTCCAAACCTTTCCAGTGCGGTTATTTCAAGGACCGCCGCTCGTTGTTCGAGGAATACCTCCTGGAGGATATCTCGGAAATCGAGTTCGAGTACCTGCTGGCCCACGGCATGCGCCATTTCGGCGATTATTTCTTCCGCCCCCGCTGTCAAGACTGTTACCGCTGCATTCCCATCCGCGTCCGCACCGAGGAGTTCAGGATGAACCGCAGTCAGCGGCGGGCGATGGCGAGTTGCCGGTCCGTTGAAACGCGCATCGGCACGCCGCATTTCAGCCGCGAAAAATTCCGCCTGTATCTGGATCACAAGAACCGTTTCCACACCTTGCAGGATGACGTGGAGGACGAGCAGAACTTCCGTCTGTCGTTCTACGTGAACACGCAGTACGGGATTGAGTTCGAATACTACCGGGACGGGCGTTTGCTGGGGGTGGCGCTCGGCGATTATACGGGGAAAACCTTCTCGGCGATCTATACGTTCTACTCGCAAGACGCCGCCGGGATGAGCCTCGGCACCTTCAGCGTTCTCAAGCAGTTGGAGTTTTCCCGCCTGAAGGGGATTCGCTACTTCTACCTCGGCTACTACATCGCGGACAACGCGTCTCTCAACTACAAGTCCAACTTCCGCCCGAGCGAGGTCTACATCGACGGGCAATGGCGGCCCTTTCGCAATGTCGATGGGGATTTTCTCATTCCGCGCGATAAGCTGGAGTGGCGGAACGCGGAATCGCTGGTCAAGGCCGCCAATTCCAACCTGACCGCCTGAGCCCCGGCGTCAGAGCACGCCGGTGAACACCAGGATCATCCACGTCACCAGCACGACGTTGATGACCACCCCGACGTGAAACAGAATGTTGAATAGTTTATCGTAGGTGAATTTGTAGTCCACGCGTCCATCCTTTCATGGCGTTGCCCGCCGCTCATGGCGTTGCCCGCCGCCGGTTTTTTTTAATCCATCACCAGGGTCTTCAGCCGTTTCGCCAGTTCCGAACCGCGAATGATTTTTCGCACCGGCCGGTCGATCAGGTTCAGGCTCATGTAAAGCCGTTCGAGCTTCCCGAGCGTTGTGGATTCGGCCAAGGCGCGTCCGCCCGCGTCGCGGATCTCGTTGCGCCACAGGCTGAGCACGATCAACCCTCCGAGGTGCGGAGATTTCGCCAGCGCGATGGCCCCTTCGTCGCCGATTTCGTTCGAGCACAGGTAGAGCCGCCGGACCCGCGCGAGCAATGGCGACTCGGCAAGGGCGCGTGTGCCCGCGTCTCCCATGCCGGTGCTGTCTAGGTGCAGGTCGCTGAGCGCCCCCAGGCCGGGGGACTCGGCAAGGGCGCGGGCGCCTTCGGCCCCGAGGGGGTTGCTGTCGAGATACAGGATTTCCAGGCGGTTCAGGTTTTCCGATTCGGCGATGAGCCGGGCGCCCTCCGGGCCGACGTTGTTGGCCTCCAGCATGAGGCGTTTCAGGTTGCCGGCAAGCTTGGACGTCGCCAGCGACCGCACCCCTTCGTCGCCGATGGCGTTGTGGTTCAGGTACAGCGAGGTGAGCCGGGGAAACCCGCGCAGGTGGGCGAGAACGGCGAGGTCGCCGTCGGCGAGATGGTTGTGGCTCAGGTAGAGCTGTTCCACGCCAGCCATTGCCTCGTCTTCCGATTCGGCAAGGAATTTCAGTTCCTCGGCGCCGATCTGCTTTTCGTCGAGGTCCAGGCATTTTCCGTCGGCGCTCAGGCGCGAGAGGACCAGGTCTTCAAATTTGGATTTGGCGAGTTCTACCAAGGCAACACCCTCCCGGGAGGCAAAAAAATCAAATCATTGGAACTTGTTCGATGCTTTAATTTAATGGATTTTCAGTAAAAGATCAAACGCACAGGGCGAAATCGGCGAAAATTATTGAGGATGAAATGCGGGGCCGAATTCGGTATAACAGGAGACCGGCGGCCTGGCCGCCCACGCTGAAACGGCAAAATATGCCCAGGAGCAGGATTCTATGATCATCGGCGTTCCCAAGGAAATCAAGAAGGATGAGGGGAGGGTGTCCCTCACGCCGGCAGGCGTGCACCATATGGTCGAGGGTGGCCACACGGTTTTAATTGAGGCGGACGCGGGCCTCGCCAGCGGTCTGGAAAACCATGTGTACGAGGAGCAGGGCGCGCGCATCGTCTCGCGCGATGAGGTATTTGCCGGCGCCGAGCTGGTCGTCAAGGTCAAGGAACCGCTGCCGGAGGAATACGAACTGCTGCGCGAAGGGCAGATCCTGTACACCTACCTGCACCTCGCGCCGGCGCGCGAGCTCACCGAAGCGCTGTTGCGGCGCAAGATCATCGCCATCGCCTACGAGACGGTGCAGAACGGCAATGGGTCGCTGCCGCTGCTCATTCCCATGAGCGAGGTGGCGGGGCGCATGTCGATCCACGAGGGAGCCAAGTGCTTGGAGCGCGAGAATGGCGGCCGAGGCATTTTGCTCGGCGGAGTGCCGGGCGTCGACCCGGGCCACGTCGTCATCATCGGCGGCGGAGTGGTGGGCGCCAACGCCGCCAAGATGGCCATCGGCAACGGCGCCACGGTGACGTTGCTCGATGTCAACCTGCAACGCCTGCGCTATCTGGATGACATCCACGGAGCGCGGTTGCGGACGCTGATGTCCAACCGTATCAACATGCAGGACGCTCTGAAGAGTGCCGATCTGGTCATCGGCGCGGTGCTGATCCCGGGCGCGCGGGCGCCTAGGCTCATCACCCACGATATGATCGGCTTCATGAAGACCGGTTCGGTGATCGTCGACGTGGGTATCGACCAGGGCGGCATTGCCGAGACCTCGCGGCCCACCACTCACAGCGACCCCACGTTCGTCGTGGACGGGGTGGTGCATTACTGCGTCGCCAACATGCCGGGAGCGGTATCGAGGACGTCGACGTTCGCCCTCACCAACGCCACCTTTCCCTACGCCCGCGAACTGGCGGACAAGGGCGTGCTGCGCGCGCTCAGGGAAAATCCTGCACTCCGGCTGGGGCTCAATATCTTCAAGGGCCACGTCACCCACCCCGCAGTGGCCAACGCCCTCAAGATGGATTATGTGGATCCCGAAACACTTTTGCACTGACCCGACGCGGGTCCCCTGACGCCATGGTTGCGACCGGCTTTGTCCACCTTCACCTGCATACGTATTTCAGCCTGCTCGATTCGTCGATTCGGCCCGAGGCGCTGTTCCAGCGCGCGGTGGAATTCAACATGCCCGCCGTCGCCATGACCGACCATGGCAACCTGTTCGGCGCTGTGGATTTCTATAACGGCGCGAAAAAGCACGGGCTTAAGGCCATCATCGGCTGCGAAGTGTACGTCGCGCCGGAGAGCCGCCTGGAAAAGACCACCAATCACAACCTGCGCGATGCCTCTCATCACCTGATCCTCCTGGCCGAAAACGAGCGCGGCTACCGCAACTTGCTGAAGCTGGTGACTGCGGGTTACCTAGAAGGGTTTTACTACAAGCCGCGCATCGACAAGGAGTTGCTGGCCGAGCATGCGGAGGGCCTCATCGCGCTCAGTTCCTGCGGGCGCGGCGAGGTGGCGTGGAACCTGAATCGCGAGAACATCCCGCGCGCCACGAAAATAGCACAGCAGTACGTGGAGATCATGGGCGATGGGAATTTTTACCTGGAGCTGCAGAACCACAAGCTTGAGCACCAGGAAAAAGTCAACCGCGAGCTCGCCGCTCTCGGGAATAAGCTCTCGATCCCCATCGTTGCCACCAACAACTGCCATTACCTGAATCCGGACGACGCCCACGCCCACGAGATCCTGCTCTGCCTGCAGACCGGCAAGACCCTGAGCGACGAACGGCGGATGAAATATCCGGGCAATGAATATTATTTTAAATCCGCCGAGGAAATGATCGCCCTGTTCGAGGAAACCCCCGAGGCCATCGAGAATACCCTGAGGATCGCCGAGCGTTGCGAGCTGGATTTCGATTTCGGCAAGCTCAATTTTCCCGACTACCCGGTGCCGGAGGGCGAGACGCTGGAAACCTATTTGGAAAAGACGGCCCGCGCAGGGCTCGCCGAGCGCCTGGAGATTCTGTCCAAATCCGGCGGCGCATCGTTCGACCCCGTCGTCTACGAGAAGCGCCTGGACGAAGAGCTGGGCATCATCCGCAATATGGGCTATCCGGGCTATTTTCTCATTGTCTGGGATTTCATCCGCTACGCCCGCGAGCAGGACATTCCCGTCGGCCCCGGCCGCGGATCGGCGGCGGGCAGCCTGGTGGCCTTCGCCCTCAAGATCACCGACATCGATCCGATCCCCTACGGCCTGCTGTTCGAACGTTTCCTCAACCCCGAGCGCGTGAGTATGCCGGATATCGATATCGACTTCTGCATCGAAGGGCGCGACCGGGTGATCCAGTATGTGACCGAGAAATACGGCGGCAACCAGAACGTATCGCAGATCATCACTTTCGGCAGCATGAATGCCAAGGGGGTGATCCGCGACGTCGGCCGGGTGCTGGACATGACCTACGGCGAGGTGGACAAGATCGCCAAGCTGGTGCCCAACAGGCTGAACATCACCTTAAAGGAAGCCTTTAAGGACGAGCCCCGCTTCGGCCAGCTGCGCAAGGAGAACAAGCAGGTGGAAGAGCTGCTTGCCATCGCCGAGAGCCTTGAGGGGTTGCCGCGCCACTGCTCCACCCACGCCGCCGGGGTGGTGATCTCGTCCCAGCCGCTGACCAAGTTCCTGCCCCTCTACAAAGGCGGCAACGACGAGGTGGTGACGCAGTTCTCGATGAACAGTGTGGAGAAGCTCGGCCTTCTCAAAATGGATTTTCTCGGCCTCAAGACCCTGACGGTGATCGACAACGCGCTCAGGCTCATCAAGCAGTCGCGTGGGCACGAGCTGGATATCTTCACCCTTCCCAAGGACGATCCGGATACCTACCAGCTTCTCGGGGAAGCGCGCACCTTGGGCGTGTTCCAGCTAGAAAGCTCCGGCATGCGCGACCTGCTCAAGAAAATGAAGCCGGATTGCTTCGAGGACATCATCGCGCTGCTCGCCTTATACCGGCCAGGGCCACTTGAGAGTGGTATGGTCGACGATTTCATCAAGCGCAAGCATGGCCACATGGAGGAAAAATACGATCTCCCCGAGCTCCGGGATATCCTCAAGGAAACCCACGGCGTCATCCTATATCAGGAACAGGTGATGAATATTGCCAGCGTCCTTTCCGGCTTCAGCCTGGGCGATGCGGATCTCCTGCGCCGCGCAATGGGCAAGAAGAAGCCTGAGGAAATGGCCGCGCAGCGGGAAAAATTCTTAAAGGGGTGCGAGGCCAACCGCCACCCGGGGCCGAAGGCAGAAAAAATATTCAACCTCATGGAGAAGTTTTCCGGCTATGGTTTCAATAAGTCGCACAGTGCCGCCTACGCCCAGATTTCCTATCAGACGGCCTATTTGAAGGCGCATTACCCGCTGCAGTTTTTCGGCGCGCTTATCACAAGCGACATGGACAATACCGACAAGGTGCTGCGCTACATTCACGATTGCCGCGAGGCGGGCATTCGCGTGCGCCCGCCGGACATCAACGCCAGCTGCAAGGACTTCTCCATCGTGGAGGACCAGTTGCTGTTTGGCCTGGGGGCCATCAAGAACGTGGGGTCGGCGGCCATCGACTCGATCCTCGAAACCCGCGACCGGCTCGGCCGCTTCAGCTCCCTGCAGCACTTTTGCGAATCCGTGGATATGCGCACCGTCAACAAGCGCGTGATGGAAAGCCTCATCAAGAGCGGCGCCTGCGATTCGCTGGGCGTCGCTCGCGCGGCGCTGCTGCACGGGCTGCCGGCCACGATGGACATCGGGCAGGCCAAGCAGAAGGACTTCGAGCTCGGCCAGTCGAGCCTGCTCGACCTGTTCGACGACGAACCGGCCCACGCCGCCGAGGCGGGCAACGGCAACATCCCCGAATGGAGCGATCACGAGCGCCTGAAATTCGAGAAGGAAGCCATCGGCTTCTACATCACCGGCCACCCCTTGGACAGCTACGCCCGCGACCTAGCCTGGTTCACCGACGCCAACTCGGCGACCATCGCCGAGGGCAGCAGCCCCAAATCGGTCAACCTCGCCGGGATTCCCATCAAGGTGCTGCCGAAAACGACGCGCAAGGGCGATAAAATGGCCATCGTCACGCTGGAGGACCTGCAGGGTTCACTGGAGGTGATCTTTTGGCCTGAACTTTACGCCCAGGTGGCGCAATTGCTGGAGGACGAGGTGGCGGTGCTGATTCGCGGCGAGGTCGACGCTGAAGGCAACCTGCCGAAAGTGATCGCGCAGTCCGTCGTTCCCCTTGCCGAGGCGAAGAGGCACTGGAAGGGCAAGGTGCATATTCATATCCGCACCCCCGGCCTGGAAAAAGAGACCCTGGTGGCGGTGCGCGACGTCCTCGCCTCGCACAAGGGCGGCAACGAGACCTTCCTGCATTTTTTGTTTCCCGACAGTCACATTCGCACGATGAGCGTGGACCACGATCTGCGGATTCAGCCCAGCGACGAGGTGATTCGAGAGATCGAGATGCTCCTCGGAGAGGATTCGGTCCATTTCGAGTAGCGGATGATCAGCGCCGGGCACGTTCGCCGATGCGCCGCCGAAGATCTTCGGCTAGGTCCGGCTGGGCGCCGGGCGCGAGCGGGATGACGATGGACGCGCCATCCGGGCTGGTCACTTCGAGGAGGGTGGTGCGGACGATCCCCAAAACCAGTGCCGGGGCATACAATGTCTCGCGCGTGCTCACCGCGCCCACCCGGTTCCAGGGAATGCCGACAACCGGATTTTTGAACAGCCGGTGCCAGCGCGAGAAATGCATGCCGATGCCCGTTGCGCCGAGAGTGACGAAAAAGATCCGCGGAAACAGGTCGCGGTTTCCAAGCATCAGTTTCAGGGCGAACAGCAGGCCGAGAAAAAGCGCCACAGAGAGGCCTGCTACGAACAGACCATTTGCCGTCCATTCCCAGGGCGGGCCAAGGACGAGGAAGGGAAACGCGGCCACGGTCACGAGGAAGACGGCGATGGGCGCGAGCATGAACAGGCCGATGAAGCGGACGCCGAGGCCAGGCAGGGCGGTGGGAAGCACAGCCACCACGCCCTGGCCGGTATCGACAATGGGGCAGGCGCGGGCGGCTTCCTCGTGGTCGAGAAGAAAATCGAAGGCGGCGTTGTAGTCCTGCGTCAGCCAGTCCGTGGGTTTCATCGGCATCGAGCCGGTTGCGTCCGGTATCTTTTTGCCAGCGGCGCGCCGTGTTGTGAGATAATGCGGAAGAAAAAGTTCATGAGCACCCTCGCTCCCCGACCCCTGCCGGGCCTTGCCCCGAGGCGATATTGAAAACAAGAACGTTCAAGAATTTAACCGAAAGCGGTCTGAAACACCACATGGATCTTCTCGACAACGGGCTCACCGTCGTCACCGTGGAGATGCCGCACATCCATTCGGTGGAGCTTGCCGTGTTCGTGCGTGCTGGGCTGCGCTTTGAAAACGAAAAAAACAACGGTGTCTTCCACTTTCTGGAGCACATGTTGTTTCGCGGCAACGAAAAATTTCCGGATTCGGTCCGACTCAACCGCGAATTCGAGTCGCTCGGGCGGGAGTTGCGCGCCTCGACGCTGAGCGAATACACGTATTACGGATTCAGCCCTCATATTTCCAGGTTTCCCCGCGCGGTGGAGCTGTTCGCCGACTTCTTCACCCGGCCGACGTTCTCCGGTATCGAGCTTGAGCGGCAGATCATCCTCGAGGAATGCCAGGAGGAGTTGAACGAAAAGGGGGAAAACATCGACATCGATGACCAGGCCTGCCGGCTCCTGTACGAGGGGAACCCTCTGTCCTGGCAGACCATCGGCAGCGAGGAAACCATCGCCGCCATGGATGAGGAGATGCTCCGGCAGGCGTTCGAGACGCATTACGTTCCCGGCAACATGGTGCTCGCCGCCGCAGGCCCCATTCGCCACGAAGAGTTCATCGCGATGGCCTGCCGCTATTTTTCACGTTTTCCCGCCGGGGGCCGGGTGTTCCCGCCGGATTACTTTCAAGGCAGCGTGGATGAAATGCAAGACGGGCCCCGCTGCCGTTTTCAGCAGGATTCCGACAGTCAGGTGCAGTTGCAGGTGTGCTTCCGCGGGGTTTCCTACAACCATCCCGACTACCATGCCCTCTGCCTCATCAACCGCATCTTCGACGATGGATTTTCGTCGCGGCTGCAGCGCGCGCTCAGGGAGGACCGCGGGCTGGTGTATTCGGTGGAGTGCCGGGCGACGAGCCTGGCGGATATCGGCACGCTGGATTTCGATGTCTCGGTTCGTCCGGAGAAGTTGCTTGAGGTCGCGGGTATCCTGCTCGCCGAGATCAAGGGCTTCGCCGCCGGCGGGCCTACGGACGACGAACTGGCGCACGTCAAGCAGCGCACGCTGTTCGACCTCGACGTCGACCGCGATGGCCCTTACGAACAGCTGATCCGCTTCGGGCTTCCGTTGCTGTATTCCTCACCGCTGTCGCCGGAGGATGAATGGCGGCGCATCGAAAAGATCACAAGAGACGATCTGCACGCGCTTGCAAGGCGTCTTCTGGTGCGCGAGAAACTCAACCTCATCGTCGTCGGTCCCGTCACCGCCGACCATCGCCGCCGCCTTAAGGAGGCGGTCGAGGCTTACTGATGCGATCCATGTTTCCTATAGATATGCTAGCTATCTTGAGAGTGTGTCCAGTGGGCGGCCTCGCGGCCCTTGCGTCGCTGCTGACCATCGCCGCCTGCGGTCCCGGCGTCGAGAGCTGCTTGGAGGATGAAAGTTGCGGGCCGCGAGTGCTGGTCCAGAGGGTCGAGGGCGAGGTGCCCCTCGATCCCGACGCGCCGCAGTGGACCGCCGCCGGCGGGCCGGCCGCCGTCCGCGTCGAGCTGGGTCCGCAGATGATCACCAATCCGAAATGGCCGGACCCTTCGATCAAGGAGGTGGAGATCCGCGCGGTGCGGAACGCCTCCACTCTGGCCCTGCGCCTGGAATGGGAGGACGACAGCCTCGATTTCCAGTACGGTCCGTCGGCCAATTACACCGACCAGGCGGCGCTGATGTTTCCCCTGCACCCGGGACGCGGATTGCCGCCCATTACCATGGGCGGGGCGGAGGACCCGGTCAATGTCTGGCAGTGGCGCGCTATGTGGCAGACAGACCTGGCAGGAGATGAGCCGGGGAAGCACGTGCGCTCCGGTTCGGTTTCCGGCCTGCCGACGGTGCAGCCCTCGAAGCGCGGCTCGCCGGTGGAAGACCTGAACGCCGAAGGCTTCAGCACCCTGACGACGCAAGAGGAGCAGAACGTCATGGGGCGCGGGGTCTGGAAGGACAATCGCTGGCGGGTGGTGTTCAGGCGGGATCTCAAAACCCCGGACAACGCCGACGTCCAGTTGAAGGGCGCATCGCCGATGGCGGTGGCGGTGTGGAACGGTGGCAACCGCGAACGCAACGGCCAGAAGGGGCTCGCGGGCTGGCTTCTCCTCAGCATGCCCTGAATCCGGCTCAGGCCGGAGGCGGTTTCTTCTCTTTTTCCAGATTGAGCCGGAAGCGGCTGAAGGTTTCCCGCAGATAGGGGGCCAGCGTTTTCTTCAACTCGCCGGGCACCCAGTTGATTTTCTCCACGGGCCAGTCTTCGACCTTGAAGATGTTCAGACCGTCCCTTCGGTATGGACCCTCCAGGGCCTCCTCGTAGCCATACACCAGTGCATTAGCGAACACCCTGTGATACTGCTCCTCGATTTCCTCCGGGTCGTGCAGGCCGCGGAGAAAGCGGGCAAGAAGATCCTGAACGATGGGCTCGGCGTGCTCGGCGAAATCCGGCGTGAGCGCGGGGCGAAGGGTGAAATAGATGATAAGAACGTCCTGCAAAAGAAATTTGAGTTCGTCGCTGGCTTTCTTGGCGGGCCGGTGGTTGATGTCGAGATTTTCCTTGAGCTGCCGCACGTTGCGGATCGCATCGTAGATGATGGATTCTTCCCACGTCGCGGTGTTCCAGACGAAAAACGCGCGCACGAACTTCACCCGCCTGCTCGCGTCCCACATTTGCAGGGTGGTGGTGGGGCGCAGCCGGTTGGAGTAGGGGACGGGCTCGCCCCAACGCGGGTCCACCAGGTCGAGGCCGAACTTTCCGAAGGCGGTGCGGAAGTTCTGGTGGTAGATTTCCATCAGCTGCTCGAACAATTCCTTCTCGTCGAGGGCGGTGTTCTGAGGCAGGTTGACGATGGAGTATAGGCGCACGACGTTGGTGCGGGCGCGGCCATCGCTCCCGGCGATGAGGTAGGACCCGCCCCACATGCCCGCGGTGATGGGGATGTCGATGCCGCAGGATTCCTTAAGGCGCTTGGATGCGAGCCCGGCAAGCCCCTGAAACGTGTCGTGCAAATGGCACAGGTTGATGCGCCGGTCTTCATCGAAAAGGCGTGGGGGCAGGATGATCGGTGGGTTCATGATGGCAGTGGTTCGAGGGATCTTCTATGAACCACGCAATCCTTTCGGTCATCACGCGGCGATCACGCGGTGCCGGTGGTGCGGCTCAAATGCAAGATCGGCTTCTATCCGGTTGTAAATTTAAAAAAAATTTCTGGTGGCCGCAAGGCCACTTCCGTAAACCAGGTGCTCTCTAGACCGCCCGGCAAACGTGGCGCCACCCTCCCGCGGCGCGAATCAATCGGTCACCGCGCCCTTCGAGGCGGTGGACACCAGCTTGGCGTATTTCGCCAGTACGCCGGACGTGTATTGGATCGATTTCGGCGTCCATTTATTTCGCCGCTTGGCGATTTCCTCGTCGGAAATTTTTGCTTCCAGCAGCCGGTGGTCGATGTCCACGAGCACGGTGTCGCCCTCCTCGATGAGACCGATGAGGCCGCCCACCTGCGCTTCCGGAGCGATGTGGCCGACGACGATGCCGTAGGTGCCGCCGGAGAACCGGCCGTCGGTGATGAGCGCCACCTGGTCGCCCAGGCCTTCGCCCACAAGGGCCGAGGTGGGCGCGAGCATCTCGCGCATGCCGGGGCCGCCTTTGGGGCCCTCGTAGCGGATGACGACCACGTCGCCGGCGTTGATCTTCTTGTCGAGAATCGCATCCAGGCAGGCTTCCTCGGAATCGAACACCCGTGCCGGGCCCTCGATGCGCCGGGTCTTCACGCCGGAAATTTTCGCCACCGATCCCTCCGGGCTCAGGTTGCCTTTCAGGATGACGAGGTGCCCCTCGGAAGATTTCGGCCGGTCGAGGGGTAGGATCACATCCTGCCTTGGGTCGGGCTGGTCGGGTATGCCGGCGAGATTTTCGGCGACGGTCTTACCGGTTGCGGTCATGCAGTCGCCATGGATCAGGCCCGCGTTCAGCAGCATTTTCATGACCTGCGGGATGCCGCCGGCATGGTGCAGATCGACAGTGACGTATTTCCCCGACGGCTTGAGGTCGCAGAAATGCGGCACTTTTTTGCGGATCGTCTCGAATTCATCGATGGAGAGCGCAACGCCCATCGAGTGGGCGATGGCGAGCAGGTGCAGCACGGCGTTGGTGGAGCCACCCACGGCCATGACAACGGCGATGGCGTTTTCCAGCGATTTTTTCGTGATGATATCGCGCGGCAGGATATTTTTTTCGATGAGGCCGATGAGCGCCGCCGCGCTCTGCGCGGCGCTCTCCTCCTTCTCCTTGTCCTCGTTGGCCATGGTGGAACTGTAGGGCAGGCTCATGCCCATGGCTTCGAACGCCGACGACATGGTGTTGGCGGTGAACATGCCGCCGCAGGATCCCATGCCGGGGCAGGCGTTTTTTTCGATGGCGACGAGTTCGTTCTTGTCGATGGTGCCTGCGCAGAACTGGCCCACCGCCTCGAAGGCGCTGACCACCGTGAGGTCCCTGTCGCCGAGGTGGCCCGGTTTGATGGTGCCGCCGTAAACGAAGATGCCCGGGATGTCGAGGCGCGCCATGGCGATCATGGCGCCGGGCATGTTCTTGTCGCAGCCGCCGATGCACAGCACCGCGTCGAGGCTCGCCGCGCGGCATACGGTTTCGATGGAATCGGCGATGACCTCGCGGCTCACCAGCGAGCATTTCATTCCTTCGGTGCCCATGGAAATGCCGTCGCTCACGGTGATGGTGCCGAACATCTGCGTCATGCCGCCCTCGGCATGGACCCTCGC
>CP070799.1:1769810-1782500 GCA_020343535.1 Nitrospinaceae bacterium | reverse complement strand
CGCAAACCCAGGCGACCCTCGACGTGTGCCTGGAAGCGCACCCGCAATTCAACAACCTAGGTCAGGCCCTGCAGGCCTATCTCTTCCGCTCGGAGAAAGACCTCGAAACGCTGATAGAGCGAAACATCTCCGTCCGCCTCTGCAAGGGCGCCTATAAAGAACCGGCATCCATCGCCTATCAATCGATGGACGACATTCGCGCCAATTTTCTCAAGCTCGCCCGCCGCCTGTTGAAGGAGGGCCACCAGCCCGCCATCGCCACGCACGACGAGCACCTCTTGAAAGAGATCCTCGCCTTTGCCGACCGGGAAAACATCGCGGCGGATCGATTCTACTTCGAGATGCTCTACGGGGTCGCGCGCGACCTTCAGAAACAACTCAAAAGGCGCGGCTACCGCGTAAGGGTATACGTGCCTTACGGCCAGTCCTGGCTGCCGTACACGCTCCGCCGGCTGGCGGAGAAAAAGGAAAACGTCCTTTTTGTGGCTAAAAATATTTTCCAGGAGGCCCTCGGCCTCAGAAAAATCGGCTGACGCACCGGCGGTTTGCTGCCTGGCGCACCCCACGAACCCTTGAACATTACCCTGCTCACAACCTCTTTTCCACGTTTCTCAGGCGACGCCGCCGGCCGATTCATCTATGAATGCACCGAGCATCTTGCCGGGCCGGGCCGGCACATCCGGGTGCTCGCGCCGCACGGCCCGGGCATCGCCAAAACCCCTCTGTCGGAAAAATACGCGGTGCACCATTTTCGCTATTTCTTTCCCGCCCGGTGGGAGAGCCTAGCCTATTCGGGGGGAATAATCAGCCGGCTGAAAGCCAACCGCCTGCGCGCACTCCTGCTGCCGTTTTTCATGGTGTCCTTTTTTTTCGCGGCCCTTCGCCAGGCGCGCCGCGCCGACCTGCTGCACGCCTATTGGACCCCCGCCGCCCTGGTGGCCCTCGCGGTCAAACCGTTTTGCCAGGCGTCCGTGGTGGTCACCCTGTGGGGGTCCGACATCCTGTTCACACGCTGGCGGCCGTTTTCCGGCGTCCTGCGTTGGTGCCTGAACCGGTCCGACGCCATCATCTGCGAGAGCTCCCTCTTCAAGGACGAGCTCATCGCCTTCGGGCTGCCCGCGGAAAAGATCTCCATCATCGCCAACGGCATCGACCTTAACCGCTTTCAACCCCGCGGCCGGGCCAGCGCCAGAAAAGAGCTCGGCCTGAGCGAGGAGAGTTTCGTTTTTCTCTCCGTCGGATCTTGCTCTCCGGTCAAGGGGCACTCCTATTTGATCGATGCGATGCCGGGAATTCTGGAAAAATTTCCCGCGGCGCGCTTTATTCTGGTGGGCGACGGCGAAGCGCGCCCCTCGCTGGAAAAAGCGGCCCGGGACCGGGGGGTCGCCGACCACATCACCTTCGCCGGCTGGCGCGAGCCGCGCGCCATTCCAACCTGGATGAACACCGCCGATGCCTTCATTCATCCCAGCCTGCGCGAAGGCAATCCCAACGCCGTGCTTGAGGCCATGGCTTCGGGCCTTCCGGTGATCTGCACCGAGGTGGGCGGGGTCGGCGAAATGATTGAAGAAGGGGAAAACGGCCTGCTCATCGCCGCGGAATCTGCCAGCGCGATCGTCGAAAAAGCGCTCTTATTGGCCCGGGACGACAAGTTAAGAAGCGCGCTCGGCCGCAAGGCGCGGCGCTTCGTGGAAACGCGTTACGACAGCTGGAGCAAGCAGGCGGAGCGCGTCGCTCAACTGTATGAAACACTGCCCGGCGTGCCCCCCGGATCCGCCGGGGCAACGCCTGTGCCGCGGGAGTCGAACCCATGATGCCAGCGGAAAAAGGGGCGAACCTGCGCGACCTGCAAGCCGCCGAACAGTTTCTCGCCCGCCTGCTGGGCGGCGACGGCTTGAACGGCAAGCGGTATCTCGAACTGGGCGCGGGGGCCTTTTCCCTCGCCGCGCAACGCCTGGGCGCCAAAAACGTCGTGAATCTCGATCCCCGGCCCGACACGATTGCCCACTCCATGGCGCTCTGGAGCCGCTTTAAAAAACCCGCCCATTGGCAGATCCTCACCGGCTCGATTCTCGACGCAGGGTTTGCCGCCCAGGCGGGCACGTTCGACGTGGTATTCACCTGGGGAGCCCTCAATCATACGAAAGCGTTGTGGGAGGCGATCCAGCACACCGGCCATCGCGTTTCCCCCGGCGGGCGGCTCATTATCGCCATCGACAATAAAACCCGGGGGCTCGGCGGCGCGAGCATGTGGCGCGCCGTGAAGAGGCTCCATCACGCCGCCCCTCCGCAAATCCGGCAACTGCTAGAAGGGTGTTTGACGTGGAGCGGGTCTCTCGCCAAAACCCAGCGCGTGACCGGCGCATGCGGCGCTCCGCCGCCGTCCTTCTCCTCCCGCGAAGAGACCCGCCGCTGCTTGAGCGGCACTGCCTTTCAAGCGGTCAGCGGCGACCAGTTCCAGCGTTTCATGGCGGATCGCCTGCCGCATTTCCAACCGTTGCTGCGGGCGCCCGCCTGCGGCCCGGGGCTGCATCTGTTCGTGTTTCGAAACTCCGGGCCGGCCGCGCAACCAGAAACAAACGCGGCTTCCCGCCGCCGCGAATGAGCGTCCGGACGCAAGGATCCAAACCCTCACGATCGATCCGGGAAGCCCGCGGAGGCCACGATACGGAAGACAATATCATTGAGGCCGCCTCACGGCTCATCGAGTACCGGGTGGCTCGGGAATGAGACCGGCGGCCTGCCGGTCCGCCCGGTAGGAACTGCGAACCAGGGGGCCCGCCTCGACGGAAAGCCCCATCGACTCGCCCACGGCCTTGTACTCGGCGAACACCTCGGGGCGGATGTACTCCACCACCTCCATGTGCCAAGGCGAGGGACGCAGATATTGCCCCAAAGACAACAGGCGGCACCCGACATTGGCGAGATCCGCCATGGCGGCCACTACCTCTTCCCTCGTCTCCCCCAGGCCCAGCATCATGCCGCTCTTGGTCACGAGGCCCATGCGCGCCGCATGGCGGAGCGTAAACAGCGACCAGCTGTAGCGGCATTGGGGACGCACGGCGGCCTGCAGCGCAGGCACCGTTTCGATGTTATGAGCAAGAACGTCCGGCGCGCTCTCGCAGACGGATTCGATGTGTCGCGCCTCGCCCTGGAAATCCGGGATCAGCGCTTCGATCTTCATGCCGCCGCACGTCGCCCGCACCGCACGCAACGTCTCGGCCCAATGGCCCGCCCCGCCGTCGGCCAGGTCGTCGCGGTCCACCGAGGTGATAACGGCGTACCTGAGGCCGAGGCCGGACAGCATGCCCGCAACGCGCCGGGGCTCCTCCGCATCCGGGGGGACGAGGTGGCCGGTGGGCACATCACAGAAACGGCAGGCGCGGGAACAGGTCCCGCCGAGGATCATGAGCGTGAGGGTCCCGGCGTTCCAGCATTCCCCCAGGTTCGGGCAGGAGGCCGATTCGCAAACGGTGTGAAGAGACAACCCGCGCACCAGCGACTTGAGGCGCCTGTAATTTTCACCCCCTGGCAGGGAGGTTTTCAACCAATCCGGCAATTGCCTACGGGGCTTCATAGAGGGATCGCGAGGCTGAGTCATGGATATTGCGACGAGAACGGTTTTCGGCAATCCAGCGGGGCCGCCAAGGCATCGACGCGGCCAACAACGGCTGACAGTATCCCATATTTCAAGTGAGAATAGAATGGACTCCGCTTATAATAAACGGAGTAGTATAGATGAATTCAGGCCATCCAATCATTGAAAGAGAACATGGAACCCCCTGAGACCCCGCCCCTTTCGTCCTCCAGGCTTGCGCCCCAGAAAGTATTGACGGCATACTACCGCTTCAAACCGGATGGCTTCTGCAAGCGGTTTCGCCTGATGATCGAGGCCTACCTGGACAAGGGATGGACCGTCCACTACATCGCCGTGGACGCCTACCCCTTCGAGCATGAAAACCTGGTTCCCCACATCCTTCCCACTCCGATGAAAGCCCGAACAGGCCTGCCCTTCTGGATTTATTTTTGCACATTGACGCCTTGGTATTTGCTCTGGGTCGGCTGGAAAAACCAGGTGAGCCTTCTATCCGTCGGTTCTCCGCTGTACGCGTTTTTATCGGGCTTGGCCAAGTTTGCACTCAAGGTCCCTTTGCTGACCTTTATATTCATCACCCCTTCCTCGAATTCCAAATGGAAAAACCAGTACCGCTTCATCAGAAGGGGAGAAGATCTCACCGACCGGCTGGGCCTCAGTTTTTCCGATGTGCTTTTGGCCAATTCCTGGGGGTCCCGCAAGGCATGGGCCGAAAAATATCATCACCATGGAATCGATGTGCTTCCCAATAACGTCGAAGATCATCCCTTCAACAAGGAGGCCCAAAGGGAAAAGGTCCTACGCGAGTTCAAATTGCGGGACGACGCCTTCCTTATTTCCACGTCGGGGGTTCTGGTTCCCCGGAAGAACCACGAATGCCTCGTGCTGGCCCTCGCCAAAAGCAAAAACCCCAGGGCTGTGGTCCTCATTATGGGTGATGGACCGCTTAAAAACAACTTATCGAACCTGGCGCAAACTCTCGGCGTGGGAGACCGGGTCCTTTTGGCGGGTTACCGGCCGGACACCATCTCTCTCATTCAGGGCAGCGATTTGTTTATCTTCCCTTCCTATGCGGAAGGCATGGCCGAATCGCTTCTGGAAGCGACCACCTGCCGGATTCCCTGCCTGGTCAGCTCCATCCCGGAAAATATGGATGTCATCCAGAATTCCGGGCAGCATTTTCATCCCGATCACCCCGAACAGCTGGCCGGGCTCATCGATCGATTGATGGACGACCCGTCCTATTACCAGGACATGCTGCAAACGACCCAGGACGAAAAGAAAAGATTCGTTTTCGATTGGAAACAGCGATTAATAGAAAAGGTCGCGCCCTTGCTGGCCCATCGGCCCACTTGAGAATTTTCATCGGCCGGGTACATGGTGTATAATCGCAAGGGTCCGGCAAGTTTATTTTCCACCGTCCCACCCAAACCCGTTCCCACAATCGTTTCGCGCAATGAATACCCTCGACCGCTACATTCTACGCGAGATGTTCACGGTTTTTCTTATCGCCGTATTCGCAACCACCACCCTGCTCTACATGGACAAGTTTCTTCTCATGGCGGAGATGATCGTCAACCGTGGCGTGAGTTTCATCGAAATGCTGGAGATCCTCCTGTTTCTCTCGCCGTCGGTTTTCAGCTTCACCATCCCGATCAGCGTGCTGGTGGCGTCGGTGGTCACGTTCAACCAGTTTTCCGCGCATAATGAATGGGTGGCCATGAAATCCACCGGCAGAAGTTTCCTCAACCTGCTGCGGCCTGTGTTTGTTTTCTCCCTCCTGACTTACGCTCTCGCAAACTTTGTCATGTTTTACGGCCTACCCGCCGGCAACCACGCGTACAAGCAGCTGATCTTCGACATCATCAGAAACCGCGCCGCCGTCGACATCAAACCCCGCATCTTCAACCAGGATTTCGATAACCTGATCCTGCTGGTCGAGGAGCGCGAAAGCGATTCCAGCATGAAGGGCATTTTCATCGCCGACACGTCGCGGCCGCGCGAGCCGCAGATCATCGCGGCCAGCAAGGGCCTTATCTTTTCCGACCCCGCGTCACTGAAAATTCAACTGCAGCTCAGCAACGGAACCATCCACGAGTACAGCGCCCGGCGCGGCGATTACCAGACCTTGAACTTTCGCCGCTACGACCTGACGCTGAACCTGCCGGATTCCAAGGAACTTGAGCGAAAGGCGACCTCGAACGCTCGGGACATTTCCGCGGCCGAGATCCGCGAAAAAATGGCCCGTCTGGAAAAGGAGGGAAAACCGACCCACGGGCTGGCGGTAGCGCTCAGCAAAAAGTTCGCCCTGCCCTTCAGCTGCCTGCTGTTCGCACTGTTCGGCGCGCCGCTCGGGGTCAAGTCCAGCCGTTCGGGGAAATCCGGCAGCTTCGCCATGTGCCTTGTCATCATCCTTCTCTATTATGTGGCGCTGGTCTTCTCAAAGAACATGGGAAGCGTGGGCAGCATGAATCCCTATCTGGCGATGTGGATTCCCAATCTGGTGCTGCTCGTGACGGGCGTTTATGTCACCGTCAAAATGCACAAGGAAATTCCCTTTGGGGTCATGGGCTGGGTCGCCGATGCCCTGGAGGATGCTTACGCCTTCTTGAAAAACTTCAGAAAATCCACCCGCTCAGGCCCGCCCCCGCGGCTCGCAAAATAACTTCACCCGCGCCGCACAAAAAGGTAAAATAGCGCGGTAACGATCAAACCAGGAGACCTCATGCCCACCGCCAAGGACATCATGACCAAGGAAGTCATCACCGTCACTAGGGAAACATCCCTTCAGGATCTTTCACGCATATTCATGGAAAATGGGATCAACGGCCTGCCGGTGGTGGATGAGGAGGGAGCCGTGATCGGCGTGGTCACCCAGGGAGACCTAATCGAACAGAAGAAGCAACTCCACATCCCGACGGTGATCGCTCTGTTCGACTGGGTGGTGCCGCTGGAAAGCGAAAAAAAGTTCGAGGCGGACGTGAAAAAGATGACCGCCTCCACGGTGGCGGATATTTTTCATCCGCACCCCGTCACCGTCGACGTCAATGCGGACCTGACAGAAATCGCTACTCTGATGGCCGAGGAAGACGTTCACACGCTTCCCGTGCTCGACGGCGGCCGCCTGGTCGGCATTATCGGCAAGCTCGACTTAATCCGCGGCTTCGCCTGACCCGCCATTCTCCGCGCCATGCGGAACGCCCGCGCCTCAGGCGGTTTTGGGTTCGGCCGGCTCCACCGGAGATGGGCCGGATTTCATGCTGTTGAAGAGCATCGATTGGGCGATGAATGCCTTGAACAGCGGGTGTGGTGACATCGGAGAGGATTTGAACTCGGGGTGAAACTGGCCGGCGAGGAACCACGGGTGGTCTTCCAATTCGATGATCTCCACCAGGTTGCCATTGGGGGAAATGCCGCTCACCTTCATCCCGGCCTCTTCCATCTGAATGCGGTACTTGTTGCTGAATTCGTACCGGTGGCGGTGCCGCTCGCAAATTTCGCGCGAGCCATAAGCGCGAAAGGCATGCGAATCCTTGCGTAACTGGCAGGGATATTCGCCCAGCCGCATGGTGCCCCCCTTGTCGCCACGGGCATCCTGGTCGGGCATCAGGTCGATCAGGAGGTAGGGCGAGGTGGTGGAAAACTCGGCGCTGCTGGCGTTATTGAGGTGCGCCACGTCGCGGGCGAATTCGATCACCGCGCAATGCATGCCAAGGCAGATGCCGAAAAATGGCACACGGCTCTCCCGTGCGAAGCGCACGGCGGCGATTTTTCCCTCGATGCCGCGCTCCCCGAACCCACCGGGAACCAGCACCCCGTCGCAGCTCTTCAGCTTTTCGATGCCGCCGTCCTTCTCAATCTCCTCCGCATCCACCCAGCGCATATTGACGCGCACGTTGTTGCCGATGCCGCCATGGGTGAGCGCTTCAGTCAGGCTCTTGTAGGCATCCTTCAGATCAATGTACTTGCCCACGATAGCGATATCGACCTCGCCCTTGGGATGCAGCGTCTTCTTGACGATGTCCTTCCAGCCATCGAGCACCGGCTCCTTGCCGGGCAGGCCGAGCTTTTTGAGGATCATCGCGGTGATGCCCTCGCTGTGCAGGCTCAAGGGAACCTGGTAGATCGACTGGACATCCATGGCGGTGATGACGGAATTCACCTCGACGTTGCAGAACAGGGCGATTTTCTTTTTGAGGCCTTTCGACAGGCTGCGCTCGGTCCGGCACAGCAGGAGGTCCGGTTGAATGCCGATCTCCCGGAGTTTTTGTACGCTGTGCTGGGTGGGCTTGGTCTTCAGCTCGTCGGAGGTTTTTATGTAGGGCACCAGGGTGAGGTGCAGGTATAGGACGTTCTTCGACTTCATGTCGAACTTGAATTGGCGGATGGCCTCGAGAAACGGCAGGCTCTCGATATCCCCCACGGTGCCGCCGACTTCGCAGATCACCACGTCCGCCTTATCGCCGACCAGCCGAATCCGGCGCTTGATCTCGTCGGTGATATGGGGGATGACCTGCACGGTGGACCCCAGGTATTCGCCGCGGCGCTCCTTCTGAATTACGTCGTGGTAAATGCGTCCCGCGGTGACGTTGTTGACACGGCGCATCTTGGCCTTGGTGAACCGTTCGTAGTGCCCAAGGTCGAGGTCGGTCTCCGCGCCATCGTCGGTGACATACACCTCGCCGTGCTGAATCGGGTTCATGGTTCCCGGGTCCACGTTGATGTAGGGGTCGAGCTTGAGTAAGGTGACCTTGAGCCCGGTGCATTCGAGCAGGCTGCCGATGGAGGCCGCCGCGATGCCCTTTCCGAGCGAGGACAACACGCCTCCGGTCACGAAGATGTATTTCACTTTTCCCACCCGGTTGTTTTTTTTCAAGACTCTTCCCTTCTCATGGTTGAACGTGTTTCCCGCCCGATTCACCGATCAGCCGCCGCACCCGTTCGAGATCCTCCGCGCTGTCCACCCCCGGTGAATCGGTTTCGGTTTCCAACACCCGCACGGTATAACCGTACTCGAGAAAACGGAGTTGTTCCAGTTTTTCGACCGCCTCCAGCCGCGTCACCGGCAGCGCGGGGACCTGCATCAGGAACTCGCGCGAATAAGCATAGATGCCCAGGTGCTTGCGCGCCCCGGAAATATCTCCGCCGGAGGCCTTGCCGCCGCCGACCCCGCGCGGCCACGCCGCGCGGTCATAGGGAATCGGGGCCTTGGAAAAATAGAGCGCCCGCCCCTCCCGGTCCGTGACAACTTTAGTCACGTTGGTGTCGAACATCTGCTCCAGGTCTCGAATGGGCGTCATCAGGGTGACCACCGCAGGTGCGCCCTCGCCGCGAAACGGCTCGACCAGGCGGCGGATGTCCGCGCTCGCAAGGAGCGGCTCATCGCCCTGAACGTTGATGACCACGTCGCAATCGAGCTCGGCCGCAACTTCCGCCACCCGGTCTGTGCCGGACGCGTGGCTGGGCGACGTCATCATCGCGCGGCCGCCAAACCCTTCCACTGCGCGGGCGACGCGTTCGTCGTCAGTGGCCACGAGAACTTCCCCCACCGCCGCCTCTTTAGCCCGCCGCACCACCCATTCGATCATCGGCCGGCCGTGAATGTCCGCCAGGGGTTTCCCGGGCAACCGGGTCGAGGCATAGCGGGCCGGAATCACCACCGCCACCCTCGGCTCAATAGGCATGCCGGTGAAAGAACCCTCGAACCAGGGTCAGCAAAAGTATTTTAAGGTCGAACCACAGGGACCAGTGCTGGATATAGTAGATATCGCAGGCAATGCGTTCCTTCAGGGACGTGTTGCCCCGCCAGCCGTTCACCTGCGCCCAGCCCGTAAGCCCCGCCTTCATTTTCATCCGCAACATGTAATGCGGGATCGATTTCTTGAACTCGTCGATAAAAACCGGACGCTCTGGCCGTGGCCCCACGAGGCTCATCTCTCCCTTGAGCACATTGAAGAGCTGCGGCAGTTCATCAAGGCTGATCCGCCTGAGCACGCTGCCGACCCGCGTGCGTCGAGGGTCCTCCTCCTTCGTCCACATCGGCCCCGTTTCCTCTTCGGCGTCCACCCGCATGGAGCGGAATTTGATGATGTTGAACACCTTGCCGTCGAGGCCCATGCGCTCCTGCCTGAAAAACACCGGTCCGGGGGATTCGAGCTTTACCGCCAGGGCGATGAGCGCCATCAGCGGCGACAGGAAAAGCAGGGCAAGCGAGCCAAGGACGATGTCGGAACCGCGCTTGATCACCAGATTCCATCCGTACAGCGGCGTCTCGGCGAGGTTGACGATGGGCAGCCCGTCGAGCTCGTCGACTCCGGAATGAATATTCATGTACCGGAGCAGGTCGGGCACCACCTTGACGGCCACTGTCTCTTCCTTCAGCCGGGACAGCACCTGCTCCAGCCGGTCGTGACTTTTTAGCGGCAGGGCAATAAACAGCTGATCGATGTTCATTTCCCGGATCACCCGGCTGACATCTTGATACAGGCCGACCACGGGAACACCCCGCGGCCGGGTGCCTATTTTCTCCGCGTGCCCCGTCAGGTAGCCCTCGACGGAGAAACCAATCTCGGGGTGCAGGCACAGCGACTCCACGACTTTCTGCCCCAGCGCGCCCGCCCCAACCACAAGCACCCGCTGCAACCGGAGACCGCGCTTCCTGAGAAAGGCTAGCAGCCGCCCCACCAGGTGATGCGACAGCAGCATGCCCGCGATCACGAAGAGCCAGAAATAGACCGCGACGACGCGTGAAAAACTCTCGGACCGGTAGAAAAAGGTGATCGCCGTCAGCATCAGCACCGAAATCGACGCCACCTTGATGATGGAGATCGTTTCGCTGGAGCCGGGTTTGCCGCGCAGCGGCTGGTACAGGGCCATGAGCTTGATGTTCACCATGAACACCGCCAAGATGGGGATCAGCGCCCAAAGGTATTGGCTGAACTGGGGAACGGGATGGAACAGCGGCACGATCTGCCAGTGAAAGCGGACGTAATAGGCCGACAACCAGGAAAGGGTGATGGCGAGGCTGTCGAACAGAACGAGGGAAGAGAAAAATAATTGACCGTGTTTCTTCAGCATCGATGGGCGTGGTCTTCGATGAAGCGTCGGATGCGATCCAGAAAAACCCCGGCCGCGAAGGGAAGCGCGTGGCTTCGTATCGACCGGGAATCGAATCGGTGCTCGATGGTTTCAAAATGCCGCAGGGCCGACATCAGGGCTTCAACCGTGGGCTCATGAAAAAAAACTCCTGTGGGGCGATCGGTCTGACGGGCGGGTATGCCGGTCTCGCTTTTCCAGGATTCCCGATCAGGCACCACCGTTTCCAAGGCGCCGCCGCGGGCCAAGGCGATCACCGGCCGGCCCATGGCCTGCGCTTCCAGAGGGGTGATGCCAAAGTCGTCTTCACCGGTGAACAGGAAAGCCCGGCAACGGGCATAAAGGGACCGGATATCCTCGCTGGAAAGCCAGCCGGTAAATCGGATGGAGGGGGTGGCCTGCCGTTTCAACACGCCAGCCATCGGCCCATCGCCAACAACGATGAGAGGATAACCCAATTCATGGCAGGCTTCAACCGCTAATTCGATACGCTTGTTGGGGACCAGGGCGGAAACCACAAGAAAATACGGCCCCACTTCGCCCTTTTCCGGCGTGAAGAACTCCACGTCCACCGGCGGCGGAATCACCTCCGCTTCGCGGCCGTAATGCCGCCGGATGCGCCGCTTGACGTTCTCGGAATTGGCGATAAAATAATCGACGCCGCGGCTCGATTCGACGTCCCATCGGCGCAGCCGGGGCGCTAGCCGCTTCATGACAGCGCGCGTCAGCCAACCGCTTCTCTCGGCGCTGAAGTACAGGTCGTATTGATCCCATAGATAGCGCATGGGCGTGTGACAATAACAGATATGGATGCTTCCGGCGGGCCGCCGGACGCCCTTGGCAACACAGTGGCTGCTGCTCAGGATCAGGTCGTACCCCTCGAAGCAAAAGGTCTCGATAGCACGCGGCATCAGCGGCAGAAAATAACGGTACCTTTTTTCAATGAAGGGGACGGACTGAAGAAACGAGGTGTGAATCCGGCGATTCTCGATGAGCGGCGAAACCCGGCCGGGGGAGTGAAACAGCGTGAACAGGTCGGCGTCGGGAAAGAGGCGGCAGAAAATCTCCAGGCACTTCTCCCCTCCCCGCATCGCGGTCAGCCAGTCGTGAACGAGCGCAACTTTCATCGCATCGGCCTTCGGGGCCCTGCGGCGGGAGGATGCCTACTGAATGGCCTTGAGCTGGGCCAGAATCTTCCCCTTCACTTCGGCAGGCGGGTTGGATTGCAGCGCTGACTGAAGAATTTCTATGGCGCGGCTCGATTCGCCTTTTTTGTAATAGCTGACGCCCAGCATGTAGCGAGAATCGTGCACCTTGTTGCCGCGGGGATAGCGGGTGATGACGCTCTCGAAATTTTTGATGGCGTCGTCGTACATCTCCAGTTTGACGTAATTGCTGCCGATCCAGAACAGGATGTTGTCCTGCAGGCTTGTCGGCGGGTTGCTAAGCGCCAGGTTCTGGAATTGCAGGATGGAATCGTCGTAATGGCCGCTGTTGTAGGCGGCCAGGGCGCGATTGTACTCCGGCGGGATACCCCGCGCGCTCGCCTTCGACGGCTTCATCGCCGGCACGGGCGCGGCGGCTATCGCGGCGGCTTTCTGCTCCTTTAGGCGGGCGATCTCGCTTTTGAGTTCGGTCACTTCGGCCTTCAACAGCTCCACTTCCGGCTCCAGCATCTCCACCTTTTCGACCCCTTCACGCTCGCCTTCGATGCGCTCGTGCGCCGCTTCCACCTTGGGCTCCATAGTGGTCAGCATCTCTTCCATCTCGCGAACCTTGGAGACAAGAGCTTCCTGCTTGAGTTGCAGGCTCTCCACGTCGCCATGCAGCGTCGGTGCGGCTTCAACCACGGCTTCGGCGGCGGGCTCGGCAACCGGGTCCTCGGCGAAAAAGGCGTCTTCATGCGAAGCCTCCATCGCCGGAGTGTCGGATTTAGGCTCGTCCTGAAAAGGGAAATCGTCCTCGAATGCAAGGTCGTCCTCCTCGCTATCCCCAGCCCA
>CP070799.1:1723974-1769710 GCA_020343535.1 Nitrospinaceae bacterium | reverse complement strand
GGCTCCGCCAATGATGCCGATGGCGCTGGCTTCTTTCATGTCGAAGCCGATGACCACAGCTCCGATCAGGGTAGTGTAAACGCCTATCTGCGCCGCGGCGCCGAGCAAGAGCGTCATCGGGTTGGCGAGCATGGGGCCGAAATCGGTGAGCGCCCCCACGCCCATGAAAATGAGTGGCGGCAACACTTCGTGCTTAACGCCCTGGTAAAAGAATGCCAAGAGCCCGCCATCGTCGGTGCTGGTCATTAGGCTCATGGGAATATTTGCCAGCAGACAAGCGAAGCCGATGGGGAGAAGAAGCAACGGCTCAAATTTTTTCCAGACGGCCAAATAGATCAGGACGAAGGCGATGATGATCATCACCACGTGGCCCAGGGTGAGCTGGGAAAACGCGGTGCTGGAAAAAACCTGCGATACGATGGAGGCGAGATTGTAGTCCATTAGCCGATGATGACCAGAGGGTCTCCTGTTTGCACGGTGTCCCCCTCCTTGACAAGGATGGATTGAACCGTCCCGGAGGACGGAGCTTTGATGTCGGTCTCCATTTTCATCGATTCCATGACGATAACGGTGTCCCCCGCTTCGACATGATCTCCCGCCTTGCACTTCAGGGAAAAAATCGATCCCGGCAAGGGCGCGGTGACCGGAGGTGTGCTGCTAGATGCCGGAGCGGCAGACGCAGGGGCCGGTGCCACGGGGGCCGCCGCGGATGCGGAGGGTGCCGGCGCGGGTGCCGACGAAGAGTCGTCCATCGAAACTTCCACCGAATAATCGCGGCCGTTCACGCGAACGTTATACACGGCGCTTCCCCCCGCCATTGCGGGAGCAGCCGCGGCAGGGGCAGGAGCGGCTGCAGGCGCCGCCGGGGCTTTCTCCGGCGGAGCGGGTTCTTCCACCATCGGTTGATGGCGCGTTTTAAAAAAATTGAGGGCAACTTTGGGGAAGATGGCGTAAGTCAGGCGGTCTTCGTCGGACGTGATGTCCTTTGCCTTTTCCTTGAGCTCCTCGATCACCCCTTCCCATTCCGGTTCGAGGAGGTCGGCGGGCCGGCAATCGATCACCTCCTGATTTTGGGCCACCTTGGCGAGGAGTTCCTCGTCGATGGCGGCGGGTAACCGGCCGTACTTGCCGAGCACGCATTCTCGGGTCTCTTTGGTGATGATTTTGTAACGCTCCCCCGTCAGAACATTCAAGGTCGCCTGCGATCCGACGATCTGGCTTGTCGGCGTGACCAGCGGCGGGTAGCCCATGTCCTTGCGGACGCGGGGAACCTCCTTCAGGACTTCCTCCAGTTTGTCGAGAGCGTTCTGCTCTCGGAGCTGGTTTTCCATGTTGGAGATCATGCCGCCGGGGATCTGGGATTGGAGAATGTTGATATCCACGCCTTTAAAGTCGCTTTCGAACTGTGCGTAGTGCTTGCGGACTTCCTTGAAGTAATCGGCGATCTCGGAGAGCAGGTTGAGGTCCAGCCCGGTATCGTGCGGTGTTCCCTTCAGGGCGGCCACCAGGCATTCGGTGGCGTAATGGGACGTGCCCATCGACAGACTCGAGATGGCGGTGTCGACCATATCGACTCCAGCTTCAATGGCGCACTGAATGTTCATCCCCACCAGACCGGTGGTGGCGTGGGTATGGAGGTGCACCGGCAGTTTGCTGGTTTTTTTGATCTCGCTGATCAGCTCGTACGTCACAGTGGGGGTAAGAAGCCCCGCCATGTCCTTGATGCAGATGATATCGGAACCCATTTCCTCCAGCCGCTTGACCATCTTCAGGTAGAGCGCCACATCGTGCACCGGGCTCACCGTGTAGCTGATGGCCCCCTCGGCGATCTTGCCGCATTTCTTGACCGTGTTCACCGCGGTTTCGATGTTGCGGAAGTCGTTTAAGGCGTCAAAGATTCGAAAGATGTCGATACCCACATCGGCGGACTGTTTAACAAAACGTTCGACGATGTCGTCAGCGTAATGACGATAGCCGACACAGTTCTGGCCGCGAAGCAACATCTGGAAGGGGGTATTGGGTATTTTTTTCTTGAGCTTGCGCACCCGTTCCCAAGGGTCTTCGTTCAGGAAGCGGATGCAAGTGTCGAACGTGGCACCTCCCCACATCTCCAGGGAGAAAAAACCCACCTTGTCTAGTTTTTCGGCGATGGGCAGCATGTCCTCGGTTTTCATGCGCGTGGCCAGGATCGATTGATGCGCATCCCGCAGGACGACTTCAGTGATTTTAAGAGGATGGATTGTCTTATCCATTATCTAGGTTTCCTTAGAATGAAGACAGTACCGTGATGAATGGTTTGGGTTGTCTTTGCAGCGATGATCCTGCAAAGAAAAGCCGACCGGACCGGATTCCCATGAAAAAAACGGTGTTACCCGGCCACCGTAATGAAGATCGTTGAAAATCATACGGATCATCAGGTCGGCCTGGCTGGGAACCAAGGAATAGTAAATTATCGCGGATGCAAAATCAAATCTTATTTGCGCCAAGTCATGGGCAGGAACAGCAGCAAAATGCCATATATTTCCAGTCGCCCGAGCAGCATGAAGGAAATAGCGATGGACTTGGCGAAAGCGGGC
The DNA here is from genome assembly GCA_020343535.1 of Nitrospinaceae bacterium. GTDB lineage: Bacteria > Nitrospinota > Nitrospinia > Nitrospinales > VA-1 > SZUA-259. The sequence continues at coordinate 1,767,134 of CP070799.1, read as the reverse complement.
AGTTCGGCATAGTGTCCCATCGCTCCCACCTGGCCCAGACCGGGCCCGATATTGAACAGGGTGGCGATGGAGGCGGAAACCGACGTGGTGAGGTTGGGTCCGGAAAGGCTTATAAATACTGCGCCTGCGGTCGATAGGCCGAGGAACAGAAACGTCAGGGCGACCACGTTGGTAAGGTCCTCGGGGGGGACGGTTTTGCCGCTCACCTTGACGTGGAAAATCGCCCGTGGGTGAACCAGTTTTTGCAGTTCGCGCAGGACGATCTTGAAAATCAGGATGAAGCGGATGGCCTTCAGAGACCCGCTGGTGGAACCTGAGCAGCCGCCGATCATCATCACTGCAAGCATAAACAGGCGCAGGTAGTCGGGCCACAGGTTGAAATCGTCGGTGACGAACCCCGTGGTGGTATTGATCGAAACCACGGTGAACAGGGCCTTGCGGAGGGCCTGATCGGTCGGTTCGGCCGAGCTGGTCCTAAGCCCGAGAGCGACCACAACCGTGCCAAGAAGGATCATCAGGGAGTAGAAACGGAATTCGGGATTTTTGAAGACCTGGCTGAAATTCCTGGAAACCAGTTGGTAGTGCAGCGCGAAGTTGATGCCGCCCAGAAACATGAAAAAAATAATGATGGTTTCCACATAAAGATTGTCGAAATAACCGATGCTGCCATTGTGCGGGGAAAAGCCGCCGGTGGCCACGGTGGAGAAGGTGTGGCAGATCGCGTCGAACCAGTCGAGACCCGCTCCCCTGAGCAGCAGGGCCTCGGCCACCGTCAGGACGAGATAGGTTTTCCATAAAATCTTCGCGGTTTCGGCGAGGCGGGGTTGCATCCGCTCGACGGTGGCGCCGCCGGGAATCTCCGCCTTGAACAAATGAAAGCTGCCGATGCCGAGAACCGGAAAGATGGCGAGAGACAGGAGGATGATACCCATGCCGCCCACCCATTGGGTCAGGTTCCGCCAGAACAGGATTGCCTTGGGCGCCGCGTCGATATCGGTCAATACCGAAGCACCGGTGGTGGTGAAGCCGCTCATGCTCTCGAAAAACGCATCGATGAACCGCGGGCAAACGCCGGTCAGCAGGTAAGGCAGCGCGCCAATCAGCGCGATCGAAATCCAGGACAGCGCGACGATGGCGAACCCCTCGCGGTCCCTGAGCATTTCGATGCCCGAAGGCAGCAGCTTCCAGAGCGCAAGGCCGATGCCGAAGGAAAGGATCGGGGTCAGGGTGAACGCCAGGGTGGTGTCCATGAAGCCGTCGATGGCCGGGGTGTCAAAATAAATGGAAACGCCGAGAGGCAGAAGGAGCAGGCCGGAAAGAAGAATGAGAAGAACGCCAACAACGTTGAATATGGCCTTGATGTTCATCGGAATGGTAAAAAGCGTCGCTTGCGGCCGAATAGTTTCTCAATCTTGTCAATGGCGTCGGGAAGAACCACCAGGATGAAGGTATCGCCCGCTTCAATCACCAGGTCCTGGTCGGGAAGCCGCATCTCTCCCTGCCGGACGATGGCGCCGATCTTGGCCTTATCGGGAAATTTCAACTTGGTGATGCTTTGTCCAATGATGGAGGAATCGGAATCCACCAAAATTTCCATCACCTCGGCGTCTTCCATCAATTTGAATACCGATATCACCTGGCCTTTGCGCAGATTTTTCAGGATGGCGCTGACGGTGATGAGCCGCGGGTTGATGGTGACGTCGATGCCTATGGAATCGAGGATGGGCAGGTAGTCCCTGGCGTGCGAGATGACCAGCGTGCGGCTTGCGCCTTTCTTCTTGGCGAGCAGCGCGGAGAGAATATTGGCTTCGTCGTCATCGGAGAGTGCGAGGAAGAAATCGGCATCGGCCATGCCTATTTCGTTGAACAGCTTCATGTCTGTGCCGCTGCCATTATGGACCACGCAGCGCGAAAGCATCTCCGCTGCCTTGTTGGCTTTTTCGAGGGAAGGCTCGATGAGGCTGAGATCTTTCGTGGTGCTCTCCAGCGCCTGAGCCAGGTGGGCGGAGACGGGCGTGGCGCCGAAAATAACAATTTTCTGGATTTCGTCGACGGTTTTGTTGAGCATGGGAAGGAGGAAGGGCAAAAACTCCTTGTCGACGACGGTATAGATCTTATCGCCCACCATGATCGTGTCCTCGAATTTCGGAATCATCAGCTTTCCGTCCCGCACGATGGCCACCACCAGAAAGGAATCCATGGCCGAAACTCCGCTCAGCGCCTCGATGCTTTTGCCGGCCAGGGGCGCGGTCTCCGGCACGTCGAATTCCCTGAGCAGGATTTCCCCGTCGGCGAACTCCGCGGCATTGACGACCCCGGGGGTCTTCAAAATCTTGAGGACGGTCGTGATGATGATTTCACCCGGGTTGATGGCCTGGTCGATGAACAGTTCGGAGGGCGGGAAAACCTGGGTGGCCGTCGAGAACTCCATGTTCTTGAGCCGGGCAAAGCGGTTGGCGACGTTAAACTTGGAGGCCAAAAAGCAGACCATCATGTTGACTTCGTCGCGTTCAGTGACGGCGATCACCATTTCCATGCTTTTGATCCCCGCCTGGATGAGGACGCTCGGCAGGCAGGCGTTGCCGCGGACGGTGAGCACATCGAGCGAATCGGCGATGGCGCTGATCCGTTTCGGATCGCGATCGACGATGGAGATGTCGTGGCCTTCCCGCGAAAGTTCTTCGGCGAGGTTCGAGCCGACCAAGCCTGCTCCAACGATGAGTATTTTCATAGGGGCATTGGATAACGGCGGGCCGATGGATTCTGGGCGAAGCCAATTGACGTCCCGGAACAGGCCTCTCTACCCGCCAAATTATTTGGACTTGTTCAGGAACTCCAGGAAATCGGATTCATCCGACAGGAGGAGGGTGGTGCCGGTTTTCATAGAGTTCTTGTAAGCCTCCATCGACCGGATGAAACTGTAAAATTCGGGATCCTTGTTAAACGACTCCGCGTATATCTTGATAGACTTGGCATCTCCCCCGCCCCGGATTTCCTGCTCCTGTTTATAAGCATCGGCAATCAGGATGGTTTTTTCCTTGTCCGTCTTGGCGCGGATCTTCTGGGCCTCTTCCTTACCTTCGGAGCGGTACTCCTTGGCGATGCGCTCGCGCTCGGTGCGCATGCGGCGGAAAATCGAATCGGCGATGCTGGGCGGCAGGTCGGTGCGTTTGATCCGCACTTCGACCACTTCGATGCCATACTCCCGCGCTTTCTTGTTGGCTTCCTTGGAGACTTTCTCCATGATGACTTCGCGGGTCTCGGTGACGATGTCGATGAGATCGTGCGTGCCGATCTCGACGCGCAGCTCGGAATAGATGATGTCGTCAAGGCGCGAGTGGGCGCCGTTTTCATCGCGGACGGTTTCCAGGAAGGTGAGGGGGTCCACGATACGCCAGACCGTGAAGTTGTCGATCAGCAGGTTCTTCTTGTCGCGTGTGATCACTTCGGTGGGTTCGGAATCGTTATCGAGCAACTGGTTCGAGAAGAACTTGACCTGCTGGATGAAGGGCACTTTGAAATACAGCCCTGGCTCGGTGATGGTTTCCTTGGGCCGTTGCAGTTCGAGAACGATGGCGTTCTGCGTCATGTGCACGGTGAACATCGACGAGGAGATGAATAGGATGGCGGCGATGCCGATAAAGATGAGGAAATTTTGCTTCATGGCGGTTATTTCCTGGGTTCCATCGGCAAGGGGTTTTTGGATAGGGGCAGAAGCGGCAGGACCCCGGAGCTTTTGCTCCCCATGACGTATTTATCGATGGAAGGGAGAATCTCCTCCATCGTTTCCAAGTAGATTCGCTTGCGGGTGATACTGGGCGCTTTTTTATACTCCTCGAACTGCGAGAGGAACCGGTGCGCATCACCCTCGGCCATTTTGATTTTCTCTTCGCGATAGGCCTCCGCCTCGCGCAGAATCTGCGCCGCCTGGCCGCGCGCCTCGGGGATCACGGCGTTGCGGTAGCCCTGGGCCTCGTTGATCAAGCGCTCCTTATCCTCTTTGGCGCTGACCACGTCCTTGAAGGCGTCCTCGACCTGCTTGGGCGGGTCCACGTCCTGCAACTGCACGGTGACCACTTCGATGCCGGACTGGTATTTTTCCAGCAGCGCCTGGATCTGCTCCTTGGCTAGAACCTGAATTCCGGCCTTGCCTGTGGTCAGAGCTTCATCAATTTTCTTGCTGCCGATGATGCCGCGGATGGCGGTTTCCGCCGAGTCCCGCACCAGCTTGTTGGGCCGGCGAACATTGAACAGGTAAGATACCGAATTGGCGATGCGGTACTGCACCACCAGCTTGATGTCGACGATGTTTTGGTCGCCGGTCAGCATCAGGGATTCTGCGGGTTTGGCTTGTATCCCGCCGGAGCGGGTAGCGCGAAAGCCGATTTCGGCGCGTTTTACCTGGCGGATCTTCGGGGTCGCGGCGTGTTCGATGGGCGAGGGGAACTTGAAATGCAACCCCGGTGACGTCCTGCGGGAAAATTTGCCAAAGGTGGTGACTACGCCTTCCTCGTCGGCTTCGACGAAGTAAAACGTTCCGGGCAAAATCCATACAAGGAGAAGCAAAAGCACGATGCCGAGAAACATCGAGGGCTTGAATTGTGGCAACTTGAGCTGCGGAATATCGAAAGGCGGCTTGCCCGAAGGCCCTTGGCCTCCGCGGAATCGTTCTTCCGGTCCTCTTGGTTCGTGTAAGTCGTCCCAGGCCATGGAGAGGGTGGTGATTGGGTTTCAGGAATGATGCGCGTTGAACAATTGAGTAACGCTAGCAGACTGCCGGGGCATTGTCAATATGTCGGGAGCTTGGGTGCGGCTAGTGCTTGCCCGCCCGGGAGACGTCGTCCATCAAGCGGGCCAATTCCTCTTCGTCTTTTCCATGGATCTGGTAAGTCAGAAAATACGCGTGGTGGGCGAGCGATTCGCCATCCATGAAACCCTCTCCGGATTCAGTGGTGTACAGCGCTTCGTAAATCGGATTTTCCGCCGAAGTGTAAAACAGTTCGAGCTCCTTTGGCGTCACTTGCTTTCCGAGCAGGAGGTTCACCGTCGACGGGTCGAGCGAATATTCGTCCTTAGCCTTCTTGATTGCTTCCTCGCGCGGGGTCCCGGCCTGTATGGCTTCGTCGATGAACTTGCGGATGGCCCGGTTTCGGTTGGCGAAGGTGTAATGCAGGTAATCCGGTGTTTTGCCGATGAGAAAATCCAGGTCATGGAAATATATTTGCACCCAGTCGTCAAAATCCACTTCCACGCCTTCGCTCACCCGGTAGTCATCGGCCTTTTCGGGATTTTCCAGAACCAGCCGGTTGAAAATATTCACGAAGCGTTCGACGCAGTCGTAAAGGACGGCATAGTAGAACGAGTTCATCCGGTACCAGTTGTTGGTCGAATTTTGCGCGTTGACCATCTTTCTCAGCATGAGCAACAGTGTGTCGGCATCGGCGACGAAACCGTGCGACAAGGGAAACGCCTTTTTTAGGTAGGTTTCGAGTTTCTTCGTTTCTCCCGCCGCGTCCCGGATATTTTTCTGCAGGTAGGTTTTCGCGTGGTCCAGGGAATGAAACAGCAGCTTTTCGGTATTCACCTTCCTCTGGTAATCCATATATTCCTTGAATTCGGGAATCTCGGATTCCTGCGGATGGGTGGGAATTTCCTGTGTGATGTCTTTTGCAAGCGCCAGCATAAAACCTCAGGCTATCGATGGATGAATGGGGATATTGTGACCCGAAAGGAAAGCGATTTCAATAAAATTTACGGTTCCCTAAGGCGGCGTGCGCCGCGCCCTTCGGCGCCGGCGTTTTCCGGTCCGTGCCCGTGCCTCATTCCGGCAGGGGCCTTGCTTGTTGATGCGCGTCGAATTCGTTTCGCCGAACATCGTAACCCGCGCGAAATTTTTCACGTTCGTTCCCCCGAGCGTCGACCTGGGAAAACTTGTGCCTGGAGGCGCAAAGCCCGCTGTTGGAGGTCAGCCCGAGGTCGAGCCTGGCCGGCTTCAGCACCCGGCAAACGTCCTGGAGGAACCAGGCCTTGTGTCCATGAAGCAGATGCTGACCCTGGAGTGAGTGCGATCCAGGGTTTCGCCGCCGAAATGGAGTTTGCTCGCCTCCTAAAAATAAACGTGCGGGGGAGTGAAACGAGAAAGCACGTCCTCTTCGGCCATGTTGTATAGGCGGGCGATTCCCGGCTAACTTGATCTCCCGTGATGGGGGAGGGTCTTTCCAGGGGCAAGTCGTGGCGCGATAGGCGAGGGCCCGTTCGGTCACAGTTCGCGGCTATGGCCGCAGCCCACCCCGAACACATGAAGAGGTTTTTCCAGCGGGCAGCGAGCTACTTCCCCAAAGCGGTTTCAATGAGCGCGGAATTTTGCGAAAACTTAGGTTGATTTCCGCCCGGCTGTGGATTCTTGGCACTCGGTCCTCTTGCGACCTCAGAGGACAATGTGGACGCAATGTGGAAAGATATTGCCCCATGCGGAGTTAATAAAGGACGATTTTCTGATTCGCGTCGAATTCCACCGTGCGCGCCGCCAGGGCGCCGAGGGAGTCTCTCAGACCGCTCAGGGACTGGATCTGGTCGGACAGGGCCTTGAACTGTTTGAGCCCCGTCACCGGCACGCGCCGGAGAGCGGGGGCTTTGATGATGTCTCCCAGCACTTTGTTCTTGAGCCAAGCCTCGACGTTGAGGTTGCCGTTTTCCAGGGTGAGGAGGATCTTGTGCGGGCTGGCCAGTTCCAGTTTGGCACGGGTGTCGACGATGGCGGGCTTGCTTTCCTCGGGGTCGATGAACAGCAGGAGCCGGTCGAGGGTTTCGGCGCCGATGCGGGTGATGGCGACCTCCGAGGTGATCTGGTCGAGGGACATGACGCCGCTCTTCCGAGTGCGCAGTTGAAAGCCCAGCTTGAGGCTGCCGTCGATCTCTGTGTTTTTGCCCGCGCCGGGTTTGCCGGCCGCCGCCCGGGCCGGGATAAGGCGGTCGAAGTCCAGCCTGGCGAATTCGCTGAAAAAAATCAGCATCGGCCCTTCTGGGGTTTGCGTCAGGAAAAAATTGCCCGCCAGCGCGCCGCCGAGGATGTCGAAGATGAACCGTTCCGCCATGAGCTGATTGTTTTTCAGCACGAGGTCCATTTTGAGGCCGCTCGCCTCGTGGCCGCTCCACTCGATGGCGTCGGCTTGCAGGATATCCTTGCGGCTGGAAAAGTTCCTGAGCTGACTGAAAAATCCCTTCCGGGCGGCGAGAAAGGTTTCCCGCTGCGGGGGAAGGCGTTTTTCAATCAACAGTTTCTTGTTGAACGGGAAGCTGCCGTTCACCCGGTCGAGCCTGAGGCCGCCGGGCGTGCGGGCGTGAAAGCGATCGAACGCCACCTGGCCGTCGAGTTCGATAAAGTCCGCCGCCTTGAGGCGAAGCTCGAGCTCGGAGTTGATGGCGCCGTCGGCTTCCACGCCCTCCCCCAGGCGCACTGGGCCTTTCAGGGCCTCGGCGATCTGCAGCCGGTTTTGTGTTTTCAGGGCGATGTCGAGGCGGCGCAGAAGGTTTTGCGCCTGGGCGGGGGCCTCGCCGGTGATGAAGGCCCGCAATCCGTCGATGCGTCCCGACAGCGTATGCGATAGGCCGATCCGGTCCACACTCAGCCGCTCGGATGTTACCGTCAGTTTGTCGGCATCATCGAGGGTGTAGCTGAAATCGAGGTGTGGGTCGAGCCAGGTGTCTTGCAAAGCCGGTGTCGTAACCTGCAAGCCCGCGTGGCCGGACAAGGTGGCTGCCTGGCCCTCGGTGTCGAGCCGTGTCGAAACGTTCGCCGATTTGATATGGAGGTTTTTCCCAGGCCACTCGACGAGTCCATTTTCGAGTTCGAGAAGAGCGTGGACGTCGAGGGGAATTTTCGGCCGCTTGCGGTCGAACCCACCGGGGCGGCGGCCCTTGGCGTCCAGGTTCAGCCGCGCCTCGCCATCGATCCTGAGGCCGCTCAGTTGCCCGGCGAGCTCTGGCGGCAGAAGCGGCAGGAGGCGGGCCAGCATCAGGTTGGAGGTGCGGGTTTTAAGATCGAACTCTTTGCCCCACTGATTCGCCTGGCCGCTCGCCTCCCAGTCGAGGAGCGAACCGATGGACAGCTTGGCCTTCTCGATATCGATGTCGCCGGTTTTCAGGTTTTGCTTCGTCGTGCCGGCGAAGCGGGTGGGGCCGGGCTCCAGCCGCCACTCGCCGTCGCGGTAGCCGGGGGCTTTCAGGTCGAGGGTCACCGAGGCCCGAGTGGTTGTGAGGCTGCGGTCGGCGGCGAAGAGGTGAAAGGTGCTGGCGAGGCCGCCGGTGGTGATTTTTTCAATCGCCCGGCCGTCGTCGAGGGAAAGCGTCCCATCCACGTTCACATTTTTAATTTCATTCATCGGGGTAACCTGGGCTTGCAACTTGGCGTCGAGGCCAAGCGCGCTGAGTTCGAGCGAAGGCTCGGCGGAATGCACACGCTGAACGCGGGCCACGAGGCGATGGGTCAGCGGAATGTCCGCCGCCGGCGGCAGGGCGATGTATTGTTTACCCGCCGCGACTTCGGCCTCGGCATGGCCGCCGGTGATCCGCCAGTTGCCGAGGGCCTCGAGGCCGTCGAAATCGGCTTGAAGGCGCAGCGAGCCCAACTGTGCTCCCAGGGCCTGGTCGTACTTCGCCGGAAAGGACAGCTGGGCGGTCAGTTGGCGAAGGTCCAGTGCCGGTTCGGTGAGGGCGGCATCGAGGCCCTCGACATCGACGCACGTAGTCGCGGCCAGGCGTTTCGGCTTCAACTGCGGATCCAGCGTTCCCTCGATCTCGGTGGTCAGCGCGGCGTGGCCGCCGAGGGAAAGCCCCTTCAGCCTTTCGAGCCATGCGCTGGGGATCAGGCCCTGCACCGCCGCGAGATCGAGACGGGTGTTTTTCTGGAGCTGAAAGCCTTCGCGGCCGAGCTTTTTCGCGCTGGCCGATACGGCGCCCTGAACGGCGCCACCAGCCGAGTAACCGATCTCAACCGAGGGGAAATCTCCCTCCGCCCAATTGCCCGTAAGCGACCCCTCCATATTGATAGGCAGGTTCAGCCCGGCCAGTTTGGGGTGGGCGGTGGCGAAGGATTTCAGGGCGGTGTTAAAGGCGAGCTTCACGTCGGTGAGGCGGGGGTTTGCCGCTTCGATGTCGACAGACTGGCTCAGGCCCGCGAGGCTGAACTCGCCCGCCTTAGCGTCCGCCACCTGCAGATGAGCGGTGGCGCTCAAGTTTTCGGGCACTCCCCGCTTTAGCGTGAGCCGATCGACCGTCACTCGCGCGTCCACGCCCCTGGCCTCGGCCGGACCCGGCGCGCCGCCGGCCAAATGAAGGCGGGCGTAATCCGCCTGAATACCGGCCACGACCTGGAGATCTTTGGGCAGGCCTTCGATTAATTTCAGGTTTTTCAGGTTCACCCGAGCGTTCATGCCGCGGACCTCGGCGGGGCCGTGCTTCGCCTGAAGTTTTGCCGCGTCCATGCGGCCGGAATCCACCACCAGGGTGCCCGGCTTGAAATCGGGAAAGTCCCCCGCGACGTGGATGCCGGTGAGAGTCAGCGTGCCCCGTGCCTGGGTGGGGGGAAGCCATGGTTCCGCCAGCCTGAGGGCTTTTTCGATGTCGAACGCGGCCTCGGCCAGCGTGAGGTCGAGGTGCGGGTGGGTGAGATACTCCCGCACGGCGGCATTGAGTTTTATGCGGTGCGTCCTGTCGATTTCTAGGTACAGCCTGTTGATGTCGAGCGCCTGCTCCTTCAGCGCCAGGCCGATATCGAAGTCGCTCGACAGGTCGGGGGCGGGCAGCGCATCGCCGAGTTTCAGCTGGCTGTTTGAAAGAGAAAACCGACCGGAAAGGCCGATGCGGTTGAGGTCGCCGGTGGTGAAGCTCAGGTCCGCGAGCGCCAGGGTCTTAACGCGGGTGCCCGGGCTCTGGCTGGACACGTATTCCAGGTTGTGTTTCGCCCCCTGTCCCGGCGGGCGGCTCATCTCAATCGCCAGCGCCAGGTCGATCGCTTCCTTCTCCAGGGTTCCGCGGGCGGCGAGCGACAGCCCGTCCACGCTGCCCCGGTCCCGCCCTTCGCGCTCGAAATGCAGGTGCAGATTTTTGACCGATAGGTTGACGGACACGTCCAGGGGAATCGGCGGCAGGCCGCCGAGAGGTTTGGCGGCGGGTTCCGGAACGGGGGAGGCTGCCTTGTCCCGGTCGAGGAGTGGCTGAAAATTCCAGCGCCCGTCTTTCTCGACGAGGTGGAGCTCGGGCCGGTCCACCAGCACCTGGTTGACGGTGAGGCGGCCTTCAATGAGCTCGAAAAGATCGTAATCCAGCACCATTTCTCGCACCTGCACCAATGGCGTTTCGCCGCCCACCGTCACCCCCTGAATGCGTGCGCCGCTCAGCAGGCTGATATGGGCATCGTTCAGAGTGACGGGCATCTTGAGCGTTCGCGAGAGCTCTTGCTCGGCCACCGGTTTCCAGGTTTCGAAGGGGACGTGGCGCAGGGCAATCTCGGCGGCGACAGGCAAAAGGGCCAAAACGACAAGCAGCAGAAAGACGATGCGCAACAGCGAGGCCAAAAACGAACGGCGCTTTTTCGCCGGCGGCCCCGGCGGGCTTCCGCCATTGGCCCTTTCGCCCCCGGTGGCCTTTGTTTGGGGCGCCCACTCGGCGGGCGCGATGATGTCCGGAATCTTTTCAGGTTTCACGAAGGGCCCCTCGTAACGTTTTCCTTAATATAGATATAGGCCGGATCAAAAGCTGCAACGAATGCAGAAATCATTTCAGGCGTCCCGCGCTGAGATAATGTTTTAAAAACCCGGCAACCCCGAGCGCAACGTTGGCGATCAAGTCAAGGTCCAGGGTTTCGAGGGTGTCGGTGGCCTGATGATAATTCGGGTTTCGAAGAAACGCCGTGTCGGTGATCATCACCGCCGGAGTGCCGTTTTGCCAGAACGGAGAGTGATCGCTCAGGTTGACTTCACGGAACATATCCCCGCGTCCGGGAACCACGAGTTGTTCCACCGCGAGGGCGGGCGACGATTGCCGAAGCCCCTCGCTAACCGCCTGGGTGAGTGCATCCGAGGGCTCGTTGCCGACCACGGCGACGAAGTCGCCCCGGTCGGGGTAGCGGCTGGCGTCGATATACGGCGGGTAGCTTTGCGAGCCCGGCGCCGAATCGGAGTAACCCACCATTTCCAGCGAAATCATGCCGCAAAACCCCTGACCCTTGGCCCGCTCGATAAAGTCCCGGCTGCCGATGAAGCCGTATTCCTCCAGAGTGAATGCCGCCAGTACCAGCGGCGCGGCAAGTGAAGCGCCCCCGAGCAGGCGGGCGGTTTCCAGAAGGGCGGCAACGGCGCTGGCGTTGTCATCGGCGCCAGGACTGCCTTCGACGGTATCGTAGTGAGCCGCAAGAACGAACGGTTCCGCCAACGGTTTGGCGCCGGGCAGGACGCCTAGAACATTGTTCGACTCGATGCCTTCGAAACCCACCGGCTCGGTCCGCACGTCGAGCTTCAGCATGCGGAACTGCGCTTCAAGGTAGCCCCCCGCCGAGTCCAGCGCGGCGGGGGAAGAAAAAGGGTTTCTTTCTCCGATCAGGGCCTCGAGATGCCGGCGAATATTTTCGATGCTTGTTGCGGTCATAGAAGGCTTTCGTTCCAGTTCGCCTCGGTGGGTAGCCCGTGCAGATTCCAGCCGGGTCAATGGCCCGGCAAAGGCTCTCCAGGAATGCCCAATATAATTGATTTTTCAGGTGTTAAGGATTATATGACTAATGTTTCCCGGAAGTCAAAAAATAGTTTACTTTTCCCATCCAACGTCATAACATACACCCATGTTAAAGGTGGAATGCCACTCCGGCTACAAATTGAACGAAAAGCCCGTTGCCTTTAAGCTGATCGATCGCAAGTACAAGGTGGAGGACATCATCGATCGGTGGTATGGGGAGGGGGCGAACTACTTCAAGGTTCGGGCGGACGATGGCAATATCTACCTGCTGAAGTACGACGGATGCAACGACCACTGGGACCTTGTGTTTTATCAAAACCCCAAGAAAATTGGTGCGTTGCCGGGCTGCGCCACTGGGTTCAACCCGCACGGCTATTCCCTCAGCGGGTTCCGGGAGGCCGATGACCTCAGCCCTCTTAACTGAGTCCTTTCTTTCGCGGGCCGGGCTGGCCCGTGCTTCCTCCTTTTTCCACCCGCACGATTTCAAAGGCGAAGGATTTCTGATGTCCGTCAACGTCCTCGGTGAGGCTTGGGCTTTAGGGGATGGCAGCGGTAAAACAGCCGGGACCAGCCGGGGGAGGCTGGCGGTCGGTATGAGAGAATTCTATATAATATAGGGAGGCGGCTTGGCCATGAAAGGTATTGATGGCGAGGCCTTGAAATATTCCGGCCAGCGCAGAAAAATGGTCGACGATCAACTGGCCTCCCGGGGCATTCGCGACCCGAGGATTCTCGAAGCCATGAACCGGATTCCCCGGCATCTCTTCGTGCACGAATCGTTGCAGCACCGCGCCTACGGCGACCACCCGCTGCCCATCGGCGAGAGCCAGACGATATCCCACCCCTACACCGTCGCGGCCATGACCGAGGCGCTGGCCCTCAAGGGCAAGGAAAAAGTGCTGGAAATCGGTACCGGCTCCGGTTACCAGACGGCGGTGCTGGCGGAAATGGCGGGCCAGGTGTTCACCATCGAGCGCATCCGCTCCATCTCCCTGAAAGCGCAACGGATTCTTGACCGGCTCGGTTACATGAAGATCGTATTCAAGGTCTTCGATGGAACCTACGGCTGGCCCGACCAGGCTCCGTTCGACGCCATCCTCATCGCCGCGTCGTCGCCGAGTGTGCCGGAGAACCTAGTGGCGCAGCTGGGGGAGGGTGGGCGGTTGGTGATTCCTGTCGCGGATAACGGCGGCGGGCAGAAGCTGGTCCGGGTGATTCGGGAATGCGGGACGGTGCGCCAGGAAGATATCGGGGATTGCAAGTTCGGACCCCTGCTCGGCAAATACGGCTGGGCGGAACCCCTGCCCCCGGGTTAAGGCTCGGAGGGGGGCGGGAAAGGGCTTTCAGCTCTTCGGCAGCAGGTAATAGACGTCGCCGGGCTGTTTATAATGACCGGCTTTCACCCCCGCCTCAAACCCCGATCCGAAATAAAGATCGGCCCGGCCCGGTCCGCGGATGTCGCTGCCGGTGTCCTGATCGACGACGAACCGCGAAACGTTCTTCCAGTGGGTGATTTCCCCGCGTTCATCAACCACCGGGATTTTCAGGCGGATGAAGGCCAGTGCCCCGGCCGGATAAACGGACTTGTCGGTGGCGATGGACCGCTCCGCGACGACCTCTCCGCCCCCAGAGCCCCGAGGGCCTTCCTGCGTCAGAGTGAAAAAGATATAGCGCTTGTTCTGGTAGAAGTACTTGGGCATCTGGCGCGGGTTCTCGCGCAGATATTTCTTGATCCCCTGCATAGACCCTTGCGAAAGGTCGATCACCCCATCCTTGACCATCAACTTGCCGATGCCGGTGTACGGGTGCTCGTTGGCGCCCAGGTAACGCACGCCCCAGCGTTTGCCGTCGGGGAACTCGAGCCAGCCGGAGCCCTGGATGTGCAGAAAGAAGCGCTCCAGGTCGTTCTTCAGCCAGGCGATTTCAAGCCCCTGGCCTTTCAAGACCTGATGGTGGTCGATCTGCTCACGGGTGAAATCTTTCCAGGAAGCCGCGTTCGGTTGAGCGCCTTTCTTTGCCTCAAGGCCGATCAGGCGCAGCTGGCTGCCGCTTTCGGGAATGCGGTACAGCGGATATTTATATTCCTCGGTGCGCACCGGGCTGGCCTCAATCACCGGCGTGTAGTAGCCGGTGAAGACGACCTTCTTGCCGCGGCCAACGCCCACCTTGACGAATTGAAATTTTTCCTTCAGGCGTCGGTTGAACTCTTCGTTGGGTAGGTTCTGCTCGATCAGCTTCAGAAAATCCTCCAGCCCCTGCCTAAGCTTCGCCTGCGTCAACGTGTGGTTCCCCAGGCGCACCTTCTTGGCCGGGTCGGCCTCGTGCATGGCTTCGAGTTGGTTGCGGATGGCCTTTTTCAGCGAGGCGCGGTTGAGGTCCTCAGCGATATATTTTGATTTTTCGGAGGTTTCTGCAGCCAGGGCGCACGCCGCCGCAAGCAGGGAAAAAACCAAGAGAAGGAAGCCGGCCCCCGTGGGCCGCGGGCGGCGCCCGGCGGTCTGGTTTCTAGCGGCGGTGAGGGAAGAAATGGGCATGGAGAGTCAGCTCCTGATTCGATTTTAAAGGAAGGCCATGGCTTCGTTGGCAAGCTCGTCGCAGCGCTCGTTTTCCGGATGGCCGTTGTGGCCGCGCACCCAGACCCAGGAGATCCGGTGAATACCGCTTAAGCGGTGTAGGTCCTGCCAGAGCGTCTTGTTTTTCACCGGCTGGCCGGAAGAGGTTTTCCAACCTTTTTTCATCCAGCCGCCGATCCATTCGGTCATGCCTTTAACCAGGTACTGGGAGTCGGTGGTCAGTTCCACTTCGCAGGGCTCTTTCAACTGCTCCAGGGCGAACACGGCGGCGTAGAGTTCCATAATATTGTTGGTGGTGTCTTTCTCGGCGCCCTTGAATTCCTTGACCTGACCATTGTATTTGATAATGCAGCCATAGCCGCCTGGCCCGGGATTCCCCTTACAGCAGCCATCGGTGAAAATTTTTACTTTTTTCATGGTCATGGGTGTGAGAAGAGGGTGCCGGGTGGGAGTCCAAGGTATTGATAGATAAGTCAGTCCCGCCGGGCCTGGGGCAATTGGGGGACCGTGCCCAAGCCCCACCCACCGCGAACGGACGGCCTTATAGTAACATAAAGCGAGGCTCAATAGAAGGCGGCCCGCGTCGCGGAGAAGCAGGGGGCACATGGCCCGGGGTCAACTTGTGATACAGTGGAAGGCTGGAAGGAGCCCGTGGAAAAATATCATTCCCTGCGGGCGGAAGCCATCGGACATCCAAAGAGCCTGGAAAGAAACGGTCGCCAGCCATGAAGAAAATCGAAAACTCCTCCACCGCGGTCAACCTGCAATGCATCGATGCCATCGAGGTGAGCCTGTTCATTGAGCGGGAGGGGCGACGGTTTTACGAAAAAGCGGCCAAGCGGGTTCAGCACCCCAGAGTGCGGGAGATCTTCAAGTCCCTCGCCCGAGAGGAAAAGGAACACATTCAGAGCCTCAAGGCCAAGGCCGAGTTTTTAAGGCCCGCGCTTCTTAAGAGGGCGAGGGCGAGGACCGACGTGGAGGAATTCATCGTCCGGGAGCTCAAGGGCAAGGTTTTTCCCGACAGTGTGGAGGCCGACCTCGAGGGGGTGGACAGCGACCTTCAGGCGCTGGAAATTGGCATCCGCTCGGAGCAGCGCTCCATCGAAGTGCTCACGGAGTTGATGAACGGAGAGCGGAAAATTGACGTCCGGGCGATTTTCTCCCACCTTTTGGCGGAGGAGAAAAGGCACCTGGCGGTTCTCCTTGAAATCAAGGCCGCCGGCTTTTGAGGCACCGCATCCTGAGGGGTATTCTTTGCAAGCCGGGTTGCGGCCGCGGAACCTATCGCCCTGATGCGTGACAGGGTGCAGACATTGAACTCCGGCGGGCGGCGGTCGCCATTCGCAAGGGGCGGGCGTAAGAGCAGGCGGAAAAGAAGGCCCGCCATCAAATACTAGGTAATTCATTGTATAATTAGTCCTTATTGATTCCTTCGGGTGCCCGGAGGGTATTTTTTCGGGCCGGGGTCAAAGGGCCTTAAAAGGCCGCACCGTCACCCCTTGGACGGGTGCTGTTTTCAGCCCTTGCCCAGGGTGTGAAAAGGGTACTGGAACCGTAGGTAAATGGTTATAATGGCAGGGCTCGACAATTCCCCAGTCCTGTTCGGGGATCGTCCCTGAAAAGGTTTGACAACTTTTACGGAAGTGGTTATATTGAGCTCTTTCTACAATTGAAAACTCTAAATTTAAAGGTTGCATAATGAGCCAATATCAGGTCAAAGCTGGCCCGGAGGCATTTCTTGCTCCTGCCGCCGCATCGATGGGTATCGTGCTTCCCGACCCCGGTGAAGCCCATATTGAAGGTCGTATCGTTCCCGAGGAAGAAGCCTACGAATACGCCGCGCGAAAATTCCTTGAAGCCAAGGTGCCGACGATTTTTCCCGGCCCGCTCGTCCTCTGGAAATGGAACGAAAATGCGGCGGCAAAAGCGGCTGCGATCAGAAAGCTCGCCGAAGCCATTCCAGCGCGGCTGATTCCCATGGCCGACTACCGCCCCAAGTATCCCAAGATCGAGCCGGCGGTGGAGATCAATCCGAACCATCCGAACTTGACCATTTGGTACAATAAAATTGACGTTTGCATATTCGTCGGAGTTCATTGCCACCAGGCCAACCTGGCGCTCAAGATCATCCGCGGCGGCACAGATTGCTACACCATGGCCATGTGCGCGCAGGCCGGGCACGAGGATGCCTGCCTGTCTTTCCGCGACGCCACGGTGGAGAAGATTCAGAAACTGCAGGAAGCCGTTGAAAAACTCAAGAAGCAGGGAGTGAAAAGCCAGGCAATCCCATTCGAGCAGTTCAAAACTGCTTGCACAGGCCAGGTCGCCTGAAGCGGCCGGGGAGTCCCCCAGCTGGTGGGGAGCTGGAAATCTTATTTCTTTTTGGCGCAGTCACGGGCGTCATTTTAAGGGAGTGATTTTATGAATAAACAAGTCGAGTCCCCCAAAGGCAGAATTATAAAATCGCGGCATGTCAAGCTGGGCACCAAGAACAAAAAGGGTCAAACCTTTACCGATGTCAACGAGATGTTCTTTGAGGCCGAGCGCACGGCCAGCTTCCTGACCGGCAGTGAGGTGATTCGTGAAGCCATTAAGCGGGCGAGCGTGGGGATGTCCATCGCTTATCCCATTACGCCGCAGAGCGAGGCGGCCGCTCTCATCGGCGAACTCTACGCCGAGGGCTATCTCGACGACTATTTCCGCGGCGAGAGCGAATTCGCGGTCATGAGCCAGTGCGCGGGAGCGGCGTTCGGTGGCATGCGCGTGTTCACCACCACCGCCGGTCCGGGAACGCTGCGTGCCATGGAGAATTTTTCCATGTGGGCTGGTTCGCGGCTGCCGATCCAGGTGTGCGTCACCATGCGCGGCGTCAATTCGCCGCTCAGCATTCAGCCCGACACCCTGGAACTGTCCTACCTGCTCGAATCCGGTATGTTGCTCTGGCACGCCGAAACCGCGCAGGACCTTTACGATTTTATCCTTAAAGGCTTCATCGTCGCCGAGCAGCCGGACGTGCACCTGCCGATCGCGGTGTGTTGCGACGGGTTTTTCGTAACCCACACCAAGGATACCGTCGAGCTGACTCCCGAAGACCTTTGCCTGACCCCCTACGATCCTTACAAGTCTCCGGTGCCGTGCATGGACATGGAATGTCCGCCCATCAGGATGATGCGCGATCCGTTCGTCATGAAGTCCAATTACATCAGTTATTCGACGCACGCCTCCTGGCAGCAGGAAGTGCGCGCCGCCATTGAGCGTTCGAGAAAGCACACCGCGGCGCTGATCGGCGGGCTTATCGACGTCGAGAACAACGACCGGGATATTCTGATCGTTAGTTCTGGCACGGCCGTGTCGCAGGGCCGCGAGGCGATTCGTCTGCTCGAGGAAGAGGGCATCAAGGTGGGCCTGGTCAAGATCAAGACCATCCGCCCCTTTCCGCACGAGGAAGTCCGCGAAGCGGTTAAGAACGCCAAGCACATTTTCGTGCCCGAATTCAACATGGCCGGCTGGCTGGCCCGAGAAATCAAGTCCGTGATCAACGACAACGACCGAGTCATCTGCGGTCCGCAAGTGGCCGGCGGCATGACGCTGCCTTCCGAAGTGATCGTTGAGGAAATCAAGAAGTACCTGGGAATTAAAGTGGGTTCCCTCGCGGGTCGCGGCAGTTAGGCTTTTTTCGCGTCACTTATAAAAAGAATCACTATTTCGAACCCGTTTTCCGCAAGGAAAAATTAAGGATAAAAGGGGAATATTATGAGCAAGGAAAAAATTCAGCTCTGTGACGATCTGTCGGATATCATGCCTCCTGAATATCAGGATCTGGTCGCCACCGCCACCTTCGGCAACGAGGAGCGCGGCTGGAAAGATATCGGCTCATCCAAGGAGTTGATTGAACAGCATTCGCTTTGCGCAGGCTGCCCGGAGTCCATCGCTTTCCGATACATCCTCTCCAGCATCCCTAGCCCGGAGGACACGGTTTTCGTGGGTTCCACCGGCTGCACCAGTCTGGTGTTTCCTCACGTGGCGGTGCAAAATATCCATTCGCTGTTCGGCAACCAGAACGCCGTCGCATCGGGCCTGCACCGGGCGCTCAAGTGCCGCTTCCCGGATCGGAACAAGGACGTGATAGTCCTCGCCGGCGACGGCGCGACGGTGGACATAGGCCTCGACTGCACCATGCAATCGTGGTTCCGCGGCGAGAAGTTCACCACCATCTGTTTCGACAACGAACTCTACGCCAACACGGGTGGGCAGGAAAGCGGCCTGATGCAGAAGGGCTTTGTTTCCAAGATGGCGCCTGTGGGTAAGCAGTTTGACAAGGTCCGCCTGCCGGAAATCGCCCGCGAAGCCGGTTGCAAGTACGTGGCCATGCTTACGGTGAGCAAGCCTAACCGGGTGGAGAAGGCGATCAAGAACGCGGTGTATATCGCCCGCGAGCTTGGCCCCACGTATGTGCAGCTCTACACGCCCTGCATCCTGGAGATTGGCAAGCAGAGTATGGAGGGCTTGGATGAGATGAAGGACGCGGAATCCATCGGCGGCCGGTTCGTGATGAAGGAATACATCACCGACGACGCCAAGGAATTGCTCGCGGACATGGAAGCGGAAAAGAAAGCCAAGAAAAAAGCCGCCAAAGCGGGGAAGTGAGCCCCAGTTTGGATTCAGTTATGTCAAGAGAGGAGAAATAATGCTTAAGCGAATGAACATCCGAATCTCCGGATTGGGAGGTCAGGGCGCGGTGACCGCCGCCCACATCCTGGCGATGGCCGCCAACAAAGACGGAAGATTTTCCATTTCCAATCCGTTCTTCGGTGCCGAGAAGCGCATGGCCCCCGCCGAGAGCTACGTGCGGATCGGCATGGAAAAGATCTACGACCGTGGCGAACTGGTTTACCCCGACGTCATCATGGTATTTCATCCCCAGGTCATCACCCAGCAGAAGAGTTATACGGCGCCGTTTTATTCCGGCATCAAGGAAAATGGTCTCGTCATCATCAATACTTCCGTCGACCTACTCAGTGAGGAAGATCATCAGCGTTTGGCCGATCTCAATGTCGCTGTGTTCAACTGCGACGCCACCAAGCTGGCGATGGAAATCGGCGGTACGGAACTTTCCACCAACATGGCCATGATCGGCGCCTGCGCCGGCGTCACCCGGATTGTCACTCTGGAAGCGTTGGATAAGGCCCTGCAGGACCGGTTCGGCAAGAAGTATGTGGCCTCCGGCGGTACCGCTACACTGGACGAGGCGATCAAGAAAAAATACGCCAAGAAGGAAATGCTTCTCAAGAAGAACATGGACACCATCATCAAGTCCTACGAACTGGCAACCGCTTGGGCGGATGAGGTGCAACCCGCCATGGCCGGTGCCGGGGTGTAAGAGGAGCTTCACCCGCTATCAAACCGAGGGTGGTCCTTCGGTGCTTTTTTTCTGAACGTAGTAAACAACCAGGAGAAGTTTAGTGTATAATGTCGCGTTTGTAGATGACAGCAAGTGTATCGCCGAAAAAGGGTGCCGGCTTTGCATCATGTACTGTCCGGAGGCCGATTGCATCCTTTTGAACCCGGAGTCGAAAAAGGCGGTTGTGATTACCAGCCGCTGCAAGGGCTGTGACCTGTGCAAGGTGGTTTGCAGCACCCACAACGCGATATCCATGCACCCGGTCGACGCGACGACGGGTAAGGTGCAACTCGGTGCCGATCAGGCGGAATCCGCGGGGTTGGGCCAGGCCTACGCGGGCTGACAAGATTTTCTGCGAATAGCCCATGGCCGATTCGGCCATGGGTTATTTTTTTTGCGGCGGATCCGGAATATTAACGCTCCGGAGCCGAATTTTTGCATTCCCAGCGTTAGTCTGTCATCTAATTACAAATAATAGAAATTCTGGAGGTCTCTAACATGGCGGAATCCTTATCCAGAGAGATCGAATGCGTGTTGTGCCAGGAGGGCTACCAAGCGGTGACCGAAGTGCCCGAGGGCAAGCAGGGCTACAAAATTTACTGTTCTTCCTGCTCCGAGTGGCTCCCCATCATCAGAAACAACCCGGTGCGCATGACCCTGAGGCATGTTCTGGGTCTTAACGGCGACGCGTTGGCGCTGGCGATCGAGAGCGTGCTTGCCGGTTGCATCGCCTGCGGTTCGGCCTTCGCCCACGACGGCGGCAAGCGCTGCCCCACCTGCATTCGCAAAATCGAACGCGAAACCCAGCCCGAACAAAAGGAATCGGCGGATTTCCATTGCTCCTGGAATCTGCAGGAGCTCAGGAAATCCGAGGGAAAAATATTTGAATACATCTACAAACGCATTGAATCCGATGAAAAGTCCCTGAGCGACCTGATCCGGGAGTTCGAGGCGGGAGAAATCGACGCCGAAACCTACATGGAAGCGGTGGAATCGCTGCCCTACCGCGAAGCACGTTTCACCGCCGCGGTGCAGACCTGGGCCATGATCGTTGGGCCGGAGATGGCCTTCCGCGCCGCCGAGGAACACGGGCTGGTGGAGCGCTTTGGCACACCCATCCTCGTCAGTATCGCCCAAGGCCTGGAGATGGCCACGGGACAGGCGGTACTACCCACCCTGTCGCGGGAGAAGGAAAATTGGGGGGGCAACGTGCAGAAGGAACTCAGGACCTTCCTCGCCAAAATCGGTGGCGGGTTTTAATGTGAATTCTATTGGCTTGCTGGCACGCCCGGCGGAAAGGGACAACTCTCTTCCGCCGGGCGTATTTTTTTCAGAATTCTTCGTCCTCGACGACGAGGCGCATCTCCGACCCGTTGGCGCGAATTTCCGGAATGTACATGGCGTGGCCGAGGACCGGCAGGGCATGAAAACGGCCGGGAACCTCAGCGCGAAGCTCGTAGCGCATCTCCCATAGGCCCTCGGGCAGTTGGTCGAGGAACAGGGCCACCTTGCGGTCGCGTAGTTCCTGATAGACCCAGCGCGTGCGGCCGGTATAGTCCGATTCTCCTGCATCAGGCGGGATGACGGAGGGGAGCCGGAGTCGGGTCTCGGCGGAGGCCGGTGGCCTTTTTCCCATTCGTTCCATGGCCGCGGCCTG
Organism: Nitrospinaceae bacterium; assembly: GCA_020343535.1. Classification (GTDB taxonomy): domain Bacteria; phylum Nitrospinota; class Nitrospinia; order Nitrospinales; family VA-1; genus SZUA-259. The sequence goes on along the minus strand of CP070799.1, from coordinate 1,745,776 downwards.
CTTAAGCTCCTTTGCATGGAGCGCCTCGCCACTTAACAGGGCCGCCGCCTCGAAGCCCGCAGGCTTCAGATCCTCGAACACCAGATATTCATAATGGTTTTTCGCCTCGATGGTGAGCACCACCTCGACGCGCTCGCCGCTTTTCAAGTGGTCCCCATCGGCCAGAAGCACTTTGTCATAGACGTAACCCTTGAGCAGAGTGGGGCGGCCGCGGAGTTTGTAATACTGGCGGTGGACGAAGATCTCGTGGCCGGCGGCGGGAATCGGTTCTTCAAGACTGAAGTAGCGAGCCTCGGCAGCGTAATACAGAGGGCCTTCACCACTCTTGCGCACGATACGGATGGTGTTCGGCCCGTCCTTGAGGAGGGCGGGGTTTACACCAAAACTTTTAAGTCCCGTCAGTGGATCGTCGACGCGAATGCGGGCGATGGACTTTTCGTTGACAAGAATCTCAAAGTCGGCGCGGGTGCCCAGTTCTCCGGACTCGTGCAGATAGTCATTCAGCGCGAGAAGAACGATAGCGGTGTCGCGCGTGTTTTTCCAGTGCGCGCCGCGCCGGTTTTTGATGAGCCAGTGGCTGACCGGTTCGATGAGGGCGTGGCCGGGCTCGATGGCGACCAGTGCCCGAAGGGCGAAGGCGGTGGCCTCTACCCCGCCGTCGGACCAGCGCCTGAATAGCCCGTCCTCCCCCCAGTGCGCGGTGCCGAGGCTGGCTGAGGAGGCCGGAGAACCGTCTCCCAGAACGGTCGAGGAGCCTGGCTCATGGTCACGGATGACGCCGTTCTCCAGGTTTTCCACCAACGTGCGGGCCTTTTCCCGGTCGCCGAAATGATACGCGGCGAGGGCGACGAGGGCGCGGCTGTAGGCGTTGAGTTGTTCCCGGCGTTTCCAGAGATTGTCGAGGGCGCGCGCCTGGAATTTTCCAGGCTTGCGGATTTCCGATTGGGCCTCTGCCGCCAGGGCGTGGAGCATCCAGGCCTGGCGGTCTAGCGCGTTTTCCTCTTCCACCAGTTCCTCATTCAGGTACCGGACGGCCCGCTTCACCACGCCGGCGTCCACCTCTATACCGGATTGGCGGGCCAGCGCCAGCCCCCAGAGCACGTAGGCCGACATGAAATGGTCGCTCTCGCCGCCCTTCCACCAGCCCCAGCCGCCGTCGCCGTGCTGGAAATCATAGAGCCGCGACAGACCCGTCTTCACCATGCTATCGAGCCGGGCGAAATCTTTTTTGCCCTTCGGGTGGGTCTGGCCGGTGAAACCCTCGTCGATTCCGCCGAAGATCGCCTGCTCCACGGCCTGAGGATTTAAACCGAGGTCCGTCAGGGTTTTTTTGACAATCACCGCGGGCAAAAAGCGGCTGAGCGTCTGCTCGGTGCAGCCGTAGGGGTAGTCAATGAGGTAGGGAAGGGCATCGAGCATCGTCACCCCCAGGCTCGGGGTAAGGAGGACGGTCATCTCCGTGTTCCCTGGCTTGCGCTCGCGCGGGAGAGTCAGCGTGACGCTTTCCGTCTTTCCTGTCATCTTGCCCGACCCCGCGATGAATTTTTCAATGCCGTGCTCGTGGACCGGGTAGGTTTTCTCCATGGCGTCGGAGTGCATCTTGCCGCGCGCGGTGAGCCGCAGCTTCGCCTCGCCAGGGCGGTTTACTGTCATCTTCCAGTCCACCCGTGTCTCCCCGTGCGCGGGCACTTCCACGCGGACCGGGCCGGGTTTGGCGGCCCGGCCTCCGGCAACGCTGCCGTTAATCTTCAGGCCCTCGGCGTCGAGCCCGGCGGCGACGGCAAGGGTCTTGCCGGTATTGTTGTTGAGCACCGCCGAGACCGTCACGCTGTCGCCCACCACGAAAAAACGCGGTGCCTGCAGGCGGGCGATCAGCGGCTTAGCCGTCCGCACGTGAGCGGTGGCGACGCCGAACTGGTTGCCCGCGCTGTGAACGCGGGCGGTGGCCCGCCATTCGGTGAGGGCGTCAGCGAAATTTACTTCGACCTCGGCCCGGCCGTCCTTGCCAGTGACGAGATCGGGCCGCCAGAGAAGGGTGCTTCTAAAGTCGGAGCGTACTTGAACGGCGTTCTCACCGCCGCTGTCCGCCCCTCGGAAGGATTCGGCCTCGTTGGCAAGCATTTCACCGCTTTCAAACATCACGCTGGAATCCTGGCTGATGGGCAGGCGCGCGCTCATTTTGGCAAGGCCCGCCCGGTTCCCGGCCCCGTTCTGACGGTACTGGCCGCCAAGAATCTCTTCGTTGGGATGAGTGTCTGGCGTCAGGGTGTTAATGAAGCGTCCCTCCTCCGTTTCGACCATCCGGGCATAGGGTTTGATCTGAAACGAGCTCCTTAGTTGCGTGCGCAGGGCGCGCTTGGCGCCGAAAAAGAATTCTCTAGGATCCGGGGCGAGGTCCTTCTGAATCGCATACACCGCCTCGTCGCTCACCCCCAGGCCCACCTCGGCGGCCACCGGGCGGCCCCGGTGGTCGCGCGTGGTGACGGTGAGGCGGCCCGAGTTCCCAGGCTGGTAAGCTTTCCGGTCGGGGGTCACCTCCACGGTGAGAAAGTTTTCCACCGGCGGCACCACGACCTGCTTTTGGTCGGCATAAAGCTGGCGGCCGGAAACCATTGCCGCACCGAGATAGACGTTGGGCACATGTTTTTCCGTGAGCGGGATTTCGAGGAGCTTGACCGAACCCTTGAGGGGCACCAGCCGGACACTGTACAAGTCGTCGGCCTCGACGCTGAACAGGACGTAACCCCCGCTCACCGGCGCCGAAAGCATGACCGGGGCCGTTTGCCCGGCGTGGAAGGTGTCCTTGTCCACCAGGATTTCCAGGCCGCCGTGGCGGTAGCCCAGTTCGGTGGTTTTGCCGGTGGCCACCCAGACCGTGCTCTCGGCGGAAATGGGAAATGGTTCTTTCTCGAGGCCGGTCCATTCAATGCGGTAGTAGCCTTCGCGGTCCGGGGTGAAGGTCAGTTCGGCTTCGCCCTCGCCGCCGGTTTTCATCGGCCGGGACAGGATTTCGTCGTGCTGGTAGCCGCGAAACTTGAGACGCCATGGCCTCTGGCCGGGGGCGGGGGGCGGCGGGAAGATAACGCCCCCCTGGCGCAGGGATTGTAATTCCTCCCCCTGGACTTCACGGCCAGTGGGGTCGATCCAGATTTCGAACCAGAGGTCGCGCGTCACGTGGACAAGGCCACGGGCCTCCACGGGCTGGTTGTTCGCATCCATGGCGTGGATGGCGACGCTCACCTTGTCTTGCGGTTGGTACAGCTTGTGAGCGGGCCTCAGATGGACGGAATGGCTTTGCCGGGTGACGCGCACCGTATCCGCCGCGACCACCTCGCGCCGCGAGGTGTCGGTCACCCGGGCTTCGATGCGGTATTCCGTGTCCGTCCCGCCCTCGGGCGTGTCGAAGGTGAACGTGGCGCGGCCGCCCGCGTCGGTTTTCAGCATTTCGCGCTTGATCTGCTGTCCCGGACCGCCGAAACCGCCGGGCATGACAGGCAGGATATCGTGGTAATACCACGGATACATCGGCGTCGGCCGCCAGATCTGCTGAAAGGGCTTCTGGAACAAAAGCACCTCGATGGTTGCGTCTTGGACGACGCCGCCGAAATAGTAATCTGCCTGAATGTCGACTTCCACCCGGTCGCCGGTGCGGAAGGTTTTTCGGCGACCGTCTTCCTCGGGGGGTTTGATGCGGACGCGGAACTCGGGCAGCTTGTATTCCTCTAGGCGGAACAAAGCCGCGCCGCCGATGTGCTGTTTTCGGCCGGGAGTCCAGAAACTCACCTGGTAGGCGCCGAGCGGCAGCGTCTCGGTGAGTTCGAGCGCGTCCCACGCGCTGCCGAACGCGTTGAGGGTGAGCGATCCTTCTTTCAACTTCGCGCCGCGCGGGTCGCTGACTTGGTATTCGATGATTTGGTCCGCGGGAGTGGTGTAGACCGAGCCGTCGTAGGTGCGGGCCACCACCTTCCAGTGCGCTGTTTCGCGGGGCCGGTAGGCGGGCCGATCGGTCGAGACGTACAGGCGCCAGGAAGCCGTGGCGGCCGGCTGCCGGTAAGCCTGGCCGGTGGCGAAGGCCTGACTGCCGTCCCGCCGTGCGGCGGCGAAAATTTCCTTTTGTTTACGGACGCCGGCCAGGTCGAACACGACCAGGCCATCGTCGCCGGATTTCGCCTTGTGATCCTGCCAGATCCACTTGCGTCCGTCGTAGTATCGTTCCCACAAGGTCACCCGCGCATTCGCGATGGGCGAGCCGTCGAGAGCGTCGGCGAAGAAGGTGAGGGCCTGTTTGCCCGAGGTTTTCAGCACCAGGGTTGATTCGGTCACCAGTACCAGCTCGCGCGCGCGCTCGCCGCCGCCGGTGGCTTCGAGGAGATACGCACCCCGGGGCAGCGTATCGGCAATGCGGGTGGACTTATGGCCGAGCTGGTGGAGGCCCTTGTCGCCTGTGGGTTCGCGGCCAGAGGCGATCTTCTTTTGCCGCGCTGTGGCGATGCCGCGCATCCACCGGTTCAACCCGTCCTTGCCGCCCAATCGGACGTCTTCGGTGAGGTCCACGGCATAGAGGGACCAATCGACATGATCCAGGTTCCTGAAGTTCAGGTGAACCTGAATCTCCGACTCGGGCAGGAAAATATTGGCGACGCTCACTCCGAGAGTGGGTTTTGTGATCGTCTCGATGCGATGCTTGGCCTGATCGAAATAGCGGGTTTCGCCTTTTTTGAATTCCTTGAGTAGGCTGCGATAGACTTCCAGAGCCTTGGGATAATCCGGCTGGCGGCGCTGTTGGCCGTTCTCAAGGATGATGACGCCGCCGTAGCTTGAAAGCCACTCGGCGTATTGAAAGAGGGCATCGTCGTACCATTCAGACTTTTGACCTTCCAGAATCGCCGCTTCGAAGGCTTTGCCCACCCGGCGCGGATTCTGTCCGCCCTGTCTTTTCAGGCTGAGGGCGAGGAGGTACTGGGCGCGCATCCGGTCATTTTCATCGGTGGCGATTTCGACGGCGTTTTCAATCACTTCAAGCGGAAGGAAGTTGCCGTAATAGCCATAGTATTCGTGCGGAGCTTTCCAGGGAGGACGGGTCATTTTCCACACCATGGCCAGGTAGCGCTTGCGGGCGAGGTCGATGTCGCTTGCGCCCGCCCAGCCGTCCAGGGCTTTTTGGTAATGGACCCAGGCCTGGGACCAATTTTTCGATTGCGGCCGCGTCCACCAGAAATCCGCCAGCGACTCATGCACCTCGGAATAGATCCTGTCCTCCTCCTCGGCACGGCGGATATCTCTCACTTGGACCTCGAGCGCTCTTTGGGCTTCTTCGATCAAAGTGGGGTCGGGGTTGTCGGTCGCCGCCGCGGCCCGCCACTGGGTGTCGGCAATGCGGAAATCCACCCAGCGGGCCAAGTCCCCCTCGGGTTTCAGTGCGGCGATTTCACGGTAGAGGGCGTTGGCCCGTGCGTAGGATTTTTTTGCGTAATACGCTTCCGCGTTGGCCTGGAGGGCCGCCGGGTCTTTCTCCCCGGCGGAAAGCGGCACCGCCAAGAAACCGATGGCGATGCCGATCCAGAGCACGAGCCGCCAGGGCGCCTGAAATCCTCGCATGAAATTCCTCCTTGGTTTTCAGCGAGTGTACGAGTTCACCACCGATGCGACCGAGGCAAGGTACGACCCGCCGAACAGGTTGAGATGATTGAGCAGGTGATACAGGTTGTAGATTGGCTTTCTCCCCTCGTAGCCGGGAAGCAGGGGGAAGGCTTCATTATAAGCGTCATAGAACGCCTGGGGAAGCCTGCCAAACAGTTCGGTCATGGCCAGATCCGCCTCGCGCGGGCCGAAATAGACGGCGGGGTCGAAAATACAGGGGGTTTGCCCGAGGGTAGAAAAATAATTGCCGGACCATAAATCGCCGTGCAAAAGCGCCGGCGGTTCGTTCAGGGGACCCAGGTGATCGGCGAGAGTCTCTCGCAGCCGGTCGATTCTTTTGTCGAGGTCGGCGGGGAGATTGCCGGATTCGCGGGCAAGGCGCTGCTGAAAACCGAGACGGTGATCCCTGAAAAAGACCAGGCCGTTTTTCTCCGGCGTGTTGACCTGCGGGATCTCGCCGATGTAATTGTCCTGATCGAGGCCGTGATTGTCGTTCGTGTTCTGGTGCAGACGGGCGAGGGCGCGGGCGAACATCGGGTAGAACGGCCGGCCTGCGGGGATTTCCTCGACATATTCGATGAGCAGGTAATGCACGTCGAAGGCGAGGGGTTCGGGCACCCGGAAGCCGCTTGCGGCGTCGGCAAGGAGGCTGAGGCCCGCGGCCTCCTTGCTGAAAAAACCCTCGGGCGGGTTGGGGTGGTGTTTGAGAAAGATCGATTCGCCGTTGGAAAGATCGAGCCTGAACGCCTGGTTGATGCTGCCGCCGCTCTGGGCCAGCGCGCCGGTGATATCGACGGGTTGGCCGTAAACCTGTTCCAGGAGTGGGAGAACGGCGTCTTTCATTTATAATTCGGAGCGGTCTTTGATGAATTTCAGAATCCGGGGACAGGTGCGGTCGACAATTTCGAAGACGTGGTCGAACCCACCCTCGCCGCCGTAATAAGGGTCCGGCACGTTGAGATCGCCCTGGTGTTCTTGGTCGAAGCTGCGAAACAGGAAAAGCTTTTGCCGGGCATCGAGAGAGGGGGACATTTGCTCGAGCGCCTGCAGGTTACTCTCGTCCATCGCCAAGATGAGGTCTGTGTTGCGGAAATCGTTCTTTTGGAACTGACGCGCCCGAGAATTCAAAACGATGCCGTTTTTATGCGCCGTTTTCATCATCCTCGCGTCCGGCGGTTCGCCGATGTGCCAGCTGCCAACGCCGGCGGAGGCGGTGGAAATCCTGTCCTCCAGGCCCTCTTTCGCCACCAAGGACTTGAAGACCCCCTCGGCCAGGGGAGAGCGGCAGATGTTTCCGAGGCAGACGAAGCAGACCTGAATCATGCCATCTCCATGATTGATTTAAAGTGCATTTGCGTTTAAGATTAGCCCACGCTTCTGTAATATTATTTTATAGAACTCCGGAAAACCCGGCAACCCATGTTTTGAACCGCTCACCGAGGATGATGCTTTGATCGAACGTTATACGCTGCCGGAGATGGCGGCGATCTGGGAACCTGAAAACAAATTCCGCATCTGGCTAAAGGTCGAGATCCTGGCTTGCGAGGCCCTGGCGGCGCGCGGGGAGATTCCCGCCGAGGCCGTCGAAACCATCAAAAAACGCGCCCGCTTCGATGTGAACCGCATCGACGAGATTGAAAAGGAAGTGAAGCACGACGTCATCGCCTTTCTCACCGCGGTGGCGGAGAACGTCGGCGAGGCGTCGCGCTACATGCACCTCGGCCTCACTTCGTCGGACGTGCTTGATACGGCGTTCGCCGTTCAGCTTAAGGACGCCGCGTCGCTGATCCTTGGCGAGCTGAAGAAATTTCAGCGGGCGGTGAAGGCGCAGGCGCTCAAGCATAGGAACACGGCGATGATCGGCCGGTCGCACGGCATTCACGGCGAGCCCATCACCTTCGGCCTCAAGCTCGCCATCTGGTACGAGGAGATCGGCCGCCACATCGAGCGGTTGACGCGCGCCCGCAAGTGCATTGCCACCGGGCAGATTTCTGGCGCCGTGGGCACCTTTGCCAGCGTCGACCCCGAGGTGGAGGCTCACGTCATGAGGAAGCTGGGGCTCAAGCCCGCCCCGGTGTCGAGCCAGGTGGTCCAGCGCGACCGGCACGCCGAATACTTCACCACGCTCGGGCTGCTTGCCGGGTCCATTGAAAAGTTCGCCACCGAGGTCCGGCACCTGCAGCGCACCGAGGTTCTGGAAGCGGAGGAATATTTCTCCGCCGGGCAGAAGGGGTCCTCGGCCATGCCCCACAAGCGCAACCCGGTGGTGACGGAGCAAATGTGCGGCCTCGCCCGCGTGGTGCGAGCCAATGCGCTGGCGGCGATGGAAAATATGCCGCTCTGGCACGAGCGGGACATCAGCCATTCGTCGGTGGAACGTGTGATCGGGCCCGACAGCACCATCCTCGTGCATTACATGCTCGTGCGCATGACGCGGCTGATGGAGCGGCTGCTGGTGTACCCTGAAAATATGAAGAAAAACATGGAGCTGACCGGCGGTCTGATTTTTTCGCAGAGCGTGCTGCTTGCGCTGGTGCGCAAGGGCGTCACCCGCGAGGACGCCTATCGCATGGTGCAGCGCAATGCCATGAAGGCCTGGAATAAAAAAGGAAACTTCTTGTCCCTGCTCAAGAAGGACAAGTACGTCAAGAAACACCTTACGGCTGGCGATCTTCAAAAGGCCTTCGATCTGAAGGCGCAGTTTAAGAACGTCGACACTATTTTTAAGCGTGTATTTTCGTCATAGAATGAGATAAGGAAACGACCATGAAACGTCTTGAAGCCCTTTACGAGGGCAAAGCCAAGATTCTATACGCCACCGACGACCCCGACCGGTTGGTCCAGTATTTCAAGGACGACGCTTCGGCGTTCAACGGGATCAAGAAGGGCACCATCGTCGATAAAGGGGTGATCAACAATCAGTTTTCCACCAGGATCTTCAGATTTTTGGAGGAAAACGGCGTGGCGACGCATTTCGTCGACCACTTGTCCGACCGGGAAATGCTGGTCAAAAACCTCAAGATCATTCCGGTGGAGGTGGTGTTGCGAAACGTGGCGGCGGGCAGCCTGACCAAGCGCCTGGGCATCAAGGAGGGGCAGCCGCTCGACCCGCCAATCCTGGAGTTTTATTACAAGGACGATGAACTGGGCGACCCGATGATCAACGAATCGCACGTGGCGGCATTCGGCTGGGCGACGGCGCAGCAGGTGGAAACCCTGAAGGCGCTGGGGCGAAAAGTCAACCACCTGCTGATCGATTTTTTCAAGTCACGAAAAATTCTGCTGGTGGATTTCAAGCTGGAATTCGGCGTCGACAAGGACGGCCAGGTTCTCCTGGGCGATGAGATCAGCCCGGACGGCTGTCGCCTGTGGCACTGGGACACGCATGAGAAAATGGACAAGGACCGTTTCCGCTTCGGCCTCGGCAGCGTGGAAGAGAAATATCAGGAAGTTTACCACATGGTTTGCGGCGACCCCTAATCCGATGCGGCCGCTTCCGATCTTGGCCCTCCCCAGCCCGCGCGCTTGACCTGCCGCCCCGGGGCGTTTTTTCTTTACGTCCTTTTTCAGCCCGGTAAGGTCTTTTATCCTACGCGCGCCGGAATGTTCCTGCGTGCCGGCCCTGTACCCTCCTCCCCTACAAGTCGCGGCATTCGAGTTTGGTGGGCTTCTGGGCCTGGCATTCGATGGATTCGGTCATGCCTGTCGCAGCGCCAGCGCAAGCGGTGCTGATGCCGGTCATGATTGTGTCTTGCTTGTCCATCCCCTTGACCTTCTGGCAGACCTCAGTGTCCTTGTATTCGATGCAGACCTCGCATTCGTATTTATTTCCCGTCCACAGCAGGGTGAAGGAAAAATAACCGATGAAGATCAGAAACCCGATCGTTAGCAGAGATCCTTTTTTCATGATGCTTTGCGGGGCGGGGGGGGGGCGTCCCCTTCGATGAAATAGTGTTTTCGATAGAAGATCAACTCCTGCAACGATTCGCGGACGTCGATGCTGGCGAGGTGTGTTTCGCTTTTCTTGGGAAACTTGGGGCCCGTCGGGTACCAGCGTTTAACCAGTTCCTTGATGGTGGTGACGTCGATGTTGCGGTAATGCAGGTGATCGTGCAGCTTTTTCATGTATTTGGAGAGGAATCTCCGGTCCTGGGCGATGGAGTTGCCGCACAGGGGGGATTTCCCCTTGGGGCAGTATTGTTTTATGAAGTCCAGGGTGGCCTGTTCCGCTTCCAATTCCGAGATGGTCGATTCCTTGACCCGTTGCGTCAGGCCGGAGGCGCTGTGATGGGTGGTGTTCCATTCGTCCATTCGGCTTAGAATTTCATTGCTTTGATGGATGGCCAGGCAAGGTCCCTCGGCGAGGATGTTCAGGTGCCCGTCGGTGACGAGAGTGGCGATTTCGATGATCACTTCGCATTCGGGGTCCAGCCCGGTCATCTCCAGATCCATCCAGACCAGGTTATCCGATGATTTTTTCTTCACGTTAATCCATTTTTTTAAAGCTTCCGCCCTCCGGAAATCGGATTTTCCAGGGGCGGGCACTCTCATTGATTTTTTTCTAGAATCTTTTTAAATGCCGCGCTGTCCATCAGGGCCTGGATTTTTGGGTCCTGCCTCACCCGCGAGAGGTCTCCAAGTTCAATGGCTCTTAGGAGTTCCTCGTCTTTCAGAATCTCCTGCATGGACGGGTCATTTTTCAATTCCCCGATCCATTCCACCGTTTCGGGATCGCCCATCATCTTTTCCTGCAAGGCCTTGATCCGCTGCCGTTCCTGCTCGCTGCCGCTAAGCTGTCCCTGTTGGCCGGGTTCGGCGCTTTCCGTCTCGGACGATGCGGCAGCGGCAAAACCGGGAAAGGCGACCAGGCCCCCCTCGGGCGCGAAAAGCAGTAACGCCAGGGTCAAAATGGGGGCGGCGGTTTTTCCCGGGCCCCGGATTTCGGTTTTGACGATCATCGGGTCGCTGGATTTCTCTTGAACTGCCCGTAACTGAGCGGATTGTCGGGAAAATTTTAACCTACTTTGGCGGAAATGCGAAATTTATTCCCCAGGCTTTGGGTCGAGGGGCGTAAGGCTTCCAGAACCTTTGATAATTCGAGGTATTTTTGGAATCGATCCCGGCCGGGGCGCGTCAGGGCGCAGGGTTTGACGGCGCGCGAGGGGGGGCGGAATGCGATGAGGCGCAATGTGCTGTAGGACGCGGGTTTAATTCAGGGGTAAATCGGAAAAAGGGGCCTAAAAAAGGAGCGGGGGAAGGGCGGCCTTGGTACCGACCCATTCCCCCAGAGAAGGAGGAGAAAAGTAATAAATCCATTATAGGTCTGGAATATTAAACAATCATTAATTGCAAATTAAAAAATTTTAATTTTTGGCGGAGGGGTTTACGGCCTGGAGAGTGGCATCGATATTAAACACGGTTTTTTCATAGGTTTCGCGAACCAGCCGCAGATTGTTTTCCAGCCAGAGATCGGCGAAATTCGGCGGGTATTTAGCGAAGCCATTGATTTGCTGCATCATAATTCGGGTGTCCTGATACCACTGGATATTGCGTTTTTTCTTGAACACGGTTTTGGCGTCCTCCAGGGTTTTAAGGGCGCTTTTGGAATCGCCACTGGCGAACTGGGTGAGGGCGAGACCGACATAGCCCAACCCTTCGCTCGGACGGATCTTGATGGCTTTCCGATAGGCAGCGAGACCGCCGGGGAAATCCCGCATCTGGCTCTTGGCGTTGGCGAGGTGAAACTGGGCGTCGTAGTTTGCCGGCGCCAGGGTGGTGGCGGCATCGGCCGCGGCGACGGATTCCGGGAGCTGGGCGGTCTTCATGTAACTGCTCGAAAGCTTGAGCCGGGCAAGGAGCAGGAGACCTTTGCCGGGTTCGGAGGCGATGATTTTTTTCCACGCCCCGACCGCCTCGTCATGAAATCCATCGCGGTCGAGCGCCAGCGCGTCTTCAAGGCTTACCGCGGCGGCGGGGACAGCCAGGAAGGCGGCGAGCCCGGCGATGGCAACGGCGAAGGCCACACGCCCTGGCGAAAGGAGGATGGCAAGGGTCATCGTGGTGCCTCCATCACTTCGTCAAGCAGATTCGGGCTGGGTTGCAGGAGCTTTCCGAGGGCCTCTTTGAGTGTTCGGGTGAACTGACTTTGCTTTTGAATAAACGGTTCCACGTCTTCCGGCCGGATATAAAAAATATTGGAGGCGGTGCCCTGGTGCGAGTGAAGCACCGCTCGCTGGATCTCCAGATTGTACTCGGAAAACACCCGCGTCTCCACCATGAAGGTGCCGAACAGGTCGTGGGTGGAGAGTTTGACGGACCGGCCGATGATGTTGACCTTGAGCTTGACCTCTTTGTGCTCCGCCTGCTTGCTGGGGATGATCAGCGTCCTGCCGCGAAACACTTCGGCCGGTGGTTTGCGGTCCACGAAGATGCGGTGCAGGTCGTCTATGATCTGTTTTTGCGCGAAGAAAAAATTCGAGTGCTCAATGGGGTTGCCCGAGGAATCGAGGACGCGAAACACATCGAACGCGGTGTCGCGCCAGGTCTGGATATTGGCTTCGACGATGTTCAGCCGGTTGTAGGCGAGGGCGATGGAAATTCTGAACAGCAGGCCGTGGGTGTCTTTCGCGCAAACGATCAGGTCCGAGGGGTTGTCGGGCTTGAACACGAGTTCTGTGGCGAAGCGGTCGGGCGAGCGGGCGAAGTCGTAATACACCTCCAGCTGTGTCTGCATGTCGTGCGGCAGCCGCACCATTTGCATGAATTCGCGCTTGATGGAGCTTGGCACCTGGGTATGCCTTTTGTGATAGAGAGTGTACTGGTAAAACATCTTGAGCTGCTGGATCTGAGACGGCGACATCTTCATCTTCGTTCCCGCCCGGTCGGCGAAGGTCAGCAGGACCAGCATCTTCAGACGCTCGCTGTCCTGGTTGACAAGATCCCACACCATGTCGTAGGTGTCGTCCTCCTCGGGGTCGAGCAGCATCAGGTCGTAGATCGTCAGGTGTTTTTCGACCAGAAAGGCGACATCGGCCACCCGCTTGGGTTTGCCGGAGTAGCCGAGCTGCTGCATAATGCCCGGCACCATGCGTGCGCCCACTAATTCCTCGTTTTGATCGTCTTTTTTCGCGCCCTTGCCTAAGTCGTGCATGACGACCGACAGCTTGAGGGTCGTTTTGTCGCGCACCGATTGGTAGAGGCCGGCCAGGAACGTGTCGGCCTCGGGGTCGATCTCCAGGGAATTGAGTGCGTCGAGGGCGGAAAGAATGTGCATGTCGGTGGGGAACTTGTGCACGTAGATATCCTGCAGCAGGCCGCAGATGTTCTTGAACTCGGGGATGTTGTATCCACCCAGCAGGCCGAATTCGTGCAGCAGGCGCAGCGCCTTGGAAAAGTATTTGCCGCGGATGATTTTCTTGAAATTCTCCCGGATTTCCTCCTGCACCAGAGGATCGAGGAACATGGGTTCCATCTGATCCACCTGGTTTTCGATGCTGCGGATGACGGGGTAGGAAAGGAAGTAGTTTTTCTCCGCCACCCAGGACAGAATGCGGTAAATCCACTGTGGTTTTTCGGCGAAGAGCCGCTCTGGGTTTTTATCGAAGATGATCTGCCGCTCGGCGTTCAAGGCGAAGAATTCCGAGAGGTTTTTGACCTTGCGGGTGTCCGCCGTCATGCTTTCCCAGAATAGGTTGCGGCTGTAGCGCTTGAGCGGGTAGCCCGCGTGATAAAAGTATTGCTCGTAGAGGGTTTTCAGGTCGTAGCCCATGCGGCGGGCGATTTCGTCGCGCACTTCGAAGCCGAGCACATCCCGATGCGCGCCTTTTTGCAGCGAATGCAAAAGCATGCGCACCCGCGACAGGAAGTTGAGCGCGTTTTTCATGTTTTTGAACGCGGGCGGGCTGAGAATTCCCTGGGTGTAAAGCTCGTCAAGGAGTTCGAACTGGTTGCTGGTTTCAAAATCCCTGCGGATGCGCACCAGGGCGAGCGCCCAATAGAGCCTTCGCATTTCTTCCTTGACGTTCGGCTCCTGCTGGAAAACGGTGTTTTGCACGTCGTAATACGTTTTGTGGCGGAAGCAGTGCTTGAGGATGTTTTCCCGCTGAATCAGCCGGGCGGTTTTTAGGGAGCCTTTGAACTCGACATACACCATGGGGTTGCCGGCGACGAAACGGTTCTCGAGCAGGGAAAAGAACTTATCGAAATTGTCCTGGCTCAAGTCCTGATCCAGTGAACCGGGTTCAGAATGGCACGAGCTGGCGGGTGCCGAGAACAGGTCCTGAAAGACCACCAGGTACTCAAAGTGCTTGACGATTTCCGCGGTGGCCGAGTGGGGCGATTTCCCTGAGGTGGTGACGATTTCGAGATCGACATCCGAGCGCAAATACATTTCCTCGCGCCCGTAACCGCCGCGTGCGACGATGGCCACGGGAATATCGGCGGCGGTCAGGTTTCTGCCCGTCCTCAGGTTGTATATATCTATGGCCCGCGTGTAGGCCGCATCGACGACCGCGTCCACCAGCGCCGTTCGCTTGAGCAGGAGAAGGTGGCTGTTGTCTGAGCTCTGGAGGGCCTTTTCCAGGGAGGCGGTCTCCTCGGCGATCACTTTTTCGATGCGGTTCTTGAAGTCGAGATAAAGTTTCTGCGGGTCGGCTCCCTTTGGAGCAGTTTCGCGCACGGGCTCCAGGGAGTGGGCCATCGCCGCGTCGAGGCTTTTGCGGTAGGCTTCGGCTTGCGTTCGGTTGGAAAGGTGAAATTCGCTCATGGGCGATTGAGCCCGGCCGGAGGGGAGTGTGTTTGCGGACGCCGCTGCCGGCCGGGGGAATCGGGATTACCGGAAAACCCTTTATGCGAAAAGCATAAACCGAATCACCGGGCAATTCAAGCGCAAGCCCCGCGCCGATGTTGTAAAATGGGGTTATTTTCTGCGGCGGCGCGGCGGCCGGGGGTTTTAGTCCAGGGTTCGGCCCATGAGTTTGATGAAACCCTTCAAACTTTCCATCAATTTGGCGAATTTTTCGGGTTTCAGGGATTGCGGGCCGTCGGAAAAAGCGCTTGCCGGATCGGGGTGGACTTCGATCATCAAACCGTCGGCACCAGCGGCGATGGAGGCCCGCGCCATCGATTCAACGAGATCCCAATGGCCGGTGCCGTGGCTGGGATCGATGATGATGGGCAGGTGGGTCTCTTTCTTCAGTACCGGAATGCAGCTCAGGTCCAAGGTGTTGCGGGTGGCGGTTTCAAAGGTGCGTATGCCGCGCTCGCAAAGCACCACGTCGCGGTTGCCTTCGGAAAGGATGTACTCCGCGGACATGAGAAATTCCTTGATGGTGGTCATCATGCCGCGTTTGAGGAGGATGGGTTTTTTGAGTTTTCCCAGCTCCTTGAGCAGGGAAAAGTTTTGCACGTTGCGTGCGCCCACCTGCATGATGTCGGTATAGCGGGCCACCAGGTCGACTTCGCGGGGGTTCATGACCTCGGTGACGATGGGCAGCCCGGTTTCCTTTCGGGCCTCGTCCAGGAGCTTGAGACCGTCTTCCTCCAGGCCCTGAAAGCTGTAGGGCGAGGTTCGCGGCTTGAAGGCCCCGCCGCGCAGGAAATTGGCCCCTGCCTTCTTGACCAGGTGAGCGGTGGTGAGGAGCTGATCGTGGCTTTCCACGGAGCACGGCCCGGCCATGATCGCGATGGGCTTGCCGCCAATTGGAACGCCACCGGCGTAGACGATTGTATCCTTGGCCTGCACCTCGCGGCTGGCCAGTTTGTAGGGCTTTAGAATTGGTAAAACACTCTCCACCCCGGCCATGGATTCGAGGCTTTGCAGGCGGTCCTTGCCGCGTTCATCGCCGACGGCGCCGATGACCTTGCGCTCGACGCCTTCGATCTCGTGCGGCTTGTAACCAAGTTCGGCGATCTTGGTCTCCACGGCTTTAATTTCCGCCGCCGTGGCGTGCGGGCTCATGACAATAATCATAGGGAATGAACAGAGTTAAGGGTTGAATTTTACGAAGCTATCACAGCGCCGGTTGTCCGTCAAGAGCGGTCGCGGCGACGCGGCTCGGGCATTACGGGCGGGTCCCGGAAGGGGGCGCCGCCCGGCTTGGGCAAGGCATTCCCATATGAGTTTCGAGTGCGGATAATACCTTTTGACAGGGTTTGGTATTTGTGTTAATTACAATTTCGTTTGTAAGCTGAGAATTCGAGAGGGCCTATGGAAGTCAGAATCGGCAGGGATCATTTTTTAAGCGGGGTGCAAAAAGTTCAGGGCATCGTCGAGACCAAGGGGGCGATGCCGATCCTTTCCCATCTGCTCCTTTCCACCGAGAAAGACGGCATCTGCATTCAGGCCACCGATCTCGAAATCGGGACGCGCGGTTTTTACCCAGCCAACGTGGTTGCCAAGGGGTCCGTCGCCCTCAACGCCCGCAAACTTTTCGATATCGTTCGCGAACTCCCCGACCAGGAAATCCACATGGTGAGGGAGGACAACGATTGGGTCACGCTGAAATGTGGAAAATCGAAATTCCGGCTTCCGGGTCTGCCCGCCGGCGATTTTCCGGCGCTGCCCGAATACAGCGAGGTGCCGATCATGGAATTCAGCTCCGTGCTGCTCCGGGAGATGATCCGCAAAACGATTTTCGCCGTTTCTCCAGATGAAACCCGGCAGGCGCTCAACGGCTTGTTGCTGGAGAAGGAGAACGATCGCGCCAACCTTGTGGGTACCGATGGCCACCGGCTGGCCCTCATCAACCGCCCACTGCTCAAGTCCAACGCCGACGGGGATGAGCCCCTATCTTATCTGTTGCCGAGAAAGGCCCTGACCGAGCTTTTGAAGCTGATCGATGCCGACGACCAGGCTTTTCAGTTTTCCGCCAAGAACAACCACCTTGCCTTCATTCAGGGCCGTCAGGTCATCGTTTCGCGCAAGATCGACGGGAAATTCCCCAATTACAAGCAGGTGATCCCTTCCGATAACAAGCTTCAGGTGAGCGCCAACCGCGACGACCTCATTCACGCTCTCAAACGCGTGGCCCTGTTGGCCGATGAAAAATCTAAAATGGTTCGCTTCGAGATCCAGAAGGGCCTTCTCACCCTGGTTTCCGACACCACGGAACTGGGAGCCGCGCGCGAGGAAATGACCGTCAATTACGATGGCGAGGACGTGGTCGTCGGTCTCAATGCCCGCTACGTTCTCGATGTGCTCAGCGTGGTGGACGACGAGGAGGTGATCCTCAACCTGAAGGATCAGAACCATTCCTGCATGATCACCGTTGCGAGCGACACGGACTACCTGAGCATCGTCATGCCCATGCGGCTGTGAGCCGGGCCCGGCCTCAAAGGTCGAAAAACGCGTTCAACTTTTCATCGTTGCGTGGCGTTTTCCCCGTCACCCCTTCCCAGATTTCCTTCGTTTCCATGCACAGGTAGACGTTTAGCTCCTCCGAATGTTGTTTGATCTTTCGGCGCAGGGTTTCGTAAGCCCGGTTGCGCAGCGGGCGGAAGTAACGGAATTTGCCGTCCCGGCTCTGCACGTGTTCGGCGGCGAAGAGGCCGCTTTCTTCGTGCCGCTCACGGATCAATTTTTTCAGGTTGGAACGGTAGCGGAAACTCCCCAGGCTGATCCATTCGATTTTTTCCGCGGACAAGGTGGCGAACACCTGGCGGATGAGCCCGCCGTAGGCGTGCTCCCAGCCGGGAAACAGGATGATGGGGTCGAAGTGGAGACCGATGCGGAAGCCCTTGTCCTGGCATTTGCTGGCGGCGGCCAGGCGCGCGGCCAGGCTCGGCGTTCCCTTTTCTTCGCGATCGATCACCACCTGGGGGTTGAGCGACCAGGAGACGATCACGTTCCTGCAGCTTGCCTGCCCGAGAAGGCGCTCCACTTGGTCGGACTTGGTCTTGAGCTCCAGGACGGCGTTGTCCCGTTCGTTGAAAAATGGAATCAGGCTGTCGGAGTAGGGCAAAAGGTCATCGAGCGCCAGGCTGTCGGCAAGTTCCCCCGTGCCCACTCGGAAGGTGCGGTCCGGGTGAGCGCGAAACGCGGCATCGAGCTCTTCGAGAAAATCCTCGACGTTCACGAACGCTTCGAGCAGTGGACTATTTTCCAGAAAGCCCTGCAAAAAGCAGTAGGAACAGTCGTAGGCGCAATTCTTCATCAGGTTGACGATGTAGTAATTGCAGCACACCATGCCCGGGCTGATGCCGGGGCATTTTTTTAGGAGAGCGCCCTTGAATCGTGACAGCACCAGGTGTTTCTTGCCGGCCCCGAACACATCCGTATGGTTTTTCTTGATTTCGTCAACCACCGAGGCGGAGCTCGCGATATGGTAAACGGGGGTATCCGGCAGTTTTTCAAGCACCCTTTCAGTGAACGGGTGCTGCTCGGCGCCGTGTTCGATGTAGACCGCCTTGGGTTTATAATTCATGCAATTCGCCGAGATAAAATCAATGAGAACCTGTTGAGAAATGAATCCGCTTTTGCGATAATTGAAGAGCTTGAATTTTAATACGAAAACCGATTCCAAACAAGCTCCGCCGATTTGCGGTTTTCCCGTCCCGATCATATTTCAGCGTCCGCGGGCCTGGCCCGGCGGGCCGGAATAGCCACCAGCCTTACCCTACCCGGTCATCGCATGGAACAAAACTCTGTCTTGAATCATCAGAGGGTCCAGAATCGCAAAGCCCATTGGCCGCGAAAAATATTTGCGCTGATGTTCGTGCTTTCCCTAGGGCTCAATATCTATTTTATATTTTTTGAGGAACGCGAGCTGCAGGCTCCGGTGGAGATCGCGCAGCGAGCCGGGGAACAACCGCCGCCGCAGGAGGCCATCCCGGAACCGGCCGCGCCCGTCGCCCCCGTGCCGGCCGCCAAGGAAAGCCCGCCCGTGGCCAAGGCCCGCTTGGCGGCGCCCAGAAAGACCACCGCCCTGGAACGGGTGGAGGTGAAGCGCGCATCATTTTCCTCCCTGGATTACAGGGACGGCAAGGAAATTCACGCGCTTCATTTCAAGATCCGCAACTCGCTCACCTTTTCCACCTGCCGGATCATGCAGGAGGGCTGCGAGCAGATGGCCGCCTATATCAGCCGTCTCCTGGTGTGGTTCTTCGATGTCGAAAGAAATATGCGCAATGGAGACAGCGTGCACCTGGTCTACGAAAAGCTGGATACCGATGATCGCTTCAAGATACTGAAACTCGTCTACAAGAGCGGCTTTGCCGGACGAACGTTTCAGGCGAACTTCTACCGCGCAAGCGAACTGGACTACGGCGTGTACTACGATCAGGACGGCAAGGAGATCGCCCGGCGCATCGCCGGGGCCGCCGCACCCATTCATGATTACCAGGAGATCACCTCCCTGCCGGGGGATTTCCGCCGGGGGCATGGCGGCCACGCCGGCACCGATTTCAAGGCCGAAGTGGGCACGGCGATATTCGCCAGCTTCGATGGGAGGGTCACCCGCACGAACTGGAACGTCCGCGCCAATGGCTACTGTGTCGAGATCGACCATCCCCGCGAAGGCGTCAAAACCCTCTACCTGCATCTTTCCCGAGTTAAAGTGAAGCCTGGCCAATTCGTGAAAAAAGGCCAGCAGATTGCCGAATCGGGAAACACCGGAAATACGTTCGCGCCTCATTTGCATTACGAAATCAAGGGCCGGGGCAAGCGGAAAAAAATCTACAACCCCTTCGAGTTCAAGCACCTGACCACGATCCACCGGGAAATCAAGGCCGAGCATTGGGAAGATTTTTTGCGTACGGTCCACCTTTACGACCGGGCTCTCGATGAAATTTGAACGCCGGCGAGTGGGTGGCGCGCGGCTTTGGACCGCGGCGGCTTGTGGTATTGTCCGCATGGAGCCCGCATGCCGGAGCCGGTGAAAAAAAAACGCAAGTCGAAAAAAAAACGTTTCATCCGTCTGCGTCCGGGCAAGTGGTTGTTCGACCTTTTGCTGTGTTTCCTTGCCCTGACGGTGGTGCCCGTCCTCATCTACAGCGTGGCCAACCCGTCCACCACCATGCTCATGTGGATTCGCTGGGTGGAGAGCGATTACGGCGAAAACATGCCGCTGGCGTTCATGCACTGGAACCGCCTGGAGCGGATTTCACCCCATCTCATCAAGGCCGTTGTTGCCGCCGAGGATCAGAAATATTTCCAGCACAATGGGTTCGATTGGCAGGCGATAGAATCGGCGATCCGGGTCAACCTCACCACCGAACGGAAAATCGGCGCTAGCACCATTTCCATGCAAACCGCGCGTAACGTCTTTCTTTGGCAAAAGCGGACCTGGCTGCGAAAATCCCTCGAGACCTATTTCACCTTCCTCATCGAAACGTTTTGGGACAAAGGCCGCATCATGGAGGTGTATCTGAACGTTATCGAATGGGGCGATGGCGTCTACGGTTGCGAAGCGGCGGCGCAGGAGTATTTCAATCATTCCTGCGCCACGTTGTCGCCGGTGGAAGCGGCGGGTCTCGCCGCCATCCTGCCCAACCCTAGGCGCTGGTCCCTTCACCGGCCAGGCAAGTACGTGGCCCATCGACAGGCGAAGATCCTGAAAACGCTGGAACGCATTCGTCTTCCCCGTCTGGATTGAAAGCGGCTCCCGGCCCTCGCCCGTGCGGCAGGCGCCGCTGGGCGGGCGGAGGGGGGGGCTGCAATGCGGGGAAAAGCACTCGGCTTCCAATGATAAAAATCCGTATCTCAAAAACTCTGCAGGGAAAAATTCGCGCGGGCTGGCCCTGGATTTTCAGGTACCAGGTCGAGAGCCAGAGCGGGGAAGGCCCGGCCGGGGCAATGGCCGTGGTGTACGACGCGAAGAACAAGTTTCTCGCGCTTGGCCTTTACGACCCCGATTCAGATCTCTGCTTTAGGGTTCTCAAGCTTCAGCGGCCGGGGGACATCGACTCTGGTTTTTTCCGGGAACGTCTGGTAAAAGCGATGCAGTTGCGCGAAGGCCTGGAAAAGGAGGGTACCACCGGCTACCGTGTACTCAATGGAGAAAACGATGGGTTTCCAGGCTTGGTGCTCGACCGGTATGGCGACACAGGGGTGGTGAAGCTCTATACCACCTCCTGGCTTCCCCATCTCGACACGTTGGTGCCTCTGTTTGAGGAAGAGCTGCCTGTCCGGCGCCTGCTGCTGCGGCTTAGCCGGAACACCCAGCAGCACATGGATGGGCGCGGCCCCTGGGCGGAAGGGACGGTTCTCTTCGGTTCGCCTGTCACCGCGCCGGTCGCATTCCTTGAAAACGGCCTTAAATTCGAGGCCGATGTCCTGAAGGGTCACAAGACCGGATTCTTTCTCGATCAGCGTGAAAACCGCCAGCGGATAAAAGATTTATCTGCAGGCCGGCGTGTTCTGAACGTGTTCAGTTATTCGGGTGCGTTTTCGGTGTATTCGTTTTCGGGCGGCGCGCGGGAAGTGGTGGAGATCGATTCCAACCGGCACGCGCTGTTGCTCTCGCGGGAAACCCTGAAGCGCAACTTTCCTTGCGAGAATTTCAATCCTCCCCGGTTTCGTCAGATCGCGGGAGACGCGTTTCTTGAATTGAACGCGCTGCGGGCAGCGGGGGAATGGTTTGACCTGATCATCCTCGATCCGCCGGCGTTCGCCAATAAAAAGAAACAACGGACACAGGCGGTGAATGCGTACCGGCGTCTGGCGCAACTCGGCGCGGGGTTGACCGGTCCGGGCAAGCTTCTGGTGGCGGCCTCCTGCTCATCGCAGGTTTCAAGCCAGGTGTTTTTTGAGGCGGTGGCGTCGGGGGTGTCGGCGGCGAATCGAACGTTCAGGGAATTATCGCGAACGGGGCACGCGAAGGATCACCCGATCACCTTTGAGGGGGGGCAGTACTTGAAGGCGATTTACGGGAAAATAGGCTGAAACGCCTTTAAATATAAGTGGTTATGATTTGCGGAGAGCCCCGGAAGATGGCGGGGAAAGCGGGGAAGCCGGTGAATTGCGAGAGAAAAATTATTGGGCGTTGAAACGAATTCTTCAGATTGATGCTCAATCCAAACTTGGGAGTTGCTTCGAGAGAAAGATTGTTAGCTGAAACGGTTGAACTGAATGACTGACTCAATCGTGCTTTAAGCTTTTTTCTTCGTTGCTTTTTTCTTCGTTGCTTTTTTCTTTGTTGCTTTTTTCTTTGTTGCTTTTTTCTTT
>CP070799.1:1690206-1723874 GCA_020343535.1 Nitrospinaceae bacterium | reverse complement strand
CCGTTCTGTGCACGCCGCTGAAAGATGGGCGAAGCCGCACGCCGCGTGCGAGCGAAATCCAGAACTGCTCGCATTACCTTGGCCGGGTTCTGGATATTATTTCGCCCAGGCTCGTGGTCACCCTGGGCGGCGTCGGCCTAAAGGCCGTAAACCACCTGCTCGGCACCCGCTTCACCCTGCCTGAAAAAGCCGCACAACTTGAACAGACGCAAGAATTCCTGCTGCTCCCCCTCTTTCATCCCAGCCCGCGCGTCACCAACTGGCGACGCCCGCTGGCCAGGCAAATGCAGGATTTCGATCAGGTGAAAAATATTTTAAGAACGGTGGGAAGTTAGCCGGAAGAAGGCCTCCTAGACACCTGCGCGCTCACCTGGTCTCTGGCCTTCAGCCAGTCGCACGTTCCGCGGGAGGCCATGCAAAATGCATCGGGAATGGGCACCCAGCTCTTTTCCCCCGAATGGGACCGCCACATGGAAACCGCCATCGATTCCGGGTTAAATTGACCTGACGCCCTCGCGCCAACCTTAGATAGATCGACCCCCTGATTGAGGAAAAAATCTTTTCCGGCCCAATACCCGAGTTTTGGGTTTTCTAGGGTATTGATCCCCGCCTCTTCAGACAATCGATCAATCTCCTCTCCGGAAAAAATTTCCAATTGCAGGATTTGCGCCACATGATTAAAGCCCACCTCCCGCAAGGCACGGTTCTTTTCCGGGTCCAGCAATCGCCGATGAGCTTTCATTAACTGATCCACCGACAGAGGTTTCTTCGAGCCCATCAGGCCGGCATCGGCCCCCCCCCCAAGTAAAAATAGTAGTAATAGGGAAAGCTCGATCGAAAGGTGTTCACGACCAGCTTCAAGGTCTCGGGGGAGAGGGAATAAAACTGAATCCATTGAAAGAAAATTCCGTCCTCGGCAAGGTTTTGCTGGACCAAGTCATAAAAATCGGAGGTGAACAAATTCGCCACCCCGGCCATCCAAGGATTGCTAGGCTCGCTGACAATAACATCGTAGGGCCCCTTCTCCAGGCGGAAAAAGCGAAACGCATCGGTACGAAACACTCCCACTTTTGGGCTGTCCAGGACCTGGTAGTTGTAATCCGAAAATAATCTCCCCGCTTCCAGGACCTTGGCATTGATCTCGATTAAATCCACTTGCCCCACTTCAGGATACTCTTGCATGACACCGGCGCTGATGCCGGTACCAAAACCGATGACACAGGTCTTTTCCGGATTAATCGCCAGCAACACCGGAATATGACCTGTCAATTGCATGGTGAAGAAATCGGCCTTCGTGTGGCCTTCCGGTTTTCCGTTCACCTGGATCGCGAGCCCTGGAGGTTGCTGCCCATCGGGAAGGACCGAAACCGACACCACCGGTCCGTCATCGTAATAAAGCGCTTTATGCGGGTAAAGCAAGGCCTCAGGCCCGTTGAACGACGGCGCTATTTTCTCCTGCGTGCGAAAAGCCCCCAACGCCAGGTACTGATTTTCCCACAAGGGTTGCGCGAACAGAAATGCAGCCAGAACGCCTGCCGCACCGACAAACCCCACTGCCGCCCGGCGCGACAGTTCCGGCATCAACTTCAACAGGGCTATCAGCATCGCCAGCCCATTGAGATAAATGATGAACAGGAAAATCTCATTCAGGTTGAACCAGTGCAAAAGGGAGTATCCCGGCTGAAGAGCGCCCAGCACGCACCCCAGGGTGTTTATGGCGTAGAGCGAGCCTGACTCCCGGCCCAATTCCTTTTGCTTTCTTTTCAGATAATCGAAACAAAGAGGCAAGGTCGCCCCACACAATGAAATCGGCACCAGCAACACCAGCATGACGGCCATCGACAACGCCGCGAAATAAACCGGGAAGGTCTCGGGGTTGGATGTGAAGAACGTGCGTAAAATATGCACGTAGTAAGGCCAGGTTTCGACCGACCGGTAGAGCAATAATAAAGAACCTCCGGCCGCGAGCAACAGAAATATCAGACTCCACCTGGGAATGCTTTTAATCCTGCCGACCAGAGCCCCCCCCAGGGCGATGCACACCAAAAATATTCCCACGATCAGTGAAAAAGAATAGGTCGAAGACCCCGCTGCAAGCCCCATCAACCGGATCATGATGATCTCCAGGCCAATGGTGATAAACCCCGAAAGGAAAGCGATGCTCCAAAGCCAGTTCCAGGCTGGGCCTTTCCGGGAGCGGTTTTTCGCCGGGGCCTGCTTCGGAGGAGAATCGAAAAAATAACCCCGGCTCCAAATGGGACTCAAAAAATAAAACGATACTCCGACCAGCAGATTGATTGCCCCACAATACATCAGGCTCAGGGGAAGCCCCAACCTCGGCAGAAAATAAAACCCCGCCAGCATCGAACCCGTCGCGGCGCCCAGCGTATTGATCCCGTAAACGAGAGAATGAATCCGTGTGGCGGTTTTGACATGAAGGCTAAGGGCCTGCGTCAAAATGGGAATGGTCGCACCCATCAACACCGTGGGAATGCCGAGGAATAACACCGTGACCCCGAGTTCACCGGGAAAGCCGGTAAGCTTGACCATCGCCAGCGCCTGGTAGATATTCGGCGAAAACAAGGCCCAGATGCCGATGAAAAACTCAGTCGCTCCGTATACTTTAAAAAGATTCGCCCGATAACGTTGTGAAAGCCGGCCATACAGAAAGTAGCCCAGGGACATGCCGCCCAGAAATACGGAAATGATGAGAGCGGCCGATTCGGATTACGAACCAAGAAGATAGGTCAGATATTGATGCCAGGTGTTTTGAAACACCAGCGCCGTACAACCGGTCAAAAATACGAGAAGAATGGACAGTACGGTCAGACGAGACAATCGCTTATCATCCATAGATCCTTTAAACCCTGAAAAATGAGAAAAAATCCGCGAAGGGGCGGGGATTCCGTGAACCGGATAACTGAAGTGAATGGGCCAAGTTGGCTCGGCGAGCGTTGCATCCCTCTTGCCTGATCTCGACGGCGGCAGCAAAATTACACTTTCAGTATAACTAACAATCTAAAAACAAACAAGCTTCGCGCATTAATGATCCTCCTCAGCAGAAACCAGGGCACATCGCCTCCCTTCCTTCCATCAGGAGTGGCCTTGACAGACCCCCTGGCCGATCTTATTGTTTGAGCATGACATGAAAGGAGGCGCTCATGCCTGAGGAATGGGGTCATGCAAACGATATTTTCGACCAGGGCTACCGGGCCATGCGGAAGGGTCTTCTCACGCTAGGCGTTTTTCTCGTGGCCCTCGCGATCTTGATTTTCATATTTCCCGAGTTCATCGCGTTCCTGTTCGCATCTTTCATTTTGTTCGCGGGGGTCTCCATCCTGCTGGCGGCCTACCGCGTCTGGAAGATGAAAAACCGCATCTTCGATTGGCAGGATTCCTTCGGCCCCTACGGGGAAGGCGATAATATGCGCCGGCAAAGAACCATTACCTTTATCCTGAGATAACGTGGGCGATACCCTGGGGCAGGCCTTGCGGAAAAACTGGAGCCGGATCACCTTCGGCTGCTGGCAGCTCGCCCCTCGCGAAGGCTGGGGAGACCGGTGCACGCCGCTGGAAGCCGATGCGGTGGTGCAAGCCGCGCTCGACGCGGGCATCACCGCGTTCGATACCGCGGAGGGATACGGCGACGGTGAATCCGAACGGCGGCTGGCAAGGGCCCTCGGGCCCCGGAAAAATGACGTTGTCATCATTTCCAAAATCTGGCCCGACGCCGAACTATCCATCGCCAGCTATCAGGGCCATCTCGAAGCAAGCCTTACCGCCCTCGGCCGCGATTATGTCGATGCTTATCTCATCCACTGGCCAGGGCCGTACTTCGACAGCGAGGAAAAATCCGCCCGGCTCGTGGAAGCCATGACCGCCCTAAAAAAAAGCGGCAAGGCGCGGCTCGTCGGCCTGTCCAATTTTCATCAGGACGACCTGGTGCGCCTCGGCCCGAACCTCAGTGAATTCTCCGTCAATCAGGTGCCTTACAACCTGCTGGAACGCGAGTTTGAAGGCGCCACCCGCGATACCTGCAGGCGGGCGCACATCGGCTATATGGCCTATTCACCCACCGCCCAGGGTCTGCTCGCGGGGCGCCTGGACAAGGAGGCGAAAAAATCGCCCACCCGGCAAAGCAATCCCCTGTACAACGAGCCGCTCTTCCCGCACGCGCTCAAGGTTTACCAGACGGTCGAGGAAATCGCCGATGAAGCCGGGGTCGCTCCGGCCGCCGTGGCGGTGGCCTGGGCGCTTTCACAGGATAATATTTTCACCGCCGTGGTGGGTTCCAGAAAGGCCAGCCAGGTGGCGGGCTTCGCGGGCGCGCAGCAACTCACGCTCGACGAAGATCAACACGCACGCCTCAACGCAGCCAGCGAGGCCTTTGCCCTGATCAAAGGCGGTGCTTAGCCAGATTGAGCTATATTCTCCCCGGCTGTTATTCACCTTGGACGTTGCATTCCCATGACCGACGACGGCAAATGGCAGGAGCCTTTCGAAGACGACGGCATCACCCTGGGGCCGGAGGAAGCCTTAAGGCGGGAAATCGAGCGTTCCAAATCCCTCAAGCTGGAACGCCTGCAACTGAAAAACCGCATCGAAAAACTCGAACGTGAAAACGCCTCCCTCCGAAGGAATTTGCAGCCGCAGAAAAATCCCGCGGCTCCCGAGGACAGCGAGTTGCCGGCCCCTCCCCTTTCCAGAACGCCGGTTACACCACCTTTCCACCAGCAACCGCTTGTCACCGCAGCGCTGGCCCTCACTGCGATCCTGTTTTTTATCCTGTGGATGCGCGGTTAAAGCGCCCGTTGCCGCATTCACCGATTTGCGAGGCCATAAAGATTGGCTTTGTGGGCGAAATAAGGTAAAATTCCATCACAGGCGTCCAGAAAAGTTGAATCCTGGACCACCGATTGCCATCCTACAATTCAGCAACCTAACCCGATCGTCCCAACCTGCTGCAATTTTGCAGGGTTATTAATACCAATCATTCGGCTTTATAAATTTATAAGAAAGGAATGGGGAGAGAATATGTGGGTATATGAATTTCTTCACGTATTAGTCGGCATTCTGTGGATCGGCTTGCTGTACTTCTTCAACCTGGTTCAAGTGCAGTCCATGCCTCAAATGACCGAGGCGGGCGCGGCGAAACCCTACACGCAGATCATCCTGCCGAGGGCGCTGTTTCTGTTCCGTTGGGCCGCTCTCCTGACTGTGGTCACGGGCATCGCCTACTACATCGCCGGCCGCGGCACGGTGGAAGGCATCCCGAGTGCAGAGATCATGGTAGGCATGCTGCTCGGCATCATCATGGCCGGCAACGTCTGGTTCATCATCTGGCCGAACCAGAAGAAAATTATCGCCGGAGAACTTGAGGGCGATGCACTGGCGAAAGCCAAGCGGCACGCATTTCTGGCAAGCCGCACCAACGCCTGGCTGTCGCTGCCGATGCTCGTCGGCATGGTGGCCGCCAACCACGGCGGCCTCGGCTTCTAGGCAGATCCCGTTTTTATCAGGTACCGAGCGAGCCCGCTTCCCGCGAGGGAGGCGGGCTTTTTTTATTCCACCGTCAGCGCCGCCATGGGGTCGAGGCGGGAAGCCTTGACGGCCGGGCCCACGCCGAACAACAGGCCGATCAGCACGCACACCCCGGTGGCCAAATACACCGACGGCATATGAAGCACGAGCGTCCAGGGGCCGAAGCGGTCGAGCCCCAGCGTGAGGCTGACGCCCAGCACAATACCGATAACACCGCCCATCACCCCGATCGCCACCGATTCAAGAACGAACTGCCGGATGATGGCCCCGCGGGTCGCTCCAAGGGCGCGGCGCAGGCCGATTTCGCGCGTACGTTCCTTGACCGAAACGAGCATGACCGCGAGAATGCCAATGCCTCCCACCACCAGCGATATCGCCGCCACGCCAGCGATCAACCGGGTGAACAGCTCGCTGGTTTCCTGCTTCAGCGCCTCAAGATCCAGCTGGCTGACGATGGTGAAATCGTCCTCCTCCTCGCCCCGCAGCTTGTGCCGTTTCCTTAAAACATCCCGAATCCCCCGCACCGCCCGGTCGATGTTCTTCCTGGAATCCGCGCGGGCGTAAATGGTGCTGATGAAATTTTTATTGAGCACGCGCCTTTGCAGCGCGGTGAGCGGAATCACGACGATGTCGTCCTGATCCATGCCATCGGTGTCCAGCCCCTTGGCGCGAAAGACGCCGACGACCTTGAAGGGAACCGGGCCGACACGCAGGACCCGCCCCACCGCCGGCTCATCGCCAAACACATTCTTGACCACCGTCGGCCCAATCACCACCACGCGGCCCGCCTGCTTCATGTCCTTTTCTTCAAAGAACGCGCCGGTCTCCACCGAATAGCCGCGCACCTTGAGAAAGTTCGGCGTCGACCCGGCGACGGTGGTTTCCGCGGCCAGGTTTCCGGCTTTCACCTGCATGCGTTGAAAATTGAAAGGCGCCACTTCCGCAAGTTCCGGGACTTCCCGCGCCATCTGGCGCGCGTCGCGGACGGTGAGCGTGGTCACCTGGCCGGTGAGGCGGAGCCGGCCCCCGCGGCGCTTCATCTCACCGGCATTGATGGTAATGAGGTTTTCACCCATCTGTGCGATGACGTCCAGGACCTCCTGTTCCGACCCCTTGCCGATGGACACCATGATGATGACCGAGGCGATGCCGATCATGACGCCGAGCGACGCAAGAAAGGTCCGCATTTTATTCGAGGCGAGGGTCATCGCGGTGAGACTCAGGAAGGTCTTCATCGGCGGAACCCCTTCATCGCAGGGTTTCGTCCGGGCTGAGCCGCGCCGCCTGGCGCGCCGGCTGAATGCCAAAAACAAGCCCAACAAGGCTTGAAAAAACGAAAGCCAGCGCGAAGGGCTCCCAGGTCACCTGTGCGGGCAGGAAATCCAGCCGCTCAAGCAGGAGGGAGACCCCGAGTCCCGTGGCGACACCGAGCGCCCCGCCCAGGAGAGACACGAACACCGA
Organism: Nitrospinaceae bacterium; assembly: GCA_020343535.1. Lineage (GTDB taxonomy): Bacteria > Nitrospinota > Nitrospinia > Nitrospinales > VA-1 > SZUA-259. Next base: position 1,716,872 of record CP070799.1, on the reverse strand, counting down.
CTCAAACAGGAACTGCTGGGTGATGTCGGACCGGCGCGCGCCGAAACAGCGGCGGATGCCGATCTCGCGAACCCGCTCGCGAATCGACACCAACAGGATATTCATGATGACAATCCCCCCCACCAGCAGGGACACCGTCGACACCAGGATCAGCATCCGGTTGAGCGCCTGTTCCGACCGAGTGACCCACTGCATGATTCCCTCCGGAGTGACAAAGCGGAAATCATCCTCGGCGAGAGGCGACAGGTTGTGGTTGCGGCGCAGCAGCAGACGCACCGCCTGCATGACCTCGGCCACCTTGTCGGGCCTCACGGCCACCACCTTGATGCTGTGGAGGTGGGTTTGATTAAGGAGGCGCGATATCGAGGTGGTAAGGGGAATCAGCGCCCGGTCGTCGGGGTCGTAACCACTTTCGGTGAGCCCCTTCTCCTGCAATAGGCCGGCGACCTCGAAGCTCACCTGGCCGAGCCGGATTTTTTTCCCGATAGGGTCCTCGCCTTCAAACAGCTTTTTCGCCGGCGTCGCCCCAAGCACGATGACCCGCTACTTGCGCTCCATGGCATCTTCGCCGAAGAACGACCCGTCCGCCAGCGCCCAGCCGCGCGCGTCCTGCCATTCCGGTGTCACGCCGTAGACACGGGTCTCGGTAAACCGCTCCCGGTATTTCGCCTGCATGGAAACCCGCTGCCGGGGCACGACGAAACGCACAGTGGGCATGGCGCGGATGTCGTCGGCGTCTTGCAGGGTCATGCTGGTGGGCTGATCGGTTCGGGCGAAGAACAGGCGGCCCGCCCCCGCCATGACCGAGAAGGAATCCGGACCGAAGCCCAGATTGGTGATCCGCTCCAGAACCTTGGCCTTGGCGCCCTCGCCGATGGCGACGATAATGGTGAGCGACCCGATCCCGATGAGAATGCCCAGCGTCATCAGGAAGGTGTTGCCCTTGCTTTGCCTAAGCCCGCGGAGGGCCTGTCTCAGATTGCGGAAGATTCTCATAGCGCTTGTCGGTCTCAATCAATCCATCCTTCAAGGTGATGATACGGCTGGCGTGCCGGGCCACCTCCTGCTCGTGCGTGATGAGAATGATCGTCGTCCCCTCGGCGTTCAACAAATCAAACGCGGCCATGATTTCCGCGCCATTTTTGGAGTCGAGGTTGCCGGTGGGCTCGTCGGCGAGGATGATACGGGGCTGGGTGATGAGCGCCCGTGCGATGGTCACGCGCTGCTGCTCACCGCCAGAAAGCTGGCCGGGAGTGTGGCGGAGGCGGTGGCCGAGGCCCACCCGCGTGAGCGCCGCCTCGGCACGGCGGGCGGCGTCCTTAGGGACGCGCTCCGAATACATCAGCGGCATCATCACGTTGTCGATCGCCGGCACCCCCTTCAGCAGATGAAACGCCTGGAAGACGAAACCGATTTTCTCGTTGCGCACGCGCGAGAGCCGGCGGTCGCTCATCCTCTGCACTTCTTCGCCGTCCAGGGCGTAGGTTCCCGCCGTGGGCAGGGCGAGGCAGCCCATGATGGCCATCAGCGTGCTCTTGCCCGCGCCGGAAGGACCGATGATGCTGACGTACTCCCCTTCTTCGATATCCAGGGAAATTCCGCGAAGCACCTGGGTCTCGAAACCGATATTGCGGTAGACCTTGCTGATGGACCGCATCTCGATCAGGCTCATCGCCGCCTGGACCTCCTGCCCTTTCGATGGTTGCCGCCGCCCGTCTTTTTGAGAATACCGATCTCGTCGCCCTCGTTCACGCCCGAAATCATTTCCAGGACCTTGCCTTCGCGCCAGCCGATTTCCACCGGAACCTCCTCCAGTGTCTCACCCTGGCGGCGCAGCACAAAGGTCTTTTTCCCCTCCCGGTTGAGCGCTTCCCTGGGAATGAGAAGCACCTGCTTGCGGGTTCCGGTGGTCACCACCACGTTGGCCGTCATCTCCGCGCGCAAGAGGGCAATGTGTTTCGGATCGATCTCAAGGATGACCTCGTAATTGACCACGTTGTCCTTGATCACCGCCTTGGGCCGGATCTCTCTCACCTCGGCCTTGAACAACTTGTCGGCGTAGGTGTCGACGGAGAACACCGCGCTCTGCCCGACGGAGATGCGGCCGATGTCGGTTTCGTCGACGAAGGTCGTCACCTCCAGTTTCCTGAGATCGATGAGCGTAACAAAGGTGGGCGCGCTCAAGCCCGCCACCACCGTCTCCCCTTCCTGGGTGGAGATGAACGCCACAACCCCGTCGATGGGCGCTGTGATGCGTGCGTAAGAAAGCTGGGTTTCCTCTTCATTCAGAGTGGCACGCGCTCGTTCCACCTGCGTCTGCGCGACCTTGAGATCGTTCTCCAGGCGGGCTTCCTCCAACTTGAGCTTTTCTTCCGCCACGCGGATCTGCGACCTGAGCACTTCGGCTCGCTCGTTGGATTCGTCCACCACCGTTTGCGAAACCACGCCCTGCCGGTTCAGTTCCAGATTGCGCTCCAGCATCTTGAGCGCCAGGCTCTGCTGCACCTGAAGTTCCTCCAGCTCCGCCATGGCGGCGTTGATCTCCAGCGGCTTTTCCTGGCGGATCTTGTCCAGCCGCGCCTCTTCGGCGGCCAGGTCGGCGCGAAACCGGGCCACCCGGGCCAGCAGATCCTCGTGCTCAATCATAGCGATCAGGTCGCCAGAACGCACGAAATCGCCGATGCGCACCCTGAGGCTTTCGAGCTTGCCCGAAATCCTCGCGCCGATCTTTACTTCGGCGCCGGTTTTCAGCGTCACGGTACCCGTGGCAAGCACCTTCTGATGCACATCCCCGCGAGTGACCCGTTGAAATTCATAGTCTTCAAGGCTCGGCCCCTCCTCTTCGCGGCCCGTCACCAAAGAGGAAAATTTCTCCACCCCGGCCGCGAGCCATCCCTCCTGGTGCAGCCAAAAAATACCGCCGCCCAGAATCAAGAGCAGGAAAAGCCTGCGCAATCCCTTCGCCATGCCAAAATATCCGTTCAAGTGTCGTGATCGATACCAAAATCATAACACATTGAATTCTAAATTGTTAAGCGAATAGAAACAAAAATCGTTGTTTTTTTGAGTTTTATTTGAAGCGGGGCCGAATGGGATGGGCCAGCGCTTGAAAACCGCGGCGATTCGGAAACCGGATACAAGGAAAAACAGGGGGAAAACGAGTTCAGGCGCGGGGCAGGCTCACACCGATTTGACTTCGATATCCCGGTGAATCTGCTGCTTGAGTTGGCCCTGAATGTACTGGAGGGTTCCGGTGGTCGAAGTGGCGCAGCTGCCGCAAGCACCATGATACTGAATGAGCACCACGTTGCCGTCGATGCCCTTAACCTCTACGCCGCCGCCGTCTTTGGCCAGGTTGGCGCGGATCGACCGGTTGAGCACCATCTCCACCGCCTTGAGCTTTTCATCTCGGGGAAGAGTCGGGAATTTCAGCACGTCGATGCTTTCCAGCTCCCCCGGGCCCTCGGCCGGGTAAACGCTCACATTCTTTTCGATGGTTTTCCAGACCTGGTCGCGCAGCAGGTTCCAGCCCACGGTGTTGTCCTTGGTGACGGTGACGAAATTATCCATGATGAAGACGTTGGCCACACCGCGCACATCAAACAACGCCTGCCCCAGGGGGTCTGTCCCGGCCTCCTTTCGGGCGGCGAAGGAGCGGTTGCCGCGGCCGAGGATCTGCGCATTGAGGACAAACTGCAGCGCGTCCGGGTTGGGCGTCTCACGGGTGCGGACGACCTTGATGGCCGAGGGGGCGGAGGCGGCGGGTCGGGCGGCGGCCGGGGGGGGCTTCTGAACGGTTTTTTCCTTGGCCCGCTCGCGCGCGGCCAGTATCTCGCTGAGCTTCATGGCAATTAAAATCTTTCCGGCCCGGCATAACACCGGACCCGGTTACCGGGATCGGCCCATGATAAACCATTCCCCCTTAAAAACCAACCGGCCGAAAGCGGCCTTCGTCCACCGGGTCCTAGGTTTCCGACGGCGCCGGGGTGAGGCGCGCCGCCGCGCCGCCGCGCAGGGCCTTCATGCCTTCGCTGGCGACAAACAGGGCAAGGCCGATCAGAAGCAGCGACGTCGCACCGAGCAACAGATGGGGCTCGGGGGCGGTGAAAAAGCGGTACGCCTGCCAACCGAGCGCGCCGATGGTCGTGACGATCATGAAGAAGGCCGGGATCAGGGTGAAATGCGTCGGCTTGCGCCGCGCCACCAGGTACGTCGAGGCGACCATCAGCGCCACCGCCGCGATGAGCTGGTTGGTGGCACCGAAAATCGGCCAGATTTTCTGCCAGCCTTCGGTCGCACCGATCAGGTAGGCAAGGACGATGATGGCGGCGGTGACCCAGTATTTGTTCCCGAGCGCCGGGACCTTGCGCCCCACCGATTCCTGGACGATGAAGCGGGTGATGCGCACCGCCGTGTCCAACGTGGTCAACACGAAGGTGTTGAGCGCGAGCACCGCGATCATCGACGCAAACGTGAAGCTGAGCACCGGCAGCATCTGGTGCACTACGTTGCCGAACCCGTTGCCAAAGGCCAGAATCCAGCCGCCGGATTTCAGCGTCTCGCGAAAACCAAGGGTGGCCATGTCGACCCCGCCTCCGGCCGGGGCTACCCAGAACAGGCCGCCGCCGACCAGGAGCACGGTGACCACTGCCACTACCCCCTCGGTCAGCATGCCGCCGTAACTGATAGGCTTGCCGTGCGCTTCGCTCGCCAGCTGCTTCGACGTGGTGCCGCCGGCGACTAGGGAATGAAACCCGGAAACCGCGCCGCACGCCACCAGGACGAACAGCATCGGCCACACCGGCCCCTGCCCCTCGGACATCAGGCCGCGATAGGCGGGCGTGTTGATCTCCGGATGCACCCACAACAGGCCGAGCATGCCGAGCGCCATCGAGCCAAACAGAATATAGGTGGACAGGTAGTCGCGCGGCTGCAGAAGCACCTGCACCGGCAGCACCGAGGCCACCGCCGCGTAAACCATCAGCACCACAAACCAGAACATGAGCGGCGAAAACCCGAGGAGGCCTTCCTCGGGCAGGGGAACGGGCAGCTTGAACCCGACATAGATAGAGACCACCACCGCAAAAACCGCGATCAGCGACGACGCGACCAAGTTGCCGTTTTTCTGGTAAACGAACCAGCCAAGGACCATGGAAATGGGAATGATCGCGAACGTCGGGAACACCATCTCCGGCTGGGCGATGAGCGTCTTCGCCGCAACCACCCCGAAAACGGCCACCACCAGCAGCATGGCGAGAACCAGAAAGACGGCAAATACCGCCTTGGCGCGGCCGCCCATGGTGCCCTCGGCGATGTCGGCGATGGAACTGCCGCGATGCCTCACCGAAACCATCAACGTCAGGTAATCGTGCACCGCGCCGATGAACACGTTGCCGATGAGCACCCAGACCAGAGTGAGCGCCCAGCCAAAATGATGCATGGCGATGATCGGCCCTATAATTGGCCCCGCTCCGGCGATGGAGGCGAAGTTATGGCCGAATAAAACAAGCGGCTTGCTGGGAACGTAATCGACGCCGTCCCGCTGACCGCCGGCGGGGGTCGCGCGGCCGGCGTCTGGCTGAATGACTTCGCGGTCGAGCCGGCCCGCGTAATAGCGGTAGCCGATGAAATAAAAAAACAAACAGGAAAAAATCAGGATGAATATCGTCAGCATCGGTCAGGAGAGGATCGGTTTATGCCCCGCACGGGGGCGGGACCATCATGTGATATATTCTCATTATAGTCCCAATCCATAACATATAAAAAAGAAAACTCCGGCGCGCCCAGCCGGCCGATCAAACCATGGCGGAAGACATCGACGGCAACGGAGGCATGCTGGCTTGCGGGCCGCGTGTCCAGTTCCCGAGCTACAGAAAAAGGTTCAGGCCGGACACCTCGAGTTTATGGAAGGGCCCCCAGCCCGAGAGGTAGAGCCTGAGTGCTTTTTCGGTATTCAACCCCTTGGCGACATGGATATCGAGACCTCCGGCATGAAAATGCCGGTAGGCGCCGGGGTCGCCAGGCGGCCCGGGGTGAACGCGGACGTCGGGCAGCCGCCCGACACAGCAATTGGGAGAAAGTTCAGCCAGGTCGATGGTCACGGCGCGGATGCCGCGGTCGCTTAAGAAGCGCCGCGTTTTTTCATCCAGGTCGTTACGGGAGGCGCCCCCTTCGGCCAGGCGGGATTAAAACAGGCCGCTCAGGCGGATGGTGTGGCCGCGCTCGGGACCCGTGGAAATCAGGGTGAACTCGGCGCCGCTGAGCCGGGAGAGTTCCTCGATGTAGCGGCGGGCGTTGCCCGGCAGCTTGTCATAGGCATCGACGCCTACGGTGCTTTCCTTCCACCCCGGATACTCGCGATACACCGGCTCGCAGTTTTCCAGGACCTTGAGCGAGGCGGGCATTTCCTCATACACCTTGCCGCCGTGCTTATAACCGGTGCACACCTTGAGCGTCTCGAATTTATCGAGCACGTCGATCTTGGTGAGCGCCAGAGCGCGCGTGCCGTTGATGGCGTTGCCGTAGCGCGCCACCACCGCGTCGAACCAGCCGCAACGGCGCGGCCGCCCCGTGGTGGCACCGAACTCGTGACCTTCCGCCCTCAGCTGTTCGCCGAAGCCGCACTTGAGCTCAGTGGGAAACGGCCCTTCCCCCACCCGGGTCGTGTAGGCCTTGATGACGCCGACCACCCGGCCGACCTGGGACGGCGGAATGCCCAGCCCCGTGCAGGCCCCGCCGGCACTAGAGCTCGATGAGGTGACGAAGGGATAGGTGCCGTGGTCGACATCGAGCATCGTCCCCTGTGCGCCCTCGCAGAGAATCTTTTTACCCGCGGCGATCTCTTTCCGGATGAGCGAGCCGGTATCGGCCATGAACCGGCAGATCGTTTCCCGGTAGCCGAGTTGCTCCTCGAGGAGCGCGTCGAACGGCGGCAGGTCCTTGCCGTACAGGAGCTTCAGAATCTGCTTCTTTTCTTCGTAGTTGGCGAAAAGCACCTCGCGCAGGCGGTCCTCATCCTCGTAATCCGCGGCGCGCACGCCAAGACGGGCGATCTTGTCCGAATAGGAGGGCCCGATACCCCGTCCGGTGGTGCCGATGCGGCGGAACCGGTCGCCGCTTTCGCGGCCCTTGTCCGACGTGCCGTGATACGGCAGGATGATGTGGGCGCGGTCGCTGAGCACCAGGCGGCCGTCGAGGGCAATACCCGCTGCCCCCAGCATCTGCATTTCCTCCATCAGCGCCCTGGGGTCGATCACCACACCGTTGCCGATAATGCACAGTTTGCCCGCGTGAAAAATACCCGAGGGAATCAGGTGCAACACGTGCTCCTGGCCGTCGAAGCAGATGGTGTGTCCGGCGTTGTGACCGCCCTGATAGCGGGCGACGATGTCGGCTTCCTCAGCAAAGAGATCGATGATCTTTCCCTTGCCCTCGTCCCCCCATTGCATTCCCACTACCACTGCGATCGGCATGAAATCTCCTCGTCCTCTCGGCCGCTCCCCGGACGGAGCAATTCGCTGACGCTATCTTGTCAAATCCATGAAATGAGTGTCTGGGGCCTCCGGAAGCCGGCCGAAAGGCCGGAGCCAACTGGGCATTATCCTTGCCTCCCCGCCTCTTGTCAACCACCTTCCCGGGCCTTTTGGAGGCGCCATGCGGCCGCCCCGGCCCTCGCGGTTTTCCCGGCCGGCAGCCTCAGGCGGTTTCCTGTGGCAGCACCCAGCTCCTTGCGATCTTGTCCCTGGAAGGCAGGCCGGCGGGCTTTTTTTTGTCCAATGCGGCGCGTGCGAGGTAGGCCTGGGAATCGGTATAAAAGAGGAGGTCGTGGCGGGCAGTGCGGATTTCGATGGCGATGTCCAGTTCCACCACCGCTTGGTCGGGGTTTTTTTGCGCCAGCGCCTGCAGTCGGTCGGGCGCGTGAAACACCGGCCCGTAACGCACTCCGCCGGGAATTTTGACCCCCTTCACCGGCTCGCTGTCGGGGAGGGATTCCGGAAAGGTGAACGTCAAACCGGTTTTCAGAATCCAGACCTCCTCCACCTCGCCAAGGCCGTCGGCGATCCTCTCCTTCTCCGGCAAGGGCGTTTCAGGGTCGATAAAGGCCGGCTCGGGCTGGCACACGCCGGCGTAGGGGCGGTAATCGTCGGGAGTGGCGATTTCCTTGGGGATGACCTTGAGGCAGCCTCCTTCGACCAGCAAGTATTGCGCCCAACCATCGGTCGCGGCGCGAAGTACGGGGCGGCCAATCAGCTCGGCCAAAGCGCGGCGTTCTTCCCCCGTCAGGACGACCTGGAATAACATCGGTTTTTTCCTGGAAATCATGATTGCCGTTTAAGGGATCTCTCTAGAGGCGAAACAGATTGAGCAGGCGTTTGATCGTCGCAAGAGGCACCATCGGCCCCCGGTCGACCCCGGGACAAAAGCCGCCCACCAGTTTCCAGGTGGCGCGGTGGTCGAGGTTTTCCCTCCAGAACGGATAGGCCTGGCACTGCTTCGGCTTCACCTCGTGAATCCCGCAGCCATCCATGGTCAGGAAGGGGCAGGGATTCCGATCCGAAACCTCAAGGACGAAATAGCCGTCGTCGCGGGTGAGGTGCTCGGCCTTGAACTGCTTTTGCGATACACCCAGGTGCCCGGCGACACGGCGGATGTCCTCGCTGTCGAAATAGATCACCCCCGGCTTGAGGCAGCATTTGAAACAATCCGGCTGGCATTCGAAGCGGACCGGTTCCTTCTCCCACCACTTCGCGGGCGCTTTCAACAGCTGCAAAGGCAACCAAGGCGGCCTCCTCGATGGGTTTCCAGCCGGTGGGTGTATATCTCAATCGTCGTTTTCAATGATCACCAGGTCATCGCGATGGACGACCTCCTCGTAGAAATTGTTGCCGACGAGTTTGCGCACCTCGGACGTTTTCAGCCCCTTGATGCTCTCCAGGTCATCGGTGTTGTAATTGACCAGGCCGCGGGCGATTTCCCGCGACGATTCGTCGACCACGCTCACCGCGTTACCGAACTCGAACAATCCTTCGACCTTCAACACCCCCGCCGGCAGCAGGCTCTTGCCGCCTTCGACGAGGGCTCTCACCGCACCCGCATCGACCATCAGCCGGCCCATTACCTTGAGCGTATGGGCTATCCAGTGCTTGCGGTCGCGGATGCGGCCCCGGCCGGACCAGAACAACGTCCCCACCGTTTCTCCGGCGGCCACCTTTTCGAGAACCGAATCGTCCCTGCCGCTGACCAGAAGGGTGGGAATTCCAAAGCTCATGGTTTTTTTTGCCGCCAGGACCTTGGTAAGCATGCCGCCGACGGTCACCTGGCTGCCGCTCTTGCCGGCGAGCTTTTCGATGTCGGCGGTCACCCTGTTCACCAGCGGGATGAGCTCGGGCGGCGGCGAATTTTTCGTCCGCCGGGTGGGATCTCGGGAGAACAGCCCCTCCACATCCGAAAGGATGACAAGGAGCCCCGCGTCCATCAGGCACGCCACCGTGGCCGACAGCGTGTCGTTATCGCCGATCTTGATCTCGTCCACCGTCACCGAATCGTTCTCGTTAATGATGGGAATGACGCCGTATTCGAGCAGCGCCTCGATGGTGTGCTTGGCGTTGAGGTAGCGCCGCCGGTTGCCGAGGTCGTCGCTGCTCAACAACATCTGTGCGACCTTGAGGCCCTGGGCCTTGAACTTTTTCTCGTAGGCGTGGATGAGGTAGCTCTGGCCGATGGCGGCGCAGGCCTGCTTTTCGGGAACGGTCAGATGGGCGCCGCCGAGCCCCAGGCGGTCGCGCCCGGCCATGATGGCGCCGGATGAAACCAGGACCACCTCCCGTCCCGTCCGCGCGATCTTCTTCACCTGCCTCGCGAAATGGCGGACGCGCTCCTCGTCGAGACGGTAGACGCTTTTGCCCTTCTCCCCCTCTTTTCTGGAAATGACGCTGCTGCCGATTTTAATAACGACCCGCTTCAAACCGCCCAGAATTTCCTGTCTCACATCGTCTGCCATATCATCCTTGAAAGTGCCCGCCCTTTGCGCAAAAATTTCCGGGTCAATGTACCTTAAAATGGCACTTCGATCACTATAAATTCCCAGAACCACCGGGACGCCGCGGCCCGCGGGCCGATCAAGGCGCGGGCGGCGGCAAAACCTCCTCGACAAACCGCCGCCACGCCTCGTAGTAAGGTTTGCCGCCGGTGTAGTAGGTATCGTTGTGGCCCGCGCCTGCGATGACATAAAACGTCTTCGGCGCCTTCGCCGCCTGAAAGAGCGCCTTCCCCATTTCGAAGGGCACCACCTCGTCGCGGTCGCCGTGCAGAAGCAGTTTCGGCAGATCCAGCGCCGCCAGCGGTCCGGCGATGTCCAGCCGGGTGCGGACCAGGCCGCTCGGCAGGAACAGAAGGATCTCCTTCGCCATGTCGGCGGCGGAGGTGAAGGCGGATTCCAAAATCAGCCCGGCGGCCTTGCGGTACGACGCAATATGAACGGCGCAAGCGCCGCCCAGCGAACGGCCGAACAGGATGAGGGTGTCGGGGCTCACGCCCTTTTCCCGAACCAGGGTGTCGTACGCAGCCAGGGCATCCTGATAAACACCCGTCTCGCCGGGTTTGCCCTCGCTTTTGCCATAGCCCCGGTAATCGAAGATAAACACATTGAGGGGCAAAACGCGGAGGCGCGCAATATTCTCGGCCCGGTGCGAAAGGTTTCCGGCGTTGCCGTGGCACCACAGAAGCGTACCGCGCGCGCCCGGCCGGGCCACGTACCAGCCGTGAAGTTTCGTCCCATCGGCGCTTTCAAAATCCACGTCTTCCACCGTGAATCCGAAATTCGCGGTATCCCACAGGCCGCCGGGGTATTTTGTCGGCTGAAAAATAATCTGCTTTTCGCAGCCGGCGAGCAACACCCCGCACACCAGGACCACCATCGCGCACGCGGCCACGGTCTGCAAGCTGGAATCCATATCCATTCGATTCATGAAAACCGGGCAAAGCGCGTCGGGAACCGCCGCTCAGGCTGGTCGCTGGTTTTTCCGGCCCACGTGGAGAGAAAGCCCCTTCAGGGCGCGAACCACCACCGTTTCTCCCGCCTCGATGGGAACATCGCTCTCGGCCGACCATAGTTCACCGTGCACCATCACGGTTCCGCGCGGCGTGAGGGCGGTTTTCGCCACCCCGCACTCGCCGATCAGCCCCTCGGCTCCGGACACCGGCCGCCGCCTGGAACTCTTCCCGGCAAGGTACACGGCGCCCGCCGCCACCACCACCGAGAACAGGAGCGTCGGGATGAGGACGGACTTCGAGATCTGCATGGCCGGGTCGTCGCTTTCGACGAGCATGAGCGAGCCTAGCAAAATCGAGAGCACGCCGCCGACAGACAACAAACCGTAACTCATCACGTTGATCTCGGCGATGAACAGGACGGCGCCCAAAAGGATCAATAACAGGCCGGCGTAATTGATGGGCAGGGTCTGCATGGCGTACAGCGCGAGAATCAGGCTGATGCCGCCGAGCACGCCCGGCAAAATGAGCCCGGGATTTGACAACTCGAAATACAGGCCGACGACCCCGATCATCATCAGGATGTAAGCGATGTTGGGGTTGGAGATGATGTCGAGCACCCTTTCGCGCGGGCTCATCTCGCGGTGCACCACCGGCAGGCCCTTGATCTTCAGAACAAGGGTGTCGGACTCCATGGCCACCTCGCGGCCGTCGAGGGCCAACAGCAGGGCATCGAGGTTCGAGGCCACAAGGTCGATCACCGCGAGGCGCTTCGCCTCCTCGGCGGAGATCGACACGCTCTCGCGGACCGACATCTCGGCCCAGTGCGCGTTGCGCCCACGCGCCTCGGCGAGGGAGCGGATGTACGCCGCCGCATCATTGACGACCTTTTTCTCCAGTGTCTTCGTCTCCTTGCCATCGCCGCCGCCCATGAGGTTGACCGGATGCGCCGCGCCGATATTGGTTCCCGGGGCCATTGCCGCAATATGCGAAGCGATGGCAATGAAGGTGCCCGCCGATGCCGCCCGCGAACCACTGGGAGCGACAAACGTGACCACGGGAATCCGGGAATGCTGAATCCCCTTGATGATCTGCCGCATGGACGTATCGAGCCCGCCGGGCGTGTCCATCCGGATCACCACCAGGGCATCGCCCTCCAGGTTCGCCTCGCGGATTTCATGGGTGACGAACTCCGCCACCACCGGGTTGATCGCACCGGCAACCTCGACCACCACGACGCGGCCGGAGGCCCAAACGAAAACGGGAAAGAGCAAGAAAAAAAGGAAGGCCAGAAGAATCGCTTTCAAGACATTCATCAGCGCCTCGGCAGGAAGGGATAAGGAAAACCTCTTTTATTTTTTCACACTGCTCGAATTAAAGTCAAACCAAAACCCCGCGGCCCGCCACGCCCAGGGTAGCCCAACCGGACCGGGAGAAAAGGGCCGTTCGGCGTCCCTTTCTTTTCGGGTGCATCGAGGCCGATTTTGATGATAGACTGAACCGCATGAACCGCCGACCCCGAAGAAGACGATCCGCTGCTTCCTCCGCGCCTGCCGGCCCGCGCCCGAAAATCATCTTCATCGTCGACCCGGTGCGGGGCGAGCGCATCCAGATGTCCAAGTTCATTAAGCAGGAGCCGTTTCTGGTGATGAGCTTTGTTTCCATCGTCGATTGCTTCAAGCAGAATGTCCTCGGCCCCTCCGACCTCGTAATATACGTTCTCAGGCCGCACAAAACCGAAATCAAGCACCTGCTGGGGATCAAAAAGAAGCACAAGGCGCTGAACTTCATTGTCGTCACCAGTCCGGACGGGCCCGATGTCAACCTCTCCGAGTTGCAGGAGGCCGGGTTCACGGCCGTGAGCAAGGCAGCCAACATGGAAAAGGTCCGCGAAATCACCCTGGGGCTTCTTGCGGCGGAAGGGCTTCCGCCGCGCACCGAAACCCCACACCCTGTACCCATCGGCATCGACCTGTCGACGCCGGAGCCCCCGAGCCCATGAGCCTCTCTCCCTGGCAGTCGCGACGGGTGACCGTCGGTTCGGTGGAGATCGGCGGCGGCCTGCCGCTGGCTCTCATCGCCGGCCCCTGTGTCATAGAATCGGAAGCCGAGGCCATGGCCACGGCCCAGCGGCTGAAGGATATCGCCCGCGAGGCGGGCGTGCCGTTCATCTACAAGTCGTCCTACGACAAGGCCAACCGCTCCTCCATCGATTCGTACCGCGGGCCGGGGCTTGCCGAGGGCCTGAAGATCCTCGAGCGGGTCAAGGCAGGCGTGGGCGTTCCCGTATTGTCCGACATCCACGCCGAGCACGAGGTCGAGGCCGCAAGCCGCGTGCTCGACGTCCTGCAGATTCCCGCGTTTCTCTGCCGGCAGACCGACCTGCTGGTCAAGGCCGCCCGGACGGGCAAACCGGTGAACATCAAGAAGGGGCAGTTCATGGCCCCGTGGGACATGAAAAACGTCGTGCGCAAAATGGAGGACAGCGGCCAGCGCAGCATCCTGCTCACTGAGCGCGGCTTCATGTTCGGCTACAACAACATGGTCGTCGACATGCGTTCCCTGGTGCTGATGCGCGAGCACGGCTGCCCGGTGGTTTATGACGCCACCCACAGCCTGCAACTGCCCGGCGGTGAAGGTACCCGTAGCGGCGGCCAGCGCGAGCTGGTGCCGGACATCACCCGTGCGGCCGTGGCCGTGGGAGTGGACGCCCTCTTCATGGAAGTGCATCCCGACCCCGACCGCGCCCCTTCCGACGGCCCCAACATGATTCGCGTGGACGACCTGCCCGCCCTGCTCGATCAGCTTCTCTCGATCGACCGGACGCTGAGACAATGCCTGCCCGGCGCGCGGGAGAAAACCGCGCCGGCCTGAACCCAGGGAGGCCTCATGCAACGCACCCTTGCGGGATGGTTCTTCGCACTGACCCTGTTTCTTAATGCACCGCTCGCCGCGGAACCGCCCGGCCGGTGGACGGTAGAGCCCCCGCTGCCGGAAAAACGCACCGAATCGGCCGCCGCCCTCCTGGACGGGACGATTTACCTCATCGGCGGCTTCACCCCGAAGGGCATCAGCGCACGGGTTCTCGCCCTTAATCCCAAAACCGGAATCTGGGAAGACAAGCCCCCACTGCCGCAACCGCTCCACCACACAACCGCCACCGTGGCAGGTGGACGGCTTTACGTCATTGGCGGCTTCTATTCCGGCCGCTGGTCGCCGGTGGCCACCACCTACGAGTTCGATCCGGCGAAAAACACGTGGACCGAAAAGGCCTCGATGCCGACCGCGCGCGGCGCCCTCGCTGCGGAAGTGATCGACGGCAAGATCCACGCCATCGGCGGCGCGCGGCGGGAGTTTTTCCGCCTGGTGAACACAGGTGCGCACGAAGTCTACGATCCAGCCAGCGACCGTTGGGACACCCTGCCCCCGCTGCCCACACCGCGCGATCACCTGACCGCCTCGGCGGCGGCGGGCAAGCTCTACGTTATCGGTGGGAGAGTGAACGTCGACTACAACCAAAACCTGAGCGTCAACGAAGCCTACGACCCCGCGAGCCACCGCTGGACCAAGAAGAAACCCCTGCCCACGGCACGAAGCGGCATCACCTCGCGGGTGCTTAGCGGCCGGATTCATGTGTTTGGCGGCGAATCGGGAGAAGGCACGTTCACCGAGAACGAAGCCTACGACCCCGAACGCGATGTGTGGACGGCGATGGCCCCAATGCCCGAAGGGCTGCACGGTCTTGGCTCGGTGCTGCTCGACAGGAAAATCCATCTACTGAGCGGCGGCCCGAATCCCGGCGGCGGCGGCAGCGACCGCCATTTCATCTTCGAGCTTCCCACTCCCTGAAACACTGCGTTTGGTTAGAGTTCCCTGACCGCGCCAGCGAGGAAATCCGTCATCCGCGCGGTCGCCTGGCGGGCAACAACCTGCAGGCTGCGCAGCGTGCCGATCGCCGTGGGGTGGGTAAGAACGTACCAGCCCGCCTTCAGCTTGGACACCTCCCCGTCTTTCTCCAGAAACGGCGAAACATCCATCAGCGCATCGTCCGCCGCGTCGCTGATGGCGCGCAGCGAAATAAACGGGAGGCCGCTATCCCGCGCCAGCCGCGCCAGAGCCGCGGTTTCCATGTCGAGCGCGCACGCCCCGTAGCGCGCCCCGAGGGCGCGCTTATTTTCAGGCCCGGTAACCACTTCGCCGACGGTGAGCAGCGCGCCCCGGTGCAAGGTGACGCCTTCGGGCGGAGTCACAGCGGCAAAACGCGCGGCAAGAGCGGCGTCGATGTCGAAGCGCGCAGGCGGGGATTTACCATCGCCCGCGCTCCATTCTCCGCCCGGCGGTTCCAGGATGGTTTCGGCGAGCAGCAGGTCGCCCACGCGGAGTGCAGGGTCGGCGCCCCCCGCGTAGCCGATCGACACGATCAAACCCGGCTGGTGCGACCGAAGAACCTCGCTGAGGGCTAAAGAGGCGCGCCGATGCCCCACTCCGGTTCGCACCAAAAGCAGGGGCCTTCCCTGCCAGCTGCCGCTCCAGAGATCCGCCCGACCGATCTTGCGCTTGCCGGAGACGGCCATCTGCCTGAGAATGCCGGACAATTCCTCACGCACCGCGGCCAGAATGCAAATCGCCTGTTCCATGACTCGCCCCTCCCCTTTTTGCGAACACGAACCCCGAACGCCGGTGTGCATTTTAGCACAGCGGCTTTTAATCCCTTTTCAAAACCCCTGGGCTTTATGATAAAGTGATAGGTTTAAGCAGATCCTTGGAGACCTCATGGCAAAACCCCAGCTCGAAATACCCGTCGCCCCCGGCGACCGCCTCGACATCGACGTCGAAACCCAGAGTGCAAGCGGCGACGGCATCGGTCGCGCGTCGGGCTACACTCTGTTTCTCCCCGGCGGCCTGCCGGGGGACCAGGTGCGCGCCGAAATCATCAAGAGGACGCCGCGCTTCGGCGTCGGCCGCGTGATCGAGGTTCTCTCCCCCTCGCCCGCTCGCGTGGCCGCCCCGTGCCCGGTGTTCACCGCCTGCGGCGGCTGCAAATTGCAGGAGCAGCGCTACGAAGACCAACTCGCTTTTAAAACGCGGGTGGTGGCCGACAGCCTCACGCACCTCGGCAATATCGATGCGTTTCCCGAAATCACCACCTGGGCCGCGCCGCGTCCCTACGGTTACCGCAACAAGGCGAGCTTCGCCGTGACGCTGCTGGCGCCGGGAAAGCTCGGCATCGGCTTCTTTCAGGAAGGCAGCCACGACGTCGCCGACAGTGCGACCTGCGATATTCTTCAGGCCCCGATCAACGCCACCAAGGAATGGCTGCGCGGCCTCCTCGAAAAGCACCGCGTGCCGATCTACAACGAAACGCGCCACAAGGGTTTTTTGCGCGGGCTCATCGTCCGCCACGCCAAGAGCCCAGGCGAGACCCTCGTGGGCTTCGTCACCACCCGCGGCCGCCTGCCGAAACCCTTTCTCAAAGAGGCACTGAACGAGGCGGCTCTCAGCCGCTTTGGCATCACGGGACTGGTGCAGAACCTGAACGAGCGCGACACCAACGCGATCCTCGGGCCGAAGACCCGCGTTCTGTGGGGCAAGGATCGTCTGGCCGAAACCGTGGGCGACCTGACTCTCAACCTGTCCCTCGGCTCTTTTTTTCAGGTGAACACGGAACAGGCAGCCCGGCTTTACGGCCTGGCGCGGGAATGGGCCGCCTCTCTCGGCGGAAGGGTGGTGGACGCCTATTCGGGGGTTGGAGGCATTGCCCTGGGAATCGCCCGGGCGGGCTTAAAGGTAACGGGAATCGAGGAATACGCCCCGGCGGTGGCCGACGCTGAGGAAAACGCACGCCGCAACGGCATCGACACCGCGCGTTTTCTCGCCGGCACCGTAGAACAACATCTGCCCCAGCTCATCGGGGAGGGGCCGGTGGCCACCCTCGTTGTCGATCCGCCGCGCAAGGGCTGTTCCCCCGCCGTGCTCGAGGCGGCGAAAACAATGGCGCCAAAGCAGATTATCTACATCTCCTGCAACCCCGCCACCCTGGCGCGCGACCTGGCGCGACTTCCCGACTACCGCATCGCACAGATCACGGTGATCGACATGTTTCCGCAGACTCAGCACGTGGAAACCGCCGTCCGCCTGGTGCCCGCCGGTTGAGCCGGCCTAGAAGCGGGCGTGCCGGGGCGTGCGCGGAAAGGGAATAACATCGCGGATGTTCTCCATGCCGGTGACGAATTGCACCAGCCGCTCGAACCCAAGGCCGAAGCCAGAATGCGGCGCGGAGCCAAAGCGCCGAAGATCCAGGTACCACCAGTAATCCTCCGGGTCCAGGCCCTTGGCGCGCATGCGTTTTTCCAAAAGAGCCGCGTCGTCCTCGCGCTGGCTGCCGCCGATGATCTCCCCCAGCCTCGGCAGCAGCACGTCCATGGCGCGCACCGTCTCGCCGTCCTCATTGAGCTTCATGTAGAACGACTTGATCGCTTCCGGGTAGTTGAAAATGATGACGGGTTTCTTGAACACCTTTTCGCTCAGGTAGCGCTCGTGCTCCGACTGGAGTGCACAGCCCCACTCCACCCCGTAGACGAACTTCTCGCTCGACTTTTCGAGCAGGTGGACCGCATCGGTATAGTGGATGCGCTCGAACTGGCTCTCGCACACCTTCGCGAGGGTTTCCAGGATATGAGGATCGATGCGCTTGTTGAGGAACGCCATGTCCTCGGGGCAGTGCTGCAGCACATCGTTGAACAGGGCCTTGATGAACTCTTCGGCCAGGTCCATATTATCTTCCAGATCGTAAAAGGCCATCTCGGGCTCGACCATCCAGAACTCGGCCAAGTGGCGGCTGGTGTTGGAGTTTTCGGCGCGGAAAGTGGGGCCGAAGGTGTAGATCTCCGACAGGGCCAGCGCGTAGATTTCGCCCTCAAGCTGACCGCTCACCGTCAGCGCCGTCCGCTCTCCGAAAAAGTCCTGGTCGTAATCCACCTTGCCGTCGCAGGTCGGCGGCTGGGCGAGATCTAGCGTCGTCACCTGAAACATTTCCCCCGCGCCCTCGCAGTCGCTGGTGGTGATGATCGGCGTGTGCAGGTGGATGAAACCGCGATCGTGAAAAAACTTGTGAATGGCGTACGCCAGCCGGTGGCGGACGCGCATCACCGCGCCGAAGGTGTTGGTGCGCGGCCGGAGATGGGCGATCTCGCGTAAAAATTCGAAGGAGTGCGCTTTCTTCTGCAGGGGGTATTTCTCCGCGTCCGCCGTGCCATAGAGCCCAACCTCGGCGGCCTGCACCTCCAGCGTCTGTCCCCTGCCCTGGGAGCGGACCAGCGCGCCGGAGACGAAAACGCAGCTTCCCGTCGTCAACCGGTGGGCAATGGCCTCGTAGCCGGGGAGGCTGTGGTTGGCCACCACCTGCAGGCCACTCATGCACGACCCGTCGTTGATCTCCAGAAAGGAGAACCCGCCCTTGGAATCTCTTTTCGTGCGCACCCAGCCCTTGATGAGAACCGCCGGCGATTCCTCGCCGCGGCCCAGGAGATCCCTGATCTTATCGCGTTTTTTTTTCATCATGACGCCGCCGATTGAAAGACCCGGCACCGGGGGCCGGGCCATTGACATTGATTGGGAATTCGGATAGTTTACCCTTGTTTAAAATCAATCCGTTGCCATTGAAAAATATCTTCGGGGCCGTTTGGCGCGCCCCAAGCCAACACGCGAACACCCGCCCATGCCGATACTCGGAAACCTGCTGAATGCCGTCGCCGTGGTCCTCAACATGGCGCTCACGCTTTACATGTGGATCATCATCGTCCGCGCGCTTCTCAGCTGGGTCAACCCCGACCCCTACAACCCCATCGTCCAGTTTTTGTACAGTATCACAGAACCGGTGATGCTTCGAGTCCGGCAGATGCTGCCGATGTCCGGCATCGGCCTCGATATTTCCCCCATTATAGTGATTCTGGCGATCGTTTTCCTCCAGGAATTTCTGGTCAAATCCCTGGCCCAGCTCGCCCTACAACTTCAATGAGGCCGGCATGCGCCTGAACCATCTCGACATCCTCGAGCAGTGTTTCCGCGAAAAGTTCCGTGGTTACAACAAAGAGGAGGTCGATGCCTTCATGCATCTTGTCGCCGACGATTTCCGTGAAATGGCCGAGGAGATCCAGAAGCTGAAGGAAGAGCTGGGTGAAAAGGACCGCCTGATCGAGACGCTGAAGAACTCGGGCGCGGAATCCCCCCCGCCGATCGACACCGAAGCTTTGAAGGAAAAGGCGCGTCAGGTGATCCTGATGGCGAGGCAGCAGGCGCAGAAGCACCGGCAAAACGCCGAGGGAGAAATGGCGGCGCTCAAAAACGAAATCCATAAATTGACGCAGGAAAAATCTCAACTGATTCAATCGATCAAGGACACCGTTCGCGATCACCTGAAAAAGTAAAGCCCCGGGCCATGCCCCTCAACCTGAAAGCCGACAGCGATGGCGTGCGTTTTGCCGTCCTGGTGCGTCCCCGCTCAAGCCAAAACCGCATCGCCGGGGTGCACGACGGCGCGCTCAAAATCCACCTGACGGCACCGCCCGTGGAGGGCGCGGCCAACAAGGCCTGCCTGAAGTTCGTCGCCCGCGCGCTGGGCGTCAGCCCCTCGCGGGTGAGCCTGGTGAGCGGCCAGACGGGCCGCAACAAAACACTGCGCGTCGAAGCCCTTTCCGCCGTGGAATTCGGCAAAAAAATCGCCGCACTAATCCCCGGCGACGCCAAGGAGCCCGCATGATCAAGACCATCGAATACCAGGGCGGCCTGGCCCGCATGATCGACCAGACGCGCCTGCCCCGGGAAAAGGTGTTCGTCGACTGCCGCACCATCGAGGAGGTGGGGCGGGCCATTCAGGACCTGGTGATCCGCGGCGCCCCCGCCATCGGTGTGGCCGCGGCCATCGGCGTGAGCCTGGGGGCCAACGCCATCGAGGCCAACACCTTCGAGGCGTTCTACGCCCGCCTGGAACACCAGTGCGACGCGCTCGCCAAAGCCCGCCCGACAGCGGCCAACCTCGCCTGGGGCATCGAGCGCATGAAGCGCACCGCCCGCAAGCACCGGCACCTTCCCGTCGCCGAAATCAAGGAACGGCTCCGGCAGGAAGCCCTCGCCGTGGTGGAAGAGGACATCCAGATCAACCGCAAGATCGGCGGGCACGGCCAGGCTCTGCTCAAGGAAGAAAGCGTCGTGCTCACCCACTGCAACGCCGGGGCGCTTGCCACCGCCGGATACGGCACCGCCCTCGGCGTGGTGCGCGCGGCGGTCGAAGCGGGCAAGCGGGTCAACGTGCTGGCCAACGAAACGCGGCCCTTTTTTCAAGGCTCCCGCCTCACCGTCTGGGAACTGATGGAGGACGGCATTCCCGTCAAGCTCATCACCGACGGCATGAGCGGCTATTTCATGATGAAGCAACAGGTGGACGCGGTGGTGGTGGGCGCGGACCGCATCGCCGCCAACGGCGACGTGGCGAACAAGATCGGCACTTACATGGTGGCGGCCTTGGCCCACCGGCACGGGATTCCCTTTTACGTCGCCGCGCCGGTCTCCACCCTGGACCTTACCATCGCCTCGGGCGAAGCCATCCCCATCGAGGAACGCGAGGGTGAAGAGGTGGTGAACGTCGCGGGGCAGTCCATCGCGCCGGAAGGGACGGTGGCGGCCTACCCCGCCTTCGACATTACCCCCCACGCCCTGGTGACCGCCATCATCACCGAAAACGGCATCGCCCGGCCGCCATTCGATGAAAGCCTGAAACGGCTGACGGAGACGGGATGAAGGCCATGGTGCTGGCCGCCGGATACGGCACGCGCCTGCTGCCCCTCACCCGGCAGCTGCCCAAACCCCTGTTTCCGGTCATGAACCAACCGCTGCTCGGCCACACCCTGGGCTGGCTGCGGGCCGCGGGCGTCGGCGACGTCACCGTCAACCTGCATCACCTGCCCGATCAAATCATCGCTGCGTTCACAGGCATCAGCGGCCTCGGTATCCATTTTTCACTGGAAGAAAAAATCCTCGGCACGGCGGGCGGCATCAAGCAGGCGGAACGGTTCCTGGGTGGCGGGGCGTTTTTCGTCGTCAATAGCGATATCCTGAGCGATGTCGACCTTGCCCGGGTGATGGCGTTTCACCGGAACAAGGGGGCTTGCCTCACCCTCGTCGTCCGCCAGGACCCCGTACCGGAACGCTACGGCCTCATCGAAATCGACGCCAAGGGCCGCGTCACGCATTTTCTCGGCGCGAATGCCCCGCACCGGCCGGACACCCAGACCCGAGTCATGTTCACCGGCGTTCAAGTCATGGAGACGGAAGTATTGCAGCGCATTCCCGCCGGCCGCTTTTCGGGAACCGCCGCCGACATCTTCCCCGCCATGGTCGAAGAGGGCCTGCCGGTGTACGCCTGCCTGCACGAGGGTTACTGGCTCGATCTCGGCACGCGCGAAACGTATTTGCAGGCCCACCGGGACGCTCTTCAAGGCACCCTTCGCCTGCAAGGAGAGATCCCGTTTGCCCGCGGCCCGGGCATCGCCGGGCCCGTGGCGGCGGGCCGCGATCTCAGCATCGACGCCGGGGCCAACATCGGCCCGCACGTCGTCTTGGGAGATCGCTGCCGCGTGGCCGCCGGCGCTTCGATGGAAAATTCGGTCTGCTGGGATGATGTGATCGTGGGAAAAGGCGCACAGGTGGAAAGGTCGATCCTTGGCCATGGCGCGGTGGTGCCGCCGGGGGAGCGGGTGCTGGGTAAAGTCGTCGTAGGGGCCTAGGAATCTTCCGCATCGCTGCGCCGGCTGGCGCGGTGGCCGCTCAGGCTTTGCGCCTCGATGAACACCCGGCCCACCTCGGGGAATTCTGCCTTGATCGCCCGTTCCATCTCTGAAATCGACGCCTCCACCTCTTCCGATTTTATGTTGTCCTCGAAATCCAGGCTCAGGTTGAGCAGGATGTCCCGCGGGCCAAGGTGCATGGTAAGGATTTCGTTCACCGCCTTGATACCCGGCCTCTCCTTGACCATGCGCCCGATGCCCTCGACCACCGTGGCGCGGGCGCCCTCGCCGATGAGCAGGCTCTTGCTCTCGTAAATCAGGAACCCGGCCGTGCCCGCCAGAATCAGGCCGATGATGATCGAGGCGGCGCCGTCGAACTGGGGCATCTGCAGCCGGTCCGCAAGGAAAATACCGCTAAAGGCGACCAGCAGGCCAAGCATGGCGGCGGTGTCCTCGAACAGCACGGTGTACACCGCCGGATCCTTGCTTTCCCGCACCGCCTGAAAGTAGCCCAGGCGCCCTGTCGAGCGTCGAAACTCCTTGAACGCCACCCACCAGGCCCCGGCCTCGAACACCAGGGCGACCGCGAGAACAATGTAGTTAACGTAGGGATCGCTGACCGGTTCCGGCTCATTAAGCTTGTGCAGGCCCTCGTAGATGGAAACCCCCGCTCCGATGCCGAAAATAAGGACGGCGACCACGAACGACCAAAAATAGAGCTCCATCCCATAGCCGTAGGGATGGCTGCGGTCGGGCGGCTGTTCGGAACGCTTGAGGCCGTACAGGAGAAGCCCCTGGTTGCCGGTGTCGACCAGAGAATGAATGGCTTCGCTCAGCATCGCCGAACTGCCGGTGTAAAAACCGGCGCCGAACTTGGTGACGGCGATGAGGGCGTTGCCGGCGAGCGCGGCATAAATCACTTTTTTTGAACCGTGCGCCTCCATGGGCCCCTTGGGAAAGTCCTCAAAAAATGATCCCCCTCCTTCACAAGGAGGGGGCTTGGGAAAAGGGGAGGCAAGCCAGCGCCAGGCAACCCACCCCGCCCAACCTCCCCTCGAACCAAGGGGAGGGAATCCAAAAATGCTCCTCCCCTTATCGCAAGGGAAGGAGCATGGAAAGGTTAAAGATTTTTATGGTTGCTGAGCGTAATGCTGTCGACGGCGACCTTGCCTTTCGCGGTATGAATCACCCGGCGGTACTGGGGAAGGTCGGCTCCGTCCACGCGCGTGTAATCGTCGGTGTAGCTCTCTACGTCCTTCAACGCCCCGTCTTGTGGATTGAAATAGTAGACCGTGTACTTGTGGGTGAGGTACTTGTCGTCAACGGTCTTTACGCTCTCCTCGATATTGATGGAGAACGACATCCTGGGCGTGGCACGGTTGATCTGCTGAATGCGGCCGTCCTTCACGCGGTAAAAGGAGCTCATGCCGTCGCCGCCGAGGACCAGCTTGCGCCCAAGGGGGTGCAGGCCGTCGTCGCCGAAGACGAGCTTGTATTTGCCATCGGATTCCTCGAAAGAGCGCGGCCCCCGGTGCATGGCGATAGAGGCTAGGTTTTCTGTCAGGAATTCCTTGGCGGGGCCATCTTCGAGGGTGGTTTCTATGTCTTTCGGGCCCTTGACCGTCACCTGGCCCTGGCTCTCCTGGCCGTCGATATTGACCACCGCGTCGGCGGTGAAACCGCCATAGCCGGCGGGCCATCGGGCCGTGTTGGAAAATACTTCTTTCATGGCCGCCCGCGCCCCGCTATCATCCTCCAGGGTCGTGGCGACGTCTTTTTCCTTGGTATAAGTTGCCATGCAAATATCCTCCAGGTTCTGTATTGATTTAAAGGGAACTACAACCGCCGGGGACTTGGAACACCCCTCCGCCCGTGCAACCGCAACGGGGCCCCCGGCCGCAAAAAAAGAGAGGCGGCCTGCATGCCCGGCCCCTCTTAAGCCATCAAAAAAAGGTTTCGATTTTCGCTTTATTCCTGAGCGCGTCCAGGTAATCCTGGACCTTGTCCTGCGCTTTCTCATTGAACAGGTGCGCCTGAATCACGGCCTCCATTTCCTTGAATTCGGCATACTCCGGCGGCCGTTTTTTCAGCAGCTTGATGACGTGAAAGCCGTATTCGGTTTTCACCAGGCCGCTCACCTGATTGATGCCCAGCTTCGCCACCGCCTCATCGAAGGCAGGGTCGAACACGCCCATGTAAATGAAATCCAGATCGCCGCCTTTGTCGCGGCTGCCCGCGTCGTCCGAGTATTTTTTGGCGAGTGCGGCAAAATCGCCGCCCGCGTTGACTTCCTTGAGAACATTGTCCATCTTCAGCCGCGCCGCCTCGATGAATTCGTCCTTGCGCGCCATCAGTTCCTTGCGCTGCGTGCTCTTCACCCGCTCCGGCGGAAAGAACGCGATGAAGATATGGCGCACGCGGTAGGCCTCAGGGCGATAGAACTGCTCCTTGTTTTCGTCGTAGTATTTTTGGACATCTTCATCGGAGATGTGAACCCGCCCCTTCACCTGCTCATCGAGGAGCTGGCGGGCCATGGCGTCGATGGTGATGGAGTGCCGGAGCTCATCGAGAGTGATGTCACGTTCCTTGAGAGTCGCCTCAAATTCCTCGTCGCTGGCATAGGGCTCGCGGATCGATGCTATTTCCCGGTCGATGACTTCGGACGGAACCTCGATATTTTTCGTCCGACCTTCCTGGTACACCAGTTCGCGCACCACTTCCTTGTCGATGATGCCGCGGATTATCTTTTCCTGATCGGTGGGGCTGACGGGCCCCTTCGCCCGCGCCAGCACCCGGCCAAGTTCAAAGCGGATGTATTTGGCGTCGATATCCTTGCCGTTGACCCGCGCCACGATGTCGGGAATCCTGGGCTCGTCCGCCGCCCCTGCCGCCTGCGCAAGGAAGAGCGCGGCCACGACCCACAAGACTCCCAGCCACACGCACTTTCGCGGCAGGCAGGAAAGACTGAAAATACCCTTCTGTCCAACAACGCTCAATTGGTTCACCTAAACGCTCCTTGAAAATTCTGTTGTTATGGGAAGGCCCGAGGACCTGAGCAAGGTTACCATCCCTGAGAGGGCGTTGCAACGGCCCTATTCAGGGAGATCCGCCGCGTTGACATCCTCTTCCGGGATGTGGGACAATCCGCCGGTTCTCACTCTCTCCAGGTTTTTCATGAACTCCAGCCCCAAAACCCACGATGGCCGCGCATTGCCCCTGTTCTGCCTGTTCCTCTCCGGAGCAGCCAGTCTGGTCTACGAACTGGTCTGGATCAAACAGCTCTCGCTCATCTTCGGCGGCACGCTTTACGCCATCAGCGCCGTATTGTGCGCGTTCATGGGCGGTCTCGCCCTTGGCGCCTGGGCGGTACAGCGGGTGCTCCACCGGCTGGAAGCCACCGGACGGGGCTGGGACCTGGTCTGGGTTTACGGTCTGCTGGAAGGGGCCATCGGTATGTACGGGCTGGCCTTCCCCCACGGGCTTGCTCTCCTCGAAAAGCTTTACCCCGCCGCCATGCACGCGGAGCTTGCCGCCGGCCCGCTGCTGCACGGTCTGGAATTCATCCTGAGCGCCCTGCTCATGCTGCCCGCGACCCTGCTCATGGGGGCCACCCTGCCACTCATCGGGTCGTGGTCCATCGGCGGACGGGCGGGCAGCGTATTTGCCGATGTTTCGCTCCTGTACAGCCTCAACACCCTGGGCGCGGTGTTCGGCTGCCTGTATACGCAATGGTTCGCGGTGGAAAACTTCGGCATTCGCGGCACCACCCTGACGGCGGTGGCGATGAACGGCCTGGTGCTTCTTCTCTGCTTCGTCCACCGAAAAAGAACGCTCCCCCGCCCGGAAGCCGCGTGCCGGGGCCACGCCCGCCCCGCCGACCTCGATACACCGGGAGGAGAGGAGCCCGCCCCTTCGCGCTTTGAGAGCCTGCTGCTTTTGTTCATCTTCGTTTACTCCGGCATGGCGGCGCTGGCGAGCGAAATTTTATGGACGCGGGTCCTCGTCTTTCCCCTGGGCAGCAGCCTGTACTCCTTCGCCCTCATCCTGGCAACGTTTCTCTTCAGCATCGCCCTCGGCAGCCTGATCGCCGAAAAGGCTCTCGGCAACTCGCGCTGGGCGCTTAAATTCCTAGCTGTGGAGCTGGCCATCGGAGCGGCGGCCATCGCCATTCTCCCCCTGTTCAACCAGGTCCCCGAATGGACGCTTCGGGCCGACCAATCGTTTTATGCCGTGGAGAACACGCCCAGCCGCACGCTCCTCGTCCGCTCGCTGTTCGCCTTCGGCCTGATGTTTCCGCCCGCCCTCGGCTTCGGCCTGGCATTTCCGCTGGCGCACCGGGTGCACCTTTCGCTCTTCGGCACCGTGAGCCGGACGCTCGGCAACAGCTACGCGCTCAATACCCTCGGCGCGGTGGCGGGCACGTTTCTCACGCCTTTCCTGTTCATTCCCTGGCTGGGCATCCGCCTATCTCTATTCGTCATTTTCGCCGGGCTGATTCTTCTGGCGGCGTTCGGGCTCGTGGTGCACCTGCGGGCACGGCCGGGCACGGCGGCGGCGGCGCTTGCCGCCTGCGCCCTGGGCATCGCCGGCGGCTTTCTGTATGCCGACCCCGTCGTCAGCACACAGCACCTGGGAGAGAACAATCTCGCCCGTACCGAGATCACCGACGATAAAACCCGGGCTCGCCTGCTGGCCTATAAGGAGGGCGACTTTTCCACCCTGAGCGTGGTGGAAGACCTGGGAACGGGCGCGCGCACCCTGTACGTCGATGGCTTCAGCACCGCGACCGTCTCGCGATCCTTCGGCGGCAGCGCCTACATGGAGGCGATGGGCTTCGTGCCCATGGCGCTGCACCCCGCGCCCCAAAAAGCGCTCGTCATCTGTTTCGGTACCGGC
>CP070799.1:1681627-1690106 GCA_020343535.1 Nitrospinaceae bacterium | reverse complement strand
CCTGGTTGTCGCGCGTGTCGTCGAAGGCATCTTTCACTTCCCCGTTCAGGGCCTGGTATTCGCCACCGAGAATAAGCGAAAACGCGGGACTGAACTTCAGGCTGTTTTGCAGGTCGATGGTGTAGGTGCGGTTGGTCACATCCGAGGTGAACGCCGGGTCGATGAACTCGCTGTTATCGTAGGCGAGGCTCGGGGTGAGGCGCACGTTCCAGAAACCGGCGAAGGTGGTACTGAGCGGTGCCGAGATATAGAAGGAATCGGTGCGGCTAAAGCCCGGACCGTCGATGGGGCCGAAGGAATCGAAGTCGAAATTGGCGTGGCTGTAGCGCGCGTTGAGTTCGGCGCGGCTTTCGGCTCCCAGGGCATGGCCGAGCCGGGTGGATACGGTGGTGTTGCCGTAGCCGTCGTCCTCGGTGTTGCCGTCGTTTTCGTTGGCGGCGGAGAAACCGTCGCTGTCGGTCCGCGAGACGCTGAGAGAATAGTCGAAGGCGTCGATGGCGCCCGAGCTGCTCGCGGTCTCTCGGAAGGTGGCGAAGCTGCCGCCCTCGAACGACACCGCGTGCGTGGGCCGGCCCTGTCCCTGTTTCGTGACGATATTGATGACGCCGCCAACGGCATCGGCCCCCCACAGCGTGCTTTGCGGACCGCGCAGGATTTCGATCTTTTCGATATTATCGGTGGTGAGGTCGGCGAAGTTGAAGCCCCCCGCCGTGTTGAGGTTGACCTGAATGCCGTCGATCATCACCAGGGTGGAGGAGGAGTTGGAGCCGCGCAGGAACACGTTGGTGAGCGCGCCGGTCGGCCCCTGGCTGACCACGTCGAGGCCGAACTCGCCGCGCAGGAGCTCCTCGACGGTGCGGTGCTGTTTTTCCTTGATCTCCTCCTCGGTGATGACGGTGACCGAGGCCGGGGTTTCGTCGCCATTCAGGGCAGAACGCGTGGCGGTGATTTCCACGGCCTCGAGGGGGATGGCATCGTCGGCGGCGGTGGCGGGGCCTGCGGCCCAGGGGAGGGCGAACAGCGTGAGCAGGAGAACATGGGATTTAATTTTCATAGCGTTACCTTTCTCTCGAAGGAAGTGTTTCACTCCGGCCAGGTTTCCTGACTTGGGGCCTCCTACTCGCCGCGCCTTCCCGCCCTTGGGCAGTGGCGTTCCACGGCTTTCGCTCCCCTCACAGTTGCGGGACAGTGCCGGATTTGCACCGGGCTTCCCTTCACCGGAGTATTGAATGTCGGGTGACGATCCAAACCCTTTCCCGGCTCTCACCCGTTGGCCGGGGACTTGCGTTACGATTCAACCTTGCCCTGAAAACTCACTCTCCGCCTCTCTCATCGCTGCCGGGTTAGAAGCCACAGAAAAAAAGGGCCTCCGAGGGTGGAGGTGATGACGCCGACGGGAATCTCCGTCGGCGCGATGACGGTGCGCGCCACGGTGTCGCAGAGGACCAGGAACGCGGCGCCGAACAGCATCGACGCGGGGATCAGCAGCCGCTGGTCTGAACCCACCATCAGGCGGACGATGTGCGGAACCACCAGGCCGACGAAGCCGATGGGGCCGCTGACGGCCACCACCGCGCCGGTGATGAGCGACGCGGCGATCAGTGAAAGTTTCTGCACCCGTGCGACGTCTACCCCGCGGCTCATCGCCGTGCTCGCCCCGGCGCTGATGAGGTTGAGGTCGCGGGCGAAATACATCAGCGCGCCGATGCCGAGAAACACCGCCGGGCAGATCGAGAGTACGGTCTGGTAATCGGTGATGTCGAGCCCGCCCATCAGCCAGCGCACGATGCGGTAGGATTGCACGAAATCCGACAGATAGTGAACGAGCATGACGAGGGCGGCGAAAAAGAAATTCACCGTCACGCCGGCCAGCAGCATGAAGGCCGTCGGCATCTCGCCGTGACGCGCCCGCGACAGGCCAAGGACCAGCGACACGGCGCTCACCGCGCCGAAAAACGCGCCGAGGGTCACCGCTGAAAATCCGAACACGCTGAACGTTCCGCCGAGGGCGATGGCGAGCACCGCGCCGAATGCGGCGCCGCTGGCCACGCCGAGGGTGATCGGCGCGGCGAGGTCGTTCCTCAGCAGGGCCTGGAAAACGCAGCCCGCCACCGCCAGCGCCGCGCCGGTGACGGCGGCAAGGAGCTCCCGGGGCAAGCGCGCCACGAACAGGATGTTGGCGTCGACGTTGTCGGCGAAGGCGCCGGTTCCCGCCAAGGCCTTCAGTAAGTCGATGCGGGTCGGGCCGATCAGCGGCGAAAACGTTAGAACGATGGCGAGGAACAGTAAAAATTTCCCCAGGGTGGCCAGGTAGCGCTTGCGGCTCATCGCCGGCAGAGTCAGAGAGTGCATGGCGCCTCCGGGGTAATGTGAACGCCGCCCTCGCCATCGTCCTGCAGGCGCACTCGCACGCCGTAGACCGGTTCGAGGACTTCCGGCGTGAGTACTTCGGCGGGCGGGCCGTCCTTGGCGATGGCGCCGCGGTCGAGCAGGATCAGCCGGCGGCAGAAGCGCGACGCGAGGTGCAGGTCGTGCAGGGCGACCACAAGGGTTTTGTGCTCCTCTTCGTTCAGGTGTTTGAGGATGCTCAGGATTTCCATCTGGTATTTGAGGTCCAGGGCGGCAGTCGGCTCATCGAGCAGCAGGATGGCGGTTTCCTGGGCAATGGCCCCGGCCATCAACACGCGTTGTTTTTCTCCGCCGCTGATCGCGTCGAAGCGGCGCCCCGCCAGGGCGGAGGTGCCGGTGAGCGCCAGGGCTTTTTCGGCGGCGCGGTGGTCCTCTTCGGTCTCGAAGCGCAGCGGCGACAGGTAGGGGTGGCGGCCCATCATCACGATTTCCAGGACGTGGAAGGGGAAGGCCATCGAATGTTCCTGCGGCACCCAGGCGATGGAACGGGCGAGGATCTTTTTCGGGCAGCGGCGGATCGGCTCCGCCTTGAACAGAGCGCTGCCGCGCTGCACGGGCAGATAACCGCCGAGGACTTTGAGCAGCGTCGACTTGCCAGAGCCGTTGGGGCCGATGACGCCGATGAATTCACCTTCGCCGATGGCGAGGGAAATGTCGTTCAGCACCGGCTCCTGACGATAGGCGAACCCGGCGGCGCGAACTTCTAGCAGCGGGGAACTCATGGGCTTCCCTTTTTGGCGGCGGCCTCGTGCTTCAATTCGGGGTGAAGGGCCCGAATGAAACGGTCGAGCACGAGGTTGAGCCTGGGGCCGGGAATCAGCAGCTCGCCGCCGCCCAGAAAATGAATGGCGTCGTTTTTGACCGCGCGCACGGTGGTAAAGCGCTGCCACTTGACTTTCTTCAGGGCGATTTCCTCTTCGTCAAGGGGAACGGGCCCGACTTCGATGATGACCTCCGGCGATTGGGCGATGATGAACTCTTTGTTGATTTTGGGATAGGGGGAGAGCGACGGTGAAAGGACGTTGTCTCCGCCCGCGAGGGCGAGAAGTTCTCCCAGGTAGGTGTTGGGGCCGACGCCATAGAGCGTTTGCACGGGATCGTTGCCAACCCCGAGCAGCAGGAAGACGGATTTTCGCGCAAGCGGCGCGAGGGCTTCTCTTCTACGCGCCAATGTGGCTTGGAGTTCTTCGACCGCCTTCGCAGCGGCAGCGGGTTTACCCACCAGCGTGCCCAGGGTTTCGATGGTGGTAAAAATTTCCTCCAGCGTGAGCATGGAGACCGCCAAGCTGCCGAAGCCCGCCTGGCGGGCGAAATTCGCGATGCCCGCGCTGTCCTTCTGGTGAATGAGAAGGTCGGGCATGAGTGAAAGCATGGTTTCGTAGCTGGGGTTGAGAAAGCCGCCCACTTTGGGCAGCCGGGCCGCCTCGGGGGGGTACTGGCAAAAGTCGGTGACGCCGACGACGCGGCCGCCTTCTCCCAGGAGAAAGAGGATTTCCGTCACCGCCGGGGAAAGGGAGATGATCCTTGCCGGAGCGCCTTCGCCAGGGGCGGTGAGCACCAGCGCCCATAGCAGCACCCAGGCGCGAAAGAGCAAGCCGGGGCAAAAGGGAAACGGGAATTTTCTGCCTTCTTCCTGCATGGCGGCCTCGCGCGGGGAGAAGGCAAAAAAAACCCATTCCCGAAGGAATGGGGTTAAAGGCATAGCCTTCAACCCTCTATCCGCGAAGAGTTGGTGAAGACTGTTTGGACAGATATTCTGGCTTCCGGATCGTCCTGGTTTCCCGCTCCTTCCCGTCGAGCATCGACAGTGGTTGTGCGGGACCAGTCCCCGGTTACAGCGGCGGGTCCGCGACGGATTTGCACCGTCTTCCCTGTATTCCAAACAGTATGAAAGTCAGACTTTTCGCCCCGATCATAACAGAATGGACCGGGTTGTCAACCGCGCGTTGGAGTGGGGGTCACGAGCTCAGAAAAGCGCGGATTTCGTCGAGGTTGGCGGAGCTGATCTCGTGGCCTTGCGAAGTTTCCCGGACGGAAAGCCGGTGGCCATGGGTTTGCATCTCCTCAAGGGCGTGATCGGCGAGAAACGAGGGAACGACGTCGTCGTTCAAGCCATAAATGCCAAGGATGTCGGCGGCGGGCTTTGTGTTCGCGGCCTCGCCACGTTCGGGCAGCTCGGGCAGAAAGCCGCATACCGATGCCATCTTGGCGACGGCATACCCGCCGAGCAGAGTGTAAACGAGCGATGCCGCCGCGCCTTGGGAAAACCCCCAAAGACAGGTGCGGGCCACGCTGCCGGGGCGGCGGGATTCGAGATGGCGGTGGGCGGCCTGAATGATCCGGTCGCCGACCGATAAAAATTCCTCCACCGAGGCCTTTTGCCGGGGGCCGTCCTGCCACCAGCTCCATAGGCCCTCGCCGGCATCGACGGGGCCCTCGGGGAAAAACATCCAGGTGTTTTCCGGTTTCAGGCGGTTGCCATGGACGAGCATGTTTTCCGGCATCGAATCGGCGCCGTGGAACCCGATCAACAGGTTGATGCGGTTGGAATCTGTGAGCGGAGCCTCGCCGATGATGACTTTCTTGCCATGCCAGCTGGAGTTTTGATAATGCACAGTCATTGTTTATCTCTCACGGGTCTTCAAGCAAAGAATATCACAGACGCCTCCCGTTCGCCAACCCGCGAGGGCTATATAAAACATATACAATAAATATTTTTCATGTCCCAAAAAGGCGAAAGGGGGTAAAATGGCGACAAAAATTCCGGTCTCGCGCTTGAGTCCGCAATTTGAAATTGAGGCACGCCCATGGCTCCAACATCCAAACGATTGCGTTATGTTTTCCTCCGGCGGAGCGGACAGGTGGAGGAGACCGTCGCCAGCAAAACGCTGGTGCAGAGAATCCAGTCGGGCGAGCTGTCGCCCGACGACGAAATCTCCGCCGAAGGCAAGCACTGGGTGCGGCTGATTCAACATCCGCAGCTTGAGCCCCTGTTCGAAGGCGGCGGCGCCAAGCCATCCGAGCGGTCCGTGCCGAATTGGCGGGAGGACACCCTGGCAGCGGAGTCGGCCGCCGAAGTCCCTGAAGAGACCCCTGAACCGGATGCGGGCCACGCCGAGGCCTTGGAGGAAAACGCCGCATCGCCCGGAGCACCGCCTGTGCCCGCCGGAGCCGGGGAGCGAGAGAGGCCGGCGGCACGCGGGGCGGAGGAGGCTTCGCAAGGGCAAAAAGTATTTTTGTTCGTGATGGTTACCGTGCTGCTGCTGATCCTCGGCTACAACCTGCTCCTCGGCGGGAAAAAGGCGGAAGAAGTAAGCCAGGAACCCTCGGCCGCCAACACCGCGGCGAAAGAACCCCCCCCGCCACCCGCCGCATCCCCGGCGCCCACCGATGAGGACATTTCCGTGCCCGGAACAGGCGGCGTTTTATCGGGGCCCGCCGCTGAGGGAGAACCAGCGCCGGCTACGGCCGGGACAATTCTGGCCACCCCCGCGGAAGAAAATTAGCCTCTTCGCCACCCTTAACCCTCAATCCTGCCGTGCGGGGGCGGCTCCCGCGCCGGAGGACTTTGTCAGGATCTTTCCAACGCCTCGAGACGGCGGCGAACATGTGTCTCGGCGTCGCCTGTGGTTTTCAAGGTTCCCAGCACGCGGCCTTCTTCCACCTCGGCGAGCAGGACGCGGAAAAGCGGGGAGGGAGGCAGCCGGAATTTTTTGCGCAGATCGATGCCGCTGAGCAACGGGGGTTGTTGTTGCGCCGGAAGATATCGATCCCGGTAGAATTCCAGCACACGCACCGCTGCGGGCAGCAACCCCTCCTGTCCCGCTTTGTCCTCCGCCAGCGCCAGCGTCAATCCCGCCTCCAGAGCCTCCCCGCTTTCATGCACGAATCGGTATAACCCGCCTTCATCGCCATGCTCCTGGGCGAAGGCAAGCCCCGCGTCGAGAGCGCCGCGCCGCACCGCAAGGGCCGCCAGGATGAATCCGGCGTCGGCGTTGCTCATGCGCAGGCGCTTTAGCGCGGCCGATTCCATACGCGCCGCTTTTCGGCGGGGGGGGGCCGCCGCGCCGCCGGCAGGGCAGCGCGTGAGCAGGGTGGCACATTTCAGAAGAACCTTTTCCCGGGACGCAAGGCCCGCGCCGACGGGAGAGGCAGAGAGTTTCAGCCGGTCCTCTAGGTTCGCGAAGGTGCGCAAGATACCGTTCAAATCTTCCGCGGCCTCTGGAAACAGGGCGGGCAGCAGACCCGTTTCGGCCATTGTTTTGAGGAGCGGAAACACCCCGTCGGTGGCGAGAAAGAGCAATAATTCGTGGTGGATGCGCTCGCCCGCGGCACGGACGATCGAGCCCGGGTTGTTGCCGATGGTGACAAGGGTTTCCGGGTGGATCGAAAAGTTCAGCAAGGAGGCGAATCGAAAGGCGCGCAGCATGCGCAGCGGATCCGCCGAGAGCGCGGCGGAAGACACCTGCCGGACAAGCTTTCCTTGAAGATCGGCTCTGCCGCCGAAGGGATCGATGATGCGTTGGGTCCCGGCGATGAAATCGGTGAACGGCCAGGCCATGGCATTGATGGTGAAATCCCTCTGCTCCAGGTCGCTTTCAATGGAATCTCCCTGCATTTCTGTGAAATCCAGGCTGATGGCGGGAGAGAGGATCACCCGGCAGGTCTCGCGGCCTGGAGTGTCGTCGAGAATCACCGCGGGGAGCCGGTGCTCCGAAGCGAACTCCCGGGCTAAATCCTTCGCTCCTTGCAGTGTGAAATCGAAATCCGCGCAGACTTTTCCGAGCAAACGGTCGCGCGGCGTTCCGCCGACCACGTACAGTGAAAGGCCCTGCCGCGCGGCCCTGCGGTGGAGGCTCGTGAGGAAATGGTCAATGGATGAGGGCATGGAGGAATCCCCAGGGTCCGTAACGGGTTTCATTTTAATGCCCGGAGGAGAAATTACAATCCCGGACTGGGGCAGGTGGATATTCGCCTCGATGCCCCGCATTGCGGCCGCCGGATCCGCCTGGGGCAACCGACTGATAAAATTAGGTAATTTAGCAGTAATTAGATGGAAAATAACTTATAATATAAGGGAAGAAGCTTGATCCGGCCTGATTTGTATCCTTATTTCGAGAGCTGCCAGTGAATTATTCGGAAACCCGTTTTCCTGAGAGGATAACGGTTGAGTTGACGCCGCTTTGCAACCTGTCCTGCACGATGTGCCCGCGGCACGAACTCGATCAGGGGGGATATATGTCCTCCGAGCTGTATCATAAAATCATCGATGAGATGGCGGAGCACCCTGGGATCACCCTCGTGCCTTTTTTTCGTGGGGAGTCCTTTCTCCACCCCCATTTTTTTGAGTTTTTGAAATACGCCCGCCAAAAGGGCGTGGGTCCCATTCAACTGACATCCAACGCCACCGCCCTGACCGAGAGCAACGCTTTGAAACTTCTTGAACTGGGAATCGATTTTGTCTCGTTCAGTCTGGACTCCAACGACGATGAAACCTACCGGGAGGTGCGCGGTTTCGAGCTTGGCAAGGTCCGCAACAATGTGGAGCGATTTCTCCGCCTGCGCGAGGCCATGAACCTCGACCGCCCGGTGGTGCAGGTTTCCGCCGTCGAAACGGCAGCGGCCAGGCGGCATATCGAGGATTTCATCTCCTACTGGCGGAACCGGGTGGAGCGGGTGCGGATTTATACCGAGCATTCCCAAGGAGGGGTGTATGGACGGCTGGATACGGGGAACCCTTCCCTTCCCCGGCGGTTGCCGTGCAAAAAACCGGTCACTGAAATGGTGATTTACTGGGACGGCCAGGTGGCCCTGTGCAATCACGACTGGAGCCGCAAGGAATTTCTCGGGAATGTTTCCCGGCAAAGCATCCAGGAGGTATGGCGCGGGGCGCCCTATCGGGAGGTTCGCGCCCGCCACCGGGAGGGCCGGTGTGACGAAGACCCCAGCTGTTCCGGGTGCGACCACTGGAAGGTGTCTTACCTTCCCGAAGGTAGAATTGGCCGGGTGATTGAAGGCAAAACCACCGTTTCCTCCTGACACGAGCCGTATGTTCCTATGATTCCCATCA
>CP070799.1:1658524-1681527 GCA_020343535.1 Nitrospinaceae bacterium | reverse complement strand
GGTGCAGCTTCAGCGGCACCTTGAACTGGCCGAGGGCCTTGATGGGTTCACCGAGTTGAATCTTGCGGCGGTCGATGTCCACGCCCTGCCCGGAAAGCAGCGCGGCGATCTCCTGCGCGGTCACGGCGCCGTACAACTTGCCCTGCTCTCCCGCCTTCTTGGTCACCGTGCAGGTGAGCTCGGCGATCGCGGCGGCCTGCTCTTCGGCGGAGTTGATGAGTTTTTTCAGCCGTCCCTGGACAATGGCCTTCTGATGCTTGAAGGCGCGCAAGTTCTTCGGCGTGGAGAGGATCGCCTTGCCTTGGGGAACAAGGTAGTTGCGGCCATAGCCGTCTTTCACGGTGACCTCGTCGCCGCAGTGCCCGAGACCGTCCACATCTTCCTTCAATAATAACTTCATGGTTTGTACCACTCCTTCCTTAAATCGTTCGATTTTTTCAAAAAATATGAAAGTTCTTCACCCCGCCGCCGGCGGGGTTCGCAGTTTTCTGAAATCAGCCCAGATGTCGAACAGGCCCACCCCCGCCACCAAGCCCACGAGCAGCGGCTGCAGCAAGACCATGATGAGCAGCGCGACCCATATGAATACCGGAACCTTGCGGGCGGAAAGAAAGTACACCGCCACCGCCAGCCCCTGAAAAAAATAGACCGCCAGCAGGACGAAAAAAACATTCATTCCGACAAGGCCCAGCGCGCCCTTGCCGAAAAAAAACAAGCCGCCCGAGGCGATGACCCCCCAAACAAACTGCTCCGGAAAGATCCATTCGGAAAATCGCGCCGGCGAAAACAGGCCGGCGCCGAACAGCCGCCTCCACAGCCAGCGCACCACCGTATAATTCAGGATGGTGCTCACCAGGGCACCGAAAAATACGAATACCGGATACGCCGACGCCAGGGTACGCGAGTTTTCTTCGGTATACGCCTGCAAGGCGTCCAAGGTCTCCTGGCTCTCGCCCATCGACTTCATCGTGGCGATGGATTCGCTGCTGCGCTTCTCGATTTCTTTTTGAAAGAAATCCACCGGCGAGCCCTCTTCGCCGGAAAAGACCGCCAACAGCAGCGCCAGGCTCACCAGAGCGCTGCCCAGAGCGCCCAGAAGAATACTTTTGTCGAACGCCAGGCCCATGAGCACGGTTTCGGCGATCAGGACCGCCATCACCGCGTCCCCGCCCAAAAACTGCAAGGCCTGCCCTCCTCCCTGAAACGCCGCGAGCGCGCCGAACAGCAGGGCCAGTAACATCAGGCCCGCGCGGCGGCCGTGCCGGAGATAAACAAAGAGGAGCGGCACCGGCGCTAAAACCGTTATTCCGGCGGCCAGCGCCGGAAAGAAAATAACCAGCAGGATAAGGACCAGGATGAGGGCCGCGGCCGGCACCAGGTCTTTATGCGGCGGTTCCTTCAACGTCAGTATTCGACGGCGAACGGCAAGAGAGCGATGTTGCGCGCCTTTTTGATGGCTTTCGTCAACTGCCGCTGGTGCTTGGCGCAATTGCCTGAAATCCTGGAGGGAATGATCTTCCCTCTTTCCGAAATCAGCGGTTTCAGGGTCTTGATGTCATGAAATTCGATGAATTCGGTTTTCTCCGCGCAAAACCGGCAGATCTTCTGGGAGAAAAACGATCGCTTTTTGAATGTGGACATTCCATCCTCGGTGTTTGATTGTCGTGGTTCGGTTTGTTGAATCCCCCGCTTAAATTAAAACGGGATATCATCCTTATCGCCGCCCATCTCCATGGGCCGGCCTTCGCCCTCGCCCTTGCCGCCGGGCCGGCTTAAAAACTGTACGTTATTGGCCACCACTTCGAGTTTACTGCGTTTC
The DNA here is from genome assembly GCA_020343535.1 of Nitrospinaceae bacterium. Lineage (GTDB taxonomy): Bacteria > Nitrospinota > Nitrospinia > Nitrospinales > VA-1 > SZUA-259. The sequence goes on along the minus strand of CP070799.1, from coordinate 1,679,708 downwards.
TGGCCGTCGCTCTCCCAGGTCTGGTAGTTGAGCCGGCCCTCGATGAACACCTGGCTTCCCTTGTTCAGGTATTCGGCGCAGTTCTCGCCCTGCTTGGCCCACACGGTGACATCCACGAAGCAGACCTCATCCTTCCACTGCTCGCCCTGCTTGTAGCGGCGGTTCACCGCCAGGCCGAAACTCGCCACCGCGGCGCCGCTTGCGGTGTAGCGCAGCTCCGGGTCTCGGGTCAGGTTGCCAAGAAGCAATACTTTATTGAATGAGGCCATCGCCTAGAGCCCTCCTTGTATTGGCCCGCGGCCCGGTTCATTCATCATCAGACTTGCTCTCTTCTCCCGCCTTGGTGGTCTCCCCACCTTTGGTCGCTTCATCGCTGCTCTCCTCCTCCGCTTCGGCCTCAGCGGCTTTGACAGCCAGAACACGCTCGATTTCCCGTTCCTCCAGGCGCACGACCAGGTATTTGATGATAGGATCGAAGAGGCGGAACTTCTCTTCCATGGCCGCCACGTGGGTGTTCTCGCAGGTGTGGTAGAGGTTGAGGTAATAACCGAATCGGTTCTTGCGGACCTTGTAGGCCAGCCGCTTCTTGCCCCATTTCTCGACTTTGAGAAAGGTGCCACCCTGGTTTTTAATGATATCCTCGATACCGGTTATGGCTTGGTCGACCTGTGTTTCATCCAGATCGGGCTTTAGAATGATGACGCTCTGGTAGGATCGCAATGGCGTGCCTCCTCATGGGTTAATAGTAGCCCTAACCTCAACGGGTTAGAGCGAGGGGGTGAAATAACTCTGAAATTTTTCCAATTCTTTCACAGACCCCGGTTAAAATCAAGGGAATTCAAACCGGTGCGGCCCTCGCGGGGAAACGCGTGCCGCATGGCTTCGCCGCCCCCTCCCCGCCTCCCCTTACAAAATGGGGGTGGGGGGTTAATACCCTCCCTCGTTCAAGGCAGGGGCAAAAGGACAAGTTCATGGCCGTCGTTATCCATCGCGCCCTCGGCGGGCTGCTCCTGGCAGGCGCCAGCCTATGGGCCTGCTCCATGGAACTGCCCAAACCGCCCCCGGAGCTGCATTACAAATTCAACGTCATCCCCGTGGGCATGGGCCCCTCCCAGCTCCTCACCGCCGATTTGAACAAGGACGGAAACGACGATATCGTCTCCGTCAACGCCAAGGACAGCACCCTGACGGTGCTTCTGGGCAAGGGCGACGGCACCTTCGCAGCCGCCTCCACCCTGCCGGTGCTGGCCGAACCGACATCGGTGGCCTTGGGCGACGTGAACGGCGACGGTTATCCCGACCTGGTGGCCAACGCGCGCGGCGCCGAGGCCGTCTCCATCGTTATCGCCAAGGCGCCCGGCGTTTTCCACCCCGCCCGCCGGCACCGCACCGGCAAGGTGCCACTGACCGTGATACTCGACGATTTCAACCACGATGGCCGGCCCGATCTCGCCGTGCCCCTCACCTTCGACAAGATGGAAATCCACCTCGGCCGCGGCGGCGGCCTGTTCACACGAGGCACAACCTATTCCACCGGCTCGCGCTCGTTCTCCGGAGTATCGGGGGATTTCGACCGCGACGGCCACACGGACATCGCGCTCGCCACCAGCAGCCGGCAGGCGAGCGCCATCCGTCTGTTCCGGGGCCGTGGCGACGGCACCTTCGGCAAACCGGCCCGCCTGGCTGAGGGGCTGCAGCCGCTGGTGATCATCAAAAAGGATATGAACGGCGACGGCCTGGATGACCTGATCTCGGCCAGCGGCCAAGGCGACAACCTCTACCTGCTGGCCTCCCGGGGCGACGGCGGCTTCGAGGCGGAAATCACCTTTTCCGGCGGCGGCGGACCCATGGCCCTGGTCGCGGACCAGTTCAACGACGACGGGTTGATGGACGTGGCGGTGGCCAACTCCCGCAGCAGCAGCTTTTCGATGGTGGTGAGGCGGGCGGACGGGGGATTCTGGTTCCCCACCCGCGATTACGTCGTCGAGGGTGGCACGCCCCTGGCCATCACCTCGGGGGATTACAATAGCGACGGCCTGCGCGACATCGCCGTCGCCAGCAACGCCTACAACACGGTGGAGATCTACCTCCGGAGGCGCTTCTTCCGCTAGCCCGGGTTCATTCGGCCTCGGGCGACGGAGGCGAAATACCGCGCCGCCGCGCGTCCTCCCCGCCTCAACCGGCGGCGGGGGTGAACTGCGGCACCGTTTCGAGCTTCCGCAGTTTATTAAAGTAATAACTCAGGGAACCGTCCCTGGTGGGGTAAACTTTAACGTATTTTTCCGACCCGTCGGCCTGCCGCTCGACGATGACGATCTTGCGATCGAGCAGCCGGGTGGCGCGCGATACGAACAGAAAGGTATAGGGCTGATCGCGGGCGATGATCCGGTGCAGCTCGTGCGCCAATTTCACCTGCTTCTTACGGTCGTACTCCTGGCGGATGCGGACGATGAGGCGGTCAGCCTGGGGGTTGTCGTAGCCGACGAAATTGAGCTGGTTCGGCCCCGCTTGGCTGGAATGCCATATCTGGTAGAGGTCGGGGTCGAACCCCATGCTCCAGCCGAGGACCACTGCGTCGAATTTCATCGTGTTGACAAAGTCCTTGAGAAACACCGCCCACTCGAACATGCGCGTATTGCACTTGATGCCGATCTTGCGCCAGCTGTTCTGCACGATGGTGAGAATGTTTTTGCGCGTCGGGTTGCCGCTGTTGGTGATGAGATTGAATTCGAACACCCTGCCCTCTTTCTCCAGATAGCCCTCGGCGTTTTTCCGCCAGCCCTCCTCTTCCAGCAGCTTGAGCGCCGCCGCCGGATCGTAGGGCACCAGGGGCACCTCCGGGTCGTACCAGTCGGTGATCTTGGCGTAGGGGCCGCTCACCCGCTCGCCCTCGCCGTAAAGCACATAGCGGATGATCTGCTCCACATCGATCGCCATGCCCAATGCGGTACGCACCCGGGCCGACTGGAACAGCGGATTCCTCAGGTTGTAGCCGATATAGGAATATGACGTGCCGACGCTGGAAATGCTGTGGTATTTGGGGTCGCTCTTGAGCCGGGCAACCTGGTGCGGCTCGGCACCGTATTGATCCACCGCGCCGGCGTAGAATTCCATTTCCCGGGTGAGGGTGTCCGGAATAATGCGAATGACGTACTCCTCGTATTCGGGAGGGGCGCCCCAGTAGGCGTCGTTGCGCGTGAGGCGGATCATTTCATCGGATTTCCATTCACCGAACACGAACGGCCCGGTGCCCACCGGTCGGCGGTTGAAAGCGGTATCGCGCAGCGTGAAGGGCTCGTCCCCACGCCTGCCCGCCGCCACGGCCTCCTCGCGCAGGCGGCGGGCATTCAACAGGTGCTCCGGCAGAATTCCCATGGTCCAGGAGTTGATGGCGGGCGAGAACAGGCGCTTATAGACAATGCGCACCCGGTAAGGCCCGACCACTTCCAGCGCCTTCACCGGCTCGTAGTCCGAAGTGCGCGGCGAGGCGTTTCGCGGATTCATGATCGAATCGTAGGTGAACTTCACGTCGCTCGCGTCGAACTCGTGCCCGTCGTGAAAGAGCACACCCTCGCGCAGGGTGAAGAGGATCACCGGATTATGCTCGGTGAGCGGGAGAATCCTGGCATGAGCGGTCCGCAACCGCTCCGCATGAGCAGGGTCCACCGCCTCGATATGACGGGCGTAGGGAATGGTGCTGAAATACCCCTGGCCAATCAGATGCTTGATGGGGGTGAAAAAATCCTGATCGACTTTTTTCAGAGTGAATTTTATGCGCGGTGGCCGCTTGAGCCGGTAGGCAACATCAAGGGTTTTCACCACGCCGTTGTTTTTCACCGGCCTGCCGTCTTCGCCGAGCACCGGAAGCGCCACCGTCCCCGTCACTTCCTCTTCCGGCAACACCTCGACGCGGCGGATGTTGCCGTACCAGCCCCGCCGAGCCCTCAGCGACTGCAATAGAAACTGCGCCCACTCCCGCGCCAGTTCGCCGCCGCTGTACCCCGGCGGCCGGCGCGACGGATTCACCGTGAGGTAGGCCTCCTCGAACTGGATCCACGACTGCGCCAGGCGCGGCCGCAGCTTGAGGTCATTATCGAAATCGATCAACCCCTCGAACACCTTTTCATTGACCGCCGCGCTCGACGAATCGGCGCTCAGAATCGGGTTGAGAATCGCCGCGTCGCCCCCAGAGGCCTCCAGAAACTTCACCAGGCGCTTCGGGTTGCCGACCGCCTGCTTGTCGTAGGTGGGAACCCAAAACACCGATTGGACGAGAAAGAGAATCAGCGCCAGCGGAAAATAAATTAGAATCCGTTTGACAAACATGAGCCAATCATAGCAAATTGGATGGAGGGAATAAATGACTGGGCCCACCGCTCTTTCTTCCCGGCGGGGCCGCGTTTCGGCCCGCCAAAGCCAGCGCCCCGTACCATGGCAGGCGGCGGGAAAAAAAACTTGACTTGCGTTTTAATTGCTTATATAGCATAAAGGCTCCCGGCGGCCGGGCGGGAAATAAGGCGGTCTGGCGCCCCATTGGCAAGCGGGCGCGGGCCTCCCGGCGAGGACCCATTGAAACCCTCTGGACCAGGTTTGACAAGGTTTAGTTTTGTTTTCTGAAATAATAATTTTAGAGAAGAGGATCTGCAAATGGCGACCATTATAACCGACGAATGCATTAACTGCGGGGTATGCGAACCGGAATGTCCCAATGGAGCGATCACGGAAGGGGAGGATTTTTACGAGATCGCGCCGGATCTGTGTACCGAGTGCGTGGGATTCCATGGAGAAGAGGCCTGTCAGGAAGTCTGCCCGGTCGACTGCTGCATCCCCGATGAGGATAACCGCGAGACCGAGGAAGACCTCCTAGAAAAAGCGAAGAAGATCCATCCCGACGATTCCTTCCCCTCGCTGGATGAACTGACCAACGAAACTTCGCTGTTCAGGAACCCCGATCGCAAGAACGCGAACCTGTAAGATTCGGCTGACCCAAACGCGGCTTTATGGAAGGGGTCCCCTTTTCATAAAGCCGTTTTGTTTTTACCCGGTCTTCTGGTCCGCGGGAAACATCCCTTGACAAGCCCCCGAAACAGGGTTAGGGTAAATGTTCGCGCGCAGGCGCAACTGCTTGAATTAATTATCACGAGAACGATGCGGGGTGGAGCAGTCCGGTAGCTCGTTGGGCTCATAACCCAAAGGTCGTCGGTTCAAATCCGGCCCCCGCTACCAAATAAAACAAGGGGTTAGGTGATTTCGCCTAACCCCTTTTCTTCTTCGTATCCTACCAGTTGCCACCTATTTGCCACTTTTGCGAGATAAACCTAGTGTAGACATTGCAGCAAAGGCTTATTTCATTGTCTCTCAGACTGTGGAACAACGACTGAGGCAAAGAAATGGGATTATTCTTAAAGGGTTGGGATAAAATTATCCGCTGAAAGGCGCTTGTCTCTATGCCCCCTATTTACTAACCATTGACCCTAATTCGGGACGAAGGGGCCGGAGGTTCAAATCCTCTCATCCCGACCATTTAAATCAATGGTTTAGGGCTTCGACCCTGGGTCGTTTTTTCTTCTGGCTAACACTGTGGCTAACATTTGGGGCAATTTGGAAGAATACCCTCAGGTTTAAGCAAGGAAGATTGCCTCCTCATCTATTTCCCACCTTTTGCGAGGTTAAAAAGGCGGCCCTTCGGGGCCGCCTTTCTTTCTCCCTCTATTGACAATCCAGGGGCCAGGCAACACTTTATAGGCATAAAGAAGGCCCACGGTTAGCCTTCATTGGGATTATTCCTATTAATTCTGGAAGTGGGTGCAGGAGGGCGAATAAAATGAACCAATTGGATGAGAAGACAGGAACCACCATGCAATGGTTGGAATTTGGCGGAGATATTAATTGGATGGCCATTATTGCTGCAGTAGCGGCTTTGGGTGTCCTGATATTTTTCTTTACTCGCAAAAATATTGAATAGTTATCCCATTAATTAGCACTATCAATTTCAACCAGACACTTCTTCGGCAAAATTCTGGGGGGATATTTTTGGCCATTAGTCTTTCGCAGGCTTCTCAATCCATAACCCCCACGGGTTTTGCCCGTTCCAGCCGAAGGAATAGCAGGTCATTATCTCCCAGCCAGCTTTCCATCGTCAGGAATCCCTGTCCGTTCTTCCGGGTCTTCACTTCCGCCGGCACGGGGCATCATCACCGATGACAATATCCCCTGAGAATTGCCCACGGCGGCACCTGGCAATGGAACCCGCTACCACATAAAACAAGCCCTTACGGAAATTTTACCGTAGGGGCTTTTTTTATTGGCCGCCTCTTTGGCTCGCCATCGCTCCGACGTGGGCCGATTTGCTCTTTAACCTATACCTTAATGTATAATCTATAAACGGTGCCGCTCGGCTGTAAGAGCCGGCGGATGTCTATTCCATTCCATCAATCTTTTTTCGTGAGGGTCTATGGCATTACCCAGTAAAAAAGGCACCATCGGCATCCTCACCGGCGGCGGCGACGTTCCCGGCCTGAACCCCGCGATCCGCGCCATAACGGTGCGGGCATTGCGAGAGGGGTATGAGGTTCTCGGTATTCGCAATGGCTGGGAGGGTTTGGTCCGCATCGACCGCAGCCGGAAAATTGAGGAGCAGGACTATTGCCAGGTTCTCAACGAAAACCTCGTCAATAAAGTCGGGCGGACCGGCGGAACGTTCCTGCACACATCCCGGGCGCGGCCGTCCCACATGGCGCAAAAGGACGTTCCGGTCCATCTTGCGAACCGGTATCGGGATAACGTTAACGATTTAACCCCGGAAGTCCTTCAGAACCTCAGTCACCTTGGTGTCGACACCCTGATCCCCATTGGCGGCGACGACACGCTCAGCTACGCCGTACGGCTGCACCAGGCGGGGATCAAGGTCATCGCTATTCCGAAGACGATGGACAACGACGTTCCTGGCACCGATTACAGCATCGGGTTCAGTACCTGCCTGACGCGGACCATCGAGCTTGCGCATCAATTGCGCACCAGCGCCGGTTCGCATGAACGATTTTTGGTCATGGAGGTGTTCGGCCGGTATGCCGGATTCACGGCCTTGCTCCCCACTATGGCCGGAGCCGCGAACCGGTGCGTGATCCCCGAACACAAATTTGACATCGAAAAGCTCGCCGAACTGCTGGCGGCGGACCGGTTCAGCAACCCCAGTAAATATTCGGTGGTCCTGGTCTCCGAGGGAGCCATGTTCAAGGACGAGAACATGGTCATTGAAAATCAGGAAATGGATGCCTACGGCCACAAAAAGCTCGGCGGCATCGGCGACCGGGTTTCGGAAAAGCTCAGAGAACTTACACCGCAATTCAATCACGGAAAAAGGATCGGGGTCATCAACCAGCGCCTGGCCTATCTGGTGCGCTGTGGTGATCCCGATGCCATGGATTCGCTCGTGCCAATGGCCTATGGCAACCTGGCGCTGAATTTAATTATAGAAGGACAAACCGGGCGGCTGGTCGCCCTGCGCAATGGCAAGTATGACCATGTCTCCCTCATGGAAGTGGTGGGATCGAAAAAACAGGTCGACATCGAAAGGTATTACAACACCGACCGCCTGCGGCCAAAGTATAACAACCTAGAAGGGTTGTCGCTTTTCGTCATGTCCAAACCCGTTTAAAAAGAGAGGAAAGGAAGGGGTTTTGTTATTAAGCGGGCCGGGCCGCGAAAAGGGATTACAGGGTCAGGAGCGGCGGTTCCTCGGAGCTGCCGTTTCCCTACCTGCATGACCGAAAGGCCGGGCTCCGGATGGGGTGGGCAAGGCGCCGCTGGGCCACCGACGACCTCCGCCACACGGCCCGGCGGGTCACGCCGCATTCGGCCTTAGGGGCAGCGTCACCAGAAAACGGGCCCCCTTGCCTTCGGCGCTATTCACCTCGATCGTTCCACCATGCGCCTTAACGATGCCGTAGCTGACCGAAAGGCCGAGCCCTGTTCCCTTGACTGCGGACTTGGTGGTAAAAAAGGGCTCAAAGATCGCATCGATATTTTCCGGGGAAATCCCGGCGCCGTTGTCTTCCACTTCCATTTCGACCCACGAGGAGCGGACCCGGGTGGTGACGGAAACTTTACCGCCGGGCCCGGAGATGGCGTCTTCCGCGTTTTTGAGTAAATTCAAAATGACCTGCTTGACCTGATCGGAAATGCCGCAAATTCGCGGCAGATTGGAAGCGTACTTTTTCTCAAGCTGAACTCCCTTCTCCTTGAACTTCTGCTTCATCAACCTCAGCATATCGTCAATGGCCCCATGAAGGTCGAATAATTCAAATTGTTCGCTGGAAGGCCGGTTGAAATCCTGCATCTTCATGATTAGGCCTTTGATCCGGTCGCATTCCTGGATGGCCAGGTTGACGAAACTCTGCTGCCGGCCACTCAAATTCACCTCTTCCATAATTTTTTCCAGAACGTTTCGGATTCCGTAGATCGGGTTATTGAACTCGTGGGCGATGGAGGCGGAAAGCTTGCCGATCGCGCTCAACTTCTCGGCGTGCAGGAGTTGTTCGCGCGATATCTTCAACTGCTTTTCCGTCTGTTTGCGCTGGGTGATATCCAGCGATATGCCGAATAAGCCATAGATCTCGCCGCGGGAGTCGCGCAAAGGAAATTTGGTGGAAATATACGTGTGATAACCGTCGGGATGCGGCGCCCTTTCCTCGAACTCCAGGGGACCGCCGGCTTTAAGAACCTGCCGGTCGTTCGCCATAAAATTTTCTGCAATGTCTTTCGGAAAAAAATCAAGGTCGGTTTTCCCCATGACTTCATCACTCGTCAAATCAATCAGCTTCTCGTATTGATGATTGATCACCATATAGCGCCCCTCGGTATCCTTGAGATAAATGACCGTGGGCGAATAATTCAGAATGCCGTTCAACCGTTCTTCGCTCTCCAGCAATTTAACCTCGTATTCCTTGCGCTCCGCGATATTCTTGAAGGTGATCACCGCGCCCTGCAAACCTTCTTCCTCAAAGATCGGGGTGCTGACGTATTCCACCGGAAAGGAGGTTCCATCTTTCCTCAAGAACGATTCCCTGTCCCCACGATGCACTTTTCCATCTTTCAACGCCGCGCAAACCTGGCACTCCTCTTTCGGGCAGGCCGAGCCGTCCGGCTTGCTGTGGTGCTGGACGACATGCACGTCCCGGCCGATCAACTCTTCCACGCCATAGCCGATCATGCCCGCCCCCGCGGGATTGACAAAGGTTATGTTTCCTTCAAGGTCGAGACCGCAAACGCCCTCCCCGATCGAATTTAGAATCTGTTTGAGGCCCTGCTCGTTGCGCAGACGGTCGAACTCCGCCTCGGCCCGGCCCCCGAAAATTTTCAGGATGGCGTGGACCGAGGTCAAATCCAACATGGGGCTGTCGTCGAGCACCGCCAGCAAGCCCACCACCTTGCCACTTTGCGGGTTCATCAGCGGAATGCCCATATATCCTTCTACGTTCATCCTCGCCAGATCCTTATCCCTGGGAAACCTTTTTTGAACTCCCTCGGGATACAGGCATAATTTGCCCTTGATAACATTTTCGCAGGGCGTACCGTCCACGGCGTAAGTCACATTTTTTTGGATTTGGCCGTCAATGGCAAAGGCGACCGTCTGAATATGTTTTGCCGAGGCGATTTTTCCGATCATCGCGTAGCGAAATTGCAGGGCCTCCGAGACCTGTTTGACCAGCGATTGAAAATAATATTCGCCGATGATCGGGGAGGTTCCCTGGATGATCTCACGCAGCTTCTGCTGAAATTTTTCTTCCGCACTGGACTTCAGACGTGATTCGGCTTGCACATGAGCCATGGCAATTATTCCCTTATTAAACAACTCGTAAAATAAAATTCCAGGCGGGCCCGCACGGGAACGATTCACCCCGCCGTCTCTTCACGATAGCGGAGAAACAGGCGAAGTGGCGGGTCACCCCGGAGATTCTGTATTTTCTCCCGCCGCTTGTTTTTTGACCAGCGGATTTTTAATTTCATCCAGAACCTTCTCCAGGTGCTCTTCCTCGCTGAGGATCCGTTCCAGCTTGGCCTGAATGGCCTCGACCCCTTTGCTATTTCTATAGGTCATGATGATCAATTTCACCGAGACCAGAAACACCGCCGCCTCTAGGAGAAGGTCATGGGTGAGCCCCTTAGCGAAAAGCGCCGCGGCGAACAGTATCAAGGTGACCGCCAGCACCACCATCGCCCCCGGCCCCAGGTATTTCCGGATATAATCCATCTTCAGGCTCCAGCAGTGCCCCTGATCTTCCCCGCGATCTCAAAATTAATCGTGGAATGCCCGCGCGCACCTGCTCCCGGCAGGTTCACGGCTGGGTAAACGCCGCATCCCGGGCGCCACCCGCCCTTAACGCTGAGGGGGGACCAGGCTGCCGCCCGACATCAGTTTATCAAATCGCGGCATTTTTCGAGGACCATTTTTTCAGCCATCGAAAACGCGGTGAGGCTCTCGAAACACCCCATCCAAGGAGCGCCGACCCGGGTTTCCGCCCATTCGCGCCCTATCACCGCGCGGCGCTTTTCGTTATAATTCGTTTCTAATTTCTCAAAAGACGGAGGTACCCCAATGCTCAGATTTTTCAGCAAAAGCATTATTGCCGGACTGGTCACCCTTCTGCCGGCGGTTCTCTCCTTGTATTTAACATACTGGATGGCGGTGACGGCCGAATCGGCTTTGGGTGGCCTTATCCGCGGTGTACTGCCGGAAAACCTTTATTGGCCGGGAATGGGTTTGCTGGCCGGTATCGTCGTGGTTTTTACCGTCGGCCTGCTCATGAGCACCTACGTGATGCAACGGGTATTCGCCAAGGGGGAAAAACTCTTGTATCACATGCCAATCATCAAATCCGTATACCGCGCCACCCGCGACTTCTTCGTTTATTTTTCCCCCACCGGCCAAAAGGGTTTCGAGCAGGTGGTGGCGGTCACGGTTGGCGGCACTCAAATGCAGGTGGTCGGCTTCGTCACGCAGGCGGTTCCCAAACACCTTCCCTCTGGCTTTCAGGAGAACGATCATGTTCTGGTCTACCTGCCCCTAAGCTATATGATCGGCGGTTACGCGGTTTTGGTGCCCCGCAGCCTGGTGCGCCCCATCGACATGAGCATGGAGGAAGCCATGCGCTTCACGCTGACCGCCGGGGTCACCGGCGCGGAACACCCTGAAATTCAAAAATCGCGGACATGATGAACGCCCCCGCAGCCGGCCAGGCCCCTCTCCCGGGTTTACCTATTTTGGGATTTAGTGATTTAGATCCCACTTCCAATCTGTTGAAACCGCCCCCGGGAAATGCCAGAATAAGTGGCTATGAAAAAACTCCTTATACCCGCACTGGCCATCCTAGGCTATGCCGTGGTCATGATACAAATGGGTTGGTATCACGAACTGTCCCTGGAATCCATTGCCATGACCATGGTGCTGACGGTCATCTTATTCGGCGCTGAGCGCATCTTGTTCATCCTCGGGTTCGGCCTGTTATTATTTCTGGTTCAATTCTTCATTGAAAATATGGCCACCCACTGAGAACCGCTTGCCCCCTTCCACCCTCCCCGCTTCCCCTTCTCTGAAAATGTTTTAATGAATCGCTTTTAACAACCCGTTAATCATTTTTTAATGCGTCCCTCTATACACTAAAGACTGTCTCCTCCTCCGGAGATGGGGGGAAGAGGCCAGCTTTTGGGGATATATCGACCCTACCGGGTTGATCCGGCCTCCAGAAGTTCGCCTCTTCCTTCCTCTCTATTTCCCTTCCCGCGGGCATACGGCGCGATCGCTCCGCCCCGCACCCTTCACCCCACCAGGCCAAACCGCATCGGCCCTATTGACCGAACAGGCCCTTCATCGCCTCTCCAACCTTCTCTCCAGCGTCTTCCAAGGATTTCACGGAACCCCCGTCCCCCTCTTCCAGTTGCTTTTGAACATCCGATACCGCCTCTTTCATGACGCCCTCCACGCCAGCGAGATCCAGGCCGCCGACCGCCCGGTTGACGCCCGCATTGAGAGCGGAAAACAATTGCCTCGCCACTTCCCCAGCAGTGGCGCCGCCGGTGGATTTACCGATATCCTTGAGTTCGATATTCGGAAGAGTCACGGTCATGGCATTGCCTTTCAGCAACGTAGCGCTGATATTGATTTTACCGTCTCGGATGGAGAGCTTTTCGATGATAAACTTTTTGCCGCCCCTCTCCCCGCCGCTATCCTCTCCGGACCCGCCGGCGGATCTCACATAGGTCTCGACATTCTTCCGGAGGACGTCGATGTTGCTGTTTCCCCCACCGAATTCGTAAGTGACCTCGGGAGCGGCGATGAGCACCTCCTTGATCACCACCGTAGGCTGGGTCAGGGTTGCGGGATCGACGACCAGTTTTACCCGGCTGAATTTCAGGGCGCTCTCGGATTCAAAGTTCACCGGGTTTCCCACCTTCAACCCGTGCATGGCCCCCACCCCTGAAGTGGCAGATATTTCCGTCTTGTCAAGCGTAACCGGTGCTCTTGTCATTTCAGACCCCATATGCTCGACCACCCGGGTGATGATCGGCCCAAGCTGAGCAAACAGGATGAAGAACGCAACAACGGCAAGAATAACCAGCACCCCGCCAACCACCACGATTCGGTTCATGTCATCGCTCCATGAAAAATTTATTTTCAGACAAGGGGACGGATTCGCACTGACCCTCAGGGGCCAGCCCACGAAAATGCATCAGGCCATGGCCCCGAACAAACCATTATTAGCCATTTCAAACCACTATTAATGAGGGCAGGTCATAGAAAATGAAGGCCAAACCGCTACGGGGATTATTATAATTCGTTTGCTCTCAAGATACAAAACAGCCGTCCGCCGGAGCCAGCCCCTGCTAGCGAAACCAAAAGCTCAGACTCGGAAGAATCTAAATTATATCCATGATTTAAATATATTAAAGCCCCGGTGGGCCGCAAGCGCAAAACCCAGAAATCCAGGCGCACGGCGGGCCGGGAAACACGCCCCCACTTTAACCATCGCCTGCGCGGGCCAGATTCATCTCCGTTCAAGCCGCCAAAGAATTCAATTTTTAATAAATTATGTTAAGATTGGACTCATTGAGGCAAGGCTCTCCTCCTATGAGCCTGCCCTTCACAGGCTCATTCGGCAGTCGGCCTTGAAGCCCCAGGAACTTATATTAAAAGAGGGAGGTACTATGAAAAAATTAGTTGGCATCGCCGCATTATTTATCTTGATGTCGCCCATGGCCGCACTCGCAGGAGAGGATCCGATCAAAAGTGCGGAAAGCGCCGCGTTTTCATCCCTCGCATCGAAAGCCACCATCATGGACTGGAACGACAAAGTCCTCAGAAAAGGCAGCAACGGCTGGACCTGCCTGCCCGACCGCGACACGCCGGGCAATGACCCCTGGTGCGTAAACGATGCATGGATGAATTTTTTGACGGCGTATAAAAGCAAAAAGAATCCTTCGTACACGCAGGTGGGAGTGGCCTACATGCTGCAAGGCGACACTCCGGTCAGCAATTCGGACCCGTTTGCCACCAAGCCCACTTCCGACGACGACTGGGTGACGGGTCTCGGCCCCCATCTCATGATCCTCGTCCCCGATGTGGCCACTTTTTCCAGTTACCCGACGGATCACAAGAACGGCGGCCCGTGGATCATGTGGGGCGGCACACCATACGCCCATCTGATGATCCCGCTTGGCAAAGTCGGCAAATAAACAAAACCACAGTGTTATCCGCGGGCCGGGACCACTAGGTTCCCGGCCGCGGATGATCCCCACCCGTCCACGCAACTAGGGCCACCGTTGCAATCCGTGGGGCCGCAGGCCGTATTCTCCTCAACCTTCATGCGGGCTTGTTCATCCCTTTTAAACCTCGCCCCAAACCTCGACTTAAATTTTAACCGGCAACCTTGTGCGGGGGGCAGGCTTGAGGCCAACTTTAAAGGAATCCTGGAAAGGCAAGCGCTGGAAGGCACGAAAGCGGGACCCCGCGAAGCCCGCCGCCCCACCTTGAATTAAGGAGGGGAGTTGTCACAGGTTATCACGCTATGATTTTTCCGGGCTCCTTCTCCCCAGAACCACGAGGACGATGCCGCCCAAAATCAGGCCGGCGGAGAATACGAGGCGCGGAGTCAGCATCTCGCCCACAAACACCACACCGCCCAAAGCCGCAAGAACGGGAACGAAAAGCTGCACCACCGCCGCCTGTGTGGTACCCAGCCCGGGCAAGGCCAGATACCAGACCGCGTAGCCGATGCCGGAGGCAACCGCGCCGGACAACACCGCCAGCCCCACCCCCTCCTGGCTGAATTTTCCGCCCGCCCCCGCAAACAGAAGGAGACCAAGAACGATGGGCCAGGTACGTAGGAAATTGCCCGCCGTATCGGCCAGCGGCGATTGCGAATCGCGCCCAACCAGAGTGTACAGGCCCCAGGCGATGCCCGCGGCGGTCATCTGAATAAAACCGATGAAAGAAGGCGTGCGAACGGTGGGATACACCAGGGCGACAAGGCCCGTGAAAGCCAGGACCACGCCCAACCCCTCGACGCCGTGAAGGCGCTCACCCGCCGCCAGGGCCGAAAAGATCATCGTCAGTTGCACCGCAGCGAACAGGAGCAAGGCCCCGGTGCCAGTATCCAGTATCCTGTAGGCGTACGAGAAGAACACGGCGTACCCCGACAGCATGGCCGCCGCCATCCAGGAGCCCCCCGCGTGGGGGCGCTTCGCCGCGCCGGAAAAGCTAAGAATCGCAAGCAGCATCACGATTCCGGAGACAAGGCGAATAGCGGTGAAGCTCGCCGCGTCGATGCGATCCCCACCAAGAGCCAGGCGGCAGAGCACCGAATTGGCGGCGAAGGCGGTGAGGGCAAAACCGGTGGCCAATAATATTTTCAAATTTCCCTGCCCGGAATCATTGGGAGAAAAGAATCCAATTCACGCAAATCATACCATGCACGCCACGACCTTTCACGATTCGGTCTCCGCATGCCCGTCGGGCGGGATTGATTGCCCTGGAACGAAGGTACCTCTCTCCCAAGGGGTGGACGCTGTGGCGGTCAAGGTCTCAGGGAAATATTTCGATGAACCACTTGGGGCGCATGCGGCCGAAATCGGTACGGCGGCGGCTTTTGAGAGATTTATTGGGATCAAGCACATAGGCTTCGCCCCCCTCGCGGACGAACACCGTCCAGTGCCAGTGGGGAACTCCTTGTTCAAGATGCCATTTGATGGCGAGAAGCGCACGGTCGGGAAGCGAACACCAATCCCCAAACGGCATCTCGCGCGGTGAGGTGGGAATGTTGAGGTGCGCGAGCAGAATGCGCATAGGTTGCGTGCTCGACCACAGTTGCGGGTCGCGCACTTGAATCCCAAGAATCGCGGCCCGGGTGCGCACACGCTCGTAGGAGAGGCCGGAAATGGCGGCGGCGCAGGCGATACCGCAGCCTGTGGGATCCCGCTGAACGACCCGGCGCAGGATGTTGCTTGACGGTTTCATTCCCATTCGTATCAGGAGGTGGGGGCGCCTGAATTCCGCCTCCAGCGGCGCCCCATGGCCGAAGCGCCGAAACCTAAAAATGGTCCCGGAAGGGATTCCTCCGGGGCCGCCGTTGCTGGAACTTTTCAGGCCTCAATGGCCTTTCTTGCCATGCGAATCGCCATTGCCTTCCTTCTCATCCTTGCCATGCCCATTATCGCCACCGCTGCCTTCGCCTTTGGCCTTATCCATTCCCTCGCCCTTGCCCATTTCAGTTCCCTTGCCTTTGCCCATGCCTTCCCCCTTTACGGTTTCACCGCTCTTGCCCTTGTCGGCCAAAAGCAGCGGCTGTGAGCCGGCCGCACCGTCGGCGTCCACCGAAAGAAAATTCGCGGACGCCACCGAACCGAAGACGAAACCCATCAAAAGCGCAAGACATCCGGCTTGAACAGATTTCACGATTTTCATATAAATTTGCTCCCAGGTTGAGTTTAGGAACGACAATTACATGCAACAATATATCGAACTCCAACCCCTCCGGCAATTCTATTTTCGCCTATTTCGGCACCCCGATGGAATGGGGCGAGGGACGCCCATCGCCCCTCGCCTCTCCTTCCGTTCAGAATTTCCGGGCACCCTTTTCCGCCAACGGCTCAACCACCCAGGTGCTTTTTCAGGATGTCGGACTCGCTGATTTTTACATTGTCCGGAGCAAGCTCAAGAGCTTTGCCGAAATGCGCGGTCGCATCGCCGTGGTTGCCGAGCTTGTCGAGGGCAAGCGCCAGGTTGTAGTGGGCTTCGGCGAGATTTTCATTCGCCGCAATCGCTGCGTGGAAATGCTTTTCGGCCACATCCCAATGCCCCTCCTTGAAATGGGCGACGCCTTCGCTGTTCTCCGCGGCACCGGCCTCGCCTTCATCAGCAAGAAGAGCTCCGCCGCCGGCCATTTGCCCCAGGTCCATGGGCTTGGCTCCCGATTGTTCAGCCGCTTCTTCGGCCCCCTCTTCAGTCGCTTCTTCGGCACTTTCTTCACCCTCTTCTTCGGCCTCTTGCCCGGGGGCTTCCTCTGCCTCTTCTTCCGCTTCGGGCACGGCTTTCATATCTTCCTGCTCCACGGCTTTTTCTGTTTTGGCGCTTTCTTTTTTATCGCATGCGCTCACCAGGAGCGCCATCGCAAACACCACCATCAATGGAACCAGCAATTTTCTCATCGTCGACTCTCCTAAAGGTTCATTCGTGGACCCGTCTTGTATACACACCCTCGGGGTTTGGGTGTTGATATCATCCTGATCCCGCCGACGGACCTGGCTCTCCCGCCGGGGCTCACAACGATTCGAATTTCGAGAAGCCAGCAACCCGCGGACGGCTTCTCAAGTGTGTTTAAAATATAGGCATTTACACCAGAATTGCCAACGGCGGACCCCGGCGCGGACAAAAGCAAAACCGCGCGGAAGAAATCATCGAGGGATGAAATCGCCATGAGGCCCATCAACCCTTTACGGTAAAGGAGCTTAGCTTTTAAAACCTGGAGTCGACGATTACGGCCAATAGGCAAGTGAATGGAAAAAGGATACCAGAGCGCCCACCAGCCACAAGGGGCCGATGAGGTGGGATTGCCCTCCCTCACTTCCTAGGAACTGATAAATGGACGCTCTGGTAAAAAGTTAACGTTTCAAACCCCCAGCCAGGTCGTATGATTTTTAATTTGTGCCCTTAAAAACCATTTCGCAAGGCCCTGCCTGCTATTTTCAGCAAATAAATTCTGCCACAAATCATGCCTCTTCGACGCGCAGGAGCGGCTTATCGCTTGCATGCATCAGGTTGCTGTCCCGCCCCGGCAAGGATGTTTTCCCCTCGCCGGTCAGGTTCTCCGCCTTTTAAAATCGTGCAGGGGCCTTTCTCGCATACAGGCCGTGCCAGGGTAAGAAATATGGAAGACAATGCGCGGGAAAGGCGCGGGATGAAAAAAACCCAGGATTCCGTAAAGGAGCCCTGGGCGGCAAAGCTATCTGCGTGGATTGAATCGAATTAGTATCGGGGCAGGTCAGAGTCCCATCATACAAAACTCAAACACGTCGAGAATCAATGAAAAGAAAATTATTTTTCTTTATCATCCTCGTCTTCATCATCCTCCTCCTCATCATCATCCTTGGGATCGGAGAAGACCGTCATGTCCTGCTGAACTGAAAGGTCGGCCAGAAGGAGCTGGCCTTCATCCATGGCTGCCTGACCGGTGGCGACGATGGAGATACCCGTCTCATCATTGCTTCCCGTTTCGATAGCCGCAAACACACTGGAGACAAAAACACCGAAAAACAAAATTACAAACAAGCTGGCAATTCTGCCCGAATGGCGTTTCATAATGCTGCACTCCTAAAAATAACATCTGGTTGAACTACGGAATCGGGCCATCTGACCTGCCCTGAAAAATACAGCCATACCCATTTGGTGTTCACAACTTAAATGATAATCCGGCGCATTTTCCCAGCACCCCCAAGAACGGTCTTAAAAGTTTTTTTAGCCCGATCGGACCAGCCCTTGAGTGAGAGCCGGTTCGTGCCGAGCCATAAGCAATTCTTTTTACCACTTTTTTCGGGGAATGGTATAAAAATTTTACAGCCTGGAATAAAAAAAACAGGTGCCAGCGCGGGCAGAATAAAACCTTAAATTTCAATAGGTTGTTTAGAGCGTTCGAAGGGCGGGCAAGCTGGGTGGCCCGCGGGGCGCAACAGGCCGGAAGGGAGGGGGCGGGGTGAGGAGCGCCGGCCAAATCGAGCTCGAAAGAGGCGGCTACAACCCGGGGATGGACTTCTCCTCCTCGCGGACGATTTTGCGTATGGGGTCTCTATGAGGGCGTTTAAGAATTACCGTGGCCTGGGGCTTCGTTGAGGCAACATGTGGGATCACCGAAACGACCTCCCAGCCGTCGCGGCCGTAAAGATTGAGTTCCGATTCGTTCTGCGCAATGGACCCCGGCCCCTCCAAGGCATTGAAACTGAGATCAAGCACCACCATCCGGTATTCCCATTTATCCATGCACCCTCCTTTCCTGACCATGCGGCCGGGTAGCCCAATTGGCGGAGTCACGAATGAACCCGCCGGTTTGCAGGAGACGGCCCGGTGAGAACATCTCCACCCAGGCCCGCCGAGGCTCGCGGCCCCGAATTCCGGGCGGGCCTGAAGAAGAACTCATAATTAATTGATTTTAAATCAATTAATTTATATCCTCACTCTTATAATTTATCCGGATGGGGATTTTTTGTCAATTTTTTTGCGGCCCCGCGCGAAAAATCCCGGTGCGGCGGCCCAATCCGGGTCGGCATAGCGGCGGACTCCTGCTATAATCCGCATGATTTAAAACACTTCGCGGGAGGAGGATGGAATGAAAGTCAAGGATCTGATGACCAGGGATGTGCTGACCGTGACCCCCGACGACAAGGTGGACAGAGTGTTCTTCCTCTTCAACTTCGAAAACATTCGCCACGTTCCAGTGGTGGAAAAGGGCCGCCTGGTGGGCATCGTGTCAGATCGGGACCTGAAAAAAGTTCTGGGAGTCCCGAAGAAAACCATAGAAAAACCGGACGGCACCAGTTTCGTCATCTCCTCCCGCAAGGTGCGGACCCTGCTCCGGCGGAAGCCCGTCACCATCGAACCCGAGCAAAGGGCCGCCGACGCCGCGGGGATCATGGCCAAAAGGAAAATCGGCGCTCTGCCCGTGGTACACAAGGACAAGCTCGTGGGTATCATCACGGCGACGGATATCCTGCGGGCGTTCGTCCGGCTGTCAAACGCTGTGGAACCCTTCACCGCCAGCGGGAAATAGGCCTTATGACCGCTGATCCGCCTTGCCACGCGAATAAACGTCTTCCCCGGAGCCTCGCCGGCAGCCGGGACCGTGGAATTCGGCCATGAAACCAAATGGCAACCGGGGGCTGCGAGCAATCTTCACCATTTTCTGGGTCGTCGGGTCCATCTTCTGGGTGCTTATCGGTGCGCTCGACGGGGACTTTGTCACCAGCCTGATTCACATCGCCATCGGCTGGGCGGTGATCTTCGGCTATATCAGCCTGCGGGAGGCGCTGGCCAAGCGGAGGGAGAGCGAAGTCGAATAAAAAAACACCAGGCTTCAGTAGGTACGGTTCATATCGTCCACCGCGTCCTTGGCTTTCTCGCGGATGCGCTGCATGTCGCGGTTGGCATTATCGAGGTATTCGTTGATGCACTTGGAGTATACCTTGATCGCCTTGTTGTAGACCTTGATTTTATTGTTGTAGTCGTCGATCTCCTGCTGCGACGAGAAAGCGAACGGCTTGGAAGGCAGGATGGGCTTGAGGCCGCAGGCATGCTCGGGGTAGATGAAGGAACCGAAATTGCTTCCACCGACAATAAACGCCAACACGGGAGACACTGTCAAAAACAGGAGCAGAAAACAAAAAGCTATTTTTTTCATACAAGCATCACCTGGGCTGGCGGCACGATGCCGGTGCTTCCTCGCCCGCTACGTTGCGCTTTGTGGATTCCCGCCCAATTTAGGCTATTCGCCGTCATCTGTCAATTTTCAGGGGCCGGGAAGCGCGTTTTTTCTCACAGACGCCCGGCAGGCCGGATTCGCGCCTCCGATACCGCGGGCGATCAGCTGGGCGCGCCTCCACTCACCTCACCCGACAAGGCGCGATAAAGAGCCCGGCCAAAATCCTCCGCCCGATCTCCGCCCCGGCCGGTCAGCACGTTCCCCGCACGAGTCACCGGTTCCGCCGCCAGGGCCACTTGCGCCCGCTCCATCTCCGCCAGGAAATCCGGATCGTCCACGGGGCCCGACGCCTCCCCGGCGAGAAAGCCCGCGCGCGCCAGCACTGCCACGGCAAGCCCGCAGGCGGCGATCCATTTTCCCGCCCGGTGGTGATCGGTCAGGATTTGCGGCACGATGGGATCTTCCCAGAGAGATTTCCTCGCGCCCCGGCCGCCAACCAGAACCACCGCGTCATACTTTCCGGCGAAACCCGGTTGCTTGTCCCAATCGACGATCATCCCCGTGGGCGAAAAGCGGCCACCGCTCGTCCCCGCCGATTCCCGGCCGGACTTGGACAGCGCCACCCAGCGCGCGCCGGCGTCGTCCACCGCCTTGCGCACCGCTTGCAGTTCCTCCTCGCTGTGCTGGCTCCTGGGAAGAATGATGAGAATGTTTTTCCGATTCGGCACCGCCGCCTCCCAGGCCTGTGAAGGCCCGCCACGTCTTTATTAACCGCTCCCTATCCCGCGGAACGCCCGCGCCCGGCAGGACGTTATTGCCAGATCCGCCAGGCCCGGATAAAATGATAGCAGTTTTTTGGCGCCGCCATATCCCTTTCCACCCACAAAAGGAACGCGCATGAATTCCGACATCCGGATCCTGGCCGTAAAAGACGACAACGATTCGATGACGATGCTGTGCCACTATCTGAAGGAAATCGGCCATCGGAATATCGCGCATGCGCAGGACCCGCAGAGGGCATTCGCGCTTCTTGAGGCCCAGACCTTCGATTTGATCATTTCCGACCGCTACATGCCGGGGATGGACGGTCTCGAATTTTACCAGGCGTTGCAGGCCCGGCCCGCCTGCAAGGATATTCCCTTCCTGATGACCACGTCCGAGGGACAGAACGACAAAATCACCGAAGCCATTCGCGCCGGTGTGAAGCATTACATCACTAAGCC
>CP070799.1:1639225-1658424 GCA_020343535.1 Nitrospinaceae bacterium | reverse complement strand
AAACCTACCAGACCATGGAACGCGTGCGCACGAAATACGGCCTTGAAATCGTCACGTACTTTCCCGACCGGCAGGCCGTCGAAACTTTGCTCCGGCAAAAAGGCCTCTACTCGTTCCGCGAAAGCATCGACAACCGCAAGGAATGCTGCCGCATCCGCAAGGTTGAACCGCTCGGCCGCGCTCTCGGACCTCTCAACGCCTGG
Source organism: Nitrospinaceae bacterium (assembly GCA_020343535.1). GTDB lineage: Bacteria > Nitrospinota > Nitrospinia > Nitrospinales > VA-1 > SZUA-259. The sequence continues at coordinate 1,658,221 of CP070799.1, read as the reverse complement.
GTGACGGGCCTGCGCCGCGAGCAGAGCGTGACGCGAACCGATGTGCCCAAAGTGGCCGAAGACGCCGACCACCCGCCGATGGTGAAGATCAACCCCATCGCGGACTGGAGCGAGCAGCAGGTGAAAGACTACATCGCCCTGCACAAGGTTCCCGTGAACCCGCTGCACGCGAAAAACTACCCGAGCATCGGCTGCGCGCCCTGCACCCGGCCCATCGAACCCGGCGAGGACATTCGCGCCGGGCGCTGGTGGTGGGAGAATCCGGAACACAAGGAATGCGGCCTACACCGGCGCCCCTAAGCCGCACCGGGGAGGCCCCCGCCCGCCGACGGTTTATCCTGGAATTTTCGGCTTGCATTAAACCATGCCGCCGGGGCCTTCAAATAAAACAACCCGAACGCGATACACGCGATCAAGAGGACCTGTCTTGCCGCTTCACGCCGATTGTCCTTGAGATGGTGGGTGCATCCGTGAAAGCCGTCAGCTGGATATAGGCGGCCCCGGCCTGCACCGTTTCCCTTCCACTCACCAGCGAGTTATAGATCCGCAAATTGTTTTAACCACCGGCCAGCGCAAGGCGAACGCCGCATCGTTTAAATAATTGCGGCCGTTTTAAGTCAGCTCAATTTGAACATCGTTTTAAGCGCCGGTCACTCATGGGCGGCTCCCGCATCTTTCAACCGCTGTTCGAGCTTGTCGATGACGCGGCTTAAGTCGCAGTCGCCCCAGGGGGTGCTGTCGATCTCCCGCCCCAGGGCCTCGTAGGCGTGCCACAGGAGGTCGAGGACGGCCTTGCACTGCGGCGGGCTGAAGGCATCCACCTGCCGGTATTCGAGGTGAAACAAAAACGAATCGAGGTAGTAGTCCTCGCCCGCGCCCAGGGCGAGACGGGCGAGGCCGGGCATGAAGTACTGGAACGTTTCGGCGGTGACGTGGCAGAGAGGGTCCCACGCCGGGCTCCCCACCTCCTTCATGCTGATGGTGTCTCTTGTCACCGCTTGCAGGGTTTCCTCGTGCTCGGCGCATTCAGAGCAGTGGTCGGGGTTCATCAGCAAGGGCGCGGGCCGGGGAATGTTGCCGAACGCCGCATCGATGCCCGCGAGCGCCTGCCGCCTGTCCATCTACTTTCTCTCCCCCGGGGGAGCGGCGCACTCGCGACCGCCCTCCCCCGCGGCCTCGGCGGCGAGAAAACGTTCGGGTTCCTTGAAAACCAGGACCACCAGTGGCGCCAAAAGGCCGGCGGCAAGCCGCGCCTTGCCCCCCAACCGGTGAGGCCTCATCGACCGCTTCTCTGTTTCACGGTGGAGCAGGCGGTCAGCCTCCTGGCAGAGGGGGGTGAGCATCTGAAAGGCAATGAGGCCGGTGCGGAAAAAATCTCCAAGCCCCTCCTTGCACCAAGGGGACCGTGCGGCCGCCCGGTCGGCGAGGGTCACCAGCTCTTCCGGCGGCGTCGTGCGCATCAGGAGCCACGAGCCGAGAAACATGACCGCCATGCGCAGGGCCGAATAAAGACCGGCCTCCAGCCCCTCGGCGCTGACGGGAAGCGTCCCGCCCAACGGGTTCGAGAGCTCCGGGCCGGGAGCGAACAGCGCCGGAAACAGCGCCACGGCGAACAGAAACCAGAAAAATTTTTTCAGGCGCCGAAGCGCATCGAGCGGCGACACTCCCGCCAGGTGCAGGCTGAGGGTCACGGCGGCGGCGGGAAGCAGCATCGCGCGGCCCGGAGCCCAGGCGGTGAAGGCGAGCAGCGCCAGTGTGGCAAGCACCTTGGTTCGCGGCTGCAGGCGGTGCAGCGCGGTGGGTTTGCCGGAAGGGTCTCCAGCAGGAATTAGGCTGGATAATGCGCCGCGTTTCATGTAGAAAAGAATACCTCTTTCATTTGCAGCGGGCAACCATGCATACCCCTCAGACGCTGATAGAAAATACCCGCGCTTACGTCGAGGCCGAGCTTGCAGGCGACGGTTCCGGACACGACTGGTGGCACATCCATCGCGTGTGGAAGATGGCTCTCCGCATTGCCGAGGCCGAAGGGGCGGACCGCACGGTGGTGGAGCTCGCAGCGCTGTTGCACGACATCGCCGACTGGAAATTCCACGACGGCGACGAGGCCAAAGGCGCGGCCAAGGTGCGCGCGTTTCTCGATTCTCAGGACGTGGACGCCGCCACCGCCGCGCATGTGCTTGAGATCATCGCCGGCCTGTCGTACAAGGGCGCAGGCATCGCCACGCCCATGCGCACGTTGGAAGGCCGCGTCGTGCAGGACGCCGACCGCCTCGACGCCATCGGCGCGCAGGGCATCGCGCGCGCTTTCGCCTATGGCGGTGCCAAGAACCGGCTGATCTATCACCCCGACGAGCCGCCGGTGATGCATGGCGACTTCGAATCCTACAAGAACAGCCGCGGCCACTCGATAAACCACTTCTATGAGAAACTCCTGCTGCTCAAGGACCGCATGAACACCCCCGCCGCAAAGGCCGTGGCGCTTGAGCGGCACCGCTTCATGGAACAGTTTCTTGAACGCTTTTTCGGGGAATGGGATGGCAAGATCTGACCCGTTAACCCGCGCCGCCGCGCTGCTCAGGGACGCCCGCCGCGTCCTGCTGCTGACCAGTGCCGGAATGAGCGCCGACTCCAACATTCCCACCTTCCGCGACAAGGACGGCTACTGGCGCAACTTTCCGCCATTCAGAAAAAAAAACCTGGAGGCGCAGGACCTCGCCAGCCCCTGGGCGTTCCGCAACGTGCTTCCGCACGCCTGGGCGTTCTACGAATGGCGGCGCAGGAACGCCAGCGAAAACCAGCCGCACGAGGGCTACCACATTCTCAACCGCTGGATGGCCGAATGCTTCGACGAGTCGTTCATCCACACCACCAACACCGACGGCCTTCACCTGCGCTCCGGCTGCCCGACCGACCGCATCCTCGAAGTGCACGGATCGATGTGGCGGCTGCAATGCCTCGACGCCTGCACGCCCCGCTATTGGGAGGAACCGGGCGTGCCGTTGTGCCATCTCGACACGCAGACGATGAAAGCCTCGAACTTTCCCACCTGCCCGAATTGCCGCGCCATCGCGCGCCCTCACATCCTGATGTTTGGCGACGGCGAGTACACCGGGCACCCGGAGCAGGAGCGCAATTTCGAGGTGTTCCTTCAACGCTCCGTGGACCTGGCGATTCTGATCGGCAGTTCGGGAGCGGTGCCCACCAACGATCACATCGCCTTCCAACTGATGCAGGCAGGCGGAGCCGTCATCAACATCAACCCCGACAAGTCGGCGAACCGCATCGCCGGAACCGAACATTTCATCCAGCAAACCAGCCTCAACGCATTGATTGCATTGGATCAGCAGGCCTTCTCCTGAATTCGGGAAAAGCCCCGCAAGCACCCGGCTGATAAGGGGTTTCACTCCTCCGTGAAATAATGTATTCTGAGGCTTAATTCCGGCCCCGAACCACATGGCGAATCTTGTCCTGGGCCGGTTTTTATCGTCAATTTTCATGCTTTTCGGAGGAGGTCACCAATGCGGATCGCCGCTCTCACCCTTGCGTTGTTGTTCGCGGGCGCTCTTCCCGTGCACGCCGAATGCACCAAGGAACAGGTTTGCGAAATGATGAGCACCATGGGTCATTTTGACATTCTGAACAAATGCCCCAATGCCGGTCCCCTTCTGGTCGAATGCAAGAAGGTTTCCACGACCACCCTCGAAGATCTGCCGCCGGCAAACTTCATCGATAACGGCGACGGAACGGTCACCGACACCGTCAATAAACTCCTCTGGATTAAAAAGGGCATCCTCAAGAAAAGCAAACTGAAGGATGCGCTGATCGCCGCCGAAAGCGCTGAGGAGGCGGGCCGCACTGGCTGGCGGCTGCCAACGCTCCCAGAGCTCAAGACCCTCGTTTACAAGGAGCGCGTCGTCAACGCCAGCGGCAAGAAGGCCTGGATCAACCCTGTCTTCGATGACGGACGCGGCCATTATTACTGGACCACCACCACCTGCGACAAGCTCTCGGTAATCACCGACCGCTACCAGGAAAAAATCTGCCAGAAGGGCGAAGGAGCGGCCTGGCTCATTCATTTCAACATCAACGCCATTGTCTGGTTTCTCATCGGCGAGGAACGCCCGCACATCTGGCTGGTGCAGAACCTGGAATAACCGCGGGCCGCCCCGCCCGGCGGCCAACCGGAGAATACCCCGCCGTTCCCGAAAAAAAGAATCCTCTCTCTTTCGGCAACCATCTTTATCCGTATCAGCCATAAGGTGGAATGCCTCCACGCATGCATCCACCGGATTCCATACTGCCGCCATGCCCGGATACAGCCGCGATCATCTGCAATCTTGTAACCCCTTCGTTCACCTCGGGCCGGAGTTCCATCAGGAAAAGGCGCCCCGCCCGCGCGCCGCCGCCCTATTTTTTCGCTCTTCACCTTACCCAACGAAAGGCTATAGACCATGATCACCCTGGATGGAGAAATCACCGAAATCACCTCGCCGCCCAACAAGGCCGATCAATTCCGCAGCGTGACCATCTGGCTGCCCGAATCCGAGGAGCATGTGGAGCTGACCCTGGGCCTGGAGGAGTTTAAAAAATCCGGCATGGTCATCGACGACAAGATCACCATTAAAATCGACAAGAAATTCGACATCGATTCGCTCACCCAGAACCTGCTAAAGATAGATTGATCCACGGATTCCCCCCCTCCCCTTTTTTAATTTCCGCCGCGTGCGCCCGGCCCCCCGGCCGGTGCGCAGGCGATGATCCCGCCCAGCCTGGACTTCCAAACATCAAAGAGACGGCTTTCCCCACGGCGCCTTCCGGCAGGGGATTTTTCATTGCTGTGACACCGGCTTGACAATCCCGTGACCTGCACCTGCTACCGTGAAGCTACAACAATCACCGCCGCCGGACCTTTTGAAGGATTCATTCGTATGCCTGTCCCTTTTGAACGAAAAAAAACTCGCATGAACAATGCGCGCGGGTTCACCCTCATCGAAATTCTCATCGTCATCGCCATCATCGGCATTCTCGCCGCCATCGCCCTGCCGCAATTCGCGGTGTACAAGCAGCGCTCGTACGATGCCGACGCGAAAGCCAACCTGCACAACCTGTTTCTGGCCTGCAAGGCCTACTGGACAGACACCAACAGCGCAAACGCCTGTTCCATCACCATCGCGCAACAGAACTCCTACGGGTTCACGGCGTCGGCCAGTGTCACCCTGACCATTCCCAATACCGGGGCGCAGGAACTCAACTGGGGCGCGCAGGGCCAGCACCAGGCAAGCAGCAACATTTTCACCATGGACCCCGCGGGCAACATTCAACTGAATTAACCGATCCGAGAAGACGGCCCCCGGTCCGCCTGCTTCCGGCGATGCAAATAAGTGATCGGCATCGGCCCACTTGCCCCCCTTCCTCGCATATAATGGAATCCTCTTGACCTCGGAGGCGCTATTCGCCGAAACGAATCCATATTTTTAGGCGCGCAATCCGCGCTCACCCTTCGGGAAACAATGCCGATCGATATCGTCACAGCCTACCTCGCACCCGAAGGACTCGTGCATCCCCTGGTGCAGGAGTTGAACGGGGAAACCGCCGTTCATGGCCGCCTGGTGCTCAGCCCGCTGGCCGCCCAGAAAGCGCACTGGGCCGAAAACGTGTGGCTGGCTCCGAAAAAAATTCCTGTTCAATCGATCAGCGACGCGGCCCGCAAATTGAAAGCCCTGCAAAGAAACTGGTGGCTGTATTCCTTCCACCTGCACCGGCGCGCGGCCCTCATTCAGGAGCAGTTGCCCCACGTTTCGGCGCGCCCGCTATTTTTCCCCGCGCCGCTTCCGGCATCGCCCCTTGGCAGTTGGACGCTTCTTGATGCCCACACCCTGCTCGCCTCGGCCCGCTGCACAAGTCCGTTTCCGAACGGCACGGTGAACTTCGTCGAAGATCGGGAGGGCCCGCCCAGCCGGGCGTATCTCAAGCTCTGGGAAACGTGGACGCGTTTCCAGCGTCACCCGCGGCCGGGCGAGTTCTGCCTCGATGCGGGCGGAAGCCCTGGTGGCTGGGCGTGGGCAGCGGCGGCGCTTGGCGCGCGCGTGCTCTCGGTCGACCGCGCGCCGCTGGCCCCGAAGGTGATGTCGCTGCCCGGCGTGTCCTTCCAAAAGGGCGACATCTTTTCCCTCAAGCCGGAAACCCTCGCCGGCCGCGAGCCGGTGGTGCACTGGCTGCTGTCGGACGTGATCTGCTATCCGGAAAAATTGTTCGACTGGGTCGTGGGTTGGCTCGAATCCGGAATGTGCGAAAACTTCATCTGCACCCTCAAATTCCAGGACGGCGCGAATTACGCCATCGCCAACCGCTTCGCCGATCTGCCTGGAGGCCAAGTGCTGCACCTTTATTACAATAAGCACGAGTTGACCTGGGTCCGCCTCGCGCCGGCCCCCACTAGCGACACCGTCAGCGGAACGTGAAAACAAGGCCCTGCTAGGATACAATGGTGCCTTGCGCGCCGCACCGAAAAGCGGCGCGCTCCAGCAACTTTTTATTGGACCCGACGCATGTCCGATTTTGAAAAACTGGGAGAATTCGGTTTGATCGCGCGCTTCCAAAGCCGCCTCAAGCACCGCTCGCGCCGCGTGCGCCTGGGCATCGGCGACGACGCCGCCGTATACAGTCCCCGGCTCGGCTGGCATCAGGTCGCCTCCACCGACGCGCTGGTGGAAACGGTGCATTTCCGCACCGATACCACGCCTCCCGAGCGACTCGGGGAAAAAGCCATCGCGGTCAACGTCAGTGATATCGCTGCCATGGGCGGAGTGCCTCTCGTCGCCCTCGTCTCGCTCGGTCTGCCGGCATCCACGCCGCTCAAGTTCATCGACGGGATGATGAAAGGCTTCGAGAAGGCCTCGGCAGATTACGGCATCGAACTGGCCGGCGGTGACACCGTTGCTTCGCCTCGGCACCTGTTCATCAACGTGACACTGGTCGGCGAAGTCCGGAAAAGCCGCTACTTCACCCGCGCCGGGGCGCGGCCCGGCGACACGCTGATGGTCACAGGCAGTCTTGGAGACGCGGCACTCGGCCTGGCACTGCTCGGCAAGCGCCGGCAACCCCTGCAGGGCGGGACGAAGCACAAAAATTTTCTCTGCCGCCGGCATCAGGCCCCCACAGCCCGCGTCCGCGAAGCCGCGCTGCTGGCCCGTTCGCGTGCCCGGGTCGGAGCGATGATCGACATCAGCGACGGCCTGGTGCAAGACTTGTCGCACCTGCTGGAGAGCGGTGGCCTCGGCGCCCGCCTCTGGGAGGACGCCCTGCCCCATTCAACGGCGCTTCGGCGCATTTGCGCCGCCAATCGGCTGAACCCCTTATCTTTCAGCCTTTCCGGCGGAGAAGACTATGAATTATTATTTACTTTGGCCCCCGTTGATGTTAAAAAAATAACCAGACAGTTTCAAAAAGCCAACGCGCTTGCGACACCGATTGGAGAGGTCACCGCAAACGGCGGCCAGGTTTCGCTTCTGAGGAGCAGTGGCCGTCTGGAGCCCCTCCCCCGAGCCTTGGGTTACGACCATTTTAAGCCGGCGAGCCCCAAACACTCCGGAGGGTCCAAAATATAAAACTGTCCCCCGCCCGGCCATATCGTTTCGGGCCGGTGGAGGCGCGGGCGCTGGCTTTCCTGGAGGTCTCTTAAACATTTTGGACGACTCATTACTGTCCAGAACAATCCTGTTCGCTGTTCTTCTGCTCTTTTCGGGTTTATTCTCCGCCTGCGAAGCCGCGTTTTTTTCGCTCAGCCCCCTGCAGCTTTCAGAAATGAAAGAGCGGCACGGCCGCTCCGGCCATTTGGTTCAAGCCCTGCTGGAAAAACCGCGCGAGCTTCTCATCACCATCTACATCGGCAATGAGTTGGTCAACATCGCCACCTCGGTAGTCGCGACCTCCCTGGCCATCAAGATTTTCGGCAGCACCGGCATCGGCATCGCCATCGGCGTGGCCACGTTTTTCCTGCTCCTATTCGGCGAAATCATCCCCAAGAGCCTTTCTCTCCGCTATGCGGAAACCTACGCGCTGGCCGCCAGTTATCCGCTTAGGTTGTTCTCCAAAATCGTCCAGCCGCCGCAGCGCCTGCTGACGAGCCTCGCGGAACAGTTCATCTCGCTGCTCGGCATCGGCATCAGCGCCCGCGACAAATCGTCCATCACCGACGAGGAGTTCCGCGTCATGGTGCAAATGGGCGAGGGAGAGGGCGTCATCGACTCGGAAGAAAGAAGGATGATCCACAACGTCTTCGAATTCGGAGAAACGACGGTGGCCGACATCATGACCCCCAAGATCGACATGTTCACCGTCAGCATCAAGGACAGCCTCGACGACATCCTGCCCCGCATCGTGGAAAATTTTTATTCCCGGGTGCCTGTGTACGACCCAAGCGACGAAACGATCGCGGGGATTCTCCTGACCAAGGATTTGAACCGGATGAAGCTCCTGCCGCGCGAAAACGTTCACATCAAGAACATCCTGCATCCGGTCTTCACCGTGCCGAAATCGAAAAAGATCAAAGTGCTGCTGCAGGAGTTCCGGCGCAAGAAACAGCACCTCGCCATCGCCCTGGACGAATACGGCAGCGTGTGCGGCCTAGTGACCCTGGAAGACGTGCTCGAGGAACTGGTGGGTGAGATCGACAGCGAAATGCGCCTCGACGAAAGCCCGCTGGTGCAGATCGACGAAAACAACTATAAGGTCTCCGCCGCGTTCGCGCTACACGAGTTCAACGAGCATTTCTCCAGCCAATTACCGGAAAACGAACACGACACCCTAGGCGGCCTGGTGTTCGCGCTGCTCGGCCGCGTGCCCCGCTCGGGCGAAGCGGTCACCTTCGACAAGTTCAAGTTTCGCGTTGAAAAAATGAAGGGACCGCGCATTCTCAACCTGCACCTCTCCCTGGTCAACGGCGGTCCTTCGCCCCAAGCGGCGGACGAGGCCCGCAAAAATACGGCCCTCTGATGCTCCTTTCCACCACATTGGCCCTGATGTTCCTCGGCATCGCGTTGGAGGCTTTTTTCTCCGGGTCGGAAATCGGGCTGATTTCCATCAACCGCCTGCGCATGCAGCAAAAGGCCGATCAGGGCGACCGGGCAGCCAAAGCGGTGCTCAAGCTACTGGATACCCCCGAGCGCCTGTTCGCCGCCACCTCGCTCGGCACCAATCTCGCCATGGTCTCCACCACGGCGATCTTCACCGCCTACATGGTGTTCCATCTGGGAGACACCGGGGAATGGCTTGCCGGCATCATCATCACCCCGCTGATCCTGTTCGGCGGTGAAATCGTACCCAAGATGGTCATCCACCATCGCCCGAACATCATCATGCCCTATCTCGTTCACCCGCTGAACGGGTTCTGCAAGATCGCAAACCCACTTATCCATCTATTCACCCGGCTGTCACGGTATTTCACCGCCAGCGTCACCCATATGGCGGAGGACAAATTCAGCACCATGAGCCGGGAACAGATCCGCAACATCCTGAGCCTTGAAGCCCAGGCCATCGACCTCGGCGCCACCGAGCGCACACTGATTCACAAGATATTCAATTTCGGTGAAATTCCGGTGGAGCAATGCATGGTGCCGCTGGTGCAAATGACCGCCATTCCCGACACCATCACCTTGAGGGAACTGCACGAGGTCGCCAACGATTCGGGGTTCTCCAGGCTGCCCGTTTACCACGAAAACATGTACAACCTGATCGGCATCGTCAACACGTTCGACCTGCTCAACCAGCCGGTGGACGACACCCCGGTTTCCACTCTGATCCGGCCGGCCTATTATGTTCCGCCGAACAAGAAAACCGACGACTTGCTGAAGGAATTGCAGCAGCGCGGCCTGCACATGGCCATCGTCGTCGATGAATACGGCGGCTGCACCGGCATCGTGACCATCGAGGACCTGTTGGAGGAGATTGTCGGTGAAATAGAAGACGAGTACGACAAGCCGGAGAAGCGCTACGAGGATTATTCAGACGGCGGCTACCTGATCGAGGCGGACATGGAGATCAACGCCATCAACGAAACGCTGAAGCTCAATTTACCGAGCGGGGATTATGAAACCCTGGCGGGCCTGGCCATCGACCGCTTCGAAAAGATTCCGCAGCCCGGGGAGCAGGTGGTGGTGAACGGCTACCGGCTGACGATCAAGGAAGCCAGCAAGCGCAAGATCCAATCCATCATCGTCCGTCTTCTGCCGCCGGAGGAACCACCCGGCGGAGAAAATGGCCCGCCGCCGAAAGACGCCTGACCCTCCCCTCCCCAAAGATCCCGCATGCCGCCGGCCGGAGTTTCCACCACGGTGCGCCGCCTGGCCCGCTGCTATAGATTGCGTATTTCCTTCAGTTCGCTGTAGGCCGCCTGAATTTCCAGAAACCTTTTGTGCGCTTCGCCCGCGTGATCCGTTCCCAAGTGGGCGACACGATCGGGGTGCCACTGCCCCGCCTGTTGCCGGTAGGCGCGGCGAATGGTTTCGTTGTCGGCGCTCACTGGAACCCCGAGCACGCTGAACGGCGTCACCAGCGGGGGCAATCCGTATTTTTTCCGCAAGCCATCGTGCGCCTCGTACGACACATCGAGCAGTCGGGCCAGCCGGCGCAGCGATTCCTCGATTCGCGGGCCGGCTTCGCCCCCTTCGGCGAGCACCATCTGGTAAGCCAGCGCGAGCAGCAGAAGCGTGTATTGCCCGCCACAGGATTTTCTGTACTCGGCCACAAGCTGCGCAAGCGCGGGATTTATTTTTTCAGTCTTGGCCATCACCTCAGCGGCAAACCCAAGCTCCTCGCCGCCAAAATGGAAATTGCGTTGGAGGAACCGCCGGATCACCTCTTTCTGCGGCGGTGAAAGCCGCCCACCGGCGGCCGCGGTATGAGTCAATACCGCCACCAGGCAAGTCACGTAACGGCCGGTATCGCAGACCCCGGGCAGGCCGGGCGGAGCATTTTTCAGGTATTTCTTGGTGAACCAGTGCTGCACCGCGCCACCGATCAAAGCTCCAACCGGCCCGCCGCGAAGAAACCCCATCCCCGCTCCCAACCACCAGGACATGCCACAACCTCCAAAATCAGCGCCGCGAACTTGCAATGACCTATTTTACGTTTCCAGGGCCGGCAAAATCAACCGGCCCCCCTCCCGCCCAATGGCAAATACCGGAGGGACATGCTATCCTCGCTCGAAAAAAACCGCAACCTCGCCCCCCGGGCGGCAATCAGGAGGCAACCATGGTCAAACATATCGTGATGTTCAAACTGGCTGAGAACACGCCCGCCAACCGGGAGCGCGCCGTGAAGGCCCTGACCGGCCTCATGGGACGCGTCGAAACCCTTCGCCACCTGGAAGTGGGTGTGGATTTCAAGGGTTCCGAGCGCAGTTTCGATATCGTACTCACCACGCATTTCGACGACCGGGAAGGCCTCGAAACCTATGCCGGCCACGAGCACCACCTGCCGGTGGTTGAGACAATGCGCGCGCTTTGCTCCAAGTCCGTTGTGGTCGACTATGAAGCCTGACACGGGCGGGCGGCCGCCGGCCCCGGTCCACAAGTCGGCACTCCACACACAGACGCCGGCCCCCACAAGCCGGATATCCGATTGTCGAAGATTTTGAAATAAAATGTTGTACTTTCCAATATGTGGTGATAGAATTCCCCGTTTTTTTACACTGCAACACTTAGCATTGATCACTCGCCGCGCTCCCTATTTTCTGGGTTCCGGCCTGGGCAAAATTTGCAGGTTCATTCTCTAGGCAATTTTTCTGGAACGGCGTGGGAGGAATACAGGCACGATCTTGTTCGATGAGGATTTGAGGCGGTTTTGCTCGAATGGTCCTCAGATGCACCCGAGTCCTAAAAAATTAAACCAGGAGACCTTGGGGTGACCAAAAAGAAAACAACCACGAAAAAGAAAACCTCCGCGAAAAAGGCTGCGTCCAAAAAAAGCTCCCTGAAGAAAAAGGCAGCTTCCGGCAAAACGAAAACCACCGCGAAAAAGACTGCGCCAAAGAAAAAGTCCGCCCCCAGGAAGAAAACAGCCGCCCGCAAAAAAGTATCCACCAAAAAAGTGAAAAAAACCGTAAAAAAAGACGCGCCTGCCAAGAAGAAAGCCGCCTCGAAAAAGGCGAAGGCATCCAAGCCCAAGGTGAAGGACACCACTGCGGACGAAACCGCCACGGCCCCCGCGGTGGAAACGGCCGTCCCGAAAAAGCCGGTGGTTCTGGAACCCGCTATCCTCAAAATCCGCGACCGGCTGCTCAAGGAGCGGGATGAACTCATGTCGATGATACAATCGTTCCGAGCCCAGGAAAGGACCATCGGCGAGCTCAATTTCTCTAACGAGATCGACCTCGCGTCAAGCCTGGAAGGCCGGGAAATGATCTTTCAGCTCTCCAGCCGCGACAGGAACGAGCTCAAACTCATCGAAGATGCGCTGTATAAAATAAGGGAAGGCCGCTACGGCATGTGTGAATCCTGCGGCAAGCGCATCACCATGAAGCGATTGCAAATCCTGCCGCTCACCAGCCTGTGCATCGAGTGCCAGGAGAACCTGGAACACCTCTAGAAGGACCTAGGCGCCCTCAGGCGCCGTGGCATTTCTTGTATTTCTTTCCGCTGCCGCAGGGGCAAGGGTCGTTTCTCCCCACTTTCTCTTCCTGACGCTTCACCGTCTTGACGGCTTGGGCGCCGCCCTCACCGTCGCCGCGGTGTTCCACCACGCGTGTCGGCGCGGGGGCCGGGGCTTCCTCCACGGGCTCCTGCGGGGAAATATCGATCTTCACCTTGAACAGAAACTGGGAAACCTCCTGCTTGATGCGGTCCATCATGGCCCGGAACATATCGAACCCTTCCTTTTTATACTCGGTGAGCGGGTTCTTTTGGGCGTAGCCCCTGAGGCCGATGCCCTCCTTCATATGATCCATTCCCAGCAAATGATCCTTCCATAAGGTATCGACCACCTGGAGCATGACCCTCCGTTCCTGAAAGCGCATCCAGCCTGGATCGACGCCTTGGATTTTTTCCTCGTATTCGGCGATGGCCACATCGAGAATCGCATCGTGCAACTTTTCCGCGTTGCAATCCTGCAGCGAAAGCCGCTTTCGGCCATGGATTTCGATTTCCTGATCGTTGATCTTCCGGGCGCCGATGGAAAACTGGTCCGTCAGCAGGAAATCGAGGTTTTCGATATCCCACTCCTCAGGGTACATTTTTTCCGGCGCCACTTGGTCGACGATGCCGCCGATGACCTCATCGGCCATGTCCAGCAAAATCTCCTTCTGGTTCTCCCCGGTGATGATATCTCGCCGGAGAGCGTAGAACACCTCCCGCTGCTTGTTCATCACGTCGTCGTATTCGAGCAGGTGCTTGCGGATGTCAAAATTGTGCGCCTCGACCTTGCGCTGCGCGTTGGCCACCGCCTTGCTGACCATCGCGTGTTCGATGGGCTGGCCGTTTTCCATCCCCAGGCGCGCCATCAGGCCGGAGATTTTATCGGACCCGAAAATCCGCAGCAGGTCGTCCTCGAGAGACAGGTAGAACCGCGACGACCCCATGTCTCCCTGACGGCCAGAGCGGCCACGCAGCTGGTTGTCGATGCGCCGGCTCTCATGCCGTTCGGTGCCCAGGATGTGCAAGCCGCCGAGCTTGGGCACTCCCTCTCCGAGAACGATGTCGGTGCCCCGGCCCGCCATGTTGGTGGCGATGGTCACCGCTCCCTTTTGCCCGGCCAAGGCGATGATCTCGGCTTCTCTTTCATGGTGCTTGGCGTTCAGGACATTGTGCGCGATGCCGCATTTTTTCAGGTGGCGGCTCAGCTTTTCGGATCGATCGATGGAGATGGTGCCCACCAGAACCGGACGCCCGAGGGCGTTGAGTTCGCGGATCTCCCCGACCACGGCGTCGAATTTTTCCGCTTCCGTCCGGTAGATCACGTCCGGATGATCCTCGCGGATCATTGGCTTGTTGGTGGGTATGACCACGACGCTCAAGCCGTAAATCGACTGGAATTCTTCCGCCTCGGTGTCGGCGGTGCCGGTCATGCCGCCGAGTTTGCCGTACATGCGGAAATAATTCTGGAACGTGATGCTGGCGAGGGTCTGGTTTTCGTTTTCGATAGTGACGCCTTCCTTGGCCTCCAGCGCCTGATGCAGGCCGTCGGAATAGCGGCGGCCCGTCATCATGCGCCCGGTGAATTCGTCGATGATGACCACCTTGCCGTCCTTCACCACATAATCGACCTCATTCTTGAAAACGGCGTGCGCTTTCAATCCCTGGTGGGCGCAGTGCAGGACCTCGATGTTCTTGGGGTCGTACAAGTTATCCACGTTCAGCAGCCGCTCAAGCTCCAGCACCCCTTCCTCGGTGAGGGCGGAGGTCTTGCTTTTTTCGTCGACCTGGTAATGCTCATCCTTCTTGAGGCGCTGAACGACCTTGTTGACTTCGTAGTATTTTTCGGTGGATTCCTCGGCCGGGCCGGAGATGATGAGCGGCGTCCGCGATTCGTCGATCAGGATGCTGTCCACCTCATCGACGATGGCGAAGTTGAGTTCGCGCTGGACGAACTGCTCCTCGGAAAACTTCATGTTGTCGCGCAGGTAATCGAAACCGAATTCGTTGTTGGTCCCGTACGTAACATCGGCCTCGTAGGCCCTCTTGCGCTCGTCCTCCGGCATGTCGTGGTAGATCATGCCGACGCTCAGGCCGAGAAACTTGTAGATCTGCCCCATCCACTCGCTGTCGCGCCGGGCAAGGTAATCGTTGACGGTCACCACGTGCACGCCTTTGCCCGCCAAGGCGTTGAGGTAAACCGGCAGGGTCGCCACCAGCGTCTTGCCTTCGCCGGTTTTCATTTCGGCGATCTTGCCCTGATGCAGGACCACGCCGCCGACAAGCTGCACGTCGAAATGACGCATTTTAAGCGTCCGGACCCCGGCCTCGCGCACGACGGCGAACGCCTCGATCAGGATATCGTCAAGCGTGGCGCCCTCGGCGAGCCTTGCCTTGAACTCCCCGGCCTTATCCCTGAGCTGGCTGTCGCTCTGAGCCTTTATTTCCGGCTCCAGGGCATTGATCTGATCTACAAGGGTCTGGATTTTCTTAAGCTCGCGGTCGTTCTGCGTGCCGACGAATTTCTTGATTAGGCTAAGCACCATGGCGGGATCTTATTCCTTGATGAATTTCGGGGCTGAAAGGAAGAGGCGAAAACCCGGCCCCGGGGGCCCCGGCTCTTCCGGTTGACTGGAGGCCGGCTGGGGAACCCTCTTTTAAGGGATTGAACTCTTTCTATCTAGCGATGGATATTCGTTTCAGGCCGCGCCGTCGGAAGAAAGCGCTTTTCCCGGCAGGATAAGGCAAGCCGAGCTGAAAAACAGTATACCACAGGCCTCGGCCGGGAGGGAGACCCCGATCGGTAAAATACCGGAGGCTAGTCTTCCAGAATGTAGTTTTTCGGATTAACGGGCACGCCGTTCAGAAGGACCTCATAATGCAGGTGCGGCCCGGTGCTCCGGCCGGTGTTGCCGACCTGCGCGATCACCTGTCCGCGCTTGACCCGCTCACCCACTTTGACGAGGTTTTTGGAATTGTGGCCGTAGCGGGTGCGGATGCCGTAGCCGTGATCGATTTCGACCATGTTGCCGTAGCCGGTTTCGCGGCCCTGCACCACCACGCGGCCATCGGCGGTGGCGCGAACATCGGAACCGTGGCGCGCGCCGATGTCATAACCGTCGTGCTTTTCCCGGAGACCGGTGAAAGGGGATGTTCGCAGGCCGAATTTGGAGGTGACCCAACCGCGGGTTGGCCAGATTGACGGGGTGGACGAGAGAAGGGATTTCTGGCCCTTGAAATAGTCGTCCAGTTCCTGAAAGCTGATGCTCTGGATCTTGACCTGGTTTTTCAGATGACCAAGGTCGCCCATGA
This sequence comes from Nitrospinaceae bacterium, assembly GCA_020343535.1. Taxonomy (GTDB): domain Bacteria; phylum Nitrospinota; class Nitrospinia; order Nitrospinales; family VA-1; genus SZUA-259. The sequence goes on along the minus strand of CP070799.1, from coordinate 1,642,280 downwards.
GGCCGTCCATCATGGCGGCGGACTCCTTCTCCAGGGCGGAGTTGAGGCTGTGGGTGCTCAGGCCGTACGGGCCGCCCACGCCGAAATTCTTGTCGACGGATTTTGGCGAGTCTTCCAGTGAGGTGATGACGCGGAGTTTGTTCTCGAACCGCTCCAGGCGTGCAAGCTCGGACTCGAAATTCTTGAGCGTCTGGGAAAACTGATCCACCTTGACCTTCTGAATCTTGGCCTCGCGTTTGAGCTGGGCCACGTCCACCGCGTCTTCCCTGAGGTCAAAATAGTCGTCCACCACGTACGCGGTAGTTCCCACGAACAAAACGAACAGGACCAGCAGGGCAATCATCCCCCTCCGGATAATTTTATCGGAAATCGAAAATTTCTTGGGGCTGCTTGCTGAACCTGGAAAGACTACGATCGTATATTCTTCGTTATTCACCCTCTCTCCTCCGCCTTTTGAAAAGGGTCCAGAAAATCAGCTAAATCCTAGCTTTTTAACCCCTTTATTGTCAACTTTAAATTTTCCCCAAACCGATTGATTTGCCGCGTCCGAAAGCCGCCCGGAGGCGACGATTATCTGCCTACCGAATTAAGCCTTATTTTTCAACTTTCTCGCGCGCCTGCAGGTGACCGGGGCTGAGCACAAGCACCTCACGATATATTTCACCGGCTTTTGCCTTGTCCCCGAGTTCCTCATAAAGCAGACCCAGGCCGAACAACGCGGCCACTTGGCCCCCGGTATCTCCGCTCGCCTTGAAAACTTCGACCACCTGGGCAAATTTTTCCAAGGCGGCCCGGGTCTTCCCCTCGGCATAGAGCCGAAACCCTTGCTGCCTGATATCGCGGGCCAAGGCCTTGCCATAACCCCGCGCCCGAACCTCGTCTCCCGCAGCTTTGTGTTTTCGTAACTCTGCAAAAAACAGGCCAGAATCCCCCAATTTCTGGTAAACCCTGTATAAGTTACTATAAAACATAGAGTTATGTGGATCCAGGGCGATGGCGCGCTGCACCATTTCCACCGCCTCCGTGTATGATTTTGTGCGAATTTTCAACGCCCCCCAGTTATTCCAGGCAAGCGCGTTGGCGGAATTCTGACGCACCGCCTCCTGAAACCGCTCTTCGGCTACCGCGTCCCTTTTTTCAAGATAATAGAGGTAGCCAAGGCCGTAATTCACCGCCGAGGCGCTGGGGTGCCTCTTCAGCCGCTCCTTGAGATCGGTCTCGGCGGCGGCCCTTCGACCCAGGCCCTCGTACGCGCGCACCCGGCCGCGAATGGCCCGGCTTGATTCGGGATCCTTCTCAACCAGGCCCCGGTAAGCCTGGAGGGCCTGCTCGAACTGCCTGGCCGCGAGATACGCCTCAGCGCGGCCCTCGGGCCCCGGGGGCATCCCGCCGTGCGGCGGAAGCGGCTCCGCCGCCAAGGAGGACGCGCCGAGCAAGACAAAAAGGGCCACGGAAAAAATTCGCGATAGGGGGGATTTCCGGACGCAGACTAACAGCATGGGAGTCTCCGCGAGGGGCCGGTTTCAGCGGGCAAGCTCGCTCAGGATCAGAAAGGAACCTCTTCGTCCGACTTTTCCGACAGGTTATGAAAACGGGTGTACTGATGCTCGAAGCTCAGCTTCACCTCGCCGATGGGTCCGTTTCGCTGCTTGCGAACGAGAACTTCCGCCGTGCCCACATCGTCCCCTTCGGGGTTGTACACTTCGTCGCGGTAGATGAACGCGACCACGTCCGCATCCTGCTCGATGGCGCCGGATTCGCGCAGGTCCGAAAGCAGCGGCCGCTTATCGGTGCGGCTCTCCACCGCGCGGCTGAGCTGCGACAGGGCGATGATGGGAACGTTGAGCTCCTTGGCCAGCGCCTTGAGGCCGCGGGATATTTCGGAGACTTCGAGCTGCCGGCTCTCACTCCCGCTGCGGCTGTGCATGAGCTGCAGGTAGTCAACGACGACCAGCTTGATGTCGTGCTCGGCGGCAAGGCGGCGGGCGCGGGCGCGCACGTCGAGCGCCGAGAGCCCGGGCGAATCGTCGATGAACAGCGGCGCTTCCGACAACCGGCCGGCGGCAGTGGTGAGTTTGGGCCAGTCGCTGCGGGCGATGAAGCCGGTGCGCAGTTTTGAGGAGTTGATTCTCGCCTCGGCGCACAGCATGCGCATGCCCAACTGCTCCTTCGACATTTCGAGGCTGAAAATGGCGGTGGGCATTTTCTGGTGCAGCGCCGCGTGGCGGGCGAAGTCCAGCGCCAGACTTGTCTTTCCCATGCTTGGCCGGGCGGCGAGGATAATAAGGTCGGATGGTTGAAAGCCCGCCGTCAGGTGATCGAGGTCGGTGAAGCCGGATGGGACGCCGGTGACCAGGCCGGGCGTGTCGAACAGCTTCTCGATGGCGGTGAAGTTTTCCTTGACGATTTCCTTGATGCTGAAAAAACTGCGCCGCGTCCTGCGCTCGGAAATATGGAAGATGGATTTTTCGGCTTGATCGAGAATCTCGTCGACGTCTTCAGCGTCGTTGTACCCCTGAGTGACGATTTCCGTCGCGGTGACAATGAGGTCGCGCAGAATTCTTTTTTCGCGGACGATCTTGGCGTGGTGGGCGACAGCCTGCGCGGTGGGAACGAATTCCTCGAGAAAATCGAGGTACTCCATTCCGCCGACGTTTTCCAGCTCGCCGCGCTTTCGCAGGCGGTCGGCGACGCCGAGAATGTCGATGGGCTGCTCGCCGTCGAACAGGTCCTGCATGGCGAGGAAGATCTTCTGGTGGCCGGATTTGTAGAAATCCTCCACGCCGAGCACTTCCAGGGCTTTGGCGAAGGCCTCGGGGGATTGCAGGCAGGCCCCGAGCACACTTTGCTCCGCTTCCTTGTTATGAGGCGGTAGTTTCCTGAGCGAAATGTCGGTCACGGCCATGGTGGCACACCGTTCGGTTAAAGATCAGGACGCGTCCTGGCCCTCCTCGGCCTCGGGCGTTTCGGCGGCTTCGGGCGCTTCGGCAGTTTTTTCCTCGGCCTCAGGCTCTGCCTCGGCAACCACATGGACGTTGATTTCGGCAACCACCTG
>CP070799.1:1613667-1639125 GCA_020343535.1 Nitrospinaceae bacterium | reverse complement strand
AAACAAGGAAGACGCCGCCCCCGCCACCGTGGTAAAAGCGGCCGCGCCGGAAACGAAAACCACGCCCGAGGTGGTGAAAGAGTTGTCCGCGATCGCCCCGGAGAATGGCGCGGAGGAAAATGAGCCCGGTCTCGAACTCTCCGATGGTCTTCTGGCCGCCCTCAGCCCCAGGAAGAACGCGGTCACCTTGTCCACCATCATCCCGGTGGCCTACAGCGCCAGCGAAATTCGCGTCCTGAGTTTCAACCTGGTAATGGAGTTGACCGATCAGGAGAGCGCGGAAGCCGTTCGGGAAGCGCTTCCGATCTTCGAGAATGCCACGGTGGACACCATCGACAGTTTGCTGGAGAACAAGTTCTTCAATGACATTCTGTACGTGAAAGAAAAAATGAAGACCGAATTGAAGACGGCCTTCAATGACATCATCGTTGGCGGCCGGGTGAAGCGGGTGCAATTCGAGGATTTCCTGGTGCAGTGAGCTTCGCCGCCACCCTCCCCACCGCGGCCTGTTTGGCCTGCCGCGGCATTCGCCGCAAGCAGGGTCCGCGCGTGCGCGGACCAAGGCGGTTCGGTGCCGCATTCATCCCATCACGCGTTCCATTCTCCAGCTTCCACTTTTTCGCGCATGAGCATGGCCTGAATCTTTCTTGTCAGCTCAGGCAGGCCTTCGCCGCTGATCGCCGAAATGGCGAGCACATCGGGGTCGATTTCGCGCAGCCGGGGGGCCTCCTTGGCGAACCGTAGCCGCGCCTCGTCATGGTCCACCTTGCTCGCCACCAGAATCTGCGGCTTCAGGTAAAGTTCCCGGCTGAACTTTTCGAGCTCCTTTTGCAGCGTGTAATAATCCTCGATGGGATCGCGGGGATTCTCCACCGAGAAATCCAGCAGGTGCACAAGAATGCGCGAGCGCTCGGTGTGCTTCAGAAATTGAATACCGAGCCCTTTCCCGGAAGCCGCACCTTCAATAAGGCCCGGAATATCGGCAGCGACAAAAGAACGATAATCATTCATCAAAACCACGCCCAGGTTGGGAACCAGCGTCGAAAAGGGATAATCGGCGATTTTCGGACGGGCGTTGGAGATGCGTGAGATAAGGGTCGATTTGCCGGCGTTGGGAAAGCCGACGATAGCGACATCGGCCAGCAGTTTGAGCTCCAGAAATATTTCTTTTTTTTCCCCCGCTTGGCCTTTGCCGAAACGCCTGGGAGCGCGGTTCACCGACGATTTGAAGCGGGCGTTGCCGGCCCCTCCCGCACCCCCCTTGACCACCCTGTAGCGCTGGCCGTCCTGCTTGAGGTCGACGATCGTCTCACTGCCCTCGTATTCCCGCACCAGGGTGCCCACCGGTACGGGAATCACAAGCTCCTTGCCGCTCTTTCCCGTCATGTCCTTGCCGCGCCCCGGCCGCCCGGCCTCGGCCTGATACACCTGCCGGTAGCGCAGATCGGCGAGGGTGGTCAAGTTTTTATCGGCCTTCAGGGTCACATCGCCGCCCCGGCCGCCGTCGCCGCCATCGGGCCCGCCGAGCGGGATGTATTTTTCCCGGCGAAAGCTCGAGCAGCCGTCGCCGCCGTCACCGGCGTGGACCGTGATTTGTATTTGATCAATAAACATGAGAAACGCTAGGGGGAGCCCCCCTGGTGGGAGGTAAGCGAAGGCCTGAATTGGGCAAGGCCCCGGGGTTAAGTGGGGAGGGAGGCGCCCCGGTGCTCAGGCCACGGGGTAGACGCTGATCTTCTGTTTCTTGCGGGTGAGTTGCTCGAAACGAACGACGCCCGGGATCTTGGAAAAAATCGTGTAGTCGTTGCCCAGGCCCACGTTCTGGCCGGGGTGAAAATGCGTCCCCCGCTGCCGCACGAGAATTTCGCCGGCTTTGACCACCTGCCCGGCATAACGCTTGACGCCAAGCCGCTTTCCTATGCTGTCGCGCCCGTTGGAGGTGCTTCCTTGTCCTTTTTTATGAGCCATGAATCGATCCTGGGTTTATTTTTTAGAAATATCCGTCACCATCAGGCGCGTGAGCTGCTGCCGGTGGCCGTTCTTGCGGCGGTAATTTTTCCTGCGCTTCTTCTTGAAGACGATAATTTTTTTCGCCTTCTCTTGGCCGGTCACCGTGCAGGTCACCGTGCAGTTCTCCACATAGGGAGCGCCCGGCACGTGCGTATCTCCCTCGCTGAACAACAAAACCTTGTCCAGAGTGACACTCTCGCCCACGCCGTGGTCGAGCTTTTCCACCTGGATGACATCGCCTTTTGCTACCTTGTATTGCTTACCGCCGGTCTTGACCACTGCGAACATTATATGACTCCCGAAACCGCCCTTGGGGCGGGCCGCCTTAATCCGTACAGACTAGGGCCGCCATTTTCTATGAAAAGACTAAACCGGCAGTGTAATTAATTTGCATATCCGTGTCAAGCACGAGATAAGCGTTGCACCTGAAAAATCAGAACTATTTGAATTTTAAGCCCTTGATCTCAAAACCCGGAAAATGATATAAATGATGGCCGGACCTGAGCCGGCCGCCCCCACATATGTCATTGAAAGACAAGGAAAAATGGAACAGAAAGTACCGGATGCCCGGCGACCATTCGGGGGAGGCGGCGTGCGAGTGGCTGGCCGACAATACGGACCTGCTCACCGGGGCCGGCCGGGCGCTGGATGTCGCCGCGGGCGCGGGCAGAAACGCGGTGTTTGCCGCGGAGCATGGGTACGATGTCCTGGCAGTGGATATTTCCGAGGTGGGCCTTGAAAAGGCACGGGCCCGGGCGGCGAAACATCGGGTCTCGATTCGCACCGAAACAGCCGACCTGGACGCTTACAGGTTCGAGGAAAACGCCTTCGACCTGATCCTCTGTTTCAATTTTCTCGACCGCGGGCTGTTTCCCGGCCTTCGCCAGGCGCTTAAGCCCGGCGGGTTGATCTTTTATGAAACATTCAACCTCGATCACCTGAAATACACTTCTTTCAGGCAGGAATGGGTCCTCAAATACAATGAGCTTCTCCGGGTTTTTCAAGATTATCGCATTCTCCGATACCGCGAGGTGGATAGCGGTCTGGCAGGCATCGCCTCGCTGGTGGCACGGAAACCCAGTGCCTGAAATAGGCTCGCACAGGCCCCTGCCCGCCACGGCCGCCTGGCTGCTGCCGTTTCTTGTCCTGGGGTTTTTAACTTCCGCCTGCCAGTCCACCCCCGAAAGGAAACTGGAAAAAGAGGGATTCACCCTCATCTACCGGAACCAATCCTCGGCCGGGTCGGAGATCGCCGAAATGCGTCTCGACCACCCGGTCAAAATCAGCGAGGAGGAGCTGACGAATCATCTTCTCTCGTTGCGCTACGAGGAAAGTTCGCTCCTGGGAAAAAAGCGTTACGTTTTTTCAACCCGCGACATGCATGAGTTCAGCGCCCTTTTGACCAAGGCCCTCAACCGCGCCAGCGCGAAACACATCGTCCACTTCAGCGTGGAAAGTTCGAAGGGGATCGTCGAGGGCGACGTGTTCGCGAGCGGCAACAAGCTCCACTGGCGTTTTCATGCCGTCCAGGGCATGGAATTTTCCAACAGCTCTTTCCCGGGTTACCGCGGTTCTCCCTGGCGGTTGCTGCTCCGGAAGGGACAGAAGTACCAGGTCACCGCCAAACTGCTGGGAGATCAGACGCAGGAAAACTGGATCATCGCCGATCTCACCCTGCCCGAGAAAGATCGCCGCTTGACGCAGGAAACACCCACCGCGCGCAACCCGGCGTCCGCCGCCGGAGCGCCCGACCGGGCGACTCTTGAAAAGAAGCTCAAGGCGCTCAAGCAGTTCCGGGAAAAAGGGCTCATCGACGAACGCGACTACCAGCGCAAGAAAAAAGAACTGCTCGACGGCATGCTCTAGTCCGCCGGCGATTTGGCCCGGCGGCGCGCCTCGTTCCACAGAATCTCATCCACCTTATCCATCAGGTCGTTGCGCTCCTGGTTGTTGGCGTCGATCTGGCGCTTGAGGCTGACGATCTCCCGGTCCGGCAGGTCGGTGCGGCGCACCTCGTCCTCAAGGTGCCAGCAGCGGATGTTGCGCAGCGCCAGTTCGCTCACCGCTTCGCCGAGCCTGGCGATCCGCCCGGTGGGCTCCGCGCCGCGGTTGTCGTACAGCTTGACCTTTTCGTCGCGGATCTTTACCCGGCCCGCCAGCGCGGCGGCAAAAAAAACGTCGATTTCCTCCCTCAGTTCCTGGCATTGTTGAAGCACGAGATCGCGCCGGGCCGCCAGCGCCTGCCGCACCTCGCCCGCATCAGACTGCCTCTCCAGCGCCTCCTCCAGATGCCAGAGCCGGAGGTGTTTGATCGAAAGCTTGTCCACCAGACTGCCGAGGGTTTCCGCCATGGTCAGCGCTCCTCCCATAGGAACGATTTGAATTGCCGGACGGTACGCCGCCGGGAAATAATAACGCCCCCGCTTGCGGGCTTCATTTTTTTCGAATCAGGGATATGCCGTCGCGCACGGTGAGCAGGACGGCTTCCACTCGCGCGTCCCGGGCCACGGCATCGTTGAACCGGCAAATCGCGCGGGTCGCATCGTCCTGTGGGTCGAGCACGCGTCCGCTCCACAACACGTTATCGGCGACGATCAGGCCGCGAGGACGAATCAGCGGCAACAGGGCTTCGTAGTAGTTGAGGTAATTTTCCTTGTCCGCGTCGATGAACGCCATGTCGAAGACGCCTTCGAGAGTTTTCAGGCTGTCCAGGGCGTTGCCTTCGAGCAGGGTGATCTTGCTGCCGTGCGGGCTTTCGGCGAAAAACCGGCGGGCGAACGCCGCCGCCACCGGGTCGATGTCGCAGGTGAAGAGGCGGCCGTCGTCCGGCAGGCCTTCGGCCATGGAAAGGCTGCCGTATCCGCCGAAGGTGCCGACCTCGATCACCCGCCGGGCACCCGTCAGCTCCACCAGCATCTTGAGAAAACGCCCCTCGATGCGGCCGGTGGTCATCTGTGGAATTTCCAGGGTGTCGTACGTCTCCCGCTCCAGCCGGCCCAAAAGCTCGCCTTCGTCCGCCGTATGGTCGAAGGTGTAACGCTCGAGGTTCTCGTCGATAAAATTCATTGCCCGTGCCCTTTCCTTACGCGAAGTTAGTAAGCGATGATGGTTTCGTCCTGCTGCCGCCAGGCGTACCAGGTGGCAACGGTCTCCAAAGGATGCCACTTTTCCCCGATCGCCCTCAGTTCCTTGACCCCGGGCCGGCTCTCGAGGCCGTAAATGGCCTGCACCGCCGCCTGCAGGCCGAGGTCGTCCACCGGCAACACGTTCATCCTGCCGAGGGAGAAGATCAGGAACATTTCCGCCGTCCAGCGGCCGATGCCGTGCACCGCAGTGAGCGTTTGCACCACCTCATCGTTGCTCATAAACCTGAGACGTTGCGGGCGGATGAGCTTTTCCTCGAAATGACGGCTGAGGTCCTTGAGGTACACCGTTTTCTGGCGCGACAGCCCGACGCCCTGGAGCGCCTTCAGCCGGGCGGCGAGCACGCGGCCGGGCGTCGGCCGCCCGCCGTCGAACAGGCCGTGAAACCGACCTGTGATGGTGGCGGCGGCGCGCGTCGAAATCTGCTGCGAGATGATGGCGGTGCAGAGCACGAGAAAATACCGGCGGTTGCGCTTGAGCTCAAGCGGCCCGTGCCGGCGAATGACCCCGGCCATGATCCGATCCCGGCTTTCAAAGTGGTGGAGAATTTCGCTGCGGTTGGGCGCTTGCATTGGTAACATGCTCTCCCCCGGCTCTCACCAATCCACCTGCAGGGCGCGCAGGCTTTTCAGGTTGCCGGATTCGCGCAGCGTCTCGCAGGCATCCTGGCTCAATCGGTTGCCGCAAAGGTCCAGCGTGATCAGGCCGCCCAGCGCCGGGCACTCGGCCAGCGCCCACGCGGCGTCATCGCTCAGGCCGTTGTGGCCAAGCGAGAGCAGAGTGAGGCCCTGAGCCAATGCGCTTTCGCCAAGCGCCAACACCCCCTTGAGGCCGATTGCGGTTCGGTCCAGGTAGAGTTCCTTCAGATCGCCCAGGGAATCCGAGGCCGCAAGGGCCATCGCCCCCTTGTCGCCGATGGGATTGCCCTTGAGGTAGAGTATTTGTAAATGGGGAAGGGCCGGGGAGCCAGCCAGCCGAGCGGCCCCTTCCGGGCCCATGGCGTTGTTGTGAAAAAAAAGTTTCTTAAGCCCGCCGAAGGATTTCGACCCCGCGAGGGCAAAGGCAGCGCGATCGGTCAGCCGATTGAACCCCAGCGACAGGCTCGTCAGGCCCTCAAGGGCCGGAGCCGCCGCGAGGCGTTCCACGCCCTCATCTCCGAATTCGTTCTTATCGAGGATCAACTCGCGGATCTTTCCCAGCCGGTGGAACGCCAGCAGGTCTTCCACTTCCTCGAGGTTCACCTGCTTGTCGCCCAGATCGAGCCGGAAGCACGCCTGCCCCCCCTCGCCCTGCACCTCGGCTTCGCTGAGCACCATGGCGGTTTCGTCACCCGGCTCAGCGGCGAGCATAGTGAGGCTGTTCTCAACCAGGCTTTCAAAGAGCGGATTCATTCGTCCAGCCAGTGTTTTTCCCGGAAATGTTGGATGATCTCGCGCGCGGTTTCCCCGGGGCTCTGCTGGGTGGTGTCCAGAACCATGTCCGCCGCCGCCCGATATTTCTCGTCCCTTTCGGCGAGGATCTGTCGCTGCTCCTCCTCGAAGGAGAGGCCATCCTTAAGCGGCGGGCGGTTGGGGTCTTTGCGAATGCGGCCCATCAGCGCCTCCAGGGTCGCAGTAAGCAACACCGCCCGGCCCCGCTTTTTAAGGCAAGCGATATTTTCACCGTTCAGCACCACACCGCCGCCGCAATCGATGATCGCCCCATCGGCGCGGGAACAGACTTCTCGAACCACTTCGGCTTCGACCTCGCGGAACCGAGACCAGCCGTCCTCTTCGACGATGCGCGGAATCGGCTTTCCCATCGACTCCACGATGAGATCGTCGATCCGATAAACGGTGCGCCCAAGTTTCCGGGCCAGATATTTCGCGACCGTGGACTTGCCCGTCCCACGGTAGCCCAGAAGTACGATATTCATGGTTGGATCCCATCTCCCGCCGAGGCCTGGCTCCCAGGCCTCTTCCCAACCAGGAGGGGGCCTGAGTGCAGGGTAAATTAATCCGTCCCGTCATGCAAACGAAACCTGCCTCCCCCCAGGCGCGCTTTATTCCCCGGCCCGGGCGGGATTATGATATACTCCACCTTCATAAATACGGTAGAAAAATACCTTTTATAAACCTCATTCGAGCAAAGGGGTTTTACCGTGAAACTACTAATTGCAGCCTGTGTCATTTCCGTGAGCCTGTTCGCCTTGCAAAGCGGCGCGGCTTGGGCCGAAGATGACGAAGAGATGACGGGCCTCAAAAAGCTCTGTGCAGAAAAAAACGATTCGGCCTGTTTTCGGATTGGAGAAAAGTACCGCATCCTCGAAAGGGACAATAAAACCGCTCTGGAATACTATCTCAAGGCCTGCGATACCGGCCATCTCGACGCATGCACCTACGCGGGAATCCTGACGGCGGGAAAAGGCAGGCAATACAGCCCGGAGTGGAAAAAGGCCGCTGAATTGTTCAAATTGACCTGTGATCAGAATCAGGAGATGGGCTGCTTCAACCTCGGCGCACTCAAATACAAGGAAGGCCGCCAGAAAGCCGCCATCAAGTATTTCAAGAAAGCCTGCGAGCTCGGCCACCAGACCGCCTGCTCCAACCTGCATAACCTGGAGAATTGAAGCGGGCCCCGGAGGGCTTCGGCGAATAGAGAATGAACAACAAGGTTAAAAGCTGGGAAGAGCTGGTTAACGACGGCGAAAACTACGGTGGCATGGGGAAAGCCCTGACGCCGGAAGAAAAAATCGTCTTCGAAAACATCAAAGACAAAAAAATCCTGAAACTGCAGGATCGCTATGCCTTTTCCAAAACCGGGCAGGTGTCCGAAACCCACGATATCGAACTCGCCACCCTGATCGCGCGGTTCGAGCCGCTCAGGAATATCACCACGCTCATCATCACGCACAACAACCTGGGGCCGGAAGCGCTTAAAATCATCACCGCATCCACCCTCCTGCCCAAAGTGGATTACCTCCACCTTGGGTCGAACAAGCTGGGCGACGAAGGCGCAAAAATCCTCGCCGCTTCGCCCATGTTCTCCAAAGTCACGACCCTTAACCTCGAATGCAACGGCATCACCGCCGAAGGCGCAAAAGCCCTAGCCGCCTCGCCTTACCTCACTAAAGTGACCTCGCTCAACATGGTGGACAACCGCGTGGGCGACGAAGGCGCCCTGGCCATCGCCGAGTCGCAAACCCTGGCGAACCTCACCTACCTTCACCTTGGTGGCAACCGCATCCGCTCCCAAGAAGCCAAGGACGCGTTAAAAAACTCCACCACCCTCACCCAACTCGAAACGCTGAAAGTTTTTTAGCGCCCCAGAAAAAAAATCGCCCAACAAGCGCGAAAATTCCCCACCCCTTCAGCAAGCTTGAAATGCAAAAAGCTTTTTAGCGCTTACTGGAAAGCTGAAAGAATTCCACTGAAAGAATTGAGGTGAAAGCGGGCCGCGAACCGGCAAAGAAAAGGGATATCACGGATCTTCCGGACGCAGGAGTTCGGGGCGGGAATAGTTGACCAGACCAGGCGTGGTTTCCACCCCTTCTTTGAGCACGAGTGTTTTCAGGCTCGTCAGGGTTTTGGTTTCGTACACCGCCTGCGCGCCTTCCGCGCCAAAAGCGTTTCGCCCCATGTAAAGGTGCGTCAGCCCCGATAGCGCCGTCGAGTCGCCCAGGGCCTTCGCCCCTGCGTCGCCGAACTGGTTCTGCGATATTCGGAGCACCCTGAGGGAATGCCAGCGATCGCAGCCAGCCAAAAGACCGATCGCTTCATCGTTCAATTTATTCGCGCTCAGGTTGAGCTCCACGAGGCGCTCCGTCACGCTTCCTGCGATCAGGCCTCGCACTCCCAGAGTGTCGATGTACCCGCGTTCGAGTTCCAGTTGTTTGAGCTTTGGCAGGGTCTCGGTCCGCCCGAGAGCCGACGCCGTCTCATTGCCGATTTCATTCCAGCCGAGGTCGAGCCGTTCAAGCTCCTGAAAATGGGAAGAGAGCGCGAGTGCCGCACCCGCCGGGTCGGTGACGCGGTTGTCCGACAGGGTCAGCGATTGAAGGTGCGTCATCGCCGGGTTCTCAAGCCGGGCGATGCCTTCCACGCCCTGGCCGGTGATAAAGTTGATGCCCAGGTTGAGCGAGGTGACACCGGCAAGGTTTTCCGATTGAAACAGGGCGACCAGGCCCTCATCGGGGATTTGATTGTCGCTCAGGTCGAGCGTCCGTACGGCTTTCAGCCGCTCGGACCGGGAGAGAATCAACGCCTCGTCGGCGCCCAGGTATTTGCCAGTCAGCTTGAGCGTCGCCGGGTCGTCCTGCAGAGCGGCGCTGATAGCCTCCGCCATTTTCTTCGTTTTTTCCTCGGGGGTGGGTGTGTTGTCGTCGTACTCTGCATCGCCACCACGGATGATTCCCATAACAAAACTCCTTGAAAAATAACGCGCCGATTCACCAGCGCGGAAAAAGGAAAACCGTTTGCCCCCTCGGGCAGGGGCCTTCTTTCCTAAAATACTAGGGTTTCGCCTCGAATTCGCGCTTAAAAGCATTAAAAAAAATTAATCGCCGATTAACTGCCGTTTAATTTTGTGCCGGTAGAATACGCCCTATCGGGATCATAAATTTCACGGAGGAATCTTTCCCCATGGCTACTTTCAAAACGCTGGACATTCGAGGGCTTTCATTCTTCAACGCATTTGAGCAGACCTCAAAGGCGTTCAATAAAATCAGCAAGAACGGCGCCCTGGAAATCATCCTCGACCGCAAGAAAAATTTTACCGATGCATTCAAGGCCTGGGCCAAATCCCGGGGCTACCGCATCTCGGATATTGATGACGACCACCGTATGGTGCGTCTTTTCATCGAAAAAGTCGCCCCCGCTAAAAAATAGGGCCGATTTCTCCTCCGCTCCCGGCTCGCTTTCCCGGAGCCGGGGGTTCCCCTAATTCAAGCCTTCAGCGAGCCCGCGTCCTTGTTCTTTTCGTGGATGATCCGCATCCCCTCCAACGTCAGGAAGGGGTCGATGACCTCGATTTGCGGGCATTGCTCGGCGATCCAGTCCACCACCCCGCCAGTAGCGATCACCTTCGCGCCGGGATCGAGTTCCGCGCGGATCTTGCCGATCAGGTTTTCCACCATCCCAACAAACCCGTTCACGGCTCCTGACTGGATGCTTTCCACCGTCGATTTGCCGATCACGTTTTTCGGCGTTGTCATTTCGACCCGGGGCAGCTTGGCAGTGTTTTTGAACAACGCTTCCATGGAGATCTGAATTCCCGGAAAAATAACGCCGCCCAGATACTCGCCTTTTTTGGAAACAGCGTCGAACGTGGTGGCGGTCCCAAAATCGATGATGACCAGGGGCCCGCCATACTTCTCATACGCCGCCACCGCATTGACGATGCGGTCGGCGCCCACTTCCGCGGGATTGCGGTACAAAATGGATATCCCGGTCTTGATTCCGGGACCGACGAGCAGGGGCTCGCAGGAAAAATACTTATGCGCCATCTCCTTGAGAATAGGCACGAGCGGCGGCACGACACAGGCCACCACGATGTCGTCGATGGTCTCCGCACCCACATTGTGCAGCAGAATAAACTCCTTGATGAGGACCCAGTATTCATCCGCCGTGCGATTCCACTCCGTGCGAATCCGCCAATGGGTCAGCAACCGACCGTCGCTGAACAGCCCGATAACATTGTTCGAATTGCCCACATCGATTGCAAGGAGCATGAAGTCAAACACCTCGAATTAGGAAGAACCCCGGGCCACCGGCCCGGCTCGATCATCCGTCGGGAAGCCTCAAGATAACAAACCCCTGGCCGCTTAGCAATGGAACCTTAAAATTCGGCGGTTACGGCCTTGCCAGGCAAAATTCACATAGAATATTTTCCCCGCCGGATGAAAGTTTAATATAATCTACGCGCGAGCGGGGGCGAAAGCGACGGGGTCCAATCTCAACAGCGAGGATAATGATGGTTTCCGACAAGCACCATATCGAAATGGAAGACATTACCCGGTTCCCGGTGGAACGGTCGGCGGATTATTCGTTTTGGGAAGAGATCTCTCAGGAGGAACTGAACGAAACCGTGCTGAAAGACCTCCCCGAGGAAAAACTGAAGGTCTTTCTGGGTGTGGTGCGTAGTGGCAGCGCTATCCCATTGAACGGTTATTATTATCGCATACGCGCTGGCGGCTGAGGCCCATTCGACACGCAAGAAACCCGGAGCAGAACATTGCCGGTTTTCCCCCAGGCGAAGCGGAAGCCGCAGGGATACGAGCGCGCCCGAATCGGGTATGAAATGGAACGGCATCGCGCCATTTCATACCCGGTTCAAGACGAAACGCTTACTTGGGCATCACATTCGCCGCCTGTGGGCCCTTTTGGCCCATGCTCTTTTCGAACTCCACCGGCTGCCCTTCCTTGAGCGTTTTGAAACCCTCCATGTTGATGGCGGAAAAATGGACAAAAACGTCCTCGCCCTCCTCGGACTCAATGAATCCATACCCTTTTTGCTCGTTGAACCACTTGACTTTTCCCTCGGCCATGGCCCCCTCCCCCAAGATGTATTTTAGGTGGTTATGAAGCCGTTCATATCATAGATGCCCCACCAAGTCAACCGTCGCCCTTGAGGTCTTGCCGCCCGGGTTTTACTCCTGGATCAGGCGCTTACAAACCCACATCCCCGGCAGCATGAATTAGGAATGGAAGGGCAATTAGGCGACCGCCTTCCATCCACAGACCAGGCTCCGGGACCGCTCATCTGCTATAATTGCTTCACCATTGAATTGAAACCGCCTTTCGAGGCTCCGCGTGGATTCTTCCCCAACCGACAAACCGCAAAGCGAATATTGGGACCGGGTGGCTTGGGACAAAAACTGCACTCTACCCCTCCCTCTCGCGACCTTGGAGCCTTTAATGACTAAAAACACACGCATTCTAGACTACGGCTGTGGCTACGGCCGCCTGGCTGAGGGATTATGGCGGGAAGGCTATCATCGCCTGGTCGGCGTCGATGCCTCGGTGGAAATGGTACAACGTGGACGGCAAATGCATCCCCACCTCGACCTCAGGCACCAGCCCCAGCTCCCCCTGCCCCAAGCCGACAGCAGCTTCGATTTGGTTCTGCTCATCGGTGTGTTGACCTCCATTCCCGGAGACACCGCCCAACAGGCCGTAATCGGCGAAATGAACCGCGTATTGGCGCCTGGCGGCATCGCCTGCATCGTGGATTTTCCACTCCAGTCCGACGCGAGAAACCGCCACCGCTACGAAGCCGCGCGCGGAAAACACCACCCGTACGGCGTCTTTAAACTTGAAGATGGAGCGGTGCTCAGGCATCACTCCAAGGAATGGATCGAATCCCTGACCGCCCCGTTTGAAACCCTTCACCATTCATCGTTCCGGGCCACAACAATGAATGGGCACCCGGCCGACGCGTTCCACTCACTCTGCCGAAAACCCATCGCCCCCTAGTCTCCCTACCGATAAAAGGCGCTATAGAGCCCTTTCTCCGCGCTTTATTAGAATGAAAGTTAGATTCTTTAAAATACTTTCAATCCAATCATTTTTTTGAACTTTTTTAACAAGGCTGGCCATTTGCAATAATAAATAAAGGGATTTTTTTCCGCCCTCCCCATCGATTTTTCAATGAAGCCCGGGATAAATCAAGCGGCCGAGCTGCTCGCTCTTATCGCATCCGCCAAATAAGCCCAATAAAAACATATACCTAAAAGTCCAACTCGCGCTTTATCGGAGGCATCGCCCTAAGTCCTTTAAATCTCTGGATTAAGGGGAATTCCGCAAAGGGCAAAAATGCAATTTAAGGGTTGAATTTTCACAAGAAATGCTGTAAATGTACATCTGCCTAGATGTAAAGGTAATTCTAAATAAGATGGAAACATTATTTGTAAATCTATTTAATGCGCCCGATGAAAGCCTTTTTCTTGGTCCTTCCCAAGCTGTTATTAACCTTCATCCTTTTCCTCGCCACCGCGGGAGCGGACTCCACCGCCAACGGTTATTTCGAGATCACGGGTCTTGTGATCGAGGAGACGATGACGCCGGCAGGCCACAATCTTTACGAGAGTTTCAACACCCGCTGGAAGACACTCGAGGGGATGGAGTACACGATCACGATCAAGGAACGGGCGGACAGCTTTCGCGGCAGTATCTACGAGATTATGGTCGACGAGGAGACGGTGATGGCCGGACGCTTGAATCCGCGCCTGGATTTCATCGACGAGCTTGCCGCCGAGGCGGTCAAGAAATGCAGCCTGCACATTCTCCAGCGCGTGTTCGTGGCTGAGGAGCTGGAGTTCTATTAACGAACGGAGTGACACCATGAGACACACACTGAAAGGGGCCGTTGCATGGGCCCTCCTCGGTCTCTTTTTCGGCGCCCAGGGAGTTCAGGCCGACGAGATCGTTTACCAGCCGGTCAACCCCAACTTCGGCGGCAACCCCTTCAACGGCGCGTTCCTGCTCAACCAGGCGCTGGCGCAGAACGATCACGAAAGCTCGACGCCGATTCCGTCGTCCCTGTCGAACAGCCTGGAGGCCCAGCTCGAGCGGGCGCTGATCAACCGGCTGTCGCGGGACCTCATCGACAACGCCTTTGGCGACCTCGACGAACCGCTGGAGAGCTTCTCCGTCGTCATCGGCAGTAGCGAATTCAGCGTGAACACCGACGACCCGGCGTTCACGGTGGTAACGATCATCAACCTCGACACCGGCGAATCATCGGTGATCACGATTCCGAATTTCTAGCCGGCGGCCGGTCCTGCCGCAACGCCATGGAGGAAAAGACCTTGCCTGAACCGAGACAGAACCCGAGAAAACACACCGGCCCCGTTTCTTGCGCCGGTGTTTGGATGGCATCTCAAATCGTCCGGGTGTCGATGCTGGCGGCGGCGTTGTTCGCCCTTACCGGCTGCGCCGCGTGGATTCAGCCGCTGAAGTCGGCCCCGGCGCAGGTGGGCTACAAGTCCCAGGTCAACGAGGCCCTCGCCAGCCTGCCCGAGCCCGAGACGAAGATCGTCATCGGCGTCTACAAGTTCCGCGACCAGACCGGCCAGTACAAGTCCGGCTCGCCGGTGGTCACCTACTCCACCGCCGTCACCCAGGGCGCCACGTCCATGCTCATCAAGGCCCTGCAGGATGTCGGCGGCGGCAGATGGTTCTCCGTCGTCGAGCGCGAATCGCTGCCCAACCTGCTGAACGAACGGAAGATCATCCGGCAAACGCGCAAGCAGTACCTCACCGACGATGCCAAGAAAATGGTCTCGCCCCTGCCGCCGCTCTTGTACGCGCCGATCATGATGGACGGCGGCGTCATCGCCTACGAGACCAACCTGCTCACCGGTGGCCTCGGCGCCAGGTACCTGGGCATCGGCGGCAGCACCGAGTTCCGCCGCGACACAGTGACGATCTACCTGCGCGCCATCTCCGTGAAGAACGGCGAGATCTTCAAATCCGTGCTCACCAACAAGACCATCTTCTCCATGGAAGTCAACACCGGCGTCTTCAAGTTCGTCTCGCTCAAGGACCTCCTTGAAGTCGAAGCCGGCCTGAGCACTAACGAACCGCCGCAAATGGCCGTGCTCGAAGCCATCGAAAAAGCCGTCTACAGCATGGTGATCGAAGGCGTGATCGACGGCCTGTGGTCGTTCAAAAACCCCCGCGAAGGCGAGCCCTTCATCAAACAGTACCTGCAGGAAAAAAACGCCAACGTCGTGGCCGAGTTCGACCAGGCGGGAAACCTCGTCCGCGTCTCCCAGAAAGAAGACGGCGGCACGGCCGTTGACATGAAAAAAGTCAACGACCGCATCAAAGTGCAGAAAATCGAAAAAGCCTACAACCGCACCCGGGCCAGGGAAGAAAGCGCCGAAACCCTCGAGGAAAAAGCCCGGCTCTGGCGCGCCTTCATCGACCTCTACCCCGCCAACAACCCGTACCTCACCCGCGCAAGCGGCAGACTGAACGACATCGAGCGCACAAGCGAAATCGAAAACACCTACACCGCGCTCGTGAAATCCCAGCACACCCCCGGCCCCGCGAACGAAAAAATCGCCCGCTGGCAGGCCTTCCTGGAAAAATACCCCAGCGGAAACCCGCGCAAGGAAGACGCCGCCAATCAGATCCGCACCTTGCACCAGGCCATCGAAATCGACAAAACCTATCAGGCGCTCCTGAATTTCGAAACCGGCCAAGAGCCCCTGGAAACAAAAATCGCCGCCTGGCAGCAGTTCACCGGCAAGTACCCCGACAACAACCCGCACCTGCAAAAAGCCGGCGACCGCATCGCCACACTCAAACAAGCCCTCCTCGTTAAACAAAAAAAAGAAAGCCGGGCGCATCAGCTAGAAAAAAACTTCGCGGAACTAAAGCGGTTCAGCCAAAAGGAAACGTCCACGGAGAGTAAAATCTCCGCCTGGTTGCAGTTCATTGGCGAATTTCCTGACAACAACCCCTATCTCGATGAAGCCCGGGCGCAGGTGACACGTCTCAGGGAAATCCTGACGAAAGAGGAAATCGAGGAACACCCGGCGCGGAAGAATCTGGAGCAAGCCCCACCGGGCCCCGGCAGCGATATGGTTTCCTTTAGAAGCCTCGGCCCGGTAAAAGCATTGCCGGACGCGCCGGCGGTTGAGCCCGCGAGAAAGTCATTGCGGCAAGTATCTCATTTGGCGGCGGCTCCCTCGGCCCCTCCGGAAACGCGGGACGTGTCTCAATTCATCGCTGTAAATCACGGCGATACCCTGATCAAGGTGGCTAAACGCCTTTACCCCAGCCATGCGCACCCCGAACAGATAGCGGTGGCGCTTTGGCTGAACAATCGGGGCAGGTTCATCGGCGGCAACATGAACGGCATCCGCAAGGGAACACGGTTGCACCTCGGCGGCCTGAACGACCGCCTCGCCGCCCTCAGCACCGAAACTACCCGGAGCCTGTTGGCGGATCAGTGGGCGAAATGGAAGAAACGCAGTGAAATCCCGACGGTGCCGGTGAAGGAGGTTGCAACGGTCGCCCGCCTGAAAGACAACGCGCGGCCCGGGCTCAAGCCGCAACTGGCCGCGGCTAAAGCCCCGTCGTCGAAGCCGGATGTGATGGCGACGCCTGCGAAAATTCCGAAATCCTCCGGCCAGCCCAAGGCGGACCTGAAATCCACGAGACCTGAAACAATTGCCGAGGAAATTCGGGGAACGGTCAAGGGTTACATCGATCGCCTCGTCGCCTGGGTGGGGTGATGATCTGAATAGAGGCGCCGCCCTTTACTTGAACGAGCGGCGCGGGCCGGGAAGAGCGTGTCAGTTGATTTTCGCCAGCGCCTCGCGCGCGGCGGCCTGTTCGGCTTCCTTCTTGCTGCGGCCGGCGCCCTTGCCGCGCACCTTGTTCTTGACCAGCACCACCACCTCGAACTGCTTTTCGTGGTCCGGACCGATTTCCCGCGCCACCCGGTAGGTGGGAATGCCTTGCAGCTTGTTCTGTGTGAGTTCTTGCAGGTCGCTTTTATAATCGCGGAAGGCGCGCATCTCGGCGCGCACCTGAATTTCAGTTTTCAGGCTGGGCAGCAGCACGGCGCTGGCGGTCTTAAAATCGCTGTCGCGAAAAATCGCCCCGCACACCGCCTCGTAGGCGTTGGCCAGGAGCGAGGCCTTTTCCCGGCCGCCTGAATTTTCCTCTCCCTTGCCCAGAAGCAGGTAGCGCCCCAGGTTCACCGACCGGGCAAGCCCGGCGAGGCAGGTTTCATTCACCACCGAGGCGCGGATCTTCGACAGCGCTCCCTCCTTCAGGTCGTCATAGTGGTTGACCAGGTAGTTGCTGACGATGAGGTCGAGCACGGAGTCGCCGAGGAATTCAAGGCGCTCGTTGTTTCTGGCGCCTTTCTTCTTCTCGTTGACGTAGGATTTATGGGTGAGCGCCTTATTGAGAAGGCTCGGGTTCTTGAACGCGTAACCCAGCGCTTGCTGGAATTCGGTGAGATCGTCTGCGCGTTTTTGTGAAAGCATGGCCCCTAGTGTCAGAGGGTGAGCTCCTTGAAGACAACCACGCCGTTGGTGCCTCCAAAACCGAAAGAGTTCGATAACGCCACCCGCACCTTGTGGTCCCTGGCTTCGTTGGGAACGTAGTCCAAGTCGCACTCGGGGTCGGGCGTGTGATAGTTGATGGTGGGCGGCACAACGCCCCGCTCCATGGCGATGAGGGTGTAGATGGCCTCTACTCCGCCGGCAGCCCCCAGAAGGTGCCCGGTCATCGATTTGGTGGAGCTGACGGGAATGCTTCGCGCGCGATCGCCGAAAACGGTCTTGATGGCCTGCGTCTCGGTGGCGTCGGCCATGGTGGAGGTGCCGTGCGCGTTGATGTAATCCACCTCGTCGGGATTGATGCCGCCGTTTTTGAGCGCGAGGCGCATGCATCGCGCCGCGCCCTCTCCTCCGGGTGCGGTGGCGGTGATGTGATAGGCATCACTGTTGAGCGCGTACCCCGCGAGTTCGCCGTAGATTTTCGCGCCCCGCTTTCTCGCATGCTCCAGTTCCTCCAGGACCACGATGCCCGCGCCCTCGCCGATGACGAACCCGTCGCGGTCCTTATCGAACGGGCGGCTCGCGCCCTCGGGGTCGTCGTTGCGGGTGGATAGTGCCTTGGCGGCGCTGAAACCGCCGACGGAAAGCGGTGTGATGGTGGATTCGGTGCCACCGGCGATCATGATGTCGGCGTCGCCGTACTGGATGAGACGGCCGGCATCGCCGATGGCGTGTGTCCCGGTGGCGCAGGCTGTCACTACACAGGTATTCGGCCCCTTGGTGCCGTACAGGATGGACACCTGACCGGAAGCCAGGTTGGAGATGACCATGGGGATGAAAAAGGGCGAAATCTTGCGCACCCCCTTTTGCTTGTAGATATCGTGGTATTTCTCGATCGCGGGCAGACCGCCCAGGCCGACACCGATCATCACGCCGGCACGCTCGGCGTTGGCCTCGTTGATTTCGATGCCCGACTCCTCCACAGCCATGCGGCTCGCGGTCACCGCGTAGTGGATGAAGCGGTCCATCTTCTTGACCTCTTTATGGTCGATGTACCGCTCCGGATCGAAGCCCCGAACCTCACCGGCGATTTTCACCGGAAAGGCCTCCGGGTCGAACACGGTGATGGGGCCGATGCCCGATTTTCCCTCGAACAACGCCGATTCGTTGGCTTCCCGCCCTATGCCGAGCGGAGAAATCAGCCCCAGGCCTGTCACTACCACGCGCCTCTTCATGGCAAAACTCCCGGCATGGTCGGCGGTCAGTTCGTGCGGCTCTTGATGTAGTCGATGGCATTCTGCACCGAAGAGATTTTTTCCGCCTCCTCATCGGGAATCTCGATATCGAATTCCTCCTCCAGCGCCATCACCAATTCGACAGTATCCAGGGAATCAGCACCCAGGTCGTCCATGAACGAGGCTTCAGGAGAAACTTGCTTTTCATCCACACCCAGCTGGTCGACAATGATTTCCTTCACTTTTTCTTCAACGGACATATACGTGCTCCTAAAAGGGTTACATCAACATGCCACCATTAACATTAATCACCTGACCGGTAATGTAGCTGGCCCGGTCGGAGACGAGAAAAGCGACTGCGCGCGCGACATCCTCTGGCTCTCCCAGGCGCGAAAGGGGAATCTGCTCAATCAATTTCTGCCGCACGCCCTCGTCGAGAACGCGGGTCATCTCGGTATCGATAAAACCCGGCGCCACGGCGTTGACGGTGATGCCGCGCGAGGCCACCTCACGCGCCAGAGTTTTCGTGAGGCCAATGACGCCGGCCTTGGACGCGGCGTAATTGGCCTGGCCAAAATTTCCCATGACGCCGACAATCGAGGCGATGCTGACGATCGCCCCTTTCTTCTGTTTCATCATCTGTTTGGCGCCCTGCTGCGCGCACAGGAACGTGCCCTTCAGATTGATATCCAGGACGCGGTTCCAATCTTCCTCTTTCATGCGCACCATGAGGCCGTCGCGGGTGATGCCGGCATTGTTGACCAGAATATCGACGGGCTTGTGTTCCTTGGCGATGCCTTCGAACACACCCTGGACGTCCTCGGCGCTCGACACGTCGAGACGCACGCCGCTGGCCTTTTGCCCCTGGGCGCGAATCGCCTCGGCGCTCTTCTCGGCGCCCTCGCCGTTGATATCGGCAAGTACCACATGCGCCCCCTGGGCGGCCAGTTCCTCGGCGATGGTGCGGCCGATGCCCTGGGCTCCACCGGTGACAAGCGCGATTTTATCGTTTAATTCCATCGATTTTTCCCTTCAGCGGGCGGCCGAAAGCTCCTTCAGACCGGTGAGGGTTTTCTCCAGAGACTCGGGATGCTCCACATTGAAGCAGGGGATGTCCTTATTGAAGCGGCGCATCAGGCCGGAAAGCACCCGCCCCGGACCGAGCTCCACCACCGCTTCGATACCCTCTCCCACCAGAACCTCCATGGTCTCGACCCATCGCACCGGAGAGCATACCTGACGGGAAAGCGCCTCCCGCGCTTTAGCGCCCTCGGCGTTCAGTTGAGCATCGGTGTTCGTGACGACGGGAAAGGACAGGTTTTGAAATTCGGTTTTATCGAGCTCCACCCGGAGCTTCAATTCGGCGGGCTTCATCAGGGAACAATGAAACGGCGCGCTGACAGGCAGAGGGACAGCCTTTTTAGCGCCCCGCTCCTTGGCCGCCCGGGAGACATTCTCCACGGCTTCGGCATGGCCCGCGATCACCGTTTGCTCCGGGCTGTTCAGGTTGGCGGGTTCGACCGTGCTTGCCGCGGTGGACGCCTCGCGGCAAAGCGCCGCAATTTCGTCCGCCGGCATTCCGATAATGGCGGCCATGGCGCCGACGCCGACCGGAACCGCCTCCTGCATGAATTCACCCCGCTTACGAACGAGACGCACCGCATCCTGATATCGAAGCGCCCCGGCGGCCACGAGAGCAGAATACTCTCCCAAGCTGTGCCCAGCCGCAAGTACGGAATTAATACCATTTTCCCTGAGTAGATTCAAGGCCATTATACTGTGGATCAATATCGCCGGCTGCACGTTCTTGGTGAGCCTAAGGGTTTCCTCGGGCCCTTCAAAACAGACCTGCGCAAGGTCCACGCCAAGGGCCTCGGCCGCCTCCTCGTGCAATTTTCTCGCTGCGGGCACGGCATCGTAAAACTCCCTGCCCATGCCCACGTATTGGGCGCCCTGCCCCGGAAAAATGAATGCGATTTTCACCATCGAAGCAACGCCGCTCCCCAGGTAAGGCCCGCGCCCACCACGCTCAAAAGAACCAAATCTCCCTCGCCAATGCGGCCCGCTTCGCGGGCCTCGCAAAGCGCGATGGGAATCGACGCGGCAGACGTGTTGCCGTATTTATGGATATTGACATAGACTTTCCCGGCGGGAATCGCAAGCTTTTCGGTCACCGCATCGATGATTCTCTGGTTGGCTTGGTGCGGGACGACCAGCGAAACGGCATCGACTTCCATGCCGTTAAACGCCAGCGCTTCCCGGCACACTTCGGACATGCGTTTGACCGCCACCTTGAAGGTCTGGTTGCCCATCATGTGAATACAGTATTGCTTGGGATCGATGGCGCCGCCGGAAAACCCATTGAGGCCAATGCCTCCCGGTACGTGAATGAGTTCCGAAAGGGACCCATCGGAATAAATATGCGTGGACAGCACGCCCACCGGCTCCGCCACCTCCTCGCGCCGGAGCACCACCGCCCCCGCGCCGTCGCCGAAGAGGATGCAGGTCGAGCGATCGTCCCAATCGACAATGCGCGAATTGACTTCGGCGCCGATCACCAGGATGTGCCGGTAGCGCCCGCTCTTCAAATACTGTTCGGCGATGGACAGCCCGTAAACGAACCCGGAACAGACCGCGGACACGTCGTAGGCCGCCGCCCGGCTCGCGCGCAGCTCCCGCTGCACGAAACAGGCAGTGGCGGGGAACAGGACATCGGGCGTCGACGTGCAAACGATGATCATGTCCACCTCCGAGGCCTCAAGGCCCGCATCCTTCAACGCCGCGCGTGCCGCGTGCAAGCCGAGCACCGACGACGATTCCTCCTTGCTGGCAATGCGCCTCTCGGAAATCCCGGTCCGGGTCCGGATCCATTCGTCGGAGGTGTCGATCCGCTTTTCCAGGTCGGCATTGGTCAGCACCTTTTCGGGAACATACATGCCGGTGCCCACAATGCGGGCGCAGAATCGGGTTGTCGCGTTCATGGGCGGGAAGGCACCTCAGTTGTCCTGGGGCTTGTCGTCGGAGGTCTTCAGGGGCTGACCGGGGGCGGATTTTTCGGATTCGCCGGCGGCGTTGTTGTTGTTTTTTTCCTCGTCGTCTGCTCGAAAGGCTATGTTTTTGATCTGATCCCAGATCACTCCCTTGCGCACCCAGAGGTCCTGATCCTCCAGGTTGGCGACGATGTCGTCGCGGATGTGCTCATTGATTTTCTTTTCGATGAGTTCGGAGGCGCGGCGGATGGCGTTTTTTATGCATTTCGGCGAGGAACTGCCGTGGGCGATGATGCACACGCCGTTGACCCCGAGTAGTGGCGCGCCGCCAGTCTCCGAATGGTCCACCGATTTCTTGAATTCCGCCAGGTGCGGCTTGAGGAGCAGGTAGCCCAGCTTGCTGACCCAGCTGCTCTGAAACAGGCGTTTCAAGTTGGTGCCGATCATTTCGGCAAGGCTCTCACTGATCTTGAGCGCCACGTTGCCGGTGAATCCGTCGCAAACGATGACATCGGCGTTGCCGCGGAAGACTTCCTTGCCCTCGATGTTGCCGATGAAGTTGATGTGGCTCTTTTTCAGCATCTGGAACACTTCCTTGGTCACCTCGTTGCCTTTGCCGTCCTCCTCGCCGATGCTGAGGAGGCCGACGCTAGGCTCCTCCTCGCCAAGAATGTACTTGGCGAAAACGTGCCCCATGATGCCGAATTGAAACAGTTGGTTGGTCTTGCAATCGACGTTGGCCCCCGCGTCGAGCAGGATGGAGGTGCCCTTGAGCGTGGGCAGCTGAATGGCGATGGCCGGCCGGTCGACGCCTTTGAGGGGTCTCAGGATGACGGTGGAATACGCGAGTACCGCGCCGGTGTTGCCGGCGCTGACGAAGGCCTCGGCCTCGTCCTTCTTGACCAGGTCGAGGCCCACCTTCATGGAGGAATTCTTTTTGGTTCTGAGGACCCGGGCGGGAATGTCGTGCATCTCCACCACTTCGCCGGCGTGCACGACGCGGATGGCAAGCCGCTCGCGGTCATCGAACTTGGCGAGCTCCGCCTCGACAAGATCGGCGATGCCAACGAGGACAATCTCCACCGATTCGAGCTCCCTCGCGGCTAGTACGGCGCCTTCCACGATGGATTCGGGGGCGTGATCTCCTCCCATGGCGTCAACCGCGATTCTCATCTTGTGATGAACTCCAGGGGTGCTGTTCAATGGGGATGTCGACAAGGTAGTGATGGGCCGCAAACGCCCCGGAAGGACCGGGGGCGGCCAGGGAGATTATAGCAGGCCCGGCCTGCCAGGAACGCATGAAACTTCCAGCCTCAAACCGCCTCCACCTCCATGACCTCCTTGCCCTTGTAAAAACCGCAGTGCGGACAAATATGGTGGGGCTGTTTCATTTCATGACACTGGGGACATTCCCCATACGCGGGCACGCTCAAGGCGTGGTGCGCCCGGCGCTGGGCCGTTCTGGATTTGGATGTTTTTTTCTTGGGTACCGCCATGCCGCCTCCTTGTTATTTGATCTTGTCTTTCAATGTTTTCAATATATCCAGGCGGGGATCGCCGGACACCTCGTCCCGGCAGCCGCAATCGCCCTGGTTCAAATTAGCCCCGCAATGCGGGCACAGCCCGCGGCAATCCTCCCGGCACAGGCACGACGCCGGCAGGGACAATAATATTTGATCGTGAACCGCTTGCGCCAGGTCGATAGCATCGCCTTCGTAATACTCGATGTCGATGTCTTCCGCGTGCAGTTCGATTTCCGGCCTGTCCTCCTGCGCGTGGTTGCTTTCAGGAACAAAATGCGCCGTCACGCCACTTTTCACCAAAAACTGGAACGGTTCCAGGCAGCGGCAACAGGTGACTTTGAGCCGTGTTTCCACCCGCCCCTGAAAAAATACCTCCCGGGCAACCTTTTCCAGCGTTCCGGTGACCTTCACCGGCGCGCTCAGCCTGCAATCGGCCGAGTCGATGGCGAAGTCCTGCTTCTGACTCTCCCCCGCGAAATTCAGGCCGTCTTCGGGAATTTCGTCCACCACAAAGCGCATATCTGTTCGGGGAGCCTGGAGCGTTGAGGAACCCTTTTTAATTCCTAAAGATAGGGCTCATCGGGTAGGAATCAGATGCTTCAGATGTTATCTTCATTTATAAAAACCGTCAAGGAAAAATGTGGCTCCGCTCAGGTGGCGCGCGGATGAAATTGGGCGTGGATTTCCCGCATCCTCCCGGCCAGGATGTGCGTGTAAATCTGTGTGGTGGAAATATCGCTGTGTCCCAGCATTTCCTGCACCGATCGCAGGTCGGCTCCGCGCTCCAGGAGATGGGTGGCGAACGCGTGCCGGAGCGTATGCGGGGAGACCTTTTTATTGAGCCCCGCCTTGAACACATAGGCCTTGAGAATCTTCCAGAACCCCTGACGGCTCATCCCGGCTGCCCGCCGGGTCACGAATAATTCATGAACGGATTTGTTTTTAACCAGTTGGGGGCGGCCCGCCGCGAGGTATTCGGTGACGGCGTCCCGCGCCATCTGCCCCAGCGGCACCACCCGCTCCTTCGACCCCTTGCCGAATGAGCGCAAATAGCCAACGGTCAGGTCCACATCCTGCACTTTAAGGGCGACCAACTCTCCCACCCGCACCCCGGTGGCGTAAAGGACCTCTATCATGGCCCGGTCGCGCAGCCCGCGCGGCCCTTCGGCTTCGACGGCCGCAAGCAGCCGGTCCACTTCGTCGGGGCTCAGCACGTCGGGCAGTTTCCGCCAGCTTCGGGGCGTCTCCAGATTTTCGGCGGGGTTTTGCCGCACGCGGTCTTCATCCACCAGGAAGCGGTAAAAGGATTTGATGGCCGACAGCGCCCGCGCTATGGAAGCGGTGGCGAGCCCCCGGTTTCTCTGAGCCAGAAGGAACGTGCGAATCTCGCGCGCAGTGATGGCGGAGGGGGGCCGCTGGCCAAATTCAGCTGTGAACAGGTGCAAATCCCGCAAATAACCGGCCACCGTGTGCGGCGAATGACGCCTTTCAAGGGTCAAATGGTCCTCAAATTCCCGCAGCAGCGTTTCCATGACCACCATTGTTAAACGATTCAATGAGTTACGCAACTAAAAAGTCCGCTGGGAACAGACGGTAAAATCTGTTATGCTGATGGATAAGGGCACTTGCCCGACGCCATTGGACGCTCGACCCCTCCACCCGGCGCGTTTTAATTTCCGGTCCCCAGGTTGCTCCTGCCTGCGTGCGTTTTTAAAATTTCCGTACCTTTATAATTATTAAGATGATACAGGGCATGAGTTCGCACCGCCCGGCGGCCGGTCTATCAATCACCGAGGAATTTGGAACCTATTACATGACAAACCAGGAAAACATCAGGAACATCGGCATCATCGCCCACGTTGACCACGGCAAGACCACCCTTGTGGACTGCCTGCTCAAACAAAGCGGCACCTACAAGGGCAAGGACCCAGGCGCCTCCCTCATCATGGACAGCAATGAGTTGGAACGGGAGCGCGGCATCACCATTTTTTCGAAGAACGCCTCGATCACCTATCAGGATTACAAGATCAACATCGTCGACACCCCCGGCCATTCGGATTTCGGCGGCGAGGTGGAACGCATCCTCAAGATGGTCAACGGCGTCCTGCTTTTGGTCGATGCCGTTGAAGGCCCGATGCCGCAGACGCGCTTCGTGCTGAAGAAATCCCTCGAACTCGGCCTGGAGCCCATCGTCGTCATCAACAAGATCGACCGACCCGGCGCCACGCCGGAAAAGGTGGTGGACCGAGTGTTCGACCTATTCGCCAACCTGGGCGCCAACGACCGGCAGCTCGATTTCCCCATCATTTACACATCGGCCAAAATGGGCCTGTCGCGGCTCACGCCCGACGGCGAGGATAGAGACATCACACCCCTGCTCGACCTGATCGTCGAAAAAGTGGAGCCTCACCGCGGCAACCCCGCCGCACCGTTTCAGATGCTGGTGTCCTCCATCGATCACAACGACTACGTCGGCCGCATCGCCGTGGGCAAGATCGAACGCGGCACCGTGGAGGCCAAATCCTCGTACACGCTCGTGCGCCACGACGGCGACC
>CP070799.1:1603625-1613567 GCA_020343535.1 Nitrospinaceae bacterium | reverse complement strand
GAAGAAGACGCCGGCGGAGCGGATGAAGAAGACGCCGGCGGAGCGGATGAAGAAGACGCCGGCGACGATGAGGACGAAGAAGAGGAAGAGGACGAGTAAACTTGCGGCAACGCCCGCCCTTCGGGGCGGCCCCGTCAACCTTGGATCAAGGCATCCTTAGGGTTCGCCTTCAAAGGCATGCAAGCCATCAAAGTCATCGTCACCATTCTCTTTCTGATCGTAGTTTCCGCGTTCGCGGTGAAGAACATGGGTCCGGTTGACCTGTTCTACTACGATCTCTCCCTGCATACCCAGAGCGTTCAGCTGCCCCTCATGATCGTTATCCTCATCCCGTTCGGGATGGGATTCGTTCTTGCCTACCTGTTGGGGTGGATCGATCGCATCAAATTGAAAGCCAGAATTCACCGTCAGGGGCGGCGCATCCATGCGCTGGAGGCCGAGGTGGAGGAGTTGACACCAAAGCCTGAACGAGCCATTTCGATGCCGGTGGAAGATTGATCCTGCCTTCCCCGCCTGTATCTATCATCCTTGAATTCAGAAATCTGACGCCGAAGCGCGCGTTTCCTGGGGTTGCTGCTGCGTGAGGCAGTGGATGGAACCCAGCCCCCAGATCAGGGTTTGCGACGGAACCGGTATGACCCGCCTGCCGGGGAACGCGGCGGCCAGGCGGGCCTCGGCTTCGGCATCGGCCTCCACGCCGTATACCGGCAGCAGCACGACGCGGTTTCCGATGTAGAAGTTCAGGTAGCTTGCCGGAAGCGGCTCGCCGGGTGGGCCGAAGGGGCCGGGGAGGGGCATGGGACGCACCTCGAGACCGCCGCGATCCGCCTCTTGCTGGAGGCGGCGGTAGTTCTCAACGTGCACCGCCGGGCCTTGTTCGTCGAAGGCGCACAGGACCTTGCCGGGGGCGTAAAACCGCGCCAGGTTGTCGATGTGCCCGTCGGTGTCGTCGCCCTCGATGCCGCCTTCCAGCCAGATCACCCGGCTTACGCCGAGGTAGTCCTTGAGGGTCCGCTCCATGGCCGCCCGCGACGGGCCACCGTTTCGGTTCGGATTGAGCAGGCAGGTGGTGGTGGTCAGGCACAGGCCCTGGCCGTCGACTTCGATGGCGCCGCCCTCCAGGACCAAGGCGGGACGGAACACCGGCAGGCCAAGCCGGCCCGCGAGGACCTCGCCGACGCAGTTGTCCTTGTCGTGCGGGTACTTGCCGCCCCATGAATCAAAATCCCATTTGTTGAACGCCACCTCGCGTCCCGCGGGGGTTTCGCGAACGAGGAAATTCGGCCCATAATCTCGAATCCACGCATCGTTGGTGGGCAGGACGAGCCATTCGACGCGGCCGCTGCCCAGGCCCCGCCGGGCGGCTTCGGCCCGCACCCGGGCGGCGGTGGCCGTATCGGGCAAAAGAATGCGAACGCGTTCGCCGCCGGATAGAGCGCCGACCATGAAGTAATATGTGGCTTCCACCTCGTTCATATCCTGCCCGGGCCAGGTGTCCGGGTTGTGCGGCCAGGACATCCAGGTGGCGGCGTGAGGTTCCCACTCCGCCGGCATGAAATAGCCCAAATGGGCAGGTAACTTGCGCTCAGTCATTCGATTCGGTCATTCGGTTCGATGAACAGGGAGGTGATGGGCGGGTAGGCGTCGATACGCCGGTCGCGGAGAAATGGCCAGTGCCGTCGGGTCTCGCCGATTTGTTCGCGGTCGCAGTGGGCGATGAGGATTTCGGGGTTGTGGTCTCCCGCCTGGGCGATGACTTCGCCAAAGGGATCGGAGACGAAGGAGCGGCCCCAGAAGTTCATCGACTCTTCGCGGCCGACGCGGTTGACGGCGGCGACGAACACGCCGTTGGCAATGGCGTGGCCGCGCTGCACGGTCTGCCAAGCGGCGTATTGCTTCTCCGCGTGCACCCGGTCGTCATCGTGATGGCCGATGGCGGTGGGGTAGAAAATAAATTCGGCGCCGCTGAGGGCGGTCAGGCGCGCGGCTTCGGGAAACCATTGGTCCCAGCAGATGAGAACTCCCACCCGGCCGAAGCGGGTGGGGAAACTCCGGAAGCCGGTGTCGCCGGGGGTAAAATAAAACTTTTCGTAGAAACACGGATCGTCGGGGATATGCATCTTGCGGTAACGCCCGGCAAGCTTTCCATCGACATCGATGACCACGGCGGTGTTGTGGTAGAGCCCTTCCGCGCGTTTTTCAAACAAAGGGGCGACGATCACCACGCCGAGCTCCGCCGCCAGCCGGCAGAATTCGTCGGTGCTCGGGCCGGGGATGGATTCCGCCAGGCTGAAACGCCCGGCGTCCTCCTGCTGGCAGAAGTAGCGCGAGCGATACAGTTCCTGCAGGCAGATGATCTGCGCGCCTTGATCCGCGGCTTCGAGAATCGAGCGAATGGCCTCTTTCAGGTTTTCCTCGGGGCTGGCAAGGCCCGTCGACTGGATGAGGCCGATGGTTGTGGGTTGTTTCATGGCGTCTTGCTCACCGCATTAAAAGGACGGCTTGAGTATCTTGAGTATAATGAATGTCGTTCCAATGCACAACGGGGAAAACCCTTGATTCAATTGATTTGTCTCGCCCCAGTAATTGTGTTAAAAATAAAGCTTTAAGCGATGAAGCGACAGGGGGGCGGTTCCGGCGAAAGGCGCCGGGCGCGGCCTCCGCCAGCCCGTTTTCAACCCAGTGGACTTATTCGACGTGTGGATCAAGCAGGCATTCAGGGACTATTATAAGCCGAAACTTCGCCGTGAGCTCAAGCGTGACCCGACGCAGGGGGAAATGGACAAGCGCTTCGAGGAAATTTACGCGCAGGTGAATTGCATTCTTCTGGCCGGCGTTTACGAGGGCGTGGGGATTTATTTTTATGAAATTGCCCGCTTCACCCGCGAGGAGGTGGACGGTTTTCGCGCCGCTCCCGAGCAGTACCTCAAGGAGCGTTTTGGCGGCGGAAATTTTAAGCTGAATTTCTATGAGGGGCTGTCGTTCATCGTGTGTGTCAACTTCAAGCCCAAGGGCGAGCCCAAGTGGAAGCACCTCATTCAGAAATCCCAGGGGCCGACGTCCGCATCGGCCTGACGGCCGGCCTTCCCCGCGCAGGGTCCGGGCCGTGCGCGATCCGTTCATGAATCATTCTGTATCCATTTCCGGCAGCGCCTCCTTCCATGAGCAACTGGAGGATGTGGCCGCACGCCTGAAAAAGGCGTCCGGCCCGCTGGTCATCGAGGGCCTGGCCGGTGCTTCGCGCGCCTTGTTCATCGCCCGCCTGCGAAAGATTCTGAAGAATCCCATCCTGGTGCTCACCTCCAATTCCAACACCGGCGAGTCTCTGCTGGGGGACCTTAAATACTTTTTTCGCCTGGAAAAGGTGAGAACCGCGCCGCATTTCTTTCCTCACTGGGAACTTCTTCCCTACGAGCATCTTTCGCCGCTGCCTGAAATCTCCGGCGAGCGCCTCGGTGTCCTCTCCCGGCTTCTGGGCGACGGCTGCCCGCTTTTGGTGGCACCGGTGGAAGCGGCGATGCAGGGGGTGGTGCCGCGCCAGGTGCTTAGGCAGTGTATTTTCCCGGTCAGGGTTGGAGAGGCGATGGAGCGGGAACTGCTCGAAACGGGGCTGATCGACAACGGCTACCGCCACGTTGCCCTGGTGGAGGAGCCGGGCGAGTTCAGCGTGCGCGGCGACATCGTCGACGTGTATCCGCCGGCGTTTCCGCAAGCGATCCGCGTGGAATTTTTCGGGGATCAGGTGGAATCGCTGCGCAAGTTCGACATCGACACGCAGGTGTCGATGGAAAATCTCGACGCGATCGATTTCCTGCCGGTGCGGGAGGCGCTGATTCTTCCCGGCCAGCTGGAGGAAGTGATCGGGCGCATCGAGGCGCGCGGCCGGGAGCAGGGCCTGCGCCGGGGGGATATCGCGGAGCCGGTGGAGAGGCTCAGGCACCTGGGCGGGTATTCGGGCATGGAGGCGCTGACGCCGTTTCTCTACCCGCAGCGGGAATTTTTGTTCGATTATTTGCCCCCGGATACCTTGATTCTGCTCGACGAGGAAGAGCTCTTGACCGGACAGGTGGAGAATTACGAAGCGCTGGTGAAATCGGAGTTTGACGCCGCCTGCCGGCGGCATGAACTGGCCGCCCTGCCTGAATCTTTTTACCTTACGGCCGAAGAGTTCGGAGACCGGCTTGATCGGCGGCCCCGAGTGGCGTTGAACGCGCTCAAGCTCTCCGGCGGAGACGATGCCGAACACATCGACGTGAAGGCGATTCCGCCGCTCCTCGGCCGCTTCGAGTCTTTCGCCGAAAAGGCGCTCGAGTGGGAGGCGATGGGCCGCCAGGTGGTGATCGCCGCGCCCACCAAGGGGCAGGTGTGCCGGGTGCAGCAGCTCGTCGACGAATATGGCCTTTCCACGGGGGTGGACCGGGGGGCGATCAGCGCCGGGTTCGAACTGCCCTCCGCCGCCATGGTGTTCATCGCCGAGCATGAAATTTTCGGGCTGTCGCACAAGCACCGCTACCGCCGCAAGCCCAAGTCCCAGAGCTTTCAGCGCGGATTCAAGGACCTCAAGCCCGGCGACTACTTGGTGCATATCGACTACGGTATCGGCCGCTACCTTGGCACGCGAGAACTGAAGACCGGCGTCGGCGGCGGGGAATTCCTGGAAATTCTATATGCCGATGAGGAAAAACTCTACATTCCTATGGATGGGCTGGGCTGCGTGCAGAAATACGTCGGCGGCGGAGACGAGACCGCGCCGGCGCTCAACAAGCTCGGCGGGGTCGCCTGGAAGCGGCAGAAAAGCAAGGCGCAAAAGGCCATCATGGAAATGGCCGAGGACCTGCTCAAGCTCTACGCCAAGCGCGAGCTTTCTAAGGGCGTGTCGTACGCGGGCAACCCGGTGCTGGTGCAGGAATTCGCCGACGCCTTCGAGTTCGAGGAAACCGAGGACCAGCTGAATGCCATCGACGACCTGGAGGCAGATCTCGAGTGCGGCAAGCCGATGGACCGGCTGATCTGCGGCGACGTGGGCTACGGCAAGACCGAGGTGGCCATGCGGGCCGCCTTCAAGGTGGTGCTTCAAAAAAAACAGGTGGCCGTGCTGGTGCCGACGACGTTGCTCGCCCAGCAGCATCTCAATACCTTCCGTGAGCGGTTCAAGAACTACCCCGTCATCATCGAATCGATCAGCCGCTTTCGCACGGCGGCGGAACAGCGGGACATTCTCGCCCGGCTGAAGAAGGGGGAGGTCGACATTCTCATCGGCACCCACCGCCTGCTCTCGAAGGACACGGTCTTTCCCGATCTGGGCTTGATCATCATCGATGAGGAACAGCGCTTCGGCGTGGCGCACAAGGAAAAACTCAAGAAGCTGCGCGCCACGGTGGATATCCTGACACTCACCGCCACGCCCATTCCTCGCACTCTGCATTTTTCCCTCATGGGCGTGCGCGACTTGAGCGTGATCGAGACTCCGCCGAACGACCGGCTGGCGGTGAAGACCTTCGTGCGCAAATTCAACGAGAGTGTCATTCACGAGGCCATTCTGAGAGAGCTCGACCGCAATGGCCAGATCTATTTCGTGCACAACAAGGTGAAGAGCATTCATCAGGTGGGCGAGATGATCCGCAGGATCGTCCCGCAGGTGCGCATCGGCGTCGCCCACGGGCAGATGCCGGAGAAACAGCTCGAAAGCGTGATGCAGAAATTCATCGACCACGAGATCGACCTGCTCCTGTGCACGTCGATCGTCGAATCGGGGCTAGACATTCCGGCGGCGAATACCATGCTCATCAACCGCGCTGACCAGTTTGGGCTGGCTCAGCTCTACCAGCTGCGTGGACGCGTCGGCCGCTACAAGCACCAAGCTTACGCCTACCTCCTTATCCCGGGGGCGCTCGCCATCACGCCCGAAGCGAGAAAGCGCGTCGCCGCCATCGAGGAGCTCAGCGATTTGGGCTCCGGTTTTCAGCTCGCCGCCCGCGACATGGAGATCCGCGGTGTCGGCAATATGCTGGGGCACAAGCAATCGGGCCATATTTCCGCCATTGGCTTTGATCTCTATTGTAAAATGATCGAGGAGACCGTCCGCGAGCTCAAGGGTGAAAAGGTCGAAACCCAGGTGGAGCCGGAGATCGATCTGTTGATTCGCGGTTACGTTCCGAAGGATTATATCGCCGACCTCAACCAGCGGTTGGAAATCTACCGGCGGCTGCAATTGATCGCCGATAGCGGCGAGCGCCAAGCCATGGAGGCGGAACTGCGGGACCGCTACGGCCCGCTGCCGGCGCCCGTGGAAAAACTCCTTGGCCTGATCGATATCCGCATCCTGTGCCGCGCCATGCACATTTCGGAACTGCGCACGCGGGACGGTGTTGCGCGCATGAAAATCGAACCCACGACGCCGCTCGACCCCGGTGCGGCGGCGGCCCTGGTGGATGAAAACATGACCTTTCTATCGGAAAGCCGGCTGGGCATCGGGCTTTCCGGAAAAGGCTGGAGAAAAGATATTGCGATCCTCAAGACATCTCTCGAAAAACTGCTGGCCGCTTGCCGTCCTGCGTGACCGCGCTGTCCTGACCCTGGGAGTGCTGGCCGGGTTGCTGGCCGCCTGCAGCGGGCCGGCCAACACCCCCCGCGGCGTCGATCCGCAAGCGGTGGTGGCCCGCGTCAACGACCAGCCGATTCACGTGGCGGACCTGGAGAAGGAAATCGAGATTCTGAAACGAAAATTCCGTGTCGAGGGGGCAGGTGCCCTCGATGAGGCGAAGCGATTGTGGCTCAAAATGGAAGCGCTCAATCCGTTGATTCAGAATGTTCTCTTCCAGCAGGAGGCGAAAAAAAACCAAATCGCCGTCGACCGCGAGGAGTTTTTGCAAGCCCTCGCCGAGGCGAAGGCGGGGTATGACGAGGAAGCCTTCAGACAGGCGCTTGAAAGTGAGGGAATTTCCCTTCAGGATTGGCAGAATAAGCTGAAATTCAATGTGTTGATAAAAAAATTGATTAACCAGATGGTGGATAGTAAAGTGGTGGTCGATGAGAAGGAATTGAAGCAATATTTTGAAGCCCACGCGGATGAATTTCAAAAGGGCGAACAGGTGCGGGCGCTTCACATCATGGTGGAAACCGAGGAAGAGGCGCTCAATATTAAAAAGAAACTCGGCCGCAAGGGAAGGAATTTCGAGGAACTGGCCAAAAAGCACTCGATTTCGCCCGAGGGCCCGGGCGGCGGAGACATGGGATTCATGGAGGCGAGAAATGTCCCGGTCGAGTTCGATGCGTTTTTTAAGCTTAGCGTGGGCCAGATCAGCAACGTGATCAAGACCCCTTACGGCAGTCATATTTTTAAGGTCGTGGAAAAGCGCAAGGCGCGCAAGATGACGTTTGAGGAGTCAAAAAAGATTATCGAGGACAAGCTCACGGCCGATCACCGCGATGAGGCATTTCAGGAATGGATCAGCACTCTCAAAAACAATGCGCGGATCGAAATCGATGAAAGCATTCTTGCAAAGATCGCTTGAAGGGTTGGCCGTTTTCGGGACGATTTGCGTCGCCCTGGCCTTTTCCTCCGGTGCGTGGGCCGATGTGGTCGACCGGGTTGCGGCTAAGGTGAACGAGGATATCATCACCTTGAGTCAGGTCCGGGAACGGGCGGAAATCCAGCTCGGCCAGTTAAAAGCGGCGAGGGTGACGGAGGTGCCGAGCGATGAGGAACTGCTGAAGCTGTCCATGGAAGAATTGATCGACGAAAGGCTTCAGCTGCAGGACGGAAAGAAAAACCAGATCAGCGTCGATAATCAGAGCGTGTTGAAGGCCCTTGAGGATATCAAAAAACGCAACAACATTACCCAGGAGGAGCTGGAGGGCATGCTGGAGTCCGAGGGGCGCACCCTCGACCAGTATCGGGACACCATCCGCGAGCAGATCCTGTTGTCCAAGATCGTCCGTTTTCAAATGGGCGATCCCGGCAAGGTGAGCGAAAAAGCTGTGCAGGCCTATTACAAGGAGCATCTTGCCGATTATTGGAGGCCGCCCACGCCGCATGTGAGCCATATTCTTTTCATCCTCGACGATCTCATGGATGAGGAGGAGAAAACCGTCAAGCGGCAAAAGGCGAGGGAGGTTCTCGAGCAGATTCGCGCCGGCGAGGATTTTGAAGAACTCGCCAAGCAGTATTCCGAGGACGTCTCGGGGCGCACCGGCGGCTCCATCGGTCCGGTGACGCTGGGGAACCTGGTGGCCGAATTCGAAAAGGCGGCCTTCTCCCTGAAGGAAGGCGAGATCAGCGATTTGGTGGAGACCAAGTACGGCCTGCACATCATCCGGGTGGACAAGCGGGAACCGGGCGAAACGCGGCCGCTGGCCGAGGTGCGGCCCGGGATCGAAAAAATCCTGGGGCGCGAGGCGCACGCCGCCGCGTACGACAAATGGATGAACGAGCTGAAAAAAAAGTCCTTCATCGAGACTTATCTGTTCGAAGATGCCGAACAGGTCGAGGAGGAGCCCAGCCATGCAGATGCGCCGGCCGGGGTGTCGGAGACCGCCCGCCAACAGGTGAGAAAAGCGCCCGCGCCAGCCGCCGATCTGGAGGTCGTGGAAGCCCAGCTCAGCCGGATCAAAAAACTCTACGCGAGCAAGCGTATCTCCGAATCCGAGTACCAGAAACGAAAGAGGGAACTGCTCGACCGCCTGTGACCCCCTGCCGCCACCGGCACCAGGCGCTTGTTCTCCATCCCCGGCCGGGCGGTGACGCCGCCCGATTCTGACCCGGTATCCCGACGTGTCCATCATCGAAAAATTCGAGGCCGCCGCCGGCATCCTCCCCAAGGGTGCGTCGGTCGTTGCCGCGGTTTCCGGGGGCGCCGATTCGGTGGCCCTGCTGCATCTCCTCAACACCCTTCCCCTGAGCCTGACGATTGCCCATTTTGACCACGGCACCCGCGCCGGTCGATCCGCCGAAGACGCGCGGGCCGTGGCGCGGTTGGGTGAACGCCTGGGTGTGCGGACGGTGATCGAAACCGGCGATGTCGAGAGGGCGCGAAAAGCGATGAAGATGTCGTTTCAGGAGGCCGCCCGCGTGTTGCGCCACCGTTTTCTCGAGGCCGCCCGGGAGCGGCTTTCTGCGGACTGGATCGCCCTCGGCCATACCGCAGAGGATCAGGTGGAGACGCTGCTCATCAACCTGCTGCGGGGCAGCGGGCCGCGTGGCCTTGGCGCCATGGCGCCGGTCAGCGGGTTTCACATTCGCCCCCTTCTCACCTGCTATCGCGATGAGATCGAAGCATATCTACGTAAACGGGGGATCGATTACCTCACCGACGCGAGCAACAGCGACCGGCGCTATTTAAGAAACCGGGTCCGCCTGGACCTGGTGCCCGCGCTCCAGGCCATCAACCCGCGCATCAAGGAGACACTCCTGCGCACCGCGCAGGTGCTTAAAGACGAGGACGAGTTTCTGGAGCAAAGCGCCCGCACGCGTTTCCGCGAACGCTTCGGCAAAGCGGCGGAGGGGGAAGCCATTCCCCTCCAGGGCTTTCGCGATCAACCCGTGGCGCTCAAGCGACGCTGGATGCGCCAGGTGATTTGCGCCAGGCTCGGGACGCTAAGGCGGGTGCGCGCGGGGCACATCGAATCGTTGCTCGACCTCGTCGATCACCCGCGGGTCGGCCGCGAGGTTTCCCTGCCAGGCGGTCTGAAGGCGGTGGCCGGTTACGATTCTTTCTATTTTAGTAAAACCCCCCGGATGTCCCGGCGCATCCAAGAAAATGAAACAACGCGTGAGCCGGTCTGGCTGGCGAACCCGGGGCGGACCTCTGTGCCGGAATCGGGCCGGGTTTTCGTGGTGCGGCCGATTTCAAGACATGCGGCTATCGCGTTGCCGGCGTGCAGAAACCGTGTATTGCTCGACGGCGGCCTGGCCGGAGAAAAGATCGGCGTGCGGTATTTCCG
>CP070799.1:1581696-1603525 GCA_020343535.1 Nitrospinaceae bacterium | reverse complement strand
AGCTTGGGGCGCTCGCCGGTTTTCACGGCCGGAATTTTATCCCCCGCTACGCGGATGCGCAGGGACTTGTCAGTGTTCAGTTTGTCGTAAACCGCGCGGCACGCCGCCGCCAGTTCCTCGGTATCCGCCAGCCAACCCGCGACTTGTTCCTCGTCCGCGTCGCCCGCGGGTTCGATGAGGTGGTCGATGAGGCCGGCGAATTTTTCCGGGACGATCTCCATGTCCACGATCAGCGACTTGAATTTGACCAGGCACTCGGTGTCGGCGTCAAAGTCCATGCCTTCGGTGACGAGCAGCGCCCGCGCCGAAGCTACCACGGCGCGGCGGCTGTGATTCGCGGCGTCCGCTATCGCCTGTTTTTCGAGGGCCAGCTTGCCCTGAAACAGGGCGCGGTCGGCATCGGCGAGGTGGTCCTGAATCATGTCGGTCACCGCGCCGGCGCATTCGCCCTGGCCGCGGTCATCGAGGCTGAACGCCTCCTTGCTGCCGAAATCGACATACGATTCGGGAGATTCCTCGATGCCGGGCAGGCTCTTCAGCGGGTCGAGCATCTGGCGGAAGTGGGATTTGCCCTTGCGGTCAAAGAAATCGCCGAAGCTTTCATCCGGTTGCTTCTCTTCCTTGTAGTTCTGAAGGATGCGCTGCATCACTTGGCCGCCGTTCTTGGCTGGGATCTTGATCACCGGCGTGCCGAACACCGCCTCGTTCTCGTTCACCCGGCCGCCGAGAAAAATCTCGTAATGCGGCGTGAGGATGCCGTTCACCTTTTTCGCTCCACCGTGAAAACCGATGGAGGCGATATGGTGCTGGCCGCAGGAGTTGGGGCATCCGCTCGCCTTGATCGATACATGATCGAGCTCGGTGGAGCCGGAGGTGGCGGTTTCGAGCTGGCGGGCCAGTTCCTGGGCGAGGCCGCGTGATGCGGTGATGCCCAGGTTGCAGGTTTCGGAGCCAGGGCAACAGGTGATGTCGGAAAGCTCCTCGGTGCCCGCCTTGTGCAGGCCCATGTCCTTGAGGCGGCCGAAGACGGCACCGAAGGCGTCGGCCTTCACCCAGGGGATCATCATGTTCTGGTTGACGGTATTGACGATCACCCCGCCGGCATAGTCGGCGGCGATGCGCGCCAGGCCGCGTGCCTGGTTGGAATTCAGGTCGCCCAGGGCCAGCTTGACCTGGACATTGTGATAGCCCTCCTGGCGCTGCGGTTCGCTGTTTCTCGCCACCCAGGCCTTGAATGCCGGGTCGTTGTCGTGAGCGGTGAACGGTGCGTAGCCGGGGACGGTGGGGATCGTGTCCTCCGGAACCTTGATGGGCGGATAAGTTTTGCCTTCGCGGGCGGCGAATTCCTCTTCGTACAGTTCCCGCGTTTTATCGATGCCGAGTTTATCGAGCACGAACTTGAAGCGGGCTTTGTTGCGGTTGCGCTTGTCGCCGTGCTTGTCGAACACGGCCACGAGGGCCTCGCAGGACCGCAGCAGCTGATCCTCCGGGAGGAAATCGGTGAGCGGTTGTGCGGCGTGCGGGTAGGACCCGAGGCCGCCGCCGATGAGCACGCGAAAGCCGCGCACCTCGCGCCCGTTCTCATTTCGCACTTGCGCGTTCAGGCCAATGTCGTGAATCGGCGCCAGGCCACAGCCGGAGCAGCCTCCGAGGCTGATCTTGAACTTGCGCGGCAGGTTCTGCGTCAGCGCGTGGCGCAGGAGAAAATCAGTGATGGCGCGGCCGTAGGGCGCCACGTCGAACGGTTCGCCCTTGCAGGTGCCCGCCTTGTGGCAGGCGGTGACGTTTCGCACCGTGTTGCCGCAGGCCTCGCGGGTGGTGAGGCCGTTTTCGGCCAGCTCCTGCATGCCTTGCGGCACGTCCTTCAGCTTGACGAAATGAAACTGGATGTCCTGCCGGGTGGTCACGTGCAGGATGCCGTTAGAAAATTTGTCGGCGAAGTCGGCCAGGCACTCGAGCTGACTGGCGGTGAAGCGGCCCTGGGGCAGCTTGGTGCGCACCATCTGCT
The DNA here is from genome assembly GCA_020343535.1 of Nitrospinaceae bacterium. Lineage (GTDB taxonomy): Bacteria > Nitrospinota > Nitrospinia > Nitrospinales > VA-1 > SZUA-259. Next base: position 1,601,517 of record CP070799.1, on the reverse strand, counting down.
CGTCATTCTGGCGCTGGCCGTAGATGCCTTGCTGCAGGCGAAAACGCTTGAAATCCTCCTCGTGCACTTCGCCCCGGTTCAACCGCTCGACCTCGGCGGTGAATTCCTCGATTTCCCTTTTGATATGGGAAGGGATATTCAGTGTTTTTGTATCCATGTCCAACCTCTGGCGCTATAAAGTGACGGGGCGGAGCGAAACCGCTCACTGGCCCCAGAATCAGGTATAATTATCGGTTATCGAGCCGGTTTAAACCCGGCAAAACGGGTTTTTTATGCCGCATGGGCCTCGACGAGTTTATATCTTATAATAAATAACTGGTAAAAAACAGTAGAATACCGATTGGGGGGCAATTATATTGCCAACAACAACCCCTTTATTCAGAAAAGGATAGCGTAAATCCGGCGACCGCTTTTTGGGTTCGTGCCGAAAACTTCTGGGGACCCCGATGGAACATTCCCTGGCTTTAATTCTCGTTCAGCTCAATTTTGGCCTGTTTCTGGCGGGCTTCGCCTTCGCGCTGGCGAAAAACTTTAATTTAAATATCCTCCTCGTCGGGCTGATCTATCTGGCTCCGCTGTTGCCCTTCGGCCTCACGCCCGAGAATCAGGATCGGTTCCTGATCGTGTCGTATTTCAACACCGTGTTTGGCGCCATCGAACTCGTGATTTTTGTTCTGACCGTGCGGCCCGCCGATATCACCTTCGACCGGCCTTACCTCATGCAATTGTTCGGTCACACCCTGCCCATCGCGGCGGCGCTCATCGGCCTTTCCTATTATGCGCGGGGAATGCAGATACCTGTTGGCGGCGGCGAGCTTACCGTAAGCCTCGGCCTGTTCGTCCTGGGCTCCGTGCTCCGGATCGTGGCGGTGGCGCAGATCGGCCGGGTGGCGTTCAAGTTCGACATCGCGTTTCGCGACAACCAGGCTCTCAAAACCGATCAGCTTTATAGCTGGGTGCGTCACCCGTCCTACGTGGCGATGCTGATTGTGATCCTGGCCTATGCGGTAAACACCCACTCCTGGGGAGCGGGAATTTTGGGGATGGTGACGGCGTGGGCGGGTTTCCAGTATCGCATTCATCACGAGGAAAGGGCGCTCGCTTTGCAGTATGGCAAGGAGTACGCCCGCTTTCGCGAGAGGACCGGGATGTGGTTCCCGCGCTGGTTTTCGGACGGTTCTTAGGAGGTGTTGAGAGCACCGCTTAAGTAAAAGGCCAGAAACGGAACGAGGAAGATGTAGGCATAACTCGCGCCGTAGTGGAGCGCCTTATTGGGGGATACCTGCCCGGGCCCGGAGGCGCTGGCGGCGAGCCTTTCCACCCGGAAATAATTGGAGGCCGCCATGACCACGGCCAGCACGAGCGGGGCGTAGTTGAGGGCGGCCATAATGGCGGCGGTGGGAAAGGCGGCGGCGAGCATGGCCGGGACCTTGACGATGCTGTTTCCCGTCCAGTCGTCGATGATGCGCATCACCGCCATGTAGCCGACTAGGTAAAACAAGGCAGAGAGCGCGAGCCAGATGAGAAAGGCAACGATCTGCGGTCCTCCGGTGATGTCTTCGATGCCCAGAATCATGCGGAGAGAATAGCAACAGACGCGGGCAATGACAACTGGCTTGCCGCAATCCGCCGGTTCCGCGGCGGAAGAAACCCTGGGAGGAGGAGCGCGTGACCCGCAAGCGGAAAAATTTCGGGGAGGAGGGGGAAGCCGCCGCGGCGGCCTTTCGCAGGAAAAAGGGCTACCGTATTCTTGAAAGAAACTTCCGCACCAATGCGGGGGAGATCGACCTCGTCGCCGAACAGGGCCGGGCGGTTGTGTTCATCGAGGTTAAATCCCGCGCCGGTCCCGTTTATGGACAACCCCTCGATGCGCTCACGCCGGCCAAGGTGAACAAGCTGCGGCAGATGGCGGCGCTCTTTCTCGCCCGCCACGGCATTAGGGATCAGGAGGTGCGATTCGACGTCGTCTCCGTATCGGGAGACCCCGCCTGGCCCGGGGGCTGGCGGGTGGAGGTTCTCGAAAATGCTTTTCAGGATTGAACCAGGTTCAAGGCCCGGTTGCGCGGAGAAATGCGCCTGTTGGGCACAGCCCGCGGCATCTGCTACAGCCCCGGCCCTTCAGCCTTGCCCAAGTGCCTTTGGTGCGTGAATCCTCTGAAATGAGGCGGTCAATTGCGTATGATGGTGGTTGCACCGATAATCGTTCATCCACCCGCGGCCGTCCCGCCGCGATGAACTTGCAGGAGGTTCTTCATGAACACGACCAACCCGCGGCCCGCCGAGGGCCGCCGCATGATCCAGGCTCCGGTGCTTTCGGGCGATGCCTATCCCGAAGCATCGGATGAGGTGAAGATCAAGGCGCAGCCGGTCCCCGGCGGGGAGAGCTGCGTCTTTCGCCTGAACCGGAAGCTGCTTGCGGGGCATTCCTGGTTTTTCCCCAGCTTCGAAAGCGCGGCGGGTTCGCCGCTCGCCGAAGCATTGTTTTGCCTCGACGACGTGGAGACCGTCCTAGTCATGGAATCCATGCTGACGGTGACCCGCAAGGACAAGACCCTCGTCGACTGGAAGCCGCTGGCGCGTGACATCGGCCAGGCTCTCCGCCGTCATCTGGAGGGGGGAGCGCCGGCGCTCGCCGAACGCATTCTTCAGGGCATGCCTTCGGAGGAAGGCATTCGGGAAGGGATTCAGAAAGTGATCGATATCGAAGTCAACCCCGGCGTCGCCGGTCACGGCGGCAGTGTCACCCTCCTCGGCGTCCGCGGCAACACCGTCACCATTCAGATGGGCGGCGGCTGCCAGGGGTGCAGCGCCGCCGATCTCACCCTCAAGCAGGGCATCCACACCGCCTTTCGCAAGGCGGTGCCTTTTGTCGGCGCCATTCTCGACGAGACCGATCATTCAGCCGGCCTCAACCCTTATTTTTCCTGAACCGCCATGCCGAAATTAAACCGATTCAACATCAAGATCGAAACCGGGGACAGCGGAACGCCGGGCCCGGTGCAGTTCAATATCAACCACCACGTGTTGCCCTTCGAAAACGCCGAGGGGGGCACCGGACCGGGCGAGGTATTCACCGGCGGGTTCGAGATCAATAGCTTCGCTCATACCCTTGCCCTTGTCGGGCCCAGCGCTGGCCGCTGGCACATTCGCCGGATGACGGTGGATTTCGACTGCGAATCGACCCCGCCTTATTCGGTGAACTTCGGAGAGGTGACCCTCGACGACAGCACGGAGGTCAACCTCTGGCAGGACTCGCCCATTCCCGCGTTCGACGTTTGAGAGGCCACGCGGAGGTTTGCTACCCCGGTGCGTTTCCCTCCCCTTGCGAAGTGACGGCGGGCGGCGGATTGCCGGTTTTTTTCATCTCGCGCCGGCTGAAGTTGGCGTGCAGGTCGCCCAGCAGAATGTAGTCCTCGATGATCGATTCCACGGGAATGAGGTGCGGCGAACTCCACAGCCGGATGTGGCCCGTTTCGGTATTGAAAATTTCCTTGGGGACGATGATGTCGATCAGCAGTTCGCCCTCCGCCGACCGGCCAATGGCCTGTCGCTCGCGTTCTGCCTCCGCCTCCGTGTGCACGTCGACCTCGATGGTGTCGTGGCCCATTTCCGGGACGGTGTGGATGGAATACTTCACGCCCGGCGTCACCGGCCCATAGACGCTGTTCCTGAAGTTGTAAAACGCCGTCAGCACGTCGTCGAACGACACGCCTTGCGGAATGGGTTCCTTATCATTTTCCGTTGCCTCGCCGTTAACGTATAGTGTCCAGTGGTGCCATCGCCTAGCGTAATCGAAGGTGTGCTCGGTGCGCTCGTGGCGATTGCCGTTAGTGACCTGACGCAGGAAGGAGGTCGCGCGCAACCTGCGCCCCCCGTCGATCACCTCGAACGTGGTTTCGTAGATGTGCTGCCGGTAGCTAGTGAGCAAGCCGATGAAGCCCTTCGTCTGCGCCACCAGGCGGGCGCGGTACACGCCGTCTTTCTCGAAAAAATGCACCTCGGCGGTGGCCGCCTGATGGAACAGCAGGAAGCTGATGTCAAAATACAGCGTTTCGCCGGCAAAGCGGCGGATGTCTCCCTCCGCTTGAAAGTCGGGATACCGCCCGCTCTCCCCCGCGCCGGCGGCGGATACCCACGTGAGCAAGAGTCCGGCGAATAGGAGCCTCGGCAGCCCATGCAAGGGGCGGCGCTTGGCCGGCTGGCGGCCTCGCGCGCCGGCCTCCTGGCAGGGGATAAAAAATTTGAAAAATGAACGCATATTTCTTAATATTTAGAAATGAATCTCAGGCATGGAAAAGGGGAATACTTGCTCCATCAATCCCCTTTAACCTAAAGTTCATTCGCTATGGCCACCGAAACATTACCGTTCATCGAAACCGAAGAGGCGGCGGACCAGGACACCACCCGGTCCTACCTGCCGATGTACAAGGTGATTATGTGGAACGATGATGTGACGACCATGGAATTCGTGGTCCGTGTTCTGGTGAAATTGTTCGGCAAGGATTACAACACCGCCGAGCGCCTGATGTACGAGATCCATGCCAGCGGCGCCGCCCACGTCGCCACCTTACCGCTGGAGCAGGCGGAGTTCAAGGTGGAACAGGTGCACGCCGCCGCCTCCCTCGAGCAGTTCCCCTTCACCTGCACCATCGAACCCGCGTGATCCGCGGCCGGCCATTCAAATCCGGTTTTGGACCGGCACGTAATCGCGGGTGCTCTTGCCGGTATAAATCTGCCGCGGCCGGCCGATCTTGAAATTCTCGTCCGCCTGCAACTCCTTCCATTGAGCGATCCACCCCGGCAGCCGCCCCATGGCGAACAGCACCGGAAACATCGGCACCGGAAATCCCAGCGCCTTGTAGATCAGCCCCGAATAAAAATCCACATTGGGATAAAGTTTTTTCTCGAGAAAGTACGGGTCGCAGGTTGCGATGTCCTCCAGCTTGAGCGCCAGGTCGAACAACGGATCGCGCGTCTTGATTCTCTCGAACACCTGATGGGCTAGGTTTTTGATGATTTTGCTTCGCGGGTCGAAATTCTTGTAGACCCGGTGGCCGAAGCCCATGAGGCGGAAGGAATCGTTCGCATCCTTGGCCTTCTCGACGTATTTGTCGACATTGCCGCCGTCCTCGTGGATCGCCTCCAGCATTTCAATGACCGCCTGATTGGCGCCGCCATGCAGCGGCCCCCAGAGGGCATAGATACCTGCCGAGACCGACGCGAACAGGTTGCACATCGAACTGCCCACCAGCCGCACCGTGGAGGTCGAACAATTCTGCTCGTGGTCGGCGTGCAATATTAGGAGCACGTCGAGCGCCCGCGCCGCCACCGGGTCGACCTCGTAGGGCTCGCACGGCGTTGAGAACATCATCTTCAGGAAATTGCCGCAGTAGCCGAGCGCGTTGTCCGGGTAGGGCAGAGGCTGGCCGATGGATTTCTTGTAGCTGTAGGCCGCGATCGTGGGCAGCTTCGCCAGCAGGCGGTGAACGGTGATTTCGATCTCGCGTTCGTTTCTGACGCTCAGTTCGTTCTGGTAGAACGTGGCCAGCGAGCCCACCACCGCACTCGCCACCGCCATCGGGTGCGGGTTGTTGGGGAAACCGTCGTACAGGTTCTTGATCGACTCGTGCAGCATCGAATGGTGCACGACGTGGTAATTGAAGTAATCGAGTTCCTCCTTCGTCGGCAATTCGCCGTGGATCAGGAGGTAGGCGGTCTCGACGAAATGGCTCTTCTCGGCCAACTGTTCGATGGGAATGCCGCGGTAGAGCAGAACGCCTTTCTCGCCGTCGAGAAACGTGATTTCGCTGGTGCAGGAACCCGTGCTCATATACCCGGGGTCGAAGGTCACAAGCCCGGTAGTGGCGCGCAGGGTGGATATGTCGATGCCCTTTTCTCCGAAGGTGCCCTCCACAACCGGCATCTCATACGTTTTCCCATCAAAAGTGATCGTGACCGTTTCTGCCATGTTTTGCCTCCGGATTGTGGGACCGCCAGTCACGTGTGGGACCGCCAGTCGATCAGAAAAAGTAATTTTTTACATCATAATACAACGCTGATAGGATGTGATGTTAAAATTTGCCCGCCGAGGCCCCGGCGGAACCCAACTCCTGACGGGATAACGCGGGACACCGATCGATGAACAAAAACAATCTGCTCCTGTACCTGATGATCGCCGGCATTGTGCTCGGAGCTTTCTGCGGTTGGTTTTTCGGCCGCGACATGCACGTGGTGGACTGGATTGGGGAAATTTTTCTCGATCTCCTCAAGATGCTGGTGATCCCGCTCATCATCTCTTCGATGATTGTCGGCATCTCCGGCCTTGGCGATATCCGCAAGGTCGGCAAGACAGGCCTCATCACCCTGATCTATTTCACCGCCACGACGGCGGTCGCGGTGGCAATCGGCCTGGTGGTGGTTAATCTCTTTCAGCCCGGCGCGGGCGTGGACTTCAGCGGCCAGCAGGTTCCCGAACGTGTGGTGGACGGGGAACCGCTCGGTATTACTGATATTCTGAAGAGTTTCGTGTCGCCCAACCTGGTGGCCTCGATGGCTGAAATGCAGGTTCTTCCCCTCATCGTATTCTCGCTGTTTTTCGGCGGCGTGCTCACTACGCTAGGTGAAAAGGGACGTCCGGTGATCGTTTTTTTCGACGGCGTCAACGAAGCCGTGATGAAAATCGTGCATTTGGTTATGTACGTCGCGCCGGTTGGGGTGTTTGCGCTGATTGCCTCGAAGCTGGGCGCGGCAGGCGGCGGCGAGTTGTTTTTCGCCGAACTCATGAAGGTCGGCATGTACGCCATGACGGTGGTGCTCGGCCTCTTGCTGCACGCGGCGGTGATTCTGCCCCTGGTTCTTTTTATGATGACCGGACGCAACCCCATCGCCTATCTCAAGAACGCCAGCGAGGCGGTGACCACCGCCTTCTCCACCGCCAGCAGCTCGGCCACGCTGCCGGTCACCATCGATTGCGCCGAGAAGAAGAACACGGTGTCGCGCAAGACCGCCCTGTTCGTTCTGCCCATCGGCGCCACCGTCAACATGGACGGCACCGCCCTCTACGAATCGGTTGCGGCCCTGTTCATCGCGCAGATGGCGGGTATCCATCTGGGTTTCGGCGAACAGATAGTGGTCTTCATCACCGCCACCCTGGCGGCCATCGGCGCGGCGGGCATCCCCGAAGCGGGTCTTGTTACCATGGTTCTGGTGCTCGAATCGGTGGGGTTGCCGCTCGAAGGCATCGCCATGCTGCTTTCTATCGACTGGTTTCTCGACCGCTGCCGCACCGCCACCAACGTTTGGGGCGACTCGGTGGGTGCGGCGGTGGTGGATACCCTTGAAGAAAAATTCGTGGAAGGAGGGAATCGGCCTTGATCAAATTGATAGTGTTCGGATTGCTGGTGGGCGTGCTGGCCTCGGGCTCGGGGCTGGGTGGCGGGTTTCTAGTGGTGCCCCTGCTCATTTTCCTAGGCAAGGAAGCGAAAATGGCGGTGGGCACCTCGTTCCTGTTCGTATTCATGGTGGCCGTGTCGGGCCTGCTGGCGCATATTCGGCTGGGAAACGTTGACGTGAGGACCGGCGTCATTCTGGCCCTTGGCGGGATTGTGGGGGCGCAGCTCGGGCCGCTGCTTCTCGCCCAGGTGTCCGACGCGAGCTTCAAGCGCGGGTTTGCGCTTCTGCTTGTGGGTACCGCCGTCTGGCTGTTTGCCAACGCGCGTTAACCGCCGGCGAGGCGCTACCAGGGTGTCTATTCCTTGCGGGTGCCGCTCACCAGGCGCACCGCGAACGGACCTTCCCCCAGCCTGTTGATCCAGCTCGACCGGCCCTTCACCAGGCTGAAAAGCATGGCGCGATCGCCGTTCACCGTGTCGGTCCACGTGCAATCGGCCCCTTTGCTTTCAAACTCCGGCGGAATGTGGATTTCATTGTTGCCGAAATCCCGCTGGCTGAAGCTCTTGTCGAAGATCGTCTTGACGTCTTCAAGCTGTGGGACGCGCCAGTCGCTGACGCCACCAAACCCGGTCGCGGTTTGTTCCTCGGCGAATTGTTTCGCCGTCTCCAGATGCATCCATTTGCCCGTCATCTGGCGGGAATCCTTTTTCGCCCAGGTGAGTCCGCTTTCGGTGTCGGTGATGGTTTCGTTGCCGTTGTCGATAAATCGGGACATGGAACCCCTCGCTTGCTTTGGTTGGATCGGTAAGGCGCAGGCTCGCCGCCCCGGCGGCCGGCGCATTCGGATGTTTGTGCCAGGAAATTAAAGCCGGCGGAACCCCACCCCCCCGCAGGTACCGGAGGAGGAGACAACCTCGCACGGGTGAGTGGAGCCCGCCTTGCATTTCGGATTCAACCGTATCGTACTACATTCCCTCCGATTAAGATAGGCCCCAAGCCGACAGGATTCGTTAAAAAAAATTCATTAATAGGCCGTTTCGGTCTTCCTAATTCCAGGCGCTGAATTCCAGGCCCTGGAAGTTGTATTGGATCTGCGGCGGAAAGGTGACCTCGAAGAAATTCTGGTCGAACGGCGGGCTGTAGGACTCGGCGATGGCGGATTTGTAATCGTAGGGGCTGGGTTCGCAGCTTTTAAAAAAACACCAGCGCAGGTAGATAGGGTAATTGGTGTTGCGCTTGAAGATGAACCCCATGACGTTTTTGCCGTTGAAGAAAAACTGCAGGACGAACTGGGGATGAGTCACCTGATAGGTTTTGCCGTAGGGCAGCTTTGCAACGACCATGGGGTTCGGGACGGGAAGGGCCAGGTGCGGATATTTTTTCAGGGCGACGGTTTCAATAGCCGTTGCTGGCGGGGCCAGCGACAGGGCCGCGAAGATTAAAAGGGCGAAACTGCCGCCGAACCGTCGGAATAAAGCGATCTGCATGGATTTAAAGCACCCTCCCGAGGATTGGACCGCCCCTCCATCCTTCAGAATACAACAACCGCGTCCGGGATGGGGCCGCGGGTAAAAAAAAACCGGCAGGACGAATCGTCCTGCCGGCTTAAAACGGAATCGGGTTTTCACCCGACGAAAAACTTATTTAATGGTCGGGTGGTATTCACCGCACTGGTCGTTGGAAACCAGCGGCTCGGCCATGTAGCCTTTGCGGTCCTGACCCATCTGCTTCCTGTAAGCATCGGTGGAGTTGTCGCCCTGGCAGTCGCCGGGAACGAGGCCGCGGACCTGGGCTTCTTCAACCGAGCGGGCGGCTTTCCAGGAGTTGTCGCTCTGCGAGGAACCGAACTGGAAGTCGACATTGAGACCGGTCGAGCTGCTGCGGGAACGGTCGGCGCGGGAAGCGCGGTTGACCGCGTCGGTCAGGGTGCGCTGATGAGAACCCATCTGAACGATGGTCTGGCCAACGCCCATCACGCTTTGATCCTGCTGAGAGTACTGGCCGGGAATCATGGTGTCGGCGGATGCAACAGCGGCCAAGCCGAGACCGGCGGTGAATGCAAATACGGCGGCGATGCTGACAGACTTTTTCATTACATTTCCTCCCCAATTTTTATGATTGGAATGATGGTCCCCTTAACAAACACAAGATAAAGCAATATGCGTGGCAAGGCTCAGTGGCCGAGTTGACTATCCACCCCCCCTCGTGCCTTTTTGTTTTTGGTCAGGAAAACCTTTCTGAATCCCAAGGGTGCAACTTTACCAAGATGAAAAATTTATAATCTTATGAGGCATTTGTCAATAAAAAACTACATGAGCCGGTGCCCGAAAACCATGGTATTTTCTTGAAATTCCTCGGATTCCGGGGGGTAGCGAAAAATGCCGGGGCGCGGAGGGAAAAGGGGCCGCAGCCCCGGCAGGATGCACTGTTTTGGGCGGTTTGGTCCAAAAGAAGGGCCAAAGCCGCGGGCGGAGGAAATAAAACCCCGGCGGCTCTTGCAATGGATGGGTAATGGGTCGTAAAATCACGGGGTTATCCAGATGGGAGACATCATGCCGGAAAAAAGATACTTCACCCTGGAGGAGGCGAACGCCTTGGTTCCCGACCTTCTCCGGGACGTTCCAAAGATCCAGGGCCTGACCCATCACTTGAGCCATGATTTCCCAGATGTGAAAAAAGCCTGGGAAAAAGCCAAGTATAACGGCGGCAGTTTGGAGGGCGTGTCCTATCTCAAAGGCGTTCTTCAGCTTAACGCGCTGGTCAAGTCGCTCGAATCCCGGGGTTGTATCCTGAAGGGAGCCAGCGCCGGGCTGGTGGATTTTCTCTCGATGCGTGATGGCCGGGAAGTGTACCTGTGCTGGAAGTTGCCGGAGAAGGATATCCGGTACTGGCACGACCTCGACGCCGGTTTCGCCGGCCGCCAGGAGATTTAACCTTCAGCGCCGCCCGCCGGGTGCGGCGCAGAGCTTCCTCACCGCCCGCACCAGTTCGCGGTTTCCCGTGAGCGCGGTGCCTTCGCTCAGGCTGGCCTTCCTGCCGGTAAAATTCTGAAAAGTTCCCCCCGCTTCCTCGATCAACACCTTGAGTGGTGCGTAGTCCCACACGTAGGCCAGGGGGTCCACCATGAGGTCGATGGCGCCGCGCGCCGCCATGAGGTGGCCAAAGGCGTCGGGGTAGGTGCGCACTAGCCCCGCTTCCCGCTCCAGGTGCTTCAGCAGGCCAAGGCTTTTCTGGCGGCGGAAGCAGTACCTGTCGCCGGTGCCCACGACCGCCTTTGAAAGCGATTTGACCGGCGAGACTTTGAGCCGCCGCCCGCTCTCGTGGGCGCCCATGCCCTTCACCGCCCAGGCGGTTTCGCCAAGGGCGGGCAGGGCCACCACTCCCATCACAGGCTCCCCCCGGTGCAGCAGCGCGATGAGCGACGCAAACAGGGGCAGGCCCTGGATGAAAGAGAGCGTGCCGTCGATGGGGTCGATGGTCCAGACCCAATCGGCGTCCGGGTTCTCTTCACCGAATTCCTCGCCGATGATGCCGTGGCCGGGAAAGTCCCGACCGATGCGGGTTCGCAGGATTTCCTCGACCTTTCGGTCGGCCTGGGTCACTGGGCTCCTGTCGGCTTTTTCCTCCACGGTGAAATCTCCGCGGAACCATTGCATCACCTCGGAACGGGTTTCCATCATGTATTCGAGGGCGCGGTCTCTGGCTTCGATGAGTTCCATGGTGTCTTTCATGTCCGGGGTTAGTCGTGTTCGGGGGGGCAGAAATAATTGATTGCTTTCCCCCAGGGTTTAATTATAATCGAGAGTTTACAGAAACAACATGTTGAATTTTTGTAAATTCCAACGGTCCGGATCCTCATGCGCGATAAGAATCTAATGGTGGCGGTGATCGCCTGCTTTGCCATCTCCATCGTATTTTTGCTGGTCATTATTTGGGAAATCAAGAAGTCCATCGACCACGACGAGAAAATGCAGAAGCTCGCCGTGAAGGCCCAAAAGGTCGATGTGGAAGACAACCGCGACTTCAGCATCTACGAAACCATCGTCGGCGAGGATGGGCGCGAGATGATACTCATCCCCGAGGGGATATTCACCCGCGGCTCCTCCACCGGCGGTTTCGATGAAAAGCCCGAGCAGGAAATTTATCTCGACGCCTTTTATGTGGATAAATACGAGGTCACCGTCGATGCTTACAACAAGTTCCGCCGCGCCGCCAATTACGCCGAGCCCGAGGTTCCTTTTTTTCAGGGCGACCACGAAATCCTCAAAGTGCCCAACCATCCCGTCGTCGGCGTGTCGTGGGTGGATGCGGTCAACTATTGCAAATGGGCCGGCAAGCGCCTGCTCACCGAGGCCGAGTGGGAAAAAGCCGCGCGCGGCACCCACGGCTTGATCTACCCCTGGGGCAACGAGTTGCTGGATAAGCGTGTCAATATGTCTGGCAAGGGCGACGGTTTCGAGTATTTGGCTCCGGTGGGCAGCTTTCCCATGGGGCGCAGCGTCTACGGGGTGCACGACATGGCGGGCAACGTCTCTGAATGGGTGGAGGACTTGTACGACCAGTTCTACTACAAGGAAGCGCAGATGATGAACCCCAAAGGCCCGGAAAATAAAAAGAACCGTGTTTTTCGCGGTGGCTCCTGGGATGCGCGGCGGGTGGATATTCGTACCAGCAAGCGCTTCGCCGCCACCCCCGGAAGGAGGGACAGCATCGTCGGGTTCCGCTGCGGCAAATCCCACAAAGACGAAAATTAACGGGCTGGTCCTCCTCCGGGAGGCCGGTTCGAACCTTGGCTGCGTCCCCCTTGAATCCATTTCCTAAATTTAGAATACTCTTATTTTTTCTGATTTCCGGCGCCACGGGCCTGATCTACGAAGTGGTGTGGACCCGCCTGCTTACCCTGGTGATGGGCAACACGCAGTATTCCGTCGCCACGGTGCTCACCGCCTTCATGGGCGGTCTGGCTCTCGGCAGTTTCCTCGGCGGCAGGCTCATCGACCGGGGCATCAACCCCCTCAAGGCCTACGCCGTGCTGGAGGCGCTGATCGGCGTCTATTGCCTGCTCATCCCGCACCTGATCGACGCTGCGCTGCCGCTGTTCAAGTCGATCTACCAGCTTGCCGGCGACAACTACACGACGGCGAGTCTATACCGGTTTGGGGTATGCGCGGCGGTCCTCCTCGTGCCCGCTTCGCTGATGGGGGCCACGCTGCCGGTGCTCAGCAAATTCGTGTCGCGCGACGAGGCGGGCATCGGCCGCGATGTGGGCACGCTGTACGCCGTCAATACCTTCGGCGCGGTGATCGGCGCATTGGGCAGCGCTTACCTGCTGATGCGCCTGTTCGGCGTGAACGGAACCATTCGGGCCGCTGCGGCGCTCAACCTGGGCATCGCGGCGTTTATCGGCCTCACCATGAAACCGCTGTGGCGCGCACCGGCGCCTGCCGCTCCCGCGGTGCCGCCCACGGTGCGCTGGGGCTTGCGGGAGGGAGCGCTCCTTTTGTGCTTCGGTCTTTCGGGAGTGAGCGCGCTGGTTTACCAGGTGGCCTGGAACCGCATTCTCTCTCTCGTTCTAGGCTCATCGATTTACGCGTTCAGTCTGATCCTGACCACCTTCATTCTCGGCTTGGCGCTGGGCACGATTGTATTCGCCCGCCGCGTCGAGCGGCTTATGAACCCGCTTGGAACCTTTGGCGCTTTGCAACTGGGCATCGGCTTTTCCGCGCTCGCCGTCCTGCCCTGGTTCGGACGGATTCCCTTCATCAACCGCTGGGTGTACGATAACATCGGGGCGGGGTTCGGCCTTATCCAGGGCACGAACTTTTTCATTATTTTCGCATTGCTGTTTTTGCCGACGTTTTTCATGGGTGCGCAGTTTCCAGTCGTGGTGCACTTGGTGGCGCGCGATCTGTCGCGGCTGGGCCGGCACGTCGGCAACATCTACGCCTCCAATACCGTTGGCACCATCGCCGGGTCGTTTCTCGGAGGGTTTGTTCTCATCCCCTGGGTGGGCATTCAGAACACTGTGCTGCTCGCTGTGTTCCTGAACCTCGGTATCGGTTTGGCCCTGTTGTGGAGCGACCCGAAGTTGAAACTCGGGTTAAAGCTCTATGGCCTGCCGCTGGTGCTCCTCGCCGGCCTGGCTTTTGCCCGTTCCGTCGACCCCTGGGACAAGGGCGTGATCTCCAGCGGTTCGTTCATGCCCTACCGTATCGAGGATCTCGACGTCGCGGCGCAGGGGAAGAACAGGATTCTTTTTTACCAGGAGGGTACCCACACCACCGTCACCACGGAACTGGCGGTGTCGGGAAACATCTTCCTGCGCGTCAACGGCAAGACCGACGCCTCGCTCGCCCTCGACATGCGGACCCAGCTGCTTTCCGGTTACCTGCCGCTGCTTCTCAGCCACGAGCCGCGTTCGGCGCTGGTGATCGGGCAGGGCAGCGGCATCACCCTGGGCGCGGTGGAGCAGTTCCCGCTGGAACGCATCGACCTGGTGGAGATATCTCCGGCGGTCATCGAGGGCTCCCGCTATTTTTCCCCGTTCAACCACAATGCTCTGGACGATCCGCGCGTTAACCTCATCCTCGCCGATGGGCGCAACCACGTGGCGCTCACCGATAGGACATACGACGCCATCGTGTCGGAGCCGTCCAACCCGTGGATCTCTGGAGTCGGGGCGCTGTTCACCCGCGATTTTTTCGCGCTTTTGAAGGCGAAGCTGAACCCCGGCGGGGTGGCGTGCATCTGGGTGCACACCAATATGTCGCCGGAGAGTTTCAAGTCGATCATCCGTTCGTTTCGCGCCGAGTTTCCGTTCGTCACCATGTGGGAATCGATCGTCGGCGACGATTACCTGCTCATCGGCTCCGAGGAAGCCCACCATATGCCTTACGAAAAACTCGAGGCCTTGCTTTCCAGCCCGGCCGCCGGGGCGGACCTCGGGCAGATCGGCATCCGCAACGTGCGCGACCTGATGAGCCTGATGATCATGGACACCGGGAATCTCGACCGCTTCAGCGCCGGCGCGCCCATCCACACCGACGACAACTCGCTGCTCGAATTCAACGCCCCGAAATACATCTACAAGGATGAACGCGATACCCTGGTCAGGCAGCTCACGCCGCTTGCCACAATCGATCCGGGCCTCGTATCGTTCAAGAGCGCGGATAACGAAACGCAAGCCCGGGTCCGGTGGGAAATCAGCCAGGCCAGCCGGTCGGAAAGCCAGATCGCGGAAATCAAGCGCCAGGCCACCATCGAGCGCCTGCTGAAAGAGGCGGAAAAGGCCTACAACCGGGAGGAGGGCGCGCGGGCGCTGGAGCTCTACAGCCAGGTCTGGGAAATGGACCCGCGCAACGTCATGAATTACCTCAATCTCGGCAATGTTTTCCTGTCCCTCAACCGGCGAACCAATGCCGAGGACGCCTACAAGAAGGCGCTCGATATCCATCCCTATTACATCTATGCCGAAGAAGCCCTGGCACGCTATTATCTTTCCGTCCGCGATGGGGCGTCGGCGCGGCGGGTGATGGAGAGGCTGCACGGCTGGTATGCGGGCGACCCCCAAACGCGAACGCTGATGGGGAGGGTTTACGCCGCGCTCAAGATGAACGGGCCGGCGGTGGAGCAATTCACCCTGGCGCTCAAGGACGATGCGGATCACGCCCTGGCCCACTACTACCTCGGCTTTCAGTATCAGGGGACAAGCCCGGGCCTGGCGCGAAAGCATCTGGCCCGGTTCCTCGCCCTGGCGCGGTCCCAGGGCTTGAGCCCGCGGAGGATTGAGCGGGCCGAGACGATTCTAAAGAAACTTTGACCCGAATTGGGTTGAAGGTATACTCGTGGTTGCTCGGAATTCGGGGGCGGATCGTGATGCCCGGAATTTCCATACTTTCATGAAACCCGGCGTCAGCGCCGTGTCAGAGGACGTGGTTTAATGCCCAGAAAAATAAAAGTACTGTGGGGGATCTGTTCGGCCATCATCCTGTTGGGGTTTGTCGTCCTATCCTATCAATCGACCATCGACCGGGCGCGGGAAGCCGCCCTGCGGCAGGAAGCCCTGGTCAAGCAGGAAGAGGCCCGGAAACAGGAGGAACGCAAAGAAGGGCTGGCATCGTTCAACCCGATCAAGGAAATCCGCGAACTCAACGCCCTCGGCAAATACAAGGAAGCTATCGAACTTGCCGACATAGCCGCCACCGCCCGGCCCGATCTGGCCATCGTCCAGCTTTGGTGGGGCATTTCCCTGGTCAAGAGCGGCAATAAGGAAGAGGCCCTCGAAAAATTTGTAAGGGCGGCCGAGCTCGACCCGACGGATAGCAAGACGTTTGTTTATTGGGGGCTGGATCTGTCCATGCTGGGCCGGTTCGACGAGGCGATCCAGAAATATGCCAAGGCCGTCGAACTGGAGCCAGGCAACAGCAATGCTTTCGCTTACTGGGGGGCGGCGCTGAGTCAAATGAAGCAATACCCCGCGGCGGTGGAAAAGCTCGAAAAGGCACTGAACCTCAACCCCTTCAATGCGGACGCCCATGATGGTCTGGTGCAAACGCTTACCCATCAGGGAGAGTACGACGCGGCGTGGCAGGCGGTGGCACGGGCGCGCAGGGCCAACATCACGCTAGCCGAGGAAACGCTTCAGCCTCTCGCACAGGCCCGGCCCGAACCGGCAAAATAGGCATGCGGAATTTTTCAAGGGAGCGGGGCGAAAAAATCCGCGAATGTGATCCATTTCTATTTCTTAAATGGCGTTTTATTGATATATTCCCTGAATTATTTTTAGAACAGGTTGGACGGATGGATAACCCTTGGCGTTCAATCGGCTCGCCTTGGGTGTAGGGGGCGGATTGCTTTTTCGTGGAGATGCACGGTGAGGAGAGAGGGCGGGCGATACAACCTGTTGGCCTGGCTCCTGCTTTTGGGGGGTGGGTTTTTTCTGATTCCCGGTCAAAGTTTGGCGGCCTCCAAAGCGCAGGATTCGGATTTTCGCGGCCGCGTAGCCGCGGTCCACGAAATCGCCCAGGCGGCTTCGCCGGAGATGCGGCGGCAAAAAAGCCAGCCCCACTTCGTCTACGAAATTGCCCGGCGGACTCCGGAACACCGCCGGCCAGGGGGCGGGCCGCATTTCATCTACGAGATCGCCCAGGTGGCCACCCCGGAAAATCGCCGACCGAGAGGCGGCCCCCGCTTCGTGTATGAAATCGCCACCCGGGGCCAATATTTTGAAACCCTGCTAGCCGGCAACGAAACCTCCGAAGTCACCATCCTGCTTGAAAGGAAGACGGGGCCGCGTTCCGCCGCGGGGGCAGAGGAGCCGCCGAGCGCCGATTCCGAGGGCCTTGGCGGCGTGTCCGGCACGCCCGATGCGTCTCAGCCCATGGACGAAAGCGGACCTACCGAGGACGTCTACGAAGAACTGGAAGACCCCTTCGCCGTCGCCGGCGATGAGGTTCCGGTGGTGGACGACCCCTTCGAGTCCTACAACCGGTTCATGTTCGATGTCAACGAAGGCATCTACGATTATTTCATGGAACCGGTCGCCCGGGGCTACCGTTGGGTGCTGCATGAGGACGTGCGGATCATCATCACCAACCTGTTCGACAATGTCGCCGCCCCGGTCAAGCTGGTCAGCAGCCTGATTCAGGGCGATCTGGCCAAGTCCGGCCGCGTGCTCGGGCGTTTCCTCATCAATTCCACCGCCGGCCTCGGCGGCATGTTCGACGTCGCCGGGCAGGAATACGATATCGAGAACCCGAACGAGGACATGGGCCAGGCCCTGGGCAAAATCGGAGTTCCCACCGGTCCCTACATTGTGCTGCCGTTCTTCGGCCCTTCCACCGCGCGCAGCGCCGTCGGCCTGGGGATGGATTCCCTGCTTAGCCCTAGCTTTCTGTTTGGCGCGCCTTTTGCCGTCGGCGCGGGGGTCACGGTGGGGGAGGGCATCAACGAAGTGTCCTTCATCATCGAGGATAAGGAATCCCTCGAAGAAAGCGCCATCGACGAATACGAAAGCGTGCGCGACTTCTATCTGCAATATCGGGAAAATCTGCTGAAGGAGTGACCCCGCCTTTCCCCGCGGCACCTCCGCCGCATTCTTCTTTCCATTCTGATCTTGCCATCGCCTGGGACAAGTGATTCAATAGAGTCCCGAGCGAAACAATCGTGCGTACGGAGGCCCTGGCGCCCCGTTCCTGGAAAGAGATACTCATATGTCCGAGACCCCGGCCAACCGCCTGGCCCATGAAACCAGCCCCTACCTGAGAGAACATGCGCACCAGCCCGTGGACTGGCATCCCTGGGGCGGCGAAGCGCTCGACCGGGCGGCCCGTGAAGGGCGTCCCATTTTCTTAAGCATCGGCTATTCGGCCTGCCACTGGTGCCATGTCATGGCGCGGGAGTCGTTCTCCGATCCCGAAATCGCGCGCCGGCTCAACGAGTACTTCATCTCCATCAAAGTGGACCGCGAGGAGCGGCCTGATATCGACGCACTATACATGAAAGCGCTGGTCGCCCTCAATGGTCAGGGCGGTTGGCCCCTCAACCTGTTTCTCACGCCGGACCAGAAACCGTATCTCGGCGGAACCTATTATCCGCCCGAAGGCGACGGCCACCGCACTGGCTTTGCCGCCCTCGTCCAAACCGCGCACGAAATGTTCCAGCAAGGCGGGGCGACGCTGAGCGAGCGCACCGGCAAGGTTCTTTTGGCTCTTGCGCCGGGCCCCACCACCTCGCGGCCCTGTGGCATCGAGCAGATCCAGGCTGCGGTGGAATGGCTGTCGGGCCGGTACGACGCCGAGTACGGCGGGTTCGGCTCCGGCATGAAGTTTCCCGAGCCGATGGTTTACACGCTGCTTCTTCGCCACTGGCTGAGAACCGAATCCGGCGACGTTCTCACCATGCTGGACAAGACCCTGACCGCCATGGCCGAGGGGGGGCTTTACGATCAGCTGGGGGGCGGCTTTCATCGCTACTCGACGGACCGGCGCTTCCTGGTGCCGCATTTCGAAAAAATGCTCGACGACAACGCCCTGCTCGCCAAACTCTACATCGATATGTTTCAGGCGACCAAACAGGCCATCTACCTGGAAACCTTCGAGGGAGTGGCGGAATTCGTTCTGCGCGAACTCACCTCGCCTGAGGGCCTGTTCCATTCCAGCCAGAGTGCCGAGACGGAAGCGGGCGAGGGCGCGTTCTACCTGTGGGAACTCAAGGAGGTATTGAACCTTCTCGGGCCGAAGCACGCCAAAGTGTTCGCCCGCACTTACGGCCTGACAACCACGGGGCACTTCAACCGCAAGAACGTGCTTCACCGAAGCGATTCGATGGAAAAAATCGCCGAGGAAGAGGGGATGCCCATCTTCGAAGTGCATCACATCCTGAAAAAAGGCCGGGAGACCCTCCTCGAAGCGCGCCAGAAGCGGCCGCGCCCGATGCGGGACGACAAAATCATCACCGCCTGGAACGGCATGATGATCACCGCGCTCGCCGCGGGGTTTTCCGTCACGCGCGAACGCAAATACCTCGATGCCGCCCTGCAAGCCAGTGGCGCCCTGTGGCAGAGCCGCTTCGGCGAGGGCGGGCTCGCCCGCCTGGCGGCGGAGGGCAATCGAACCCCCGGGTTTCTCGACGACCACGCCTTTCTCCTCGAAGCGCTGATCGGTCTCTACGAGGCCACCGGAGACGTGCAGTGGATTGAGCGCTCCGGGCAACTTGCCGACCTCATGATCGGCGAATTCTGGGATGCCAAGGAGAGTGGGTTCTTCATGACCGGCGCATCGCAGCCCGCGCTCATCGCGCGCCTCAAAAACCCCGCCGACGAAGCCGGCCCTTCCGCCAATGCGGTGGCGGCGCTGTCGCTGGCGCGGCTTGCGCACTTCACCTGCAGCACCCGCTACCGGCAAAAAGCGGACGACGCGCTTAAGGCCTTCGCGCCGCTCATCGCCGAGAACCCCGCCGCCCATGCGGGCCTGCTCGCCGCCCTCGATTTCCTCAACGGTCCGGTGTCGGAGTTCGTGTTCGCCGGGCCGCGCGAAGCTGCTGCGTTTGAAGAGATGATGAAAACCCTGCATCAGGATTTTCGGCCCAACAAAGTCGTCGCCTGGAATGAAGGAGATGAACCCGCCGTCGCCGCCGGCAAGCGCGCTCCGGCAGGGGAGGCGGCGCTTTTTGTTTGCCAGAAGGGGACCTGTTACCCGCCGGTCACAAGCGCCCAGGGCCTACTCAAGGTCCTGGAACGGCCGCCGGAGATCCGCCTCAATATTTTCGACGAAGAAAAAAAAGCGACGGAAATCCGCAGCCGGGAAGAGGCCAATTTCCTCAAGGCCATGGGTGAAATCTTCAAGCATTCCGGTTTCGACTCGCGCTAAGCGGACCGTTCAGGCATTGAGCTAAACCCTTGTTCTCAACGCGACGGATGGTGATGTGTAA
>CP070799.1:1565698-1581596 GCA_020343535.1 Nitrospinaceae bacterium | reverse complement strand
GAGAATGAACATGCATGGTTCGCGCCACCCGTCGAGGGGACAGAGTCTGTTTAGCTATATTCTGGCGCTTGCGCTTGTCTTGTTTTCAGCGGCGGCCGCATCCGCCTATACGGCTCAGGAAATCGACAGGGAAGTGAACGAGGCGCTCAAGAACTTTAAAAAGGAGATGAAAGGTGCCGACAACTTTCTCAAGCAGGCCAAGGGGATTCTGGTGTTTCCTTCCGTCGTGAAGGCGGGTATCGGCATTGGCGGCGAGTACGGAGAAGGCGCGTTGCGCGTTGGGGGAAAAACGGTGGCGTATTACAACACCATCGCCGCGTCCATCGGTTTTCAGCTTGGCGCGCAGGCCAAAACCGTCATCCTGGCGTTCATGGAAAGCGAGGCGTTGAAGAAGTTCCGCGACAGCGAGGGCTGGAAGGTGGGCGTGGACGGTTCGGTAGCGTTGGTGACCGTGGGCATGGGCGACAGCCTCGACACCACCAAATTCAAGGAGCCCATTCTGGCCTTTGTGTTTGGCCAGAAAGGCCTGATGTACAACCTCACCCTCGAAGGCTCCAAATTCACCAAGCTGGATAAATAATATTATTGAACCAATGATCCCAGGCGGGGGCATTTACCCCCGCCGTGTCTGCGTGCCTTCCCTCCGCGCCCAGTAGGCTCCTCCGTTTTGCCGTCCTTTTTTCCGGTCGCCCCGGCCGCCGATGCCGTCGTTTTCTTTTTGAGGCGCTGGCGTGGGGTATGGTATTTTGGAGCCTCTTGGCCGCGGACCACAATGATCTTTTATTCAGAGGAAGTTATGCCGAGCATCGAGATACAAAGCTTTTTTTACGACCTGATTCACGCCAAGGACAAGGTGATCACGGTTTTTAACAAATGGGACGAGAAATTCGGCGAGGACGAGCGTGGCCCGCTGGTGGCGGGAATGCGCGAATGCCCCGATCAGGAGTTGATCAACCTGCTGATCAACATTCAGCGCCTGGCCACGGGATACGAGCAAATACAGGGATTGATCGCCGAGGCGGAGCAAAAGGAAGTGGATGAAGCCATGAGCGAAGACGATGACGACGAAGACGACTTTTAGTTCGGTCCGCCGCTTGCGTCGAGACGGAGCGGTTCTCCGGTGGCCGGGTCGAGGGTGAGCCGGTCGATGCCTTCGTGGCCCCCGAGCCAGAGGGAATGGCCGGCGCCGAATTCGAGGCTGAAGACAAAACCGCCGCTAAGCCCGTTGATCCGGGCGAAATTTTCAAAACGCCTGCCGTCGAACCGGGAGAGGCCTCCATAGCTGCCGATCCACAATTCGCCGTCTGGCCCCTCTTTGAGGGCGAGAATGAAATTGCCGGGCAGACCGTCCCTGGCGGTGAAGTTGCGAAACTTGAAATCGCGTGTGTCCAGCACGCTCAGGCCGCCCCCCCAGGTGCCGATCCACAAACGGTCCTGCGCGTCCATGAGGAACGACACCACGTAATTGGGCCGGTAATCCATCGATTCGAGGTTCGGCGCGTCCGCCTGATGGCCGGCGTGGTGGCCGCCCTCGAAGGGCGAGACCGCGCCCACGTTGTCGCCGCGAACCCGCTCGATCGGCGCGCCCAGTCCGTCCTTGTGGTTGAACGACCGCCAGGAGCGGCCATCCCACATGGAAACCCCCGATTCGGTTCCGAACCAGACGCGGCCGTTCGAATCCCTCTCAATGCCATACACCCAATTGTCAATCAGCCCGCCGCCGGTGTTTTCCACGGTAAACCCTTGCCAGTGGGAGCGGTCCGAAGGATCGCCGGCGATGCGGTTGGCGCCGCTCCAAGTGGCCACCCAGAGGGCGTCTTCATAGAACTCCACGTCGTAGACAAACGCGTCGAGCAGGCCACTCGGCGTATTGAGGTTGATCCATCGGCCGCCGTCCCGGTAACTCAGGCCGCCGCCGTAGGTTCCGATCCACGGGCGGCCTTGAGGATCGATCTTGATGGAGAAAATTCCATTGGAGAGCAGGCCGCTCTGATTGTCGACGACATCATAGTCCTCGTTGGTTGCCGTGTCGTAGCGGATGGCGCCCATCGAAGTGCCGATCCACAGGTAGCGGCCCGCGCGGGTGAGCGCTTTCACGTTGCGCGTGTTCAGGTCGTACCGTTCGGTCTTCAGGATGTGGGGGTGGAGGGTTCCTTGGGTTGCATCGGCCAGGGACTTGTCGAACGCGGCGGCGGAGCCGGTGCAAGTTCCCGCCAGCAAGGAAATGATTAGCAAAAAGGCAATTCTTTTCATATTATTGGTAGGAAGCCGCCAGGCGCGGCGGACGCAGAATAACCCCAACCCCCAAAGCGATGTTGAAAAAATATACCGCAGTCCTCTGGATTTGTCTTGTTCTTTCCGGCGCCGCCTGCCGGAACGGCTTCACCGATTCGGACAAGACCCCGCGCCCCCTGCCGCCCGTGAAAACGTCCGCCATCGATCAGCGCGAGATGGTGCTGGTGCCCTCGGGCGAGTTCATCATGGGCACGGATAAAACCGATACTGACAACACTCAGCGACAGGTCGGCACCGTCAAGCCCCTCTATCTGGACCAGCATCCGGAAAGAAAGGTGACGCTGGGTGCGTTCTACATCGACCGTTATGAGGTGACCAACGCCGAATACCAACGCTTCATCGAAGCAACGCAATTTCCCATGCTGCCCTCGCACTGGCAGGACGGCGGCTTTCCCGAGGCTATCGCCAGCCACCCCGTTACCAACATCACCTGGACCGAGGCGTGGGCCTACGCCGCCTGGGCGGGCAAGCAGTTGCCCACCGAAGCGCAGTGGGAAAAAGCCGCGCGCGGCACCGACGGCCGGTTGTATGCCTGGGGCAACGACTACGCCAAGGGAAAAACCAATATCGGCATCGACGGGGTGCGCGAAACCGCGCCGGTGGGCAGTTATCCGGAAGACCGCAGCCCCTATGGCGCGTTCGACATGACCGGAAACGTCATGGAGTGGACGCAGGACTGGTACCGCGCCTACCCCGGCAACGGCTTCCACAGCCCCCGTTTCGGCAAGACCTTCAAAGTGCTGCGCGGAACGGGGTTCCAGAAGGCTGGCCATTTCTTCCTGGAGGCGTATCGCTACACTTTTAACCGCACGGAAGTGGAGCCCGAGGAGTATTTCGAGAATGTCGGTTTCCGCTGCGCCACGCCGATCCTTGAGGAAGGCTGAGAAGCCGGCCGACGTCGGCCTTGGCCGGGCGGCGGCGCCGAAAAGATCACGGCAAGGTAAATAACCGGCAAGGTGCGGTGCCCTCCGGAGAATGCGGCTTGCGGAGAGGAGCCCGGCCTTCGGCGGATGGGGCGGTTGTAAGAAAGGCGCCGTTAGCTCAGCACGGCGTTTTCCATGTTGGCGCCCCTGGTGAGAGTCTGCGTGAGGTTGGCGTCGATGAGAAATGCGTCCCGCAGATTGGCGCGGGACAGGTTGGCGCCATGCAGGTTGGCCTCCATCAGGCAGGCGCGCTCCAGGTTGGCGCCCTCCAGGTTGGCGTAGGTCAGGTCCGCCCCTTCCAGGTGGCCGTCCTCGAACATGACGGTGCGGCATTCAAGGTCCTTGAGGTTCGCTCCGGTCAGCCGCGCATGCGAAAGGTTGACGTTTTTAAGCAACGCGGCGTCGAGGTCGGCGTATTTCAGCACCGCCCCCACCAGATTCACCTGGGAAAGCTGCGCCCCGGTCCAGTCGCTGCCGCGCGCATCGATGGCGTTCATCTGCGTTTCGGCGATCCGCACCTGCTTGAGGAAGGCGTAGAGCATGCTGGCGTAGGAAAAATTGCAGGTCTTGAGGCGGCTTTCCAGCAGGTTGGCGTAGGGCAGCTGGCTGCCACGAAAATCGCAGTTCAGCGCCTGGGTTTGGGTCAGGCTCACGTTTTCCATGTCCGCGTTTTTGAAATTACAGTCGACCATCACCGCCGAGTCGAACCGCGCCCCGCTCAGGCGGGCGCCGCCGAAATCCACATCCTTGAAACGGCCGTTCTGAAAGGAGACGCCGGTGAGACTGGCGCGGGAAAAATCGATCTTGGAAAGTTCCGCCTTGCCCATGTCCGCCTTGTCGAGGCGCGCCCGGGCCAGCTTCACGCCGCTCAAGCGAATGCCCGCTAGGGCGTAGCCCGCGAGATCCGCCCCTTCCTGATTGGCGTCCTTGAGCACCAGCGATAGAAATTGATCAATTTGCGACATGGCTCAGGCCCTTTTCCTAGGGGGCGCCGCCGGTCCTGCCTTCGGGCCGGCCAGGGATTGCAGGACATGGTCCTCAAGCCAGGGCAGGCTCAGGCCCGCCGGTTCGCCCGAGGGAACGTGCACCTTGAGGAACTCGTCCTGGCCGAGGGTTTTTGCGTCGACCTGGCTTTTGATCGAGGCCAGCATGCGCCCCATGCAGTCGCGCCCGGTGTACCCCTTGCAGAACAGCTCTCCCCACGACGTCAGCCGGATCGCGGTGAGCACCTTGATATGATCCAGTTGCTCTTTAAGGAACGCCTTGCGCTCCTCAGCGTCGGCAGGTGCATGTTGCGAGAGAACGCCGCGCGGCGGCGGCAGGCCGAAATCGACGATGAGGTAAAGCTGCCGGATTCGCTCGGGACCCAGCAGGTCGGCGTTGGAGATCGAGGCGATGTCGACCCGCGCGAAGCGCGCGCTGAGTTCTTCCAGGATCGCGCTCAAATCGTGTTCCCGGAGCGAGGCGCCTTGGGCGCGCAGGAAGACGCGGGTCCGGCGCTCGAACAGCTCGTTCCAGGCGGCGAAGGCGATGAGAAAGGGCAGAGTGGCCGCCTGGCGGATGACAGCCTCCGGCGCCACGGCGTGCTTCAGGTTCGGCACCTGGCCGCGAATGAGCTTCCAGGCCGGTTTTTCCCTGCCCTTGGCGGGAAGGTGCAGAAACGTCAATTGTTCCTCCTGCGCCTCGCCCTCCACATGGGCGAGGATGTTGTCCACCTTGTAGGGCGCCTTGCTGTAATAGCTGAACAGCTTGCGGCCGAGCAGGTGGGTGTCCCTTTGCGAAATCCAGTTCTTGCCCGGGTCGAGCTCCTGCTGTTTTTCCGAGATCACCTTGTAGCAGGCCATCAGAATCCTGTGCAGTCGATTGCCGAGGGCGACTTTTTCCACCATCTGCCAGTCGAAATAGTTGTTGAGCCGGTCGAGGGTGTCCGTACGCCAGTTCCAGGCCTGGACGAGGCCGGTCATTCGCTCCGTCGCCGGGTCCTTGACCACTTGGCCCATCACGCCGGGAACGACCCGCGTCCCGCTTTTAAGATAAAACGCGATGCGCAGGGCGTCGATCTCGTCCTCGGATTTCGCTTCCGAAAAATATTTCTGCACGCGGTCGAAGAGTGCCAGGTAGGGGTCGATGGTGTCGTGCGGTTCGCCCCCTTGCACCTTGCGCTTGATATCGTGGCACAGCAGGTTGAAGCGGGATGGGTGCAGGATATATTCCTCGAGCAGGGCCATCTTCATTAATGTCTTGAACGGCGCGTGGAACGATTTGGTCAGTGTCCAGATCGAGCCGCCGAAAAACTCCCCCGGTGAAATTTCATCCACGTTGCCGATGTCGATGAAATCCTCCGCCTTAACCGGCGTGCGTCCGGATTGAACCAGATGGAATAACCGCTGGTAACTTGCGTCGTCGGTTTCCACCGGCACGATCCACCAGAACGGCGCCTTGCCCGCGAACAGGGTCATGGTGCGGTACATTTCTTCCTTGAGCAGTTTGGCCTGGGCCGAGCCGGTGCTCTCACCGTCACTTTCACCGAAAATGTTCTTCTGCACCTCGGCGATGTCATTGACAAAGAAATGGGTTTCCAGGCCGTATTCCTTCCAGGTCCAGTTCTCGATGCGCGCGAGTTTGGTCTGCAGCATTTCGAGGGCCTTATCGCTCAGGCAGCGGCGGTCGACGAGCAGGGTGAAATCCAGGTCCGACCGCTCGTTCTGGCCGATGGTGCCCAGGCTGCCGACCAGAATCATGGAGTGGATGACCGGGTCGATGGACCCCGCACGGTGAAGCGCTATGTCGGGAAACACCCGCTGAAGGTTTATCTTCGTCTCCTGGTCCAGCTTCAGGTGGTGGATGCCCGCCGGGGCCTCGGGAGCGACGTAGCCGGGGAGCTTGTCGTGGTTGACGTGCAGGAGCCTGGGTAGAATTCCGAGCACCCGGCGGGTGGGTTCGGGAAACGAAGCCAGAATGCGCTCCAGTTTGAATCGATTGTAGGCGACGAATTTCTGCCGGTTGCGGAACAGGGCATCCGTATCCGAAATGGGAAGGTTTTCCATGGACCCCGATTCTGTATGAGGATACGATGGTAAGGCTGGCCTTGTCGCCAGATGGCTCAAAAGTTTATTAATCAATATTATAAATCGTTGGCTGGGAAAAAATAAAGGGTTTATTCCCGCTCCCGGGCCATCCGGCGGCGCGGGTTTCTGGGGGCGGGGTGCAACAACGCGATGCGGATTCTTGGCCTGCGGGGAGGGCGGATCGTGAAATTTCGCGCGTAGCGGGGAAAAATGTTTCATCGTCAGACGCTCCTGATGGCGGCGTCTCCGGCGAGAGGGTTTGAAAAACCGCTGCTTAAACGCCGCTTCATGACCTATCCAAATTGTAACAAAAGTCTTTTAACTTATTGAAATATAGGTTATTATAGGATATCAGACTATGATTGAGAACCACGCCGGAACGGCCACGCTCAAGCAGCTCATCAACCGCAGAATCGGCGTGGTGGTGTTTCTGGGATTTGCCTCCGGCCTGCCGCTTGCTCTCAGCCGGGGCACCCTGCAGGCCTGGATGACGGTTGAAAATGTCGATTTGGCCACCATCGGCCTGTTTTCGCTGGTGGCAACGCCCTACACGCTGAAATTCCTGTGGGCGCCTTTTCTCGACCGTTACCTTCCGCCGTGGCTCGGCCGCCGCCGCGGATGGATGTTTTTATTTCAGGCGGGGTTATTGGCCTTCATCGCGGCGATGAGTTTTTCCTCGCTGGCCAGCGCGCCGGGGGCGGTGGCGCTGATGGCGCTGGTGATCGCCACGCTTTCGGCATCGCAGGATATCGTTACCGACGCTTACCGCACCGACGTCCTGAAGGAGCCGGAACGCGGGGCCGGGGCCGCGGTATTCGTTACCGGCTACCGCGTGGCCATGCTGGTTTCCGGTGCATTGGCGCTGGTGTTGGCCGACCATGTCGGCTGGCGCATGACCTACCTCATTATGGCGGCGCTGATGACGATGGGGATAGCCGCCACGCTCGTCGGTCCGGAGCCCGAGGAGCGGTTTCGGCCGCCGGCGACGATGGAAGAAGCGGTGATGGGGCCGCTCAAGGAATTTTTCGGAAGGTCCGGAGCCTGGGCATTTTTGGGGCTCATTGTTCTTTATAAACTGGGGGACGCTTTCGCCGGCAGCCTGACGACGGCGTTTTTGATTCGCGGTTCGGGGTTTTCCCTGTCCGAGGTCGGGCTTATCAACAAGGGCCTCGGCCTGGGCGCCACCATCGCCGGCGCGTTGTTCGGTGGCGTTCTGTTCGCCCGGCTCGGCCTGTACCGCTCGTTGATGGCGTTTGGTGTCCTGCAGGCGGTATCGAACCTGTCGTTCATGGTGCTGGCGATGGCGGGCAAGAGTTACGTGCTCATGGTGTTCGCTGTCGGCTTCGAGAACATCGCCGGGGGAATGGGAACCGCCTCGTTCGTGGCCTTCCTGATGGCGTTGTGCGACCACCGCTTTACCGCCACCCAGTACGCGCTGCTCTCGGCGCTGGCCGCGATCGGATCGGTGTACGCCGGCCCCGCATCCGGGGTCCTAGCGAAGGAATTTGGCTGGGCGGTGTTTTTCTTTCTCACGTTTCTCGCCGCGCTGCCGGGGCTTGGCCTTTTATGGCGCATGAAGCCGGTTGTTAAGGGCCTGGAACACGCGAAGCGGCCGGCGGCATGACCTTGGACGCCAATGGGACGGGTTTCATCTACCTGCACGGGTTTGCCTCCAGCCCCGGCTCGGCGAAGGCGAGGGTGTTTCAAGAGCGTTTTCGCGCCCGGTCCCTGGATCTCTTGATTCCTGACCTAGCCGGCGGCGATTTCGAGCACCTGACGCTCACCCGCCAGGTCGAATGCGTGACCGCCTTGATCGATCGCGGGGCCTGCAAAGAGGTCGGAGTGATCGGCAGCAGCATGGGCGGCTATCTTGCGGCGTTGGTCGCCGAGCAGCTGCCGGAGGTGAAGGCGCTGTATCTCATGGCGCCGGGGTTTGGTTTCCTCCGGCGCTGGCGCGGCACCATGGGCTGGGACGCGGGTGTGAAGATGCCTGGGAAAATACAGGTGTTTCATTACGGTTTCAATGAGGATCGGCCCCTTTCGACCGCCCTGTTCGTGGACGCCGAGCGCTGGGAGCGGACGCCGTTGCGGCGGGCCGTGCCAACGCGCATCGTGCATGGCATCCACGACGATACGGTGCCGGTGGCGGAGTCCAGGGAATATGCCAGGACGCGGCCCTGGTGCCGGTTGAAAGAACTCGATGCAGATCACGGCCTGGTGGATGCAGCCGGTTGGATGGCGGACGATTGCATGGCGTTTTTCTCCGAATGCGGACTTTTATCGGAAATCGATGGAGCTTGTTAATAAAATTCAATCCATTGGAAATAACTATTCGAGGTGAATTGAATGAAAAAAAATATTCTGCTGGTGGATGATGATCAGGATTTGCTCGCGGCGCTGGAACTGAAGCTGAAAAAGGAGGATTTCCAGGTTCATGTCGCCCGTAACGGCAAAGCCGCCCTCGATGAGATTCAACGCAAGCAGCCCGACCTCGTGGTCATGGATGTCAACATGCCCAATATGGACGGCATGGAGGCTTGTAAGAAGCTGCGCTCCGATGACCGCACCAAGGCCATCCCGGTGATCCTTCTCACCGCCCGGGGGGAGGAAATCGACCGCATCCTTGGCCTGGAGTTCGGCGCCGACGACTATGTCACCAAGCCTTTCAACACCCGTGAGCTGATTTTGCGCATCAAGAGCATTCTGAAGCGCACCAGCGAGGCGCCGTCGCAGACGAGGGAATCGTACGAAATCGGCTGCCTCAAGGTGGATCTCGCCAATCACGAGGTGGCGGTGAAGAACAAGCCCATTCAGCTGACGCTCACCGAGTTCAAGCTGCTCACCCACCTGATCGACAGCCCGGGGAAGATCAAGTCGCGCGACCTGCTGCTGGAGCAGATCTGGGAATACGGCGACGGCGTTTTTTCCCGCACCATCGATACGCACATTCAGCGTCTGAGAACCAAGCTCAAGGAAGCGGGTCCCTACATTCAGACCGTGCGCGGCGTGGGTTACCGGTTTCAGGAACTTCACTAACGCGCACCGTCCGCCTCTTCGGGTTTTGCCTCCGGCGGACCCGGCTCGTCCGCGAATTCCCCGCCGCGCGGGGTGTTTGCGGGCCCCCGCCCGCTCACCCAAGCCGCTTGGCGGGTGGCCCAGCGTTCGCGGTTCCAACGGATTTTCCCCTTTAAAATCACCCCCCTTATGCCGCGAAAGTTGTTACAAAAGCGTGACAACCACTTGATCTTTCCTTAATAAATTCTCTCTAAATTACGCTTACATCAGCCATGTTAGCGGGCCCGGCCCCGTCTAATGGGCTTGGCGCAGGGGTTCCTGCAAGACGTGGGCTTAAGGGGCGCAAGTGCGTTTCTTTCAATTGGCAACAATCATAAAAGAGAGAAACATTATGAGAGAGAGACAAAATTTTCATGCGGAAAACGGATTTCGGGAGGACAACGGTCAGGATCAGATGGTCACGGTGGGCAAGCGGCTCAGGGGCTGGAGGAAATCCTCCTCCATGAAGCTCGTCGAGTTGTCATCGAAGATCCACGTCTCCCAGGGCTCGCTGTCCGATCTGGAGAACGACAAATCGCTGCCCTCGGCCACCACGCTGGCCAACCTCTGCCTGTACGCCGACATCAACATCTACTGGCTGCTCACCGGCATGGGCCCGGTGCTCAGGAGCGAGGCTGTTATTTCCGACGAGCACCCGCGCCCCTCGGAAGACAAGGAAGCGATGCCCGCCTTGCGCGATCAGAAAATGAAAGAAATGGTGGAGCGTTTCATTCGCGTGTGTCAGCACGGCGACCCACAGAAGAAGGCGCATCTGGAAGGCTTCCTGGCAGGCGCCGATCCGGCGATGAACCTGAGCGGGCAGCGGGTGGCCGACATCGGCAAGAATTGAGTTCTGTATCCTTTCGGCATTTGACCCAACCGTTGCACGCTTGCCGCCAGAACGCCATGGCGGCGGCCTAGAATGGGTTGGATTCAAAATTCCGGGGTTTCGGATGCAAAGGGCGGGCGGAGCCGGCCCCCCTTGAGAAACTTTCGGGTTGAAAGGAGCGCGCGGTTGCCAAGAGGCCGATCCCCGGTGCATTGCGGGGGGCCGCCGAAACCGAAACTGGCCCCAAGAATAGAGCCTGAGAATGTGTCCTAGTCGTCCATCAAGCCAGAGCTATATCCTGGTCGTCGAGGATTGTGGAGACCAGAGAGACCTGCTCCGTCATATCCTGAAAAAAAATGATCACCGCGTCGCGGTGGCCGAAAACGGCAACGAAGCCATAGTCCGCATCCGCGAGGAAAAACCGGGCCTCGTCATCAGCGATGTCTCGATGCCGGGAATGAACGGGTTCGACCTGTGCCGCGCCGTCAAGGCGGAAGCGGCGGAAATCCCCGTCATTCTAGTCACGGCGTTGTGGGATGTGAAAAATCTTCTCGAGGGCCTCGCCGCGGGGGCCGATTATTATTTCCTCAAGCCCTTGAACCGCGGCCCGCTGCTCGCGCTTGCCGGGGAAATCATGAATGGGAATGCGAGCGGCAAGGAGGCCGCCGAGTGCGAGCCCAGCCTGATGTACCGCTTCGACGGCGAAGACCACGCCATCCCCCACAGCCGCCGGCAAATCCTCAAGCTTCTCATTTCCAGCCACGAATCCACCATCCGCGAGAAAACCAAATCCCTCGCCGATTACCGCGACAGTGCCGATGGGGCCTGAGCCGGGCGGCGCTCAGCCGGATAGGCTAAGCGTCACCGAAACCGATTTGAAGGACGGCGTTTTCGATTTCGGGTCCATGCGCCGCGGCACCAGGACGTTGGCCTCCGGATAATACATCATGATGTTCCCCGCCTTGATCGGGAAGGGCTGCACCCGCTGGTTCTCCAGCGCACCGGTGGCGCTCGAGACGGTGACACGTGCGCCCAAGGCGATGCCAGCGGCCTCCATGTCCTCGGAGTTCATCAGCACCACGTTGCGGTGCTTGACGCCGCGGTAGCGGTCCTCGCTTTCGTAGACCACGGTGTTGAACTGGCCTTCCGAGCGCACCGTCATCAACTGGAACTTCAATTTGGCGGCGTTTCCCACGGGGTGGCGCGGCAACGGGCACACGGTGAACGCCGCGCGGCCGCTTTCGGTGGGGAACTCGGGGCGGTGAATGAGGCGGCCCTCGATGTGAAACTCCTCTCTCGTCTCGTCGATGGCCTTGATCTTGCCGAAACCCGGCACCACTTCGCCGATCCACTTCCGGATGGGTGCGGGGTGGCGCAGCTTGAGCCAATCCACCGGTGAATCGGTAAGCGCGCGGCTGGCGATCTCGGCGATAATCTGGACTTCGCTTCGCGGCCCCAGGTGGCGTGCCGGCCCACCCTCACTCAGGCGCACGTAGTTGAACATGCTTTCCTGGGTGGTCGGCTCGGGCTCTTCGTCGCGCGGCAACACCGGCAGCAACAGCGTGGTTTGCCCCGTACCGTGAAAATGCCCCTGGTTGAGCGTGGTGTTCATATAGAGCACGAATCCGATATTGCGAAAAGCCTCTTCGGCAAATGTTGAATCGGGATTGGAACCGTAGAGGTTGCCCCCCAGGTTCCAGGCGGCGTCGAAGCGCCCCTCGTGCATCGCTTCCATGCAGGCGAGGGTGTCGAGCCCATCGGTGGCGGGCACCTTGAGGTTCAGGCGCAAGGCGAGGTTGTCCACCACCGCTTTCCTGAGCGCCGGGGTGAAGCCCACCGAGCCGATGCCTTGCACGTTGCTGTGGCCGCGCAGCGGCAGGAGGCCGGCGCATTCGCGCCCCACCATGCCACGCAGGAGCGCCAGGTTGACGAGCGATTGCACGTTGCCCACCCCGTGTGCGTGATGAGTAACGCCCATCGCCCAGGCAAACACCGCGTTGTTCGAACGCGCGTACTGGTGCGCCACCTGCTCCATCTCCCTCTGTGAAATTCCCGAACTTTTCTCCAGCGTCTGCCAGGTGGTGCGCTTCAGGTTCGCTTGGTACGCCTCGAAACCCTCGGTATGGTTTTCGACGAAACGCTGGTCGATGGCCGTCTCTTCTGATTCGAGCAAGGCCTTGGCGATGCCCTTGAACAAGGCGATGTCGCCGCCGATGTGCGGTTGCAGGTAGGTGCTGGCGATCGGCGAGCCCATGAGCAGGCTGAACGGGTCCGAAGGCACCGAGAAATTTTCGAGCCCGCGCTCGCGCGCCGGGTTCACCACGATGACCCGGCCTCCGCGCCGCCGCACCTGCATGAGCACGCGCATGAAGCGCGGGTGGTTGGACGCGGGGTTGGCGCCCACCAGGAAGACCAGGTCGGCGGCGTCGAGGTCGTCGAGCGAGACGGTGGCTGTGCCCGTGCCGAGGCTTGCGCCGAGGCCGACGCCCGACGCCTGGTGGCAATAATAGGAACAGTTATTGACGTTGTTGGTGCCGTACACGCGGGCGAACAATTGCAGCAGGAAACCCGCCTCATTGGACGAGCGTCCACTGGCGTAAAAAAACGTGCGCTCGGCCTCGGTGTCCCGCAGTCGTCCGGCGGCCAGGTCGAAGGCTTCCTCCCAAGATACGGGATGGTAATGCTCCGCGCCTTCCTTGAGCAGGATGGGCCGGGTGAGGCGGCCGGCGCGTTCCAGTTGCCTGGACGACCACCCCCTCAGTTCCTCCACCGTATGGCGTTCGAAAAAATCCTCCGGCACCGCGCCCTGCATGTCGGAGGCCTGCGCCTGGAACGATTTGTTGCATACCGAGGGGAAATGGCCCTTTTCGTCTCGCAGGCCGCCCTTCTGGCCGCCCATGCCCAGGGCGCAGGTCTTGCAGGTGTTTTTGCGGAACAGGGCGCGCAGCATCGGCCACAGGCCCCCGGCGCGGTTGGCCATTTTCAGGGAATATAAGATGGCGCCGAAACCGCCGCCCGAACTGGGAAGTTTAATCGTCATGCCCGCATCTCCATGAGCGCTTGCAGGGGGTGCAAGGGGCGCCGTCGAAACCCGCCCGCAATCCGCGAAAGAACCGGATTCCGGTGCCGGGGAAGTCGCCCGTTGCCAGTGCAACTTATTAGTTTTATGTATATATAGTTTAACGCCAGATTCCGCCGAGCACCACCCGGAAATGGTGGTTTCCGCTTCTTACAATTCAAAGTGTTGGGCATCGGGGTGAGTGTTGAACAGGGGCTGCGATCTATTCTCTGGGATAAGGATTGATGAGGAGAGGGATTAATTATTGGCAAATCTAACGATGGCTCATAGTGGCAAGAGAGGCGCGTGAATGATACCGCGCCGTGCACACGTTGAAGCTGAGCCCATAATTAAATGTATAGCACAGCAGAGGTGAGACGCTGACTGCTGGAAAGGTCTCTACTCTAAGGCTTTACATATTATTGAGCGGAAGGTATAATTTCCAAAAAAATTTTAAGCAAAATTCGCGTCTCATCGGGGCTCCCGAGAAATTCTTTAATTATGGTGAGGTGTGTAATGACCGTTCAAAATATAATCCACCGAATGACCATTAAAGTGGTTTGGGCTTCCCTGTTAGTTGTCTTCTTTTGGCTAGATCAGGCGAACATTGTTTTTGGGGGTGACATTGAGGGTAATGGAAGGCAAGGGTGGTATGCGTTTGCCTTTGGTGGGATAAGTTCTCCTAAGAATTCAGGGCTCACTGGCCCATTTACTGATGGCACAGGAAATATTATTTATGATGACGGGTGGAATGCTGGTGGGGGGGGTGGCTATGACTTTGGAAGGTTAAGGGCAGAGCTTGATTTTTCCTATCGCGAAAACAATGTTGTAAGGATTCATGATGGAGTTCCTGGTTCATTCTCGATTCCAGGTGATAAAACTTCAGTTAAAAGTGCTATGCTAAATCTTTTTTGGGATATGGAGAATACCACTCGCTTCACGCCGTATATTGGTGTTGGTTTGGGCACGGCCCTCATAGATGTGGATTTTGGACCTAAATGGGAAAGTGATGATATTGTTTTCGCCTATCAAGGCTCCGCGGGGATTTCCCTTCCTGTGCTGACTAAATTGGACTTATTGGTAGAATATAAATTCTTTGGAACAGAAAAGGCCCAATTGGAAGGAGAAGGGGATGGAGTACGATTTAATTATAACTCTCACAACATAAACGGTGGATTGAGATTTCGTTTTTAGGTAAAATCACATTTCATAGCTACCCCCTCCCTAGGGATATATTATTCCTTATACCCCTCCTAATATGCCGTTTGCGATTCAGTAGTACGGAGCAGTATTTGTGGACCCAGGTGATCATGCTCAAATATTTGCTTGGTTTAATGGGAAATCCTATCTGCGATAATTTGAGTCAATCACGAAATCTCATTAGGAGGCTAAGATGGAAAACGTATTGAGCGCGGGAGAAAGTGCGCCGCTATCAATCACCGCATTATTGATTAATCTGGGAATCGGGGTAGTTCTGTCCCTTGG
This sequence comes from Nitrospinaceae bacterium, assembly GCA_020343535.1. Taxonomy (GTDB): domain Bacteria; phylum Nitrospinota; class Nitrospinia; order Nitrospinales; family VA-1; genus SZUA-259. Next base: position 1,566,884 of record CP070799.1, on the reverse strand, counting down.
TCTTCGCTGGCACTTCCAAAAATTTGGTTCCACTCTTTCCAATCGCGAAGAATTTGCTCAAGTATGCCCGTTTATTCTGCTTACTACTATATTGATTATCACGGTTGTAAAGTCCTCCCTGGCTTTATCCCTTGGCTTGGTGGGGGCGCTCTCCATTGTTCGGTTCAGAACTCCGATAAAAGAGCCCGAAGAATTGGCGTATTTGTTCATCGCCATCGCCATGGGGTTGGGATTGGGGGCGGATCAAAGAATCCCAACCCTCGTGGCCGGCCCTGTGATTTTATTCGTTATGGCTCTCTTGAAATGGACCCGCAAGAATGAGCGAAAAAAAAATCTTTTTCTGTCGTTGAATTGGAGTGATAGAGGAGGTGATCCAGGTCAATTGTTAAGCCGGGTTAATGCCATCATGGAAAAATATGTCCTGCTCTCGGACCTGAGAAGAATGGAGGTTCGGGATAACTTCTCGGAAGTGACCTACTTTATAGATATCGCAGACCCCGACAGTCTTTCCAGGCTTACCGATGAACTGGGCATATCCTTTCCTGGGATTGGAATTACATTTATCGACCAAAATCAAATGCCCTCCATTTAGATCATGATAATTTTTGATCGAACAAAATATAACTCCTTCGTTGATAAGCTATTAAGTCGTTTAAAAATCGCAGTCAATAAACCTGGGCGTAAAAAATCCCGCGCTCCTATCGCTGCCAAAAAAATATTTACTATAATTTTGTCCACCATGCTCATGTGGACCTTTTTGTTGGCGGCTGTCATTTATCGTAAAGCTCATACAGAGGGATTTAAAGAGGCCGCTGAAATAATTAATTTGGTAGGAAGAAGGGTTAAGCACAACTTTCAGGATTCTCTTAAGGCAGTTGGGCTGGCCCCTTATCACTGGGGGCTTGCTAAAATTTCCTCCGCCAATATCCCCTCATTATACTTTGATATTAAGTTTAAGCACTTGCAAGTGCTTCAAAAGAAGCGCGAGCAGGCACTTGCATTAGGCGTTTTGAGAAAGGGATCTGATGATTTTGTGCCAGCCCTTCTAACGGTGGATGGGAAAAAGGTTTCTGTGAAAATGAGGCTCAAGGGAGATTGGACCGATCACCTCGAAGGCAGCAAATGGTCCTTTCGAATTCATGTGAAGAAAGGCGATTATGTATTTGGAATGAGGAGATTCTCCATT
>CP070799.1:1550530-1565598 GCA_020343535.1 Nitrospinaceae bacterium | reverse complement strand
CGCGTGCGCGAACCCGAGGAAGATACCGAGCGCCTGAAAAACCTCAGCTGGGACCTGGGGTTCCAGCGCACCAAGATCATCACCAACAGCGGTGTCACCAACCCCGATGGCAACGTCGGCGTGCTCAACCTGGGTCCGGTTCCGTTTTCAGAGGTCGGCGATATTCCCGCCACGGGGTATGTTGAGGACGCGCGGTCGTTCGGCAAGCTCATCAACAAGAGCATTGCCGATTGGTACAATTACCGGACCCGCACGCACAATATCGAATCTAAGAAAAACGTTTATATCGTGCGCACCACAAGCGGCCGCTTTATGAAAATGCGCATTCTAAATTACTACTGCCATAAGCCCGAGGCGGACTGCCGCACTGCCATGTGCGGCCGGGACGAAGCCGCCTGTCTCACCATCGAATACGCCTTCTCCAGCGACGGCAAGCGGTTTCCTCCGCCTCCGGCGGACGGCATGAGCGCGCGGGCGGCGGTCCCCGATCATGAGCCCTGAGCTTCCGCCGCGTCCAGCCCGTTTCGTCTGGCTACTGGCCCTCCTCCTGGCGGCGTGCGACCCCGGAACCGCGGAAATGGTGCTCGTTCCCGAGGGAGATTTTCTGCTCGGGCTGGCGGAAAACAGCGAAACCTTGCAATTCATGTCCGACATGACGTCGGGAATGAACGCGCGCCCGCAGCAAACCCGGACCCTGCCCGCCTTTTATATCGACCGCTATGAGGTCACTTACCAGCAGTTCCTTCGTTTCAAACCCACGGGGCGTTATGAAGGCGGCAAGGCGGAAGAACCGGTGCGCGGCGTCACTTGGTTCGAGGCCGACGCCTATTGCCTGTGGCGTGGAAAGCGCCTGCCCTCTGAGTTTGAGTGGGAAAAAGCCGCGCGCGGCACGGATGGGAGGAATTTTACCTGGGGAAACGAATACGCGCCGGAAAAAACCAACCTGGGCCGGCAAGTGCTGCCTCCCGGGAGCCTCGCGGAGGACGTCAGCCCTTATGGGGTGATGGGCATGAACGGGAATGTCGCCGAATGGACCGCGAGCTGGTACGCGCCCTACCCAGGTTCCGACTTAAAGGATGAGAACTTCGGCAGCACCCACCGCGTCATTCGTGGCGGTTCGATTCAGAAAAGGCAGCACGGCTTCCTCAAGGAATTCGCCATGCTGCCGTTTCGTAATTTTGCGCCGCCGGACCACCGGTTCTGGGACACGGGCTTCCGCTGCGCCCGCTCGAAAACACCCTGATCTCTTATAACGACGAGTCTTCCACCGGTGGCGGGGGCGTTGCCGCTTCGCTATTGGTGATGGCCACCACCGCCACCTCATGATCGCCGCCGGAGCCGCTCTCCGGCGGCTTGGCGTCGGCCGCCGGAGCCGCGGGCCGTGAACGACCGCCGGAAGAGGACCGCCGCCGGCCACGGGTGCTGGTGCCACGTCTCGAAGCCCCGCCCCGGCGCGAAGTGCCCTTGCGGGCCGCTGGGCTCGCGGCCTGGGATTCCTCCTGGGTTTCCTTGGCGTCCCTGGACTCCTGCTCATCCTGCCCTGCTGCCGGTGCGGGCTCTTCTGCCGCCGCTTCCTGCTTTTGCGGAGCGGGCTTTTCTGCCGCGGCCTCGTTTTTCGGCGTGGACGATCGTCTTCCCCGCGGCCGTTTGCTGGACGCAGGCCGCCGGGAACTCTCCCGAGGCGGGCTCTTGGCTTCTTTCTTTATGTCACCGCCCTCCTCGTCGGGCTTTCTTTCCAGGACCAGATATCCATATTCACTGAAGTCCAGGTTGGGCTCTCCCTTGAATTGGATTTTAAGCCCATGTATCTCTTGAAACCGCATCAGGTAATCCATCTTCCAATTGAGCATGTATTCCAGCACCGATGCATCCACCTTTACCTGCAGGACGCGAATTCGGTCCGAACCCACGGTTTCCTGAATGCGACGGAGCACCTGCAGGGTGAGCGCGCCCGCCGATTTTACATGCCCCAGGCCATCGCAACGCGGGCAGGTTTCAAACACACCCGTCTTCACGGGCGGAGAGAGCCGTTGGCGCGACATTTCGATCAGGCCGAATTTGGAGATCCGCGAAATATTGATGCGCGCCTTGTCTATCTTACACGCCGCCTTGAGCTGCTTCTCCACCTGGGCCTTGTTTTTCTTCTGCATCATGTCGATGAAATCGATCACCACCAGCCCGCCCAGGTCGCGCAGGCGAAGCTGCCGGGCGATCTCGTCCGCCGCCTCCATGTTCGTCTTGAGCGCGGTCTCCTCGAGCTGGCTGGCGCTCGTGGTCTTGCCCGAGTTCACATCGATGCACACCATGGCCTCGGCGCTGTCGATGACGATCGAGCCTCCCGAGGGCAACTGAATCGTGCGGTTGTAGATCGATTCGATCTGCTCCTCGACCTTGTGGACGGAAAACAGCGGCCGGGTCTCCTTGTACAGCGTGATGCGATTTCGCATCCTCGGCATAAGGAGCTTCATGAAATCCTTGAGGCTGCGGTAGGACTGGACGTTGTCGACGATTATTTCCGAAGTGTCGGTGGTGAAATGATCGCGCACCGTGCGCACCACCAGGCCGGGCTCCTGATAGACCATGTAGGGCGCTTGTTTTTCCGGGTCGGCGATGGCTTCCTGGATCTGCTCCCAGATCTTGAGGAGCATTTGCAAATCGCGATTGAGTTCAGTTTTGGTGCGCCCCAATCCGGCGGTGCGGATGATCAACCCCATGTTTTCAGGCAGGTTGAATTCAGCGACGATCTCCTTGAGCTTTTTACGCTCGGCCTCATCCTCGATCTTCCGCGAAATGGCGCTGGCCTCCTGGCCCGCCACCAGAACGAGAAACCGCCCCGGCAGGCTGAGCGAATTGGTCAGGGAAGGCCCCTTGTTGCCCCGGCCCTCCTTCGCCACCTGAACGAGTAGCTTTTGGCCACGGGCCAGAACGTCCTGAATCCGAACGCGGGCCTTTTTCTCGCCCGTTTGCAGGTAATTTTCCTTCTGCACGTCCTTGAAGGGCAAAAACCCGAATTTCTTTCCCCCTATATCGACAAACGCCGCTTCGATGGCCGGTTCGATCCGGTTGATAACACCTAGATAAATATTCCCCTTGATTTGCTCGTGGGAGGCATGCTCGACGATCAAATCCTCCACCCGGCCCTTGTCCAGAAGAACTGCCCTGCACTCTTCTGGGTGATCGGCGTTGATCAGCATGATTTTTTTTGACATAAGTCCGCTTTCTACTTTAAATTAGACAAATAGCCCTAATGGCTATATGGAAATATCATAAACTAAAAAGCCTTGAAATTCATTGTTTATCTAAAGAATCTCCAGGCCCGGCTTTCTTTGCCCTGGCGGTGTTTTCCCACGCTCCCAGGGGGCAGGTTTCCACTTAGCGCCCCCCCTGTCGCGAGTCGGCCTGTTTTTCGAGCCTAGGAAATTCTCTCGGGGGCCCCCGCAGACAAAAGCGGCGGGAGACCGCACGCATCTTTCATCCAGGAAAGATAACAATGCCATGAAATCAGACACAGGAATTTTATCTCTGAACGACCTGAAACCCGCCGACCTTCAAGGCAAGACGATTTTCATCCGCGCTGATTTCAACGTTCCGCTCTGCCCGGGCCAAAAGGGGTATTATCAGGTGGCGGACGACACCCGCATCCGCCGATTTCTCGATCTCACTTTCAGGAAGATTCACGAACTGACCGAAGGCAACTGCCGCATCATCATCGGCTCCCACCTTGGGCGGCCACATAAGAAAAAGGACCACGTCGGCTGGGACGGCATTTTCAATATCCAGTTCGTTAGCTCCCATTTCGACACCTTAATCCGCAAAACCTATGGCGACACCTACACGATCTTTCCACCGGAAATCATTGATTCCCACTTAAAGCACTCGCTGGAAATCCTTTTTCACTGCCGCCTTCCCTATGGCGGAATCAAATTTTTGCCCAATCTGCGATACATGCTCGAGCCGCGCAATCCGGAGACCTACCGCAAGGAATTTATCGAGGAACTCGCCGGCATCGCCGACGTCTATATCAACTGCGCCTTCGGATGCAGCCACCGTGTCACCAAGAGCATCAAATTACTGCCACAGCTCATGCGCCAGCAGGGAAAGCTTGTTGTAGGTGGCCTGCTGCTCAACGAGGAGATCCAGGCCCTGGGAGATTTCGCGGCGCGGGTGCTCGCACACCCTAAGAAAACCGCTATCATCGCCGGCGGGTCGAAAATCGCCGACAAGATTCATATCCTCAAGCAATTCGTGGTCAGCAATGTCCGGCTGATCTTCATCGGCGGCAAAATGGTTAACGCCTTTCTTATCGCTCAGCAGCAGAAGCAGCGCGCCGGCGCCGTGGATCTCAAGGATATCTGTTTGAAGCTGGTCAGCCAGGATGAGGATAAAAACCGCGAGTTGCTGGCGGAAATCAAGATGGCCGAGGAAATTCTCGACCTCGCCCAGCATAAGGACGTGAAGGTGATTTTTCCCGATGACTACAAGGTGGTGAGCACTTACCAGGACCCCTCCTACTCCGTCAAGGAACACCCCGATTTCAACTGCGAGCTGCAGCTCGACCTGGGCCCCAAAACCATCGAGAACTATTCCAAGACCATCCTGCAGGAAGGCATCGAGACGGTTTTCTGGAACGGGCCGCTCGGGGCGTACGACCATCCCACTTCATCCTATTTCTCCGAAGGGTCCCTGGAGCTCGCCAAGCTGCTTTTCGCCGAGGCGCTCGGCAACCGGAAATTCTCCGTGGTCATCGGCGGCGGCGATTCGGCGGCGATCCTGAATAAAGTCAGCATTAATGAGCTCAAGAATCTGATCAAGAAGAAAATCGAGAAACATTTTCCGAAAACCATCCGCACCCACCTGCTGACCATCGGCTTTCTCGATGACGACAGTTATATACTCTGGAACTACCTGGCCATGAACTTTTTCGTCTCCACCGGCGGCGGCGCGGCGCTGGAGTTTTTGGAAAACTACCTGAAGGACAGCGGCCAATCCGCAACCGCTTGTTACCTGACGGGCACTCAGGTGCTCATCGAGGCGGCCGAGACCCCGGTGGCCGAGGAAAAGCCGGTTTCCACCTGAAGCAGTTTCCCGATCAGACCAAAGCGCGTGCGCCTCGCTTTCAACCGGCGGCACTCCTCTTCATTGGCCCGCGCCAAGGCTTCGATATCCTCCCCCTTGTGGTTCTCCTTGCGTTTCACATACAGGTCGGCCAGAAGCTTGAGCAAGGGATGGACGCACCCGGCATGGGCGATTCTTTGATCGATTTCCACCAGCCGGTCTCCCAGCGCACCAATGCCTGGCTCCCTGCCCGGCCGCCATTTGGTCACTTGGCGGGCTATGTCCATCCCGTCTCCGGCGGTGGCCGTAAGCTCGCGAAGGATCTGGGCGGCCTGCGAGAGGCCCTCCCGCAGATGACCCAGGCGTTCGCCCCTGTAATTAGCCTTGAGCCGCTCCAGAAATTCCGCGGGAGCCGTTGGGCCGACGGAAAAGGCCCGGGTTTACAGAAATTGCGGCCACAAATTCTCGTAGGCGGTGCGATGCATTTGAGATAATCGTTCCGGTTCACCTTGTTTTGCCCGAGGGTGATCTCGGTGCTCAGGCGGTTATGAAACACCATCACTTTCGCCAGCGTCCAGGGGTGCAGCCAATTCAGGTCCTTGATATTATGTGCGACAGCCAAATCCACTCCCTGGAATCCAGGACTTGCCCGGCTTCGTCCGGGGTCACCAGGCGGGCATTGGAAGGCAGCGGCCGCATGAACTGTTCCCAGCGTTTCAGCCTGCCGGGAGCAATTTCCGGCTCCACCACCAGAAATTGATGTGGCAGGCGGGCCAGCATGCACACATACGGGGCGTGCCAGTTGAAAGTCAGAATGTTCAAGTCATCGGCCTCCTTCCAAGCGGGGCGAGTTTATACTTTCTTGTCGGATCGACGCAGGCTGACTTTAATGACGTAGAGCGTTATATTGCAATTCGTAAAGCGGCGGGCAGGGTTGGAAAATTGGACGGCGGTGCTTTTTATTGTATCCATCCGCTCGTTTTGCCATCAAAATAGGGCAGCCCTCGTATTCGAAGGGGGCCGGCTCGAATCGTCACGGATGACTGTCATGTACGATCCCAATTCCAAGCAGATCAAAAGCCGCGAAAAGCTCATCGCCTACCGCAAGGCCCAGCGGGACAAAACCCCCTGGACGGAGGGCGTCCCCATGGGTGAAGGCGAGCTGAACCGGGACGGCAACCCGAAAATTCCTCCCGGCCAGCACGTCACTGAGGGCTGGCCCGTACTCGACCTTGGCGTGCAGCCGGAAATTCCGCTCGACCAGTGGAGCCTCACGGTTTCCGGGTTCGTGAAAACCGTCAAGACGTATTCCTGGAACGACTTTCTCGCTTTTCCCCAGGTGGAAGACGTTTCCGATTTCCACTGCGTCACCACCTGGAGCCGCCTCGACAACCGCTGGCGCGGCGTGCGCTTCAAGGACATCGCAGAGGATTGCGGCCCGCTGGACTCGGCGAAATTCGTCTACATCAAGGCTTACGACGGCTATTCCACCAACCTGCCGCTCGCAGAGGCCATGAAATACGATGTGCTGCTCGTGCATCGCTGGGAGGGGCAGCCGCTGACCAAAGAGCATGGCGGGCCGGTGCGCATGATCACGCCGCAACTGTATGCCTGGAAGGGTGCCAAGTGGATCGGCGAAATCGAATTTCGGGAGACCGACGAGCTCGGGTTCTGGGAGAAGCGCGGCTATTCCAATACCGCCGAACCGTGGCTGAACGACCGTTATTTTTAACCGTCTTCAGCGAAGGACGGGAAAATAATGCACGGGGAACCCCAGTCCGGGGTTCCCCGTTTTTGCATCACTTGTAGATTGCCACGCTGATCGCGCCACCGAGTTCGCGATCCTTGCCGGCGTGGATTTTGGCGCCCTGCTCGCCGCCATGGCAACCCATGCACGCCGCGCTGAAGTATTCGGGAAGAATCAGCCGGAACGCTTTCTTGCCATTGTTATTGGCAATTTCGAGAAGGTCTTGCCCTTTTCCCAGCCCCCGCCCATGAATTTGCCGTCGATGACGCCCTTCTTCCAGGCGTCGGCCTTGTTCGCGGCGTTGACGATATAGTCGTCGCGGGTGGTGAGCCTGAGATACATCTTGCCGCCGGAGGTCTCGCCAAAACGCGCGGCCGCCTTGCGCGCGAAGATCGCCGGCAGGAAACGGCCTTGCGGGTCCAGTTCCTTGTCCTTGCCACTGACCACGTTATACACCACATCCCGGATGGCGTCCATCAGTTTTCCCTGTGCATCGCCCATCGCGCCGGACCCTTTAGCATAGGGTTTCCCCGACGCTTTGCCGTAATTGGCGAGGGTTAATTCCATGAACTTCCCGGCGCTGATTCCGGCTCCCCGCGGATTCTTGATGAGCGGTTTGTTCTGTACCACCACCGCCCGCGAAGCCTTGAGAATGAGAATGATTTCCTTGGCGATGGCTTCATCGTCATCAGCCTCAGCTGGCAGAGCCGAAACCAGGCCCAAAAATAAAGTAAACACCATGATATAGACCAAATTATTTATTGAATTGTAAAACATGGACCGCCCTCCCTGTATAGGTTGATACCCAGCGCCGGCGGCACGATGCCGCTTCGGCGCTCACTGCATGCGAACAACCCTGGTACGGACTGATAAGGGTGGCATTGTGCCGGAGGGGAAGTTATACGGTGAGAATAGCGAGAGCGCCCAGTCCGGCGACAGGTGATGGCGTGATTCGGAAAAGGGAAATTTACCTGGACTATACGCCGCTCGCCCGAAAGCGTCAATAAAATACCGGCCCGGGGCCTCAGGTGACGCGCAGCGTTTTGAGCTTGGCGAAGGTGGGGGATTCGGCGATAACCCGCGCACCAGCCTCGCGGATTCCGGTGTCGAAAAGAAGCAGGGTTTCGACATTGGTCAAGGTCTTGCTGGCGGCGAGCGCGCGCGCGCCCTCCTCGAACAAATAGTTGCGCGCCAGGTTCAGGTACTTGAGGCGGGAGAGCACCTTGGAGCGCGCCACCACCTTGACCGCACGGGGAGTGATGTCGGTGCGGTAGACATTGAGCTTGCGCAGGTTGGCGAAGGTGGGGGACTTGGCGATCGTGATGAGCACATCGTCGCCGACGTTATTTTCCTGCAGAATCAGGATCTGCAGCTTGCGGAACCGGTCGCTGCCAGCGATGGCCTGGCCGCCCACGGGACCGAAATCGTTGAACCTGAGATCGAGCACCGCGAGCCCGTCTATATACTCCGCTTCCACGAGCGCGGTGACGCCCTTGTCGCCCAGGCTGTTTTCTCCCAGATAGAGCCGTTTGAGATTATGAAAGCGTTTGCAGGCGGCGAGGTGGCGCGCGCCCTTGTGCGTGATGGAGTTTTTCGACAGGTCGAGGTCGATCACCTCTTCCAGTCCACCCGCGTTCACCAGCGCCTCGACGCCCTCATCGGCGATGAACTTTCCCTTGAGCTCCAGCGCCTCGCCATCCTCGGAGAGGCATTCACTGACCAGGCGGTTGATATACTCCTGTTTGGCGGGGGTGATCATTTCACTTTTTTTTAGGCCGCAGCGTGAGGGCGCAGCGGAAACCAATGTCGTTGAATCCACGCGAAAAGGGATAGCTCCAGTCCCGGTACCCTGTCGCCATGGCCTTGATGCTGTCGGACCAGGAGCCCCCCCGGCGAACCTTCATGATACCGTTGATCGGCCCGCGCGGGTTGTATAAATCGCCAAGATAATAATAATCGATTGAAAACCAATCGGACACCCATTCCCACATATTTCCCGCCATGTCGTAAATGCCGAGCGCGTTCGGCGGGTGGCTGCCGACAGGGGCGGCGTTTGCGCGCAGCACGAGCCCGGCCCGGGCCTGCTTCATTTGCGGATCGAAGGCCGGCCCCCAGGGAAATTCGCAGCCGTTTTTGCCCGCGGCGGCCCGCTCCCATTGGGCCTCACTCGGCAGCGCTTTGCCCACCAAATGGCAATAATCTGCCGCCTCATACCAGTTCACCTTCGATACGGGACAGCGGTCGCACTTGGAAAATTGACTGCGGCGCAGCTTGTGCTCGGGGAACACCTCCTCGAACTTTTGATTCGTCACCTCGTATTTGTCGATCATGAACGCGTCGAGATAAACGCGGTGAACGGGTGCGCCATGCTGCGGACCAAAGCGGTCGCAGCCCTGGCTGTAGGTGCCGGCGGGAATCTGGACCATTTCCGCGGTCACCTCTCGCGGGGCCTCCCCGGACTGGGCCGGGGCGGGAAGCCATCCTAGAAGCAGCGCGAAAATAAAAAAGCGGATCGGGAACACGGCGGCGTTCTTCTCAGAGGTTCATCGATTCATTCCGTGCAGGTAAGCTGTTCGACGATCGCCCGGGTGGCGGGCGACCGGTTGAGAGTGTAAAAATGCACCCCGGGCGCACCCTGCCAGAGCAGATCCCGGCATTGCCCAAGGGCGTATTCGATGCCCACCCGCCCCACAGCCTCGCTGTCATCCTGAACCTCTTCAAGAGCATTGTTCAATGCCCGCGGAATCGTCGCCCCACACATTTTGGTGAATCGCTTGATCTGCTTCACATTGATGATGGGCATGATGCCGGGGATAACCGGGACGTGAATTCCCATGGCATGAATTTTATCCATGAATTCATAATAAAAGCGGTTATCGAAAAAAAGCTGGGTCACGATAAAATCCGCGCCGGCGTCCACCTTGCGCTTCAGGTTGATGAGATCCTGAGTTTTATCCAGGCACTCCACATGGCCCTCGGGATAACCGGCAACACCCAGGCAAAAAGAAAAGTTCCTGCGGATGAAGGCGACCAGCTGGTCGGCGTATTCGAAACCGCCTGCGGTCTTGATGAAATGGGTTTCTCCCTGCGGCGGATCGCCCCTTAGGGCGAGCACGTTGTCGATGCCCGCTTCCTCCATGCGGCTTAGTATGTCCCGGATCTCCTCCTTGTCGTGGCCCACACAGGTGAGGTGGGCCATGGCTTCCAGGCCGATGCCGTCCTTGATGCGCCTCACCAGTTCGAGGGTCCGGCTGCGGGTTGTGCCTCCCGCGCCATAGGTGACCGAGACATAACCCGGCTTGAGTTCCTTCAGGTTTTCGATGGTGTTGAAAAGCTGCTCGAATCCCTCTTCGCTCTTGGGAGGAAAGAATTCAAAGGAAAAGGTGGGTTCCCCGCGTCCGAGAATATCGCGAATCTTCATGCGCCCATGTTAGCATAGGAGGAAAATCAATTAAAAAAATAAGTTTACGCGATGCCTAGAGAGGCCAGCCGCCGGCCAAGGGTCAGCCGTCGATGCCGAATTTTTTGAGGTAGGAGATAAACGCAACCACGTTGACAAGCTCCACGGGCTCTTCCTCGATGGTGCGGATGGCGTCGTTGGAAAAGTAACCGGTGGTGATAAAGATGCCGCGCGACGCCCCCTCCCCTTTCACCGTGTCGAGAAATCCTTTCACCTTTATGGCGTCCACGGTTCCACCGGGGGGATCGATGACGCAGAGGGCCAGGTACGATCCGCCGACCACCGGCGTCTCATCGTTCATGATGATTTCGAGTTCGTTGTCGGTGGCCCAGATGGAGTGCTCGTATTCAAGGTTGAACTTCTCCAGGAATTCGACGCACTTGGCCTTGAAGGCATCCGGGTCGACGAGATAAATCGGCTTGTCGCCCTGGTCTTTAAAAAGGATTGTTTCCTGGGGATGGGGTGGAGATGTGTTTTTAAGCAGTGCAATAAGAATAAAGCCGATAACAAAAGAGACAAAAACAATGAGAAAGATAGCCACTACTTGATCATTTCATCCCATATTTTTTCTTTTTTATTTTCCTTGATCAACCGGTCATGCGCCACCATCTGCTTGACGGCGACCCACATCACGAAGGCGACAAACAGCAGCATGGTACCGATAGGGATGTTGTCCGGTTTGGTGGCAATCAGAAGGAAATTTTCAAGTCCCGAATTTTCCATGGCAAATGGCTCTCAATGGTTGATTAAAAATCCTGCCGCCGGGCCTTAAGCGGCCACCTCGGCCGTTCCCGGCGTCAGGAACCATGACTTATTAGATAATAACCCACCCTAAAAAAGCAACCTATTTCCAAGCGGCGAGGCGAGGGAATTTATTCTTCCTCTTCTTCGTCATACCCCTCCTCCTCATCCATACCTTCTTCATCCCCGCCTTCATCCTCCGCCTCTTCACCCAACACCCGCGTGAAGTCCACATCCGCGGTGTTGTAGCCGACGATGAAATCGCGGATGGAATCGACCTGCTTGTCCACCGGCCCCAGCGTCTTCAGTTTTCTAAATTTGGTGGGAACCTCGTACTGATCGCCCTTTTTATCCCAGTGCGACGGCATTTTGGTCCAGGGGATCATTTCGCGGGTGTTTTTCAGCCAACCCGGAATCCAATTTTCGCGCAGGCGATCACTGGCGATAGAGAATTCGATGCCCTTGGCCCCGTCGTCGTGGCACTTACCGCAATCCATGTAATTCACCACCTCGACGCCGACCTGAACCTTTTCCTTCGCCGTGGCCACGTTGAGGCCGGCTTCGTAGGGCGTACCGATAGGCGCCAGAGCCTCGAAGTATTTGGTGAACGCGGTGACCTCGTCGTCGCTCAGGTTGAACGTCGGCATGCGCGTCTTGATCCAGGTGCGCACCGGCGTCGGGTTTTTCAGGAACGAGAAAAGCCAGGAGCTTTTGATACGCTCCCCGACATGATAGGACCCCAACTCCAGCGGAGGCGGGTACTGCGTGGTGGCGCTCAGGTATTTCTGAATCCGGCCCCCCTCGCCTTCGACATGGTGGCAGCCCCTGCAATTGTAGCGTTCCACCAGCCTCCGTCCGGCTTCAAGATTCTTTTCCCTTTCGTTCAAGACCTTGCGATAGCGTTCGGGAATTTGCGTCCCATTGAACCCGCGCAGGAGAACGACCAGGGCGTCGATCTCGTCGGGTTTCAGGTGAAAATTGGGCATCTTGTCGAGAACGCGTTCGGTACGGAAACTATCGGGCTTTTTGAGCTTGGTGCGCGCCCACGAATCCCAGGTGTGGGGAACATGCGAATCGCCGAATTCAAGCTCGACCACCTGCTTGCGGCCGAAAGAGGAAAGCTCGGGGGCGATGCGCCCTTCTTTCTCCATGCCCTTAATGTCGTGGCAGGCGAAACAACCGCGGCGGCGAACCACCGTCTCGCCATACTCGACCATCCGCGGGTCCATGACCCGCTTCTCGATGCCAGGAATGGACTTGGGGGTGCCGAACTGCATCAGGTATGCGGTAATGTTGGCCGCCTCGCTGGGACTCAGGCGAAGGTCGGGCATCTTGCTTTTCGGGTTAATGTGTTGCGGCCCGCTCAGCCAGCTGACAAGCCAATCGGCGTTAGTTTTGCTGGCGATCCGGCTGAGATCGGGACCGAACTCCTCCCCCTTGCCATTCAGGGAGTGGCACGCATAGCAGCCGATGGACTCGAACTGTTTCTTGCCGGTTTCCGCATTGCCGGATTCAATCTTCACCGGTAGCTTGAACTCCTTGTCCGAGGCCGCGAGCAGGTACGCCACGGTGGCCAAGGCGTCCTTGTCGTCAAACTGAAAATCCGGCATCCGGGTCTTCGGCAGGTATTCCCTGGGATTTTTCACCCAGCGGTAGAGCCAGCTTGCATCCACCTTGGAGCCGATGCGCAACAGCTGCGGGCCCACCTTGGCTTCGTTGCTGTAGCCCTCGGCCAGATGGCAGCCATGACAGCCGAGTTTGATAAACAGTTTTTTCCCCTTCGACAGGAGGGGCGCGCCCTCCAGGTCCAACACTTCGGCATGGCAGTTGCGGCAGGTGGCCTGCATGGAATCCCCATGCAGGATGGGTTCATTGATTCCCACCGTCTGATCCATCTCATGGTGGGACCCATGCGCGTCTTCCGCGGGCGCGGTGGCGGTTCCCTGCCCCAGGTGGCACCACGTGCAGCCGGTTTTCTCCGGCGGGTGCTTGCCGATCAGGATGTCCATGTTCGGGTGCGACTTGAGCGGCTGCTCGTAATCCTTGTAATAATCGTCGCCGTAGGCGATGTGGCAGGTCTGGCAGCGGTCGACCTTGTAGATGATCTCGGAAAAATTATTGCGCCCGGAACCGGGAATGACGGTTTGAAGAATTTCCGCGGGCTTCCAGAAAAACGGAAATGGCTTGTAATAATCCAGCGTGAGATCGATTTTGCTGCGCTCGAGGGTCAGTTTCTGCAGTTCCTTTTCCAACTCCATCTGCCGAGCCTTGAAGGCAAGCAGGCGGTCGTTGGCCGCCTCGAAGACCTTTTTCTGCGCCTCGATACGCGGAATGATCTCCTGGATTTCCTGCTCGATTGCCTTCATGTTGGCAAGCTCGACATCGAAGTTTTCGCCATCGTGCTGCGCCTTCTTGTAATAGTAGTAGGCTTCGTCGAGCCGGCTGCCAGCGAATTTCTTTTCCTCCTTCACCTCCGCAAGACGAATTTCTTCCTCGCGCGCCTCGTGGACCAGCCGCTGGAATTCCTTGGAGTCTTCCAGGCGGCCGCTCTCCTCGGCCAGGTTTTTCCGGATCTCCTCTTCCTTGGAGGCGATTTCGCTGTTGATCTTTTTCCAGTTTTCCTCGGCGCGGGCGTATTCGGCCTTGAAGAAGGTTTCCTGATATTCCTTGTAACCGCGGCGGGCGTATTCGTCATCCCAGAAAGCCCAGAGGGTGACCAGGAGGGCGGCGCCGGAGACCAGAAAGAAAACAAAACTGAAGGAAACCTCCTCGACCGGGACGTAATCCCCCCGTTTATTTTCCTGCTCTAAATTTTCCTGATTGTCCAATGCTCGCACCTCGGAAAAGTAAACCCTGAACCGGCGGCCTGCCGCTGGCTAGATATTAATCCAGGGGGTGACCATAATGTATTTGATATTGAATCCTAGCCGAAGAACGATCTTGATGACGATGCCGATCATGATGAGCAAAAGCTGAATTTTGATGAACATCCGCAGAAAACCGACACTTTTGATCGCCTTTCTTTCCATGAAGAAGTAGGCCGCGGTCCCGATGCCGAAATAGGCCGCCACCACCCCAAAGCCCACCCAGGCCGCGGTGGTGTATTCGCGGACCCCGAAGGCGTAGGGCAAATCGACGTTGACCAGCGCCACCACCTTGTGCGGGTCCCAGTATTGCCAGGGCATGAACAGGTTCCACCCCGGGCCGCGCAGGAACACGCCCATGATGATGAGGGCGATCCACAGTACCAGGAAACCAAAGCAGTACACCCAAATGGCGAATTTGCGCTCGACGTAGGTGTAATAACCGTTCCCCTTGGGATTGACGTCAAGATAAGGAATCAGCATGAGCCCGACGATGATGAGCACGGGCGCGACCACGCCAGCGAACCAGGGGTCGAAATAAACCAAGATGTCCTGCAGGCCCAGGAAATACCAGGGCGCTTTCGAGGGGTTCGGGGTTTTGGTCGGGTTGGCGGCTTCCTCGAGGGGCGCGTCGATCATGATCGACCAAACCGCGAGCAGCAGGATGGTGATAATCGCGCATAAAAATTCGATGCGCACCAAGTAGGGCCAAACGTGGACCTTATCGGGGACGCCTTCGACTTTCTTTTTAGCCGGTGCGGGTGCAGCCATAAATCAATGTCCTTTCTTCCGTTCCAAAATCTAATGGATGGGGTCGATGAATGGCTAGAGCGGTCCGGAAATGCCGCCGTCCTTGCGGATGCGCCAGAAGTGCACGATCATCAAGGCTCCCGCCACCAGCGGAATGAAGATGCAATGCAACACGTAAAACCGCAAGAGTGCCGGCGGGCCGACCAGGCTTCCGCCAAGCAGGATCGATCGCGCATCGTACCTGGGCGTCACCCCGACGAATTCGGCAAACGGTCCTTCATGACCAAGAAAGGGTGTCGCCCGGGCCATGTTGGTGCCCACGGTAACGGCCCACATCGCCAGCTGATCCCACGGCAAGAGGTAACCGGTGAAGCTGAGCAGCAGGGTGAAGGTGACGAGAAAGACGCCGATCACCCAGTTGAACTCGCGCGGCGGCTTATACGAGCCGGTC
>CP070799.1:1532343-1550430 GCA_020343535.1 Nitrospinaceae bacterium | reverse complement strand
CGGATCGCCCGCTTCCCTGTTGAGATAAGTATGAATCGACGGCGAGGTGATGAAAATGAAGTCGTCTGAACGGCCTTCACTGCTGCCGTTCTCGAAGGTGTCGTCGGCTTCCCTGAAGACGTTGGAGTCGTAAACGGCGTCGAAGGCCAGGCCGGGAATCATCACGATGCGGCCGAAACGCAACTGGCCGTCGTAGTCCTTGTGCTGGTATTTATACTTGCTGACTTTGTACTGCGCGAACCCCTGTGCGGGGCCCAATACGATCAGGATGGCTGCCCATAAAAGGGCGCACGCGATTCTCTTATTCAATGTCTCCTCCCCCCGGCTGTATACAGATTCAATTGATCCGGATTCTACAACAAGATGCATAGTGGTTCAACCAAATTACCGTGCTCGCAAGGCAGTTAATGTGGCGGGCGTGGAAAATCATCTCGACTTTGAAGGGCTGAATAAGTCACAATGGTTTACTTATCGCGGAAAAAATATTTGCTGGCCGCCGGCTATGCATCGCGCCGGCAATGCGCTCTGCAATTAAGAATTTGAAAACCTAGACCAAGGCGGAATCATGGAAGAATCTTCATCGGGAAACAGCGCCGAACGCGCGCTCAAGGATAAGTTCGTTCTTCAATTTCTGGCGGCAAACGGATTTCAGGTGGTCCTGGAATTTGGCAATGCCCTCGAAATGGAGGAGTGCGGAAAAAAAATAGAAGGCGCGGGCCTGGCTTGGTCGCGGCTGCCGGAGTTCAACCCCAAATTCGATCAGGCGGATTTGTACATGGACATGCGCAGCCCCGTCTGCCGGGCTCAGTTCGATCTGGAGGATTGGATTTAAAACCGCTTTCCCCTGCTCCCTTTCGCCACATCCAGCCCCGCCTCGCCGGGCGCGGGCCATACTGGTCCACCCCCCCCCACACATCGCAGGGAATTCCCCCTCCCTTTTGCGCGGAGAAGGTGCCGCGTGGCGGGCCCGCGCCGGCGGAGCCCGCGGATTTTCACTCTATCATCATCAATTTCAACAAGTTAACGTCATTTTTCCGTCGATTCCCGCCTATTGTCATGTTCTTGACGTCTTGAACCCCCATAAGCCATTAAAAAATTAAGTTTTATTCGTGGCATGAAGTTTGCTGTCAAAGGGTTGTTATTGCGTGGCTTGCCGGTCGCCAGATCGGAAGCGCTCGTAAGGGGGAAATCAACATCAGGTTTGGAGGGCCGAAATCATGATCAAGGCGGTAACCCAGTACGTTGTTGTCTGCGACAACGAATTCTGTGACTCCACCATGCGATCCGGGGTGGATCATCATTCTTACGAACGCCGGGAGCAATTCAAATTTAAAGTCAAAAACCGTGGCTGGGCGGGGTTGCTCGTCGATGAAAATGCGGCGCGCCATCTTTGCCCGAGTTGCCGAGACTTCAGCGAGGGGGTTTTCAAATGAAAAAGACCGATCAAAGGCAAGCCGCCGCTCCGGCGGCCATGAACCGCGTCCGTGAACTGAGGCAGGATCGTATGATGAGCAAGGCCGAGCTGGCGCGGCGCGCCGAGGTGACGGTGCAAACCATCGACCGCATCGAAAAAGGCAAGGATTGCCGCCTCGATACCAAGCGAAAAATCATTCTTGCCCTCGGGTACGACTTGGGCGAGCGCTCAAGAATTTTCGAACCGGAAGAAGGGGAGGAGAGGGAACCGCGTTGGGAGTTTGACTTGCAATAGGTTCCGCCAAACGGGATTATCGGAAATCCCGTTCGTGTTTTAAAACTGGAGATGCGTGGGAGCAAGGGATGGGGGGAGACCCCCATCCCTTTTCTTCTTTCAGCTTTCAGCGCCCCTGCCCGAGGACCTTCCCCGTCCATTTACGTTTCACCTCCTTTCATCCTTCGATCCGACTTTTCCCAGAGGTTTGTATTTTTGCTATTTATTCGCCTTTTGCCTGCTAAATCACGGTTTTCAGGTTGGTTTACTCTTAATTTCTTTGTAAAAATATGTTATATTAAATAAATATTGTTCATCAATTCGCTGAGCTCGCACCGGGATGCCCGGTCGAATGGTGCGGGTGTGCTTTGTCCCCTTCAAGGCCCAGCGATAGCAGCGCCGCCGGAAGAGGCGGGAAACCCGGAAAGACGGGTGGGAGGGCGGCCCCTGCAATGTGCCCTTGCTTCCCTTCAACGAAAGGAACCTCAATGAGCGTAACGACTTTGGTTGTCCTGGGAATTTTAATTTTTGGCCTGGTTGCCCTGGTGGGTTATGTCTTCATGATCTACAACGGGCTTATTTCCCTGAAGGAAAATATCCAAAAGGCCTGGGCCAACATCGACGTCATCCTCAAGCAGAGGCACGACGAGCTGCCCAAGCTGATCTCGGTCTGCGAAAGCTTCGCCGAGTTCGAGAAGGGCATTCTCGACCGCCTGATGAAGGCTAGGGAGAAGTATTTCAAGGCCAGCAGCGTGGGCAGCAAGGCGAAAGCCAGCAGCGAAGTGACCGCCGCCCTGCAGGGGCTCTTCGCGTTGGCGGAAAACTATCCTGAAATCAAGAGCAACCAGCATTTCATGCAGCTGCAGGACAGGATCTCCCACCTAGAGGAAACCCTGGCCGACCGGCGCGAGTTTTATAACGACAGCGTCAATAACTACAATATCCGCATTCAGCAGATCCCGGACGTGTTCGTGGCCGGTTTCCTGCAGTACAAGAAGGAGGAACTGTTCCAGGTCACCGAAGTGGAGAAGCAGGACGTTAAAATCGACATTAAACTGCCCCAGTTCTGAGGGGCCGCAAGCGAGAGGGCCGCAGAATGACGGTGGATCCGCAAAATATAATGTGGGCCGGTTTTGGCGTGGGCTTGGGCGTCTACTGGTTCTTCCACGGGTTTCGCGAACTGAAATCCTCCCGCATCATTCAGAACACCCCCACCTCCCGCATCGCCACGGGCGCGGTGGGCACCGATGTGGAGATCAGCGGGCGGGTAATGTGCGACCGCGACAAATGGGTCACGGCGCCGATCAGCGGCAGGAGCGCCGTCTTTTACGCCATCGAGATCGAACAGCTCGTGCGCAGAAAAAACTCCAGCCATTGGGTGAAAATCGACGAATTTTTCTCGGACAAGGGGTTCTACCTCGACGACGACAGCGGCGCCCTGGCCCTCGTGATGGTGGAGGGCGCGGCGATCAAAAAGAAAAAGGGACGCAAGGTTCGTTTCCGCATGCGCTCAAAGGACATGGCGACGATGCCCGCCAACCTGCTCTTAGCTCTCACGATGAACGCCGGCCAGCTAAAGTCCTTTAAGGTGAAGCATGGCAAATGGTGGGATTCGCGCGAATACCGCTTTATTGAATGGGCCATCACCCCCGATGAAACCATCTACGTTCTCGGTTACGCGGATTCCGGGCTTAGAACCGTTCTCAAGCGCAAACCGAAAATGGCGACCTACCTCGAAGCGAAAAAGCAGATCGAATCGGATCCGGACCGGCACGAACGTTTTGACCGCGATGAGGACGGCGAGCTCAGCGTCGAGGAAGTGGAAGCTGGCGCCGCCCGGCTGGCGGTGGAGCTCGAATCCAAATACAGCGAAAAGCAGGTGGAGGAGAGGGTTCCGAAAACAAAAATGGTGTTCAAAAAGCAGAAAGGGAAGCCGTTTTTCATCAGCAACATGGCCGAAGCCGACTTGATCAAGCATCTGTCCCTGATGGCCACGCTCAAATTGTGGGGCGGCCCGGTGGTCAGTGTGGCGGGGGCGGCCTATATTTTATTTGTTTTCAGCGGTCAATGAGCGCAAAGAAGAGCGTTTGGGAGAGGGGATATCCCCGGACCCTGGCAAGGGGGCCCCGCGGATGTTGATAACTTATTGAAAAACAATGTAAAGTTGAAGATTTTACCAAAGCGGTGAAAAAGTTGGCAAAAACCGCCCAGGAGCGTGAAAATATATAGAAAAATGACCAAAACCTCAATGATTTCAAATATAAAGCTTGATTCTGTGGCCATCCGGGAATATCCTAGAGGATATCGACCCTAGGAACGGCCCGTAAACGTTTCCTCCGAGGTGAAAAAGAGAGAGGTTTTAGCAAGAATGGATCCCATGACCATGGAAATCGATGAACTCATCAAGGGCAATGAGCAGCTCGCCTCGCTGCCGGAAATCTATTACCAGCTCAACGAGGCCATCCACGACCCGGATTGCACCTTCGACGATATCGGCGAGATCATCAGCATCGACACCTCGCTGACGCTGCGCATCCTTAAAATCGTCAACAGTGCATTTTATGGCTTTTCCTCGCAGGTGGAAACCGTCAGCCACGCACTCACCATCATCGGCACCGATCAGCTGACCCAGCTCGTCCTTGCGTCCTCGGTGATGAGCCGCTTCAAGGGCATTCCGGAAGAGTTGATCAATATGGAGAAGTTCTGGCAGCACAGCCTCGCCTGCGGGCTTGCATCGAGGGCGCTCGCCACCCTGAGCGGCGAATACAATGTCGAGCGGTTTTTCGTGGCTGGTCTGCTGCACGATGTGGGACGCCTCGTCATGTGCGTGAAGATTCCGGAACAGACAGCGGAACTCATGACCCGCGTGAGGGATACCGAGCAGAGTCTTTACGAGGCGGAGCAGAAGACGCTGGGTTTCGATCACGCCGAACTGGGCGGCCGGCTGCTCAAATCCTGGTTTCTGCCCGAGCGCCTGGAGGAGGCGGTGGCAAGTCATCACGAGCCGCACAAGGCGGCGAATTTCCCCGAAGAGGCGGCGATCGTTAACCTTGGCAACAGCATCGCTCACGCCATGGAGATCGGCGATAGCGGAGAGGTCGTGGCGTCGCCGCTCAACCCCAAGTCCTGGGAAGCCATTGGCTTGCCGGAAAGCCTCTATCTTGCCATGGTCAAGGACAAGGTCGAACAGCAGTTCGCCGATGTCGCCAAAGTGTTTTTCCAGCAGGCCTGAGGGATTTTTTCTCCACCCACCCCCGCTCCCGCGTGTTTCCCCGGCTCATTCCCGGAGCAGGTCCACGTCCTCTTCGTCCAGAATATTGTCCTTGAGGCCTTCCTCGATGACGAGGTCCGCCAGTTTAGCCAGGCCCCGATCGTAGTCCTTCACGTTTTCCTCGTCGAAATCATCGAAATAGACCCCGTGCTCCCCGGTCAGCCATTCGCGCACGCGATCGCTGAATCGCAGCACCTTCTGCACCATCTCGAGCTTATCCATGCGAGAACCGCCGGTTTCAGTTGAGGGAAAACAAGGGGGCCAGGGGGGCGGGCAACCGCAAACGTCCGTGCCGTGCCGGGTGAAGGTCCCGCTTCCGCTCCAGGCCGTCGCGCAGGCGGAGCACTTCTCTAAGGGTGAGAGGCCGCGTCTCGGCGACCGGGCGGAAAGCAAAGTCTTTCCATTTGATCTCGTTATTCATTGGCGCATCCAGAAAATGATGGGGACATCTTCTGTATAGCATACACGCGGACGCAGTTTCAAAGGGGAATTAGGGGGCGCGGCCATCCATCGAAAGGGTTTTTAGCCCGGAACGGACCCCCTGGCGCCGCTGAAATCGGCATCGCCCACTTCCGCGCCGGTGAAGTCGACGTTTTCGAGGTTGGCTTTCTTGAAAAGGGCCTCGTCGAGCTTGGCTCCCTTCAGGTTGGCGGCGGAAAGGTCCGCACCGCTGAAATCCGCGTGCTCTAGATCGGCCCGCTCCAGGCTCGCCCCCTTGAGCGTTGCATTGGAGAGGTTCGCCCGGGTGAGCTTGCCGCCCGCCAGCTGGGCTCCGGCCAGGTCGGCCCCCGCGAAGTTGCACGAACGCATGTCCGCGCCGAGGAAAAAACTACCCTTGAGATGAGCCCCTTCGAGGGAGGCTTCGCACAGGGTGGAGCGGCTGAGATCGGCCCCCTCCATGTGCGCCCCGCTGAGGTCCGCGGTGGTCAGGTCAGCCCCGGAGAGATCCGCCCCCGTGAGGTCGGCCCCAGGCAGCTTGGCGCGCCTCAGGAGAGCCTTGCCAAGCCGCGCGCCCTTCAGGTTGGCATCGATGAGCTTGATGCGTCCCAGGTCGGCCCCCACCAGCACCACGTTGATAAGGTTGGCCTGCGTGAGGTCGGCGATGTTGAGATCGGCCTCGCTGAGATCGGCGCCCTCCAGATGAGTCCGCCGCATAATCGCCCCGCCGAGCTTGGTGCGGGATAGGTCGGCGTTCAGGATTTTCGCTTCGGAGAGATCCGCCCCCGTGAGGTCGGCGCGGGAGAGCCGCGCATCCTTAAGGTTGGCGCCACGCAGCTTCGCGCCGCGGATTTTTACCCGGTTGAGATTGGCGTTTTCGAGATCAGTTTCGAAGAACACGCCCATGCTGAGCTTGGAGTCGGTGAAATCCACCCCTTTCAGGTTGGCGCCGTTAAACTTGGCCCGGGTCAACTCGGCGCTCTGAATGCGGGCTCCGGCAAGATCGGCGCGGGAGAAATCGGCGCGGGAGAAATCCGCCTCGTCGAGGTTTACATCCCCGAGCACCGCCTCGATAAAGCTGCTCTCCCGCAGGTTGGCCCGCTCCAGCACCGCTTGCAAAAGGCGCGCCCCTTTCAGCGACGCGCCCTGCAAGTTGGCGTTTTCCAGCACCGCCTGCGACAAGTCGGCCCGGTCGAACGTGGCGTGGGAAAGGTCGGCATCGCTCAGGTTCGCGCCCTTCAGCACCCCCGCCTCAAGCGTTGCCTCGGCAAGCCGGGCGCGCGACAGGTCGCTGCGGGAAAAATTGGTTTCGTTCAGGTTGATGCCGAGAAAATCGATGTCGGACAGGTCGATGCCGGACAGATCGGCCCCTTGAAAAAAGGCGTCACTGAGCTCGGAGGATTTTTCTTCCTCTTCCGCCGGTTCCTCATCCGCGCCGGCCTCATCTGTGCCGGCCTCATCCGCGTCTTCTACCGCATCCTCCACCGCGCTTGCCGCTTTCGGTTCCGCCGGGGCTTCGGCGGCTTCGCCCTCTTCGGCCTCCGCGTCGACTTCGACCTCTACTTCGATTTCCTCGATAACTTCTTCGTATTCCTCGATGTCCTGCCGGGCGGCGAGTTCCTGTTGGTATTGTTCGAGCCGGGCTTCGACCTCTTCGCGTGTGTAGTCCGCCATATTGCGCTTCCTGGATTGAATGATAATGCGGGTTGCCGCTCTATGATCCCCGCGGGCCGGAACCCCGGCGCGCCATTGAAAAAGGGTGATTTGGCAAAATAGCCTACAGCGCCCGCGAACGCAAGGAGAAGATGGTGGAACGAGCTGGGTGCCGCCGTAAAGTTCAGCCGCAACGGGGGAGGGATGGGGCTATAATGATTCCTTGGCCCGATAATCTCCGCCAAACCGCTCGGCGGTCTGGCGGCGCTTCAGGGGGCAGACCCGCAGGCCCCTAACCCTGGAACCGACGATGAAACCCGTACTGATTTACGATGGCGAATGCCCAGTCTGCCGCCGCTTGACGCGCCTGCTTGCGAGAATCACCAAGAACCGCCTTGAGCTTGCTCCCGCCAGCGAAGCGGCCGCGCGCTTTCCGCAGATCCCGCGGGAAAGCTATCAGGCCTCCATGCAGCTGGTGGCCGCCGACGGATCGGTGAGCGGCGGCTCGCAGGCACTGTTTCATGCACTCGCCTGCCGCCGGGGGTTGTATCGCGCGGGCCTCACACTCTATCGCCGCTTTCCCGCCTTCGCCCGGCAGTCGGAGAGAATTTATTCCCTCATCGCCAAAAACAGGATGCGCCTGTGCCGCTAGGTGGCGGGCGAACGCTAAATACTTTGTTGGCTCAGCGAAGTATTAAGCCATCCTACCACCCCTCCAAAAATCCGCGAGTCCTGGTTGCGGAACCTTTGTTTCTCAAGCCTGTTATGGATAAGGCTAAGACCAAGGGCTGAACCCCCGTCCCCACAGTGTTTCCTTGGGCAGTGATTTTCCTTCATTCGATAGTGCCCCACTTTGTGGCGACCTATTCTCCTGAATGATGAATTTTTAAGCGGGCAAGGATCGGCCCGCCCTATCAATCCCCCGGTTTGCGGCGCGGTTGCCAGGTTTGCAAATGGCATGACATTTGTAATGTTCCTGGGCTGTGTTTGTTTAGCGTTCTTCGGGAAGGGACATTTCATTGAATAAAGTAGAGCTCATCAAGTCTGAAAAGGACGGCCTGGATATTCGGGCGGATATCGAGCGTTTCGCCAAAGCCGGGTGGGAGTCTCTCGATGAAGCGGATGTACAGCGCCTGAAGTGGGTGGGCCTTTTTCTGCGCAAACCCACGCCGGGATTTTTCATGCTGCGCGTGCGGATACCGAGCGGGCGCGCCTTTTCTTATCAAGTGAACGCCGTCGCCGGGATTGCGAAACGATTAGGCAACGGCATCGTCGACATCACCACCCGCCAGCAGGTGCAGATCCGTCATCTCAAGATCGAGGATTTGCCCGAGGTGTTTGACATTCTCGAAGGAACGGGACTCACCTCGTTGCAGACGGGGATGGACAACGTTCGCAATATCATGGGTTGTCCCGTCGCAGGCCTGCACCCCAAGGAGTGCATCGATGCTTCGCCCTTCGTGTTGGCACTAAACCAGCTGATCCTGGAGAACCGGGAATTCACCAACCTGCCGAGAAAATTCAACGTGGCGATCACAGGGTGCCCCGACAACTGCATCCATACCGAGACGCAGGATCTGGCGTTGGTTCCCGCATCACGCCGGGACGACGAGGGCAGGGAAGTGATCGGTTTCAACCTGCTGGCCGGCGGCAAGCTGGGCTCTGGCGGTTGCCGTTTCGCGCTGCCTCTCGATGTCTTCATTCCGCCCGAGGACCTGCTGGAGGTATGCTCCGCCGTCATTCTCACCTACCGCGATCATGGTTTTCGCGAGAGCCGCACCCAGAACCGGTTGGCCTTTCTTCTTGAGGAGTGGGGGGAGGACAGGTTTCGCGAAGAGCTTGAACGAAGGCTCCAGCGGCCGCTGGAGCGCGCGGGCAAAGACTTGCGCGGGGATTCTCATATGGATCACACCGGAATTTACCGGCAGAAGCAGCCGTTCATGAACTACGTGGGGCTCAATGTTCCCGTCGGCAGGATCGGTGCGGACAAACTGGAGGGCATCGCCGACCTGGCGCAGAAATACGGAAGTGGCGAGATCCGTTTCTCGCCGACGCAGAACCTGATTCTGCCCAATATCGCCGACCAGAAGCTGGGCGACCTGCTGGAGGAGCCGCTGCTCAAGGAGCTGGTCTACCATCCTTCGAGTCCGATGAAGGGGCTGGTGAGTTGCGTCGGCAGCGACTACTGTCACCTAGCGACGATCGAAACCAAATCGCGCGCGCTGGAAGTGGCGAGGAAGCTGGAGGATCGCCTGCAGAAGCTTTCACCCATTACGATGCATTGGTCCGGGTGCCCGGCCAGTTGCGGCAATCATCTTGTGGCCGACATAGGATTGCTTGGAAAAAGGATAAAGGTGGGAGACCGCGTTGTCGACGGGGTGGATGTATTCATGGGCGGCCGGTCCGGCCGCGATCCCAAGCTTGCGCTCAAGATTCTGGAAAATGTTCCCTGCGAGGAGTTGCCACAGGTGTTGGAGGGAATCCTACCCTATCACACCAGGGAGAGAATGCACCGCGTTCGGGGGCAGAGCAAGGCAATGGAAAACAAGGCCAAGGCAAAAATTGCGCCGCGCCCGGCGCCCCTTGTGGAAGTAGAGGCCCTGGTGTGATCCCGGCTGGCAGGCGGGAAAAATAAGGAGATGCAATGATGTTTGCCAAGGACATCGGAAAGTTAAGCGAAAGCGCTGAAAATAAATTGCGCTATATGGACAGGTCGCCGCTGGGCTATATTCTGCTATCCGCCTTGGCGGGCATCTACCTTGGCTTCGGCATCACCCTCATCTTTGCCGTGGGCGGCCCCATCGCGGAAGCCGGAGGGGCCGCCTACCTGCGGCTCATCATGGGAGCGTGCTTTGGCGTTGCCCTCAGCCTGGTTATTTTCGCGGGCGCCGAACTGTTCACCGGCAACAACATGGTGTTCGCCATCGGCCGCCTCAACAACGGGCTGGCTTATCGGCAAATCGGCATCCTGTTCGCGCTTTGTTTCCTGGGCAATCTCATTGGCTCGGTTTTTCTCGCTTGGCTGGTGGTTCTGGGCGGCAGCCTGCCGGCGTCGTCTGAGCAACTGATCATGAAAGTGGCGGCGGTTAAAATGCACCTCACCCCCAAGCAGGCGTTCTTGCGCGGCGTATTATGCAACTGGCTGGTGTGCCTGGCGGTGTGGGTGGCCAACCGCTCGCAGAGCGAGTCGGCACGGTTGATCATGATTTTCTGGTGTCTGTTCGCTTTCGTCGGCAGCGGGTTTGAGCACAGCATCGCCAACCAGTCGCTTTTGAGCTTGGCGCTTTTCCTGCCGCATGGGGCGGATATAACGATTTCCGGTTTTATTCACAATCAGGTGTTCGTGACCTTGGGCAACCTGGTCGGTGGAGGAATGATGGTGGGCATGTTTTACGCGTTCATCCATTCCGACGCCCAGCCAGAAAAAAAACGGCAGGAAGAAGTGGTTTGCGCCTCCAAGGAACCGGCCGAATAAGGGTGATCCGGTATAACTTAACCTGTAACCGCCCGCCGCCTAGCGGCCACCATCAGGATGAACAGGATGCAGGCCAGGGCCATTGTCGCGGGGAATAGCACCGTGGTCAGCGAATGGTGTTCGAGCGCCAGGAGGACGGTCAGGTTGCGCACCACGATGATGGCGAAAAACAAAAGCGTCTCATCATGCGGCTTAGCGTACGCCTTCCTGAACGTCGGCCCGAAACCCAGCACATCCACCGTCGTCAATATCACCACCGCCCACAGCGGCTCGGACGTGAATATCCAAAAGGGCAGCGCCGTCAGGCCGACGAGGAAAAACGCCCCGTCCATCCGCGTGATCGTGACGTAGGCCTTTTTCCCCCAGGCCAGGACGGCGACGCCCAGGGTGACGGCGGCGGAGACGCCGATGGGCCAGGCCCCCGCGCCACCGTGGTCGGCCAGTTGCGCGAGAAACACCACGAAGGTGCTGAGCCCCCAGAGAGCTCACGAGAACACGTGCGGCTTCGTCTTCCCCTTGAGGATCGAGCGTATGTAGGGTGTGAACGCGATGAAGGTGAGGGCGATCGCCGCCGCGCTCAGAACCTCTTTCGTCATTCCGTATCGCCTTTCAAATGCACCCCCTCCAGGGGTTAAAACCCTTCGTCACCGGAGCGATTATATTTGAAGAGGCCGGTTTCCCGGCAATGGAAATTCCGGGAGCGGCGGCCTCAGGTTAAAGGAAAAATGCCGGCGGCGCACAACTTAAAATCGGCTATGATGGTGGGATGGATTATAAGAGTCTGTTTACAGAAATCTCCATCCTTTTAAAGGCGATGGATGATCGAGGCGAGGTGGCGTCATACATTCCCGAGCTGGGCAAGGTCGACCCCGGCAGTTTCGCCATGCACCTAACCAGTGTCGAGAACCTCGGGTTCGGCTTGGGCGCCATGGACGAAAGATTTTCCATCCAGAGCATCGCCAAGGTGTTATCCCTGGCGGTCGCCTTTGATCTGGAGGACGACCGGCTGTGGCGGCGCGTGGGGGTGGAGCCTTTGGGCAGCCCCTTCAATTCCCTGGTGCAGCTGGAATACGAAAACGGCATTCCCAGAAATCCGCTCATCAATGCGGGCGCCCTGGTGGTGTGCGATATTCTGGTCAGCCGCCTAGAGCATCCCGAGCGCGACTTTATCGCCTTCGTCCGCAAGCTGGCCGGCAACCCGGACATCGATTACAGCCCGAGGATATCCGCGTCGGAAAAGCGCACGGGCTTTCGCAACGCCGCCCTCGTCAACCTGATGAAGGCGTACGGAAATATCGAGAACGACGCCGATACGGTTCTCAACGTTTACTTGAATCTCTGCTCGATCGAAATGTCCTGCCGCGAGCTCGCCCAGGCGTTCCTGTTTCTCGCTGCGGGGGGCGTGAACCCGCTCACCGGCGAGAGGGTGGTCAGCGTCAGCAAGTCGAAACGCATCAACGCCATCATGCTGCTCTGCGGTTTTTATGACGAGGCGGGCGAGTTCGCCTTCAAGGTGGGGTTGCCGGTAAAAAGCGGAGTGGGCGGCGGCATCATCGCCATCCATCCCGGAAACTACAGCGTCGCCATCTGGAGCCCGAGGCTGAACGAAAAAGGCAACTCGTACCGGGGCATGAAGATCCTCGAATTCATGACCACCTGGACCCAATCCTCCATCTTCTAAAACTGAAACCATGAACGCACCGCTTGAAGACGAATTCGGAGACATCCTCGAAAAGGCGCGCGACGGCAAGAACTGGTCCGTGGATGATCTTGCCCGCGCAGCCGGAGTGCCGGTGGGCGCCCTCCGGCGCATGGAGCGCTACGAGATCGCGCCTTCGGACGACGAGGCCCGCCGCCTGGCCGAGGCGCTCGATCTCGACTATCCATCGCTGCTCGCCATCGCCCGTGGCACGTGGTCGCCCAAACCCGTTCCGGCCGACCCCGGCCCCTTCGACATGGTCTGCCTGGATCTCCTCATGGGCTCGTACCCCGTCAAATGCTACCTGGTCACTTGCCGCGCCACAGGGGCCACCGCGCTGATCGACACGGCGGGCAACCCGCGCGCGGTCATCGAGCGTGCGCGAAGCCTCGGCGTGACGCCACGAATGATCCTCCTCACCCACGCGCATCCGGACCATGCGGGCGGCCTCGGCATGCTCGACAGGGAATTCGGCTGCCCGGCATGGATCGGCCCGGACGAGCCGCGCCCGGCGGGCAGCCGCGATCTGCGCTTCGTGGCGGACAGCCAGAGCCTGCCGCTCGGTGCCCTTGCGATCTCGGTGGTCTTCACCCCCGGCCACACGGCGGGCGGAGTGACCTACCGGCTCGGCGAGTCGCTTTTTTCCGGAGATTGCCTGTTCGCGGGCTCGATGGGGCGGGCGAACGCCTCATGGCCGGGTCTGTTCCATTCCGTCACCTTGCGGCTGCTCACCTTTCCCGACCCTTTCCGGCTTTATCCGGGGCACGGCCCCGCCACCACGGTTGGTGAGGAAAAGCGCCACAATCCCTTTTTTCGCGGTAAAGCCCCTGCCTGATCCCGCGAAAAGGGCATCGCCTTGCCCTTCTTGCGGCCCCTCAATGCCTTTTTGGCCTTGCGAAACCCCCCGCACGACCTATACTTTCTCATATGGACCCGGAGAAGGTGAACTATCACTACTGCGACGACCTGCCCACGCAGCCCCTTTGGCCGGGAGCCCGGATCCTGGTGACGGGCGCGAGCGGTTACGTAGCGCACCGGCTGATTCCTGAACTGGTGCACCGCGGCTACACCGTGCGCTGCATGTTCCGCAACCGGAGTTGCCCGCCCCTGCTCACCCACTCCCGCATCGAAACCGTCTACGCCGATTGTCTGAACGAGGACGACCTCGCCCGCGTAATGGACGGGGTCGACGCCGCGTATTACCTCATCCACAGCATGCGCCTGAAGAAGGAAAAATTCGTCGAGACGGATCAGCAGGCGGCGCGCAATTTCCGCGAGGCAGCGCGGGCGGCGGGGCTCCGGCGCATCATTTATCTCGGGGGGCTGGGCGAAACCGGCGAACACCTGTCCTCCCACCTTAAGAGCCGCATGGAGGTGGGCAACATCCTGTCGCAGGGAACGGTGCCCGTTATACGAATTCGCGCCGCGATCATCATCGGCACCGGTAGCGCTTCCTACGAATTGCTGAAATCGCTGATCCTGCACAACCGCCTGATTCCGTTTCTGCCGCAGTTTAACTCCCTCTGCCAGCCGGTGGCCATTCGCGACGTCATCAAGTACCTTTTGGGCGTCCTGGAGTTGCCGGACCTCACGACGCGTGCCTACCACATCGGTGGCCAGGACGTCATGACCTACAAGGAGCTGATCCGTACCTTCGCGAAAATCCTGAATCGCAAAGTCAGCTTCTTCGACGTGTCGTGGCTGCCCCTGCCGGTGGAGTTTTTGTGCAGGGTCTACGCGTACTGGCTGCATCTGTTTATTTCAGTTCCGGTCAACATCACCGCGCTGCTCCTAAACAGCTTGCGCAACGACGTCGTCTGCACCGAGAACGACATCCGGTCGCTTCTGCCCTTTGCGCCGCTCGATTTCGCGACGGCCATTCACTGGGCGCAGGAGAAAGAACAGCAGTCCCGGGTGTTTTCCCACTGGAACGACGTTCCTCCTGAAAAGATGAGCGACTGGTTGCCGTTGTGCGAATTCGAGGCGGCGGCGTTCAAGGTCGACGAGCATTTCATCGACATCGCCGCTCCCGCCTGCCAAGTCTTTCCTGTCATCTGCCGGGTGGGGGGGCGGCACGGGTGGGTGCACGCCAACCTGTTGTGGCAGATTCGCGGCTGGGTGGACCGCGCCATCGGCGGCGTCGGCCTTCACCGGGGCCGGCGCGACGACTATCACCTGCGTGTCGGCGATGCGGTGGATTTCTGGAGAGTGGAACAGCTGGTGCCGGACCGCGAGCTATTGTTAAGGGCCGAGATGATCTCCCCCGGTCTCTCATGGTTGCAATTCGAGCTCGTGCCCCGGGGAGAAAAACTCACGCGCCTCATCCTGCGGGCGCATTTTATTCCTAAACCATTTTGGGGCGACCTGTACTGGCTGTCCATGCTGCGGTTTCACGATTACATCTTCAAGGGCATGCTGGCGAGGTTTCAAAAACAGGCCGCCGCGTCCACCAGCGAGGCGAAACGCTCCCCGCCGGCCCTGGCCGCCGAGGAGGAAAAAGTTGCCTGAGCCGGTTTTGCCTCGTGTATCTTTTTCCCGGCGGCTGTGATATTCTCCAGAGAACGCTAAATGTCTTACTCTGCCGATCCTTCCTTCGTCCTCAGGTCCGGGCGCATTCCGGGGAGGCGGCATTTTCCTGGTACGCAATGTTCAAACAATCCCTGATCTGGTTGCTGCTGCTGGTGCTCTTTCCCGCGCTGGGCGGGTGCCCGGCGGGCACGAAACAGAAACCCCTGCCGCCGCTGTTCTATTTTGCCTTCGCCATGGAAACCCGCGAAGCGCCCTCGTTTCTAATCACCGACGATTTTAACCGGGACGGCAAGCTCGACCTGGTGGTGACCAATAGCGGCGATCACTCGTTTTCCTTTTACAAGGGGCAGGGCGACGGCACCTTTCAAGAACAAAAGATTTTCAAGACCGGTCACGACCCCATCTGCGTCGTCGCTGCCGATTTCAACAACGACGGCTACAAGGACCTCGCCGAGCTCAATTACTCCGACCAAACCATTCGCATTTTTCTCAATACGCGTCTCGGCAGTTTCATCCCGACCAAGCAGGTGATCGAACCCGGCAAGGTTCCCATCAACCTCACCGCGGGGGATTTTAACGAAGACGGCTTCCCTGATCTCGCGGTCACCATGCGCTACCACAAGGTTGTTATCATCCTCGGCAACGGCAACGGATATTTCGGAGAACCGGTCCCCCTTCCCGTGAATGGCCAGCCCACCGCACTGGTGGTGGGCGATTACAACCATGACGGGCATGTGGATGTGGCGATCGCGCTGGCGGGCTCGGGCAACCGGGGCGTGCAGATTCTGTGGGGCGCGGGCGACGGCACCTTCGAAGTCTCGAAAATGTTCAAAGGAGGCGGCCAGCCTCTCACCCTGGCTAATATCGACGCCAACGGCGACGGGTTCGACGACTTGGTGAGCTCCAGCAACGTGCTCCACTCGATGACCATGACGATGAACAACAAGGATAAAACCTTCAGTGCGCTCAAGGATTTCGCCTCGGGCAATTTTCCGAAGTACGTTGCCGTGGCCGACTTCACCGGCGATGGCAACCTGGATCTCGCTGTGTCCAATTCCACCGACGATATGATCTCGGTCTCCCTCGGCCGGGGCGACGGGACGTTTCTTTATCCGCCCATCTATCACGCCGTCGAGGAACACCCCCAGGGCATCGCCACCGGCGATTTCAACGGCGATGGTCTCATCGACCTCGCCATCTCCTGCCGCGACAAGCGGTCCATCGACATCCTGCTCAAGAAAAACATGGTCAACCCCGACCCCAACGCGCCCCCGGCCAAAGCCTGAGGTTCCCTTCAGCGCAGCGGTTGGGCCGGGCTTGCGGGGCAAGGGAAAAATTTTGTCTCGCCGCCCTTTTTGGTTTTATACTATTTGCCCACTTATCCATCCCGATCCGGCGAGCGCCGGGGAAACTCATGGAGAGAGCATTGACCGATCCCGTTGAAACCGAGGAGAAGAAGGGCGGGTTTTTCGCCCGCCTCAAGTCGGGCCTGTCGAAAACCCGCGATACCCTGGCCGGAGGCATCGATCAGATCGTCCATGGCCGCGCCGACGTCGACGACGCGTTGCTCGAAGAACTGGAGGAGGTCCTGCTGCTCGCCGATGTGGGCGCCGGCGCGACCGCCGACCTGCTCGCAGCGCTCAAGAAGGAAGTGGCTCAAAACCGCATCCGCGACCAGAAGGAAATGCTGGAGAGCCTGAAGGAGCACATGGCCCGCCTGCTCACGGAAAACGTCTCCCCGGAGAGCAGCGAGGCCGGGCCGACGAAGGTGATCCTGATCATCGGGGTCAACGGTTCGGGGAAGACCACCACCATCGGAAAGCTGGCCCGCCGCTGGAAGAAAGAAGGCAAGAAGGTGCTCCTCGGCGCGGGCGATACGTTTCGCGCAGCCGCCATCGAGCAAATGCGCGTCTGGGCGGAGCGCGAGGGTGTCCCCTGCATTCATCAGAAAAGCGGCGCCGACCCCTCCGCCGTGGCTTACGACGCCGTGCAGGCGGGAGTGGCCCGCGGCATGGACGTGGTGATCGTCGATACCGCCGGGCGCCTGCAGACCAATCAGAACCTGATGGAAGAATTAAAGAAGGTGAAGCGCGTGATCGCCAAGGTGTTGCCGGGAGCGCCGCACGAGACGCTTCTGGTCCTCGATGCCAGCATCGGCCAGAACAGCATTTCCCAGGCGCGCCTGTTTCACGAGGCCATGGGCATCGACGGGCTGGTGATGACCAAGCTCGACGGCACCGGCAAGGGGGGCGTGCTGTTTAGCATCACCCGCGAGCTCAAGCTCCCCGTGCGCTTTATCGGCATCGGTGAAAAAGCCGAGGACCTCCAGCCCTTCGACCCCGCGGCTTTCGTCGAAGCCCTGTTCGCCAGGTAAGATTTTCCACGAATCCCCTTCAGTCTGGCGGCGCCCGCCACGGCCCATGCCTTGGCGCGAACCCGCCGCGAACACTTTATAAAAATTCCTCATCCCTGCCGGCGGCTCTTTGGCGCAGCTCAAGCTGTTTCTCAAGGATGTAACGGTGCAGCGTGTCCTCGGTTTCGGTATCGATGAATTCCCCGAAGCTCAGGCCAAGCAGCTGCGAACGCGCTTCCGCCCGGCCTCGGTGGTGAATGGTGAGCGCGTCGGTCTGGACGAGAGTGCGTCCGGCAACGGGAAGCATGCAGAGAAGAAGCAGCGGCTGCCCCTGGCACAAAGGCTCGGGTTCGAACACGTGGCAGCGCAGGCCGCCCGCGCTCAGGTTGTGGATGAGCGCGGCCATCACCGCTCCGCCGCGGGTGACGAGCGAACAGTCGATCGGCGGAAAGCCGCTCAGGGGAAGCCGGAAAAATGCCCGCCGCTCGCCCGGCCTGGCGGCCGCATCCTGCTTTTTCAGCCGCAGCCATTTCCCGAGCCCGAGAGACGGTTTCTTTTTCGCGATGTCGCCGGAGAAAGGGGGGGTCGCTTGCATGTCCATCCTTGTAAATGCCAATGACGCAAAGAGAGCGGCCAAGCGCCGCGCGCTATAATTATAACCTATTGAATTTAATAAGGTTATATTATTTTTCGAGGAGGCTGCTTGGCGGCGCGGGGGGCGGCAACCGGTTCAGAGCGCCCACCCCCGCGGGATGGAGAAAAAAAGAGGCACCGGGCGGAGTCGAACCGCCGATGGAGATTTTGCAGACCTCTGCCTTACCACTTGGCGACGGTGCCCGATAATTTTTTGAGGAATCGGTGGAAAAAAATGGAGCGGGAGAAGGGGTTCGAACCCTCGACTTCAACCTTGGCAAGGTTGCACTCTACCACTGAGTTACTCCCGCGCAGTCCAGATTTTTTGGAAAGTCACTGAATGTATTAG
>CP070799.1:1513827-1532243 GCA_020343535.1 Nitrospinaceae bacterium | reverse complement strand
AACCGGCAGGCAGGAAATGCCCCAGGTGAGCCCCCATAAAATTTTAGAGCCGAGAAAGTAGGCGGGCGGAGCTCCGTAGGGTTTGCGCCCTCGGATCCAAAGCAAAACCGCCACCAGCGGAATGATAAAGAAAAGAAGAACCAGCCCCAGGGGCGCGCCAACATCGGCAATGGGAATGCGGTTTTTTGCAACCACCTCCACGGCGAGCAGGACCAGCACGATCGCACACATCAGATTGAGCGCGGTGTAGGTCCAGAAAGAAACTTTGCGTGCGGGTGGTGCCGGAGGCATCATGAGTCACCGAAGTGCGGAAGGGGGAACGGGGCTTTCCTCAGCCGGATCAGGAAGGTTCGCCAGAATCGAACGCCAGTGGTATGATTATAGGCCAGCAGTCCCGGCGGGGGCAAAGCGAAATTCGCGGAGGATAGGATAGACCCCGGCGCCGGGCTCATCCTGAGCGTTCCGCGGTAATGGCCTTCTGACGAAAAGGATATCGCATTGGACGAGGAATACTTGAAAACCGCTCTACCCGGAGAACCCGGCGCGGAAATGGACCTGTTGATGGCCCGCCACATGGGCGCGCGGGCCATTGAAAGTGGCGGTTTGCCCTGGCTTCTCGAAGGTAACCGGGCCTACGCTGTTCCGCCATATTCCACCGATCACAACGCGTTTTTCGGTCGGGTGGTGGGCTACCTCCGGGATCACAAGATTCGCATCGCCATCCATGACGGCGGCGATCATTTTGTCATCGCATGCAAGCATCCCCGTCATGGCACGCTGGCCGAGGAAAAGCAGGAATCACTGCCCCACGCGGGCTGCCTTGCGGCGATATCCGCGTTGCGCGCCCTGGACAGGGCGGCCATAAAACAAATCGGCCCACGCGATGAGCCCGCCTCGTGAGTGCGGGCCATCGCAACGGGCCAGATTGTTAAGCCCGCGTGCGAGGCGCCTCGGCCCGCGCGCGGAAGCCACCCAAGAGCCCGTTGCTGCCAGCGCGGAGCCCGATCGATATAAAAACTTATCGGGTGATCTCCGTGAGCTGAATTTGGAAGGTCAGTGCTTTTCCCGCCAGCGGATGATTCATGTCCAGCGTCACCGATTCGTGCGTCACTTCGGTGATGGTTGCACGCGCCTGTTGCCCGTTCGGGCCTCCCAGCATCATCATCATGCCGACCTTGGGTTCCTGGCCCTGAGGGAATTCACTGCGCGGAAACTGGTGCACCAGTTCCGGGTTGGCATCGCCATAGGCCTCGGCGGGCTGCAAGGTGAATTTCTTTTCCTCGCCTTTCTTCATTCCCATCACGGCTTTTTCGAAACCGGGGATCACTCTGCCCTCACCCAGTTTGAACGTCAGCGGGGACTTTCCTTTGGAGCTGTCGAAAACGGTGCCGTCGCCCAAGGTGCCCGTGTATTCCAGGGTAACGCTGTCTCCCGACTGGGCGCCGGGTTCGGCGTGGGCCAGGATCGGTAACAGGAAGAAGATGGATAATATGGCGGGAAAGACAAATCGCTTAAACGCTTTGGGGTTCATGCCCTGCTCCTGGTTGGGGATTGAATGAAGGTCGATTGTCAATGCTATCATAAATACCGGGGTATTGGAATGAAATGCACCCTGAATCGACCCCGAAAGACCGCCCTGCCGGAGGGCGGGAAATGGTTCCCGATTCCGAATATTTAGCTTGCCCAAGCCCCGGAATGGGCGTACAAGGAAGAATAACCCTATGGCGGAGGCCATTTGTGATGAAACGTTTATTTCCCTGGATAATTATTCTGTCGCTTGCACCTCTAGCGTCGGCCGGCCCGATGGAGGACTATTGCCGGGAATCGGCGGCGAAACGAGATATCACCCTGGCCGATTGCGTTCAGGCGGAAAAAGATGCGCAAACGGAACTCGCTTCCATGAAGGTAGATAAAGCCTTGCTCGAATACTGCGAGAGCATCGTCGGTGAAAGCCAGGTCTTGATCCGCGTGTGCCTTAAAAAAGAAGCAGAGCGGGTGAAAGCGCAAAAGTAAACCTCGTAGAACCAGGCCTCACAGAAAAGATTCCGTTGCTCTGCGCCGCCGAAGCTCCATTTTGCCGGGACGGGTGATGTATTCCACCAGAACCCGGTCCACCCGTTTCCGGAAATGCTCTCCGCGCTTATTCGGTGCAACGTAGGAGTTGACTTTTACAAGCCCCCGCCTTTCCAACGCACGGATCACATGCACTACCGACCGAAACCCTTCCTGTTCATTGGGGTCTTCCGGGTTTTCGGCTTTGAAGACAAAGCTCCCCTGATCAATACGGCTTAGAATCTCGATTTCATCCATTGTTTTCGTCATAGCGCCTCCATTCTGAGGGTTCATGCCTCGAAAAAAATTTCCCCAATGGAAAACACCCCCTCGCTTCTTCCCCGGAGAGGAGAAAAGAAGCCCTGCCAACAACAAATTCACTACAAAATATAGCGCGGTCCGCCAAGCCCTTTCAATGAGCTAGATCACACCCGCGAGAAAAGAACAGGCGTGCCCGGGCTGGGGCGAAAACGCGCAAACAAACGGAGTATTAATTATCCTAGGAAGCCGGTAAAGGGGGCATTGGAAGGCGCGGGGCGCTAAAGCCCTGCCTGGGGCAGGGGGGCTGCACAGGGGGCGCGGCAATTCCACGTGAGCAGGCGGAATTCAGCTTACAGGAAGATCAATAGCGCGAGAAAGAATGCGCCGAGGCAAAACAGGGTAACGGCTCTCAGAATCGACGCGATCAGCGGGTGATCGGGGTTGCCCCTAAAATCAGGGTGGAGGATAAAATGCGTACTCATGGCGGCCTCCTGGAATATGCCTTTTCATAGTGAAAGATCAGGAGAACCCCTTATTTATTCCCCGCGTGCAAGAAGAATGGCCTGTTCATGCCGCTTCGCCGGGCGGCGGCTTCCTGAACGATGGGGATTATTCGGCATCGCGGTGCACGGTCTCGGGGCTGAAGGCCGGGATGCAGACGGAAAGGTACGCGGTCTCAGCCACCGGCGTGCTGTACCGCACCCATTCTCCGCGCTGCGCGAGAAAGGCTTGCCCGGCGCGCACGAAATAAGTGTGGTCGCGGGTCTCCACCTTGAGCTCCCCCTTTTCGACGACGGTGTACTCGTCGAACTCGGGGGTCTGCCCCGGCTCACGCCAGCCCTTTGGGCTGTTCATGCGGGCGATGCTGGCTTGGGTGCTGCCGGTGTTGACCGCGCCAAAGAACTCCTTAATGAGCTTGGGCATATTCCCCGCAGCGGGGATGGTTTTAGGGCCGGATACCAGTTTGGCCATGGTTGTTCTCCTTGCGTGCGTTGGCAGGCTTCAATGATAAAACAAAACTGCGGAATGAAAAGCGGATTTTGTGCGGAAGCGGTCCTTTAAAGCGGGCCGCCCCGGTGGGCTCGATCCGAAGGCGCGTGAAAGAACTCGACGTAAAAACGCACCGGTCCTGCCGGAATCACATGGTGTGGAACCTCGCGGTCACAGCGCACGCAGTTGAGAGCGGTTCCCAAGTGCGCCGCCCGGCCTTCCGTGCTTAGCACCCAGGGGCGGGTTCTGGCTGGCGGATTGTGGCGCACGTGTTGCGCGTGGCCGCAACCGAGATCGGCCACCCAGTGGTCTTCGTCGTCCTGATAATAACCCGCGATGGTCCGTTCCATAGGTTTTCCGTGTGAATGAAGAAGTCGGTTGCCGCCTTCCCACAAACAGTTCGCGGGCAAGATCCGCCTTCTGGATAAACTCCCCGGTGGCAGTGAATGGGTGCAGAGGCGGCCTTGCCTGCCGCAAAGCTTGTAACCAGTTTAAAGCTTTTTCTGCAGCGACAGAAATTTGTTGATGGATTTTTTGAGGGGGCCGACGCGCATCGAATCCACCCGCGCCAGCGCCCACATATCCGAGTTGATACCCTTGAGTTCACCGAGCTTGATCATGCGGCGCTGGGCCAGCGCTTCGTTCACCGTGTTTTCCGGCAAGACGGTGGTGCAGATACCCTTTTCCGCGCTGATTCGGAGCAGGGTGACGTCATCGGCTTCACCAATGATTTGAGGCTGGATCTGGTGCGTATTGAAATACCGGTCGATTTCCTCGCGAATCTGGCTGTGGCGCGTGAAGTGGAAAAAGGGCTGCCCGGAGAGCGAATGAGGAAATCCCTTTTTCAAGTGAGAATATTTTTCCGCGGCCACGGCGACGATGCGTCTGGGTCTCAGCCGATGGGAGAGGATTTTCTTGTGTTTTCTTCCCCCCTCACGGTCGCTGAGAACGATTTCGAGTTCCTGGTTGTCCAACTGGTAGATCAGCTCATCGAGCGACCCCTCCCGCACGATCACCGACACCGATTTGTCCTTCAAAAGGGGCACCACGAATTCATGGATATGGGTGGATGACAAAGAGGGCAGGACCCCAACCCGGATGCGCTGAGTGCGTTGAGAGGTGCTCTGTCGGAGGGCCGCCGTCAACTCCTCCGCCTGATTGAAAATTTTGGTGCAGAATTCCAGGGTCATTTTTCCCGCTTCGTTGAGGACCAGCTTGCGGGTCCTGCGGTCGAACAGGCGCTTGCCGAAATACTCTTCCAGCAGGCGGAGTTGTTCGCTAAGCCCCGAGGGCGTCAGGTTCAGTTTTTGGCCGGCTTTCTTGATCGACCCTTCCCGGGCGATCACCCAGAAATAGTACAGGTGGCGGAAATTGATTTGAGGATTCATGCGGGCCTCGATGCGTAGATATTTTATGGATCAAATAAATTGAACTTAAAATTACTAAAATCAACTTTAAATGTATCATGAATTGTGGATAATAAAACTATTACCCTCTGCGGTTTAGTTCTTTTTAGCTCTTTGGGAGGTCCTCGATCAGACCCGACATTAAGTTCAGCAGGCCGGGGCCTGACGATGCGGCGGGCATGTACCGGCTCGCGGCTTCCGCTGGAACCCTGGATGTAAACTCCTCCTATCACTACCTGTTGCTATGCCACAAGTTCTCAAGCACCTGCGTGGTGGGTGCCTGCGGTGGGGATCTGATTTCCTTTTTGACGGCGTTTCGCGACCCCGGACAGCTTAACAATCTATTCATCTGGCAAATTGCCGTCCATGCAGGGTTTCGTGGCCGTGGGGTGGCAAGAGGCATGCTCGAGCATCTTCTGGGGCGTGATTTCACCCCTGGAATCGAATTTATCGAAACCACGATCACCCCATCCAACCAGGCTTCCCAAAAAGTATTCCGCACTTTCGCGGCCGAGCATCGCTGGGAATTGCAGGAAAAGGTTCTTTTTTCTGAAGATCAATTCCCTGGCGGAAACCACGAGCCGGAGGTTCTGTTTCGAATCGGGCCGCTGATAACCCATGCACAAGGAAAAAACCAATTATGAATATATTCGAAGAAGTAGAATCCGAAGTTCGATCATACTGCCGCAGTTTTCCCGCCCTGTTTGCCCGGGGGGAAGGCTGCCGCCTCTACGACCAGGACAATGTCGCCTACCTGGACTTTTTCGCTGGTGCGGGAGCATTGAATTATGGCCACAACCCCCCAGCCATGAAAAAGCGTCTGCTGGAATACATCGAGGGCAATGGCATCACCCATGGCCTGGACATGGCCACCGTCGCCAAGGGCCGGTTTCTGCAAAAATTCAGGGACACTATTCTTCAGCCTCGAAACATGCATTACAAGGTGCAGTTTCCCGGCCCAACCGGGACGAACGCCGTTGAAAGCGCCCTCAAACTCGCCCGCAAGGTGACGGGCCGGGAAAAGATCCTGTTTTTCACCCAGGCGTTTCACGGCATGACGCTCGGCTCCCTGTCAATTTCAGGCAATATGTTCAAGCGGGAAGGCGCCGGCCTGCCTCTTACCAATACCATCTGCATGCCCTACGACGGTTACTTTGGCGAGGAGATAGACACCATCGAATATATCGACCGCATGCTCGAGAGCACTGGCAGCGGTGTGGACCTGCCCGCCGCCGCCATCGTCGAGACGATTCAGGCGGAAGGCGGGTTGAACTCCGCCAGCAGGCAATGGCTGGAAGGACTGCAGGCTTTGTGCCGGAAATACGACATGTTGCTCATCGTCGACGACATCCAGGCGGGCTGCGGCCGCGCCGGAACCTTCTTCAGTTTTGAAAACATGAACCTGGAACCCGACGTGGTCTGCCTTTCCAAGTCCATCAGCGGGTACGGGCTGCCGATGGCTCTGTGCCTGATCCGCCCGGATCTCGACATCTGGGAGCCCGGCGAGCACAACGGCACGTTTCGCGGCAACAACCTGGCGTTTATCACCGCCACCGAAGCGCTCCACCACTGGGAATCCGGCGCTTTCTCCGCGGATATCCTTCGCAAAGGGCGGCTGGCGGAACAACGGTTGCGCGAGTTGGAGGAAAGTTTCCCCGAATTGATCGACGGGGTGCGCGGCCGCGGGCTGCTGCTGGGTATCGTATTGCGGGACAAGGACATGGGTTCCCAGTTGTCAAAATCATGCTTTCAATCGCGCCTGCTGATTGAAACCTCGGGGGCCGACAGCGACGTGCTGAAGCTGCTGCCGCCTCTCATCATCGACGACGAAAGCCTGGAAAAAGGGCTGGATATTATTGAAGACCGCGTCTCGGCCATGGCCGGAAACGTCCTGGTGTGAGAGTGCGGCCTTAGCTCGAGCGTTCTATGATTGTAAAACGATTGGAAGACCTGAATGGGGGCGCAAGCGATGTGTCCGCCGACAATTGGCGCAGCCGCCGGCTGTTGCTGAAAAAAGATGGAATGGGGTTTTCACTTCACGACACGCAGATTTTCCCCGGCACCGAAACCCGCATTTGGTACAAGCACCATTTGGAAGCGGTGTATTGTATCGAAGGGGAGGGGGAGCTCGAGGACCTGACGACGGGTGAAAAGCACACCCTGTGTCCGGGGACGATGTACGCCCTCAACGAAAACGAAAAACACATTTTGCGGACGAAAATCGGCCTCAGGATGGTCTGCGTGTTCAATCCTCCATTGAACGGCGCGGAAGTTCACGATAAGGATGGTGTATACCCGCTTGAGGATTCACCCGCCGCAGCGGGGTGAAGGTGGCCGCGAAATGCCGCGATGGTTTTACGCGATGGTTTTAAAGGAAAATAATGATCGAAACGAACCTGTATCCCTCGCGCTGCAACGTAGAGCCCGGTCTGCTCAAGCGTAAGGACCCGGTGTACTACGGCCCTCCGGCGAGCCGGGCTTCCGGGGCAAGGTTGAGCGCCAGGCAGATCGAGAATTATGTGGAAAACGGCTTCCTGTTTTTTAAAGCCCTGTTTTCTCCCTCCGAAGTGGCCCAATACAAGGCGGTTTTAGACCGGCTTCGGCAGGACGAGGGAGTGCGGGCGGATGAGGAGTCGTTTCTCGAGACCGATAGCCATGAGGTGCGATCGATATTTAATATCCACCGGCGGGACCCGGTTTTCCGGGAGCTGGCGAGGGATCCGCGAATCCTCCAGCCGGTGATGACCCTGTTGGCGAGCCCCGTTTACATTCACCAGTCCCGGGTCAATTATAAACCGGGGTTTCACGGCAGAGAATTTTTCTGGTTTTCCGACTTCGAAACCTGGCATGTGGAAGATGGCATGCCGAGGATGCGCGCCATCAGCTGCTCCATCGTTTTCACCGAAAATGATTTTTATAATGGCCCCCTGCTGCTGATCCCCGGATCGCACCAATACTTCATCCCCTGTCTCGGCGAGACACCGCCGGACCATTACAAACAGTCGCTGAGAAGGCAGGAGTACGGTGTCCCCGATCCGGAATCGCTCAAGCGGCTGATGGACCGAGGCGGCGTATATCCCGCGTGCGGGCCGGCCGGGTCGATGATTTTGTTCGATTGCAATATCATGCATGGCTCCAACCGGAACATATCCCCCTGGCCCCGGAGCAACGTGTTTTTCGTTTATAACAGCGTGGAAAATTACCTCGAGAAGCCTTTCGGGAAGCAGAAGCAGAGGCCCGAATACATCGCCAGCCGGGACTTCTCGCCCCTGCGCGCTGATTGATCCCCGGCCCCGTCCCATGAAAAGATCCCTCTTTCTCCCCGCCTTCAAAATGCCGGGTTCCGCGGTTCTCATGGCCCTTGCGCTCTTTGCCGCGCTTGCCGCCGGATGCGGTTCCGCCGACGGCCGCGGCACCTGGGACAAAATAGAAGCACGTGGCGTCATTCGGGTGGGCTACGCCAACGAGGCCCCTTACGCCTACCTCGACCCGCAACAGAACCGGCTGACCGGAGAGGCACCGGAGATCGCCCGCATTCTCCTCGCGCGCTTGGGGGTGGCGGAAATCGAAGGTGTGCTCACCGAGTTCGGATCGCTGATTCCCGGGCTCAAGGCCGGCCGGTTCGATATGATTGCGGCGGGCATGTACATCACCCCCGAGCGGTGCCGGGAGATTGCCTTTTCCAACCCCACCTACCAAATGCGCGAGGCCTTCATCGTGCGCGCCGGAAACCCGAAGAAGCTGCACAGCTATGAAGACGTGGTGGCCAATGGCGAGGTGCGGCTGGGGCTGGTGTCCGGCACCATGGAAGGCCGTTACGCCGAGGCGGTGGGCATTCCTGCCCGGCAGATCTCCATGTTTCCCGATGTGCCCAGCGCCCTTTCCGGGATTTCCGCGAGCCGGGTGGACGCCTTTGCCGGCACCGCGCTCACCGTTCAGGACATGCTGACCAAAGCGAACGACAGCGGCCTGGAGCGCGCCGATCCATTCACGGGCCCGGTCATTCAAGGCAAGGAGGCGATCGGTTACGGTGCCTTCGCTTTCCGCAAGGAGGACCAAACCCTGCGCCAGCGCATCAACGGAGAACTGGCGTCATTCATCGGCTCCGCCGATCACCTTCAGGCCGTGCGCCCGTTCGGTTTCGGCCCCGACCAGCTTCCCGGACCAGCGCGCGCCAAGGCCCTGTGCCAAGCTCCCGGGGGCCCCGCCTGAACGTCGCGGGGGAAAGAACGCGATGATCGACTACCTTCCCGCACTGGCCAGCGGACTTAAAATCACCCTGATGCTGACCCTGGGCGCGATGGGGGTGGCTTGCGCCGCCGCCGTTACCGCCGGACTTGCGCGGCACTCCAGCCAGGCAATGGTCCGCGCCCTCGCTTGGGCGTATGTCGAACTGTTTCGCGGCACCTCCGCCCTCGTGCAGCTCTTCTGGGTCTATTTTGCCCTGCCGCTGGTCGGCATCCGTTTCGATGCGATCACCGCCGGCATTCTGGTGCTGGGGTTG
The DNA here is from genome assembly GCA_020343535.1 of Nitrospinaceae bacterium. Lineage (GTDB taxonomy): Bacteria > Nitrospinota > Nitrospinia > Nitrospinales > VA-1 > SZUA-259. The sequence continues at coordinate 1,523,030 of CP070799.1, read as the reverse complement.
AACTCCGGCGCCTATGGAGCCGAGGTGGTGCGCGGCGCGCTTGCCGCCGTCCCGCGGGAGCAGTACCAGGCCGCCCGGGCGCTCAACCTGTCTTCGAAGCAAACCCTGCTAACGGTCATCCTTCCGCAGGCGGCCATCGCCATGGTTCCCCCCGCCGGCAACCTGGCTATCGAACTGCTCAAGAACACCGCACTGGTCTCCCTCATCACCCTGGGCGATCTGACCTTTCAGGCGCAAACGCTACGTGCCGCCACCTTGCAATCCGGCGCCGTGTTCGCCTGGCTCCTCGCCATCTACTTTCTCCTGGCGCAGTTGATGCGGTTCGGGTTTCGCCGGCTGGAGCTCCGCCTTGCCCATGGCCGCGACTACGGAGGGATATCGTGACCTTCGACTGGGGTTTCGTTTACAGCCTCCTGCCCAAATTCGGCGCGGCGCTAGGCGTCACCGTACAGGCCACGCTTGCGGGCATGGTTCTGGCTCTGATCCTTGGGCTGATATGGGCCATTGCCCGTCGCTCGAAAAATCGCGCGCTGGCCATTGCCGTCGGCTTTCTGGTGGAATTCATCCGCAGCACCCCGCTTCTTGTTCAGCTGTATTTCCTGTTCTACGTGCTGCCGCTCTGGGGGCCGAGCCTCACGCCGCTCGAAACCGGCATCCTGGCGCTCGGCCTGCATTACAGCGCCTACACCGCCGAAGTGTATCGCGCGGGCATCAACGGGGTGCCTAGGGCCCAGTGGGAAGCGGCGCTGGCGCTCAACCTGGGCCGCACCGTCACCTGGAAGTCAGTCATCCTGCCGCAGGCCGTGGTGCCCATCCTGCCCGCGCTCGGCAACTACCTGGTGGCGCTGTTCAAGGAGACGCCGCTGTTGTCGGCGATCACCTTGCTTGAGCTGTTGCACACCGCCAAGCTCATCGGGGCCGACACGTTTCGTTACCTGGAGCCGCTGACGCTCGTGGGAGTGTTTTTCCTGGCGTTGAGCCTCATCGCCTCGACGCTGATACGAAAATTGGAGAACGCCTGTGACCGATTCCGCCAAGGATAGCCATCCCCTCATCCGTCTCGCACGGGTGTCCAAAGCCTACGGAGCGCAAAAGGTGATCGACGGCATGGACCTGGATATTTGGCCGTCGCAGAAAGTGGCGCTCATCGGCCCGAGCGGCTCAGGCAAGTCCACCCTGTTGCGGCTGTTGATGACGATTGAAAAAATCGACGGCGGCGCCATCGAGATCGGCGGCGTTTCGATGTGGACCCAGACCGAAGGCGGCCGCGAGGTTCCCGCCGGCGAGGCGCATTTGAAAACCATCCGATCGCGGATCGGCATGGTGTTTCAGGCGTTCAACCTTTTTCCGCACATGACGGTAGAGAAGAACATCACCTTGGCCCCTGTCACCGTCCTCGGCCTGGAGCCGAAGGAAGCAAGGCGGCGCGCAGTGGAGCTTCTTGGTGAAGTGGGCCTCGATCATAAGAAGGATGCCTACCCCGCCCAGCTCTCCGGGGGTGAAAAGCAGCGCGTGGCCATCGCCCGGGCGCTGGCCCTTAGGCCGGAAATCCTCTTGTTCGACGAAATCACCTCGGCGCTCGACCCCGAGCGCGTCGGCGAGGTTCTCGAGGTGTTGCGCCGCCTCGCCAACCGGCAGGACATCACCATGCTGCTGGTGACTCACCAGATGCACTTCGCCCGCGAAGTCGCCGACCGGGTGGTGTTCATGGAGCATGGAAAAGTCGTCGAAGACGGCCGCCCCGAGCAAATCTTCGAACATCCGAAACAGGACAGGACTCGCCAATTTTTAACGAACGTCCTCAATTATTGATCCGATATTGATCCGAAGCAGTGCCGGGCGGGGGCGAATAATCACCCCTTGCGCCCTTCCCGTGTATGCTAAGATTGAAGTATCGGTAGCATGCCAGCGGTTTTCGGCGGTGTTCAAGCATCGCGCGTCTCCAGGGTCTTGCCCGGGCTGCGCGGCAAATAACGGCGAGCGTCTTTGCAGGGATGATGGAACCCATGCGGTGAAAGGGGGGTTACATGCAACGTCTCAGGGATTCGATGCGAGTGATGCGGGTGTTCATCCTCGCTGCCGGGCTGCTGCTTCTGTCGGACGCCTCGGCCCATGCATTGGCCGAAGAGGACAGTTGGCCCCGGCGGGTGGATATCCGGGAAGGAACGCTCATCCTTTACGAGCCGGAGTACGAGAGTTTCAGCGAAACCCAACTGACGGGCCGGGCGGCGCTGGGCTGGGATCGCGGCGGCGAAGCGGGCCTCGTCTTCGGCGCACTTTGGTTCACCGCCACCACGCGAACCGACCGCGACGGCCGCCGCGTGGAAGTTCTGAGCGCGCGCGTAACCGACTGGCGGTTTCCCGACGAATCCCTAACGGACATGCCCTCCGTCGGCCCGATTCTCGAAGCTGAAATCCCGCGCTGGGAATGGGTGCTGCCGCTGGACGACCTCACGCACAAGCTCGCGCTGGCGGAGAAGGAGAGACAGATGTCCGCGAACCTGTCCTCCGTTCCTCCCAAGATCCGATTCTCCACCACCCCCGAGACGCTGATCCTTTTCGACGGCCAGCCGGAATGGCGGCCCCTCGAAGGTTCGAAATTATTGCGGGCCATCAACACGCCCGCCCTCATGGTCATGGACCCTTCGACCGGAAGGCACTACCTGAGCTCCGGTGAAGACTGGATGAAGGCCCAGCGCTTAGAAGGGCCTTGGGAGGCAGATCCGAACCCTCCCGCCGAATTGCTTGAACTGCCGCGCCGCGCGGAAGCGGCGGAGGGCCCATTGCCTCCACGCGAGCAAACCCTGCCGCGCATTGTGGTGGTCACCGAGCCCACGGAGCTCATCGTCAGCGACGGCGAACCGCGCTACAAACTGTTTCCCGGCAACGAGTTGTTGTACATGAGCAATACGGATAGCGATGTCTTGCTCGATATCCCCTCGCAGCGGCATTACGTCCTGCTCTCCGGGCGCTGGTTTTCCAGTTGGACCCTGGATGGGCCCTGGACCCATGTCGAGGCCGATCGCCTTCCCGCGAGTTTCTTGAAGATACCCGCCGATTCCGAAAAGAGCTATCTCCTCAATCACGTCGCGGGCACGCCACAGGCCGCCCGGGCGGTGAAGGACGCCGAGATTCCACGCATCACCGCAGTCAACCGCCATGAAGCGAGTCTGAATGTGGTCTACGACGGCTATCCCCGGTTCGCGCCCATCGAGGGCACGGACATGCGCTACGCGCTTAACAGCGCCGTCCCGGTGATCGAGGCCGACGGGCATTACTACGCCGTCGACGATGGCGTCTGGTTCGAAGCGAACGACCCGGAAGGTCCCTGGCGGGTGGCCGATACGATTCCCGATAAAATTCTCACCCTGCCGCCGGACAGTCCCGTCTATCACACGAGATTCGTTCGCATTTATGACGCTACGCCGGATGTGGTTTATGTGGGCTACACTCCGGGATACCTCGGCGGCTATGTGTATAACGGTACCGTGGTTTACGGCACCGGTTATTATTACCGGCCCTGGATCGGCGCCTATTATTACCCCTGGCCCTACACCTGGGGGTTTCATGCGAGCTACGATCCCTGGTACGGCTGGGGATTCGGTTGGGGATTTCTTTTCTGGTACGGCTGGTGGCCGCATCACCACCATCATTACTACAACCACCATCACCATATCTACACCCCGCCACACCATCGGCCGCCTCCGCCGAAGCACAAGAAAAGAGTAATTTACGATTCCAAGCGGTGGTGGGGGCCGGGAGGTTACCGTTCGTTCGACCGCAAGCGCGATAGGTTTGAACCGCGTTCGGAGTTCGGCAAGGACGATCGACGCTTCTTCGATAAAAGCCGGGCAAAAGTTGGGCGCGTTTTTCCTCCCGCGCCGGAAGGTTTCGCGGCTCCCGGCAGGCCGGAAAAGAAGATATTCAAGGATGGGCCACAGCGGCGGGACAAGGTCGATGCCGGCGGGACGGCACGGCAAAAACCGCGTGACCGTGGCGGCGAGGTGATCGAACCGCGAAAAAACTTTTTCACCGACCGCTACAACAGGAAGGACCGGATTGAGCCCGAGCGAGAATTTCCCCGTTCCTCCAGGGACAGTGTGGAGCGGCAAAAGGAAGGCGGTTTCACCTCGCCCGGAAAAACTCCGCCGACGGGTGGCTACCGGCACACGCCGCGGTTTTCACCCCACGGCGGAATAGGCGGGGAGCGCGAGCGTCCCTCGCCGCCGAAGCCGGGAGGCCCTTCCTTGAAAAGGGATAAGCCACGCGCACCCGCGCCGTCGTTCAAGGGGCCGAGCAAGGAACGCCGGAGTGCTCCGCCCCGGTCGTTCAAGGGGCCGGGAACTTCACCCCGCAGCGCTCCGAAAGGGCGCTTCAAGCCGTTCGGCGGCCCAAGCGGCAAGCGCCAAACACCATCGGTGGGCAGAGGAAGCTCCTCCGCACCATCCATCCGAGCGCCACAAAAGCGGTTCGATTTCGGCGGTTCTTCAACGCGGGGGTTAGGGTCGTCTCGTGGCCGTGGAAAACGATGATTGGGGGGACTGGTCCCCCATCGCCCGGGGTTTACTGCAACCGGCGTTTTCGAGTTAGGTAGCGCGCCCGGTTGCCTCTTTCCCGAATCCAGTACCGGTTGATGTCGCGTTGGACGGCCGCCAGTATCCCACCCTGCATCCAGATCAACGCCAGTTCAAACCACCAGTAGTTTGCGACGTCGAGCGGCAGCAGCTTTCTCAAAGCGCCGAAAAAGAAAAACAGCGTCGTCGTGGCCGCCAGGTTGAACACGCCTTTGCGCAAGCGCCGGCAGATGTATGTGTGAACAACTCGCAGCAGGAAATACAGCAGCGCAGTCTCCACCGCCACCATCAGGAAATTAAAGGTGATATCGATGGCCGGGGGAAACGCGTACACATCTAGTTCCTCCATGATCGCGCCATAAACGAAATATGGAATCAGGGTCAGGCCGTAGAGAACCAGGGTTCTTCTTTCCGGGCTCAGCTTGAGGTGGCGGTGGCCCTTGAACTCGTGGTAGTTCCTGTAGAACCAGAAATACAGGTACAGGCCGAGCGTGAGCCCGTAGAACAGCATGAATTGCCCCACCGGCTGTTCGCGCGGTTCAATGGGAAGAAGCTCCTTATGTTCAAGACCGAGTTCGCTACACAACAGGTCTTTGATAAGCTGCCGCTCGCCGGTGGACTTGTCCACCATCACATCGTCGAGCTCCACGCGGCCGTCCGAAAGTTTCTCGCTGAGGTCGCGCAGCGTCAGCGGACCCCGTCTATGCCCGCCGTGGACGACATAAAATGTCCGTTCCGACTCCGCCATCCGCCGGGAATGTGCCGCCAGCTCCTTCTTTGCCCTGAGCCCGAGATAGATGCCGAGGGCGACCAGGCCGACCGCGGGATAAATCGCCCAGGGCGCGTGGGTGAAGGCGATGGAATTGTAGGTGCCGTGCAGGAAAATGACGGCGAGCAGGCCTCGCGCGAGGTTCCTTCCGGGGATGGGGCAGAACTTGGCCCGGCCCATGAAGTAGCCGAGGATCATCCCTTCGAAAGCGTGCCCGGGGACCGCCGTCATCATTCTCACGATGCCAACGGCGTAGCCGCCATCGAAGACATAGATCATATTTTCCAGCGTGGCGAACCCGCACCCGAGTACCCCTCCGTACACGATGCCGTCGAAGGGCTCGTTGAACTCGCGGTTGTCGTAGATGAAGCTCTTGAGGAAAAGAAACTTACAGAGCTCTTCGGAGAGCGCCACGCCGAAAAAGGCGTAAAACGGGATCTGCCACCAGGTAAATTGGGCAGGGTCGTCGAGGATGTTCCTCAGGCCGAACAGGGCCTGAAAAATTTCCTGGTAGATTTCGCTTGGGAACCAGGCCAGCGCGCCGAGGAGGAAGCTGCGTGCCACCAGCGCCTTGGGTTCCGGTTCCCATTTGTCGGAATAGTGGAGGTAAACCGCGATCGCGATCCCGGGTCCCGCTGCAAGATATATCAGGGTAAGAGCTTCCATGCCTCCCCGCTAATGGAACGTCTCTTATGCCGCGTCTTTGGTTCAAGAGGCTGGCTTCACACCCTTGTACCATTATTCTAGCCGCCAGGGCCAAGCAATTTTGCCCCTTCCGCGGGGCGTCCTAGTGGCCACGGTGATTGTTAAACAGCAATAGCGAGGCCAGGAGCGCAAGCCCGGCCCCGGCGAGGAACGCAGCTGGCGCGCCGAACACCTGCCAGATGAGGCCGAAAAGCAGGCTGGCCGGCAGCGCCCCAAGCCCGGTCACCAGATGAAAATAACCGAAGGCCGTGCCGCGCAGGTGTTCCGGGGCAAGCTCGGCCACCAGCGCACGCTCCGCCGGTTCCACGAAACCGTAGTATATGCCGTAAACGAGGAACATGACCACCAGGGTCAGGGTGGATTCGACCAGCGAAAAAGCCAGGTAAATGAGAGCGTAAAGGCCCCAGCCTGAAATCAGTTGCCGGCGGTGGCCGAGCGAGTCGGAAAATCTTCCGCCCAGGTAGCTGGCGAGCATTTTCACCACGTGATGCAGGGACCACAAAACCGCCATCCATCCCGCGGGCACCCCCTGGTCGGTGAGCCTCAGAATCAGAAAGGCGTCGGTCGAGTTCCCCAAAGTGAAGAGCAGGACAGCGACCAGGAAGATCATGTAATCCCGGCCCAGTTGCTGCCAGCCCCTCATCCAGTTGGTGGGAGCGGCCTCGGCGGTTTCGACGAGGGGCGGTTCGCGAACCCCTGCCCAGGCGATAAAAAGGGCCACCAGCGCGGGCACGGCGGCGAGCAGGAAAATCTGCCTGAGCGGCATATCCCAGAACATCAGGAGCCCCGCGCCGACCAGGGGGCCGATCACCGCCCCGGCGTGGTCCATCGCGCGATGCAGGCCGTAGGCGGCGCCGCGCTGCTGCGGGGGAGTGACATCGGCAATCATGGCGTCGCGCGGCGAAGTGCGGATGCCCTTGCCCACCCGGTCGGCGAATCGCAGGGCGAGCACCGTCACCCAGCTTCCCGCCAGGCCGATCAGCGGCCGCGCCAGCCCCGCCAGCCCGTATCCGGCCACGATGAATGGTTTGCGCCGCTTCGCCCGATCGGTCCATATGCCGGAATACACCTTGAGGAACGACGCCGTCGCCTCGGCCACCCCCTCAATCACGCCGATGGCAAGTGCCCCTGTTCCCAGCACGCTTACAAGGAACAATGGAAGGAGGGGGTAGATCATCTCGCTGGAAAAATCGGTGAACAGGCTGACCAGCCCAAGAAGAAACACCGTGCGCGGAATTTTTTTCATCCTCTCCTCTTAAGGGCCGCCACCGCTGCCGTGAAAGGCTCAGGCGGGGGCAAAAGCCATGCGCGCTCCCAGGTGCATCCTGTTACGTCCCAAGACGCCCCGGCAATGACCAAGTCGTCAAAGAAGTGCATAGCCTCCCGCCGCGATCATCGCGAGGCCCATGATCCGCCCGCCAATGTCGCCCCAGGGCAGCACTTTTTCGACCAGAATGAACAGGGTGATCGCCGCGATCCACAACAGGTTCATGACTCCGCCGACGAATAGCAGGCCCATCAGCACCCAGCAGCAGCCGAGGCAATACGCCCCGTGCGACAGGCCGTTATAAAATGCCCCGAGGCCGCCGGGCCGCCAATGTCCGGCGATGAAGTGGGCGGGCGAACGGCAATGCGTGAGGCAGCGGTTTTTGACGGGCAGCCACTGGTAGGCTCCTGCCGCCATCAGCAGGCCCACGCCAAGGGCGGGGCTGTTTGCCACCATCGCCGGCGAGAGCAGGGCGGCGCGGTCCAACCCCCATTGCAGGAGCGTGGCAAGCCCGCTGAACAGAATCCACATCGCCAGATAACCGGAAGCAAAACAGTCGGCAGGTGCGGCGGCAGTACCCTCCCCCGCTGCTTTTTTGGCCACCGCCTGGTAAATCAGGACCGCCGGAAGCACTGCGGGAAGCATCATGCCCACCATCATGACGGCCCACATCAAAAACATCATCAGGAAATAGCGGGCGTCCCAAGGATGAATTCCCGCCATGGCTGGCATCATGGTTCCGGCCAGGTGAAAAAGATAGGCCCAGGCCAGGGCTGTCACACCAGCGAGAGAAAACACGACGGCAAGCACATCGCCGCGCGGCGGTAGGCGAAAAGAAGGCATTGCTGGGGAGGTTGGCCGCTAGCGGATGACGCCATCCTGATTCATGTGCAGGGTATTGAACTGCCCGTAACTGTCGTTCAGGTTGAGTTCGATGCCCGCCGTCACCCGCGAACTGCCGGAACCCATCTCGGCGTAGGTGTATTCGAATCCGGCCGGGAGGTGAATCCGCTTCCTGTCCTCCTTGCCGCTGAACGGGTTGAGGAGCGGCTGGCCGATGGATTCAACCAATCCGTCGATTTTGGTATGAGCGCGGCGGCCCTCGATATCCACCTTCATTTCGATGGGCGAAAAGATCGGATCCAGCACTTCCGTCATCGTGCTGTTATAGACATAAAAATGCGTGGAGCCTGGCCGGGTGGACTCGCCGCATGCGATCTTGCGGAGGGCCTCGCGCTGCTCGGCATTGGCGCGCTCATCGATAATGAACTGAGAGCGGCCGTTGCCATTGGCGATCTCCCCCGGCCACTGGTAGACCCCCACGAAAGAGAGCCCGCCAAGCCGCGTCTCGTTGAAGTATCCCTCGTCGATCATGACGCTGCCGATGGCCTCGCAAAACCCGTGCGTGCTGGGCGCATTGAACTGGCACGGGCAGCCGTAGTTGCAGTTGCAGTTGCTAAACTCAGTGCCGCGAATCATCCACTTATCGGCCATGGTTCCATTCCCGGTTAGGATTTAACCTCTAAGTCCTCTGGAGCGCGCGGTGCCCCCGCCCTCATAGAATGCACATTATACTGACATTTTTTCCATTCTCCACCCCTCTCCCTTCCTTAAAAACGCCGTATTAGCCCTTGCGTGGCATCCTCCATTTGCCTCACGGCTGGCCGAAGCGGTTGATAAATAAGGAGAAAGTTCATCCGCCAAATTGCGGATGGAGAATTTTTCCGGAATCCCTCATATAGAAAGGAGAAAAACAAGGGTTTTGAAAAAAACAGGCCCGTGGCGAAAACAAGCCCCCCGGAAGAATCGCGAAAGGAGAACGCCATGACCCTTACGACTCTGGATTGGAACGCAGTGGAACCGTTGAACGACCTCACCTTCGGCCGCC
>CP070799.1:1502102-1513727 GCA_020343535.1 Nitrospinaceae bacterium | reverse complement strand
CATTGATTTAAATGGTCGGGATGAGAGGATTTGAACCTCCGGCCCCTTCGTCCCGAACGAAGTGCGCTACCAGGCTGCGCTACATCCCGACTCTATGTTTGAGCTGTCATGGCCCGCGCGCCCGGCGCGGGGTTCTGCTTTATTTGTCCCATTTATAGCGGTTGATGCTTTCGCTCCAAAACGACTTGTTGGTGACGTTGCGCTCCACTTCGGTGGATTTGCAATTCGGGCATGTCACCTTCTTGTTGCCGACTTCTGAAATCCGCATTTCCACCACAAAGTCCTTTTTGCACTTTTTGCAGGTGTGGTCGTAATGGGGCATGATACAGGCTCCTGAGGGAAAAATAATACAACAGTTTCTATTTCAATGCAACGAACCCGGCGAAGTTGTTCCAGCGAAAAAACAGCTCCACTGCCCGGAACCCCGCGCCGGCGATAAGGGTTCTATTTTCAGCCGGGGGCATGGGGATGAGAACGTTTTCCAGGGCGTCGCGTTTACGGGCGATTTCGAGTTCGGTATACCCCCGCTCGCGCTTGTAATCGTGATAGAGGGCGGTGAGGGTCTCGTCGTACTCCGGGTTTTCGGCGGTGATTTTCTCGATGAGAAGCAGCAGGCCACCGTCCCTCATGCCCTGGTGAATTTTCTTAAGCAGCTCCCCCCGCCGGTGGGGCGGCAGGAACTGCAAGGTGTAGTTCAGCACCACCACTGAGGCATCGGTGGGGCGAAAATTTCCCGCCAAGTCCGCCTCGATGAGCTCCCAGCCGGTGCAGCGGCCTTGCAGCTTCTCGCGCGCTTTTTCGAGCATGGCGGGCGAGTTGTCGACGCCGACCAAGTGGACGCCCCCGGGCAAGGCGTTGGCGAGGGCGGCGGCCAGGCTGCCGGTGGAGCAGCCGAGGTCGTACACGCGGCTGCCGGGCCGGGCGTAGCGTGCCGCCCAGCCGACGGTGGCGCTCAGGCACTCCCGGTACAGGGGCACGCTGCGTTCGAGCATGTCGTCGAAGACGCGGGCGACGGCTTGGTTGAACTCGAAGCGGCCGGGCCCTGCGCCGGTGCGGTACAGGTCGTCGGCGTGTTTTTCCGGCGGGCTGGCGGGCCTCATGGGCCGGGCGCCTCGCCGGGAGCCACTGGCCCCGCCTTGGTCTTCATCAGCAGCTTGTTGATGGCATTGACGTAGGCCTGGGCGCTGGCTTCGAGGGTGTTCACCCCGGCGCCTTTGCCGATCACCTCGCGGTTGTCGCTTCGGACGCGTACCGTCACCTCGCCCTGGGCGTCCTTGCCGCGGGTTTTCGACATTACCTGATAGTCCATCAGCCGGCAGGTGAGCCCTGTGATCTTGTCGATGGCGTTGTAGATGGAGTCCACCGGGCCGTCGCCGCTGGCGGTGGCGTCGTGCTCCTGGCCGTCGCGGCTTCGCAGGGCCACGCGCCCTTCAGGCGCGACGCCGGTTTCGAAGCTGCCGCCGATTTTTTCCAGGCGGTAGGTGATCTGCTCCTCGGCGACCCAGCGCTGTTTCTGTATGAGCGTGAGGATGTCGTCGTCGAAGATCTCTTTTTTTTCGTCCGCCAGGACCTTGAATTCGTGGAACACCGCGTCGAGTTCCTTTGGCGTGAGATCGAAGCCGAGCTCCTTGATTTTATGCAGGAGCGCGTTGCGGCCGCTGTGCTTGCCCATGACGAGTTCGGATTCGTCTAGGCCGATGTCCTTCGGGTCCATGATCTCGAAGGTGTCCTTGCGCTTGAGGAAACCGTGCTGGTGAATGCCGGACTCGTGCGCGAACGCGTTCTTGCCGACGACGGCCTTGTTGCGTTGCACGAAGAACCCGGTGAGGCTGCTCACCAGCTTGCTGCAAGGCTGGATGTGTCGGGTGTCGATGCCGGTGTCGATGCCGTAGTAGTCCCGCCGGGTGCGCAACGCCATGACGATCTCCTCCATGGCGGCGTTGCCCGCCCGCTCGCCGATGCCGTTGACGGTGCACTCCACCTGGCGAGCCCCGGCCTGCACCGCCGCGAGGGAGTTGGCCACCGCGAGGCCGAGGTCGTTGTGGCAGTGCACGCTGATGACGGCGCGGTCGATGCCGGGCACGTTCTCCTTGAGGTGCGTGATGAGTTGGGCGAACTCGCCTGGGATGCTGTAGCCGACGGTGTCGGGAATGTTGAGCGTGCTTGCGCCCGCGTCGATCACTGCGCCCAGCACTTCGACGAGGAATTCGCTTTCGGTGCGCGATGCGTCCATGGGCGAGAACTCGACGTCGTCGCAGAATTGTCTGGCGAAGCCGACGGATTTCACCGCCATGTCGATGATCTCCGCCTTTGCTTTCTGCACCATGTGCTTGCGGTGAATTTTTGAGGTGGAGAGGAACACGTGGATGCGAGGCCGGGCCGCCTTCTCCAGCGCCCTCGCCGCCGCTTCGATGTCCTTGTCGAGCGCGCGCGCGAGTCCGGCGATGGAAGCGCCGCGGATCTCATCCGCGATTTGCTTCACCGATTCGAAATCTCCCGGCGAGGCGGCGGGGAAGCCCGCTTCGATCACGTCGACCTTGAGCAGAGCCAGTTGCCGGGCGATCTCCAGCTTTTCAGCGATATTCAAGCTGGCGCCCGGGCATTGCTCCCCGTCTCTCAAGGTGGTGTCGAAGATGATGAGCTTTTCTGATTCCATGATCGGTCGTTTCTCCTTTGTATCTGAAGGCCTGTCATGGCCATTGGGGCGGGGGCATGTGCTTCCCCGCCGGGGTTCGGGCGGGTTGCCGTCCGCGCTTTATTGCAGAGGTTTTACCCCCGCGATCGGGCCGCCTTTTTTCTGGAAGCGGTTTTCCTGGATATTCAGCCGGTGGCGAAAGGCGTTGTCGCCCACGATCGCCTTGTTCTCCTGCACCCGCAGGCCGGTGAAGCGGCTCACCAGACGGCTTGCTGACAGCAGGCGGGCGCTGTCGACGCCGGTTTCCATACCATAATAATTGTTTCGCGTGGCGATGGCCATGACGATTTCTTCCAGGGCGGCATTTCCCGCCCGTTCTCCGATGCCGTTGACGGTGCACTCCACCTGGCGCGCCCCCGCGCGGATGGCGGCGAGGGAGTTGGCCACCGCGAGGCCAAGGTCGTTGTGGCAATGGACGCTGAGCACCGCGCCGCCGCTGTTGCTGACGGCCGCTTTCAGCCGGGTGATCAGAATGCCGAATTCCTCGGGCAGGCAGAGCAGCCCAGGGTATCCGAAATATTTACGGTTTTTGCTCCCTCCTCGATGGCCGCCGTCAGCAGTTCGGCGAGCAGGCCTTCCTCGGTGCGCGTTGCATCAAAGGGGGAAAACTCGACATCGTCCACTAGGCGCCGCGCCCGCGCCACCGTCTCGCGGGTTTGCCTGACCAGCGCCGCTCGCGCTTCCTGCAGGTTCCGTTCGCGCCGGGCGCTTCCGGTGGGAAGGAACACGTGGATGCGTGGCCGGGCTGCTTTCTCCAGTGCGCGGGCGGCCGCATCGATCTCGGCAGGCCGCGCCGCGGCCAGCGCGGCGATGGAGGGTTTCGTAACCTCCGCGGCGATGGCCGCTATTGATTCCATGTCCCCCGCCGGGCCAGCGGGATATCCGGCTTCGATCACATCGACGCCCAGAAGGGCGAGCTCCCTTGCGATGGCGAGCCGGTCCCCCGGCGGCAGCGGTGCATCGAGGCAATGGCAGCCGTCGCGCAGGGTGGTATCCAAAACGATGAGGCGTTCCGTGGCCACGGGGCTTTAGTCCATCGCCGAGATCACCTGAAAACCCGCGGAGGTGATTTTTTCCACTACCGGCCCGGTCTCGCACAGATCCAGACGGAAGATGTAAGTCTGCCTATTTTTGTCCTCCTTGAAAGGGGACATGCCCACGCTGATGATGTTGATGCCTTGGTCGTTGATGATTTTTGACACCTTTTCAAAATTTTTCGGGTCCTTGCCCATCACCACGTCGAGGCGCGAACTGGAATGAAGGATGCCCATCATATCGACGAAGAGTCCCAGGATGTCCATGATGGAGATGATGCCCACTAGCGAATGTTCCTGGACGACGGGAAGCGCGCCGATCTTTTTTTTGTATATCAGGAGGGCGGCGTCCTCGATGTGAGTTCCCGGGGCCACCGCGACCGGTTCCTGCGTCATATGGTCGCACACGGTCATGGCCTCCGGGTTGAGCGGCGCGCTGGGGTGATCGGCATCGCCGAGGAAAGCGCCACGGATGTCGCTCTCGGTGATGATGCCCCGCAAGCGGCCTTCGTCCACCACCGGCAAATGGCGGATGTTGTGCTTCCGCATCAGATTGAGCGCGAGATACAAGGAGTCCCGGCTGCGGATGGTGATGGGTTTCAGGCTCATGACCTCTTTAACGACCATGCATTACCTCCCTTGAAATCGAAGTTCCAATATCTGCCCCGAGCGGGCAGCGTCTGTCCCATCATGGCAAAAAAACCTTGTGGGATCAAACCTTTCCACCTTTTACGCACAATGTAGTATAATTTCCTATCCTGCAAAAGAGGCAATAAATCCCTTCGGCCCCAAAGGCCGCGGATGAAGGCGACCGCTCCCAGCCCGGGTTAGATGTATTGATTAAATATTCAACATAGTGTAATAATATAACACTATTATTATTTGGAGCATTCAGGGTGGGGTTTCTTGCGCTTTAACAAGTTTGGTATGGTATTTGCAATGAAACCAGGATCCCATCCGGAGCGGACACGCTCCGATGCTTAGAACCCTTGAAATAATGAAACTTAGGTAGACGGAAATTGACGATTCCGCTGCCGATAATTCCACGATAAGAGACTCCCATGCAAAAACCGGAAAAACAGGGTTTATTCGACCCGGAATTCGAAAAGGAAAATTGCGGCGTTGGTTTTGTCGTCCATATGAAGGGCAAGAAGTCCCATGAAATCATCCTGCAGGGCCTGGAGATCCTGAAAAAACTGGAGCACCGTGGCGCCTGCGGTTCGGACCCCCTGACAGGCGACGGCGCGGGCATTCTGATACAACTGCCGCATAAATTTTTCAAAGGCGAATGCCTGGGGCTCGGCATTGATCTGCCCGAGGAGGGGCGCTACGGAGCCGGTTTGGTGTTTCTTCCCAACGACCCGGGCGAGGCGAAGGAGTGCGTCTGTATCGTCGAAAAGACGGTGCGCGATGAAGGTTTGAACTTTCTTGGCTGGCGCGAGGTGCCGGTGGACAATTCCACCATCGGTATCACCGCCCGCAAGGTGGAACCGATCATGCGCCAGGTGTTCATCGGCGCCGGGGCGGATATCACCAGCGCCGATCAGCTTGAGCGGCGCCTGTTTCAGGTGCGTAAGCAGGTGGCGAAACGGGTGCGCGCCGCCGGAATGAACGAGACCAACGAGAATTTTTACATCTGCAGCCTGTCGTGCCGCACGTTTATCTACAAGGGGCAGCTGATGGCTCCCCAGCTCGAGACCTATTTTCTCGACCTCCTGAATCCGGAATTGGATTCGGCGCTGGCGCTCAGCCATTCCCGCTACAGCACGAACACGTTCCCCTCGTGGGGGCGGGCGCAGCCGTTTCGCTTCATCGCCCATAACGGAGAAATCAATACGATTCGCGGCAACCGCAACTGGATGCGCGCGCGCGAGGGGCTGTTCGAATCCCCCCTGTACGAAGACATCAGCAAGATTCTCCCCGTCATCGCGCCCGGCGGCAGCGACTCCGCCGACTTTGATCAGGGGCTGGAACTGCTCTACCAGACCGGCCGCTCGCTGCCGCACTCGGTGATGATGATGATTCCCGAGCCCTGGAGCGGCCACGAGACCATGGATGAGGACAAGCGCGGCTTCTATGAATACCACGCTTCGATGATGGAGCCCTGGGACGGCCCGGCCTCCATCGCCTTCACCGATGGCCAGGTCATCGGCGCGGTGCTCGACCGCAACGGCCTTAGGCCGTCGAGGTACATCGTCACCCGCGACGACTTGGTGGTGATGGCCTCGGAGGTGGGTGTGCTTCCCATTCCGGAGAAAGAGATCATCCACAAGGGGCGGCTGCAGCCTGGCAAGATGTTCCTCGTGGACATCGGCCAGGGCCGCATCATTTCCGACAAGGAGTTAAAGGCCGGGATCGCCACGCAAAAACCATACACCGGTTGGGTTGAAGACAACCAGGTCAACCTGGAGAAGCTGCCCCCTTCGGGCGATATCCCCAAAGAGGCGGACGATCTGCTGACCCGCCAAGTGGCGTTCGGCTACACCGCCGAGGACATCCGCCTCGTCATGGCGCCGATGGTGGACAAGGGCTCGGAGGCCACCGGCTCCATGGGCAACGACACGCCGCTGGCCGTCCTGTCCGAGCGGCCGCAACTATTGTTCAATTACTTCAAGCAGCTGTTCGCCCAGGTGACCAACCCGGCCATCGACTCGATCCGCGAGGAGTTGGTCATGTCGATGGAGGTGACCCTCGGCCGCGAGCTCAACCTGCTGCTCGAATCGCCCGACCATTGCCGCAAGCTCAAGGTCCACCATCCCCTGCTCACGCTGGAGGAGATGGAGAAGGTCCGCGGTCTCGATCTGCCCGGCGTCAAGACCCGGGTGTTGTCGATCCTCTTTCCCGTTGCGGAAGGCGAAGCCGGTCTTGAAAAAGCGGTGGATCGCCTGTGCAAGGAGGCGTCGCGGGCGATCGCCGATGGCGTGACGATCCTGGTGCTTTCCGACCGCGGCATGAACGCCGAAAACGTGCCGATTCCCAGTTTGCTGGCCGTGGCCGGGGTACACCATCATTTGCTGCGGGAACTCACCCGCACGCAGGTGGGACTCGTGGTGGAAACCGGCGAGGCGCGCGAGATGATGCACTTCGCCCTCCTCATCGGATACGGCGCGGGGGCGGTGTGCCCCTACCTCGCCTACGAGACCGCCGCCGAGATCGCTCGCGAGCACGTGTTCGTCGGATCGATGGAGGATCGCAACGCGGTGAAGAATTTCATCAAGTCGACGCGCAAGGGGCTTTTCAAGATTATCGCGAAGATGGGCATTTCAACCATTCAGAGCTACCGTGGCGCGCAGATCTTCGAGGCCGTCGGACTTGGCGACGAGGTGGTGGAACGTTATTTCACCGGCACGCCCTCGCGGGTGAACGGCGCCAGCCTCAAGGTCCTCGCGGCCGAGGTGCTCGCGCGCCATAAAAGAGCGTATGGGCGCGGCCAGGAAAACCCTATCGCCCTCGACTTGGGCGGCAATTACTACTGGCGGCGCGGCCACGAGAAACACATACTGTCGCCGCAGGCCATCGCCCTCTTGCAGCACGCGACCCAATCCGGCGATTATGCGACCTTTAAAAAGTTCTCCAGCCTGGCCGACAACGAAGCGACGCGGCAGTGCGCCTTGCGGGGGCTCTTTAAGTTCAAGCAGGGCAAGCCCATTCCCCTCGACGAAGTCGAACCTGTGGAGGAAATCACCAAGCGCTTCTGCACCGGCGCCATGTCCATCGGGTCGATCTCGCGCGAAGCGCACGAGACCCTGGCCATCGCAATGAACAGATTAGGCGGCAAGAGCAACACCGGCGAAGGCGGGGAAGACCCCGTGCGTTACACCCCCGACGCCAACGGCGATTCCCGGCGCAGCAAGATCAAGCAGGTGGCCTCCGGCCGCTTCGGCGTCAACAGCTTTTACCTGGCCAACGCCGATGAACTACAAATCAAAATTTCCCAGGGGGCGAAGCCGGGGGAGGGCGGTCAGCTCCCGGGGCACAAGGTGAGTGAGTACATCGCCAAGATTCGCCATTCCACGCCGGGGGTGGGGTTGATTTCGCCGCCTCCGCACCACGACATTTACTCCATCGAAGATTTGCAGCAGTTGATCTTCGACCTGCACAACGCCAACCCGAAGGCCGACGTGAGCGTCAAGCTCGTGGCCGAAGCGGGCGTGGGCACCATCGCCGCCGGCGTGTCGAAGGCGCGCGCCGAGGGCGTGTTGATCAGCGGGCACGATGGCGGCACCGGCGCCTCGCCGCAAACCTCGATCAAACACGCGGGGCTGCCGTGGGAACTGGGGTTGTCTGAGACGCAGCAGATTCTGGTGCTCAACGACCTGCGCGGTCGCATTCGCGTGCAGGTGGATGGCCAGCTCAAAACCGGCCGCGACGTGGTCATAGGCGGTTTGCTCGGGGCCGACGAGTTCGGTTTTTCCACCACCGCGCTCGTGACCATGGGGTGCATCATGATGCGAAAGTGCCACCTCAACACCTGTTCGGTGGGCGTCGCCACGCAGGACCCGGAGCTCAGAAAGAAGTTCAAGGGAACCCCCGAGGCGGTGGTCAACTTCTTCAACTTCGTCGCCGAGGAAGTGCGCGAGATCATGGCCGAACTGGGCTACAAGCGGTTTTCGGACTTGATCGGCCGGGTGGAACGGCTCGAGGGCGGCCAGGCTATCGATCACTGGAAGGCGAGCGGCGTGGATGTCAGCAAGATCTTGCACAAGCCGGACATGCCCGACAGCGTCGCCATACGCAACGTGTCCCGGCAGGACCTCTCCGGCGACCTCGACGGCGCGCTCGATCACCGGTTGATCGAAGCGAGCCGCCCTACGTTCGACCATCGCTATCAGGTCCATCAGTCGTTCCCGATCGGCAACACCGACCGCGCTACCGGCGCGATGCTGAGTTACGAGATCTCCACCCGTTTCGGAGAAGAGGGGTTGCCTCCGGATACCATCTGTATCGATTTCAAGGGATCTGCGGGGCAGACGTTCGGCGGTTTTCTTGCACCTGGCATCACCTTCACTCTCGCCGGTGACGCCAACGATTATGTCGGCAAAGGGCTCTCGGGCGGCAAGATTATCATTTGTCCCGCCAAGGAATGCCCCATTGTTCCAGAGGAGAACATCCTGATCGGCAACACGGTGCTTTATGGAGCGGTGTCCGGCAAGGCCTTCTTTCGCGGCATCGCCGGCGAGCGCTTCGCCGTGCGCAACAGCGGCGCGGTCACGGTGGTCGAAGGCGTCGGCGACCATGGCTGCGAATACATGACGGGGGGCACGGTGGTGGTCCTCGGCGATACCGGCCGCAACTTTGCCGCTGGCATGAGCGGCGGCCTGGCATATGTCCTTGACCGGGAGGGGGATTTCCCCATCCACTGCAACCAGGGCATGGTCGATCTTGAGTCGGTGGAGGATGAGGAAGATATCGAGCGGCTGCGCTCCCTCATCGAGGAGCATCACCTGCACACCATGAGCACGGTGGCGAAGAAGATCCTCGATACCTGGGAAGATGTGTTGCCAAAGTTTGTCAAAGTGTACCCGCGGGACTACCGCCGTGTGCTTGAAGAACGTAAAAAGAGCCTGAAGCAAGCTGCACTAGGGGAGGTGGCCTGATGGGGGCGGTTAATGGATTCATGAAAATCAATCGGCAGACCCTGCCCGAGCGTCCGATCGACGAGCGCCTGAACGACTATCGGGAGGTTTATGACAAGTTGTCCGAGGAAGCGCTGCGCGACCAGGGCGCGCGTTGCATGGACTGCGGCGTTCCGTTCTGCCAGAGCCACACCGGGTGCCCGCTCGGCAACCTCATTCCCGACTGGAACGACATGGTCTACCGGGGACAGTGGGAAGATGCCGCTGCCCTGCTGCTCAAGACGAATAATTTCCCCGAATTCACCGGCCGCATCTGCCCCGCGCCGTGCGAAGGCGCGTGCGTGCTCGGCATCAACGAACCGCCGGTCACGATCTGCATGATCGAACGCGAAATTTCTGAACGGGGTTTTGATAAAGGATGGATTCGCCCGACGCCGCCCGCCTCGCGCACCGGTAAGACGGTCGCAGTCGTCGGCTCCGGGCCGGCGGGCCTGGCCTGCGCGGCGCAGCTTAACCAGGCGGGGCATTCGGTGACGGTGTATGAAAAGGACGACCGCATCGGCGGGTTGCTCATGTATGGCATTCCTCATTTCAAGCTGGAGAAGAGCGTGGTCCACCGGCGCGTCGAGCTCATGCGGGAGGAAGGGGTGGTGTTCAAGCCCAATTCGAATGTGGGCGTGGATTTCCCCATTCAGAAGTTGCGGGATGAATTCGACGCGGTGGTGCTGTGCGGCGGGGCTCAGAAGCCGCGCGATCTGCCGGTGGAGGGGCGCGATCTCGATGGCATCCACTTCGCCATGGAATTCCTGCCGCAGCAGAATAGACGCAACGAGGGCGATGTCATTCCCGACGGGGTCGCCATCATCGCCAAAGATAAGAACGTGCTCATCATCGGCGGCGGCGATACCGGCAGCGATTGTCTGGGCACCTCGCTGCGCCAAAGGGCGCGCTCAGTTCACCAGTTCGAACTTCTGCCGGAACCGCCGGCCCAGCGTTCCAATTCGAACCCCTGGCCGCAGTGGCCGAAGGTGTTCCGGGTGACGTCCTCCCACGCCGAGGCCAAAAAACAGGTGACCGAATACTGCGTCGCGACGAAGAAATTTTCCGGCAAAGACGGCAAGGTCCGGAAAGTGCACGCCGTCCACGTGCAATTCGGCAAGCCCGATCCCAAGACCGGGCGATCGGAAATCATCGAGGTGCCGGGGTCGGATTTCGAGCTCGACGTCGAACTGGTGCTGCTCGCCATGGGTTTCGTTTCGCCGATCCATGAAGGCATGGTGAAGGAATTGAAGGTCGATCTCGATGCACGGGGCAACGTTGCCTGCGGTCCCGACAAGATGACCAGTGTCGAGGGTGTGTTCGTCGCCGGCGACATGACGCGCGGCCAGTCTCTGGTCGTATGGGCCATCGCCGAGGGGCGCGAGGCCGCACGCTCGGTGGACCTCTACCTCATGGGCGAGACCGACCTGCCACACAGCCAATTCCTGGAATAAAGATTAACCGGGCGGTATAGGACTTAACGCACTGCCGTTTTTCTTTTGCGCGGTACGATTGCTGGCAACCCGTTCTCCGCACCCTCCGTAGCGAGCGCCGGTGGGTCGGTGGATGACGCCGCGGGGAATTTCCTCCTCCGATCCATGCTCAACACCCTCATCTCGATTTGGGCTCTGTTTGCCGGCATCGGCCTCATCACCATGGGCAGCGGCCTGCAGGGAACGCTGATCGGCGTGCGCGCCGGCATTGAGGGTTTCTCGATCCTGGCCACGGGTGTGGTGATGTCCTGCTATTACGGCGGCTTTTTTCTCGGATCGAAACTGGCCCCCAAGCTGGTGTCGCGGGTGGGGCATATCCGCGCGTTCGCCGCGTTCACCTCGCTTGCTTCGGCCACCGTTCTCCTGCACGCCGTGTTCCTCACGCCAGTAATCTGGGGAATGATCCGCGTGGTGACGGGCTTTGCCTACGCAGGCCTATTCGTGGTGGCCGAGAGCTGGTTGAACGATTTTAGCACCAATAGGATCCGCGGGCGGCTGTTGTCCACTTATATGGCGGTGCAGCACGGCGGGTTTTTCTGCGGCCAATTCTTCCTCAGTCTCGGGAATCCCGAGGGTTTTAATCTTTTCGTTCTGATTTCGGTGCTGCTGTCGGTGGCGTTGATTCCCATTCTGACCACCGTGACCCCGGCGCCGCCTTTCGAGTTTTACACCCCCGTGCACATCAGGAAGCTTTACGAGATTTCGCCTCTCGGCGTGTTTGGCGCCATGGGCGCTGGAATGGGGCAGGGAGCGTTTTGGGGGCTCGGCGCGGTGTATGCGCAGAAGAC
>CP070799.1:1500892-1502002 GCA_020343535.1 Nitrospinaceae bacterium | reverse complement strand
CGGGCGAGCTGAGAGACCCCATCTCCGAGACGGCCCGGGCCGACCTCATTTGTTTCACCCGGTGTCCGCAGGGCCAGAAAGCGGCGCAGGCCGAACTGCCCGCCGGTGTCCCGGTGGTGCATGCCGCCTACCGGTCCCAGAGCCTTCTCCCCTTGGGCGGCGGCGAGGCGCTCGCTCCCGAATCCCTTAAAGGGGAGAGGGTGGCCGCCTTTGCCGGAATCGCGAGGCCGGTCGATTTTCTCCAACAGGTCGAGGCAATCGAGGCCGAGGTGGTGCACTTTCAGGCGTTTCCCGATCATCACGCCTACACCGGGGAAGAGTGCGAGGCGTTCGCACGGGCGGCCGGGTCGCGAGGCGCGAAATTCATTCTTGTTTCTGAAAAAGACTCGGTCAAGCTAAGCGCCGGGAGTTTCAGTCTGCCTGTGTTCGCCCTGGCCGTGGAAATGGAATTTCTCGAAGGCGATCCGTTGCTGACCCGGTACCTCCTTGGCCCGCTGGCCTCGCGGGAGGAGAAACCCGTGGCCTGAGCCTGCACGGTGAACAAACTCGCCATGGCCTTTTATTGAACCTTGACTATGTCCGCAATGCCCGAAACCCGACCTCTGTCCCCCACCACGCGCTTGCTGCTCAACGTGGGAGTGCCGCTTCTCTATTTGCTGCCGCTTCTGGTGGCCTGGTTTTCGCCGAAGAATTTCGGATTCGGGGTTCCCGGGCTGGTGCCCGTCGCGCTTGCAATGGGGTTTTTCGGCTGGGTGCTGTGGGTGGTGGCCATGTTTCAAATGGGATCGGCGCTGCAGGTGCTGCCCGGCGCCGAACGGCTGGTCGCCGCCGGTGTTTACAGGTACCTTCGGCACCCCATATATGCCGGCATTTTTCTCACCCTGCTCGGCCTCCTGGTCGCCTGCGGCTCCACCCCCGGTGTGGCCTATGTCTTCCTGGTGGTGGTCCCCTTGAACGTGGTGCGGGCGCGGCTGGAGGAAAAAGCCTTGCACAAGCAATTCGGCGAGGCCTATCAGGCCTACCTCGACCGGACCTGGTTTTGACCCTTCAGGTGAGTGCATCAAGATGAACGGACCGCTTGCGATTCCCTTTCGCGCCCTAATGCCCATG
>CP070799.1:1499675-1500792 GCA_020343535.1 Nitrospinaceae bacterium | reverse complement strand
CCGCAGGGCGAAGGTACCACCCCCTCCGTAAGTCGAGATTTTTCTTTGCACGAAGGCGATATCAGACTTCATCGGAGCTCTGGCGGAAGTGGGGCCGCTGGTTCTATACGGCAGCCGCGTCCACTCTTTTTCATGCTGTTTGTTATGGGCAAAGGGTGGGGGGTCATCGATCCGGGTCCCATGAGGCGGTTTGTTCAAGGACCGTGAGAAGCGGGATTTTCGTTGCGCCGATTTTTTTTCGCTCTCGGACCACTTCGTCTGTTTTTCTAAGGGCTTTGGTCAAGGCCCTCAGATAAATTCCGTCGGCCGTGAGGAGGGCCCCGAGGTTTCGGCACATGATAGCTAGAATATGCCGGACCCAGAGCTGAGCCGAGTCCATATGGGTCCAGACCAGAAGAAACCTATTAACCAGAGTGATCTCCTTCACCTGCGATACAGTAAAATACTTTTTGATTGTTTTCGAGTTTTCATGCAAACCTTTTGCGGTTGGGAGATAAAGATTGTGGTAGCCCATCCGCAAGGCGCGAAGAGATAGGTCGAAATCTTCCACGTAAAAAGGCTTGTATAATAGAGAAAAGCCACCCAACTGAATGAATCGCTGAGTGTTGAACAGCGAAAACCCTCCGTTCGCATAGAGGTGCCTCGTTGTTTTGCTCCGCAGGGCGATGTCATCGGTGGAGCGGGTACGCAACAGCCCCATATGAAACAGGCCCCGATTCAATACCTCGAGGACGGGCTCCTCTTTTTCATTGATGTAGCTTCCGGTAATGGCAAAGACATTCTCGTTTCCCGGTCGGGCAAACTCCCGCCAGAATTCGGCGAGCGCATCGGGGCACATCTGCACATCGCTGTTCAAGAAGAGGATGGCACTGTAAACGTTCGCCTGCGCGCCCGTCCAGCAGGCCTCGGAGAAGCTGCCGTTTTTGGAGCGTTCAATGATGCAGACCGAGGGGTGCTCCCCGAAGTTCTCCTGAAGCACCTTCACGCTTTGGTCTTTACTGGCATCGTCGACCACATAAATCTTGCCCGGGACTTCCAGGCGCTCAAGGGCCTGAATCGCGGCGACCACAGTCTTTGCGATAAACGCTTCACCGTTATAGTTGGGAATGACGACGC
The DNA here is from genome assembly GCA_020343535.1 of Nitrospinaceae bacterium. Taxonomy (GTDB): domain Bacteria; phylum Nitrospinota; class Nitrospinia; order Nitrospinales; family VA-1; genus SZUA-259. The sequence continues at coordinate 1,499,676 of CP070799.1, read as the reverse complement.
C
>CP070799.1:1498454-1499575 GCA_020343535.1 Nitrospinaceae bacterium | reverse complement strand
GAGGACCTGCCGCGGCCCATCATCGCCAAACCCCGCATCGGTTTCCGATCGATCGGCGTTAGGCTCGTCGAGCACCTTGAGGATCTGAGGGAGATTATCGCCCATCAAAAGGATTACATCCTGCAGGAGGTGGCCGGCCCCGATGATCAGGAGTACACCTGCACTGTCGTGGCGACAGGGGATGAATGCTCCGATCCGGTGGCGCTTAAGAGGACCCTGCGGGCGGGAGACACTTACCGGGCGGTGCCGGTGGACCGGCCGGAAATCATGGCGCTGTTGCCCCAGGTGGCGAGAAAGCTTGGCGTGAACGGATCGTGCAACTTTCAGCTTCGCATCAAGGACGGTGTTCCCTTGATTTTTGAGATCAACTGCCGGTTTTCCGGCACCACGCCCTTCCTCGCTCAGATCGGCTGCAATCCGGTGGAATATTACATAAAGAAAAAGATGAACCTGCATTGCGACTGGAAGCCGTTTGAGGACGTGTCCATCCTGCGGTACTGGGCGGAAGCCGTGGTGGACAACCGTTTCCTCCGCGAGCTGGGGGAGGCCGGCACCATTGACCCCGAGGTTCGCTCGACGTCCCGGCTGCGGTGAGCGCAGCCAGGAGCGCGGGTGCAGCCCGGTTTGTCGTCATCGGTTCGCAGAGGGGGCGAGCGAGCGTCGCTCATGTCGAATTCATCCCTCCGGGTTCTTAGCTATTCCGGGGAGACGGTGGCCCGAGTTGCCGGCATTCCAGGGAGCCAGCGTTTTCGAGTGAGCCGCCATCTTCCTAGAGGTTTCATGCTCATTTCTCAAATCAAGAAAAACCGCTTCTGGTTCATTTCCGGAATATTGTGGTTTGCGCTCGTCCTGTTTCTTTCACTCACTTCTTCGCGGCGCATCATAGGCTTGGTTGGCTCCTTTCATTTTGGCGAGCAGGCCGCGCACGCTCTGAGTTATGGGCTGCTCGCATTCTGCTTTTACAAGGTGTTCCAAAAGTCGCTTCCATCGTGGGCCGTCGGGGCCTTTTGTTTCGGGCTCGGCATGCTGGTGGAGGTTCTTCAGGCCCTGGGCGGTTATCGGGGGTTCGAGCTTTTCGGCCGCTATAAGTTGCTTTTCAGCCAGTTCAATCGAGCGCTTTT
>CP070799.1:1497196-1498354 GCA_020343535.1 Nitrospinaceae bacterium | reverse complement strand
GGGCCTCTCCCGTTCCGAAGGCACGGAGGCCCACCCCGGCCTCTTGATGATTCAGATCGACGGCCTGTCCCGACGGCAACTCGAAGACGCCCTGGACCACCAGCGCATGCCGTTTCTCGCCTCCCTCATTCACGGGGAAGGTTACCGCCTGCACACCCTGTATTCCGGCCAGCCCGCCAGCACCCCCGCCGTGCAGGGGGAGCTGTTCTTCGGTGTCAAGGGGGCGGTTCCCGCCTTTAGTTTTTACAACCGCGCCAAGGCTCGGGTATTCACCATGTTCGATCGCGGAGCTGTGACGGTGGTTCAGGAGGCCTTGAAGAAACAGGATGCGGGCCTGTTGCAGGGGGGTGGGGCCTATTCAAATATCTTCTCGGCGGGCAGTGACGAAGCGCATTTCTGCCCGGAATTTTTTGGCTGGGAGCACTTGAAAAAAGCCATTCGGCCGCTGGTGCTGTTGAGCAGCCTCCTGATGCACGGGCTCAGTCTCCTGAGAACGGCGGTCCTGATCGTTCTGGAGATTGTTCTTGCCGTCATCGATTTTTTTCACGGCCTGATCGCCGGCCGCGATATGCTGAAAGAGCTTAAATTTGTGCCCACCCGCGTGGCCATCAGCATCCTGCTCAGGGACCTAGTGGCGATCGGCGCCACCGTGGATGTCCTGCGGGGCCTTCCCGTGGTTCATCTGAATTTCATCGGCTACGACGAACAGGCCCACCGGCGCGGCCCTTCGTCGCGGTTTGCCCACTGGAGCCTCAAGGGCATCGATGATACGATCCGCCGTCTTGTTCATTCCGCGCGCAGGTCCCAGCGGCGCGATTACGACGTCTGGGTGTATTCGGACCACGGTCAGGAATCATGCATTCCATATCCCGTGGAAACAGGGACCACCATTCGCCAGGCGGTAGCTCGGGTCTTCGGTGAAAGCGGCGGGGTGAAAAAATACACGATTCAGGAGAGCAGAGGCATTCAGTTCGACCGTTCGAAATGGTTGGGCGGTTCATTTTTTACCTGGCTGATCGGCGAGGAAAAGACGGACGAAACTGGAATCGGCACGGGACCGTTGGTCACCGCGATGGGGTCCGTGGGGCACCTATACACCTCCGATCCAATGGATCAGAAAGAGAAGGACCGGCGGGCGCGGCAACTGGTGAGCGAAGC
>CP070799.1:1495922-1497096 GCA_020343535.1 Nitrospinaceae bacterium | reverse complement strand
GGCAAAAAGCGCGACCTCGTCAAAATGGCCGAGGAGAATGCGTGTTTCGCCATGCGCACCGAGCTGGAAAAGATCGATGTGGGCACTCGCATGCTGGAGGAATTGCAGGGGGCGCTGGAGCTGAAAAATTTTCCGCAGGTGATCGAGGGGTTCGATATTTCCAACATCTCCGGCGCCTGGGCGGTGGGCTCGCAGGTGGTGTTCAAGGGCGGGCAGCCGGAAAAATCGCGTTACCGCCGCTACAAGATCGCCGCGGTCGAGGGCATCGACGACTACGCCATGATGCAGGAGGTGCTCCGCCGCCGGTACCAGCGGCTGCTCGCCGAGGAGAGGCCTCTCCCCAGCCTCGTTCTCATCGATGGCGGGCGCGGGCATTTGAGCGCCGCGCACCGCGTCCTGTGCGAACTTGGCATCGACGGCCGGGTGGACCTCGCCTGCATTGCCAAGGGCAAATACAGAAACCAGCCGGAAACCGACGAGGTGCTGCTGGTGCACCGCAAGCACCCTGTCCTGTTCAGCGAGAATTCCGCCGCCCGTTTTCTCCTGCAGCGGGTGCGTGACGAGGCGCACCGCTTCGCCATCACCTTCCACCGCGAACTGCGCGGCAAGGAAACGCTCAAGTCCCCCCTGGAATCCATTCCCGGAATCGGCAAAAAACGCCGCCTGCTTCTGCTCAAGGAGTTCGGCAGCCTGGAGAACATTCGCCAGGCGCCGTCCGAGGATTTACAGCGAATTCCCGGCATCACGCGCGAGCTGGCGCGGAAAATCTCCGCCCACCTGCGATGATCTCAAGAGGCGGAAATCCTCAGCCGAAACTTTTAAAAATACGGATCAGTTCATCGAGGGCTGTGGACCGGGAAGCCTCAGATAATTTTTTTACCTGCCGATCCCAACCTTCCCTGTCGCGGAATTTCATTTCCACGTGAATTTCGTCGCTCTCGAAACTGTCTTGAACGCGGACGCGTGTCGCCGGGTCGAGTTTCAGGCCATCGAGCGCCAGCGCCACCTGCCTGCGGACCTGGGTGAGGGCGGGAAACCGCCAGCCGTTAAGCCGGCGGAGAATCGCCTCGTATTGTTCCGTCGGGGCGAGGGCGCTGTCGGCGAGGTGAGACGCGATCTCCCGCCGGTCGAGGATTTCGCCTGGCGAAACGGTTTCCATGAGGGCGCATTCATC
>CP070799.1:1494633-1495822 GCA_020343535.1 Nitrospinaceae bacterium | reverse complement strand
AATTCCGCGCCGTGGCGATGGTGAAGTTGAGCCCCGCGTCGATCATCCGGTTGAGCCGCTTGATGGATTTTCTCGGCAGGCGGCTGTTGGATTGCAGCAGTGTACCGTCCAGGTCGGAGATGTACAGCAGGTCCTTGGGGTGCGCGCTGGCGTCGAGCCGGTGCTCGGGCGGTGGCTTTCCCCCCCCAAAAAGTTGTTTTAGCCAGGAACTCATACGCGAATTCGTTGATTTTTATAAGGGGCGGCGGCGCCGGACCGGGCAAAACGTCGCTCTTGTAAGGAACGGTCACTACTTTATACTAAACATGCGTTAGCGGTTGTCAAGCACCCTGTCATCCACGATCAGGAGAAATCGTCATGTGTCTACCCCTAAAGCTATTTGCCCCCAGGCCGCCCGTCCACCCGGGCCGCCTTGGCGCATGGATTTTCGCGGCGTTCATAGCCGCCGGTTTCGCCGCGCCCGCCGCCGCCGCCGATTTTTCCGCCTGGGACAAACTGGTGAAAAAATACGTCGCTCCGTCCCGGCTGGATGGGGTGGCGCTGAACGCGGTGGCGTACGAAAAATTGAAGGCCGATCCGGCCTTCGGTCACCTGGTGAATGGCCTGAAGACCATGGACCCGGCCAGGCTCGCCGGCCGGGATGAAAAATTATCGTTCTGGATCAATGTTTATAATATACTGGCGGTCAAGATGATCATCGATCATCACCCTGTCGAGAGCATTCGCGACATCGGCAATCTGTTTCGGCCAGTGTGGAAACGGCCCGCCGGGGTGGTGGGCGGCAAGCAACGGACGCTGAACGATATCGAGCACGAAATCCTGCGGAAGATGGGGGACCCTCGAATCCACGCCGCCATCGTCTGCGCTTCGGTGAGTTGCCCGGACCTGCGCACCGAGGTGTTCAGCCCGGAGCGGCTGAACCAACAGCTCGACGAACAGATGGCCGCCTTTCTCGCCAACCCGGATAAGGGGCTGCAATGGGATGCAAAAACCCGGCGGGTGAGGCTGTCGGCGATTTTCAAATGGTTTGAGGACGATTTCGAGACCCAGGGCGGCGTTCTCGGTTTTGTCGCTCGCTATGCACCGGACGAGGCGCGCGCGGTGTTGAATGACCCCAAGGCCCGCGTATCGTTCCTCGATTACAACTGGAAGGTGAACGCTCTTTGAGGGCTTTCGCCCTCGGGGCGGA
>CP070799.1:1493317-1494533 GCA_020343535.1 Nitrospinaceae bacterium | reverse complement strand
TGGCGAGACCGAGGCCGTGGCTCGGTTCGTCGCCAGTGGGGCGGCTGGCCAGCTTCTGGAAAGGGCCGAAGAGTTTTCCCTGGTCCTCGCTCGACAGACCGGGCCCCTCATCGCGGACGCTGAATTCAGCGCACATTCCCGCCGCTTCGAGGGCAATGTGAACGCGCGTTCCCGGCGGCGAGAATTTGATGGCGTTGCTGAGCAGGTTGTCGATGACCTGGGCGATGCGGTTTGCGTCGAAGGCGAAGGGGGGGAGGTCCGCCAGGGTTGCATCGAGAGCGATATTTTTCTTTTCCGCGAGAAAGCGGTGCACGGAAAGCCTCTTCTCTATAAGATCTTGAAGCGAGCCGGTTTTCAAGCGCAGTTCGAGCCGGCCGCTTTCGATCATCGAGATGTTGAGCAAATCGCCCAGCAGTTCGAGCATGTTGCCGGTGATTTCGTGGATCGCGCCTAAGAATTCGGTGCGCGTGTCTGCCGGCAGATTTTCACCCTGGTCGAGGAGGATGCGCGCGTAACCGCGAATGGAGGTGATGGGGTTTTTCAAGTCGTGCGAAGCCATGCCTAGAAATTTGTTTTTCAGGTCGTTGACCTCGGTCAACTTCTGGTTCTTGTCCCTCAGTTCCTGGAGCAGGTGCTTTCGCTGCAGGTGAAAGCGAACCCGGGTCAGCACTTCCTCTTCGCGAAACGGCTTGGCGATGTAGTCCACCGCGCCGAGAGTAAAGCCTTTCACCACATCCTCCGCTTCGCTTTTGGCGGTGATGAACAGGATGGGGATGTCCCGGGTCGCCGGATCGGCGACGAGCCGCCGGCAGGTCTCGAAACCGTCGATTCCCGGCATCATGATGTCGAGGAGGATGAGATCGGGAACAATTTTTGCGGCCAGTTTGAGCGCCGCCTCGCCGCTGGCGGCGACGGAAATCTTATGACCCTCGGCCTCCAGCATTTGATCCAGCACGTCGATGTTGGCGGGGGTGTCATCCACGATGAGGATGCGGGAAGCCGGTGGGCGCTCAAGCATCGTGCAGTTTCTCCAGGATGTGTTGAATTTGCGTCATGTTGTAGGTGTCGAGGTGCGGTTGCAGGTGCTCGATGAGGGCCTTGCCGTGTTCTCCCTGCCGTTCGAGTTCGGCGAAGCCGTCCTTGAGGTCGGTGACGCTGGCCCGGTCGGCGGCCTGCTTCAGGCGGGCGACGAGGTCGCGCGGGAGGCGGATCTCCG
>CP070799.1:1492000-1493217 GCA_020343535.1 Nitrospinaceae bacterium | reverse complement strand
TGCCGCTTCGCACAGGGGGGTGAAACCGCCGCTGGCGAAAATGAGCGCCATCAGGGCAGAAACGATCAATCTGCGTCGAGACAACAGCATGGCCGGAGTTTTTCCTTTTTTGCCACGGGGCGGTCGGCGCCGGGCCGATCGGGCAACAGGGCAATGAAAATAAGCTATTGATTTTTAGATGGTTAGATAACAATGATAGCAGATTGGCCCGGCGGCGGCAAACGAAAAATTCCGCGCTGGCAATCCGGGAATGAAGAAGGTAAAGGGGGCTTCGGTGAAGTGGGGTGGGTAAAAAAAAACGCCGCTTTAGCGGCGTTTTCTTTTGGCGGGGGTTCCCTTCGCAAGGCAAGAAAAATGGGGTGATGCAGCCAGGACCTTCGCCGCCGTTAAATCCTTGAGGGTTATTTTATCGAAGCGAGGCACTCGTCTTCGATCTCCTTATTTCCGATGAGGTCGCACTTGCTCTTATTCTGCTCGATCACCGCGTGGCACAGGTTTTTCAGGTCGCGGTTGCGAACCAGAGAGCAGTAATAGGAACTATGGTCCTTATTCTGGTACCGATTTTTTTTCAGCGGGTCTCCCTCGCCACGGTCGTTCATTTTTGCCATGCAGATGTTCCTGCGGTCCGGATCCTGGATCTTGTCGCATTCGGAATTGTCGGGCACGCCCGCCTGGGCGGTCAGGGGTAGAAAAACCAGGGCAACCAGCCCGAATTGAATTATTCCTTTGATGAACCGCATATTCTCCTCCTGTTGACAGATGGCTTGGCAAATCCGCAGGGGACAGATCTCATTAAACCATATTTCAAAGCCGCAAGCAGCGCAAGAAAAAACTGCTTTGCAATTGCGGTGAAAAGACTTTATTCGTATGGCGATAAGGGAAAATAGGCGGGTAGCGGATGGAAGGGGGAATTCCAGGAGACGGGGCAAATCTTTCTGCGTTTATTTTTTCAATATATAAAGGTATGATGGGCAAAAGACCAGGAAAAAAAGGTGGCTTGGCCGGGTTCGAGCAGCTAGAAAACGGTCTTTTTTTGGCGTATACCTACAATTCTTCGGCCCCTCCCGCGAGGAACGCTTCATGAGAATTAATACCTTTCGCCTCTGGTTCATCGCATTGTGTCTCTTTTTTTGGAGTTTGCCGGCGAGCGCCGAGGTGGTGTTTCAGGCGAAGGTGCGGACCCTGTCTCAGCGGACCCAGTACTATGCCGAGGGTGG
>CP070799.1:1490677-1491900 GCA_020343535.1 Nitrospinaceae bacterium | reverse complement strand
TAATCGCCGCTTGGAAGGTTGAGCTTCAGTGTTTCGTTGATGGCGCTTATTTCCATGTCCGCCTCAATCAGGTACCCTCCGTCCGAATAATCTTCGTATCGTTTCTCCTGCTTGTCGTACTCATCTTCGATTTCTCCAACGATTTCTTCAAGCAGGTCCTCGATGGTCACGATGCCGGTGCAGCCGCCGTATTCATCGACGACGATGGCCATGTGCAGGCCGCGCTGCTGCAATTCCTTCAGCAAGTCGTCGGTTTTCTTGTTCGGCGGAACATAATAGGCCGGCCGGATCAGAGTGGAAACCGGGGTGTCGTCCACCGGCTGGTTGAGCAGGTCGAACGTGTTGACGATGCCGATCAGGTTGTACATGTTTTCGTGGTAAACGGGCAGCCTGGAGAACCCCGAATCGTTGGCGACCTCGTGCAGTTCCCTCAAGGTGATGGTGTCGGGAATGGCGGTCATTTGCACCAGCGGCACCATGCATTGCTCCACCGGAATTTCACCGAAATTGAATATCTTGTGAATCAGTGTGCGCTCGGTGGCGCCGAGGTCGATGGCCTGGGCTTCAAGGCTCAGGATGTTGCGGATCTGTTCCCGGCTCATGGTGCTGAATTTGTCCTCCGCCATATGGGTGACGCTGGCGGTGAAATACCGTGACAGCCGGGTGAATAGATGGATAAGTGGGTTTGCGATCTTGCAGAACCCGTTCAGCGGGTGAACGAGATAGGGCATGATGATGTTCGGGCGATGGTGGATGACCATCTTGGGTACGATTTCACCGCCGAACAGGATCAGCGGGGTGATGATGATGCCGGCCAGCCATTCCCCGGTGTCTCCCAGATGGAACACCATGTAGGCGGTGAAGATCGCCGTGGTGGAGACCATGGCGAGATTGGTGCCGAGCGAGGTGGCGGCGAACAGGCGCTCGGGGGTATCCAGTAGCTTGAGCACCGCTTTGGCTGCCCGGTCGCCCTGATCGGCCTTTTGCTGCATGCGCAGGCGGTTGATGGAAATCAGCCCGATTTCCGACCCGGAGAAAAAAGCCTCCAACGCGATGCCGAGGAACATCAGGGCCAATGTGGTGGAAAGGAGCATCAGAGGGCCGTATTTTTGCGGGCCTCGTCCGCCGCTTGGGGCGAAGGACCGCCGTTGACCAGGGAGAGGTGCAGGTTGAGAATGCGCGGTCCCTTCATTTTTTCAACGCGAAACTTGAACTTATCGAAG
>CP070799.1:1489352-1490577 GCA_020343535.1 Nitrospinaceae bacterium | reverse complement strand
CCGTGCGAGAGCTTCGCGCCCGGCTGCTCGCGCGGCGCGACCAGCGGCCCCGCCCCTTCAAGGACGACAAGGTGGTCACCGCCTGGAACGGTCTCATGTTGGGGGCGTTCGCGCGCGGTTACCAGGTGCTCGGCGACGCGCGGTATCTCGACGCCGCGCAACGGGCCGCTCGTTTCATTGAACAACGCCTGGACACCCAGGGAACTCTCAAGCGGCGTTACCGCCTGGGCGAGGCGGCGCACCCGGCGACCCTCGCCGATCACGCCTATCTTATTCAGGGCCTGATCGATCTTTACGAGGCGGATTTCGACGAGCGCTGGATCAATTGGGCTCGCCGCCTTCAGACGCGGCAGGACGCCTTGTTTCGCGATACAGGAGGGGGCGGCTATTTTCTCGCTCAGCCCGACGATTTCCTGCTGGTGCGGAATAAGAAATTCACCGATGGTGCGTTGCCCAGCGGCAACGGCGTCGCCGCTCTCAACGGCCTTCGGCTGTACAGTCTGACATTCGAGGACGCGTATCGGGAGCGGGCGCGAGAGGTGTTCGTGGCCGCGGTCGGGGGTATGGCCCGCCTGCCGCAGGCGCACGGACAATTGCTGATCGCCCTCGATTTCGCCCTCGACTGGTCGAAGGAAATCGCCGTGGTGGGGCGCTCCGCAAACAAGGATGCGATTTTCTCGATGCTGAACCAGCGCTTCCTGCCCAACAAGGTGCTGGCCTATCGGCCCGGGGACGGTGAAACAACCCTCCAGATTCTCAAGGACAAGTACAGCGGCGAGGGCGAGACCACCGTGTACGTCTGCGAGGACAACGTCTGCAAATATCCAACCGACGACCCGGATAAAATTCTCGAGTTCGTGGACGCCCGCAAAACTTTTTCCCTGAACTCCGCCGCCGGCGAGCGGTGAGGCTGCGTCACTCGGCCCGGACGAGGCCTTCCCAGAGATACGCCCGCCGTGTTCCCGTATCGACCATCAGCCATGCGCTGCCGTTCCACTCAATTCGGGTGCGCCGCACCAGGCGCAGATGATCGCCTTTTTGGGCCTGCCCCACCTTCGGAAAAATCGTTCCCGGACCCGAGCGCAAGTTGGCGCGGTCGGTGGCGATGGTGACGTAATTTACCGTTTCGTCCGCTGCCGGGGCGGCGGGCCTCGGGCGGGGCGCGGGTGGGGGCGGCTGAACCGGCTTGGCCGGCGGCGGGGGTTCACGCTGGGGCGTCTCGGGT
>CP070799.1:1488025-1489252 GCA_020343535.1 Nitrospinaceae bacterium | reverse complement strand
ACACCTGGCTGCCCGACGCCATGGAAGGCCCGACCCCGGTCAGCGCCCTGATCCACGCCGCGACAATGGTCACCGCCGGCGTGTTCATGGTGGTGCGCTGCAACCCCCTGTTCAATCTCGCGCCCGACACCATGCTGGTGGTTGCCTTCGTTGGCGCCGGCACCGCCCTTTTTGCCGCCACCATTGGCATGACCCAGTTCGACATCAAACGCGTGCTCGCCTATTCCACCGTCAGCCAGATCGGCTACATGTTCCTGGCCTGCGGCGTCGGTGCGTACACAGCGGCGATCTTCCACATGGTCACCCACGCGTTCTTCAAGGCCTGCCTCTTTCTCGGCTCCGGCAGCGTTATCCATGGCCTCGAAGGCGAGCAGGACATGCGCAAGATGGGCAACATCAAAGGGGACCAGCCCATCACCTACATGACATTTTTGATCTCCACCCTGGCCATCGCCGGGATTCCGCCGCTGTCAGGCTTTTTCAGTAAGGATGAAGTTCTCTACCACGCCCTCACCGATGGCAACATCATTCTCTGGGGAATGGGGATCTCCGCCGCACTGCTCACGGCGTTTTACATGTTCCGCCTGGTGTTCATGACCTTCCATGGCGAATCGCGGGTCGACCCATCGGTCCACGTGCACGAATCCCCCAAAGTGATGACCATGCCGCTGGTGATTCTCGCCGGGCTGGCGACCGTGGGCGGCCTTCTCGGCATCCCGCTCTTTCATGGCTGGCACCTGCTGCACAACTGGCTCGAACCGGTGATCCATTTTGACCTGGCCTCGGCGCTCCATCACTCCGAGCACCTGCTGCACGAAGCCGGCCGCCACGCCCCGGTATGGACGCACCTGCTGGCGGAAAAGGAACACAACGTCTGGCTGGAAATTTTCCTGATGCTTTTCTCGTCCGTGGTTGCCATTACCGGCATCGCACTGGCCTACATCTTTTATGTCAAGCGCCCCGACTTGCCCGACAAGCTCACCGAAGGCCAGTGGGGTTACGATATCGTGAAAAACAAGTACCTCGTCGACGAGCTGTACGACGACACCATCGTTAAGCCCACGGTCGAAGGGTCCAAGCTGCTCTGGAAACAGTGTGACGCCCGCGGCATCGACGGCGTCGTCAACGGCGTCGCCCGCATCATTGGCTGGTTCAGCGATCGGGGCAAGGCCTTTCAGTCGGGTTTCGTGCGCAATTACGCGCTCTTCATCGTGGTCGGGTTCATCG
>CP070799.1:1486695-1487925 GCA_020343535.1 Nitrospinaceae bacterium | reverse complement strand
CGGTCATCCACCCATTATAGCAAATAATCGCTACAGGGCCTCGCACTCGCACAATTCACGGATGTAGCGGACCAGCGCATGAATGGTTTCTTCATCCAGGGTGTTGCCCCAGCGCGGCATGCAGGGGGCTCGTCCCACCGCCAAGCCGCCCTGCTGAATGGCGTCGAAGAGCTGCTGGTCGGTGCGGGTTTCCAGGTACTCGGCCTTGGTGTGGTCGCGCGGAGGCACGGTGAGCCATTTGGCGTTGATGCCGTTGCCCTTGCCCTTCAAACCATGGCACTGCGCGCAATACCACTGGTAGGTGGCGCGGGTTTCCTCGCTCACCGGTTCGACCGCGGCGGGCGCGGGCAATTCGGGCGCTTCGGCCACCGGGGCGGGCGGCGTCGCGGCTACCTTCGGCTGGCCGGCGTCGTCCTTTCCGCAGGCAAAACAAAATGCCGCCACCAAAACAAACCCCAGCGACCGCAACGGAACCTGGGTGGGGAACCTTCGGGACCGGATCAGTGAGCCCATTCGTCTGGCTCCTTTTTTAATGACAGGATGTATTTGGTGAGCCGGGTCAGCGTTTCCGCGTCGAGGCGATACACCGGCATGCGGCTCTTATCGATGAACCTTTCGGGGGTTTTCAACCAATGCACGATCCAGTCGCCTTTCAGCCGGTTGCCCGCGCCGGCGAGCGAGGGCCCGCTCACGCCGCCGCGCGCCTGCCCTGCCAGGTTGATGCCCTCGTGGCAGGCGATGCAACCGTAATCCCGTTCAAACAAAATCTTGGCCTTGACCCGCCCCACCTTGCTCAGCGGTTCTTCATCGACGAGTCCGGTTTCGAGCCCGGGGAGCTTGAGCGTCGCCAGGTGGCCGGCGGCCTTCTTCGCGTCGGCTTCGCCCAAGGCGAGGTGGGGGCCTGCCCCGGGGTCGCCGGACAGGAAACCCGGCGCGGTGAAAAAACCGGCTTTGCGCAGGACGACCGGGCGCTGAAGAAACCGCTCCACCCATTCCTTGCGTAATTTATCGCCAGCATAAAAAAGGTCCGGCGCTTTTCGGTTTTCGAGTGGGGCATCGACGGAAAGCCGGTGGCAGGCTTCGCAGCCCATTCCGTCTATCGGCGATGCCTGAGCCGCCGCGGCCAGGCGGGCGATCAAGAACGCGGTCAGCCAAACGTACCCCAGCCCCTTCATGGCCCGTTCCCCGAAGCCGGTGGCGGCGTGCCGGCGGCGGTGGCGGGATCGACGA
>CP070799.1:1485350-1486595 GCA_020343535.1 Nitrospinaceae bacterium | reverse complement strand
AGCATCATTGCCGTTAAGAAAGGGCCAACCGAAACGCTTTATTTTGGGTATAGCCGGCGAATCCGGCATTAAATTTTCCTGCACCCCAAACCGGCTCTTATTTTAGACCGATTCGATCATCCTGATCGAGAGAAACAATACTCACGAAGACGATGCCCGGCCGAAAACCCTAGGCTCAGCCCTGCCTAGTGGATATTTTTTGGTCCCGGCTTGACACTCCTCTCTCTCCATTTTATTTCTTACCCGAGCACAGGCTGATTCGAGTCGCTAACGTTTTCAACTAAATCTTCGTTTTTATGCAAGGAGGGCTAACATGAGTCTCGTTACCTATAATCCGTTTAAGAGTTTCGACCCTTTCTTTGATTCTGAAGCGCTGGAAATGCCGTGGGAAAACCTGTTTACGTCCGAGAACTCGCGTGTTGCGCCGCGGGTGGATATTATAGAAAATGAATCCGACTTTCTGCTCCTGGCGGAGGTCCCCGGCTTCAGTGAGGATCAGATCCACGTCGACGTGGAGGATAGGACGCTCACGCTCCGGGGCATCGTCGAGGAAAAAGCGCCGGCGGCCAAGGGCAAGGAGCCCGTTTACCTGGCACGGGAAATGCGCCATCAAAGTTTCGAGCGCGCCTTCCGGCTGGGCGGGCAGGTCGACACCGAGCGCGTCGCCGCCCGGCTGGACAAGGGCATTTTGCACGTCACGCTGCCTAAAAAAGAGGCGGCCAAACCCAAGCGCATCAACGTAAAAATTGGATCCTGACGCACGAGGCGCCGGCCCGCCCCTTGGGGACGGGCCGACCGCCGCGTTTTCTCCACCCGCAAAACCGCTCCCTCCACGCCCCGCAAGGCCGGGCAGGATCGACTGATTTTTTTTACACTTCCTTGCTTGTTTTTTAAAAATTTAGGCTATAGTAGAAGGAGGGGTCCCTCCGGCCTGTGGAGTCTCCGGAGCACGGCCAAAATAGAATGCAAGGAAGGGTTTATCTTTAGGAAGGAAGGTTATGAAGTCATTAGCTTCAATCAGTGAAAAAGATATTGAGACCATCAAACTCGCGCTCAACGACTCCATTTCGGACATGAACACCGAATTACGGGGAACCTTGTCCGACAAAAAGCGCGATGCGCTTCAGGAGTACAAGTCAAAATACACGCGCGTTTTTGAAAAGCTCGAACAGAACAGTTCTCTATACGCCCTCAGCGAGTCCGACCTGGACATCGTCGCCGGCGGGTTGAACGACGCCATCGATC
>CP070799.1:1484003-1485250 GCA_020343535.1 Nitrospinaceae bacterium | reverse complement strand
CAGCAATCGGCGTAGGGAAAATCGGACCCGCAGGGGCATTCTTTCATGGGATCATTCCTTGACGACAAAGGTTCATAGCGGCTCGAGACCGCCGTAGTGTACCCAATGTCGAACGCGGTTTCCACCCTCGCCTGGAGAGCGCCCGGCGGCCTCCCGCGTCCGGGGAAAGCCCTCGCCGCCGGCCCGCTTAAGCCGTATAATAAAAACGTGTTCAGCTCAGGCAGACTTCAGACCGCATCCCTTAAACCCGTACCATGACTCGGCCAGCCACTTCCAGGATCTTCACCAACCAGACGCGCTGGATTCTCGTGTGCGGTCTCCTGCTCGCGGGCATCGTGCTGAAGGTCACCTGGGATGAACAGGAAAAGATCTGGACCGACCAGCTGGAGCAGGAGGTTCTGGAGAACGTTCTTATCCTCGGCGGCAAATTGGAGATCATCGAGAAAGAATTGCTGGGAATTCTTTCCCTGTTCAACGCTTCGGAACGCGTCACCCGCGAAGAATTTTCCACCTACGTGCAACCGATTCTAAGAAGCAACAGCTACATCCATTCCCTGAAATGGGTGCCACGAATCACGCGCCGGGAACGTGAGGCCTACGAACGGGCGCAAAAAGAGGCCGGTCTCGGCTACTTTCGCATCTGGGAACCCGGCCCGGGCGGCGCCCTGGTAGAGGCGGGCGATCGCGATGAACTGTTCCCCGTGTACTACACCGAACCCTTTCGCGGCAACGAAGCGCTATTGGGATACGACCTCGCCAGCCATCCCGTGCTGCGCGAATTTCTCGAGGAAACGCGCATGAGCGGCAGGCCGCTGGCCTCCCGGCAGATCGTTTTTCTTCCCGGCATCGGCGACCGCCGGGGCATCGTCGTCTTTGCTCCGTTTTACAGGGGTTTGATGACCCTGGGCCGGACCATTCTGGGCCCCGCCGACCTGAAAGGGTTCGTGGTCGGTTTTTATAAAATCAAGGACATGATCGATCAAATGGTCACGCCCTATCTTGTGCCGGGAATCAACCTCGTCATTTACGATGGCAGCGACTTCAACCCGGAAAACAAGCTCTACGGCGAGCCGCTCAACAAGGCGCGTTTTGAAATGCAGAGCGTGCTCAACGTTTCCGGCCGCACCTGGTACCTGGTCTGGCAGGGAAGCGACCGATTCCATAATGGTCCGAACCGGGCTTACGCATTTTTGGCGGCGGGCAGCACGCTGGGCTTTGCCGTGTTCCTCGCCATCATCTTTCGAATG
>CP070799.1:1482618-1483903 GCA_020343535.1 Nitrospinaceae bacterium | reverse complement strand
AGCGCCGTCCGCCGCTTTTCGGAGCGAACCGAATAAAGCACCGTCGCGCCTTCTTCAGAAAGCGTCTTGCCGATATGGTAGGCCACGCTCTTTTTATTGGCGACGCCGAAAACCAGAAAAGTCTTACCCTCAATCCCGAGGAAGCTCACACCGCGTCCTCCACGAGCAGGACGGTGAACTCCAGAGTGAGGGCGACTTTATTACGCACTGTCACCTTGCCGCTCATGTAATACGCGGGCCCCACCCGCTCCTTGAGTTTCACCTCGATTTTCATCAGGTCCCCCGGCAGCACCGGATGCTTGAGCTTGACGTTATTGATACGGCTGACTATCGGCACCCGGCCCGCGGGCACCGGCGCTACCTCCCGGCCCATCAGGGCCGCGCCCGACTGGAACACCGATTCGCAGATCAGCACCCCCGGCATGAGCGGCCGGCCGGGGTAATGGCCGGCAAAAAACGGCTCATCGGGTTTCACCTGTTTTTCCGTTTCGATGCTGTTCTCGGTTTCGGCGACGATGCGATCGACGAACAAAAACGGCTCGCGGTGGGGAATGCTCTCTAAAATATCGCGCATGAGATTATAATCCCCCGGAGATTTCCTGCACCGACCCGGTGATGTAGGCCGCCTCCCGCGAGGCGAGAAACAGCACCGAGGAAGCCACCTCGCCCGCCTGGCCGAAGCGCTTCATCGGCACCATGCCAAGGTAGGCCTTCTTTTGCTTCTCGGGCAGGTCGGCGATGAAGTCGGTCTCGATGAACCCGGGCGAGACACAGTTGACGGTGATTCCGCGGGTCGCCACCTCCTTGGAGAGCGAACGGACGAATGCCACCTGGCCCGCTTTCGACGCAGCGTAATTGGACTGCCCGGCGAACCCGAAGCGGCCGATGGGCGAGGTGACAACGACGATGCGGCCATAGCGCTGGCGCATGAGGCCCTGCACCGCCAACTTGCAGACGTTGAAGGTGCCGGTCAGGTTGGTCTGAATCACGCGGTTCCAGTCGTCCTCCTTCATCAGGCCGACCACGGCGTCCTTGCGGACCCCGGAACTGTGGACCACCACCTGAAAAGGCCCGCCGTTTTCTTCGCGGTCGCGAAAGAAAGCCTCGACCTCGGCGTAGTTGCCGACATCGAATTTCTTGATGGAGAGGCGCGCCTCATGCGCCCGGTTGGCGCGGGCAAACGCTTCCGCGGCCGGGTCGTCCTCGCGGTAGGTGGCGACCACAAATCCCCCGGCGGCCAGAAACGCTTGGCTCACCGCGCGGCCGATGCCGCGTGAACGGCCCT
>CP070799.1:1481228-1482518 GCA_020343535.1 Nitrospinaceae bacterium | reverse complement strand
CCGCCGTGGCTTTCCTCGAAACGGCCGATGCGGTCGTGGCTGGCTCCCGTGAAGGCTCCCTTCGCGTGCCCGAAAAGCTCGCTTTCCAGCAGGTTGTCGGAGAACGCGGCGCAGTTGACGACGATGAACTTCTCCGCCGCCCGCGGGCTTTCGCAGTGGATGGCGCGCGCCACCAGCTCCTTTCCCGTGCCGCTTTCGCCCTGGATGAGCGCGGTGGTGTCGAACGCCGCCAGGTTTTTGATGGTCTGGAACAGATCCCTCATCAGGTGACTCTTCCCAACCAGATTCTGGAACGAATGGCCGCTCTTCAGCTGTTCCCTGAGATCGACGATTTCGCTGATGTCGGTGAGTGCAACGACGACCTCGGCGGTGCCATCCTTTTCCCGCCTCAGCAGTCCGGTCTGAAACCGTCCCTGGCGGCGGACGCCGTCTTTGCGGATAAAGGGCGAATCGAAACTCAACCGGCCCTTCACCGGGCCTTTTCTCGCCATCGAGCACAGTGAGCAGTTGTTGAGGCACAAGTTGCTGTCGAAAAGGGTGACACACTTCTTACCCACGACATCCTGCCTGCGATGGCCGGTGATTTTTTCCGCCGCCTGGTTGAAGTGGCGAATCTCCAAGTTCTGATCGTAAACGAACACCGCCTCGTTCAGGGCGTTGAGCACGGTGTCGAGATAGTCGCTGAATGTTTCGGTCATTACGCGGTTCCTTATCGTTCAGTTGCGGACGACCCATTCATACGTGAAAATGTGAATTGTTGCAATAAATTTAATGCAACAGTCGGGAGAGTTTTTTGCCGTAAACCGGCAAGGGGGGCGCGGATCAAAGGCGGCGGACGGTTTGCCTCATTTCATTTTCCTCGCCGGCCTCGGCCGCCTGACAGGCGAAGCGGGTTTTCTCGTAAAACTCGGTGACCTTTTTCACATCGGTCCGTTGCTCGGGCGGGAGGGGGGCCAGATGGTCGAGAAATTCGCGGTGTGTCTGGTGCGGCGGTTTGATGAGACCCTTTTTCCTGAGCCGGCGGAGCATGTCCTGATACAGGGTGGCCGCCGCAGGCACGGCAGGCCGCCGCTTAAGGCGCAGCCGCCGCAGGGAAACCAGCAGGCCGATACCCGCCAGCAGGGACACCCAGACCCGCCACGGCTTTTCCTTGAACGATTGCACGGTCCCGTCCAGGTCGCTCAAGGACCGGGCCTGGCCGATCATCTCGCGGCCGCTGCGTTTGAAAAAACTCAGGATTTCGATCTGATCGTTGAGCGAGTATTTGATGACGTAGCGCTGCCAGTTGAG
>CP070799.1:1479832-1481128 GCA_020343535.1 Nitrospinaceae bacterium | reverse complement strand
GCCGCGACATCTCCTTGAAGGCGATGTCCAGATCGTAGAGCGAGTCCATGCGCGCTTCATCCACCCGCGGAAACTGGCTGGTGGGGCCAATGAACATCGCCGAGAACAGGTACGACAACGACGGATGGTTTTGCCAGAATGTAATGAAACTGCGCAGCAGGTCGGGCCGGCGCAAAAACGGACTATCCTGGGGCGTAGCCCCGCCGGCGATGATGTGGTTTCCGCCACCGGTACCTACCCGCCGGCCGTCGATCATGAATTTATCTGCCACCAGCCGACTCTGATAAGCCTCTTCGTAAACCGTGCCGATGATTTCGTTCAACTCGTCCCAACTGTGGGCAGGGTGGACGTTGACCTCGATCACCCCCGGGTCCGGAGTGATGCGGAAGTGCTGCAGGCCTGGCTCGTGCGGCGGTTCGTAGCCTTCGATCGTCACCGGAACCTTCATGTGCCCGGCAACCGATTCCACGGCTGAGATTAATTCCAGATAATGCGCCGCATGTTTTACCGGCGGAATAAACACGTGCAACTGCCCGCCTCGCGGCTCCACGCATAACGCGGTGCGCACCAGAGCCCCCGGGTCTTCGGGAGTCGCTTTACCGGAAGCGGAAACCACACCCCTCTTGCGACCTTCAAGAATGCGCCCGAACTCTTCCCAGGCCGGGAACTGGCCCAGAGCCTGAAAGACGCTGGGCTCGTGTCCCAGCGCCTCATGGATCTGCTCCTGCGGCACACTCGGCAAGCTGTCCAGAGGCAACCGAAAGCCAATGGGAGAGTCACCAATGGTCAGGATCAGGCGTTTCGATCGAAAGACCCAGCGATTTGAAATCCACTGATCGCGGGGTTCGGCGAAGGCCAGCGGCAGGACATAACCGGCCGGATGGTTGAGGTTGCCCTCCAGCAATTTTTGCAGGCGGCGCCGCTCCGTCTTTTCGTGTAGGTCGGCCTTGAAGATGTCGCCCTCGACGGGAAGCTTCTGTTCCTTCCATAGATAATAAATCGCATCCTCGTAAGCGGGAATCACGCAGGCCTCGGGCAAAAGCAATTTTACGGCGAGATGACCGATGAATTGTTTGGCCGTATCCATCGTATGGCCGCGGTCTTCCTTCCGGGTGGCCAGCCAATCCTCCTGCTTCCAAATCGGCGCCCCGTCTTTTCTCCAGAAACAGGCCATCGACCAGCGCGGCAATTGCTCGCCGGGGTACCATTTACCCTGGCCAAAATGCAGAAGCCCTCCCCGACCGAATTTTGCGCTCAGGCGGAGAAATAGATCCCGCGCCAGTTCCGTTTTTTTAT
>CP070799.1:1478416-1479732 GCA_020343535.1 Nitrospinaceae bacterium | reverse complement strand
CCGGTGGGGCAAACCGTGATGCACTGGCCGCAAAACTCGCAGTCCAGCGGTTCATCGTTGGCGGTGCCGATGCCAACTTTCATGCCGCGCTTGTGAAAATCCAGCGCCTGCACGCCCTGGATTTCGTCGCAGGCGCGGACGCACAGCCCGCACATGATGCAGCGGTTGAGGTAAAACTCGATGATTGGGTTGGTTTTGATACTGGGCTCGTTGCGGCGGTTGATCTCGAAACGGCCGTTGTGCAGCGACAGCATCTCGGTGTTGTCCTGCAGCGGGCAGACGCCGGACTTGTCGCAGATCGGACAGTCGAGGGGGTGCTCCACCAGCAGCATCTCAAGGCAGGACTTGTTGTAGCGGTCCGTCTCTTCGGTGTTGGTGTTGACCTCCATGCCCTCGGCCAGCGGGTGCGTGCAGGAGTAAACCAGTTCCTTCTTGCCGTCCACATTCACCTCGACCATGCAGGTGCGGCAGGCGGCGAATGGTTTCAGGTTGCGGTTGTAGCAGAGATTGCTGATTTCCACCCCGTGTTGCTTGGCGGCTTCGATGATCACCATGCCTTCGGGCGCGGTGACCTCCTTGCCATTGAGCTTGAAGGGGACGATTTTTTTTGCGGTGGTGCTCATTCCTGGGCGGCCTCCTCAACTTCTTCGGCCTCGCTCTTCCGGTCCTCGTAGGACTTGAGCAACGCGAAGGTCTGCTCGGGATCGATGGTGCCATGGGTGTCGTCACCGATAATGGCCATGGGGGCCGCGCCGCAGTTGCCGAGGCAGGAGGCGGTCTGCAGAGTGAAGATCTTGTCCTTGTCCGTTTCTCCCGGATGGATATGGTAGGTTTCGTAGATCTTTTCCGCGATGATGTTCGCTCCCTTGACGAAACAGGCGGTGCCGTAGCACAGCTTGAAAATGTATTTGCCCGGCTCGGTGATGAGGAGTTGGGGGTAAAACGAAATCACACCGTAAAGTTGCGCCTTGCTGATGCCGAGCTTGGCCATCAGCAGCTTCATCGCCGGCTCGGGCAGGTAACGGTAGACATTCTGGATTTTCTGCAGGGTCGGGATCAGGTAACGGCGTTCGGGCCCAGGAAGGCTGTCGAGAATTTCCCGCGTCGGGGTCAGGTCTATTTCCTTTTCTGGGGCTTCCTCGGCCACGGCCTGGGCGTTTTCGGTCTCCATGAAACCACCTTTGAAAAATGATCGTTTGTGCCCCAATTATAAGGGGAAGCCGGGAAGAGGGCATCGGTATTTTACAGCAACCGCAACCTCGCTCCGCGGCGCGCGCGAAGGGGTTTTTCTCCTTCCCGCCTGAAAAGTTGAGCAG
>CP070799.1:1476939-1478316 GCA_020343535.1 Nitrospinaceae bacterium | reverse complement strand
AACCGGGTGCAGGTGCAGCCAGACGTTGCTTGCGATCTGCAGCACCCGGTTTCTCGGTGTGTCCGCATAGCCGTGCCTGAACGTCGAGGTCCAGACCTGCGATTCGGTGATCTGCTTGGCAATCTCCCCGAAAATTTTCCCGCTTTTCAACTTATCCATCAATTCGGCGATGTTGGGGACATCTGGTTTTTTGGTAGCCAAAACCCAAACCCTCCTTGGAAAAAATAAAGGGATGCCTTAGACAAGAAACCCAGCGGCACTGGGCATTCCCGTGATTTAAATACAGTTATACGCGCAGCAGCGCTTCCGTCTTGCCCCAATCCCCTTTTTCATAGAGAAACTTCTTGCTCTTGTCGACCACGATCTGCCCGTCGGGCCCGAGGGCGATTTTCAGCCGTTCCAGCGCCCTGGGCGCCGGCCCCTCGAAGTTGATGCCCTCCTTGGTGAATCCGCTGCCGTGGCAGGGACATTTATACTTGCTTTCACTGCGCAGCCAGCGGGGCGTGCAGCCGAGGTGGGTGCACAACGCAAACACGGCATAGATGCCCTCATTATCCCGCACCAGCCACACCCGTTCGTCCTTCACCCAGCGGGTGCTGACCTCGCCGACGGTATAATCCTCCGGCCGGCCGGCCTTGAAGATGGGGGACGGCTCGAACAACACCCGCGGATACAATAGCCTAGTAAAGTAGAGCGAGGAAAGACCAAGAGTCGCCATGAAGCTCGCCCAGCCTGCGTAGGAGAAGAAATCCCGCCGGGAATATAGCGTGTCCTTCGGCTCGTCCTTATCGGCCTTTTTCACCGCGGCGGCTTTATTCGTCTTCTTGTCATCGGCCATAAAAAGATCCTGAATTTAAAGCGTTTGTAAATCTAAAAAATGATAACAACACCTGTATTTTTCGCAACTTCGCCATTTTCAAGAGCTTGGTTTTTAACATAATTAAAATATCCAGTCAAGCCAGATATTCAATCCCATCCGGGGCCGGCGCGGCCGTTTTTAAGCGCCTCGGAACAGGCGCGCGCGGCCTCCTTGATTCCTCTCGCCGCCGAGGAGCCATCGCAGCAGATTCCCTTCAGCGTTTCCACCGTCAACCCCTTCCTAAGCGCCAACGAAATCATGGGAATCAGGTCGGAGGCGCGGTTCAAAACCATCTGCGCGCCTATGACACGAGCAGTCGTTTTATCGGCGACAATGCGCACCCAGCCGCCTTCGTCCCCCCGAAGCTCCGCGCCGTCGATGTCCTCCATCACACATCGCCCCTCCACGGCGCGGAACCCCAGGTGATGCGCGGTCTCATAATAACAGCCGATGCTGGCGATTTCGGGGTTTGAGTGGATGATGCGTGGCACCCAGCCCGGGTCGAGTTTTTTGTCCAG
>CP070799.1:1475442-1476839 GCA_020343535.1 Nitrospinaceae bacterium | reverse complement strand
CGGGCGGGCGCGTCGCTGTCACCGCGTCCAGCGACGAGAAACTGCGGCTGGCGAAAAAACTCGGCGCGGATCATACGATTCACTACAAGAATGAAGCGGTGCAGGCCTATGTCGGCCGCATCACCCGGGGGCGCGGATTCGATGTAACGTTTGACACCGTTGGCGGCACCAACCTTGAAAAATCCTTCGAGGCGGCGGCCCGGTGCGGCCGGGTGGCGGCCATTGCCGCGCGCGGCCGGGCCGACCTCACCCTGCTGCACATGAAGGGGCTCACCTTGCACGCGGTGTTCATGCTGATCCCCATGCTGCACGGCGCGGGGCGCGAGCATCACGGTGAAATCCTCAATACGCTGGCGCGTCTGGTGGACGAGGGCCGCGTTCGGCCGTTGATCGACGAGGAGCGGTTTTCTTTTCGGGACGTGGCGGCGGCGCACCGGAAGCTAGAACTCGGCCGCGCCGTGGGCAAGGTCGTACTGACCCGCTGACGGGCCCGGCCTCAGCCTTTTTTCAGCGAACTGCCGGAGCGGCTGTCCCAACGGACCTTGTCCGGGCTTGAGACATGCTGCGCTTCGGCGTACCAGTGATTCCACTCGGCCTCGATCTTCAGGATCTTCACGCAGGGATCGGTGCCGTGCGCCCCGGCGGTGTGTGAGCGCAGCTTGTCCAGATCGGTGAGAAAGGTGTCGTGCTCCGACTTGTAGCGGTCCTGCGCTTCGGCGATGTTGGCCAGGGTGTTTTCGGCCTGGGCGTTGTAGGTGAAGGCGAGCCGCTTGAGCCCCGCGTAGTCGATAAAGAAATGGATATAGACCCAGGCGGCGAACGGCAGCACGGCGAGGCCAAGCAATCCCGCCTTCAGGGCATTCTTGTCCACGAGAATTCCAAGAAGAAGCAGCGCGAACCCGGCCACAAGCGCCACCAGGGACGACCGTTCGTAAAATTTTTCGGGGTGGATGCTTTCGCCGCACGCAACGGGCTTGGCCCCGGCCTGCGCGTACACCGAAGCCGGTTCTAGAGCGGATACCGCCCACAACGCCGCAACGAACAGGACTGCTGCCAGGGCTTTCATGAAATGCGTGATGAGTTCACCTCGCTATCCTTCCGGTTCCGGGGCCGCCAAGGTCACTCTTCCCTGCGCGGATCGGTGCGATGCAACCGGTCGCCCGGCCGGCGGCGCTTGTTGTGAATCTTTAGCATGTTGGAAAACCAGTCTTCCTGAAAATCCGCCTCGCGAAGAAATTTGAATTTTCTATCCCTGCCGCATTGCGGGCAGGGGAAGTCGGTTTTCTTTTTTGGCGGAGATTCCAATAACTGTTTGATCAGGTGTTGGCAATCACTGCACTCAAAAATAAAAAGAGGCATTGGACTCCATCAACTGTTCATGATCGCGGGAAAAACCG
>CP070799.1:1473927-1475342 GCA_020343535.1 Nitrospinaceae bacterium | reverse complement strand
CGCGCCCCTTGAAGCGCCCGGCGGGCCCGGCTGCAGGGGCAGGCCGGCGCGCCGCCGCCAACCGGCTCCGGCGGGAGCCATTACGATTTGACTCGGAACAAATCTTTCCCTTAGAATAGGCTCTTTGTCCTACCCTTGAGGGGGGAGTCCGCAAGCAGCCATGAGCCAAAAAACAGGCACCGAAGAAAAATCTAAATCCAGATTTGATAATAGTTTGGAGTTGATCGGCGGTACGCCATTGGTTAAACTGAACTCCGTATCCCCCCCAGGCGGCGCCAATATCTACCTGAAGCTGGAGTTCATGAACCCCGGCGGCAGCGTCAAGGACCGGATCGCCCTGGCCATGATCGACGATGCCGAGAAGCGGGGTTTGCTGAAGCCCGGCTCCACCATCATCGAACCGACCAGCGGCAACACCGGCATCGGCCTTGCCTTGGTGGGGGCGGTGCGCGGCTACAAGGTGATCCTCGTCATGTCCGAGAACATGAGCGCGGAGAGGCGGATGATTCTCGAAAGCTTCGGCGCGCAAACCGAACTGAGCCGCGCCGAATTTGGCATGGAAGGCACCATCGAACGGGCGGAGGAACTGGTGGCGCAACATCCGGATTATTTCATGCCGCAGCAATTCAACAATCCGGCCAATCCGGAGATCCACAGGCAGACCACCGGGCCGGAAATCGTCGCCGCGATGAACGGCGAACCGGTGGACGCGTTCGTCGCCGGCATCGGCACGGGTGGAACGATCACCGGCGCCGGTGAGGTCTTGAAGAAACACAACAGCGGCGTCCGCGTGGTGGGCGTGGAACCGGCCACCTCGGCGGTGCTTTCGGGCAACCCGCCCGGGCCGCATAAAATTCAGGGCATCGGCGCGGGCTTCAAGCCCCGGGTGCTGAACATGGATGTGCTCGACGGCATCCGCCCCGTTTCCGACGAGGACGCCTTTCGCACCGCCGGGCGGCTGGCCCGCGAAGAAGGCCTGTTCGTCGGCACGTCGGCCGGCGCCGCCTGCTGGGCGGCATGCCAGCTCGCCCAGGAACTGGGCCCGGGAAAAAACGTCGTCGCGATCGCGCCGGATTCGGGCGAACGGTATTTAAGCTTTAACAAAATTTTTTAGCCAAGGAAATTATGGGACACGTCAAGGGATTACGTTGCAAAGAATGCAAAAAGGAGTTCCCCAAGGAGCCTCTTCACGTCTGCGAATTCTGTTTCGGCCCGCTGGAGGTCGATTACGATTACGATAAAATCAAAGAGACGGTCAGCAAGGCCAGCATCGAGGCGGGGCCGAAGTCCATGTGGCGCTACCAAGACCTACTGCCCATTGACGAAGCCCCCAAGGTAGGCCTGCATACCGGTTTCACCCCCTTGGTACATGCGCGCAACTTGGGCCGTGCCCTGGGCCTCAACCGGCTGTATAT
>CP070799.1:1472404-1473827 GCA_020343535.1 Nitrospinaceae bacterium | reverse complement strand
AATCATATTTCTGGATTTCAGGTTTCGATATTATGACGAGACGGATCGATTCACTCTCGACCGGGCGGAGTTGCTCGGCATCACCTCTCTTAACGCCTACGATCCGATCCTGGCCAAGCCTTCCTGGCGGCTGGGAATCGTGGTGGACACGCTGAAGGATTTCGACTGCCCGGCCTGCACCTCGTTTCGGAGTCATTTTGGCATGGGGCTTGCCCACCGGCCCGGTTTTTTTTCGCCACTCATGCTGTTCGGCTTCGCCGACATCGAGGCGGAGATCGCCGATAAGCTAGAGGGCAACCACCGCCTGGGGGGGGACATCGAACTGGGCGGCCTGGTGGATATCTCGGAAAACTGGAAAATCGGCTTCACCGGCGCGTACAAGTATTTTCCCTTGGGTGACGACAAGGGCTTCTTCGCTGCCACCTTCGAGCAGCGCTATTCCCTGTCCCAGAACCTGGATGTGCGCCTGGAATACCGTCTGGCCGACGAAAGCAACGAAGGCGTCCTCGCGGTCAATCTCTACTTCTGAAGACCAAGCCGCGTTTGCGCCCAGCTGGCGGGAACCACCTTGCCCCGCAGCCGGGAGCACTCCGCCTTCGGGGTTGCCGGGGATACTAAGGGAGGGCTAAAACAGCGAGCGTTGGCGGCGGTGCGGAGAGAGAAAATGCGCGGTGGATAAAGCCGGGGCGTGGCGGGCGAGCCCGGCCTTTTTGGCGCCAAGTGAAAACAAGGCCGCGATCTGATCGGCGAAGATTCCCTGGCCTTTCATTCTCACCGAAAACCTCGAGTCATTCAGTTTACCCCCCCTGAGAGTGCGAACGCGGTTCAGGATCTTGTCCTTTTTGTTGGGGAGGTTTTCCTCCAGCCAGTCCGCGAAGAGATTCTTGACGCCGTGGGGAAGCCTGAGGACGGCTAACCCCGCGAAGCCCGAACCTGCGTCGGCGGCGGCTTTAAGGAGGGCGGGCAGCTCCTCGTCGTTCAGGCCGGGAATCATGGGGGCGGCTAGCACGCCAGTGGGAATACCCGCCGCGCTCAAGGCGCGGATCGCCGCCAGCCGCCGCCCCGGCAGGGGCGCCCGCGGCTCCAAGACCCGCGCCAGGTTATCGTCCAGCGTGGTGAGGGATATATAAACCGCCACAGCTGAAAGACGGGCGAGCCGGGACAGCAGGTCCTGATCGCGAATGATAAGCGAGTTCTTTGTCACCACGCAGACGGGATTCTGAAACTCGCATAAAACTTCAAGGCACTGCCGGGTGAGGGTGAACTTCTTTTCGGCGGGCTGGTAGGGGTCGGTCACGCCGGAAAGCGCGATCACCTGAGGCGACCAGTTCTTGGCCGCGAGCTCGCGAGCCAGCAGGGCGGGGGCGTTATCCTTGACCATAATGCGGGTCTCGAAATCCAGGCCGGCGGAAAGGCCTAGGTA
>CP070799.1:1470858-1472304 GCA_020343535.1 Nitrospinaceae bacterium | reverse complement strand
GGTGCGGGCGGCGGCGGGTGGGCGGGCCCCTTCGGGGTGTTATTTTTGAAAATCAAATTCCGGTTTCTGCATCGTAGAATGATAAAGTATTAGGCGATGCTCATCATAAAGAAGGGATACTCCGATGGTTGATCCACAAGGTTCAGAAAATTTCGAGGCACGGGTTCAGCGCGCCCAGGATAATTTCAAGGTCATTTCCGAGCTCCGCGAAAAGCTGGAAATTTTGAGCGAGCATGTGGCGTCGCGCAAGGAGGCTCTGGAGGAGGAAATCGAGGAACATCTGCACGAGGCGATCCGCAATTCCAAGGATTGCCTGGAGAAAATCCAGGAAAACATCGATCCGAAGCTTGAAAAGGTGATCCGGGAAAAACTGGCCGAGATCGACCGGAAAATGGATTGCTGGAAACGCGACGCGATCGATGCGGTGGGCGAGGAAATCCAGAAGGAGGCCCCAGCGCTCACTCAGAAAGTCCTTTGGGAGCTCGATCAGACGGTGGTGGAGAAAGTCCAGCTCGTCAAGAAGGACCTTCAGGGCAAACTGGAGGAAGCCGCCGACGCCAGGGTTCAGGAGGCCATTAAAAGCCAGCGGGAGGCCCTGGAGGAGCAGGGGAAGCGGCTCATGACCCTCGGCCTGATGGGCATCGGTCTTGGGGCGCTTGCGCTGGCCCTCGGGCTCATGGCGTTCGTCAGGTGATCAGCCAGAAAAGAAAAAACAGCAGGAGGCCGGAAAGGATCACCTGCCAGACGAAGCCGAAACCCGGGCCGGTGAAAAGGACCAGCACGCTGGCGGCGAGGAGAACCAGAAACGCCAGGATCAGGCGGGTGCGGCTCTTGAGGATGGGTTTGGGTTCAGGCATGGGCTTAATTCCCTCCCATCATCGGGTGGCCGCCGGCGCAAAAAATCAGGCCAGCTCTTCATTGCAGAGGAACATTTTTTTCATTTCCTCTACCAGAAATATATCTTCCACTTCCTGAAAAACTTCGTCCGCGGACAGGGTCGCCTCGTCCAGGAAAAAACGGATGTCGTCCGAATCCCCCGTGCCGAAGCGATGGATGCGGGGATAGGTGGCGAGGTATTCACCGATATCGTCCAGATCGAACCAGCCTTTGATTTCCACTGCGAATGCGCTCAGGGTTTTTCGCAACACGTGGACCTTCCTGAGATGGCCGCGGTAGTTTTCGTTCAAGGTCAGCGTGTAGCTCATGTGAAAATCCCGACCGCCCAGGGTCAGCGGATGTGTTTCACCCCTCTCCTCATCGGGATAGAGATACTTTAATTTGCTCTCGAGCTTTTTCAGCTCCATGAATCGCTGGCCGAACTTTTCTCCGATCAGAAAATTCAGGCCCTCGTGAATGCTGCTGTGATTGGAGATTTCCACGGCCTCGCGGCAATAGTCTTTGATGCGTTGTGTTTCCATGGGGGGTGATCCTTCAGCAAGGTACTTG
>CP070799.1:1469300-1470758 GCA_020343535.1 Nitrospinaceae bacterium | reverse complement strand
GACCATGTTCTTGAGAAATTCCTTGTGCCCCGGGGCGTCGATGATGACGTAGTGGCGTTTTTGCGTTTTGAAGAAGATCTGCGACGTGTCGATGGTGATGCCTTGGTCCTGCTCTTCCTCAAGGGCATCGAGCAGGAAGGCGAACTCGAAGGACTTGCCCTGACGCTCGCAGATGTCCTTGACGAAATCCAGCTTGCCCTCGGGCAGGCTTCCCGTGTCCGACAACAGGCGGCCGACAAGGGTGGATTTGCCGTGGTCCACATGGCCCACGATCACCAGCCGCATCTGCCGGCTGGAAGGTTGTTGCTGCACTTGAAGGTCGTTCATTACATGTATCCCCGGGCTCTCAGTTTTTGCATCGCGTAGGTGTCTTCCTGGTCCTGCGCCCGGCCGGACCGTTCGGAAGTGGTGGTGTGGTGCTTGAGCTCTTCGACGATTTCCTCGACGGTGCTCGCCGTGGATTCGATGGAGCCGGTGCAGGGCGCGCAGCCGAGCGAGCGGTAACGCCGGCCCTCCTTGTTGGCGAAGTACAGGTCGATGATGGGGATCTTCTCGCGCAGAATGTATTCCCACACGTTCAGCTCGGTCCAGTGCAGAATGGGGTGGATGCGGATGTGCGTCCCCTCGGCGAACGTGGTCTTGAACTGGTCCCACAACTCCGGCGGCTGGTCCTTGAAGTTCCATTCGAAGTTCTTGTCGCGCGGGGAGAAATAACGCTCCTTGGCGCGGGTGCCTTCTTCATCCCGGCGGATGCCGAGGATCAGCCCGGTGTAGCCCTTTTCCGCCATCACGGTTGCCAGCCCCTGAGTCTTCAGGGCTTCGCAGCAAACCATGCGTCCCATGGTGTGGTTCATGCCTTCGGCGAGAGCCTTTTTGTTCTGCCCCACCACCAGGTTGAGGTTCCATTCCTTGGCCACCCGGTCCCGGTATTCGATCATCTCCGGTATTTTATAGCTGGTGTCGATGTGCACCAGGGGAATCGGGCAATGCCCGAAGAAAGCCTTGCGCGCCAGCCACACCAGCACGGTGGAATCCTTACCGATCGACCACAGCATGGCCAGGTTCTTGAAGTTTTTATAAGCTTCACGCAGGATGAAAATGCTCTGATGTTCCAGTTCGTCCAAATGATCCATGATTTCGTTCGTTTTTCCGACAAATTTAAGGGTTAGTTACACTTTATCGCTTAGGGGGGGTGGAAGCAAGCCATAAAGGGGGCATCTTCTTGAAAAACCGAGCCCCGGGTTCTTTTTCGAGGAAAGGCCCGTGCTGCGGGCTGGTGGCGGGGCTGGTTCAAGCAAAATTCCTGTTGACCACGTCTGGAAATGAGCACCCCAGACAGTTGTTTTCGTTTTGCGTGCAGTAGTCCTGATATACCTGAATCAGCCCCTGGGTGTGCTTGTCGTTCTGGATGGCCTTCAGCATGCGAACGTTGTCGCCGAAAATATAGTGGCGCATGAA
>CP070799.1:1467728-1469200 GCA_020343535.1 Nitrospinaceae bacterium | reverse complement strand
GAACCAGAAGCTGCTCAGCTTTGTCGGCGAAAACACGTCGTTCATGGGTGCGTTCGGCATGGTCGACGATGTCCTTCAGCAGGCGGTGTGCAGCATCTCCGACCTGATCGTGGTGCCGGGCCTCATCAACCTGGACTTCGCCGACGTGAAAACGATCATGAGCGACATGGGCAAGGCCCTCATGGGCAGCGGCACGGCAAGCGGCGAGAACCGGGCCATCGAGGCGGCGCAAAAGGCCATCTCCAGCCCGCTTCTCGACGAGGCCACGGTGGATGGCGCCAAGGGTCTGCTCATCAACATCACCGGCGGGCAGGATCTCACCCTCATGGAGGTCAACGAGGCCTCGATGCTCATCCAGCAGAACGCCCACGAAGACGCGCACATCATCTTCGGCGCGGTGATCGACGACCAGATGGACGGCCACATGCGCGTGACGGTGATAGCCACGGGCTTCGAGAAACGGGCTCCCGTGCTCAAGGAAGTGCCGCCCCTTATGGACGTGCCGGTGCTCAAGAAAGTGGAAAACGGCGACACTCTGCCGCAGGAGTCGATCAGCGATTCGTCTTACCGGAACCTGAAAACCCTCGCGCACGCGATCAAGGAGACAACGCCGGGATCGCTGTCGAAAACGATTAACTTCGACATCCCCACCTTCCTGAGAAAACACGCCGATTGACCCACATGCCTCGGGCTCCCCGCCCGAGGCCTCCGGCGGCCGCGCGAGGGTCAGGAGGAAGGCGCAACCGGTTCGCTTTCCTCCCGCTCGCCGGCTTCAAACCCGGAGAGCCGCGCCACCCAGGGAAACTGCTCGGTTTCCCAGCCGGTGTAGCCGAGATTGAACACCGTCGGGCTCTTGGCCACCTTGTCGGGCTGCGGGTAGTAGGTTCCGAACAATCGATCCCAGAAAAAATTAGTGATGCCGTAGTTACCGTTTTCGTTGCGGAAATGGTGCGCGAGGTGCAGTTTCTTGATGCGCTTGAGGAACGCGAGTTTCGGCGTGTAGGCGAGGTGCTGGATGCAATGACAAAACTCGTAAAAGCAGGTGGTGACAAGCCCCGCGGCAAAAGCGGCCAACGCGCCCGCAGGGCCGCCGATGAGCCCGCCCACCGGGCCGGTGATCAGCAGGATCGTCGGCAGGGTGGTCGGCAGAGCGCCGAAGAGAACACCGAGATCGTTGGGGTCGCTGTGATGGTCGAAATGGATGCGCTTCCACAGCGCCGCCGTTTTCGGGGACTTGTACAGCCAGCTCCCGTGCAGGACGTAGCGGTGCAGGAGAAACCAGACCGGGGCGTACACAATGGGCACCGCCGCAACCGCCGCAAGCACCGGCCAAGGACTCTCCATCAGGTAAAGAGCGCCACAGGCGGCTAGGAGCGTGAGCACGATGTAGACCTGGATGGCGGGATAGGCAAAATAGGCGCGCACCAGCTCACCCAGGGTCATTTTGTCGAGATAATGTTTTCGGCCTTTCC
>CP070799.1:1466150-1467628 GCA_020343535.1 Nitrospinaceae bacterium | reverse complement strand
TGATGATCGCCTACCACGACGAGGAGTGGGGCGTGCCTGTCCACGACGATGCGACGCTGTTCGAGTTTCTGATCCTTGAAGGAGCGCAAGCCGGGTTGTCCTGGCAAACGGTGCTCAAGAAGAGGGCGCGCTACCGGGAGGTCTTTCACGGCTTCGACCCGGCGCGCATCGTCCGCTACACCGGGAAGGACCGCCGCCGCCTTTCTCCGGCTCTGTGAGGAGTTCGGCTCGTTCGACAGCTACCTGTGGCGTTTCGTCGATGGACGGCCGCGAAGGAACCGGTTTCGTTCTCTCGCCGACCTGCCTGCCAAGACGCCGGAGGCGGAGGCCCTCTCGCGCGATTTGAAGAAACGCGGTTTTCGTTTCGTCGGACCCACCATCTGCTACGCCTTCATGCAGGCGGTGGGCATGGTCAACGACCATTTCGCCGGATGTTTTCGCTATAAGGAGATCGATTAGGAGGCGGTGGGGCGGAAAAAAAGAAAACCTCCCGGGTGGGCGCGCCGGGAGGTTTTCTTTTGTTGCGGGTGAATCAGGCGAACGCTTTTTGAGCCGCAGCCACCAGCCCGTCGATGGTGCGGCAGCCGAGCAGCGGCGCGTCTTCACGGCCCAGCTGGTTGCCATCGGCATCGACGGCGAGGATCGCGCGGTTCAGGTAGCGGCTCCTCACGCCTTCTAGGTTCAGCTTGTTGGCCTTGGCAAACGCCAGGTCGGGGTCCTGCAGCAAGTTCGGCAGTCCGCGCCCGGCGTTGGTCAGAATGTCGGAGCCCACAACCACGATCACCTCGTCGGCGCCGGCGTCCTTTAAACGCTTCATGTTCTCCTTGATCATGTCCAATTCCTTGTTGCAGAAACCGCCTGCTCCGGGAAGCGTGATCACCAGCCGCTTGCCTTTGAAGTCGCTGATCGAAAGGTTCTGCTCAAGCGGGGTGGAGCCCGCGTTTTCAACCGTCCAGTCGGGGTTCAGACGGATCAGTTTTTCATCGATGCCTGGCAGTGTCGCCATAAATTTTTCCTCCATGGTTTATGAGTGAAGATAAGCGCAAATTTAGATGCCGTTTCTTGCGCAAAAGATGCAAAAAAACCCGCCCGCCGGGACAGGGAGTGCGGTTTGCCCCGGCCCCCGGCTGAGCAAAGATTCGCATTCCCTCGGCGGTTTTGATACTCTTGAGGCATGACCTGCCGCCTGAAAGGACCCGATGAAATGAAAAGATTTTCCGCCGTTCTCGCCGTTGTTTTCGCCCTGCTGACCGGGGCCGTCGCCGGGCCTCGGCCGGCGGACGCTGCCGAACCGGAAGCACCCAAGCGCCCCTACTACGAGTATCCCGGGAATTACGCCGATGAGGTGGCGGCGCTGGTGAAAAAGTTCAAGGAGGCCTTCGGTTACGACCTCGTCGATTTTGGCCGCGCCTGGCGCATCGATGAAATCAAGGAACTGCACGAGGCGTTCGCCGAATTGCCGCCCGCGTTTCATCACC
>CP070799.1:1464567-1466050 GCA_020343535.1 Nitrospinaceae bacterium | reverse complement strand
AGTACCGGCTTCCCGTTTGGGTAACACCCGCTCAACCAATTGGAATACATACGGTTAGTGAATTTTATCATAGCCTCGGAGCGGTTCAAGGGAAATTGCTACCGCGGCCGTTGCCAAGAAACCTATTTTATTGACTTCGCTTTCCATATCCACTATTTTTGAGGAACCGTGGTTTCTTTTCGATTGAAAGAGCACGCGGCGCACATTGAGGAACAAGCCGCCATGGAACCACCCTCCATGGCGAAAATCCACGAATTCAATCGGGACGTAGCGCAGCCTGGTTAGCGTACCTGACTGGGGGTCAGGTGGTCGGAGGTTCAAATCCTCTCGTCCCGACCATTTATTATAGGGGCTATTGGGGTTCTACCCCATAGCCCTTTCCTGTTTCTTCCGGCACTGAATGCTCCGGGCAGCACGCTGGGAGAAACTTAATGACGCCTTGAGACCGGGCGCCCGGTCAAGCCGCCGGCCCCGGGCCGCAGGAGGACCTACTCATGATTACAAAAAACACCATCGTTTCCCTGGGATATCGCTTGACCAATGCCGAAGGCCAGGAACTGGACAAGGCCGATTCGAGCCAGCCACTCTCTTACCTGCACGGCCACCGGCAGATCGTCCCGGGGTTGGAAAATGCCCTGGAGGGGATGCTCGTGGGAGATAAAAAGGAGGTTTCGCTGTCTCCCGAAGAAGGTTACGGACAGATCATCCCTGATCTGCGGCTGAAATTGCCGAGGACGCAGTTTCCCGAGGAAATGGAAATCGCCCCGGGGCTGCAGTTCGAAGCCAACCTGGGGGACAACCGCCATATCTTCACCATCATCGGTGAAGAGGGCGACGACGTCAAAATTGACGGCAATCACCCGCTGGCGGGTCAGTCGCTGAATTTTTCGGTGGAAGTGCTGGCCATCCGCCCAGCCACCGATGAGGAGATCCAGCACGGCCATTCGCATGACGGAGACTCGCACCATTGATGAGAACGGACCGAACCCACGTCCGCTCTCTCGCGCGGTGATGAAACCGGCTCATTGAAACCGGATGGGTTCGGGAGCAATTTTTTTATCTTCTTGTCGAGTTGTAATCGGAGCCCGGGATCGAGATTGTCGTGCCGTGGAGAACGGCGGCGGACGATTTGTGCTGGCCTGTAAGGAGGCGATCCGTGGGCGCCCTGTCCCACGGACCGGCCGGGGCTTTTTATTTTAAGGAATAGGATTATACTGCGTGGTCCGCGGCACACGCGCCTGCTCCACTGCCGCCAACTGCCGCCGATAGCGGCTTATCTGATCCAGCCGGCTCCAGCTTTTCGCATCTTTCGAAATTCGGTCGGATCCGTACAATTTCCCCGCCTGGATCAGACGCGTGATGTTCCGATCCGACACTTTCCCGAGAACGGCGCTACCCCGCCGAATAATCAACATCTCCTTTTTTTCAAAATGTTGAACATGCTCCCCCCCTATTCGGTTGTCGGTAAGGGATAGCCGCCCGC
>CP070799.1:1462982-1464467 GCA_020343535.1 Nitrospinaceae bacterium | reverse complement strand
CTGAACGTGGACCATATCAACGTCTTGAAGGGGTAAACCGTTGTTCTCATACGCCTGGCTAATCCTGCTTCTCCCGCTATCCGGCTTCATTGGCCTGAGCTGGTGGGGAAATCGAATGCCGCACCGGCGCGCGGGCCTCATCGCCTGTGGCGCGGTGGGGGGCGCGTTTGCCTTCTCACTTTATGCGCTCAGCCAGATGATGTTCCTGGAAGCGGAACAACGGGCCGGCCATGTGCTCACGCTGTACACCTGGATCACCTCAGAAACCTTCACGCTCAATCTGTCCATCCTCATCGACCCGCTGTCCGTCTTCATGTTTCTGATTGTCACCGGGGTGGGTTTCCTCATTCACGTCTATTCTCTCAGCTACATGGAGGGCGATCCGGAATTTCCCCGGTTCTTCGCCTACCTGAACCTGTTCATTTTTTCCATGCTGGTGCTCATCGCGGCGGCGGATTTCTTTTTCCTTATCGTCGGCTGGGCGCTGGTGGGGCTCGCCTCGTACCTGCTCATCGGCTTCTGGCGCGAGAAAACCAGCGCCGTGCTGGCGGCCAGGAAAGCCTTCGTGATGAACGTCATCGGCGATGTGGGCATGGTCATCGCGGCATTCGTCATTTTCTCGCATTTCGGCACACTCAACTACCTGGACGTGTTCGCCGCCGCGAAAGCGAACCTGCGGCCCAACGACGACGTGGCCCTGCTCATCACGCTGCTCCTGCTGGTCGGCGCGTTCGCCAAATCGGCGCAGCTGCCGCTTCACACCTGGCTGCCCGACGCCATGGAAGGCCCGACGCCGGTCAGTGCGCTCATCCACGCCGCGACCATGGTCACCGCCGGGGTTTATCTGGTGGCCCGCTGTCACGTCTTGTATGAGCTGGCGCCGTACACCATGTATTTCATTGCCGGAGTCGGGGTGATCACCGCCGTGTTCGCCGGTTCCATGGCATTGGTGCAATACGACATCAAACGCGTCATCGCCTATTCGACCATGAGCCAGCTCGGCTACATGTTCCTCGCGGTGGGTATCGGCGTTTTCAGTGCCGGCATGTTCCACCTGATGACGCATGCGTTCTTCAAAGCGCTCCTGTTCCTGAGCGCCGGCAGTGTGATCCACGCGCTCAATGGCGAGCAGGATCTGCGCCGCATGGGGGGGCTCAGGAAGTCGATGCCGCTCACCCACCTGACGTTTCTGATCGGCTCCCTGGCGTTGGCGGGTTTCCCGCTCACCAGCGGGTTTTACAGCAAGGAGGCCATCATCCTGAGTTCGTACCACGGCGAGATGGGCAACTTCTTTTTCTGGGCCATTGCCGTGCTCACCGCGGGCATGACGGCGTTTTACATTTTCCGCGTCTACTTTTACACGTTCAACGGCACCCTGAGGAGCCCGGAAGCGCACCCGCACGAAGGGCCGCTGGCTCTGACCGCGCCGCTGGTTGCGCTGGCGGGCCTGGCGCTCCTGGCCGGTGGGCTCGGGCACTGGGTGGA
>CP070799.1:1461396-1462882 GCA_020343535.1 Nitrospinaceae bacterium | reverse complement strand
GGGAAACGTCTGGGAATGGGTCGCCGACTGGTTCGACGGCGATTACTACCGAAACTCGCCGCGCGAAAACCCCCCGGGCCCCGAAACCGGGATCAGCAAGGTGCTCAGAGGCGGCAACTGGTACTTCAAGGCCTACTACATGCGCACCACCTACCGCTTCAACGAACGGCCGGAGAAATTCAACATCTGGCAGGGCTTCCGCTGCGCCCGTTCGCTCTAGGTCATCCAACCTGGCGCGCCGGGGGAAGGCGGGCGAATGCAATTTTGGACGATCTGACACCTCCACTCAAGCCCACCGCTCTTTCGCCCGAAAAGAGAAGAAGGTCCTTTCTTCTTTCCTGTTTTTAGGGCGGAGTTTTGCCATGCCGACGAGCACCTATTCGTACCTCCCCACCGTCGTAAAATTTTTGCAGGCCGTGCGGCCGGAGTCGCTTCTCGATATCGGGCTCGGCAACGGCAAGATCGGTTTTATCGCGCGCGACCTGTTGGATGTGATGCTGGGCGAGCGCTATCGCAAGAAAGACTGGCGGGTGATAATCGACGGTATCGAAGTGTTCGGCGATTATATCCAGGCGCATCAGCGGGCGATTTACGACGACATCCACATCGGTGACGCGTTCGAAGTGATCGACCGGCTTGGCGAATACGACGTGGTGTTTCTTGGCGACGTGCTCGAACATCTGGAGAAGGAACGCGCCTGGGTGTTTCTCGATAAATTCCTGGCGCATGCGCGGGCCTGTGTGATTCTCGCCATTCCCCTGGGAGAAAAATGGGTGCAGCCGGAGATCTACGGCAACTCGCACGAGGAGCATTTGTCATTCTGGAACCGCGAGGAACTCGAACCTCTGGCCGCGGAAAAAGAATACCTGAACTTTCCCAACCTGGGGCTTTACGCCGTTTTCATGGTTCCCCGGGAAGACGGGCAACGGGTCCGCGCCCAGCAAAAGGCCGACCGGCTGATCGCCCAGGGGAAAAATGCCGAGGCGATCGCCCTGGTCGAGGACGCCTTCTCCCGCCTTCCCCCAAGGCTCGACAGTGAACTGTATCGGGTGGACCTGCTCCTGAACGCCGGACGGTTGCGAGAGGCGATCGCCCGTCTGGAGGAAGCGAGGCGGGCCTTTCCCGAAGAAGAAAGCCTGGGCCGCTTTATCGAGCAGCTCGCCGCCCACCCCATCCGGCAAACCGGCCCATAAAAAAACCCGGGCCCGAAGGCCCGGGTTGAGAAAACACGGAAAACATCAGCGCACTAGGTTCACCGCCTCGGTGAGCAGGTCGTCGGTGGTGGTGATGACCCGCGCGCTGGCCTGGAACGCCTGCTGCGTCTGGATCATCTTTACGAACTCCGTGGCAAGATCCACGTTGGAAAGTTCCAGAGAGCTGCCGAGCACCTGCCCGAAGCGGCCGGTGTTGGCGGTGCCAATGTTGGGCTGGCCCGACTGGCCCGATTCCGCGAACAGGTTGCGCCCGAGGCGGGAGAGGCCGGTGG
>CP070799.1:1459807-1461296 GCA_020343535.1 Nitrospinaceae bacterium | reverse complement strand
GTCGAACGACTGGAAGTGCTCAAGCAAGACCCGGGCAACGTCCTCTGTTGTCAATACGATGTGACTCACGCGAACCGATCTCATCAGCGCGTCTCCAGAAGAGAAAAAAACGCTTTCAGTCGTGGAGGGGCCCCACGGCAGGCGAAGCGAGGGATTAAAAGGAAAATTATACACAGGTCCCCCAGCAAAGGCCAGGGAATAGGGGCGGGGGAGGAACCCGGAAACCCCGCTCGCCGGAGCCTCATCCCGGACGGGGGAATTGCGGACCCCGGCCCAACCTTCGGCGCTTTTCACCCGCGCAGGCGCAGATCAGGCCCCGAGATGGTGCTCGAGCGCCTCGATGAGGGCGGCGACGGTGAAGGTCTCGGGTACGATGGCGACGTTCAGGCCGGCCTTGCGGGCTGTTTCGGCGGTGACCGGGCCGATGCAGGCGATCTTCACATCCTTCAGCAAGGGGCGAAGCGGTGGTCCCGCAATTTCGAGAAAGTTCGTCACCGTGGACGAGGAGGTGAAGGTGATGGCGTCGAGGGTGCGGTCCTCCAGGCGTTTTTTGAGCGCTTCGGTGTCCACCTCCGCGCGCAGGGTGCGGTAGGCGGGGGCCACATCGACGTGGGCGCCCATCTCGCACAATTTTTCGGGAAGGATTTCGCGCGCCACCGCCGCCCGGGGCAGCAGAAAACGCCGCCCGGCGGAATCGCCTTCCTCGGCCAGGCTGTCGATGAGCGATTCGGCGACGAATTTCTCCGGCACCACATCGACCGGGATGCCGAGATCCCGCACACGGCTTGCGGTTTGCGGGCCGATGGCGTAGACCCGGGCTCCTTTCAGATCGCGGATATCGCGTCCGGTTTCAATCAGCCGCTGCATGAAAAAGCCCACGCCGTTGGCGCTGGTGAAAATCAATCCGTCGTAGCTGGCGAGCTGGCCCAGCGCCCGGTCGAGAGGGGTCCAGTCCTCCGGCGCCACGGTGCGGATCACGGGAAAACAGAACGGCTCGGCGCCCTTGTCTTCCAGCGCCTGGATGAAGGAGGCCGCCTGTTCTTCGGCGCGGGTGACGGCGATGGTTTTGCCGAAAAGGGGTAAAGTCTCATACCACTTAATGAGGGGGCGCAGGCCGACCACTTCGCCGATGATAGTGAGCGCCGGGGGGGCGATTTTTTCTTTCATTGCGATGTCGACGATGGTGCCGAGCGTTCCTGTCCAGGTTTTCTGCCGGGACGTGGTGCCCCACTGGACGACGGCGACGGGGGTCTCGGGAGCTTTGCCGAAGCGGGTCAGGTTTTCCACGATCTCAGGCAGCTTGCGCGCGCCCATGAGAAACACAAGGGTGCCCGAGCGGCTGGCGATTTTTTCCCAGTCGATGCGCAGGCCCTGGTGGCTTGCGTCGTAGCTCGCGGTGATAATTGATATGGACGAGGAAAAATCCCGGTGCGTAAGCGGGATGCCCGCGTAGGCGGAAACGCCCACCGGGGAGGAGACTCCCGGCACC
>CP070799.1:1458189-1459707 GCA_020343535.1 Nitrospinaceae bacterium | reverse complement strand
AGCGGCTCCAGGTCCTTGAGATCGGCGATGAGGCTGTCCTGCGCGACCTTGTTGTAGTCGACAATGGCGACGAGATTGTTGCTCTTGAATTTGCTGGCCGACATGGCCGCCTCCCACACCTGCCCCTCCTGCAATTCGCCGTCGCCCAGCAGCACGTAGACCCTCGAATCGTAGCCGCTGAGCCGGGTGCCGAGGGCGATGCCGTGGCCGACGCTCAGGCCCTGCCCCAGGCTGCCTGTGGCGATTTCAACTCCCGGGGTCTTGGGGTGCGGGTGGCCGGAAAGAAAGGCCTTGCTGTTGATCTTGCGGTAATCGGCGAGATCCTCCTCGCTGATGAATCCCGCCCGCGCCAGCACTGCGTAAAGCAGCCCCGTGGCGTGGCCCTTACTCAATATGAAGCGGTCGCGCGCCGGGTCGCCGGGGTTTTTCGCGTCATAGCGCAATATCCCGCCAAAATACAACACGGTGAGAATATCGACGCCGGACAGGCTGCCGCCCGGATGACCGGAACCGGCACGGTGAATAATTTCAAGGATCTTAAGGCGCAGCTCTTTCGCCGTGATTTCAAGCGCGGCGGCATCGGTGGCCGGGGGCATGGCGGTTTTCATAATAATTCAACGTGTTGGGGAATAAAAATCAAAGTGAATATGCTTATACCATATTCACACGATTCCTCCAAGGGGAAGCTTTAATTATAGGTTGCGCTTGTGAAACCAAGCGGAGTTGGGCGGAAACCCGGAACGGATGAAAGGCGCCGCTTTTCCTATGCGAGGGATATCCACGACCAGAAGCAACCGGCCTCAGACCAGTTCCGGGTTGCTGACGAATTCATCGCACACCCGGAGCAGATCGTCGAAATCCACCGGTTTGGTGAAATATATGTCGGCGCCGGCATCGAGAATCACCTTTTCGGAGTGGCGGAGGTCGCCGGAAATGGTGATGATCTTGATATTGCTGGTTCTCGGGTTAGATTTGAGGTTGCGGCAAACTTCCATGCCATTGATACCCGGCAAGGCGATATCGAGGATGATGATCGAAGGCATGAACTGCGCCGCCTTGAGCCCGGCGTCCAGACCATCGTAGGCAACCTGGGCGACGAATCCGTTCTTTTCAAAGAATTTTTTAAGGAGCTGGGTGAATTTCTTCTCGTCGTCAACGATGAGGATTTTGCGCACCGACTTTTCTTCCTCCTCGCGCTCCAGGTACTCCTTGATCATGCTGATGGTGTAGCCTTTTTTCTGCAACGCGTAAACCTTTTTGCAGCGCTCCTCGACCCATTCGGGGTAATAGCCGACAATCCCCTTGCCGCCGGGGTGCGCTTCTTTAACCGGGTCGGGGAAAAAGCGGTACTTCTTCTGCCAGAGCCAGAGGGTTTTACGGGTGATGGGAACCACTTTTAAAATGTCTGCCGCAGTTATTCGTTGCATGATATCTTCTCGGGAAAAATTAGCAATGGGGGGAATCGCTTCCAGCACCCTAATAAGGCATTGATAATAAATTGAGTAAAAAATCATTATC
>CP070799.1:1456563-1458089 GCA_020343535.1 Nitrospinaceae bacterium | reverse complement strand
GACCGTCGTCAAACACCTCCTCGCGTCCCCCGCAGACGAAAAGGTCCATCTCGGGCAGCACCAGCCTCAGCAGGGCAATGGTTCTTAACGCTTCGTAGGCGTCCATCAGACCCAGGTGCTCAAGGCCCGTTCCCTCGAGGGGTTTCAGGAAGTTGATGGGCAGCGAATGGGTTTTGAGGTCTTTGATATCGAAGGCCAGTTCCACCCGCTGGGAGTGTGTTTCGCCCATCCCGAAAATGCCGCCCACGCAGACCTTGAGCCCGGCCTCGCGCGCGTTTTCCACCGCCCGCACCTCATCCTCATAAGAGTGGGTGCTGACGATCTGCTCGAAATGGCTGGCGGCGGTTTCCAGGTTGTGGTGGCAGCGGTCCAGACCGGCGGCCTTGAGTTCCTTCAGGTGCTCCACCTGCATGAGCCCCAGCGAGCAGCAGACCTCGAGCCGGGTTTCGGCCTTGATGCGGCGAATGGCCTCGATGACGCGGTCGAGCTCGCGCCGGTCGTCGAGGGCGGTTCCGGAAGTGACGATGGAAAACTCGTTGGAGCCGAAGGCCTCGGCCTCCTTGGCGGCGGCGACGATCTCTTCCACTTCCATCAGCCCGTACTCCGGGCTGGAGGTTTTGAACGCGGCCGACTGGCCG
This sequence comes from Nitrospinaceae bacterium, assembly GCA_020343535.1. Lineage (GTDB taxonomy): Bacteria > Nitrospinota > Nitrospinia > Nitrospinales > VA-1 > SZUA-259. Next base: position 1,457,451 of record CP070799.1, on the reverse strand, counting down.
CAGAACGAGCAATCCTCCGCGCAGCGCCCGGATTTGGCGTTGACGATGGAGCAGATCTTAACGTCCTGGCCCTTGTATTTTTCGCGGATGCGCGTTGTGCCCTCAAAGAGCAGGTCGAGCTCCTCGCGGGAAAAGCTTTCGAGCGCAAGCGCCTGTTCCCGGGTGATTCCCTCGCCCGCCAGCGCTCGCTCCACCATGCTGTCGATCAGTTCTTTTCTCATCATTTCCTGAGGTTCCTGGGTTGTGCGGGCCATTATATAACCTTCCCGGCCCGGCGGCTAATCATATTTGAGCAGGTCTTGAAGATCCTCGATACGGGTGACCGGCCGCTGGCAGGCGCCCTGGCGGCAGACATAGGCGGCCGCCTGGCCGTTCACCGGGCCCTTGCCGGCCAGAAGGGGGATGTCCCGGCCCAGCCGGTCCACCTCTTCGCTGGCGGCGAAGGCGAATACCGCGTTGGGGAAAAAGCCGCCGCGAATGAAGCGGAGCATGCGTTCGGTCGAGGGGTCGTTTTTCGGCCCCACCACCGCCACTTCTTTAAGGCCGCCGAGGTAGAGGTGGAGCGCTTGCATCATGGCGGCGGAGTTGAGGCCGTATTCCATGAGTTCCTCGTGAAACGCGAGGAATACCTTTTCCGCCTTCGCGGCCAGGGCCGGGTCGGCCAGGTAGGCCGAGAGACGAAGCAGCACGAGGGCGGCGCCGCTGTTGCCCGAGGGCTCGACGCCATCGTAGCCGCTCACCTGGCGGACGATGAGGTTTTCGGCATCGCTCGCGGTTTCGTAATAGGCGCCCTCGGAGGCGAATTTTTCCTCGACGAGGCTCATCAGCTCGCGGGCGTGGCTCAGGAAAGCCGGGTCCCACGTTGCCTCGTACAGGTCCAGGCAGGCG
>CP070799.1:1454934-1456463 GCA_020343535.1 Nitrospinaceae bacterium | reverse complement strand
CTGGAAAAAACACATTCAGAATAATATTCCCTATTATCAGCATCTGGACAACAATGAGAAAAAGCACCTGCATGAGCTGATCCAGATCTTTATCGCCGAAAAGCATTGGCTGGGGTGCAATGGCCTCAAAATGACGGAGGAAATTCAAGTCGTCATCGCCGCCCATGCGTGCCTGATGGTGCTCGCGTTGCCAAACGATTATTACAGCAATGTGGAATCCATATATGTATATCCCACCACCGTGGTATCCCCCGAGAGCCCCACAGGATATTTCGAGATTCGCACGGCGCCGGTGAATGGCCCGTTGCCTATTTCCGGCGAAGCCCATGAACGCGGCCCGGTAATACTCGTCTGGGATGAAGTGAAAAAAGAAACACGGCATCCGGAACACGGCCTTAACGTTGTCTATCACGAATTCGCTCATAAATTGGACATGCTCGATGGCAGCTCCGATGGTACGCCCCCCCTGGCAACCGCCCAGGAATATCAGCGCTGGAAGGACGTCTGTTCCAGGGAATATTTGCAACTGTGCGACAGGGTGGACCACGGCGAGCCCACATTTTTTGACAGTTACGCGACAACCAATGAATCTGAATTTTTCGCCGTGGTGACGGAATCTTTCTTTAGCAATCCCCAAAGCATGAAACATCACCACCCGGAACTGTATCGAGTTTTACAAGATTTTTTCCGGCAGGACCCGGCGCAGAAGATAATTGCTTCCGAATGTCCTTAGTTGTCTCCCATCCGCGGAAAGTGGACCCATTGAGGTAAATTGTTATAGGAGGTTCCGATGAACAAGAAAGTATCGAGTGAATCAGTTGTCAAGGACATCCGCAGGAAGACCCGCGAGACGTATTCCTCCGAAGAGAAGAATCGCATTTTAAACTGTCCAATTTACGGGAGAGAGGTCATGGTATCAAAACCCCCATTGCACTGAACACTCAAAAACGTTACCCAATAGCTACCCAGAAAAAAAGGGCCTAGCGAAAATCGCTAAGCCCTCGTTTTATTTGGTGAGAAGTGAAGGAATCGAACCTTCCACCTGCCGCCCAAGAGTCCGAAACCGTTAACAAATAAGCTGTTATTGCCACAAACACCATCAATAATTTCTGTCTGTCACAAGAAATTCTTTTATGTCTCTCACTGTGGAAAACTGCAGCTAATAGCCAACAATCGGCCCAAAATGGGCCCCGGACCTGCCGGTAGTTTCAACCCTATCAAGAAACAATCCCGGTAGCCTTACCCTGTGCATATTGGACTGCGAAATCATAATACTTTAATTCATCAATAATAAATCCTACTCACACCCATATTTGGATAACCGGGATGGGTCATTCATTCATTCTAAAGGATGACTTCGCGTAATAAGCGACAAGATCTTTAACCGAAAGCATGCCAACCACCTTATCTCCTTCAGTTATCGCCAGGTGACGAATATTATTTTTATGCATGTATTCATTGGCCTGCTCCACAGGAAAATATCGATCCATTTTATGAAGAGGTTTGCTCATGACCTTATAAACCTTAGT
>CP070799.1:1453288-1454834 GCA_020343535.1 Nitrospinaceae bacterium | reverse complement strand
AACCGAAACAACATTTATCAGGGGATGGTCCTGCTGGGCTTGACCGGCATTTTGATCGGCGTGGTCTTGGAAAGCGCCGCGGCTTCCATCGTCGCCGGAATCCTGGGGAGCATCGTCGGCGGCTTTGTCGGCTGGATTGGCGGCAGGCGCTACTTGCTCTTCGTCTGCTTCGGGGTTCTCATCGGCGCGGGGCTCGGCACCCTGAGCGGCGATCGCGACATCCTCATCATCGCCGCCGGAACGGGCGGGGCCATCGCGGGTTTCATCGGTGCGCAGCTCGAACTGTTTCTCGGCAAAAAATAATTTTCAATTGACGCCGAAGCCATCGGTCCTGCCTATCGGATGTTCGGGGGCTCGGGGCTCGGGTTTGGCCGCCTTGTTCAACCGGCGTACAAGTGGGCGACCTCGCGGCCATAGCCGTTGAAGGGGAGGGTGAGACGCACCTGGCCGGTGCCGATCATCTTTTCCCGCGCCTGCGACCAACGCGGGTGCGGCACCCTCGGGTCGACGTTGGCGGTGAAATCGTACTCCAGCGGGTCCAGGGTGTTCCAGAAGGTGGCTGGTGCGTGATCGATCAGTTCGATCTTAACCACCGACTTGATGCTCTTGAACCCGTATTTCCACGGCACCACCAGGCGGATCGGCGCGCCGTGCTGCGGCGGCAGCGGGTGGCCGTATATGCCCACCGCCATGAAAGCGAGATCGTTCATGGCTTCCGCGATCGTCAGTCCCTCGGTGTAGGGCCAGGGCTCCCAGAAGGCGAGCTGGCCGAACGCCTGAAAGGGCCGGTAAAACGTGGTCATTCGAACGTGGGTGGCGCGCGCGTCCGGCTCCACCTTTTCGAGCAGGACGCGAAGAGGGAATCCCGTCCACGGCACCGCCATCGACCACGCTTCCACACAGCGCAGCCGGTACAGCCGTTCCTCGATGGGCAGCATCTTGTGCAGATCGTCGATATCGAAGGTGCGCGGTTTGCTCACCAACCCGGAAACCTCCACCGTCCAGGGCCGCCGAATCAGGCGCTGGGCCAAGGTCTTGACATCTGCTTTTTCGTCGCTGAATTCGTGGAAATTATTGTAGCCTGCCGCCACGGATTCGTCGGTCAGGTCGCGGTCGAGGGTGTAGTTCTTGTTGAGCGGCGCCGGGTAGATTTTCTTTTCGAGATCGCTTATGAGCGGTTCGTCCCCCGGCGGTGGCGAGCAGCCAGAGATCAGGCCTGCCGTGGCCACGGTGGCCACCAACGAACCTGCGAGAAACCGCCGCCTCGTCATGAAAACCGATTCGGGCGTCGCCTCGTTCTCCGGGATTTCCCAGGGGCGGGATGTTTTAATATGTACCATCGCGGGTTTCCCTCACGGCGCGAACGTTGCTTTCATTTCGCTACCCCTTTCCTCGCCGGGCCAGTGGATATGCGCTGTCGCTTCGCCCTGCCTTTAGCGGCCTTCCGTCTTGGCCTCTATCGGGAGGCGGCAGGTGGCCCCAGCCAGTCGTCGATGCATTTTAGATAGTCGGCGGAGGCCTGGGCGATGGGCAGGGCGATCACCTC
>CP070799.1:1451635-1453188 GCA_020343535.1 Nitrospinaceae bacterium | reverse complement strand
TGAAGCCCCGAAGAGGAGCTCGAACAAGGTCTGCGAAATATCGCTAGACGGGCAGGACGAAGGAACCTGAGCCCAACCCAAGGCCCGCCGCCTCAGCCCTTTTCCTGCTCGTTTGGCTTCACGCGGTGAAACACGCGGTAGAGCGCGGGAAGAACCAGAAGGGCGAGCGCCGTTGAAGAGACGATGCCGCCGATCACCACCGTCGCCAAGGGCCGCTGCACTTCCGCGCCGGTGCCGGTGGCCAGGGCCATGGGGACGAAACCGAGCGACGCGACCAGCGCGGTCATTAGCACGGGGCGCAAGCGGGTCAGAGCGCCGTGGCGGATGGACGAATCCAGACTTTCCCCCTGCTCGCGCAGCTTGTCGATGAAGGAGATCATCACGATGCCGTTGAGCACCGCGACGCCGGAAAGCGCGATGAACCCCACCGCCGCTGAGATCGACAGGGGAATGCCGCGAATCCACAGGGCATAAAGTCCGCCCGTTAGCGCAAGGGGAACGCCGGAAAAAACCAGCAGGGCGTTTTTAAGGGCGCCGAACGCGGTGAACAACAGCAGGAAAATCAGCAGCAAGGCGATGGGGACAACGATCCAGAGCCTCTTGCTGGCGGAGATGAGGTGCTCGAACTGGCCGCCCCAGGTGATCCAATACCCCGCCGGAAGCTTGACGTTTTTCTCGATCGCCCGCTCGGCCTGTTTCACGAAGGAACCGAGATCGCTCCCGCGCACATTGGCCGTCACCACCACGCGGCGCTTGCCGTTTTCCCGCGTGATCTGATTGGGGCCCATGGTCACCTTGAAATCCGCCACCGCAGACAGTGGAACGTAATGAAAACCGCGCCCACTGCCGGGAAGAACGGTTTTCGCCAGCGCCGTGCTGGCGGGATCGATCTGCGCGGGAACGGCCACGGGAATCCGTTTCCAATTTTCCCTGCTCGTCCTCACCTCTTGCGGCAGCCTCACAACCAGGTCGAAGCGCCGGTCCTGTTTGAAGACCTGTCCCGCTTTTTTGCCGCCGATGGCGATTTCGACCACATCCTGAATATCCGAAACGTTCAGCCCCAACCGCGCCATTTCCCGCCGCTTCAACTCGATATTCAGCACCGGCAAGCCGGTCACCTGCTCCATGCGCACATCGGTCGCACCTGGAAGGCCGTCCAGCACATGTTCTATCTCCTCCGCCAGGTGAACGAGCACCTCCATGTCGTCGCCAAACACTTTCACGCCCACATCGCTGCGGACTCCAGCGATAAGTTCCTTGAACCGCATTTCGATAGGCTGGGTGAATTCGTATTTGTTGCCCGGAATGCCTTTCAGGTGTTCAGCGAGATTTTTCACAACGGCGGCTTTGGTGCGGCCGGGGTCGGGCCACTGGGATCGCGGCTTTAAGATGATGAAGACATCCGCAACGCTGGGCGGCATGGGGTCGGTGGCGATTTCGGCGGTGCCGATTTTCGCGAAAACGTAATCCACTTCCGGGAATTCCCCGATTTTCTTTTCGAGAACGTGCTGCATTTCCACCGCCTGCTGCAGGCTGGTTCCGGGAATCCTGAG
>CP070799.1:1449977-1451535 GCA_020343535.1 Nitrospinaceae bacterium | reverse complement strand
GTGTACCTCACCATCGCCATCCTAAATATGGGGGCCCTGCGTTCGCTCGTGTTCACGGTGCTGGCCTACGGTATCGCCTTTGCCTCGGAATATTCCTCGACGCGCACCGGGTTCCCCTACGGGTTCTACAGCTACATCGACCACACGCGCAATCAGGAACTCTGGATTTCCAACGTCCCGTTCATGGACTCGTTGTCCTACTCGTTTCTGTCCTACATCAGCCTGACGATGAGCCTGCTCTTGTGGTGCCGGCTGGACAGAAAGGGCTGGGACGTCCGCCTGGTGAACCCCGAGGCGATCCAGGCGTCCTGGCGGGTGATTTTGACCGGTGCGGCGCTGTTCATGATGATGGACGTCATCATCGATCCGGTGGCGTTTCTCGGCGACCGCTGGTTTCTGGGAAAGATCTACACTTACCAGGAGGAAGGGGAGTACTTCAATATTCCGCTGACGAATTTCGCGGGCTGGTTCGTGGTGGGCACGGCGATTTTGTTCGCCTTCGGCCGCGTCGCCCGTCTATTGGGCCCTCCGCCGCCGGGCCGGGGCATGTTCGCGCAGGCGTTGCTTGGGCCGGCGCTTTATTTCGGCGTGCTGCTGTTCAATCTGGCGGTGACGTTTTATATCGGCGAGGTCGCGCTCGGGCTCTGCGGCACGGCCATCACCGCGGCGATTTTCGGTCTCATCGCCCACAAAATCCGGCAGTCGGAGAAAATCGGTACGGGGCAATAGGGCGGCGCGCGTCAGTGCATCCTGGTGTTCATGTAAAAACCGAAAACGAAAAGAAGGATGGCGCCGATAATGAGCCCATCGTCGACCAGCAAGCGCTTCCAGCCCGCAAACCCCAGGTGAGAAACCCAAGGCACCACGATAAAAAGGATGGAAACGAAACCGATGCCCAGTAAAGCAAGAATGGAAATGATCAGAACTTTTTCGTTCATGAGATTCTTTTCAATTTTTTTTAGGCGGCACTGTTCTTTCGCCGCCACTCTGGATATACTGCCGATTCTACCAGTAATTGAACGGGGATGGAAGGTTTTGCGCCGGCCCGCCCTATCTTATCCGTCCGAGGGGACCTCTCTCCGCGAAATCCCGGGATCATGAATCAGAATAACTACTGCACCCACGACCCTGAAATCGACCGCCTTATCGATGAACTCGCTGAAAAATGCGCGCCAGGCGAGTGCCGGGAAATGCTGCGGCAGATTCTCACCACCACCGCCAAACTCGGCCGCGAACACGGCGATCTGGGCGACTTCAAGCTGATCAACACCTCGCTTAAGGAACTCCGGCACGCGGTGCGCATTTTCGTTCCCTACCGGACGGTGAGAAAAGCGATCATCTTCGGGTCAGCCCGGACGGAGGCCCAAGAGCCGGCGTACGATCTCGCCCAAGAGGTGGCAAGGGCCCTGGTGGAAAAGAAATTCATGGTGATTTCCGGCGCGGGCGGCGGCATCATGGCCGCGGCAAATCTCGGCGCAGGCCGGGAAAACAGTTTCGGAATCAACATCAAGCTGCCCTTCGAGCAGAAATCCAACCGCTACATCGAAGGCGATAAAAA
>CP070799.1:1448302-1449877 GCA_020343535.1 Nitrospinaceae bacterium | reverse complement strand
GTAGGTCTCGCGCGAAAGATAAAAACGGCTTTGGCCGTACAAGCCGGGACCTAAACGGACAACCCGGCCGGCGTTGTCCCTGGCGTAACTCTCTTGAAAGTAGCGGCATAATTTTTCAAACCCCGCCGCCGTCAACCCGATCGCGACAATTTCTCGGTCCTTGAAATAATCCATGACGGACCCGCTGAAGGCGGCGATGTGCAGAACGCTCTGGGTGGGCCACAAGGCGGCCTTGAGGGTGATGCCGAGATGCGGGTCCGGTTCGATGTAGTAATCCCGGTCCCCCCAGCCCACCTCCAGGTATTCGCTTTCTGAAAAATCCTCCTGCTCGGTCCAGACGCCGGGGGGTATGTCCGCGCGCTTCACAACGATTCCCGCGTGCCAGCCGTGGTTCACCAGATAGATGGCGCGGGTGTTCTTCACCTCTTGAGCCGGTGCCTGAGCTGTGGCGGCGGACGACAAAAAGAGGAACGCCGCATATATTATCCACCACCATTTCTGCCGTGCAGTTTTCGTGTTCATGGAAAAGGCCCGTTAGGGAGTGCCGAAGGAAGCGGGCCGGGATGCTTTCACCGGCATGGGGTGATCCGCTCCATTATTTATACCATTTATAGAGTCCCTTTTGGAGGATTGACCCTGTTCTTAATTCTGCGCCGGTGGAGGCTGGGTAAAACGAGTGTGTGCGGTTTTCAATTCGCTTGGCCGTGAGGGATATTTGCAGGCAAGGGCGGCAACCAAGATGGTTTGGCTCGATATTTTGCATGCCGGAGCCAACCCTGTTGCTCACCGCTTTTAGAGTGCTGATCTTATGCGGAGCGTTTAGCGAAGTTGGTTCAAGCCTTCGGCAATGCGGGTGAGGCCGGTTTCGATGTTCTTCTCGGAGGTGGCGAAGGAGAGCCGCGCGTTGGCGTCGGCGCCGAAGGCGACGCCGGGTACGAGGGCGACTTTCGCTTCCTGAAGTAAATACTGGCCGAGTTCGAGTGAACCGTTGATGGGGGTTTCTTCAAAGCTTTTGCCGTAGTACGAGGAAAAGTCGGGAAAGCTGTAGAACGCGCCGACAGGGGAGTAGCAGGTGACGCCGGGAATATTTTTCAGATGATTCAACGTGATGTTCCTGCGCTGCTCGAATTCTTTCGCCATGCGGGCCACTGCGTCCTGTGGCCCGGTGAGAGCTTCGACGGTGGCGGCCTGGGAAATCGAGGTGGGGTTCGAGGTGCTCTGGCCCTGCAGTTTTCCCACGGCTTTCGCAATCTCCGGTTCGGCGGCGAGGTACCCGATGCGCCAGCCGGTCATGGCGTATGCTTTCGAGACGCCGTTGATAACGACGCAGCTTTTCTTCACTTCCTCGCTAAGCGAGGCGATGCTTACGTGCTGAAAGCTGTCGAAGACGATTTTTTCGTAAATCTCGTCTGAAATGATGAGCAGCCGGTGCCGCAGTGCGCACTCGGCCAGGGCTTCCAGTTCCGCACGGGTATAAGCGCTCCCCGTCGGGTTCGAGGGGCTGTTGAGGACCACGGCGCGCGTGTTGGGGGTGACGGCTTCGGCGAGCTGGTCGGGAGTGATTTTGAATTCGGC
>CP070799.1:1446627-1448202 GCA_020343535.1 Nitrospinaceae bacterium | reverse complement strand
CGGACATCCACTTCACCGTCGAACCAGGCCAGGCGGTCGCGTTGGTAGGGCCCAGTGGCGCGGGCAAAAGCACCCTAGTGCAACTCCTACACCGTTTCTACGACCCGGTGGCGGGCGAGATTCGCGTCGACGGCCTGCCTCTTAAGTCGGTCACCCTGGATAGCTACCTGCGGCAGATCGCCATCGTGCCGCAGGAGACCCTGCTGTTCGGCGGCACCATTCGAGAAAACATAGAATATGCCAAGGAGGGCGCGACAAAAGATGAGATCGTTCTGGCGGCTAAAGCGGCCAACGCCCACCGCTTCATCCAGGAATGCCCCGAAGGCTACGAGACTGTGGTCGGGGAAAAGGGCATCCGCCTATCGGCCGGGCAACGTCAGCGCATAGCCATTGCCCGGGCGATTCTCAAGAACCCGAATATTCTCATCCTCGACGAGGCGACCTCGGCCCTCGACAATGAATCCGAAGTGCTGATCCAGGAAGCCCTGGAACGGCTGATGCGGGGCCGCACCTCGTTCGTCATCGCGCACCGGCTCTCCACCATTCACAACGCCGACCGTATCCTGGTGATGGACAAGGGACGCATTATCGAAAGCGGGACACATGCTGCGCTTATGGAAGCCAAAGGCCTCTACCACCGCCTCTACACCCTGAAAAGCCTGCAAATGGGGGAAGGAATCGAGGCCTGAGCGCAAGCGACGGCTTAGGAACGGGGCAAAGGACGCGGAATATCCCGCCACGGCCCGGAGAGCCCCACCCCTCCCCTGCCCCCGAATAGGCCCGGCGAAACGGACCGCTAGGGGGGACATTCCGGCTCGCGTCCGGTTCCCGGAGCTGAAAAATTTTGGCCCGGCGGGCCTTCCCTTGCGGCCGCGGGCGGCGAATTCCCCGGCCCCCGAGCCGCCCGGCACCATCCCGAAAGTGTGCTATTTCAGAACCAGTTGCACATTTTTACCGATAGCGGGAATTTTTATCGTTTTTTTGAAAAAAAAACTCTTGCTATTGTTTTTCGAAGATTCTATAGTAGCCAACAGCATCAGGATAGTTGATTCAAAATTAAACTTTTATCTGAAAACCCCGGAACCGGTGTTTCAGGAGCCGAGGATTTCAAATAGGAGTTTTTTGCTCTTTTTAAATTATTTTGGTTGACTAAAAACAAAAACAGCGTATAAATCGTTGTCTTTGCAACCAAACCGCTCTTTGAAAATTGAATAGGTGTCATTAGACTTTGCGGGTCCAATAGTGTCAATTTTTAAGCAGAATCAACTTTCTGTTAGAGTTTTTAACTGGAGAGTTTGATCCTGGCTCAGAACGAACGCTGGCGGCGTGCCTAACACATGCAAGTCGAACGAGAAAGTCCCCTTCGGGGGGCGAGTAAAGTGGCGCAAGGGTGAGTAACACGTGAATAATCTACCATCAAACCTGGGATAACTCGGCGAAAGTTGGGCTAATACCGGATAAGACCACACTTTTAATGAAGCGTGGGAAAAGGAGTCTCAAACTCCGTTTGTTGATGAGTTCGCGGACCATTAGCTAGTTGGTGAGATAAAAGCTCACCAAGGCGACGATGGTTAG
>CP070799.1:1444944-1446527 GCA_020343535.1 Nitrospinaceae bacterium | reverse complement strand
ACCCATATACCGATGCCGGGGCCAAAATCGAGGATTATGTCCTCGCCAAGTTGATCGTTCAGGTCGCCGATGACGGCGGCTTCGGCGTCGAAGGCGTGCACCTGCTCCCAGTGATCGTTGTCGATGTAGACCCAGGTGCCGAAGCCGGGAAAGACCACGACGACGTCGTCCTTGCCGCTCTCGTCGATGTCGCCGGTGGCAAGCACGCCGACGCCCAGGGCGTGCAGCTGTTTCCAGGTGCTGTCGTTCAGGTACGCCCACAGCCCTCCCGTGCCCGTGCCAAAGTCGACCAAGACATCATCGCGGGAAGAAGACGGTAAGGCAAACTGGCGGGACATCGACCACGTCCCACTGGCAATAAACCCTCCAGCATCCTGGAAGAATGTTCCGCTTGCCGTGTGATTGATTGTGTTGAGCGTGCCAGAGATGTCCGTGTTATCCAACAGGGTTCCAGCGATGTTTCCGCCAACATCTGTGGTAACGAAACCACCACTCCCAGAAAGTTCACCCGGACTTAACTGTTGCGTAGTTACGACAAAGCTTTTCCCATTTGCGTCAATGATCGCAAATAGCAGACCAGAAATTGGGCCTACGGGGACCTCGCCCGATGTTACGGTTCCTGAAAAAGTGCCCTTGTAATAGCCTCCGTGGCTTTCAAGAGGGCCTGTGCTAGGTTCTTTGATACCCGAAAACACTCCTGAACATTCCGGGTCGCTAAAGGTTCCGCTAAAATCTGTAGTTGTTAAGGTCCCGTTTAAAGTAGTTGTGCCGGGGGCAGGTTCTGCGGTGAAAAAGGTGCCATCTGGGTTGATTGGAAAGTTCTCAAAAACTCCTTCCCCTAGATTGATTGAATCATAGACGAGCAATGTCGCTAAGCCCTCATTGTTTACAATAATTGCCAGTGGCCCAGCCGCGCAGTTCAGGTTTCCTGTAAACGTTCCCGTGTATACTCCTGCGAACTGGCTGCTCGCCAATAGCGGCGATGGAAATAGAAGGGCGATGAGTAATAATAACCAACATGGGAGGGAAGATAATCGCGCCTTTAGCCTTCGGAACATAATCACCTCATCGGCAAAAACAGGTTTCAAATGTAAATCAAATTTACGTTTGATAATGCGCCAAAAGTGTAATTGGGGGGATGATTGGCCCGACCTTATCAAATTCCTTGCCATAAATCAATTCCTACGAACTCCATGAGTTACCGTCCCATTCTGTCTTATGATAAATGCTATAAATGTGAGCTGTATCCTGGCAAAATTTTTGCCACAAAATTCTGAGAACTCAACCGCTATAAGACAACCGCCGCGCTTCCCCCAGTGGGGGTGCCGCCACTCTCATCTCCTGGAGCTCAAGTCTAAACGAGCGCCCTCCCTCCCGGGCTATCAAAGCCTGAGCACTCCCGGCATCAAGCTGGAGTTGCGGCGTGCGGGCAGTCTGCTGGTACTCTTGCATTCGCGGGGGCCTTGCAGGTTTACAGCTGTTTGGCCAGAGGAAGAAGCTCTAAGGTTTGAGGCCCTAGTGAGGTCAACCTGTTAATCGCATAAGGTTCTCCCCCCAGCCATCCGGCAGTGCGGCGTGGCTTT
>CP070799.1:1443242-1444844 GCA_020343535.1 Nitrospinaceae bacterium | reverse complement strand
GAACCGGCTTGGGCGGCGGCGGGGGCTCAGGCTGGGGCGTCTCGGGTTTTTCGGGTTGCGGGGCGCTGCCGGCGGCGGCCGGTGTTCCGGGTGCGGGTTTGAGAGCGGCCACTTCCTCCGGGGCCGCTTCGGAAGCGCTTTCGGGTTTTGCGGGAACGTCCGGCTGGGCGGGCGGAGCCAGTGGCCGGGCCGGTTTTGAGGGTTGTTTTGCCTGCTGCACAGTTTCGGCCGCCCTGCCGGGGAAGTGCACGAAGATGGGATTGGACACTAAATGATCGACCTCGCTCGCGTTCACCAGCACGCGGTAGTAGACGGTGCCTTCCTGGGCCACGTTGACGTCGCGGTGAACCATACGGTAGGGCAGGGAAACGGTTTCCTCGCGAAGAACCTCGCCGTTTCTGACGAGTGTCAGGCGCGCGGTTTTTTTGCCACCGCGCGTGGCGCGTATCTTGAGCCGGATCTCCGGCACGCCGGTGGATACCAGGGTTTCGCCCATTACCGCTTTATGGCCGAGCGCCTGTTCGACGACCAGGAATTCGTCCAGCGAGAGCCGGCTGTCATCGGGCTCGCGCACGGCGTACATCCGGCCCAGGGCCATGGCGTCGAGGATCGCTTCGCGGGTTTTCTCCCGCACCAGAAAGACGGTCCGCACCGATCCAAACAGCGGGCCTTCCATGTTTTCGCAGGCAAAGTCGTTGCCGCCGTAACCCCAGACCGGCGCGCGTTTGCCGCTCACGTGATCGAGAAGAGCCCGGTCCCACTGCTGGCCCGGCTGCACCGCCAGCACCGGCGAAGGCGATGCCGCCTGGAATCCGGTGAGGCCGGTGGCGTGAATCAGGTCGTCGGGGTAGGGCGCGGTCTCGAAGCCGACGGAGCCGACCGTCCTGGGTTCGGGGGGGGATTCCAGGCCGCTCAGAAACGCCATGCCGCCCTTTTCCTTCACATAGTCGATCACCTCTTGAGTGGGAAGGAGCCCCTGGTCGCCCTGGTAAGGATCGAACGGCGAACTGCGAAACGGGTGGTTGTTGAGGGCGAGCAAAAAGAAAAAGATCGCCAACGGCACCCAAAGCCAGCGCCGCCGGTTGCGAACCGCGAGGACCAGCGTTGCGAGAAACAGGAACGCGGCGCCGATGGCGGCGTTCTGAAAACGGCCAGCGTAGCGGGCGGAAAAGTTGTTTCCGACGATGGGAAGCTGCTCGTAGCTTTCGGCGGTGGGAAGGCCGAGCAGCCAGAGGTGGCGGTCGGCGTCGTGAGCCACCAGGTCGTCCTCCCATGAACTGCCTGTCCAGTAATAAAACGGCGTCACCTCGGTGCCAGGGATCAGCACCGTGTCCTTCAATTGGTCGTTTAAAACGTTGATCTCGGACAGGTAGGTGGATGCCCCGGTGGCCAGGAGCGAGGGGCCGCTCAGGGTCTTTTTCAGAATGCGCTCAAGCGGCCAGGCGCCGTATTCGAGGGAATCGCGGGCGCGGTCGCCGAACAGGACCGCATCGACGCCCTTCCGGGCGGCGAGGCGGGCAATATCCTCGACGGTTTCGCAGCCGCGGCTGTAGCGCGTCTTCACGTCGGCCACGGCCTCGATCTGGATATAGCCGGCGGCGG
>CP070799.1:1441467-1443142 GCA_020343535.1 Nitrospinaceae bacterium | reverse complement strand
GTCAGCAGGGCCAGCATCGAGGCGGGGCCGAAGTCCATGTGGCGCTACCACGACCTCCTGCCCATCGACGAAGACCCCAAGGTAGGCCTGCATACCGGTTTCACCCCCCTGGTGCATGCGCGCAACCTGGGCCGTGCCCTGGGCCTCAACCGGCTGTATATCAAAAACGATTCGGTCAACCATCCGACCTTTTCCTTCAAGGACCGCGTGGTCTCGGTGGCGGTGTCGAAGGCCATCGAATTCGGTTTCGACACCATCGCCTGCGCTTCCACTGGCAACCTCGCCAACTCGGTCGCGGCCCACGCCGCCGAGGCGGGCCTCAAGAGTTATATTTTCGTGCCCGACGGCCTCGAGGCGGGCAAGATCCTCGGCACCGTGGTGTACGGCACGCAGCTGCTGGCGGTGCGCGGCAGCTACGACGACGTCAACCGGCTGTGCAGCGAAATCGGCGCGCATCACAAGTGGGCGTTCGTCAACATCAATATCCGCCCCTATTACGGCGACGGGTCCAAATCCTACGGCTACGAAATCGCCGAGCAACTTGGCTGGCGTGCGCCGGACAATGTCATCGTCCCGGTGGCCGGCAGCAGCCTCATCACCAAGATATGGAAAGCGTTCCACGAATTCGAGATGCTCGGTCTCATCGACTCGGTGCCGACCAAGGTATTCGCCGCCCAGGCAACCGGGTGCTCGCCGGTCACCACGGCGATCAAAAACGGCACCGACATGATCAAGCCGGTGAAACCCGACACCATCGCCAAATCCATCGCCATCGGCAACCCCGCCGACGGCTACTACGGCGTCAAAACGGCGAATGAGAGTGGCGGCTACGGCGAGGACATCTCCGACCCGGAAATCGTCGAGGCGATGAAGCTCCTGGCGGAGACCGAGGGCATTTTCACCGAGACCGCCGGCGGCGTTACGGTGGGCGTCACCCAGAAGCTGGTGAAGCAGGGGCGCATCAAACCCGACGAGCTCACCGTCATCTGCGTCACTGGAAACGGCCTGAAAACCCAGGAAGCGCTCGCGGGCTGCTATGAAAAGCCGACCGTCATCGAGCCGCACATCGACAACTTTGAAGAGGTATTCGCAAACAGCATGACGGTCTAGAGCGGGCGTTATTGCCGGTGGCGAACGGCCCACGAAAACGGATACGCATCAACCATTTCATCAACGGTTACAAGGAGTCGCACATGCCAGTCAAAGTGAGGATTCCCACGCCACTCATGAAGCTGACCAACAATCAGAGCGAGGTCACGGCGGAGGGATCGACCATTACGGAAATTTTCAATAACCTGGAGTCGCAATTCGCGGGTATCAAGGAACGCATCTGCGAAGACAACGGCGCACCCAGACGTTTCATCAATATTTACGTCAACGAGGAAGACATCCGGTTCCTGGACGGGGAAAACACCACCGTCAAGGAGGGGGACGAGGTCTCCATCATCCCCGCAATCGCTGGCGGGAGCGGTCGATGATCGATTTCACGGACGAACAGATCGAGCGCTACAGCCGCCATATCATGCTTCCCGAAGTGGGTGGCACGGGCCAGGCAAAGATGCTGGAAGCGAATGTCCTCCTCATCGGCGCGGGGGGGCTGGGTTCGCCCGCCGCCTTCTATCTTGCGGCCGCCGGTATCGGCAAGCTCGGCATCGTCGATTTCGACGTCGTGGAT
>CP070799.1:1439671-1441367 GCA_020343535.1 Nitrospinaceae bacterium | reverse complement strand
AGAGATTCGGACCAACGTTTTAAGTTTTTCGTTGTACTGCCTTTGGGCGGGTAGTGACAGCACAAAAAAGGGTCTTGATAGGATATGAAAACCAACAACAGGATGTTAGCCACACTCGTAATCGCCATTTTGTTGTCCCTGTCCGGCCTGGCCATGGCCGAGGACAGCTCCGGCATGGTAGTCGCTTCGCGGGGAGAAGTGATCGCACTGTCCGGCGGCGGTTCGCGCGAACTCAAACAGGGCGACTTCGTTTACGTCGCCGACGAAATCATGACGGCGCCGCGCAGCTTCGCGGTACTGCAATTCACCGATGGCGCGAAGGTGACGGTTCGTCCCGACTCGACGCTGATCATCGAGCAGTATCTCTACGCGGGCAATGAAAACGACGAAGCCACGCTGAACCTGGTGTCAGGCGGTCTGCGCGTGATCACCGGCGCAATGGCCAAGTCCAATCCCGAAAATTACAAGGTGCGCACCCCGGTGGCTCTGATGGGCGTGCGCGGAACGGAATTTTCGATTATGCTCTGCGGCGACGAAATATGCGCCGAAGACCAGCTGAACGAATAGGCAAGGAACTAGCTCGCCACCCAAAAAAGGGCGATCGGGCTTAGCCCCGGAATCCGCAGGATAGCGGAATTTAGCGTTAAAGGAAGAACCCTGGCCACCCCCGCCAGGGTTTTTTCGTTTAATCTTCAGGAATCACTGGCCTCCGGCTCCGTCGGCGGCGGCACCACCGGGTTCCCCGGCGGCACGCTCGCCCCGCCCAGGGGCGTGGTCGAACCCGAAACTCCGGAACTCCCCATCGGCGTTCCCGGTCCGCACCGGGCCAGGTGCACGTCCGGCTCGAAGAACCGGAAACTGGTCGGAATGCGAGTGATACCCATCGACGCCGCCACCCGCACCCGTTCCGGCTGGTCCACGGCCATGGTTCCGGCCTCGGAAAACAACGAGACGATGATGGACTTGCGGGTGAAGCCGAAAGCCTCCAGGTCCGCTTTGAGATTCGCCTGCCGCTCTGCGGGGATGTCTGCCAGCGCCGGAATCGGGAAAAACTTCTCGAATTCTTCGATGGTGGGCGTCAGGTGATAGTCGCCCAGCCACCACATCGGCACCTCGGCGGTCTTGATGCCGCGCTCGTTGAAGGCCTTGAAGACCTCCTCCAGGCTGACGTTGGAGCCGAAATAACTGATCGGCACCGTGTTGGAATCGTTGAACACGAAAGTCACCGGCAGGTCGTCCGTTTGCAGCTCCGCCCGCAGGGCGTCGATGACGTTGTTGTCGATCACCACCTGGTTGGTGCCGACGTACAGCGATATCAGCAGCGAGCGCGGCCGTTTCGGGTCGAGTATCGGCCGATCGGCGTTGGGGAAATACCAGTACTCGGGCGAGGAGAACTGGATGATGTCGTTGCGGTTGAAAATGGCGTGGTATTCACCGTCGATCCAGTTGGGCACCGGCGCGATCACTTCGGGCACCTGGAAGTACCGCTCCACGATTTCCTTGATCTTGTTGTCCTGCTCCAGATCCTCGATGGGGTAGGTATTGAACATGCGGCTCTGGGCCGCCTGGGTAGAGCAGGGCCAGTCCAGGAATTCAGGCGGCTTGGTGATGCACTTGATCTCGTCCTCGTTGGCGAAGCCGGCCTCGCCCGGCCCCATCTCGACGATCTCGCCGTCCTGGAACAGGAAGGTGCGGC
>CP070799.1:1437853-1439571 GCA_020343535.1 Nitrospinaceae bacterium | reverse complement strand
GCCGGGTCGCTCGGGTAGCTGTGAACGAGCGCCGCCTGCAACCTCAGCGATCCGGTACTAGCCGAGGCCACGGTGGGCAGGGTTTCGTCCCAGGTGTCCTCGTTGCCGGGATTGTAGATGGCGATGCGGTCGCCGCTCTTGAAGCCGCTGCCGTCGACCACCGGTAGGACGGTTCCCGAGATCATGGCGGTGGACGAAAAATCGAGGAAGGTGCGCACGTTTTCACGGTTGATGCGGAATCCGATGGCCGCCGCGCTGCCTGGCAGGGAGTCGAGAGTGCCGATGGCGGTGATGGGCTGGCCGACGGACTCGGCATATCCAGAAACAGCCTGGCCCGGCGGCAACCCGTAACCGGCCATGCGGATTTCCCGTGCGATTAACTTGATGGCGTAGCGCGCTTTGGCGCGCACCAGCGTCTGGTCGTTTTCGTTTCGCAGCAGGCTGTTTTGCCGGACGAAGAACGTGACCGTCATTCCGAGCACGAACACGCCGAGGGCGAGCGCGAGCAGGACTTCCGTCGCCGTGAGGCCGCGCCCGGCCGGCCCTGAAAAAATTCGTCTTTTCAACTTCGCAATGATCATTCCGCGACCAGGGTTGATAGGGTTACCGACTGGGGGCCGTTGTTGAACCACGACACCGTGACCGAGACCATGTGCATGAATCGATCCCTGCCGGTTACCCCCAGCGGGCTCACGCTCCACTGGCGGGTGAACGGCCCGCCCGCGTTGACCAGGCCATCGCGGCTGAGGTGCTCCTCGGTTCCCGCACTGTCCTGATGATCGGGGAACTGCGCCGGGTCCTTGATGAATTCGATTTTGTCCTGCGCCAGAGTGGTGGCCAGGGTTTTCTTGCTGCTCTTGATGTTGGTGGTCATCACCTTTCCCGAAGTGATGCCGTAGGTCAGCAAGCCTAAACTGAGCAAGGTGATGGCCATGAGGACCTCGATGAACGAAAACCCCTTCTCTCGCTTCGAGTGCACGCGCCTGGGGTGGCTGTGTCGCATGAGAAACTCCGCCTACGCTGAATTTTGACCCGGCTCGCGGGCCAGGGCCTGAAAGCGGGGGCGGGCCGGTTCGGACCGCCGAATTGAATGATTTGGATGGCCCTATCAAAGACCAGAAGCGGCGGTTTGTCAAGTGTTTGTTTAATAGGGTCTTGTAGGAATAGTGGACGGAGGGGCCCCGGTGGGCCGCGAAAGCCTCTAAACGTAATGGTTTTATAACATTCGCTTTTTCAAGGGGAAATGAAATTTACGCGTTTTTCGGCAGAGAAATATTTTTTAAGCGGAGGTGGAACGCTGCTTCCCTGGCAAAAGGGAGGCGGGGCGGGGCTGTTCGCAAGGCTATTGCATGCGAGTAAGTGCCGCAGCCGATATCTTCCCAGGCACTTTTTGGCCAGGCGGGAGATTTCAGGCGAAAAAAAACGGGAGGCGATAACGCCCCCCGCTTTGGGCATGTTGGTTTATATTATCAAGCCGGCAGCATGAGTTTAACCCAGTCCGGGAATTTCCCTCCAAGTCGCGATCTGCGCCTTGCAGCTCCCAAGGTCCGGATCGATATCGAGATTGTAGGTGATTGTAGCATTGCCGCCGAACTCGTTTTTTGTGACATAGCCTTTTTCGCCTGGGCATACTGTCAGATCATTGCCCGCCGAAGATTCAGCGCTTGAAGAACCACCGGTGTTGGATACACAAATGCCAGAAGAGAGGATGAAGCCGT
>CP070799.1:1436023-1437753 GCA_020343535.1 Nitrospinaceae bacterium | reverse complement strand
GACTGTCGAGATAGTCGCGGTTGTCCTTAAGGATAGACTGGATCGCGTTGACATCTTTTTTGAGCGCGACGAATAGGTCGGCGATTTGCTGCTCGAAAAATTTTGATTGGGCCGCGCGCAGGGTTTTGCCGATGCCGGTGGTCTTCTCCAACAACTCCTTCTGCCGCTTTTCCAGATCCTTGATCTTTGCCAGAGAATCCTCCAGCCGCGTTATCATTTCCATGTCGACCAGATTGTCCATCTGATCCCGCGCTTGGTCGAGCTGGCTGGAGAGGGTCTTCAGGTCCTCCATGGTTTTTTCCAGCGCCTTGAGCGCCTCGTCCATCTTGCCCTGGTTGGCCAGTTGCATGATGTTGTCGAGGGCGGCGGAGAACTCTTCGAGGTTGAGGCTTTTGAAGGCGTCCGGGTTCAGGAACTCATCGGGCATGGCCTGCGTCTGCCTCGACAACTGGTCCATGATCTTCTGCATCGTGCGGCGGATCTGGTCGAGCTTGGCCTTGATCTCCGGCGTGGAGACCGGGGCCTTCTTGTTCTTGAGTTTTTCGAATTCCTCCCGCAGCTGATGAGTGAGCTTGCTGAGCTGGTTGTCGAGGTCCAACACCTGATCCATCTTCTGTCGGTTGGTCATGCGCACGAGGAAGAGCACGTCGGTCTCCAGATGCGCCACCAGACGGCCGTTCAGTTCTTCCATCTGAAAGTCGCTGTAGCCGACGGGGGTGGTCTTGAGCACCGTGTTTTTGATTTTCTCCAGGGTTTCGATCTGCTCCTGGCGGATCTCGGTCAGCCCGGCGATGATGTTTCTCAGCAGGTTCAGGTACGGGCGGGGGAAACTTTCCAGGTTTTCCGCCTGCTCATGAATGCGCTGGGCAAGGCCGATGATGTCGATCAGGTTGTCGGAAGCGGCGATGAGATGGTTTTTCCAGCCCATCATATCGACCGGGGCCTGGGCGAGTGTCGCGCCGTCCACAAGGCTGGTCCCGAGCTGGGCGATGAGTTTCTCGGTGAGCTCCTCCTGCAGGAGGATCAGGTTCTCTTGCTCCTTGCGCGAATCGAATATGGTGAACGAGAACGTTTCCGACTGGCCTCGGTTGGGGCCGAGCACGTTGTCGTTGTCGAGGATTTCAAGAAAGTACTCCACTTTGTCGCCCGGTTCGAAAACGGTTTTTTCCAGGTCCCAGGTGTAATTGCCTTTGGCCTGCCGTTGGTTGCCCTTCATGCGCTCCACGCGCTGGCGCGTTTCCTTGCCAGCCACGAAGGCCACCAGGTCGATGCCGGTGATGCCGAAATCGTCGCTGCCCTCGAAAAACATCTGCACCTTGTCGTTGTCGTGATACACCGGCTTGGGATTGGCGAGAAACAACACCACTTGCGGTGCCTCGTCGGGCACGGGGGTGATGGGGTATTTCTTTTTCAGCAGGTGTTTTTGCCCAGCCTTATCCTTTATTAGAAATTGGTAAAACCCTTTTTCCTTCACCAGAAAGGAGGACATAAACCCCTCGCCCGCGGCCCGCCGCATGGAAAAATGGTCACGGCCCGAGAGCACCAGTTCCGCCCCCTCGGGCGCCGGGCGCACGCGCACGAGGATTTTCACCTCGGTGCCCGGCAGCGCCTCCACCTTGCCGTCTGAAGGGCGCACCGTCTTTCCCGCGAGCTGGCTGTAAGCCGGGAAATTGAACTCAAGGCCCAGCTCCTCGATGCGATACTGGACCGCCTCCCCGGTAGTCTCCCCC
>CP070799.1:1434191-1435923 GCA_020343535.1 Nitrospinaceae bacterium | reverse complement strand
GACCCGGCGGTGGCGGGCGTGGGTCTCTCGGAAAAAGATTGCCGCCGGATGGGCATCGATTATCTCGCGGCGTCCTACCCTTTTGGCGATCACGGCAAATCGATGTGCCTGGGTGAAACCCACGGCCATGTCAAGCTGATCTGCCTGCCGGGATCGGGGGAAATCATCGGTGCGCATATCGTCGGGCCCGAGGCGGGGGAGCTGATCCACGAACTCATTTGCCTGATGTATTTCCGCGGCACCGTGTTCGATCTCGCGCGCATTCCGCACTACCACCCCACCCTGGCCGAAATTCTCACCTACCCGGCGGAAGAGCTTGCCGATAAAATTTCTTCCGAACATTGAGACGAAATATTACGTGATCCGGTGGCGGGCGCCGTGCGGAGGATCGAAGAGAGGCTGCAAGGAGGAGGGAAGGCCGGGCGCGGGAGCCAGGCCCGCCTTAGCACTCAGAGCGTTTCGAGGGTCTCGGCCAGGCGGTCGATTTCGTCCCGCGTGTTCATCTCGGTGGCGGCGAGCAGCAGGCCGTCGGCAAGTTCCGGGTAGGCCTCAGCCAGAGGCCAGCCGGCGAGAATCTTGTTTTCCAGCAGCGCCGCCTGGATATCCGCGACGGGAGCCGCGCACTGAAGGACGAATTCGTTGAACGTGTCGCCCGCGAAGCGGATATTGAAGCCGGGTATCTTCGCCAGGCGATTTTTCAGATAATCGGCCTTTCTCAGGTTGAGTAGAGCGATTTCCCGAAGACCCCGCTTGCCCATGATGGAAAGGAAGATCGTGGCGGCGAGGGCGCAGAGCGCCTGGTTGGTGCAGATATTGGAGGTGGCGCGTTCGCGGCGGATATGTTGTTCGCGCGTCGATAGCGTGAGGACGAACGAGCGCCTGCCTTCGCGGTCGGTGGTTTCTCCCGCCAGGCGGCCGGGCATCTGGCGGAGGAATTTTTCCCGCGTGGCGAAGAATCCCACGTAGGGTCCGCCGAACGACAGCGGCAGTCCGAACGATTGGCCCTCGCCCACGACGATGTCGGCCCCGCGTTCGCCCGGTGGCCTGAGCAGGCCGAGAGACAGAGCCTCGACCACGCTGACGATAAGCATCGTGTTGTTTTCGGCCAGGGCCGCCTGGAGGCCGGCGTATTCCTCCACCACACCGAAAAAATTAGGGCTCTGCAGGACGACGGCGGCGGTGTGCTCGCCAACCTGGCTTGCGATCGCCTCGATGCTGGTCTTGCCGCGATTGTCGTAGGGAATTTCCTTGAGATGAATATCGTTTCCCCGGGTGTAGGTCTGTACCACCTGGCGGTATTCGGGGTGCACGGTGCGGGCGATGAGGATTTCGTTCCTGCTCGTCAGCCGGCTAGCCATCACCACCGCCTCGGCGAGGGCGGAGGCGCCGTCGTACATCGACGCGTTGGCGATGTCCATGCCTGTCAGCATTGAAATCAGGGTTTGAAATTCGAAAATCCCCTGCAGCGTCCCCTGGCTCACTTCGGGCTGGTAGGGGGTGTAACTGGTGGCGAATTCGCCGCGCAGGATCATGTGGTCGACCACCACCGGGCTCATATGCCGGTAGGCGCCGGCGCCGAGAAACAGGGCCGTTTCCTCGGGGTCCGGGTTGCGTTTTTCGAGTCGGCGCATGAGGGCGAAAAGTTCCGTTTCGGAGAGCGCGGGGGGCAGCTTGAGCGGCTCTTTGCCGAGGCGCAGGGATTCTGGGATGCTGGAGAAGAGTTCGTCGATGG
>CP070799.1:1432356-1434091 GCA_020343535.1 Nitrospinaceae bacterium | reverse complement strand
TTCAAGCATTTTCTTTAAATTTCAATGAGTTAATTCATAAAGATAGTTTTTCCGCCTGGCTCTGGTTCTTTTATCCCCCCCGCTCAAAGTTCTGCCGCACCCGCGCCCCGCCGGGCACCCTCTGAACCCACCGAAACTTCCCTGCCTCAAATCCGGGGGGTGGAAAAATTTTCCCTGCGTGCCTTTCGCCCACGGGCAACCGGCAGTTCTTGCCCGCTCCCTTTTCCCACAGGGCTCAATAACTCTCTTACAATCAACTCATTCCAACCAATCGCCCAGTTGGCACACGTTTTGCTCTTTCTAGGGTGCGGGTTGATGTATTTTTTTCTCTCGTTTCATCATCGAGGTTGCAACTTGGTTCCCCTGTTCAATTTTTTAACGACCCCCGCCGCCGCGCAAGCGGGGCCGCCCTCGTCTGGCCCTGGCCCCACCGTCGCGGCAGCCGGGGAACCCTTTGAAAATATTATTAAAAATAAATCGCAGGACTCTTTCGATGCGGCCAAAGCCGTGGCGGGGGGAGCTTACGCGCTGGGCCTTCCGGCACCGCTCTTGAATATCACAGCGCTTTCACCGGGCTTGGGCGCAGGCGGGCCCGACGGCTTTTCCATCCCTGGCACCCTTTTGATGCTGAAGAGCTTAGCTCCGGCCATGTTGGCAAACGCCGCTCGCGGGGGCAGCGTCGCCGCCGATCCAGACGGCCCGCCCCAAAGCGGGCCAGTCCTTGCCCCACTGTCCGGGGTTGCAAACGCCACCGCGGCACTGAAAGAAAGAGGCCCCGCGGAATCGGCGTTGCCGGCACCCGGAACCGTCGACCCCGGCAAAGCAGACACGAGTCTTATAACCCGGCTGGCTCTTGCTGCGTTGGGGCCTCTCGCCGAAGAGCCCCTTACCCCACCCTCCCCAAGGCCGGACACGCATTTACCTTTCGGCGCAACCACCGGCGATCCGGTCTTCGGAGCTTTTGGGCTAGGCGAGGACAAACCTTCCTCCACGGTTTTTCAGCCGTTTCTCCCCGCCCCGGGAGATCTGGGCCGGTTCCTGCCGACCACGCTGGCGGCTTCCGCCGCACCGCTCATGGCTGGCGCGCCGCTCAGGGAAGGAGACTCCACGAAACACACCACCGTGCTTGCGCCGGCGGGCGGCGTGGTCGAAACCCCCGCAATGGCCACGGAATCCGGCAAGGCGCTGCCGATGTTCGACCTTCCCGTCAAGAGCGCTACAGGAAGCGCCATTTTGGGCCAGATCGGCCATCAATTCTCGTTGCGTTTGAAAGAAGGGCAAAGTGAAATCCAGGTCAAGCTGGACCCGCCGTCGCTCGGCACCGTGCGCATGAGCGTGGCGGCGAGCGGTGACACGGTGCGCGCGCTCATCATCACCGATCATCCGGCCGTGAAGCAGATCATCGAGAGCCAGCTGTCCCAGTTGCGCGAAACCCTGGCGGGGCAGGGGATGAAAGTGGACAGCTTCACGGTGCTCGTCGGCGGCCACGATGCGGGCAGCGGCCACCAGGCCGATGCTCGGCAAACGCAGTCCACCATTTTCAATCCGCCCGCCGCGGGCGCAGCCCCGTGGGAAAACGATTCCCCGGCCGCCGTCACACGGTCCGCCAGGCGGAGCAGCTCTTTGATCAGTATTTTCGCGTGAGGAAAGCCATGACCCCGATAACCGTTAACCACGATTCATTGAGGAGACCGGAGGGATGATCCCCGGAATCACCCCCACCGCCCAGAGCCCG
>CP070799.1:1430520-1432256 GCA_020343535.1 Nitrospinaceae bacterium | reverse complement strand
GCCAGCTCGGCGAGGACAACCGCTGCCAGGTGCACAACACCCCGGAAAAACCGCTCCTTTGCTACCGCTACCCCTGGGAGCCGGACGACATCGAACAATGCGGTTACCGGTTCGTGCCTGGTCTAGGCCCCCTGCCGGGGGTTCCGGGAGGAAAACCATGAACGGCAGATTCACCGACAACCGAAACGGCACCCTGAACGATACGCTCACCGGCCTCACGTGGCAGGAGAGCTACGCCTACGTCGAAACCGGAAACTACATCGACTGGTACGACGCCAACGAATACATCGGCAAGCTGAACCGGCAAAAGCTCGGCGGCCATGCCGACTGGCGGCTGCCCACGCGGCTTGAGATCCAGAGCCTGTACAAAATCAGCCATCCGTTTACGTCGCGCGGAAAGACCTTCATCCTTCATATCGACCCGATCTTCGAGTTCAGTTACGGCAGTTGTTTCTGGACCGGCGAAACCCGGCTCTCCGCCGCCCTCGGTTTCGAGTTCGACCAGGGCGACATGCACTGGTACCCGCAGGGCAGCCTTTCCGCCTCGGTGCGGGCGGTGCGCGGCGGGTTTGACCCGCGGCTGATGGTGACACCCGAGTGGCGCGCGCCGGCCCCGGCGGCCTGAAAGGGGAGGGCCCGGCCCGGAGCCGGGGCCGGAAACGGCGTTTTATTTAAGTGAGCAAGGAAAGCATGAACGAAAGTCAATTCGCCAAGGAAAAAGCCAAGGCGCGGAAACTGCGCCAGAGCCAGTGGTGGCAGGCTAAAATCGCCGAAGGCGTCTGCCATTACTGCGGCGGCAACTTTCCACCCGCCGATCTCACCATGGACCACATCGTCCCCATCGCCC
The DNA here is from genome assembly GCA_020343535.1 of Nitrospinaceae bacterium. Classification (GTDB taxonomy): domain Bacteria; phylum Nitrospinota; class Nitrospinia; order Nitrospinales; family VA-1; genus SZUA-259. Next base: position 1,431,409 of record CP070799.1, on the reverse strand, counting down.
GCGGCGGCAAAAGCAACAAGGGCAATCTCGTCCCCTCCTGCAAGAACTGCAACAACAACAAAAAGTACTACACCCCCGCCGAGATCATCCTGCGCGACCAGATGAACAAGGACGTGCGGTTTTAAGAAAGCCACCCCCTAATATAGAGCCGGCCCGCCCGTGGCCAAACTCAAGGAAACTCTAAGCGCCGCTTTTTGATGTTTTCCGGGCCGCCCCGCCCCGCTTCTTCACGGCGGATTTTTTCGATCGCCGCCTGCACGGCGGGGGTTTTCGAGGTGACACGCGTAGCACCGCTTTTCTTGAAGCGGAAATCGCAATGGCCGCAACCGTCGGCCAGGGTCTGGGTGCGGATGAGGCCCCAGCCCAGGGCGTCGCTCAACGCGATGTCCGACATGCAGATGTAAGGAGCGAAGGCAAGGCCGCCGTGGTCCCTCGCGAAGCGTAAATTTCCGCACTCGTGGTAGTTGACCCCGATGTCGAACGCGCTCCCGTCGCCGGCGAGGTATTCGATTTCGAAGTCGCCAAAGCGAACCCGCTCACCCCGCCGCGCCCGGCGGGCGAATATCGTTTTAACCAAGCGTGAAAACATCAGCTGCCGCATGAGCCACTTTTTCCACTTTGGAATCCCGGCGGCGTGCAGGCGCACGGCCCGGTGGCAGAACTCCCACGCCTCTTCGGCGGATTTTCCCATCGTATTCATCGCCTTGTAAAGGGCGAGCTCCTGCGCGGTGGCGAGAAGAAAAGTGTTCAGCGCATTGCCGCGCAGGCCCTTGATATAGGGAATTTCCGGGATGAGTGTTTCGTATTCATGCAGGGCCGTTCGCAGGAGCTGGCGGGCGAATTCCTCGTTGTATCGGGCGATGAGATCGTCGTTCAACAAAGCGAAGGT
>CP070799.1:1428673-1430420 GCA_020343535.1 Nitrospinaceae bacterium | reverse complement strand
TTGCCTGCCCGGAGCCCGCATGTCCAAGCCTGTGAGCAAGAAGAATCGGGGAGCAAAGAAAAAACGCTCCATCCGCATCCGGCCAGGCAAAATTCTGTTCGACCTCCTGCTCTGCTTCCTCGCCCTGACGGTGGTTCCCGTCCTCATTTACAGCACGGCCAACCCTTCCACGACCATGCTCATGTGGATTCGCTGGGTCGAAAGCGACTACAACGACAAGATGCCCCTGGCGTTCATGCACTGGAAACGCATCGACGAGATATCGCCGTACCTCATCAAGGCGGTCGTTGCCGCGGAGGATCAGAAATATTTCAAGCACAAGGGGTTCGACTGGCAGGCGATCGAATCGGCAATCAAGGTCAACCTCACCACCGACCGGAAAATAGGCGCCAGCACCATTTCCATGCAAACCTCGCGAAACGTCTTTCTGTGGCAGGAGCGAACCTGGCTGAGAAAGGCCCTGGAGACCTATTTCACCTTTCTTATCGAAACGTTCTGGGATAAAGGCCGCATCATGGAGGTTTACCTGAACGTCATCGAATGGGGGGATGGCATTTACGGCTGCGAGGCCGCTGCGCGGGAGTATTTCAACCATTCCTGCGCGACCCTGTCGCCGGTGGAGGCGGCGGGGCTGGCCGCCATCCTGCCGAACCCGAGGGGATGGTCCCTTCACCGGCCGGGAAAGTATGTCAACCACCGGCGGGCGAAAATTCTGAACACCCTGGATCACATCCGCCTTCCGCGGCTGGATTGAGGCCGCCGGTTTCCGCTGAGCGCGGAGGCCCACGTTTCCCCTATGATAAAAATCCGTATTTCAAAAACCCTGCAGGGAAAAATCCGTGCGGGTTGGCCCTGGGTCTTCAAGTACCAGGTGGAGAGCCAAAGCGGCCCCGGCGCGCCTGGAGAAATGGGGGTCGTGTATGACGCGAAGAACAAATTTCTTGCGCTCGGCCTTTACGATCCCTTCTCGGACATCTGCCTCCGGGTGCTCACCGTCAATCGCTCGAGGGAGATCGATGCCGCATTTTTCAAGGAGCGTCTGGAGCAGGCTCTTGCGCTCCGGAAAGGCCTGGAGGCCGGGGCAACGACAGGTTACCGGATTCTGCATGGCGAGAACGACGGCTTCCCCGGGCTGGTGCTCGACCGCTATGGCGACACGGGAGTGCTTAAGCTCTATACCGCATCCTGGCTGCCTTTTCTCGAAACGCTGATGGCTCTGTTTGAAGCGGAGTTGCCGATCCGGCGGCTGGTGCTCCGGGTGAGCCGAAACGCTTCGCGGCCTTTGGAAGAGCAGAGTTCCCTGAAAGAAGGGGCCCTTCTTTTCGGCCCCGCACTCAACGGACCGGTAGCCTTTTTAGAAAATGGTCTTCAGTTCGAGGCCGATGTATTGAAGGGCTCCAAGACCGGTTTCTTTCTCGATCAGCGGGAAAACCGCGAGCGGGTAAAAAATTTATCACAGGGCAAGCGTGTCCTGAATGTCTTCAGTTATTCGGGCGCCTTCACCGCGTACGCGTTTGCCGGCGGCGCACGAGAAGTGATGGAGATCGATTCCAACCGGCACGCGCTTAAACTCTCCGGCGAAACGCTGAAACGTAATTTCCCCGGAGAGCGTTTCGAGCCTCCACGGTTTCGGCAAATCGCGGGAGATGCCTTTGAAAAATTGGCCGAGCTCAAGGCGCGTGGTGAAGAGTTCGATCTGGTGATTCTTGACCCGCCGGCATTTGCCAATAAAAAGAAACAACGGGAT
>CP070799.1:1426819-1428573 GCA_020343535.1 Nitrospinaceae bacterium | reverse complement strand
TTTTTAGCGGATTTTTGTCCGCCCCTTGGGCAAGGGCTGCCGGCAACAGCAGGAGAAGGAGGGTGGTGATCATCGAAATGCGGCGGGCTGAATGCACGTTCTGGGCGCTTTCTCTCATTGTGCGGGGGCCGCCTGGCTGGCGCTCTCGATGCGCTCAATCAGCACGCTCGGCTGGCCCACCAGCCGGACGTGGCCTTCGAGGCGGATATCCCGGTTCTCGTTTTCGATCACGCCATTGTCGGCGGAAATCATGAACTCCCGGCCCGCCTCCTGCTGGAGCTTTAGCTGGACTTTTTCAAGCTCGGTCCGGTCTTCGGCGCGCAGCACCTGGGCGCGGTCGGCGGTGAGTTCCCAGGTCTTGCTGCCGGCATCTTCATTGATGAGCTTAAAATTTTCGATTTCCACGTCCACCCCTGATTTCATGGGCTTTAGGTTAACCTCACCGACGGGCGTACTGATTTGACTGGAAAATTGGTGGGAGAAAAGGGCGACCACTCCCAGGATGGCAATGAGCAGGAATAAACGGGCTTTATTAACCATTTAATAATTAATCGGTTAAATTATTATGCAAATGCCATACCATTATTAAAATGATGCCATAGGGGAGAGTCATTGTAAAGGAAAATCACGGAAAGCGGGCCCATCGATTTTCACTGGGGTGATATCGATCGTCCGATGATTTTTCCCGTTGCCACCAATTTTCACTTCGTACCGGGCCTCGATGCCGAAGCCGGGCCTCTCACCCTCGAAGAGTTTTTCCGCCCATTCGACGAGAACGACTCCATCGCCGTACAGATAGTCATCGATATTCAGGGCCCGGATGTCGTTCAGGCTGTCGAGGCGGTAGAGATCGATGTGGTAGATCGGCCATTTGCCCGCATATTCATTGATCAGGGTGAAGGTGGGGCTGCGGATGTAATCGGTAAAGCCCAGGCCGCTTGCGACACCTTGGGTGAACGTGGTTTTTCCCGCGCCGAGGTCGCCGAAAAGAAGCACGATGTCGCCGGGCTGGAGGCTGCGTCCGAAGGTCTCGCCAAGCTTCCGTGTCTGCTCCTGGCTGTGGCTGTCGACGCGCATTTCAGTCTGAAAGGGATTGCAGGGTGGCGGGCAGGGCGTCGACCAGGTCGCCTGCGATGAGGCTGATGGGGCCTGTTTTTTGCGCCGCCCGGTCACCGGCGTCTCCGTGGCACCAGGTGCCGGAGAGGGTGGCCTGGGCGACCGGAAGGCCCTGGGCGATGAACGCGGCGATGATGCCGGTCAGCACGTCGCCCGATCCGGCGGTGGCCATGCCCGGGTTTCCGGTGGGGTTGAGGTACGCCGAGCCGTCGGGAAAGGCGATGACGCTGGCCGCGCCTTTCAGCACCAGGTGAACGCCGTGCCGCTGGGAGAAGTTCGTGGCAGTGGCGATGCGGGCGGCCTGCACCGCTTCCACCGTCATTCCCGCGAGGCGGGACATTTCCTTGGGGTGCGGGGTGAGCACCGCCTCCACCGGCAGGGATGAAAGGTCAAATCCGCTCATGGCAATGCCGTTCAAGGCGTCGGCGTCGATGACCAGGGGGCAGGGCGCGAGCGGCAACAGGCGTCCTAGCAGAGTGACGGTCTCCGGCTCGGTGGAAAGACCGGGGCCGATGGCGATGGCCGCCTTGCCGGCAAATTGCTCGACCAGCGGTTCCAGGGCCCGCTCGCTGAATGCACCCGAGGCGGTCTCCTTAAGCGGAACTGTCATCACCTCCAGGGGGTGAAATTCCACCGCC
>CP070799.1:1424934-1426719 GCA_020343535.1 Nitrospinaceae bacterium | reverse complement strand
AGGCCGGGCGCACCCACATCATCGTCGGAACCCAGGCGCTGATCCAGAAGACAGTGCGCTTTCATCGCCTGGGCCTCGTGGTCATCGACGAGCAGCACCGCTTCGGCGTCCTGGAGCGCGAGGCGCTCAACAAGAAGGGCTGGCACCCGCACGTGCTCATCATGACCGCCACCCCCATCCCGCGCTCTCTTGCGCTCACCCTGTACGGCGAGATGGACGTGTCACTGCTCGATGAATTGCCGCCCGGCCGCCAGCCCATCACCACCCGCATCTTTTACGAGAACCGCCATCAGGCGGCCTACGACCTCATGGGCCGCGAGCTGGAGGCCGGCCGCCAGGCCTACGTCGTCTGCCCGCTCATCGAAGGTTCCGAAACTAGCGATCTGAAAGCCGCCGAGGAGGTTCACGAGGCCCTAGTGCGAAAATGGCCCGGCCGCACCGTCGCTCTCGTTCACGGCAAATTGAAGCAGGATGCGCGGCAGAAAATCATGACCGATTTCAAGAACGGCGACATCGATGTCCTGGTGGCCACCACGGTCATCGAAGTGGGCATCGACGTGCCCAACGCCTCGGTGATGGTCATTGAACACGCCGAACGCTTCGGCCTGTCGCAGCTGCACCAGTTGCGTGGCCGGGTGGGGCGCGGCGCGCACACCTCGCAATGCCTGCTGATTGCCTATCCCGCGATTTCAAGCGACGGCAAGGCCCGGCTGGAGGCCATCAGCCAATCGGCCGACGGCTTCAGGATCGCCGAGGAGGATCTCAAGATTCGCGGCCCGGGGGACTTCATGGGCACCCGCCAGTCGGGCATGCCGCTGTTGCGCGTGGCCAACCTGCTCAGGGATTTCAAGGCCCTGGAACTGGCGCGCAAGGAGGCGTTCCGGCTCATCGACAGCGATCCGAAGCTTGCCGACCCGGCGCATCGCGGCCTGAGGAAGGCCCTGTCTGGGGCGCTGGGCGAGCGCATGAAACTGTTGGACGTGATCTGAAGGTATTTTCCTTCGCCACAGGGCTCACTTCCCCGGAAGCTGTGCTAATCTGGGTTTTAAACAGTCTAAACCATTGTGGATGTCCAGCATGACCGTCACCCGGGGGGACAAAATCCTGATCGCGTTGCTCGTTATGGTGAACCTGGCCCTGTTCGCCGGGCTCGGCGGCGAACCCGCCGCGGGCGACTGGGTGGTGATCGAAGTAGAGCACCAGGAAGTCGCGCGCTGGCCCCTCGCCGTCGACCGCCAGGGCGAGGTGAACGGCCCCCTTGGCGTCACCGGCGTCGAGGTGAAGAACAAGCGGGCGCGCATTTTCCGCTCGCCGTGCAAAAATAAAGTGTGCATCAAGTCGGGGTACATCGCCTACGCCGACCGGCTGGCGGCATGCCTGCCCAACCGGGTGGTGGTTCGCATCGAGGGGGCCAGGCAGCGCGGCGTGGACGCGGTGGTCGGCTGAGGGAAGCCTGGACCGGGGCCGTGAAATCCGCTGGGGGAAGCGGAGCGGTTAAAGCCCGGCGATCAAGACAAGAGAGGTTCAAGGAGGCATGAAGGAAAATCGGCGCGACCCGTTTCGCCAGGCGGCGTGGGTTATCATCATCGGCCTGACGCTCATCGGCCGGATGCACCCGGCGGAGGCCGTGAGCGGGGCGGCGGGGCGGGTGCACCACCGTTTGACGGCTGAACTGCAGCCCGCAACCGGCACCGCGCGTTTCGAGAACACCCTCACGGTGAGCCCTGCAGGCACCCCCGGCTCGGTGCTGCACTTTGAGCTCGACGGTCGGCTCAAGGTCGAATC
>CP070799.1:1423043-1424834 GCA_020343535.1 Nitrospinaceae bacterium | reverse complement strand
GGGGACGGCCGGATAAACGACGGTAAACCAGAACCGCCCCGCCCAGCGCGACAAGCGCCGCGAAGGTCAAAGCCGCCGCCCTAGCCGGAGCGGAAAGGCTGGGGAACCTGAGCCCCTCCTCCCAGGCGAAAAAGAAACAAAAAAGCAGGGTGAGCGCCAAACCCGCTGAATAGAGAAGCTTCCTGGACAAATGGAACTCCTTTTCCAGGACACCGGGCCGGGGGGAAGGAGGTGGGGGGAAACGCCGCGGTCAGTGCCTGAAATGGCGAATGCCAGTGAAGACCATGGTCATGCCGTGTTCGTCAGCGGCGCCGATCACCTCATCGTCGCGGATTGACCCCCCCGGTTGAATGATGGCCACCACGCCGCTTTTCGCCGCCGCGTCCACCGAATCGCGAAACGGAAAAAATGCGTCCGAAGCCATGACGCAGCCGGTGAGCGGTTCGCGGGCCTTTTCCACCGCCAGCCGGGCGGAATCCACGCGGCTCATCTGCCCCGCGCCGATGCCCAGCGTTTTAAGGTCCCGCGCATACACGATCGCGTTGGACTTGACGTGCTTGGCGACAATCCAGGCGAACTCCAGGTCGCTCAACTGCTCGGCCTGCGGCTGCTTTTTCGTGACGGTTTTCAAATTCCCGGGGTCCAGCGTGATTTGATCGGCGTCCTGCACCAGAACCCCACCGCCGATCTTCTTGACGTCGAGGGCTTTGCCCGCCTGAGAAATTTCAGGCATGGCCATGAGGCGGATGTTTTTCTTCGCGGAAAACAGCTTGAGAGCCTCGTCGTCGAACCCCGGCGCGACCACGGCCTCGACGAAGTTCTTGAGAATCTCCTCGGCGGTTTGTGCCTCCACCGGGCGGTTGAATCCCAGAATACCACCAAACGCCGAAACCGGGTCGGTGTCCCTAGCGCGTATAAAAGCGGTCGGCTGATGGTCATGAACGGCGACGCCGCTTGCATTGGTGTGCTTGATGACCACCGCCGCCGGCGCGGAAAATTCGACGACCAGCTGCCACGCCGCGTTCAGGTCGATGAAGTTATTGAACGAGAGCTCCTTGCCCTGAAGCTGGCGGGCGGAAACAATGTCGCCCGCGGCGGGCCGCGCCTCGCGGTACAGTGCCGCTTTCTGGTGCGGGTTCTCTCCGTACCTCAGGTCCTGCACCTTTTCGTAGGGCGGGTGGAACACCTTCGGGAAGGCCTCCGCCTCTCCCAGCGTCTTGGAAAGGTACTGGGAAATGAGCGCATCGTAGCGGGCCGTGTGCGCATACGCGTCTCGGCTCAGGCGGCGGCGAGTGGCTTGGGACACGCCCTCGCCCTTCATTTCATCGAGAACCGGCCCGTAATCCGCCGGGTCGACCACCACCACCACGTCGCGGAAATTCTTGGCGGCGGAACGCACCATCGCCGGCCCGCCAATGTCGATATTCTCGATCGCCTCTTCCTCGCTCACCCCTTCGCGGGCGATGGTGGCTTCGAACGGGTACAGGTTGATGGCGACCAGGTCGATGGGCTCGATGCCATGCTCGGCCATCGCCTGCATGTGCTCGTCCTTGTCCCGGCGGCCCAGGATGCCGCCGTGCACCCGGGGATGCAGGGTCTTGATTCTGCCATCCATCATTTCGGGAAAACCGGTGTAGTCGGAAACCGCGCGGACGGCCACGCCATTGTCCTCAAGCAGGCGCGCGGTGCCGCCGGTGGACAAGATCTCCACACCCGCGCCATGAAGGGCGCGGGCGAAGTCCACGACACCGGTTTTATCGGATACGCTGATTAAGGCCCTGCGAATGGATT
>CP070799.1:1421140-1422943 GCA_020343535.1 Nitrospinaceae bacterium | reverse complement strand
GGCTGAACTGGAAAATGGGCGAAGATTACATTCGCGACCTGAACGAAAAAAAATTCGCCGGGCATGATGACTGGCGGATGCCCAGCCGCAAGGAGCTTGAGTCGCTGTTCGATGAAAAAAAGAGCATCCCCTGGAAATACTACTGGACGACCAATCAGGTGCACATGGACCCCATCTTCGGTTACACGAGCTGTTGTTTCTGGAGCGGGGAGGTGAAGGACGAGACCTACGCCTGGACCTTCAATTTCATTCGCGGCAAGGCGTATCCCAGCCCCCGTGAGGGCCCGGGCCTGTCGCTCTCGGCCATCCGCCCCGTGCGCAGCATGGAACCCGGCGCAGGGCAGGAAGCCAGGCGTTGATAGCGCGCGAGCGGCCCCGGGCGCCAACCGAACTGAACAATCAACCCCGGTGAACCGCATGACCGACGAAGATAAAACCCCTGAACCGAACGGCCAAGAAGCCGACGCCGAAGCCCAAGACGCCACCGAGCCCAAGGACGCCCTCAAGCCCGCGGAAGATCGGGACGCCGCCGCCCTGGCGGAAGGCGAACTCGACGAGGAGGAAGGGGAAGAGGAAGAGGTTGAGTTCGACCTGGAAGCCCAGGTCGAGGAATTCCGCCGCCAGATCGAGGAAGAGCCCGAAAACGCGGTTCATCACTACAACCTCGGCGAGGCCCTCTCCGAACTCGGCCAGCAGGAGGAGGCGCTGGATGAATTCGCCCGCGCCCTTGAACTTGACGTGGACCACGAATACAGCGCCATCGTCCATTTCGCGCGCGGCGAACTTTATTTCCAGAAAACCATCTCCGGCATCCAGGGAACGGTAGTCCGCAGTTCGGTGGGCCTGCATTCCGCGCACAAAGCGGGCGCCTCCATCACCGACGTGAACGATGACGACTACATCGGCCCCATCGCGGAATTCGAAGCCGCCATCAGGCATATGAATACCCTGAAAGCCGATGAGGACATCGCTGAATTTCTGCGAAAAAGCGTGCCGCAGCGCATCTCGGACACCTATTACAAATGGGCCTCGGACCTTATCGACAAGTCCCGGCAGATCCATCATTATGGGGACGAAATCAAGGATGTCAGAACCGCTCTCAAATATCTGAGAAAAACCCTGGAAATCGATCCTAACCATTCCCAGGCCAACCTGATGGTTAAATACGCCAAGAAGATGCTGCAAGAAGGCTGGAAAGCCTATGACGAATACGGCTTCGAGGCGAAATCCATCCAAGGCCAGGGATGACGAGCCTCGCCGGCCCGGCAAAACCGCCCTCAATTAAATAAATAAGGAAGCGCCATGGCAAATATCGAAGAACTGGTCGACGCCCACCTGAGCCCCGACGGCCAAGTACTCAACTTGAGGGCCAAATTCATCCGCGAGGTGGGGGCGCGGGCCTTGGCGCAGTGCGAAAGGTTGAAGAACCTGCGGGCGCTTGACCTCTCGCAGAATAAACTCGGCGACGACGGCGTCAAGGCGATCACCGAATCCCCCATTTTTTCCAACCTGCGGACGCTCAACCTGGCCTCCAACGGCATCGGCGACGAGGGGGCGCACCACCTCGCAAACGCCAAACACCTGAAAAACTTGCGCAGCATTCAGCTGGTGATTAACGATATCACCGAGGAAGGGGAAAAGGCCCTGATCAACTCCCTGACCCTCACGAGCCTGACCTCGCTCAAATTCAGGGTCTGACACCCCCTTTCGAAAAGGGGAAAAGTGGCTGAAGAAACGCCTAAAGCCTTTTAAAAAAACAGCTTTAAGACAATCCCATGAAATTAAACGCATTAATTTTCCCGC
>CP070799.1:1419232-1421040 GCA_020343535.1 Nitrospinaceae bacterium | reverse complement strand
GTGTTCAGCAAAATCACTCATGCATTAAGCCAGCGATTGAACCTGCCGGGGGTCGATCGCCTGCATGATAAAATCATCAAACTCGACCATCACCTGATGCAGTTCTACCACAATCATCACGACGAATTCCTTCGCTCTAACTACCTTCACTACACGAGCTGGATCATCGGCACACTGGAAACTTGGACTCTGCTGCACCTGCTCGGCATGCCGGTGGGCGTGCTCGATGCGCTCATGATCGAAGCGCTCATCTTTCTGGCCAAGGGGCTTGGCTTCTTCATTCCCGGCAGCCTCGGCGTTTACGAAGGCGGCTCCATCCTGCTGTTTCAGGTGCTCCACCTTGACGGCGGGCTCGGCCTCGCGTTCACCATGCTGAAACGCGCGCGCGAAATTGTCATCGGCCTCATGGGCTGGCTGTTTGTCTCGGTCAAATTCTCCTTCAAACTGTCCGACGTGCCCGAAGCCGCTAGGCAGGAGGATTGACTCGGCCTTGCCCCTGCGGGCAGAAGGCCACCCCTTTTTGCCAGAAAAAGTAATGGGCTCTCAGTAGAGAACGGTTGCCTTTCGCCAATCACCTAAAAATTGGACATCATTAAATACCCATAAAGGACCATCCCGCCATACCCGCTGAAAGAAATCAGCATCCCCTTGACGATAGGCTGCTGGGAAAATGGGAAAAACGCCCCCTTATTGGATGATGCTGTTTATTGATAAATGCGTTAACTACAGCACAAACGTTCTCGGGAATTCATCACCACGGATTACCCGGGTTTTGGTGATGGTTTTATGGATATGGTTGAATACCGCGCCGGGCTTGCCCTTGTCGTCATTTAGGAAATAGCTGTGTCCCTTGGGCTCGTCGTACCGGGTGTTGAAGTTGTCGCAGTCAATGGCGAAGACGTTCTTCGGGGCCTTGCTAATGTCCTCTGGGCCGGTGTGCCCCAGACGCCGGGAAGCCACTTTATTCTTCAGGTTGGAAACCTTGCTCGCTCTTAATGCCAGGTCGTCCGAGGCGAAATATACCACCACGTTCCTTGAGGCGTGGCTTATCAGTTCCCCGGAGTTTCCCGGTTCGAGGAATTCGTTGACGATGTCGGCGGCCACCAGAAAGGTGTTGCGAAACAGCATGGGCACGCCGCTGGCCAAGTCGTACCTGTCCCACGCGCGCAGGGTTTCACGAAGCACGCGGTTGCCCATGGAGTGAGCGAGCACGTTGATTCTTTTCAGGCATGGATCGTCTTCCGGGTTTTCCTTCGTGTCGTTGCGCCACTGCATAAATTTCTCAAGAACGCGGGCAAAGGCATAGCTGCTTTTATCCGCGGATTTCTGGTCGTCCCAATAATCCTTGATGATGCCGAAATCGCTGTCGCAGGGCCAGATCAGGGGGATGACTTCGATCAACCCAGGGGATTTCTTGTTGAACAGGGTCTGCAGCGTCTGGGCTCTTGGAAAGATGTCAGGCTCGGGCAGGTTGGAAAACCCGTGAATGTACAGAAGCACCTCTTTTTTATTCTTTTTCTTGATGGCTCGCAGAAAGTTCTTGCTGCCAACCTCCACATAATTATTTTTGCCTTTTCTTTGGCAAAAATAAACCGAGTTGGATACCGAATTGTTGTCCACATCGAAACTGATGGACCGGTTTTCTTTTAGTGCAATGGGTTCTTTAGGAACGCGGTTTGTGATGAACAGCATGGCGGGGCCTCTTTAGAAGGAAAGACGATTTTGCCCCTTTTAACATATCGCTTCGCTCCTGGATATAATCCAAAGCATGAATAGGTTGTCATAATTTCTATGACAGAGACGCCGCC
>CP070799.1:1417315-1419132 GCA_020343535.1 Nitrospinaceae bacterium | reverse complement strand
CGCGGGCGATGTGAATGGCGTTGGCATAGCCTTCGAGAGCTGCCACAGCCCCGAAATTCTCTTGATCGTCCATGACCGCCGCGTCCATTTGAACGGACCCGTCGGAGCGGGGGTGTGAGCCCAGTCCCGCGTTAAAACGCGTATCGCCTTCAAGCAGGGATACCGCGTGGCACACAGCATCGATGAGGGGCGTGCCGGTCTTCAAGTGGTTTAAGCAGGCTTGTGCGGCTCGATCGGTTCCGTCCTTGAAAGCCGGGTCGGAGCCGGCTCCGCCATGGGTCAGAACAATGTATTGTGATGGTGGCATTATTTTCTGCTTCGCCGCGAGTACCCGGGGGGACCAGGTTTATTCCGCCGCGCTGTAATGGTTTTGCTGTTGCCGGTCCGCCGGTGGAAATTCAATGATGAAGCGGGTCCCCTGATCCTCCTCGCTTTCCACGTTGATGCTGCCGCCGCTTTGTTGGACGATCTGGTATACATTGGCAAGCCCAAGGCCAACACCATTAGCCTTGGTGGTATAAAAGGGATCGAAAACCTTTTCCAGTTGATCCCCGGGGATACCGCGACCCTGATCCCTCACGGTGAGCTGGACCATGGGATTCTCCCCCATTTTTTCATCGCCGTCCTTCTCAAGAGCGACAGTCAACTCGCCGCCTTTGGGCATGGCCTGAAGGGCGTTGAGGCAAAGGTTCCAGACCAGTTGCTTAATCTGCTCTTCATCCGCATCGATGATGACATGGTCTGCGGTGGATTCGTAATTAATTTTTATCGAGGGGTGGTATTCCTCGCTGTTTTTGAGCAGAGTGAGACGATCCTGGACGATTTGGGTTAGATCCACATAGGCTTTCTGATTTCTCCTAGGCTGGGAATAGTTAAGAAATTCCGTGAGGATAACGTTCAGTCGGTCCGCCTCCTTGAGGACGATTTCCATCAGCTTGCGGTAGGAATCGGTGAGCACGAGTCCCTTGCTCAGCACCTGAATCGAACCGCTGAGCGATGCGAGGGGATTTCGGATTTCATGGGCGAGGCCGGCACTGAACCGTCCGACGGCGGCGAGCTGCTGCGCTTGATAATATTTTTCCTGGATTTCCTTCACCTCCGTCAGGTCTTCAAACACGCATATGTAACCTTTGACGGGAACACCGTGACCCGTGAAACGGCTGACTTTCATTCGGACGATGATTCTTTTACCATCTTGACGATTGCAGCCGTCTTCGATTTCCATGGGCAGGCGGCCGGAGGTGGGATCTTTTAAAAATTTCCGAAAACTCGGGAGATCGAGAATATTACCTGCAAATTCGCCCAGACAAGCATCTATGGGATATCCGGTGATATCCTCCGCCGCCTGGTTGAGTGAAGTGATTCTTCCCTCAAGGTCCGTCGTCAGCAAACCGTTGCCCATGTCCTGCACCACGCTGCTGTGAAACGCCTGGAGCTCCCTGAGGTCCATGCTGGCCATGGCCAGTTCTTCCCGCATAACACGCAGGCGGTTGGATAGGATACTGCTCAAATACGCCACGGAATAAAAGGAAGCAATATTCAGAAAAATAATATAGAAAACATATCCGCTTTCGAAGGAGACGTTGGTTTCCTGAAACAGATAGATCGGGTAGATAACGTTGAAGTATTCGAGGTCGATGAGCAGGCCGTAGATGATGCTGGCTCCCGAGGCTACGAGATAGCAGGCCGTGCGGGAAAGAACCACACTGGTGGCGATGATGACGAACAGAAAAAGGAAAGAGAAGGGGCTGTGGATGCCGCCGGTGGTATAGATGATGCCCCCGACTATGCCCAGATCCCCCAGAACCTGAATAGAG
>CP070799.1:1415388-1417215 GCA_020343535.1 Nitrospinaceae bacterium | reverse complement strand
GAATCCGGCCCGCGAGCATTTGCAGGATGCGCGCCTTTTCCCGTTCCACCTGGAGGGTGCTGATTTTGAGCTGATTGTTGTGCGGGATGATTTCAGCGGGTTCCATGAACAGCGTTTGTCCGCTGCCTGAGCTGTCGTGGACGATGCCCTGGATCTGCGATTTATGGTCGGCCCGTATGGGCAAGACAATGCGTTCCTCCCGCTCGGTGAAGTAGTTGTCCTGGAGGGCATCGCGGACCGCCGGGCGGGCCATGAGCCGGGCGACCTGGGTCTCGAGAGCCTGCTTCGCCGCTTGCGTCTCGCGCAGGGCCTGCCGGAGCTGGGGGGTGGCGTTCCCGCGGATTTCCCCCTCGTCGCTGATGCAGGTGGTGAGTTCCTTGAGGAGTTCAGGCAATGGGTCGAGCCGAAGGCCGATGGCGCGGAGGCCGGGGCGGCCGGGCATCTTGTCCGTGGCGCGGGAGAGCGCACGGCAGAGGCGGAGCAGGCGGATGACCTGAAGGGCATCTCCTGGTTCCAGAATCTGTTTCTCGCGCGCGCTTTTAAGCGTGGGGCGGAGGTCGGCGAAGGTTTCGAGGGGAACCGTCTCGCCGGACTCGAGCCAGGAGACCATCTCGGCGGTTTCCTCCAGCCGCTCGTGGGCGGCGGCGAGGTCCGTCTCCGGCGCCAGGCGCAGGCATTGTTCCCCGGTGAGTGGCGATGAGGCGTTGTGGGCGAGGGCGCTTTGGATGCGCGGCCAGCCGAGCAGGGCGGTGGAGCTTTTAAGAAGCGGGGTCTCGTCGGCCGGTGGAATCAAGGCGTCAGAATTCATGGGCCGGAATAGCGCGCCAGGGTTTTTTCCATGGAGATGGTCACCCGCGCGTCGTACAGCCGATCTGGATCGCGGTGTTCCTTGAACCCGCGCAGAAGAACCTCCAGGTCCCTGTCCACCCTCTGCTGAAAGCGGAGCACTTTTTCCGCGTGCAGGAGGCGGCCGCCCTGGTCGATGATTTCCTGCGTGGTCACCGAAACGGGCTCGTCGAAATCCACCATGCCGGCATTTAGGTAGAGCTCGAACTCGATGAGATTCTTGCCGCTGATCTCGAAGCGGTTGCCCGCTTTGCGCGCCGCGAACAGGGTAGCGATCTTGCCGTCCCTCACGTTCACGGGTCCGCCTTCGGGGCCGGGCAGTTCGAGGGCGGCGAGGTTCCCCCCGCGAGACAGGCGCAGCCAGTGCACCTGCCCGAGGTGGTTGGCCTCGCGCGTCAGACGCACCTTTTCCGGAAGCGGGTCGCGGGCCTGTTTTTTTATCCAGGCCGTCATGGCGGGGATCTCTGTTGCGGGCAAAAAGTGACCGCCGTGGGCGAGACCCTTCTCTTCATGCTCGCGGTAAACGGCGGGATAATTCAGGTCGGACAAAATCTTGTTGACGCGGCGCGACAGCATGATGGGGAAGATCGGATCGTGAATGCCTTGAATGGTATAGAGCGGCGTGTTGTTCAGGTTCACGAGAAAATGCATGTAGCGCGGCGTGATGGCGCCGGCGATGGGAATGAGGCCCGCGAACAGGTCGGGATAAAACATGCCGATCATGTAGGTGCCGATGGCGCCGTTGGACAGCCCGGCTAGAAACACCCGCGAGGGGTCCACCGGATAATCCGCCCGTATTTGCCGGATGACCTCGAGCACGAGTTTTTCGGCGTTTTTCGCCCACCACGCGCCCATCGGGTACGAGGGGCAGGCGACAATGAATTCGCCGTTCAGCCGTTCCACCCAGGTGGGGAGGATGGAGGCGCCGCTCGACCCCGCGCCGTGCAGGACGACAATGAGCGGCAGAGGCTTATGGGCATC
>CP070799.1:1413447-1415288 GCA_020343535.1 Nitrospinaceae bacterium | reverse complement strand
CCCCTTGGCGACATTGAGCCCGACGAGCAAGGAACTCATGAGACCCGGCCCGCGCGTGACGGCAACCAGGTCCAGGTCGCTCGCGCTCACTCCGGCCTCGCTCAGCGCCCGCTCGATCACCTCGCCGATCTTCTCGACGTGGACGCGCCCCGCAAGCTCGGGCACCACTCCGCCATAGCGGGAATGAACCGCCGACTGGTCGGCGATGACATTGGAAAGAATCTCCCTGCCATCGTGGAGCACGGCCGCGGCGGTCTCGTCGCAGGAGGTTTCTATGCCAAGAACAAGCATCACCAGCAAACCGCCCTCAACGGCTCATCGTGACTTGGTCGCCCGCCGCGGGAACCTTGCTGGAGGACCCCTTGATGGTCTTGTTCATGACGTCCCAGCCGGAGAGCAGCGCCACTGCCTGCTGCAATTGAAGGTCCTTGCGCAGGTCCTCCTCCAGGGAGGCTTCAAGGGCGCGGGCTTTTTCATCCACGGCCCCTCCGGCCTTGTCCTCGCCGTCGGGAAGTTCGATGCTTTCCTTGCCCTTGAGGTGCTTTTTCAAATCCCTCTCACGGAGAAATTTGCGCAGGCGCTGTTTTTCAGCGGGTTCCTTTTCGCCTTCGGCCTCTTCACCTTCATCGTCGGCTTCGCTGGCCAGCGGCATCTCCACCACGATATCGGGCTTGATGCCGTTTTCCTGAATCACCCGGCCGCTTGGGGTGTAATAGCGCGCCGTCGTCAAACGCAGGGCGGACCCGTCGCTGAGCGGGATGATGGTCTGCACCGACCCCTTGCCGAAACTGTTGGTGCCGAGGATCACCGCCCGGCCCAGGTCCTGCAGGGCGCCGGCGACGATCTCCGAAGCGCTTGCGCTGCCACCGTTGACCAATACGATCATCGGATAGGTGGCGCGCTTAACCTTGTCGTGCGTTGTGAAGCGCATGTTCTGCTCTTCATTGCGCCCCTTGGTGTAGACGATCAGGCTTTCGCGGTCGAGAAATCGATCCGTCACTTCCACCGCCTGGTTGAGCAGGCCGCCTGGATTGTTGCGAACGTCGAGCACCAGTTTAGTGATGTTCTTCTTTTCAAGGTCGGCCAGCGCATTATCGAGGTCCTCGCTGGTGGTCTTGGAAAAACTCCTGATCTTCACGTACCCGATATCTCCCCGATAGATCTTCGACTGCACGCTGCGCACTTTGATGATGTCGCGGACGATGCGTACCTCTTTCGGTTGTTCCAGGGAATCGCGGAAGATGGTAATGTTGATCGGCGTGCCCACGTTGCCACGCAGGCGGGCCACCGCGTCGGAAAGCGACATGTCGAGGGTGGACTCGTCCTCGATCTTGATGATCTTGTCGCCGGCCAGAATTCCCGCCTCGTCGGCGGGGGTGCCCTCGATGGGCGACACCACGGTCAGCATGCCCTTGCGCATGCTGATTTCGATGCCCAGGCCGCCGAACTTGCCGCTGGTGTCCACCATCATTTCCTTGAAGGATTTCGGCGGCAGGTAGCTGGTATGTGGATCGAGCGCCTTGACCATGCCGCGAATCGCCCCGTCGATCAAATCGTCAACGTTGACGTCCTCAACGTAATTGCCTTCCACTAGGGAAAGAATCTCGGAAAAGGTTTTTAGTTTTTCGTAGGTGTCCACCGTGACCTGAGGCTCGGCGGGCGGGGTGTCTTCCGCCGCCAGCACGGGCACGGGTGTCCACAACATAACGACGAGCACGAGCCGCGCGATGATTTCCATTGAAACGGATCGATGAAAATACTTGGTGACTTTCAAAGTGAAGCCTCCCCAAAAAGGGTTTTTAAAAATGGTTCAAGAGCATCCCATTAATTCCGGGATCGGC
>CP070799.1:1411506-1413347 GCA_020343535.1 Nitrospinaceae bacterium | reverse complement strand
ACCGAACCGGAGATATGGGACGTCACTTACTACATCCGTACGTTTTCCAACAGCAATGTCAAGCTGCCACTGATCGAGGCGGGGTTGACGGCCTCGGCGAAGCAAAACGGAGGCGGGCATAAGGCCGAGGAAACTCTGAACGATATCCGCGCCCAGCTCGACCGCAGCCTCACGGCCTTCAAGGACAATCACACCGATGAAGCGGCGGAGATCGCTTTCGACGCCTACCTGACTTATGAAAAAATTGAATCGGGTCTCATCAACAAAAATAAAGACCTCGGCCTTCGCCTGGAGTCGATGTTCAGCCGCTACCGCGCGGAGATCAAACGCGGCGCGGCGCTCGACCTGGTTTCGAAAATTCATGCCGGCATGATCGCCGACCTCAACCGGGCCGAGGAGATCCTCAAGGAAAAGATCGGCTTCGCCGGGCTGTTCCTGCAGTCGCTCTCAATCATCGTGCGCGAGGGCTTCGAGGCCATCCTCATCGTCGCGGCGCTCATCGCCTTTCTTCGGAAATCGCGCAATCAGGACAAGCTCAAATCCATTTATTACGGCGTGACCGCGGGCATCGCCGGCAGTTTTCTGACTGCCTACCTGCTACACGAGGTGTTCAAGGTGAGCATGGCGAGCCAGGAGATTCTCGAAGGTTGGATCATGCTGATAGCGGTGTTGGTTCTGTTCTGGGTCAGCTACTGGCTGGTATCGAAAATCGAGGCGCAGAAATGGCAGGACTACATCACCCGAAAAATGAAAACGGCGGTTACTACCGGCAGCACGCTGGCTCTCGGGGCGGTGGCGTTCTTTTCGGTTTACCGCGAGGGGTTTGAGACGGTGCTGTTCTACAAGGCGCTCTACCTTTACGCGGAGGGCGCCTCCGGCGGCATCCTGCCCGGATTTCTCGCCGGCTGCCTGATCCTTGCGGCAGTGTATTATCTCATCAATCAGGTAGGGATTCGCATTCCCATCAAATGGTTCTTCGCCTTCACCAGCGTGTTTCTCTATTTCATGGCGTTCACGTTCATGGGCAAGGGCCTCCACGAATTACAGATGGGAGAACAACTGTCGATGACGCCCGCGGAGTTCTTGCCGACGGTGTCGTGGATGGGCATCTACCCCACTTGGGAAACGTTCATCGGCCAGGGCATCCTGCTTTTGGCGTATGTGGGCGCTCTCATTTATACCTTCGGCATCCAGCCCGAGGTCGAGCAGCAACACTTAAAGGAAGAGACCTCGCAGTTGCAGGTGAACATTACCGCGGTGCACGACCTGGTGGAACACATCTCTCACCACGCGAAGCGCTGTGAAATCTTCCTCAAGGATACCCGCGACCAGGACCTCAAGGAACTCTCAGAGCACCTCAAGGAAATCGATGAAAAGGTGCACGAACTGTTCGCCCACGTCGAGCATGTGGAAAACGATTTGCTGGACGAATTTGAAAAGCTCGGCCGCGCAGGCTTCACGCCCAGCCAGAAAAAGGCCCTCTCTTGAACATCCGGCAATTTAAGCACGCGCGCAAACTGCATCAGGTCATCGGCCTCATCTCCGCCGTCTTCTTCATCATTCTCGCGGTGACGGGGATTCTGCTCATGCATTACGACAACCTGGGCTTGAGCGGAAAAGTAGTGAATGGGCGTTTCCTGCCGGAAAAATATTTCGTGATCGATAGCCAGGAGCCCGCCATTCAGGCCCTTGCCGCGAGCCGGAAGGGAACTTTTTATGCCGGTACAGCCCACGGTTTGTTCCGTAGCGACAACGGCGGCGGCTCATGGACGGATCTCAAGCAGGGGTTGTTCAGCCAGGACATCCGCGCCCTGACCCTGGACCCGGCGAAGCCCCGCGTG
>CP070799.1:1409547-1411406 GCA_020343535.1 Nitrospinaceae bacterium | reverse complement strand
CCCATGAAATTAATCAATGTTCTGCTCATTTCAATCGCGTTCACCTTCATCGGGATTCTTATTTCGGCGGGCTTGCTTTTTCTATCGACGCTACACCTGAGCCGATTTTTCGAATCCAAGTCCAGAAATCGTCCCCATCTGTCTGTGCCGCGCAGAGGCAGGCCTTCATTTCTGAGTCCCGCGCGATCATTTTTGCAAAACTCCCTCACTTCGCTCAAGCGCCTCCTCCCTTCGTCTGAGAAAAATCCGGAACCTCGCGTGGAGCCAAAACCCGAGTCGGTTTCAGTGGCGCATGAAGCACCGCCGGCCATCTCCGAATCGCCGGAACCGCTCGCTTTCACGCAACCGTCCCTGCCGGCATCTTTCCGGCCAGACAGGGAGGAAACAACGGCGGTGGCCGTGAAAAAAATCCAGCGGGTGACCCTAGGCACCGGCCCCTATTTACGGTCACTGGCCAAAAAACAAAAATCGGCGCCCGCGCCGCAAGCAGGACCGGATAAAGATCCTGCTCCGCTGGCCGCCGAAACGCCCGCCTCCCGGACTTCGTACGACCCGCTTGCCGTCAAGCACGGTTCTCTCCTACTTGCCGGACAACCGCACCTTCTTTCTCAACCCTACTTCTATTCTCGCTGCGTCGCCTCATCTCTCGGCAGGTTCCGGTCCCCAAATTAGACCGCTCTTTCCCCGCGATCGGCAATAGCATGACCACCGCTTTTGCCCTCTTGCGCAGGCGGTCCGGCTCAATGGCTTGCAAAGATTTTAGGAAATTGTGACCCGAGCTTGACACAAATGTAACCCTCGGGAAGCTATTCTTTCTGCGGCAAGGATCACGCGGGCCTTCCCATCTCTCCGATCAATACCGGCGGAGGAGCGGGAAAAGGCGGAGATTGAAGGCATGGCAACCCCGAAGGAAAAAAAACCAGAATCTGCCAAGGAGATCAAGATTCTCCTCGTGGATGACGGTTCCCTTTACACCCTGAGTATTCTAGATGGCCTGAAAAGACGCGGTTTTAAATCCATCGAAATGGCCATCAACGGCCGCTGTTCCCTCGACTATCTGAAATGCGGCCATGTGGATCTCATCATCTCCAGCTGGAAGCGCCGGGAAATGAGCGGCGCTGAACTGCTGCAACTGGTCAAAAAGCACCACGCCTACGAAAACATTCCCTTCATCATGCTCGCTCACCCCGGCGACCGGAAAACCTTGGAGAATGCGCTCCGGCATGGCGTTCATCGTTTTTTTCCACAGCCCGTGGACTTCGAGGGTCTCGCCCAGACCATTCTGGAGATCGGCTACAAAAATAGCGCGATTTCCTCCTGATTCGGGCCTCTCCACCACCGCATCAGCCGCCTCCCTGGTCCCGGGCAATTCGCCTCACCTCGTGCATGGTAAACCCGTATTGTTTTCCCAGACGGCCGAGTTTTTCTTCCGCATCGGTATCGACAGGCACACCGAGCGCCCGCAAAAGCTCTGGGTAGGCCATCCCGGTGGCATCCTCGTATTCCCTGAGCGTCATGCCTCCGCGAATGAAATTTTCCTTCGGCGCATGGGCCGGTTCGTCGGCGCCCGCAATCCCGTTGGCGTGTGGCAATGGCTCGGGCCTGTTCTCGGCAGGGGGTTTGATGGACGGCTCCCTATCCGCAGCCCGGAAATCGCGGTCTGCTGAGGAGGGTGGTGGCTCCAGCGCAGAGGAATCTTGTGGCTCTTCGATAGTCTCGGCGGGGAGAGGTCGTTCGGTGGCCTGCGGGGATGAGTGCATTGGAGAAGAGGGCGGTGAGCCGCGCCGGTGCTTCGGGTATCCCTTTTCCATCGGACTGAAATACGGAGCCACAGCCACCGCCAGCAAGGTCAATACTGA
>CP070799.1:1407572-1409447 GCA_020343535.1 Nitrospinaceae bacterium | reverse complement strand
TAGGCGTTAAGAGAGGTGATGCCGAGCAACTCCGCCCGGTCGAGAGTGAATCGATCCGTCTCGTCATAATATCGAAACCTGAAATCCAGAAATATGATTTCGGAATCCCTGGCGTATCCGATGTCTTTCGCCAACAGATCGTGATAGGCGGGCCGATAGGCAATTTCCTGAAACAATTCGTGTTCGTTGTGGCCGAGGCCGATGCGCAGGCGGTCCGCCCCGTGGCCCAGGTGCGGCGGGGTAGAAAATGTGGCCGCCGGCCCGCTTTCACGAACATGGTTGAGGCGGCTTCTTGCAAGCAGCACCGACCTCGACAGACCGGCGGGGCCGCCGCCGCTCTTCGCCTGCATGCTCTTGTATTGCAGATAGTCGAGATAGGCATCAAGGATCAGCGCTTGCGATTCCACTGGCCGGGCCTGGAATGCCACCTTCTCGATCAGCTCCGGGTCGGTCACGACAGCGGCGAGCACCCGTTTTTCCTCCTCGCTCATTTGCGCACGCTTCTGGTTCATCTGGCTTAAGACCGCAGGCCGGTAGACCACTTTTTTTACCAGCCCCTCCTCGGGGATCAACGCTTTCACCGTGTCCGCCGGGATGACGGAGAAGAAGAACTGCTCGCGCAGATGAAGATCCGGGTTGGCCACCTCCAGGAGGGATAGAATGTGATACGAGCAATTCTCCTGAAAATAATAGTATTGGAAAAACGTGCCCCCCAGCTCCCACAAGTGGAGCAACAGGGTGTCGAGCTGGTCCTCGGTAAAATTCAGTTCATACTCCCAAAGGTCACGGCTCTCCCAGTTGTTGTACTCCTGCACCTTGGTGTAATAGGGAAAAATCGTGAATTGCCCCTGAAAGAGACCCACCAGGCCCTTGAGGGCGTAGAGAACGGCGTTTTCGGTATCGGGCTTGGCGGCGTAGTTGGCGCCGTAGTTCAACAGTTTTTTATCGCCGCCGCTGCGCTTGCTGTCAACCCGGAGCAGCGTATGCCCGAACATCGACGCCGGATTATTCAAAAAGTGCGAGGCGAACACCACCGTCACCCCCGCCGGATCGAGGATGGCTCGCCAACGCTCAAGACGGTCGCAGGCTTGCCGGGGCAGGTGATCGGGATCGAACTTCAAATGCCGGTTTAGCCACTTGTAGCGTGCGGGAAAATCGCATTGTGGGTGTTCCTGGCCTTTACCTAGGCTGGCGGAATCGGTGAAAAAGCTCGAAAGCGTCGCCGCCAGTTCTTTCGCCGGGTCGGTTTTACCCTCCGGTGAATTGAAAAACGCCATGCCATCGGCTTCGCTTTCGAAGCCGCCGAGCGGGGTTTGATTGTATTTCAGCAGGAGATGCCAGAACCGTTGTTCGTGAAGCTTGAGCTCGGCCGCCTGTTGAATGAGGCTGTCGCGGTACGCCGCGTCGACCACGGGGATGGCCGCCGCCGCATGCTGGGAGGAAAAAATGCAGAAGAGAAAGATCAGAAAGCGTTGAAAGAAAGACACCCGCATCGCCGGGGAAACAAAGGGCACCGGCCCGGGCGGGCCGGCGCCCTTCTAAAATGAATCAGTTTATTTCGTCACCGACCGGCAGGTCTGCGACAACTGCGGATGCTCGACCAGCTCCCCATCGAGCAGCGCGAGCAAATCCCTGGGAGTGGTCTCGTCGCTGTAGATGAGCACGTCGAACTTATCCTGCGTCAGTGCCCCGAAGTCGGAATACGAATCGCTTTCGCAACCGTACAAGCTCGCCAGGGTGGAGAGATTCTCCCCCTCTCCCACGGCCATTTCCTTCACCAGGCTGGCGTAATTCTGCTCGACAAAGATCTCCCGCTCCTTGCTCAGGTTGAGGAGGCCGTGATCGCCGCAGTTGGAAGTGCCGGAGGTCATGCCG
>CP070799.1:1405543-1407472 GCA_020343535.1 Nitrospinaceae bacterium | reverse complement strand
GCGGCGTGGTTTTCAAAGCCTTTTCGTTGGCCTCATAAGTGGCCTTCAGGGCCGCGCAGGGGGAAGGGGCAAAGGGATTGTTTGCCAAGCAGGTCTTGTAGGCTGCTTTGGACTTCTCCACCTCCTCGCTTAGTTGGTAATTCTTCGAGCATCCCCCGACAGCTACAGCAACCAGCAGTGCGACAATAGCAATTCTCATTGTTTTCCTCCTGGGAAATTGGGGCCGACCTACCAGCTGTTTGGCTCTGAGCCGTGGTTTGGCCGAGAAACAGGCTAGGCAATGCTAAGAGCGCAGTAAGGTGGGATTTGCTGCGACGAAGAGGAAAGTATGAGTCTGGAATACTGTTAAAGTATGAGAGGGAGATAGATATGAAGATTGGACGTTCTTTCACTACTTGGCCGGATGCTTTCCGAGATGAGGCCGGGCCAGGTTCCTCTGCCACCTGAGAAACCAGGGACAGGAATGACGATCAATGAACTGAGAGACTATGCCGCAAAACAGAGGCGAGAATGGGAAGATTATTAAATTGGAATAGTCGCCTTCCGGCCAGACAGAAATTATTAGAAATTCTCGAATCCCGAAAGACCGCTTTCGGCCAAAAGCGGACATTCGACCAAGGAAAGTTTAACAGAAAGTATCTCTTAGCTTTTTACTTCAAATGGTCCACTTTCGGCTGACGCCAAACAGTGCCGGGCCTATTCGCACCGTGTCGGTTGACAATTCTCTTGAAACAGGAACAAAAGAAATTACCTGCAAATACCCCTTTTCAACAACCAACCCTGTGACTCTTATGATTTTCTATAAGGATGGAATGCATTACATCACTCATTCGAGCGATACTTGTCGGCATGCTTTTGCCAATGAATTAAGAAATGATGTTAAGTCTTCAGCTTTAATTCCTGATGGTTGTATCAAGGCGACCCTGCGAGATATTGAGGATGCCCTCTATAATCCGGAGGAACTAAGAAAAAGGCTGAAGTATTATTGAATGCCCCCCTCCTGAGCGGAAACTAACCCGAATGAGGTAAAAAGCTAAGAGGTACTCTCTACGAAACTTTGCTTAACCGAATGTCCGCTTTTGGCCGAAAGCGGACTTTAAAGTTTTTTCTCAGGTTGCTTGGGCCGAAGCTAACGCCGGACTTGGCGAATCGACGGTATAAACCGAGCCTTTTTCCTCGAAACGCTACCCATAGCGCTACCCAAGCGCTAGGTTAACGTAGCCCTTCCCATATAACTACTTGATATAAATAGATTTAAAAATATATCCTCAGCCTAATTCACCTCGCATTCGACGAGGTAGCCGTCGACGCCGAGAACCGCGCCGCTGTAGATTCGTGACATCATCGCTCAAATTCCCCGAGTTGCGGACTCCTTGTTGGATACAAGTCGATGACGGGCGCTCTTCCTGGCAAGCTCATCAGGACACGCCCGAGACTTCCCTCCACGACAGGATCTTCACCTTACCGGGGAAAATGGAACCCAGCCCCCCTTCGTATTGAAGTTTGAAGTCGCCGCTGACCATGTTTTGATCGAGCAGGCCGTCGGGGTCGCTGGAGGGTGAGGCTTTCTGATCGGCAGCGTGGATCCAGCCGTCGATCTCGACATTGCCGCCCAGGTCCACCTGGTCGAGCGTCGCGATGTAGCCGGGGTCGTACGTGTTCGCCGGGCCGATTTTGACTCCGCCGTCCGCCTTGAAATCGGTTCCTGTCATGAACAGCAGATCCTGGATGCTTTTCCCAAACGCCGGGTTCCTGTAGTTCAAAATGGTGGCGTTACCGCCGAGGTCGATGAATCCGGTGGAGATGATGCTGACCGTCCACGGGGAGGGGGCGCCGGTGATCTTGAGGCGGCCCCGCGTGCCGTTCGAGCCTGTCTCGATGAAGATCAGGGCGTTCTGCGGCGCGCCGGAACCGCTGATCTTCCAGCTG
>CP070799.1:1403511-1405443 GCA_020343535.1 Nitrospinaceae bacterium | reverse complement strand
ACAAGCTTCATGGCGATTTTCAGGGTGGTGTATGCCCGCTTGTACTCGGCGAACTGGAAAAACCGCTTCTCGTCGCGCAGCACGCTCTTGGCGTCTTCCACCTCCTCAAGGATGGACTCCAGGAAACCCTCGTCGGCAAGAATCTGCCGGTACACTTCGTGCGCC
The DNA here is from genome assembly GCA_020343535.1 of Nitrospinaceae bacterium. Lineage (GTDB taxonomy): Bacteria > Nitrospinota > Nitrospinia > Nitrospinales > VA-1 > SZUA-259. Next base: position 1,405,278 of record CP070799.1, on the reverse strand, counting down.
TCCCGCTCGTCCACGGTATAGGCAGGGCTGGCAAGCCGGCGGCGGACTTTTTCCACCGCCCGTTCCAGATAGGCGCGCGACAGGAACAGGTCGTAACTTTCGATATTGAAATCGAACTGGTCGACCTCGTGGCCGCGGGCCTCGAGGTAGCCCTTGAGCGTGGGCAACGCCAGGTAAGGCTGGCTGGGAAACCATTGCGGCGGAAATACGAGTGCTGTTTTCATGGCCACTCGGTTCAAAGGTGTGTTAGGCAGGCCTCTTTATAAATCAAAAAGAAACTCCTGTGGATGAATCAAGCATAAACGCTCGTCAGGGACCCTGTCAACGAACCATTTCAACCGGCGCCCGGGAGCGCGGGGTGGTCGAAAACGGCCTCCAGCGAAACAGCTTAAGCCTTGTAAAATCGGGAGGATAATGTCTTGACACTCTCGCCTGTAAAAGATTATACTTTTACCCAATCCCAAAAGCTTTGCAAAACGTATTGATTTTATTGCAATAATTATAAGTGTTTTCACAGGAGGTGGTCCCTTGAGCGACCCGAAAGTAGATACCCAAAATCCTGAAGAAACCGAGGACACCGCAAATACGGCGTCTCCGGCAGAAGCGAAGGATACCGATTCCCTCGCCGATTTAAGCGAGCTCGAGAAAATCAAGCAGGAGTTGATGAAGGAGAAGGAAAAGGCCGCTCAGGAGCTCGAGGAAGGCGAAGAGGAGGAAGAGGATCTTCGCGAGGTTGATTACCTTCAAAAGCTGATCTCCCTTTCCGTCCAGTTCGACCACCACGTGGGCGTCTACCTGATGGCGGCATACATCGACTGCGGGTTGAAATACAACCACCAGCTGGCGGAAAGCTATACGGCCCAGATCACGGCGATCCAATCCTTTCTCCGCCTGCTGGAAAAGGTGGACGGCGTGACCCGCGAACTTGTGACCAAGGATTGCATCATCAAGCTTCGCAACACGATTCAGATGATCCACAAGAACCTCGTCAAGCCTCTGTATAAGGAAGTGGGGCTGATGAAGAAGAAACCCAAATCGGAAAACCTCGACAATTTCAAGACAAACTGGAACGAGCGGCTGGAAGAGCTGCAGAAGGCTTGCGACTTCGAGTACCAGGTGCTGGACTGTAAAGCTTTCATGGTGAAATAAAAGCGCCAGAGCCCTTGAGCAAGGAAGCGGGCGGATGGCGCGGCCATTCCCGGTTCGCGGCGGCCCCGGGTAGCCGCGTGCCGGTATCCCGCCTTAGGTTTCTTCCTCCGCTTGGGGCGGGCGAGGAACGTCTCCCGTTTGCCCATCTATTGCTGTCTTCCTCAATAAACCCTGCACCTGAACGCCACTTTCAAGCGCGGCAGAAAATGAAGTTATGGCTGAAGAAAACAAAGATGACGCCCTGACCGCGGAGGAGACTTCGAGCGCGGTGGAGCTCATGGAGCCCGCGGAGCACCGGCCCGAAGAACTTCCGCAAAAAATAAAGGTCGATCATTCCAAGCTTTTTGTCTGGGTCGCCGATTCGGGCAACGACCGTATCCAAAAATTCGACGGCAACGGAAAATTTCTCAGTACGTTTGGCCGCTCCGGCGGCACGCGCGCCCCCTACAACGAGGGTGAATTCAAAACTCCCGGCGCGGTCGCGGTGGACGTGAACAACAACATCTGGGTGGCCGACACCGGCTGCCACCGCATTCAGAAATTCGACCCCGACACCGACTTCCTGCTCGAATTCGGCAAGGAAGGCTGGGGGCAGGAGAAATTCTACTGGCCCGAGGC
>CP070799.1:1401432-1403411 GCA_020343535.1 Nitrospinaceae bacterium | reverse complement strand
TTTTGGACACCACGATGGCTTTCATCCGGTTGGTTATCCACATGCCGCCGAGGCGGCCGGACACGCGGCCCACCAAATCGTACAGGGTGATGCCGCGGCGCGTGGTTTGGCGTTCGACCTCGGCCCCCAGTGATATGGTGTCGAAATAGCCGTCGATTTTAAGGGTGTCGCGGCGCGACAGATCGCGTTCCAGTTCCGTCACCAGATCGAAAAATTCCACGTGGGAATAGCGCACCGACGCATCGAATATATTACGTTGAAAGGCCACCTCGAACGCGTGGCCGCCCTGGTCGTCTGTGAGTAGGGTGAGACTTTCTGAGGCACCGAGGTAGGCCCCTCTCAAGCTCAGTAAGCCGTAGATCCTGCGGTCTCTCATCTGGTCGTTGAGGGTGGAGACCGAGGTGCTGAGGGTGAGGTTCTGGGTGAGACCATGAAACAACTCGCCGGTCACCCGCATACCCCGGATGTTATTCCGGGTGGAGGGGTCTCGCCCGAGAAAAAGGTTTTCCCCCTGCTCCATCACGCTGAGCTTCGCCCAGGTTTCGCCGGGAGGCACCATCGCCCCGCCGATGAAGACCTGGCGCCGCTCCTCGCGCAACTGCCCCTGTGGCCCATAAAATTTGAGGAGGATTTCGTTTTCGCCGAAGAGCAGGGGAACGTCATCGAATACGAAACGGCCAGTGCCTTCGTCGGTCCTGAAATCGAGCAGCACCTGGTTGCGGTATAGCTCCACCACCCAGCCAGTTTGTAAAAGGCCTTCGATGGTTTCACTGTCGAACCGGTTGGTGCGCTCGACGGGAAAGGTGGAGTAAACGAACCCCCTTCCCGCTTCGCCGCGGGCCACCATGTTGATGGAGTTGGCGAAGATATCGCCGCCCTTGAAGGCCCCATTATGCTCGACGTGTTCCCACGAGACCAGCAGGTTGTTAAGGTCATCGTCGAAGCCTTGAGCCTGCACCCGCAGGGTGCCGTACAGAGCTTCCGTGAGCCCGGAGCCGGAGTAGAAGACGAAGCGGCTTTCGTCGTCGTATTGGTAGCTCGTGGATACGTCTAGAATGGGCGGGCTGAAAAATTTGAAATCGAGGGGGATTTCACGGTAATCGGTCTCGGGCTTGCGGCGTTGGTCCAGGATTTTGTGCAGACGTTCGCGTTCGAGACGCTTTTCCAGCGGCAGTTCGCCGCGGCCGGTAATGGAGAGGGTCTGCGACTTGTCGGAAAAAACAAATTCGGCGGGAAAAAGAGTCGCCAGCTCGTCGATAGCGGCCCGCGGCCCGGCGCCGTCGGGCACTCGCGTTTCAAGCAAGGTGGCGATCTGCGCGGAATCCACGAACACCCGGCCGTTCAACGCACTGGCTTCGATGATCTCGGCGATTTTCTTTTTATTGAAGTAAACCGAGAGAAAGAGGGGTTCCTCTTCCTCCTCTTCGGCGGCGAGGCTTAGGCTTGCAACGAACAGAACAAGGCCGCAGCAGATAAAAAGAAGGAAGGCGGCGCTTGAAATCGTCAAACGAAAATACGCCTCCCCTTTTTTTATGGAAGAAATCATCAGTGAGTTTCAGCCGTCTGGGGTTCGCTTTCTTCATCACGAAGAGGCACCCGGAACCGCGAGACTTTGAATCTCAATCATGGTTTCCTCCCCCTCCGCAGCAAAAGCCGATCTCTGGAAAAGGGTGGAGAAACCCTCCCATGAACGCTTGGGTTTCCCTCCGGTGCGCGCCTTTTGAGCGCACGGCTAAGGCTCCAGAAAACCGAGCGCCTCCTGTGCCGGTGACGCGGGTTGGGCCGCGGCGCTCTCCGGAGAGCAAAAATCTCGATTTTCCAAAGGATTGGCGAGGGGATTTTACGATAAAACAACGGAGTTGACTATGCCAAAGTTCCCATCTGGGCGATTATCCCAAGGAAGGGGGGATGAAACGCCTTGCAGGGTCTCAGGGGCCTTTTGTTCTTACCGGCCCGGAGTTAGCTTGTCCGGATAGGGG
>CP070799.1:1399287-1401332 GCA_020343535.1 Nitrospinaceae bacterium | reverse complement strand
TGGCAGCGGTTGTCCTTGCCGAGCTGGCTGCACGGAATGTCCATGGCGTAGTAAAGCCGGTTGTTCGCCGCGTCCTCGCCCACCACCCGGATGCCGCGGTAGCCGAGGTAAAGTTCGAGTTCCTTCAGGTTGCCGTGCTGTTCAAGCGTTGCATCGCGCACGGCGGTGATGTTCACCGTGCGGCAGCACTCGCCGCACTGGTGGCACTCCCCCTGGCGCGTCAGCATGCCGCCTCCCCTCTTCCGGTCATTTTCCCTTTTTCTTTCCCGCACCGGCCACCTTGCCGCTGTCGTAATCGGCGGTGATGGAGGTGTAGATGCCGCCGCGCACGTTGAATTCCCCCACGACCCGCATTTGCCGCGGCTTGCAGGCGCCGACGAGGTCGTCGAGAATCTGGTTGATGACCTTCTCGTGGAAGGCCCCCTCGTCGCGGAACGACCACATGTACTGCTTCAGGGACTTGAGCTCAACGCAGAGCCGGTCCGGCACGTAGGTGATGTAGATCGACGCGAAATCGGGCTGGCCGGTTTTCGGGCACAGGCAGGTGAATTCAGGGCATTCCATGTCGATCTCGTAATCCCGGTCAGGACACGGGTTGATGAACACCTCGATATCCCTAGATGGTTGTTTTTTCATGATTTACCAGTTTTTTCGGTTTTTTTTAAAAAAAATTCGCCCGCCACCTTGCTTTTCTGTTTTGCGGTCTTATTTAGCTGTCAGCACTCCCGGGTACCGAGTGCCAATGGCCCTGTGGCCTGTCAAGCCGCTTTCCCATTCAGGCCGGACAACCTGAACCATATATATTACAACGAGTTACAAATATTCTCCTGTTTCGGGGCGCCTCAAGGCTCTCGAATCCATTTTGTTCAACAAAAGTTTATCATCTTTTTAAGGAGTGTTTATGAAAATCCGACCATTGCAGGATCGAATTCTGGTTCAGCCCATTCGCGAGAAGGAAGTGATGAAGGGAGGAATCTTTATTCCCGATTCCGCCAAGGAAAAACCCATTGAAGGCCGCGTCAAGGCGGTGGGCAAGGGCAAAATCGGTGACGATGGCAAGCCCATCAAGCTGGAAGTGAAAGTGGGAGACAAAGTCCTCTACAGCAAATACGGCGGCACCGAGATCAAGATCGAAGGGGAGGATTTTCTCCTGATGCGGGAAGACGACATCCTCGGCGTTATCGAGTAAGCGGCCTCCGAGCCGCGAGCCCGGCTGAACCCATAAACGAAATTACCTCGACTTTCATAAAGGAGATAACCTTTCATGGCAAAACAGATTATTTACGACGAACACGCGCGACACAAGATCCTTGCCGGTGTCAATCAGCTGGCGGACACGGTCAAGATCACCCTCGGCCCCAAGGGCCGCAACGTGGTGATCGACAAGAAATTCGGCTCGCCCACCATCACCAAGGACGGCGTCACCGTCGCCAAGGAGATCGAGCTCCAGGACCCGTTCGAGAACATGGGCGCCCAGATGGTCAATGAAGTGGCCAGCAAGACCAGCGACAACGCCGGCGACGGCACCACCACCGCCACGGTGCTCGCCCAGGCGATTTTCCGCGAAGGCATGAAGAACGTCACCGCGGGCGCCAACCCCATGGACATCAAGCGCGGCATCGAGGACGCCGTTGCCGCCATCGTCCCCGAGATCCGAAAAATGGCGAAACCCACCAAGGACAAGAAAGAGATCGCCCAGGTGGGAACCATCTCCGCCAACCAGGATTCGGCCATCGGTGAGATCATCTCCGAAGCCATGGACAAGGTGGGCAAGGACGGCGTCATCACCGTCGAGGAAGCTAAGAGCATGGACACCTCGCTGGAAATCGTCGAGGGCATGCAATTCGACCGTGGCTACCTCTCCCCCTACTTCGTCACCGACCCGGAGCGCATGGAAGCATCGCTGGAGGATGCCTACATCCTCCTGCACGAGAAAAAGATCACCAACATGAAGGACCTCCTGCCGCTGCTGGAAAAAATCGCCAAGGGCGGTAAGCCGTTGCTCCTCGTCGCCGAGGACATCGAGGGTGAGGCCCTGGCCACCC
>CP070799.1:1397137-1399187 GCA_020343535.1 Nitrospinaceae bacterium | reverse complement strand
ATCAACTGGTGCACCGCCCGCTCCAGTTCGGGAAGGGCGCGGGCGGGATCGTGAATGCGGTAATCGGCGAAAGGCCGAGTGGGCCGGTCGTTGAGTGCCGGGTCGTGCTGGCGGCAGGCCGCACGGCCGCGCGGATTTGGGCAGCGAAACCCCCCCCGTTCGTTCCATAGAATTACCCGTCTTCCGATATCGATTTTTTTTTCGCAAGCGACGATGCTTCGGTTCATGGTGATGGGGGGAGGGGGAACGGCGGCCCGGAGGCCGCGGCCCCCGTTGCGGGTTTCAGGTGGAAGGGCTTACGCCGGGGTTCTCACGGCTTCCCCAGTGTAGTTTTTTTCTCAGCAGCTGGTAGTAATTTTTCCCCTGGGCTTGAATGAGTTTGATGGAGTCGTCGGCTTTTTTCACCACCAGCACGTCGCCGGCCAGGAACTCGCAGCCTTCCTGCCCGTCGAGGGTCACGCGCACGTCCTCGTTGGGCGTGGTCAATTCCACCTCCAGGGTGGATTGGTCGGGCACCACGATGGGCCGGTTGGCCAGGTCGAACGGGCAGATCGGGCTTAGGACCAGGGCGTGCATGCTGGGATGGATGATCGGCCCGCCGGCGGAAAGGGAATAGGCGGTGGAGCCGGTGGGCGTGGCGATGATGAGGCCGTCGGCCCGGTACGAGGTCATGTACTGGCCGTTGACCTTCACCTGCAGGTTGACGATGCGGGCGAGCGCGCCCTTGTTGATAACCACGTCATTTAACACGTGGTACTCGCCGACACTCTTACCCTCGCGAAGCAGGGTGGCCGAGAGCAGCATCCGGCGCTCGAGGGTGAAGCGGTTTTCGAGCACGTTGTTGAGCGTGTCGTAGAGATCGTCCAAAGAGATTTCCGTCAGGAAGCCGAGGCTGCCCAGGTTGACCCCGAGAATGGGCACGTCCGCCGTGTGGGCGAGGCGGGCGACGCTTAGAAGCGTTCCGTCGCCGCCGAGAACCACGATCAGCTCCACCCGGTGGGGCAAATCGGCCCGGGAGTGCGTAGAGGATTCGCCAATGAGGCCCGCGGTGTCGGCGTCCATCCATACGTTGAGACCGCGCTCGCGCAGCCAGCGGGTCAGTTGCCCGAGAACTTTTGGGTCCACGGAAGGCGTGTGCTTGCAGAAAACGGCAATGTTTTTCACCCGCTCACCTTGGGGAGATATTGGCCCTGCGCTGCGCGTGGGTGAAACTGCCGTGTAACGGTTTGCCGGGCCGGGCTGTGTTCATCGGGGCATTGCCTCCGGAACTCAACGGCGGGATTCCGCCGCCGGGAGGTTGGATCGTGCAAAGGGGGGCGCAAGAAAGCTCAGATTTTTCCGAAATCATCCGGCTTGATGTTTTCCAGCCAGTCCTTCCACTGCTGCTTTTCGTCTTTCTTGCTTTTGTCGGATTCCGGGATCTCGAGGTTTTTGGCCGCTTCGATCACGTTTTCCTCGACATAAATCGGCGATTTGGTCCTGAGCGCCAGGGCGATGGCGTCGCTCGGCCGCGAGTCGATCATCAATGTGTTGCCGCCGCAGACCAGGGAGATCACCGCGTAGAAGGTGTTGTCCTTCAATTCATTGACGAGAATATGATTGACCTCGGCTTTCATGGTTTGAATCATATTGCGGATAAGGTCATGCGTCATCGGGCGCGGGGTGGTGATCTTTTCGATCTCAAGGGCGATGGCGTTGGCTTCGAAATAGCCCACCCAGATGGGAAGCGCCTTTGCTCCTGAAGAATCCTTTAGGATGATGATGGGCATGTTCGTGAGCGGGTCCAGCGTAAGGCCCTCGACCTTCATCTCAACCATGACGTATTAATCCTCATTAATTTCAAACCGGGTAAATAAAAAACACCGGATTCGGATGGAAGGGGAGAAACTTGGGTGGACCCTGCAAACATGCCTTCCTAAATTGTTGACGTTTCTCAAATATAATTAAACGGGGTGGATTTGTCAATGGCGGCATCCCGACGTTAAGTTACGCGCCGCCGAAGTTTCAGGGGGCCGAATCAGTCAGCTTTTTTTCCGGGTGTTTTCTTTCA
>CP070799.1:1394936-1397037 GCA_020343535.1 Nitrospinaceae bacterium | reverse complement strand
CCGGTGGTGCCGCAGGGAACGATGCCCTGCGTGCCCCCCGCGATCTGAAATTCGATGAGCTCCTTCAGCGCCTGGCCATCCACCCGTCCGTCCTTGAACGGGGTGACGATGGCGACGAGCGATCCTTCAAACATACCGCCTCTTGGTTGAATGTTGCGGGCTCAAAGCTCGACGAGGGTGCCCTCGAACGTGACCTTGGTGGAGCCCTCCAGGTAAACTTCATCGATGGCCCCGTTGGCGCCATCGAAATAAACTTTCAGAATTTCCCCGCCGCGCGTCTCGACCAGCACCGGCGGATCCACGTATTTCTTGAGCGCCGCCAGAATCGCCGAGGCCACCACGCCGGTGCCGCAGGCGAGGGTCTCCCCTTCCACGCCGCGCTCGTAGGTGCGGATCTTGAGGGTATCGTCGGCCTTCTTCTCGACGAAATCGACGTTGGTGCCTTTGGGGGCGAATTCCTTGTGAAAACGGATGCCCTGGCCGACACGCAGGATGTCGTCCTTGTCTACATCGTCGGAGTAGATGATGGCATGCGGCACGCCGGTGTTCAGGTAATCGATAATGTAGCTCTTGCCCTGGTAGCTCAGGCAAATGTCCGGCCGGAGATCCTCCGGCGCGGTAAGCTTCACCTTGACCACGTCGCCCTTGACCTCGGCCGCGATGATACCCGCCTCGGTCTCAAACCGCATCTGGTACGGGGCGATCTTGCGCTCGTAGGCGTAGCGGGCGGCGCAGCGCGCGCCGTTGCCGCACATCTCGGCGCTGGAGCCGTCGGCGTTGAAAAAATCCCACTTGAAATCGGCGTCCTTCGATGCCGCGCGTTCGATGAAGATCACCCCATCCGCCCCCACCGAGCTTTTCGGGGTGCAGACCTTGGCGACGAATTCCCGCTTCTCTTCGGGATCCACCACCTGGACGCGGTTGTCGATGATGACGAAATCGTTGCCGCTGCCACTCATTTTCGTGAATGCGATGCACATGCCTTCATCTGACCTATGAAATATATAGTTTACTTTTTTAGATGCCCGGGAGATCCTTTCGGTTCTCCCTTTCAGAGGCTGAAAAAAAGGACCCGGGGAACTGGAGATTACCGCGAGGCAGGGCGGATTTTATCACAGCCCGGAAGACCCGGTCAAACCCGGCTATTTTTCCCCGCCGGGGGCGGAAGCCTCGGCTGCGGGCCGCTCCTTGAGCCTGCGCGTCTGCTCCCTAAGCCATTCCCGGTTGGCCCGCCGCCGCTCCCCCCGCGCCTTCATTTCGCGGCCCTGGCGGATGAGCGCCTCGCCCTTCCCTATCATCGCCTCGCCGTCGGCGATCATTTTCTCCCCCTCCCGGACCATCGCCTTAGGCTCCGGCAGCCCGGGCCGAGCAGGCGGAGCGGACGGCGCATTTTTGACCGGCCTGGGGGAGGCGGGCCGGTCCCATGCCGGGTCGTCCGGCCGGGGCACCTCGTCCTCATCCACATAGGCGAACGCCCCAGGCGCGAAAGAAAGCGCAAATAGGGATATTAGCAAGATGGCCAGGAAACGCGTCACGGGATACCTTTGCGAAAGGGCTCAGCCCATTATGCGGCAGGCCCCGGGAAAAATCAATGCGGCCGCCCCCTTTCCAAGCCGCCGCGAGGAGGGGTAAAATAAGACAACCCAGCAAGGAGGTATGCCATGAACCCAGACCGAAAACCCACCGTCACCCGCGTGCGGCCCGACAAGGAAACCACTACCAAACAGAAGCTCGCCTACTTTCGCGGCATCTCAGGAGCCACCGCAGGCGCCACCCGCCTGTCGATGAACCTCGCCGTCGTGCCGCCCGGCGGCTTTGCCGAGCCGCATTACCACAAGGATTTCGAAGCCGCCATCTACCTGCTCGAAGGCCGCGTGGAAACCCGCTTCGGCGAAGGGCTGAAGGAATCCGTCATCACCGAAAAGGGCGATTTCCTGTTCATCCCCGCCGGCGTGCCGCACCAGCCCTTCAACCTGAGCCAGACAGAACCGGCGGTCGCCATCGTCGCCCGCAACGACCCGAGCGAACAGGAAAACGTGGTCCTCTATCCGGCAACAAAGGAGAACTGACGCAAGACGGGGAAAACAAAAAGGCAGTCAGG
>CP070799.1:1392713-1394836 GCA_020343535.1 Nitrospinaceae bacterium | reverse complement strand
GCTGGAATCCTACTTTCTCACCAATAAGCAGGATAAAGGCGAATAAACTCCATGCTCCGGCCCTGCCTATAAGGGACCATGGCCGGGCATGTTTCTCCAAACCCCTTTATTCTGACCCATCTTTTCTGCGCATACTCGGACCCCATCTGCCAAAGTGGCCTGCCCAATTGAATAACTCCATAATTCAACGGTTTTCGGACCGGGAAAACCGATGAGAAAAAAAGTTCTTGTCCTGAGCTCCACTCATTCCACCTTCATTCGACAGGATGAGCAATTATTAAAACAGTATTTCGAAATCCATACCTTTCATCTTGAGCCCGCACTGTCCAGGCTGCACGCGCTGAGAAACCAGGTGAAGATGGCACTGTGGCTCGCTCGGAACATAAACAACTGCGACGCCCTGTTTGTGACTTTTGCCGACGTCCATGCCTTCATCATGGCCCTTTTCAGCCGTACCTTCGGCAAAAAGCTGTTTGTAGTAGTCGGGGGATTCGACGCCACCTGGATACCGGAAATCGGGTACGGAACCTATCACAAGAAAAGATCGCGTTTCTTCACGCGTTTCACCTTTAGGACCGCCGCGCACATCCTCCCGGTTTGCGCATCCCTCAAAAAATTCGGAGAAGAGGTCCGCGGCCCCTACCACGTCACTCAGGGGGTGTTGACCCTGTACCCGGAGATACCGGAGAATAAAATCACCGTTGTTCCAAATGGCTACAAAACGAAATTCTTCGTACCATCTTCCTCTCCCAAGAATTCCGCAACCGTACTTCTCGTTGCATCCGCCAGGACTCCTGTCTCTTATATTGTGAAAGGAATCGATTTATTCATCCAGCTGGCCCGAGAGTGCCCGCATTGGTCCTTCGTCCTCGCCGGAACGCGACCTTCAAGCGAAACGACGCTACCAAGCAATTTTAAGGCCCTACCTTTCCTCCGGCATGAGGATCTGCTCAAAGAATTTCAACGGGCTAAAGTCCTGTTGTCGCTTTCGGCAACGGAAGGAATGGCCAACGTCCTGTCCGAGGGAATGTTATGTGAATGCGTTCCCGTGGGTTTTCCCGTGGGGGGGACACCAGAAGTTATCGCCGATACGGGGATCCTGCTGGAAAACCGCGACATGGAAACGATCATAGCCGGCATCGAAAAAGCCTTCACGATGGACGGTCATAAAGCGCGGCAAAGAGTTCTCGACCATTTCCCCATGGAAAAACGCGGCCAGACCCTAGCACAAATCATCGATCGTATTATCACCGAACCAAGCGGACATCATGGCACTCGATGAGTGGTAAAAAGCTCTTGCGCACACAATAAACACCGTCCACTCTCACTTAATGTAATGGTGTTAGGGCCTCTCTTCCACGTCATCCCTCCTTCAAACCATCAAACAAGTGTTCCCATTCCGCGAGAACGCTGTCCAGACTGAAACGCTGGAGCACCTCGGGGGCCTTGCCGGAAAGCCGGTGGCGCAATTCATCATCCCCCATCACGCGTCGCAGCCCGCGCGCCAACTCCTCTGCATCAAGCGGTGAAACTAAAATCCCATCCATCCAGTCCCTGACGATCTCGGACACCCCTCCCGGGCAATCGAAACTCACCACCGGCACCCCGCAGGCCATCGCTTCAATAGCGCTGTTGACCAGGCCCTCGAAACGGGAAGACACCACAAATATCTCTGCCCGTTTTAAAATTGCGGAAGGCTTATCAACAAAACCCGTCAGCACCACACTTTCCTCAATCCCAAGGTCACGGCGTTGACGCTCCAGGTGGCTGCGCAGTTCGCCCTCCCCCAGAATCAACAGCTGCCAGCCATCATGTTCGGGGGCAACCCGGCTCCAGGCTTGCAGCAACAGATCGAAGCCTTTTACAGGATGCAGCCGCCCCATGGCTACAAGCCATTTTTTCTTCGTATCGACCCCTGCGGGCCACTGCGTTGTTTCCGCGGCCATACTCTCATCCGGCAACACTGGATTATGGATAACCGCTCTTCTCGATACCGGAATCCAGCTGAAATAGGCATCGACGTTACGTGAGACACTGACCAGGCAATCCGCCCAGGGGTAGGTCAACCGCCGGTAAATGCGCCCTTTGACAGACGGCAGATTGAGAGCGGGCATGGATCTTTC
>CP070799.1:1390478-1392613 GCA_020343535.1 Nitrospinaceae bacterium | reverse complement strand
GCCTACCGCCGGGAGCGAATCGCGCAACTTCTGGGAGGGCCCGCGTGACTGGGAGGCCGCGGTTGGGCTGCCGCCGGAGCCTTGCCGTGGCGATCGGGTTCCTGGCGGTTGCGCTATTCGCCGCCCCCGCCGGGGCCGAGGGGCCGTTTCGCCAGGCCCTTCCCGGCTACGAGTACCGGTTTCCGAGGGATTTTTTTTCGCACGACGATTACCGCATCGAATGGTGGTACTACACGGGCAACCTGAAGGACAAGTCCGGCCGCGCCTTCGGCTACCAGCTCACCTTTTTTCGCGTCGGCCTTGAGGGCGCTCATGAAATCCCAAATCCCTCCACCTGGGCGGTGCGTCAGATCTATTTCGCCCACCTGACCGTATCCGACATCGCCGGGGAGAAATTCTATTTTTTCGAGCGCATCAATCGCAAGGGGCTGGTGCAGGCCGGCGCCGAGAGCGACCGGCTCCTGGTGTGGAATGAAAACTGGCGGCTCACCGAGGAAAACGGCGCGCATCGCTTGACGGCGATGGAGGCGGGCACCGGGGTGGACCTTCTGCTCAAGCCGGCCAAGCCGCTGGTCTTTCACGGCAAGGGGGGCATCAGCCGCAAGGGAGACAAGCCGGGAAGCGCCTCGCATTACTTTTCCTACACCCGCATGCCCACGGCGGGAACGGTGTCCATCGCGGGCCGCGCTTACGAAGTGGAGGGGACGAGCTGGATGGATCGCGAATTCTCCAGCAGCGCTCTCGATGCGGAGCTTGCCGGATGGGACTGGTTCTCTCTCAAGCTCGACAGCGGCCACGAGCTCATGCTCTACCAGCTGCGGAGGCAGGGCGGCGGGACGAGCCCCTACTCGAGCGGCACCCGCGTGGAACCGGGCGGCGCGGCGCGGCACCTCGCGCGGGAAGAGTTTTCCATCGTCCCCACCGACACCTGGACGAGCCCGAACAGTCAGATCACCTATCCCTCGGGCTGGCTGATCGAGCTTCCCGGAGAAGGCGCGCGGCTGGAGATCGTCCCCGAGTTCGAGGCGCAGGAGTTGTACGACTTGCGTTCGATCTCCGGCGCGTACTGGGAGGGCAGCGTCCGCGTAACGGGCACGTTCGCCGGCCGCCGGATCCTGGGCCGGGGCTACGTGGAACTGGTGGGTTACGGGCGCCCCCTGGTTCGCAACCTGCCGGGGTGAGACGCGCAGGTCACCCAGGCACGCGAAGGCTGAGGCAGGTCACTCCGCCATCGGCCTTTTCAAACTCGCCCATCGGCAGCTCCACCACCTGAAAGCCGCGCTGTTTGATTTCACCGGCGACACGGGGAAACCCCGCGGGCATCAGCACCGTTTCCCCGATGGCGAGGCAGTTGGCGGCGTAACGCTCCTTCTCGGTCACGACGATCCGGTCCAGCCCCTGAAAGCCGGGGGCGTCCACCTGCGCGGGGTAGAGAACGATCGTCCCGCCGCCGAGATAGGTGGCCGAGGTTTTAAGATGCAGGCCGCCCCGCACCGCCACCGGGATCACCGGCTTGTTCGCGTGCTGCGCAAGGATGCGCGCGGCTTCGCGGTTGCTTCGCCGCGAGAGGCCGACATAGAGTGTGTCGTCCGTGTCCAGCACGTCGCCGCCGTCGAGAGTGGCCGGTGGGGGGAGGGTGTCGATGCGGCGAAGTGGGCGAAGCGCTTCGGCCACGGAGGCGGTTTCGGCCTGCCGGGAGGCTTCTTTCATCGGGCAGATCAGGGCGTGGTCGGGAAAAATCACCGCCGTATCCTCGACGAACGGCCCGTCGGGCAGCGAGTCGCTCCCGGCCAGGAATACCAGACGCGCACCGGCGGCTTTCAGGGCGCGGGTGTAGGCGCGGTGCTCGATAAGAGCCCGCTCGTAATTCAGCGTGTGTTTAGCGAAGTGAGTGGAGACCGCGCGGACAAACGAGGGCAGGGGTTCTCGCACCAGCGCGGTGAGCTGCATAGCGGTCAGTCGACGGTGCGGACGTTCATCATGCGGGAAAAGTAGAGCATCGGCAGGTGGGGTTTGCAGGCCTTCAGGGTTTTTTTCATGGCCTTGCTGGGTCTTAGGCCCTTGGCGGTGTTTTCCGGGCGCGCCAGGTAGGCGAAACCGTTGGCCATGTTGAAATCGTGCCGGGTGAAGCGGAA
>CP070799.1:1388242-1390378 GCA_020343535.1 Nitrospinaceae bacterium | reverse complement strand
GAGGCATCGCATCGCCATCGCCCGGGCGTTTCTATAGGACCCGCCGATCCTCATTCTCGATGAAGCCACATCCACCGTGGACACTGAAACCGAAGCCCGCATCAAGGAAGCCCTGGACACACTGATGGCGGGCCGCACCACACTGGTGATCGCCCACCGGCTCTCGACGCTGAAGGACGCCGACCGCGTCCTCGTGCTCAAGGAAGGCCGCCTGATCGAATCCGGCACGCACGACGAACTCATCGCCGGCGACACGGCCTACCACGAACTGTTTAGGAGCCAGGTGCACCTTTAACGCGAAAAAAGAGCGATGGGCCTGCCAGGCGAAGGCGGGAATCAGGCGCTGGCTTCGGTGAACACGCCCATGGCGCGGAACTTCGCGTGGCGTTTGTCGACCAGTTCTTCGATCGACAGTTTTTCGAGAGACGCCAAGTTGGCGCGCAGGGCTTTTCTGAGCAGGATCGCCGCCCGCTTGTGGTTGCGATGCGCGCCGCCCAGCGGTTCGCGGACAATCTCGTCGATCACTTTGAGCTCCAGAAGGTTCGCGGCGGTCATCGAGAGCGCCTCGGCGGCGGTCTCGACCTTTTTCTTGTCTCCCCAAAGAATCGAGGCGCAGCCTTCGGGCGAGATGACCGAATACACCGAATGCTCCAGCATCAGCACCCGGTCACCAACGCCAACGGCCAACGCGCCGCCGGAACCGCCTTCGCCGACCACCGTCACCACGATAGGTACCCGCATGTCGATCATCGAGAACATGTTCATGGCGATGGCTTCCGATTGCCCCATCTCCTCGGCATCGACACCGGGGTAAGCGCCGGGAGTGTCGATAAGGGTGAAGATGGGCAGGCGGAATTTTTCCGCCAGCTTCATCAGGCGAAGCGCCTTGCGGTACCCCTCGGGCTTGGACATGCCGAAATTTCGTTTGATCTTTTCCTCGTTGCTGCGCCCCTTCTGGTGACCGATGACCATGATCGAACGCTCGCCGAAGCGCGCCAGGCCGCCGACCACCGAGGGGCCGAAGCCGCCGTGCCGGTCGCCGTTAAGCTCGATGAATTCGTCGAACATGAGGTCGATGAAATCCCTGGAATAAGGTCGGTCGGGGTGGCGGGCCACAAGGGTCTTCTGCCAGCCCTTCAGGCTGGAAAACACATCGCGCTTCATGTGCCTAAGCTTTTTCTGCAACTTGGCGATATCGTGGGTGATGTCGCCGACGCTGTCATACATTCTCGACAACGACACTAGGTCGTTGATCTGATTTTCCAGCGCGAAAATTTCCTTTTCAAATTCAAGTATCTGCACCGCGAGACCTCAAGTGGGTTGTCGTAAAGGGATATCTTTCGTCCGGCCAGTCCGCGCGCCGTTCAATAAAAACCGAAAATCGGATGCGCGAGCCGGGTGAGCGTTTTCGATTCGGCCAGCGCCTGTGCGCCGGCGTTGCCGATCACGTTCTGCCCGAGCTTCAGCGATTCCAGGTTGGCCAGCGGCTCGGATTCGGCGATGGCGATGGCCCCCTCGTCGCCGATGCGGTTGTAATTCAGGTCCAGCTTTTTGAGCTGGGAAAGCTGCCGGGACCGGGCGAGGGCCTTGGCTCCGACATCGGTGATGTTGTTGTTCGAAAGATTGAGCGCCACCAAGCGGTCGAGCTTGTCCGATTGGGCCAGGGCGACCACCGCCGCGTCGCTTAAATCATTGCCTTGCAGATCGAGCGCCTCGAGTTCCCCGGCGAAGGGCGAATCGAGCAACACGTAAACGCCGAGATCGCCGAAAATGAATTTGCCCATTTCCCCGAGCTGATTCCGCCGGTGGAGTTCCTCCAGCCGCCGCATGAGGCGAAATCGGTGCCAGGCTTCCTCCCCATCCTTGCCGAGCGGGTTGTACGACAGGCCGAGGATTTCAAGAGACGGGAGGTGCGGCGAGCGCGCAAGCCGGATCGCCCCCTCATCGTGAATCTGGTTGTAATTGAGGTTGAGTTCGGTCAACCCCCCAAGCGTGGCCGATTCGGCCAGGCGCACCGCGCCCCGGTCGGTGATGAGGTTGCGATAAAGATTGAGCGATTTAAGGCCGGAAAATGTTTTGGACGTCGCCAGAATCTCCGCCCCGGCGTCGGTGATCCGGTTGTTCTCCAGCGACAGC
>CP070799.1:1386005-1388142 GCA_020343535.1 Nitrospinaceae bacterium | reverse complement strand
GCCGGGTTTTCGCTTCGCGCAAGCAGCAGGGCCGAGAAGAGCAGGCTGCCGAACGCCACCCCGGCGGCTAGGAAATGTATAAAAACGATCAGGTGGTTTTGCATGCGCGCTCCTTAGTCTTTCTGCTGGACGGGCCCGGACTCATTTTTTCCTTGCTGTCTTCTTCGCTTTTTTGCCCGGCGTTTTTTCCTCCGGCGGAAGATTTTCGAGAAAATCGAGAAGCAGCCGCACTCCGAACCCCGAGGCTCCCTTGGGCGTGTACGGTTTGTCCTCCCCCGACCATGCCGTCCCCGCGATATCGATGTGCGCCCAGGGCTGCTCGCCGGCGAACGCCTTGAGAAACGCTGCCCCGGTGATGGTGCCCGCGCCCACGCCCGGCGCCGCGATGTTCTTGAGATCGGCGATGTTGCTTTTCAGGGCCTTCTCGTGTTCTTCCCAGAGCGGCAGTTGCCAGAGCCGTTCGCCGGTGCGCTCGCCGCTTGCGATCAGGCCCTCGGCCAGCGCCTGGTCCGTGCCCAGCACCGCCGCCGCGCCGTGGCCGAGCGCGACGATCACCGCCCCGGTGAGAGTCGCCAGATCGATCACTGCCCGGGGCTTAAAACGCGCCGCGTAAGCCAGCGCATCGGCCAGCACCAGGCGGCCCTCGGCGTCGGTGTTCAGCACCTCGATGGTTTTTCCCGACAGGCTGGCCAGGACGTCCCCCGGCTTGATGGCCGAGCCGCCCGGCATGTTTTCCGCCGCCGGCACGAGGCCGACGACGTTGACCGGCAGCTTTAGACCGGCGGCGGCCTCCAGAGCGCCGATCACCGCCGCGCCGCCCGACATGTCCATTTTCATTTCATCCATGTTGGCGGGGGGCTTGAGGGAGATGCCGCCGGTGTCGAATGTGATGCCCTTGCCGACAAGCGCCACCGGGCTGTCCTTGGCCTTTCCGCCCTTGTATTCGAGCACGATCAGCGCCGGAGGCTCGTCGCTCCCCCGCGAGACCCCGAGCAGCGCGCCCATGCCGAGTTGTTTCATTTCCTTTGGCCCGAGCACGCGGCAGGTGAGCCGGTTTTTGCCGGCCAGGCGCTTCGCCGTTTTCGCGAGAAACGAAGGCGTCGCCCGGTTGCCCGGGTGCAGGGCCAGGTCGCGCGCCGTGGTCACCGCCTGGGCGATGTGGAGCGCGCGGCGCGCGGCGGCGGCGAGGCCGTCCAGCCCTGTTACGGGATCGGCGACAAGGGTGAGGCTGCGCGTGCGTGTCTCTTCCTGCAGCTTTTCCCGGTCCTTGTAGTCGTCGAAATGATAGAGGCCGAGGGCGGCCCCTTCGGCGAGCGCGGCGGCCTGCGGGTGGTAGCCCCGGTCGTCCTTCGAGTTCAAGAGGTCCTTCTCCACCAATAGCGAGACCGACCGGCAGCGGGATTTTTCCGCCAGCCGCGCCGCTGTTCCCGCGGCCTGCCGCAGGCGGTCCTCGGTCAGGTCGCCGGCCTTGCCGAGCCCGGTGAGGATCAGCGAAACCGCGCCCAGGGTTCCCGCGCCGTCGAGCCACAGCGTCTGGTTGAGTTTGCCCTCGAAGCGCTTGCTGGCGCGGGCGGCGGCGATGGCGCGCCCGAGCGGAGCCTTGAAGTGTGTAACGAAACCGGCAGGTTTCTCCGTTTCCACGCAGGGGACCACGAGGCAGTCGGTTTTGTGCTTGAGTGGAGACTCTTCCTTAAAGGTTATTTTTATCATGGGCTTTCGTGAATAGGGTGATTATCGGGTATGTTTCTGGACAACGGATGATCGAAGAAAGGCTTATGGGTTCCCGCGATGACCGAGGGGGAGCATCATTTTATGAGAAATCCGCCCGCCCCACAAGGCAAAACCCCCCACAAGGTCAGGAAGAGAGGAGGACGCGGAACCACCTAAAGGCGTTCTCGGATTTGCGGTGATTGCGCCCCCTGGTGAACAACGCGCCGGCGGTGGCGGGAGGTTGAGCGAATTCTTAAAATCTGCCGAAAAGGGATTTTCGCGGCCCCGGAGGCTATGGCTGGCGGGAAAGTGCCCCTCTGCGGGCCGCGAAGGCCCTTTTATCGTCCTCAAACCCCCCACAGGTGATTGACTTTTTAGGGCGGGATCACTAGAATTGCTGGAACTTTCCGCGGCTTTATGAGAAGTT
>CP070799.1:1383761-1385905 GCA_020343535.1 Nitrospinaceae bacterium | reverse complement strand
TTGGCCCCCTTAAGCTTGGCCTCGATTAGGTCGGCACCGGAAAGGGTGTCCCGAATGGCCTCTACCCGCTGGCGGTCGGCGGAGCCCGGGTCGTCGTTCGGCATGCTGATACCGCTCTCCGACGAATCGGCGGAAAAGGTGCGCGGGGCAGGATCGCCAGCCTTCTTTTTTTGCGCGGCGATGTATTTTGAAAAAACGATGCCGCAGAACATACAGTCGATTTCGGAGTTCTGCTCTTTACCGCATTTCGGGCATATCATTTTTCACTCTCTTCCGATTGAAAAACTCAGCCCTTATTTTACCCTCAGTGGCAGCCGATTGCCCGTGTTTTTTATCCTCCTGGGGCTATTTTACCCAGGGTCCACGGATAACCGGATCCCCGGTTCCGCCTTAGTGGGTGTTTTCCTTGATCTGCTGCGCCCTGCGATAAAGGGTCTGTGCCTCGGAGAATTCTCCCATATCGTAATAAAGTTCCGCCATATTGATCAGAATTTCGGCCACTTCGGGATGATTTTCGCCATAAGTGCGCTCGGAGATTTCCAGCGACTGCTTGTACAGCGGGGCGGCCTTTGAATACTCGCCGTGTTCCCGGTACAGCGTGGCCAGGTTGTTGAGGGACAGCGCCCGGTCTCCGGCGGAGGCGTTGGCCGCCTTCTGGCGAATGCTGCGGGCGCGC
Organism: Nitrospinaceae bacterium; assembly: GCA_020343535.1. GTDB lineage: Bacteria > Nitrospinota > Nitrospinia > Nitrospinales > VA-1 > SZUA-259. The sequence continues at coordinate 1,385,229 of CP070799.1, read as the reverse complement.
TGATAAAGGGCTTCGGCTTCTTTGGCTTTTCCCATCTTTTTGCGCAGGTCGGCCAGGTTGGCCAGGGTCACCGCGACTTTCGGGTTGTCCCTGCCGAGGACGCTCTCGCGGATAGAAAGCGCTTGCATCAGGTTGGCCTCGGCTTTTTCGTAGTCCCCTTTTTTAAGGTAAATGGTGGCCAGGTTATTGAGCGACTGCGCTACGTCCGGATGGGATTTTCCCAGCGAATTGATGCGGATGGACAGCGCCCGCTTGAGCAGGACTTCGGCTTCCGAGTAATGGCCCATGGTCTCATAGAGCAGGGCCAGGTTGTTCAGGGGATACGCCACCCGCGGGTGAAAGGGGCCGAGAATTTTTTCGCTGATGGCGAGGGAGCGCTGGTAGAGCGGATCGGCTTCCTCGTATTGTCCGAGCTTCCGTTTTAATTCGGCCAGGTTGTTGAGCGACGCCGCTACCTTGGCGTGATCCTGCCCTAGGGTCTGTTCCCGCAGTTTGAGAGTTTTCTCGGCGAAAGGGATTGCTTCTTCGAACTTGCCGGCTTTGTACAGGAAGGTCACCGCCTCGTTGAGTTTTTCCACATCTTCGCTGTCGACCTGGGCCGCGGCCAGGGATGCGACCCCAAGATTGAAAGCCAAAGTAATTATGAGGCAAGCCCCCTGTCGAATGAACTTTCCGTGTTTATTCATCGTTCGTTCCCCCCATTTCTGAAAATCTTTGAAATCAATATCTTGTCGATAATGTCTCCAGATTTCGAGTATAGGAAACGGGTTTCACAGGTCCGTCAAGCTTGTGTCACAAACAGGTTAAAGCGATAAAAATTATCGGAAATGCGATGGTAAGTCGCATTTTCCAGGCTGCGCGGGGTTATTTAAAGGCACGGAGCCCACAGCGCGGCTGAGGGAGCGGGAGTTTCAGCCCCGGAACGCCGGGCCAGAGCGGGGCATCCCCCTCTTATCGCCACAAAACCGCTAATTTCCCCTGGATTATAGTGAAATTCGGTGTCCATATAATGCGCTTTCATGCGCGAAAAATCCACCCCAATCCGCGATTTTAATAAAACCGTAACGTCATCTTGATTGATTCTTGATTTGAGAGTGTCACCCTTGGAATCATCTCATGAGTTCCTTCCGGTTCCTTGAAAACCGGGTGGGCTCCATCCACAAATGGTCCTCCGGTTTTGACCGGGCAGCGTCCTGGTGCCTGGCCGGCGAAAGTGGAGGTATGCAGGGAGGTTGAGATCGATCATGGCCATTATTGAAGTGGGAAAGATCAAAAGAAGGGTTTTATGGATCGAGTTTCTGCATTGGAAAAAAATCGGGCTCAGGCTATTGTGGCGGGCGATTTTGATGAACACGCGCTTGTGGATGAAAAAGTGGAGGGAGTGGGGCCAGAAGCGGCCCTGAGGAATTGATTCTAGGCGATGTTGCATTGGCCATTTGGGGAGGTGACGGTGAAAAAAATAAATTGG
>CP070799.1:1381514-1383661 GCA_020343535.1 Nitrospinaceae bacterium | reverse complement strand
ACCAGAGGCGCGACCAGTTCGCCATCCGCTTTTACCTGGCGTCGCTGCCGTTCCAGCCCGCCGGCGAAGAGCGCGCGCGCGAACTCATCGCCAAAAGCTTTCTGGAGGGGCACTGGAGCGGTATCGAACACAAACTGCACGAACGCTGCGGACAGGTATTTTTCGCCCTCGATCCCGAGCGCCGGGCAGCGCTGGAGGAGGCGGTGCGGCTATCGCGGGTGTCCGGCAAGCTGAAAAAAGTAAAGTGGCTAAGCGCCGACGACCGGCGCCAGCTCCGGCGAGTGATGGAAAGGCTCGGCATCGTCCGCTCGCTGAGTGGCGGGCTGTGGCGGGGTGTGAGGGCAGTAGCCGGCTGGCTAGCCGGGTTCTTCAAACGCCTTCTTCTGAAGGCCATCGATGGGCTGGCGCTGTTCGGGCGGGCCTCGCTCGGCTTCAAGCTCACTTTTCTTGCTCTGCTGTCCGCCGGCGTGGTCGTTGCGCTTAGCAGCCGGGGGGTGCAGGAGCCGCCGCCCGAGCCGGTGGTTCAGGCGCCGCCGCCCGCTGCCATTCCGGTGGCCAAGCCGGGGAACAAGATCCACACTCTGCAGGTGGCGGCGTTCACCTCGCCCAGGCAGGCCGACCGGCTGGTGCGCTCGCTTGGCAAGCACGGCGTCGAGGACGCCTACATCGTTAAATCGAAACGCGCCTCCGGCGGCCAGTGGTTCAAGATCCGCATCGGCCGCTTCGACGACCCGAATGAAGCGAAGCAGCTGGCCAACCGCCTCGTCGACAGCAAGGTCATCAAAAACTACTTCGTCATTTCGTTACCCCGAACACAGCCGGGCCCCGCGGCCGCGCCCAAAGCCCCGAAGCTTTGATCAGCCCGCCTTTCTCGCCACCATCGCCTTGACAATATCCAGGTAGACGTTCTGATCCGATTCGAGCGTGAAACCCGCTTTCAGGACATTGTCCTTCGTATGGCGGTCGAGGTGCGTGCCCTCGAGGCGGCTGGTGAACAGGGACATGAAGCGCAGGTGGAACGCGTGCACCGGATGGCGGCTCAGGACATGCTCGAACAGCAACAGGCGGCCGCCAGGTTTGAGCACCCGGTGGACCTCCCTAAGGCCCGCCACCGGGTGCGCCACCGAGCAAAAAACGCAGACGGCGACGGCATGGTCGAAACAGCGGTCGGGAAACGCCAGGCGTTCGGCGTTCATCAGGGTCAGGTGAAAGCTCCCTGAATAGGCGCGGGCGCGTGGCCGGGCGCGCTTTAGCATCGCGCGGCTCAGGTCGACCGCGGTGACGCGGAGCCCCGGCGGGAAATTGAGGATCTCCAGGCCGGTGCCCACCCCGACGTGCAGCACCTGGCCGGACAGCCCCTTGAAAAACTCTTTCTGCAACGCCCCCCAGCGGCGCTGATCGCCCGCGCGAAAAAAATCGAACACCCGGGCAAGGCGGTCGTAATGGGCGGCCATGATCAATCCCTCCCAGTCACTCGGCGCTGGCAGCGCCGGATATAAAAAGCCACTGCCAACCCGAAGGCCCCTCCCAGGGCCATCGCCGGGCCCAGGGGGGCGGCCCCCGCCGCCTGGGCCATGGCCACCGCCATGCCGAGGGGCATGCCGACCAGGCCAAGCGGAATCATGACCTGAAAGGCGCCGCAGAACGGCGCACACAGTATCGTGAAAATAACATTGAACGCCATGCCCAATAGGCCGCCGGCGAGCATCGCCAGCGGCATCGGCATCGATGCGGGAATGATTTGCGTGACCGTAGATGCTATGATGGCTCCCGCGCCAGCGAGCAGCAGCGGATCGAGGATTTTGTAGTTCATGGCCTCCCCGTTTTATCGGTGCGGCTGGGGGCCGCCTCCTTTCCTCCAAAGGATGCCACGCGGCGCGAAATTGTCAATTTTTTCCAAAACCGCCCGGAAACGGGCGGCGGCCAATCCGGGAGAACGTTCATGCCGTCGATAGAACTGGACCACGATCTGATACGCGAAGCCTTGAGCGAGGAAGACCTTTTCGCGCTGCAGCCCGCGGTGGACCGCTGCCATCAGGAGCTTGTTTCCGGCAGTGGGCCGGGCGCCGAATTCCTCGGATGGCTGCGTCTGCCCTCGTCCACCGGGGATGGGCTGCTCGGCGAGATCGAGGAGACGGCCCGGGAGC
>CP070799.1:1379264-1381414 GCA_020343535.1 Nitrospinaceae bacterium | reverse complement strand
CCGCCAGGTATTCCTGGTATCGGTGGCGACCATCACGATCGCTCTGGCGATTCTCGGCCTGTTTCTCCTGACCTTCGCTAATCTAGAATCCATGATGTCAACCTGGAACCGGCAGGTTCAACTCATCGTTTACCTTGAAGACGAGGTGGACGACGGCCGGCGGGATGAACTGAGGCATCTGTTCGAAGGGAACCCCGCTGTCGAGAAGGTGACCTTCACTTCGCGGCAGGAAGCCTGGGAAAATTTCCGCAACTCGTTTTCCGGCGCCGCCGATTTCATTCAGGACCTCGATTTCAACCCCCTGCCAGGGTCCTTTCACATGCGCTTCAAGGCCTCGCCCGACCGCCTGGAGAAAATCCGCAACCTGGCGCAGGCGCTGGAAAATCAGCGCGGCGTGGAATCTCTGGAATACGGTGAAAAATGGGTGTCCCGGTTCGAGAAATTCATGATTTTCATCAAGGTATTTTTGCTGGCCGTGGGCGGGTTCCTGTGCCTGGGGCTCATCCTCATCATCTCCAACACCATCAAATTGTCGTATTATTCCCGCCAGGAAGAGATCGAATTGATGCGCCTCGTTGGCGCGACGGACCGCTTCATCCGCACGCCGTTTCTCATGGAAGGCATGTGTGTCGGTTTTTTCGCCGCCGCCCTTTCGCTCGTGCTTCTTCGCGCCCTGCATTATTACATTCAACTGCGCTTTCAAGGATCGCTGGATTTTTTGACGCGCGGCGCGGTCATTCAATTCCTGCCGTTTTCCTGGTCCTTGACCCTGGTGCTGGTGAGCATGGCGGTGGGGCTGGTGGGGAGCTACTATTCGATCCATCAGTTCCTTGATCGCGGGGACGGCCGATGAGGTGGGCGTGGGCCTTGGGCCTGGTGGTGGCCGTTTCCATGAGTGCCATGCCACCTGCCGCCGCCGGCAGCGATCTGTCGAATCGCCTCAAGCAGGAAAAGGCCGACCTGGAGCAGCTCAAGAAACGCATCAAACAACAGAATAAAAGTATTTCGATAGCCGGGGCGAAGGAATCTTCCCTGCTTAAGACCCTCCGCAAAATCGATCAACGGCTGGAGGTGCAGACCAAGGAATTGAACGTGCTGCATCTCAGCATCGATGAGAACAAGCAGCAGATTGAGGCTCTCGAAAAACGCCTGAAAAATTCCCAGGGGCAAGTGCAGGGCCACAATGCAATGATGGCCGGGCGGCTGCGAGCGATGTACAAGGAAGGGCCGCTTTTCGGCATCAAGGCACTGTTTTCCTCCGACGGCATGGTTGATCTGCTCAGGCGCATCAAATACATGCAGGCCCTGGCGGCCTTTGACGCGAAATTGTTCAAGGATTATGGCGAAAAGAACCGCCTTATCCGGCAAAAGCGGGACGAATTGATAGCGGCGCGCGAAAAACTGCTGGGCCTTGAAGAAAACCGGCGCGCCAAGAAACTGGATATCGAGACGCAAAAAAAGGAAAAATCCTTGTTTCTAAAAGAGATTCGCAAGGAGCGGGAGCTCGGGATCAAGGCCCGTGAGGAGCTCGTCACCGCCTCGAAAAACCTCAACAACCTGATCGGCAGCTTGACAGAAGAATTGCATCAAAGCGAGGGCCTGGACATCGCCCGGCGAAAGGGCCAACTCAAACCGCCTCTCGAAGGCCGGTTCCTCAACAAATTCGGCCGTAAAAGAGACAAACATTATGATTCTTATATCGTATATAATGGAATTGACATTCAGGCCACGAAGGGCACCCCGGTGCACGCAGTCTTTTCCGGCAAGGTGCTTTACGCAGGCCCCTTGGAGGGATACGGCAATCTCATTATCCTTGGCCACGGCAAGGAGCACCATTCACTCTACGGCCATCTCGACGACATCGGCGTGAAAGTGGGGCAATCGATTCGCACCGGCGACATCATCGGCCACTCCGGCGACACCGGGTCGCTCGTCGGCGAAACGCTTTATTTTGAAATGCGGCACAAGGGGAAGCCCATCGAGCCCACCCGCTGGTTCAACCTTGTCAAACAATGAATAGCCGATCCCTCTTTTGCCCCAGCTTGGGAACAGACGCGGAGGCTCCTCAGTCGATTTTAAAACCTTTTTTTGAGCCAGAGCCGGTCGTCGTTTGCAGCCGATCCCGGAATTAATGGGATGCTCTTGAACCA
>CP070799.1:1377009-1379164 GCA_020343535.1 Nitrospinaceae bacterium | reverse complement strand
GGACACTCGACCTCCATGTCGAGCCGCTATTACAAAACCACGGAAGGGGTGAAAAACAAACAGGCCGGCTGGGACGATATGTGCGATTTGTTCAACCCCATTCGTCTGGAGCAGCAGTACAAAGTGTGGGGCGATTCGTGTCACGGATGTTTCGTGGGCTGCAAGGTGCCCTACCTCCGGCGCGAACCGCCACTGGGACCGGTTGCCGGAGAGCTTCGTCATGACAATGCCGGCGGCTGGTCGGCCAACGCCATGATTCCCGGTTATGAGCTGCAGACCTATCTTTGCTCCTATGTGGATCATCTTGGACTGGACAGTGAAGACGTTTCAGCGGTGGTTACCTGGATGATGGAATGCTATGAAAAAGGGTTGGTGAGCCGCGAGGATCTGGGCGGCATCGATTTGACCTGGGGGAATTTGGAGGCCATCTGCGCGCTTTTGAAAAAGATTGCCTACCGGGAAGGGATCGGCGACGCATTGGCCGACGGGCTGAAAATGGCGGTTGAAAAATTGGGCGAGAAAACCCGGCCCTTTGCCATGACGCACAAGGGGACGGCGCTGTCTTCCTATGAGCCCAGAGGCAGCATGAACGACGCGCTGAACCTGGCCGTAACCGCCGTTGGGGAGCTGCACGGCGGACGCGGCACCCCGCTGCGTGTCGTCTACGATTCGCTGACGGCGTGTTCCTTCCTCAGGCGCGAGATCAACCGCATATTCGAGGGAGTCGCCGGCTGGACGATTCCCATGCTGCAGGGTGCCTGCGGCTGGCAGTTGACCACCGATGAGTGGGAACGCATGATGATGCGGGCGGCCACCATGGAGCGCTGCTACTCTCTAAGGGAAGGCTACCGCCCGCAGCGCGATGACATGCTGCCGGAACGGTTCTTCACTGAAATCATCCATGACAAGTACGGCGAGGCCAAGGTGCTCGATCGGGACGAATTTTTAGCCGAGCGCAAACGTCGCTACCGGTCCTATGGTCTGGCCGACGACGGCCGGCCCACCAGAGAATTTTTAGAAGAACTCGGTTTGGGATTCACGGTGCCGGACTTAAAGAAGCAGCTGGCCTGAGCGTTTCAGGTGCAACGGCGCGGTTTAATAGAAATCAATAAATAAAAAGCAACCCGCTACCAAAAGGAGGCATTATGGGAGAAGAGGAAAAAGAAGTCAAATGGGAGCGCTGGCAGAAAAAACGCATTTTCGTGCGCGAACTCTCCGGCAAGTATAACGAAATCTACAAGCGGTTGACCGAGCAACCCCGGGTCTACAGCAGCACCGATATTATGTTCAAGGGAGGACCGGCCAAATTCGGCAAGCACGTGGTCAACCCCCAGCAGAACATGATCACCCAGCTGCTCGAAGCCCACATCGATGTGGTGCCGCCCAACAGCTACGGGCAAAAGCATGGTCACATGAACAGTGCCGTAATGTTTATCATGGAAGGCAAGGGGCACGACGTGCACGACGGCGTGAGGATCGACTGGGAAGCCGGGGATGCGGCCATCGTGGATAACGCCTGTGTCCATCAGCACTTTTGTGACGGTGACATACCGGCCCGGTACATCATCATCAAGGCCAAACCGGTATTCCTGTTTGCCCATCTGCTGTTTCAAAAAACAGTGGAGTACCCGCCGGACCATGCACCGCCAGGCTACGAAGATTTTCATCCCGAAGGTTAACCCATTCGATAGACAAGGAGAAGTACCATGCCATATCAAGAAAAAGAGTTCGCATTTGTGGGAGATCTAAAGGCCGACTATTACCGCCAGGCCCTGGAGGAGTCCAAGGCGTTCAGAAAGGACTACGCGGCCCGAAAAGGCATCGTCAAGTACAGCGAGATGTACTGGGAGGATTCCCCGGACGGCAAGATCAAGCACATCATCAATGAAAAAATGAACACCAAGGAATGTGCCCTGGATATGTATATGCAGTTCCTCGATCCGGACAGCCGCTCCGGCAAGCACCGCCACATGTCCGAAGAACTGTTCTTTGTCCTTGAAGGGACCGGTTACGACCTGCATTGGGACGTGGATTTCGAGCTGGAGGATGATTACACCTGGATCTGGAGTAACGAACCGAAAAAATTCGAGTGGAAAGAGGGCGATATCGTCTATATTCCCCCGTATTCCATCCACCAGCACTTTAACAGCGACCC
>CP070799.1:1374747-1376909 GCA_020343535.1 Nitrospinaceae bacterium | reverse complement strand
CGCGTGCTGCAGCAGGTAGGGACTTTTTTCGTGCACCAGCTGGTTGGTGTAGGGGTGCTTGCTCATCGGTTGCCTGGGGCGCTAGCGGTGGGCCAGGGCCTGAAAGCGCTGGAAAAAATCGGGAAACGATTTTTCCACGCAGCGCGGATTGGTGATCTTCACACCCGGAATCCTGAGCCCCGCCACGGCGAAGCTCATGGCCATGCGGTGGTCGTTGTAGGTTTCGATCTCGCCGCCCGCGTACGCACCGGGGTGCAGGGTGAGGAAGTCCTCCCCCGCCTCGACCCGGGCGCCTAGCCGGGACAACTCTTCCTTCAGGGCGTGAATGCGGTCGGTCTCCTTGATTCTCAAGTTGCCAATTCCCTCGATGGTCGTCGGCCCCTCGGCGAACAGGGCGACCACCGCCAGCGTCTGCACCACGTCGGGCATGCTGTTCATATTGATGCGGATTCCCCGAAGAGGGTTTCCCTGGAGGCGGATTTCGGTAGCGGTTTTTTCTACCGTGCAGCCCATCCTGGCGAGGACATCGAGAAAGCCCCGGTCCCCCTGGACGCTCTGGGGGTTGAGGCCCGTTAGGGTCATCGAACCGCCCGCCACGGCTGCCGCTGCCAGGAAATACGAGGCGCTCGACCAGTCGCCCTCGACGGCGTAATCGCGCGCGCGATAGGCCCGATGGCCCTGCACGCGGAAGGTGCGGTAGGCCTCATTTTCTACAGGGATGCCGAAAGCCTTCATGATGTCGAGGGTGATGTCGGCGTAGGATTTGGACGTGAGCTCGCCCTGGATGTGAACGGTGGTGTCGTTCCTGAAGCAGGGTGCCGAAAGTAGTAGCGAGGTCAGGTATTGACTGCTCTTATCGCCCGCCAGGCGCACCTCGCCACCTAGGACGCCGCCGCCGTGGATTTCGAGCGGCGGGCAGCCGTTGTTGCGTAGCGAACGGGCGTCGACGTTCATCTGCCGCAGGCAATCGAGCAGGTCCTCCAGCGGCCTTTCCTGCATGCGCTCATCCCCGTTCAGGCGGGTCACCCCATCGGCCAGGGCCGCAAAGGTGGTGAGAAAACGCATGGTCGTCCCCGCGTTGCCGACGAAAATTTCCTCTGCCGGCGCTTGCATCGCGCCGCTCCGGCCGGTCACATGGAAATCCCCGTCGGTTTGGGACACGGGGACGCCGAACCGCCGGAGCGCCTCGCTCATGTAGCGCGTGTCGTCGCTCAACAGGGGCGAACTCAGATGGCAGGGGCCGTCGGACAGCGCCGCGATGAGCAGGGCGCGGTTGGTGTAGCTCTTGGACGCGGGAATCGCCACCGTAGCGTTCAAATTTCGCGCGGGTTGAATTTCGATCACAGCAGGACCTGAAGGGGCGTTTGCAGATGGTTTTTCGTGAAAATAGGACACTATAACATAAACCCCGGCGGTTGGGACCTGCGCCGGTGCGGAGAGACGGGCCTTCGAACGGAGCCTCCCCGGCCAGCAGGTGCGTGCGACTTTTATGTGCGGTATTGCCCGCCATCGGTTAAAATGAACGGGACGAAGCAGCGGGCCGCCTTAAAAAGCGGCCATAACATGGTAGAGAGCAGGCCCCTCCCATCGCCCGGGAAACCCGGCGATGATATTAAGAACGGAAGACCTGTCCCACCCGGCGCGTAACCGGGAATAGGCGGCAGGTGAACCCGGCACCCAATCCATCCTATCCACAGGTTATCCGATGTCGATCCGTCTGCCGTTGCTCTTTGCGGTTTCTTTGAGCTACTTTTTCTTTCGCCTCTGGCAGTACGGTTTGTCCATCGATTCGGACGAGTGGGGCATCCTCAACGCCAGCCGTGAAATCCTGCGCGGCAACCTCCTTGCTGGCGACCCGAACAAGACGCTTGAGCTCTTGCTGGGAATAGTCCCGGTCTATTTTGATGAGCCCCTCCTTTTCCCGGTCCTCACCTCGCTTATCGGCGCGGGGGCGTGCCTGGCCGTTTACCTCCTGGTTCTGCATCTGACCGGGGACCGGGTGGCCGCCTTGCTGGCCTGGGGAATGCTGCTCCTATCGCCGGTGTTGTACTGGCAGGTGATCGTCTGCAACAGCGTCGCAATCATGACCGCCCTCGTGTTGATTGCGATCTATTATTTTTCCCAGGGCAAGATTCAAAGCGGCTGTGTTTGGATGGCGCTCG
>CP070799.1:1372479-1374647 GCA_020343535.1 Nitrospinaceae bacterium | reverse complement strand
CGCGTGGAGTAGGTCGTCATCGGCCCTGGCGGTTGCCGTCGGGCCCGCCACCCACGCCGCCACTAGAAGAGACAAAGCAAATCTCAGCATGATGTTGCCTTTGGTTCGGGGTTAGCGACTTGCTTGCCGGTGCCGAAGATGCGTTCGATCTGCTGCCGCCGATAAGCAAAGATGTATTCCAGATCCTTGCGGATTAATCCGCCGACGATTAGCTCGCCGGGAACGCCGAAGGGGACTTTGTACATCACCCGGTCCTGGAGCAGGGTGCCGCCCTTCTTTTCGATGAATTCGTGCGTGTGGTGCCAATAGGCGTAGGGGCCTCGGGTCTGAACGTCGGCGAAGCGAGACACGGGCTGCCAGTCCGTTATTTGCGACTGCCAGCGAAACGGCAGGCCGTGCAGCCGAAGCCGGTAATCGATTTTAGTGCCCTCCTTGATCTCATCTGTGGATTGTTCGACGATCTTGAAGTGCAGATAATCAGGTGTTAGGGTCTCTAGATTTTTCGCTTCGCGGAAAAATGAGAAGGCTTTATCGATGGGCTGTGGAATCCATTGCTGCCGTTCAAAATGAACGTAGGGCGAACGGTTGATATCCTCAAGCGCCTCCTTCAGTCCGGCCAGCGAGAACTCGAAACCTGCCGCCAGTAATTTTTTCGGCAGGACGCGCTGGCTGGCGAGAAAAATTCCGGCCATATCGCCGAAAGCCATTTTCAGGGCGAACGCGGGCACCGGGAACCGGGCCGGCCGCTTCAACACACCGGCAAGTGTGGCGGTGAAATCTTGTTGCGTTACAGGGAATGGGCTCGTTGCGTTGTAGGCGCCCTCCATCGCCGGAGTCTCGATGGCATGCACGAACATGCGCGCCAAGTCCATCGCGTGAATCCAGCTCATCCATTGCTTGCCCGTGCCCAGCCGTCCGCCCATACCCAGGCGGAAAATGGGCAACATTTTTTGCATGGCGCCGCCCCCTCGGCCGAGCACCACCCCAGTGCGCAGCGCCACTGCCCGCACTCCATGGAGCTTGGCCTCAAAGACTTCTTGCTCCCACTTTTTGCACACGTCTGCCAGAAAATCCTCGCCCGCGGAATCGTCTTCGGTGAGAGTCTGGTTGCCGCCGTCACCGTAGTAGCCGATGGCCGACGAGGAGACCAGGACACGCGGACCATCCGAGAGCCTTCCGAGTGCCTCAACTAGACGGCGGGTGGATAAAACTCTTGAGTTAAGGATTTTGCGTTTGCGGGTTTTTGTCCAGCGTCCGCTGGCGATATTTTCGCCCGCCAGATGAATCACGGCGCTCGCGCCCTCGAAGGCGGCGCAGGTCGGCGGGGCCGAGCAGGGCTCCCATGAGTGAACCTCGCAGTCAACCGGGAGTCGGTTGGCCGCGGTTTCGCTATTGCGGGTCAATACGGCAATATCGTGGCCTCGGGATTGAAGCTCCTTAAGGACAAAGTGACCAACAAACCCTGTGGCTCCTGTGACCAGTACTTTCATGATAAACCTTCTTTCTTGGAGGAATGAATCACGCCTTGTTAATGCCGCCTGCCCTGTTTTTCCGCATTGTGTTGATGCGCTCGTTGGGCAGGAACTCCATCTGAAAATTTTCCCAGTGGCGGCGCCTGAGCTCCGTCGCAGGAATCACTTTCTTGATTTTTCCATCAGGTCGTAATATTTTAACATCGTAGAACATAATACCTTCCTTTCCCGCTTTCGCCGGGTCTTAATTATTTATTAATTTGTCGCAAGTGGCTTAGCCAGTTGTAGTATTCCTTGAAGGAATCAAAGGTATTTATTCCTTCCAGTTTGCTGGGCGCGCCTGTTCCGCCGACGGCGATTTCGATGTTGCTGTCCAGGTGCTTCCTGAGCTTGGTCAAGTTGCCGGTGACTTGCCCCGGGTCCATATTGGGGGCGATGCTTATGGATATCGCCGCTACGGATTCCCCTGAAGCCGTGCGAACGATTTCCTCAACCGGCGTGTCCGGACCGAGATACATCACCCTGGCTCCCGTCAGCGCGGTGATGACCGCGCACATCTGAAGGCCGAGGCGGTGCAGGTCCCCGGGCAGAGTGGTCAACAGGACCCTGGGGCCTTCCCGCCTTTCGCTCATTCTTTGCCACCGTTCGCTCAGAAACCGTTCCAGCCTTTCCGATGCAAAATGCTCCTGGGCGATG
>CP070799.1:1370176-1372379 GCA_020343535.1 Nitrospinaceae bacterium | reverse complement strand
GGCGACGAACTTGCCGTAATTGGACGTCTTGTTCTTCTTGTCAAATTCCAGTCGTTTCGGTTTGACGATGCCTTGGGTGGTATACATGAAGTCTCCGGTCCTTCTTAATTTAGCCAGTTTTTATTGGCGTCTGGGATGTGTGATTTTCTATAGTCGGCCGCCCGGTTAACGGGAATACAGCTCGACGATCAGCTGCTCCTCGATCGGGATGGTGATGTCCTCCCGAGTGGGCAGTGATTGGACGACTCCCTGCTTGCTTTCCACGTCAAAAGATAGCCAATGGGGCTGGGTCTTACTCTTGACCCGCTCCAGCGCATTTTTAATCGTCGATTTTCCAAGCTTGGCCTGGCTGGGGGCGATCACGTCCCCCTGCTTCAGGATATAGGACGGTATATTGACGCGCTTGCCGTTCACGGTAAAGTGATTGTGGCGAACCAGCTGCCTCGCGGCGCTGCGGGAGGGCGAGAGCCCCATGCGATAGATGATGTTGTCGAACCTAAGCTCAAGGTTCTGCAGCAAATTCTCGCCGGTGACGCCTTTCTTGCGGTCGGCCGCCTTGAAATAGAGGCGGAACTGTTTTTCCAGCACGCCGTAGATCCGCTTGACCTTCTGCTTTTCGCGCAACTGCACGAGATACTCGGTGGGTTTAACCCTTCGTTGTCCATGCTGGCCCGGCTGGTAAGCCCGGCGGTCGATGGCACATTTGGCGGTTTCGCAACGATCGCCCTTCAAAAACAGCTTGATGCCTTCCCGGCGACAAAGCCGGCAGACGGAATCTCTATATCTTGCCAAGTTTCATTCTCCCAATGGATGATTGAGACGCTTATTCGACGTTATACCCTTCTTCGTTTTCGCGGCCGGCAGCCGTTGTGCGGCACGGGAGTTTTGTCGCGAATCACGATGATCTCCATCCCCGCGGCCTGCAGGGAACGGATGGCCGATTCGCGGCCGGAACCGGGCCCCTTCACGTGCACCTCCAGCTTTCTCATGCCCATGTCCCGGGCTTTCTGAGCGGCCTTATCCGCGGCCACCTGGGCGGCGAACGGCGTGCTCTTCCTGGACCCCTTGAACCCCTGCGCACCGGCGCTCGACCAGGAAATGACGTTTCCGGACATGTCGCTGATGGTCACGATGGTGTTGTTGAAGGTCGCCTGAATATGAGCCATTCCCGTTTCCGGGGCGGTTTTTTGCTTCTTTTTTCCGGTTTTGCCGGATTTTCCCTTTTCCATGAACGCTGGTTCCTTCAGTGGTTATTTTTTGGATGCTCTGCTTCCCACAGTTTTCTTGGGACCCTTGCGGGTGCGCGCGTTAGTGTGCGAGCGCTGGCCGCGAACGGGAAGCCCTTTCCGGTGCCGCAGGCCGCGGTAACTACCAATGTCCATCAACCGCTTGATCCCCATATTGACGTTGCGCCGAAGGTCACCTTCGACCTCGTATTCCTTGTCGATGATGGAGCGGATGCGGGTGATTTCGTCATCGGTCAGGTCTTTCATCCGAATGTCCTCCGAGACTTCGGCTTTTTTCAATATTTCCTGAGACCGCGATTTTCCGATTCCGAAAATGTAAGTCAGGGCGATGACCGCCCGTTTGTCCTTGGGAATATCGATTCCCGCTATTCTGGCCACCGGTTTCTCCTATTTAAGCCTTGGTTCTTTGCTTGAGCGTCAGCCCTGCCGCTGCTTGTGCTTGGGGTTTTCACAAATAACGCGCACCACTCCCCTGCGGCGGATGACCTTGCACTTGATGCAAATCGGCTTAACGGATGCGCGAACTTTCATGACTTGGTTTTCCTTTTCAAATTCAAATTATTACTTGTAACGATAGGTGATTCGCCCCCGGCTCAAATCGTAGGGGGACAGTTGTACTTTCACTTTGTCGCCAGAGAGTATGCGGATGAAGTGCAACCTCATTTTGCCGGAAATGTGCGCCAGGATCTTGTGGCCGTTTTCCAGCTCCACCCTGAACATGGCATTGGGCAAGGGTTCGAGCACCGTCCCTTCCACTTCGATCGATTCTTCCTTGGCCATATTTAAGACACCATTGAACAAACCTGCATGAATATCTCCTCCACCGCTCCCTTGGCTACCACGGTTTTCAGGTTGCCCTGGGTGCTGTAAAAATCCTTGAGCGGGGCGGTCTCTTTCGCGTAAACATCCAACCGTTTCTGGACGGTTTCGCGGTTGTCATCTTCCCGCTTGTAAAG
>CP070799.1:1367868-1370076 GCA_020343535.1 Nitrospinaceae bacterium | reverse complement strand
TTCTCTTTTAGGCTAATTAACTGTGTAGGTAACTATACCTAATAATTTACCATTAATTTAAAGTAACTGCAAATAATTCCGACAGTTATATTAATTTTACCCGGATTTTCGCCGGTCGATGACGCGTGTGATACACGCAGGATGAGAAAACCCGGGCCGGGTTGGCTGATCTGACACCAGGGACCTGGCTGGCGGGCCTGGGGTCAGGCGTCGGCGGGGTTTTCGCGGGGCAGCACGGCGGCAAGGGTCTTTAAAAGCAGTTGAATGTCCACTGTTTTGAAGAGAAACTTGTGCACTCCCAATTCTTTCAAAACGCAGGAGAGGTTGAAGTCGGGGGTTTCCCATAGTCCCACAATGGGAACGTGGGGCAAGTGGCCGCGTAAAAAATTTACGGTCTCCAGGGCGCTGGCATCGGGCAAGTGCAGATCGAGAAGAATGAACTCCACATCCGATAGGCCGTTGCCAGCGAGGATGCACTGAAGGGCCTCGTCGGCGCTTTCGGTTTCCCAGACCTCGTGTCCCTTCTTGTGGAGAATATCGCTCAGGCGTTGGCGATGGGTCTGATTGTGCTCGATAAGCAGTATTTTTGATGAATTCATACAGGTTTTTACCGGGGGTAAAGCTGCCATCCGGGTTTTGAAAAGGGAGGAGCAGCCATAAAGTTATTATCCTTGATGGGCGAATAAGAGCGGACAACGGATTCACAAAACGAAGGTGGGCGTCATCATGGGGGGAGCTAAAGAAACTGGAACAGGCCTGAGGACGGTTCCCCACTTCCCCCACTCTCGAAGTTTGACTCCGCCCCAGACCCATTTTCCCAGCGGTTGTCATGGGCGCTGGCCGATGGGCCTCGTCCCCAAAGGACTTTTCGCCCATAAAAGCATAAAATTAAGATACCTTCTTTCAAATATTTGTAAATGACTCAGAAGGGTCAATTCGTGAGGGCGGAGTAGAATATTTCTATGGGAATAGCCTTCGAGGGTCATTAGGGGGGCACGGCGGTCCTGCGCCATCCCACGCCGGCCGATGGAGGATGCGGGTAGGGTGCGTTACCGGTTGAGCCGGGCGACCAGTTCGGCCCGCGACTTGGCGTTGAGTTTCCTGTAGATGCTTTTAATGTGATTCTTGGTGGTGTTTACGCAGATGGAAAGGCGGGAGGATATTTCCCGGTTCTCACATCCTTCCCTGAGCAAGTGGCAAACTTCTATCTCACGCGGGGTTAAGCCCGATTCCCGCAGGCCGCGAAGCGCTTTGGCGGATAGCGTCGAGCGGCGGCGCCTGATGTTCCCTTGCAGGCAGCTGCGGACTTTTTCCGACAGTTCCTTGCGGTCGCAGGGCTTGAGGAGGTAATCGTTAACGCCGGTGCGCAGCGCTTCGATGACCGAGTCAGTGGACGGGTAGCCGGTGAGCACCATCACCGGCGTGTCGGGAGAAATTTTCTTGAGTTTCTTGGAGAGCTGAATTCCATTCATGCCCTCCATGATCAGATCGGTGATGACCAGATCGCAGGGCTTTTCACGAAATTTACTATAGCCTCTTTCGGCATTGGGGGCCGTGACCACCTCGTAACCCTCGTTGCGCAAATCGTCGCTGATGGTTTCGAGAATGATTTTTTCATCATCGATCAGTAAAACGGATTTTTTAGCCATTGCTCATGTTCCTTTCAGGGGGAGGGAGACGGTGAATTCGGAGCCTTTGCCTGGCCCGCTGGTTACGGTGATTTTACCGCCGTGAGCGTGGATGATGTTGCAACTGATCGAGAGGCCCAGCCCGGTGCCCTTGATCGAGGACTTGGTGGTAAAGAAAGGATCCAACAGCTTTTTCATCTGCTCGGGGTGAATGCCGACCCCCGTATCCCGGATGCGGAGCTGAACCTGGTCGTCCCTCTCCTTCGTGCTGATAATGATTTCCCCGCCCTTCGCCGTCATGGCTTCTTCCGCGTTTTGCAGCAGGTTGAGGATCACCTGTTTGATTTGGTCGGTCACCGCGGGAACCTGGGGCAGGCCGAGCGCATAATGCTTGATGATTTTAACTTCCATCTGGCTCAGCCTTTTTTGAGTCAGCAGAAGTATTTCATCGAGGATTTTATGCAGGTCCACCGGCTCTTTTTTTCCGGGAGAGGGCTTGTGGAAACTCTGCAGATTTTCGAGCAGGTTCTTGACGCGGTTGCATTCCTTGATCGCAAGGTTCACGAAGTCCTTGTGTTTT
>CP070799.1:1365534-1367768 GCA_020343535.1 Nitrospinaceae bacterium | reverse complement strand
GTCGAGGCGCACGAGTTCATCCCCGTCTCGGCGAAGAAGGGCGTGAACATCGCCCAGCGGGCCGAGGAGATGCCCTGGTACAAAGGGCCGACGATTCTGGAAATGCTCGACCGCTTCAAGGAAAGCGCACCGCCCAGCCACCTGCCCTTCCGCTTTCCGGTGCAGGATGTCTACAAGTTCGACCAGCGCCGCATCATCGCCGGGCGCGTCGAAGCGGGCCGCCTGAGGGTGGGCGATTCCCTCATATTTTCGCCGTCCAACAAGCAGGGCGTGGTCAAGAGCATCGAGGCCTGGAGCGTCCCCACGCCGCCCACCGAGGCCTCCTCATCGGAATCCATCGGTTTCTGCCTTGACGAGCAGATCTTCGTCGAACGGGGCGATGTGGCGACGCGGGTCGACGAACTGCCCATCGTCTCCTCCACCTTCGACGCCAACCTGTTCTGGATGGGCAAGCGGCACCTGGAAAAGGGCCGCACCTACACTCTCAAGCTGACCACCCAGGAAGTGCCCTGCGAAGTCGTGGAGTTCAAGCGGGTCATCGACGCCTCGACCTTGGAAACCCTGCCCAATCAGGATTTCATCGCCAAGAACGATGTCGCCGAGCTGACGCTGAGAACCCGCAAGCCGGTGGTCTTCGACCTGTTCGGCCAGAGCCCGGCCACAGGGCGTTTCGTGCTGGTGGACGAGTACGACGTCTGCGGCGGCGGCATCATCATCACCTATGCCCCGGCCAACAAGGAGGACAAGCTGCGCGACGAGGTCCGCCTGCGCGACCACAACTGGATCAAGAGCAACATCAAGCCGGAAGAGCGCGCCTACAGAAACGGCCACCGCGCGGCGCTCATCCTCATCACCGGCGAAAGCGGCACGGGCAAGGCGGAGCTGGCCCGGCACCTCGAGGAACAGCTGTTCAGGCTCAATTTCCAGAGCTACCTGCTCGACCGGCGCAACGTCCGCCTCGGCGTCTCCGCCGACCTGGCCAAGGGCGCCGATTCGCCGCCCACCGACGAAACCGTGCGGCGCTTCGGCGAAGTCGCCCGCCTGTTCCTCGACGCGGGCCACGTGGTCATCTCCACCTCGAACGCGTTTTACCAGAGCGAGGACGCCGACATCCGCGTACTATCGCAACCCTGCCCCGTCGTGGAAGTGCTCATCAGCGACGAGCCTCCCCCAGGCGGCGGGCACGACATGGCCTTCACGCTGATCGAGGCGGGCAAGGCAGGCGAATCCGCCAGGAAAATCTGCCAGTACCTGAAGGACAAAAAAATTCTCACGGGGCACAATTACTCCATTTAGGGATTGACTTTTTTCCATTCTGGGAGAGAATGGCAGGCCTTATTCCTTAGGACAAACCGGACGGCGAAACGAGGGCGATTTATGCCGAAAATCACAATCAACAATACCGACACCGGCGAAACCACAGTGTTCAAAGCCGGTTACGGCGCCAACCTCAGGCAGGCGGCGGTGTTCAACGACGTCGAACTGTACAAGGGCATGCACAAGTACCTGAATTGCCGGGGTATGGGAGCCTGCGGCTCCTGCCTGATCGAGGTGGAGCCGATGGAAAACGTCGACCCGCAGACCTTCATCGAGCGCCTCCACAAGCTCGCCCCCAACCAGAAACTCGGGTGCCGGGCCAAGGTGTACGGCGACATCTCCGTCAAAGCCGCTCTCAAGGACTGAACGGGCTTTCCAGCCCACCTCACCCTGCCCATGCTCTCGCCCTCCGGGGCTGGGGTATTTCCTTTCTTCACCCAACCGCTAAAATAACTGCAATAGAGCAAGGACGGGCAGGAACGTGAGCCCCACGATGGAGAAAAAGGCGTGGATCATCACATCCCAGCGTTTGCTCAGGGGAATGACTGTGATAAAGTAGGCGCCGATCAGATACTCCCATACCGAGTTCGATCCGTGAATCTGGTTCAATACCAGAAACAACACAAGCGCGAAGAGAATACCGAAATACAGGTAACGGTGTGCCCGGATAAGGACCGGGGTCTTCTTCATGAATCCCATGAACGCCCCGAGAAACACGTTCACGACATGAAACCCGATGGCCACCCCCACCCAGGCGAGCGACGGCGATGCGGAAATTTTGGCAAGGATGCCGGGCTCCATGGCGCCCCCTTAAACGATGGAAATGCGGGATACTAGCATGGATTTGAATTTGAAAGGCCGAAAAGTTCTCATCACCGGGGCGGGCGACGGCATCGGCCGCGCGTCGGGCTACACTC
>CP070799.1:1363180-1365434 GCA_020343535.1 Nitrospinaceae bacterium | reverse complement strand
GTCGTTTTTCAACTCGATGAGCGTATCGAGCCCGCTTTTTTCCGGCATGTCGTAATCCATCACCAGCACATCGACCTTTTTCAGCTCGCGCAATTTTTTAAGCACCTCGTTGCCGTTGGCCGCCTCGCCCACCACCTCCAGGTCGTCGGTTTCTTCAAGGATGTTGCAGATGCCGCGGCGAACCACTTCGTGATCGTCGGCGATGAGTACCTTGAGGGGTTTCGAGGTCGTCATGCTTTCTCCAGCGGCAGGGTGACCGTGAGCGTCGTCCCCTGGCCGGCGACGCCCGCGAAAGTGATTTCACCTCCAAAGGGGCTCAGGCGTTCGCGCATGCCGATCAGCCCCAGCGACTGGCTGTCGGTGACCTTCTCGGCTCCGATGCCCGAACCATTGTCTTCGATAACTAACTGAATGACACCATTTTTTTCACCGAGGGAAAGGCGCGCCTGGCTCGCTCCGGCATGGCGGACAATATTGGTCATCGATTCCTGAAAGACTCTGAACAGCGCCGTCTTGAGCGCGGGAGAGACTTCCGGAATGTCCTTCAGTGCGCAGGTTTCAATGGTAAGGTCGAAGCGCTTCTGGTATTCCCCCGCCTGCCAGGTCATGGCTTCAACGAGGCCGAAGGCATCGAGGATGGGCGGCCTGAGCTCCATGGCGATGCGTTGCACCGAAAGAAGGGTGGTGTCGACCAGGTCCACCATCAAGTTTAACCGGCTTTCGGCGTCTTTGTCGGCGAGATGTCTATTGAGGCGCAACAGATCCATTTTAAGTGCAGTCAGCGATTGGCCCAGTTCGTCGTGCACCTCGCGGGAGATGCGCGTCTTTTCCTCCTCGCGCACCTCCTGAATGCGCTGGCTGAGGTTTCTCAACTGCGCCTGCGTTTTCTTGTGCTCCTCGATCTCGCTGATCAACTGGTTGGTGCTCATCGTCACCTGCCGCGTCCGCTCCTTGATGACGGCTTCGAGATGATTGTGGTACGCGGCGAGTTCCTGTTCGATCTGTTTCCTCTGGATAGCGCCGGCGATAAGCCCGCCGATGGACAGCAGCACTTCCTGGCTGTGGCGGTACCAGGAGGGGTGGGTGTTGGTGTAGAGGAACAGGATGCCGACCAGCCCCGAGCTGCCCTTCAAGGGGATTATGTAATGGCCGTGCGCTTCCATGTCGCTGAAAGTGCGTTCATGACGGGGGTCGCTGAAGCAGCTTTCGCTCATGAGCAGCTCGCCGGAGGCCGCCGCGCGGCCGCAAAGACAATCACCGAACGGCACCTCCTTTTCCTTCTGCAGAAATTCCTGGGAAAAATTCCCGTAGGTCACAAAAAGGCGGAGAACCTTTTTCTTCGTGTCGGCGAGAAAAATCCCCGCCTTGCTTTCCACTCGGAGATCTTCGAATTCGGTGAGCACCTTCATGGCGGATTTGAGCATGGTGGTCAAATCGCCAGGGGCTTCAAGGATTTTGGCCACCTTGTGGAGGATCCGGTATTCCTCGGTGAGGCGTTCGATGTTGTTGTCGTCGGGGGTCTTTGGCACGGCGGCGGATCAGTGAGAAATTTTAACTATTGTCTCACAGGGCCAGGGGGACCTTCAAGGTTTGCGGCGGAGCCGTCCCACCCGGGCGCGGGCATCGCCCTGTCGTGGGCGGTGTTATTCTCCCGCGACCTTTCGGTAATCCTCCACCTTGTAGTTTTGCGCGTTCAGGGTGGGAATGAGAGTGAACAGGGGCGTGTTGTACGGGACCAGCGCCGTATCCACCCCCGGGGCGAGCTGCAGGTGAAGGTTGACAAAATTGAAACTTAGGTTTTGCCGCCAAGCGTCCTTGAGGGCCTCGCTGTAGGCCTCCACCTTGTCCGCCGCATGCGACCGGGTCATCAGGCCGGTTCCACCCTGCAAACCGTATTCGTGCAAATCCGGCGCCCCCTGGATGAGCAGCGACACCACCGACGCGTCGAACCAGACCTTGAAATTGGTCACCACCTGGACAAAGGTGCCCAGCGTGCCGGTGCGTTCCAGCACCGTCATCGGGTAATTGTATTCCGGCGGCAGGTTTCTCGACGGATCGCCATACTCATAGCGGAACTCGCGCTCCTTTACCCGCGACGCGGAGACGAAGAGCAGGTTCGGGTCGTCGATGGAAATCTCCAGCGCCTCCCCGTCGTGATGGCTCACGAGCTTGTCCATCTCGTAGGCAAGGGGAAACGAGTAACCCTCCTTAGCGTAAAATATACGCACGATGGCATCGAGAGGGTCTTGCGGCT
>CP070799.1:1360821-1363080 GCA_020343535.1 Nitrospinaceae bacterium | reverse complement strand
GCCGGCGAAGTAAACAGATTTCTTGTGATTTTTTTTTGCGGTTTTTGCTCCATCATCCCGCCTCCCCATGACATGGGAGCCTTGTTCTCTTCAGGGATGTTCGCAAGGGGCCTTGCGTTGGTTTTCCGGGCGGGGGTGGTAGAGCCTGGCGAGGTAATACGCGGCGGCGCGAAGGGTGCGGTGCGCCCACTTTTCCGGGCCGGGGAGGGGGCGCACGTGGATAAAGCGCATCCCCGCCGAGATGGCGCCTCCGTCGGTGATGTAATTGTCGCCGATCATGCACACCGCCTTGGGGTCGTCCAGGCCGAGGTGCTTTCGCATGGCGGTCAGAAACCCCCTGGGGTCGGGCTTGGCGGGCACGCCGGTCACCACGCTCACCCCCTGAAATTGCTCAAAACGGTCGTCGTTCGCATTGGTGAAAATTGCCACCTTCAAACCGGCGGCGGTCATTTCGTGCACGTGCTCCATCACCGCCGGTGAAAATGCCTGGCTGTGATGTGGCGCCAGCGTGCCGTCGGCATCGAGAAGCACCCCGCGGATACCGTCGGCCAGGAGCGGTGCGATGGCGATGTCCACGAAACGGTCCACCGAGCGGTAGGCCTTAAGGCGGTCCGGGCGGAACGGGAGAGACAGGAACCGGAACACCTTGGCGGCGGTCAGCCCCTCCCGTGGGCTTTTCGGCATGGTTTTCGGCATGGTTTCCTGTAAAGAGGGTTTTACCCGAGCTGATCGAGGCCCAATTATCGGCTCTCCCTCGGGGGAATTCAAATCTAAATGCTTTCAACGGTCTTTTCCCGCGGCCCCTCGGTGACGAAGAGGGGGATCATAAAAAATCTTTTTCCCGGGCGTAGGGGTATTCCTAGGTTATGTCGGCGGATCGCTGATTGTCTGGCGGATGCATTTTCGCTAGGCTGGGTGCAACCAGGTCCACCCCTTAGAAGGGCCCAGTTATTTATGAGTAGTCGAATACGCAAAAATCTTCTGAAGGGCCAAGAAGCGCAAGGCGGCTCCAGCCAACTCGATGAAGGCTGGGTGAAGCGGAACTGGTGGAACTCGTCAACGCGGGGACTGGGGCGGGCCGTCCGCAAAGGCGTTCGCACGGTACCTCTCAATCCCATGTTGGGGGCGCAAACGCCGCTGGTGCTGGAAAAGAGTCAGCCGGTTCGTTTTACCAACAACAGCGATCCCCTCATGCTTCGTCTGGAAGCGCAGGAGGCCGGTCGGGACGTGTTCAGCATGGAGGCATTGCCGGCGGGCGGGGAGGTGAACTTGCGATTCATCCGCGGTGGCGGGTTTCTGCTACGCCTCTTTAGGGCCGGCGGGGAAGTTGCGGCGCTCAGGATTTTTGTCCGTGCCTGAGACGTTTCCATGCCGGTACGATGCGTTTAGCTCTTGATCAGGGCGGGGCAGAAGTCATAGAAACGGCAGTGGGTGAAGAGACTCTTCAGGAAATAGACGCTCGAGGCGAGCCCCCACAGGTAACCACCGGTGATCACCGCGGTCTCCTGCGAATTGGGCGGGAAAACATTGATGGCCAGGAAGCTCCAGGCGGCTCCGCCCAGTATGCTGCACAGCACCGTCCGCCACGCCCACCACCACCACAGCTTGAGAGCATGATTCCAGCCGGGTTGAAACACCCGCGTTTCGCTTAATACAGTCTCCCCTTTCATGACATCTCCGGTTCGACCTTCGTTGTAGGAGTAAGATCCGCCCGCGCTATCCTTTTTTGATTATAGCCCTTTAGGGCTATATTGCAAGGGGAAAAAATGACTTGGCTCCGCAATTTATATTCGGCGGACCGGCCCGGCGAAAAGACGATTGCGCAGTAGAGTTGGGGTCAGGCCCAGTCTTCACGGTCGAGGGAGCGGTACTGGATGGCTTCGGCGATGTGGCCTGGGGCGAGGTTTTCCTCGCCGGCAAGGTCGGCGATGGTACGCGCGACTTTGAGGATGCGGTCGTGGGCGCGGGCGCTTAAGCCCATCTTGTCGATGGCGAGGCCGAGGATGTTTTTCGCGACGGCGTCGATGACGCAATGGGTCTTCAACTGGCGGGCGTTCATGCCGGCGTTGAAGAAATTGCCGCTGCCCCGGAACCGACCGAATTGAACGCGGCGGGCGGTTTCTACTCTTTGGCGGATGCTGGCGGAGGGCTCGCCCGAGGTATCCGTTGAAAGTTCCTTGTACTCGAGCGCGGGCACTTCGATGTGGATGTCGATGCGGTCGAGCAGGGGGCCGCTGATGCGGTTGACGTATTTCTTGA
>CP070799.1:1358456-1360721 GCA_020343535.1 Nitrospinaceae bacterium | reverse complement strand
GGTGATCGTTCCATCCAGCGCCACCATTCGGTCGATGAAGCGGGCCAGCTGAAGCTCGGCCACGGGAAAGGGGCCGCCATGGACTCCCGAATGCGGGTCCTTATCGGCGGCGCGGACGATCAGGTCGAACGCGGGCCCCGGGGTTTCTCCGTCAACCGGGCGCACGGTCACCCGCAGGCCGAAGCGGTTGTGGCGCTGCACGAAATGTTCTATCCGCGTTCGCAGTTCGGCGGGGTCGCGCGAGTGCTGAAATACCAGCCGCGCCCCGGCGGCGCCCAACACCACTCCGCCCGAGACGCGGTGCCCCGGCCGGCAGTTGACGTAGGATTTGCGCAGCTGGGCGATGAGAGCCGAAACGCTGTCTTCCGGGACGGTGAGCCGGGTGTCCGCAAGCAGGCCCGCGCTTTCGCGCATCTGGTCGACGGTGATGGGGATGCGGGCGTAACCTTTGCGTTCTTCCTCGGTCACGGGGGTGTCGCTGATGCCGGTCAAGGTGAGCTGGTGGTGGTCGTCAATGAGAGTGGCGAGGATCTTGTAGAATGCGGTCTGCGTATCGAGCCCGGCCGGGCCACCCTTCGGCGTGAGCGACGCGGTCATCTGCACGATGCCCCTCAGCGACGTGGTCAGCCCGGGCACGCCCTGCGCGGGGTTGATGACGTCGGTGATGATGACGCAGTCGGTGCCGGTAAAAAAATCCCTGTTGTCGAGGATCTGCTCGATCAGCGTGTGCGAGCCGCTTTCTTCCTCGGTCTCGTGGATGACCCTGATGTTGCAGGGCAGGGCGGCAAAGCCTTCGGCGGGCCCGCCGGGGTCGATTCCGAGGGAGGAAAGAACCGCCTCCACCGCCATGCCGATGGCCACCACGCCACTCAGGTCGTCGGCGGCGCCGCGGCCGAAGGCACGGCTTCGGTCATCGTTCCACGTCAGCTCGGTGGGCGGCACGCCGCCCCACTTGCGGAACCGGCCGTCGTCCATGTAGGGCTGTTTGTCCAGGTGGGCGTAAAACAGGATCGTCGGCTTTTCGCGGGAAGCGAAGATCTCCGCCATCAGGATCGGCGTGGAGCGCTTCGGCCCCGGTATCGGGCGGTTGATCCGCACCGTGGGAAAGCCGATGCCGCGCAGGTAGGCCTCGGCGCAGGCGAGGATCTCCTGCATGTCGGTAGGGGTTTCGCGGTCGCCCTCGAACTCGTTTACGTTGAAGCTGCGGCTGTCGATCCTTACCATGGCGGCGAGCGCCTCCAGGTGACGTTCGACCAGGGGCGCGCCGGGTTTAATTTTCGCCCGCGCGTTTTGATCCGGTTCGTTCAGGTTCACGATAATCCTTTCCCGGGAGAAATTGGCGAGTTGCGGTTGCCTGGGGCGGCTTTACCCGGCCGCACCGATCATATAGTATAATGAGCGTTAGAAAAACAGGCAATTCGTCCGGCGGAGCGCACCAGACGGCGCGGCCGCGAAACTTTGCGCAAGGACCGGCATGATCCAGCGGATCACCCATCTTCTCAAATTGATTCAGGTACTACGGGAGCGGGGCAACTGGCCACTCATCCGGCATTCCCGGCGGCAACTGATCGATTTCATTCTCTGCCGGGAAGGCATGGGCAAGCGGTCGCTTCCTGCCGCCCTGCTCCACGGGTGCCGCCTGCTGGACGGGCTGGAGGTCATCGTCTGGAGGCTGGAAACGTTTGGGTTCCTCTTCCCTCCCGAAATATCCGAAGAACAAAAGCAGCGTCTGAACCGGTACCTGTGAACGTCGCCGTTGCCCGCGCGCGAGGAGAATGCGGCGTTCGCCACCTTCGTGCGGATCCGGGAGGAATGAGAATGGTATTTTCCAGGGGCCGCGCTATGTTTTTGTTGGAATGAAGGCGGGGCAGGCCGCGGCGGCTCTTCCGAATAGAGGCGCTTCCATCATCATCCGGCGATCAACGCTTCCACCGCTGCGATAATTTCCCGTGTATTCCTTTCCAGGGTGTAGCGTGCAGCAAGCTTGCGGCCGTTTTCCGCTAAGGTTGCTCGCAGCATCGGGTCCTTCATTCGGCAAAGCTGAGCGCCGATTTCCCTAGGGTTGAAGGGGTCCTGGATCAACATGCCATCCTTGGCATCGGTGATAAGTTCCGACGCGCCGGCAAACCGGCTGACCAATACGGGAACACCGTGCGACATGGCTTCAAGGACGACGAGACCAAAGGGCTCGTAAAGCGTAGGCAGAGCAAAAATGTCGGCGGCAGTGTAAAACATGGGCGTGTTGGCGCTGGGACCGTAAAATTG
>CP070799.1:1356082-1358356 GCA_020343535.1 Nitrospinaceae bacterium | reverse complement strand
GGCCACTAAAAAGTTTTGAATGGTTAATGTAAATTTTAAAGACAAAAAAACACGAGTGGCTTATAAAGTGGTTTTCGGGCGGGTTACCCGCTCCTGTCCCTTGCGCAAGCCTGGTTTTTTCTGGGCTTCGCTCTTGCTTGGCTTATCGTCCAGGGGCTTGATTACTTTAATGTTATTGCGGAGGCGGGCCGCGGAAGGGGCATTTTGGCCGCCCTTAAGTGGGGCCAATTTTTGCGCGCGGGCCTGCCCATTGCCCTGAGAAACCGCACCTTTCGAAGCGGCGGCTCTCTCGCGGGCAAATTCCCTGACCGCTTGCGCTTTTTTGATGTTATGCTCGGGCGGGCGCGAAGGAGCGGGTAAATCCCAGGAGATGGGGTGGGAAATGCGCCTGCCCCTCCTGCCAATGGTCGGCCCCCACACCGGCCCCGTGAGCGGAAGCAATTCATGAGCGTGAAGAAAGCCAAGGCACTCAAGCGGCCCCCTCGGATTTTGCCGGGGGACCGTGTTGGCGTGGTCGCCCCGGCGGGGCCGGTGGAGCCCGCCCTGTTGGAAAAGGGGCTTTCGGCCATCTCCCGCATGGGATGGACGCCGGTGGTTGGGCGGCACGTGAATGCGCGGGACCGTTTTCTTGCCGGTTCCGACGAAGCGCGCGCCGCGGACCTTATGTGCATGTTTGAGAACACGGAAATTCGCGCCATTTTCTGCGCCCGCGGCGGTTACGGGGTGAACCGTCTGCTGCCGCTCCTCGACGCCGCGGTGATCCGCCGCCATCCAAAAATCGTCGTCGGCGCCAGCGACGTCACTCTTCTTCTGCTCTATCTTTACCAGCGTTGTTCCCTGATCGCGTTTCACGGCCCGATGGTCGCGGGGACCTTCGGCCGCCACTCCTTGAGAAAAACCCGGGGCCAGTTCAGCGGCCTGCTCGCCGGTCAACCGGCGGCGACGGCGCTCGAATGGTCCGGGGCGCGCGTCCTGCGCGCGGGCAAGGCCTCGGGGCCGCTCACCGGCGGTTGCTTGACCCTGCTTTGCCGCTCGCTCGGCACGCCCTACGAGGTGGATACGCGAGGGTGCATCCTCATCATCGAAGATGTCAACGAACCTCCTTACAAGGTCGATGGCATGCTCTGGCAGCTGAAAGCGGCGGGCAAGTTCAAGGGCGTGAAGGGCGTGATTGTTGGAGAAATGGTTGACTGCGGCAAGGGCCGCGCGCTGCGGCGGTGGCTCGACGAATCTTTTTGTGAGGTGTTTGCCGACGGAAATTTTCCAGTGCTGGCGCGGCTGCCCCTGGGTCACGGCAAGGAGATGTGGACCCTGCCTTTGGGGGTGAAGGCCACCCTCGACGCCGAGGCCGGTACCCTGTCGCTGGCGGGCTGCGGCGTGACCTAGAGGCTGTGTGGTCAGGCGATGAGCCGGTAATAGACCGCCACAACGGTGAAAAACTGCAGGCTGTGCAGCAACACACTGGTTTTGTGCAAGACGTTAAACGGTTGTTCGGCTTCCTTATGTCCTGCCCGTGCCCGGTCGCGGTAGTGGTTGATGCGGGGCATTAAAACCATCCAGCCGAAAATAAAAAATGCGAACACCCCGCCTAGCGCCCAGCCCTCCGGCCGTTGCCAAAGAAGCCCGCCGGCGATCAGGGCGAGGCCGGCCATGACCCGGCTGTACACCGGGAAGAAGCGACGGATGAAGAGACCCGCGGTATTCGCCGGAAGCTCGGTGAAAACCATCGGGGTCATGATTAGAGCGAAAAATCCCATGCTGCCCAGGAGCAGGGCGAGTGAAAAGAGACTCCCGACGTGGATGATGGTTGAAGCGTCCATAATAGGCCTCCAATTTGGTAACGGGCCCCAAGGGGCGTATTTGTATTTCAGGGCTAGGCGCTCCCCCTCTCCGAGGGAGCGGAGTCTCCTGAAGGGAAGTCCGGCGTCCCAGTACGCACAGTCAACGCCCCGCCAGAGGCAACCTGGGTGCGCCGAAATTCCCCCTGATTTTTAGGCCATTCGCTCCTTGCCCCGCTTGCCGACGCGGGTTCAACGGGCGTTTTCGACCTGCCTGGCGAGCAGTTCCGCCACTTGGTCGAGGTTGTAGGGCCAGGCGTAGGTGAAGCGAACCTTCGGGTGTCGCCCTCGGAGCGTCTCGACGATTTCCGGAATCTCCCGCTCCGAATGCGAACCGCCGGGGGTGAACATCGTGGACAGCACGGTGATATGCTCGACGCCGTCGGCGACCATTTGCTCGGCGGCCTCCTGAACCGAGGGGGCGCAAAACTCGTTG
>CP070799.1:1353652-1355982 GCA_020343535.1 Nitrospinaceae bacterium | reverse complement strand
TCCGGCACCGGTGCCGGAGCCCTGAACCCCACTCCACTATAAATACTCGGAAGATTAGAATGAGTTGCTTCGTTTTAAATGGTAAAATAAAATAAGGCTCCTGTGGAGCATCAGGCTGGCCCCTCGGGCCGCCGCTCGCGGTGGGGGGGCCTAATTACTAGTTAATTATGCACGAGGTTCGATAAAAATCCGGATGAATACCCCCCCGCGCCATAAAATCCCCGGTTCGCCTGTTTCCGCCAGTCCATTGTGGGCAGGGGTTCTTCTTTTGCTGATGGTGTTCGCTCACCCGGTTTTCGCCAAGGAAGACCGCATCACCCGGGGCGAATTCGTGCAAATGATGGCCAAGCACAATCCGGAAAACGTCCTGCTGCCTAAGAACCACGGCGATCTTTCCACCAGCGAACTCTATATGCAGATCGTCGAGGCGCTCAAAATTCGCGGCTTCAACGTTCTCGAAGGCAAGGCCGACACCGATCCGCTCAATACCCAAGAGTTCGTGCGCATCACTTACGCCTTCACCGGCCAGCCCGCGGGCACCAGCCTGTTCGAACAGAAGCTCTATCTGAAACGGGCCGGCATCATTAAATCCGCCGACATCGGCCTGGCCACCGGGGTCGAGGGGAAAGTCCTGCAGTTTCACAAGGGCGACATTTCCGGAAACCGGGTGGAGCTGGCATCGCCGTTGTTTGCCGACGACCGCATCACCAACGGGGAGAACGCCAAATCCTCGTTCACCTTCGACGATGGCAGCGTGCTCACGCTGGGCGAGGACGCCGTGGTGAATATTAGCAAGCATATCTACGATCCGGAAAAGGATTTTCGCCAGATGGTCATCAACGTCTCCATGGGCGCGGTCAAATTTGTCGTCACCAAGGCGCGGGAAAAAAATTCCATGTTCAAGGTGGTCACTCCCACCGTCACCGCTTCGGTGCGCGGCACCGAGTTCGTCGTCATGGTCGGCCCTAAAGGCGAAACCACCGTGGTCGGCATTGAGGGGAGCATCGAAACCGCGCCTATCCTGCCGGACGGCAGCGAAGGCCAGCGCAACCTGCTTTCCGCCGGTGAGACCCAGGAAGTTTCGCCCAATGGCGTCGCCTCGGAAGTCAAGAAGGCCCCGCTTCACGTCATCAGCACCGCCAAGGAAAAGACCGCCGACCCTAAAAATACGGCACCGGACGAGGGCATCACCCGGGCTCAGGCCAAGGACGCAGCGCGTGCCACCCAGAGCCTCTCTCGAAAACCCGCCCCCAAAGAAAAAGACAATGGGGCTCCGCCGTCGGACCCCACGAATACCCCCGAACCGCTCAAAACTCCGGGCACAGCCAGCAAGGGTGTGATCTGACGGGCCTGCCCGGGTGGCCGCTTGCGCCTTCCGCCACCATCGCTATTCCAAAATTTTTCGTCGCCGTTTATTTCCCGCGCAGCGCGCGGCGGGCGCACGAACTGGCCCTGACGGCCCCCTTTAAGGAAATCCCAGGAATTATACACCATGCTCCGGATTTCCCGTACCGGGCAACCCTCCCGCCAAACCCCGAGCCCCAACAGATCAATGGGTTGCGGCCTTATTCCCTCAGCAGGCCAAAAATAACTGTGATTTCGATCACAATCCGCTGTGATATCGATCCTGCAAAATATATCCCCATGCTTATATTTTAAGGCGAGCAGAGGATTGAACGGCTCCTTTTTGACAGCCGTAGCCTTCTATCTGGCGGATTCAACAGTCTGGTTTCAACGTTACCGTTTTCGGCGTGCCGAAAACAGGAGCTCCCCAAAGGTCCGTCCTCAAAGGTTTGCCTCCTTAACTTTGTTTCCCGCTTCAATCCCCCTTGGGCGGGAGGCGGACCTCTCCTGTTTCCCTTCCCTCCCGTTTGCACCTCTCGCACACCTCCCTCCGGACCCTGGGGATTTCCTGTTTCGTCCTCCTCGCGCCTATCGCCCCATCGGTCTTTGCCCCCCTGGTCAGGCCTGCGCGCGATCTTTTTACTTTACAGACGACCGCAAAATAGCAAAAATAAGGCGAAAATTCTAGGGAGACCCCCATGCACTCTTCTCTCGGAGCCCGCCGGCCCCACAAAGGGCGCGGCGCGCTTGATAAC
Source organism: Nitrospinaceae bacterium (assembly GCA_020343535.1). Taxonomy (GTDB): domain Bacteria; phylum Nitrospinota; class Nitrospinia; order Nitrospinales; family VA-1; genus SZUA-259. Next base: position 1,353,883 of record CP070799.1, on the reverse strand, counting down.
CCCGGCAGCCGCTTCCAGCGGGAGCGGCGGATGGACGAGGCTTCGCCGGATGAAGCACCCGCCCCGGCGACGATTTTTATCAAGGACCGCCCGCGAACGATCCTGTCGTACAACGACAGCCCGGACGTCGGCTTCGAGGTCGGGCTCAACCCCTACCGGGGTTGCGAGCACGGTTGTGCCTACTGCTATGCCCGGCCCACTCACGAGTACCTGGGCCTTTCCGCCGGCCTG
>CP070799.1:1351220-1353552 GCA_020343535.1 Nitrospinaceae bacterium | reverse complement strand
AACGCCCGACCGAGGACGGGCCTGTCATTGGAGGGTCAGTCGTCGAGGATTTTCAGCATCGACTCGAGTTCTTTCTTCACCTTTTTTTTCCATTCCACGAGGTTGTCGCGGTCGAACGCGAACCCGAGCTGCAGGGTTCCTCTTTTTTTCTCTTTCAGCTTTTTATTCGCGCCGGCTATGGTGAACTTTTCCTCGTAGAGCAGGCGCTTGATCTCCAGAATGAGCTCCACATCCTGCTTCTTGAACAGCCTTTGCCCCGCCCGGTTCTTGACCGGCCGCAGGGCGTCGAACTCGTCTTCCCAGTAACGCAGAACGTGCTGCTCCACGCCCACGATCTCGGCTGCTTCGCCGATCTTGAAAAACAGCTTGTCAGGAATCATGCGCCCCGCCCCAGGATTGATTCGTCGAATCCAGCAGTTGCCTGCTGGGCTTGAAGGTCAGCACGCGGCGGGAGCGGATTTCCATCGCCTCGCCGGTCTTCGGGTTGCGCGCCCGGCGGGCCTTTTTCTCACGCAGGTTGAAGCTCGCGAAGCGGGCGATACGCACGCTTTTCCCGCGCGCCAGCTCCGCCTTGATCTCGCCGAACAAAATCTCCACCGCTTCCACCGCCTCCTGGCGGGTGAAGCCCACCTTTTCGTAGACGCGCTCGACCAGATCGGCCTTGACCATCGTTTGACTGGACTCTCGATCACTAGTCATTTTCACCTCGATTCCGCGATATTTTCGGACCGGCTTCGCGGGCAATCACTCCTTGCCGTCCTTGTGCTCCCGGTTCGCCTCGGCAATGATCTTCTGCGCCAGGTGGTCGGGAACGTCGTCGTAATGATCGAACTCCATGACGAAATTGCCGCGCCCGCTGGTCATCGACCTCAGGTCGGCGGCGTAATTCAGGACCTCCGCCATGGGAACCTGCGCCCGGATGTTCTGGTTATCGCCTCCGGCGTCGATACCCTGGATGCGGCCGCGCTTGGAATTCAGATCCCCCATGACATCGCCGACATATTCGCTCGGCACCACGATCTCCATGGTCATGACCGGTTCGAGGAGAATGGGCCGGCAATCCATGACCCCTTTCTTGAAGCCCAGCGAGCCGGCAATCTTGAACGCCATTTCCGACGAATCCACATCGTGATAGGAGCCGTCGTAAAGGGTCACCTTGACATCCACCATCGGGTAATGGGCGATGACGCCCTGCACCATGGCCTCCTGAATGCCTTTTTCCACGGCGGGGATATAGGTTTTGGGAATCGCGCCGCCAACGATCTTGTCCTCGAACAGGAAGCCGCCGCCTTTTTCCAGCGGCGAGATCTCTATCCAGGTGTCGCCATACTGGCCGCGCCCCCCGGTCTGCTTCTTGTATTTGCCCTGGACTTTGGTGCTGCCGCGGATGGTCTCCCGGTAGGGCACCTTCGGCGGCTTGACGTCGACCTCGACGCCGAAGCGTCTTTTCATGCGCTCGATGATGACGTCCAGATGCACTTCGCCCATGCCCGACATGAGCTGTTCATGGGTCTGCACGTCGCGATCGATCTTGAGGGTCGGGTCCTCCTCGGCCATGCGGGCGAGGGACGAGGAAATCTTTTCTTCGTCGGCGCGGGTCTTCGGCAACACCGCGCGCGAGAGAACCGGTTTGGGGAACTGGATCGGCGGCAGCACCAGCGGCGCGTTCTGCGCCGACAAGGTATCGCCGGTGGTGGTGACCTTCAGCTTGGCCACGGCGCCCAGGTCGCCCGCCGGCACTTCGGGAACCGACACCTGCTTCTTGCCCTGAATGAGAAACACCTGCCCCACCCGTTCGGCGCTTTCCTTCAAGGGATTGTAAAAGGTCGAATCGGCCTTGAGGCTGCCTGAGAACACCCGGAACAGGGTGAGCTTGCCGGCGTAGGGGTCGGCCACGGTTTTGAACACCAGGGCGGCGAGCGGCTCGTCGGGGGAACCCTTGCGCGTGACTTCCTCGCCCTTTTCGGTGCCGGTGAGGGCCTTCCGTCGGTCCGGCGAGGGCAGATAATCGACGATGCCCCGCGTCAGCCGGTCGATGCCTATATTAAGGGTGGCCGACCCGCACAGAACGGGAACCAGCTTGCCGCTGGCGATGCCGCTGTTCAAACCCTGAGCAAACTCCTCATCCGAGAGCTCGCCTTTATCCAGATAAATTTCGATGAGTTCATCGTCCACCTCGGCAACGGCCTCGGTGAGTTCGGCGCGCGCGGTTTCGACTTCTTCCTTCAGGTCGTCGGGGATGGCGCCTGCGACCCCTTCGCCCTTCCCTCCCTCGTAGAAATGAGCGGCGAGATGAACAAGGTCCACCACCCCTTTCAGGTTTTCGCCCGAA
>CP070799.1:1348777-1351120 GCA_020343535.1 Nitrospinaceae bacterium | reverse complement strand
GGTGGCGGTAATGTACGCGGGCAAGGTGGTGGAGGAAGCGCCGGTGGTGGACGTGTTCGAGTCGCCGCTGCACCCTTATACGCGCGGCCTCCTGGGCTCGCTGCCCCACGAGGACACGAGCCAGCCGCTCATCGCCATCGCGGGAATGGTTCCGCACCCTTCCCTTCTGCCCGCGGGCTGCGCGTTTCATCCGCGCTGTCCCGACGTGATGCCCAAGTGCCAGGAGGCGTTGCCCCCGTTTTTTCCCTGCGGGGCGGGTCGCCAGGCCGCCTGCTGGCTCTACGAGGAGGAGGCCCCGGCATGACGCCGCTCATCCAGATCCAGTCCCTGAAAAAATATTTTCCGGTCTACGGCGGCTTGCTCAGCCGCGTGGTGGCCCAGGTCAAGGCGGTGGAAAGCGTATCGCTGACGATCCGGCGCGGAGAAACCGTGGGCCTGGTCGGCGAATCCGGATGCGGAAAAACCACGCTCGGCCGAATGTCTCTCAGGCTCATTGAGCCTACCGCTGGCCAAGTGCTCTTCAACGGTCAGGATATCCTGGGCATGGACCGCTCCAACCTCGCCCGGATCAGGCCCAAGATGCAGATCATCTTTCAAGACCCCTACAGTTCGCTCAACCCCCGGTTCACCGTCGAGAGGCTAATTGGAGAAGCAATGCTCGTCCACGGCCATACGAATGCGGCTGGCGCGCGGCAAAAGATCGAGGCGCTCATGGACCAGGTGGGCTTGTCCCCGCGATACCTCAACCGGTTTCCGCACGAATTCTCCGGCGGCCAGCGCCAGCGCATCGGCATCGCCCGCGCCCTCGCCCTCGATCCGGATTACATCGTCTGCGATGAACCGGTCTCGGCGCTGGATATCTCCATTCAGGCGCAGATCGTCAACCTGTTGAAGGAATTGCAGGCCAAGCGCGACTTGGCCCTGCTGTTCATTTCCCACGACCTGGCCATGGTCAAATACCTGGCGCACCGGACGGCGGTGATGTATCTCGGCCGGTTGGTGGAAACCGCACCGACGAACAAGCTTAACAGCGAACCGGCGCACCCCTACACCCAGGCGCTGCTGGCGGCCAAGCCCTCGCTCGACCCCCGGCGGCGCGAGCCCAGAACCGTCCTGGAGGGCGACGTTCCCTCACCGCTCACCCCGCCCGCCGGGTGCTATTTCCACCCCCGCTGCCCCGAAGTGATGGACCGCTGCCGAAGCGAAACCCCCGCCGCCACCCGCTTGGACGAAGACCATATCGTTCACTGTCACCTTTACACCGAGGCCACAACGGTCCCCCAACCCAGGGCTCACCATGAATAAGCTTGAATTTACTCCCTTACTGAACCATAATGGGCCGCTACCACCCCTAAGAAGGTCCCCCAAAGTGGTGGACAGAACGTAATGGTGAAAAAAGTATCAGAAGAAAAAAGTTCCCTTCACGTTACGAGAGGCTCCCTCTCAAGAGACAAAACGAAGCCCGCCGAAAAAACGGGCAATTCCGGCATATTAGTTCAGGATCTCGGCCAACTTCAGCGCACCTGCCAGGAGCTGGAGAGGGAACTCGCCCAGCGAACCGCCGAACTCAGGGAAGCGGAGGCTAAACTCCATCGGCTCAGCCCTCCGCCCCACCCCGACCTGCAAAAGTCCAATGACCTTCTGGACGCCATCTGCAAGGCGCATTCACAGTTCCTTTCCGATGAATGTCCGGGTCCCTTGTTCGACGAGTTGCACCGGCGGATTCTTTCACTCACCCAAAGCGAATTCGGCTTCATCGGCGAGGTGTTTCACACCCCGGAAGGCAAGCCCTATCTGCGAACCCACGCCATCACAAACATCGCGTGGGACCATTCCGCACAAAAATTTGTCGATGAACACGCCGCGACAGGACTAGAATTTCACAACCTGGACAACCTTTTCGGCCGTGTGATTACCGGGGGCAAGCCCGTGATATCCAACGATCCCGGAAACGACCCGCGGGCCGGCGGCACTCCCGAAGGCCACCCACCGCTCAAGTCCTTTCTCGGGTTGCCCTTTTACCATCACAACCGTCTCATCGGCATGGTGGGCCTGGCCAACCGGAAGGAGGGCTACGATCAAGCGCTGATCGACTTTCTGCAACCATTTCTCAAGACCTGTTCCAGTCTCATCATCAGCTACCAGAACCATTCATCACGGTTGAAGGCGGAGAACCACCTCGCCAACTATCATAACCGGCTCGTGCATTCCGAAAAACTGTCGGCCTTGGGCAAACTGAGCGCGTCCATCGCACACGAATTGAACAATCCGATCTACGGCATCCGCAACGTTCTTGAAAAAATTCAAGAATCGCCCATGCTGAGCGGAAAACACAAGGACTTC
>CP070799.1:1346320-1348677 GCA_020343535.1 Nitrospinaceae bacterium | reverse complement strand
AGACTGCCAACGGCTATTTCCATTCGCAGGAGGGAGAGTGGGATTCCAACGGCGAGGCCCTGTGGGTATTCCATCGCTTCACCCAGCTCGCGGGCCGCCCGGCGAAGGAGCAATGGCGGCAGGCCATCCTCCGTGGCGGGCGTTGGATCGGGCGCAAACGCGTGCGGGGCGATGCGGACGAGCCGCATGCGGGTCTTCTGCCGGCGGGGTTCAGCGCCGAGCACCTCGGTCCCAACGATTATTATTACTGGGACGATTTTTGGGGCGTCGCCGGGCTGCGCGCCGCCGCGCGCATGGCGGAGGCTTTCGATCCCGCCGCCAGCCGGGAGTTTGATCGCGAAGCAGAGGCCTTCGCCGCGGCGCTTGAAAGGAGCCTGAACGGCTCGGTGACGCGGCTTGGCCGGCCCGTCATCCCGGCGTCTCCCTACCGGAGGCTCGATGCGGGCGCCATCGGTTCGCTGGCGGGCGGCTACCCGCTGCACGAACTCCCGCCGGACGATCCGCGCCTGCTTGGCACCGTCGAGTTCCTGGTGAACCATTGTTTTGTCGGCGGCGGCTTCTTTCAGGACATGATCCACTCCGGCATCAACGCCTATCTCACGCTGCATGTGGCGCAGGTGATGCTGCGCGCGGGCGATCCGCGCCACCTCGAATTGATGGACGCCGTGGCGCGCCTCGCTTCCCCCACCGGCCAGTGGCCCGAAGCCATTCATCCGCGCACCCTCGGCGGCTGCATGGGCGATGGCCAGCACGTTTGGGCGGCGGCGGAGTGGGTGTTGATGGTGCGCAATTGCTTTGTGCGCGAGGAGGGCGGGCGGCTTATCCTGTGTTCGGGGATCGCTTCGCGCTGGCTTCAGGCTGGTGCGCGAATGAACTTCGGCCCCGCGCTCACCCCCTTCGGCCCGGTGACGGTGGCGGTGGCGGTGGATGAGGCGCGCATCCGCGTCAGCTACGAGGCCGACTGGCGCGGTGAACCTCCCCCCGTGATCATCCAACTGCCCGGCCGGGAAGCGATGCAATGCGAGCCGGATGGGCAGGCGGTGGAAATCTCTTTCCGGGGGGCGGCATGAACATCGTCATGGTCACCAACACCTACTCGCCGCATGTGGGTGGCGTCGCCCGTTCGGTGGACGCGTTCAGCGCCGAATACCGCCGGCGCGGCCATCGCGTGCTGGTGGTGGCGCCAGAATTTCCCAGCATGCCGGAAAACGAATCCGGCGTGGCGCGCATTCCCGCGATTCAGAACTTTAATGGAAGCGATTTCTCGGTGGTGCTGCCGGTGGCCGGTCTCTTGACCGAAATTCTCGACGATTTTCAACCGGAGATCGTGCATTCTCATCATCCCTACCTGCTGGGCATGACGGCGCTTCGCATTGCCCGTTTTCGCGAATTGCCTCTGGTTTTCACCCACCATACCCTGTACGAACAATACACCCATTACGTGCCGGGAAATTCTCCCGCGCTCCAGCAGTTCGCCATAGAATTGGCGACGCACTACGCCAACCTGACCGATCAGGTTTTCGCCCCCAGCGAGAGCATCGCCAGCCTGATTCGCGAGCGCGGTGTGCGGTCGCCCGTGACGGTGGTCCCCACTGGCGTGGATTTCGACCGCTTCAGCCGGGGCGACGGCAAGCGCATGCGTGCGGCCCTGGGAATCCCCGGCGACGCCTTCGTGGCCGGGCATGTCGGGCGGCTGGCCCCCGAAAAGAACCTGTCGTTTTTAGCTGAAGCGCTCGCCGTATTTCTGGCCGTCCATCCGCAAGCGCACGTGCTGGTGGCCGGAGAAGGGCCTTCGGAATCCCTTATCCGCTCCATTTTTTCCCGTGCCGGGCAAAGCCGCCGGCTGCACATGGCCGGCGTGCTCGATCACGATGAACTGATTGACGTGTATCATGCGATGGATGTGTTTGCGTTCGCCTCCAAAAGCGAGACTCAGGGCATGGTGCTCACCGAGGCGATGGCGGCGTCGGTGCCGGTGGTGGCGCTCGATGCCTCCGGCGTGCGCGAGGTGGTGATCGATAAGGAAAATGGCAGGCTGCTAGACAAGGAAGCGCCGGACGCGTTTGCCCGGGCCCTTCGCTGGCTGGTGGATTTGCCGGAGGATGCGCTCGCTGCGGTTCGCCGAAGCGCCCGCGATACCGCGCTGGCCTTTTCCATGCCGGTCACCGCCGGCAAGGCCCTCGCCTGTTACAAGACTCTCGGCGAGAAGGCCTACGTAAAGCGGGCGAAGGAGTTTGATCAATGGCAGCGGGTTCTTAACCTGATCAAAACGGAATGGGACATCGTCCTGAGCATGGCCGGGGCGGCGGGTTCCGTTTTGGGCGGCGAAACCGGAAACGACAAGGAAAACTGAACCG
>CP070799.1:1343858-1346220 GCA_020343535.1 Nitrospinaceae bacterium | reverse complement strand
CAGTGAATCGGGCGGCGCGAGATTGTATTGGGCGTTGGGTTTGTAATTCAAAGGAACTCCGGAGTTTTTGCGGGGTTGGCGTCACAGCGCGTGCAGGGTTTGAATCGAAGTGCTTGGCGGGACCCTGGCTGGTTCTGGTGCTCGTGTTGTGCCTGGACATAAAGACCGGCCATTTTCCCGGTTGATTTCCAGAGCTTCATTTTACCCTAAAACAGGCGGCAAAACCATCGCACAACGGTCAATCCCAGGTATTGGCTGCGGACTTTTTGCGGGTTGCGAGAAACAAGGTGGACAGCATGAATCCGTTGAGCATGCACTGCGCTGATAGGGTGATCAGGGTAAGCGCCGGGATTACCTGCCTCATGGTCACACTCGCATCGAGGGGGGGAAACCCGTTGGCATACCAGTTCCAGAATGAGCGGCCAAATAGCCAGATACCTGATAGCCCGAGGACGATGGCGACGACGATTAGCTTTTCAAGGGAAAAAAACCGCACCGTTTTTTTATACCGTTCATTGATAGGCAGGACTCCCACCAGGTGGCCGTACAGGCTGACGAACAATCCGGTGAACAGCGACTGAACGCCCAGCACAACCAAGGCGTGCATGACGAGCAGGGTATGGATGTCGAGAGTGGCCGCGCCAATCTTTACGGGGCCGGAAATGAGGATGCCGGCAAAGATCATCCCGGCGAAAAGAAGCGCCAGGCCCGGAAAAATGAAAAGCCAGGTGGGTGCGTGAATCAGCATGAACCGGAGGGTTCGCCAGCCGTCGCGCCATGGCCGCAAGTGGGGCGGCCGGTTGCGGCCGTCGGGGTAGAGGGTGATGGGAACCTCGGTGATTTTTGCCCCCAGCATTTTCGATTTAATCATCTGATCGATGGCCCATTCCATCCCCATCGTCTGAAGATTTAACCTGGGAATAAGATCCCGCCTGAAGGCCCTCATTCCACAATAAAAGTCACTGGAATTGACGTTGAAGAAAACCCGCCCGAACAGGGTGAGCACCGGGTTGCCAAGATTTTGATTCAGAAAGGGCATGGCCCCGGGCACGATTTTTCCCTTTAGCCGGGTTCCCAGGCACACATCGAACCCCTCGCGAAGCTTTTCAATCATGGGAAACGCTTCATCGAAATGGTAGCTGTCGTCGCTGTCGCCCATGAGAACAAATTTCCCCCGGGCCTGTTCGATGCCGAATTGCAGGGCCGCTCCATAACCTCTGAGAGGGCAGTTCACCACCCGCGCCCCGTTTTTTTCAGCGATGGCCTGGCTGCTGTCGTTCGAACCGTTATCGGATATCAGGATTTCACCCTGAATCCGGTTATCCTGCAGGAGTTTGCGTGCGCGGCCGATGCAGGTTGCGAGGGTCTCGGCTTCATCGAGACAAGGCATGAGGATGGTCAGTTCCAGAGGCTCTTGCACCTGGGTGGATGGCTTTTCGATGACTCATCTCCTGATGGGGTTAAACGGCGGCGGGGCGGCCGGATTGCAGGCGAAAAACTGGAGCAATAATATCATATTCGGGGTGCCGACAGGTGGGAGGGGGGCTGTTTGCGGTTGAAATAAATACCGCATGCGCTGCAAACCGTCCGGGGCTGTGGAGTTCGCGGACGCGTTCGGCCAATAAATGGCAAGAGGTATCGTTACAAACTGCCGTGAGAACTATTCGACCCACCCCGTTCGCAAAGGGGGTGGGTCGAACAAGTCAGAAACCGGCCCGGAGGAGCCAATGCGTCAGTTGTTGTCGATCTCGCCGGTGTCCATGGTCCCGGGAGAGGCGGCATCCAGAAGGGACCAGCCGGAATTATTGATCAGCGCCCACAGGCCGCTGCCACCGAAATCGCCGATCAGGTCGTCGCCTGCCTTGCCATCAATGTTGCCGACGGCGAAGCTTTCGGCGGAACTTGCATTCAGAATCTGCCAGTTGTCGGGAACCTTGAAAAATCCAAAATTGTAGAGAGCCCAGATGCCATTACCGCCAAAATCGGCAATCAGCTCGTTGGCCTCAAAGCTGTCGAGGTTTCCCACCCCCATATTCACCGGCGATTGATCATACAGTGGTACCCAGAGGGCATCGTTCAGTCGCGCCCACAGGCCGAAACCGGGACCGAAATCGATGAGGATATCGCCGCCGCCGACGTTGTCGATATCTTTCGTAACGATGATTTCAGCGGACAGGGCGTGCACCTGCGTCCAGAGAAAATTGTTGCGGAGAACCCAGATGCCGAAGGGCGGACCAAAGTCGACAACGAGATCGTCGCCATCTTTATTGTCGATATTCCCCGCGGTGACGATGTTGGGGGAAAGGGAATGCAATTGAGACCACGAGGCATTATTCATCCTCGCCCACAGGCCGAAACCGGG
>CP070799.1:1341383-1343758 GCA_020343535.1 Nitrospinaceae bacterium | reverse complement strand
CTACAACCTCGCCATCTGGGTGGACAAGTGGATCATGTGGTTCGCCCCCGAAGCGGAGGAGATGGCGAACGGGTTCATCTCCTACCCGCATTATGAGACGGCGATGTTTCTGGCTTTCCTCACGATCATCCCGGCCATGTCGATTTTCTTCGTCAATATCGAAACGAGTTTTTACGAAAAATACATGCTGTTCTACAAGGACATCCAGAACCACGCGCCGTACGAGAAGATCCAGGGCAACCAGGAGGAAATCACCCGCAACCTGCTCGACAACTCCCGGCTGCTGATTTTCTTTCAGGGGTTCATCTCCTTTCTCGCGATCGTGCTGGCGCCCAGACTGTTCGATTACCTGAACATCAACTACCTACTTCTTGGCATGTTCCGCATTGGCGTGCTGGGAGCCTTTTTTCACGTGATGGCGATGTTCATGTTCATCATCCTTTTCTATTTCGATTTCAGGAAGCCCGCGCTCCTGTTGCATGTCCTGTTTCTCGCGTCCAACATCGTGTTCACGGTGATGACCCTGAAAGCCGGCTTCCCCTACTATGGCTACGGATATTTTTTCGCATCGCTGCTGACATTCGGGTGCACCTACTGTTTCACCTTCTATTCCATGGGCACCCTGCCCTACCGCGCCTTCATCAAAAACAACTCGGCTCTCACCGGCTGACCCCGGACGGGTTTTCGGTTATAATGAAACACCCGTCAGGGGACCGGGCATTTTTTCCAGCCTCCCCTGGCCATCGCAGCCCCATCCGGAGTCATCAATGAAAATCCTGGTTACCGGCGGCGCCGGATTCATCGGCTCACACCTGGCCGATGCCTACATCCGCCTCGGCCACGAAGTGGTTGTTATCGACAACCTGTCCTCGGGGAAAAGAGAGCAGGTGCCCGAACAGGCCTGCTTCTTCCAACTCGATATCCGCGACGCGGAAGTGGAGGATGTTTTCCAGCGCGAGAAATTCGATGCCATCAATCATCACGCCGCGCAAATGTCGGTCACGCGATCGGTTGCCAACCCGATTCTGGACGCCGACATCAACATTTTAGGGTCGTTGAACCTGTTGCAGCTCGCCGTCAAATACAAGGTGGGGCGCCTCCTGTTCGCCTCCACCGGCGGGGCCATTTACGGCGAGCAGGAAACTTTTCCCGCACCCGAGTCCCACCCCCGGCAGCCCACCAGCCCTTACGGGCTTTCCAAGCTGGCGGTGGAAAATTACCTGGGCTATTACCGGAAAACGTTCGGTCTCTCCGCCTCGGCGCTCCGGTACAGCAACGTGTACGGCCCCCGGCAGGACCCGCATGGCGAGGCCGGTGTCGTGGCTATTTTCTGCAAGCAGCTTAAATGCGGTGAACGTCCCAGGATCTTCGGCGATGGCGAACAAACGCGCGATTTCGTTTCGGTGCGCGACGTCGTCCAGGCCAATGTGGAATTGCTTGCCAGCGATCTTTCCGGCGCCTTCAACATTGGCACCGGGCAGGAGACCTCGGTCAACACTCTGGCCGAGGTGCTGATCCGGCATGCGGCAAAGACAGTGAGCCCGGAGCACCTCCCGGAGCGCCTGGGGGAACAAAAAAGAAGCGCCATCGATTACGGAAAAATTCAACGCGCCCTCGGCTGGCATCCGCGGGTGACGCTTGCGGAAGGGCTCGGACAAACCTTCGATTATTTCCTCCAGCAACCTTGAATGGAACGCCGCGGGAGATAGGCCTTCATTTCGCCCTCCGCTTTTTCTGAGCGCACTGCCGTCTTGTCTGCCGGGAAAGGGTGTTTACGGGAGGGGGGAGCCGCGCACCTATTTGCCTCTTGCCTGGAGCACGCGCGGCCTTTTTGCCGCCGTTCTGAGCGCCAATCAAAACCAGGGGGCGAGAGACTGGCGCATGCGCCGGGGAGAACGCGAGGATCGGGGTCTCACCCTGCGCGTGTTTGAGTTCTGCGTGGCCCGCTTAAAGAACGGGGGCCTTCATATTTTGGGGCGGGTCAGGGTTCTTCCGGCAACGGGCCCTTCGATTGCAAGATTTTGTGGGATCGCCGGAGCTCCCCCACGGCCTGATCAAAAAATTCGTCCAACCGTTCCAACATTTCCGGCGTCAGACAGACCACCCGCGAGCGGGCGTCCCTGGGGTTTTCTTCCTCGCTCAGGATACCGTGCTGAATGGCCGCTTCGACGTACTTGCCGGCCGTTTGCGCGCTCTTCAACCCACGCATCATGCGCGTCGCGTCGGTTTTACGCACCGGGCCCCCGGCACGCCATATGCCCGTCAGGAGATCCCAGTAATCGGCGGAATAAAATTCCTGCTGTCCCTGGAAGACCTTGAGCCAGCTCATGCCGATCCGATCGGTCATGTTCAGGTATTCCCTGCGTTGTTCGCTG
>CP070799.1:1338908-1341283 GCA_020343535.1 Nitrospinaceae bacterium | reverse complement strand
ACGGGCCACTTTTTCCGCCTGCGCGCGCGCGGCTTCGGCGTCGCCAAGGTAGTAGTGTCGAACTGGCTTCAGATCGCCGTCGAGTTCGTAGACCAGCGGAATGCCGGTGGGGATGTTGAGTTCGACGATGGCCTCGTCGCTGATCGAATCGAGATGCTTGACCAAGGCGCGCAGGCTGTTTCCGTGGGCGCAGATGAGCACCGACTTCCTGGCTTGCAGGCTGGGGACGATTTCCTCGAACCAGTAGGGGAGAAACCGTTTCACCGTGTGCGATAGCGCCTCGGTGGCGGGCCTGTCTTCGGCGGCCAGGTCCCGGTAGCGGGGGTCGCGCAAGGGGTGGCGTTCGTCGTCCGCATCAAGGGGCGGTGGCGGCGTCGAATAGCTGCGCCGCCAGATTTTCACCTGATCCGCCCCGTGCTTAGCGGCGGTCTCCGCCTTGTTGAGGCCCTGCAGCGCGCCATAGTGGCGCTCGTTGAGCCGCCAGGAGCGGTGCACCGGAATCCACATCAGGTCCATTTCATCCAGTACGATCCACAACGTCCGGATGGCGCGCTTAAGCACCGAGGTGTAGGCCAGGTCGAACCGATAGCCCTCGTCTTTCAACAGCTTTCCCGCCGCACGGGCTTCCTTTTGCCCCTCCTCGGTGAGATCGACATCCGTCCACCCCGTGAAGCGGTTATCCAGGTTCCATTGGCTTTGGCCGTGCCGAAGTAAGACAAGTTTCAACATAACGAGCTCTCCCTGCTGATCGGATGTTTTTTCGAACGCGCCCTCCTGATATTGGAATCATTAGCATAAGGGGAAAAATAACGCACGGATTTTTGGGAACATTCGGCGATTTTTGCGGCGAAAGACAACCGGCGACGCATAGTGGCCCAGAAAAATCCGGCTGGGAAATTTCATCGCTATAACTAAATAATTATTTTATTTTTAATGAGTTAGGGGTTATTCTTGGAATAAATGGATGGGCCTTGGGGGCCATATTGAGCCCTGCCCGAAACTACGGATTACGAAAACGCAAACATGGAATCATTGGTCCATTACTACCGCAAGATCAACGGCGCATTTCTCAATAAGGCCTGGCGAGAGGGCGGTACCATTGGTTTCGATATCTACTGCAAGACCGAGCAGGATCTTTCGCAGCCTAAATTCCTGATTTTCGCCCATTACGAGCCCGCCAACAGGGACCGCATCCGCGCCTTGGTGAATAGCGAGAGCACTCAGGATTTCTATATCCACGAAACCGACCTCATCAAGTATTACAAGGAATTCTTGATTGGCGACTTGAGCAAGGATCTGGAAAATGGCATGCCTCCCGAGGAAGTCCTGGAAAAGGCCTACCACGTCACCAAGCAGATTCTGAAGGAATATTTCGAGAACATCGGTTCCTCGCAGATTCTGCGCACCATCAAGGACGTGACCCAGGTGATGCGGGACTGCCTGCTCGTCTGCTATCCATTACCAGAGTAGATATTAAAACACCCGCGCGAACGTGTTAGGATAAAGAGGCCAACCCCTCCCCCCCGTTGGCGCGAGGCCGCCCATGTACATTGACGTCGAACCCAACCCCAACACCGATAAAAGCTTCAGCATGATTTACCGCGACGTTACCCCGCCGCGCGAAGTGTTCGCCATCAAATACACCCTGCCCGGCGGTACCGAAGAACCCGTGCAAGTCACCGGGTGGGACGCGGACACGGGCGGCCCCTGTCCGGCGTTCGCCTGCAAGGTCGAGGAATCCGGCGACGGCACGGCCCTGCTCATCCACGGCGGCAGCGGCGGCATCCGCTTAAAACGCCTGGAAGATGAGACGCCCTGGAACCCCGGCGCGCCGGAGCAATGGGGGGATTCCCACCTCGTACTGCCGAAAGACAGCTTCATCGTCTACAAGGACGAACTTTAAACGATTAACTCACGAACCAGACAAAAGGAGACGTTATGAATATCATGAAGACGATGGCCGCGCTCGTGCTCGCCGCAACCCTTGCCCTGGGGCTTGCCGCCTGCCGCGAAGAGGGCCCGGCGGAAAAGGCCGGCAAGAAGATGGACGAAACCATGGAAAAAGCCAGCGAAAAAATGAACGACCTGCTCGGGAAGTGAGGGGTTGACCCACAATGCTTAAAGTGCATGTCATTACTCAGATCGAATAATTAAATTCGCACTGAGGAAACTATATTGAAATGGTTTTAGCTGGTTTGCCAATAGTGGAAATCGTATAGCCGCAAACGATCCAAAATGAACATTGCTTGGATATCTATTTGTTAGGTTCTAAAAAAACGAGGAAATTAATATGCCAACCTATGAAGACTTAAAGGGAGAACTTCATGAAATATCAAAGATACTGGAGAATTTTCCTGAATCCGTCAAAGGAGAAG
>CP070799.1:1336427-1338808 GCA_020343535.1 Nitrospinaceae bacterium | reverse complement strand
CTCCACCACCTCCCCCGCCACGTCCACCCCCACCACCCAGAAGTTTTCCTTCTTCAATTGTTTCATCGCCTCGGACAGGTTGGTGACGAGGGCCACTGGCAGATATTCAATGGCTCCCGAAGAACACTTGGCCACGGTTTCGTTGAGTTCGGGACTGCCGCGCCTTGGCATCACGATGCCGCTGACCCCCAAGCTTTCGGCGGAACGCAGGATGGAGCCCAGGTTCTGCGGGTCCTGAATGCCGTCGAGCAGGGCCAGGGTGGGCCGCGTACTTTCCTTGAAGGCCTGCCGCACCAATTCGTCAAGCCCGGTGGTTTCCTTGAATGAAAAAAATCCCACCACGCCTTGGTGCAGCACGGCGGCGTATTTTTGCCGGAAGGCCTGCTTCGGGAGTTTTTCAAGGGGGATCTTTTTCCGGCGGACCCAATCCAGCAGGAGGGTGATGCGCCGAGAAGGCTTTTCGTCGGCAACGACGATCTTCTGGCAGGTTCTTTTGCCTGCGCGCAGGGCTTCGGTCACCGGATTGATGCCGTAGAGAAACGCTGGGTTTTTATTTTCCATGGATTCAGCTAGCAGCCGTACGATAACGGGAAAAAAGACCATCCCGGGGTTTTCCGGTCCTTTGCGGAAGACCCGCCGGCCCTCAATTGAATAATGCGTAACATCATGATATAAATAGGGTTAACTGGGTCTGATCGCCTCCGGCCCGGAGGGTGTTATGCCCGAACCTTCCTCCCAAAGGCTCTGCCCACTGCGATGCCTCCATCGATTTTGATCTGGCGTTTTGGCAAGGCATTCTAACTCGATTGTGGGAGCATGGATATCCCAAATGGGCGTCTCACGGAAAAAAATACTTTCATTCCTTCTCCTCGTTATTCTCGTGGGGGTGGTGGGAGTGGCCGTCACGCTGTACCAGCGGCTGAGCGACCTGGATGAAATCAGGAGGGTCGTTGTCGCGAAACTCGAAGAGATCACCGGCCGTGACGTCCAGGTGGCAGGGGCTGAACTTGATTTTAAAAAGGGCCTCGGCCTCAGGCTCAGGAAGGTGACCATTTGCGGCAAGTTTCGCGGCAAGCCCCGCCTGGCCGCCGACAGCCTGTGGGTAGTGGTGAAGGTGTTGCCACTTTTAAAGAAGCAGGTGGAAATCCGCAAACTGGTTTTGCATGGTGCGCAGGTGCAGGTGGTCCGCGATGCCGCCGGTCAATGGAATCTTCACGGGCTGGTGGACCAGTTTGGAAAGATGGCGAAGCCGAAAAAGGGCGGCCTGCTCAACATGTTCAAAGTTCGCCTCATCAAGCGGGTGGTGATTCAGGACGCCCGAGTGCAGTTGTTCGATTTTTCAGCGGGCGCCGACAGCGATCCGGTGGAGATGAATTTTGCTGGGGTGCAGTTTTCGCTGCGCAAAGACTTTTTCACTCCGTCCTACAAATTCGATGCGCGGGCGCAGCTTCCGCACCCCGAGCGCCCAGGGGCGATCCGGGTGGCGGGAAAGCTCCTGCATGTGCTGAGCTTCGACCGGGGATTGGCTTTTACCTGGGAGGCTCAGGCGGAGGTGGAGGAGCTGCGCCTTGCCGACCTTCATCCGTATGTGCGAAGGTGGGTGCCCGAAGTGTCCGCCGCCGGCCGGCTCGCGCTTTCCGCGAACTTTTCCGGGGAGTGGGGCGGTACCGCCCGGTCGGCGGGGACTCTCAGATACACGACCCGCGACCAGCGCCGGGGAAAGTCGCTGCGGGCTCCCTCGGCGCCCGGTCAGGGGGTCTTCGAATACGATCTTTCCGTGGACGCGGAACGCGTGATGGACCTTAAAGCGTTTCGCCTGCTGACAGGCCCGTTCGAGATGTCGGGCAGGGCCCGGTTTTCGGAACTCCACTCGAAGAACCCGAAGATTGCATTTTCTCTCGCCACTCACGCGTTCCGGGTGAACGAGAGCCGTGGGTTCTTTCCCCTCAACGTTCTATTTTCCGAAGACGTGCACGCCCTGCTCAGGCAGCGCTTGCCCGCGGGCAAGCTTGCGATCGAGTCCCTGAAGTTCGACGGCACATTCGAGGAGCTGAATCATCTGGCCGACCCGAAAAATTACCGGCGCCTGTCCGCCCGGATTCGACTGGAGGACATGGATTTCGCTAGCCCGTTGCCCGAGTTTAAAAGCGTCATGGGGACGATTCAGCTGGAAAATGGAACGCAAACCCTCGACCTGTCGCGGGTGGTCTATTCTGGCTTCGCGCTCTTCGGCGTTCAGGGCACCATTCGCAATGCTGTGGACGAGCCGGTCGCCGACCTCTCGCTGGAAAATTCGGTGGACGCGGGGCGATTGCACGCCACCCTGATGAAGCTATTCGAGGGCGACCCGTTCAAGGGGTACATCGAGGATTACGAGGACC
>CP070799.1:1333944-1336327 GCA_020343535.1 Nitrospinaceae bacterium | reverse complement strand
AGGCGCGCTTGTTCCGTCCGTTCAAGCGGCTGTATTACCTGCTTCGCGGAAAGCGGTTGCCCGCCCGCCACCAGGTGAGCTGGAATTTTCACAAATTTCTCATCGACCGGGCCGGCAGGCCCGTGGCCCATTTTTCTAGCACCGTGGAGCCCGGCGATCCGGCGCTCCTTCGCCGAATCGAGGCGGAACTGGAAACGCCTTGAACGCGGGATATTATCCGGCGGCGCGGTAGGGGTTGCCGGGAAGCAGCGGCAGGGCCATTTCTTCCTCCGACGGAATGAATTTGTTGACCACGCCGAACAGGCAGGGGTCGTTGAATCCGGCCAAGGCCTTTTCATCGGCGCTCATGGTGTTCATCCGCTCGGGAGCAATGAGAAAAGCGGTGTTGGGAAAATATTCCTCGAGGAACGCGTCGAAGGGTACGGGCGCGCCGTTCAGCTCGGGCAAAATTTTCAAGCGTTTCTCACGGGATTCATAACTGTAGTCTTCCACTAGGCCAAGCAGGCTATCGTATATGTAGCAGAGGTGATAGGCGTTCATGCCGTACCAAACGTCCCGGCGCACAAGGGCGTCGAGCAGGCGCCGGGAGAGGGCGTCGAGCAGGGGCAGGGTGGCGAAGCGCGATGCGTGCGGGAACAGCACCTGGTAGCGCTTAAGGTCTTCCTCGGTAATGCGAGACAGGAGACCGGTCAGAATATTGCGGTCGGCAGACAGGGCGTGCAGGATGAAGGGGTAGGGGGCGAGCCGCGGGGCTTCGCCCGCCGGCGGCTCATAGATGTTTTTCTTGAATGCCAGCATGCCGAATCAGCCGCTTTCCCCTGGCGCTGGAATGGGGCAGGGGCTGATGCCCCAGATGTCGCGGGCGTAATCCTTAATCGTGCGGTCGCTGGAGAACTTGCCCATGTTCGCCGCGTTGGCGATGGACTTTTTCGTCCACCGGCGGGTTTGCAAAAATTCCTTCTCGATGTCCTTTTGCACCCGGCAGTATTCGGCGAAGTCCGCCAGCACCATGAAGCGGTCGCCCTCGTCGAGCAGCGCGTGGACGATACCATGAAACAGATCGCGGTCCTCCGGGTTGAAAAATCCTTCCCGGATCATGTCGACTGCCTGCTTGAGCTCGGGATTGCCCAGGTAGATGTCGCGCGGGCGGTAATGGTCGACCCTCATCGCGGCGACCTGATCGGCCTTGAGGCCGAAAATGAAGATATTGTCCTCGCCGACTTCTTCGAGGATTTCGATGTTGGCGCCATCGAGGGTGCCCACCGTCAGCGCGCCGTTCAGCGCGAGCTTCATGTTGCCGGTTCCCGAGGCCTCCATGCCGGCGGTGGAAATCTGCTGCGACAGGTCGGCCGCGGGGATGATGCGCTTGGCGAGCGACACGGAATAATTGGGCAGGAAAACCACCTGCAGGCGGCCCTGCATGTCCGCGTCCTGCCGGATGGTTTGGGCGACGCTGTTGATGAGTTTGATGATGCGCTTGGCCATGGCGTAACCGGGCGCGGCCTTGCCAGCGAAAATCACCGTGCGCGGGAGATGATCGCCGCCGGGGTTTTTCTTGATGCGGGAATAGAGAACGATTACGTGCAGAATATTAAGCAGCTGCCGCTTGTATTCGTGAATCCGCTTGATGTGCACATCGAACAGGGATTCGGGCAACAGTTCGATGCCCAGTTCCTTCTGGGCGAAGTGGGCAAGTTTTTTCTTATTGTTCTGCTTGATCTCCCGCCAGCGCTCGAGGAAGGCGTCGTCGTCCTGAAAGGGCAAAAGCCGCCTGAGGTGGTACAGGTTCTTCAGCCAATCGTCGCCGATGATTTCGTCGATAAAGCCGGCCAGCCCCGGGTTGCAGGTTTTAAGCCAGGTCCGCTGGGAAATGCCGTTGGTCTTGTTTTGGATTTTGCCGGGATACATTTCGTCGAAATCGCGGAACAGGCTTTTGCGCAGGATGTGGGTGTGCAGCGCTGCGACACCGTTGACGGCGTGGCTGCCGACGATGGACAATTGCGGCATGCGCACCACCTTGCACGGCGACTCCTCGATGATGGACATGCGCTCGGCGCGTTCGGGTTCGCCCGGAAAGCGGCGGGCCACCTCGCCCATGAACCGGTGATTGATCTCGTAGATGATCTGCAGGTGGCGCGGCAGCACCCGGCCGAGGATTTCAACCGACCATTTTTCCAGCGCTTCAGGCAATACCGTGTGGTTGGTGTAGGAGATGGCGGCGACGGTCAGTTCCCAGGCGCGGTCCCACGACAGGTGCTCTTCGTCGATGAACAGGCGCATCAGTTCGGGAATGGCGAGAGACGGGTGCGTGTCGTTCAGCTGTATGGCGACCTTGTCGGGAAAATTGTCCAGGGTGGCGTACGCCTTCTTGTGCCGGTCGAGG
>CP070799.1:1331439-1333844 GCA_020343535.1 Nitrospinaceae bacterium | reverse complement strand
TCAGCGCCTCGACGAAGCGGTCGAGAGTTTCCAGAGATTCCGATTCCGTCGGCTCCACCATCAGCGCGGCTTTGACAATCAGCGGAAAGTAGATCGTCGGAGGGTGGAAGCCGCGGTCGATGAGCGATTTGGCGATGTCCATCGTGGTTGCGCCGGGGTGCTGGTTCCTGTCGTTGAAGACGCATTCGTGCAGGCTGGGGCCGGGGTAGGGCAGGTGATAGGTGTCTTTGAGGCGCGCCTTCAGATAATTGGCGTTCAGCACCGCCGCCTCGCTGATCCGGCGAATGCCTTCCGGGCCGAGGCTGCGGATGTAGGCGTAGGCTCTTAGCAGGATGCCAAAGTTGCCGTAAAAGGCTTTTACCTTGCCGATGCTTTCCGGCCGGTCGTGGTCGAGGTGAAAGCGGCCGGCCTTTTTCACGACCACCGGCACGGGCAGGTACGGGGCGAGCTTGTCCGAGATGCCCACCGGGCCCGCGCCCGGCCCGCCGCCGCCGTGTGGCGTTGAAAATGTTTTGTGCAGATTGAAGTGCAGAACGTCGATACCCATCCGGCCCAGTTTAGTTACGCCCATTATGGCGTTCATGTTGGCCCCGTCGCAATACACCAGGCCACCCTTGCCGTGCACGATGGCGGTGATCTCCTGAATGTTCTTTTCGAACATGCCGAGGGTGTTGGGGTTGGTGAGCATGATCGCGGCGGTGTCCTCGTCCATCACCTCCTTCAGCCGTGCGATGTCGATCAGCCCCTCCGGGTCGGAGGGAATCTGCACCGCGCTGTAACCGCACAGCGTGGCGCTCGCGGGATTGGTGCCGTGCGCCGAATCGGGCAGCAGCACCTTCTTGCGCGGTATTCCCCGTGCACTGTGGAAAGCGTGGATCATCAGCATGCCTGCGAATTCGCCGTGTGCCCCGGCGGCGGGTTGCAGGTGGACGTGGTCCATGCCGCTGATGTCCTTCAGGTATTCCTGCAATTCGAACATCAGTTCCAGGCTGCCTTGCGAAAGCGCTTGCGGCGCGAGCGGGTGGTGGCCGGCGAACCCGGCCCTTTTTGCCAGCGTCTCGTTGATTTTTGGGTTGTACTTCATGGTGCAGGAACCCAGGGGGTAGAAATTCGTGTCGATGCTGAAGTTCCACTGCGACAGGCGGGTGAAGTGGCGCACCACGTCGAGTTCGCCGAGTTCGGGGAAGCCGTCGATGGGAGGCCGGATTTCATCCGGGGGCAGGAGGGCCTCCACCTCCACCTCGGGCACGTCCAGCGGAGGCAGGGAATAGGCCTGGCGTCCCGGCGAACCGAGTTCAAAGAGAAGAGGCTCGTTCGACACGAGGCCGGGAGCCCCCACGCGAGGCTCGGGGGCGTCGGCGGGCCGGGACGTCTTGTTCATGGCGACACCTTTGCAAGGTTGGATGGTTTCATATAGACAGGGGGTGAAATAGTCCGCCGTTCAATCGAGAGGCGAGGCCTCGTCGATGAGCATGATCGGGATGTCGTCCTCGATCCGGTATTTGAGCTTGCACGCCAGGCAATGGAGGGCGTCCCCGGCGGGGGAAAGTTCCAGCGCTCCCTTGCACTTGGGGCAGACGAGAATGTCGAGCAGTTCTTTATCCAGGGCCATGAGGCCACCTCCTTATAATGAAGGGCGTGCGCGGGGTTACCGGGCGGCCCATGAGTGTCAATGCGGTTGCCTGGTGGCGTAGCGGGACGCGTTTTTCCTGATTGTATCAAAAACTTCGTCCACGTCGACCTGTTTCATGCACTCGTCCGTGCCGAGCGGGCAGGCGCGCTTCCAGCAGAAGCTGCAGGGTAAAATTTTTACCACCGTTTCGTGACCGGGGCCGTAGGGCCCGTTTCTTCTGGGGTCGGTGGGGCCGAAAATCGATAGCGTGGGAACACCGAGGGCGGCGGCGACGTGCAGCGGGCCGGAATCGCAGCAGACCAGGAGATTCATGCGCCCGCAAAGGGCGGCCAGGTCGCCGAGGGTGGTCCGCGGGCTGATGAGGTGCGCCTCGTTCATCATGCCGCCGACAGAACGGACGTAGTCTTCTTCTCCCGATCCCCAGGTCAGGAGCACAGTGAATCCGAGTTCCGCCACCAGCCGGTCAGCCAGGCGGGCAAAGCGTTCGGGCGCCCAGCGTTTGCTGGCATACCCCGCGCCGGCGTGCACGGCGGCCAGGGGGCGGCCCTCGGTTTCCGGATGAGCCGCGAGAAACTCGGCCACGAGCTCTTTGGAGTCGGCGGGAATGTTGAATGCCGCGGGGGCGCCGGGCTCGCCGGATGCGCCCGCCGCGCGCGCAAGCGCCAGGTTGAGTTCGACGACATGACGGCCCGCATCCTGCCGCGGCAGGCGGCGGTTGGTAGCCAGCGCGCTCAGCGGTTCCCGGCATTGGGAGCGGTGAAAGCCCAGCCGC
>CP070799.1:1328922-1331339 GCA_020343535.1 Nitrospinaceae bacterium | reverse complement strand
TTACGTCGGCTCAAAGGCTCCGCCGCACGGGCGGCTCTTCCGAGCCGTCTCTAAAGGATCATCCATGTGCGAAATGATTTCCGCAGCGTCCCTTCTTATCCGACCCGGTTCCACCATGAAATATGCGCTAAAATGGATGCCGCCGCACGGGAGTGCCACATCGCCGCCGTTTCGGAGGAGGTTCGTATTTATCGGATTTCTGTAAAAACGGCTCCTTCTCTGATACCCTTTACGAACACTTAGCCGCCTATAACTCACAGGGATACCATGAACGACTCGCCCGACTCAAATGCCCAGGCATATTGGAAGGAGAACATTCGCACGGTTCTTTCGTTGCTTTTGATCTGGTTTCTCGTCTCCTATGGCATGGGCATCCTGCTTGCCGACGAGCTGGACCGCATCCAGTTCTTCGGTTTTCACCTCGGCTTCTGGATGGCCCAGCAAGGTTCCATTTTTACCTTCGTGGTCCTCATCTTCGTTTACGTCTACAGGATGAACCGGCTCGACCATAAATACAGGGTGGATGAAGACCGGGATGACTACGTTCCGAACGAGGACTATTACCATCCCGGGGATGATGCCGGCGATTCTTCCCAGGAAGACGGCCGCCGGGCGGGGAGAGGCTGAATGGATACGCAGATCCTGACGTTTCTGTTCGTCGGTGCGACGTTTATGCTCTATATCGGCATCGCCATCTGGTCGCGGGCGGGCTCGACGGATGATTTTTATGTGGCCGGAGGAGGCGTATCGCCGCTGGCCAACGGGATGGCCACCGCGGCGGACTGGATGTCCGCGGCGTCCTTTATCTCCATGGCGGGGATCATCTCCTTCGTGGGGAGAGACGGTTCGGTCTATCTCATGGGGTGGACGGGAGGCTACGTCCTGCTCGCGCTCTTGCTCGCACCCTACCTGCGCAAATTCGGCAAATACACCGTGCCCGACTTTATTGGAGACCGCTACTATTCCGACCTGGCGCGTTTAGTTGCGGTGGTCTGCGCCATCTTCATCTCCTTCACCTACGTGGCGGGACAGATGCGCGGGGTGGGAATTATCTTCTCCCGCTTTCTGGAAGTGGAGATCACCACCGGTGTGCTGATCGGCATGACCATCGTGTTTTTCTACGCGGTGCTCGGCGGCATGAAGGGAATCACTTACACCCAGGTGGCGCAGTATTGCGTCCTGATCTTCGCCTTCATGGTGCCCGCGATCTTCATTTCCATCCTGATGACGAACAACCCGGTGCCGCAGCTGGGCTTCGGCAGCGCACTGGCCGATGGGTCGGGCGTCTATCTGCTCGACAAACTGGACAACCTGTCCACGGAACTCGGTTTCGGTGCCTACACCGCGGGCCAGAAGTCCACCATCGACGTGTTTTTCATCACCGCCGCGCTGATGGTCGGCACCGCCGGCCTGCCGCACGTGATCGTTCGGTTTTTCACCGTCCCCAAAGTGCGCGACGCGCGGATCTCGGCGGGTTTCGCGCTGGCCTTCATCGCCATTCTTTACACCACGGCGCCCGCCGTGGCCTCGTTCGCCCGCGTGAACCTTATTCAAACGGTGAATAACGCTCGCTACACCGAAACGCCGCAGTGGTTCAAAAACTGGGAGGGCACGAACCTCATCGCCTGGATGGATAAGAACAAAGACGGGAAAATCCAGTACGTCGCGGGCGCGCCGTTCCGTGGGAAACCGCAGTTTCTTGACGGGCGGGGCTCAAACGGCGAACGCCTGATCAGCAACACGCCGAGCGGCAGCGGCAACGAATTGTACATCGACCGTGACATCATGGTGCTCGCAAACCCGGAAATCGCCCGGTTGCCCGGGTGGGTCATCGCCCTAGTGGCCGCTGGAGGCCTGGCGGCGGCGCTGTCCACCGCGGCGGGGTTGCTGCTCGTGATCTCCGCGTCGATATCCCATGACCTGATGAAAAAGATTTTTCTTCCCACCATCACCGACAAGCAGGAGTTAATGTTCGCCCGCTTTTCCGCCGCCCTGGCCGTCTCCATCGCCGGTTATTTCGGCGTGTACCCGCCCGGCTTCGTGGCCCAGGTGGTGGCATTCGCCTTCGGGTTCGCCGCCGCCTCCTTCTTCCCGGCAATCCTGCTGGGTATTTTTTCCAGACGGATGAACAAGGAGGGCGCGGTGTCGGGAATGATCGTGGGCCTTGCCTTCACTGCTGGTTACATCATCCACTTCAAATTCATCGACCCGCAGGCGAACACGGCGGACAACTGGTGGTTCGGTATTTCGCCCGAGGGCATTGGCGCGCTCGGGATGCTGTTTAACTTCATTGTGGCCTTCGTGGTGAGCCGCCTGACACCCGCCCCGCCGGCGAGCGTTCAGGCGTTGGTGGATAACATCCGCATACCGCAGGGCGCTGGAGCCGCTTACCACCACCATCTGCGTCCTTAGGCGGC
>CP070799.1:1326403-1328822 GCA_020343535.1 Nitrospinaceae bacterium | reverse complement strand
TTCCCCTAGACGGCGGCAGCGTGCTCAAGGGGCTTGTGTCGCACGAAACGGCGGTCCGGATCGGGCAGTTCGACCGCTACGGGGCGTTGATCATCCTCGCCGTCATCCTGCTCGACAATTTCGCCGGCACGCACATTCTTTCTTTTGTCCTGTGGAAGCCCATCATGTACACTACCGAACTGCTGACGCAGGAGATGTTCCCGATCCTCAAGCAGGTTCTGATGATATTGCCCCGATAGACGTGGCTGGGAAAGGTGAAGAACGATCGATGAAAAGAAAACGAGTTCTGAGCGGCATGCAGCCCTCGGGCCCTTTGCATCTCGGCAATTACCACGGGGCGCTCAAAAACTGGATCGCCCTGCAGGAAGAGTACGACTGCTATTACTTCATTGCCGACTGGCACGCGCTGACCACGTTGTACGAGCAGCCCCACCTCATCGGCGCCTACAGCATGGACGTGGCCATCGACTGGCTGAGCAGCGGGGTGGACCCGGAGAAAAGCACCCTGTTCGTGCAGTCGCGCATTCCCGAGCACGCCGAGTTGCACCTAATTCTTTCCATGATCGTTCCCGTGCCGTGGCTGGAACGCAACCCCACTTATAAGGAAAAGCAGGTCGAGGTCGATGGGGTGGACATGAGCTCCTACGGCTTTCTCGGCTATCCGGTGCTGCAGACCGCGGACGTCGTCCTGTACAAGGCCGACTACGTTCCGGTGGGCATCGACCAGGCGCCGCACCTGGAAATCTCGCGCGAGATCGTGCGCCGATTTCACGGCTTTTACAAGAAGAAGGTGTTCATCGAGCCGCAGGCGAAAATCTCCGAGGTGTCTAAGGTCAAGGGCCTCGACGGCCGCAAGATGAGCAAGAGCTACAACAACGCCATCTTTTTCACGGACACGGAAAAGCAGGTGCGCAAAAAAGTGCAGTCAATGCTCACCGATCCGCAACGGGCGCGCCGCGACGATCCGGGCGACCCGGATGTGTGCAATCTCTATCCGTTTCACAAGCTGTATTCACCGCTGGAAATGCAGAAGGAGATCGACGCCGACTGCCGGACCGCGAGCATCGGCTGCGGCGACTGCAAATTGAAGCTGGCCGATACCCTTCTCGATGGAATGCGGCCGATCATGGAGCGCCGCAGGCAGTGGGAGAGCAAGCCGGGCGACGTCAAGGAAATCCTGGATGCGGGCACCCTGCGGGCGCATGCGGTCGCCAGGAAAACCCTGGAAGAGGCCAAAGCGTCGATGAAACTGTGAACGGCGCGTTCTGAACCGACGGTCCCACCGCCTTCGAATCAAAAATTCCCCCAAGAGAGACCATGGATTACAAAGACACCCTCAACCTTCCTGAAACCAGTTTTCCGATGAAGGCGAGTCTCACCCGCCTGGAGCCCGGTCTGCTTGAAAAATGGGACAACCTTTACGGGGCCATCCGGGAAAAATCGAAGGGTCGGCCCAAATTCGTGTTTCACGATGGTCC
Source organism: Nitrospinaceae bacterium (assembly GCA_020343535.1). Taxonomy (GTDB): domain Bacteria; phylum Nitrospinota; class Nitrospinia; order Nitrospinales; family VA-1; genus SZUA-259. Next base: position 1,327,344 of record CP070799.1, on the reverse strand, counting down.
GCCCTACGCCAACGGGCACATCCACATCGGCCATGCCCTGAACAAGCTGCTCAAGGATTTCATCGTCCGCATCATGACCATGAAGGGCATGGACGCCACCTTCATCCCCGGCTGGGATTGCCACGGGCTTCCCATCGAGCATCAGGTCGGCAAAAAGCAGCGGGAAAAGAAGCTGAAGCCGGACAAGAACCAGATCCGCAAGCTGTGCCGCGAGTACGCCGCCGAGTTCGTTGAGATTCAGAAAGACGAGTTCAAGCGTCTCGGCGTTTCCGCGGATTGGGATCGGCCCTACCTGACCATGGATTACGGCTACGAGGCCGCCATCGTGCGCGAGTTTGGCCGCTTCGTGCAGGCGGGTTCGGTGTACAAGGGGCTCAAGCCCGTTCACTGGTGTACCTCGTGCAAAACGGCGCTGGCCGAGGCGGAGGTGGAATATGCCGATCATGAATCGCCTTCCATCTACGTCAAATTTCCCCTAAAGAGCGGCCTGCCGCCTGAGGTTCAGGGCTGCGACGCGGAGCGTACCCACGTTGTCATCTGGACGACGACGCCGTGGACGTTGCCCGCCAACCTGGCGGTCGCCCTGCATCCCGATTTCGATTACGCCGCCGTCGCCATCGGCGGCGAGTGCCTGATCGTCGCCGAGGAACGGCTGCCGGCGCTCCTTCTTGAGTGGGACGTTTCGGAGCACAAAATCCTGGGCCGTTTCAAGGGCTCCGCGATGGATCGCGCCGTGTGTCGCCATCCCTTCGTCGACCGCGATTCCCTGGTGATCCTGGGAGATCACGTGACGCTGGAGCAGGGCACGGGCTGCGTTCACACCGCGCCTGGGCACGGCCAGGAGGACTACGTCGTCGGCCAGAAGTATGGGCTCGAAACCTACAATCCGGTCGACGCCGCCGGCGTGTTTCTGCCCGGTGTCGACTTGGTTGCCGGCCAGT
>CP070799.1:1323875-1326303 GCA_020343535.1 Nitrospinaceae bacterium | reverse complement strand
CCAATCTTCTCAGGCCTCTGTCACGGTTTCCGGTACGCCCCTGCCCGCCATGAACGTCACCGAACCCATTTCGGTCATCATCACCAAGAAGAAAAAAGTCCAGCGCGGAAACGCCCTGCTTGAAATCCTCGACACCAATGGGGTGCCAGTGGACGGGGCTCTTGTGCGCGTGAAATGGGATGTGATAAAAAGCGATGACTCCATCATCCCGCTGCCGGAGGCCGCAGCAACCACCCTAGCTGACGGGACGGCCATTTTGGTATCGGAGAAATATTGGGCGCGAACTGGGGACCGGTTCCGCGCCACGGTACTCGGCGTCAGCAAGCCGGGCTATAACTACGCCTTGCCCGTACCAGCTCCGTTCGGTGAAATTATCGCCGATTGAGGAGATCGCCATGAAAAATCCATTTTCAGCGGCGACAGCCTTCGCAGTTTTCCTTGGGTTGGCAGCGCCCACGCCTTTGTTCGCCCATGCCGACGTGGAATTCCGCATCTCGGCGATGAGCAAAAAAATCGCCGCTTCGCCCACGGCCGAAAATTATGTTCTCAGAGGAAACCTTCATCAGGAACATGGCGATTGGCAAAGCGCTCTGGCAGATTACCAGCGCGCGCGAGAATTGCAGCCCGGGCTGGCCAATATCGATTATCAGTTGGGGCAGCTGCACCTGCGAATGGGAAATCCGCAGCGGGCCGAAGAATTTCTGCGCCGCTTCCTCGCCGAGAGGCCGGAATCGCCACATGCCCGATTCCAGCTGGGGCGGGCTCTGGCGCGTCAAGGAAAGAACACCGAGGGAGCCCATGAAATGGATAAGGCCCTCAGCAACCTCACTGCGCCCACCCCGCAACACTACCTCGAACGGGCGAAGGCGATTTCGGTCGGCGGCCAAGGAAACCTGGATGCCGCCATCGCCTCGCTGGACGCGGGCATAGCGCGCCTCGGCCCCGTCGTAGCCCTGGCGCAGATCGCCATCGAATGGGAAACCGGGAGAGGACGGTACACCGCGGCGCTCTCGCGCATCGAAGCTCTTCCGGAAGCCATCAAGAACAATCCCTCCTGGTTAATACGCCGGGGGGATCTTCATGCGGCGGCGGGTGAGTTGGAGAAAGCTCGTTCGGCATACCAGTCCGCGGCGAACTCCTTCGATCGGCTTCCCGCCAGGCGCAGGGCAACTCCGGCAATGAAGGATTTACGAGCGCGCATCGACGCCTTTCTTGCCACCTCAACACCATCTCCATAACGAAGAAGTGACGCCCCCTTCCGCTTAATGCGATCAGCCGGGTTGGAGTCTGCCCCGACCCTTTGAGAGTCGCCCTCCCACGGCACATTGCATTTCATCCTGAAAGAGGCCTTCCCGGACGGAGGCCCCGCATAATTCTTCGTTTGCTGGAGGGTGCCGCAATGCTATTCAGAATCAGCGGGGCTTGAGCGTCCAGTTCATTTCATCTTCGCCGTAGCTGTTTTCCAGACGGAAAGGATGTGGTCCATCTGCAACATAACGCGGCATTTCGACAACAATTTCGAGGCCATGGGCATCGCGCCGGACCACACGCAACGGCCCCTTACCGGAAATCTTCACTCGCGGATCGGTCCCGGAATGCAGACTGGTGCCCCGAACCGCGATCAGGCTGCAATCTCTATTTCCACCATCGCACCCTCCCGCAACATCGAAGTGATTGGTGATTGTCATGATGAACGGGCCACCGAGCCGGGGTTTCACCAGCGTTTTCCGGCCTTGGGAAAGTGATACGGTGATAGACAGGAACAAAAGAAAAAGCAAAAGGACGTAGCGCTTTTCGCGGCTGTCGAAGGAAGCGCTGATAGAAAACAGATGGCCCGGGAACATGGTATCCGCTACAGAATCTTGAGGTCGACTGGCTCCGTGCATGGCGCCCGCCAAAAGCGGCCGCCCAGTTGTCGGGACGCTTAAGCGGCGGATTATCAGCACGATTGCTCAAGATTGTATCCGCTGGGGTCTCTCTGGGGAATACCCTGTTTGTGGTATATGCAAGGTTCCGGACTTCGGCGAGGGGATAAAGCAGCAAGGAGGCATCGGTGAGGGAACAGGCCGGCCAAGGACCCCGCAAAGCCCGGACGGCGGATGGCCCCCCTCCGAATCCAGGCAGAACGAATGATAACTCGCGGAGGGACCGGGCAATAACACGCCCGGCAGCATGATGAAGGGTCAGGCGAACGTTAAATTAAAGGGTCTTTCCTGCAAAAGAAACACGGCCACAGCCAAGCCACGAGGAAGCAGGCGATGGGAAAGCTGACCAGGTAAACAACCCTGTGCCAAGGGGGAATAACACCGGCCATCGACATGCCGAGGTAACCCACGGAACTCAGGGTCACCGTGGCACCAAATACCGCCAGCGCGCAGCTGGCCAACGTGTCCTGACGGCAAAGGGTCAACAGGATCACCATAGCCCA
>CP070799.1:1321314-1323775 GCA_020343535.1 Nitrospinaceae bacterium | reverse complement strand
GCCAAGGCGTGCGGTTCAACACCCTTGACATTGTGTTGGGCGCCAACCGCGTCACCGGCCATGGACGCATGAAACAACTGGCTGATCCTGTTTTTTCGGTGGAACTCGTCGCCAAGGATTTCAAGCTGCATCCCGCCGGGCAGTATTTTTCTATTTTTCAGCATTGCCAGGGCGGCGCCATGACGTTTGAGACAAAGGGGGAGGGCAAGATAAGCCGCCTGGAAGAGGCGCACTTCTCCGGCAAGGCGAAGGTGGTTCAAATGCAACTCAAGCCGAACCATTTCCTGAACACGCTGACTCTGGACACGGAGGTCCGTTTTTCCGGCCGGAAAATAGAAGTGTCCGAGGGCACTCTGAAATCAGACCGGTCGAACGTGCGCTTCATGGGCGCGGGTGAATTGGGTTCCCCCCTCAATCTCGATCTGAAGCTCACCGGTGATCGACTGGTGGTGGACGAACTGCTTCCCGAGCCCGACGACAAGGACGTGGATTTCAAAACCTACATGAGCGACTCGCCTTTTTTCTCGCGCGGCACCGGCCGGGTGAAGTTTGCGCTGGATCGTCTAAACTTCAAGTTCCTGGACCTTCCAAATGCGTCCGGCCTGTTCACCCTGGATGGCGGCGAACTCAAGGTGAATACGCTCGACATTGGCAAGGACAAGGAAATCCTCGTGCGCGGAGTGGTGTCCCTGAACAACAGCGAGGAAGGAACTCTTCGCGGATTGATTCGCGCAAACAATACCCGGGCCGAAAATTTCATGGGCCTTTTCGGGGGCCTGTTCAAAGACGGGTTGACGGGTCAGTTGAAGAAGCTGGATCTGCGTTTTCAAAGTAACGGCCGGGGCATGCCGACCTTTGAAAAGACTCTGGAAGCGAGGTGGGAGTTTGATATTTTCAACGGCACCATCGATACCGGAAGGCTCCGGAAAGGCGCCATCGAGTTATTTGGCATCGACAATGCGACGGAAGGGGCCGGCAAAGAAGCGGCGCTTAAACCCTTCACGCAGATCGCGGGTCGATTCGAGCTTGCCAATGGCATCGCCGAGACTGAAAAATTCGTTTACGAAACCAATGACCGCCGCACTTCCATCGTCGGCAAATTCGATCTGGTTCGTCACGAAATGGACCTCATTGCCGGGGTGGCGCCCATGGCCGCGCTGGACAAGTTTCTCACCAAAATTCCCGTGGTGGGGAAAATCATCACCGGCGGGGATGAAGAAAGCCTGGTCAAGGCGTATTTTTCCGTCAAAGGCGGTTTTGAGAACCCGAAGGTCAGCGCCATTCCTTTCACCTCTCTGAGCCGAAAGGTCATGGGAATTTTTCAAGGTATTTTTCAAAGCCCCGGGTCCCTCTTTCCCCAGACCGGTGACGCAGGACGCTGATCCCAGCTTCTCACAGACTAGGGGAACTCTCTCGGCGCTTTAGCCGGGTTCAGGCGCGATCGATGCGGACGATATTGATTTCGGCGGGAGAGCGACCGAGAGCCTGCGTCAATGCGGAGGCGATGGCGGCAACGTGTGCTTCGGTTTCAAGGTCGTCGGCTGGTGCGGCCTGTTTCTTCGCGGGCGGAGGGGGCGGCGCCTTATAGGGAATCAGCTTCTCCAGTGCCTTGATGGTGATAATGAGAATGCTCAGCACCAGAAAGATGATGCCCATGGCGATCAACGAAACATAAATAGCGGAGATAACGTCGGGGGACATGGTGGCGCGCCTAGGGGTGCGTGATGGATTGAACGATGGGTGAAATGGCGGCGTGGGTATCCGGACCGGGGGAGCCGAATAATGAAACGAATACCCCGGCGGCCACGGCGCTGCCGATAACCCCCGCCACGTTGGGACCCATGGCGTGCATAAGCAGGAAATTCGAGGGGTCTTCCTCAGCCCCCACCTTTTGCGATACCCGGGCCGCCATCGGCACGGCGGACACGCCTGCCGATCCGATCAGCGGATTGACCTTGCCGCCTGAAAACTTGCACATAATTTTGCCGAAAAACACCCCACCCGCCGTCGCAAACGTGAACGCGAGGAGCCCGAGGACGATGATCTTGATGGTCTCCAGCCGCAGAAAGGAATCGGCAGTCATCGATGATCCCACCGCGGTGGCGAGGAGAATGGTGACGATGTTGATGAGGTGCGTTTCGGCGGTTTCGTGCAAACGCGCCGTCACGCCGGATTCCCTGAACAGGTTGCCGAGCATCAGCATGCCAAGCAGGGGTGTGACCCCGGGCAGCATCAGGCAGCAGACCAACGTCACCAGGACGGGAAAAAGAATTTTCACCGTTTGGGAAATTGGCTTAAGCTGCGCCATCTTGATCTTGCGCTCCTTAGATGTGGTCAGCCAACGCATGATCGGCGGCTGTATGAGGGGCACCAGCGACATGTACGAATACGCCGCGACGGCGATGGGTGCGAGCAGGTGCGGCGCCAGCTTGGTGGCGATGAAGATGGAGGTTGGCCCGTC
>CP070799.1:1318742-1321214 GCA_020343535.1 Nitrospinaceae bacterium | reverse complement strand
AGGAGAGGCATGCCCATGGGGCGGTTGACCGGTAAAAACGTACTCATTATCATCCCGAAAGATTATTACAACGAGGATGAACTCAACATCCCGCTCAAGAAACTGCGGGAGGAAGACGCCCACGTGCTCATTGCTTCCGCAAAGCTCAAGGTGGCCGTCGGTGAAAACGGCGGACACGTGACGCCCGATGTTCTTATCGTGGACGCTATCGAAGGCATCACCGGCGACAGCTACGTGAGCGGCACCCGCGGCAGCCGGCAGGTCAAGGCCATTTTTCACGGCGTGATCGTGGCGGGAGGACGCGGCGCCCGCTCCTATTTGTGGAAGGACAAGCTCGTCAGCATTCTGCTCAACGATCGCTTTCGCAGCGGCTTCGTGGTGGGGGCCATCGGCATGGGAACAGGCTGCCTGGCCTCTTCGGGCCTCGCGGAAAGCCAGGAGATCGCCGCCCCGAACGACAAGCGGCTGCTAAAAAACATCGAGGATGGCAAAGGGGTGCTGAGCGACGAGGGCATGACGTCCTACAACCGCATTCTCTCCGCGCGGGACAGCGCCTCCGCCGAGAAATTCACCGAAGCCTTTATCGAGGAAGTGGCGAAAACCCCCTTCAAGTAGGTTTTCACCTCCCCCTTCCCCCATCGGCCTTCAGGCCGCTAAAGAGCCTCGCGCTCTCTTGCGGCCTGGATGATCTTGATCCTGAGCTTCATCGCCGCGTTCAAGTCCTTCACGATATCCGCCTTGGCGTCGGGGAAGTAGAGTTTGCTGTTGAACTCGTTGAGCGTTCTCTCTTCCAAAACCTTGGCGAACGCCTCGTCGACGAAGGGCCGGCTCATTTTCGCGATGCCCTCGAACAGGATGACGATCTGTTCATGCTTCTCCCAATTGTCCAGGATCAGCCTTCGGATGGTGTCGCCCGCGGGCTCGCCTTCTTCCGACGTCCTCCCCGCGGGGGTTGAGGTTCCCATGATGCTGTAGACGTCTATTTTGAATTCCGGTTCCATGTTTTTTCCTGGTTCTTTCCTGCGGACTCCCGAGCCCTGTGGCGGGATGGGGTTAACGGGTTTCGATGCGGACGGACTTGATCACCACCGGTTCAAGCGGGTTGTCCCGGTCGTCTCTTGGCGTGGCCACGATTTTATCGGCCACGTCCATGCCCTGGGTCACCTTGCCGAACACGGTGTAGTTTCCGTCCAGAAAGGGCGAATCCTTGACGACGATGAAAAACTGCGAACCGGCGCTGTCCGGATGGCGCGAGCGGGCCATCGACACGATGCCGCGCGCATGCGATACATCGTTGAATTCGGCCTTGATGCTGTAACCGGGGCCGCCCGTGCCGTGCTGTGAGCGGTCCGCATCCTTGGATTTGGGATCTCCGCCCTGGATCATGAATCCGGGAATGACGCGGTGAAACGTCGTCCCATTGTAAAACCCGTCTTTAGCGAGGGTTTGAAAGTTTTTCACGTGTCCGGGCGCTTTGTCCGCCATGAACGTGAACTCGATGACGCCCATGTTGGTTTCGAGCACCGCGACTTCTCCGCTCTCGGCCTGCGTCACCGCGATTCCCGTAAAAAGCAACGCCACAACCAATGCCTGCCTGAATATTCTCATTACTTTCTCCTCGATAAATGCATCGCTCAATCGGCCCGTTCTGCGGCCAGGCTATTAATTCCCCGGCGACACCCGACTTTCCCGGGCACCCGGATGGAAACTGGTTTATCATAGAATGACAGGGGTCGAAAAACCCTGGAGGGCGCGTTGTGGCCTGTCTTTCTCCACGCGACAGAAACTCTCATTCTAGAAAATAGCCCCTGGATTGTCAAACCGAAGGAACAGGGAATGACGCTTCGCGTTGGCTTCACCGTTTTCAGTTACCTGCTGGCCGCCATCGGCCTTGCTTGCCTGTACCTCGGGGAGATCTACTCCCTTCCCCTGGCCGCCCTCATTCTTTCCGGGCTCGCCGCATGCCTGGTGCTGGAAATCCGCAAGGTTCTGCCGCTTTCTCCCTTGTCGCATGTGCAGGTGCCCAAATGGACCCTTCTCGGCCTGCCGCTGATTTTCGTGTTCCTCAACATCCCGCTGCTCGACTTCGTCGCCGGTTTTCTGACCTTCATCCTGATCACTCGTTTTATTTTCAAGAGCGAGTTGAACGATTATCTGTTCGGCTACCTGCTGTCCATCGCCTGCCTGCTGATCGGCGCGATTTATGTCCGCGACATTATCTTCGGCGTGATGTTCCTCGGGTTTTTCCTGGTCCTCTGCTGGAGCCTCATCCTTTACAACATGATGGTCGAACGCGCCGGCAGCCACAGCCCGCCCGAGGTGTTCCTGCACGTGGGCGAAAGAGAATCTTCCTGGACGGCGCTGATCGGCCTGTCCTCCGGCCTGGTCCTGCTCAGCCTGCTTTTCACCGTGGCGATCTTCCTCAGTTTCCCCCGCATCGGCCTAGGCCTGTTCAAGCTCGACCCCCGTTCA
>CP070799.1:1316148-1318642 GCA_020343535.1 Nitrospinaceae bacterium | reverse complement strand
CGGCCAACCTGGAGGAACTGTTCGACTGCGAGGCGGCCACCCTGTTCAGTTACGACAAGGTCCAGCGCCAGCTCTATTCCCGCAACGTGGTGAGCGATCAGGTCCCGGAGATCCGGCTCGACCTGTCCACCTATAACATCGCCGGATTTGTCGCCGCCACCGGCAACCCGCTGAACATCAAAAACGTCCACTCCAAAAGCGAGCTTTCCAAGAACAACCGGGAACTCCTGCACGATGGAAGTTGGGACGAAAAGCTGGATTTCGAAACGCAGTCGATGCTGGTCATCCCCCTGTCGTCCAACGGCACCTTCGTGGGGGTGATGGAGCTCATCAACAAGATCAGCGACACGCATTTTTCGGACACCGATTTTCTGAAAGCGCGCGCCATCTCTTCGCTCATGGCCCAGGTGCTGATTCGGCTGGACAAGGTCCATCCTGCGCAGAATAACGGGAAAAAGCACAACCTGAAAAACATCACGCAGGTCATCCAGACCCTGCGCACCATGGACGAGGTGTATTTCGGTCTCACGCCGTTGCTCACCTCGATGTTCGAGGCCGATGAAGTCAGAATCTACACCCTGAACCAGGACACGAACGAACTTTTCTCAAGGTTCAATGGCAGCAACGGCATTCAGGAGGTCCGCCTTCCGATGACCTCGGAAAACCCCATCGGGCTTGCGGCGCAGAAATTGAGCGCTCTCAATATCCAGCGGGCCGAGGACCCGGAAGAAATTAAAAAGGTTCACGCCGAACTCACGCCCGAAGGCATGGCCGCCGCGTTGACGACGAAGGGTTCTTGTCTCATCATCCCCCTTCCCCACCGCAACAAGATCGCCGGTGTCCTGCAACTCCTGGGCAAACAGAAGAAATCGTCGTTCACCAGCAAGGACGAAAAGAACGGCCTGCTGATCGGCGAAAGCCTGTCGCACGCCATCGTCAGCCGGAAAAATGCCTATGAGGCCAAACCCTCGCCCTACGGCCTGCTACTGCAAAACGGCCTCCTGCAGGACGAAGAATTGAAGGAATTCCAAAAAAAGGCCGAAGCTCAAAAGGAGAGCCTGGAGGTTCTGCTGCGGCGCGATCATTTCCTGCTGGCAAGCGATATCGGCAAATCGCTGGAGTATTACTATGGCACACCCTATTTCCCCTACGACGAAACGCTCGACCTGCCGGACCCCTCGCCGTGGAAACTGAAAAAGAAGGTGCTCGCCGAGCAGGTTTGGGTGCCGATCCGGCACGAGGGCAAGCAGGTGACGATTCTCGTCCACAACCCCAAGGACCCGGCGATGCTGGAAGCTGTCGCCAAGGTTTTCGAGGGGTTCGAAGTTGATTACCGCGTCGGCCTGAGCGAAGACATACTCTCATATTTTGAAAAGTTGGCACCCCGCATCAAGGAAGAGCCCGTGGCCGTCCCCAATGAGAAGGCCGCTCCCTTGACGAACGCCACCCCAACCCATCAGGAGACAAGTCCCATGACGAGCAGCACAGATTCGGTTTCACCCGGAACCGTGGCCACCCCCGCACCCAAGGACAGCGGGCCCTCTGGAGCCATCGGCCAGTTCAACGAGACCCTCGTTCTGGCCGGCCAAAAGGGCGTCACCGATATCCATATTGAACCGAACATGGAAACCAAGAATATTCTCGTTCGCCTGCGCAAGGACGGCGCCTGCCGGATTTTCGATGAAATTTCCGGCCAGCACAAGGGCGAACTCATCCAGCATATCAAGAAGCTCGCCAATCTGGATTTGGACAAGACCAAAGTTCCGCAAAGCGGCCAGGTGGAATGGAGCGACCGTGGCATGAAACTGGGACTGAACGTCGTCGTGCTGCCGACCATCGGCGATAACGAAGACATCACCATCCAGGTGACCCGGCTCAGCAAGCCCAAGGCCGAGTACATGCCGCTGGAAGCCATGCATTATTCCGAGCCCAACCTGGCCCGCATCAACACCAGCCTGAAAGCGTCCTCCGGCTTGATCCTGGTGACCGGGCCGCAAGACTCCGGCAAAACCACCACCCTGCACGCCTTTCTCGGCCGCCTCAATTCTCCGGAGAAAAAAGTCGTCACCGTGGAGGATCCGGTGGACATCGTGCAGAACGGTCTCCGCCAGCTCCTCATTAGCCCGGAGAGCGGGCTGAACTACGCCAGCGCTCTCAAAATGCTGATGATGGGCTCGCCGGATACCATCATGGTGGGGGCCATGCCCGATGCCGAAACCCTGAGCGCCGGCATGGCGGGAGCGGAAAATCACCTGGTGCTATCCTCCCTGGACGCCACCTCGGCCACCGATGCCCTCACCGTGCTTCGCGATACCCTGAAGGCGGACACCGGCAAACTCGCCGAAACCCTTACGCTTGTGGTGGCGCTCAAACCGGTGACCAGCCTTTGCTCCGACTGCAAGGCCGACCACCATCCCACGCAGGAGGAGTTCGATCAGCTGGCGGAGTTCTACGGCAAGAAATTCTTTCCGGAGCTGGGGGTGGAATACAGCGA
>CP070799.1:1313538-1316048 GCA_020343535.1 Nitrospinaceae bacterium | reverse complement strand
GCCAGAGCCCGCTCCCGCATGCCCAGAAGGCCGAAAGAGCTGGCATCGGTGATTTTTTCGGGAGAGATTCCCTTCCCGTCGTCGGTGACCTGCAGGGTGACCCATTCTCCCGCTTGGTTGAGTGTAGCATAAATATTGCGCGCATCGGCGTGGCGGGCGACATTGGTGAGCGTTTCCTGAAAGATGCGAAATAAGGTTGTGGCGCGGGCAGAGTCGAGGCCGTGGTCTCCGGTGGCGTTCGTGAAGCGGAATTGGATGCCGGTTCTTTTTTCAAAGTCATTGCCCTGCCACTCGATGGCTTCCGCCAGGCCCAGGTCGTCGAGGAGGGGGGGGCGCAGGTCCATTACCAGTTTCTTCACGCTCTTTAAGGTGCGGTCGATGGTCTCCTGCATCATGTCGGCATGCTCCTTATAGGCGGGGTGGCTGGCGGCGATTTTCTTGCCGAGCAGAGACAATTCGAGCTTGAGCGTTGTGAGGCCCTGGGCCAGCTCGTCGTGTACCTCGCGCGCGATGCGGGTGCGTTCCTCTTCACGAATGGTCTGCAGGCGGTGGTAGAGGCTGCGCAGGTGCTCGTGCGATTGCTTAATTTCCTCCTCGGCCTGCATCCGCTCCGAAGCGATGCCGAGCAGCCGGGCCACCGCTTCCATCATGCTGTGCTCTTCCTTGAGGAACAGCTCTTCATCGCCGTTCGCCCCCTCCGGAGGGATGCAGTGGACCTCGAGTTTCCCCACCGTTTTTCCCTGGAGGGTGATGGGGCAGCTAAGGGGCCGCGTGGAAGGCTTGAACCCCTTGGCGCCGTACTCCTTTTCCTTGAATTGAATGCGGACCTTGACGAGATCGGGATGCTGAAAGCCGGGCGCCAGTTGAGAGGCTATATTTTCCAGCGTTTCATCCATGGTGCGTGAGGTGCCCACCAGATGCGCGACGCCGTACAGGGTGGACAACTCCTTAACGCGCTCCTTCAGCGAGTGGAGGAGCCGTTCCTGGTTTTCCCGGGCGCGCTGACGCTCGATGACGCGCCCGAACAGCGTGCCGATGTTGGCCATGGTTTCCAGCATTTCTCCGTCGGGCTCGGCGGGGTTCGCAGAAAAGAACTCCATGACACCGGCGACGGAATTGCCGATCAGGATCGGGAACGCGAAACCGGCCTTGACGTCGATGTCCGCCTCGAGTTTGGCGCGCGGGAAATTGGGGTCTTGTGTCACATCGATGATCCAGGCGGGCTTGCCGCTTAAGAGAACCCGGCCGGGAAGCCCTTCGCCGAGGTTGAGGGGCGTATTTTCGGTGATGGCCCGGAACGTTTGAAACTGTTCCGGGTTCTCCAGGTACCAGATGGGCGCGGGAACGAGCCGCTGGGAACCCGGTCCCGTCGTCAGATAAATATGGCCGACGGGCCAGCCGGCATGCTTGCAGACCTGCTCCAGGCAGTACCGCATGGTCTTTTCGATGGCCTCTGTGGCGTTGGAGGCCACCGCGATATCCTTGTTGAGCTGAAGGAAGGCGCTCTCCCTTTGCAGGAGCCGGTTGGCCCGGTTGAGCTGGGCGGTGCGCGCATGGATCCGGTTCTCCATTTCGTCGTTGGTGCGCGCCAGAATTTTTTGCGTGCGGTCCTCCCACAGGCAGAGCTTGGTGGTCACCCACAGCATAAGGATGGCCAGGCCCCGGTTGGTCAACACCTTCCACATCTCACGACCCTCTGGCGACAACTCCATGCCGAGCAGGGTCAGCCCCGTGCCGATAAAGGCTCCCCCCAGGATCAGATTCCGGTCTCTCGCCATGAGGCCGATCAGCACGAGCCCGACATAAAGGACACCGTTGGCCACGCCCAGCGGCAGCTCGACGTCGAGAATAAAAATGACTCCCGCGGCAATAAACTGGAAGATCAAGGCCTGGCGGCGCGTCAGGGCGCCCCGGTTTTCCCTGCCGGGTGGAAGTCTCTTTGCCATCGGGTTTGAGTTTTTCGTCAAATGCTACCTATAAGAGTTTGAATTTAAAAGGGTCTTATGCTCAGTCCGAGTCGCGGGCCGGGCTCGTGCAGAGTGGGATTATTCTTTTCAGTATCCGATGATTTTAATATAATTGGGGATGAAAAGACACCGTATTCCCACCCGTCTCATGCCTCGTTTTCACCCGTTGCGGTAAAAGCTTTCGTATGGGTTGCCGTCGGGAAAGGGGGCCAGGCCTGTATCAGAGGATGCCATGAAAACCGGAACTTCTCTTTTAGCGTTGATTGCCCTGCTGCTCTTTTCCCCTTCTCCCGGTATGGCCATGGAGGGGCAGTTGATGTTGTCGAAGTCGCAGCTTTTCGATGACGGTTCAGCCATCGATTTCCATCCCACGCGCGGAGACTGCGAGGCGTTGTTTTACGTCGACGCCGGGAAGGATATCCCCGACTTGCGTCGGGATTTTCGCAGATATAACTGCCAAGGCATGTACACCCTGACTCTCGACGGTCCGCCAGGAACCCTCGTCACGCTGTTCGGCGGCTTCAATTTCGGACAGGAAAGAGG
>CP070799.1:1310911-1313438 GCA_020343535.1 Nitrospinaceae bacterium | reverse complement strand
TCTGGGCCGCGCGAACCTCAGCGGCGCATTGATAAATCAGGCGATGGCCTCGATGGGTATTGACCCTGCGGCAGATTTATATTATTCTCCTACGATTGATTTGGCAACAGATGCTTTGCATTTGTGCTCCGCTTGAGAAACGACTTTGGAGGCAAAGATGTTAAAAACGCTGAAAGTGCTGACCATCGCCTTGGTTTCCGGGGCCTTGATGTTCGCCACCGTCAACGATGGCGAGGCCAAAAAGAAAAAAAAGGGCTATAAGGCGACGGCGGAAGAAAAAGAACTTTTCGATCGCTGGGGTGTCAAGGAGAGGAAGCACAAGAAGTATCTCAAAGATATGAGGAAAAGCCCCAAATTCGTTGGTGCCACCAAATGCAATGGCAGTTGTCACGACGCCTATTACCAGGCCTGGAAGAATTCCCCGCACGGCAAAACTTACGACCTGCTGAAACCCGGCGCCCGCGCCGAGGCCAAGAAGCGCGTCAAGCTCGACCCGGATAAGGACTACACCACCGATCCGCTCTGTCTGCGCTGCCACACCACCGGTTACCAGCAGAGGGGAGGATTTAAGCCCGCCGGCAGCAAGAGCAAAAAAGGCAAGGACATCAGCACTACTATTGATCCCGAGGAACCGAACAAGGAACAGGTGGGCTGCGAGATGTGTCACTCGGTGGCCGGGGGCTCGCAATTCCGCGTGGTCATGAAAGCCTCCAAGGGCGATTTCAAAAAGGCCGATATTGAGCAATACGGCCAGCGCTGGGATTACGCCAACGTTTGTACGCGCTGCCACACTCATCCCAATACGCCGTTCCAGCCCGACGTGCACGACAAGTACAAATTCAATTTCGAAGAGCGCAAGAAGAAGGTGCACGAAATCGATAAGTACTGGACCGAGGACAACCTGGATCAGAAATTGGAAAAGAAAGACGATCGGGCCAAGGAAGTTTCCCAGTCTGAAAAGACCCCTCTCGTCATCGAGGACTTCGCCGTTAAAAAAGGCAAGCTGAGGTTTAAGAAAGGCACGATGCCTTACAATAAAAAGAAAAAGTCGTTCAACTACAAAAAAGGTTGACGCGCAGCGAACCTAAAAAGGTCTGGCCCTTGGGGCCAGGCCTTTTTTTTTGAGGAGGCGTTAAGAGCCGATGGCGGACCAATTTTATCGTAAGTTGCTATGCATTGGCGCGGGTTACGTTGGTGGGCCCACCATGGCGGTGATCGCCAACCAGTGCCCGGAATACAAAGTGACGGTGGTGGACGTGAATCAGGCGCGTATCGATGCCTGGAATTCATCCTCGTTGCCCATCTACGAGCCCGGCCTCAAGGAACGGGTGGAGCGGGCGCGCGGCCGGAATCTGTTCTTTACCACCGCCATCGATGAGAGCATCGCCGAAGCGGACATGATATTCGTCGCGGTCAACACACCCACCAAAACATTCGGTGAGGGTTCGGGCAAGGCCGCCGACCTTCAGTATCTGGAAAAGACCGCGCGCCGCATCAAGGAAGTGTCCACATCGGATAAAATCGTCATCGAAAAAAGCACCCTTCCCGTGCGCTCCGCCGAAGCGCTGACCACCATTTTGCATTCCGGCCGCAATTCGGTTCACTTCGAGGTGTTGTCCAATCCCGAATTCATGGCCGAGGGCACGGCGATCCGCGACATGGAACAGCCCGACCGGGTGCTCATCGGCTCCATGGACACGCCCACCGGCATCGCCGCGCGCGACGAATTGGTCCGCCTCTACTCGAAATGGGTGCCCAGGGAAAAACTCATCACCACCAACCTTTGGAGCAGCGAGCTTTCCAAGCTGGTGGCCAACGCGTTTCTGGCGCAACGCATATCGTCGATCAACAGCATCGCCGCCCTGTGCGAAACCACCGAGGCCGATGTGCAGGAAGTCGCCCGTGCGGTGGGGATGGATTCGCGTATCGGCCCGAAATTTCTCAATGCGGGGGTGGGGTTCGGCGGGTCTTGCTTCCGCAAGGACATCATGAACCTGGTCTACCTGTGCGAACATTTTCAACTGAACGAGGTGGCCCGCTTCTGGGAGCAGGTCATTGCCATCAACGATTATCAGGTGGACCGGTTCATCAGCCGCATATTGCGCTCGCAGTTCACCACCCTGGTGGGAAAGAAGGTGGCCGTGTTCGGGTTTGCCTTCAAGCCGGACACCGGCGATACCCGCGACGCGCCCGCCATTCCCATCTGCCGCCGCCTGCTGATGGAAAAGGCGCACCTCAGCATCACCGACCCGCACGCGCTGCCCAACGCCCGGCGGGACCTCGACGGCCTGGATGGCAATTTGAGTTTCGTGGACGATCCCTACGAAGCCGCGCGCGGTGCGCACGCGCTTCTGCTGATCACTGAGTGGAAGGAATATCGCGATCTCGACTATGAAAAGATTTTTATCGGCATGGAGCAGCCCGCCAGCCTGTTCGATGGCCGCAATCATCTCGATCATCAGGCCCTGAACGAAATCGGCTTCAACGTCTATCCCCTGGGCAAGCCTGCCCTGCTTCACATCTGACG
>CP070799.1:1308269-1310811 GCA_020343535.1 Nitrospinaceae bacterium | reverse complement strand
CGTCATCGACCGGCGAAAATCCGGGTAAAATTAATATAACTGTCGGAATTATTTGCAGTTAATTTAAATTAATGGTAAATTAATTGGTATAGTTACCTACACAGTTAATTAGCCTAAAAGAGAAAAATCCAGTGGATATTGCTTCCTTCATCGGTATCATTTCGGGAATTTCCTACATTATCGCCGCCATCCTGATGGGCGGCGGAATGGACAGCTTCATCAACCTGCCGGGTATCATGATCGTCTTCGGCGGAACCCTGGCAGCCACCCTCACCACCTTCCAGATGAAGGACGTTGTGTCCGCGTTCAAGGCCGCCGCGTTCGTCTTTTCCAAGGAGAAAAAAGACCCCAACGACATGGTGTCGACCATGGTGGAGCTATGCACCCTGAGCCGCCGCCAGGGCCTTATTTCACTGAGTAAACTGGAAGCGGACTCCGATTTTCTTAAAAAAGCCTGCAACCTCATCGCCGATGGGACCAAGGAAGACCTGATGCGGGACACGCTGAACATCGAGATCGAGTCCATGAAACAGCGCCACTTCATCGTCCAGGATATCTTCAAGAAAATGGCCATTTACGCGCCCTCGTTTGGCATGATGGGCACCCTGATCGGCCTGATCCAGATGCTCAACAAGCTGTCCAACCCCGAATCGGTCGGCCCCTCGATGGCGGTGGCCCTGCTGACAACGTTTTACGGGATGCTGCTGTCCACGCTCATTTTCAACCCGATCGCGGGCAAGCTCAAGGCGCGCACCCTCGTCGAGGTGATCAACCTTGAAATAATATTCGAAGGCGCCATCTCCATCCTGAACGACAACAACCCGATTCTGGTTTACGAAAAACTTTCATCCTATATCCCGGCCACCCTCAGGCGGCCGATGAAACAGCGGATCATCGTGCAGAAAACCAAGGGAATCGAGACCGCGGAGCAACCCGCCGCGTAAGAGCACATGGGTCAGGAAAAAAAGAAAACGATGACGAAACCGAGCCCGCGGAAAGAGGTGGATTCAGCCACTTTGAAGGAGGCCCGTCTCCGGCCCCCGAAGCCGACGGCCACTCCCATCGCGCGTCCCGAATATCGCCTGGACCCTTCCCGGGACATCATCGATCGAGTTAACCAGGAGCTCTCGGAATTTGAGTCGCTCTCGCGGAGCTACCAGTCTCAACACGAGAAATTTATAAAGGCAAACCAGACGGCTGTGCACACGCGCGAGCGCCTGCTCCCCCTCCCGGTGAGCGACCGGGCACGTTCGGCGCTGCCAGACCAGGCCCTGAAGGACCTGCAGGCCGAGGTGAGAGGACTCCAGCAGGAAAAAGAAGGACTGAAGGCGGAGGTGAAGTCGAAAACCCTTAATTTTCGCAACACGCTGGAGAAAGAGGTCCGCAAGGTCGAGCACGATTGGCAGGACAAGGTCAAAAAAGCCAGTCTCCAGAGAAAACAGATCCGCGGCTTCACCAACCAGGTGATGAACGAGACCGATTCCCCCATATGGATGATCGCCTATTCGGACATGGCGACGCTGTTGCTGACCTTTTTCATCCTGTATTACTCCATCGCGTCAATGAACGTGGCCAAATTCAAGGCCGCCATCCTGGGCGACGCCGAGGCCCCCATCGGGCTCATCGAACTGGTGGACAGCGTGAAAATCAAGAAAAGCATCGTCGAACTCACCGGCATGCAGACCAGCGACGTCCTGGCCGACCTCAGGTCCTCCTCGCAGGACTTCGCCGGCGCCCTCGAAGTGGTGGCGGACAACGGCAAGGTCATCTTCCGGGTTCCGGCAAAAATCTTGTTCTCCTCCGGCTCCGCCGACCTTCAAAAGGCGGGCCGGCCGGTGCTCGACGAGATCATCAAAATTTTGAAGAAATACCCGCAGTACCAGATCAACATTCAGGGCCACACCGACGACGTCCCCATTTCCACCACCCGGTTCCCCAGCAACTGGGAACTTTCGGCCACGCGGGCGACCTCGGTGCTGCGCCACTTCGTCGACCGGGAGATCCCCCCCGAAAGGCTCACCGCCACCGGGTTCTCAGATACGCTTCCACTGTTTTCCAATGAAACTCAAATCGGCAGATCAAAAAATAGGAGGGTTGAATTTGTTCTCGAGAAAAAATAAGTCCGAAGATTCGAATGCGTTCAAGGCTCCCGAAGAGTCCAGACAGGCCTTTCGCGTCTCGCCTTCACCACAGAAACCCCTGAAGGTGGAGTCCGACGATGCCGAGGCCACCGTGCTCAACATCAGTTCCGGCGGCATGGCGTTCAGAAGCAACAAGTTCGTCCCCGGAAAAATCTATCGGGTGAGATTCAACTTGCCCAATGACGATAAGCCCATAACAGCCAAAATGGAAATTCTTGCCGTCGGCGAGGACAAGCGGACCCGTTGCCGCTTCTACAACCTGACGCCGGAGCAGGAAAACCAGATTCACCGGTACGTGCTGAACAGGCAGAAGGAAGATCTGGAAGGGTAAATCCCCGGCGACAGGTGGCCGCCATGCCCTGTGCCGCCGAAGCGTCGCTCCTGCGTTCTTTTTCCGCCTT
>CP070799.1:1305614-1308169 GCA_020343535.1 Nitrospinaceae bacterium | reverse complement strand
AGGCTCTGTAAATCGCCTGCATCTGAAAGCGATTGGAGGTGAAGCGGTACATCTCGTAGGATTCCCCGGGACTGATGCCGCCTTTTTTCAGGCAAATTTTAAGCTGGTCTCCCGGGCGGGTGATGCCGGGCTGGTCGGGCAGGAGGACGCCCTGTTTCTGCCTGGCCTGCACCGCCAGCCCGAAGCGGCTGGTGTCCCAGTCCCGCGTGCCGTCCGCTGGCTGGAGAGGGGATATCACGTCCACCGATACGGTGAGGGTGGGAAGTTCCCCGAGGCCCACGGGTTGAAAGCGCGGATCGCTGCCGGCGGCCTGGCCGGCGAAATGAATGATTTCCTCGGCGAGCGTGTCGCGGGCAGGGTGCAGGCTGCCGATGCAGCCGCGCAGGATATCGCCGTTCTTGATGGAAACAAAGGCCGCCAGTTTTTCTTTCAGTTCTTCAGCGAGGTCCTCCGGGCAGGGCAAGGGCGTGCCGTGGAGGACGAAATGCCATACGGCGTCCATCGCGAGCCGGGCTGAGGGATGGACAGGAAGGACCATGAGCGGGCAACCTCCGGTGAATCATAGGGACAACGGAGTAATTTAATCCCTGGTGTGCCGATGCGCAAGTTCGGCCCCGGCGCGGAGCGTGTTTTCGCAGGTGCTGGAACGGATGAAGCGAAGAAGGGGAACTAGGGGCAGGGGCGGGCGGCGATGTGGCGATCTATCGTGTAATCCGCGACCGCCTCCAGGGCTTCGATATATTCGGGACAGGGGAAATCGGCGGTTTTCAGGTGGCGCTTGCCGCGCTCCATATGGTCCCGGGCGAGGTCGAGAGTGTATTCGATGGATTTCTTTTCCCGCATGCGCTCCAGAATGTATTCAAATTCCTTCGCCGTGAGGTTGGGGTTCTTGACGAAACTTTCGATCTCTTTTTTAAGGCTCCGGCCGGCCTTCGTGTAGAGGTGCAACAGCGGCAGCGTGACGTGACCTTCCTTGAAGTCCATGCCCGGAGGTTTGCCGAGCACGTCTTCGTCACTGTCGTAGTCCATGGCGTCGTCCATCAGTTGAAACGCCATGCCGAATTCCTTGCCGAACGAGACCACGGCGTTCTGCTGGTCGTCATTGGCGTTGGCGAGCAGGGCCCCCAATTCGCAGCTCACAGCCAGGATCGAAGCGGTCTTGCGGCGAATCACGTCCAGGCAATGCTGATCGCTCACCTGCAGATTCCGCGCTTCGGTGAATTCGAGTATGCCACCCTCGACCAGGACCTTGGTGGCCCCGGCGATGGCGCGGATGATATTTGGATCGCAATCCTCCGCGAGTAGAAGGATGCCGCGGGAAATAAGGAAATCGCCGACGAGGATGCTGGCGTCGCTGCCCCACTTGGAGTTGACGGTTTCGTTGCCGCGCCGGACGGTAGTTTCATCCACCACGTCGTCGTGCAGCAGGGTGGCGGCATGAATGTACTCCACCACGCAGCAATGGGTGATGACGCGGTCGTCGATGGCGCGGCCGTGAAGTTTGGCGACCAGCAGCAAGAGGAGCGGACGGATGCGCTTGCCGCCGCCGTTCATCAGGTAGCCGCTGATGCCGGGAATGAGGGGAATATCCGATTGGTAGTATTTCCGGATCGCCTTCTCGACTCTCGAAAGATCTTCTTTTAAAAGCCGGTTGACATCGCTAAAATCCATAGAGATCGAACCCCTCGACGGGTTTTAAATGCTATGATGTTGAAACCCTTGCCGGGCTAGTCCAGCAGGCAAACGGCTGCCTGCCCACGGCGGCGGTACCTCTGGCGAAGGTTGTATTTTCGCGGGAAAGGCCCGCTTTTGTCAAGGTAATTGTGCCCGGTACGCGGGCAAAATTGCTTGAAAATAAACCGCAAACGGGTTTTGGCCCGGTCAATAAACTTCTTCGGCCCGGGGAAGTGGGGCGGCGATGGCAAAGTTCATGGAACGTGCGATGCGAAATAGAAAAATCGGGATGGGCCCGTCGGCGTCTCCCGCGGTTTCCGTGGTGGTGCCCACCTTTAACCGGGCGGAATTCCTACGGGAGGCCCTCGCCTCCGTGGAAGCGCAGACGTGGCGGGATTTCGAACTGGTCGTGGTCGACGATGGTTCCACGGACGCCACTGCGTCGATGGCTGCGGCGTTTCCCAAAGCCCGCTGGTTTCGGCGCGAATCGAACGGCGGGGTGTCCTCAGCCCGGAACCTGGGCATCGAAAAAGCTCGCGGGCGCTTCATCTGCTTTCTCGATTCCGACGATTTGTGGACGAAAAAGAAACTTGAGATTCAGATGCGATGGATGGATGAAAATCCGCATTCGCAGATCTGTTACACCGATGAAATATGGATTCGCCGCGGCGTGCGCGTCAACCCTATGAACAAACACGCTAAATTGTCCGGAGACATTTTTGAGCGCTCTCTGGAGCTGTGCATCGTCAGCCCGTCTTCGGCGCTGATGCGGACGGCGCTGCTCCAGGCGGTGGGCGGTTTCGACGAATCCTTCGAAGTGTGTGAGGATTATGACCTGTGGCTGCGCATCGCCGCCCGTTATCCCGTGGGTTTCATCGCCG
>CP070799.1:1302957-1305514 GCA_020343535.1 Nitrospinaceae bacterium | reverse complement strand
ATGTCGCTGGCGGTGACGGTGCCGCCGGGGCTGTCGACGCGCAGCAGCAGTGCGCGAATGGCGTCGTCCTGTTCGGCCTTGAGGAGCATCTCACGCACTTCCTCCACCAGGCCGAGCCGGGTCTGCGCTCCGGTGAGCGTGCGTTTCTCCCTGTTGGAGATCAAGCCGTCGATATCGATAACGAGAACTTTTTGATTTCCGGCGCCGCCGATGGCTTTTTCCTCGAACGGCTCCATCCGCGGTCCGAGATAGATGTTGGCGCACCCTGCGGTGATGAGCACGAGCAGCAGCATTGCCATCATTTGAATTTTAAAGTGTCGCACCGGTCGCTCCTCGATGGAAGAAAAGTTTCAATGTTCGAGCAGGGTGTAAAACGGCTGAATGCAGGTCAGCACCTCCGCCGCCGCTTCCTTTCCCGCCAGGGATTCCTCGATCCGCCGCCAGTTGTTCTTCACGACTTCCAGGTTCCGGCTGTCCTTCGGCAGTAACAACTGCCCCGCCAGGGCATCGAGGCAAAGGATCATCTGCTTGAGGTCCACCGCCTCCTTGGCCACTTTCATTTTCCACGCCTTGCGTTCGGCCACCATGTGGCTGGGCGGCAGGTCGGCTTCTACCTTCTTGCCGATCTGCACCATGCGGGCGATGCCCTGATGGATTTTATCCAGGACCCCGGCATCGACCTGGCGCGAGCGCAAGGCATCGAACTGCGTATGGATGTTTTGGATGGGGTCGACGATCCTCAGGTGCAGCTGGGTCTGCTCGTCGATGCCGTACAGTTCCTGAATCCGTTGCGGGGCGATTTTTTCCTGGCCGCCCAGCTCACGGTTCAGGCTCTCGACCAATTTATCCATCTGCAGGTTGACCTGAACAATCGCCGCCGCGCGGCTTTGCCCTGTCCTTTCGATGAAGGCGTCGGCCTCGCCAAACGGAGCGTACTGGCCCTGGTAGTCGGCCACGAATTTGTTGAGGATGCGGTCGACCTCGTTGCAGAGTTCGGTCAGCAGGCGCTGGCGGCGGTCCTCGGCCAGGGGCACCTGGTATTTGATGCGGACCTTCTTCTCGATATTGAACAGCTCCTTGGGGATCGACCGCAGCAGGCGCTCGAAGGAGCCGTAAACATCGTTCAGTCGCTCCAGGCTGAGCTTCTGGTTTTTCGTCGTGTAACGGATGTTGATCTTGCCGAGCCGCACCGAGTTTTCCTCGAAAAGCGCGTACAGCTTTTCCCTCGCCATTGCGTCGATCTTGCGATCCAGATCTTCCATGAAAATTCTATCCTAATCGATTGCAGGTGTTCTAGAGGGGGCCGCCGAACGGGCGCAACGGCAGCCGATGCCGTAAAAATCCTTGGCGTCGTCGTAACCGTAACGCGCGGATGACCTCAGGTATCCCGGCAGGCTGTTCCAGGCACCTCCCCGGATGGTGCGATGCTGGCCCGTTTCCGGGCCGGTGGGGTTGTCGGTGGGGCTGGTCCTGTAATAGTCTGTATCATACCAGTCGTGCACCCATTCGGCAATATTGCCCGCCAGGCCATAAACTCCTTCGGGGGTGCGGCCCGCCTCCAGCGCATCCACCGCTTGCAGCACTTCTCCCTTCATGATGAAACAACAGCGCCCAAAATTAGCGCGCTCCGCGTCGGGCGGTTGGTCGCCCCAAGGGTATTTCCTGCCTTCGGTTCCCGCTGCCGCCCGCTCCCACTCGGCTTCGGTGGGAAGGCGCTTGCCCCGCCAAAGGCAGTAATCGCGGCACCGTTTCCAGGTCAGGCCGATCACCGGTCGGTCGGCCATGTCGGGGCGGACTTTCCGGTCCCACCAGCCGGTGATGGTGGGATGCTGCTTGGGGTTGGCGGCGAGATAGGCTTCGAAATCCTTTCCTGTCACCTCATACCGGTCGATATAAAACGCATCGAGGCGGACGCGGTGGCGGGGCTTTTCGTCGGGCCGGCTTTCGGGGTGGTCGCCGCCCATCAGGAAGTCGCCGGGGGGAAAAAACACCATGTCAGCATCCCCGGCTAAAGCGGGGCTGCTAAAAAAAATCAACACCAACGCCAGAACCATCTGCTCAGCCCATTTTATCATTCCTATGCCTTGTTCGAGGATGCACCCCGGAATCGCGGCCCGATTAACCGGTTGTGCCAAATGCCCGTTGGCATTATTATAAACGCGGATCGCCCTTCTTGCGGGAGAAAATATCTTTCTTCCCCCGGGGCCGCCGTGGCGCCGGGTCCCTTATCCCTGTCGAGCCTGTCCTGCCGTGCGATGGATTGAAAAAATTGATGCGGGTCTCGCGAAGCTGGAAGCCACGTTCATCGTGGCGACCCTGTCGGTGATGATCCTGCTCTCGTTCGGGCAGGTGATCCTGCGCAATTTTTTTCACGGCGGCATCCTGTGGGCAGACCTGTTCCTGCGCCAGGGCGTCTTGTGGGTGGGTTTTCTCGGCGCGTCGCTGGCCACCCGCGAGGGCCGCCACATCTCCATCGAGGTGCTGTCGCATTTCTTTCCGCAGGGCTTCGTGCGCATCCTCGCCCGCCTCACCCAGCTGGCCGCCGCGGTGGTGAGCG
>CP070799.1:1300290-1302857 GCA_020343535.1 Nitrospinaceae bacterium | reverse complement strand
TGGTCACCGCCAAGCAGTGGTCGCACGCGTGGCTGCACGAATCGTTCGCGACGTATTTCGACGCCCTCTACACGCGCGAATCCAAAGGCGAGGCCGAGTTTCGCTATCAGCTCCTCGAAGACGCCGAAACTTATTTCAGCGAGGACACCCGCTACCGCCGGCCCATCGTCACCCGGCTCTACAAGGAACCCATCGACCTGTTCGACGCCCACCTCTACCCCGGAGGTGCGGTGCGCTTGCACCATTTGCGCGCCGTGGCTGGAGAAGCGTATTTCCGCAAGGCGCTCAAGGTGTATCTTAACCGTCACCAGTACGGTCTGGTGGAAACCGTCGACTGGGTTCGCGCTCTGGAAGAGGTTACCGGGCGCAACTTCGACCAGTGGCTGGAGGAGTGGATTTATCGCGGCGGCTACCCCGAACTTCAGCTCGGATTTTCCTGGGACCAGGCCACGCGCATGGCGACGGTCTCCATCAAGCAGATGCAAAAAGGGGAGAGCAAAAAAGAGGAACTGTTGTTCCACCTGCGACTGACGCTGGCGTTTTACTATCCCCGGGGGGAGGAGCGCTTCGAGGTTGATCTCCACGAGAAAGAAGAGAAATTCTGTTTCAAGCTCAAATCGAAACCGCTGTTCTTCCGCCTCGACCCGGATTACGAGTGCCCGACGAAGAAGGTGACGCTCGAGGTGCCGCGGCCGATGCTGCACCGGCAGCTGAAAAACGACAGCGACCCTATCGGCCGCATCGAAGCGGCGGCCCATTTGGTGAAAAAAACCTCCTCGCAGGACATCGAAGTGCTCGGCCAGGCTTTGAGGAAGGAGGGCGAGTGGGGGGTGGCGGAGCGCATTGCCGGCGCGCTCGGGAAAATCGGCGGAGCCCAGGCGCGCGACCTGCTGCTCAAGGCACTGCCTTCCGGTGATCCAAAAATCCGCCGCGGCGTCGTGCGCGCGTTGGGTGCATTTCTGCATGACGACAAGGTGGCCCGCGCATTGCGAAAGACGGCTGCCGGCGATGCGTCCTACCGGGTCGAGGCCGAGGCGCTTGCAAGCCTCGGGCGCATCAAGGGTCCGGCGGCGCGGCCATTCCTGGAAACCGCGCTCGAGCGTCCGTCGCACAACAATATGGCGCAATCGGCCATCTACAATGCGCTTGCCGAATTGGAGGATGAAAACTCCTGGGAGATCCTGATTCGCGGGGCGGAGTACGGCGCGAGAAAAAACAGCCGCGGTGCGGCGATGCGGGCGATGGCGAAGCTGGCTCGCCGTTTCGAAGCGCGCCGGGGCGAGGCGATGGAACATCTGCGACGTTTCGCGCGCGAAACCCGGGGCACGCCGGCGGCCGTGTTCCGCGGCAAGCTGGAGGCCATTCAGTCCCTCAAAATGCTCGACGACCTGGCGGCGGTGCCGGTGCTTAGGGCTCTGGCTGCCAATGAAACCGACGGCCGCCTCAGCCGACAGGCCGGGGAAGCCGTGGCGCATCTGTTCGAGTCGGCGCGCAAGCCGAAGGAGTTGGGAGAACTGCGTTCCGAGCTCGATGATGTCAGCCAGGAAAACAAGGCGCTGAGGGAGCGCCTCGACCTGGTCGAAAAAAAACAGGAAGCGGCGCTGGACCGCAAAGCAAGAAAAGGGAAAACGAAATGAACAAACCTTTCAATGATGAACCGATCGAAGCCCTAGTGGAAAAACACCTCGCGCGCGGCGGCACCGTCCTCGATTTGCGCCTGAAATACATCGGCGATGCCGGTCTTGAGCACCTGGCCGGACGCGAGGAACTCGCCGGCCTCACGGAATTGAACCTGGAGAGAAACGAGATCACGGATCGGGGCGTTCGGGCTCTTGCGGAATCGCAATGGATTCGCGGCTTGCGTTCCCTGCATCTTGAGCGCAACAGCATCGGAGAAGAAGGGGCGAAGGCCATCGCCCGCTCCTCGGCGTTTTCCCGCTTGTCCACCCTCAACCTTTGGAAGAATCGGATCGGCACCGAGGGGGCGCGTGAGCTGGCCGCGTCGATCCACCTCGTCCATCTCACCGCCCTCGACATCGCCCAGAATGAATTGGACGACGAGGCCGCGCAAGCCCTCGCGGCCAGCGCCACGCTCACCGGCTTGCGCACCCTTGAACTGTTCGGCAACCCGTTCACCGAAGAGGGCATCCGCGCGCTTAAGGAATCGCAGGCGTTTCCCGATCTGGAGACGTTGGTGATCGAATAGGCGGGTCGCCGCCCGCCTCAGCCGCCGGGCAGCGCCCAGCGCGCGCCGGTCAGCCGAATGGGCGCGTTGCCATTCTGATCGAGGAATATTTTCACCGCTTCGAGTGCCGCCGGGTAGTTCCTTCGGGCGAACATCGCCTCGCCCGGCCCGTGGTAGCGGCGCGAGAACACCGCGAAGCGCTGAGCGGTCCTCACTTCGAATTCCCTATACAGCGTCGCGCTCTCGGCGGCGGACAGCCCGGTCACTGGCGGCGCCTGGCCGATGCGGAAACGCAGCAGGTTGATGAAGCTCTCGTCGGTCTGCCATTTCAGCGGCGGCAGCAGGTTGACGGCGGAATGCTCGAGCAGTGGCTTGTCGTCGG
>CP070799.1:1297623-1300190 GCA_020343535.1 Nitrospinaceae bacterium | reverse complement strand
CCTCCTCCCGCGGCGCATCCGCCATGAAAACCGGCAAAACCGATAGTAAAAACGGGGCGTTTTTGCTACTATAAGCCGTTATTTTTGCTAAACTTATTATTGGCACACCGGAAATTTCAACTTCATCCACGTTATCTATTCATTCTCATGCAACACACCATATCCGTACTGGTCGTCAACCGCTTCGGCGTTCTATCGAGAATTTCAGGCCTGTTCAGCGGCCGCGGATTCAACATCGAAAGCCTGAACGTCGCGGAAACCAATGATCCCAACATCTCCCGAATGACGATCGTCACCTTGGGCGATGAAAAGAAAATCGAACAGATCACGAAACAGCTCAACAAGCTCGTCGATGTTATCAAAGTTGTCGACCTCACCGAGGAAAATTTCGTCGACCGCGAGCTGATCCTGATAAAAATGAACGCGGAGGCCCGCGTCCGCGAGGAGATCCTTCGCATCGTCGAGATCTTCCGCGCCAAGGTGGTCGATGTCGGACCCCAGACCTACACCATCGAAATCACCGGCAGCGAGGGCAAGATCAAGGGTATCCTGGATCTGCTCAGGCCGCTCGGCATCAAGGAACTGGTGCGCTCCGGGCGCATCGCCCTCAGCCGGGGCATTAAATCCATCAATTAACCCGCAAGGAGGAGGAAGTTTTGTCCAAGATTTATTACGATAAAGACGCGGATCTTAAAATCATCCGAAAAAAAACCGTGGCCATCGTCGGTTACGGCAGCCAGGGCCACGCCCACGCGCGAAACCTGCAGGACAGCGGCGTCGAGGTGGTTGTCGGCCTGCGCAAGGAGAGCGCCTTCTGGAACCGCGCCAAGAAGGACGGCATCAATGTGCAGACAGTGCCCGATGCCGTGAAAAAGGCGGACATCGTCATGATCCTCATCCCCGACGACAAGCAACGGGCGATGTACGAGCGCGATATCGAGCCGCACCTGAAAAAGGGCATGGCGCTGGCATGGGGGCACGGTTTCAATATTCATTTTGGGCAGATCGTCCCGCCGTCCACGGTTGATGTTTTCATGATCGCCCCCAAGGGCCCCGGCCATCTGGTGCGCCGCACCTACGAGCAGGGCGCGGGCGTACCCTGCCTCATGGCGATTCATCAAAACGTGACGAAAAACGCGCGCAAGATCGCCCTCGCGTATGCCCGGGGCATCGGCGGAACGCGCGCCGGCGTGCTGGAAACCTCGTTCCAGGAAGAGACCGAGACCGACCTGTTCGGAGAACAGGCGGTGCTGTGCGGCGGCGTCACCGAGTTGATCCGCGCCGGCTTCGACACTCTGGTTGAAGCGGGATACAATCCGGATCTCGCCTACTTCGAATGCCTGCACGAGCTCAAGCTGATCGTGGACCTGATTTACGAGGGCGGCATCGGCAACATGCGCTATTCCATCAGCACCACGGCGGCCTACGGCGATGTGACACGCGGCCCCCGCGTCATCGACAAGAAAACGCGCAAGGAGATGAAAAAGATTCTCGGCGAGATCCAGAGCGGCGAATTCGCCCGCGAGTTCATTCTGGAGAACCAGGCCAACCGGCCTGTGTTCAATGCCCGCCTGAGGCAGGACGCAGGCCACCAGATCGAAGCGGTGGGTGAAAAATTGCGCGGCATGATGCCCTTCGTCGGCAAAAAAGTGAAATAGCGGCGGGCCAATGCGTATTCCAATTGCCAAGGAGGGTTATCCATTCATCCTGCCGCTTGGGTTGTTGACCCTTGTGCTGGCGTTTTTCGACCTAGTGTGGGCCGCGGCGGTGGCGGGGCTTTTGTTCCTGTTCGTGTTGTATTTCTTCCGCGACCCGGAGCGCGAGATCCCCAACGAACCGAAGGTTGTCGTCTCCCCCGCCGATGGCAAGGTGGTGGTGATCACCACCGAGGAGGACCCCTTCATGGGCAAGACCTTCACCCGCATCAGCATTTTCCTGAACGTGTTCAATGTGCACGTGAACCGCGTCCCCGTGGCCGGGGTGATCGCCGAGAGCCGCTACAACCCCGGCAAGTTCCTGAACGCGATGAAGGATAAAGCATCGATGGACAACGAGCAGAACATCCTGCTCATCCGTGACGGAGAGACGGAAGTGCTGGTCAAGCAGATCGCGGGGCTGATCGCCCGGCGCATCGTCTGCTGGGCCAAACCGGGGGACCGTTATGAGCTCGGCCAGCGATTTGGCCTGATCCGCTTCGGCTCCAGGGTGGACATTTTCCTGCCGCAGGAATCAACGCTCAAGGTGGCCGTGGGCGATAAGGTGGCGGGCGGCTCCAGCATCATCGGGTATCTGCCATGAAAATGACGAAGCCCCGCCTCAAAAGAGGCATCTACATTCTGCCCAGCCTTTTCACCACGGGCAACGTGTTCTGCGGGTTTTACGCCATCATCGCCGCGATGGGCGATAATTACGAACTCGCGGCCTGGGCCATCGTGGCGGCGATGGTGTTCGACGTGCTCGATGGCCGCATCGCCCGGCTCACCAAAACCACCAGCGCCTTCGGCGTGCAGTACGATTCCCTGGCCGATATCATCTCCTTCGGCATGGCGCCGGCGATCCTCGTGTAC
>CP070799.1:1294948-1297523 GCA_020343535.1 Nitrospinaceae bacterium | reverse complement strand
GCGGAACGAAAAGCGCCAGAATTTGCAGTGAGAGACTGGCCGGTGAAAGCAGGGTGAGGGAAGGCGCGCTCAAGGCAAGCGGCTTCGCAGCCCTGCCACAGGGCTGCATGAGTCGCCCGTGCGAAAACAGCGGGGAGGGGTTACCGCCTAAAGCATCTCCAACCGGTCCAACCGGCCGACCCAGGAAAGGCTCACTTCCATATCCTGCGGAACGGCGGGCGCCAGGGCATACAGGGCTTCGCTGACCAGTTCAATCGAAATCAGGCCCAGGACAAACCAGAGAAAGATTTTCGCGAATACGGCTCCCATGATGCTTCTCCTAAATGAATTCAACATCAAGCCTTTCCCGCACCCATCGCGGAACGGTGGCTTTCCAATTGCTCGGGATGGTGATCCCGCTATGCGATTTTTCAAAATTCTTCCAGTACCTTTGGCTCAGCTGCCGGGGAGAAATGACCTGTTTGATTTCCCCGTTGGGTTGCTTGACGCGGACCTCGTAGAGCATTGAGTGCCTCCTGAATTGGAAATTATCAATCGTTGCATGTGATGGGATAGCGCTTGATCCTGGCCCCAGAATAGGCTGGATCGGTGATTTGAGATAGGGAGTTACTCACAAGGCGGTGTGATGTGAATCACAACTGGCATGGGGAAATATCGGCAACCGGAAGCCTGCCCGGCGGGGCGGCATTTCGGGCCGGGGGGGCGCCGGTGGAGGCCGAGGGGATTTTTTTAAGGGGATTTGTCAAACCGGCCGGTATTCAGGAAATGAACGCTCTGCCGAACGGCCTCGTCGCTGTAAACGATGAAGGAATGGGCGGCGGGAAGGATGATGGAATCCTTCATCCCCACCACTTCAGACCGCTTGTGGGAAACCAGGCCGTCGTCGTCGCCCTCGACGACCACCGACGCGATGGGGTTCAGGCTGATGTTGCCCATCACCACCCCTACTTCATAGTCCACCGGCCCCAGCGTGTGCGTGATGCTCTTTTTGTTGGTTCCAAGCTGCGTGCCGGCGGGGCCGAAAAATTTTTCGAAGAGCCCGGTGCCCTGCAAAAAATCCGACATCTCCGTTCCCTGGTTGGGCGGAGCGAGCATGACCACACGGCCGAGCCGGTGGGGCCGGTGGTTCTTGATGTAATAGCGCGCCAGAATGCCGCCCATGGAGTGGGTGACGAAATGCACGGGAGCGTCGGGGGGAATATGCTTCACGATTTGCGCATGCACTAATTCGGCCAGTTCCTCGATGGGCTTCTCGGAGGAAGGGTAGTCGAGGTTGAGTATCTGGTAGCCTTCCTTTTGAAGCGCGGTGGCGATTTCATTCATCGAGGCGGCCGCGCGTTTCATGCCGTGGAGCAGGACAACATGGTCGGGCCGTATCTTGGCGGCGGGGTTTGTTTCCGCCCGGGCCATGGTGAAGGAACAGAGAATGAGCAGGAGGATGGATAACCGGCGCATGAATGAGGTTCCTTTCCAAAAAAGATGGAGGAGCCGCAAGAATTGAATCGCAACCTTTAAATACAGGCGTGCGGGCCGGTCAGCGCTCGCGGCGCTCAAAAACCACCGGCTGATCGCTATCGATGAATTCGGACTTGAACAGCTCCCGCTCCCCTTCGCTGAGTACCAGTTGCAGTTTACCCTTGGCGGAGGTCCGGGTGATTTTGCAACTGTCGATTCTCTGCCCCGGTAGAGTCAGCGAAAAGCTACCGAGGCCTTGATCGTTTACGACCAGCATCTTTTGCTGGTTATTGCTCAAGAGAATACGGCAGTTCCCCCGGAATTTGACGCGTTCGGGAGAAATCGTGCCGATGACGAGGATGCTCAGGGGCCGGTCTTTGGCGGCGTGCGGGTTCACCACCTTTCTCGTGGAGGCGGAGAAATAAAGCCGGCCCCCCGCCTCGCCATAGGCCAGGCGCGTCCTGTCATTAATGATCACCAAACCGAGCAGGGGGAGGTTGGGCCGGTACTCCACGCCGTCCTTCACGTTGACGCCGTCGAAATCCTCGGGCAGGGGGCCGAAGGCGAGCACCGGATCGATGTATTTCATTAATACCTGATCGATGACCTTGCGAGTGAACCGCTCGCGGGTGTCTGGATCGACCCCTGTGAAATTAAACAATTTTATCAGAGCCTGTTTTTTCATTCCCGCATCGCGGATTTTGCTCGCCTCCGCGATGCGCTCAAGAAATTGCTCCTGCGGTCCGGCCGTGGCCTCCGGCCCCGCCAGCAGGCAGGCCGCCAACAGAAGCGGTAGAAGGGTTCTAAAAAGTTTCATGACTTGGCGTGTTTCGGCCGATGAATTTAACGGTTATGTTCGATGCCACCCGGCCGCCCTGGAGTGCGGCCGGGTGGCCTGTTCGAGGCTGGAACGACCGTTCTAACGTCTGGAAATCCGCTCTGGAGAGCGGGGTTTTCTTTTGTTACTGTCACGATTATAATGCTGTAGCCGGGCAATTCCAAGGAAAGAAGCGCGCTCCGGTTGAGCCCGGACGACCTTGACCGGGCAGGTCTTTAACGTGAGCGGAAGGAACGATGACGACCGATTTCGCGGTACGGGTTCGCGGGCTGGGAAAACATT
>CP070799.1:1292248-1294848 GCA_020343535.1 Nitrospinaceae bacterium | reverse complement strand
GGGTATAATGAGTCGTTTAACGGAAAACTCAGAGACGAATTGCTGAATGGAGAGCTCTTCTATACCCTGGAGGAAGCCCAAATCATGATCGAGAGGTGGCGAATTCACTATAATACCAAGAGGCCGCATACCAGCCTGGGTTATCGACCACCAGCACCAGAGACCATTCAACTGCCTAAAACGGTGATGACTTACACAAACTGAACTCTAAAAATGGACTAAACTTCGGGGTCTGGTCATTGCTGGGAGAAGTTTCTCCATAATCTGGTTCTCCTTAGTAGCAATTCGTGCCCTCGTCTGGGTAGCGAGTCAACGGGGCTCTAACTCCGCCCATGCGACGCCAAACGCTCCCGTCCCCACCATCTCCCCCTCCAACCCCAGCACTCAGTGCAGTGGCGACCTCAGCGTCAGCCTCGAAGATCGCCTTCAGGGTGGCGCAGGGTAAAGGATCGGATGGATTCTCTGCTAGGCAAGCCTTGTAGTCGATGAGGGATTGGATCAGCGTCTGCCGGGCCTCGTGGGCTTTCTGGGCTAGGGTTATACACCTTTGCTGGGCTGGAGTTGCACACCCTGCAATTAGAGCCACGAGAAGAGTGGCGCATAGAAGAAGTGCTGGTCGCATAGGTGTCTCCGAAGTGATAGGTGTTCGCGGAGGTTATTAATTGTGCCATGGAAGAAAGAGGCCCGTCAATGCTACAAAACTGCCCATATCTCGCAAAAAGTGGGACTATAGTGGGGAAATGTCCTGCCCCTAGAAAAATGCGATTATATACTTAACAAACCCAGTGGAGGAACCTATATTAGCGGAAATTAACTAGAATGCTCCCTATAGAAAACCCTAGCAATTCTACCAATTAGATGGATTGGTCAATCCTTTTGTTAATCTTAGCCGGTGGAGTTGTGAATGAGGTGGTCAATGATGATGAATATTTTTGAACAAAGTGGCAGGGGCCTATGTTCCCACTGGAGAGCAATTGTGGTCGTGAGCCTTTTTGTGATATTTTTTTCTTATTCCATCCTTTGGGCGGGGGACTGTCCTCAGCCCCGTAACACGAAAAAGGCGCCACCTGATATTTATGAAATGGTTAATCCCCTGGAACCTACTGTGGAAAATGTTTTGGAGGGAAAGGCCATTTATGAAGAGAAAGCTAAGCCGTTGGCTTGCAGGTTTTGTCATGGGACCAAGGGAGACGGTCGTGGTCCCATGGCTTTTGGATTGAACCCCTCGCCAAGAAACTTCACCTGTGCAAGAACTATCAATGATGTTCCGGACGGACAGTTGTTCTGGATTATCCGCAATGGGTCATCCGGGACTGGGATGCCTGCATTCCTAAAGTTAGAGGACGAGGAAATCTGGCAAGTCATTCTATATTTAAGGAAGCTGGCTCGGTCAAGAATTGCCATGGCATCCCGATGGCTATCATTTTGTATACTAGAACGTTGCCGTCAGCTAAAAATGGACTAAAATTCGAGGTCTGGTCAAGATACTCCTGATGAGTATTACCCGTTGGCTATACCCTCTATAACTGTGATATGCCGAACTATGGTAGACATTAGAAATCCTGTGGACTTGTGGAAAATACGTTGTATTTTCACACAGGGTCCACAGTATCATCAGCTACTGTAGTTTTTCTTTAAGAATTTCATAAGGCGTCTTTCCTTTAAACGCCCCATGAGGTCGCTGGAGATTATAGAAAGTCTCCCATTCATTTAGTTTTTCATTCAGGTCGACGTCACCTGTGTAGGTCAGGAGTTGGTAGAACTCTTCTTTATCTGTTCTGTGGGATCGTTCCACCTTGCCATTCAGGCGTGGTGTTCCTGGCTTGATATAGACGTGACGCATCCCTTGGTCTTCCACGTGCCAATGGAATTTGGCTTGGAACTCATGCCCGTTGTCTGTTCGGACAGTTTGAATGCGAAAAGGAAATTTCTTTATAACATAATCGATGAAGTCGATGGCGTTTAGCTGATTATGTCTTTCATAGACCTTAAGAGCCCGGATACGTGTGGCATCGTCAATAGCCGTGTATTGAAAGCGCCTGATCTTTGTGCCGTCTGATTGAGGGAAGATGAGAAACTTCACATCCACCTGGATGTGGTGGCCTGGGACCTGTTTTTCGTAGCGGACTGTTTGAACAGTCCTTCGCTTGGCATTTCTGGGTAATCGATTGAAACCATGACGTTTTAAAACGTAGTAAACCCCTTTTCCTGATATAGAAATATCGTGATAACGCTTCAGATACCACGATATTCGATCGGGTCCCAGATGGTAGTTTTTCCGAATATAGAGGACTTTTTCTTCAATTTCAGGAGAGGTACGGAGGACATGATTCTCTGGACAGGGTTTCTTATTGATCAGTCCTTTCTCGCCAAACTGTTTATAATCATTTCTCCAACGGTAGAAAATCGCCCGTGAAATCCCAAAATAACGGCAGGTTTTCCTAATATTGCCAATCTTTTCAGCATGATTAAATATACGCAGTTTTCTCTGAATATCTCTTTGCGCCTTGTTCATCTCCCATCTCCCCGATAAAAAGTCCTAAATTAACAAAACTGTCTACCGAGGTCGAACATTTCATATGCATACCTATCCGATCAAC
>CP070799.1:1289536-1292148 GCA_020343535.1 Nitrospinaceae bacterium | reverse complement strand
CAGCCAGCGGACGGCACGCGGGACTGGGACACCAGCCGCTTCGGGCTGGCGGTGCAGGCCATGCAGAAACAGGGCGTCCTTCTGCCCGACCAGCCCGGCATCACCCGCCCGGGAGATCAGCTTAAAATTTGCCTGAAAAAAGGCAGCATCGGTCCCGGGGAATCCTACGAGATGTACCGCTTCACCTCCAATCGCTTTCAGATGCAGGCGATTTACAGAGCCTGACGGCAAGCGGTCTCCCCCCTTGCCACGGAGAAGATTTTTAACCCCCCCCCGCCTTTGCTTTTTCTAAAGGAGGGGTCAAAAAAAATCCCCCCCCGGAAATCCGGGAGGGGACGGTAAATCGAAGTGCCGGGCTCGGGAGCGAATCACCCCACGTAAGAACACTTGCTCGCCGGAGTGCGGGTGTCCATGTTCCGGCCCCGGTTGGTGTGGTCGTCGATCTCGGCGGCGCAGCCGATCATGCGGCCGAACAGGAAGGTGGCGAAGCTCGCCGATTCGATATCCGCCTCCTTCAACTTTCCGGCCTTGAACTCCTTCCACACGACCTTGAGCAGAATGACCGCGATTACCGCGTCGATGTTGACGCAGTAGACGTTCTTGCTCACCTTCTCCTTGAACAAGGCATTCACCAGCTCGTGGTAGAAATCGAGAAATACGTTCGCGAGGCCCTTCTCCTCGAAAAGCTTGCGCACAAATTCTTCACGCGGGTCCAGGTTGACGTCCTTGCCCTTAAACACGGGGTGGTTGACGCAGGGGATCTTCGCGTACTCGAGATTGCCGATGGCTTTCTGCTCGTTCTTGTAGGCACTGTACTCTTTCGCCGTGTCCATGGCGATCTTTTGCAGGTCGATACCGTGGTTCTTGTCGTCGGCGTTTTTCAAGGGCTGATCCTTGAATTTCTCGATGAGAAATGCCGCCGCCTCGTACCCGTTGCCGCCGTGGGCGAACCCGGTGTGCGACAGGAAGCCGATGAACCCCTTGTTGATCTGCACCCGGTCCGGCTGCTCGGGACCGTCGGCGCTCACCGCGCCCTTGGCGCCCTGTGCCGAGATGGTGCCCGGGCCGTTAGTGATGATGAGGCCAAGCAGCACCTGGAACTCGAACAATTCGTCCTTCGACGGCTCGCGGCCAAGCAACGCCATGAACGCTGTCTTGGTGAAGCTCTGCTTCACCAGGTCGGCCACCGGGACGCCGCAGAACGTGTCTTCGCTCTGCCGGCTGGCCGGAGCGGTCACGCCCACCAGGGTGCTGAAAACGCGCGAGTACCAAGGCAGGTGGGTCAGAGTGTACTTGCTGATCTTCTTGGTTTTCAGGCTGCTCCAGCCGAGCGTCATCCAGGTGGCGGCGAGCAACGTGTCGCAGCCCACATGCCCCTTCTCCTGCTTGGCGAGATCCAGGCAGAAATTGACGAACACCGATGCGCCCGCCTTCTTGAGACCCTCGGCCCATTTCGCGGCGCATGCGTCTTCCCCGGTCGATACCAGGGCGTCTTTGTAATTCGCCGCTTCCTTGAGCTGGGCGCTGTAATCAAACTTATCTTCCGCACTTTGGAGGCCGCTATACTGGAACAGTTCGAGCAGCGCCTGCGATGCATCGATGGCCTTCTGCGCGCATTTCTGCCCGACGATGCCGACGGCGGACGCCACGACGGTGTTGGGCGAGCTGCCGTTCTGCCGCGCGGCTTCGGCGGCGGCGAGCGCCGGTTGGCCGTGCTGCTTGACATATCCGTTCAGCGCCATGTTAAGGATGGCCTCACCGTACGCGCTCGGATATTCCTTGAGCAGCGAATATGCGAGGTTGGCCTCGAAGGTGTGCTTGGACGCATCGAGAATCGACGTGTTGTGAATCTTCGACACCTGGGTCCCCGGGTCCATCATCGAAGCGCCGCTCGCGTCCTTCATGGTTTCGCGGCGGAACTGCGCGCCAACCTGCTTCTCCAGCGCCTTGATCTGGTCATTGTAGGGGCTGATGGCCTCCACCAGCGGCAGGTCGAGATTTTTAGGCAGCTTGAGCCCCTGATTGCTGCCGAACCAGGCCTTCAACGAAAGCGAGCCGCGAGGCTCGAAATCCGGCTCGATGCCGTTGGCCTTCATGACCTGGGTCAGGGCTTCGGGAATGTGGGCGATGTTGGTCACCAGCGCGCCCTTCTTCGAAAAAATGGGGTTGCCGGGGGTGTAGATGCCATCGACGCCGAAATAGTCCATGAACCATTTTTCCTTGGCGAAGGCATCGTCGCCGGATCCGGCGAGAGAACCCGCATGCCCGCAGGCCTTGCTGAGCCGCGCCTTCCAGCGGCCGACCACGCAAGCAACCAGGGGCTTCTCCGATTCCAGCCCCTGCTCGTAATAACCGCCCGGCTCGGAGTAGATGACGCCGACCTTGGAGCGCTCGTCGTTGTCGAACGCATTGATGAATTCCTTGGGACCGAACTGGATGTAAACGTCCTTGCCGCTCGACACCGAGGTGGTCGTGCCCCAGCCGGCGGTGGACAGGTACACGGCGATGGTGGTGGTGAAGTTGCCGGAGTTCGAGAAGATCGCAACCGAACCCTTGACCAGCGACTCTTCCGGGTGGCTGCCGCCCAGCGCGCCGCCGAGGCGCACATGGTT
>CP070799.1:1286815-1289436 GCA_020343535.1 Nitrospinaceae bacterium | reverse complement strand
CACATATTATCAGTTCAATTCGGTGGACAACGACCGCTACCGCATCGACGGTACCTACCGGCAGACGCTGCTTTCGCCGCGCGAGCTGTTATCCTCCAGCCTGCCGAACCGCACCTGGATCAACGAGCACCTGACCTTCACCCACGGCTACGGCGTTTCCCTGAGTCCGGTCAACGAGGTGACGCCCGAGGGACTGCCAGTGTTGTTCATCAAGGATATTCCGCCTTCCTCGACGATGGACCTTATGGTCGAGCGGCCGGAGATATACTTCGGTGAACTGGCCAGCGACCATGTGTTCGTCAACACCGGGACCAAGGAATTCGACTATCCCGAAGGTGAAAAGAACGTGTATAAAAATTACGCTGGCGAGGGTGGTTTCGAAGTGTCCTCGTTTTTCCGCAAGGCGATGCTCGCGGCCCGCTTCAAGACGCTCAAGATCCTGTTCTCCAACGACATCACGCGCGAAAGCCGGGTGCTGATGCACAGAAATATCCGCGAGCGGGTGGAAAAAACCGCGCCTTTTCTCAGCTTCGACCGCGATCCCTATATGGTGATTTCCGGGGGCCGCCTGGTGTGGATGATGGACGCCTACACCCTGAGCGACAAATTCCCTTATTCGCAGATGATCCAGGGCTACGGCAACTACGTGCGCAATTCTGTGAAGATCACCATCGACGCCTACGACGGCACGATGTGGTTCTACGTTTTCGACGAGAGGGACCCCCTCATCCTCACCTACCGCAAGATTTTTCCCTCCCTGTTCAGCGACCGCGACGCCATGCCGAAGGACCTGGCTCAGCACGTCCGTTATCCGTCGGACCTGTTCTCGATACAGACCATCGTTCACGCCACCTACCACATGAAGACGCCGCAGGTGTTCTACAACAAGGAGGACCAGTGGGAGATCCCGGAGATCGACGGCAGGTTCATGCAGCCGTATTACACGATCATGAAACTGCCGGGCAAGGAGCGGGAGGAATACATCCTCATGCTGCCGTTCACCCCTAGGGGCAAGAGCAACCTCTCGGCGTGGATGGTGGCGAGAAGCGACGGCGAGCATTACGGCAAACTGGAGATTTACAAGTTCCCGAAACAGAAACTGGTTTACGGCCCGAACCAGATCGTCGCGCGCATAAATCAGGACGCCGAGATCTCGCGCCAGATCTCGCTGTGGGACCAGCGCGGCTCGAGCGTGATTCAGGGCAACCTGCTCGTCATTCCCATCGAGGAATCGCTGATCTACGTGCGGCCGCTCTACCTCAAGGCCGACGCCGGCAAGATTCCCGAGCTCAAGCGCGTCATCGTCGGCTACGAGGACAACATCGCCATGGAACCCACCCTCGACGGCGCCCTGCAGAAGATCTTCGGCGGCCTGTTCGCGGCCCGGCCGGATGCGGGGGAAAAGACCAGGGTGGGGACAGCCGGCGTGGTCCGGGCGGACGCCCCGCCACTCACCGGCCGGGTGATCCTTGGGCAGACCGAGTATCAGGAGATCAAGAAGCGCTTCGAGCGCATCCGCGAAACGCAGAACCAGCTCGACCGATCGCTTGCCGATTACCGGGAAGACCTGGACGCGCTCGGCAAGGCCCTGGCCTCGGCCGAAGTGTTCGGGGACAAGAAAGCCGGGTCACCGGAAGACCCGCCGCAATCGGCGGCTCCCGCCGTGGAATGATTTCGTGAATCTTGAGACAGAAAAAGTTTCCGGCTCAGTCGCCGGTGAACGGGGGCATCTGCTCGACGCTCGGCTCGTTGGCGACGATGGTTTATTGCGGGCGGTAAATCATACGCTCAGGAGGATTTATCAATACTCAATTGCAGATTGAAATGGCGATTTGGCATTCCAGGGGCATATCGCAGTCTATCCACTTTAAAACCCGCTTCCTCGATGACATGAAGAAGCTCCTCCTTTGAATATTGTCAATGAATATTGCCAAACGTGGTCATCTATAAGCGTTTGTTCTGTTCCGGGCATAGGAACATCTTAAAGGCTTTTGTAATATTTGGTTGTAATCCCCATTCCTTGGCATCTGGAGTCGTCAAAAATAGTTTCCCGTTTGACAGGAGTAAACTGCGGAGCTTTCGAAGAGTCGGTTTGGGGTGAAAATTTAAATGCTCTAAAACTTCAGTGAAGATGATGACATCAAACTGAAGCGGCCAAGGGAATTCTTCACGTTCTATATTATTGACTGCAAAATTGAAATTATAGTTTTGTTTTAATTTTTCACTCAGGTAAATGTCGGTAAAGTCTGTGCAATAGATTTCGCAATTGAACATTCGTTGGGAAAAGAGTGCGAGAGTCCCATAGGCACAACCGACGTCCAGGACCTTGTTGACCTTAAACCCTGCCTTGGAAAGGTCAGTCATCCAGGATGGAATGTGAAGCCAATACCACAATTCTGCG
Organism: Nitrospinaceae bacterium; assembly: GCA_020343535.1. Classification (GTDB taxonomy): domain Bacteria; phylum Nitrospinota; class Nitrospinia; order Nitrospinales; family VA-1; genus SZUA-259. The sequence continues at coordinate 1,287,035 of CP070799.1, read as the reverse complement.
TCGCGATAAGCTTTCAAGTAATGTGGATGTGCATCCGTTTCAGAAACCTCCTGCTGGCAGCGATGGATTTCCTTTGCCCACCCTTGGTCTCGGCAGGAGAAGCCGGCCAGTTTTAACCTTGCCTTTCGGAACCCTTTTCGGAATGGCCGGCTAAGTTTTGCGGCAAAGCTCATTATTTGTTCCTATATTGACCCTTGAATCAAAACTTCCAGTTGGCTGT
>CP070799.1:1284080-1286715 GCA_020343535.1 Nitrospinaceae bacterium | reverse complement strand
GCCTACGACACCCAGAAGATCAAGGAGATGAATATCCTGGGCAACGAAGGCACCGACGAGGACACCAAGGAAGCCATCAGCGGCGCCCTCCGGCTGTATCTTGATTTCATCAACCTGTTCCTGATGCTGCTGCGTCTCATGGGAAGCCCCCGGGAATAATCCGCCTTAATCCAGCAGGGAGGCGAAAGCCTCCCTGCTTTTTTTTGCCCTCCCGCTTTTCACCATCCGCGTATTGACAGCCCCACCCGATAAAAGTAAAATAACTGGCGTATTTTCAATTAGTTCCGTGTCCATCGGGGGCTTCCCGGGGGGCCGGGCATCACGTCCATCGATCCGGGGCCTATCCCCCAACCCAAAGCCATGAAAAAACATCTGATCCTGCTTTCCGGCCTTCTGCTCCTGATATTTTCCTCTCCAGCGCACGCGCAGGATGAGCAGATCTTCAAGGACGCACTCAGGTACACGGTAAAAATCGAAACGCGGGTGGAGATTCCCTTCGACGGCGACAAAAAAGGCTTCTCCACCGGTGCTGGCTTCCTGCTCGACGAGAACCTGGGTTGGATCATGACCAACGCGCACGTGGTGACTCGCAGCCCTTCCCATATTTCGGTGGCGTTTTACGGCCAGCGGTCCCAGCCCGCCGAAAAAGTCTACGTCGACCCCTATCTGGATGTAGCGATTCTGCGCATCCCGCCCTCGGGCGTGGGGGCGGAGGCCAGAAGCGCTGCGCCGGATTGCGACGGCTTTCCCGAAATAGGCCATTCCATCGGCGCCTTTGGCCATCCGTGGAAGTTTTCTTTCACCGGCACGCGCGGCATCATCTCGGGCATGACCTCGCGCCTGGGCGGCGAGCTTTTGCAAACCGACGCGCCGATCAATCCCGGAAATTCCGGCGGCCCCCTCATCAGCATGCGCACCGGAAAGGTGGTGGGCATGAACACCGCGACCCTCGACAACGACGAGGACCAGAACACCAACTTCGCTGAACCGATGCGCTACCTGTGCCGCGTGTTCGAGTTGCTCAAGGAAGGCCGGGACCCTTCGCCCCCCGACCTCACCGTCATGTTCAAGGAAGACCTTGAAGACCGCCGGCAGCTGGTGGTGGCCAAATCCTACCTCGGACCGGACCTCCTGCCCCTGCGCGAGGACGACCGGATTCTCGGCATCGAAGGTTATGACGGCCCCATCGAGAACGAGGGGCAATTGATCCACGCCTTGCGCGGCCGGCTCGATAACGCCGCGATCAAGGTGCTTCGCCATGGTAAACCCCTGCTCGTCGCAGGCCGCCTGAACCCCGCGCCACTCATCACCAAGCGCAAAGGCGTTTTCGTCTCGGGCATTCTGCTAGCCCCGGTCCAATACCGCGATCGTTCCGAACTCGGGCACTCGTTGCGCGTCAGCTACATCGAACCCGGGTCCATCGGGGAAAGCCGCCACATTCGCGCCTGGGACCGGGTGCTCGAGGTGGACGACCAGCCGGTCGCAAGCCTCGAACAATTGCACGAACATCTCAGGTTCGCCCACGATCAGCAAAGGCGCGTCCTGCTGAAGATCCGCAACGTCAGCTCGCGCCGCGACCGTATCTACAATTACAAGGATATCTACCTCGAAGTGGAGGACCTGCAATTTCTCGGTGGCGATTCCCCCCAGACTCTGAACAGCAGTTCGTGACCGATTTTCGCCCCCTCCTTCCCTGCCCGGGCCGCGCCTGCGCACCCTCCGCGCATCGCCGGCGCGCCCCGGCGGTCGTTAAGCAACCTCCACCGCTCCCCAAAAAGCCCAAATTAAAATATTTTTTTTATCGGACCCTGCGCAACCCCGCCTCCGGGAGCGTTTGGCCTCTTGCTTGCAATGCCTTGATTATTTGTGGATTATTTAATTCATGCGGAACCTCGATTATGCCGCCATTAAGGGCGCGCCGACCGCGGTCAAAAAATGTTGAATTTTTGTGATTTAGATCAAAGGGGTTGATAAGGCGTAATGCTAGATTGGGTCAACAACCGCCTAAACTGATTTTTTACTTTTGAAAAGGAGGGAATCATGAAAAAAGCATTTATCTACATCGTAGGCCTCATGTTTGTTGCTTCTCTCGCTCTGCCCTTCACCGCCATCGCCAGCGATCCGGCCGCTCCGGTCGAGACGTCCGACGATGCGGGCGCCAAGGACGCTTCCGCGGATGGCGCGGACAAGGCTCCGTCGGAAGACAAAGCTCACTAAGCTTCAACCCAGCGGTAAAACGTCCTTCCCGACGGCCAGGCCAATGGCCGCCGGGAAGGGCAGCGACACCATCAGGTACCAAGCTTCAACGCGTTCCGGCGCCAGCCGGGATGCACCAAAGGGACACAGGCGGTTTCAAAGAAATGGGGTTTGCGGACACCCTCCGCAAACCCTTTTTTTTCGTCCGCGCCTTTCCCTTACGCATTTTTCCTGCCAGGAATACCGATTTTTTCACCGCCACTTGCTTGACGGCGAAAACTCTCCATATTATATGCTAGATAGAAGTAGGGTCTTCACCTGCGAACTCCAGCCGCCACCGCGCTTACAGGGCGATTGTTTTTAACCACCCATAAGAGGAGGTCATATCATGAGCATCAAGGATTTAGTCCCAAAAATCTGGCCTGACGACAGCGACCTG
>CP070799.1:1281343-1283980 GCA_020343535.1 Nitrospinaceae bacterium | reverse complement strand
GGGGCGATGAACTGCATGGGGGCCGGGTCGCTGGCCGAGGCCGAGACGACGATCGTGTACTTCATTGCGTCGTGCTCTTCCAGAGTCTTGACCACGCGCGCCACCGTCGAACGCTTCTGGCCGACGGCGACGTAGATGCAGAACATGTTCTGCCCCTTCTGGTTGATGATCGTATCGATGGCCACCGCCGTCTTGCCGGTCTGCCGGTCGCCGATGATGAGCTCCCGCTGGCCGCGGCCAATGGGGATCATGCCGTCAATGGCCTTGATGCCGGTCTGCATGGGTTCGTGCACCGACTTTCGGTCGATAACGCCGGGGGCGATGCGTTCGATGGGGCCGAAGCGCTCCGACTTCACAGGCCCCAGGCCGTCGATGGGCTGGCCGAGGCCGTTGACCACGCGGCCCACCAGTTCGGGGCCGATGGGCACCTCCATGATGCGGCCGGTGCGCTTGACCTCGTCGCCTTCCTTGATCTTGTCGTCAAATCCGAGGAGAATAGCGCCGACGTTGTCTTCTTCGAGGTTGAGGACCATTCCGGCCAGGCCGCCGGGAAATTCCAAAAGCTCGCCAGCCATGGCTTTTTCCAAGCCGTAAATCCTGGCGATGCCGTCGCCGACGGAAATCACACGCCCGGTTTCCTTGAGCTCGACCCCTTCTTCAAACCCTTCGATCTGATTCTGGATCAGGGAACTAATTTCATCGGCTCGCAAGTTCACTTACTCTCCCTCCTCTGTTTCAATTTTTCGTTTCAATAACGCCATGCGATTTTTCAGCGTCGCGTCCGCCACCTGATCTCCCACGCGGAGCTGCACGCCGCCGATCAGGGATGCATCCACCCGGGTTTCGATGAGGACAGTTTTCCCGAGAATTTTGCCGAGTTCGCTGGCGAGCCGTTCCCTGTTGGCGGAGGTCAATTCGCTGGCCGATGATACGCTCGCGCGCACCTGATTTTGCCGTTGATCGACCACGATCTGAAAATAATCGGCAATTTTCGCAAGGTGAAGAATCCGGTTGCGCTCGATCAAGAGCAACAGCAGGCTGGTCACCGCTGGGTCGGCCGTCAAACGGCCGGCCAGGTTCTTGACCAAGGCGCTTTTCTTTTCCTTGGGGATGGCGGGGTGGGCAAAAAAACGCACCAAGTGTCCCTGGGCCTGAAAGGCCGCGACAAAGGCCTGGAGGCTCTCCAGCACGGGGTTCAACCGGCTGGCGTCTGTCACGCTGTCGGACAATGCCTCGGCGTATCTTTTCCCAATAAGATTTTCAATCATTTATTCGTTTTCCGTCCCGCCAGGGCGGGCATCAGCTCCTTGCGCGCGCTTCCATTTCCCGAATCACTTCCTCGATGGACTCGTCGGCAAGGCGCTTTTTGTCTTTATCGTCCAGGGCCTTCTGGAGGAATTTTTCGGTGGAGGCTATGGTGAGCTGGGCGGTGTAGGCGCGGATCTCATGCAACAGCTTATTGCGGGAGGTTTCGATCTCACGCTCCACGTCTGCCTGCATCTGGCGCACTTTCGCCTGCGTTTCGCTCAGGGTTTTTTCCTGGAGTTTTTTGGCTTCGGAGGAAGCCATCTGCACGATGGATTCGGCCTTCTGGTGGGCGCCCCGGAATTCCTTTTCCAGCTTTTCCTTGAGGTTCTGGGCTTCCTTTTTCAGATTCTCCGATTCCTGGATTTCGGCGCGGATTTTCTCCTCACGGGCTTCCAGGGCCTGTAAAATAGGTGGGAAGGCATACTTCTTGAGAAGAAAAAACAGCAGTCCAAAAGAAATGATGGACCAGAAAATCAGGGAACCGAAAACCGAAACCTGCTCAAATTGTGGCATCGTTATCTCGCCTTTGAAAAATTATTCGAGAACCGGGCGCAAAGCATGCGCAACCTCCCAAACCGGTTCACTTGGGCATGATGATGAACGCGATGACGAGGGCGTAAAGCGCGATCGCCTCAACCAGCGCGAAGCCGATCCAGCAGTATTTGGCGACCCGGGCCTCGGCGTTGGGCTGCCGGCCGACGGTCTCGATGGTTTTGGCGAAGATGTAGGCGATGCCCAGGGCCGCGCCGAAAAAACCCGCCGCACACAACCCCATTCCAATTAACGCTGCTGCTTCTGATGCCATTGTCTCTCTCCTTAATTATGTTGAGCGAATTAATGCAATTTGATCACATCGCCGATGTACACGCAGGTCAGCGTTGTGAAGATGTAAGCTTGAATCACGGCGATGGCTATTTCCAACCCGTTGATGATGACGGTGAAGCCGAACGGCATCCACCCCACCCAGAGCGGCGACGTCATCGCCAGACCGAACAGCACCGCGAGCACGGTGTGGCCGGCGGTCATGTTGGCGAACAGACGCACTGCCAGGGAAATCGGCCGAGCGAGCATGCTGATAATCTCGATGGGGATCATCAAGGGGATCATAATCTTGGGCACCCCGGGAGGAACCAGGATGGTCAGGAAATGCAGACCGTGCCGGGCGAAACCGACGATCAGGGTCAGAATGAAAATGCCGGTGGCGAACGCGCCGGTCACCACCAGCTGGCTGGTGATGGTGTAGCTGCCGGGCACGAGGCCGATGAGGTTGCATATCAGGATGAACAGGAACAACGAGGTGATAAAGGGAAGGAACTTGTCGCGGTCCTC
>CP070799.1:1278590-1281243 GCA_020343535.1 Nitrospinaceae bacterium | reverse complement strand
CAGCCATGCCCTGACCGAGCGCTGCCGCAAACCGTGCGAAGATGCGCTCAAAGACGCGGGCCTCAAAAAGGGCGAGATAGATGAAATCATCCTCGTCGGTGGCTCCACCCGCATTCCCAAGGTGCAGGCGCTGGTGAAGAACCTCTTCGGCAGGGAGCCGCATCGCGGCGTCAACCCCGACGAGGTCGTCGCCCTCGGCGCCGCGGTTCAGGCCGGCGTGCTGTCCGGCGACGTGAAGGACATCCTGCTGCTCGACGTCACCCCCCTGTCGCTCGGCATCGAAACTCTGGGCGGGGTGACCACGAAGCTCATCGAGCGCAACACCACCATTCCTACCCGCAAGAGCGAAACCTTCTCCACCGCGTCGGACAACCAGCCGAGCGTGGAAATCAATGTGCTCCAGGGAGAACGTGAAATGGCGCGCGACAACCGCTCGCTCGGGAAATTCCATCTGGATGGAATTCCCCCCGCGCCGCGCGGCATGCCGCAGATCGAAGTCACCTTCGACATCGACGCCAACGGCATCATCAACGTGTCGGCAAAGGACAAGGGCACCGGCAAGGAACAGAAGATCACCATCACCGATTCCACCGGCCTCTCGGAATCCGAAATTGAAAAAATGGTCAAGGACGCCGAGGCCAATGCCGAGGCCGACAAGGCGCGGCGCGAGAAGATCGACGTGAAAAACCAACTCGATTCGGTCATCTACAGCACCGAGAAAACCCTCAAGGATAATAAGGACAAATTCAAGGAAGAGGATGTCAAGGCCGCCGAGGAAGCCGTTGAGGAAGCCAGGAAACACCTGGACGGCGAGGTGAGCGTGATGAAAGAGCAGATCGAAAAACTGAATCAGGTGGCCCATACCCTGGCGCAGACCATGTACTCCCAGGCCCAGCAGCCTCCCGGCGGCGGCGAGGGGGGAGAGGGGGGAACCGGCGGCGGCGATAAAGATAAAACCGACGACGACGTGGTGGACGCCGAGTTCGAGGACATCGGCAAAAAATAACTTTTTTCCAGCAGGCGGCGGTCCCCCGCCCCGGCCCATGGCCCCGAGTCGCCCGTCCGGGACGAGGGGCTTTGGTTCGTTACGGGAATGAGGCCATTCCCATTTCGTTCACCTGGAGCATCGTATCCGTGCGGCCTTGCGAAAAGGAAGCACACACCGGCCGCGCCAAGGACAACCACCATGACCGACAAAAAACCTCCGGCACCGCAGGAAGAGGAAAAACCTAAAATCACCGTCGTCGACAGGCGGCATTCCATGCTCGGCGATGAGGGCGGCGAAGCGGTGGAGCCCGTCGAGGAGCGCCTGCCCACCTATGTGGAGCGGCTAAAACAGGAGGCGGCGGAAAAAGACAAGCGCCTGCGCGAATACATCGCGGCGTACAAGGAAAATTCCAGCGCCACCGACGAGCTTCGCGTCCGCCTCACGCGGGAAAACGAGAACCGGCTGGATCTTTTCAAGGCCAACCTGTTCGCCCGGCTACTGCCTATTCTCGACAACCTGAAGCGCGCCGCCCAGGCGGCGACGGCCTCAAACGACTTCGAGAGCCTCAAACAAGGGATCGAGCTTGTGATTCGGCAGTACGCCCAGGAACTCGCCGACAACGGCGTCAAGGAAATCCCCACGAAGGGACGACGGTTCGACCCGAAGACCGACGAGGCCTTCATCACCGTCGACACCCCCAACCCCGACGAAGACGGCAGCATCGTAGAGGAGTTGGAACCCGGATACACCTTCAAGGAGAAACTCATCAAGGCGGCCAAGGTCAAGGTCGCCAAGTTCAAAGGATGAGCACTCACGGTCCCCGGAAACGGCCCCGCATCATTAGCACTGAAACCTCGAACGAAAGCCCATACCCATGAGCCAACGCGATTACTACGATATCCTCGGCGTTTCCAGGAACGCTTCTGAAAGCGAACTGAAAAAGGCCTACCGGCAACTGGCCCTAAAATACCACCCGGATAAAAACCCCGGCGACGCCGAGGCGGAGGACAAGTTCAAGGAGGCTTCCGAAGCCTACGATGCCCTCAAGGACCCGGAAAAAAGGAACATCTACGATCAGTTCGGTCGCGAAGGCCTGAAGGGCCGCGGCTTCAGCGGCCCGCGCGGCTTCGAGGACATCTTCTCCTCGTTCGGCGATATCTTTGGTGATTTTTTCGGCGGCGCCCAGGGGCGGCGCAGCACGGGAGCCGACCTGCGCCTCGACCTGTCCATCACTTTTCAAGAGGCGGCGTTCGGGGTCAGCAAGCAAATCGACATCACCAAGCACGCACCCTGCAAAACCTGCCACGGGTCGGGCAGCAAACCGGGGCATACGCCCAAAACCTGCTCGACCTGCCGCGGCACCGGCCAGGTGGTGCGTTCCCAGGGATTTTTCAGCGTCAGCAGCCCCTGCCCCGACTGCCACGGCCAGGGGCAGGTTATTACCGACCCCTGCCCCGAATGCCACGGCGAGGGGCGGGTTCTCGAGAAAAAGAAAGTCGCGGTGAACATTCCCGGCGGCGTCGACGATGGCTCGCGCCTCCGCCTTCGCGGCGAGGGCGAGGGCGGTCCCGGCGGCATGCCCCCTGGCGACCTGTTCGTATTCGTTCACGTCGCGGCGCACGAATTCTTTCACCGCGAAGGCAATGATTTACACTGCCGCCTCAA
>CP070799.1:1275816-1278490 GCA_020343535.1 Nitrospinaceae bacterium | reverse complement strand
TGGCCTGGGTGCTCAACTTTCTGGTGGTGGTGGTGGCGGGTCTGTATTTTATTTTTCATGACCACCTTTCCCTGCGCCAGGTGGTAAAAATCGAGCCGCCTGGCCCCTGAGTGATCCTTGGAAATCGCGGTCACTCGGGGAGCCTTCTGTTTACATGGACAGTTAATTGTTGTACAATATTGTTATCTTGTTGTTATATTGGTAATTATTTTGAGCGGATTTCGGTGGAAGGATAAAAAACTGTCGTGCTGTAGTGGATGCGCGCGGCGGCTTGTTTCATTCGTTTTGGGGGTATCGGGCATGGCGAAATATTGTTTTTGTTTATTTATTTCTTTCCTGCTGTTATTTGCGGCGGCGGTGGCCGGTGGCCACGCCCATGCCCACAAGCCCTCGCACCGGCCGGCGGTGTTGGACAATGGGGGAAGCGGCGGTGGGTTCTGGAAACGCTTTGGCAACGAACACAAAACCGGCGTTCCCGCATGGGCCGAAGACTGCAAAACTCCTTCCTTTGGCAAAGCCTCCCCGGCCTGGGTGCGAAAATGTTTCCCCCGGGTGCTCGCGCCGTTTTTGGGAAAGGAGCCTGGAAAGGGGATTGCCCCTAAAGCGGCGGGAGGCGGCCGCCTTTGTCTTCAGCCCGTCTCGACACCGGTCCGGACCGCCCATCCCTCGAATCCCATGCTTGCTCCTTCCCGGTGCCAATGACGGCGGTTTTTTAGAGTCTGTGGACGGATAGCGCCTGCGGGTCCTCCGGAAAAAAACATCATCGATTTCCCCGATGCATGCCGTCCTGTTACAATGAATCCTTTGAATAGCCATCAATTCTCCCTCCTCGAAAGGAACCATGGATGAGCAACCCCTGGCACGACGTTGAACTGGGGCCCGACGCCCCCGATAAAATTCCCGCAATCATTGAAGTCCCCAAGGGCTCCAAGACGAAATACGAACTGGATAAGAAAACGGGGATGATCCGCGTGGATCGAATCCTGTACAGTTCGGTGCAATATCCCGCCAATTACGGCTTCATCCCGCAAACCTATTGCGAGGACCACGATCCCCTGGATATTCTGGTGCTTGGCCAGGAGCCGGTGTACCCCTTGTCGATTCTGACAGCCATTCCCATCGGATTGATGAAGATGATCGACCAGGGCGAAGCGGACGACAAAGTGATCGCCGTGCACGCCCACGATCCCGAATACTCGCATTACCGCGCCATCAGTGAACTTCCGCCGCATCGCATGACCGAGGTGCAACGCTTTTTTGAGGATTATAAGGCGCTGGAAAATAAGAAGGTTTCCGTGGAGCGGTTTCTCAGCCGCGAAGAGGCCCTCAGGAGTGTCGAGGCCGCAAGGCGGTTTTACCAGGAACGGTTTGTCGTGGAACAGGTTCCCCAGGGGTAAAGGCGGGCATTATCCGGCGCGGAAAAGCGTCAGGGGGATTCATGGAATACACCCTCCAGCTGGTTATCGTCGCGACCCTGGCTGTTTCGGTGCTGGTTTTTTTTTGTTTGGCGCGCCGAGTCCGGTAGGGAAGCCTTTCCCGAGCCAAGGGGCTGCTGCTTTATCTGGGAGCCGTGCTGGCGCCGGCGGGGTCGTTCGTCGCCTTTGGCCTGTTGCTGGTGGGGCTGGAGGAATGGAGCGGGTCGTCCCTTGTTCCGGAGTTATTCGCCCGGGGTTTTCTGATGACGTTGGCCTTGTGTCTCGCTATTGCCATTTTGGGCTTTATTTTTTTCGCGGTCCGCCTGGCCTTTATGAAAGATCTGCTTAAGTCTCCTTAGAAAGGAGGATCGGTTCCCATGCCCGGCTGCCGGCATTCGCGAAGCAGGATATGGATTTTGGGTCTTCCCGTTTTTCTGCTGGTGTTCGCGGCCTGCACGCACGGCCCGCCCCGGCTGATGGTGAAAGTGGAAAACGCGCGTCTTGATCCGGCGGGACGCCTGATCGCCGTGGCGGTGGATTATGAAAAACACCGCCTTCCCACCGGCATCAATACCTTCCCCAACGGTGGGGTTGCAAAAGTTCTTGAGAAGGAGGCGAGAGTGTACCTGTGCGATCTTGCCACGCTGGATGTAACGCGGCTGGCTGGCATCGCTCCATCGCGTCCGCTTAGAGTCTCCTTCAATGGCTGGATCGCCGGTTGGGACAAGGGGAAAATCATCCTGCGCCTCACCGGCCGCGCGGGCACCTCTCTGGCGGATTATGAAAAAGGTCTCAACGAAGAGGTCTATCGAGTGGACCCGCACAATGGGGCCGTGCAGCGGATCGACCGTGTTCCGGAGAATCTGCTTAATTCGCCCTGGGAGGGCAAGGGGGCGGTCGAAGTGGGTAATGGGTTCGATACCGTGAAGGTGAAACACGCTCCAAGCTCCGAATGGGTGGAGATTTTTGGCATCGATCCTGCCACGGGGGACCTCGTGGCCCTGCGAAACCTCTGATTTTGGATATAGCCCCATAGTATTACGTTTGGCCCGGGAATGACCGGGCGTCTCATTCACTCCTCGTCGTTCTTAAAGCCGCATTTACCCTGCTTCATCAACGAAAATAACAGTCTTCGCTCGGACCTCCAATAACAGGTCATGGCTCTTGCCCAAGCCAGGATTCGAGCAGAGCCCCACCTCTGGCCCGTTTTAACGGACCGGCCGATTAACCCTTTAAAAATTTAAAGTTACGAGTTTCAC
>CP070799.1:1273033-1275716 GCA_020343535.1 Nitrospinaceae bacterium | reverse complement strand
TCGAGATAGCGCGAGGAGCAGGTGGTCGGCTGGTCCTCGGTGCAGATCAGGTCCTTGATGGCGATGGGCAAGCCGGCCAGCGGCGCGTCTTTAAGGTTGCCGGAAGCGATTTTTTCATCGGCCGCCCGCGCCTGCGTGAGGGCGCTCTCGCGCGCAAGGTGGACGTAGGCGCCGACTTGGCTTTCCACGTTGTCGATGTGCCCAAACACCGCCTCGGTGAGTTGGACGGAGGTGTACTTCCGGTCTTTGAGGTTCCGTTTCGCTTCCAGGAGGGTTGCGCGGTGCATGTCAGATGATCTTGGGGACTTCGTAATGGCCCTTGTCGCTGGCGGGCGCCAGTGCGAGGAAATTCTTCTTCGGCAGCGGCTGCGTTTCCTCGTCCTCGCGAAACACGTTCTGCACGTTTAGAACGTGCGAGGTCGGCTCCACCCCGGACGTGTCGAGCTGGTTCAGGTGGTCGATGTACTGAATGATGGTTTCGAGATGCTTGCCCAACCGCTCCTTTTCTGAAGCGGACAGCCGGATGCGAGCCAGCTTGGAAATGTTGTCGATATCGAACTTACCGGACGCGGGCATGGCGAAGGGGGCGGGGCGGCGGGGAATCAGCTCGCCGCTTTCTGCGATTTTTTTGATTTCTTTTTTTCCTCGGCCTTCTGGGCCGTGTAGATCATCTTGCCGGCTTTTCTTGTCAGGCGGCGGACTTTCTTCTTTTTCCTGCGCACGTCGAGGTTATTGGTCGCGTCTCCAGCTTTCTTGATCTCTTCGGCCAGCTGCGACTTGGATTTGGCGATATGTTCCTGCAGTTTTTCCAGTGTTACCATATTGGATGTTCCCCTCGGGAGAGATGAATAGGTACGATCCGCCTTTATAGCAAATTATTCCGCACCCGACAACCTGAAAAAAAAAGTCTCTCCGGGTCTCAGTGGGGCACGGTGCCCTGAATGTCGAAGCCGTGGCCGCCGCTCTCGATATGGACGGCGCCGTGTTGGTCGGTGCGCCAGACCTCCGCGCCGGCCTGCTGGTAGCGCTCGATCACCTCGGGGTGCGGGTGTCGCCAGGGGCTTCTGTCGTGGCTGGAAAAGATCACCGCTTGTGGCGCCACCGCCTGGATGAACGCCGGGTGGCTCGAGTGGCGGCTGCCGTGATGCGGCCCCTTGAGCACGTTGGCCCTGAGCGGTGCGCCCTGGCGCAGAAGGTGCGCTTCGGCCTCCGCGCCGATGTCGCCGGTGAGCAGCATACTGAAGTTCTTGTAGTCGATGCGCAGGACGAGGGACAGGTCGTTGCCGATGCGCCCGCTCTCGGCCAGGGAGGGGGACTGGCGAATGAACGTTTCGCTGGGGTAGAAGGGCAACAAGCGCACTTCGCCGATATCGAGCGGAGTGCCCGCCGTCAGCGGGGTCAGCCGGGCGCTCCTCTCTCGGGCTTGCCGCCGCAGCCGTTCGATACGCCGGTCCGGCAGTCCGATGAAGGTGTCGAGAAAATGGCCGACAGGGAACAGCCTGAGCAGCGACTCGAGCCCGCGGATGTGGTCGTTGTCGGAATGCGTGACGGAGAGGTAGTCGAGCCGGGTGAGGCCGCGGTCCCAAAGAAAGGGGGCGAGGACGATGTTGCCGATGTCAAGCAGGTTCTTATAAAATCCCCCGCCGTCGATCAGCATCGTCTCGCGGTTGGGGAACTCGATGTAGATCGATTCCCCCTGCCCGACATCGAGCACCGTGATGTGGAGCGGCCCGTTGCCGAAGGCGGGAAGCCGGGGAACGAACAGGAAGAAAAAGAGACCGAGGGCGAACGCTCCCGCCCATGCGGGTTTCGGCAGCCAGCCCGGCGTTTCACCCTTTTTGCCGCTGGGGCGGTAAAGCCAGCTCCAGGCGCCAGCGAGAAGCGCCGCGTAATACAGGACCACCCACAGCGCCGCCGGGGTGGGCACCGGTATCGAGGCGAAGGGGATCTGCGCGAACAGCGTGGGGATGCGATGAAATGCCTCGATCAGCACCGCCACCGGGGGCGCGAGCAGCCCTCCGGCCAGCGGAAAGACCATGGCCAGGGACAGGGCGAACAGGGCAAAGGGGATCAGGAGCGAGGCCAGTGGCACCATGAGCGGGTTCAGCAGCAGCCCCGCGAGGCTTAGGCGGTTGAAATGGCAGACGATGATCGGCAGGGTGCCGATGAAGACCACCAGCGACACGAATGCGCTTCCGATCAGGAGCTGGAGCCCGCGTTGCTTCAAGGCCCCGGCGCGCGGCCGTGGGCCGCCGTCGTTCTCCCGCATGACGCCGAGGAGCAGACGCCGGAACTGGCCGGAGTCGCCCAGACGGGCGACCGAGTCGTCCTGACCGGATTTCAACAGATGAAAGGCGAGAAGAATGCTCGCCACGGCGGTGAACGAGAGTTGAAAGCTCACGTCGAGAACCGCGCCAGGGTGAACGAGCAGAATCGCCACCGCCGCCGCTAGCAGCGCATTCGGCAGGTGGCGCTCGCGGCCGGCGATGATGGCGGCGCGCACCGCCGAAATCTGCCCTGCCGCAAGGAAAAGATAGAACAGCAGCGGCAGGAAACACAGGGACGCCGCGATGCGGCGCGCCTGCCCCGCCCGGGCGGCATCGGGCCTGAACCGGAGGAGCAGGTAAAACACCAGCGGCTCCAGCATAAAAAAGGCGGCTCCGGCGACGAAGCCGATGTGCAG
>CP070799.1:1270245-1272933 GCA_020343535.1 Nitrospinaceae bacterium | reverse complement strand
GGTGTCTCAAAAGACCCTCATTTCTCAAGGAGAGAATTTTGAACCAGTTTTATCGAAATCTAGCGCTTTGGATGGTCATCCTCCTCGTGGTGGTGGCCCTCGTCAATATATTTCAACGGCCGCTGGTCACGGGCAGCGAACTGGTCTTCAGCGATTTCATGGATGAAGTCGAAAAAGGGCAAATCCGTGAAGTCGTGGTTCAGGGAGACAACATCAGCGGAAAGTTCACCGACGGCCGCTCGTTCCAGACCATCGCGCCGCCGAAGGACCCCGACCTGATCCGCACCCTGCGTGAAAAAAACGTGCGCATCGTCGTGGTTCAGCCGGAACAGCCCAGCTGGCTGACCAATATTCTCATCTCCTGGTTCCCGATGCTGCTTCTTCTTGGCATCTGGATCTTTTTCATGCGGCAGATGCAGTCCGGCGGAGGCAAGGCGCTTTCGTTCGGAAAGAGCAAGGCCCGCCTGCTCAACGACGGAAAGACCCGGACCACGTTCAAGGACGTCGCCGGAGTCGATGAGGCCAAGGAAGAGCTGCAGGAGATCATCGAATTCCTGAAGGAGCCGCAGAAGTTCAGCAAGCTGGGCGGCAAGATCCCGAAGGGTGTGCTTCTGGTGGGCCCGCCGGGAACGGGCAAAACGCTTCTGGCGCGCGCCATCGCCGGCGAGGCCAACGTGCCCTTCTTCAGCATCAGCGGTTCAGATTTCGTCGAAATGTTCGTGGGCGTCGGCGCTTCCCGCGTGCGTGATTTGTTCGAGCAGGGCAAGAAGAACAGCCCGTGCATCATTTTCGTCGATGAAATCGACGCCGTCGGCCGCCATCGCGGCGCCGGGTTGGGCGGTGGTCACGACGAACGGGAGCAGACGCTCAATCAGTTGCTCGTCGAAATGGACGGCTTTGAAAATAACGAAGGGGTCATCATGATCGCCGCGACCAACCGGCCGGACGTTCTTGATCCGGCGTTGTTGCGCCCCGGCCGTTTCGACCGCCAGGTGGTGGTCAGCCGGCCCGACCTGCGCGGCCGCGAGGCGATCCTCAAAGTGCACACCTCGACTGTGCCGTTGCGCGAAAGTGTCGACCTCAAGGTCATCGCCCGCGGCACGCCCGGGTTCACCGGCGCCGATCTCGCCAACCTGGTCAACGAAGCTTCGCTGCTGGCGGCGAGGAACAATAAAAAGGTCGTTGATATGTTGGACTTCGAGAACGCCAAGGACAAGGTTCTCATGGGTGTCGAGCGGCGCAGCCTGGTGATTTCCGAAAAGGAAAAGAAAACTACGGCGTACCATGAAGCCGGGCACGCCCTGGTGGCCATGATGCTGCCGGGCACCGATCCGATCCATAAGGTGACGATCATTCCGCGCGGCCGCGCCCTGGGCGTCACTCAGCAGTTGCCCGAGGATGAGCAGCACACGTACCTCCGCAGCTATCTGCACAACAACCTGGCCATTCTGATGGGCGGCCGCGTCGCCGAGGAGATTTGTCTTGGCCAGATGACCACCGGCGCCGGGAACGACATCGAGCGCGCGACGGAAATCGCCCACAAGATGGTCTGCGAGTGGGGCATGAGCGACAAGATGGGCCCGCTCACTTATGGTACCAAGGAAGAACAGGTGTTCCTGGGCAAGGATTTTCAGACGCAAAAAAACTTCAGCGATCAAACCGCAAAACTCATCGACCAGGAAGTCAAAACCCTTGTCATGGGCGGTTACAATAAGGCCAAGGATATCATCAGCGAAAATCGGGAGGACCTGGAAAAGCTCGCCCAGGCGCTCCTCGAACGCGAGACGCTGGACGCGGAGGAAATCCGCCTCATCATCAAGGGCGGGGATTCCGGGACCGGTCCGCTTGCCAGCGAGGATAAGGCTCCCGCCAAGCCGCCGGTCCGCGAAGGGGTGAAAGGTAAAAAGAGCGGCGACGGTCTCTTGGGCGGTGACGGATTGCCTGATCCCAGTCCCGCCTGATTGGGCGGGTTCCGGTATTCAACCGATTCCATCCATCCCCGCGTTCATCCCGGCAACGGGTTGAACGCGGGGATTTTTTATTTTAAACTGCCGCGTTTCCGGGGTGGACGGCCATCGCCGGAGTTTCACGGCGCCTTATTCCCGAGGAGAGATGAAAAGCGATTCCGCCAGGCAGCGTTTTCTGTTTGACGACGGGCGGCCTGCGGTGAGGGTCATGGGTGTCCTCAACCTGACGCCGGATTCGTTCTACGGACCAAGCCGCGCCGCGGGGACTGCGGAGGCCCTGGCTATGGCCCGCCGCATGGTGGATGAGGGCGCGGATCTGATCGATGTGGGCGCCGAGTCGTCACGTCCGGGTTCGCAACCGGTTTCCGCGGCGGTTGAAATCGAGCGTTTGCTTCCCCTGGTGCGCGGCCTTGCTCAGGAACTCGATGTGGCCGTTTCGGTGGACACCTGGAAGGCAGAAGTGGCCGACGCGGTTCTGGGCGCCGGGGCCGCGGTGATCAATGACATCACCGCGCTCGCCGGCGATGAGGAGATGGCCGCGGTGATCGCCCGGCACCGCGCCGCCGCCGTGCTGATGCACATGCAGGGGAGCCCGGAGACCATGCAGGCGAACCCCCGCTATGACGACCTCGTTGGTGATATCCAGGAATTCCTCAGGAGGCGTCTTCGCCGCGCTCTCGATGCCGGGATCGACGCCGCCCAAATCGCCATCGACCCAGGG
>CP070799.1:1267454-1270145 GCA_020343535.1 Nitrospinaceae bacterium | reverse complement strand
GCAAACACCGCCATGAGCAGGAACCAGCCATCGTGCCGCCGGGCGCGCCACAGCGTCCAGCAATAAAACGCCAGAAAAATGAATCCCGCCAGTTGCAGGTCGATGTATGCCGAAGTAGAAACCTTGAAAAAGGTGGGAGTCGATAATAACAATAGCGGTGGGAGCGTCGCGCAGCGCGGCCCGGCCCACGCGCGGAAAAACAAATAGAGGCCGAAAAGCAACAGGAGGACAAGGCCGAAACCCAGCCATTGCGCCAGCGCCCCGCCGCCCAGCGCCAGAGCGAGGAGGTAGAGCATCTCCACCTGTTGCGGGTAGAGCGCATAAATATTGTTCGGCAGGTGAACGAGGCCGTGGTTCTCCAGATACGCCTTGGGCACGGCCAGGTGGTAAACCAGGGCATCGGTGCCGAACGGCGGAGTGGCGGCCCTAAGGAGTGCCATGAAAACAAGGACGCCGAGAAGAATGAAGGGCAGGCTGGCGAAACGGGGGCGAACGACCCTGAACCCCTGGAGGTGGCCGGCGAAGGTTTTGCCGAGGTCGATCAGCCGGCGGCCGCGAAGCAGAAAAACCACCCCCAGCAGGATCGCGAAACTGGCGGGGTAGGCTAGCCTCGAAAAGACGAGCACCGCGATGATAAGGGAAAAGCAGACGTGGCCGACGGCGGTGGAGAAGAAAGCTCTCTCGCCGCGGCCGGAAAACCGCAGGCCAAGACCATCGCAGGTTTTTTCCCCCAGCAGGTAAAACGCGAGGAAGATGACAGGGGCGAGTGCCAGGTCCATCCGTTGTCCCAGTGTGGGGGTTGGAGAAACAGGCCGGCTTCAGCGGGCGGGCGCGTTTGCGCTTCCGCCTCGCGGCTCAGTTGCCGTTGGCCGGGAGGGAACCGTTGCCTCCGCAAGCGGCGTTGTCGTAAGGGTGCTCCTCGTCACCGAGGTGCGAAGGGTCGGTGTAATCGTCCAGCCAGAACGCGTCCGGGTTTCTGGGAAATTCGATAAAGCGGGTGCCATTCTCCGGGTGCGCGGCACGGAGGTACTTCATGAAGATCCGATCACGGGTGACGGCGAGAACTTCCACTTTTCCCGTCTCGTGAGACATGACGAGACGGGCCCGCTTGGCCAGGCCGGAGCATTTCTTGCGCGCGTTTTCGAATATCTGGTAACCCTTTTCCACCGGAATCGCATAGGGTTCGTTGCCCAGGGTGGGGCGGCACAGGAAAACATAATAAGGCGGCACGCCGATGTAGGACAGTTTGTTGAAGAGCTTCGAGAGAACGTCCGGGTCGTCGTTCACGCCCTGGATCAGCGGTGTCTGGTTGACCACGACGGCGCCTGCGCGCATCAGAAGGTTCAGCCCCTTGATGGCCTCCGGGGTCAATTCCCGCGGGTGGTTGAAGTGCGCCATGATGTAGATCTTCTTTTCATCGGTGCTGTACTTTTGGATCGTCTCGAGCAGCGAAGGGTCTTCGATGATGCGGAAGGGGTTGAACGCCGGGATCTTGGTGCCGATGCGGATGATCTGCACATGGTCGATTTGCCGGATTTTCTCGATGATCGGGGCGAGCTTGCTGGTGGACATAATCAGCGGATCGCCGCCGGTGAGCAGCACGTTGCTGATTTCACGGTGCTCGCGGATGTATTGAATCCCCTCGCTGACGTCTTTGGTCACCTCGTCGTTGTCGTCCATGAACAGACGCTTGCGGAAGCAGAAGCGGCAGTAGGCGGCGCAGACCTCGTTGACCAGAAGAAGCGCGGTGGACGAATATTTATGCTCCAGGCCCTTGACCGGCGTGTAGCGCTCTTCATTGGAGGCGTCCAGCTGCCCCCAGTCGTCCAGTTCCTGGACTTCCGGGATAACGATCCGGCGAATGGGGTCCTTGGGGTCCTCCCAGTCGATCAGGGAATTGTAGTATTCGTTGGAGCGGAAAACGAACTTATCATTGACCTTTTGGAGGTTTTCCCGCTCCGTGCTGGAGAGTTGCGGAACCTGTTCCAGCTTGGTGATGTATTTGACTTTATTCGCCTTGAGGTGTTTGGCGGAAATAGACATGGGCACCTCCCAAACAAACATTCCCCCGCCCGAGAGCGGGAAACGGTTAACATTAGCTACAGCGAAACTCCATCGGCCGGTCCATCAATCGGGCCGGAACCCATCAACAAGAATTCCACCAGAGACCGGGGATCAGAATGTGGTTAAGATTGGAATCCAGAGACAACTTTATGGGGTGCGGCTCACTCAACCGGCCTTCCCGACCGGGCCCCCTGAGTTTGAGCTCACCTTGTGCCGGGCGGAGAACCCGGCCTGGGAACCGTCTTCCCCGCCGTGATCCACGA
Organism: Nitrospinaceae bacterium; assembly: GCA_020343535.1. Lineage (GTDB taxonomy): Bacteria > Nitrospinota > Nitrospinia > Nitrospinales > VA-1 > SZUA-259. The sequence goes on along the minus strand of CP070799.1, from coordinate 1,267,818 downwards.
AAGGGCTTATAGTTCCAATACGTTGTTTCTGTATGTATTAAGAATATACTTGATCGCCCGGTTGCTGGCAAGGAAAAACCCGGGTTTCCCAAACCGGGAGCGGCATGGAACCCTTGGTTAAAACAATCACTATTTGTTTTAATTGGAGTTATTTTGTTAGTTGTGGCGCCTGCAAAAGCTCCCGGCGAAATTCACCGGGTTGGCCCGCCGGCCCGCTTTCTGGATCAGATTTTCATTGGCTTTCGAGCAAAGCGGGCCGGGCCTTTGGCTGGGAAAAATCTGTTGACAGCTTGGGAGGATGGAATATAATGCGATGCTTATTTTTCCTTATTTTGGCTTGAATCGCCGGATTTTAATGGAAGTT
>CP070799.1:1264659-1267354 GCA_020343535.1 Nitrospinaceae bacterium | reverse complement strand
CTTCAAGCGGGTCTGTATCCGCAATGGGGAAGACGGAAGTTCCATCGACAGCGATCTTGTAAGTTTGCCCCGCCACCGTATCGAAGGACACTGGGCTTGTGGATTGTCCGGAGAAATCATCATTGGAGGTGACTTCCAGCAATTGGACGAAATTGTCGCCGGTGTAAACCGCCAGAACGGTATTGATGAAACTGCCGGTGGTATCGATCGTCATGGAACCATCGGCGGGAGCCGTCCATTGCCACCACACCGGGGCGCCGCCGCCAAATTCATTGGCGTGGAACGGTTCGCCGGCCTGGCGGCTGGCGTTGACGTTGCCCCCAACGACAAACCCGGACGTGCCGCTGATCACCGCCGCACTCTCAAAATTATTGTTGGCGGGGGCGGTAACCGGTTCGGGATGAAGACTTCTCACTCCCGCCACGTCATCGTAGGTGGGCATGGCGATATTTCCAACGGATGGGAACATGATCGCGGGATCTTCTTCTTCGTGGTCGAGGCCCACGCAATGTCCCAGTTCGTGAACGGCGACGCGTTGAAAATCGATGGTGACGGAATCTATCAGACCGGGATAAACGTCCCAGGCTACATCGTTGGAGTTGAAAACGATCCCGCACTGAATGGTATCCGACTCGCCCTCAATCGACCAGGAAATGGCCACGGCGAGAACAAACGTTTCAAAGGCCTCGCCACAGAGGGTGGCGTTGAACTTTGTACCATTTTTTTTCAGGTGCAAAGGCCGGGTCGTTGCAGGGGTCCACCGCCAGGTTGCTTTCCTTGGTGAACGTGAAGGGGGAACCATTGTTCCAGGTATCCATGGCGGCTTCGAACGATGCCTGCCAGGGGCCCTCCAAACCCGGAATACCGACATTGAAAGGGGTGGTAGGCTCCGGCCACTTCGTATCCAGGGGGACGAAGGCCGGGCTCTTGGCGGCGGATAATAGAACGAGGCAAAAAGGAATGGTTCGGCTGAGCAATTTCATTGATGGTCTCCCAGCAGGAGCCGGAGCTCCTGTTTAAATTGATCGACGGTCAGCCCTTCGCTGAACAGCTGCTGCGGGACCGCGGTGGCGACGCCCTCGGCGACGCCGCGGCTCAATCCCCCTGTCTTCTCACCGGCCAGTTTCATGCCCGTGATGGGCCGTCCTCCGGAGGAGGTGACTTAGCTCTTGGCGGAAGCCGGGTCTTTTCGGATGATGAAGTGACCCTGTTCCCAGCCGAAAATGGGGTTGACCTTGCTGCTTTCTCTGCCGATGAAATAAATGCCGTTTTCCGCCATTTCGGGGTATTTGATTTCGGGGACCTTCATAATTAGCTTACCCCGCGTTCCTCCGAGGAAGCAAAGGTCGATCGCTTCGCCGGACCGGGAACCCTTGAGAATTTCAACGACCTCGAAGGTGATGCAGGTGTGGGGAAGCTTGGCGGCGGGAAAGGCGTTTTGGTTGACAGAAACCACTTTTCCTTCAAAGATCAGTTCCGATTTTTCCAGCATGTCGCCGAAAGATACGGAAAGAATGCTCGCCAGGGCGGACGAGGGCAGTAGGATCAAAAATCCAAGAACCGCGAGCCGCATCCACAGGCCCTTCCTGTTTCTACGTTGTTTCATGTGTTTTCTCCGGGTTGAAACTGCCAAGGGTGTCGAGTTCTCAAATCATGCGTGTGGGGGGACCAAGAACACAGTGAATGCTGCCTATTCGACGGCAGGAAGAACTTATAGCCAGCATTGACCGGACTCGTTCAGCCTGCCTAACAAAAACTTCGGCGCTAGGGGGAGGTACGCCATTGAATATTGCAACAGTGATATTTATTCGGTGCTTTTCTTGTAACCTTAAAAGGCTAGCCTTAAATGGCAACCGGGCGCGTTATAATTTAATAGGCAGATTATGGCAATACCATAAATCGATGGTTTGTTGGAGGAAAATATATTAAATTAAATAAAATCAGTAGGTTAATGTGATTTTTCGGCGTGAAAATATTTTGCCTGGAAAGTCATGGTTTTTTTTCGGCAGGGAGGTGTTCAATTTATAATTCAATAGGTTGTTGCAGGGATGGCGGTGAGGGGCAAGTTTTTTCGGCTGCGGCGTTGGAGGACGCGAAGGAGGGATGCTCAGGGTTGGGCCACGGGCGCCGACTCAAGGGCCTTTTTAAGCGTATGAAGCACCGCATCCACCGCGTCCGTCACGTCTATGGCTCTCATGCAGGACAGGTGTTCGCAATCGGGGAATTCGCCGTGGTGATAGCAGGGCGAGCATTCCACATTTTTAAACAGCACGGTGCTGGTGGCATCCGGCGAGGCCCACTGTTTTGGGTCGGTGGGGCCGAACAGGGCCAGGGTGAAGAGGCCCATGGCCGAGGCGATGTGAAGTGGCCCGCTGTCGTTGCCCACGTACACCTGGCAGCGGCGAAAGATCGAGGCCATTTCTCCGAAGGTTAAATGGGTGGCGTCAATGCTCTCGGGGCATTCTTCGCGGATCGCGGAAACCGCTTCCCGGTCTTGCGGCCCGCCCACCAGAACCACGCGGCAGGGCCGCTGCCGCTGGATTTCCTGAATGAGCTGGGCGAACCGGTCCTGAGGCCAACGGCGCGAGGGCATGGAGCTTTTTACGTTGTCGCCCCCGCCGGGGGCGATGGCTATCAGCACCTCGTCTTCGGCGATGGCGTGCTGGCGGATAAAGTCGGCGCAAAATTCATCCTC
>CP070799.1:1261843-1264559 GCA_020343535.1 Nitrospinaceae bacterium | reverse complement strand
ATGAACCCGTCGGTGCTGCTGACGCCCACTTTCGGCAGAAGCAGGCCGCTCTTGCGGTCCCGGTGAATGGGGATGTAGCCGGCGGGCAGGTACAGAATGGGAATGTCCTTCACCTTGAAGATGGCGTGGGTGAACAGGGCGCGGTCGTTCACCACCATGTCGATGTGACTTGCCTGGAACATCCAGTCCGGAACGCGCCCCTGACAGGTGGTGAGAGCGGCGTCGTTGAGTAGGTAATGATCCGCCGCCTGCCGGGTCACCTCCCGGCCGCGCACGTAGTATTGCTCTTCGATTTTGCCGAGGACGCGGAAGATCTTGCCCTGCTTGCTCTTGAGGTTGAATCGCGCGCGCTCGGCGGTGAGGCGGGTGCCGCCTGCGGCGGTAAACTCGATGTTGCCCTTCGCCTCGCCATAGCCGGTGGCCTGATCAATCCTCACCTTGTCCGCCTTCAGGGTGCGGTCCTCGAAGTGCACCACGACGTTGCCCCAGGCCTTGACGATCTGCGTCTCACCGTCGCGCACCATGTGATCGGCGCTGACGTCGACGGATTCTTCGCCGTCCGGAGCGCCGGGATTGGGCGTTTCGGCCAGCGCCTCACCCGCGAGGGCGAGAGCGGTCGAAAGGATGAGAATGAGCAGTCGTGTCATGAATCAGGGATTGTCTCGCTTCCGCGACGGTGAAAATGGATCCGGTGACCAGAATCAGATCGCTGGATCGGGCCAGCTCCCGCGCTCGCGCAACGGCCTGGCCGACCGCGGCGACGGTTTCGACGGGGCGCGTGCTGGCGCCCGGTTGCTGCCGCAGGCGGTTCGCCAGCCGGTCGGGGCTTTCGGCTCGCTCCTGGTCTGGCCGGGTGAACAGGATATGGCCGGCCAACGGGAGAAGCGCCTCGAGCATGGTGTCCACCGGCTTGTCCTTCATGATGCCGGCGACAAGAATCAGGCGGTCGAAGGTAAAAATTTCCCGCACCGCTTGTGTCAATTTTCTGACCCCGTCGGGGTTGTGGGCGGCGTCCAAAACCAGCCAGGGTTGGCTGGACACCACCTCCAGGCGGCCCGGCCAGCGGGCTGTTTTAAGCCCGGTGCGGATGGCGGCCTCGTTGATTTCCGGATGCCGGCCGCCAAGCCAGAGGGCCGCTGCACAGGCCAAAGCGGCGTTGGTGACCTGATGAGTGCCGATGAGCGCCGTTTCAAGACCCTTTAGCTGTGTTTCGCCGCAGCGAAAATCCATGCATTGCCCCTCGGGAGTGGCGTACACCCGTGCCGCGTCGAAATCTGCGCCGAAACGAAATAGCCGCGCTTGCACTTCGCGAGCCCGCCGGGCAATTTCGGTGAACGCCCCCGTATCTTCAACATGAGCAAAAACTGTACCGTTCTCTTTGATAATAAAAGACTTTTCCCTTGCGATGCCGGCGACGTCGAAGCCCAGATAATCGCCATGGTCGAGGCCGATGGAGGGAATCAGCGCGACCTCCGGGCGGACCAGGTTGGTCGCATCGAGGCGGCCCCCGAGGCCGACTTCGATCACGTTCCAGCTGGCGCCGGCTTCGTGAAAATACAAAAAGGCCAGCACCACGCCGAATTCGAAATAGGTGAGGGGAGTGTCGAGGCGGCGGCCAGCTTCCCGAATGCGTTCGCTCAGGTCGATGAGGGCGGTTTGGGGGATCAGCGTGCGGTTGAGTTGCACGCGCTCGCGGAAGTCGGCGAGGTGGGGCGTGGTGAACAGACCCACGCGGTGGCCCGCGTGGCGCAGGATCGATTCGATGAACGCCGCGGTGGAGCCCTTACCGTTGGTGCCGGCGATGTGCACCGTTGGCACCTTGAGCTGCGGATCGCCGAAGTGGCGAAGCAGGCGGGCGGTGTTTTCGAGGCCGAGGTGGATGCCGCTGCCCTTCAGCCCGAAAATGTAGTTCAGCGTGTCGTCGTAATTTGCCAGCGTCATTTCCCGGCGTCCTCTAAACGCAGCGCCGCGGGCCGGACCCGTTTCGCCGATTGAATGTTGGGGCGTAAAATGATATCACACTCGGGAGCCTTGTGCGCCGCTGCCCCCACTGGACCGGCAAATGGCTTACCCACCTTCGAGGAGCTTCCCATGGCCGGAACACGGTGTACCCTGCCTTTTATTTCCCTCTCCTCCCTGGAGGGGAAAGCCCTCGCGCAAATGGACTTCGGCGAGGCCGGCCTTTCCTCCTATCCTCGTGTCGAAATCACCGGTTCAGCGGAGGGTCTCAAGGGTTATGCGGTGCTTATCGACGAGGAGAGCCGCGTGCCCGCGCTACCGCGCGGCAGCCTGGCGGTGTTTTCGCCCGCGGGAGGAAACGCGATGGATGGCGTCTACTCTCTTGCGTTGCGGGAAGGCGGGCCGGCGGTGAAGCGGCTTCTGTCGGGTCCGCCCGCGGAAACAGGGGAGGGGGCAGCCCCGGCCAGGGTGAGAAAAAGTTTCATGACGCCGACGCCCCTTCATGTTCCCGGAAGCCGCGTTTCGCCCATTCCCGGTGATGCGCACGAGAGGCTCTTTCTCATGGCGCTCTCCGGCGAGGGGCCGGTGGTTATCGTCTCCCGTGCCGGGGTGTTGTACCTGCATCCTTTAAGGGGGGTTGTGGCGGCGGGGAATTTTTCCGTCCCCGGATGACACCTTAATATAATTAGCGGTCCGGCTCTGGGCACGCCTTGGCGGACCGTTCAGGCGGGAGGTCCCATGGATACGGTATTCAGGC
>CP070799.1:1258984-1261743 GCA_020343535.1 Nitrospinaceae bacterium | reverse complement strand
GTGGCCAGGAAACCCCTTGCCCGGAATGAACGGCGGGAGGTTCCGTGGCGGGAAAACTCAGTTGCCCGAAAGAGGAGACCGCGTGATCGCCTTGGTGGTTTCCAGGGCGCGGCTCACGCCAGCGTAATGCAGGGCCAGACGGACTCTCAGGGCATCCCGCGTCAAATCATCGCCGACCGTTTCACAGAGTTCACGGGATTTCATGTGGCGGTCGCGCTTTCGCATTTTTTCCAGGCTTTCGCAAATGTGGTGGTGGGTGGCCCGCACCCGGTTGAAAAACAGAACGGACAATCCGACGAGCGCGATGCCCGCCAGGAGCTGTGCCAGGGCCGACCCGCCCGCGTTCGATGTGGGAAAGAAAACCGTCGCAAGGAGGATTAAAAGGCCCAGGGCGGCGAATGCCACGCTTAAGCGAAAGCTGATCCGAACCTGGTTCGACGCCAGGGCGAGGTATTCATCCAACCGCTGGTTTCCGCGCGCGAGGGCGTCGATGGATTCCGGTGTTTGCTGGGGCCCGGCGGTTTCCCCTGTGCCCGATTCCGTAGAAGCGTCCGCCGGGGGCTCGGCGAGCATTTTTTTCAGGTCTCCCGAGAGCAAGGCGTCCCGGGCCGAGTGCGCGATGAATAGCAGCGCGATGGCCGTGGCGATGATACCGAGCAGGATGGTGGCATCCATGTTGATCTTATCCCCTGTTTTGCTGAGCCGTGGCTCATTAACCATGTTCCGATTATAAAAATCTCCCGTCGCCCTTCCATCACGGTCGTGTCACAGTTTTGTCAAGGACGGGCCCGGAAGCGGGCGAGCGTGTGATTTTGCGGATGGACATCCATGCCCTCTTATGATATTCAAGGGGAAGTAGCGCCGGAACCATCCACAAACAAAGGGACTGCAGGTTGTGGGGCCGTTCGGGCGCCTAGGTAGCGATGATACCCCCATTGCCCGAGGGGGTGTTTTCAAGAGGGCAGGGAGTTTACGCGGCGGGCAGTGTGCGGCGAATGTGGAGGTCCCTCTTCATTAAAACCAGGTCCCCGGCGGCCCGAACACGAAAAGGAGGCTTAGTGATGGAATTCAACCAGAGCAATCCCCCGTCGTTCCTCAATCTTGAAATTCAAAAGTCGATCAACGAGGCGATCCCCACCTTCGACACCTACTTCAGCCTTCTCGACAAGATCAATCAAGACATCCGCAGCCTGGAGTCGTTTTTGCTGGCGAAGGGAATCACCACCGAGGCGCGCCGCTGTTTTTACGATGGCGAAAATTCATCCGATCACGTCGAATGGAGTTTCGATGAGGCTTCGGGGAAATTTCGTCTGCAGCATTCCGTATACAACTGGGAGGAAAGCAACGATGCCACCGGCAGTGCATTGCCGGGAAAGGAAATCCGCAAGCTGAAGAGCCGGGGGCCCCTGATCGAATCGCCCACCGATATTCGCGTGCGCTCCTTCGAGGCGCTGCCCAATCTTATTCGTACCCTGCGCTTTGAAATCGACAAGATCCAGGAATCGTTCGGCAAGGCCCATACGCCGGAGCCGCAGATGGAGCAACAGTCGGAGGCCGAGCCGTCGGCGGAATCGGAGGGCTCCAGCGATCTTCACCGCATGCTGGGTTCCTGACGATAGAGAGGCCTGCCGCCCATCCGGGCGGGGAATAGATCCGCGGGCGCTGCCGCTCCGCCGCGCGTCACATGTTCGCGGTGTTCATTCTCTTCATCAACACGTCGAACGATTCTTCCTGGAGGATTTTCGTGAACTGGGAGCGGTAATTCCGGATCATGCTGATGCCTTCGACCACGATATCGTAGACCTGCCAGTGGCCGCCCTGGCGGATCATTTTGTAATCAACGTTCATGCTCTTGTTTTTTCTCACCACCTTGGTTTTCACCATGGCGTAATTGCCCTTCACCAGTTCGTCGAGGTAATCGACGGTGCCCTCGCCGAAGGATTCGATCTTGTTCGCGTAGGATGTCTCCAGCAGCTTTTTGAAGAGAAGGACGAATGCCTTGCGCTCGCCCGCCGTCCGCTCGCTCCAGGCCTGTGCCAGCGACCGCATGGCCATCTGTTCGTAGTTGAACCGCTTGTCGATGGTTTCGCGCAGCAGGGTGCGGCGGGTGTCCTGGTCGTCCTTCAGCTTCTGGTCGTTGATGATGAGAATCACCTGGTCGATGGTGGTTTTCAGGTCGTGGGTGATCTCCGAGGCCAGAGCAGGTGAGGCGGCCAAGAGGAAGCCCGCGATTCCCCAAACGGCGAGGGTTTTAAGGCGCATGGCAGAAGGTTCCTTTCCTTGAATCTCGTGGTCGCGGTTGGTCGAATTTCCCCGCGCGGTAAAAAAGAAGCGGGCGAAGGCTTCGCCCGGGGATCAATCCTTCTAATTTACTAGATTTTCAGTAACTATGACAATCAAAGTAAGAGGCGAAAAGGCGCTTTTTTATTCAGGGGACGAAAATACAGCGCGTTTGAGGGGGCTCAGCCGTTCTTCCCGGGCGGGCTGCCGGCTGGAGAAGTTTTTCAGGAGTCCGCCGCGCAGCGGAACCCAAGGCTGTCGATGCGGTAATCCGTCCACAGGCTCTTACGGTTGGAGGACCTGAGCTCGAAAGCGTCGGTGTTCCATGCCCCGCCGCGAATGACCTTCTCGTTGGTGCCGCCTGTCAGGGCGTTGTCCCGGCGGCCTGGTCCGGCGGGGTTTTTTTTCGGGCTGATGCGGTAGTAATTGTCCTGCATCCAGTCGGCCGTCCATTCGCTCACGTTGCCCGCCATGTCGAA
>CP070799.1:1256114-1258884 GCA_020343535.1 Nitrospinaceae bacterium | reverse complement strand
AGGCTTCTCACCGCCGGCCAGGTGTGGACCAGGTCGCCCAGGGCGCTCAGTTTGACGATGAGGATTTTCGGTTTGTCGGTCATCGTGTCAATGCGCCTTGGCGGGAATGGGAGCGATAGCCCTTTGGTGCAACAGATAACCGAGACCGCCCATGAGCAGGCCCCAGGCCGCCCCGGCCAGCACGTCGGAGGGGTAATGCGCCCCAAGATAGACCCGCGAAAAGCCCACCATGCTGGCGAATGCAATGGCGAAAAGAAATGTGTTTTTGAAGCAGAAGCTGGTCATGGTGGCGGCGGTGAATATGTTGCTGGCGTGGTTCGAAGGAAAAGAAAAATTTGCTTCCGAGCAGCCGATATGAACAATGACGTCCGGCAGAGCCGCGCAGGGCCGGAGCCGCTGGAAAATTTGCTTAAGGATGTGATGGCAGAAGAAATCGTTGAAGACGACCACCGCGGCCAGGATCAGCAGGTAGGCGAGACCGTGTCTTTTATGAACGAGAAGCACGATGCCGGCCGCCAGAACCCCCACGCTCAGAAAGTTGTATTTGTCGGAAACGAAAACCATGAACTTTCCGAACAATGGGGATTGAAAATGCGAGTTGATCCAGTAGAATAGGGACTTGTCTAGATCGGAAAGAATGACGGGCTCCTTGCGAGAAAAAATAGATGGCCTGACCGTCCGGATTTTAGGTGTTCCGGCCGGGCGAGTCAAACCAATTGTCAATCCCTGAAAGGGTTCAACGTGCGGCAACGTGGAGCGCTCGTATTGTTCGCCAAAGACCCTGTTCAGGGAAAGGTCAAGACCCGCCTCGAGCCGTGCCTCGGCACCGACAGAATCCTCGATCTTTACCGCGCCTTTCTTGCCGACAGCCTGGAAAAAATCTGCTCGGTCGAGGGGGTGGACCGTTTTGTCGAAGTGGCCTCGGCGCCGGAGTCGGGTTTTTTCTTCGCCTGGGAAAACGATCCGCGCATCCGCCGCATCGGCGTGCAAGAAGGCCGCGACCTCGGGGAGAGAATGCGCCGCGCATTCGAAAAGTATTTCGCGGCCGGCTATGAGACAGTGGTTCTCGTCGGCTCCGACAGCCCCTCGCTTCCCCGCGCTTATATTGAAGAAGCGTTCAGGGTTTCCGCCGGGTTGACCCTCGGCCCGAGCACCGATGGCGGTTATTACCTGATCGGCATGGCCGGGAGCCTAGCTGAGGTGTTCGACGGCGTGCCCTGGGGCACCGGCGTTGTGCTCGACGAAACGCTGGCGCGGGTGCGCACCCGCGGCATCGGCCTGCACCTCTTGCCCGTCTGGTACGATGTCGACCAGCCCGCAGACCTGCGGTTTCTGAAAACTCACCTGAACGCCCAGGCCCTTGCCGGCGGGGAGGATGAGGCGCCGGCAACGCGGGACGTTTTATTTCAGATCGAACAACTTTAGGGGATGAATTGGTTTTCCCCGCACACGCGAGATCATCGATGTTGAATATCATTAACCACAAGGACCCAGGGTTCCCCGAGACGGTGGAACGCCTGGTCCATCGCTCGAATCTGGACCTGTCCGAAAAGGACGAAACCGTGCGCGCCATTCTGGCCGGCGTGCGCGCCGAGGGCGACGCCGCTGTATTGCGTTACACGGAACGGTTCGACGGCAACGCCTTCACCGCGGCCGACCTGAAAGTTTCGCAAAGCGAGATCGAAGCCGCCTACCAGGAGGTCTCGCCCGAGCAGGTTGCGGCGCTCAAGAGCGCTGCCGAAAACATCCGCGCGTTTCATCAACGGCAGGCGCAGGAATCCTGGCAATACGAGGAGGATGGCGCCCTTCTCGGCCAGTTGATCCGTCCCCTCGCCACCGTCGGCATCTACGTCCCCGGCGGCAAGGCCGCTTATCCGTCGTCGGTGCTGATGAACGCCGTGCCGGCGCGGGTGGCCGGGGTGGACAAGGTCGTCATGGTGAGCCCGGCGCCCGGCGGGCGGGCGAACCCCGGCGCACTGGTGGCGGCGGACATCGCCGGCGTCAGCGAGATCTACAAGGTGGGCGGGGCGCAGGCAGTGGGGGCGATGGCCTTCGGCACCGCCACCGTGCCGCGGGTGGACAAAATCGTCGGTCCGGGCAATATCTACGTGGCCCTCGCCAAGCGCCTGGTCTTCGGCGTGGTGGACATCGACATGATCGCGGGACCGAGCGAGATCCTGATCGTCGCCGACGACAGCGCCCGCGCCGATTTTGTCGCCGCCGACCTGCTCTCCCAGGCCGAGCACGACGAGGAGGCGGTGCCGGTGCTTGTGACCGATTCCGGCCGGCTCGCCGCCCGGGTGCTCGATGAGCTTGCGCGGCAGGCGCAGAGCCTGCCCAGAAAGGCGATTATAGATGCCTGTCTTGAGAGCCGTTGTCGCCTGCTGGTGGTGGAGACTCTCGAGGCGGCGGTGGCCCTCGCCAACCGCGTGGCGGCGGAGCACCTGGAACTCGCCGTCCGCGAGCCGGAGCGCTGGCTACCCCGCATCACAAATGCCGGTGCGGTGTTTCTTGGTCATTACACGCCCGAGGCGGTGGGCGATTATTTCGCCGGGCCGAACCACGTGCTGCCCACCAGCGGCACCGCGCGCTCCTCGTCTCCCCTTGGAGTGTATGATTTCATTAAAAAAACCAGTATAATCGGGTACAGCCGTGAAAAACTGCGAAAAATCGCCGGGCAGGTGAGAACACTGGCGGAAATGGAGCACCTGCACGCCCACGCCCAAGCGGTGAAATTACGCGAATGAGGGGCGTTCCGAGAGGCGCTTAA
>CP070799.1:1253222-1256014 GCA_020343535.1 Nitrospinaceae bacterium | reverse complement strand
TGGCGACAGCGGTAGCTTGGCAAACCCTATCCGGAGCAAGATCGAATAGGAAAGTGTTCGAGGGCGGCCCGTCCGATGCTTTCGGGTTGATCGCTTGAGCCTGCCGGCAACGTCAGGCCTAGATTGATGGTCACCGCCCCACCCTCGGTGGGGAACAGAACCCGGCTTATGGTTTGCTTCGGCTCCTTCCTTCCACGGGGTAACATCGACGGTCTCCTTGATCGAGGTGTCTCATGATTCGTTGGTGGCTGGCGTTCACCGTCTCCCTGCTGCTCGCCAGCCCGGCCCACGCCGGGGACGACCGCTGCACGGCGCTTCTGCTCGGCAGCCTGGGCGACAGGCAGCACCCCATCACCACACAGGTTCCCGAGGCGCAGCGCCTGTTCGACAAAGGCATGGCGCTCGCCTTCGCCTTCAACCACGACGAAGCGGGCCGCGCCTTCAGGAAAGCCGCCGACCTCGACCCCGCCTGCGCCATGTGTTATTGGGGCATAGCGCTGGTGCTCGGCCCCAACATCAACGCGCCGATGGACGAGAAGGCGGCGGCGCCTGCCCATGAAGCGGTCCAGGAGGCGCTCCGGCTTACGTCCGGCGTCGGCGCCAGGGAAAAAGCCCTCATCGAAGCCCTTGCCCGGCGCTACGCCCCAGGGCAGGACCGGAGCGCGCTCGATGCCGCCTTCGCCGAAGCCATGCGCCGTGTGCATGAGCGTTTTCCCAAGGATGCCGACGTCGCCGTGTTGTTTGCCGAAGCGTTGATGGACCTTAACCCCTGGGACTACTGGACCGAGGACGGCCGTCCCAAGAACCATATCCTGGAAGTCGTCGAAACCCTGGAAACCGTGCTCGCGAAAGACCCGAGCCACCCGCACGCCATCCATCTCTACATTCATGCGGTGGAGGCCTCCAGAAATCCGTACCGCGCCGTCCCGCATGCCGACCGCCTGGGCGAACTGGTGCCTGGGGCCGGGCACCTAGTGCACATGCCCGCGCATGCCTACATTCGCACCGGTCATTACCATAAGGCCTCGCTCGCCAACGAGCGTGCCATTGTCGCCGACGACGCCTACCAGGCCGAATGCGCCGCCAAGGGCCTGTACCCCCTGGCCTATATGCCGCACAACCACCACTTCCTGTGGGCCACCTACACCCTGGAAGGTCGCGGAGAGGATGCCTTGAAAGCGGCGGCCCGCCTACGCCAGCGGGTGGACGAACAAAAGATGCGCTCCCCCGGCTTGGGCACCCTGCAGCATTTCTGGGCCACACCGCTCTACGGCCTCGCGCGCTTCGCCCGCTGGGACGATGCGCTTAAGGAACCCGCACCGCCGGCCGATCTTCTGTACCCCCTGGGCGTTTGGCACCATCTTCGGGGCCGAGCCCATGCCGCGCAAGGCGACCTCGCCAAAGCCGAAAAGGAAGCGGCCGAGCTTGCGGCGCTGATCGAAAACCCGGCGCTTGAGAGCGTCAAGATCTGGGGCACCAACAAAGTTTCCGACCTGCTCAAGATCGGCCATCACCTGCTGGCCGGAGAAATCGCCGAGAAGCAGGGCCGCCAGGACGAGGCTCTACGCCACTACCGGGCGGGCCTAAAAATCGAGAACAGCCTCTACTACGACGAGCCGCACAGCTGGTACCAACCGATGAACCAGCCGCTGGGCTGGGCTTTGCTCAAGGCGGGGCGCGCCGCCGAGGCCGAAACGCATTTTCGCGCGGACCTGACGCGCCACCCGGAAAACGGCTGGGCGTTGAATGGCCTGATGAAAAGCCTCGACGCCCAAGGCAAAAAAGCCGAGGCTCGCGCCGTCCGCGTCCGCTTTGAGAAGGCCTGGGCCTTCGCGGACATGAAGCTCGACCGGTAGCGAGTTTATCGCCTCCGCCTTCATTCCCCCTCTTTTTCCCAGAGGAAGGACATGAGGGGCGGTCTCTCGCCATGCAGAAACGAGCCGGTTCGTAAATGGACCGGGCAAGTGGTCCTTGAAAGTTCCTTTTTTGCCCGCTAGCCGAGGAGAAGGCGCGCCACCGCTTGCCGAAAGAGATTTCCCTGAATAAAAACCGCCAGCGCGGTGTGGGCGCGAATCCCGCTGGCGGCGAACACGGCGACTTCATCGGCGAGGCTGGCTCCCGTCATGCGGATTTCAGCGCCGCAGGTTTAGCGCCGATTGTGCGAGGTGGCTTTCAATGCGCGCCAGGCGGCTGCGGGCGGCGGCCACGCGGCCAAGGTTCCGGGACACGGTTTGCAGGGCCTTATCCAACGGACCGGAGGCATCGGCACCGTTTCCAGCCTCCCCCGGCGAGACGGAGGGGATGGCCAGCGAGCGTGGGTCGAGAGGTTCGAGGGTCAGTTCCCGCCCAAGGTCGAATCGGTTGGCAGGCGAAGAGTCGCCGCCGACGACCAGCACCGGCCCCGTATTCGGCCGACCGTCGCCCGGCGCGGGGTGCCCGGCCCTCGTTAATAGGCGATGCACTTCGCCGCTCAGCGCATCGAATTCCCTTTGCAGGGCAGCCCCTTCCCGGCCCGGCGAGGTGGTGCGGGGCGCGATTTTCCTGAGCCGCGCGAGCCTCCCGCTCCAGTCGCGCAGAGCCGATTCAAGAGCGTCCAGATAGGTCAGGCCGTCGAGGATGTTGCGCATGGCCTGTTTTTTGATGCGAACCTCCGATCGCAGGGAGAGTGCAAGGTTAAAGGCGGCCGGGTCATCGGCGGGCCGGTTGATCCTTTGCCCCTTGCGGATGCGTTCGGCGGCCTGCTCCTGCCGGTACAGGAAGGTATCGATGGCGCGTGGAATGGATGCGAAACT
>CP070799.1:1250323-1253122 GCA_020343535.1 Nitrospinaceae bacterium | reverse complement strand
GGGACTGATTTTTTTGCCTTAATAGTAAATAATTATCTAAATATTTATTATTTATAAAACATACCCAGAAGAAAGACGCAAAAGGAGGTTTCAATGTCCAGTTCATTATTGACTGACCCGCTGGTTGCGCCCACGGAGGACATTGCCGCTTTCCGTCCGCCGGAAATCCGACAGCGCATGCTGGACGCGGCGTCCAAAGGCTGTTTCGATGTCGCCATCATCGGCGGCGGCATCAATGGCGCCTGCCTGTTCGACCGCCTCTCGCGGCAGGGCGCGCGCGTGCTTCTTCTCGACCGGGGCGATTTCGCCGGCGGCACCAGCCAGGCCTCGGGAATGATGATCTGGGGCGGACTGCTCTACCTCCGCAACCTCGACCTCAGAACCGTGTGCAAGCTCTCCCGCGCGCGCGACCGCATGATTCAGCAGATGCCGGAGGAAGTGATGCCCTCGCCTTACCGTTACATCATCGACCACAAGGCGGGGCGCAGCCGGTGGCTCGCCCAAGCGGCCCTCGCCTTCTACTGGCTGCTCAGCCGGGGGCGGCGCACTCCCCCCTGTTATCAGCGCAAATTCGACGAACTGCGGTTTCTCAACCATCGGCGGCAGGAAGGTTCTCTGGTTTTCGAAGAGGGATTGCTCCGCCAGGCGGACAGCCGCTTCGTCCTGCACTGGATCACGCGGAATGTTTCGGTCCGCCAGACCGCCCTCAACCACTGCGAGCTCGAAGGCGGCGCCTACGACCCGCGCGGCCGGCTCTGGACCCTGAACCTGAGCGACTGCGTGGGCGGGAGGACGCTGGAGGCGCGCGCCCGCTACGTGGTCAACTGCGCGGGAGTGTGGACTGACGCGGTCAACCGTGCCTTCCACATCCAAACGCCGTACCGGCATGCGCTCAGCAAGGGCGTGTATCTGGGGCTGCGGCGGCCGAAGGCCCTGAACCACCCCCTGATCTTCGAGATGGGTGAGGCAGGAGACACACTCACCCTCACGCCCTGGGGCCCAGTGGCGCTGTGGGGGCCGACGGAAACCGCCGTCGCCTCCATCGAAGAGGGCCGCCAGGTCACCGCCGAAGATGTCGAGTTTCTTCTTCGACATTACAACCGCAACCTAGGCGAAAAAATCACGCGGCGCGACATTGTATCGCTGAGATGCGGCATCCGCCCGCTGGCGGTGCGCGCTGGCGACAAGGCAGACTGCTATCCTCTCGACCTGTCGCGGCGCCAGCACGTCGTCCGCGATCCCGCTCTACCGTGGATCTCCACCTACGGCGGCAAGCTCACCGGCTGCATTCCCCTGGCCGAAAAGGTTGCGCGAGCGCTCAGGCCTGCCTTGCCCGCGCCACGGGAGTCGAGAGAACGCCCGGTGCTGCAGCCGCTCGAAGCCGCGCCCCGGGTTTGCTTTCCCGGCCTCGACGAAACCGTTCCCAGCCTGCCATGGTGCGTCGAAAACGAACTGTGCTGCACGCTGGAGGATTACCTTAGGCGGCGCACCAACCTGGCGCAGTGGGTTCCTCGCGGCGGCCTAGGGGCCACCGGTGAAAACCGGCCCCACCTTCTCAAACTAGCCGCGGCCCAGAGCGGCGGCCGCGAGCTGGGAAAACGCGCGGTCGATCATTACACGGCGCGTGTGGATGCCCAGTGGCGCACGGCCCTCGGCGTTTCCGCCCCACCTGCAACCGAAGAGGAGCGCTCATGAGTGGCTAAGCTAAAATCCTGCCCGCGTATTCTGGCGGCGAGCCTCTTTCCCGTTCATCGATGGTCAAAAAGGAGATCCGCTCATGAGTGGCTATGCTAAAACCCTGCCCGCGTATCTTGGCGGCGAGCCGGTGATCGATGCGACCCTGCCCGTCTCGCGCCGTTGGCCCATGATGACCGATGCGGAGGAGCGGGCCGTTCTGGAAATTCTGCGTGACGGCAACATCTCCACCCATCCCGTGATCCGCGGGTTGGAGCAGGATTATTGCCGCTTCACCGGCCGGCGCCGGGCTCTCGCTCACTGCAACGGAACGGCGGCCCTGCTTGCGGCATTTTTCGCCGCGGGCCTCGGGCCGGGCGACGAGGTGCTGGTGCCGAGCGCCACGTTCTGGGCCTCGGCGCTGCCAATGCTGTGGCTGGGCGCCTTGCCAGTATTTTGCGAGAGCGAGCCCGCGCTCCTTGGCCCGGACCCGGAAGATGTCGAGAAAAAAATCACGCCGAGGACGCGTGCAATCGTGCTCGTCCACCTGTGGGGCTTGCCCTGCAGGGTGGACCGCCTGCTAGACATAGCAAAGAAACACAGTCTTAAAGTCATCGAGGATGCCAGCCACGCCCACGGCGCGGCTTGGCGGGGCCGTCCGGCGGGCCGTTTCGGCGACCTTTCCGTGTTCAGCCTGCAGGGCGACAAGCTCGCCCCCGGCGGCGAGGGCGGCGTGCTGTTATGCGACAGCGACGAGGACTTCGAGCGGGCCGCCTGCCTGGGGGATATTCACCGCATCGCCAGGCTCGAAGGCCCGAACCGGCGTTTAGCAGCCACTGGGTTCGGCCTGAAAACCCGCATCGCTCCCCTTTCCGCAGCCATCGCACGTGCTCAGCTTGCCGCCCTTGCCAGGAACAATCACAATCGCGAAGAAAACATCCACCGTCTTTCAAGCCGGCTCGAGGCCCTGGGCATCGACACGTTTTCTCCCGGCGCTGAAACCCGGCGGGTTTATTTCGAATTCATCGTCCGCGCTAATCCACGAAAGACCGGCGTTCCGGTTGATGCCCTGCTGGCTGCGCTTTTGGCGGAAGGGGCTCAGGTGAGTGCGCCGCGCTACCCGCT
>CP070799.1:1247411-1250223 GCA_020343535.1 Nitrospinaceae bacterium | reverse complement strand
AGTCGTAATTGTCGATCATCAAGATCATCTAATGCCTCCCCGCCCGCCCAGATTCCACACAAGGTTGCCGGTGATCGAGGCGCAACGGCGGAATATCTTACTCATAAGAAAAGCCCCCGCTCAGCCATCTCGACCGCCTTGAGGAGCGCCCGCCCCTTATTCATGGTCTCTTCGAGCTCCCGCTCGGGCACCGAGTCGGCGACGATGCCCGCGCCGATGCCCAGGTGTGCCCGCCCGTCTTTGACGAGCAGGGTGCGGATGGCGATGGCGGTGTCCATGTTGCCGTCGAAGCCGATGTAGCCAACGGCGCCGCCGTAGAGGCCCCGCCGGGTGGGCTCGAGTTCGTCGATGATCTCCATAGCGCGGATCTTGGGCGCGCCGGAGAGCGTGCCGGCGGGAAACGCCGCCGCCAGAACGTCGTAGCAGTCGACGCCGGATTTCAGCCGGCCACGCACGTTGGACACGATGTGCATGACATGGGAATAGCGTTCGATCTGAAACCGTTCGTTCACTTCGACGCTGCCGGTCTCGGCCACGCGACCGAGGTCGTTGCGGCCGAGATCCACGAGCATAATGTGTTCGGCGCGTTCCTTTTCATCGGCGAGAAGGTCCTTCTCCAGCGCCTGGTCCTCCTCTTCGCTTTTCCCCCGCCAGCGGGTGCCGGCGATCGGCCGGACCTCGGCGCGCTCTCCCTCCACCCGCACGAGCACTTCGGGCGAGGAACCGATCACCGTGAAGTCGCCGAGTTCGAGGAAGTACATGTAGGGCGAGGGGTTGATGGTGCGCAGCGCGCGGTAGATGAGAAACGGATCGAGGCGCACGTCGAAACTCAGCCGCTGGGCGAGCACCACCTGAATGACGTCGCCCTCCAGAATGTAGTTCTTGATTTTGAGCACCGCCTGCTTAAACGCCTCGTCGCCGAAATTGGACACCACGTCGAGCGCGCCGCCCTTCACCGGCACCGCCTCGAAACACGGGGCCGGAACGCGCAGGCGGGCTTCCAACGCGAGGATCTTGCCGCAGGTTTCCCGGTAAATCGCCTCGAGGTCGCCCTCCCCGGTCACGGCGTTGGAGACGATCTTGATGGTCTGCGCGACGTTGTCGAACACCAGCAGGGTGTCGGTAATGACGAACAGCGAATCGGGCGCGGCGAGGTCGTCCTTGGTGTTGTCGGGCAGGCGCTCGAAGTGGCGCACCATGTCGTAGCCGATGAACCCCACCGCGCCACCGGAGAACCGCGGCAGGCCCTCGACATCCACCGGCCGGTAGTGCGACAGGATGCGCTTGACCTCGGCCAGGGGGCTCTCGGCCTCGATGGGCCGGGTTTCCTCGCCGTCTTGTCCTTTTATCGTGACACGCCCGCCGCGCGTGCTGACGGTAAGCGTCGGATCGCAACCAAGAAAACAATAGCGCGCCCATTTCTCGCCCCCCTCGACGCTTTCGAGCAGGAACGAGTCCGACCCGTTGCGGATTTTCATATAAGCCGTAACGGGCGTATCAAGGTCCGCCAGGATTTCTTTGTAGACCGGGATCAGGTTGCCGAGGGCGGCCTTCTTCTTGAATTCTTCGAGTGTGGGTTTGAACATCGGTGCATCTTCACGGGCGCGCGGGGTCTCGCCCCACCCGTCCCGTGCTCCATGATTTCCCGCTGCCGGGGGAAACGCGGGCTCCGCCGCGAACCGTGCAGGGGCCCGGCGGCGGGGGTCACTCCACGGTCTTCCAATCCTCTCCATTAAAATGCAGGATGAGTCCGTTGTCGCCGACGGCGTATATGTTTTCCTCCGAGCTGCCCCAGAGCGCCGCCATGTATTCCTGGGTGTTGGATTCGATCCGGGTCCACTGCCGCCCTTCCTTCAGCATGATGCGCCCCTCGTCGCCGACGGCGAACACCAGGTCGTCGCTGGGGCCCCACACGTCGAGGAGAAAGTCCCCGGTTTGGGTCGGCATTTCGTAAAACTCATTGCCGTCGTAACCGAAGGCGGCGCCGTCGGAGCCGACGATATAAATCTGCCCGGGCCCGAACCCGTAGATCCCGTAAAACTCGGCGTTGGAGTTGAAGGTGAGCCGGACCCATCGATCGCCTTCCTGCCTCAGGACCAGGCCATCGTACCCGACAGCGTACATCCCCACTTCCTTCGATCCCCACAGCCGGGTGACATCGACATCGGTGCCAGTGGCGAGAAAGCGCCACGATTCGCCGTCGTAACGAAGAATCTTGCCAAGGCGGGAACAGGCGTAGATTTCCTTTTTCGAAAGGCCGAAGATGCCGGTCATCGGCGGCAGCTTCTCAGTTTCCTCCACCGACCAGGCTTTCCCATCGTAGCGCAGGATGCGACCGTCGGTGGCCACGGCGAACACGTTGTCCGGGGCGCTGCCCCAGATGCCCTTGAAGGTCCAGCATCCCCCTGTGTCCATGGGCGTCCAGGCCTGGCCGTCGAAATGCAGCATGGTGCCGTCGGCACCCCCGACGAAGATGTTGTTCCCGTCGAGGCCGAAGATGGAGAGCAGGTGTTGAGTGGTGATGCCGGGCATGGGCGCTCGAACTCCTCTTTACTTTAAGTGACTAAGTTCATAATGACATGTCGATCCACGATTCGCCGTCGTATCGCAGCACGGCGCCATTGTCGCCCACGGCGTAAATCTGCTTCGGACCAAGGCCGCGCACCTTGGTGAGGTAATCCTCCCTCGGCGCGGTCATGGGGCTCCAGGCGCGGCCATCGTAATGCAATATGACGGCATTATCGCCGACGGCGTAGATGTTGTCATCGCCGGTGCCCCAGACCCCCAGCAGGTATTCCTCGGTGCCGGACTC
>CP070799.1:1244478-1247311 GCA_020343535.1 Nitrospinaceae bacterium | reverse complement strand
GGGATATGTGTTCATCGCCGCTGCAGCGCTGGCATTCATCGCCGAACAGGAGCACCGTATGCTGATGTCGCTCGAATTTCCCTACGACAAAAGCGCGAAGGTGCTTTTTTTCGGGTTTGCATTGCCCGTGTTCCTGGCCTCGCTGGGGTATTACCGCTCCCGCCGGGGCCTGCGGGAAAAACCGCCGCCCGCCGAAAACAAAGACCATGAAACCCATCGACCTTAGAAGCGACACCGTCACTCATCCCACCGATGCCATGCGCGAAGCGATGGCCACGGCCGAGGTGGATGACGATGTATTCGATGAAGACCCCACCGTCCATCGGCTGGAACGCCTGGCCTCGGAGAAACTGGGCAAGGAAGCGGCCTTGCTGGTGCCTAGCGGCACGATGGGCAACCTTGTCAGCCTGCTCACGCATTGTCAGCGTGGGGACGGCGTGCTCCTCGGCGACCGCTCACACATCTTCCAGCACGAGGTGGGCGGCCTATCGGCCCTGGGCGGACTGTTTCCCCACATCCTCGGCAATGCCGACGACGGCACCCTGCCCCTCGCTTCCCTGGAAGCGGCGATCCAACCCCCTGATATCCATTGCCCGCCCACCCGGCTCATTTGCCTGGAGAACACGCATAATTTCTGTCACGGCGCTCCCCTGCCTGTCCAATACATGGCGGCGGTGGGAGCTCTGGCTAGACGAAGAGACCTCAAGCTGCACCTCGATGGCGCCCGCCTGTTCAACGCGGCGGCGGCCCTGGCGGTGACTCCGGCCAGCCTTGCCGAAGAGGCAGATTCGGTGATGGTCTGCCTGTCCAAAGGGCTATCGGCCCCCGTGGGCTCCGTGGTGTGCGGCTCGCGGGCGTTCATTCGTCGGGCGAGGAAGTGGCGAAAAATGCTGGGGGGGGGCATGCGCCAAGCGGGTCACATCGCCGCCGCCGGCATCGTGGCGCTGGAGCAGCAAGTGGAACGGCTGCGGGAGGACCACGAGAACACCCTGCATCTTGCCCTGGGCTTGCAAGAGGCTCCGGGAATCGAGCTGGATCTTGCGCGCGTCAAAACCAATATCCTGTTTTTCCAGCTTTCCCACCCCTCCCTCTCGGCGGAAGCGTTTCTTTCCTCGCTGGAAAAGGACAACGTAAAAATTCTCCTTACCGGGCCGGTCACCTTTCGCGCCGTCGTGCACCGCGAGATATCCCGAAAGGACATCGACACGGTGGTGCAAACCGCCCGAAAACTATTGACGGCCTAACTCCACCGCTCACACCCCGAGTTTGAAATTGACAGCGGGTTGGGCTTTCATTAAAATGGGGAGTTATTGCTAGCTCACCAGAAAGGATCAAACCTCATGGAACTGGAAACCCCTGAAGTTCTGGATCTCTCGCGCCAGGCTCTGGATGTGGTCAAAAGCCGCTACCTGCTCTGCATCCTCGTCTCGCAAAGAATCCACCAATTGGAAAAAGGCGCGCAGCCGACCATCGACGTGGACCCGGAAGATTATTCGCATCCCCGTTCCTATTTTCCTCTGGCTCTGAAAGAGATCATCGAGGGCAGCATGGACCTTGAGCAGGTCACCGAAGAAGACTGATCCCCGGCTGTTTTGGCAAGAATTCCAGGCCGGCCGCAAGGCCGGCCTTTTTTTTATCCCGCGCTTTCTTCCCGCCTGACTCCAACATACAAAACCTCTTTTTCCCCGAATAACCACCGATCCCGATTCCCTTCGCTCTTCATCAACGGGAAACAGGCAAAAAAAAAGCCCGCCGTAAGGCGGGCTTTTCTGAATAACCGGTTGGGTTATTTGGGAATAATGTCTCGTTTGACTTTACCCTCATCATACATCTTCCGGGTCCGCTTGGTCATCCAGACCAGCCAGCCCTGGAAGGTGAAGAACACCACCGCCATGATCGGCGGCATGTAATAAAGAGACTTCGGCAGCGCCGGCTTCAAGATGGTGTAGTACCAGGTTGAAATGGCCATGTGCTCGTCCTTCTCTTTATCATCACCCGCCCACTGCATGAAGCTGACGGGGATGAACTTCTCGGTAGGAATCTGGACATCCGTTTCCTTGTTCTCGGTCTCCAGAGTCCGCTTCAACAGAACCTTCACACGCCCCTGCTTGAAAATGGAATCCACCACTTGCACGGTGGGAGCGGTTTCCTTGTCCGTCAAAGCATCGAAGCCGTTACCGTTGAACTCGTGCACATTCACATCAAGCTGGTAACCCGCATCGCTGGGCGGATTGGTCGGGTTGTAGTCCTTGACCATCATTTTGACCTGCCATACATCCACCGGTTTCTTGGAATCACCGAGAATGAAGTAGGGCTTTTCAGCACCGAACAGGTCCTGCAATTTGGCCGGCCACTGCATCGCCACCATATCAGGGTATTCCGGGTCGGTGGAAAGGAAGCGCAGGTGATACTCGATGAGATAGTACACCGCGTTATCCTCGGCGCTCCAGCGTGAAGCCACCCACAGGTTATCAACCTTCGGGTCGAAGTTCCGCTTGCCGCGGGTGATCTGCCCCGCCATGGCGATGTAGTTCCAGCGCGGGTTTTCCGCGACTTCATCCGCTCGGGCCACGATTTTCGGGTCGTGGTCTGGCGCCTGCCACATCGGGTCGTCGATCTTTTCGGCCACTTTGCCTTCTGTGTACTCCGAGCTGATCAGGAAGTCGGGAACAGGCTTGTTGGTCAGCTTATCGATCTTCTTTCGCGGACACAGCGAGTTGACGAAGGCCGCCAGTTTCCAGCGATCTTCTACCGTAATCTTATCCTTGAAGTTGGGCATCGGCGTTCCGTTCAGGCCCGTCGAAACCGTTCGAACGATGTTGAACGGATTGAA
>CP070799.1:1241536-1244378 GCA_020343535.1 Nitrospinaceae bacterium | reverse complement strand
GTTTTTTGCTTTTGGGTCGGTGTTTTCGTCGGGATTTTTCATGTTCACCGGCTCAAAAATTTTTTTTTCCTGCGGCGGAGAAGCCTCTCCGCCCGAGGTCGCACTTTCTTCCCCATCGGTGCCGAGTGCGTCGATTTGCTTTTCAAGCTTCTCCTGGAATTTCAGCAAGCGCTCCATAAGGTCCTTGGAGTTGCGAGCGGGTTTCGCCTGCGGGGCGGCCGCCGGGGTTGGCTCTGCCGCCACCGGTTCAGATGCTTCCTTATCCTGGGGAGAGGCGGATTCGGCCTCCTGGTTTTCCGCACCCAGTGCCACTTCAGCGGGTTTTTCCTGATCTTCATTGATGGGTTCAGGTTCCGGCGTAATTTCATCGACGGAATCCGTGAAGCTCACCGGTTCTATGGCCTCTTCTTCCAGGCCTTCCACATCGATTCCCGTAACCGCTTCGTCCGCCTCTTCCGGAGCGCCCAGGTCGATCCACGCCTCACCCTCGTCCGGCGCGGCGGCGGGCTCGTCCTTCTGACTCTGGATTTCGCTCAGGGTGCCTTCGATTTCGGAGATGGCGTCCTCGATTTCTGTCGTCAGGTTGATTTCGCCCTCGGCGCTGTTTGCGTTCGAGGGCACGCCTAGAATATCATCGAGGTCGGTTTCCAAATTGTCGTCGGGCGACAGGGAGGCCTCGGTCAATTCGAAGGTTTCCATTTCGCTTTCGGGCGTTCCTGCTTCATCCGCCTTGGTTTTGCTCTCCCGGCGGCCCCCTCGCGTGCCGTTGGTCGAAGGCTCGAGATCCATCATCTCATCGGGGGCCGGTTCGGCAAGAGAGCTAAAATCCTTATGGAGCGGGGCGGTGAACAGGTCCTCTTCGTCGCTCCATTCGCCGTCGTTTTTCTTTCCCTCGGTGCTGTCGTCCTGCAAGTCGGGCGGGGGCTCGGCGGAGAATTCCTTGCCCAGGAAGCGATTCATCGAGAGGAATTCTGCGTCCTCGTCGGTCGGAGGTTGCATCTCATCGCTAAACAGCGGCTTGGCGTCTGTTTCGCCGCCCAGTTCACCCAGGAGTTCATCCATGCGCTTTTCCTTACCCGCCCGGGCTTTGCGAGCTTGGGACAGGGCGACGGGAATGCCAATCAGCACCACGGCGATACCGAGCAGGATGAGAGGATTTTCCATCGCCATATTCCACAGTCGTTGCATAGCGAGAAAACTTTCGGAGTTTTCCAGGTTGAACCGGAGGTTGAGTTGAAACCAGAACTTTTCGATCGACTCGATCAGTCCTTCAAAGATAACGTCTATCATTGGGGCCCTTATACGCATTGGACGAATTCCCCCTTGGCATCCGGAAGAAAAAATCCCTCGCGAGTTAATTAACTGCTGTTCCCCCCCCCACTTTCTTTATTATCCGAGACTTATATTAACACAATCTTTTTTCACGGGGAAATATAATCAGGCCAAAAGGTATGAAGAATCAATAAAATGCTATAATTTTGCCGGTTGTTCGGAGTCCACGAATTTGGTTTTGGGAAGTCGCGCCGCTTGCGGGGCGGTTGCCGGGCCGCTGATATCGCCATCAGGATTCTTGAAACGCATGGAAAAAATTAGTGTTACTATTATTACCCTGAACGAGGAAAAGAACATCGAGCGGTGTCTGGAAAGCCTTCGGTGGGCGGATGAAATCGTCGTGGCCGATTCCTTCAGCAGCGACGCCACGGTTGAAATCTGTCGGCGCTTCACCGACCGGGTTTTTCAGGAACAATGGCGCGGCTACGGCGGCCAGAAAAATTTTTGCGCCTCAAAGGCCAGCCACCGCTGGATTCTCAATGTCGATGCCGACGAAGTGGTGCCGCCGGCCACGGCCCAGGCCATCCGGCGGCTGCTGGCCGAGCCGGGGGCCCACGCCGTGTATGAGCTGCCAAGAAAAAACCATTTCGGCGGGCGTTGGGTCCGCTACGGCGGCTGGTATCCCGACCGGATTGCCCGCCTCTACGACCGCGACCGGGCGGCGTTTTCCGATTGGCCGGTGCACGAGCGGCTGGAAGGGCCAGGCCGGCCGGGCCGTATCGACGCGCCCCTCTTGCATTATTCGTATGGCGGCATGGAAGACTACGTCGCCAGGCAGAATCGCTATTCGACGCTGTTCGCCGAAGATAGACGGGCGCGTGGTTGGCGGGCGGGCGGTGCGCATATTTACCTCAGGCCGCTCTGGGCTTTTGTCAGGACCTACTTCCTTCGCCAGGGCCTCCGCGAGGGGTTTCTGGGGTTTTTCCTTTCTGCGGGCGCCGCCTATTACACCTACCTGAAATACGCCAAGACGCGCTGGCCGTGAAACCGGGGTGGGGGAGGGGACGTTCCGGCTAAAGCCTTGTGAAAAACCGGCGAATTGAGCTAGAATTATAATTAATTAATAGGAACCCGAATTTTTCCGTCCCGGTTCCGAGGCAGGGGCGGCGGGCTCTGAAACAATTTCAAAATTTTCCGTTGCCGCACCAGCCTGTCCGCGAACACCCGCGAATATCCGGTACTCCCCGCTTCAACTGACTGCGCCAACCGCGAGGTATCTTTGGATTCCACCATCCTGCTTTCAACGCTGCTCATTGGCGTGATCATCCTGTCCCTGACGGTGCACGAGTACAGTCACGGCCGGGTGGCCCTGCACCTGGGCGACGACACCGCTCACAGGCTCGGCCGGCTCACGCTGAACCCGCTCAAGCATCTCGACCCGCTGGGCGCCCTCAGCTTTTATTTCCTGGGCTTCGGCTGGGCCAAGCCGGTGCCCGTCGACCCGAGAAACCTGGTCCACCCCCGCCGGGATATGATGTTTGTCGCGCTGGCGGGGCCCGTATCGAACGTG
>CP070799.1:1238554-1241436 GCA_020343535.1 Nitrospinaceae bacterium | reverse complement strand
GACAGCATAAATCGAAACCAGCCGGCCTCCAGACCGATAATGGACGGCGTGCGGGCCAGCTGGTTGGAAGGGGCGATGGTATTGCCGCGGGCGTCCTCCATCGGAGGAATCACAATTTCTCCGGCAATACCGCTGAACCGGATTTTGCGGCGATCAAACAAAAATGCCAGACGTTCGTCATTGCCGGCCTTGCCTTCGGTAACGTCGCTGACGATATAATTCCAGGTCCCGCCCAGACGGTTGCGCAGCTTTTCCAGAGCGCCCAAATTGGCGCCGACCTCCTGGATGGCAATGATATCGAAGTGCGAGATAATTTCAGCAATATACCAGTAAGACTCCTCCGTGCGGTTGTCGCTTGCACCGCCGTCGAATGCCTTCAGGTTCCAGGTTGCCAGCAACAGGGTTTCGGTGGCGTTTTTTTCCGGTACCCGTCGTTGTTTTTCCTCCGGCTCGTTTTGTAGTGCTTTCCTAAGTGCCGCCAACCGACCGGCAATCCGGGCGGTGTCATCGCCAAATTCGTCTATATTGTAGAATAATGGCATACTTGACCTCCTGTGTTACCGTTAAATCGAGAAATGCCTTTGCAACGTGTCCTACGCGGTTCTCGAGGGAGGTTCGCTGCGCTGCTCTTGCCCCAGCCAGGCATGCAACGACATCCCGGTGAGCTTCTCCAGCCGAGCGACGTCCGCCTTGTAATACCGCGTCAGCTCCTGCTTCGTTTTCGTGGAGAGGGTTCTCTTTTTCTTCTTGTAAAAGAGAAACTCTGCCAATCGAACGAGTCGTCGGTTGGAGATTCTGTAAACTCGCTTCATCAGCCTCTGGACAGTGATATATCCTACTTTCGTCCGGAACTCCCGGCTGGTGTTCGGGTTTACCTCTAGGCTGATGTTCGCGGCGGATGTTACCTTCAAATACTCGAACAGCTCCGCTAAGCCCTCCAATCTGTTCTCGAGAAAAGACTCAAAGACCACGATCTTGACGCTGGCGAAATTCTCGAGATACGCCCCGACCTGTCCGGCATAGAGCCCGGCTTTCCGATACTGCCAGTACCAGGCCCATGTCCCCTCCCGTTCTGCCTCGTTTTCCAGCGCCTCCTCGAACGAACCATCCGGAGTTACGAAGCTTTTCGCGTGGTGCATGTAGTGGGAAAAGGCCCGGTACCGTGGGTCCCTGAGGGCGATGATGATCTTGACGTCCGGACCCAGCTCCTCAAGGATGCGAGGGACGCTCTCCTCGTGATTGTAAAGGTAGTCCGGTGATACATCACCGATGGCCTTAGCGCCGTGAGCCTTTTCGAACAGCTGCAGATACTCTTTGCGGCTGTCTATGTAGGTCCGGTTCATCGACCGGTCGTACTCATTGTCCAAGTACTTGTCCTTGATGTTCGAAAAGTAGCGGCACTCCTTCTTCTCGGGAATATAGATCTCGGGATGCTGCCGAAGATACCCCCGGAGGGCTGTGGTGCCGCATCTCGCCGCACCGACGATGAGAAAATTCGGTTTTGTGGGTTCTGCTTTTTTCGAATTCATTCCATTATCCACCGGGGCAACCATTTCGATTGATAAGAACGCGCTTTTCCAAGAGCCAACGAAGCGAAGATATGACTTGTGTATCGGATTCAGTTGCAGCCCAGCATATATGAACGCCATGTGAGCAGGAACTATTAGGCTTCAAATATTAAGACGCGGCTTTATTGTCAACAATCAAATTTGGACAAAACTCTCCTGTTATCCTGCGGATGAATCTTGCTTAGAGGTCGTTTGCAGCCGGATATACAGGTTTAACCCTGAATGGTCTCAACTTTTTCGACTGTGAGTGTGACGGCGCCCCAGTCTTCTTCCACCTTTCCTGTGAGTAAATAGGGTCGGTTGCGATCGATCATGTGGCAGAAGCGGCGGTAGGCTTGCGGGAAAAAAGTGGTTTCCACAATGCCGGTTTGGTCTTCAAAGGTCAAAAATTCCATGGGGTCGCCGTTTTTGGTGGACACTACCTTGCCGGTGATCAGCCAGCCGGCCAGACGGACCTGCCGGCCGATAAAGCGCGGCAGGTCCGCGGCTTTAACCGTGCGATGTTTTTGTAGTTTTTCGGCAAACAGCTCCATGGGGTGGCGATCGCACAAAAACCCCAGCACGTTGAATTCCCGCCGCAGGCGCGCACGGGTGTCATCCGGCGGCAGGGGTGGAGGCTGGTCGCAGGGGTCGCTCTGGGATGGACCGAAGAGCGGCACGGTGTGCGGGGTGGGTTTTGCGCGGCGGGCCTTCAACCAGCAGGACAGCTGCCACATCAACGCAGAGTGGTGGCCGGCAGGATTCAGACTGTCCAGGGCACCGCAATGAATCAGGGCCCGTGCTTCAGCCTCATCGGGACGCACGCGCTCGAGCACATCGCGCATGCTGCCATAGGCCCCCTGCCGGCGTTGCGAGACGATGCGCTGCTGGGTGTCGGCCGACAGGTTTTTGATCGAGAGCAATCCCACCCGCATGGTGTGGCCGTGACCGGTCCAGCGAATTTCACTGGCGTTGATATCGGGCGGCAAAATCGTAAGTCCCATGCGGCGGGCCTCGGAGACATAGGCAAAGGGGCTGTAAAATCCTCCCTGGTTGCTGATCACCGCCGCCATAAACTCTGCCGGATGGTGAACCTTGAGATAAGCGGCCTGGAAGGAGACCCGGGCGTAGGAAGCACTGTGGGGCTTGCAAAATGAATAGCCGCTGAAGCTCATCATCATGTCCCACACGGCGGCGACCTGGTCTGCGGATACGCCGCGGGCGGCGGCTCCGCTGTAAAAGTGTTTTTGAAAATCGCGCAATTGGTGCTCGCGGTCCTTTTTGGACATCACCTTGCGCAATCCGTCGGCGTCGGCATGCGAAAATCCGGCCAGG
>CP070799.1:1235560-1238454 GCA_020343535.1 Nitrospinaceae bacterium | reverse complement strand
TGTACAACCCCCGCCTGCTTCATGTATAAACCTCGGGGGCCAAACTTGAACACGCCCCCACGTTAGGGGATATTTGGGTTACACCGTTAAAATATCATATTTCCAAAGCCATTCAAACGTTTATATGGGCCGCGGCACAGCCGCCCAACGCCCGGAATAAAAGGCATTTCGCCGCGCCGAACCCGCCTGCAATCCGGGAATCACCGCTTCTGGGGCTGCGGCTCGCCCCGAGGGCCGCCTTGCACACCCGACCGGCCGCGCCCGGCCCGGCAAAACCATCGGCAGCGTATGATTCCGTAGCTGGTTTCTAAACGAATCCATACACTTTAGACGCGCCCCGCAGGCAAAGGGCTTCAATTTCGCCGTCTTGCCCTCCAGGCATAAAGTTTGCTTCTCACCTCACAAGCGGACCTTACCGTTTTTGGTCCTGTCTCCCTACCGGGGGCATTTTTTCCACGTAGATGGACTACAAGGTAATCGGCATATGGCAACCCTGACCGCAATAAAAAATATTTTCCTGGTAATACTGTGCGGGGCTTTGCTTGCAGGATGCGCCGGCATGGGCCTGTGGGCGGAGGAACGTTCCCCGGTGGCGGACCGGGCTTTCGATCACCCCCTGAGCCTGGTAAAAAAGGCGGCGCTCGATGCTCTCAATGAAATGAATATCATGATCCTGGATTCGCAATCCACCTCGGAGGGACAAACCATCCTCGCAGCCACCTTCGACCTGGATCTCACCATCGATCTTTCCTCCATCGACAACGACCGTACCCAGGTGAGGGTTTCCACCCATCAGGACTCAAACGCTAGCGGCGCGAACACCGCCCGGGAAATCCTCGATCAGACCGAGCGAATAATGCGCGTTGCCCTGAACGCCGGAAACGCCGCCTGACCTCTCCGGCCTCCAGCCCCACGCCCTGGCCCGTTCACGTTCGCTTCCCGCGAGGGGTCCGCAGCGAGCCCAGCGCTTAAGGCCTAGTCCTCGTCATAAACATTATGCACCGCGCTGTCGTCCAGGTTTTCCGGCGGTCCATCGAAAACGAGGCGGCCTTTCCTAAGGCCCAGCACCCGTGTGCCGTAGTCCCTAGCCAGGGCGGGCAGATGCAAGTTGCAGATCACGGTGACGCCGCGGTCGCGATGGACCCCTTGGAGAATATCGAGAATCACCTTGGAAGTGGAGGGGTCGAGGCTGGAGACCGGCTCATCGGCGAGGAGAACCTCGGGTTCCTGCATGAGGGCGCGCGCAATGCCGACGCGCTGCTTTTGACCGCCGCTCAACCGGTCGGCGCGCTGATATATCCGCTCGCCGAGCCCCAGGCGCACAAGATGCCCGCGCGCCCGCTTGGCCGCCGCCGCCGGAAAATGATTGAAGAGGCTCGCGGCGGGCGAAATTTCGCCCAGCGCTCCGGTGAGGGCGTTGGTGAGCACCGGCAGGCGCGGGACTAGATTGTATTCCTGAAAGATCATGCCCATGCGGCGGCGTAGCCGGCGCAGCCGGGCGGGGGAGGCCCCGGTAATCTCGTCGCCACCCAGGAAAATTCGCCCCGCGCTGGGCTCCACCAGACGGTTGAGCAGGCGGATAAGGGTCGATTTTCCCGAACCGCTTTTGCCGAGCACCACGACGAATTCTCCCGCCTCCAGGGTCAGCGAAAGCTCGTGGACCGCCCAATTCACGCCGTCGTAGGTTTTGGATACATTCTCGATGCGGATCATGAGCAATCGCCCTTGGCCATTAGGGAGCGGAATCCATTTCCAGGCCGAGGAGACGGCTGGTTTCGCGCACCGGGTCGAACAGGCCATCGAGATCGACCAGGCCCTCCACCCCGTATACCTTTTTCAGAATCCGGCTGCCCTCCGCCGAACGCGTGAGGGCCTTGAGCCCGTCCTTCACCTGCCGCGTGATCGCGGCGGAAAGGCCCTTGCGCACGGTGACGGTATTGTTCGGGATGTCCCGCGTGTACGCCAGAACACGGACCCGCTGAAATATATCGGGGTAACTTTTAACCACCGTGGCGCGCACATCGTCGTAGGTGGCGCCCGCATCCACCTCGCCCTTCAGCACCGATAGCAGGACGGCGTTGTGCGAACCGGCGAACACCGCGCGGGAAAAAAAGCGGTCCGGATTGAACCCCTGGGCGGCGATCAGGCTCTTCGGGTAAAGGTGCCCCGACGTCGAGGCCGGGTCGACGTAAGCGAAGGTCTTGCCCTTGAGATCGGCGAGGGTGTGGATGCCGCTGTCGGCGCGGACGACGATCTGTCCCTTGTAAAACGGGCTGCCGAATCGCTCCACCACGAACAAAAGCTCCACGCCATGCTTCTTTTTGGCGAGCACGTAACTGAACGGCGGCAGCCAGCCGATGTCGGTCTTGCCGCCGCCCATGGCTTCGATCACCGCGGCGTAGCTGGTGGCTACCGATGTTTTGAAGTGTAGGCCGGTTTCCTCGAACAGGGCGCGGGAGAGCTCCTTTCCGCCCTTGAGAATCACCTGCGAATCACCGGAAGGCACGAACATCATGGTGAGCGGGCGCTCGGGCGAACCCGGCGGCGGCCCGGCAAGAAGGACCGCCGGGCTCATCATCAATAGAGCAAGCACCCCCAGGCAAAAGGCCCGGCGGCGCTCGGCGGCGCTAGAGGGGAACATGGAACTCATGATGTTGCGATGGTTTGCATGGTTGCATCCGGTCGAGGCGTCGCCCGGATTATACCACCGGCGCCAGCCGGACCGAAAAATCGCAAAAAAAAAGGCAAACCGCCCGAAGGCGGCTTGCCTCGTTCTAAAACCTTGCCTTACTTCACAAAGGTTTCGCGGATGTATTTGATAACATCCCAAATTTCCTTATCCTTCAGAGTCTTGCCATGGGGGGCCATGCCCGTTCCCGCCGAGCCGTTCTTGA
>CP070799.1:1232554-1235460 GCA_020343535.1 Nitrospinaceae bacterium | reverse complement strand
CGCCTGGCCCGAACCACGCAAGAGGCGTCGAAAAGGGCTGATGAAAACGTTTAATCAATGGCTTATAGGTATGCTGATCACCGCCCTGGCGGTCTTTGGCTACCGCTTGGGCCCGCCCTCCATGGAGCGGCTGGAAATGTTGTTGAGAGACGCGCATTTTCAGGTGCGCGGCCCCTTGCGCCCCGGGCCGGAGGTGGTGATCGCCGCCATCGACGAAAAAAGCATAGACGAGATCGGGCGCTGGCCCTGGCCGCGCAAGACGCTGGCCGAGCTGGTTGAAAAGCTGGAGGCGTTGCAGGCGGGTGTCATCGGCTTTAACATGGTGTTTTCCTCGCCGGACGAAAGTTCCGGCGCCGAAACGCTCAGAGAGCTGCAGCTCGAACTCGAACCCCTCGCCGAATCGACGCCGGTGCTCAATGAAACCCTCGACCGTTACCTCATGGCCGCCGATTACGACGCCCTGTTCGCCCAGGCGCTCGCCCGATCGGATCGATCTGTCCTCGGTTATTTTTTCCACTTCGACCCCGAGGGTCTCGACCATTTGACGCAACAGGGCCGACACGAGAATTTCACAAACATTCTTTCCGGGCAGTTCAAGGGATTCATCAAATCGCAGGGATCGATTTCCCTCGACCTCATGGAGTTTCGCACCGCCTACGCGGTGGAGGCCAACATTCCCGCCCTGTCCGGGCCCCAACAGCAGACCGGTTTCGTTTCCATGGATGTGGAGCCCGACGGCTCGATCCGCAAGCTGCCGCTGATCGTCCGCTACTTCGATCCGGTCACGCGGAAAAATTATTTTTTTCCGCCGCTCTCGATCCGCATATTGGAGATGTATCTCAAGGGCACGCTGCTCTTCCGCGTCGATGAATTCGGCGTGGAGAAAGTCCTGCTGGACAGCCCGACCCCGGTGGAGATCCCAACCAACGAGAAGGGGGAAATGGAGATCAATTTCCTCGGTAAACGGGGGACCTTTCCCTACCTCTCCGTGACCGATATCCTTCACGACCGCGTTTCTTTGGCGACCCTGGAATTGATCAAGGGAAAAATTGTCCTTGTGGGGGCCACCGCCACCGGCCTGCAGGACATCCAGGTCACCCCGTTCGATCCGCTCTACCCCGGCGTGGAGATTCACGCCACGGTGATCGACAACATCCTCAGCCAGAATTCCCTGCACCAGCCGGAATGGATCGTGGCGGCGGACAGCGGCTATCTGATTCTGCTCGGCCTCCTCCTCACCTGGATCTATTCGCGCATCAAATCCGTTTACGGGCTGGCGGTGGCGGCGGTGGTGGCAGCGGTAGATTTTTATTTCAGCCAATGGGTGTTCGAGAACAAGAACCTGTGGTTCACCAACATTTATGCGCAGCTGGAAAACCTCTTGATATTTTCAGCGCTGATGATCTACCGCTACAACACCGAGGAAAAGCAGAAGCATTACATTCAAAACGTGTTCACCCGTTACATGTCGCCGGGGGTGATCGATCAATTGCTGAAGGATTCGGGCAAGCTGAAACTGGGCGGCGAGCAAAAGGAATTGACGGCGTTCTTTTCCGACCTGGAAGGGTTCACCGCCCTGTCCGAATCCCTGCCGGCCGAAGAGCAGGTGCAGTTTCTCAACACATACCTGACCGAGATGACCGATATCCTCCTCAAGTACCAGGGCACCCTCGATAAATACGACGGCGATGCGATCAAGGCCTTTTTCGGCGCGCCCCTGTATTTCGAGGACCACGCCAAACGGGCCTGCTGGGTATGCGTCGAAATGCAGGAGAGGCTGAAAAAAATGCGACGGCGCTGGCGCAAGGAGGGCAAGCCCGAACTGCACATGCGTGTGGGCATCAACACCGGACCGATGGTCGTGGGTAACATCGGTTCCAAGAACCGGATGAACTACGGCATGAGCGGCGATTCCGTGAACCTCGCGGCCCGGCTGGAGGGGGCGAACAAGGAGTACGGCACGCACTCGATTTTAAGCGAAACCACCTATCAGCAGGCGAAGGAGCACATCGAAGTGCGCGAGCTGGACTCCATCCGCGTTCGCGGCCGCATCGCGCCGGTGAAGATCTACGAGCTGCTCGGCAAGCGCGGCGACATCAGCAACGACGTTCTCATGTTGCTACCGATCTATAAAAAAGGGCTCGAACATTACAAGCGAAGGGAATGGAAAGACGCGGTGGTCTGTTTCAAGAGCGCACTGGTGCTCAGGCCGAAGGACGGCCCTTCTGCGACGCTACTCAAACGCAGTATTTATTTTCAGAAAAAACCGCCGCCGAGCAAATGGGACGGGGTCATCGGCTTGCACTATAAATGAAGAAGATCCGCCTGAAGAGGTGAAGCGCGGTGCGTCTCAGCCCATATTGAGCCGCACTTCATTGGTGAGAATTTTCTTGTCGACGATGATGATCTGTTTGCCGCGTGTCACGAGGCAGCCGCGCACCTGGAATTCCTTGAGGATGCGGGCGAACGTTTCGCGCGTGAGCCCGGCCATGTTGGCCAGTTCCTGGCGGGAAAGCTTGACATCGAGCACGATGCCCTCCTCCTTCTTGCGTCCGATTTTATCCGCAAGGTCGAGAAGGCAGCGCGCCACCTTGCCGTAGGCGTCAAAGAAGGTCAGGTTGGAAATGTTGTCGGTGGTCAGGCGCAGGCGGTGGGTGAGCGCCGTCAACAGGTGCAAGGCCACGCCCGGATTTTTTTTGATGAGGCGGACGAAGTCGTCGCGGTAAAGAATCAGCACGCGCGTGTCCTCCACCGCGATGGCCGAGGCCGATCGGCGGCCTCCGTCGAGCAGGGACATCTCGCCAAAAAAATCGCTCTCGCTCAGGGTTTTGATGATGAATTCATGATCGTTGGAATCCACCAGCGATATTTTGACCAGGCCGGATTTAAGGATAATCAAGGAACTT
>CP070799.1:1229547-1232454 GCA_020343535.1 Nitrospinaceae bacterium | reverse complement strand
AGCGAAACGGTCTCTTCGGTCAACTCCTCGCGCCGCTGAAATTGCTTGCCGTCGTAAAAACGGTAGATGCCCTCACCGCCGATAGCGTGAATATGGTTAATATCCTCGCCCCACATGCCGAAGATGTCGTGGATGGTGTTGGGCTCACGGTAGGACCATTTTTCACCATCCCAGTAAAGCATGCGCCCTCCCACGCCGAAAAAAAAGATGCTGTCCGCGCTGAAGCCGTAGGCAGAGTTGAGCGAATCGTAACTGCCCGTATCGATGGACATCCATTGCTTGCCGTCGTACTTGAGCACAATGCCGCCGATGCCGACGGCGTAAATGCACTTTTCGTGGACGCCCCAGATGCCCATCAGCGGGTTGCCGTTGTCGGTGCGCACCGGCAGCCATTCCTGGCCGTCGTAATGCTGCGGCACGCCGTCCTTGCCGACGACGTATATGCTGTCCTCCCTGAAGACCCAAAGGTCGAGGAGGTCGGGTTTTTCACCGGTGAACATGGACATCCTCCTGGCCGGGGGCAAGCCCCCCACGCTCGCAGTTTATCATTGCTGGCCCGGTTGCGGCGCGCGCCGCGGAAAATAAAAAGGGGATTCCCGGCGCTCTCCGGGAAACCCCTGGGATTTGAAACCCGCAAAAATGATCAGGCCTCTTCGCTGGTGCGCTTGAAAATCACGTTGGAAAGTTTCACCAGAGTCTTGGAGCTGCGAATCGCTTCCTGGACCTCGGGCTTGATATCGTTGTGGATCAGCACCAGGGTCTCCAGGTTGACGAGGGTGGTGGAATCCGCGATCGCCCGCCCGCCCGCGCTGCCAATTTCCGCTTCGTACAGATCGAGCAGGGTCAGGTTGCCGAGGGTCTTCGATCCGGCGATGGCGATAGCCCCACGGTCGCCAATGGGGTTGTACGTCATTGTGAGCTGGGTCAGGTTCTTCAGCGTGTCCGACTGCGCCAGGGCCTCGACCCCCTCCCCTTCGATATAATTCCAATTCAGATTGAGCTCGGTCAGCTTGCCAAGATTTTTCGATTCGGCGAGAGCCCGCGCGCCCGCGTTGCCGATATTATTGCGGTACAAAGACAGCAGGTTGAGCCGGGTGAGAGTCTCGGAGGTTGCGATGGCCTTCACGCCCTCGTCGCCCAGGTCGTCGCCCAGCCAGAGGGAGACCAGGTTGGCCAGCGGCCTCGACTCGGCGACGGCTATCGCCCCCTCCACGCCGATCTTGTTGTCGCTCATCACCAGTTCGGAAAGATTGATTAGCGCTTTCGAGGAGGCCATGGCCTTGACGCCGACATCGGTGACCTTGTTCTTGAACAGGTTGATGGCGGTGAGGTATTTGGCGTGCCCTGAATCGAGCAGGGCCTTCACTCCGTCGTCGCCGATGTCGTTGAATTCCAGGAACAGGGCGGTGACGCCCTTGATCTTGTCCGATTGGAGGATCTTTTTCAAATCCTCATCGTCGATCTCCTTCTCCCGGAGATCGAGCTCGCTGTTGTCCGGGTTCCAGCTCTGATCGATGAGGCCGTCGATGTCTTTAACGCTTTTTTCCGCCATACTCTGTTTCCCTGATGTTCGAATGAATTTTTCCACCTCCGCCACTGGCGGCACACAGCCAGTTTCACGCTCAAGAAACCTCCGTCTCTGCAAATATTGGCGATTTCCCTGGGCTTCGAAAACCTCCGGGCGACTGGATTTTGGCCGACTGCGGCATGCAGGATAACAAAATAAAATATTTTAATCATTTTTTTAATGATTTTTTTTGCAATTTTTTATATGAAATGGAAGGGGTTACGCCATCGGACGCCGCAACCCGGCCGGGCCGGGCCGGGCGGCGTGGCCTGCGCGGGCCGCGCGAACCTTTCCTGCGGCCCCCTGCCCTCTCTTTTCCACCCACTCCATGGGAGACGCGAAAAAGCATGAAGAACCCCCGGACGCCCGGCCTCCCCAGTGAAGGGGTGAGCCCGGGCATCAAGATCTTCGTTCTGATCCTCACGCTGGTAACAATAGCCGCCTTCGCCCTGTTTTTCATCAAGCTGTTCGGCAAAATGGGCGGCGCCGCCCGGGGCCCGGGCCCCGCGCCCTGGCTGCAGGTGGCCCAGGCGCTCGAAAGCGCCGGCCTCAAGGAGCAGGCGGCGGAACAATACGCCCTGTACCTGAAAACCGCGAAGATGGACCGCGCCACCCGCGCCCGGGTCTCCCTCACCCTAGGCCGGCTGCACACCGGCGAGGGCGACTGCGCCCGGGCCCTTCCCTGGCTCCTGCACGCCGAGTTGAGCGCCGGCGACGCGGCGCTCGGGGACACCGCCCGCGGCCTGGCCCGGAAATGTGAGGCAAAACTCCTGAAATCTCCAAAAGGCGGATCCATTCTGTTAGAATGAAGCTAAATCCCCGTTTTCCCGCGGGCTTGACAGGCGAGTTTCGAGGTTTTATAAAATCCCTGTGATTTTGGGGAGGACTGCGCTCCCCAGCTATTTTTCACTTAACGAGGACGACTATCCTATGGAAAATGTAACAAGAGCAATGAGTCTGGACGCCGTCGCCGCCGAACAGCAGCGGTTCATGGTGCGGGTCTACAACTGGATGACCGCCGGTCTCGCGGTGACGGGGGTCATGGGCTACATGGTGGCCAGCAGCCCCACCCTGCTCAACATCATCTTCGGAAATCCGGTGATTCCCATCGTCTTGATCGTCGCCCAGATCGGGCTGGTGTTCTACCTCTCCGCCTCTGTGCATAAAATGTCGGCCAGCCAGGCCACCGGGGTATTCATCCTGTACGCCGGCCTCACCGGGCTGACTTTTTCGTCGATATTCATTGTCTACAGCGGCGCATCCATCACGGCGACGTTCGCCGTCACGGCAGGCACTTTCGCTGCGATGAGTTTCTACGGTTACACCACGAAAAAGGACCT
>CP070799.1:1226536-1229447 GCA_020343535.1 Nitrospinaceae bacterium | reverse complement strand
CAACCGGCTTATGAAAAAGGCGCTCGAGTTGTCGTCCGGCCTGTTCAACCGCGAGGAGACGGGCAAGAAGGCGCTCCTCGTGGAAGGCGCGCTCAATTTTTTCGACCAGCCGGAATTCATCACCGACATCGGGCAGATGCAGGCCCTGCTGAAAGCCCTTGAGGAAAAAACCAAACTGGTCCAGCTGCTCGACCTGTGCCTCAAGCAGGACGGCACGACGGTGCTCATCGGCGAGGAAAGCCTGGCCGAGGAGTTGCAGAACTGCAGCCTGATCGCCCGGAATTATCAGCGGGGTGCGAAAAACATCGGCACCCTCGCCATTTTCGGCCCCAAGCGGATGGACTACATGAAGGCCATCTCCATCGTCAACCACACCGCCAACAGCATCACCCAATTGTTGTCCCGGTGACCCGGCCCGCCGTGAATTCCGGGAACCTGAATTAAAGGATAGAAACCCGTGATGAAAAAACCCGAAAACGACACCCCTGAAGATAAAGTCACCCTGAGCGGCGACGCCGGCGAGGATCTGCCCATCGAGGACAAAACCGTGCATGAAGAAAAAGATCCCCTCGAGGCCCTCGGCGAGCAACTCGCTGAAAAGGAAGCCCACATCGCCGACTTGAAAGGCGAGGTCCTCAGGATCAAGGCCGATGCCGAAAATTATAAGAAGCGCATGCGCAAGGAAAAGGAAGAGTTCGCCCTGTTCGCCAACGAAAAGATCCTCAAAGAACTCATCCACATCAAGGACAACCTCGAACGGGCGCTTGCCGCGGACAACCCCACCGCCGAAACCCTGAGGGAAGGCGTGGGTATGATCCTCAAACAATTCACCGCCCTCATGGAGAAGGAAAAAGTCGAAGCCATCGAAGCCACCGGCAAGCCCTTCGACCCCAACCTGCACGAGGCCCTCTGCCGCGTGGAAACCCACGAGCACGAGGAGAACACCGTCACCGAGGAATATTCCAGGGGCTATACCCTGAACGGCCGTATTCTCCGGCCCGCCAAGGTGGTGGTCGCCAAGGCGCCGGGGAAGAAAGGCGGAAAACCCGGCGATGACGAGAACGGCGAAGCATCCGCCGATGACGAACCCGCCTGAAAAGGGGTCCAAGTGAGGGCCGCGTGCAGACTCGCCGCCGTTCTTGTCATCTTCCTGACAATAGGGATCACCGCTCCCTGGGGTATGCGGGTGGAAAGCCATGCGAAACCGAGGGGCAATCCGCTCGATATGGATGATGCCGCTCAGGAGCCATTCCGGCTGCCGCCCTCGGCGTTTCCCCGGCTTCCCCGGGAAATTCGGGACGAACTCACTCGGCGCGGCTGCACCATCCCGCAGGCGGGCCATCCGAAATTGCATCGGCCCCCTCCGCATAATGTCATCACCGGGAAATTCCAAAAATCCGGGCAGACAGACTGGGCGGTGTTGTGCTCGGTGAAACAGCGATCGGCGGTATTGGTCTTCTGGAGCGGGTCGGCGCAAACCGTGGACCAAATCGAAGACTTCGCGCCCGACCAGCGCCACCTCGAATTGATTCCTAGGGATCGCGGCTCCGGGGAAGGGAATTTTTCCTACGCGCGCCGCATCGGTCCGGTGAGCCGGGAACAAATCCTGCGCTACGATAACGCCTTTGGAGGAATGGAGCCGTTGCCCGATCCCATCGATCACAAGGGCACCGAGGATAGTTTTCTGGGAAAAGGGTCCGTCATCCATTACCACCACCAAGGCCGGTGGCACCGTTTGGTGGGGATGGACTGAGTCCAGATCCTCCCATGACTTTTAACGCGTAAACACCATGCCCGAGCTGCCTGAAGTCGAAACGCTCCGGCGGGCGCTCGTGCCGCTCGTCGAGAACCGCACCTGCCTCGAAATGCGCTTCTTCCGAAGCGATCTGCGCTTTCCCATCCCGACCGGCGAACTGAAAAAAGAGTTGCTCGGCCGGAAGGTGTCCAGCATCACGCGTGCCGGCAAGTATCTGCTGCTGAACGCCCCCGGCGGGGCCATGCTGTGGCACCTGGGGATGAGCGGCCGGGTCACCCAGCGGCCCTCGATGGAGCCGGTGGAAAAGCATACGCACGCTGTGTTCCGCTTTTCCCCCGGCACCTGCTTGCACTTCGTCGATCCGCGCCGCTTCGGGGCCATCGCCTGGGCGCCCTCCGCCGTGGGCCACCGTCTCCTCCGCCACTTGGGGCCGGACCCGTTCTCCGCCGAGACCACCGCGGCCCACTTTAAGACAAAGGCAAAAAACTGCCGCGCCCCGGTGAAGGCGTTTCTGATGGACTCGAAGCGGCTTTCCGGCGTCGGCAACATCTACGCCTGCGAGGCCCTCTTCACCGCCGGCATCCGGCCGGCCCGGCGGGCGGGCAAGCTGTCACTCGCCGACTGGGACCGCCTGCTTGAAGCGCTACGGGATACACTGAACAAAAGCATCGACGCGGGCGGCACGACGCTCAGGGATTTCTTCAACCCGGCCGGAGACGCCGGTTATTACGCCGTCGACCTTGCGGTGTACGGCCGCGAAGGCGAACCCTGCCGCCGCTGCCGGAGCCCCATCCGCCGGCGAATCGATTCCGGCCGCTCGACCTTCTATTGCCGGCAGTGCCAGAAGCGCTGAACCGGCGGTAAGAGCCCCATTAAAACCCCTCCCCTTCTTCCCGGCCCGGCGGGCACGAACCTAAAACACCCTCCCCTTCACAAGGGAAAGCCGGGAGTGAAAGTCCGGGACGACTTCCCTGGCGGGCGGACATCCCTTATAATGGGCGAGTATCCACCCCACGGCGAAGGACTTATGGACCTTTCAATCGGCATCGTCACCCTGAACGCAAAATACATCCACGCGTCGCTCAGCCTGCGCAGCCTAAGAAACGCCGCGCGCCGTGCCGGGCACGGCAACGTCTGGATTCAGGAATTCACCAT
>CP070799.1:1223509-1226436 GCA_020343535.1 Nitrospinaceae bacterium | reverse complement strand
ATGCGCGGGAATGAAACATTGAGTAAGGGCCGACTCCAGGGACTCCGGACTGAGGTTCAGGCCCTGCCGGGCAAAACGCGAGAAAAAAGCCCCGCGTTCGAGGAACCGTTCCATCCTCGCCACGTCCTCCATGCACTCGAAATTTCGCCACAGGTCCCTCTCCCCCGAGCCATCGCGGCTGGCGATGCGGGGAAAGCGCAGCAACAGCGCGCCGAGTTGTTCCTTGTCCTCCGCGGTGATGAGGTAGTCGATGAGCACGCCTTGGTCGCGCAGAAATTTTTGCGCCTTCCAACGCAGCTCCTTGAGGCGCGCGTATCCGGCCTGAAAAAGAAACCGGGCCCAGGTGCGCTCCAGCAGGCGGCGGCCCCGCTCCGGGTCGCCCGATGCACCGAGCTCAAGGCCGATGTTGACGTAGCCACCCACCTTATCCATCGCATTTTTTCTTTGCCCAAAATCCGCCGGGTCCAGCCGGTCGGCCACCATGACTTTGTTGGCCAGGTTGATCAGTTCCCAGCGGATCACGTTTTTACGCTCCTCGCTGGCCACCCCATGAAGGCACTGGATGAAGAATGACTCCGGAGCCAATTGCATCAAAGGATAACGCGGGCCGATGCGGAAACTGCCCTCATCGGCGACGGGTTCGGGAGCCAGCGATTCGTCGCTCAGCCAATGAGCGTCCAGGGAGCTGTAAATGGTGAAGGCTTCATCGAACTCGGGGATGCCGCACTCGGAGGTTCGAACCAAGCGCCATCGATACGCGTTTTCCACAGTGGGCGTGAGGGGATACCAGATCACCGCCTCCATGAGCGAAAAAAACAGGGATTCATCCTCCGATCGAAGCAGAAGCAGCAACTTGCGGATTGGCGCGGGTTCCGACACCTTGAAATAGATATCGTAGACCCCATCGGGAGAGAAATGCTCCATGCCTTCCACGTTTTCCGGCGTGTCGGTCATCTCATCGCGCTTGTACACCTTGATGAGTGCCTGCAGCAGCATCACCTTCTCGTCGAAATCCTCGGTTTGAAACCATTCCAGCAGTTGCGATCCGCCACATAGATCGTAAAGCCTGATCCAGTGTAGGGCACGGTCGGGCCGAAAGCGATCGCCCCGCCACCATTCGATATCGAAAAAGTACTGCATCTGTTCCGGCGAAACCATGTCCAGAAGCAACATCGCGTCGTGCTCGCCCCAATCCTTGATCATGAAGTAAACCGATTCGGCGGGCAGCGCGCGCGTCACTTGCATCGCCCGCGGCGAGAGCGTCAACAGGTCGCGCTGCTGCTTTCCCGAGAGACTGTCCACTAGGCGTGCCTGGTCTTCGATGGACATTTTCTCCAGAGCCGCTTCCACGGCGCGCGGGTTGGTGCCGATCCACTCCAGTGGAAACGGCGATGCGGTTTCAATGAGCGAGTTCATGGATGGTTGATCGGGGTTCATGGATGTGTCCGCGCCTCTAAAAAATGCCTGCCTGCTAGGGGCCGTAAAGCACCGCCCGCTCCAGGCCATGGGACGGGCAGGCCGCACTCTCCCCGCGGAACCGGCGAGCGGTTACTATCAGCTATCGCGACGGGGCCGGGAAATGGGATCATTATAAACAGGCTCCGCCGGGCTTTCAACCTGTATCCCCTCGGGGAACCGGCGCATTGAGACGAATGCCAAACGCTTTGCGGGATTGCTTTTCAGCGCGGGGTGAGCATCGCGAGCGTCATCATCCTGCCCCTCGCACCCTCCTTGCGGTAGGAAAAGAAGCCATCGTTGTGACAGGACGTGCAGAAAGAGGTTTGATGGATTTGCGCAAGAGGCACTCCCGCCCCCGTCAGGTCCTCGCGGTTGGCGGCTAAAAGATCCAGAAGGAATTTGCCATCGGCCTGCGGCACAGTCCAATTCTCCCAACCGCTGAAACCATGGCGAAACGGATCGATGGACACCTCATCCACTTCGTAGCAGGCACCGCAAATACCCGGCCCGAGTCCCGCGATCAAATCCTCCGGCCTGGAACCATAATTCTCTTTCAAGGCGGCGACGGCCCTCGAAACAATATGCAGCGCGGTTCCCAGGCGGCCGGCGTGAACCACGCCCGTCACATGCCGGTGAGGATCGTACAGGACCACCGGAATACAATCGGCGGTAAGAACGGCAATGGGGAAATCGGCAAGATGCGTCACAATGGCATCCGCTTGCACCGGCCCCTTCCCGGGCAGGGAAAACGACGGCCGGCTTACAACATGAACTCGGTCACCATGCACTTGATGGACTCCGAACACCGAGTCCCCCGCTATGCCAAGCGCGCCGAGGTAAGCGACAAGGTCACCCCGCCAGGCCTCGCGCCCGGCGTTGCGTCCGAAATCGAGATCGCGGCTTTGCCCATTCTCCCACTCAATGTGCCTGGGGCTAAAACCATGAACAAACGCTTCCTCGGCCCGCAGGGCGGCGATGGTAACGGGGGCAAACGGTACGGTCATGATAAATTGAAACTCCTTTGGCGAAGGACGCACGCTTTGCGCAACAAAATGTCAGGACTCTCATCATGAATCACGGCCCATCGATTCCGCAACCGAACGGCGTCAAAACATGATCGAGTTTTTACCGCCGGCATCGCATTCGTTCTTTCCATGATGTACAAAACGCCTGTAAAAAAATTTACGACTTGTCTTAGCACGCATGCAAACTTTCTAATATTTTCTTGACAATAATCCCTTATGGCATAAAATAATGTTACAATATTATTTGGGCGTTGAAACGAATAATTAAAGGGAGATTGAGAGAGAAGAACGAAGGAGATCTTGATGGCAACCAAGAAAAAAGCAGCGAAGAAAAAAGCGACGAAGAAAAAAGCGACGAAGAAAAAAGTAACCAAGAAAAAAGCAACAAAGAAAAAAGCAACAAAGAAAAAAGCAACAAAGAAAAAAGCAACAAAGAAAAAAGCA
>CP070799.1:1220454-1223409 GCA_020343535.1 Nitrospinaceae bacterium | reverse complement strand
GGCTCCGGCCAGGGGGGCCGGCTTTCCTGCCTCACTCAAGAGGGCGAGACGATCCACGTC
Organism: Nitrospinaceae bacterium; assembly: GCA_020343535.1. Lineage (GTDB taxonomy): Bacteria > Nitrospinota > Nitrospinia > Nitrospinales > VA-1 > SZUA-259. Next base: position 1,223,349 of record CP070799.1, on the reverse strand, counting down.
TCCCGGCAGCCCGGCCCCGCCGGCGGCGCGGTGATCATCGGCACCGAGGCGGGCGACCTGCACGGCGACGCCACCCTGGGCGGCTACATCGGCCACGCTTCGAAGGATATTTTCCGCAATATTTACGCCTTCACCATCGACGAGCTGCAAAGCCTCGATTCGCTCAGTGGCAGTGAAACGCAAAGCCGCCTTTACGGCGCCGGTCTCGGCAGCCTGTCTCTCGCCGCCGCCGAGCGCGAACTGGAAAAAATGACCGAGGCGCTTTTCAAACCGCGCGGCTCGCAGCAACAGATCGCCCGGGCGCACAAGCGCATTCGCGACCTCCAGCAGCGCGTGCGGGAAACCCAGGAGGGTCTCGGCACCTACGATGAAAAAGTGCGCGAACTCACCGCGCTGCGCGACCAGGTGGATCGGCTGAGCCAGGAGGCCGACCGGCTACAATCGCGGCGGCACGCCCTGCAAACGCGGCTGGACCTTTTTCCCATGGCGCTCGACGGCCAGCAGGCTCAAAAAGAACTCGACGCCCTTGAGGCCATCGACGAATTTCCCGAACACGGTTCGGAAACCCTGGCGTCCCTTCTTTCCGAGCAAAAAACCCTGCGCTTGCAAATCGAGGATGAAGCGGGCGAACTCGAAGCGACGCAGCTACGCTTGAAAAACCTCGACGTCGATGAATATCTCCTCGGCCGCGCGCCGGAGATCATCGCCCTCATGGAATCAACGCAGGAGATTCGCACCGCCCTCAAGGACCGCCTCGCCGTTCGGCGCGAGCGGGATCTCGCCTGCGAGCGCATCGCCGAGGGCGCGCGCCGGATCGGCCCGCTCTGGGATGAGGCGCGGGCAATGGCTTTCACGTGGTCCGAAGCCGAACAATCCGCCGTCCAGCAACAGCACCGGGCTCTGGAAACGGCGCGCGAAGAGGTGCTGACGGCTCGGGAAAAACTCAACTACCACCGTGAGCAACGGGCGGGTGAGCAGGCGCGCAGGAAAAGCACTCCCGGCTGGGTCGGATTTTTCTCCGCGGCGCTTCTCGCCGCCGGCGCCCTGGGCACCCTGTGGGGGCTTGCCCGCGGGGAGCGTCTATTCGTCCTCGCCACCGGGTTGATGCTGGCGTTCGGGCTCGGCCTCTTTATTCTTCAGCGCAAGGAAAAGCCGACCGCGCCGGAGGAGGACGCGCTGGCAAAGACCCTGCAGCAGCTCCTCGAGCGCGCCGAACAAAACGCCGCAGCGCTTACCGGCCAGTGGCAGGCCTGGTTGCGGGACAGGCAGCTCGACCCTGGCCTCCAACCGCAGGACGCGGAGCGGGTGGCCGCGCGCATTCGCGAGATCCGCATTCAGGCGGAAGAGAGAGACCGCATGAGTGAGCGTCTGGCCAGAATGGACGCCGCAATCAGCCAAGCCGCCCACCGCCTTCAAGCCTTTGCCCCCTGCCCCGCGCTGGCCCCGGAAGATCTGCCGGCGCAAATTCAGCACCTCGGCCAGCGGCTCGAAGCGGCGCAGGCCAACCAGCGCGAAACCGCCGCCCTTCAAACCCAGTGCCGCGAACACACCGACAAAATCGCGCGCCTGGAAATGCGCCGGAAAGAGAAGGACGGAGAACTTCAACAATTCCTGAAAAGCGCCGGAGCGACCGGCGAGGAGGATTTGAAGCGCCGACAGGGCATTTTCCAACGTCGAAGAGAACTTCGCGCCACCCTGGAGAAAACCTCCCGTCAAATTCAGGCCCGCCTGGGCGTGGGAGAAGCGTTCACCCAATTTCTCGAAACTCTCCGCGCCGGCGTGCCGGATGCGATGGAGCACGAACTTGAACAGGTGTCGGAAGCGCTGAGCCTGCGCCTGAAAGAAAAGGACGCCCTCTACCAGCAGATCGGCGAAACGCAGAACCTCGTCAGGCAACTGGCCTCCAACGACGACCTGCTGACCACGCAGGCCGAACTGGAAATGGAGAAACACTCCCTGGGCCGCCTCGCCGGCGAATGGGCGGCGGGCCGCATCGCCCTCGCGATGCTGGCAGCGGCGCGGGGAAAATACGAAAAAGACCGCCAACCCCAGGTGCTGATTTCCGCCGGTGAAATCCTTTCCAGGGTCACCGGTGGGAAATATGTAAAGGTGATCAAACCCATCGACAGCGCGGCCCTGATGATTGAGGCCCCTTCGGGATCCCGCCTCGGCATTCAGGAGATGAGCCGGGGCACCCGCGAACAGCTCTATCTCGCCATGCGCCTCGGCCTCATCGAGGAATATGAGAAACGCTCGGAGCCCCTGCCCATCATCATGGACGACGTGTTCATCAATTTTGACGACGCCCGCGGCGAGCGCGTGGTCGAGTTTCTCGCCGGCTTCGCCCGCCCCCGCCAAGTGATCGTGATGACCTGCCACATGCGTTCCCTCGAAATTTACAAAAAATACGGCGCAAGGCAGGTTCAGCTCTAAACCGGCTTGCCCGGAAAAAAATCTACCAGAGCATTGACAAAATAATAAATATTAAATATATTATTTATAAAAAAATAGAAAACAGGACCATGACCTATTCCGCCCAGACCACCGACGAAATCAAAAGCCGCATTCTCGACTGCGCCGTCACCCGCTTCGGGAAATACGGCTTCGGCAAGACCACGTTGGCCGAAATCGCGGCGGATTGCGACATGACCGCGGGCAACCTCTACCGGTATTTTCCGAGCAAGGTCGCAATTGGCGCCGCCTGCGCCCAGCGCTTCATCATCCAGGCCGAGGGCCTGCTGCGCCAGGTGGTTCATCGCAGCGGCCTTTCCGCCGCATTGAAGCTGGAGGCTTTCGTGGTCGAAAAACTGCGTTTCACCGCCGATCAGATCCTTCGCCAGCCCGAAATCCATGAGCTCGTCACCTATATCTACCAGGCGCGGCGGGACCTCATCG
>CP070799.1:1217382-1220354 GCA_020343535.1 Nitrospinaceae bacterium | reverse complement strand
CAAGCTCAAACGGCACCAGGTGGCGAGAAAACAATTCAAGCCCCACTACCTTGGCGCTGCCCACCTCGGCCAGCACTTGGGCGTCCACCGCCCCCTTGAGGGGCCGCGTGGGGCCGACGGTGGCCGCGAGCAGCAATTCGCCAAATAGCGTGCCCGCGAAACTGAGCGCCATGAAGCGCTCGAACGTCGGTTTCTGGATTTCCTTGCGGCCGCCCAAAAGCGCGATGATGAACAAGAATAAAATCATCACCGCGCCGGCGTAGACGATGATCTGCACCGCGGCGACGAATTCGGCATGATAGAGAAGGAACAGGAGGGCGAGGCAAATCATGTGGCCGATGAGGTAAAGCGCACAGTAAATCGGCGACGAGCACAGGATGACGCCCAGCGCGGCGAGCACCGCCGTCAGGCCCGTAATGAACACGACCACGTCGTAAGTGATTTCAAACACAGCATCCTCCCCTTAAGAAACGGCCCCTGGGGTAAACCCGCGGCGGCCCGGCCCCTCCGGCCCGCTGCCCCCAGGCGCGCGTCAAACCCGCGTAGTGTTGCCGAGCACGTTGACGCGGAACTGATTGGGCTCGGGATAAACCAGCAGGTCCTGCTTGGTGGCGATGTACTTGTCCCGATCGTAATCGGCCAGTTCGTAATGCTCGCGCAGGACCACGGCGTCCACCGGGCACGCTTCCTCGCAATAGCCGCAGTAAATGCACCGAAGCAGGTTGATCTCGTACACTTCGGCGTAACGCTCGCCCGCCGATACGCGATGATCCGGGTCGTTCTCCGCCGCCACCACGTGAATGCAGCCCACCGGGCAGTTAATCGAGCACAAGCTGCACCCAACGCACCGCTCCAGGCCGTTTTCATCCCGGTTCAGGAAATGACGGCCCCGGTATCCGGTGGGCATGGTGCGCTTGACCTCGGGATAACAGATCGTCGTGGGCTTCGAGATCATGTTTCGAAACGTGACCCCCATCCCGATCATCAGATTCTTGATTCCCGCAAACGCTGATTGCAGCATGACAGCCTCTATCGTCCGGTCACAGCACCTTGATGACGCTGGTGACCAACAGGTTCAATATACAGAGCGGCAAAAGGACCTTCCAGCCGAACGTCATCAGGCGGTCGTAGCGCAGCCTTGGAAACGTCGACCGCAGCCAGATGAACACACACAACAGGAAGAACACCTTGATGGCGAACGCCAGTATCGGCCACAACGGCAGTCCGTAAGCGTTCCAGCCGCCCAGAAACAACAGGGTGATCATGGAGCTCATGGTCACCATGTTGATGTATTCGCCCATGAAGAACATGGCGAACTTCATTCCCGTGTATTCGGTGTGAAACCCGGCCACCAGTTCCTGCTCGGCCTCGGGCAGGTCGAACGGGGCGCGGTTGGTCTCCGCCACGCCGGCGATGAAAAACAGCAGAAACGCCAGCGGCTGGAGAAAAATGTAAGGCACCGTGCTCTGGTTTTGCACCAAGTCGATCAGGTTGAGCGACCCGGTCAGCACGATGACGCTGAGCGCCGAAAGGCCCAGCGTCAACTCGTAGCTGATCATTTGCGCCGACGAGCGCAACCCACCCATCAGCGAATACTTGTTGTTCGATGAAAGCCCGGCCAGCACCATGCCGTAGATCCCCATCCCGGAAATGGCGAAGATGAACAGGATACCGGAGTTGATGTTGGCGCCCCAGAGGCCGATCTCCTGCCCGAACACCGTCACCGGTTCGCCGAACGGAATAACGGCGAACGCCACGATCGCCGTGAACACCACCACCGCCGGCGCGAGATGATAGAGAAACTTGTCCGCCGAACTTTGAATGATGGATTCCTTAAATAAAAGCTTGATCGAATCCGCGAACGGCTGCCCGAGCCCCAGCGGGCCGACACGGTTCGGCCCGAGGCGCACCTGAAAGCGGCCCATGAGCCGGCGCTCCAGCCACACAAGAGGCGGCACCACGCCGAGCAGCGCCGCGGCGATCACCAGCGCCTTGATGCTGCCAATCATGAACGCCGGCTCGAACAGCGGGTCGATAAACTCCAGCACTTCGTCGATGAATTCGCTCAATGCGGTGGCGCTCCTTTAAATCCCGTCGATATCCTACTCATGCCTTCCTCACCTCCACCGCACATGCGCCGTCCGCCGCGAGGGCCATCAGGCCCTGCTCGTCGGAAACGCGGGCTACCACCACGCCGCCAGGATTGACTCGGCCAGACACCTCGGCCCGGGCGCGCACTTCGGCGCCTCCGGCCGCGATCACCACCTCGTCACCGTGGCCGATGCCGAGCCGCTTCGCGTCGGCCTCGCTCAAGCAGGCGGTGGAAGCTTGAAACTGGTGCGAAAGCTGCGAGGACGGATCCAGAATCGAGTCCTGCGCGAACAAGCGGTGGGCGATGCGAAGCTTGAGCCCGTTTTCGACCCGAGCCTCCGCCGGGGCCTCCGCCGCGCCATTGACCACCGGCGCCTGCGAGCGGATTTTCCCTTCTTTCTTGATATTCCTTTTATCGATCCCGCCGTAGCCCGGCACCTTTTCGGCGATCTCCGCCGTCACCGCGAGAGCCGTGGCGTAATCCGGAGCGTTTTCATCGAGGGCGCGGATCATCATGGAAACCAGTTTCCAGTCCGGCGCGTTTTGTGTTCTCAGGCCCCCCTTGCGAAGCTGCACGCGCCCGCCGATGTTGGTGGTCGTGCCTTCGTCGTACCCCGGCCCGTTGGAAATGAGTTGAACGTTCGCCAGGAGCGCCGTCCCGGTCTGCATGATGTCGTGCACCACGAGGACATCGAGCTTTTTCAGCGCCGCGGCGAGGCGCTCGCCGCCGGGGAAATCGGCCAGCGGATTGGCGCGGTAGATCAAGAGCGCTTTGAGCGTGCCCTTCTCCGCTTGTTCGATCATCTGCATCGCGGTGAGCCCCGGCGCGGTGGGCGCGCTTTCGCCCCACGCTGCCTGAATGGCCTCGGCGCCGCCCGCCA
>CP070799.1:1214305-1217282 GCA_020343535.1 Nitrospinaceae bacterium | reverse complement strand
AGGGCACTGCCCCTTGCCGATCGCCTTCTGGCCAGCCACCTGCTTGGCACCGAATACGATCACGCGGCCCATCTCCACATACTCTTCCATGGTGATGTCGCCACCGATCTGCACGCCGCCCTTCGGCGGCGGATCGCTTCTCTGCTGCGGCAGCCAGTTGGTGTAACCGGCCAGCAGGGTCGAAACCGTGGTCCAGAAGAAAAACGCCCGAATCAGCGGCGGCGACTGGTTCTCGATCTTCTGGCTTTTGAAGAAAAGCCCCCAGACAAGCAGGAGCAGGAGAATGGTGATCAACTGATACTTGAAGAAGAAACCAATCTGCTCTCCCTGGGTGAGGCCGAACATCACGGTCGTTTCACAAAAGCTAATGAGAAAAAACGCCCCGAAAATTCCACCCCATAACGTCGTGTTCACATCCTCGCGCGCCCGGCAATGTTGGATCACGTTGCCGAAGGTGTAACCCGCAAACAACGTGAACATCATCGTCAGGAACGTCCATAATATGTCCTGCTGTTCTGGTAGCATTCCTTACTCTCCTCTCCTTAGATATTCCAAAGATATTTCAAAAATATCCATCGATCCAATATTGGGTTACTGTTGCTGTTGCGCCGGCACGGGTACGGCTGCCGGTGCCTTCTCCGCCGTTTTCTTGGCGGTCAGGCTAGCAATCCAGAAAACAATCACAAACTGCACCCACACGAACAGGGTGTTGAAGGTCAGAATCTTTCCGGCCTCGCCGATGGTCAGCGTGTACGCGTCCACCGAGTTGTCACGAACCACTTCCGTCACGTGCCAGAACAGGCGCACGGCAGAGCGGATGTAGCCCATGAGCCCCATCAGCCAGGTGAAGGATATCGCCAGCAGGAAGATGGCGTAGGTTCCGACCTTGGACTGCGTGCCCCACTGGATGTCGCCGTAGGAATCCGAATCCTTGAACATGGAGATATTGATCGCGGTTCCGGCAAACAGGGTGGTGAGGGTCGAGGAAACCTGGGGAACGGAGAGACCCACGCGCTGGTTGGCGGGCAGGAAGTAACCGTAGACTCCGAGGAAAATAATGTTGACGGACGCGCCGACGAAAATGGCGGCGATCCAGCAGTTGCCCACCGTCGCCCAAGGCACGTTGATCTTCTTGTTCGCCCGCTGGTAGAGCAGGAAGCAGAGGATCGTACAGGTGATCATCATATTGACCGCAGTGTTCTTGGCCGACATTACGCCGAAGTGACCGACGACCGGATGCTGAGCGCCGCCCATGGCTTTCAGTTCGGCGGGGGTCATGACGATGGTGTGCGGGGTCATCCACGTGGTGAAGGCCACGATTAGGAGAAGCACCATGTACTTGCAGTACTTCATGTAGCGATGCGACCCCTTGACGCGGGACATACTGTTATGCAGGTAGGAGTTGGCTCCGAAGAACAGAAGCCCGATCATAACCGCCTGAATGATGAACAGCCAGGCCATGATGCCGCCCATGAGGGTGATGCCCATCTGCTGGCGGAAGGCATATACTTCCTTCATCAGCCAGTAGCCGGCGAACGGCAGCGGGATCAACCCGAAGATGGCGATGAACATCGCCACATAACAGACCCAGTCGTAATGCGCCCGCTCCTCCTCAGTTTTCGCAGTGAGGTAGTGATACGCGGCGTAAGCGCCAACGATACCTCCGCCGAACACGATGTTGCCGAGGATCCGGTGCACGCCAACGGGGTTCCACAGGGTGGAGTGAATCGCATGCCAGATGTTGCCCAGGAAGCGGCCCTGCTCGTCGATCCCGCCGGGGGCCTGCATGAAGGTGGCCCAGGAGTTGGCGAGGTACATGAGTACGGTGCCGATGAGGTTGAGCAGAACCGACAGGCTGCAGTGGACCCACTTCAGGAACGGGTCATTCTTCATTTTGTCCCAACCGTAATAATAAACGTAAAGGACGCCGCTCTCCGCGAGAAACATCAATGCGTAAACATGCATGACCGGGCGGAAAATGCCGGCCATGTATTTAAAGAATCCGGGGAACAATGTGATGAAGGTGAAAAGCAGAATACCGCCGAGAATCGCGGTCCAGGAATACGCCGTGAGGCTGACCTTCATGAGGTCATGCGCCAGGCGATCGTACTTCTCGGACATGATGGGATCGCTTTCCTTCGTGCGGATGCCGATGAACTCGATGAGCATGCAGAAAATCGGCACGGCAAGAACGAAACTGCCGAAATACAGGTGCTGCTGGTTGGCGATCCAGAGGATGATGCGGCTGGGGGCGAACTGGTAGTTATTGTAGTCTCCCTCACCCAGCTCGGGGGCCGGAGGACCGCTCACGGGGCCTTTCAGCGGGTTGCCTTCCCAATCCTTATAGAAGACATCCTGGCTCCACTCAATCTCGGGCTCACCTTCCCCTTCCGCCGCCTCTTCTTCCGCCATCACTTCCTTGGCAAAAGCCTCCTCGGCGAACGCCTGGCCCGCGTAAGCTTCCTTGGCGAAGGCATCGCTGGAAAGGCCGGGCACGAAATACAGGGCAAACGCAAATATCAGCCCTAGTGCAAACAACCCGTTTTTTCTAGTTTCGTTCCCCAACATGTTGATCCTCCTTTTTGAGCCCGAGGGCCCGGAATAATTTCGGGAAATCTATAAAAATGATAAACGGAATCCGTATCCAGAAATTGTCCTTAAATGCTTAACTGCCTCACGCCCCACGCGCGGGGCGAATCATTCGATTTTTCAGATTCGCCGGCGGGAAAAACCGGCCCCGCAAGCACGCAAAATACGGGTGCAAAGGAAACCCACATCCGGACAGCCGACTTGACCTAAACCCCCTCGTTTTCAAGCCCCGACGCCAACGGAATTTTTTTCGCTAAATCTCCAAGCCCTTTGTTTATAAGGCTTTTTTTTCCAGTGACCCGGCAGAAAAAGAGGCTGCCCGAGCCATTAGGAATGGAGACTTTTATCATAGTGAATTTTTCTTGTCAAGTTAAATCGATTTTTTTCA
>CP070799.1:1211209-1214205 GCA_020343535.1 Nitrospinaceae bacterium | reverse complement strand
CCGCCGAAGCGGCGAGGCATACCAGGGCAAGCGCCGTCAATGTCAATCGTGCTTGTTTCATAAAGTGTTAACGGGGCGTTTGCCGTCCCTGCTGGAAACCGGGTATCGGGAGTCCGAAACCGAACCGCAATAATCTAGGCGAGGCCCTGCCGCCCGTCAAGACCCAATTTCCCAGGCCGGCAGGGGACCTCCTCCTAATGGCCGGGATTGTCGCCATGGCCAGAGAGTGTGTTAAACTGCGGAGAAAGCCGTGCGCGGGTGTGCGCCGACGGTGGTTGGTCAGCGAGGAAGTCCCCGCCCCGTGGGGCGGACCTGAGAGAGGCGGATCATGAAAAACTGGTATATGCTTTCCCTGGTCGGGCGGGACCGGCCGAGCATCGTCGCCGAGCTGAGCGCCGGCCTGTGCAAGAGCGGCTGCAATCTGGGCGATTCCTCGATGGCGCGGCTGGGCGGCAACTTCACCATCATGCTCATGGTGCAGCACGCGGGCAGCCTGGAGGCGGTGGAGGCGATCGTCCAGCCGATCGCCAAGGCGCTTGGTTTGAACCACCACTTGGTGGCCATCGAGGGCGGCGTTCATCACGACATCGAGCCGGATGTGCGCATCAGCCTCTACACGCAGGACCGCATGGGCGTGGTCGAGGATGTGACGGGCCCCCTCGCCGGAGCCGGGCTTAATATCCTGCATCTCGATTCCAACGTCAGCGATGGCGAGGATTCTCCGACCTATTACATCCATATCGAAGGCACGGTGGCCAAGGGCATCGAGCCGATCTACCGGGTCCTCGAAACGCTTTCCGACGAGAAGAAGATCAAATCGCAGCTAATTCCCATCAACCCCGAGGTTGCCTGAGCAGGGGATCGGTTCCCGGGGCCGGGCAGGGGCGTGGCGCGCCCACCTTTTGATTGAACCGGGGCGGCATTTCATTTATCCTTTGACCTTTTTCACTCCCCGGGGCTAGCGATGCGGATACTCAGTTGGAACGTGAATGGCATTCGTGCCGTGGCGAAAAAAGGATATTTCGACTGGCTTAAGAAAGAAGCGCCCGATGTCGTCTGCTTGCAGGAGACCAAGGCGCATCTCGAGGCCCTGGACGACCGGCTGGCCAGCCCCGAAGGGTACCACGCCTATTGGAACCCGGCGGTACGCAAGGGCTACAGCGGCGTCGCCACCTTCAGCAAAAAGAAGCCGAAGAATGTGTTCTATGGCATGGGGATCGAGCGTTTCGACGTCGAGGGGCGCATCATCCGGCTCGAATTTCCCGGTTTCGATCTCCTGAACGTCTATTTCCCCAATGGCACTGCGGGCGACCACCGGCTTGAATACAAGATGGAGTTCTACGACGCGTTCCTCGACCACGCCGAGGCGCTGCGCCGGTCGGGCAAAAAGCTTGTGGTCACCGGCGACGTGAACACCGCGCACAAGGCCATCGACCTCAAGAACGCCAAGGCCAACGAGAAAAACTCCGGATTTCTTCCCGTGGAACGGGCCTGGCTGGACAAATTCGTCGCCCACGGTTACGTGGACACGTTCCGCATGTTGCACCCCGAGCCGGACCAATACACTTGGTGGACCTACCGCGCCAACGCGCGGGCGAGGAACATCGGCTGGCGCATCGATTATTTTTTCGTCACCGAGGATCTTGTTAAGCGGGTGGACGATGCCTTCATCCAGCCCGAGGTAATGGGGTCCGACCATTGCCCCATCGGCCTTGTCATCCGTCCGCCCCGCTGAAACCGGCAATGGCCCAAGACCGATTGCGCACGAGATGCATCTAACAGATTCAACCCCCGGTAGACGGGCGCGCGTTCGCTTGCCGGCCAGAGATTATATTCCCTGTCCTGCTGAATAAAGTGAGGAAATAAACGATATGAAAACCGGTGAGTCCATATCTGGCTTCAAGCTCGTGCGCAAGGGAAAGGTGGCGGAGATCAATTCCCGGGCGCTGATTTTCAGGCACGAGGTCACGGGGGCCGAGGTGTTGTCCCTGGAAAACGGCGACGACAACAAGGTGTTCAGCGTCACCTTCCGCACACCGCCCGAGAACGACCGCGGCGTCGCCCATATTCTCGAGCACAGCGTGCTCTGCGGTTCACGCAAATACCCGGTCAAGGAACCGTTCATCGAACTGGTCAAGGGCAGCTTGCAGACCTTCCTGAACGCCATGACGTTTCCGGATAAAACCATGTATCCGGTGGCGAGCCGCAACATGAAGGACTTTTTCAACCTGATGAACGTCTACCTGGACGCGGTGTTCTTTCCACGCATCACCGAGGAGATATTCAAGCAGGAGGGCTGGCACCACGAGCTGGAGGACCCGGAAGGCGAGGTCACCTACAAGGGCGTGGTGTACAACGAAATGAAGGGCGTCTTCTCCAATCCCGAAAGCCTGATCGAACGGCACCTTGCCCATTCCCTGTTCCCGAGCACCACCTACGGACATGAATCCGGCGGCGATCCGGAGGCGATTCCCGATTTGACGTATGAGGAATTCCGCGAGTTTCACCGCAAGTTTTACCACCCCGGCAACAGCCGCATCTTTCTCTACGGCGATCACGACACCCGCCAGTGCCTCGAATTCATGCAGGAGAACTACCTGAAGGAATTCAGGAGGCGGAATATCAATTCCGCCATCAAGTTCCAGCGCCGCTTCAAGAAGCTCCGGCACCGGGCGTTCAGCTACGCGGTGTCCTCCGGCGAATCATTGGAGAAGAAGGCGTATGTGCTGATCGGCTGGAAGATGGGCCGAGCCACCGACCGCGAGCATTGCCTGGGGAACAGCATCCTGAGCTACCTGCTGCTCGGCACCGCCGCGTCGCCGCTCAGGAAGGCGCTCATCGATTCGGGGCTCGGCAGCGAAGTCATCGGCGGCGGCTTCGACGACAACCGCGCCGAGACGCTGTTCGCCGTTGGTCTCAAGGGCACCGAGCCCGAGCACGAGGGCCGAATCCTCGAACTCATCGAATCGACGTTGCGCGGGTTGGTCGAGAACGGC
>CP070799.1:1208101-1211109 GCA_020343535.1 Nitrospinaceae bacterium | reverse complement strand
CTGATAGAACCCGTCGCGGAGTTGGCGCACCTCCTCGGGCACTCCAGCGGCGAGCCGGGAACGCGCAAGGCGGGCAGCGACGCCGAAGCCGATGATGCCGGCGACGTTTTCGGTTCCGCCGCGGCGCTTCCTCTCCTGCGAACCACCGGCCACGGGCGAGAACAGGGCCGGCGTCCCCCGCCGGATGAACAGCGCCCCCACCCCCTTCGGCCCGCACAGTTTATGTGAGGACAGCGAAAGCAGGTCCACCGGCAGCGCGGACATATCGAGGCCGAGCTTGCCCGCCGTCTGCACTGCGTCGGCATGAAACAGGGCTCCCGACCGGTGCGCCATCTCGCAAAGTGTTGCGATTTCCTGCAATGTGCCCACCTCGCTGTTGGCGTGCTGGATCGACACCAAGGCCGCCGGCTGCCCGTCGAGCGCAGCGGCGAGGCGGTCAGGATCGATGCGGCCGTCGGCCTCGGGCGGCAAATAAACGATATCGAACCCCAGGGGCGCAAGCTGCCTGAGCGGGTTGAGCACCGAAGGATGCTCGATAGCGGTGGTGATAATGCGGCGGCGGGACTGCCCGAGCATCAGCGCCACGCCCAACAGCGCAAAATTATTCGATTCGGTGCCGCCGCTGGTGAACACGACCTCCTGCGGATGCGCGCTGATGAGCGCCGCGACGCTTTCCCGCGCCTCATCCAGGCGCACGCGAGCCCGCCGCCCTTCCTGATGAACGCTGGAGGGGTTGCCAAAATGCTCGCGTTGCCATGGCATCATGGCCTCGAGCGCTTCAGGAGCCACCGGGGTGGTGGCGTTGTGATCGAGGTAAATCCGCTTCAATGGAGGTTCTCTCGAACGAACCACGCCTTAGGGGAGGATTCAGCCTGGCTCGTGTTCTTTTTCGACGCTGCTGGGTGAGCCCGCGCCGCCCTCGCCCTCTCGAAGGGCTTTCACGGTTTCCTTCAACTGGCGAATATCGCGCTCCATCTGCGGCAGCCTCTCCAGCATGCATTCGATGGCGCGCGCCATGGGATCGGGAAACTCCGCTTCGCCTTCTTCATCGTCGGCGGAAACACCGGAAAACACGACCCGGCCGGGAACGCCGATGACGGTGGAATATTCCGGCACATCCTGCAACACCACCGAGCCGGAGCCGATTTTGGTGTTGTTGCCGACCTTCACCGGCCCCAGCACCTGCGCGCAGGCGCCGATCACCACGTTATTGCCTATGGTCGGATGGCGTTTGCCCTTCTTCGCGCTCAGTCCGCCCAGGGTAACACCGTGATAGAGAAAGACGTTGTCGCCGACTTCCGAGGTCTCGCCGATGACCACGCCCATGCCGTGGTCGATGAAAAACTCCCGGCCGATGATCGCGGCGGGGTGGATTTCGATTCCCGTCAACCATCGCGATACGAAGGAAAATAAACGCGCGATAAAACGAAAACCATGGTTCCACAGCCGGTGGTTGACCCGGTGGGTGATGATCGCGTGGACGCCGGGATAAAAGAGCAACACCTCCAGCTTATTGCGCGCGGCGGGGTCTTTTTCCATGGCGACGCGGACGTCTTCTTTGATTTGCGCGAACATGCAGGCACCCGGGAGAAAACAGCTTCAGTAACTTATTGTAAATTCTATAATATAAAGATCGACTTTCCAACCGAAACCTCGCCGGCATGGCGCCCGAAGCCCCGCCGCCTTGCGCACAAAAAAAGGGCTCCCCGAGGGGAGCCCATGGAATATCGTTTCTATGGCGTCCGTACCGCCCGACACCTGGTGGAAGCTCGTATTAACGGTCAGTTGATGACCTTGTGCCCGCGATTCCGCATGCAGTTGACGTAGGACTGCTTATACTGCTCTTCCGAGCCGAAACCCTGGCGCGCACCGCCGCCAATGCCACCTGCCGCCGCACCTAGCGCTGCGCCCTGGCCCGCGTTGCCAACCGCCGCACCGAGTGCCGCACCCGCCGCCGCGCCCAACGCACCGCCCACGAGAGCGCCCTTGCCGGTTTCCTGAGCCATGTTGCCGGCGGCCTGTTTCGCTAGGTAACGGCAGTCCATCATATCCCGCTCAATATTTGCCGCATTGGGGTCGCCGTAGGGGTCCACCGTCGGCCGCCATCCTGTCTGGCTGGCACAGCCGGAAAACACCACCGCCGCCACAAGAGCAAACACCGTTAATTTTCCAGTCATGATCCGCTCCTTATGAAAAATATCAGGGCCGCCCATGCGGCTACACTACAAGTCTAAATAACTCAATAAGTAATGTCAATTTCAAATAATGTGAGCCAAATTACACAATAATTTATTTCTCTTCCCCCATGAAACAGCCGGGCACCGCCGGATCAGACCTCCCCCAGGGGAAAGAATCAAATCGAGAAGCAACGGTAATTTAAAAATTGAACGGCGCCTCAGGAAAATACGCATTGCCCTGAATAGCACAATGTGTGACCCTTTGGCGGGAATCATAATAAAAACGCCAGAACGTAGAGTTCGTTTCCTATTCCACCCCACATCCGAAGAACTTTTAATCCCTGACAACGTTTGCGTTCGGGCCCGCAGGCGGCTTAGCTCCACGGTTCCTATGGAATCCATTAAAAAGGTGTACATAGGCACCGATTGGCTGCCCATCGGCATCTATGCCGCCAAATATTTTTATTCGGGAAAGTGGGAGCATCATGAAATGGGCATGATTTTCGTGCTCATGGGCGCCAGCATCATTTTAATCCTGATGGGATGTGGCCTGACGACTCACTCCCGACATAACAATCAACACACAAGGGGCCTGCTTCGGGCCACGCTGATTTCAACCGGCCTTTTTTGGGTTTTCGGGATCGACGCATTCATTTGACGCCGGTTCAAACGCAATCATTTTCTCCGGTGATGGGCAAAAGAAAACCGGGACCCCCTTGCGGGAATCCCGGTCTCTTCCAATCGAGCAACCCTATGCCCGCGCCGCGGGCCAGCCGCTCATCTTTTCGAAACCTTGCGGCCCTGGGGCCGGAAAGTATCTCCCTCCTCCGT
>CP070799.1:1204977-1208001 GCA_020343535.1 Nitrospinaceae bacterium | reverse complement strand
GCCGAAAAACAGCAAAAACTTGCTGGTTGCCGGTCGGTGCGTAAGCAGTGACCGCAGGGCGAATTCCGCCCTTCGCGTTCAAGCCTCCTGTATGGCGATGGGGCAGGCGGCTGGTGCGGCGGCGGTTCTGGCGGTGGCACGCAACACGACGCCGCTCGAGGTGCCACTGAAGGATATTCGGACGTTGCTCGCGGAACACAACGCGATTCTGCCCGAAGCAAACGCATAGGACGAGCGGCAGATGAGAATTTACCCGTGGGGCGAGCTTCCAGCTTGCCTTTTTCAGCAGAATCGCAAGCTGGAAGCTTACGCCACCGTATGAATCCAACCGCCCAGAACAAGAAAAGCCAGAGACAAAGAGGTAGTAACAATGAAAAACAATGGCATCGTACTCTTGGTACTCTCGTTGGTGCTGGCTTGTTGTCAGGCGGGGTGGACGAAAGCCGCCGATTCCAGACCGAATGTCATCATGTTGTTTGTTGACGATCTCGGGGTGGGGGATGTCGGCGCGTTCGGCTGCAAGGATATCCCGACACCGCAGATCGACCGGTTGGCCAAGGAAGGCGTGGTCCTCACGCAGATGTATGTCACCAATCCGCCGTGCTGCCCGAGCCGGTACAGCCTGTTGATGGGAACCTACGCGCAGCGCTTCGGTAAATACGGCATGTCGCGCGGGATGCCGCTTCCGG
The DNA here is from genome assembly GCA_020343535.1 of Nitrospinaceae bacterium. Classification (GTDB taxonomy): domain Bacteria; phylum Nitrospinota; class Nitrospinia; order Nitrospinales; family VA-1; genus SZUA-259. The sequence goes on along the minus strand of CP070799.1, from coordinate 1,207,312 downwards.
AACAACCCACGTTTGCCGAGGTGTTCCGCGACCACGGCTACGTGACGGGTCAGGTCGGAAAATGGGATGTGGGACATTCTCAGCCGCCGTCGGCACGCGGGTTTATGGAAGTGGCCGTAGACCCGCCTAAGGCGGAAGGCGGAAAGTTGTTTATGCGCCTGGATGAAAACGGCGAGGAAATCTGGCTGACGGAAGTGGACGGGGATCGGCTGGTGGAGTTCGTGGACCGGAATCGCAAAAAGGGAAAGCCGTTCATGATGTACTGGTCGCCGCTGGCGGTGCATTCGCCGCACAGTAATACGCCCGAAGCTTATTGCGAACGAACCTCCGTGCCGAAAGGGTTGCCCATCAATAAGACGCACGGCTCGAACCGTCGTTTGCTCGGCGGCGGCATTGTGGCGCTCGACGATCAGATCGGCAAACTGCTCGATTATCTGGACGAACATAATATGCGCAAAAACACGTTGATCATTTTTGCGAGTGATAACGGGCCGAATATTGGGGAGGGCGGCACATCCACTCCCTACCGCGGCGGGAAAGGAAAAGGTCGTGAGCAGGTCGGCTGGACGCTCACGCCGGGAATCGTTTCCTGGCCGAGTGTGATTCCCGAAGGCACGCGGTTCGACGGGATGATGTGCACCTTTGATTTTTACCCCACCATGCTCGCCGCCGCGAAGCTGCCGTTCCCGGAACATCTCGACGGCGTCGACGTGATGCCGTATCTGACCGGAAAGAAGAAAGGCGATGTCCGTGATTACATCTACTGGTACAACAAGGGCTCGAACAATCGGACACGAAACCTTCAGGCAGTTCGCTGGGGTAAATGGCGTCTGTACCGCACGTTGCCGGAAGATCCCTGGCGGCTCTATGACCTCAACAGAGACCCGTGCGAAGAAAACGATGTGGCGGAACAGTTCCCTGAAATCGTCAAGCAGCTCGAAGAGAAGCACAGCGAATGGGAAAGCGAACTTCCGCCGATGTACGACCTGGAGATGCGGAAGGGGGCCGGGCTCATGATGCCGAACCAGGATTTGGCACCGAAAGACGGCTGGGTTATGACCGATGGCCGCGTGCTCTACGAGAAGCCTGATGCCGAAACGGAGAAGCGGTTGAAGGCGGAGAAAAGAGCGGTAAAAGAAGCAAAGCGAAAAGCGATGGGGAAGAAAGGTACGTGAACCCCGGCCCGGCCATCCCGACAGGGTATGGCTGGGTTATTACTGACGGCCGGGCAGTTCCCGAGAGAATAGAGAAACAGTGAAAAGGCAAGAAACCACTCCGAGCTTCATCTGAGTTACGATGAAGGACTGCGTGAGGAGGTATCACCATGAAGCGACGAACTCTGGGCCCAAGGTCGCTGTGCGAATAGACATAGGAACGTATTTGCCATGAAGAAACGAGTCATTGGAATGATGTGGTTTGGCTTGGCTTTTTCGAGTTTCTCCGCCGCCACGGCGGAGAAACAAATAGCTATGAAACGCCCCAACATCTTGTTCATGCATGTGGACCAGATGCACTGGGACGCGATGTCTGCCTACGGAAACGCTCATGTCAAGACGCCGGGATTGGATCGGATAGCGGCAGAGGGATGTTCCTTCCGAGCCTCGTACGCCACGATGCCGCAATGCGTACCGGCTCGGACGAGTTGGTACACGGGTCGTATGTCGTGTGAAACGGGGGCGCCGACCAACGGTGATTTCTGTCGCCCGGACATTCCCGACCTCGGTCAGTGGCTTACGAAGCACGGCGACTACAACTCCGTGTATGCCGGGAAGTGGCATGTGAACGGTCGAGACGTCGCCAAGAGCTTTGATCTGATTTATGGCAAGCCTATTGGAAAAGGGGACTATATCGACGGGGCGGTTGCCCGGGCGTGTATGGGGTTTTTGGAAAACTACACAGACGATAAGCCGTTCTTCCTGAACGCCGGATTCCTGAATCCGCACGACTGTTGTTATACCGCTGGCGCAAGAGGCGGGCAGGGCAAATTCAGCCTTGCCGAACACATCAAAAACCAACTGCCACCGTTGCCGGAGAGCTGGAAGCCACCTGTGAAGAAAGGCAGGTTTTTCAGCGGCTGGACCGAGGCCGAGTGGCGTTTCTATATCTACAGCTATTACCGCTTGGTCGAGATGGTCGATGCCGAGATTGCCAGTCTATACGATGCACTGAGAAACTCGCGTTTTGCTGATAATACGGTCGTCATCTTCACGGCAGACCATGGAGATGGAGCAGGCTTTCATGGCAATGTTTCCAAGGGCTATATGGAGGAGGAGGCCTGGCGCGTGCCGATGATTGTTGTCGATCCTGGCGGAGCAACAAAAGGGAAAGTCGATCT
>CP070799.1:1201843-1204877 GCA_020343535.1 Nitrospinaceae bacterium | reverse complement strand
TCACCCCCATGAAGCCGATGCCCACCCAGGGCGAGCCGGGCTTGAGGGCGCGGAAAGCGCCGACGGGGTTCAGGTTGGTGCGCCGCCCGAGGGTGAATTCGGCCAGCATGATGGGCAGGCCGATTAGGAAGATGCATACCAGGTACAAAAGGACGAACGCACCGCCGCCATTCTGCCCGGTGACGTAGGGGAACTTCCAGACGTTACCAAGACCGATGGCCGAGCCCGACGCAGCGAGGATAAAACCCATCCGGGTGGCCCAGAAACCTCGCTTGTTGTTGGTCGGCATGTTCATTAACGCGAAAGTATATCCCGAGACCCACCGGTTATCAAATGGCATTTTTGCCGGCCTCCCGCCCGTCTTGGGAAACCGTGCTCTCAGTGGTTCAGCACTCGTTTTAAAAAGGCACGAGTGCGTTCGTGGTCGGGTGCGCGGAAAATTTTTTCGGGGGTCCCGGTTTCGATGAGCGCCCCGGCGTCGAGCACCAAAACGCGATCGGCGGCTTCCCGGGCGAAGCTCATCTCATGCGTGACCACCAGCATGGTCATCCCCTCGCGCGCGAGTTCCTTCATGACTCCGAGGACATCACCCACGGTTTCCGGGTCGAGCGCCGATGTGGGCTCGTCGAACAGGACGCACTGCGGCTGCATGGCGAGGCTGCGGGCGATGGCCACGCGCTGCTGTTCGCCGCCGGAGAGCGAGGCGGGATAGCGTCCGGCCAAACCGCCCATGGACACTTTCATCAAAACCTGCTCCGCCCGGCGCTTAGCCTGCTTTCGCGTGAGCCCGAGCACCTGCATGGGCGCTTCGATGACGTTTTGCAAGACGGTCATGTGCGCAAAAAGGTGGAATTGCTGGAACACCATGCCGGCCTTGAGCCGGAGCTCGCGCAGAGTGGCGGCCGACGGCGGCCCCTCGGGCGAGAGCGAGCCGTGAATCTTCGTTTCGCCAATTCGAACGAGGCCGCGGTCGAAGGGCGACAGCCCGCCGATGCATTTTAGCAGCGAGCTCTTGCCGCTGCCTGACGGCCCGATGACGACCACCACCTCGCCGCGCGGGACCTCGAAGCCGATGCGGTTGAGAATGGTTTTTTCGCCGAAGCGTTTTTCGATACCCAGGCAGGCGATCATGAGGGTGCGAGCCGCCTTTCCAGCCGCGAGGAGAGCAGCGATAGCGGAAACGACATCAACAGATAGAGTGCCGCCGTCAGCAGGCCCAGCTCGAGAAAGCGCATGGAGGAAACCGCGAGCATATTATAGCTTTTTGTCAGCTCCACGATGGTGATGATGGACACCAGCGACGAATCCTTGAGCAGCGCGATGAAGTCGTTGGTCATCGGCGGCAGGGCGGTGCGCACCGCCTGCGGGATCAGGATGCGGCGGTACAACAGCCAGGGCGTCATCCCCAGGGAAAGCGCAGCGTCGGTCTGGCCGTGTGGAACCGCATCGATGCTGGCGCGGTAGATCTCCGTTTCGTAAGCGGCGTAATTGATGCCGAGCCCGAGCACCGCGGCGGTGAACGCGTCCAGACGGATGCCGATGCCGGGCAACCCGTAGTAAATAATATACAACTGCAACAGGAGCGGCGTGCCGCGGATGAACTCGATGATGCCGACCGCGAGGGGCCTGAGCAGCGGGCCGCCCAGCCGCCGCATCAAGGCGAGCACCAGGCCAAGGGTGATGGCAAGGCTCATGGCGATCAGCGAAAGCACAAGGGTGACCCACGCGCCCCTGGCGAGCAGCGGCAGAAAAAACCAGAGGCTCTCGGCGCTCTTTTCGCTTACAGCGGGAGCCTGGGCCGGATTTTCCAGTCCGCGCTGGGCCTCGTTCCACAAACCCCAGCGCGCGTAGATCCTATGCAATTCCCCGGAGTCGAGCAACGAGGCGATGGCGGCGTTGATCCCCGCGAGGAGAGCGGTGTCCCCCTTGCGGATGGCGATGACGTATTTGCCCGGCGCGAGGGGTTTGCCCGCGTAACGCAGGCCCGGCTGAGAGCGCGCGTAGTAAGCGGCGATGGGGGTGTCGAGCAGGACCGCGTCGACGCGCCCGAGCGCCAGGTCGCGGTAGGGTTCCACCTGGCCTTCATACAGCACCGGCTGGGCGCCCGGTGTTTCGTCCAGCAGGTCGTTGGCGGCGGTGCCCTTGAGCGTTGCCACGCGCTTGCCCGAAACATCGGCGAAGGATTGGATCGACGGGTCGCCGGCGCGCACCACTAGCTGTTGCGAATAGATGTAGTAGGGCCGCGAAAGGGCGACCTTGCGCTCGCGCGCCTCGGTCCATTCGATTCCGTTCAGGGCGATATCAAAATCGCCGCGCACCAGAGACGGGATCAGCGAATCCCAATCGGTTTGCGCGTGCCTGGCGCTTCTCCCCATCTCACGGGCGAGGGCCTCCGCCAAGTCGACCTCGAAGCCGATCAGGTGTTCGGGGTTTTGGGGATCGGGAAAAATGTAGGGCGCGCCGCCTTCCGCGTCGGCGCCGTAAACGAGCGCCGCGGCGGACACCGGCGAAGGCGTCCCGGCGTAAAGCAGCAGAGCCGCCCACGCCAGGCGGAAGCACAATCGGCGGATGGAATGAAAGACGTTCATTTTAGTGATCCATCATAATGTGAAAAGAATCCCGGTGGAGACCCTGGCAGGAGATTAAGTATAATCAATTCCAGGGGCATTTCCCGGATCGTGGATATTAAAAGCTTTCGCGGCCTCGCCGCGAACAACATCAGGATGCGCGTGCAAAAGCATTTATCCGAAATCATCGAGTCGATTCCCAAGCTTCCCGGAATATATATCATGCGCGGAAGCGGCGATGAAATTCTTTATATTGGCAAAGCCAAGTCCCTCGCCTCGCGGGTGCGCTCGTATTTTCAAAACTCGCGCCACCTGCACCCGCGGACGCGGGTGTTCCTCAAAAAAGTGCGGGACATCAAGTTCCTGACCACCGCCTCCGAGGCCGAGGCGCTGATCCTAGAAAGCAACTTCATCAAAAAGCATCAGCCCCGGTACAATGTCTTATTGAAGGACGACAAGCATTACCC
>CP070799.1:1198703-1201743 GCA_020343535.1 Nitrospinaceae bacterium | reverse complement strand
CTCATGGTCATCGGCGGGGGCGACACCGCCGTCGAGGAAGCCAGCTATCTGACCAAATTCGGCAGCACCGTTTATCTCGTCCACCGCCGCGATGAACTGCGGGCCTCCAAGATCATGCAGGAACGGGCGCTTAAGAACCCCAAGATCGAGATCCTCTGGGACACGGTGTTGGAAGACGCCCTCGGTGAAGATTATCTCACCGGCGCGCGTCTTAAAAACGTCAAGACCGGCGAAGCGAGGGATGTTGAGGTGGCGGGCATTTTTTACGCCATTGGTCACACGCCCAACACCGAGGTGTTCAAGGGGCAGATTGAACTTAACGGCACCGGCTATATCATTATCCAGCCCGGCACTCAAAGGACCAGCGTGGAAGGGGTGTTCGCCGCCGGCGATGTTCACGATCATAAATACCGCCAGGCGGTCACGGCCGCTGGCACCGGCTGCGCGGCGGCCCTTGAGGCCGAGCGCTGGCTGGAGGAACAGTAGAAAACTGCCGCGATCTCCCCCCCCACCCCCCGCTTGGCAAGGCGGGGGATTTTTTTTACTCCCCCCTCCGCCCCCAAAGCCCCTTGACATTCATTCCCCCTCATCCCATTTAATCCAAAGTGGCATTTAAATTATCCCGGGAGTGAATTATGCGTTTCGACCGAATGACCATCAAACTTCAGGAGGCGTTCACCGCCTCGCAGACCCTGGCCGACCAGCGCAAGCAGCAGGCCATCGAGTGCGAGCACCTGCTGCTCGCCCTCATGCAGGACCCCGATGGGATTGGCCCGGCACTGGTTCGCCGCGTCGGGGTGGACCCCGCTCGCCTGGAAACGGAATTGAACGGCCGGATTGCCAAGCTGCCGCAAGTCGAGGGATCTTCGGCGCAGCCTTACCTCTCCCAGGTGTTGAAGGAGATCGTCGATCAGGCCTTTGTCGAGGCGCAGCAAATGAAAGATGAGTTCCTGAGCGCCGAACACATATTTCTTGCGGTGGCCACGAAAACTGGCACGCCGCCGGGCCGCCTTTTCAAATCGTTGGGGCTTACCCGGGATACGGTGCTCAAGGCGCTGCTGGCGCTTCGCGGCAGCCAGCGCGTCACCGATCAAAATCCGGAATCAAAGTACCAGGTGCTGGAGAAATTCTGCATCGATCTCACCGCCCGGGCGCGCGGCGGCAAGCTCGATCCCGTGATTGGCCGCGACCAGGAGATCCGCCGGGTGGTCCAGGTCCTGTCCCGCCGCACGAAGAACAACCCGGTGCTCATCGGCGAGCCGGGAGTGGGCAAAACCGCCATCGTCGAGGGGCTGGCCCAGCGCATTTACCATCAGGACGTGCCCGAAGGGCTGAAGGACAAGCGCATCCTCATGCTCGATCTTGCCCAATTGGTGGCTGGCACCAAGTACCGCGGCGAATTCGAGGATCGCCTGAAAGCGGTGCTCAAGGAAATCAACAACAGCGAGGGCGAGATCGTCCTGTTCATCGACGAACTGCACACCCTCGTCGGCGCGGGTTCCGCCGAGGGCTCGATGGACGCATCCAATATGCTGAAACCCGCGCTGGCGAGGGGCGAGTTGCACTGCGTGGGCGCAACCACGCTCGCCGAGTACCGCAAGCACATCGAGAAGGATGCAGCGCTCGAACGCCGGTTTCAGCCAGTAATCGTGGGCGAGCCGAGCGTCGAGGACACGATCTCGATTTTGCGCGGGCTTAAGGAAAAATACGAGGTGCACCATGGGGTCCGCATTCAGGACGCCGCCATCGTCGCCGCGGCCAAGTTGTCGCACCGCTACATCGCCGACCGCTTTCTGCCGGACAAGGCCATCGACCTCATCGACGAAGCGGCCTCCAGCCTGCGCATGCAGATCGATTCGCTGCCGGCGGAGATCGACGAGAACCGCCGCCGCATCACGCAGCTCGAAATCGAGCGCGAGGCGCTCAAGAAGGAGAAGGACCGGGAATCGCGCGACCGGATGGAACGCATCAATAAAATGATCGAGGCGCTTAAAAAAACCTCCGACGCCATGCAGGATCAGTGGAAGGGAGAGAAAAAACTCATCGAGGAAAAGCGGGCGCTCAAGGAGACCATCGAGCGGACCAGCCGCGAAAGCGAGAACGCCGAGAGGGAAGGGCGGCTCGAGCAGGCGGCGGAACTCAAGTACGGCACGCTGCCCAGGCTCCTGCGGGAATCCGAGAACCTGGAGAAAAAGCTTTCGGAATTAGGCAAGGAAAGGCGCATGCTCAACGAAGAGGTGGGGGAGCAGGAGATCTCCTCCATCGTCGCCCGCTGGACGGGCATCCCGGTCGAGCGCATGCTGCAATCGGAAAAGCAGCGCCTGGTCACCATGGAGGATGCTATCAAGAAGCGCGTCGTCGGCCAGGATGACGCCGTGCGCCTGGTCTCCAACGCCATTCGCCGGTCGCGGGCGGGCTTAAGCGAGCCTACCCGGCCCATCGGCACCTTTTTGTTTCTCGGCCCTACGGGCGTGGGTAAAACCCAACTTGCGCGGTCGCTGGCGCAGTTTCTATTCGATGACGAGCAGGCGATGGTGCGCATCGACATGTCCGAATTCATGGAGAAGCACTCGGTGGCGCGGCTGATCGGCGCGCCGCCCGGTTACGTCGGCTACGAGGAGGGCGGGTATCTCACCGAGCATGTGCGCCGCAAACCTTACTCCGTCATCCTCTTCGACGAGATCGAAAAAGCGCACCCCGACGTGTTCAACCTGTTCCTGCAGATCCTCGACGAAGGCAGGCTGACCGACGGTCACGGCAAGACGGTGGATTTCAGGAACACGGTGGTGCTCATGACCTCGAACATCGGCGGCAAGCTGATTCAGGAGGCCGGCCAGAAAGCGGCCGAGCTCGAATCGGCTGGGGCGCGGGAGGCGCAGGCGATCTGGGAGGAGGAATACGAGCGTGTGCAGGAAGCCGTCCGGCTCGAGTTGCGCAACCACTTCCGGCCGGAATTTCTTAATCGCATCGACGACATCGTGCTGTTCCGTAACCTGAGCCGGGATCAGATCAAGGCCATCGTCGACGTGCAGTTGACCGA
>CP070799.1:1195547-1198603 GCA_020343535.1 Nitrospinaceae bacterium | reverse complement strand
GAGGCGGGGATCGTGCTCAAGGGCACCGAGGTCAAATCCTTGCGCGAAGGCAAGGCCAACCTTGCCGACAGCCACGCCCAAGTGGAACGAGGCGAAGTGTGGCTGTTAAATTGCCACATCAACCCCTATGCACCGGCCAGCCAATTCAGCCATCACCCGATGCGCCCGAGAAAGCTGCTGCTGCACAAGAAGGAGATCGAAAAACTCATCGGCAAAACCCGCGAAAAGGGTTACACGCTGGTCTGTCTGAAACTGTACTTCAAGGACGGCAAGGCCAAGGCCGAGCTGGGCTTGGCCCGCGCCAAAAAACTGCACGACAAGCGCGACACCCTGAAAAAGAGGGAGGCCCAGAGGGAGATCGACCGCGCGATGAAATCCCGTACCTGAACCCCGTCCCCGAACATCAGGAGCCTCAATGAGCGACCGCAAGCTGGTCCAGAGAGCCGCGAACCCCAGGCAATACGACGGCCCCGCGCTCGATTGGCTGAGCGTCGGCCGCGAGGCCTCGCCCTCGGGAGGTTTTTTTAGGGAAAGCATCGCAACTTCCCTGGGCAACCTTGCGGGGCGGTCGCTTCTTGAAATCGGTTCGGGCACGGGGCGCCTGTTCGGTTTGTTCAAGAGCCTGGGCACTTCGAAAATCAAGGGCGTCGAACCTTCGGCAAAAAGTGCGGCGGTTTCCAGGCAGCTCCACCCGGACGTTCCGGTCTTCGAGGGGCCCTTTGAAAAGTTTCCCACCGAGGAAATTTTCGACCGCGTGGTGGCGGTGATGGTGTTCGAGCACATCGAGAACCTTAACGGCGCATTTTCCCGCATCCACCGCTGCCTGAAACCGAGGGGCGAGTTTCATCTCGTCGTGGGCGACCCCGAATGCCAGACCAACCCGGCCCTTTATGACAGGATTGAAATCGAGCCCCTGGACCGGGGCGCCCTCGCCGTTTGCACCCGGCGGCCGTTCGGAGTGCTGTGCAACATCGTCCGCCCCCTCGACCATTTTCAGGAAGCCGCCCGCGGGGCCGGGTTAACATCGTTGCGCACCACGAGTCTGCCGGCAACGGCCGGCCTCATCGCCAAGCACCAGTCCTTGAAAATTCTAGGCGGCCAGCCGCTCTGCCACCTGCTCGTCTTCGCCCGCGCTCCCGAAGAACCGCGGGAGTAACCAAGATCTACGCGATTTATTGGAGTTCCTCTTCCTGTTAAAATGAGGTTCCCTCTCTTTTCACGCAAAGGATATTCAATGGACTATGAAAAACAGATCGCGGGAATTCTGAACGGGTTTCAGCCGGCGACGGCGCTCATGACCGCCAGCGGACTCGGCCTGTTCGACGAACTCAAGAAGCCGGCCGCCGCACCTAAGATCGCGAAAAAACTCGACCTCGATCCGCAGGCCTCGCTCCGGCTTCTGAACGTCCTCACCGGAATGGGCATTGTCGCCAAGGAGGACGACCGATTTTATCTGCCCGAAGGCTGGAGAAAGTTCCTTCAGAGGGACGGCGAGCGCTACCTCGGCCAATGGATTGCGCTCATGGCCGACTTGCAAAAAGCCTGGATGGAACTTCCGCAGTACATCGGCAGCGGGCACAATGTCACAAGCGTTATGGACATGCTCGGCGGCGATCCGGAGCGCATGCGCGCCTTCATCGACGCCATGCACGACAAGGCTGTGAAAGCGACGGGGATGATTGCCCGCGCCGTTCCCCTGGGGCAGGCCCGGCGCATGCTCGACGTGGGCGGCGGCCCGGGCACCTATGCGCTGGAATGGGCGCGCCTGCATCCTGCCTTGCAGGCCACCGTGTTCGACATCGCCCCGGTGCTCGAAGTGGCGAGAGACTACATCCGCCGCTACAAGCTCGAAGACCGCGTCACCACCCAGACGGGGGATTTCAACCAGGGCGACCTCGGCACGGGATACGACCTCGTGCTCCTCGCCAATGTCCTGCACATGTACTCGGCGGAGATGGCAAGCGCCCTGGTGGCGCGGGCGGCGGCCGCACTGGAGCCGGAAGGGCGGCTGATCATCCACGGTTTCGCCACCGACGAAGGGGGCACAAGCCCGCTGGAAGACGCGATATTTAGCGTAAACATCGGTCTGCTGACAGAAGGAGGCCGGGCGCATCCGCTGGCCGAGATGACCGGCTGGGTGACCTCGGCGGGGCTCGCCGAAGCAAGATCCTTTCGCATCGACGCCATCCCCACCGGCGTCCTCACCGCAGTGAAGCCCTGAGTCTTGGATTATCCCTGAGAAGCGTTGCCGCGGCGGGCGACCACCAGGGTGACCCCGGCGACCGCGATCACCGCGCCAATGTATCCCAGCGTATCGGTGGGGTCCTGCGCCAGCCGGCCCAAACTGTAGTCTGGAAAAACCAGCATGGCCATCAGGGTGATGAGCGGATTGAGCGTGATGAGAATGCTGATCAGCGTGATCGGAATGATCTTCACCGCCTCGGCCAGGGCTCCGTAGGCGAACAGGGTGTTGAAACCGAGAAAAGCCAGAAACAACCAGTACCCCCAGTCGACGCCGGCGAAATCCCCCCAGGTCACCTGCGGTACCAGCACGATGGCGGCCACGCCGTAGACCAGCAGGTTGAGCAACTGCGGGCCAAACGCGCGGCTCAGGATTTTCTGGCAGACCATGTAGATCACCCACACCGCCCCCGCGAACCCGACATACAGGTTGGCCGAGGAGTAGAGGCTCATCTCCGCCACATGGGTGCGCTGGTCGATGAAAAACAGGCTGAAACCAGCCACCGCCACCATGAGCCCGAGGACCTGGCGCTTCGACAGGCTCTCGCGGAAAACCAGCACGCCGACAAGAACCAGGATGACCGGCGCGAACTGGATCAGGATGGCGACGTTGGAGGGCCCGCTCAAATGCACCGCCCGCGTCACGCCCAGATAATTGGCGGCGAGCGCCGCTCCGGCCAGCAGGCCGACCAGTGGGGGCCGAAACAGGACAGCCTGGGGCGCCTGGCGCTTCCAGGCAAGAACCGAAAAGAGCACGACAAACGCAAAGGCGAAGCGGAACCAGGCGATGGACCCCGCCGAAAATTCTGTGAGGG
>CP070799.1:1192390-1195447 GCA_020343535.1 Nitrospinaceae bacterium | reverse complement strand
GAAGGTGTCGGTCACGTTGAGTTCGCCCGCGTTGCCGGGAAGCGGGAAGGGCATCACCGCTTTCAACGCCCGGCCCAGTTGTGAGTAGGGCTTGGAGACAAATTCCGGCGGGAAAATTTCCAGCTTTTGCGCTAGCGACACCAGGAACGTTTCGGCGTCGTGGCCGCCGATGTAAGAGGCGCCCTTGTCCCTCTTGAGGAGGTGCTCCAGCACGTGTTTAGGCGGCTCGTTTTCTCCCAGCCCCACCCAATAGAGACCGCGCTCGAAGCGAGGGACCTCCACCAGCCTCTTGAACACCGGGTCGTGCAGGCCCTGGTAACCGACGACGATCCAGGGCCGCTCACCGGCCTTGTCAAACAGCGCTTCGACCGAATCGTAAAGGGCGCGGTAACCCTTTTCGGCGTTCAACTCCACCGCGCCCATCTCCTGACCGTGCAGGTGCACCAGAAGCGTGCGCGCCGGCGCGTCCTTCCAGGCAAGCGGCGCCGCCGCGGTATCGTAGATCGCGGGATATTCGTCCACAAGGGTCATCGCGCGCATCAGCACGCCATCGTAATTCGTCGTCAAAACGCGGTTGAGGAAACCGTTCTTGGTTAAAAGTGCGATAGCGATGGAGGCCCAGTTGATCTTCGCTTGATCGGTGTATTTCTTCAGCAGCCGCCTTCGCTCGTCTACAGTCAGCTCCGCCACCATGGAATGATAGGCCTTTTTCGCAGCTTTTTCGGCGGCTCCGGGAAACTGGTTCTGAATCGCCGCGACCATCCCCTGAGCATCGGGAATGCCCGCCTTCACCGAGCATCCAGCTCCCACCAGCATGACCGCCGGCCGGCCCTCGGCGCGATTTTTTTTGAGTTCCTCAACCATCAGGTCCATTGCTTTCCGGTCTATCATTGATTGCTCCATTCACTAAGGTCGGTTAACTGGATCTTAAAATCGGTAACGGGCGACTGGCCGTTCGCGGCCGCCCGGTCTCTTAATATTCGTTGCCTTACTTGCACCCGGTCGATTCTTAAACTCGCCTGCGAATTCGCAGGGGGAAAACCGGGGGGGCGGCTTCAAAATACAGTTACTTTAATGGTTAATATAATAATAGCAAAAAACCCATAAAAATCAATCACTAACCTTAAATTTCAAAAATGAATTATCGAAAAATACTTGCGGCGGGGCAAGCCGGGTGGGCAAATGCGCTGTAATTCCCTAGTTTATCCGGCCTGCGGGGCGGTTTGCTGGCGATAGGGGGAAAAAGTTCCGGAAGGGGGAGGGAACCACCAAAGGCGGCACCGGAATCGGGGCGGGGCATCGACCGCGGCTTTTAAAGCAACCGGGCAATCCGGGGCGGATCGCTTCCAGGTTTTAGCTAAGGGTATAAAAGTCCGTACGCCGGGCTGTAGACAAAGGTGGCGACAATGGAGAGGTTTTCCTTTTTGATGGTGACCGGAAAGGGATAATAAGGCGCCGCCTCCTTGACCGCCTTGAGAGCGGCTTCATCGAGAATTTCGTGGCCGGAAGCGTCGATGAGGCGCACGCTCATCAAATTGCCATCCTTGGAAATCTTGAACTTGAGCGTGAGTTCGCCCTTGATTCCGCGCCGCGCAGCCTCGCTGGGGTAGATCCAGACCCTCTCGATCTGATGCTTGATGCGGGCGAAGTAGGAGGCGTATTTGGTTTCGGCGGTGTCGAGCGAGATGGCCTCGTCATCGTCGGACTCTTCGATGTTTTTTGTCTGCGTGTCGATGGAGGCGTACTTGTCGGCATCGAATCCATCGAGCAGGGCCATTGCGCCGCCCTTGCCCCGGCTCGTTTCTGGCGTCTGGGTTTCCTCGACTTCCTGGGTGTCGCTCAATGGCCGGGTTCCCTGTTCCGTCACCGGCAGGGCGATGGCGCTTTTTTTAGGAGCTTGCGGGGCTTTCGGCTTGGCGATGGGCTTCTCGGTTTTGGGCCGGGTTTGGCTGGCGTTTCCCGACTGGCCGCCGGCTTTGGGGACCACGGTCCTGTGGCGGCGGTATTCCTTCCCCCGGCTTTTTTTCATGTTCGAATGCGCCCGGCTGTCGAAGCTCGAGAGCAGGTTGGCGGAACGGGGCGTTTCGGTTTTCTTCGGCTCGGGAATATCGACCAGGGTGCCGCGCGGCCTCGCCGCTTCTGGTTTTTTCGGTTCGACATACTTGACGTGGATGGGCTTGAGCGGTTTGGTGACCACCGGCTTCACAGGCACGAGCCCCTGGGCGATGATGACCGCCAGATGAATCGCCAGGGAAAGCAGGAGAAACCGCTTGAGGCGTGTTCGCCCAAGCAGGCCACTGTCCTTTATATCGAGCTCGCCCCGCCCGTCGCTTTTTTCGCCATTGCGCCACCGGCCGATGGCGAAAAATTCCTGGATGGACATCCGCACCTTCCTCGGAAATGGATACACCAGTTTCTACTCTAATCCTTATACTTCCTGAGTTCAAGCCCGGAGAACGGCCTGTTCCCGGCGCCCGGGAGCGTCAGAGCCGGGACGCGCCGGCCTGGTTCAGCTTCCGGCATTTCTCCTCGTACCAGCGGTAGGCGTGAGCCAGCCTTGGGGTGTCCGCCTCGGGGGAAGTGTAGCGGCCGTCGGCGTCGAACGGCACATGGTCCATTTCCAGGGAGCGGAAGATGGCGTTCAGGTGGGCGGGAAAATCCCGGTAGAGGGGCAGCTCCTTCTTGAGCGCGGGCATGCCTTCTTCCCTGAAGCGGAAAAGGTCCCGCCCCATGGGGTGGATGGCAGCCAGGGAGCGCTCCGGGTCGGCCCGGCGGGCGTACTGGGCCAGGGCTTCAAAATCCTCCCAGTCTTCCAGCGCGTCGACGTCCGAAACGAAGGCGGGGTCGTCGTGCAGCCGGGTGGTGAAGGGAGTGTTGAGGAGGATGGAAACACCTTTGTGGAATGTTTTGTCGTGCGCTCCAAACTGGTAGCTGTCGCCGGAGCGCAGCCGATGGAGATCCGCCTTGAAGTGGTTGAGGTGATAAAGGATGACCGGCATGAGACGCAGCAGCCTAAGCGGCGCGGCCAGGGCCTTCCTCACCCCCGCCATGAGAATG
>CP070799.1:1189231-1192290 GCA_020343535.1 Nitrospinaceae bacterium | reverse complement strand
TGACGAACTGACCGACGGCATCACCTATTTCCGTTTTCTGGAAGATCTGTTGAAAAGGGCGGAGAAAGACCCGGCCGAGGTGGCGGCGGCTTTCGGCGAAGTGGCCAAATGCGTTTTCACGCGCGGCAACGCCCTGTTCAACATCACCGCCGAAGCGGATGATTACACCCGCTTTGAACCGCGTATCAACTCCCTGGCGGAGGCGCTGCCCGGCACGCCGGCCGAGCCGGTGAAGCTCCGGTTCGACCTTGCCCCAAGGAACGAAGGCTTTCTTTCCGCCAGCACGGTGCAGTATGTGGGCAAGGGGGCCAACCTGTACGACCTGGGCTATGAATACACGGGAAGTTTCAACGTGCTAAAGTCGCTTCTCGGCACCAGCTACCTGTGGGAAAAGGTGCGCATGCAGGGCGGCGCTTATGGCAGTTCCAATTCCTTTGATTTTCTGACGGGCGATTACGGCCTTGTGTCCTATCGCGACCCCAACCTCAAGGAAACCCTGGACATCTACGATCGGACCGCCGATCACCTGGCCCACCTCGATCTCACCGGCGACGAGCTCAAAAAAGTCATCATCGGTTGCATCGGGTCGCTCGACCCGCCCCTCACGCCGGACCGTAAGGGGTCGGTCTCCATGATCGAGCACCTGACGGGAAAAGACTGGGACCTCAAGCAGAAGCACCGGCAGCAACTGCTGGGCACCACTCTCAAGGACATCCGGAAGCTGGCCGGGCTGTTTGAAACGCTGCGGGATTCCGGCACGGTCTGCGTTCTCGGCAACGAGGAAAAGCTCAAGCAATCGAAAGCCTTGTTCGACGAGCTCTCGCCTTTGTTTCACTGATGCAGGCGTTACAGGCCGCGGGCGAATTCGAAGGCTTTGTGCATGTCCGGCAATTGGCCCAGGTCGGGGACGATTTCCAGGTAGCGCACCACGCCCTGCCGGTCCAGCACCATCACCGCCCGCGCCAGCAGGCGACTCTCGTCGATCAGCAGGCCCGCGGCCTTGCCGAATTCCGCCGTCCGGTAATCGGAAAGAAAAAGAATGTTTTCCATGTGTGCGGCCTTGGCGAAGCGCTTCTGGGCGAAGGGCAGGTCGCGGCTGATGGTAACCAGGTTCGCGGTTTGATCGAGTCCGCCATTTTCCTCGCTCAGAATATGCGTCTGTTTTTCGCAGACGGCGGTGTCGATGGAAGGGACCACGCTCACCACGCTGACCTTGCCCTTGAGCCCGGCGGCGTCGAAATTTTTCAGGCCGCTGGCGGTGAGCGCTTCGACGGGCAGGGGGTCACCCACCGCCACGGTTTTGCCCAGCAGCGTCAGGGGCTCTCCCCGCAGGGTGATGGTGGGGCCGGCGAAAAGAGGCGCTGCGGCGAGCACGCCGGCCAATAGGATTGCCGTGGACAAACCTCTTTTGATGGTCATGTTGAAACCTCCTTGCCCGGGCCGTCGTGCCGCCCGGCCGGGGCCGTCATGCTGATTATTAAATTATAAACCTTAAACATCCCAGGGATAAAAATCCACCACGGTGATGCCGTCGCCGCCTTCCTGGCGGCCGCCGGGGGTGAAGCTCTGACACACGCCCGTGGATTCAAGATAATCACGCGCCAGTTTTTTGATCGTCCCCATGCCGTGGCCATGGATGATGCGGCCGCGCGCAAGCCGGTGGGCGATGGCCTGGCTGATGAAATCCTCGAGGGCGATCATGGCCTCGTCCGAGGTCATGCCTCGAAGATCCACCGTTTGCCGGGCCTGGCCTTCGATGTCGGTGTGCACCTCTATCTTCGATGGCTTGGGGTGGGGTGTGCCCGCGCCCGCCGCGCCTTTTTTGCCGCGCAGGCGGCTCGTCTCGACGATGAGCGTGAAGCGCCCCACTTCCACCCGCACCTTTTTCTTGCCCCCCGGGTCCTCCAGCAGACGGCCGATGGTGCCGAATTCGTCCACCATCACCGAGTCGCCTTTGCGGACCTGGCCGGAGGGCACGTCCCAGCCTGGGGGAATTTTCACGCTGACGGGTTCCCGTGCCAGCGCTGCAATGGCCTGGGCGGCCTTTTTCAGCCGCCTGGGTTCTTTTTGCCCGGAGAGTTCCCTGAGCCGCCGCTGAATTTCCCCTTTCGCTTCTTGCACCGCTGTTTTGAGTCGCCGGGCCCGGCCGGTCTCGAAGGCGCGTTGTTCTTCCTCGAGGGCGTCCTTGAGGCGGCGTTGCTCCTCCTCCCAGCGGGCGGCGTCGCGGGCTTTTTCCCTGGCTTCGTCGTATTGTTTTTCCAGCCGAAGGCGCTGGACCGTGAGTTCCGAGAGTAGCGTCTCGGCGCGGTGGTCTTTCTCCTCGTAGATCGCCCGCGCGCGGTGGATGACGGCGGGGTCGAGGCCGAGGCGCTGCGCGGTTTCCAGGGCCGCGCTCTGGCCGGGCACGCCGAAGATCAGCCGGTAGGTGGGCGTCAGGGTGTCGGGGTCGAACTCGGTGCAGGCGTTGGCGAAGCCCTGCTGGGTTTGCGCCAGGGTCTTGAGCGACAGGTAATGGGTGGAGACGAGGGTCATCATGTTTTTTCTTTTGAGTTCGATCAATATCGCCTCGGCCAGCGCCGCGCCTTCGATGGGGTCGGTGGCGATGCCGAGCTCGTCGAGCAGGATGAGGGCGCCGGGCCGCGCGTCCGCGAGGATGCAAATGATTTTTTCCAGGTGCCCCGAAAAGGTGGAGAGCTTGCGCTGGATGTTCTGCTCGTCACCAATGTCGGCGTACACTTCGGGAAAGAACAGCAGGCGCGAGCCTTCCGCCACCGGCAGGAACAAACCGGCGCGCGCCATCAGCGACATGAGGCCGATGGTTTTCAGGGTGACGGTCTTGCCGCCGGTGTTGGGGCCGGAGATGATGATCACCCGCGTTGCCTCGTCCCAGGTGATGGAGTTGGCCACCACCGGCTGGCCGTCGAGGACCAGCTCGGGGTTCCTCGCTTGACGCAGGTCCATCCTGCCGGTTTCGGCGAGTCGGCATTGGGTTGCTTGCATGGCGCGGGCGAGGCGGGCGCGGGCATGGATAAGGTCGAGGGTGACGAGGTGGTCGAGGT
>CP070799.1:1186057-1189131 GCA_020343535.1 Nitrospinaceae bacterium | reverse complement strand
CCGTGGGATTGGCGCGGGCCGAATCGCCCGGAACTACCGTCTCCTCTCTTTCAGGAAACTCCACTCCTTGACGAACACCGGGGCCTCGGCGGGGTTCTCGTAGGCCTCGGCGACGAGCATGCCGCGCCCCGCGCTTGCTTCGCCGCTCCGGGCGGCAGGCCGGTGGATTGGCCGGGGGGCGCCCATACGGCGGAGCCGAGGGGCGAAAACATCCACTCGACGAACCGCCCCGGCGTCTTTTCCTCCTGGATCATCCAGAACGAAGACCGCTTGATCTGATTCGGCGAAGAGAGGAAGCGAACGGCGCGCACCGCCTGGTCGAGCTCGGGGTGGTCCGATTCTCCGTAGTCGAAATACAGCATGGGCAGGGCGAGTAAAAAACCAGCGGCGAAAGCCCATATCCAGGTTTTGAAATTTCCATCTTCGCGCATGAAAGGTTCCCCCCGAAGGCCGTTCCTTGAAATTTCTAGATTTCCTGGAGGTCGTTGATTTCTCTGAGAACCCGCCGCCGAGCCGCTTCCTTGAGGCGCAGCGAATCGAGCAGGTGCGGTTTTTCCGCAAGTTCAGTGCACAGAACAATGTTTCTTTTGAGAAGATCTCGCTTTTCACGCACCTTGAGCGTGGTGAGGCAGGTGATGGGGTGGATCTGGCTCAAGTGAATGCGTTCCCGCAGGCCATTCCTTTCAGGATAATCCCAGCTCAGTAATTTGAGCCCGGCGCATTGGCCGTATTGGATGGCGTCGCGGGTGAATTTGGCATTGGTGGCCAGCCAGAATTCCTGAAAGGGCTCAAGGTCCGCGTTTTTGCCGAGGTCCATGGCGCGGGCGTGTACGTAGAGCGCCACTTTTACATCGCATTTATTGCCGTGGTTATTGCGATACTTGCATTCCACGAACAGGCGATGGCCGGGGCGCGTGGCGATGACATCAACCTCATGTCCGACACAGGCGCCCTGAAGGTTGACTCCGACTTCGGTGTAATAGTTCTGTTTCGCGAACAAGGCGGCGATGATGCGCTCGAAAGGGTAGCCCGATGGGCCGAGCGCCATGATCGCCTGTTTCAGGCTGTAGCGCGCCGCGAGATGGCGCGCTTCCTTGTGCAGCAGGCCGAAGGCAAGGCGGTAGATTTTCGCCGAGGTGATGCCGGGGCGGGCCTGTTGCTTTACCAGGCGAATCACACGCTGGGCCAATTCCTCCGATGCGCCTGAGCGCCCCAGTGACGCGAGCAGTTTTTTTTCGGAAAAGGTCTCCCGCTCTCCCGAAGCTTTTTGAACCGCGATGGAATTTTGTGAAGAGTTATTGCTCAAGGAGTTTCTCCCTAAGATCCAGGTTTCGCCGCGGGGCCGGCGTCACGGCAACACGAGAATGATGCCGCCGGTGACCGCGGCGATGAGAAGCGCGCGCAGGCCCGTCCATAGCCAGAAGGTTCCGCCCACCCGTCCGAGGAGAACGCCCAGCAGAAAAATGGCAATGAATGCGAATGCGATGGCGGCGCGTTCCGGCGAAGCGGCGATGGGCATCCCATACAGTTCCATGCCGTAGGGAATCATGATGAACAGCGAGACAAGGAGCGGGGAGAGCCCGTTCACGCCGGCGACGAACAGCGGCACCCAGCGCGTGGCCTGGCCATAGCCGGTTTCGCCAAGATCGGCGACCAGGGCGCTTTCCAGGTCGGCGAGTTCTTTCTTGCGCTCCTCGGACTCGCTGATGTAGGCGCTGGTGAGGCCGCTGATGGAGAGCGCCACCGCGGCCCCCATGCACGCGCCGAGCGCCACCGAGGCGGGCACGGGTTCCACCCCGTAAAAACCCATGTTCACGCCCAGCTGGGTCAGGGCGCCGTCGTACCCGTTGGTGAAGAAGTACCGACGGGCGATGCCATGGGCGCGGCTGATATGAAGCAGAAACTCGATGCGCCGCCAAAGGGTCATGATTCATCCTGCCCGCGAGCCCGCTACCGGGAAGGGGATTCCCCGCCATCCACCTCGACCTCATCGATGCTGTGCAGCGATCCGCCGAGATCGGTGATCGCGGCTTCGATGGCGTCGAAATCGAGGGCTTCGCCCTCGATGGTCAGGGTGACGGATTCGGTCTTTTCATCCATCTCCTCCACCCTCAGTTTGACGCGGTGGCAATGCTCACCGTTCGCGGCGATGGCTTTCGCGAATTCGAGGGAGCTGGGATGCCGGGGCTTGAGAACGTCGAGCACCAGGCGCAGGATCCGGGGCATGGTAGTCGGTCAAATGAATTGAAAAAATTACGATAGATCACTATCGGAAGGATAATACTTGACCTGGGTCTGGAATACCAGCGAAGAATTTTCCATCCGGCCCGGCCTTGCCGCGCGCCGGCGGTTCGCGGTTATTTGCTGCCGAGCGATTCGATGTTCTGCTTTATCGACGAGGATCGCTCCGGCGTCGGGTCGATGAAGGGCCAGAGGAGAATGAATAAAATAAAGCCCACCACCAGCACGCCAAGTCCGACCGCGAACCAGTCGAAGATGGAGAAATTTTCCTTGTCATGCCGAGTGGCCATCGGGGTTGTCCGCAAAATCAGAGTAGCATCAATATGCCATGCCAGGAGTTTCAAAAAAAGCAAAATCCGCCGGAAATGGGCCGGAAGCCGGCATGCGTGGTGGGGGGGGGGTGGGTTATAATAAGCCGTCGGCAATCCCGCCGGCGCAGCATCAATGAACCACTCTGGGTTATAGAGGAGGTGACAGCGATGAATCGCAAGAGACGAATCCACGATGGTATCGCCGGGGCGGTGGCCGCGGGGGGATCGGCGCTCGGTTACTGGGTGGACCCGGTCTGGCTTCTGGTGCCAGGTCTGCTTGGCCTCACGCTCGTACAAAGCGCTTTCACCGGGTTTTGTCCGGTTTATTTCATTCTCGACAGAACGTGCGGGACCGAGTGAATTGAAAACGAGCAAAGCATTGAATTGGCCACGGGCCCCGCGCGAAGCGTCGGGGATGGTTGCTCTTATGGGAGTGCTGGCCGCGGCGGGGGCCGTGTGGGCGGCCGAACCGGCTGGGATGGTCCGCATTCCCGAAGGGGCTTACCTGGCCGGCGATAGCGG
>CP070799.1:1182876-1185957 GCA_020343535.1 Nitrospinaceae bacterium | reverse complement strand
AAAAGGCCCCACTCCCGCATTCAATCCATTGAACCCCAGCTCTTTAAACACAAGCCACCCGGCCGCCCGGTTTGGACTTTGCGCCGGCTTATGAAATAATCAAACGTCGGGGCCGGCGAGCCTCCGGACGAGCGAAGGGAGGCACGGGTGCGTCTAAAGATAAATATTCTTGCAGGTCTCGGCCTGGCGCTTGGCGGTGCGTACCTTTGGCTGGGCGACCTGGATGGCCGGTTCACCGGACCGTTCGCTTTCGTCCTGTTCTTGTTTCTCCTGTCCGGTTTTCTAGGATTCGTCGATCGCAGCTACAATCCGTTTCGCTTTCTGGCCGAGGCAGGAGCATTCTGTTTTTTTCTCCTTGCCCTCCTGCTCATCCACAACTCCGCCGGAGACCGTCGAGGCCTCGACACAATCCGCCAAATCATTCGTCCCTACCCCGGCATTGGCGAGGTGAACGCCCTGCCCGTTACCTCCGGCGAGCAGGTGGGCCATTGGCTGGCTTACACCCCCGACAACAGCCGGTCGGTGGGTGATTTTTACCAGGGGGAACAGAACCATGAGGGTTGGGATCTCGTTTCGCCGCCGCCGCTCCTCGTCTTTCGTCAAGGCGGCAGGGAACTTTCGATTCTTATCAGCGAGCGCGGCGAAAGCACCCGGATCTATTACAACCTGAGGCGGCAAGAATGAACCCGCCGGGAACGTGCCGCCGGGCCGTGGATTATTCTTTCTGCTTTTGCTAAGGTGCTTAAAAGAAACGGGCAATCGACCCGGCTGGAAATGCGCCGGGCGGATGACAGGCAGGCGACCTCTCAATGCACAAATCCATCCATTTAAAGAAGAGCCCTGGGCGCATCCTGGTGATCTCCATGCGCTACCTTGGGGATCTCATGGCCACCACTCCCCTGATCCACTGTCTGCGTGCCGCGTACCCCGACGCGGACATCGATGTCCTGGCTTACAGCCACACCGCGCCCCTGCTCGAGGGCAACCCCGATATCGACCGGGTGATCCCCACGCCGATGAAACCGGCGCCGCGGGATTACTGGCCCCTGTGGAAATCGCTGTTCAGGAAATACGACCTCGCGCTGGTGCCGCAGTCGGGCAACCGCCGGAATTTTTACGCCATCCTGGCCGCCCCGGTGCGCGTGTTGATGGTGAATAAAAAACCCGGCAAGGGGTGGTGGAAGCGCATTTTCGGCCAGGGCTGGACGGAATACGATGCCGACAACCATACCGTGCACGAACTTCTGAATTTCACCAAAGTGCTCGGCATTCCCGCCCTCCAGACCCTGATCCCGCCGCGCCCCACCGTTTCCAAGCTGGCGCTCCCACCGGAGTGGGAGGGAAGAAGTTATGCTGTCCTGCACATTCATCCTCAATGGCGTTACAAACAATGGACCCTCGAGGGGTGGATTGAAATCGCTCGGCACCTTCAGGGATTGGGCCTGGACCTCCTGTTCACCGGAGGGCCGGGGACGGAAGAACATGACTACATCGAAGCCGTGCGAATGCACCTGCCGGAACCCGGGAAGATCCTGAATCTCGCGGGCCGGCCATCGCTCGCGGCGCTGGCGGAACTCATCTCACGGGCGAAGCTGTTCATCGGTGTCGATACGGGCATCACGCATCTCGCCGCGGCGACGGGTACCCCCGTCATCGCCCTATACGGCCCCACTCTGCCGGAAAAGTGGGGCCCGTGGCCGGCGAATTACACCGATGCCGCGAACCCCTACCGGCGGGTGGGCAGCCAGCAGGTCAGCAACATCTATCTGATACAGGGCGAGGGGGACTGCGTTCCATGCGGCCACGAAGGCTGCGACAGGCACCGGCAAAGCCGCAGCGAATGCCTGGATACCCTGCCCGCCGAAAAAGTCAAACCGTCCATCCAGAAGGCGCTCGCCCAAAGCGGGTATCTTTAGCCCGCCTGAGCCGCACGCGGCGCCCAACTCAGGAATGCCCGCGCGGGCATGCTAAAAAATTCGTGGCGCGGCGGCCATCTGCGGGACAAGGGTATTTTGGGGGAGGGGTGGGGCGCTCGGCCCGTGCGGCGTCAGATCAACTGCTCGATCTTCCAATCCACCGGCAGTTCCATGGTTTTCCCGGAGCGGCTTTGGTAGCGGACGAAGCCGTTTTCCTGGCCGAACAGAAACAGATCGCGCGTGACGTTAACATCCTGCTTGCAGTATTCAACGATCTTGTCGATCTTGCCATCCTTGTACCACTGGAGCGACACCAGGCCGTCGGCGGATTTCTTCGCGTTCAGGGTATGCCCGGCCAGATGGTCGAGGCTCAGGCGAAAGCCGAGCTTCTTCTTGATATCAACCAGCATGTCGAAGGTTTTAAGGTCCTGCAGGTCGATGGAGGCTTCGGGCTGCAGCACGGTGTAGTCGAAACCGATGACGTTGAACCCCACCACCAGAGCCGCGCTTCGCAGCTTATCGACCAGCGCCTTCGCCTCATGTTCGAGGTATACGTGGTGCTGCTTGTCCAGGCTGTCCCACACCACGCCGACGGCGAGCTTCATGAGGTGGATGTTGCCCCAGCCGCCGACCTCATCGGCGCTCTTCTGCGTTTCCAGATCGAAATAGAGCACCCGCGGCTCCTTCGGCGCCTTTTCGACGGCTTTTTCTTCGGGCGGCTGGAATAGATCGAATTGTTCGGTCATGAGCTTCAATATCCTTTTAAAAGGAATTGAACGATCGCCTGCGGCATGGATGGCATCACTGTACCACCGCTTGTTCCGCATGCCAATTATTTTTGCCCGCTTCGGCGGCGCCCCAACACGGAGGAATGGGGAGCCGCAAACACCGGCGGCCGCTAAAGTTTGCCGGCCCAGGGCCGATAGGAAAACAAGGGTATCTTATAATTCAACCTCTTGCCAAGAGTGCCATGGATACAAACTCGCTCGTCAGCCTGAGCTCCGGCCTCGATACCGCGGACCTGATCACCAAGCTGGTGGCGCTGCAGCGACGGCCAGTCAACCTGATGGAGACGAAAAAAGCCTTCGAGGATTTCCGGCTCAAAGCGTTCAACGACCTCAGGGCGAAACTGACGGAATTTCAGTTGGTGGTGAACCAGATCAAC
>CP070799.1:1179659-1182776 GCA_020343535.1 Nitrospinaceae bacterium | reverse complement strand
TGGCCTTGAGCACCCAAGCGTCACGGAAACGCTTGCCCCTCTCGCCGAAACGGGTAATGTTCCGGTTTCGTTGCTTGAGCATCAGGTCGAGGGGCGCCTCGGGCTTGAGTCGCTCGGCGTGCTGGCCGAAAAGCGCGTGCGGCTTTTGTGCCTGTCGCACGTCAACAACGAGCTGGGGTCGGTGAACGATCCCGCCCCGCTCGTCCGGGCGCTTGAGGCGGCCTCGCCGGCCACGCGCCTGTTTCTCGATGGCGTGCAGGCGGTGGGGAAAAGGCCCCTGGTCGACATGCCCTGGGACCGGGTGGCGGGGTACTCGCTCTCCGCCCACAAGATAAACGGCCCGAAGGGCATCGGCCTGTTGGTCTATGATGCGAGGCTCCGACTCACGCCCCTCATTCATGGCGGCAAGCAGCAGCATGGCGTGCGCTCTGGCACGCTGCCGGTGCCCCTCATCCTGGGCCTGGCGAAAACGCTGGAACGGGCCATCGCCCGGGCGGCGGAAAACGAGGCGCGCTTCAGAGCCTTGAGCCGCCGGCTGATCGACGGATTGCGCGAGCAGGCCCAACGGCTGCCGGAACTTCACGTTCTCTTTAATTCCCTAGCCGAGGACGACACAGCGCGCCAGTCGCCGGCGATCGTCAACTTCAGTTTCCCACCGGTGGAGGGCGAGGTGCTGCTCCATCACCTTGAGGAAAAAGGCATCTATGTGGGGCTCGGCAGCGCCTGCAGCGCCCAGTCCAAAGAGCCGTCGCGTATTCTCACCGGCATCGGCCGCGGCGAGGAGGAGGCGCGCGCCAGCCTGCGGGTTTCCTTCGGGCCGGAAAATACTCTCGACGATGTGGATCGTTTCCTCGAAGAATTTTCCCGCGCCTACCGGGCGCTGTACCCCACCTTCAAAGAGAAAGCGGCGGCGCGATGAGCGAAGCGAGGACCCTGCTGGTGCGTTACGACGAGATCGGTCTCAAGGGAAGGAACCGCCGGTATTTCGAGAACTGCCTGCTCGCCAATATCAAACGCGCCTTGGATGGCCTCGGGCCACCGCGTTACCGCGTTCCACACGGTCGCATTCTTGTCGACACCGACCAGGAGCACTCGGCGGAATGCGCCCGGCGCCTCACCCGCGTTCCTGGCATCGCTTCGGTGAGCGTGGGAGTGCCGGTGGAGCGGGAGTTCGACGCCATGGCCTCGGTGGGCATCGAGAGGATTGCTCCCCGCCTGCACGCTGCCGGGGCGCTCAAGTTTTGCGTCCGTTCCCAGCGCTCCGACAAGTCGTTCCACAAGACGTCCCCGCAGATCGATTTCGAGGTCGGCTCCCGCATCATGCAGCGGCTGGCTCCGGAAGGACTCACGGTGGACATCAAGCACGCGGATTTCGTCCTTGAAATTGAAGTGGGAGAGCACGAGACCGTGGTGTTCGACAACCGTCATCCCGGCCTGGGCGGCCTGCCAGTGGGCAGCGCAGGTGAAGTGCTTTGCCTGCTTTCCGGCGGCATCGACAGCCCCGTCGCGGCGTTCATGATGGCGCGCCGCGGCTGCAGGGTTCACTACGTTTTCTTTGACAACCAGCCGTTTCTCGGCCGCGGCGGGTTCGACAAAGTGGAGCGGCTGGCGCGTTTGCTGAACCGTTATCAGGGGGAAGGGCGGCTCTATGTGGTGCCGTTCGAGGAGGCGCAGGTGGCCATACGCGACCACTGCCGGCCCGCCAACCGGGTCGTCCTGTACCGGCGCATGATGTACCGCATCGCGGCGTCGCTGGCCGAGGCGCACCAGTGCCTTGGGCTTGTGACCGGCGAATCGCTCGGCCAGGTGGCCTCGCAGACACTGGAGAACTTGGCGGCGGTGTCGTCCACCACGAGGCAGAGCATATTTCGCCCGTGCATCGGTCTCGACAAACGCGACATCATCGCCTGGGCCAAAAAGATCGGAACCTACGACATCAGCGTGGAACCGCATCCCGACTGCTGCTCGGTGTTCATGCCGCCACGGCCCGCAACGCGGGCGAAAGAGGCCGATCTGGAGAGGGACGAGGAGCGCTTTCCCTGGCAAGAGTTGGTGCTCAAGGCGCTCTCGGCGGTTCGAACCTACGCGTTGGATGCGCCGACGGAAAACGGCCGGACGTCGTCCTGAGAACCGGGGGCGGCGGCGAGAAGGTCGGCGACGCTTTTGTTCAGGCGCGGGTGGACCAGCGCCGGGGCGATCTCGAAGAGAGGAGCGAGCACGAAGCGGCGTTCGGCGATGCGCGGGTGCGGAATTTCAAGCGCCGGCGTATGAAGCACC
The DNA here is from genome assembly GCA_020343535.1 of Nitrospinaceae bacterium. Classification (GTDB taxonomy): domain Bacteria; phylum Nitrospinota; class Nitrospinia; order Nitrospinales; family VA-1; genus SZUA-259. The sequence goes on along the minus strand of CP070799.1, from coordinate 1,180,499 downwards.
CGGCGGTCGTAGAACAGGATGTCCAGATCGATGACACGCGGCCCCCACCGAACCCGCCGCACCCGCCCGAGTCGTTTTTCGACGGTGCGCAGGCGCTCGAGAAGCGCTGCCGGGGGGAGGCGGGTCGAGAGCTGGGCGGCGGCGTTGACATACCACCGCTGACCGGGAGGCCCCACCGGTTTGGTGCGGTACAGGGAGGAACGGCGGACGAGGCGGATGTCCGGCGCCCTGTTCAGAAGGTCCATCGCCCAGAGGCAATTCGCTTCGGCGATCCCCAGGTTGGAACCCACCCCGATATAGACATTGTGCGGCATGGCGGTTAGGCGGTCGGGTTTGTCCCCTTGGCCCGAAAGCCTGCGGCGGAGGGTCTAGAATTCGAATTCCACCGACGAGAGGCGTTTTTTGATCTCGCTCATGATGCGGACTTCGTCTTCCTTCTCTTTCGCCTGAAACGTGGCGGAGAAACGGACGAAGCGGCCCACGTCGTCCCAGGGGACGGTGGAGATCAGCATTTCCTTGATCAGGAACTGGGAAAAATCCTCCGCCGTCTCAAAGCGCTGGCCGCCCGCGATGCCACGCGGGGCTTCGACGTAGAGGAAGAAGGACCCCCCCGGCATGGCCGCCTGAAAACCAACCGAATTGAGCGTGTCCACCAGGAGGGCCAGGCGACGGCGGTATTTCTCCACAATCTCGCGTGTGATCTCAGGGTGCTCCAACGCGAAAATACCAGCCTTTTGAATGGCGGCGAACTGGCCCGAGTCGACGTTGTCCTTGACGTGGGCGAGGCCCTTGACTACCAGCTCGTTGCCGACGGCGAAGGCGATGCGCCAGCCGGTCATG
>CP070799.1:1176441-1179559 GCA_020343535.1 Nitrospinaceae bacterium | reverse complement strand
TTTGATATGGGAGCGTCTTCGTGAAAAGTGGAAAACCTTGCAAAAAATCGCTAATGGAGAATTGCCCGAAGATAAAATTCCGCGAGTAGCGGACAGAGAAGTTAATGATGATATTCCGTTTTAATTTGGAGAAGAAAATGGCGCTCAAATTTATAAAACTCACCCGGCCAAATATCCGTAAACTTTCAGAAGGTCAAAAAATCACCGAGCACGGAGTTATCTTTGAACGGCTATCCAGTGGGGATGGTCGCTACTCGATTAATATTATGGTGGATGGTCAACGTATCCATCGAGCTATTGGCATGGAATCGACAGGGGTCACCCGGAAGCAAGCAGAAGATTTTATTGGGAAAGTAAAAACCGACTCCAGAGCAGGAAGGCTCAATCTTCCAAAGGGGCGCAAAACAATTCTCACATTCAGTCAGGCCGCAAAAAACTATTTAGTGCAACTGAAGGAAGAAGGAGGGAAGGATTTAAAGGCGAAAACTATGCGGCTTTCTCATCACCTTGTTCCCTTTTTTAACGATAAACCATTAAACAATATTCATGCGTTCGATGTGGAGCGTTTCAAGAAGTCCCGTATAGATTCTGGTGCGGCTAATGGCACAATCAACCGGGAATTGGCGGCTTTATCCCACTTATTCACGAAGGCTCTGGAATGGGAGTGGGTTCACTCCAGACCCATAATCAAGCGGCTTAAAGAAAACGCTGGACGGATTACGTATTTAACGCCTGATCAGATTGCCCGGCTTCTACTCGAAGCACAAAGAGACCAGAATCCTCATATTTATCCATTCATAGTTATTGGGCTTGGAACTGGGATGCGTCGTATGGAAATTTTGTCCATCCGGATTAAAGATATTGATCTGGATCGGCAGCGCATATTTATCCCAAACTCAAAAACAGGCGCCCGTAACCAGCCCATCACTCAGAGTTTGGGGAAATTTATAGGCGGATATATTAAAGCTACCGAACCAGGACAAGTGTGGTTGTTCCCATCCATGGGTTCGAGGACGGGGCATACTGTTGCCATTGAAAAGTCCTTTAAACGGGTGGTAGCCAATGCTGGAATGGACCCTCAAGAGGTAGTTCGACACACCCTAAGACATACGGCGATTACGCACCTTGTTCAAGCGGGAGTGGATTTGCCGACCGTGAAGAGAATATCCGGCCATAAAACGTTGGCGATGGTGGAGAGGTACAAGCATCAAAACGGAGAGCATATTCAGGTAGCGTTGGAAAAACTGGAAAAGCGAATTAACGTGGTCGTTGGGTAACAATATTTGGCAAGATTACACCAAAATTACACATTCTCGAAAACTCAAATATTGGGTGGTCTCTATAACGTATTGATGAAAAAAGTGCGAGGGGACGGAATCGAACCGCCGACACGAGGATTTTCAGTCCTCTGCTCTACCGACTGAGCTACCCTCGCATTCAAGGGTGGGAACGGCGAAAAGTATCACAATCCCCCTTGTTCTGTCAATCCTTATCCCCTTTTTGCCGGTGGCGAAGGAGCACGGTTTCCATTTCCTCCAGGCTGCTTTCGGCGTGGACGTAAATGTAGGTGTTCCGCGACTTGGAGTTGAGCGCAAAATTCACCCGTTTGAGTTTGCCGCCGTCGATGAACATGACGTCGGTCCAGGGGAGGGCGACCCGGTAGTCGCGGTTCTTTTTGACGAAGGCGATGAAAGTTTGAAACGCTCCGGCGCACTGGCGAGAGGAGAGGCCTTCAAGGTCGCACACCGCGCGCAGGCCACTGGGGTTGTTTTTGGTGCGCGCTTCCAGCTTTTCAGCGAGCACGGAACCTTTGGTGGCTTCCTGCCGGGTCGGCCGCCTGGCAAAACGGGTGGCGATGGCCTCGGCAGAAAGATCGTAACGCAGGGTAACGTTGAAATCGTCTTCGATGAAGGTGTTGTGGCGGTCGAGGATCACGCGGCCCCAGTACTGCTCCTTGAGCGCGTCGCTTGCGGCGAGCAGGCTGGCCGCACCTTTCGCGCATTCCTCGTGCGAAAGATCGGGCGCGCAGAAGAAGTTGGCGAGCATCAGCTTCTTGCGCAGGGGTTTCAGGGTCTCCTCTTCCAGGGCCTCGTACATGCGCCTGCGCTGGTTCCATTCGTCGTGCAGGTTGCGCAAGAGCTCGGCGCGCATGGTTTCCGGAGTCTCGTTGAAGGCGAGCGCCAGATCGTACGGGTCGTTACGGGAGGCGCCGGAATGTGTGATGACGACCTGCCGCCACAGCACTTTGTCTCCGGGGCCTGGCGGTTGGGCGCGTGCGAGGTTTTTGTAGCCCGCGAGGCACTGCTCGTTGGAGATCTCCATGGTGCAGTGGAGATCGGTGACGGGCCAGGCAAGGGTGATCTTTTGCTTGATGCGATGGATCTTTTCGATGAACCGCTCCTGCTCAGCCTTGCTGGGGGTGTCGGCCAGCTGGCGGGTCATCTCTTCCGCCGAAGCGTTCCAGGGCACGAGAGCAGTTTGGAAGCCGCCGGTTCGCAAAAACCGGTCGCTGATGCCGAGGACCCGGTAGTGTTGCCCGGTCAGGCTGGCGAGGGCGGACTGAAGCGTGCGCAGGCCTTGGAGGCATTTTTCGATGAGCGGCGGCTGGTCTTCATCGAAACCAATGTTCTTGATGAAGGGAAAGCATTCGAGCGTCGCGACGCCATGCTGTTTTTCCAGTTCGCTTTTTTTTTGCAGGAGAGCGGCAAGCGTCTGGCTCGCCTTGCCGGAGGCCGCGGGTGTGGCGTAAGCCCCGGTAGTGAGAGAGAGGGTCAGAAGAAATGGCAAAAGACGCATGGGAGCCTTTCGGGGCGGCGGCCGCGTTCCATTAAAAATAATAGGTCATCTCCAGTTGTAGCAGATCGTCCTCCCGAAGGTCGAATAAAAAATCGTTCCGATCGAGGTTCATGAAGGTGCGGATTTCCAGGGCGACCACCCAGTGGTCGCCGACGCGGCGGCTCGCCTCCAGGAACAGGAAGCGGGAAGCGTCGGTGACGTCCTGCACCCAGCCGAACAGCGCTTCTGTGCTGGCGGCGTCGTTCACCGCGAGGCGCAGGCCGAGGGCGATGTCGTGCTCGAAGGCGATCGTGGAATTACGGCCCCGGTCGTCGTAGAGGCC
>CP070799.1:1173185-1176341 GCA_020343535.1 Nitrospinaceae bacterium | reverse complement strand
ATGAAAAATGAGCAAAATCCTAAATTAGAACTAAGACAATTAGCAAAGAATGTGCCAAGAAATTCACATCCCCGGATACTACCTAACCTCTTTTAAATCTGATAGTTAAAATTCAATCCAACAAATATACCACCCCGCCTCCATACCAGGCGTTGCACAATGAAACAATACGTTTCATTGCATAACGAATCGGCGGAATTTTGCGCCCATTTCGCGATTTATTTCTATTTTCATCCAACAGGACGAGTCCATTTTTTTGGTCTCATGCCGAGACCCGTCTATTTCCATCTGGATCACGTTGCCGCAGGGGCTGCTTTCCGCCCGCACCATCCCAACCGCAAAAAACTGTTTCAAATGTAAACAGATTGTGATATAAAATCCGCCCTCAACTAATACTTTAAGGATAGGTAGGAAATATCCTATAAGTTATAGGAAAAAATTTATGATGATAGATGCCAGAAAGTCGCTGAGAGTGCTCGAGTCGGCCTCCACCTTCGTGTTTTTCACCTCCTCATTTTACGATCCCAAGGGCTTCAGAAATGCTCGGGTCGAGTTTAGTAATGGGGGTCTCGGCGCCGCCAACAACGGCAAAACCGGCATGGGGTGTTCATCGGTCGAGGAGTTTCTTTCCCAAATATTCAAGGATGGGCGGCAACTGGGCTTTTTTCTCGATCAATTGGAAGCCGAGGGCCGTGTGCCTGAGTTTGAAGTGGCGGTGAGAGAGGGTTTCTTTTCAGTGAGGTGGTGCCAGGTTTCCGCCAAAATCATTCCTCTCGGCGAGGACGAGTATTATCTGCAGGGGTTTTTCGTCGGGCTCCAACGTGTTAAGGAGCTGCAAAAAACCCTCCATGAAGAAAACAAAATGCTGGAAGCCATTCTCGGCGGCATTGGAGATGCGGTTTGCGTCTACGACCGCAATTGCAACGTCATCTTTCAAAGCCCGCTCCATGAAAAATGGTTCGACGACCCTTTTCCCTATATGTACTTTCGCCGGCACGGAAGTGGCGGCAAACCTTTAACCCAAGGGACGCCGGAAACTTTTCATAAAACCGTCCGCGACCGGGAGCAGAACCTTCTTTCCCTGGAAATCACAAGCTACCCCATAAAAAACGAAATCGGAGAGTATTTCGCCGGGATCAACGTGGTGCGCGATTGTTCCCTCTCGCTGATGCTAGAAGCCAAGTCGCGCGAACTTGCCAAATACAAGCGCGAGCATTCGAGAATCGAGGCTCTTGCGCAAATTCTCGGTGAATCTCCGGCAATAAAAAAAGTCATCCGGGCGGTGGAGAAAATCAGCAAGCTCGACACGGTGGTCTTCATCCAGGGCGATACGGGAACGGGTAAAGAGCTGGTGGCCCGCGGCATTCAGGCCCTCAGCCGCCGCTCGAAGCAGCCTTTCGTCACCATCAATTGCGGCGCTCTCACCGAAACCCTGCTCGACTCTGAACTGTTCGGTCACAAGAAAGGCGCGTTCACCGGAGCGGCCACGGAGAAAATCGGGCTGTTCGAAGCCGCCGATGGCGGCACCATCTTCCTCGATGAAATCGGCGAAATGTCCATGGGCACCCAAGTTAAACTGTTGCGCGTCCTGCAAGACGGCGAGGTGCGAAAACTGGGCAGCACCGTCAGCAGGAAAGTCAATGTCCGCGTTATCACCGCCACGCATCGCGACATTCACCAACTGGTGAGAGAAAAAAAATTCCGCGAGGATCTTTTCTACCGCATTCACGTGTTCACCATCCACACCCCCTCACTGAAAGAGCGTGGTGACGATATTCTCCTGCTTGCTTATCATTTCCTTGAGGATTTTTCCCGCCGGCAAAATAAGTCCGTTCGACGCATCTCCCAAGAGGCGGCCCGTGTCCTCATGAACCACTCGTGGCCGGGCAATGTGCGCGAACTACAGAACGTTATTGAACGATCCACCATTTTATGCGATACCGATACACTGCAATTGGGCGACCTGCCCTATTCCCTCTTCAAGCAAGCCCCCTCCGTTCAAGAAACTCCCACCGATCCCGACAACGAAACTCTCGACGATGTCTACAAAAAGAAAATCCTCGCCAGCCTGAAGAAAAACCGCTGGAACAAAACCCTCACCGCCAAGGACCTCAACATCTCCCGCGCCACTTTATGGAGAAAAATCAAGGATTTGTCGATCCAGCCCGATTGATCCCGGCCGCCGAAACCGGAACGAACATTTTCTTTTGCGTATTTTTTCAAACACGTTATAATCCAGCGACTTAATTTCCCAACACCAGCCGATGAAGCAAAAAATCGCGGTCTACCCCGGCACCTTCGATCCGGTGACCAACGGGCATCTGGATATCATGCTGAGGGCGGTAAAGCTCTTCGACCGCCTGATCGTCGCGGTGGCCCTGAACCCCAAAAAGAACCCGACGTTTTCGATTGAGGAGCGTGTCCTGTTCATCGAGAACGCCATCGACGGCCGGGGTAACGTCGAAGTGTTGCCGTTCTCGAACCTGCTGATCCAGTTCGCTCGGGCGCAAAAGGCCTGTGTCATCATCAAGGGTTTGCGGGCCATCAGCGATTTCGAATTCGAGCTGCAGATGGGGCTCATGAACCGGAGCCTCGACGAAAATTTGGAGACCATCTTCATGATCCCCAGCCAGGAATACTCCTTCCTGAGTTCCAACCTAGTGAAGGAAGTGGCCAACCACGGCGGGGATATCGAAAAACTCGTGCCCGAATCCGTGGCTCGGGCGTTCAGAAACCTGAAATCATGAAATTATCTGACCGCATTCACTCCGTTCAACCGTCGATGACGCTTGCCATCAGCACCCTGGCGCAGGAAATGAAGGCGCGCGGTGAAGACATCATCGGCTTCGGTGCCGGCGAGCCGGATTTCCCGACGCCGGACAACATCAAACAAGCCGCCATCCGCGGTATCCAGGAAAACGACACTCACTACACGCCGGTGGGCGGCACCCCCGCCCTCAAGAAGGCAATCGTCGATAAATTCCAGACCGACAACCAGCTACGGTACGAGGCAAGCCAGATCGTCGTATCATGCGGCGCCAAGCATTCGTTCTACAACCTGGCGCAGGTGCTGTGGCAGGCGGGAGACGAAATCATCATCCCCGCCCCGTACTGGGTGTCGTATCCCGACATGGTCTTGCTTGCCGGCGCAACCCC
>CP070799.1:1169913-1173085 GCA_020343535.1 Nitrospinaceae bacterium | reverse complement strand
TTTTGTATAGATTTGTCAATAGAAAATCTAAACAAACATGATATTTTGTCTAATAAGTTTAGTAACTTATTGATTTTAAATAGATTTATTTCTGTTCTTTTTTCAAGAAATCCTGATTTCAGGGCAAAATCAAGACCGGAACGGGCCGGGGGAGGCGTTTTTTGTTCAGGTTTTTGCGCTGGAAGGAGTTTTTTTGGCTGAAATGGGTGGGGGTGCCGTCGATCAGGTAGAACGAGGAGGCACAAAACTGAAATGGAGGAGCGCGAATGTCGCAGGGCGACCAGTCGGGCGGAAAAATAAAAGTGGGTGTGAGCAGTTGCCTGCTCGGGGAAAAGGTGCGGTGGAACGGGGACCACAAAAAACATGTTTACGTTTACGACATGCTGAGTCCTTACTTCGACTGGGTCACTACTTGTCCGGAAGTGGAGATCGGCATGGGCATCCTCCGCGAGACCGTCTATCTCGAGGGATCTGTCGAGGCTACGCGTATGATCGGCGAGAAGACAAAAACCGATTGGACACGACGCATGCGCGCGTATTCTGAAAAGCGCGGCCGCGAACTTTCAAAACTTGGGATCTCGGGTTACATCTTCAAAAAGAACTTACCCTCCTGCGGCCTCATGCGGGTAAAGGTATATTTGGCCAAACGCATGCTCGCGGGGCAGGGCCGGGGCCTGTTTGCGGGCGAGGTCGTTCGCCAGAATCCGTGGATTACCTTGGAGGAAGAGGGGCGGCTCAGCGACGCCGGCCTGCGCGAAAATTTTATCGTGCGCGTGTTCGGTTATCACCGATTGCAAAGTCTGTTTAAGGCGAAGTTTTCCATGGCGGCGCTGGTGCGTTTTCATACGATGGAGAAATTCCTGCTTCTCGCGCACAGCCGAAAGTATTACGACGAACTCGGGCGGCTGGTCGCCGGGGCCAAAGGCCGCCCGCCCGCCGAGGTTCGCCGCAACTACACCGAACTGTACATGCGGGCGCTGTCCTTCAAGGCCACGACGAAAAAAAATGTCGATGTGCTGATGCACATGCTGGGTTTTCTCAAAAAGGAAATTTCGAAGGAGGAAAAGAGCGATATTCTGGAAACCATTAAGGACTATCACCGCAGGCTCTTGCCGCTTGTGGTTCCTCTCACCCTGCTCGGGCATTACGTGCGAAAACACCAGGTGCGGTACCTTCTCGGCCAGGTCTATTTAAATCCCCATCCGAAGGAACTGATGCTGCGCAACCACATTTAGCCGCGCGTCTCAGGGGTGACGGGAAAGAAGGCCGTTCAGCCAGTCCAAGTAATCGATGAAGTCCTCGATCCTGCGGGTGTCGGGAAGGTTTGCCGGCGCGCCGCCGCCGCCGAGCACGAGCTCCACCTCGAGCGGCAGCCGCTTGCGGATCCACATGATCTCGCGCTGGGCGAGGACAGGGTCGGTGGAGGTGGAAACGCTGAGGGCGAGCAGGCGGGCCCGCACTTTACTTACCGCGCGGGCGATGTCTTCCAGGGGGGTGTCGGGCCCGAGATAAATCACCTTGAAATCGGACAGCGCGGTGACGGCGGCGCACATCTGCACCCCCAGCCGGTGCGACTCGCCGGGCAGCGTGGTGAGCACCGCGCTCGGCCCGCTCTTCCTTTCGTTCAACCGGCGCCATTGTCCTCCGAGGAAATCTCCGAGGCGTTCAGAGGCGAAGTGCTCCTGGGCGACGGTGAGCTCCCCGGTTTCCCAGCCCTTGCCGACGGCATGGAGGAAGGGCGCGGCACACCCTTGCACGAAGCGAAGCGGCCCCAGCCGCCCCCACTCGTCGTGAAAGCCCTGAGTCAGCGCGCCGTCGTCGAAGTGGTGAACCGCCTGAATCCATTGCCCGAGCAGGATGGTGCGGGGGGAAATCTCCGGCGGTTCTGCCGGGGTGGGCCGGTCCGTGCGGGGCTGCGCGAGCAGGTGGCCCAGCTCTTCCATCGAAGCGGAAACCACCTTGCCCGCCCGGTAGCCGCATTCCAGTGCCTCGGCGATGGCGCGAAGGCGTGGCACCTCGTCGCGGGGGTAACGCCGATGGCCGGAGGGCAGGCGGAAGGATTTCGGCGAACCATAGCGGCGCTCCCACATGCGCAGCGTGGCCGAACGAATGCCGGTGAGCTTTTCAAGATCCCCGATGCTGAGGTCTGGAGTTTCGGATAAATCCGTCATGTCTTTATTCGCCTCGCCGCCGCGGCGGCAAAAGTCAAAGGCGGACGGGGATGTGTTTCCCGCTCAGGTAGGCCTTGGTCTCGGCGATGGTGTACTCCTTGAAATGAAAAATCGATGCCGCGAGCACGGCATCGGCCCCGCCTTCGACCAGCCCTTCGTAGAGATGCTCAAGCGTCCCCGCCCCGCCCGAGGCGATGACGGGGATGGAAACCGTTTCCGAAATTTTATGGTTGAGCGGCAGGTCGTAGCCCTGTTTGGTGCCGTCACGGTCCATGCTGGTGAGGAGGATTTCTCCCGCCCCGAACGCTTCCATTTGCGCCGCCCACTTCACGGCGTTCAGGCCTGTGGGGTGGCGGCCTCCGTGAGTGTACACCTCCCAGGCGGGTAGAGGTTCGTCTGGCGCGAGGAACAGGGCGGGGCGCTCGTCGGACCAATCGGGAAACCGGCGCGAGGTTTCATGGCCGGGGGTCATCGCCTTGGCGTCGATGGCGACGACGATGCACTGGCTGCCGAAGCGGTGCGACGCTTCCTCGACGAACTCGGGCCGGTTCACCGCCTGGGTGTTGATGGCGACCTTGTCCGCGCCGGCTTTCAGCAGGTTGCGAATGTCGTCCAGGGTGCGCACGCCGCCGCCCACGGTGAGCGGCATGAAAACCTTTTCCGCGGTGTGCCGCACCACGTCGAGAATGATGTCGCGCTTTTCGTGCGAGGCGGTGATGTCGAGAAATGTCAATTCGTCGGCGCCTTCCCGCTCGTAGGCGGCGGCGATTTCGACGGGGTCGCCCGCGTCCTGCAGGTTGACAAAGTTGACGCCCTTGACCACGCGTCCGTCCTTAACGTCGAGGCACGGGATGATGCGCTTAGCCAGCATATTCGGCCACCTGTTTGAGTGCGTCTCTATAGGAAAAGCTTTTGTCGTAGAGCGCCTTGCCGGTGATGATGCCGGTGACGCCCAGCGGTTCGAGGGCCATCAGGTCGGTGATGTCCTTGAGCGTGCCCAC
>CP070799.1:1166599-1169813 GCA_020343535.1 Nitrospinaceae bacterium | reverse complement strand
CGGCTGGGCACCGAAGTGTTTCTGGTATCCCTTAGCGTCGACCCAGCGACCGATGTCCCGCCTCGGCTCAAAGCCTACGCCGAAAAACACAAGGCGCGGGAGGGCTGGATCTGGTTAACAGGCCGTAAGTCGGTGATGGATGAGGTGCTTCTGGGTTTGCGTGCGTACTCATCAGACCTGGATGAACACCCCTCGATGATACTGATTGGCGACGGCAAGTTGGGTGGGTGGACGCGCTATTATGGATTTCCCCGCTTGGAAGGCTTGCTCGCCAAAATCGATGAACTGGCGGCGCTCAAAAAAGGTGCCGCGCCCACCGGCAAGCGTTGATGGTTTTTTGTCGCACCATATTACATCGAACTTGGAGGCGTACGTTGCCAAGCCCCTTTAAGCCTATCTACGGTCTTGCCGCGGTGTTCGTGTTAGTATGGCCCGCCATCGTTTTGGCGGGGCAGAATCTCGGTGATGCGGAAATACGCGGTAAGCGTATTTATGTGACGGGGCAGGGGAAGCAAGCGATTCTTGCTCGCTTGATCGGCCCGGGAATCAATACCCCAGCGACAGGCTTTCCCTGTATCCAGTGCCATAAGGAAGGCGGAGAGGGTGCGCGCGAGGGAGGCGTTCTTGCTCCCGATATTACTCGGGACAATCTGACGATAGACCATTCGGGAATTCGCCAAACTGGACGACAGCATCCTCCCTACGACGAGGCCACGCTCAAGCGCGCTATCCGTGAGGGCGTCGATCCGGCGGGTAACGCTCTCCATCCTGCCATGCCGCGTTATAAGTTAGACGAGGCCGACCTTGCGGACTTGCTTGCCTTCCTCAAGGTGCTCGGCAAGGAACCCGTTCCCGGCGTAGATGACGGGTATATCCGCATTGGAATTCTTAAGCCCGTATCCGGCCCCCTTGCGCCGGTCGGGCAGGCAGTGGCAATGCTTCTCGCAGGGTTTTTTGAGGAGCTTAACGCCCTGGGCGGATTGTATGGGCGAAACGTTGAACTGGTGGCGGTGGAATTCAACCCTGCGGCCCCGCCGGATGTGATGCTGGAAGCAGTACTGCGGCACTTGGCCGAGGTGCCGGTATTCTGTTTTGTCGGAAACCTGGGCGTGCCGGACGACCACCCGGTCGCCCGTTACTTTGCCGACGAGGGCATCCCGGTTTTCGCTCCACTTTCTATTCACGCGGGAAGCAGTTTCGCCGGCGGCGGCAGCATTTTTTATATCCAATCCAGCTTGTATGATCAGGCGCGGGTGCTGATGGATTACTTCAGCATTAATCTTAATCCCGATAATAAAAAGATCGCCCTCGTCCACGCGGGCGATTCTTATGGCAAAGGTGCGGCGGCGGGAGCAAGGGTGCAGAGCCATCGTCACGGCCTCGAAATTTCCGTCGATACGGAATACGCTGCCCATGCCTTCGTCGCCAGAGATGCCGTGGAAAACCTCAAGGCTTCACAACTCGGTGCGGTGTTTTTTTTCGGTGCCGGAGAGGATATGCGGAACTTCATTGCGGCGGCGGACGCGATCGGCTTTAAGGTGCCTGTGCTAGGGCTGGCGGAGTTGGCCGGACTCAACTTGCTGTCCCTTCCTGCTGGGTCGTCGGGCCGGGTCTTTCTTGCCACTCCCCTGCATGTGCCAGACCCGCTGCACTCGGGCACCAGGGTGTATTACCGGCTGCTCAAGAAGTTTAATATTAGTGGTCGTTATGCGTCCTTTTTGTCGTCGGCATTCGCGGGAACCCGACTGCTTGAAGAGGGGATGAGGCGCGCAGGGCGGGATGTAACCCGCGCCAAGCTGGTTAAAGAAGTCGGCAATTTGTGGCAGTTCGAAACTGGAATGACCCCCAACCTCACCTACAACGAAAATCGGCGAACGGGGTTGACCGGTGCGGCCCTTCTTCGTTTTGATCCGGAAAAGAAACGCTACCTTGCCGCTGGCGATTGGCGAGAGCCTCTAGCCGCTCAGGAATGAAGCATCATGAGCTCGAGCCCGACACGTCCGACTGCTGGGATGTGTGAAAGCCTTGAGTCTTATAGTCCTGTTTCTGCCAATCTTCCGGTTCCTGCGTTGAAACCTGCGCGGGCTCGGGGTTTGATTTGGCCTGACCGAAAGCATCCGGCCTATTAAACTGGATTGCGAGAAAATTTTTCTCCAGTTCGTGGATGCGTGCTATAGCTATATCAAGGTAGGGGTTGTCCGCGGGATACGCTTCGATGAACCCGCGCCACTCTTCAAGCTTGGTGGTCAGCGAAACATCAATGTCATTGAGGCGTTTGAGCAGTATCAACCGATTTTCTATTGCTTGGGCTCGCTGGAGGTAGTTTATTCGGTTTTTGGCCTCGGCAAAATGAGGGTTTTTGGTCGGATATTTATTGATGAACTCCTGCCATTTAGCGATCTGTTGAGTGCGCGAAAGGTTGGTATTTTCTGGCGCTTGCTTCAAACTGGTAAAGTTTTCCTCGATTCGCTGCATCCGGTGTTCTTCGATTTTCTTTTCCATCACCCGTTTTCTTAGGTCCGCTAGGCGGGTTTTCGCTTCACCGAGATGCGGGTTGTCCGTGGGATAAGTCTTAACAAACTTTAACCACGCTTCCAGCTGGGATTCCAGTCCTCCGCTTATGCGGGCACTCAGTTCAGCGAACCGTCTCTCAAGAGCAATGGATGTTTCGGCTTGATTCAGCCGGGCTGCGGCGTCTGCGAGGCGCGGGTTGTCCTTCGGGTGACGATCGATGAACGTTTGCCAGAGTCTGGCGCGCTCTTCGTGGTTGGACAGGACGTTTTCCCGCTTTAAAGTTTCGTAATATTCGTTGTCGATCGCTTGGTGGGCGAGAGTTTGCTTTAGGTTTTTCACCTGCGCCTGGGCTTCATCGAGATAGGGGTTGTTATCAGGAAATTCACCGATGAACTGCATCCAAGCGGATATTCTTTTCTCGATGGACGCTTCTTCTTGGTGAAATTTCATCAGGTCGGAAAATCCGCTTTCTATGCGCCCGCGCTGCTCCAACGCTTGAATATGGACTTTTGCTTCATCGAGATGCGGGTTGTCGGCCGGATAGTTGGCGACAAAGGTTCTCCAATTCTTGAGCAGGTGGTCCAGGCCGTCGGATTGTTTGTCGAGCTTTTGCAATTCTGAAAATGCTTGTTCTAGCTGATGCGCCCGGCTTTCTTTTTTTTGTTTAACGAGGAGGGCTTGTTTGAGTGTGGCGATGCGG
>CP070799.1:1163280-1166499 GCA_020343535.1 Nitrospinaceae bacterium | reverse complement strand
ATAGCCGTTGGCGGTCTGGTAACCGGGGAACCGGTCCAGCGCACGTTCCGCTCGGTCCGTCAAGCCGGCGGCGAGCAGGCCGTCAATGATGAACGCGGCGTCGCGGAACCAGAACCGTTTGTAGGTATAGGGACCCGGATAGACATCATCGGGCGAATGCAGGATCAAGGTCTTGACCGCGGCGTCATACAGCGCCTGATAGTCCGCATCGGGCACGTCGAGACGGCAGCGCCCTTCCAAGCTTTTGGTCCACGAAACTCCCGGCGCCGAGCCCTCCCCGTCCTCTTCCAGTGGAACCTCCACGCAAATTTCGCGCGCTTGCCCGGGCGCAAGCCGGAACATGGCCGCCGCGGTGACCATGCCGACGTCGCACTCGCCTTTCACATCGTCGCCGAGATCGCGCAAATGCAGAAAAACGTCGCCCAGGCGATAGTTCGATACATGATGGCGCTCGGCGGGTTCGCTGAACGAAACGCCGCGCTCGCCGTCGATGCGCCAGCCGGTGCGCTCCGGGGTGAGCGCCACCGAATGGATGAAACTGATGCCCTCCGCGTTGACCGGCCGGAGTGCTACCACCAGCCAGCCGGACCGGTCGGCCGAAGCGTGAAGGCGCCATTGGCAGCGCGCGCGCCCGTTCACCGCCTCCACCGTGGCGCCGGTTTCCAGGTCCAGCCCGTCGCAGCCAACCCGGGTGACCACGCTGAGCCCGTCCCCGCCTCCAAGGCTCTGCCGCGCCTCGCGGGCGCGCGAGGGCAGCAGGCGGCCGCCGTCGTCGGCGAGAATTGCGGCATCGAGGGACCAGCCGTCCAGAAACGGCGTCAGCAGGCCGCGTGGATCGACCAGGGGCAGTTCCCGCCCGTCGGGCAGGCCGATGGCCGTCCAGTTGCGGTGCGTGAGATTGACGTGGGTGATGCTGAAAGCGCGGGGCACGAAGGCGTCGTCGGCGGGATCGAACTGGCGCTCGATCCAGTAGGGCCAGACCCAGTCCAGGTTGTGCTGAATGACCCGGCTGTTGATAAGGCCGCGTGCGTGGAACACCACCCCGGCGCGCAACAGTTCCACCGGCTCACGCACTTCCGAGGGCTGGGCGAAACGGTGCAGCAGGCCGAGGACCGCCACCGGATCGAGAAACCCGCGGGCGCGGGCGACGCGGCGAATCAAAAACCGCCAAGGCAACCATTTCATCCACGGCATGGTGCTTCCACCTTTCTATCGCGAGCTAACATCCGCTGTACCGGAAAGACGTCACGCAAGTGCGTGGACGGAAACAAACCCCATGGCCTTCACCGGCTAACCGGCGGCCCAACTTATTCAGAAAGCGCCTGAAGACAAGTATTTTGCATCATTTTCATCTTAATGCCAAACCTTTCGCGCCGCCAGCCTAACGCCACTGGGCCGGGCGCACGTGGACATCATTTTTCGCCGCCAGGCGCAAAATCGCGTAAGGAACTCCCCGCGGCGGCCGACATGGACTTGGTTTTCAAGTTTACCCCTAAGAGCCGCGGATATGGAGAAGTCTTTATGAACAAGAATTCGGCATTCCACCCGGTGGCGCTGCATCCTTTTTCCGCTGAATCGATGGTCGTCGCCGATCTGAATATCCAGGACCCCGACGACATCGTCGTCGATTTCGGCCCCGGCCTGGGGCTCTGGGCCCTCATGAACAATGACAACTGGGTGAAAATTCATTCCCTATCGCCGGAAACCGTGACCGTGGCCGACCTGGACAACAGCAGCAAAGACAATTTGATCATGGATTTTGGTCACGGTTTTGGACTCTGGGCACACATGAATAACGCCAGCTGGGTCAAGATTCACGATTTCTCGGCCGAGAACATTGCCTCCGGGGATCTGGGCAATAATAATAAAGACGATCTCATTATCGACTTTGGTCCGGGTTTGGGAACCTGGGCATTCATGAACAATGAGAGTTGGAAGCCACTGCATCCCTTCTCGCCAGAAACCATCACAACCGGAGAAATCGACGGAAACTGACCGACCGGGAAACTCGCCCCTCGCTCCCCCCATCTCCATTCGACAGATGGACTTCCCCCATTTGATTGGGAGTAATCCACATGATATTTCATGGACTTACCTACGCGCCGGGTTTCCTCGGGCCGCTGAATCTTTTCGTCTCCTTCTGGCGGCCAGAATCCTTTTGCGGGCATTGCCATCTAAACTAAAAGAACGTCAACCAAGCAACGCGTTCCTCACAACGAGCTCTTCCATTCTTAAACATAAGGCGCCCCCATGACCGACCCTACTCCCTTCAAGGTGACGGAAACGTTGGAGACCCCGAATCCGCTCGCCTATAAATATGTTCTGAATCAAGCGGTGATCGACAACGGAATGAAAACCTTTTCCTCGGCCAGGCAGGCCGAGGCGTTTCCGTTTGCCAGGGCCGTGTTCGCTTTAGGCCATGTGCAGAATGTTTTTCTTAAGGATAATTTTGTCTCGGTCACCTTTGAACCGAACGACAACTTCGAGTTGTTGGTGGAATCGGTGGATCAGGTGATCGAAGATGAATTGTCCTTTTATGTGAACGATGCCGATGAAGACAGTGATCGAAATCCGCTATTAGAGAAATTGGACGAGATGGAGTTCTCCTCACTGTCCGATCTCGAAAAAACCGAGGTGATCGATGCGCTACTGGACGAGTCCATACGCCCCGCCCTGGCTCAGGATGGCGGCGGAGTGAACGTGCTGGAGGTCGAGGGCAATATCGTGCGCATTCAATACCAGGGGGCCTGCGGAGGTTGCCCCAGTTCGCAGACCGGCACGCTCCGGGCGATTCAAAGAATATTGAGTAGCACGCTTAAAGAAGAGTTGATGGTGGTGAGTGGAGGCCAGTGAAAGGAGGCGCGGGCTCAAGCAATGAAGGGTTCGCGGGTATTGAAAAATGGATTGCAATTGGCTTGAACTTACCCGGACCACTTATAACGAAACGCTGACAATGAAATTTGCCATGTGTAGGCGTTCAAATGAATCCGGACCGAAGTTAGCAATTAGCTTAGGGATATAAGAGAGACATTATTGGAAGAATCCGGATTTGGATCTCCTCAGATAACTTGCGATTAGCTCTTCTTGAGAATGGCTGATTGGGGCCGCTGAGGGATATGTCTGGTGTCGCCCATAAGCAGACATTCAATTACAGAAGGTTTAGCAGAAAGTATCTCTTAGCTTTATACCTCAATTGGTCCACTTTCGGCTGATGCCAAA
>CP070799.1:1159928-1163180 GCA_020343535.1 Nitrospinaceae bacterium | reverse complement strand
GTAGCCGGCGACACCTGTGGGAAAGGCTGAAGTCCAGTCTTCTGGCATGCGCCTTGACGGGAGCTTGCAATAGGCCCAAAAAGGGTTTCCCCCGGCGGGCGGTCCGCCGCGCCGCATGGGCGGTGCCCAAGGCCGGTGCGGCCGGCCCTCTTTTTTCTCTCACAAAAATCTAACCCCCACTGCCGGCAAAAACACTTTATAATTGGGCAAAAAGGGGGGAATCCATGCCGGGTGAAAACATCCTTGTCGTCGAAGATGAGGCAGACATTCAGGAACTCATCGCCTACAACTTGAGAAAAGAGGCCTACCGGGTGACCGCGGTGGGCGATGGCGAACAGGCGGTGAAGGCCGCGGAAGCGGTCCGGCCCGATTTACTTGTCCTCGACCTGATGCTGCCTGGCCTGGGTGGCCTCGAGGTGTGCAAGCGGCTCAAGCGCAATCCCGACACGGAGGACATTCCCATCATCATGCTGACCGCGCGCAGCGACGAGGTCGATATCGTCACCGGGCTGGAACTCGGGGCCGACGATTACATCACCAAGCCGTTCAACCTGAAAGTGTTCCTGACCCGAGTGAAGGCCGTGCTCCGACGCAGCCGAAGAGTTCCGGCGGCCGAGGACCAGGCGCTGGATTATGGCAACCTGCAGATTCACCCCGGCCGCCATGAAGTGCGCGTCGAAGGCCGGCCGGTGCCTCTCACCGTCACCGAGTTCAACATCCTCAAGTTTCTCGCCCGGCGTCCGGGCTGGGTGTTCACCCGCGGACAGATCGTCGAAGCGGTGCGTGGCGAAGATTACGCGGTGACCGACCGCGCGGTGGATTTCCAGATCGTCGGCCTGAGGAAAAAACTCGCCGCCGCTGCCGACCGCATCGAGACGGTGCGAGGCGTAGGTTACCGCTTTCGGGAAACCGCATGAGAAAGAGGCTCCTCTGGCAGCTCTTTCCAACCTATCTACTGATCGCCTTCGCCATTCTGCTGACCGTCGGCGCGTATGTGCTCGTTTCCCTGAAGGATTTTTACTACAGCCAGTTGACGGGTGACCTAGAGGTGCGCGCCCGCCTTGTCGAAAACCTGGTGGAGGCGCCGCTTTTGAGCGGCGACCTGGCGGGGCTTGAAAGCCTGGCGGGCCGGGTGGGCGACATCTCGGCGAGCCGGATCACCCTCGTCGACCCCTCCGGCCGCGTGTTGGGCGATTCGCATGAAGATCCTGCCCGCATGGACAATCACGCCGAACGACCCGAGGTGCGCGAGGCCCTCATGGGAAAAACCGGGCAGGCCGTCCGCTTCAGCCGCACCCTGAATGAAAACCGGATGTATCTGGCGGTTCCGGTGGAGGCCAAGGGGGCGATCCTGGGGGCTGTTCGCACCTCGCTCTCCGTTGAGTTCATTGACCAGAAACTCCTCTCCATCAAAGCCAGGCTGGCCTTGGGCGGGGGCGTTCTCGCCCTTCTGGTGGCCATTGTCAGCTGGGCGGTGTCTCGGCGCATCAGCCGGCCGCTGGAGGAAATGCGGCTCGGGGCGGCCCGCTTCGCCAAGGGAGAACTCGATCGGCCAATCGAGGTGTCAGGCGCGCTCGAAGTCAGTGCGCTGGCCGAGTCGCTCAACCAGATGGCGCGTCAGCTCGACGAAAGGATCGGCACCATCACGGCTCAACGCAACGAGCGTGAGGCGATTCTCTACAGCATGGTGGAGGGGGTGCTGGCGGTGGACAAGCACGAGCGGGTCCTCAGCTTGAACGAGGCCGCGGCTCGGCTCTTCGGTATGGACGCCAGGGCGGCGATCGGGAAAAGCATTCTGGAGGTGGCGCGAAACCCCGAGCTCGCGGGTTTCGTCAAGCGGACTTTGAGCAGCCAGGAGGTTTTGGAAGACGATCTCCTGATGAAGGACCCTCAGGAGCGCTACCTGCAAACCCGGGGCACCCAGCTTCGGGGAGCGGGCGGCGAGGTGGCGGGCGCGGTCCTCGTGATGAACGACGTCACCCGGGTCCGGCGGCTTGAGAACATCCGCCGCGATTTTGTGGCCAATGTGTCGCACGAACTCAAGACGCCCATCACCTCCATCAAGGGGTTCATCGAAACGCTCGAGGCGGGCGCCATCGACCATCCGGAGGACGCGCGCCGGTTTCTCGCCATCGTTTCCAAACAGGTCGAAAGGTTGCACTCCATCATCGAGGATCTTCTCAGCCTGTCGAAAATCGAACAGGCCGCAAGCCACGAGGCGGTGCTGCTCCGGGAAGAAGCGATTGCGGGAGTGCTGGAAGCGGCGATTCAAGCCTGCGCCGGGAAGGCGAAGGAAAAGAAGGTTCAGGTGGTGCTTTCCTGCGACAAGAGCCTCAGGGCTCGCGTCAACGCGCCTCTTCTGGAGCAGGCCGTGGTGAACCTCGTCGATAACGCGATCAAGTACGGTGGCGCGGAAAGCCGGGTGGACGTGGAAGCCGTGGCCGATTTGTTTGAAGTCCTGATTCGGGTGCGTGACAGGGGGCGCGGCATCGATCCCAGCCATCTGCCGCGTCTGTTCGAGCGGTTTTACCGCGTCGACGAAGCCCGCAGCCGCGATCTCGGCGGCACCGGCCTGGGCCTGGCCATCGTTAAACACATCGCCCAGGCGCACGGCGGCTCGGTCGAGGTCCAAAGCGCATTCGGCAAGGGCAGTGTATTCACCCTGCGCCTGCCCGCGGCCTGAGTCCGGCTCCTCCCTTTTTACTTTCTCTGCGCCGACCCTGCGTCGATCATGCGCAAACGATTTTGACGCGACGGGGTTTCCGGCGAAAGGAACCCCACACGTCACCGGATAGGTCGCATGCGGAACGTCTTGCGAAAATGCTTTGTTGTTTTTTTTGTCGTCCTAAGGGTTGTGCTCAGGGCCAAGGCCGGGGCCCTGGAAGAGTGGCTGGGCGTGCT
The DNA here is from genome assembly GCA_020343535.1 of Nitrospinaceae bacterium. GTDB lineage: Bacteria > Nitrospinota > Nitrospinia > Nitrospinales > VA-1 > SZUA-259. The sequence continues at coordinate 1,160,279 of CP070799.1, read as the reverse complement.
TAAGAAAAAGTTGGAAGACGATCCCGGCGGATTTCGCGTCTATTGGAAAAACGGCCTCCGGTTCGATTCGCGCGACCATCGCTTCAAGTACAGGTTGGGTGGCAGCATTCAGAACGACAGGGCCTTCTTCGATGCCGACCCCGCTCTCGAGGACGCCTTCGGGCTGCAGGAAGAAGGGGTAGAATTCCGCCGCGCGCAGATTTTTATCTGGCCAGCTCTACAACCGGGTACAGTTCAAGGCGCAGTATGATTTTGGCGGCGGCAGGGCGAGATTCAAGGGAGTGTTCCTCGGCCTGCTGGACGTTCGCATCGTCGGCAATATTCTCGTTGGCCATTTCATCGAGCCCTTTC
>CP070799.1:1156574-1159828 GCA_020343535.1 Nitrospinaceae bacterium | reverse complement strand
CAACGAAACCGGAACATTACCCGTTTCGGCGAGATAGGCAAGCGTTTCCGTGACGCTTGGGTGCTCAAGGCCAAGATGGGCGGCCTTTTTGTCGGGAAAACACAGACCCTTGATGAACAGGTTGTTCGACTCACTGCCGCCGCTGGTATAAATCACCCGATGCGTCGCCGGCAGGTTGAGAAGCTCGGCGATGCGGCCGGTGGCCGCTTCCACCCGTTTGCGGGCGTCGAGGCCGATGCGGTAAACGGTGCCGGGGTTGCCGAAATCCCTCCGCATGGATTCGGCCACCACCTTGAGGACCTCGGGGTCCACCGGGGTGGTCGCGGCGTGGTCGAGATAGATCACAATGACTTTCCGTCCGGAGCGTAGGGTTGCATGAGGTCCTGCACCATGTCGAGCTGGTCCAGAATGCGCGCGACGACGAAATCCACCAGGTCTTCCACCGTTTGCGGCTTCTGGTAAAACCCCGGCGAAGCGGGAAGCACCAGCGCCCCGGCCTGGTCGAGTGCGAGAAGATTTTTGAGATGCACGGTGCTGAGCGGGGCCTCTCGGGGAACAACGATCAACTTTCTTTTTTCTTTCAGCATGACATCGGCGGCGCGTTCGATCAGCGTTTCGGACACGCCGGCGGCGATGCGCCCCAGGGTACCCATGCTCGCCGGCACGACGACCATGGCGTCGGCGCGAAAGGAACCGCTGGCGATCGAGGTGTTGATCTTCGAATTCTTGTGCCGCGTGACATGGTCGCCCGCGAAGTCCGCCGCTGTCATCCCAAGCTCCAGGGAAAGCAGTTCCCCCCCGCGATCGGAGACGACGACGTGCAACTCGGCTCGGCCCTTGAGGCAGGCGAACAGCCGAGCGGCGTAGGCGACGCCACTGGCTCCGGTGATGGCAAGAATGAATCGCTTCATGAGACGCTTTCGCCAATGAGCTTAAGAACCGCGTCCCTGATCCGGGTGTGTACCTCCGCCACCGGAGGCTCCGTATCCACCCGCTGGATCACGGGGTCATCGAAGCTGTCGAAGATGCGCTGCACCTTCTCGAGGTAATCCGCCCGCTCGAAGGAACTTTTTTCTCCGGCCCTGCCGTCGACGCGCTCCAGGCATTTTTCCGGCGAGATGGTGAACAGAAACACGCGATCGGGTTTCGGGGCGAAGGTTTCATTGTCGCGGACGATGCCCGCAGGGTCGAAACCTAGCGCCCCCTGGTACGCGGCGGTGGAATAATAATATCGGTCGAGAAGAACCACCTGGCAGTCCTTGAGCGCCGGGGCGATGTTTTTCTCCACGTCTTCCCGGCGATCGTTGATGAACCAGGAAAGCTCCTCCTCGGGCGTCACGCCGCCGCGCCCGTTCTTTAGGATGCCGCGGATCTTCTGCCCCCATACACCCTCGGTTGGCTCGAACAGGCGCACCACGGATATGCCCCGGCCCGCGAGGAAATCTCCCAGCAGGCGGCTGTGGGTGCTCTTTCCCGTGCCGTCGATGCCTTCGAATACGATCAGATATCCCCGGTTAAGCCGCAACGGTATCCTCTAAGTGAATCGTCGGTTTCAGGGCTCAGTGTATTAGATAATCATGGGCGAGACAACCGATATCGGAACCGGCCGCGCGGCCAGGATAAGGGGGGCGGCCGGCCCGCCCTGCCGGGAAGAGCGGGTGTGACCGCCTTCAGGGTCCGGTTGGCAATTGAGGGGATTTTGTTTATAATGCATTTCATGTTCAAACAATTTATTTATAACCGGTTACGGCAAGTCCGAGTGAGGCTCGCCCGCGCCCGCCTGGGGAGGCCGCAACATTCATGAAGGTTTTTTTTAAGGTGCTGGGCTGGGTTTTTCTTGGCGTACTCCTGCAATTCAAGCTGAACGTGCTTTACGGCATCGTCTTTCTGGAAAATCTCAATTTTCACGACCGGACCTATTATGTGAAGATGAATCTCATACCCACCGATTCAAGCCTGCGCGTGCTCCATGTGGAGACCACGGTGCACCACTCCCTCGGGCCGGACTATTTCGCCAATGTTTACATTCCCGAGGGCTACAGCGTGCTTAACCGCGAGTCCTACCAAGGGGCCGAGGCCCTTCCCGGCTACCAGGCTTATAAAATGGGCATGAAAAGGAAATATCGCGACGTCCTGGCGACGGAGGATCTCATTATCGCTCCAAAGCAGCCCGACCTTCCCGCAAAGCCCTTGGTGGTGCATTTCGAGAACCTCGAGCAGCGCCTGCACGCCGACGAATCGTACCAACTGACCACCGCCGGCAAGAAAACCACCCTCGTTGGGCCGGAACTGGTGGAGGCCCGCTACCCGCAAAAACTGGGGATGTAAAAACCCGGTCCGAATACGGTACAATCCGGAATATGAACCCACGCGCGAAAGAGTTCAAAGACTATTACGAGATCCTCGGCATCGAGGAGACCGCCGGCGAAGCGGAGATCCGCAAGGCGTTCCGCCGGCTGGCGCTTGAGTTCCACCCGGACCACCACCCCGACGACCCGGGCCGGGAGGAAAAATTCAAGGTCATCTCCGAGGCCTACGGCGTCCTCATCCATCCCCAAAAGCGCCGGGAGTACGACCGCTACCGCAGCGCCCATTTCGCCGGAACGGCGGGATCGTTCAATTATTCCCAGCAGGACATTTTCGAAAGCCTGTTCCGGGACGGCAATGCCCGCGCCATCTTCGAGGAACTCAACCGGGAATTCAGCCGCTACGGATTTCGTTCGGGCAATCCGTTTTTTCAGGCCGTGTTCTTCGGCGGAGCTGTCGGCGGCCTGGGCAAGATCCTCTCCTGCGTACCGGGGCCCATCGGCAAGATCGGTCAGGGGCTTAGGCTCGCGCAGTGGGTCGGAACGTCCATCCTTGCCGCGCGCGGCAATCAGAAAGCCACCGCGAAAAAAACCGGGGGCTCAAAGGCCGGATGGTTCGGTTCCCTGCAAGGCGCCCGCCTTGGGCAATCCACGGAAGGCCCCCACCTGCACCTGACCCTCGCGGTCAAGCCCGAAGAAGCAAAATCGGGAACGAAGAAAAAAATCGCTTACAAGATCGGCGAAATCACTGAGGAATTGTTCGTCCATATCCCGGCGGGGTTTACTTCCGGCGGCATGTTGCGCATCCCCGAAAAGGGAAAAATTGTGGAAGGCAGGCGCGGCGATCTTCTGCTCACCGTCACCGCTTTGCCCTCGGGCTCCTGATCGGAGCTCACGGTGGACCGGCCGCAACTCGTCGCCTTCTGGAAAGTATTTTTCGCCGACCTT
>CP070799.1:1153207-1156474 GCA_020343535.1 Nitrospinaceae bacterium | reverse complement strand
CCTCTATGGCGTGCAGAACAAGCTGGAGCCGCCCAAGCTGATGACCGGCAACGTCTACGAAAACAAACGCGCCCGCCACATCCCCCAGACGCTACGCGACGCGCTGGACAGGCTCCGCCGCGGCAAGATCCTGAAGGAAGCCTTCGGCAAGGAGGTGATCGACCATTACCTCCACACCGGCGAATGGGAACAGATGGAATATGACCGCCGGGTGACGGATTGGGAAATCAAGCGGGGGTTCGAGCAAGCGTAGGGCCGAACCCGATCGTCGAACGCCCCGCAGAGCGGGAAGGCCACGGGGGCGGGGTGCGGATTTCCAATCCGCGCCCCGTGGCGCTCTGCGGATTCATCCGGGTAGCCCGCCGTACAGAGCCATCGCGGCGCTTGGCGAGTAGCCGTCACCTTCTTGCGCCGTTCCTAACAATATGTTCACTCTTTCCGATCCATACTCGTTAAGCGCGAGTATCCGCATGCATGAGAAACCGGAGCCAGCCTGCTAGCGCAGCTCCCGTAAGGGGCAAGGCTTTTGGGAAGGAGGGGATTGAAATGAAAATAAGATCGGCGTCGGTAGTAGCTCTTGCGGCCGTTATTTTGGTTGGTTGCGCTACGAACATAGAGACGGGCAATAAACGAAATCCAACGTATCAATATGCGCACGGTGCCTCGGCAGACCAGCAAACTGCTGTCCAGCGATACCGGGAGGCTGCCGAGCGGGGCAGCACCACGGCCCAAGCGAAGCTTGGTGATATGTACCGTAAAGGTTTTGGTGTTCCTCAGGACTACGAGGAAGCGGCACGCTGGTACCTGTTGGCGACGGAACAAGGAAGCGACCGGGTTCGCCACGAACTGGCACATATGTATGAGGAAGGCCAGGGCGTGACGCGGGACGACGCGGAAGCAGTCAGGCTAATGAAAGCGTCGGCACAGGGTGGAAATTCGGGCGCCCAGGCGCACATGGCCAGGCGATATAAAGAAGGCAGAGGCGTTCCACAGGATTATGAAGAGGCCGCTCGGTGGCTCAGACTAGCGACCGGGCAGGGCAATAACTGGGCTGGTCACAGTTTGGCTCACCTGTATGAGGAGGGACGGGGCGTGCCCCAAGACGACGCGGAAGCCGTAAGCCTGATGAAGGCTGCCGCAGAGGCTGGCAACCCCAGCGCCCAAGCACATATGGGTGAACGGTATGAGGCGGGGCACGGCGTACCACAGGATTATGAGGCGGCCGAGAATTGGTATCGCAGGGGCGCGGAAGGCGGCGATATCATTGCGCAGAAGGGGCTGGGGGCCATGTATCTGAATGGGGTCGGAGTCGACCGTAACAGAGTGCAAGCACCCAAATGGCTGGCCATCGCCCTGAACACGGGCCGAAACATGAGCGAAGATTATAGAAAACACATTCGGGCAGAGATCGACGAAGCTACCAGTCTGCTTGCCCAAGCGAAACAGGCTATGACGCCTGGCGAGATCGCCGAGGCGGAGAAACAGGCGGCTGCGTGGATCGCGAAACACGAAAAGGCTGAATAACGATAGCCCACCGCCGCCACACCGTATGCCGCTGAATTATAAGGGGTTGCGATGAAAAAGAGATTCATTGGGATCATAGCGTTGGCGGCTTTCGCGCTGGGCGCCTGCGCCATTTCGGAGGACGAGGCATTTCGGCGCGGTCTGGATTATGAATATGGACAGGCGGGGAAGCCGCAGGACGATGCCCGGGCCTTGGCGATGTATCGCAAGGCGGCTGAAATGGGTCATGTTGGTGCACAGAATAATCTGGCCGATTTCATTTATGAGGGCCGGGGAACCCAACAGGACAGGGCCGAGGCCGCCCGCTGGTATCGCAGGGCCGCCGAGCAGGGGTCGGCCCGAGCGCAAAATAAACTCGGTGACATCTATCGGTTCGGTCACGGGGCCAGCCGGGATTATGCCGAAGCAGTTTATTGGTACGCACTGGCTGCGGAACAGGGACACGTCGGGGCATTCGATAATTTGAACTTCATGTTACTTAACGGTCTGGGCACGCCCCAGGATTATAATGGGGGAACACGCTGGACCGACGGGTCGGCTGGTTCGGCAAATTACAGGGCCAGACACAAACTGGCGCATGTGTTGGAGCACCGCGGCGATGCGGAGGCAGTCAAGCTGCTGACGGCTCTGGCACAGACCGGATACCCGGGCGCCCAGGCCCATCTTGGCAGAAGATATGAAAAGGGACGGGGTGTTCCGCAGGATATCGAGGCCGCCCAACTGTGGTATCGCAGAGGTGCAGAAGGTGGCGACATTTCCGCCCAGAAGGATTTGGGCGCCATGTACCTGGACGGTGCGGAAGCTGGCCGCGATACCGCGCAGGCGTTCAAATGGCTGACCATAGCTCTGAACACGGGCCAGAGGATGAATCCGGAGCATCGAGATTATTTCCGTACGGAAATCGAGGAGACCACTAATCTGCTAGCTCAGGCGCGGCAGGCCATGACGTCTGAGGAGATCGCCGAGGCGGAGAAACAGGCAGCCGAGTGGATCGCAAAACACGAAAAAGCCGAATAACGATAGTCCAGTGCCGTCACGCGCAGTGTGATATTCCGGATGTCCGGACTCCAAAGGGAACGCCATGAAATCAAGGATCATGTATCTGGAATCGGGTGGCGGCTTGGCCTTGGATGGCGGGCGGATCGGGCGCGTTAGCTTTCCCAAGACCGGCAAGACGCTGCGCTATGCGGGTCGGCAGTTCCGTAGCCTGAACGGCCAGGGCTACAAGGAGAATTACTACGACATCGACTCCGGGGAATATTATTTGATTTCGGGCCCCCGGCGCGACGGCAACGATGCGCTCTATCCGATGACCATCGAGGTCGATGCGGATGTGCGCGAGGAATACTGGTGTGAAATCCGCAATCGCCCCGACCTGAAGGACGAACCCTCGTTCCGGTCACCGGGCAAATATTCCCGCCGCAAGCCGCATCCCGAGCTCAGCGTGAAGGGCGGAACGCGGACCGGCGGCAATCGCGGAGGCACAAGTGCGGGAAGAACGTAAGCGCGCGACCGCGCGGCGACAAGTTGGCTACCCGGCTAGATCCGCATGGCGCCACAGGGCTGCGCATCGAAGATACGCAGCCCCGCTCCCGTCGCCATCCCGCCATGCGGGGTGTGTGACATCGGGCGGCGCTAATGCCCCGCCAAGTGGTTCCATTTCGGTAGCAGGACGATGCTGTTGGGGTTGAAGCCCTTGTTCTTCAGCGTGTCGACCGAGGCGACGACCTCCTGCTTCTCCAG
>CP070799.1:1149819-1153107 GCA_020343535.1 Nitrospinaceae bacterium | reverse complement strand
GTATTTGCGGCCGCCGGCCAGGGCTCAACCCCAGTCAGCGAGGAGGAGCATGGATGTTGTCAAGGTTCGCGGGGCCTTCGCCTTCAACCCCGAAAAATTGAAAAAAATCAGCCTTTTCGATACCGACAAATTCTTTTGTGATATATATTGTTTTGAGCCGGGCCAAACACAAAAAGTTCACTCCCACGAGGGATCCGACAAGGTTTATTACGTCCTGGAAGGGCGAGGCAAGGTGACCGTCGGCTCCGAAGTGCGTGAACTTGCGGCGGACGAGATCACATTGGCCCCGAGCGGCGAGGATCACGGAGTGATGAACGACAGCGGCGAAAGGCTCGTGATGCTGGTGTTCATGGCGCCTAAACCCTGACGCCGGTTTTTTTTTCAAAAACGACGAAGGCGAACATGATCTATCTGGTTTTCCCGACATCCTGGCATCCCTCGCAGCCCTACCTCAGCCTGCCCAGCCTCAAGGCATTTCTCGCGCAGCACGGCATTCACGATGTGGTGCAGCGCGACTTGGCCATCGAACTGCTCGACCACCTTTGCACCTGGGAGCGGACCAAGCCGCTCTACGAGCGCATATTGCGCGAGTTGGCCGACCTCGGCTCGCGGCCGCGGCTGTCGCCCTTCGAGCGGGAGAAATACGCCAAGCTGCTGGAAGCTGAGGAGATCATCCCGGTCCTCAAGGACCGCATCGACGATGCCGTACGCTCCCAGCGCAGCGAGGAATTCTACGACCTCGACCGCTACATGGAAAACCTGAAGATCATGGACGTGTGGCTCGACAATATCCTGGCGCCTTATTTCCCGTCGCAGCTTACGGTGATCGGCAGCCAGATGCGCTTTTCGCCCTACAGCACGAAGGACATCCTCGAATCGTTCAAGCACCCCGAGGAGAACTTTTTCTACGACCTGTACAAGGAGCACTACCTGCCGGGCATCTTGAAGGAAGACATCGACATCCTCGGCATCTCCATCACCTCGGTCGAACAGATCATCTCCGGGCTCACCCTGGCGTACCTGGTCAAACAGGAACGCAAGGAAATCCACATCACCATCGGCGGAAGCGTGTTCACCAAGCTGGTGGACCGCATGGAGAAGGACGGTTCGCCGCTGTTCCAGTTCGTCGACAGCTTCGTCGTCCACGAAGGGGAAACGCCGCTGCTCAAGCTGGTGCAGGAGCTGCGCGGCGGGCGGGACCTTGCCAAGGTGCCCAACCTCGTCTATGAAGACAAGGGCAAGGTGCGCGTCAACCGGCCCTTCGCCAAGGAGGAGCTTAACGCCCTGCCGACGCCGGACTTCGACGGTCTGCCGCTAGATTTATACCTGTCCCCCGAGCGAGTGTTGCCGGTGATGGGATCGCGCGGCTGCTACTGGGAGAAATGCGCGTTCTGCTCCATTCCCTTCGACCACATGAATTTCCACGTGCGCTACGCCGAGAACGTGGTGAACGACTTCAAGAACCTGAAGGAAAAATACAACTGCAAATATTTCTTTTTCACCGACGAGGCCCTGCCCATCAATTTCCTGCGCACCTTCGCCGCCAAGATGGTCGAAGAAAAAGTGGACGTGCAGTGGACCGGCGAGCTGAAATTCGAGAAGAGCCTGCTCAAGGACGACCGCATGGAGTTGCTCTACCGCTCCGGCTGCCGCAAGCTGATCTTCGGCATGGAGTCCTACAATCAGCGGGTGCTCGATTCGATGAAGAAGGGGGTGGATTTGGAAGTGATCGACAAAACCACCGAAGAATGCCTGCGCATCGGCATCGCCATGCACTTTTACCTGATTTGCGGGTTTCCCACCGAAACCCGCGCCGAGGTGATGGATTCGGTGAACTTCGTCCTGCAAAATCCCGAACTGCTAGAGTCGCCCGGGTTTTCCTGCATCGCCTCGCAGTTCGACCTAGAGAAGGGCGCCCCCATCGAGCGCAACCCGGAAGAGTGGAGCATTACACGGCTGTATTCGCCGCCGGACCACGACCTCAGCCTCGGCTATTCCTTCGAGTGCAGCGTCGGCATGACGCCCGACCAGGCCACGCAGCTGTATCAGGAAATCGTGCAGATGCTGGGCGAGAAGATCAACACCTTCCCGGATAACTACTCCCTGTCCGACGGGTTGCTCTACCTGGGCTATCACCAGAAGCGCGATATCGCCGAACGGCTGACCGCCCTCACGCCCGCCTGAAAAGCCCGGATCGCGCGGTCACCCTTTATTGATACCCCGAGCCTTCGCGCCGGGGTTTCTCGACCTCCTCGCCGTTGGCCTCATCGGCCACCGGTTCGTGCGACGAAGCACACCCTGGGGCAATCGAGAATACTCCCGCCAGGACCACCCACAATATCAGAATTTCAAGGAATCGTCTCATGCCGGTTCCCCGTGCCAATGAGTTCCTGTTCTTAAGCCTGCGACCTTCCCCTGCCAATCTATCTACAAAGTCAGTCGATGTCTGCCGCACCGAGGTGATCGGGGCTGAGCCCGTGCAGGGGAGCTCCGTCCCAGGCGGTGTTGTTCCTAAAGATCCAGATACCGAATCCCGGGCCGAAATCCACGATGACCTCATCGCGGCTGTCGTTGTCGATGTTGCCCGTGGTGACGAGCTCCGGCGAAAAGGGGTGCAGCTGTTCCCAGTTCTCACCATTATTCCTGTACACCCAGAGACCGAAGCCGGGAAAGTCGATGAGCACGTCGGCCTCGCCGTTGTTGTCGAGATCGCCGGTGGCGATGGTCCCGGCGGTAAATGGATGCAGCGACTGCCAGGTGCTGTTGTTGAAATAAATCCAGATGCCAATACCCGGGCCGAAATCAATGATGACCTCATCCTGCCCGTTGTCATCGATGTCCGCCGTAGTTATGTGCGTGGCGGAGAAAGGGTGCAGGGATACCCAGTTTGTACGGTTCATCAAGATCCACAGGCCCGAGGCGCCAAAATCGACGATCAGGTCCCGGTGCCCACCACTATCAAGACGGCCGACAGTCATGCGCTCGGGCGACTGGCTATGGAGACTCTCCCAGGTGGTGTTATCGTAGCGCACCCAGAGGCCGATGCCGGGGCCGAAATCGACGATGATGTCCTCGCCAAGCTGATCGTTAAGGTCGCCGATAACGATCGCTTCGGCATCAAAGGGGTGCACCTGCTCCCAGTGATCGTTGTCGATGTAGACCCAGGTGCCGAAGCCGGGGAAGACCACGACGACGTCGTCCTTGCCGTTCTCGTCAATGTCTCCGGTGGCGAGAACGCTCACGCCCAAGGCGTTTAGCTGCTCCCAGGTGCTGTCGTTCAGATAGGCC
>CP070799.1:1146401-1149719 GCA_020343535.1 Nitrospinaceae bacterium | reverse complement strand
CTCGCCTGGAAAGGTGTCGGAAAAGACACGGACCGGCTGGCCGACTTTGACTCGACCCAGGTCAGTCTCGTTCACATAGCCGCGAACCCAGGCGTGCTCCAGGTCACCGATGGTGACGATGGGAGTCCCGGCCACCACATACTCGCCGGATTCGATATTTTCCGAAAGCACCACCCCGGACAGGGGGGCGGTGATTTCCGTATATCCCAGGCGGGTTTTCGCGAGGGTCAGCGCCGCTTGCGCGCGCGAAAGCCGCGCGCGGGTTTCATCGATATCTTCTTTTCTGGGGCCCTTTTTTACCAGCAGGTATTTCTGTTCGGCCTCCTGCAATGCTGCCCGGGCCTGTTCGATATCCTCTTTGCGTGGCCCTTCCTGGGCCATTTGCAGCATCTCCTTCGCCTCCTTGACCTGGGCCTGAGCCATTTCATAATTGGTTTTGGTGTCGTCGAATTTTTCGGCCGAAACCACCCCATCCTCGAACAAGTTCTTATAGCGGGCCATCTCCTGCTTTAAATGGTCCCTGTCCGCCTTGGCTTTCTCCAGGGTGGCTTCCAGAGCGGCGATCTCTTCACGACGGGAACCGGCGAGATGCCGCTCCAGCAAAGAGCGGGCCTTTTCCAGCGCGGCCTTGGCCTGGCCGATCTCCTCCGGGCGGGAGCCCGCCAAAAGCTCCTCCAGGTTGGCCCGCGCGGCCTGAACCTCGGCTTCCTGAATGGCGACTTCCTGGGCCAGATCCTGGCTTTCCAGAAAAGCGACGATTTGCCCCTTTGTCACCGTCTCGCCCTCGGAGACGAGCCGTTCCTTCACCTTGCCTGCGATCTTGAAACTGACCTCCGCATCGGTCACCTCCACGTTTCCGGAAATGTGGATGAATTCCGGGCCGGTGCTCCTGCCCTTTTGCCAATACCATTGCACCGCGAAGAAAAGGATTCCGATCCCGGCCAAGCTTACAAGGAGTTTTGTTTTTTTTTGGTCCATGATGGGCGTCCGGGGGAAACAACATGCGCCGCAGGCGATTTGCGAGAAGCCGCACCGCGGAACTAAGATACCATATATGGGGAGATAAAATTAATTGCAGACTTGGGATGTTCTGGTTTCCTTATCTCCCGTCCTGCTGGCTTATCATTGAAGTCAAAAACTTGTGTACGTACAGTGTGGGGTACAAAAGCCGGAAGGGTGAGCCGCGATAACTTTTTTGGGTGAGGCGTCCGCCGGTCTCTTTTCAAGTTGTTTAAAAAGCAACAGCGGCATTGAGGGGGAGATTGGAGAAAGCCCCAAATGGGCATTGATGGAGATGGACCTTAATAAATCTCTTGAGGGGCATGAGGCAAGAATGATCGCCAGGCCCCTCTCTCCTGAAATCGGCCATCATGGCAGACATTTGACTGATCTCACTTTGGGCAGAGAAAAAAACCTTCACCGAGAAAAAACCACTTTAGAGAAAGCTTATATTGGGTTCGATACACCAAACCCGCGGCCCAAGCATTCGCTGGTTTATGCGGAGGCCGTAATGCAATTCAACATTTAATACGAGGTTGCTTTGGAGTGATCGGATGGGTTGCCCGTGGCCCGTTGGGTTTTAGCCGGATGCTCTTCGGTTGGCCTCGCCATTTCAGCAGATTATAAAATTCAACCCGTACCGCTTTCCGAGGCGTTTCCCAGGTCAATAAAGCTTCAGCGATTTCAGGTGGCCGAGGGATTTTCTTAAGGCATCCTTGGTCGTGCCGGCGAGGAAATTGCCGCGCAGGTCCAGTTTGCCGAGTTTGGGGAAGGCCTGGCTTTCCCCGAGCGCAAGGGCGCCCGCGTCGCGAATTTCGTTCCAGCCGAGTTCGAGGATTTTCAGATTGGGAAAGCTGCTCGTTTTGGCGAACGCCACGGTTCCCTCGTCGGCGAAAAAATTGTGCCGCAGGATCAGCACCGTGAGTTCGGGCAGGGGCGGTGCCGCCGCCAGCGCCTTCGCCCCCTCGGGGGAGATTTCGTTGTAGCGCAGGTCCAGTTGCTTGACCTTGGTGGCCAGCGGGCTTGCGAGCAGTTTTTTCAGGCCCTCGTCGCCGATTTTCTTGCCGGCCAGGTCGAGCACTGTGCCGCGCTTCTTAAGTCCTTCCTTGAACACCGCCTCGACATCGACCGTTTTCTTGCCGCCGAAAATATCGCCCTGCGCGTGGGCGGCTCCCGTAAACAGCAGCCACAGGCAAACGAGCGCAAGCGTCGTCCATGAGGCCGGGCGGGCCGCCAAAGGGCGCTCAGCCATCATCGTCCAGGTCTTCATCGTCGTCTTCTTCGTGGAGGAAGTCGGACAGGTCGTCGATGTGCAGATGGCACAAGCGGGTGCGGCTCTTGACCTTCGTGAGCGCTTCCAGCCCCTTGCGGCGCACGCGGTTGGAGGTGAGAAAGAGGTGCTTCAACTTCGAAAGCGTGGCCGATTCGGCGATGGCGATGGCGCCGTCGTCCTCCACCAGGTTGCCGTACAGGCTGAGCTTTTTTAGGTTCTTCATGTAGGGCGATTCGGCGATGGCCCTGACGCCGTCGTCGCTGATGACATTGCCGTAAAAATCGAGGTCGGTCAGGTTTTTCATCATCTCCGAATTGGCGATGGCGGCTGCCCCTTCGTCGCCGATGTTGTTGTTGGGCAGGCTCAGTCGGGTGAGCCTCTTCAGGCTCTTGGACTTGGCCAGGAGGAGCGCGCCCTGATCGCCGATGTTCTGGTTACTCAGGTCGAGGCTCTTTTTGTTGGGGGTCAGAAACTGTTTGATGAGAAATTCTACGCTGGCCACGGGCGCTCCTGGTGAAACCGGTTGGTCGTTGAGTGTCGCGGAAAAAGTATATCACAAACCACGCCGCGGCCAGCCTTCGGCCGGGGAGTCAGGCGAGAAACTGTTTTTTCACCAGGTCCATTTCGTCCTCGCGGCTTTTGATGCGGCCGGCCAGTTTCGCGTCGCGCAGCACCCGAAACACCTGCTGGAACACCGGTCCCGGCGGCACCCCCAGGCGGATGAGGTCGTCGCCGGTGAGGGCGAGTTTGCCCAGGGTCCGGTACTGGGTGAAGTACAGCGTCGCGCAATGGTTGGCGCGGTCGTTGTCCAGCCAGGCGAGCAGCAGCACCACCGCCTCGGCCGACAGCGCCGAGAAGCAGTGGTGGATTTCCAGTGCGCCCGGTTCCCGGCCCTCTTCGAGCAGGGCGCGGGCGGTGGCCAGGCCTTCGCGGTCAGCGGTGAGGCGATTGCGCAGGCGCTGGGGAACGTTCAGGCGCAGCAGGGCGACATCGAACGCCGCCTCGTTGAGCGGGTGAAGCAGGCCGAACAGATAAACGTACCACTC
>CP070799.1:1142975-1146301 GCA_020343535.1 Nitrospinaceae bacterium | reverse complement strand
GGGAGGAAAGTTGCTGGGATAGTTCCGGCGACGGCACGGGCTTGCCGGGATCGCCCGGCGGCTGCCCGCTGTCCGGAGTGTCGGGAAACGGCGAGGGGGCTTCGGGCACCCATTGCGCGGAGGCGCCGAAATAACGCGAGAGCACCTTGTGCCGGTCGAGACGCATCCAGCGCACGCCGTCACCTGAAATCTCATCGCTGCCCAGCAGTTTTTTGCATTCAATGTAGGGGATCAGGAGTTTCACGGGAAAACCGCGTGCGACGTTCACGCCACGGCGGATGCACACCGTGTTGGGAGGCGGGGCTTTGTCCGGCTCAGGCATGCCGCCTCCTTGCCTGGGGGCCCCGGGCCGATCTCTGCCTCAGGAAAATCCACATGAACACCGACAGGGCCAGAAAAAACAGGCCGATGAACTGGGAGGTGGAAAACAGGTCGTCGACGGCGTAGCCCCGATCGTCGCCGCGAAAATATTCGATGATGAAGCGGCCGATGGAATACAGGACGCCGTAGGTCCAGAGCACTTGGCCGTCGAAGGACTTGCGCTTGAGCAGCCAGATGAGAATGGCGAAGATCAAAAGCGCATTCAGCGAAAGGTAGATCTGCGTCGGGTGCAGGGGGATATTGAGCGGCGCCAGCGATTTTTCATCGGTGAAAGTAATAGCCCACGGGACATCGGTCTTAACGCCATAACAGCAACCGGCGAAAAAGCAGCCCCAGCGGCCGATGGCCTGGCCGATGGCCAGCGAGGGCGCAATTACATCACCCACCTTCCATAGCGGCAAATCGTGCTTGCGGATGTAGACGACGCCGGCGGCCATGGCCCCCATCAGCCCGCCGTAGAACACCAGCCCACCCTTCCAGATCTTGAATGCCTCCAGCGGGTTGGCAAGGAAGTATTTATGCTCGATCACCACATAAAGCAGACGCGCGCCAAGCAAGGACGCCACCAGCACATAAAAGGAAAGGTCGACAATCCGCTCCGGCTCCAGGCCCTCCCGGGCGGCCAGCCGCGAGGCGAGGAAGATGCCCATGACAAATCCTCCCGCGACGAGCAAACCGTAAGTGAAGACCTTGATGAAGCCGAATTCGAGGAGTACGGGGTGCATAGGTTAACCTCGCTTGCTCAGGAGCTTGCCGGTTCCACCGGCGGACCGGCGGGCGGCCTCGCCCCTCCATGGGGGTGAAAGAACAGGTCGAGGATCATGATGACGACGCCAATGGTGATGCAGGAATCGGCCAGATTGAACGCAGGCCAGTGAAAACTGCCGACGTAGACATCGACAAAGTCGATGACTTCCTTGTGGACGATGCGGTCGATCATGTTGCCGATGGCGCCGGAAAAAATCAGGATCAACCCGGTGTTCACCCACCGCCGCCAGGCCGGGCTCTGGTGAAAGATAAACAGGACGGCCACCGAGGCAACGGTGGAAACGGCGACGAACACCAGGGATTTGTATTCCGAGGGCTGATCGGCGAACAGGCCGAACGCCACCCCGGCGTTGCGGATGTGCGTGAGGTTCAGAAAACCGTCAATCACCTCGATAGAATAATACAACGGAATATGGCTTGCCACCATGTATTTGCTGGCCTGATCGAGGACGATGAGGACATTGGAAAGAACCAGCAAATAAAGGTACTTATTGTGCATGCCCCCTCACGCCCCCGCCGCTTGCAGGTTGTCGTGACAACGCGAGCAAAGCGCCGCCTCCTCCCCACCCTGCCCCACCGCGATGAAATAATTCCAGCAACGCTCACATTTCACCCCGGGGCTCATGCAGGAAGCGATCTTGAGACCAGGGACGTCCTCGCTGACGGTGACCCCGTCCTCCCCGCCCAGGTTGTCCACCACCTGAACGTCGGACACGATGAAAATATATTTGAGATCGGCGAAATCGTTGCCGATGGCCTCGCGGACTTTCCCGGGCAATACCAAACGAACCTCAGCGTCGAGAGAATGGCCGATGATTTTTTCACGCCGGCAGTGTTCGAGCGCCTTGCTCACCTCGCCCTTGAGCAGCGTGAGCATTTCCCATTTCTTCGCCAGCGGATCGCTGACCCGGTACCCTGAAGCATCGGCGAATTCGGTCAGGTGGACGCTGGCCGCCTTGCTCTTGCCGGGCAGGTGGCTCCAAACTTCATCGGCGGTGAACGCGAGCACCGGGGCCATCAGCCGCGCCATGCCGGTGAGCAGGTGATGGAGGGCGGTTTGCCCGGAGCGCCGCTCGCGCGACTTTTTCGGGTAGGTGTAGACGCGGTCCTTCAGAATATCGAGATAGAACGCGCTCAAATCGACCACGCAGAAATTGTAAAACGCGTGATAGAACACGTGGAACTCGTACGCCAGAAAGGCGTGCTCAATCTTTTCCGAAAGCAGGCGGAAGCGGTGCAGGATGTAGCGGTCGATCTCGAACAATTCGTCGAACGCCAGAGCGTCGGCGGCGGGGTCGAAATCGCTGACGTTGCCGAGGAGAAATCGAAAGGTGTTGCGAATCTTGCGATAGGCCTCGGTGAGCCGTTTGAGAATTTCCTGCGAAATGCGGATGTCCTCACGGTAATTTTCCGATGCCACCCACAGGCGCAAAATCTCGGCGCCGAACTGGTCGATAATCTTCTGCGGGGCGATAACGTTGCCCGCCGATTTGGACATCTTCTTGCCTTTGCCGTCGACCACGTAGCCGTGGGTCACCACCGCCTTGTAGGGGGCATGGCCGCGCGTGCCGATGGCTTCGAGGAGCGAGCTGTGAAACCAGCCCCGGTGCTGATCGCTGCCTTCGAGATACAGGTCCGCCGGCCAGCCCTCGTCGGGGTTGTTTTCGAGCACCGCCGCATGGCTCACGCCGGAATCGAACCACACATCGAGAATATCGTTTTCCTTGACGAACTGCGAGTGGCCGCAGCCGCAGCGCACGCCCCCGGGCAAAAGTTCGGCGGCGTCGTTCTCGAACCAGAAATCCGCACCGTGCGCCTCGACAAGAGCGACGACGTGTTCGAACACCTCGGGCGCGCGCACGATTTCGCCGCAGGCGGCGCAGCTGAACACGGCGATGGGCACCCCCCAGGCGCGCTGACGGGAGACGCACCAGTCCGGCCGGTTCTGAATCATATTGTGAATCCGCTCCTGCCCCCAGGCTGGCAGCCAGCGCACCTCGCCGATGGCCTTCAGCGCTTTTTCGCGCAGGCTGTTTTCTTCCATCGAGATAAACCACTGGTGCGTGGCGCGGAATATGATCGGCTGGTGGCAGCGCCAACAATGCGGATAGGAGTGGCGCAGTTTCTCCTCGCGGATCAGGAGGCCGTTTCCCTTCAGGTGGGCGGTGATCACCGGG
>CP070799.1:1139503-1142875 GCA_020343535.1 Nitrospinaceae bacterium | reverse complement strand
TGGCGAGCTTGATGCCCGCCGGCACGGGAAACTTGACCTTGTTCTTTCCGGCCAGCACCTTTTGCAAAAAGAACACCCAGATGGGCGCTGCCGCGCGGCCGCCGGTGAGCCCCCTCTGGTTGCGGTCGATCATGGGCTCGTTGTTGTCCCTGCCCACCCAGACCGAGACCGCGTAGTCGTGGGTGAAACCGTTGAACCAGGCGTCCTTGTAATCGTTGGTGGTGCCGGTCTTGCCGCCGGCGGGGTGGTCGAACTGCATGCGCCGGACCACGCGCCCGGTGCCGCGGTCCACCACGCCCTGCATCATGTCCGACAGGGGGTACATGATTTTCTGCGAGAAGCGCTGCACCCCCTGGTAGTAATGTTCGTAGAGCCGGTTACCGTGGAAATCCTCGATGCGCTCGATGAGGTAGGGCTCATTGTAGATCCCAAGGTTGGCGATGACGCTGAACGCGCCGGCCATCTCCAGGGGCGACACACCGGAGGTGCCGAGAGCCAGCGACAGGTTGTTGCCGAGCGGACTCTTGATGCCGAATTGACGCGCCACCTGAATGACCTTTTCGGGGGTCACTTCACGGATCAATTTGGCCGACACCACATTGAGTGACTTCATCATGGCCTTCTTGAGTACCACGTCTCCGGCGAACACGTTCCCGAAATTCTTCGGTTCCCAGATGCCGCTGCCAGGGATATCGATCCGCACGGGCTCGTCGCGCACCACGGTGGCCGGGGAATAGTGCAGCGCTTCCATCGCCGCGAGATAGACGAAGGGTTTGAACGAGGACCCCGGCAGCCGGTTGTTGGAGACGGCGCGGTTGAACTGGCTCGTGGAGTAGTTGCGCCCGCCGAGGAGCGCGCGCACGGCGCCGCTTTTGTTTTCCACCGCCACGAGGGCCACTTGCAGCGCGCCCCGCTCGGCCTTCATGTCCTCCTCCAGGGCTTCGAGGTGCGATTCGGCGGCCTTTTCGGCATAGCGGTTGAAGCGGCTGTTAAGGGTGGTGAACACCTTGAGACCACCGAAATGAACGAATTCGCTGCCGTAGTCCTCCTCCAGCCGGGACACGACCAAATTAGCGAAATATTGGTTGGGGTTGGTTTCGAGCTTCGGTTCGATGAGCTCCAGCTCCGATTCGAGCGCCGTCTTCCTCTCTTCTTCGGTGATGAATTTCTCCCGCACCATGCGCCCCAGCACATGCCCGGCCCGCTTCATGGCGCGCTCGTAATTCTTGAACGGGTTCGCCGTGTGCGGCGAGTTGGGAAGGCCCGCCAGCAGGGCGGCCTGCAGCAGGGTGAGATCCCGGGCGCGCTTGCCGAAATACGTCTGTGCGGCTTCCTCGACTCCGTAGGCGCCGCTGCCGAAATAGACCTGGTTGCTGTACGCACTCAGAATCTCGTCCTTGCTGAACGTCGTTTCGAGCTGAAGGGCGACCAGGGTTTCCTTGAACTTGCGCGACCAGCCCCGCTTGAAGGAGAAAAACAGATTCTTGGACAACTGCTGGGTCAGCGTGCTCGCCCCCTGGACGATGCGCCGCTCCCTGAGGTTGATGTACAGCGCCCGGAGCTGGGCGATATGATCGATGCCGTGATGCTTGTAGAAGTTCTTGTCTTCGACGGCGATGATGGCCTTGACGAAATGCGGGGAAATATCCTCGAAGGACACGGGGAACCGGTCGCCCAACACCTGAATGCGTTCGCCGTCGGCGGAGTAGATCTCCGTCGGCAGGCTGAGGTTCAGGGAGTCGAGGGTCTCAGGCAGCTGGGGCAGTTCGTCCTTGAGTGCAAAGTACAACCCGATGGCCGACAAGCCGGCGATGAGAAAAACGGCGAACAAGCCGAAACAGAGGGTCTCAGCCAAACGGCGGATCAATGAATTTCTCCGGAGGGTTCCATGAGGGAAGGAGGTTCGTTTGCCAGACTGTTTTCTCCATCCATGTTTTCCACCAGCGACAGGATGTTGTAGGTGATTTCCACCGGAACGGGGATCAGGAGAACGCCGGTGTAATAGTCGGTGTCGTACTCGATACCCAGGGTGGTGTGCGAGGGCGCGCCGGAAGTGGTGTCCTCCTGAATGCCGAGCCGCGTGACATGATAATCCTTCTCAAGAAACCAGCGCGGGTCGGGAAACAGGGTTTTCTGCGTTTCAAGGTCCAGGGTCTTGAGCACGGGGAGCAGACGGTTGATAGGATAAATGCGCTGGGCGGTGAAGCCGGCGTCCTCCAGGCGGCCCCGTTTGACCGTACGCGTGGATTGGACTTCGTAAAGCGCGTCCACCGAGAGAAAGCTCTCCTTGATGGGAAGGCCCTCAAGGTTGACGAAGCTGACGGTGATCCACGGCCCGAAGCGCTTGAGGATGACACGGTCCCAGTTTTTCCCGGAGTCGATTTCGATCAGCTCGAAAGGCGAAATGATGCGCTCCGACCACTGTCCGGGAAAATCATTGTACAGCTTGAGAAACTTCTGCCGTGTCACCACGAGGGGAAACGCAGGAACCACGTTCTCGAAAAGCTCTTTCAGCGACTGGATCGATTCGGCGGACCGCTGCTGATCGTCGATGCCGGAGCGGATGGACTGAATTTTATTTTGCGCGACAATGGCCTGCCGGTCACGCTCCCACATGCGCCCCAGTTGCGGACGCTTGTGGTTCTGCCACTTGAGGTAGTGGCCGACGCCCCGTTCGAACACCTTGCCGTAATATTCCAGGGGCAAAAGGGCGACCAGGAGCACCAGAAAGACCTTCAGGTGCCATTGACCTCGCAACCTGGCGGAAATCACAATCGGCTATCTCACGGTGATTTTCTGGATGGACCGGGTGATCATCTTCAGCTTGTCGATTTTTTCCTTGAGGATCTTCTTGTCGACTTTCTTGCGGCCCGGCCGCCCTCGTTTCTTCGCCTTCCTGGGAACGGGGCGCTTAAGCGCCTTCCTGCCCGGCTTGCGCCCGGTTTTTTTCTTCGCCTTGGCCTTGACAGCTTTCTCCGTCCGGCGGCCCGTGGGCTTGCCGAATCCCTTGAGCACTTCCTCCTGCCGCTCCGGGTCCATCTTGCGGAACAAGGTGAGCATTTTTCGCTCGCCATCGTCCAGGGTCACGAGTTCCTGCCGGGCAGGCTTCCTGAGCGCAACCTGCCCGGTCTCGAAATTGACCGAACGGACCTCGGGCGCCTTTTGTTCCTTCGCCGAAACGCGGGCGGCGACAATGTCGTTGCGACCGATCTCGGTGGTCAGCAAACGCTCCAGTGAAATGCTTCCCAGGCGGGCGATCTTTACAAGAATTGCGACGGGTGCGTCGCGCTCGCCGGCTTCATAACGGACGTAGGTGCGGAACCCGACCTTGAGGATATCCCCCATGACGGATTGCGTGCACCGCAGTTCCTT
>CP070799.1:1135966-1139403 GCA_020343535.1 Nitrospinaceae bacterium | reverse complement strand
CGGCGCCCCTGTTCACCGCCGTGGAGACCGGGTCGTTCGAGGCGGTGCGCCGCCTCCTCGATGGAGGCGCAAACCCCAATATCAAGGACGACGGCGGAGTCACGCCGCTCGGCCTCGCCGCCCAGGAAGGCCGGCTCGCTATCGCCCGCTTGCTCGTGGAGCGCGGCGCGTATATTCAGGTGGCGGATCGGGGCCTCTTCGGGTTCACCCCGCTCATGGCGGCCGCGCGCGAGGGCCACGCAGAACTTGTGGAAAGGCTGCTCGCAAAGAGCGCGGCCCCGTCCCACCGGGATCGAGTTCTTGAATACACCCCCCTCTTGTGGGCGGTGCGCTCCAGCCACACCAGCGTCGTCTGGCAACTCGCAGCTACCGTCGATGCCATAAACGAGGCCGCTGGGCGGCATGGGGAAACACCGCTCTGGGTGGCCGCCCGCGAAGGCCGGACTGCCATGATCGAGCTTCTTGTCGAACAAGGAGCCCGACTCGACCGCCCCGGCGGTCCCGACGGCGAGCCGCCGCTCATTGCCGCCATCCGCGCAGGCCAGGAAGACGCGGCGGCCTGGCTGATCGACCACGGCGCCGACCTGAGTGCCAGGGACCGGGTGTGGCGCTTCACCCCCCTCATGGCGGTGGCCCGGGGAGGCCAGCCCGGCACGGTAAAACGGCTGATCGAAAAGGGCGCCGAGGTGGACCCGGCCGGAGGCGCGGAGCAAAACAGCACGCTCGGCCTCGCCGTTCTGGGCGGTCACCGAGATGTCGCCAAGCTTCTCATCGACCAAGGAGCGGACGTGAACCGGCGCAACCTGAAAAGGGCAAAGCCCGCTTGATCTGGCACACGGATGGGAGGATCTCATCGACCTGCACCAGGAAAAGGGGGCGGCAAAATAAGCCGCCGCCAGCAGCCGCCCGGAGCAAAAAAAAACCCGGCAAAACCCAAAGGTTTTGCCGGGTGCGGCGGGTGGATCATTTCGGCTTCACATTAGAAGCCTGCGGGCCCTTCGGGCCGTCACTTTTCTCAAACTCCACATCCTGCCCTTCCCGCAATGTCTTGTAACCCTCGCCCAGGATCGCGGTATGATGCACAAAGACATCCTGCCCGTCCTCGCCCTGGATGAACCCATACCCTTTTTTGTCGTTGAACCACTTTACTTTTCCCTCTGACATGGTGCACTCCTCTCCTCCTGAATCAATAAAAACCTACCTCCCCTCTTAAACTGACTACTCCTGTGTTGTCAAGTATGCCAAATCCCGAATTGAAGTCAAGGCAAATACCGGAGGCTTTCATTACCGCATTAATTTATAATTGCTTAGGGGTGAGTATTTTTGCGGCTTGAAGACGGGCCGCCAACGCATGCTGCGGGGAAAACGATGCACACTGCGACAAGGCCCCCTCCCAGGGCAGAGGCCGAACTCAAGATCGAAAACCTGCGGATCGGCTTTAAAAAAAACGGGCGGGAATTCCACGCCGTCCGCGGTATCGATTTCGAGCTCAAGCGCTGCGAAACGCTCGCCCTCGTCGGCGAATCGGGCTGCGGCAAAACCGTGACCGCATTGTCGATTCTGCGCCTGCTCGCCGAACCGCCGGCAAAGGTTCTTTCGGGATCCATCCGCTTGGGCGGGGTGGATCTCCTTGGCCTTTCAGAGGAAGGCATCCGCAAGGTGCGCGGCCGCGAGATCGCCATGATCTTTCAGGACCCGATGACATCGCTAAACCCCGTGCTCAGCATCGGCGAGCAAATCATGGAAACCCTGCGCCGCCACACCTCCCTCGGCCGGAAAAACCTCGAACAGCGCGCCGTGGACCTTCTCCGCCGCGTTGAGATTCCATCGCCCGTGGAAAAATTGCGCCAGTACCCGCACCAACTCAGCGGCGGCATGCGCCAGCGGGTGATGATTGCCATCGCCCTGTCCTGCGAGCCGCGCATCCTCATCGCCGACGAGCCCACCACGGCCCTCGACGTGCTGGTGCAGGCGCAGATCATGGACCTGCTCAAGCAACTCAAGGCAGATACGGGGTTGTCGATCCTTCTCATCACGCACGACCTCGGCATCGTCTCCGAAATCGCCGACCGGGCGCTCGTGATGTACGCGGGCGAGATCGTCGAGTCCGGGCCGGTGGCGCAGCTCTTTCAATCGCCGTTGCACCCCTACACGCGCGGCCTTTTGACCTCGGTGCCGCAAATCGGACGGCGGCCCGCGGCTGGGCGGCTGCAGGAGATCACCGGGCAGGTTCCGCGGCCTGAGGAACGGCCCGCGGGCTGCGCCTTTCACCCCCGCTGTCCCAGCGCCATGGACCGCTGCCTCACGGATGCGCCCGTTCTGGAAGAAAAACGCCCCGGCCGGCGCGCGAGTTGCTGGCTCGAACAGGATGCCCCATGAACACACCCCCGCTGCTTGAGGTGAGAGACCTCATCAAACACTTTCCGCCGAGCAATCATGCCGCAAAGGACCGCCCGGTGCGCGCGGTGGACGGCATCTCCTTCACTCTCGGGGAAGGCGAAACCCTGGGCCTGGTCGGCGAAAGCGGTTCGGGCAAATCGACGGCGGGCCGGGCGCTCCTTCGGCTCATCGAACCCACCGCCGGGGAAGTCCTCTACCGGGGGGAGAATCTTTTGAACGTACCGCGCGAGCGCATGCGAATGCTGCGCAAGGAAATGCAAATCATTTTTCAGGACCCATTCGCCGCCGTCAACCCGCGTCGGCGACTGGGAAACATCGTTGAGGAACCCTTCGAGATTCATGGCGTCGGCCGGCGGGAGGAGCGCCGGGATAAAGCGCGCAAACTCTTGAAAAAGGTGGGCCTGTCGGAAGACCACATGGAGCGCTACCCGCACGAGCTGAGCGGCGGCCAGCTTCAGAGGGTGGGCATCGCCCGCGCCATCGCCCTCAACCCGCGCCTCATCGTAGCCGACGAGCCGGTGTCCTCACTCGATGTGTCCATTCAGGCTCAAGTAATCAATTTGCTGTCCGGTCTCCGGCGCTCGCTCGGCATCGCGTTCCTGTTCATATCCCACGACATGGCAGTGGTCGAGCATTTTTGCGACCGGGTGGCTGTCATGTATCTGGGGAAAATCGTCGAAATCGCCCCACGCGAGCGGCTCTACGCGGCTTGCCGCCACCCCTATACCGAAGCGTTGCTTTCCTCCATTCCCACGCTGGACGCGGGCTCGAAAAACCACAAGGTGATTCAGGGCGAGGTGCCGAGCGCGGCGGCACCGCCGGCGGGCTGCGCGTTTCACACCCGCTGCCCGATCCGCGAAAAACGCTGCCAGGAAGAGACCCCCGCGCTTCGGCAGAGCACGCCGGGCCACTTCACAGCCTGCTTTCTGAGGGAATGATTTTTTTCAGCGGGGCCGCGCGGAGGACCAATCCGGCGGCGAATCTTCGCCGCCGAAAGGAATGCTGGAGGCATGATGCAGAATCATTTTCCACGCGCG
>CP070799.1:1132417-1135866 GCA_020343535.1 Nitrospinaceae bacterium | reverse complement strand
TCCTTCGACTGGCAGAACAGGCCCAATACCTTCAGTTTTCAATCGGAGACCAATGATTTGCGCGACGAAAATCTCAACTGGAATGTATTCCTCAAGCAGAAGGTGGTCACCGGAGGCGACTACGAATTGACCTTCAACAACCGCCGCAATATCACCAACCGCTCCAGTCAGAATCTGGACCCGCTATATACCTCGGATCTGCAGCTTGACCTGACCCAGCCGCTGCTCAAGAATTTCGGTATCGACAACACCAAACGCGAAATCTACATCGCCAAAAACGACCTCAAGATCTCCGAGTATGATTTCACCAAGAAGGTCATCGACACGGTAAGCGACGCCGAATCCGTATACTGGGACCTGGTGTTCAGCATCGAGGACCTCAAGGTCAAGGAAAAGTCGCTTCAGCGGGCCAAGGACTTTGAAAACCGGGTCCGCGCCCAGGTCGAGGTGGGAACTCTGGCACCACTGGAAATTCTCCAGGCCCTCGCCGAGGTGGCTTCGCGGGAGGAACTGCTCCTTTCCGCGGGGAACCTGATCGAAGATACCGAGGACAACTTGAAGAACATCATCAATGTCGATTTCAATGGTTCTCATGGCATGAAAAAGGTGGTTCCGCTCGATCCTCCTGCATTTGAGCCCACGCAAATCCCCGAGCTTAGGGAACTGATTCAGGAGGCCCTGCAAAAGCGCCCCGAATACCTGGCCAAGAAGGTGGACCTTGAAAACAAGAATATTATTGTCAAATACAACGAAAATCAGCTTTTCCCCGCCCTGGACCTGATTGGCAGCATGGGGCTCAACGGCATCAGCGGCTCGGACACCACCGGCCTTGGCTCGCCCTTCGAAGGCGGCTATGACAAAGGCCTTTCGGAAACGCTTTCCACCGATTTCTTCCAATGGAAAGTCGGCGTGCAGCTCAGCTACCCGATCGGAAACCGATCGGCCAAGAGCCGGCTCGCCGCTTCCAGGTTGGAAGCGGCGCAGCTTCTGATGGACATGAAGGATCTCGAAAGGCAGATTATCGTCGAGGTGCGCGAGGCCGACCGCCAGATTGAGACCGATATCAAGCGCGTCCAGGCCACCCGCGTGGCGCGCAAGCTGGCGCAGGAAAAATTGAGCGCCGAGGAAAAGAAATTCGAGGTCGGCCTTTCCACCAGCTTCAACGTGCTGGAATTCCAGGAAGACGTGGCGGAGGAGCAAAGCAATGAGATCAAGGCGATCATCGATTACAACAAATCCAGAATCAAACTCCGTCAGGTGATGGCAACGACGCTGGAAAGCCACAATATCCGTACGACCTCGAACGACGATTCATGAGAAAACTGGTCTGGGCACTGGGCCTTCTACTGATCGCGCTCGTTCTTTATCTCGCGGCAGCGCCGCCGGAGGGAACCCTGGAGCCGCTGAAGGCCGATTTCAAGACAACTGACGTTCTTCAGGGCGAATTCACGTTCAAGATATCCGCCAAGGGCGTAGTGGAGCCAAAGTTCAAGGTCGAGGTCAAATCGAAGGCCAGCGGCGAGGTGCTCAAGTTTCCCTTGCAAGCCGGAGACAGGGTGCGCCGCGGCCAGTTGATGATCCAGCTCGACAAATCCGACGAAAAACGCAACGTGGCCAAGGCGCGCGCCGAGCTCGCCAGCAGCCAGGCTAAGCTTGAGAAGGCTCGGTCATCCCTGCTTCTGCAAAAGACGCGCTACGCCACCGACATCCGGACGGCGCGATCGGAAGTGGAATCGGCGGAGGCGAGTTTGCAGGAAACGGCGGACAAGCTGAGCCGGCAACGGGACCTTTTCGACAAGCAGTTCGCCTCGCGGGAAGCTCTCGATTCGGCGGAAACCGAGTTCAAAGTGCAGACCGAAAACCTGACGCAGGCGCGGGCCCGGGAGCAGGCGGCCAAGGACGCCGTGCACGACATCGCCATCAAGGAGGATGACGTCGCCCTCGCCCAGGCAGAGGTGGAGCGGACTCAGATCACTCTGGATGAAGCCCTGGAACGCCTGGAGGAAACCGAGATCTTCGCGCCGCTTAGCGGGGTCATCCTGGAAAAACAGGTCGAGGAAGGCCAGATCATTGCTTCGGGCATCTCCAACGTCTCCGGCGGCACGCCACTGGCTACGCTTGCCGACGTCTCCACCCTTTACATCACCGCCGACGTCGATGAAACCGACATCGGCAAGGTCAGAAAAGGCCATAAGGTGGAGATCACCGCCGACGCTTTTCCGGGAATGGTCATCCCCGGCGTCGTCGAGCGCATCGCACCGCAGGGCTTTGTGGAGAGCAGCATCACCGTTTTCAAGGTGAAAATAAAGATTCAGGGGGAAGGCAAGTCGCGGCTGAAGCCGATGATGTCGGCGAACATCGACATCATTATTGAGCGGGTGCCAAGCGCGGTCTACGTTTCCCGCGCCGGCGTGCGCGAGGGTGAAAACGGCAGGGTGGCCATGGTGCTCGAAAATGGCGAGGCGCGCGAGGTCCCCGTCGAGACGGGACTGGAAAACCCGATTCACGTACAGATATTATCCGGCCTGCGGCCGGGACAGAAAATCATCACCGGCGATTGGGAAAAAGCCATCGAGGAAGCCAAAAAAGCCAAGCAAGGTGGCTCGTCTCTCAAGAAGATCCTCTGGATGATCCGCTCGCGCTGAGCCCGCCCAGGCCGGGCCGAAGCCCTTCTCCGGCAATAAAATGATACATAGGCAGCCCGGCGGTTAACTGTTGGGAATCGGCCGCGGCTGTTGTAAAATGCTCCCTTTAAAATTGCCGGATAACCGCCCTATTCCCTCCGAAGTATCCTCATGCGCATCAATAACGGAGAATTCCAGCATCGTGGACATCCGCGCCGCAGGGAACCATTCGAACGCACATCCTGCCGCTAACGGCTCCAACCGCCACGGGGAATCGCGATGAAAAAAGCGATGGGAGTCACGGGACTGCTGGGGCTTGCCCTCGCGGTCTACCTGTATCACACCATCGGCTGGAAGAACGTCTTTTTGCCCCTTCTCGACATCGGCGGGATGGCGATCTTCATTTTCATTCCTTTTTTGATCCTGAATCTCTTCAACACCTGGGCCTGGGTGTGCACGTTCCCTCCCCCCTTCGCCCAATTCCGCGTGGCGTTCTCGCACCTCTACTGGATGCGCATCGCCGGAGAATTCATCAACAACTTCACCCCCACCGCTCATATCGGCGGCGACGTCGCGCGCCTGTGGATGCTCAAGAAGTACGACATCCCCTCCTCCGTCGCCCTGACCACCATCGTCATGGACAAAGCCGCCTTGGTAATCACCGAGATTCTGTTCATCTTCACCGGGATATTCCTGCTGCTGCTCAAGGTCGAGGTTTCAGGCGGGATGTGGATCGGGGTGGCCGCGGCGGTAGGCGGGGCGGTGGGGGTAACGTACGCCATTGTCGCCACACTGCACAAGGGGGTATTCAGCAAAATCACTCAT
>CP070799.1:1128867-1132317 GCA_020343535.1 Nitrospinaceae bacterium | reverse complement strand
GGTTTGAGTTGCGAGGAGCTTTCGATGTGATGCGCTTCGATCTCTTTCACTTCGCAGACCTGCACCAGCTTTTTGGTGTTGGAGGAATTGTAGCCGCCGACGACGATCATTAAATCGACCTGGTTGGCGAGCTCCCACACCGCCACCTGCCGGTCGCGCGTGGGTTGGCAGATGGTGTTGACGAAGGCGACCTCCTCGACGCACTCCATGGCGCGGATCTTGTCGACGATGCCCTCCACGCGGTCGACCTGCTGGGTGGTCTGGCTGACGATGCCGAGCTTGGTCTTGCCGCGCTGGCGGATTTTTTCCAGGTCGTCCTCGTTATTGATGACGAGGTAGTCCTCCAGGTCGCCGACGATGCCCTTGACCTCAACGTGATCCTCCTGGCCGATCACCACGGGAAAGTAATTTTTCTCGACCATGGATTTGATGGTCTTGTGCACGCGCATCACCAACGGGCAGCTGGCGTCGTACACTATGAACCCGGCATCGCGCAGCCGGTCCTTGGTTTTATCGGCGGCGCCGTGCGCGGTGATCATCACCTTCTTGGTCTTTATCTGGTTGATTTCCTCGATCCCCTTCACCAGAGATACACCGTTTTTCTTCAGGGATTCGTTGATCTGCGGGTTGTGCACAAGCTGGCCGACGATGGTCATGTCGTGGCTGAACTCCGGGGCCATGGCCAAGTTGATGGCGTCCTGAACGCCGAAGCAGGTGCCGAGCGCGCTTGCGAGGGATACTTTCATGGGGTCGATCCTATCGGTTGCGGCCGTGAGGGGCCGGAAGGTCAGATTCAATGAGGAATTAATGATAGCAGATTAGGAGGGGCATTGGAACAGCAAATCGCCTCGCCGGAGGCGGGGCGGAGGGGAAAAAACAGCCGCCTAACCGGGGACTGGCGGCCCCGGTAAAGCGGCTTTCTCCCGGAGAGGAGTTGGTGCTTACTCAGGCATCCCCACCTGATGAATGCCATGGACGTTGTCATACGTTCCGCGCGGTTCCTTGACACGGACCGGCGCCTTGCTTCTGCGGCTCACTTTGGTCTGGCCGTTGATGATTTCGCGCAGTTCCTTGCCGGCGTGAAATACGGGTTTTTTGCGCACGGGCAGGTAAATCGGTTCGCCGGTGATGGGCTTTTTGGCCATGCGCGCTTTATGCTCGTTCAGGCGGAAGGAGCCGAAGCCCTGCATCACGACTCGGCCTTCGCTTTCCAGGGATTCCATAATGGCATCGAGGAAGGCGGTCAAGTACTTGTCGGCTTCTTTTTTGGAAACCTTCATTCTGAGAGACAGCTTGGTGGTCAAATCGGATCGCGTCATCGGGTCAATCCCCCAACAAAAGATGGTTAAGGTTAATGATGGAGATTAAGAGCAAGAACCGGGCCAAACCGGGGAAAAATCCTTAATTGTATATATTTCAAAGTGTTATGTAATTTTTGCTGAAAGTCTCGTTTTTTCGGGGATTTATGGAATAATTAACAGTCGTTAACATTTGTGGACAATTCACCGCGGGATCTCCCGCCAGAACTCGAAAGGAACCGCTTGATTCAGAAGCTACTCGTCTACATGACCCATCCCCAGGTCGACGCCTGGGTGTTCAAGCCGCGCCACCGGGAAATTCTTGAACGCCGCCTGCCGGGGCTGGAGGTGATTGTGGCTTCGAACTCGAAGGAGTTTATCGCGAGGCTGGCCTGGGCCGAGGCCGCCGTGGTCTGGTATTTCAGGAAGGACTGGCTAACGCAGGCGCGGAATCTCCGGCTCATCGTCACCCCGGCGGCCGGGCGGGACTGGATCGAACCCGAAGAGACTCCCGGGTTGGCGATCTGGTTCGGCGGTTTTCACGGGCCGATGATCGCCGAGAGCGTGGCTGGCGCCATGCTGTATTTCGCCAAAGCGTTCGGGCTTTCCAGGGAGATGCAGCGGCGCAAGAAATGGGCGCGGTTGAAGATCTCAAACTGCATCCGCTCGCTCGGCGGCGCGCGGGTGACGATCCTCGGTTTCGGAAAAATCGGCCAGGCGATCGGCCGCTGCCTCAAAGCCTTCGGTTGCCAGATCGCCGGTGTCCGGCGGCATGTGGGAGAGCGGCCGGATTATTTCACCCCCGGCGACCAGGTCGTCACCGTTGGGGAGCTTGCCGGGTTGCTGCCGCGCAGCGACCACCTGATCCTCACTCTGCCCGGCGGCCCGGAAACCCGGGGATTTTTGACGCGCGACAATCTCCGCATGCTTCCCGCCGGGAGCTTTCTCTATAACGTCGGGCGCGGCAACGCCTGCTGCGAGGGCGATCTGGTTGAGGCGCTCCTCGCCGGGAACCTGGCCGGTGCCTACCTCGACGTGTTCGAGGAGGAACCTCTGCCCGAGGAATCGCGCCTGTGGGAGATGGAGAACGTGCTCATCCAGCCGCACCTGTCCGCCGCCGCGCCTGAATATCTGGACCGCTTCGCGGACGAACTGGCCGACAAGCTGCTCGCCGGAGGCGCGTCTCGGTAAGGCGGCTTAAGACCCGGCCAGGGCGGGCACGGCGAGATGGAAGCGTGTGTTTTCCTGAAAACGGTGGCCGACGGCGAGGAGGGTTTCCTCGTCGAAGTGCCGGCCCATGAGTTGCAGCCCCACCGGCAGGCCTTCGTCTTCGGTGACGCCGCAGGGGATCGACAGTGCCGGAATGCCGGCGAGATTGGCGGATAGGGTGTAAATATCGGCAAGGTACATCTGCAAGGGGTCGGCGGTTTTTTCCCCCAGCCGGAAGGCCGGAGCCGGCGAAGTGGGGGCGACGATGAGGTCGCACACGCCATAGGCCTTTTCGAAATCGTTCTTGATGAGCGTGCGCACCTTCTGTCCCTTCAGGTAATAGGCGTCGTAATAACCCGAGCTCAGCACGAACGTGCCGAGGATGATGCGCCGCTTCACCTCCTCGCCGAACCCCTCCTCCCGGCTGTTCTGGTACATGGCCAACAGATCGTCGGCCGCAGGCGAGCGGAAGCCGTATTTGACGCCGTCGTAGCGCGAGAGATTGGTGCTGGCCTCGGCGCAGGCGAGAATGTAGTAGGCCGCCACCGCATAGTCCAGGTGCGGCAGCGAAACCTCAACGGTGTTCATGCCGAGCGACCGGAGCGTGGCGATGGCCGCTTCGACCCGCCGTGCCACCTCGGGCATCAGGCCGGAGGTGAAATATTCCTTCGGCACACCAAGCTTTAGCCCCTCCACCGGCCGGGCGAGGGCCAGCGTGAAATCTGGCGCTGGCACATCGGCAGAGGTGGAATCCAGCGGATCGTGCCCGGAGATCACGTTCATGAGAAGCGCCGCGTCGGCGACGGTTTTGGTCATCGGGCCGATCTGGTCGAACGACGAAGCGAAGGCCACGAGGCCGAAGCGGGACACTCGGCCGTAGGTGGGTTTGAGGCCGGTGATGCCGCAGAAGGCCGCCGGTTGGCGGATCGACCCGCCGGTGTCG
>CP070799.1:1125293-1128767 GCA_020343535.1 Nitrospinaceae bacterium | reverse complement strand
ACGAGGTCCACAAAAACGCCGTTTCGACCCTCAAGGTCTTGTCGTCCTTTTCGATGGTGAGCGCGTCTTCATTGAGTTTTGGCAGGTTGGCCGTGATCTTGCGGATATAGTCCTGAATGCCGTTCGGATACTGAAAAACATGCTTGCCCGCGCTTTCCTTGACGATGATCTTGAGGCCCTTGTTGAGAAACGCCTTCGACTCGGCCCGTTCGAGAATCCATTTCGGCTGGAACTGGATTTTGGGGAATATTTTCGCGTCGGGCTTGAACGTGACTTCGGTGCCGTAGGCGCGCACGGCCTTGCCCTTTTTCAGCTTGCCGGTGGCCTTGCCTCGCGAATAGGTTTGCGTCCATTCATGCCCGTCGCGCCTGGAAGTGGCTGTGAGGGTTTCTGAAAGCGCGCACACCACCGCCATGCCCACCCCGTGCAGGCCGCCGGACACCTTGTAGTTTCCCTGACCGAACTTGCCGCCGGAGTGCAAGGTGGTGAACAGGATCTCCATGGCGCTTTTCTTCGTTTTCTGGAACGCATCCACCGGGATGCCCCGGCCGTTATCCCTGATCGTCACTTCCTGTGAGTCATTCAGGGTGATTTCGATGGTGTCGCAGTGCCCGTTAAGCGCTTCGTCCACCGAGTTGTCCATGATTTCCCACAGCAGGTGATGCAGGCCGGTGGCCGAGGTGGAGCCGATGTACATGCCCGGCCGCCGCCGGACGGGCTCCAGCCCTTCGAGCACCTGAATGTCCTTGGCTTTGTACGACGTCATTGCGGAATCCTTGAAATCGATCAGAGAAGTGAGGTGATTTTCTTGCGCACGGAAATCTTCACGCCCTGGCTGCCGCGCTTGTACACCGGCACGTCGGCCATGCGCACGGGCCGCTGGGAACCGTCTTCCAGGACCAGTGTCACCTTGTCCTTTTCGGTCACGAAAGAGAAGCCGGCGAGTTTGCCGTCGCCGAGTTTCATGAGGCGGACGCCGCGGCCGCGGCCGGACAGTAGGGTGATCTGGTCCACCTCCAGCCGCAGTCCCTTGCCCAGGGTTGAGGCGAGAAACACCTGGCTGCCGGTGACGGGCGAGAACTTGATCAGGCGGTCGCCTTCGGCGAGCGACATGATCTTCCGTCCGGAGCGGGTGGTTTCATCGAAGTTGTCCAGGAGGAAGCGGAAGCCGTAGCCGCCTTCGGTGGCGACCATGCATTCCATGCCCGCCTCGCCCGGCGCGGCAAAGGCCAGGTTGAGCTGCTGCTTGCCGCCGCCGTGGGCTTCCGCGCCTTCGCCGGGCAGGGCAAACATCTGCACGACCCGTTCGCCATCCTTGAACTTAAACAGGTGCTGCACCGGCTCGCCGAAACCGGCGCGGGTGTAGGGCAGGTTGAACACCTTTTGCACGTACAGCATGCCGAAGGAGGTGACCAGCGCCACCCGGTCCCGCGTGCTCAAGTGCAGCGCGGCGAGGAAGGCGTCGTTCTCCTTAAACTTGAGGGCGGCCGCATCTCCGCTCAGGGATTTCAGTTTCCTCAGCCAGCCGTTTTGGCTCAGCACCAGGTGAACCTCCTCGTGCTCGATGAAATCCTCGGCGTTGAATTCGGCCAGTTCCACGCCGCCTTTCACCGCCGTCTTGCGCTTGTCTCCGTATTGCTTGTCGATCTGCTCCAACTCGCCGCGCACCTCCTTCCATATCTTGCGGTCCGATTTCAGGATGGCCTCGATGCGGTTTTTCTCGGCGGTCTTTTCTCTCTTCTCGGCAAGAATCTTGTCGATCTCCATCGACACCAGGCGGTACAGCGGAATCTCGAGGATGGAGGCGGTTTGCTCGTCGTCGAGTTTGAAAGCGGTTTTCAGCTTTTCGTGCGCCTCCCTGCGCGACTTCGAAGAGCGGATCAGCCGCAGCGCGCGGTCCAGGTCCTTGAATATGAGCGCGAACCCGGCCAGCAGGTGCAGCCGCCGCTTGAGCAGAAGCAGCTCGTGGTTCAACCGCCGGGTGACGACCTCCTTGCGGAAGTCGAGAAAATACCGGCCGATGTCGAGCAGCGACAGGCGGTCCGGCTCGCCGTTGGGTTTCAGGCACGTGAAGTTGATGGCAAACGGGCTTTCGAAATCCGTGTGCTTGACGAGATAGCTCATCACCTTTTCAGGATCGGTCCCGGTTTTGATTTCGAGCACCACGCGCACCGCCTCGTCGCTCTCGTCGCGTACGTCGGTGAGCGGCGGCAGTTTTTTGCCGATGATGATTTCGGCGATTTTTTCGATCATGCGCGCCTTGTTGACACCGTAGGGAATCGAGGTGATGATGATTTGCTGGCGGCCGCGCGGCAATTTCTCAAGCTGCCACGTGCCACGAACGCGCACCGCTCCGGACCCCGTTTCGTAGGCCTTCCTGAGATCCGCTTTGCCTGTCTGCAGGGTGCCTCCGGTGGGAAAATCGGGGCCCTTGATGTGCTTGAGCATGCCCGCCACCGTCGGTTTCGGATTTTCGATGAGGTCGATGAGGGCGCGGATGACCTCGCGCAGGTTGTGGCTGGGAAACGAGCAGGCCATGCCCACGGCGATGCCCGAGGCGCCGTTGACCAGCAGGTTGGGAATTCCCGAGGGCAACACCACCGGTTCCTTGAGCGTGTTGTCGTAATTGGGCCGGAAGTCCACCGTTTCCTTTTTTAGATCGGCCAGCAGATGGGCTGTGATCGGTGTCAGCTTGCCCTCGGTGTAGCGGTAGGCGGCGGGCGAATCGCCATCCACCGAACCAAAATTGCCCTTGCCGTCGACCAGCGGGTAGCGCATGGAAAAATCCTGCGCCATGCGCACCATCGACTCGTAGGTCGAGGCGTCACCGTGCGGGTGGTATTTACCCAGCACCTCGCCGATGATCTTCGCCGATTTCACGTACTTCGCCGCCGAGCTCACGCCCATCTGATCCATGGCGTAGAGAATGCGCCGGTGAATGGGTTTTAGCCCGTCGCGCACATCGGGCAGGGAACGCGATACAATGGTGGAGAGGGCGTAGGTGAGGAAGCGGTTTTCCAGTTCGTCCTGCAGGTCGGATACTTTTTCCTTGATGGCCATGGTCGTTCGGGGTGATGCGCGCCGCGGGTGGCAAGCGTCGCTTAATTATAGGCTGATGGCGCCGGTTTGCCCGGGTTTCGCGCCCGGGTGCATGGAATGGAAATGGCTTGCGCTCAACCCCGCCGGGCTTGACGGGGCCGATACGGGATCTTATTTCCTTAATTCTATGGGAGTTTTTTGCAATCCGCTGTGCCGCCGGGGTGCGAATCGCGATTGCGGCGGCGGGCAAAGGTCTATATGCAGGTGTCGCCAAACACAGGTATACAACAGGTTGTTGCTTAAGGCAAGAATAATCAAAGAAGTACGGGAAGGGGTCCGGCGGCGGCCGCTTCAGGGCTAAAAAACCGCCCGTCGCAAAACCTTTTAGGCTATTATCCATCTTATCAATTATTCGCGCGGCCGCTGGATCGTCCG
>CP070799.1:1121716-1125193 GCA_020343535.1 Nitrospinaceae bacterium | reverse complement strand
ATAATCCAAAGCATGAATAGGTTGTCATAATTTCTATGACAGAGACGCCGCCTTGGAGCTTAAGGCCGCTCCAAACCCCCTCTGTTCGAGCGCAAGGGTTTAACGTATTGCTGCCTTTTTGGATAGTTGATTAGCCCTAATTAGATATGCATTCATCTGAGTTTTCAAGTCTTAGCGCTTTTTAACTTGCTACGAGTCTTGCGGCAAAGCAAAACCACGCCTGTCATCACATCCTCGAAATCTGTTTACGCAAGCTTCTCCATGGAAAAAGCATTATCAAAAAAAGATAACTTTCCGCACATGGAATTGATCTTGAAAGGGAATTGAAGGGCATCTTCTGGCCTACCTACTTCAAGAAAGCGTACGCCGAATTACTGGGTTGGAAGGGGTTAGGAAACTGCTGTTAGTTCCCTAAAATTACGACTCTGGCATACTAATCCGTCTTGACGAACACCCGGACTTCGACGGTTTCCCAGTGACCCGCGACAAGTCCGGAGCCTTTTTAGGCAATGAAGCATTTGCCAACCCCGCGTCCACCGCGGCAAGCCCATCGGTCTGCACACGTTGCCGTAGGCCTCGTTGGGAAACCCTTCCGCGGGCAGGGTAGACACGACAAGCAGGTAAATTTATTCCCGCTCAATATTTATAATCGATAGCCACGAGCAACCTGCGGTTTCCCCGGTCGTTGGCGCTGTAACCATAATTCCCCTCTTCCAGGAGACGGTAACGAAAGTCGATGCCCAGAACCAGGTTCCGCGCCAGCAGGGACTTGATGCCCAGCGATCCCTCGTAGGAATACGCCGGGCTGTTCGCTCCTTCGAGCTCCCTCATTGCGCCCCCTGCGCGGCCAGGCGCATTCGCGCCGCGGGCGAACCCCAGGTTCATCCCCGCGTAAGGGATAACTAGCGAGCCGGCGCCGAAATGGTAGCGCCCCTGCAACTGCAAGGATTCCACTTGTAGGACATCCACTTCGCTGACCTTTTCGCCGCCAAGCTCCGGCACCTCCTTCCAGGCCGTGGGTCTCAAGGAATATGAAATTCCCGATACCAGGCCGGTCAACGCCAGGGGACGTTCCACGTCGTTCCGCCGATCAGGTGTGGTCAGCCGCCCTTCAAGGGTCTCGATCAACCATCCAGCCAGCGGATTCCCGATTTGAAAGTTGAATAAGGCTGGCCGCGGCGTCACCTCCTCCGCGGGCCCGGCGAGGGCGGGAACGAACAGAAACAGGATAAGCATCCAGGATACAAATGAACAATAAACGGAAAGCAGGATTCTTGCCGGCATGGTGTTTCCTCCTCTTGAGTCTCCCCCAAAATCGGGACTCCGGGAGGGCTCTGGAACCTCCCGTTTCCAGAAACCCCTGCGTCAATATACGAATCCCCATCGCGTTCGATGTACTCCAATAACATATAAAGCAAGGGACGTTCCATTTTCGCCCCGGGTGGCGGCCCCTGTCTTCTGAGGGCTCCTAAATGATTTTATTTAAAGTGCTACGGTTTTTTAACACATTGATAATTTAGAGGTAATTTAAACATGCCCGCGTCAATATTCCACCAAATACGCCTATAACATTGACGCTCCGGTGGGGCCGGCCACGCCGTTCCAACCGGGGGCCTTCCCGCTGGAATCGTATAATTGATTGAATTATAATGAGGCAAACCCAACTATTCGGACTCGCCCGCAAGGAACCCGCGTTTTGATCGATGTCAAACATTTGAGCAAAATCTACCGCTTGGGCCCGCAGGATGTTCCGGCCCTCAGGGACGCGAGCTTTCATCTGGACGCGGGTGAATTCGCCGCCATCATGGGCCCTTCCGGCAGCGGCAAATCCACGCTGATGAACCTTCTCGGCTGCCTCGACCAACCGACTTCAGGCATCTACCGGCTGGAGGATATCGATATCCAGAACCTGAGCTCCAACAGGCTGGCCGAGGTGCGCAACCGGCGCATCGGCTTTGTGTTCCAGAACTTCAATCTTTTGCCACGCGCTTCGGCTCAGGAGAACGTCGAACTGCCCCTCTTGTACGGGCGGGTGCGCGGTTCGCAGGCACTCGCCCAGGCAGCTCTAGACCGGGTCGGCCTGAAGGACCGGGCGCGTCACAAGCCGGCCGAACTTTCCGGCGGCGAGCGCCAACGTGTGGCCATCGCCCGCGCCATCGTCAATGACCCGGCCATCGTTCTCGCCGACGAACCCACCGGCAATCTCGATTCGGCGACGGGGCGGGAGATCATGAAAATCTTCAAGCGATTGAACGAGCAGGGAGTGCTTATCGTCCTGGTCACCCACGAGACTGAAATCGCTGAATTCGCTGATCGGGTGATTTCCATGCGCGACGGCCGCATCGAAAGCGACCGCCCGAGGGAGGCCGTTGCATGCTGATTTTCGACTTGTTCAAGATGGCTCTGCGCAGCCTCGTGGCCAACAAGCTGCGTTCGTTTCTCACCGCGCTCGGCATCATCATCGGCGTCGCCTCGGTGGTATCGATGATTTCCATTGGCGAAGGGGCCAAAAGCCAGACGCTGAGCACCATTTCGAAGTTCGGCACTAACATCATCACCGTCAAGCCGGGCATGCAAACCACCCGCCACGTCTCCAGCGAGCGGGTCACCACATTGACCCTGGAGGACGCCCGGGTGATCGAGAAATCCCTTCCGCTGATCACCGGCGTGGCGGCTCAGGTGTACCGGGGCGCTCAGCTCAAATACCGAAACAAGAACACCAACAGCACGGTGCGCGGCTGTGATGTCGATTACGCCCGGTTGGCGAATTTCACCCTCGACCGCGGCCGCTTCTTCAATGACGAAGAGGTTAACGCGTCCCGCCGCGTAGCGGTGCTGGCGGCCACGGTGGTGAAGAACCTTTTCGGCGGCGAGGACCCCATCGGCAAAACCATCAAGGTCGACGGCCATAATTACCTAGTGATCGGCGTCACCGAGGCAAAGGGGGCGCTCAGCTGGTTCGACCCCGACGACCAGATCTTCATCCCCGTGACCACGGCGCAGAAACGGCTGTTCGGCATGGATCACGTGCTCGCCATCGACGTGCAGGCCGGCAACCTCGACGACCTGGAGATCATCAAGAAGGATATCGACCGGCTCCTGCGCCAGCGCCACGGCATCGCCGATGGGGAGGAGAGCGATTTCCACGTGCAGAATTCGTCGCAGTGGCTGAACAGCTGGGGCGAGGCGGCGAAAACCTTCACCTATCTCCTGGGAGGAATTGCCGCCATTTCCCTCATGGTGGGCGGCATCGGCATCATGAATATCATGCTCGTCTCGGTGACGGAGCGCACTCGGGAGATCGGAATCCGCAAGGCCATCGGCGCCAAGAAGCGCGAAATCCTCGAGCAGTTCCTCATCGAGTCGGTGCTCATCAGTTTTCTCGGCGGCGGCATCGGTATCCTGCTCGGCATCATCATTTCGCGCGGCGTCTCGAAGCTCGGCGGCTGGGACACCATCGTTTCGGCGCAATCCATC
>CP070799.1:1118130-1121616 GCA_020343535.1 Nitrospinaceae bacterium | reverse complement strand
TCTGGCCGTAGGAGGTCACCTTTGGGAAGACACGATTCTTCGGGTGCAGCCAGGTGCGGTTGGTGGGGCGTAAGGCGCCAGCTGACGAGTCGAACGCGCCGCCACGGATGACCTTGTATTCGCCCTCGGCCGGGCCCTTTGGGTTGTCCTTATCGGTGGGCCTGTAGTAGGGTTCGTACCAGTCGTCGGTCCACTCCCAGACGTTGCCAAGGATGTCATGAAGGCCGAACTGGTTGCTGGCTTTCTGGCCAACGGGGTGGGTCTTGCTATCTGAGTTGTCGACGTACCAAGCGTAATCGTTGTCCATCATATTGCCCCAGAAATAGCGGCTGTCGACACCGCCCCGCGCCGCGTATTCCCATTCCGCCTCGGTGGGCAGGCGGCAGGCGCCCTGGCTTTTCCGGGCGAATTCCTGAGCGTCGTAATAGTTGACCTGTTCGACCGGCAGGTCGGCGCCAACAAATTTGGAGGGATTGCTCTGCATTACTTTGTCCCAGCGCGCCTGCGTCACCTCGGTCTTGTCCATATAAAAATCGTCCACGCAGACCTCGTGCTCGGGGCGCTCGTCTTCCTGGGCGAAGTTGTTGCCCATGATAAAGCAGCCCCCCTTCACAAACACCATGCCCTCGGGAGCCCGGGCGGCCTTTTCCTGGTCTTCGGGGGCAATCGGCGTGGGCACCACCGCCGGGCCCTCGGGCTCGGCCGGAGCTTCGGCCTGCGGGGTTTCGCCCGCCTTTTCCACCGGCTCGTCACCGCCGGAACAGGCGCTAAGCGCTAGGGAAAACAAAAATATCGTCAGAATTAATAGGTTTCGCATGGCTCCCGGTGTCTTTCTGGACAAGCTCGAATCATACCATTTCAGGCTTTGTTTACAATAGAATAATCATAATCCCGTTGGTTCGGCAAGAACCCCCTGCCGGCACCCCAGCGGGCCCGGCGGGCGGCACTCAACCGCCCCTCTTTACCGGCCCACTCCGATAATCCACAGGCCAAAAATTACTAATAATCAAATACACTCAACAAAATCAAATCATTGCCTTGACAAAATAAAAAGTTTTGATAAACTGTGAATTATTCCAACTAAATAATTCGGAACTTGCGCTTGCATTTGGGGGAGGGAGGGTTACCTTTCTTTTTCACTTCTGTGGAAGTCATGGAGTTGAACGCACGTTCAACTCCATGATCCCGGCTTTCCCGGTGCGCGCTTCCCCTATAATTTTCCCTGGTCCAGCAGGTCCTGATGCGCTTTCATCAGGTTTTCCACCACGCTGGGGTCGGCCAGGGTGGACACATCCCCCAGCTGACCGGCCTCGCCGGCCGCAATTTTCCTCAAGATACGGCGCATGATCTTTCCCGACCGCGTCTTCGGCAACCCCGGCGCCCAGTTAACCACGTCCGGCGTGGCGATCGGCCCTATCTCCTTGCGCACAAACGCGATGAGTTCCTTATGCAACTCCTCGCTGTCCCGCATTCCGTCCATAAGCGAAATATAAGCGTAGATACCCTGCCCCTTGATAGGGTGGGGAAAGCCGACCACCGCCGCCTCGGCAACGGCCGGGTGCAGCACCAGGGCCGATTCGACCTCGGCGGTGCCGATGCGGTGCCCCGACACGTTGATGACGTCGTCCACCCGTCCGGTGATCCAATAATATCCATCCTCATCGCGGCGGCAGCCGTCGCCGGTGAAATAAAAACCCGGATACAGTTTGAAATAGATTTCCTCGAAACGGTCGTGATCGCCGTAGATGGTGCGCATCTGTCCCGGCCAGGGTTCGGCCAGGCCAAGAACACCGGTGACTCCATTGCCTTCGAGAACCTTGCCCGTCTCCGCTTCGATCACCACGGGCTTGACGCCGAAGAACGGCAATGTCGCCGAGCCGGGTTTCGCCGGTGTACAGCCAGGCAACGGGGTAATGAGGATGCCGCCAGTTTCCGTCTGCCACCAGGTGTCGACGATGGGGCAGCGGCCGCGGCCGACGTTCTTGTGGTACCAGCGCCAGGCCTCGGGGTTGATGGGCTCGCCCACCGACCCGAGCACTTTGAGCGTGGACAGGTCGTATTTTTCCGGTATGGCTTCGCCATGCGCCATGAGCGCGCGAATGGCCGTCGGCGCGGTGTAGAACTGGGTGACTTTGTGGCGGTCTACCACGTCCCAGAAACGGCCGGCGTTGGGATACGTTGGCACGCCCTCGAACATCAGTGTGGTGGCGCCGTTGGCGAGCGGCCCATAGACAATGTAACTGTGACCGGTGACCCAGCCGATGTCCGCCGTGCACCACCAGATATCGCCATCGTGATAGTCAAATATATATTTATGGGTGAGCGCGGTGTAAATCATGTAGCCGCCGACGTTGTGCTGTACGCCCTTGGGCTTGCCGGTCGAGCCGGAGGTGTAAAGAATGAACAGCGGGTCCTCGGCGTCCATCGATTCGGCTTCGCACTCGGCCGCGGCGGCGGCCATCTCCTCATGCCACCAGTGGTCGCGGCCCGGCGTCATCTTGACCGCCAGGCGCTCGCCGACGCGTTCCACCACGATACAAGTGGCGACGCGGACGCCGTCTTCGCCGGCAAGCCGGATGGCTTCGTCGGCGTTTTCCTTGAGCGGCACCGGCTTCTTGCCCCGGTAGGCGCCGTCGGTGGTGACCACGAGCCGGGAGGCCGAGTCGATAATGCGCTCTGCGAGGGACTGGGAGGAAAATCCGCCGAAGACGATGGAATGCACCGCTCCGACTCGGGCGATAGCGAGCATGGCGACGGCCAGTTCGGGCACCATCGGCATGTACAGGGTGACCCGGTCGCCCTTGCCGATGCCGTATTTCTTGAGCACGTTGGCGAACCGGCAGACCTGCTCGTGAAGTTCCCCGTAGGTCAGGGTACGCGTCTCGCCCGGTTCGTTGCCTTCCCACAGGATGGCGGTCTGCCCGGCGCGGCCGGCCAGGTGGCGGTCGATGCAGTTGACGGTGATGTTGGTGCGGCCGCCGACGAACCATTGAATGTCCACCGGGCCGTTCTTCACGTTGTAGTTGTAGCGCCGCACCTGGCTCCATTTATTGAACCAGAAAAACTGCTCCGCCTGCTCGGCCCAGAATCCTTCAGGGTCGTCGATGGAACGCCGGTACATTTCCAGGTACACCTCCATGCTGCCGATCCAGGCCCGCTCGGCGGCGCTGTCGGGCGGTTTGTAAATTTCATCCATGGCTATAAACCTCTAATAGGCGGTTGACGACCCCCTAGTCCCTGATCCTGCGAACGGCGCGCGCGGCTTCGGAAAGCGTCCATAGTCCATCTGGCTGGGTGAACTCTCCGTCGCGCAGGTTGAACACCCAGGTGCGAATGCGGCCCGAGACAAGCTGGGCGATCATCGAAAACCCGCCGCCCGGTGAAAACGCCGGATCGAGATGGATATCCTTGCCGAAATAGTCCTTGATAACCGCATCCTCGACGTACAGCGTCGCTATTTCATCGCGCGTGGGCAGCCGCCAGTCG
>CP070799.1:1114540-1118030 GCA_020343535.1 Nitrospinaceae bacterium | reverse complement strand
CAAGGCGGCGCTTGAAATCGGCAAGCGCATGTTTTCCCAGAGTACCGGGGAAAAAATAAAAATGCGGTCGAGCCGGGATTTTTTCGAGTTGTTTTCCCCCTTTCTCAGAAACCTGAAAAAGGAAGTGGTCAAGGTCGCCCTTCTCGATCCGAAAATGAACCTGATCAAGGAGCGCACCGTCTCCGAGGGCAGCTTGAACGTAAGCATCGTTCATCTGCGGGAAGTCATGATTCCCGCCATCAAGGAATCGGCGGCGGCCATCGCCCTGGTGCATAATCATCCCAGTGGCGACCCCATGCCGAGCCAGCAGGATATCGAGATCACCCATCGGATCAGCAAGACGGGACAGATCATCGGCATCAAGCTGGCGGACCATGTCATCATCGGCGGCGAAACGTACTACAGTTTTTCCGACGAGGGTTTGCTTTAACGGGCGCGCGCAATTTTCCGGGCCGCTTTTTTCCGGCTCGCCGAACCCTGGGGCTTATGGAACGGATCAGAAAATTTTTACTGGAAAGCAGCGAACTCAAGCGGCAAGTGGCCGACACCCTGGCGGCGGATATCCTCAAGGCCGCCGAATGGATTTACGACAGCCTTCAAGGGGGCGGTAAGCTACTCCTCATGGGCAATGGCGGTAGCGCGGCGGATTGCCAGCACATCGCCGCCGAACTGGTGGGCCGTTACAAGAAGGAACGCGCCGCCCTGCCAGCTATCGCGCTCACTGTCGACACCTCTTCGCTCACGGCCATCGGCAACGATTATGGATTCGATGCGGTTTTTTCGCGTCAGGTCGAGGCCCTCGCGCGCCCCGGCGATGTCCTCCTCGGCATCAGCACCAGCGGCAACTCGGAAAACATCCTTCGCGCTTTCCAGCGCGCCAACGAGATGCAGGTGACCACTATTGCCCTTCTCGGCAAGGGAGGCGGCAAGGCGCACGGGCAGGCGCGGCTTGCCCTCGTCGTTCCTTCCGCTGACACCGCGCGCATCCAGGAAGTGCATATCACCATCGGCCACATTTTGTGCGAACTCATCGAAGACGGGGTCTGAATGAAAGTCAAGTTCAAGAATTTTTTTGACGGCGATCACCGCCCCCGAATCCTCGTGGTGGGCGATTTGATTCTCGACGAATACGTCTGGGGTGGGGTCACCCGGATTTCTCCGGAGGCCCCCGTTCCAATCCTTGAAACACGGTCGGAAACCCTTTCGCTGGGCGGAGCCGCCAATGTCGCCAACAACCTGGTGGCGCTCGGCTGCGAAGTGTTCCTGGTGGGCGCCATCGGCCAGGATGAGAGGGGCGACCGGCTGCTTGGGCTCATTGAGAACCGGGGCATTGAGACCGGGGGCATCTTCCGCTTCGTCCATCGCCCCACCACCTCCAAGATCCGCATCGTCGCCCACAACCAGCAGATCCTGAGGATCGACAAGGAGGACAACCGCCCCATCACCGAAAAAACCGAAAAGAAGATCGTCGAATTCATCAAACAAATTTTGCCGTCGGTGGAGGGCGTTATCTGCTCGGATTATCAAA
The DNA here is from genome assembly GCA_020343535.1 of Nitrospinaceae bacterium. Classification (GTDB taxonomy): domain Bacteria; phylum Nitrospinota; class Nitrospinia; order Nitrospinales; family VA-1; genus SZUA-259. The sequence goes on along the minus strand of CP070799.1, from coordinate 1,116,502 downwards.
AAGGCATTCTAACGCCGAAGATCATCAAGAGCGTCGTCAGCGGCTGCCGGAAGCACAAGAAGCGTGTCATCGTCGACCCAAAAAGCTCCGACTTCTCGCTCTACCAGGGTGTCAGTGTGCTCACCCCCAATCTGAAGGAAGTCGACCGCTCGGTGCCGATCAAAATCAGCAACGAGGAAGACCTGGAGCGGGCCGCCGAGTACCTCCTGAGCCTCACCCGGGCCGAGGCCCTCCTCATCACGCGCGGCAAGGACGGAATGAGTCTTTACCGCAACAAAGAAAAACCCGTGCGCATTGCCACCGAGGCGAAGGAAGTGTTCGACGTCACGGGCGCCGGCGACACCGTCATCAGCGTCTTTGGCATGTGCCTGTTCGTCGGCTTCAGTCACGAGGAAGCCGCCTGGCTTTCCAACATGGCCGCCGGCATAGTCGTCGGCAAGCTCGGCACCGCCGTGGTCACCCTGGAGGAGATCAACGAGTTTTTGCGCGAAGAGATGCTGCGCACCTCGCACACCGTTCTCACGCTCGACGAAATCAAAAAAGTCACAAGCCTCGCCAAGAGTGTCGACAAGACCGTGGTGTTCACCAACGGCTGCTTCGATATCATTCACGGCGGCCATATCGAATTTTTGCAGAAAGCGCGCGCCCTGGGCGATCTGCTCGTGGTGGGGCTCAACAGCGACGCCTCGGTGAAGAGGATCAAGGGGCCCAGCCGGCCGATCAAAAACCAGCAGGAACGCGCCAACATCCTCTCGGCGCTGAAATACATCAACTACATCACCATATTTGACGAATCGACGCCAGAAAATATTATTCGCGAAATTCGTCCGGATATCCTCGTCAAGGGCGACGACTACAAGATCGATGAAGTGGTGGGAAGGGAAATCGTCGAGGGGTACGGCGCGCGGGTGGAGCTCATTCCCATCGTCAAGGGGCTATCCACCACCAACACGCTGGAAAAAATCCTGAAAAGCAACCGGTCTGGCGAAAAAACGCGGCCCTGAAAAGACCGGTTAAAAGAAGCGCGCGAGGAACACCCCTCCAACCGCCACCGGGGCGATGAAGCGGATGAGAAAGCTCCACTGATCGGCCCAGTGAAAACGGGTTTCGTGTTTTTCGATTTCCTCCTTGGCCGCCTGCGTTCCCCAAATCCAGCCGACGAACACCGCCGTCAACATGCCCCCGATGGGAAGCAGGTAGTTGGAGGAGATATTGTCGACGATGTCGAAGAAGGTCTTTCCCATGAATTTGACATCGCCCATGACGCCGAACGAGAGCGCCGAAGGCACTCCAAGAAGATAGATGGCGGCGGCCATGGTCAGCACCGCCTTTTTCCGGTTCCATCCCAGCTGGTCGATGAAATAGGCGACCACCACCTCAAGCAGGGAAATCCCCGACGTGAGTGCGGCGATGGTGAGCAGGACGAAGAAAATAATCGATACCAGGTTGCCCATCGGCATGCTGGAAAACACCGTGGGCAACACGCTGAACACCAGGCTCGGCCCCTCGGCGGGTTCGAGCCCCATGGAAAATACTGCGGGAAAAATCACCATGCCCATCAAGAGGGCGATGAACGTGTCGAACAATACCACGTATACCGTGGCGGCGGTCAGGTTTTCCCTCGGCGACAGGTAACTGCCATAAGTGAGCATGGCGCCCATGCCCAGGCTGAGAGAAAAGAACGCCTGCCCGAGGGCGATCAGAACGGTGTGCGGCTGGATCTTGCTAAAATCGGGATACAGGTAGAACTTCACCCCTTCCATGGCGCCGGGGAGTGTCAGCGCGCGGACCATGAGCACCAGCAAAATCAAGAACAACGTCGGCATCATGATGTCGCAGGCTTTTTCGATGCCGCCGTGCACGCCCTTGATGACGATGGCAACGCATAGGCCCAGGAAGAAGGCGTGGAAAAAAAGAACCTCCCCGGAGTTGGCGATGAATTGGCCGAAGAATTGGCCCGCT
>CP070799.1:1110948-1114440 GCA_020343535.1 Nitrospinaceae bacterium | reverse complement strand
ATCTGGCCTGACGACAGAGACCTGATGCGCTACGGACCGGGACGGGGATTGCTCGACCTGCAAAAGGAAATGAACGACCTGTTTGAAAATTTCAGCAAAAGCATGTTTCGGCCCATGACGCTGAGAGGAGGAAATGGTGAGCTTGGAACCCTCATGCCAAGGCTGGACGTGAGCGAAACCGACAACGAACTGGAGATCAGCGCCGAGCTGCCGGGGCTTGATGAAAAGGACATCGATGTCTCCCTCACTAAAAACGTGCTCACCATTATGGGGGAGAAAAAGATGGAGAAGGAAGAAAAAAAGAAGGATTTCTACCGCAGAGAACGCTCCTACGGTTCCTTCAAGCGCAACATTCCCCTGCCGATGGATGTCGATACGGACAAGGTGGATGCCACATTCAAGAAAGGGGTTTTGACTATCCGCCTGCCCAAGACCGGGGAGGCGAAAAAAGAGGTCCGAAAAATCGCCGTCAAGTCTAAATAAATCCAAACCCAACAACCGGGGAGTCTGGCGTTTCGCCCAGGCTCCCCGCATTTTACAAGCCCCGCTTTTTATTCACCGAACAGGTTTTTTCGGCGGTTACCCCTTAATCGGCTTCCGGCAGGATTTTTATCTGCTCCTCAATCATCGAATGCACATTCTAAGGTCTCTGCAAACAAGTCCCCAAAGTTATATTTAGAGATTGTGCGCCGCCTGCAAGCCTACAATGTATTTCGAATGCCGGCTGGCACGAATGGGAAGGCTATTAATGATATGGGTGGCGAGTGGTTTAAAGCGTCGGTGAAACTTAACCTCCAAAACTAGCGCTTGTGGATTATTGGATTTCATCACCCAATTGGGCCGTACGTTTCGGGTTTGGTCGTAAACATTCAGGTCAGAATCCACAGTGATCCTGAATTTACGATCCCTTGAAATAAAATATTTTCTCCGGTATCGATTAACCATCACCACCATGGGGTATGAATACAACAGCACCCTGCCTTCGCTGGGGAGTTGACGAAGAACCTCTCCGCAAAACGTTTTCCAATCACTTTGCTCGTCCATCAATGGCCCATCCACCTGAAATATTTTTTTCCAACTATATATATTACGCTTGCATTTAATCTCTATAGCACCTTTGGAGGGCAAAATCGATACCCCATACCAGCGATAGCGAATTTTTAAACGCGAACTGGCGCCGGAGATATTATCGGCAAAAGAACTATAGCAATACGAGTCAAAATAAATATTATTAACCTGCCGCATGGGGTATTCTTCAAAGAAACAAGCTGGATGCAAGTGAATCCATTGAAGAATGCGGGACAATTCGGTTTCATAAGCAACGAACTTAATCTCGCACCTGGCATCCGCGGGTGGACAAAGGTTCATTGAATACCCACCGTATTTATTGACCGAGAATATAAACCATCGACATCAATTTCGACGGAATCGACCTCCTTCCCATCCATTTGAATTCTATTTCCCGTTTGGCAAATGGTCGCGGGTGAACTTCCTTGAATTTTCACTCCCGTAGCCGTTATTTCACCGGGGCCATATTCTTTTTTCTTTATATAAGCCATCAGACCAGCAATTCCGGAATCAACAATACTTGAGTCGCTAATAGTTAATTGAGATCCATCTTTACTTGCGGCCCCAATACCCGCATTCACTACCATGACCTGTTCAACCATCACCTCGCTCTTTTCCCCAACCGATATCCCCTTATCCGAGATATTCTTTAATTGAGTCCCCCTTATTGCCACATTGGAACCGCTGACGTCAATGGCGTCGCCACCTCCTCCATAACCGATATTTTCATAGACACCGCCTCTCACTTCGCCGGCGGAGAAATCCGCATCGAAGGCATCCGAAACGACGTTCTTAAATACGACATTATTCAACTCAAAATTCGACCGGACGATATTCAAAGAGTCTTCCGCCTTATTACCAATAAAATATGAATTATTTATCTTGATGACCGACTCATAAATATTGATTCCTCCCGTCAACGACCACCCGCCCAGGTGAATCCCATGGGTATTGCGTATAAAGGCATGAGACCAGACCGACGGTCCATGGGCCCTTTGAATGAACACTCCTTGCCATCCCTTTGAACCCGACCCTGCCAAACCGGTCAAAACAACGGGATTTTCCTCATTGCCATCAATCGCAATGGGGCTTCTGGAGATAATGCCAAACGAAGGCTCAAACCGTAGTTCCGTTCCCCCGGGGATTCTAAACTGCATGCCCCTCGGAATCACCAACCAATCACCGACCCGCCAAATACCCGGCTTAATTGAAATTTCATTTTTGATTGGATCATGTAAAACAAAGGAGAATCGCTTAACCAGGCTGCCCACTTCCCCCTGCGGAATCGGATTGGCTGTCTTCATCGGGTAATACGGAATGGACTGAATCCAACGGACCTTGCCGTTCCCTTTATTTTGGATTCCCACCATCACTTTAAATTCCTTAGGCCTAAAAGATGGCGGAAGTTGTATATTCACCTTATGCAAGCTGGAACCTTCGCGGTACCCATTCACGTGGCGAGGCAGCGATTCACCCGGCTGAACCCTGAGGTTGAATTCCTCCCTAGTCGAGATCCGGGTGGCTTTAAGGGCATTCACTACGATTGGAAAATAAAGAGGGTTGACTATCTCAACATGATTTCCCTCTTCCCCCTGAACCATGAAGGCTTTGACGAATTCGACATCAGAATCCGGCCGCCGATCGAATGCCTCCAACAAAAATTCAACCTGCTCAACAAATTGATCGAACTTAATGCCCTGCAAAAAGGGATATTCCGAATGAAGAATCCGAAGTTGCTTTTTCTCCTCCGCCATGATCCAACTTGGAGTCGACAATTTCCACTCGTCTAATATTTCCTCCAGGGTCTCCTTGTAAATTCGACGGATTTCCTCATCACCATCTATAACTTTCGCAGTGATGAAATCATGCAAAGGGGAAGAATGCCTTGTTCGGCGATAGGGTATACCAGCATCAAATCCAATGGGTTCTAAATGACCAGTAATTGGATTGTAGTAAAATCTCATATTATGCCAGGTCAGCCCATGGTCCGCCTTCCAGGCGGAGGAAATGGCGATAAACCGTCCCATCAGCTCGGCATCAAATACTTCAGAGGCGCTCAATTGACCCCGAACAAAACCGCTCAGCAAGCCTTGTGCCATTTCCAGGTGAGAGGAAAGAGGACCGGATTTAAATACCCTGCCCGCCTGAAAGGGAACTATAGGGGAGTTAATGGGACCAATGGCGGGCAAATATCGGTTTCTTTGAATTTGAACATCCCATAAGGCGGATTCGTCAAACTTTATAATAACGCTTTCCTTGCGGCCTTGAGACTCCAGCAGTTCTTTTGAAAAATGCTCCTCCAGGGCCATGAGCCCTATGTCTTTGCCATTTATGAATACTTTCACAAAAAAGTACCGTGGAGCCAAAATATTTTCCCGGTGGAGATGTTCATGGTAAAGGGACTCCGCCTCAAATTGCCGGGTC
>CP070799.1:1107341-1110848 GCA_020343535.1 Nitrospinaceae bacterium | reverse complement strand
GGGACGATGATCATCGGCACCGATTCGCACACCCCGAACGCCGGCGGCCTCGGCACCATCGCTATCGGCGTGGGCGGCGCGGACGCGGTCGATGTGATGACCGGTCAACCCTTCATGACGAAAATGCCGAAGCTCGTGGGCATCAAACTCACCGGCAAGCTCTCCGGCTGGACGGCATCGAAGGACGTCATCCTCAAGGTGGCCACCATGCTCACCGTCAAGGGCGGCACCGGAAAGATCGTCGAATATTTCGGCGAAGGCGCTCAATCCATGAGCGCTACCAGCAAGGGAACCATCACCAACATGGGCGCCGAGATCGGCGCCACCACCTCGACTTTCGGCTACGACGAAAGCATGGACCCGTACCTCCGCGCCACCGGCCGGGCCGCCATCGCCGATCTGTGCAAGAAGTACGCTCCCTTTCTGGTGTCCGACGAGGAAGTCGCGGCCGATCCGAAAAAGTATTACGACGAGGTGTACGAAATCGACCTTTCGGCGCTGGAACCCCACATCGTTGGGCCGCACACGCCCGATCTCGGCCGGCCGGTGTCCGCCATGGGCAAGGAGGTGGATGAAAAAGGCTATCCCGAGGCGATCTCCGCGGCGCTGATTGGCTCCTGCACCAACTCCAGCTACGAGGACCTGACGCGGGCCAACAGCCTGGTGGAACAGGCCAGGAAGGCAGGGCTCAAGGCGAAGGCGAACTTCATGGTCACTCCTGGTTCCGAAACCATCTTCGAAACCATCAGCCGCGACGGCATCCTGGAGAACTTCCAGGCAGTGGGGGCCACCGTGCTCGCCAATGCCTGCGGCCCGTGCATCGGCCAGTGGAAGCGCGACGATATCAAGAAGGGCGACCCCAACAGCATCATAACATCCTACAACCGTAATTTCGCCAAGCGCAACGACGGCAACCCCGAGACCCTGGGCTTCATATCGAGTCCGGAGCTGGTGGTGGCCATGGCCTTCGGCGGATCGCTCAAGTTCAACCCGCTCACCGACACCCTGAAGGACAAGGACGGCAACGACTTCAAGTTCCAGCCGCCGCATGGCGAGGTGTTGCCAAAAAACGGCTACACCTCCAAGGACAGCGGCTATGAAGCGCCCACCAAGTCGGGCGAGGTCATCATCAATCCCGCGAGTGAGCGGCTGGCCTTCCTGGAGCCCTTCCCCAAAACCGACCCGGTGAAGGATTACCAGGACCTGCCCGTCCTTTTCAAGGCTCAGGGCAAATGCACCACCGACCACATATCACAGGCCGGTCCCTGGCTAAAGTTTCGCGGCCATCTTGACAACATCAGCAATAACATGTTCCTGGGCGCCACCAACGCCTTCACCGGCGGCACCGGCACCGGCAACAACCCCCTCGATGGTTCGAAGGAGGTCGAGCTTAACAAGATCGCCCGGTCCCTCAAGGAGAAGGGGGTTGGCTGGGTGGTGTTTGGCGATGAGAACCTGGGTGAGGGGTCAAGCCGGGAGCACGCCGCGATGGAACCGCGTCACATGAATTGCCGCGCCTTTGTCGCCAATTCCTACGCCCGCATTTTCGAGGCCAACCTGAAAAAGCAGGGCGTCCTGCCTTTTACCTTTGGCGACAATGCGGACTACAATAAGATTCAGGAAAACGACAAGATCACCTTTGAAAACCTGGATCAGCTGACGCCCGGGAAACCAGTGACCATGGTGGTGAAGCACGCGGACGGATCGAGCGACAAGCTCAGCGTGAGCCACACTTTGAACGAGCAGGAAGTGAACTGGTTCCATGCCGGCTCGGCGCTCAATTACGTCGGCCAGCAGAAAAAGGCAGGCAAATAAGGCCACTCCGCCGCAGGCCGGAAGGCGCCGGTGACGGCGGGATCTTTTCAGGCTGGGCCCCCTCGGGGGCCCGGTTTTTTATCTCACGGGCTCCCTTCCCAAAGACTGCGGGACTTTAGCTCCTCCTCGATGGCCAGAAGCTTCTTGCTCATTTTTTCGACGCGCGGGGCGGTATTTGCACCATCGCGTTCCTGGCAGGTTTTGATGAGTTGCAAGGTCGTATCGTAAAGATCCAGCAATTCTTCATCATCGTATTCGTCGAAAGACACCATGGTCCGTTTTCCACCATTTAAAGGAATTATACCAAGCAATAGGATCAGGGGTTCATAGATCGCAAGCGATATGAATCCAGCCTTTCTTCTTGCCGTTTCTCCAGTTGACTTTAACCCACTCACCGTTTTTCTGCACCGCCACCACCCGTGTCCCGCGTGAGAGCCGGTTGCAAATTTCACCTCCCGGTTTTAGATGCACGCGATGCGTCCGCTCAAGAATCAGGTTTTCCTTCATGGTGGCCGGCCTCGGGTGTCAGGGTCAAAGCTCTCTTTTTATCATACGTGCCCTTTTTCACCACCTTGATCAACTCTCCCGGCACGGGAATGCTGTCTTCCTTGCGGCCATTGAGCACCGATATTTCCAGATCAGCCCTGGGGTCGCCAAGGACATCCCGGGCGATGCTCTGAAACGTGTCCCCCTCCCTGACCTCATACACGTCGATGTACTCGGGATCGTAGTTTTTCGTGTCTTCGGCGTGGCGGCGGCCGCCGAATCGGAGCCCCTTCAAGCGGCTGATATACAGATTAGGGTCTTCCCCGGCGGTCTTGAATTTTTTCGCGAAGGAGTTCGACAGTAAGTCGCCCTTGATGATACGCTCCTTGGTGTCCGGATGCGTGGCCTGGAAACTGTGATAGGCCTGGCCGGACATGATTTCCTGGCGCCGCAGGTTCCTCAGGAAATGGACCATCCCTGAAGGGTCATAGCCGCTCATGGCGGAGTTCAGCATACCCTGGGCGTCGGACTCAAGCTCCGCCTCCCGCCCGTATCCCATGTTGATCTGCTGGAACATGGCCGAGCTGACCACAAGCCACTGCCCGGCGTTTTGCGGGTTGGCGATGGCGGCGCCGAGGCTAAGGATCTGCGCGCCGATAGTGCGTACGATCATCTTGGTGCCGTGGTGGAAGATCACATGTCCGATCTCGTGCCCGAGCACATTGGCCAGTTCGGATTCGCTATTGAGGTTGGCGAGAAGGCCGCGGGTCACGTAAATATAACCGCCGGGAAGCGCGAAGGCGTTGATGTCGGAACTGTCGACCAGTTTAAAAAAATAACGGCGGAACACCTTGTCAGAGAGATTGTCCACCAGTTTCTGACCGACGCGGTTGACGTAGAGCTGCAACTCCTTGTCCTGATAAATGCCGTACTGCCGGACCACCTGCCGATCGGCCTTCTGTCCGAGAGCAAGCTCCGTCTCCTCCGAAAAGAACGGAACCGCTCCGGCCCAGGTCGGAATAAAGGCGAATAGGATGAGAAAAAGAAGCGTTCGCTTATCGTGGAAAGGGCTCATGGGTGAACCGGGGCGCGCGCGAATCGGCCATCACGCGCCGGGCGAAATTTTATTAATTCTGCGCTCCACCCAACCTGCCTGGGCGTGCCCCTGAAACTTGCTCTGCATTTCACGAAGCGTGAGTATGGCGT
>CP070799.1:1103705-1107241 GCA_020343535.1 Nitrospinaceae bacterium | reverse complement strand
AGTTGTCGAGGAGGCACTGGGGGATGGACCGCTGGCGCGTTCGCGCCCTGGATAAGCTGCTGGCCGATCCGGCGCTCAGTGAGAACCGGCGCTGCCTGGCTTACCGGGCGCTGGCGGTGAAGTGTGACGTGCTGATTTCCGGGTTCGCCCGGCGCGGCAAGACGGGTGAAGCCGATCGTTACCGCCGCCTCAAGGAGAAGCACGGTGGCCGGGAAAGCGTGGCCCGCGCCGCCTCGGAGGCGTCATGATAGTTTGCGAGAGCCGAGGGGGCAGGGGGGCGGTTTTTCGCCGGGGGGCGCGCGTGGTGGCTCTGCTCGCGGTGATGTTTCATTGTGGATTCGCGCAGGGGGAGGAGCGTCCTGAAGCGGCGCTCGAAAAAATACGCACCCGGTCCCTGGATATTTTGGGGCGGTCGGCGGCGAGCGAGAATGCCTTCGTGCGCAGCGCCGCCGCCCGCGCCGCGGGTGAATCGGGCGACCCCCGCTTGATCCCGCTCCTGAAAAAACTGGCTGGCGATGTCTACCCCACCGCGCGCCTGTTTTCCCTGCAGGCGCTGGAGAAAATTTCTTCCGAGGAAGCCCTCACCCTCGCGCTGCGCCTGAAGGACGATAGCGACATCTGGGTGCAAGGCGCCGCGATCGAGGCGCTCGGCCGCTTGGCCGGCGACGAAGCGGTGCCTCTCGTCACCCCGCATCTCGACGCGACGGACCTTACTGTTCGCCTGTCGGCGGCGGCGGCGCTGGTGAGCCTCGGCCGGCGAGGCAACCTGTCGCTGATCGAGGATGCGCTCAAGGGGTCGCGCGCGAACTCACGCTACCAGGCCCTCGGGGTCTTGGGGAAGATCGGCAGCGCCGAGGCGTTGAATATTTTGACGGATCAGCTTGAGGACCCGGAAGATGAGATTGTTTACTACAGCCTGAAAGCCTTGGGCGACAAGGCCCCGCCGGAATCCTACCCGCGCTTGCTCAAACTGGTGCATCACAAAAATCCGTCGGTGCGTTCGCAGGCCATCCTTGTGATCGGCACGCGGACGGGAGGCAAGCCGCTCAAGGGCGTGGAAATTCTTTGCGCCGATGCCGATCCCATGGTGCGGGTTTCAGCCGCCGTCGCTGCACGGCGGATGAATTCCGATGGCTGCAAGGGCGTTCTTGAAGCGGCTTTTCAGGAGCCGGATTTCGGCGTGCGCAGCACCGCGGCGCGGGTGCTGGGCGAGGTGGACATCGAGGGCCGGGCCGAACTCCTTGCCCGCGCCATGCAGGATGGCAACAGCCGGGTGCGCACGGCGGCGGTGCGCGCGGCGGGAATGATGGGCGGCTCGAAGGCGTTTCCAATTCTCCTCTCTGCCCTCGACGATCCGCTGCAAGTGGTGCGCACGTACGCGGCGGGCAATCTGCTTCATCTCCTGAACTAGCGGCCTTGTGTTTCAGCCCAGGGAAGGCATAGGCACGATGCGTCCTTGAAAGCCAAGATCCCGAGCGATTCCTCGAGTTTTTTTTAGCTGTATGCTGCGCGTGGGTAGCTTGCGAAGAAGGAGCTAGCGGCCTAACTGAAATGGCGGTGGCGTGCGACCATATACAGGTATTCGAGTTGAGTGAGCGTGATAGATATTATCAATAAAATTGTAAATTTTATCAATTTGATCTTTTTTTTAGAAAAATATTAATTGACTCATAAAATTAATAATTATTTTCGCCTATATTTTTTTCGCCTATACTTAAATTATTAGATTATAAGCGTCGATATAGGCTTTTATAGTCAATCAAAGGTTCGCCGTAGGTTATGGATACGGTGTTTGATATTCCGACGAACCGTGTCTCAGTCTGGATACTTGGAGATCGCCTGGAGAATTGGATCAAGGTTTCAATTTGTTGCTTGCTAATTAAAAGCATAAATGGAGAATGCGATGAGTAGAAATCTCCAACCATACAACCCCTTAAAGCTTAGGCCCCTAGAAGAGACTGGCCGCGCCTATGCCGGCGCATGGAGGGCGATGGTCCTAATTATTCTGTTAGTCGGGGTACTTGCGCCGGTCTTGAGTCAAGCAGAGGACTCGGTGTATGAGCCGCTGCCACCCATGCCACACCCGGCCGATAACCCGACCTCCACGGAAAAAGTAGAACTGGGGAAAATGCTGTATTTCGATCCGCGTTTGTCGGGTAGTAACTGGATCAGCTGTGCGACTTGCCATAACCCCAGCCTGGGGTTTGGCGATGGGCTTTCACGGGCTCTCGGTCACGGACAGAAAGAGCTTGGTCGGCACTCGCCGACGGTGATCAACAGCGGCTATTTCGACGCACAGTTCTGGGACGGGCGTGCCACGACTCTGGAAGAGCAGGCGCTGGGACCAATCCAGGCGCCGGGAGAGATGAACCAGAAAATGGATGACCTGCTTAAGGAACTCGCGGCCATCCCCGGGTATGTGGCGAAGTTCAAGAGAGTATTTGGGACTTCGGTAATCACGCCGGGGAATATCGGCAAGGCCATCGCCGCGTTCGAGCGTTCAATCGTATCCAAGAACGCAGCTTATGACCGTTACTGGAAAGGCGACAAGAAGGCGATGTCGGCCTCTGCGGTGAGCGGGATGAATCTGTTCTTTGGTAAGGCCAAATGCAGTATATGTCATAATGGGCCAATATTATCGGATGGCAAATTCCACAATATCGGTGTCAGGAATCACGGTCCGCTCAAGGAGGACGCCGGGCGCTTCAACGTGACGAAGGAGGGTAACGATAAAGGTGCGTTTAAGACCCCGGGTCTCCGGCACATTACCCGTTCAGCGCCATACATGCACGATGGTAGTGAGGTCACCCTGATGGATGTGATTGAATTTTATGACCGAGGTGGTGATGTGAAAAAAAATTTAAGTCCGTACATCACACCGCTCAATCTCTCTAGACAGGAGAAACTGGACTTGGTGGAATTTATGAAAGCCTTGGAAGGAGAACCTATCCTCATCACACTTCCAGTTCTACCCTGAGATGAGGCGACCCCCTGGTAAGAGACTCTGTCTTCGCTTCCTGGCTTCAGGTGCGGCCGTATTTGTCCTCGTAGCGGTGGATGTCGTCTTCGTCGAGTCTCAAGCCGGTTTGCACTTCAATGAGAATCAGCGCGCCTTCGCCGGCGTTGGTCAGCCGGTGTTTCAGTCCAGCGGGAATGAACAGGGGGTTATTGGGTAAAAGCTGCAGGGTTTTATCCCCCAAAATCACTTCTGCCACGCCCCGGACCACTGTCCAGGTTTCACCGTGGTGCTCGTGGGATTGCAGGCTGAGCCGCTCGCCGGGGGCCACTTCGATGCGTTTGATCTGATAGCCGTCGCCACGTTCCAACACGGTGAAGTGGCCCCAGGGCCTTACCCCGGTGGCGGGCCGTCGTGCTTCGATTCGTCCGTTCTCTCGCAAGCGCCGAGCCACTTCTCTGACGTCCTGCGCCCGGTCCTTGGGGCAGACGAGCAGAGCATCGGGCGTTTCGATAACTATGAGGCCGCGCAGGCCCAGTGCGGCGACAAGCCGCGAATCGCCCCGGACGATGCTGTCCGC
>CP070799.1:1100047-1103605 GCA_020343535.1 Nitrospinaceae bacterium | reverse complement strand
TGGAAGGCGCGGCGGCCGAGGATATGGAGCTTTGGGTGCTGCGCATGGAGCCCGAGGTGGAAGATCACATGAACATGAACCTCCTCATTCAGAAGGCTGGGCTGACAGGCAGGGAGATGGAAACCTGCCACCTGGTGCGCCAGGGCATCGACGACACGCAGATTGCCCACCGCCTGTTCATCAGTCCGCATACGGTGAAAACCCACATCAAGAGAATTTACGAGAAGCTTGGCGTTCACTCGCGCGCCCAGCTCGTCGCCACCCTCAGCAACAACCCCAGCCGCTTTCTCTAAACCCCGCCAGACGCGGGGCGGCCGGCTCTTCGCCGGCCCGCTCGCCGGTTTCCGGCTCCGCGGGGAACTCAATCGGTGCGGATGGTCACCACGATGCCTCCCATGACATCTCCGAGGGCGAAATCCCTGCGCGGGCTCCGGGGGTGATTGTTGTGGCAGTTTGCGCACGAGGGGGCCACCGCCAGGTCTGGATAGATGGCCTGAAAAAAATGCTTGCCGCCCAGGCGGGTCTGGCCGATATAGGGCCGGATCGGATGCATGGCCACCGACTCCAGGCCGAGGCGCTCGAACTCGTTGGCGGGGCCGTTACGTGGGTCAATGGGCCACAGGCTGGTCAACCTGAAATCCAGGTCCTTCCGCTGCTTATGAATGAGCCGGGAAACGCTCAGCAGAAATTGGGCGGGGAGGGGGAGGGAGTTTTCAACCGACCAGTGCTCGGAGGACTTCATAACGTTCTTTTCCTGCAACCGGTCCACGATGTCCCGCGAATAGATGGTCCGGTCGGATTCGATGACGGAGTGAATATAGTCGGTCACCACTTCCGGCGCCAGCAGCGGCTTCTCAGGCGGGCTGGCCATTCTATGCAAACCCAGGGGCAGGTTGATCAGGATGCCGCCCATCACGTCGCCCCGCTTGAAATCCCTCCTGGGGCTGTCGGGGTGCCCGTTATGGCAGTTAACGCAGGAATCGTTCACCGCCAGGTCCGGATAGATGGCCTGAAAATACCATCTACCCCCGGATTGGACCACCCAGCTGAAGGGCTGATCGGGATGTTCCACGATTTTTTTGAACCCCGTTTCAATGACTTTCGAGCCGGGGCCATTTTCCTTGTTGATCGGCCACAGGCTCATCAGGCGGTAGCGCATGCCGATGCCCCGCTCGTTCGACAACCGGGACGAGCGCGACAGAAACTGGGCGGGCAGCATCAATGTGTTTTCGTTTTGCCAGTTTTCGCTGGCGGAGAGGGAACCGGTGAGGGTCATACGGTCGACGATGGTGCCCGAATAGGTGGTGCGCCCGGCTTCGATCACCGCGTGAATCCAGTCGGCGGCGAGGCGGGGGGGGATGCCCGGGGCGGTTTGCAGGTTGTCGCCTTTCGCGGGGGGGGGGACATTAGCCCGCCTGTGAACAGGGTCAAACAGATGAGATAGATAAAAGAACGGGAGGTCATGTCAGGGTTCCTCCTGAAACAGGTCGAAGAAAATGGGGGAAGTTGCATTAATTAAAATTTAATATAGGTCCGCGCGCGGCGCACCGCTACCGGCCTTGGTGATGAATATGATTAGGAGTAAGGGAAATCGGCATCCCCTTATGGGAAGGGGGTGAGGGGGAAACAGGGACGGAAAGGAGGAGGTGTCTTTCCGTCCCCTTTTTCACCTGCTTGCGCGGCACGACGGGAGGTGTGTTTCGCACCGCGCGCCTGCCACCCGTGGTGCTTCGTCTGCGGCCGGGAGGAGCGGCCTCGAAGCGGTGTACGGGCGTTAAATCTTATTGGTTAGCCAAAAAGGCTTATTGAGCCGTGACAAGATCGGGAAACTCGACATCGAGTTTTTCCTTTACCCAGCGGGGCACGCGTTCCTTTCCCGTGGACGTCAGCAGATTTTGTTCTTCCATTACCTTGAAGTTTTTCCAGTGCGCCTGTCTAAGTTCCTGGGAGGAAATCACCTGCTTGATGTTTCCTTGGGAATCCTTAACCCTGACCTCATAGAACATGACCCGCCTCCTTGAAATTGAAAGTTTCGCTAACTTTCCCTCTTACAGGCAAGGTTTGTGCCAAAGTTGAAAACGGCCAATTTAAAAAGGTTTATGGAGTCATGGAGCCATCCGGGCGAGAAATAATTTGCGATTTTTCATACGCTTTTAAAAAAAAATTATACTGTCGCAGATTTTACCGGCGGAAAGTTGGACTTCCGCAGATGCGAGCATGTAACGGCAGGATGGCAGGCTGGAAAAGGTCAAAAAAATACAACTATAGACAAAAATTGTCCATTGCGGGCCATATGGCAAGGCCAGGTGTGGCCGTAAAATCCGGAGCGGTGCGCCAAAAGCGGCTGAAAAAGCCCGGCTTGTGCGCTCCGAGGAGAGTTACAGGTTGGATAGTTTCGGAATCAACTGATTGCGGCCGGCCTCCTTGGCCAGGTAGAGGCAGCGGTCGGCCATTTTGATGCAGGTATCGATGGTCATCGTTTCATCGAACTCGGACAGGCCGAAACTGAGAGTTACGGGGATGCTGTTATTGTTAAAGACAAACTGTTGCTCTTCGATGGTAGTGCGCAGTTTTTCAGCTAGTATCGCGCCGCCTTTGAGGTCCGTTTCCGGCAGCAGGGCGAGAAATTCCTCGCCGCCCCAGCGGCAGAAGGTGTCCGGCTTGCGCGACACGGCATTGAGAAGGTTCGCCACTTCCCTCAGAATATAGTCGCCCGCGTCGTGACCATAATTGTCATTGATCCTCTTGAAATGGTCGATATCGCACAAAACGATGCTGAAGGGCTTCTTGTTCCGCTCGAAGCGGAATTTCTCGTTGTCGAGCTTGTCCGCCATGCCCCGGCGGTTGAGCAGGCGTGTGAGCGGGTCGGTATTGGCGGACAATTCCAGCTCCCGGTGCGCTTTTTCCAGGTCCTTGGTGCGGCTGGAGACCCGCTCCTCAAGACCGTTGGTGTATTCGGCGAGGCGGTCGTTGGATGCTTTCAAGAGCTCCTTCTCCAACGCCAGCTTTTCGCGCAACTCGTTGCTCAGGCGAAGTTCCTGTTGGAGTTTTTCCGAAAGGCTGCCCAGCCAACCCGCCAGAATGAGAAATCCCCCCCATACCGCGAAATTAAGATGACCCGCGACCCCGGTGCTGATGGCGGCAAACGCCTCCTTGTCGAAAAGCACGAGCAGGCCGACACAGAGGATCGTGAAAAAGGCGAAGAGCACTGCCTTGCGCTTGCCCATCAAATAACCCACGGCGATGATGGGCAGAAAATAAAAATCCAGAAATGCTGCATTGGGCTTGATGAGAAAATTGATGAGAATCAGGCTGGCGAGAATCAGGCCGATGAATATCGGTTCGGGATTCTCCTTGATCTTTTTTTCGAATGCCTTCATACGGTCGGTCGCTGAATCTGAAATTTAATATTATCGTTAGATGCCCCTTTACCAAGGCCGAGGCATCGTTGATGGATCGGATACCGCGAAGCCTATTCCCTGCCAAAGCGCCTGTCGGGAGGGGCGTTCGCGTATATTTACTCATTAAAAATCAATAAGATAGAATTATTTATATTAT
>CP070799.1:1096372-1099947 GCA_020343535.1 Nitrospinaceae bacterium | reverse complement strand
AAGCTTCCTTTGCCCGTCACCGATAGGAAGGAGAGAGGGGGAGACAGCCGGCTTGAGGTCACCGGTTTTCGGGATCATTCATTCACCCAGGATGGGAGCGCGTCATGGAAATTCCCAACGATCTGCGCATTAAGCGGGACCGGCTAAAGCTCGACAGCAAAAAACCGGTTGGCAAGGACGATGGCGGTGCGGGCCAGGCCCCGGTGACGGGGGACGGTGCCGACCGGACCCGGATTTCAGGGGACGCGCTGGCACTCGAACAGGCCATCCAGGCGGTATTGCAATCGCCAGACCTTTCTCGCCGCGAAAAGGTGGGCCGGATCAAACAGGGTCTGGCGGATGGGACCCTGACCTACAACAGCCGCGATGTGGCCGAGAAAATTCTTCAGAACCTGATCGAGGAATCCGACGTTTCGGGAGGCTGAAACAGCGGCCGGGCCGGCGCTTAGCCGAAGGCCGGAAGGAAGCGCGCATTCACCGGGGTTGAACGGGTGAGGACGGCGGCCGGGTGCGGAGGAAGTTGTTGAGTTGATCGATAAGGCGGTTGACATCCAGGCCGTGCATCAGCGCCCCGTTTTCCAGAGTGTCAAAATTGACGGCGAAGCAGCTGCCGCAGCTCATGTGCAGATCGTTAAAAAACTTGATCGATTCTGGATGGGCGTGGATGATTTCGTTGATGGTGGTGTCTTTCTGAATAACCATGAGAGCACCCAAAATGCGCTTGCCCCTAAAATAAGGGTATGTTAGCATCTATCCCTTCGAGAGACAATATTTTTCCCCAGGAGCGTTTGATGTCCAGAAAATGTGAAGTTTGCGAAAAAGGCCCGCAATTTGGCAATAATGTGAGCCACGCCCACAATACCACCCGCCGGCGCTGGAATCCCAATCTGAAGAAATTGCGCGTGGTTTACAAGGGCGCGATCAAGACGATGAAGGTTTGCACCCGTTGCCTGAAGGCCGGAAAGGTCGCCAAGGCATCCTAACCCCTCAATTTACCATCAGTTCCCGGTCCACCGTCACGTCGGGGCCGGCATCAGGGTTGTCGATGAGGTCCCCGCCAGGTACTTTCTTCTTGTACTCCTTGACCCTCTCCAGGTGAATCACGCCCGGAACCTTGCGCACTTTCTCCAGGGTGGCGTTCAACTGCTCCACGTCATGAATCTCGATGGACAGGTCGAAGTAGGCCCGCTTGTGTGACCCCTGTTGCACATTGGCGCGGATGATGTTGATGTCGCACTTCGCTAGCACGTTGCTGATATTGGCGAGCATCCCCGGTTCGTCCTGGCCGACGATGTAGATGCGGGCGGGGTAGATGGTTTTCTTCCCCGTGTCCCATTCCACATGGATGAGCCGTTCCGACTCTGAACCGGTATCCACCACTCCCGGGCAGTCGAGGTGATGGATGGTCACGCCACGGCCGCGCGTGATGTAGCCGATGATCGGATCGCCGGGAACCGGGTTGCAGCATTTGCCGATGCGCATCAGGATGTTATCGTTCAGGCACTGCACCTTGATGGCGTTTTCGCGCGGCGGCTTGGCTTTTTCCTTTAGCTTGACGGGGGTCGAATCCTTGAGCTTGCGCAGGTCGAGGGATTCCTTGGGCAGGAGCTTCTCAAGGACGTGATACACCGACACCTTTCCCATGCCGATGGCCGTCAACAGGCCGTCGAGCGAATTGTACCCGCAGGCTTGAATGGTATCCTCGAGCGCCTTTCCCTTGAGCACCGCTTTAGGCTGAAAACTGCATTCCTTGATCTGTTTTTCCAGCAACTCCCTCCCCAGGCCCAGGCTTTGGGCCCGTTCCTGGCTATTGATGAAGTTCGCGATCTTGCTTCTCGCGCGCGAGGTTTTTACAAAGGAGAGCCAGTCGCGGCTGGGGTTCTTGCGCTTGGAGGTGATGATCTCGACGCGGTTGCCGTTTTTTAGCTTGTGCCTGAGAGGCACCGCCTTGCCGTCGACCTTGGCGGTGGTGCAGTGGTGGCCGATGTCGGTGTGCACTGCGTAGGCGAAATCCACCGGGGTGGAACCGTGTGGCAGGGAGATCACGTCGCCATCGGGCGTGAAGACATAGACCTCGTGCGGGAACAGGTTGACCTTGAAGGCGTGAAGGAATTCTTTCGGGCTCTTCAGGTCTTTCTGGTTTTCCAGCAGGTGGCGCACCCACACCAGCTGCTGATCCATCGGCTGCGTCTTGCGCTTGCCGGCTTCCTTGTATTGCCAGTGCGCGGCGATGCCCTCTTCACAGATGCGGTGCATTTCGCGGGTGCGTATCTGCACCTCCACCCGCTCCCCCTTTGGCCCGATGACCGTGGTGTGAAGGGACTGGTACATGTTGGGCTTGGGCATGGCGATGTAATCCTTGAAGCGCCCCGGAATCGGCTTCCACAGCGAATGGATCAGCCCCAGCACGGCGTAGCAGTCCTTGACGTCCTCGGTGAGCACTCGTACGCCGATCAGGTCGTGCACCTCATTGAAGCTGATATCCTGGCTGATCATCTTGCAGAAGATGCCGTAGTAATGCTTCGGCCGCCCGTGGACCGTGCCCTGGATGTTCGCATCCATCAAGGCCCGGGTGACGTTCTCGCACACCAGGTCCACGTATTTGCTGCGTTCCTCTTGACCCTGGGAAACCTTGTCGTCAATGACGCGGTAATCGTCGGGATAGAGGTATTTGAACGCCTTGTTCTCCAGTTCGTTTTTCAACCAGCCGATACCCAGGCGGTTGGCGATGGGAGCGAAGATGTCCAGGGTTTCACGGGCGATGCGACGGCGGCGCTCCTCGGAAAGAGAGCCCAGGGTTTGCATGTTATGCGCGCGGTCGGCCAGTTTGATGAGCACCACGCGGATGTCGCGCGCCATGGCGAGAATCATCTTGCGGTAGTTTTCCGCCTGGCTTTCCTCGCGGCTGGAAAACTCGATCATGCCGATCTTGGTGACTCCGTCCACAAGGTGGAGGATCTCTTCGCCGAAGAGTTCCTTGATTTCTTCCGGCGTGGTCAGCGTGTCTTCGATGGTGTCGTGCAGCAGGCCCGCCGCGACGGTGTTTTCATCGACCTTCAGTTTCGTCAGGTTGAAGGCCACTTCCATGGGATGCGAGATGTAAGCTTCTCCCGAGCGGCGGCTCTGGCCGCGGTGAGCCTTGGCGGAAAACAGGTAGGCGTCGAGGATGACGTCCACATCCGCTTCGGGGTGGTAGCTGAGCACCGCTGCTGTCAAGTCGTGTATGGTACGCATTTACGGCTTCGCCTGAACGGTCGAATCCGGGAAGGGGAGGGGCCTGGGCCGCCCCCTGGCACCCGAATAGGCCGATTTTGAAATGGATAACCTCAATCTTAAGCATACGTGGGCGTTTGGGCGATGTCAACGGCCATTCACCGGCACGGTGCTTGCCACCCCACCCGGTGTCCCTTTTAATCCAAGAGAAGGCGGCACGAACGCCTCCCCTCCTTGCCAGGGAAGGGGGACGGCGAGCTTGCGGTTTCCTCGGCTAGGTTTTCCTAGTAGGATAGATCCGCCCTTGTTGCAGAACATGCGGAAACCGGGCGGCGAAACACGCCCCCTCTGCCGTAAACGCC
>CP070799.1:1092684-1096272 GCA_020343535.1 Nitrospinaceae bacterium | reverse complement strand
CCCGGTATTCAGGCACCTGTTGATTCTCATGGTGGTGGTGTGGACCGCCGCCATGCTGTTGCGCCGTGTCGGCCTGCCCACGATTTTCGGCGAACTGGTGGCGGGAGTGATCCTCGGCCCCGCGGTGCTCGACTGGGTGCATCCCAACGTGACCCTGGAAATTCTCGCTGAGATGGGCATCTTTTTCCTGATGCTGCATACCGGGGTCACCACCGAACCGAGGGCGTTTTTCAAGGCGGTCAAAAGCTCGCTGGGAGTGGCCATCGTTGGTGCGGTGGTGCCTTTCGCCGTCAGCACGGGGCTGGCGCTGGCGTTCGGCCTCGAATGGGAGTCGGCGCTGTTCGTCGGTCTCACCTTGACGGCGACGGCCGTGGTCATCACCCTCAAGATTTTTCAGGACCTAGGTTTGCAGCAAACCGAGGTTTCACGCATCGTCGTTGCCGCCTGCATGGTCGACGACCTGCTGACTCTGCTGCTGTTCAGCCTCGTTCTGAGCATGTTGAACGGCGAGGCCCTGGGCCTGGCGGGGGCGGGGTGGATCGTCATCAAGGTGGTGCTGTTTTTCGGTTTCGTCATCGTATCGGGAGTCTGGTTTTATCCCATCCTCAAGCATCCCTTTCAGCACCGGTCTGGAAAGGGATTCACCTTTGTGCTCATTCTCGGCCTCACTTTCGGCCTGCTGGCCGAGGCCATCGGCCTGCACATCATCCTCGGGGCGTACATGGCCGGGCTGTTTTTCCGCGAGGAAGTCGCCCACAAGGCGCTGATCCAGAAAGTGGAGGACCGGCTCTACGGAATCGCGTACTCGTTTCTCGGGCCGATCTTCTTTATCTCTCTTGGCTTTCACGTCACCTTCGAAGCCATCCAGGGGCAGGGATTGTGGTTCCTGCTGGCGCTCACGGGCGCGTGCGCCGTGGGGCAGATCGCAAGCGCCGGCGGCATGGCGCGAGTGGCCGGTTTTAGTTGGCTGAAATCCCTCACCATTGGCGTCGGCATGATGGGGCGCGCGGAAATGGCGTTCGTGCTCGCCTCCATCGGTTTTCATCAGGAGATCATTAACGGGGAGGTGTTTTCCATCCTCATTTTCGTGACCTTTCTGCTCAACCTGCTGACCATCTTCGGTCTGAAAGTGTGTGCCTTCAGGCTGGCAAAGGAGAAACCGGACCGGGAGGGGGCAACTTGAGGCCGGGCGATGGTTTTTTATGGATCCCCTCCTTACCTGGGAAGGGATGGGGGGGCGGATGGTTGAAAATTCCCCTGCCGGCCTGATCCCCCCTATCTTTAACAGCGGGTTGATTTTTTTTTGTTGTGCTCTCCCCGCTAAAATCTTTCCCCAATTTTTCTTTTTTACTTTGCTGGTTTTGGCCCTGAAGATTCTTCTTGAGTGTTTGGAAGGATGTTTCGGTTCCGCTTTGCGGTCTCGGCTTTTTGCGCCTCGAATACTTGTCCACGGCCGCTCATAGGGGCGGGTCGACGACCGATTCCTGCATGCGTAGAGGAGGGAAGGTATTTTCTCCGGCGGCGAGTCATCCCGCCGGACTTAAATTGAAGCAATCGATGAACCATTGAGCGGAAAGGGTGGCGACCTGATCGAGGGTTCCCGGTTCCTCAAACAGGTGGGTGGCGCCGGGGATGATTTGCAGCGCCTTCTTCACGTGCAGGTGGGTGGAGGCGTCCAGGTTAAGGTCGATAACGGCGGGATCGTTGCCGCCGACGATGAGCAGGACGGGCGCACGAACCTTGTCCATGGCATCGCCGGCAAGGTCGGGCCGGCCGCCGCGTGAAACCACGGCACGGATGGGTGCAGGATCCTCGGCCGCGGCGATGAGTGCGGCCGCCGCGCCGGTGCTGGCGCCGAAATAGCCGAGCGGAAGGTCCTGCGTTGCCTCGGCGGTTTGGGCCCATGCGGTGATTTGCTTGAGCCGTTTGGCGAGAAAGGGGATGTCGAAACGCAGGCGGCCCGTCTGCATATCCTCCCTTTCTTCGTCTTCGGTCAACAGGTCGATGAGGAGGGTGGCGAGGCCGTTTCGGTTGAGATATTTGGCGACGCTCTGGTTGCGCGGGCTGAAGCGGCCGCTGCCGGAACCATGCGCGAAAATGACAAGGCCCAATGGGGCTTCGGGCAGGGTGAGGATGCCGTGGGTGGCCTGGTTGTCGATGGGAATGTCCACCGCCTGCGGGGCGTGCCGGGTCCGTAATTTTTCCTCAATTTTTTTCAGTAGGCCGCGCGCCGTGGATTCGTCGACCTGGCTGAAGTCGACGTAAAACTGGCCGATGGCGGTGAACAGCTCGGGCTGGGTGATGCATACGAAGCTATCGGCGAGGCCTTCGAATTGGGCCGCGGTGTCGGGCGGAGCGACAGGGGTGGCGACGATCAGCTCGTGTGGGTTCTGACGCTTGAGCAGGGTCAGGGCCATGCGGCAGGTGGCTCCAGTGGCGATGCCGTCGTCGATGACGATGACGTTTTTCCCCTGTACTGGCGGGGGCCGGTCTTCGCCGCGAAACAGGCGGTAACGCTCCTGCACTTCCTTTTGCCGGGCCTGCACCTGGGCCTTGATATAGTCCTCGCTGACGCCGTAGGCTTCGGTGACGTGGCGGTTGATGTAAACACCGTCCCGGCCGGCGGCGCCGATGGCGAATTCCTCGTTGCCGGGAAAGCCGATTTTCTTGATGACAATGACGTCGAGCGGCAGGTGCAGCCGGTCCGCCACTTCGTAGGCTACGGGGATGCCGCCACGCGGGATGGCGAGGACCAGCCCGTTGGGGTCGTCCTCGTAGCGCCTGAGTTTCTCCGCCAGCAGGCGGCCGGCTTCTTTTCGGTCTCGAAACATGGTTCTCGGTTGGCGCTTTGGCCGGATAACGGTTTCGAGTGGGGAGGAGATTGTATCATATTTCTATGCAGGGATGGTTCCTGGCGAGGCGCTCCACCGGCATCGATTCCCCGAGGCCTTTTCGCAAGAGTTAGAAAGGAGCGGCTTTGCTTCGTTCGTTTCGCAACAGGGGAGGGGCATGATCTAGGACGCGGGGGGAGGGCGGTGAAAAGAAAAAACCCGCTCCGGATTCCCGGAACGGGTTTTTATTTTAAATCCCGGCCTCGTCCTACTCTCCCACACAGTCGCCCGTGCAGTACCATCGGCGCTGAAAGGCTTAACTTCCGTGTTCGGAATGGGAACGGGTGGGGCCCTTTCGCTATCAAGACCGAGAATCTGGAATTTTGAACAATTGAATTCGTTTGAAGTAGAAGGCAAGTCGGGGAAACCCCGACCGCCCTGAAGGAAATTAAAGGTCAAGCCTACGACCGATTAGTACCGGTTAGCTGAACGTATTGCTACGCTTACACACCCGGCCTATCAACCTTGTAGTCTTCAAGGGGTCTTATCTTCCCGAAGGAAGAAGAGATATCTTATTTTGGAGTTGGCTTCCCGCTTAGATGCTTTCAGCGGTTATCCGTTCCGAACGTAGCTACCTGGCAATGCAATTGGCATCACAACCAGCACACTAGAGGTTCGTCCACCCCGGTCCTCTCGTACTAGGAGCAGCTCTCCTCAGATATCTAACACCCACGACGGATAGGGACCGAACTGTCTC
>CP070799.1:1088994-1092584 GCA_020343535.1 Nitrospinaceae bacterium | reverse complement strand
ACATAAGGAAGGAAAAGTCCCTGAAGGCCACAGTGTTCACGCGCGAGACACCGGGGGCCAAGGAGGCCCGGCTCCATTACGAGGTGATCGAAACGCTGAACGGCGCGAGCGTGCTGGAGGTGTCGCTACAAACCGGGCGGTTTCACCAGATCCGCGCACAACTCTCTTTCATCGGCCATCCCATCGTCGGCGATAGGAAATACCGCGCCCAGTCGAGCCTTCCCGGCCGCGCGGTGGCTCTTTACGCCCACAGCCTGACGATCAAACACCCTGTCAACAAAAAGGAATTGCGTTTCGTGTCGCCGCCGCCCGCGGGCTGGCCGTTCGTCTAGCGCTTGCGCCCTCTCGTCTAATGGGTGGCAGGACGTTTCGACCGGGGCATACTTACCGGTTCCACGCGCTAGAAGCCGTGCCCGCCGGTGGGGTTGCCCCTTCATTCACTAGTTTTGTTATAAGGTCCGGCGCTTCTTCGACCGCTCTCAGGCCGGACCAGGGTGGGTACTGGAGGGTTCGGGCTCTTCGCCTTGGGAAAACCGCAGCGATTCCTTGACCAGGTCGTCCTGCGTCGTGTGCACGCCGAGGTCCATGGTCAGGGAGATCAACACCGGCACGAGAAACAGGGTGAACAGCGTCGAGATGCTCAGCCCGCCAATGAGAGCGGTGCCCATGCCCCGGTACAGCTCGGTGCCCGCGCCCTGGCCGAAGGCGAGGGGCACCATCCCGAACACGCTGGAGATGACCGTCATCATGATGGGGCGCAGGCGGGTCTCGCAGGAGTGGTGCAGCGCCTCGCGCTCTTCCATGCCGGCGCGAATGTTGTTGAGCATCTGGTGCACTATGAGGATGGCGTTGTTCACCACGATTCCCGCGAGAATCACGATGCCAAGCTGGGTGAGCACATCGAAGGTGATCCAGTTCCAATCGGAGGCCATCTCGGCGGCATTGGGAATATTCGACTCTTCGAGAATGGCGCGGATGTATCCGCGCTGCAGGATGTTGTTGCCGGCGATACCAAGAAACGAGCCTGAAACGGCGAATACCACAGCGAGCATCACCACCACCGGCCGCAGGAAAGAGGCGAACAGGGCCACGAGCAGCAGATAAATGAAACCGATGGCGTAATAAAAGCTGCTCATCAAGGCCTTTTGGGTGGACGTCAGTTCGTCGGCGGCGCCGCCCGCCCGGAGGCCGTAATCGGCATCCAGGGTATTGCGGACCGGGGCCATGGCCTTCGCCTCCACCCGGTCGATCACTTCCTGCATGGCGGCGTCCTTGCGCACCTGCACCACCAGGTTGATGGCGCGCTCCTTCTCGATGTGATCGATGCGCGCGGGTCCCGCATCGATCTCCACATCCGCCAGGTGACCGAGGTGGGTCATCAGGCCCTCGTCGGTCCACACGGGAAGGTCCCGGTAGTCCAGGAGGCTGAGCTTACGGGCATCCTTTTTCTGCACGAGAACGAAGTCGATGGGTTCGCCCTGGTCGTTGAATTCGCCGAGGTATTTGCCGGCGTTCAGCGATTCGACGATATCGCCGATCTCATCCATGCCCATGTTGAGGCGTGCGGCCAGTTCCCGTTTCGGCAGGAAGCGAAGCTCGGGGTTGCCGAACTTGAATTCGGGGCGCACCGCGTGCACGCCGGCCATGCCGGTAATCCTGCTCACCAGATCCTGCGCGACGTCTTTCAGGCGGAACATGTCCGGGCCGGTGATCTCCACCTGGAACGTCTTGTCGGCGGAACGGAAAATCGGCCGCTGAATGGCAAAGGCGAAGCGGTAGCCGGGGATCTGGAAGACCTCTCCCCCCATTTCCCGCGCCTTGATCGCCATTTTGACCTCGCCGCGCTGTCCGCGCGCGAGTTCGGGCTTGATGATGGCGCCGCCGCCGTTGAAGCGTTGCGAAAACACCAGGAAGTTGCGCGAAACATCGTCCATCGCGGTGATCTTGTTCACATAGTCATCGAAGTAACGCATGTTGGTGTCCGCCGGCACCCCCGCCACCGGCTCGATGAGCATGAACACCATGTTCGAGTTGCCATACGGCAGATAATCTTTTTGCGGCAACAGGGTGGCGCTCCACAACAGGATGGCCACAACCCCCGCCAAAATGGAGAGCTTCCCCATCAGGCCGAGGAAGGATTTTTTGAGTAGCAGCCGGAGAGTTCCCGAATAGGCGCGCGCCATCAGCTCGGCCAGATAAATCACCGGCCGCAGGACTGTGCGGTGCAGCGCCCCCGGTCGATACTCCTCGCCGGGTTTTAAACGGATGAGCAGCGTCGTCAACGTCGGAATAACGGTGATCGATACCAACAGCGACAGGGCGATGCTGGCGCTGATGGTGATGGCGATGTCCTCGAACATCTGCCCCGCTTCCTCCTGAATGAAAACGATGGGGACGAAAACCGCCAGCGTCGTGAGCGTGGAAGCGAGCACCGCCCCCCACACCTCGCTGGCGCCGTCGTAGGCTGCCTTCATCACGCCCTTCTTCATCGTCAGGTGCCGGTAAATGTTCTCCAGGATGACGATGGAATTGTCCACCACCATGCCGACGGCAAACGCCATGCCCGCGAGCGAGATAACGTTGATGCTGCGACCGAGAAGCTTGAGCACGATGAACACCGACATCAGGCTCACCGGAATGGAGATCGCCACGATGACCACGGAGCGCACCGAGCCGAGGAACAGCAGGAGAACCCCCACCGCCAGCATCGCCCCGAACCCGAGGTTGGACTTGACGAGGCTCATGGCCTCATCGATGTAGTCGACGTCCTTGTAGACGATGTTGAGCTTGAGGGGAATGCCGCGGTTGATGAACTCCTGATTGAGCTCTTCCACCGTTTCAGCAGCCAGGTTGC
Source organism: Nitrospinaceae bacterium (assembly GCA_020343535.1). Lineage (GTDB taxonomy): Bacteria > Nitrospinota > Nitrospinia > Nitrospinales > VA-1 > SZUA-259. Next base: position 1,089,730 of record CP070799.1, on the reverse strand, counting down.
AGGTGTCCACCACGTTGGCGCCGGATTTGCGGATGACGCCGAAGGCGTTGGACAGGCGCGCGTTGATGCGCACCAGCGAGTTGGTGCGCTGGTACCCGTCGACGACGGTGGCGAAGTCCGCCACCGTGATGGTTTTGTCGCCGTCGCGTTTGATGACGGTTTTCAGGATTTCCTCGGGGCTCTTGAATTCGCCCAGGGTGCGGACGGTGTACTCGCGCGCTTCTTCATCGTGATAACCGGCGCGGGTGTTCTTGTTCTCCTCGGTGAGCCGGTCGATCACCTCGTCGTAGGTGAGGTGCAGGCGCGCCAGGCTGTAGGGGTCGAACTCGACGCGCATCTCCCGCTCCTCGCCGCCGAAGTGCCACGAGTCGGCGACGCCGGGCACGCGGCGCAGCGCGGGCACCACGATATCCTCGCCGATCTCGTACATGTAGTTCTGGCCAAGGTCGGGCATATTCGGATCGGGCTTGTCGAAGACGATCCACATGATCGGGCTGGAATTGTCGTTGGACACTGAACGCAGGGTGGGCTTGTCTGCCAGCACCGGCAGGTCCTTCACCTGCTGGAGCTTGTTGTTCACATCGATCATGGCGATGTTCTTGTCGGTGCCCCACTCGAATTCGAGGGTGATGACGCTCTGCCCGTGCTCGCTCCGCGAGGTCATCTTCTTCATGCCCTCGACCGATTCGAGCTGCTCTTCCAGGCGGCGGGTGATATTCCATTCCACCTCGTTGGG
>CP070799.1:1085252-1088894 GCA_020343535.1 Nitrospinaceae bacterium | reverse complement strand
TAGAGAACCTTGCGCAACAGCCATTTATTTTCCTGGCCGCGAAACTTCATTTGAAGCGGCAGCCGCCAGGCAAACTCCAGCACCCGGTGATCGATGAGCGGCACGCGCGCTTCGAGGCTGACGCCCATGCTCGCCCGGTCGACCTTGGTCAAAATATCGTCCGGCAGGTAGGTGACGGTGTCGAGGTACATCACCTTCTCCAGAAAACCTGGCAGCCGGGAACGGACATTTCCGTTCGACAGGAACGTCGGCGGTTCCGCGGCACCCACCAGTTGGGCGGGGTCCTTCCAATGGGAAACGAGCCAGCGGTAAAACGCCTCGGGGCTTTCCGTTCGCAATATCTTCGCCAGCGTGTGCAGTTTGTCGCCGGGGTTCACGCGAACCTTTTTGGAGGACAGAACCAGACCCAACGGATAAAACAACGCATCCCAGGCCTTGACCGACACCGAGGACATTGCCCCTGCGGCGAGATTACGGATCGGCCTCGGCACCCGGCACATCTTGTTCCAGACGGAATCGCCCAGGTTGTAGCGCGGATAACCACAGAAAAGCTCGTCTCCGCCGTCACCGGAAAGGCTCACCGTCACGCTCTTGCGGGCCAACTCCGAAACCAGGAACGTGGGGATTTGCGAGGAGTCAGAAAATGGCTCGTCGTACAACGCCGGCAGGCGTGGAATGACCGCCATGGCCTCTTCAGGCGTTACATATAATTCGGTATGGTCGGTGCCCAAGTGGCGGGCGATTTTCTTCGCATCCTCGGCCTCGTTGTAGCCCTTTTCATGAAACCCGATGGAAAAGGTCTTGACGGGACGATCGCTCTGCGCCTGCATCAGCGCCACCACGGTGGAGGAGTCGATGCCGCCGGATAGAAATGCCCCCAGCGGCACGTCGGCGATCATCCGCAGTTTGATGGCATCCCGCAAAATGGCGTCGAGCCCGTCGGCGGCTTCCTCATCGGACCCGGCGAACGGATCGCTCACGCCCTGTTCGGCCGCCTCCAGCGCGGACCAGTATGCCTGGGACCGGGGCTCCTCCCCGGAGTTCCCCGCCTTCAGGGTCAGGATGTGGCCCGGCAATACTTTATGAATTCCCTTATAAATCGAATGAGGCGCTGGGATGTAGTTGTGGCGCAACAGCAGGCCGAGGGAACCGCGGTCGACCTCGCCTTTAAAATCCGGATGCGCCTTGATGGCCTTGAGCTCCGAGCCGAAAAAAAATGACCGCCCCTGCCAGCCATAGTAAAGCGGCTTGATCCCCAAACGATCCCGGACCAGATAAAGCAAGCGCTCCGTGCGATCCCACAGGGCAAACGCAAACATGCCAATGAACCGGCGGACGGCCTGTTCCAGACCCCAGGCATCGATAGCAGCCAGGATCACCTCGGTGTCGGACCCGCCGCGCCACCGCGGCGATTGCCCCTCCGCGTCCAGCCGCGCCCGGAGTTGCTGGAAGTTGTAGATCTCGCCGTTGTACGCGATGACGTAACGGCCACTTGGGGAGAGCATGGGCTGGTGGCCGTGCGGGGACAAGTCGAGAATCGACAAGCGGCGATGCGCAAGCCCCACCCCCGTCTGCTCATCCAACCAGACGCCGTGGTCGTCGGGACCGCGGTGCTCGATGGCTTGGGCCATGGCCGCAAGAATATTTTCAGAAAGCGCTTGCGAGCCATTGCGGCTCCAAATTCCGGCTAAACCGCACATGCGAACCCCGTGTCCTTTCGGCCATCGATGAAATGAGTTATTCGAATCATCATTTTCGCCTTTCTCAGCTCACGGCGCCTATGCGCCATGGAATAATGGGTTCTTTACCCGCCCGACCCAACCGTCCCTAATGGACGAAATCCCCCATGCTTTTAGAAACCCGGCGGCCGGACGGGCAGCCCTTCGCGATCAGGTCCAGAACCTGTTCCACGCGCTTGAGCCGCCGGGGCATGTCCGCCCCCAGGTTGTGGGGGTGCCACCAGAGATGAAAAATCCGTCCCGGCGCAAGCGCCTTGAGTTCGCCGCGAATCCTCGACAAATGAAGGTTCCACAACCCCTCCGGCAAGTTGGCGCGAAGAAAAAGACTGGCGCGGTTCATCGCCCCTTCCATGGGATAGGCCCGCCGCACCAGAGGATTGAGGGCGTCCAGCAGGCGCAGGGAACGGGGCAGGAGCTTGTTGGTGCCCGCGTCCGTGCATTCGTGATACCAGGGCGTTTCGTTGCCACGCCATACGCGGATGGAGGTCGACAAGATCCTGTCGATGAACGAATACTGGTTGCGCGGAAAAACCAAGCTTTTGGGGGAGATGCCGAAACGGTCCTCCCACAGCCGGACCACGGCGGCCAGGTCGGCATCGACATCCTGCCCGGTGATTCCGGGCTCCCGCATGAAAATGTGTGAGAACGTGTGAGTCCCAAGTTCCTGCCCCGGCGTCTCGTGGATCTGGCGCACCAGGTCCGGCGCGAAATGCAAGGCACCTTCGGGGTCGAGCTCGGAAAACTGTTCGCTGAAGCGGAGCGAGGTGTCTTCGTACGCCGGGGTTTTCGGCGCCCGATGAAAGTATTCCGTCCAGTCCTCGCAGGCCAGCGCCCCCACGGTGGCCCAGGTGGCGTGGATCTTTCTTTCGCTGAGCAACCTGAGCAACGCCGGCACCACCTCGCGCACATTCTCCAGGTTCTCACGGTAGGCATTCAGGTCCATGCCCAGTTTGTCATAGCAACCCCATCGCAGCTCAAAATCCAGCGACACCACCACCGTCGGAGGGGCATCCCGGCTGGCGAGCCCCTCGGGCATCGGAGAGGTTACGTTCATGAGGTCGCCTCCGGGGTTTCCCTGAGAAGGCCGCTGTACAAAGCGCCGTACTGGCCAGCGATCCGATCGATGGAAAATTGGCTCACGATGCGCTTTCGCGCCCGCTGCCCCCATTCTTCCCGCCCTTCCCGGCCCATATCGATCAGGTTCCTCCATGCACCCGCAAGCGCCGAGGCATCCTTGGGCGGGACCACAAGGCCACTGTCTCCCACCACCCAGCCGCTGTCGCCAACGTCGGTCACCACACAGGGAACGCCGCACGACATCGCTTCCCCCACCACGTTGGGAAACCCTTCTCCGTAAGAAGAAGACGCCAGGATGTCGAGCCCAGCCATCAGCCGGGGCACATCCTGTCGTTCTCCCAGAAGATGAAAGTGACCGGGCGATCCATTGATCTGGCCCGTCAGCGCGTCGTTTCCCGCATCGACGTTTTTCCCGGCCAATACAAAGTGCGCTTCCGGGTGGCTTTCCAACAGCTTGCGAGCCGCGCGGACGAAATTCGGGTGATCCTTCATGGGATGATAGCGGCAGATGAGACCAATTACCGCCGCATCCGCAGGGAGCCCCAGTTCCTGCCGCAGCGCCTGGCGAGCCTCCCGCGACGGAACGAATTGTTCGGTTTCGAAACCGTTGCCGATCACCTCCCGCTTCTGTGGACAAAATCCCAGCTTTTCATGCTGGGTCGCGGCGGTGTGCGCGTTGTACAGAATGCGGACCGGCTTGTTCGACAGCATCGCTGAAAGGCGGATCACCCACACCGTCAAGCGCTTTTCATACGCCAGGTCGTGAATGGCGTGACGGACGTTCCACAACAGGGGGACCTTGCCAGGAAGAAAACTCGCCGCGACC
>CP070799.1:1081508-1085152 GCA_020343535.1 Nitrospinaceae bacterium | reverse complement strand
AAATGTTGTATGTTACTATACCTTCACCTGCCCCCATATTTTTTTCTTAGGATTACCCTGAGGCATTATATAACGATTATTCGGGACAGGGCCGGTCGTTTTTTGCGGCCCGAGCCGGGAAATGAATTTTCCTGCCGCAATTTCGGCGTGGAGCGATCTCAACCTATTTATATCAGGAGTTTGTTATGGCTGGCGGAAAAGTGGTCACGGTTTCCGATGATGAATTTGAAGCGTCGGTGATTCAAAACAGCAAACCCGTTCTTTTGGATTTTTGGGCTGAATGGTGCCAGCCTTGCAAAATGCTCGCTCCCACGGTGGAGGAGATTGCCGGGGAATATGAAGACAAGGTTCTGGTCGGCAAACTCAATGTGGACGACAACCCCTCCACCGCCACCAAATTCGGCATCCGCGGCATTCCCACGCTGTTGTTTTTCAAGGATGGTCAAGTGGTTCAGCAGCTGGTGGGCGTCAAAACAAAGGCGGAGATCAAAAAAGTCATCGAAGAGAACCTTCTGGCGTCCGCCTGAGAAACGTTGGCTCGCCGCGCCGAACCGGCGGGCGGCGCCATGCCTGTACCCGCCTTCCCCCCCCCAGGGCGGGAGATGGCTCGCCGGCTATGTTTCGTTCTCCGACGAAACCCCTCTCGCTGATACCGGATTTTCCGGCAAGCGTTCAGGTCGACTGATAGACGGGCCGTAGCCCCAACCCCTCGATCATCTCGATATCTTTTTTCGGGTCCTGCCCCTTGGTCGTGAGGTAATTGCCCCCGAGGATGCCGTTGGCTCCGGCGGCGAACAAGCGCTCCGGCTCTTCCGAAAACACTTCCTCGCGCCCGCCACAAACGAACAGGTCCATCTCCGGCAGAACCAGGCGGAGCAGGGCGATGGTCCGCAGGGCTTCGCCGGCTTCCATCAATTGCAGGTGTTCGAGACCCGTGCCTTCGATGGGTTTCAGGAAATTGATGGGCAGGGAATGGGTCTTCAGGTCTTTGATGTCGAAAGCCAGTTCCACGCGCTGGCCGTGGGTTTCCCCCATCCCGAAAATACCGCCCACGCACACCTTGAGCCCCGCCTCGCGTGCGTTCTTGACCGCTTGCACCTCATCGTCGTACCCGTGAGTGGTGACGATCTGGTCGAAATGGCTGGCCGCGGTTTCCAGATTGTGGTGGCAGCGGTCGAGGCCCGCGGCTTTGAGTTCCTTCAGGTGATCCAGCCGCATCAGTCCCAACGAGCAGCACACCTCGAGCCGGGTTTCGGCTTTGATGCGGCGAATCGCTTCGATGACGCGGTCGAGCTCGCTCCGGTTGTCGAGGGCGGTTCCCGAGGTGACGATGGAAAACTCGTTGGAGCCGAAGGCTTCGGCCTCCTTGGCGGCGCGTACTATTTCCTCCACCTCCATCAGCCCATATTCGGGGCTCGAGGTCTTGAATGCTGCCGACTGACCGCAGAACGAGCAATCCTCCACGCACCGTCCGGACTTGGCGTTGACGATGGAGCAGATCTTGACGTCCTGGCCCTTGAATTTTTCGCGGATGCGCGATGTTCCCTCGTAGAGCAGGGCGAGTTCCTCACGGGAAAAGGTTTCAAGCTCCAGGGCTTGCTCGCGCGTGATGCCCTCGCCCGAGAGCGCCTGCTCCACCATGCTGTCGATCAGTTCTTTTCTCATCTTTAATGGCTCGTGGGTTGTGGCGGTTATTATATAGTCTTTTCCACCCGGGGCCTAATCATATTTGAGCAGGGCTGCAAGTTCGTCGAGGCTTGTGACCGGATGCTGGCAGGCGCCCTGGCGGCAGACGTAGGCGGCCGCCATATTGCCGACCGGGCGCTTGTCCGCGAGCAGGGGGATGCTCTCCGCCAGCCGATCCACCTCGTCGCTCGCGGCGTAGGCGAAAACCGCATTGGGGAAGAAGCCGCCGCGGATGAAGCGGAGCATCTTTTCGGTCGAGGGATCGTTCCGCGGTCCCACCACCGCCACTTCCTTCAGCCCTCCGAGATAGAGGTGGAGCGCCTGCATCATGGCGGCGGAATTGAGACCGTATTCCATGAGTTCCTCATGAAAGGCGAGGAATATCTTTTCCGCTCGGGCGGCAAGGTCCGGGTCGGAAAGGTAGGCCGAGAGCCTGAGAAGCAGGAGAGCGGCGCCGCTGTTGCCGGAGGGCTCGACGCCGTCGTAGCCGCTCACCTGGCGGACGATGAGGTTCTCGGCGTCGCTCGCGGTTTCATAGTAGGCGCCTCCGGAGGCAAACTTTTCCTCGACCCGGTCCATCAGGCCGCGCGCGTGGGCCAGGTAGGCCGGGTCCCACGTCGCCTCGTACAGGTCCAGGCAGGCGACGCCGATGGAGGTGTAATCGAACAGGTAGCCGTCGTAGCGGGCTTCCTCCTCGCGGTAGCGGCGCAACAGCTTTCCGTCCGCGGTTTTCAGCCGAGTGAGCACGAAATCCATCGCCCGCCGCGCTTTGGCGATGCGGTCCGCATCCTCGAACACGCGGCCCGCGCGCGCCATGGCGCTGATCATCAGGCCGTTCCAGGAGGTCAGGACCTTGTCGTCGAGCAGCGGGCGGACCCGCTGGCTTCTTTTTTCGAGCAGGAGGGTGCGGGCTGTTGCCAGCTCTTCGTTCACTAGGTCCACCGGCAGGCCCAGTTCTTTCGCCAGGGTGCCGGGGCCACGGGTGATGTGCAGAATGTTCTTGCCCTCAAAATTGCCTGCCTCGCTGATGTTGTAATAGGGGACGGCCACCGACGCCGTTTTGCGGCCCAGCAGTTTTTCCACTTCCTCCAGGGACCAGACGTAGAACTTGCCTTCCACGCCTTCGCTGTCGGCGTCCTCGGCGCTGTAGAACCCGCCCTCGGGCGAGGTCATGTCGCGGTCGATGTATGCGAACAGGTCGTTTACGTGGTCCTTGAACTCGTCCTCGCCGGTCACCTGACACGCTTCGGTCAGGGCGGCGGCAAACAGGGCATTGTCGTAGAGCATTTTTTCGAAATGCGGCACCAGCCAGCGGTAATCTGTGCTGTAGCGCGACAACCCGCCGCCGATCTGGTCGTAGATGCCGCCGTGTTTCATGGCCAGCAGCGTCTTTTTGACCATGGTCAGGCTGTCCAAATCGCCCGTGCGGTGATGGTGCCTGAGGAGGAGGGATAACCCCATCGACGGCGGAAACTTGTTCTGCGGCTGAAATTTGAAGCCGTGGTGAAGGGGATCGTAATGGCTTTTGAAGAGGCTTTGCGCCTTGTCCTCGCCTGCGAAATCGAGGGTGTCGAGGGTGCCGGTGGCGGCCTCGCGGGTGGCCGATTCGCGGATGGCGTTGACCAACGCCTGGCTCTGCTTGACCACCTTGTCGTGCTCGTTTTGCCAGGTCTGAGTGAGGAAGTTGAGCACGTCCCCAAACGACGGCAGGTTGAACCGGCGCGTCGGCGGAAAATAGGTGCCGCCGTAAAAGGGAATGCCCTCGGGCGTGACGAACACGTTGAGCGGCCAGCCCCCTTGCTGCCCGAGGCTCTGGACGGCCTTCATGTAAATGCTGTCGATGTCCGGCCGTTCCTCGCGATCCACCTTGATGCTGACGTAGTTCTCGTTCAACTGGCGGGCCAGCGCCGGGTCCTCGAACGATTCGCGCTCCATCACGTGGCACCAGTGGCAGGTGG
>CP070799.1:1077712-1081408 GCA_020343535.1 Nitrospinaceae bacterium | reverse complement strand
CTCGACACCACCACCGACCGGGGCGTGGTTCTTGCGCCCGGTGTTCTGACCTCGCGAGCCGAGGAGGTGCTCGGGCATCCGGGCATCGACATTGTCATCGAGCTCATCGGTGGTTACGAGCCGGCGAAGACGTTTCTACTCACCGCGCTTGAGCGCGGCAAGCACGTGGTCACCGCCAACAAGGCGCTGCTCGCCAAGCATGGCGACGAGATTTTCGCCGCGGTGGAAGAAAAGCATCTGTCCATCGGGTTCGAGGCGGCGGTGGGTGGCGCCATTCCCATCATCCGCTCGCTGCGCGAAGCGTTCGCCGCCAACCGCAACAGGGTGGTGGAAGGCATCATCAACGGCACTGCCAACTACATTCTCAGCAAGATGTCCGACGAAAACTGCGATTTTCAGCAGGCGCTTGGGGAGGCGCAGGCAAAAGGCTACGCCGAGGCGGACCCGACGTTCGACGTCGAGGGCATCGACTCGGCGCACAAGATCGCCATTCTGACGCGGCTCGCTTATGGCACGCCGGTGAGCTTCGACGATATCACGATTCAGGGCATCTCCAGCATCACAACGGAGGACATCCAGTGCGGGCGCGAGTTCGGCTACCGCATCAAGCTGCTGGCGATTTCCAAATACGACGGCCGTTCGCTCGACATCCGCGTGCACCCCGCCATGGTGCCGGTGGATCACCCGATGGCCAACATAAACGGCGTGCTGAACGCCATCCGCGTCTGCGACGATTTGATGGACGAGAACATCCTCGTCGGTCATGGTGCGGGCGCGCTGCCGACCGGCAGCGCCGTCGTCGCCGATGTCATCGAGGCGGCGCGCAACCTTCTGCATGGCGTGAGCGACCGGGTGCCGGCGCAGTCCTTTCTCGGCGCTCAGGTCAAGCCCATCCCGATCAAGAGCATCGCGGAGGTCGAGGGCGAATATTTCCTGCGTTTTCACGTTCTCGACAAGCCGGGGGTACTTTCGGCCATAGCCGGCATTCTCGGCAAGCATTCCATCAGCATAGAGTCCGTCATTCAGCGGCGGCGGGGCGAGCACTTGAACGGCGTGCCGCTGGTCATGATGGCGCACCGTTCGCGGGAGAAAGACGTTCAAAACGCCCTCAAGGAGATCGATCTTCTGGAAGTGGTGTCGGACAAGTCCAACCTGATTCGCGTGGAAAACTGATGATGAATTTTCGGGCCTGGTTTCAGTGCATCAACGGCTGCGAAGCGCGGCACGACCTCACCGAGGTCATCTACCGCTGCCCGTCCTGCGGCGATCTTCTGGAAGTGCAGCACGACACGGACAAACTGAAAAAGCGCAGCGGCCAGGAATGGAAGGACCTGTTCTCGAGCCGCTACCGCAACCACGAGTGGCCCTACGGCAGTTCGGTGTGGGGAAAGAAGGAACTTGTTTGCCCCGGGGTCGACAATGAAAACATCGTCTCGACCTATGAGGGCGGCACCAACCTGTTCTGGGCCGAGCGCCTGGGCCGCCAAATGGGCCTTGACGAACTGTGGGTGAAGCAGTGCGGCATGGCCCACACCGGTTCCTTTAAGGATCTTGGAATGACGGTCCTCGTTTCCATGGTCAAGCAGATGATCGCCGACGGCAAGAAGATTCGCGCGGTGGCCTGCGCCTCCACCGGAGACACCTCGGCGGCGCTGGCGGCTTATTGCGCCGTGGCCGGAATCCCCGCTATCGTATTTCTGCCGCGCGGGAAGGTTTCGCTCACCCAGCTCATCCAGCCCATTACTCATGGCGTGCTCACCCTGTCGCTGGACACCGATTTCGACGGCTGCATGAAGATCGTGCAGGAAGTCTGCCAGGAAAACGACATCTACCTTGCCAACTCGATGAACTCGCTGCGTATCGAGGGACAAAAAACCATCAGCTTCGAGCTGGTGCAACAATTCGGCTGGGAAGTGCCGGACTACGTTGTCGTTCCCGGCGGCAACCTCGGTAACGTGAGCGCGGTGGGCAAGGGGTTCAAGATGCTGCTGGACCTCGGCATGATCGATCGGCTGCCGCGGCTCGTTTGCGCCCAGGCGCAGCAGGCCGATCCGCTCTATCGCAGCTACCAGACCGGTTTCAAGCAGTTCGAACCCATGCAGGCGGGCAAGACCCTCGCCAGCGCGATTCAGATCGGCGATCCGGTCAGCTATAAGAAGGCTATTCGAGCGCTCCAGGCCTTCGACGGCATTGTCGAGGAAGCCAGCGAGAGCGAACTCGCCAACGCCGCCGGCCGTGCCAACCGCACCGGCCTGCTTTGCTGCCCGCACACGGCGGTAGCCCTTTCCGCGGTGGAGAAGCTGGCCAAGCGCGGCGTATTCAAGAAGACGGATCGTATCGTGGTGCTCTCGACGGCCAACGGTCTCAAGTTCACCGATTTCCTGTATAAATACCATACCGACCAGCTGGAGGGCATTCAACCTGATTACGCGTTCGAGCCCATTGAGCTACCAGCGGACTATAATGCGGTGCGCGACAGCATCCTTAAAAACATTGCCCCATGAACACTTTCACCGGGACCCCCGGAATCTTTTTCGCCGCAGGGTGCATCCTAGCCGCCGCATTGCCGATTTTCGCCGAGGCCCCGGCCGGCCGGGTGATCCTTGAAGCGGGTGAGTTCGTCATGGGCTCCACCTACTGCGAGGACCAGCAGGGCATGAGCGACTGGTGCGCCGATGAAACGCCGCACCGCGTGCGTCTGGACAGGTTTGCTATCGCGACGCACGAGGTCACCAACGACGACTATCAAGAGTGCTTCGCTGCGGGAAAGTGCGGCCCCAACATGCTGCACGAGGACCGGCCCAAGGAATTCAACGGACCCCGGCAGCCGGTGGTTTTCGTTACTCAGCAGGATGCCGAGGATTACTGCCGCTTCAAGGGAGGCCGGCTGCCCACGGAAGCGGAATGGGAGCGCGCTGCGCAGGCGGACAATCTCGGCGGGGCGCATTTCGGCAAGCCTTACAATCAGGGAGCGCCGCGGAACGTTGGTGAATTTCATGCCAATTCGCTCGGGCTCCACGATATGATGGGCAACGTGTACGAGTGGACGAGTGACGGGTACGGCCCCCTCGCCACGGATGGCGTTCAGGAGAATCCGCGCGGGCCTGCGTTGAGCAAGGAGGTGGTTGTGCGCGGCGGTTCATGGAATTCACCCAATCATTATTTGCGGCCGTCGGACCGCGTCGGCAAAAGCCCGGAGTTGCGGTACAGCGATGTGGGTTTTCGCTGCGTGTGGCCGCAACCTTGAAAAAGAAAGGTTGAACGTAGAATGGCGGATGAGAAAAATCTGGTGATCATCGGGTCCGGCCCGGCAGGCCACACCGCCGCGATTTACGCGGCGCGCGCGAACCTCGAACCGTTCATGTTCGAAGGCTACGTTAAGGGCGGCTCGGCGGGCGGTCAGCTGACGACCACCACCGATGTGGAAAATTATCCCGGCTTTCCCGACGGCATCAACGGCCCGGAATTGATGCAGCTATTCCGCAAGCAGGCCGCCCGCTTCGGCACCGAGATGGTGATGGAGGATGTGGCCGAGGTGGATTTCAGCCACCGGCCCTTTCGCATTCGTTCCAGCGATCGGGAAGTCCTGGCGAAGGCCGTCATCATCGCCACCGGCGCAACGGCCCGGCGTATGGGCGTGCCCAATGAAGAGAAAATGTGGAACAATGGCATGTCGGCCTGCGCCGTGTGCGATGG
>CP070799.1:1073905-1077612 GCA_020343535.1 Nitrospinaceae bacterium | reverse complement strand
AAAGGGGAGGCCAGTATCTTTTTTCTCCGATAATTTCGAAACCAATGCCACATAAAAACTATCCTACACTCGTTCGGTTGCCGTCGCGCTCCTTTAATTACCGTGGCAAGCGCTGCCGGGATGTCATTGAATATCATTATACCGGGGAATACAGGGGGTAACCTTAACGGAAACAATGAAAACGCTCGACCGCATGTGCCCGCAATTCAATTTCGATAACAGCTTCGCCCGCACCTTTGAAGGCTTTTTCGCGCGCTGCCAGGCCACCCCCGCGGTGGCCCCGAAACTGTTGCAGTTGAACCATGGGCTTGCCTTGGAGCTTGGGCTGGACCCGGCCGCGCTCGATTCGGAAGCGGGTCTGGCGGTTTTCTCGGGGAATGCAATCCCCGAGGGGGCGGACCCATTGGCCCAGGCTTATGCCGGGCACCAGTTTGGCGGGTATGCACCGCAATTGGGGGACGGACGCGCGCTCCTTCTGGGCGAAGTCTTGGATACCCGAAAACAGCGCCGCGATATCCAGTTGAAAGGTTCGGGCCCCACGCCGTTCTCTCGCGGCGGAGATGGCAAGGCGGCTCTTGGCCCGGTGTTGCGAGAGTATCTGGTCGGAGAGGGCATGCATGCGCTCGGCATTCCGACAACGCGGGCCCTCGCCGCGGTGATCACCGGGGAGAGGATTTACCGGGAAAGACCTTTGCCCGGCGCGATTCTAACCCGCGTTGCGGCCAGCCACATCCGCGTTGGCACATTCCAGTTTTTCGCCGCGCGCGGCGGCGTCCATAAAGTCCGCGAACTCGCCGATTATGCCATTGCGCGGCACTATCCCGACATCGCCGATGCGAAGAATCCCTATCTGGCATTTTTTGAAGCCGTCATCGATGCCCAGGCCGCTCTGGTGGCGGGTTGGATGAATATTGGTTTCATTCACGGGGTGATGAACACCGACAATATGACGATCTCCGGCGAGACCATCGATTATGGGCCCTGTGCTTTTATGGACACCTATTCGCCGGGCACGGTGTTCAGTTCCATCGACGCCCAGGGCCGCTATGCCTATGGCAACCAACCGGCGATCCTGTCCTGGAACCTGACCCGATTGGCGGAAACGCTGATCCCGATTGTCGATTCGCACAAGGACCGGGCTGTCGAATTGCTGACCGACACGCTCAAGTGTATTCAACCCCTCTACGAGGCGCACTGGCTGGCCGGAATGCGTTCGAAGATCGGGTTGAAAACGGAGGAGCCAGGTGATCTGGACCTGATCAACGATCTGCTATGGGTGATGAAGGACGGGCAGACGGATTTCACCCTTGTCTTCCGCCGCCTTTCCCAGGCCTTGCGCGGGGATAGCAACGCGGTACGATGCCTGTTCGAACAGTCGGGTGCGTTCGACGTCTGGGCCCGGCGTTGGCGGAAGCGCCTGGACCAGGAGGGAGGTTCGCCGGAGGCGAGGGCGCAGGCGATGGACCGGGTCAATCCAATCTACATCCCACGGAACCACAAGGTCGAAGAAGCTCTTGCCGCAGCCGTCGACCGGCAAGACATGGCGCCCTTCTATCAAATGATAGGCGTTTTGAGCCATCCCTTCGACGAGGCCGCCGGATGCGAGGCCTATACCGAGCCGGCGCCGGCGACGGGCATCCGCTATCGAACATTCTGCGGAACTTGATTGTTGTTTCTGATCGCCGTCCGGCATCGCGCAGGGCGATAATAAGGCCCTTGTTTTCTTTTCCCCAGGCCAAGCCCGCAAGGGCTCAACCACTGTATCCCGGATTCCCACTTTCCCGCGCCCTTTTAGTTATTGCCCTATTGGGCTATGTCTGATCCGCTCCCTGGGCTGCTCCATGGAAAGGGTGATCTCCGCTCTATCGCCCGGGACCGCCGCTGGCTTGAAATCAGGGAGGGAGGTGGGTTGGATGGACGATACGTCAGGGGAGGACTTCGGTGATTTTGACGTGGACCATCAGGCCCTCGTCGCCGCCGCCCTTTAGAATGGTGCCGGAGGTGGGGGTGGCGTCGCGGTAGTTGCGGCCGCAGGCAACGCGGATGTGCTCCTGCGCGACGTCGCAGCCGTTGGTAGGGTCCAGCCCACGCCAGCCGATAAATGGAAGATAGACTTCCACCCAGGCGTGCGAGGCTTCGGACTGAATCTTATTTTCATAATTGCCGCCGGTGTAGATGTAGCCCACCCGGTAGCGTGCCGGCACGCCGAGCAGGCGTGACATGCAGATGAGCAGGTTCGCGAAATCCTGGCATACGCCCTGGCGCGAGGCGAACACGTCGAACGGTGTCGTTTTGAGTGATGTCGAGCCCTGCTTGTATTCGAAGTCCTCATAGATGCGTTTGTTCATGTCCTGCAATGTTTCGAGCAGGTTGTAGTCGTTACGTTCAACAAAACTCATGGCGAAGTCGTTTATTTCGCGTAGTTGGGTTTCGGGCAACTCCGGGGGCAGCAGATAGGACAGCATCATCTGCCGCTGCCAGGGCATCCACACCAGCGGGATGGAGGTGTTTCGCAGCGGCGAGCTGTAATCGTCCGGCGGGCAGGCGTACACCTTGATGCGGCTCTCGCTTTTGATTCGCAGGACTTTGTAGGGCTGGTTGATGGTGTACTGAATCGACTGGTTGCCGAAGACGTCCTCGAAATGAAGTCGTTCGCCTGGCGCGGAAATCTCCAGCGTGGCCTGCATCACTTCCTGGATATTATCCTCCACCGCATGAAGGCGGAAGGTGTGGGTGCTGTGCTCGATGGGTTTGCTGTATTCATATTCGGTTTCATGCAGCACGTCGTACATGCGGTAGGCCAGGGGGCTGCCGTCCTGGGCATGAGTGATGGACTTGACGTTGATGACCGTCTGCGTGGTTTGCGGTTGAGCGATCTGCTGCGAGGCAAAAGGAAATTTTTCCTGGGTGTCGGGGATGACGGGGGCAAGTGGCGAATGGGCGGTGACCACCGCTTCATCCGCATGGCTGTTCCATACGATGGCTCCGCGCCGGGCAATGATCAACTGGCCAGGCATAAGAGGTTGCCAGTGGCCCTGGCTGAACGCGGCGGAGGTGACCATCAGCGCAGTGCGATACTGATCCCGCGAATCGGAAAAATCCAGGTGCGCGGAATCCGATTCGAGGTGTTCGGGCCGGTTGGCGGGCGAAAACCGCGCATAGGCTAGGTTTTTGTTCGTGGGGTTTGTGCTACGATAAACGGCGAGAGACCTGCCATCGGTGAGAAGGATATCCGCGCTGCCCACCGTATTGAGTTGGCCCATCCAGGCAAGCAGGGTGGGGCCGTCCACCTGATTGATCTGCTTCAAGCGGTGCGATTGAAACCGGTCCAGTAAATAGCAAAAGGCCAACTCGGAATCGGTGTTGCCCAGGGGTTCGAGGAAGTGGGAATCCTTGTTGTAAAGCCGGGAGAGGCCGTCCTTGTCCAAACGGCCGTTGTGAAGGAGCAGCCAGTCCCTGCCGGCGAAGCTGCGGCGAAACGGCTGGGCGTCGTGCTGGGTATGCCGCTGAGCCGGACCTTTCACCTTGCAGAAGAACATGGTTGAGCGAAAATGGCTCCAGTCCGTCATGGCCTGGGTCAGGGTCTGTGCTCCGCCGCCGGCATGGTCCTTGATCACCACTGCGGCGTAGTCGTCGTGCGGGTACCAGCCGAACCCGCAACCGTGAGAGGGCGCGGGCTGGTTCGGCGCAAGCTCCTTGAGCTGGAT
>CP070799.1:1070070-1073805 GCA_020343535.1 Nitrospinaceae bacterium | reverse complement strand
GTGGGAGCAGTTGCCGGAGGAAAACGGCGAACCTTCGAGCCTGGTCCTCGGGCAGGAAGACTTCTCCGATTGCCTGGAAAACCGCGGCATCACCACCACACTGGACGAGATGACCTCTGGCCTCGGCGATGAAAGCCTTGACGGGTTCACCATCAGCAAGTGCGAGGAAGAAACGCTTTCGCAACCTGCCGGCATCGCGGTCATTGGCGGGAAACTGTTCGTCGTCGACAGCGGCAATCACCGTTGCGTGCGATGGAATGGCCTGCCCACCGACGACGGCGAGGCGCCCAATCTTGTTCTCGGGCAGGATAACCTCGATTGCAACGAGGCCAACCGGCGCGGCATGGTGGGCTCCGGTTCCTTGTTCTTCCCCATGGGTATCCATTCCGGCGACGACCAACATGTCATTATCGCGGACAAGGACAACCACCGTGTTCTTATTTGGAGGAAGACTCCCTTTAACAACGGCTGGAACGCCGATATCTGCCTCGGTCAAAGCGGGATGGATGAGCGCGAACCCAACCGGGGCGAATTCGACAACGTCCAGCCGGATTCGCTGAGCTTTCCCACCAGCGTGTTCTACGATGCGGAGGAGGACCGTCTGTTCGTCGTGGACCAGGGCAATAATCGTGTGCTCATCTGGAACAAATTGCCCAATGCCAACGGCGTGGCCGCCGATGTGGTCATCGGCCAAAAGGACTTCCAGAGCCGCGAGCCCAATGCCGGCCAGGGCTTCCGCCGGCCGAACGAGCAGGGTTTGTATTTCCCGACAGACGTGGTTTGTGGCAAGACAGGATTGTTTATCTCCGACACCGGCAATAACCGCGTGTTGTATTGGGAGACGGTGCCGACGGAAAACGGCCAGCCCGCCGACCGCGTGTTTGGCCAGACCGATTTCAGGTCGAACAAGCACAACCGCGGTCAGCCCGCCTCCGCCGCCACCCTCAACGATCCCTTCGGCATGTATTTGGAGGAAGACCTCGACGACGAAAACTACGAGCTGGAGGATGAAGAAACCGCAGAGGGGGAACAGAGGGAACCCCGTTTCAAACTCTATATCGCCGACCGGGGAAACTCGCGCATTGTGATGTGGGATGAGCTTCCCGCCCGCCCGGGTGAGCTCGAGGAAGAGGAAGAAGAAGGCCTCGACGAGATCGAAATGGATGATCCCGATCTTCCCATCGGCGAGGATGACGATGAAGACGATTACTTCCTGGAGGAAGGCGAGGAGGAAGAACCTTCCGAGGAAGTGCCTTCGGTATAAACGCACGCCGGGAAAAGGAGTGCCGCCCACGCATGATGCGAGGAAAAATAATGGTTTGCGCCCGCGTGGCGCAAACCATTTTTTTCATTCACGAATAAGGCGCAGCTAGCATGGGGAAAATTCTCACCATTCAGGGCAGCCTGTCCCCACAGTCGCGGACGGCCGAGGTTTTGGCGCGGGTGCATGACTGCCTGACGGCCCGCCGTGTGGAGTTCGACCATCTCGACCTGAGAACGTTCGATCTCATGCATTGCGATGGCCGGGACCGCGCCGGCTACAACGCGGACACGCAAACGGTGTGCCGCATGATCGAGGATGCGCAGGCCTATATCTTTGGCATGCCCGTCTATTGTTGGTCGATTTCCGGGCCACTCAAGAACCTCATCGACCTCTCCGCATCGGGCATGGAAAACAAAGTGGCCGGAATCCTTTGCAATGCCGGCAGCCCGCGATCTTTCCTGGCCTCGGCGGATCTGGTGAAAATCCTCTTTTATGAATCGAACGTGATGACGGTTTACCCCATCGTGCATACCAGTGGCGAGGATTTTGAAGACCGAAAAATCATCAACCCCAAGGTCAACCGGAAAATCGAAGCGATGGTGGACGGGTTGCTCGGGCAGCTCGACGGGCGCACTCTCCGCTAATCCACACGCTCCCCCCAAAAAAACCGGGAGCCCACCAAGGCCCCCGGTCAGGGTGCTTGACACCCCCCCGAAAAAAGCGATCTCCCTTTGCCGGCGTGGCCGCCGGGAGAACATCGAATCTTTGTCTGAATTAATAGGCGCGACCCCGCCGCCCTGTGACCTGTTCGCCTTCCCAGCCTTGAGCCAGGATCGCCTGAAACAGCAATGTGATCGAGCCTGCGACCCCTGGCTGCCCCGCTGAAGAACCGGGAAAGGGGTAACTCCGGATTGCCTACTACATAGAGTAGGAGCTAGGAGAATTTACCACTAAATAGCCGAAAGTTAAAGAGAAATTTTTGGGTAACTGTTTGATTTAATGGTTATTGGGTATAAGGTGGGCTGGGGGGCGGCGGTGAAAAATAAATAAAAACTTTTTTGGGTTCGCGGTTATCTAATTTTTATGATGATGCTCTCATCATGAAGCATTTCAGTATCCTCCTTTTTTGGCTAGCCGGTCGAGGAGCCCCTCTCCTCGGCCGGGTGGCTGAATCTCTTTATCCATAAGGCGTTAACTTCTCTGGGCACTGGTTTTAATGGCGGAAAAAATCCGCGTTTTGCCGTGTTTCGTTCTGGAATTTTAAGGGCCGGCGGGAAACGAGCAGAATTGCCGGAAAAGACGGGAAAGGGGGGCTCAGGAAGAGAGTTGGCGGATCAACAGGTCCCAGTCGGTGACCTCGACCTCGTCCTGGGTGATCGGGCCCATGGCCTCGAATTTGTACTGCTCCTCATCGCTCAATACCTCGATATCGAGCAGGGAATCATCATCTTCCCAGAGGCTTCTTGAGGGGGTGTGCCCTGCCGTGTTGCGGCCTTTTACCTTGGAGGCTTCCCGGGATATGTGGTCGTGAGTTTGCCGGAGGGCCTCGAAAACCTGGTTGAAGTCCCACACTTCGGTCAGGCCTGGATCCAGGGTTTCCTTTTTCATCGACTTGAAGTATTCCCGATACAGGCCGTAGTGGAGGAAGCGGAAGCGGTTGATCATGTGCGCTTTGATATAGTCCTCCGAAGCCAGCAGGGTGCGGCCTTCGAGAACGAATACCCGGCCCCGGTACACCCGGGCTAGAAAGTGATTCGGTTTCAGGCTGAGCGTCATATTCAGGTTGAGCAGGGCCATGCCGGTTCTTCTCTGTTCGAGATGGGTCAGGGCAAGGTCGAAATACCTCTTCACCATCGAATTCCGGCTTTCAACCAAGCGGTAGAGCGGTTCCAACAGGGGGAACGTCCACTCACCCAATTTGAACTGAACCGCGCGGCGGATGCGATTGAGCTTTTTAAGATCCCAGGCAACCATTTAATTTCTCGACGAGGGGGGGGGCTCCCGGATCCTGCCTCGGTAATGGGTTGCAATTAAATTATGACTGATGGAAGATGATCCGATTCTATCAGATATATCGAGCCCGTCAATTATTATCAACCCCAATAACAGTGTTTTTTGGGCCGCAAGAATTTTTTGGCCGAGTCGTCGCGTGCCCCTTTGGGGCTATAAAAAATGGCCGCGCGCGGGCAATTTCAGAAGGCCCTCGGAACCTCTTCGCGATGAACGGATTAAATCCTAATCTTTTATTATTCTTGACCTTAATAGATTTTTATACTATTTTTTAAATATGAGGTGCACGCGATGTGGATATATCAGCTTCAAGGCGCAGAAGAAGTGCGAGAATTGTGGCGCCGCTGCCGCCAAGGTGAAGAAATCGCGTTCTCTGCGCAAGCAGAATGAGTTTGAAGAGAAGCCCTTCACTATTTTCCCGCAGGGAAATGAGGGGCTTTCTTATCCTCCCCCCCGAAGTC
>CP070799.1:1066205-1069970 GCA_020343535.1 Nitrospinaceae bacterium | reverse complement strand
CCCGGCTCGGCGGGTTTCCGCTACCGCGACGAATTCATGTTTCTTAATCAATACTCCTTTCCGACAACGCCGGAGCAGTTCGTGGAGGACCTGGGAGATTTTTGCCCGGAGGTTCGGGCGGAGCTGTTTTTCCCCGGTGACGTCGCCGAAATCGGCCCGAAGGATACGAAAATCCATAGACAGGCCGCCGGGTGCGTGCGGATGGCCGAAAACGACAGCGCCAGTGTGGAATTCAAGCCCGTCGCCGAGGTGGCGCCCATTCGCTCGCTCATCCCGAATGGGCGTGAGCAGGAGGACGAGAAGAAAAACGTTTCCCGGTTCATCGAGGAGGAGTTTCTGCCGGGGCTCATGGACAAGGAGATGATGGCCGTTTGGCGGCACTGGAAGCTGCATTACCAGCTCGAAGTGTTCTGGTATGAGGGTTCCGATATCTGGAGCATCGATTTCGGGCGCGACGATCCGGTCCTCGTCAAGGGGCGAATCGGCAAGGTGAATCTTTACGAAGGCATCGGCGCTTCGGAACTTTCCGGGCTGATCGATCGAAATACCAGCTGGGATTTTGTCGGCATCTCGGCCCAGTATCGAACCTTCAATAATATTTACCGGGTGGAGAATGGCCGCTTTGAATTTTATCCGCAGGACAAGAAATTCCCCTTGCCGCTCATGGAGCTGTTTCCCGCCGACCGGGCCATGGACCGGGAGAAGTTCATGAAGGATGTGCGGCGCTGGAAAAAAGGCGTGTGAGGCTTGAACGATCCCGCCGCGGAGCGAACGGACAGGAAGATTCGGCCCATTGACGGGAGGCGAGGCCGCTTGGGCGGCCCCCTGGATAAGGTTGACTTGCCAGGGGTAAAGGAGTAAACTTCCGAGCATCGCGTCTTTAAATACCCTCACCATGGGTGGTCGAAAAGGCAGCACAGGAAAAGCAAAAGGATGGCGGTGTAGCTCAGCTGGTTAGAGCATACGGCTCATATCCGTAGCGTCCGGGGTTCAAGTCCCTGCACCGCCACCATCCTTTTCCGTTTGGTTTCTCGCCAGCATGGCGCGGCCCGCCAGGAGGCATCCTCATTTGGTATCGGCATTTTTCGGCGCGGTTGGCCCGGCCGCCGTGCCTTTTCCGGGCATTCGGAGAGTTCCCGCCCATGGGCCCGGCGGTTCCCGCCGCGGCAAATCTGCTCAATATGGCCGACATCGAAGATCCCAGCGCCGATATCATCTGCAAATGTTTCCAGGTGAACGAGGCAACCATTCGTGGCGCCATCAAATCGGGAGACCTTACGAGCGTAGAATCGGTCACCCGGGCCTGCGAGGCCGGCGGCGGCTGCCACTCCTGCCATATTCTCATTCAACTCTTCATCGATCAGCACCAGGAACGGAAAAAAGGCCCGGCCCCGGAGCCCGGCGGAAGGGACCGGAAAATCGGATTTTTCAGCCGCCTTTTTGGTGGCCGCTCCAAACGCTGATCCCGCGGCTGGCTTGCCGGAGCCCCGGGGCGTTCAAAAGGGTTGCATCCAACGGGTGTTTTATCTAATGTGAGGTGGTTTCCAGCGACCCGGCGCAAATAACCACCAGGAGGAGATGTCACGGATGAATACCAAGGACTGCATTTTATTCAGTGGCGGCGTGCAGGGAGCCGAGGCGGAATTCGGCGCTCAAGCGGAGAAGGCGGGAGTGGAAGAGGTTCATTTCACGTTCGAGGGACACAAGATCGTCCGAAGCCGTGGCGTTCGCTATCTGACCTCGGAAGAAATGACGAAGGGAGATGTCAGCCTCACCTACGTGTCCAAATTGATGAACCGGAAATTCAGCGCCGGCCCCCTGTTCCGCAAAGTGCTGCAGAGCATTTGGCACCAGATCAATAATGCCGAGGAAGTGTTTGTCGTCGGAAGGATTCAGGACGACGGCACCGTCAAGGGAGGCACCGGCTGGGGCGCGGAATTCGCCAAATTGTGCAACAAGCCGGTGCACGTCTTCGACCAGAACGACAACGTGTGGCGCCGCTGGACGGGAACGGGCTGGAAAAAAGAACCCGAGGCGAAAATCAGGAAGAAACATTTCTGCGGCACCGGCACCCGCTTTCTCACTCCCGAAGGCAAGAAGGCCATCGCCGACCTGTTCGAGCGCTCCTTCGGCTGACATGAACGGCGTGCGCACCGCTTACTTCGATTGTTTCTCCGGTATCAGCGGAGACATGATCCTTGGTGCGCTGGTCGACCTGGGAGCGGACCTGAATAAAATCCGCGCCGGTCTCAAGACACTGGATCTGGACGGCTACAAGATCACCCGCCGAACGGTGCGGCGGGGCCTTTTGTCGGGGACCAAAATCCATGTGGTTCTCGATAAAACGAAGCGCCGCCGTCCCCCTTCCCGCCACTTCAAGGACATCAAGAAACTGCTGGAAAACTCGGGCCTGCCCAAGCCAGTGAAGGCGCGGGCGGTGGACGTGTTTCACCGCATCGCCCGGGCCGAGGCGGCGGTGCACGGTGAAAGCATCAACCGCGTGCATTTCCATGAAGTCGGCGCCATCGATTCCATCGTCGATATCACAGGCGGGCTGCTCGCTCTCGACAACCTAGGCATTTCGCGCGTGCTCTCCTCGCCCATCAATGTCGGAGAAGGGTTCGTGACCTGCGAGCATGGCACGCTGCCGGTGCCCGCGCCGGCCACGCTGCGCCTGCTGGAAGGCATCCCCTGCTTTTCGACCGGCGTCCCCAAGGAACTTGCCACGCCCACCGGCGCGGGCATGATTGCCACCCTGAGCGAAGGCTTCGGCCCCCTGCCGGCGATGACGGTCCTTGGCAGCGGCTACGGCGCCGGCGGACACATCATTCCCACCACCCCCAATATGCTGCGCGTTATCCTCGGCGAATGCGGGGCGGGGGAGGGGACCGGCGAACGCCTGGCCATGGTGGAGACGCAGATCGACGACATGAACCCGGAGTTTTACGGCCCGGTGATGGAGCGGTTGTTCGACGCCGGCGCCGTCGACGTGACGCTGACCCCCCTGGTGATGAAAAAAGGCCGCCCGGCCACGAAGATCTCCACGCTTGTCGGCGAGGCCCAAAAAAGTGCGGTTATCGAGCGCCTCCTGCGGGAAACCTCGACCTTTGGAGTGCGTTTTCATGAGGTCGGCCGGGTAACGCTGGCGCGGGAGGTGAGGGTGGTGGAGACGAGCTTTGGCGCGGTGGAGGTGAAACTGGGCATCCTGGCGGACCGGGTGATCAAGGTCGCGCCGGAATATGAGGCGTGCCGGAAGATCGCCAAGCGGCAAAATCAGCCGCTGCAAACCGTGTACGACGCGGCGCGCCGGGCGGCGGGGAAATTTATCGGCAAAAAAATCGGGACATCGCGCTAGTCCGGCGGGGGGCCTAGCCAAGCGGGGGTCAGATCCCGTGCTTGGCCAACTCTTCCTCGTAGTGTTTCTGGTAGAGAATATCCCACTCATCGGTGCCTTCGCGTAGCGGCTTCGCGGTGTAGGAAGCCAGGGTTTTGCGGGCGGCTTCGTCGGCCTTTTCCTCAATGGTGAGAATGTGCGTCATCACGCGGGTGATTTCGAGGCGGACGTCGTTCAGGTCTACCTTGTAGTCGATCTCCTCGCGTTTCCTGAAATCGCGCACGATGAGGCTGCTGATGTGGTTGATCTTGTCGCGGCTGATTTTCATAGTGGGTTCCGGTCAGAGGATGAGGCCGCGCTCGCGCGCCAGCTTGGTCTTGACCATCTGAAACACCCGGCCAAAGTCCATCATACTGCGTTCGTAATCCTTG
>CP070799.1:1062322-1066105 GCA_020343535.1 Nitrospinaceae bacterium | reverse complement strand
CCGCCTGGCGGCTGCTTCTCGACAGCACCCCGCAGGCGTCCTCCAGCACGCCGTGCAGGCTGCCCGCACCGGGAAGGAGGCCGATGCCGATGTTTTCCCTCTCGGCCAGCGGCCCGCAGGATTTGTCGAGCCGGTCGACGAAAAAACGGTAGCCCTTGTCGGTGGGCACGCGGCCCGCCGAGGTGTGCGGCTGCCGAAGGTAGCCCATGTCTTCAAGATCGGCCATGACGCCTCTAAGCGTCGCCGGGCTCAAGGGCTGGGTTTTCGACAGGCAGCGGGAGCTTACCGGCTCGCCTTTTTCAATGAAGTGTTCGACGACGTCCAGCAAAACAGCTTCACTGCGCTCATCCAGAAACGGGGTTTTCATCGCGGTCGCTTTGGGGGCCCCTTTGAGTTTTACATCCGCCCAAGTTATCAAGCCTCTTTCGCCTTGTCAATCCTTGGCCCGGGCGGCTCCAGGGGGGAGGGCGAGGCCACCGCGGGGTGGCGGGGGCCCGCGCCGAAGAGCGGTTATTTTTCCACGATCTGGGTGCCGACCCCTTTTTCCGTGAATATTTCGAGGAGCAGCGCGTGCTTCAAGCGGCCATCGATGATGTGAGTCTTCCTGACGCCAGCTTTCAGGGCGTGGAGGCAGCAGTTGACCTTGGGCAGCATGCCGTCGCGGATGACGTTTTCGCGGATGAGCCTGTTCGCCCGGGTGCGGGTGAGCTCGGAGATCAGCGCTCCGTTCTTGCCCTTGACGCCCTCGGTGTCGGTCATCAGGATGAGCTTTTCCGCCTGCAGCGCCGAGGCGATCCGGGCGGCGACGAAATCGGCGTTGATGTTCAGGGTTTCCTCGTTGTCGCCGCGGGCGATGGGCGCGATGACCGGGATGAACTCGTTATGGTCGAGGATTTCCAGGATGGAGGGGTTCACCTCGGTGATTTCTCCCACCAGGCCGAGATCGATGATCTCGGGCCGGTCGGTTTCGGCGGATTTCTTGATTTTTCGGTGGCGCTCCGCCTTAAGCAGGCCGCCGTCCTTGCCGGTGATGCCGACGGCGTTGCCGCCATGGCGGTTGATGAGCGAAACGATTTCCTTGTTCACCTTGCCGCCCAGCACCATTTCCACTACATTGACCGTCGCCTGGTCGGTGACGCGCTGGCCGTCGACGAACTCCGATTCGATGCCGAGGGCGAGGAGGGTCTCGCCGATCTGCGGCCCGCCGCCGTGCACCACCACCGGGTTGATGCCGACGTATTTCATCATCACGATGTCGCGGGCGAAGTTTTCCTTGAGCTCCTCGGACACCATGGCATGGCCGCCGTATTTGATGACCAGGGTCTTGTCGTAGAAGTTCCGGATGAAGGGCAGGGCCTCCAGCAGGGTTTCGGCGCGTTGGATGCTTTTTTCCACGATGCTCCTCAGAGTATGTAGCGGCTCAGGTCCTCGTCCTGAATGATGTCCTTCAGCTTGGCGCGGACGGTTTCGCCGCCGATGGTGATGTTTTTCGTTTTCAGGTCGGGCGCGTCGAAGGAAATATCCTCCAGCAGTTTTTCCATGACGGTCTGCAGGCGCCGCGCGCCGATGTTCTCGGTGCGTTCGTTGACAGTGGCGCTCATCGCCGCGATTTCATCGATGGCGTCGCCGGCGAAGTGGATCTCCACGCCCTCGGTCTTGAGCAGCGCGATGTACTGCTTGACCAGGGCGTTGTCGGGCTCGGTGAGGATGCGGCGGAAATCCTCCTTGCTGAGTGATTCGAGCTCCACGCGGATGGGGAACCGGCCCTGGAACTCGGGGATCAGGTCCGACGGCTTCGCTGAATGAAACGCCCCCGCGGCGATGAACAGGATGTGATCGGTCTTCACGATGCCGTACTTGGTGTTCACCGAAGAGCCTTCGACGATGGGCAGCAGGTCGCGCTGCACGCCTTCTCGGGAAACGTCGGCGGTGCCTTGGGCCCCCTGGCGGCCGATGATCTTATCGATCTCGTCGATGAAGATGATGCCGTGGTTCTCCACCCGCTTCAGCGCTTGATCGATGAGTTTTTCCTGGTCGATGAGTTTTTCCGCCTCCTGGTTGGCCAGCGCCTTGAAGGCTTCGGGCACTTTCATTTTTTTCCGGCGCGTTTTTTTCGGCAGCAGGGAACCGAGCATGTCCTTGAGGTTGTTGCCCATCTCCTCCATCCCTGGCGCGGAGACCACGTCCATCATCGGCGCTGCTTTCTCCTCGGTCTCGATATCCACTTCGCGGTCGTCGAAACGGCCCTCGGCCAGATAAGCGGCGAATTTTTCCCGTGTTTTCTGGTGTTGCTCGCGGCCCAGGGCGTCCATGTGCGGATCGTCCTTGGGCTGGGGCCGGCCGGGCGGGGGCGGAAGGAGCAGGTCGAGCAGGCGCTCGCGCGCACGTTCGCGGGCCGTGGTTTTCACGGTTTCTTCCATTTCGGCGCGCAGGAGATTCTTGCTGAGTTCGACCAGGTCGCGCACCATGGATTCGACGTCGCGCCCCACGTAGCCCACCTCAGTGTATTTCGACGCCTCCACCTTAATGAAGGGGGACTTCGACAGCCGCGCCAGGCGGCGGGCGATTTCGGTTTTGCCGACCCCTGTGGGGCCTATCATGAGGATATTCTTGGGCGCCACCTCGTCGCGCATGTCGCCGGGAAGCTGTTGCCGCCGCCAGCGGTTGCGCAGGGCGATGGCCACGGCGCGCTTCGCCTGTGCCTGGCCGACGATGTATTTGTCGAGTTCATTCACCACTTCCGCCGGGGTCAGCGCGGCCATGAGCGCCTGCGCGTCCTTCTCGGCGGAGGTGACTGCGGAAAGGTAATCCATGAAATCAGAGCTCCTCGATAGTGAGGTTCGAGTTGGTGTAGATGCAGATGTCGGCGGCGATGCCGAGCGACCGCTCGACGATATCGCGGGGGCTCAGGTCGCTGTGATGGACGAGCGCCTTGGCGGCGGCCAGGGCGTACATGCCACCGGAACCGATGGCGAGGATGCCGTCGTCGGGTTCGATCACGTCGCCGGTGCCGGAGATCAGGAACGACTGTTCGCTGTCGGCGACGATGAGCATTGCCTCCAGCCTTCTGAGCATCTTGTCGGTGCGCCAGTCCTTCGCCAACTCGACGGCCGAGCGCTTCAGTTTGCCGGAAAACTTCTCCAGCTTTTCCTCGAAGCGAGCGAACAGCGAGAACGCGTCGGCGGTGGCTCCGGCGAAGCCGCCGAGCACCTGGTTGTGGTGCATGCGCCGCACCTTCTGGGCCGTGTGTTTCATTACGGTGTTGCCGATGGACACCTGGCCGTCGCCGCCGAGGACGACGTTTTCTCCCCGTCTCACCGCGAGGATGGTGGTGCCGCGAATCTGTGGAGCGTTTGTGTCGTTCATGTCATATTCCGCTTTCCTCCGGGTCGCCGGGGGGCGTTCGTGCGCTCCGCCCGAGGGTGCGCCCGGTCGTAGGCTTCGGTCAGCCGTTCGATGGTCAGGTGCGTGTATTTCTGCGTTGTGGAGAGGCTCGCATGCCCCAGCATTTCCTGAATCGACCTCAGGTCCGCGCCGCCGCCCAGCATGTGCGTCGCGAACGAGTGGCGCAGCGAATGCGGGGTAATGCGTCCCACAAAATGGCGCGCATAACGGTGCACGATATTCCGCACGCCGCGCGGGGTGAGCACGCCGCCCGACCGGTTGAGAAAAACCCCCTCGGGTGGCGGCCTGACCGCCGCGGCTTTTTTTTGCCGATGCGGCAGGTAGCTTGAAAGAGCCGCCGCGGCTTTTTGCCCCATCGGCAACAGCCGCTCCTTGCCG
>CP070799.1:1058378-1062222 GCA_020343535.1 Nitrospinaceae bacterium | reverse complement strand
GATCCCATGACAGCAAGGATACCAGTTCCCCCGACTGACCATTGTTGGGATCGGTGGCCAATGCGTCGGCCATTAGCAATGTTTCGTTTCCAAAATTGAAAATCGGGCTGGTTTCGCGAAGGTAGGTATCCTGGGTGCCCGCGTAGCCCGCATCGGGGCTAACGCCGTTCTGAAACTGCACCGTCTGACTTGAAAAACTGAATTGTGCTTGCGCTCCCGGAGGCGGAATAGCGATGCCGGAGCGGTCGCCTTGCACGCCCGTCACCGTGACTGAGTATTGAACTCCCGGAGTCATCGGGCTCATGGAAAGGCTCACCGAACGAAAATCGGCTGACAGGGCCGCGACGTTAACGGTCAGGCCACCGTCGACGATGTAATTCGCAGAGGTTTGCGCCGTGGCGCTGTCCAGGGGTTCTGTGAAGCGCAACTCAAGAGTGTTTGTGTCGTGGGCCTTTGCCCATAAAATGCCCGGCGGAAAACTCTCCGGGTCATGAACGAGAGTGAAGTGGTCCTCCACGACGCCGTTAGCGCCGATGAACGCCCCATCCAGGCGGGAGCCGTAAACATCGATCACCATCGCCCCTAGATTCTCCAGTGAAATATACATCGCCGGGTGGTTGAGCGGTGCGGACGATAATTGGCCCGAACTACCCGCCACCGCGTATACCGCCCCCTTGTAGCTAGACGAAAAATCCTTTGCATAAACCCCCGTAGCGCCTTCCTCGGGAATCGGCCGGCCGTTTCCAGAGTCGACGATCAGGGACGGATCGGATACGATCTCACCCGAGGAGCCATAGTGGCCGTCAATTAAAAACGACCGTTCGTAACTGTGGCTGTGGCCCGAGAGCACCAGGTCCACCCCGTAACTTTCCAGGAGGGGCAGGACGTTTTCCCGCATCTCGATCTGCCGGAGTTCGATATCGGAATCGTGCGATCCCTTGCTGTAGGGCGGGTGGTGCCAGAATGCGATGATCCAGTCCTGCGTGGTGTTCATGAGGTCGTTTTCAAGCCAGGTGAGCATAGCGCCGCCGGTGGAACGGTCCACATCATAGGAATTCAGGCAGATGAAATGAATGTTGGCGTGGTCGAACGAGTAATACGCCTCGGTCCCGGAAGGGATGCCCCCTGCTTCGGCGTTGGTGGGCAGCGAGAAGATCTCGTAGTAGGGGCCGGTTTCGCTGGAGGAAAAAGCGGTCTGGCCGTCGTGGTTGCCCAGGGTGGGCCAGAGCGGTGTGTTTCGCAGAATTTCCGGATACATGTCGAACACCGCTGCCTGGTATTCGCTGTCGGTGCCCAGGTTATAAGCGTTGTCCCCCAACATGACGAACAAGTCTGCCGATTGCGATGAGGAGTAGGCCTTGAAAGCATCCCGCACGAGAATGGCATTGTCGTCCTTGGTGCCGGAATCGCCGATGGCCCAGATGCGCGTGGGCTTTGCCGTACCGGCGGGAGGGGTGGTGAAGCTGCCTTGGGCTTTAATCTCCTTAAGCGGGCTGCCGATCGTGCCGATGGCATAATGGTAGAGCCTTCCCGCAGCGAGCCCGGTGAGCACGGCTTCGTGGTCCTGCTGGTCGCAGCCGGCGCCGCAGTTGGCGGGCGACGTGCTTGCGCTGGCGGTGGCGCTATAAAACCCTTCCGCGGTACCATAATGTACGGTATTGTTTCCGGCATCGGCCAAAGAGGTGCGCCACTTGATGCGAATGCTGGTGTCGCTTCCGGATTGCAGGTAGGGTCCGCGCGTCAGGGTGCCGGCGCGGGCCACGTCCGCTGCCAAACCGTGCAGCCACTCCTCGATGTCGGTGTAGCCACTCGGCTGGATATTTCCCGGCGGGATATTCAGCAAAGGGACGCCATTTTCTCCGCGAACATTTTGAGCGAGAGTGGGCCAGCCGCCGACGTCATTCTGGCTGTCGATGATCCCACCCGTGCCGTTGTTCACGTCCTGGACGATGCGCTCATCCACCGCTTCACCATCCGCGCGCCGGGCGCCCGCATTGGCGAGCACCCAGTCCCGGACCTCGCTTCCGCTTAACGCTGTGAGGCCCGGGATCCACACCGGTGCAACTGTTGCCTTGATGGCGTCGGTGGATTCATTTTTGACCACCGACCAGGGGTCGCTCGTTGCTTCGACGGCGACATTGTCGTCGATATAGACCTGGGTTCCGGCCGTGACGGTGGTGCTGCCGATGGTGATGGGAAGAGAAGAGCCTTCCGGGAGAGTGTCCGGCCCCTTTATGTATTCATTGCCGACGAGGGTGGCGTTATAGGGCCCACTGTCACTGCCATAATCTGCCGCCGAGCCCGTGGCGCGCCAGTTGTAGATCACATTGTTGAGAAACAGGGTGTCTGTGTCTCCCAGAACTCGCATATTTCGGTCGTCATTGTGTGCAAACAGATTGCCGATGACCGAAAGATTGTGCGTGCCATTGCCGACGAGAAACCCCATGGAGTGCGGACCCAAAGGATGAATGGAATCCCAGAGGCCTTCGCTAATGATGCTGTTGGCCACCGTGATATCGTGAACCCCGGCCTCCCAAGTTGATACGTTTTCGTCCACGGCCCAGCTGCTCGAAATATGATCCACAACGACATTGTAAACCTCGCCCGCAGTGCCGACGGGGTTGATGATGACGAGTCCGTCTCGGGAAACGGGATCCGGGCCGTCTGGGGCATCGCCGACGCGAATGCGAATATGCTGGATGAGCACATCGTGCGTCATGATCATCAGCCCCGTGTTCTTCAGGGTCACCCCTGGGGATGGAGCGGTTTGCCCGGCGAGGGTGAGGTAGGGATGGGTGACGGCGATTTCGGATTGCAGCTCGATGTAGCCGGAAACATCGAAGACGACGATGCGTGGCCCGGAAGCCTCCACCGCTTCGCGCAGGGACCCCGGCCCAGAATCCGCGAGGGTTGTGACATGGAGAATGGCGCCGCCGCTGCGATCGGGGCCGCTGCCGGCGGGCGTCTCCATCCCGAACCCCTCACCGCCGGGGATGACTGGGAGAGCGGCGGCGGGCGTAACAATGCTCAGAAGCAGTGCAACCAGCCCCAGGGTTTTTAGCAGTCGCATCATCCGAAGCGCCCATGGCCTCGGAGGAATCAGAATCAAAGAAGGATTCCAGCGATGGCCGTCAAAGGATTCTACAGAGTGGGATTATAAAAACAAAGGTTGTTTTCAATATTGTGAACAATCCGCCTCCAAGCCGTATTGGTGCGCAACCATTTTCACTTGGAGCATACCCAAAATTCCCTGTAAATGCCAGTCCATTTGGCCCCGAAAAAATCTCTTGTCTTGCCTCTAATCCTAACTAATTGAAGGTATTACGCGCAGGGTGTCTTCCGCGTTCCGAATCCTGAGCGGGCCGCCGGGCCGGGGTGCGCGCTTTGAAGGCGAAGTTTTATCCCTCCATCACCGGAGAAGCCAGGGGAGTTGCCGGGACAAGGTGGCGGAAACAGCATTGGGGGATTAAATTGGGCAGTGTAGGGCACATTCCAACAGAGCATGTTCGAGACGAGAAGGAGGTGGAGGATGCAAGAAAAAAGGAAGGAATTCGAAATCATGCCCGTGGAAGACCTGGCCTTGTCCAACGCGTACCAGTTGGAGGCCTTGATCTGCGTATTAGAGAAGAAAGGTCTGCTGACCAAGAAAGAGGTACTGAAGGAGATTGAGGCGGCAAACCTGAGCAGGAAAAAGTAAATCCCTGATCCTGATTCGGAGCGAGGAAGGGGCGGCGCGCGACGGTGGATAAGTAAAAGATCGTGCGCTAGGGGCTTGCCGGCAACATCCACCTCGCCCAGCCTCCCTGGAACGAAGGGAGGGTAGGGGATACCCCCTCAAACAGGC
>CP070799.1:1054336-1058278 GCA_020343535.1 Nitrospinaceae bacterium | reverse complement strand
CAATTTGTCTGGTTCGGTCAACCACAGAGAGACCAGTGTGCTGAAACACCGGGTTCGCGCGGCCGCAACAAAATCCGGGCGAAGGCAGAATTGTCTTTACCGTCCCAGGCACTCCCCTTACCATGAAGGCCTATGGATTTCATAACCGCACAAAATTATTTTGGAGAATCGGGCCTGCTGTCAGGGAAAATGCCAGGCTTCGAGTACCGGCCGCAACAGACCGAGATGAGCCGCCTTGTAGACCGGGCGCTCAAGGAGGGCCGCCACCTGATCGTGGAGGCGGGCACCGGCACCGGCAAGAGCCTGGCCTACCTGATCCCCGCGATTCTATGGGCGGTCGCCAACAACAAGAAGGTGGTGATCTCCACCTACACCAAGGCGCTCCAGGAGCAGATCCTGCATCACGACCTGCCTTCCCTCAAGGATCACCTGAACCTGCCCTTCCGCTACGCCATCTGCATGGGCCACGAAAATTACCTGTCGCTCAGGCGCCTTAAGCGGGCGCGCCAGGCCGGGCTGTTCACCGATGCGCTCGAAGAGAAGCAATTGCAGGTCATCCTCGACTGGGCGGAGCGCACCCCCAGCGGCCTTAGAAGCGACCTGCCGTTCGAGCCCCTGCACGCGGTCTGGGAGGATGTGGGCCGGCAAAAGGATCTTTGCATGGGAAAAAACTGCGAAACCTACGGCTCCTGCTTTTATTTCAAGGAGCGGAAGCGCTGGTTCGGCGCGCACCTGTTGATCGTCAATCACCACCTTTTTTTCGCCAACGTGGCCAGCAACGGGGCGGTGCTGCCGGCGTTCGACGCGGTGGTGTTCGACGAGGCGCAGAACCTGGAGGAGGCGGCCACGTCGTTTCTCGGCCTAGAGGTGTCGAACACGAGCCTGTACTATTTTCTCGACCGGCTCCACCACCCGCGAACAAAAAAGGGCGTGCTCTCGCGGATCTCCTACGAACGGCTGGCCGAGGTGCAGACGGCCGTGACGGTGGTGCGGCAGAGGGTGGACCGTTTTTTCGAGCAGGTGTTCGAGGAGTTCGGCCGCACCTCCCGCGTGCTCCGGTTTCACACGCGGCCGCTTCTCGACAACACGGTCTATGTTCCTCTCAAGGAACTGCACGACCTGCTCAAGGAAATTGAAGCCAGCGCACGTTCGGAGGAAGACCGGCTGGAGGCGCAGGCGGCGGCCAACCGCTGCTTCGAATTCAACAACGCCCTATCGGCCCTGCTCAATCAGAATCTGGAGGGTTACGTTTACTGGCTGGAGATCGTCGAAAAGAAACGCTACGTGCGCGCCCTTCTGCGCGGCGTGCCGATCCACGTCGCCCCCGAGCTCAAGGAACAGGTGTTTAACCAGATCGACCGGGTGATCTTGACTTCGGCCACCCTGACCACGCATCAGGGTTTCAAGTTCATCGAGGAACGCATCGGTTTTCAACCGCACGATGAAAGGACTCTGGATTCACCGTTCGACTATCCTTCCCAGGCCCTGATCTATCTGCCTCGCGACCTTCCCGAGCCGAGCGAAAAAATCGACGTCTACGCCGCCGCGCTCGCCAAGCGCTGCCACGAGCTGATCCTCGCCGCGGGCGGCAAGACCTTCGTCCTGTTTACCAGCTACGCGGTGATGCACCGGGTGTATGAACACCTGGAATTTCTGGGCAAGGACTACCGGCTTCTCAGGCAGGGGGATGTTTCGCCACGGGAAATGATTCGCCGGTTCAAGGAAACACCGTCGGTGATCTTCGGCACCAACTCGTTCTGGCAGGGCATCGACATTCCCGGCGATGCGCTAAAAAGCGTGATCATCACCAAACTGCCCTTCGACGTTCCGAGCGACCCGATCACCGAAGCGCGGCTGGAGCATCTCCGGGTGAACTCCATCGATCCATTTTCACAGTATCAGATTCCCCGCGCCATCATTCAGCTGAAACAGGGGTTCGGCCGGCTGATTCGAAAAAAGACCGATACCGGGGTGGTCTCGATCCTCGATACCCGGATGGCAACCCGGGGTTACGGCAGGCATTTCCTCGCCGCCCTTCCCGAGTGCGCCGTGGTGGAGGACCTCGAAGAAGTGAAGCGTTTTTTCAACCGGCATGCGTCGCCGGGCATGGCCGAGGGCCTCATTCCCTCTTGAGGGTGCCGGGGGGTGGCCGCGGGCCTCAGGGAATCTTTTTCGGATCCCCCGCTATTTCCAGATCGGCTTCGGTAATACTGATCTCCTCCGGCTCGAGGCTCACTTCCTCGGGCTTCTCTTCCTTTTTCTCCTCCTCGGGCACCAGCGTCTTGAACCATTTGGATTCCCGCACGCTCAAGAAATCATTTTCGTTCATCCACACCTCGCGATCAGGCAGCGAATTCTCGGCCTTGCATTTCTCCAACCATTCGCGGCACCCGGTTTCATTGGCGAGGAGCGCCATCACGCGGGCGAGCTGGTAGGCCCCTGAGCCCGGAGCGAGGGCTTCGGCGCTTTGCAGTTTCTTCTTGGCGTTGACCAGGCAGGGGTGCACGTTGATGCCCTTCTTGGTTTTCGCCTGCTCCATCAGGCAGACGCCCCAGTTGAGCAGGGCCTCGTGCATTTCGGGGTTGATATCCACCGCCTGCTTGAACACGTCCGCCGCCTGCTTGTACATCGGTTCGGCTTCCTTGCCCGTGAGCCGCTTGGCCTTCTGAAGGAGAATCCAGCCCCAGTTGTTGTAAGCCTCGGGGTAATTCGGCTGGATGGACAGTGCGGCTTGGTACTTTTTCTCCGCTTCCTTGTAAAGCGCCTCGGCCTCTTTCGGTTTTTTGCTCTGGGCAAGGCGGAACTGCACCGAGCCCAGGTTGATGAGGGCTTCGGCGTACTCTGGCTGCGCCTCCAGCGCCGCCTTGAATTTTTCCACCGCCCGCTCCAGGTGCGTTTCCTTGTTTTCCAGGTCGGCCATCTTCAGGTACACATTGCCCCAGTTGTTTAAGGCCTCGGCGTGGTCGGGGCAGATCTTGAGCACGGCCTGATACTTTTCCGTGGCCTGGCCGAGCACTTCCATCGCCTCGGCTCCTTCCCGGGTTTCGGACAACCTGGTCAGCGCGTGCCCCCAGGAGATCAGGGCATCAAGGTTGCCCGGCTCCAGCGACATGGCGGCGCGAAATTTTTCCATGGCCTGGGTCATGAGCTGCGACACCTCGCGGCCGAATTTATGCTGGCCGAGCGCCACCAGCACGTTGCCCCAGCCGCACAGCGCCTCGGCAAGCTCCGGCTGGTACGACAACGCCGCCTGAAATTTTTCGATGGCCTGGGCGTAAAGGCCTTCGGAGGTGTGGTTAGACAGGATGGCGCCACGCATCCACAGCACCTTGCCCCACCCGAGGTAGGCGGTGGAGCCCTTGGAATGGATGCGGATGGCCGACTTGTATTTTTCCTGCGCCTCGGCAAGCAGGCCGTCGGCCTCCTCGGCATCCATGTTTTCCGCCAGCCGGGTCAGCACATCCGCCCAGGCGGTGAGCGCTTCATGATGATCGGGCTTATAATTGAGAGCGGCCTGGAATTTTTTCATCGCCTGATCAAAGAGCTGCACGGCTTCGCCGCCATGCTTCCAGCGCGCCAACGCAACCATGGCCTGGCCCAGGCCGTTGAGCGCCTCGGGCAGATCCTCACGAATGGCGAGGGCGGCCTGGAACACCTTGATGGACTGGTTGAACAGGGATTCGGATGTCTTGTCCGAGACGATCGTACCGCGCGCGAAGTAGATGCTGCCGAGCGCCTCGTAGGCCTCGTGCCAGTCGGGCTGGAGCTTGACCGCCGTCTCCAGTTTTTCCGCCGCCTGGGCGAGAGTTTTTTCCATCGAATCGGACGCTTCTTCCTTCGCCCATTCCCTGAGCACCATGGCCCACTGGAACAGCGTCTCGGCTTTGTTGGGCTTGATCTCGCTTGCGGCCTGATACTTGGCCGCCGCCTTCTTGAGAAGTT
>CP070799.1:1050268-1054236 GCA_020343535.1 Nitrospinaceae bacterium | reverse complement strand
AAATCCCGGAAAATATGCATTTGGATATTATGGACAATTTAACCCCGCTCCTGGAAAGTGAGGCGGTGAGAAACTGTTGTCTGGTCCTACGTCAGGAATCAGCCAAAAGCGGACATGGAATGCAGATCTCATCCGCAGGTTCCCTTTTACCTCTGGCCTAATCTCATGAAAAGCGGGATGAAGATGAAAATCAAAAGGATACATATGCATTGAATCAGCACTATCGAGTTAATTTCCTAGATTTGCTGGAATTTTTTCTCCTCTGGGAGGTTCATAAATAAGTGGGGTCTTATTATAATTAGTTTATCGTCCTTATTAGCTATTTTATGGCTTTCATCGGAGTATTATTTTAGTAACAAATTAAGGATAAAAGCATGACGGATTCGATTGTCTCCGGTGCGGGAGTTCCTCAGGCGATATTTAAGGAAATGGTATCCCTGCGGAGGGATTTACACCTTCATCCCGAACTCAGTGGCCAGGAAGAACAAACCGCAGAACGCATCATTAACCACTTGAAGCGAATAGGCGTTCACTTCAACACTAAAGTGGGGGGGCATGGTGTGGTGGCTGAAATTCCTGGAAAAACCAAAGGGCCTTTTGTGGCGCTTCGGGCTGATATGGATGGTTTACCCATCCATGAAGAGACCGGTCTTCCTTTCAGTTCGGCTAACAAGGGGATAATGCATGCCTGCGGTCACGACGGACACAGCAGCATGCTATTGGGCGCAGCTGAAATTCTTGCCAAGGAAGATTCTCCCCCTCTGCCGGTCCGCTTGATCTGGCAACCGTCTGAAGAAAAAGGAACCGGAGCCCTGGCGATGATCGATGCTGGAGTTTTGAAAAATGTTGGAATGATTTTTGGCGGGCACTTGGACCGGCATTATCCGCCAGGGACTCTGATCGTAACAGAGGGGGCTGTGAATGCATCGGCCGATGTCTTTGAGATCACAATCAAAGGTCAGCAGGGTCATGGAGCCCGTCCTCACGAAACTATAGATGCGGTGGTTGTGGGGAGCCTACTTGTGACGGCGATTCAGACCATTGTGTCGCGGGAGGTCGACCCGGCCAATCCATCGGTGGTATCAGTAGGCCGTTTTCACGCAGGGTCCGCCCCAAATGTCATCGCAGGAACCGCAGTCCTGGAAGGTACCATTCGCGCCCAAGACCCAAAAGTCCGGGACCACATGCAAAAATCCATTGCCCGAATTGCCCAGGCCATCGGCCAGCTGCATGGAGCCGGTGTGGAGGTAGATTTGATTCCAGGAACTCCCCCCGTGATAAACACATCAGAGATGAGCCATGTTGCCAAGGAAGCTGCCTTAAAGGTTGTAGGGGAAGAGCAGGTCCTGCCACTTCGTACAGCCAATATGGGGGGAGAGGATTTTTCTTATTTCCTTGATCAAGTCCGCGGGGCATATATAAGATTTGGTGCACAGGTTCAAGGCAGGGAAGGGTTTCCCGCTCATTCCAGCCGCTTTGATTTCGACGAGCGGGCCTTGGCCACAGGAGCAGCCTGGTTCGTCGAGGTTGCAAAGGTGGCGGGTAAGCATCTTGAGAGAGAATAATAACCGCCATGAAAAAGCAGGAAAAATGTTTCTTGGTGAGAGAGGCTCTTGAAAAAGATGTGCCGGCCATCCGTGACATTTTTAAGAGCGTTTACAGTTCCGATTATCCCTACCCCTCGTTTTATGACGAAGGCTGGTTGAAACGATCAGTTTTCACCGACGATATCCTGATGCTGGTCGCCGAACACCAGGAAAGCGGAGAAATTCTCGGTACAGCATCGGTGATTTTCGAGACCGGGGCATATTCGGACCTGCTGGGCGAATTTGGAAGGTTGGTGGTTCGTCCGGATGCCCGATGCGTGGGCGTGGGCAAGGCGCTGATGGAGAAACGCATCGAATTCGTCGAGTCCCGCCTGCATGTTGGAATCGTGGAAAACCGCACGGTCCATTCCAATTCCCAACGCATCTCACGGGCTCACGGGTTTTCACCTGTGGGGTTTTTACCTCTTAAACTTTATTTTCGCGAGCGGGAAAGCATGGCCATGTTCGTCAGGCACTTTGGGCATGCGTTGAAACTGCGGGCCAACCATCCCCGCATTATCCCCGAGGCCCATGTTCTCGCGCACCAGGCGCTTGAAAACTGCGGACTCCCGTTTGACGCCGTCATCGATGAGGATATGCCACCCTACTCTCGCCATGAACATTTTAAGCTGGAAGAGTTGAGCTCGGAAGGACTCCCGAGCCTGCTCAGGATAGAACGCGGACGCGTCCGCAACCGGGAGGTTTTCGGCCCCATGCGACTGCAGTACGGGTTTTTCCGCCTGACCAAACGGCACGCCACCTACCTCGTGGCAAGGGAAACCGCCGGTGACTCAGAAGATGGTCCTGTGGCCGGAGCGATCGGATACATCCATGATGAGTTGGAACGAAATGTCAAGGTGTTCGAGCTGATCAGCAAGAGCGACGAAGCTGTCAGGTTCCTTCTGGACAGTCTGCTGAGTCTTTGCCGGAATCAATTGAAGGTGGATTATGTCGAAGTGGATGTCAGCACCAAAGCACCCCGCATGCAGAGAACCCTTCTCGAACTGGAGTTTCTGCCCGCGGCGTACATCCCCGCAGCGGTGTTTTGCGATGTGGAGCGAGTGGATGCGTTACGAATGGTTTGTCTGTTGACTCCGTTTGAAACAGGCCCCATCCATCTGATCCCCGAGATGAAGCCCATCTCCGACCATGTGATCAATGCGTTCCGCCGTCAGGAAGTGTTACCCGCCATCGCTGACGCAGTGGGCCGAATCGCATTATTCAACGGCCTCACCGGAGAGCAGGCGGCGCGGGTCTCCGGAGCCTGCACCCTGACCCGCCTGAAAAATGGACAAACCCTGTTTGCAGAAGGGGACCCCGCCTCCAGTATGTACCTATTGATTAAGGGAAAAGTGAGCGTCTCCATGGCCGGCCTCCGACGCGACGTGGGCCAGGTTTCCGCGGGAGAATCGGTGGGCGAAGTGTCCCTGCTAACCTCAGGGCCCCATTCCGCCACCGCCACCGCGGTGGAACCTGTGTTGGCCGCCGCCCTTTCAGGGAAGACGCTGGCAGAACTCATTCGCCAGCGTCCGGACATCGGTATCATACTTTACAGGAATTTAGCAGCAGGACTAGGGGCGAAACTCAGGCGGGCGGACGAGCAGATGGTTAAGCGGTGAATTTAGATTTAATTTATTACCATGAAATACACTTATTACCCTCTAATCTAATCCGAATTGTAAAATGTCCGCTTCGGGTCGATAGCATACCAAACTTAAATTAATATGTCATAAACCTGGCCAATTGGTAATTTGATGTTGTGGGCAATTTAACCCCACATCAGATTGGGAGCAAGGACCAAAAGATACACCAAGCGGGTTGCCAAGATCGAGAAAGGGACGATGGTGGCCCCGCCGGACCGCTGCTATACCTAAGATCTGGTGGCCTTCAGGCGATAGCGCTCAATTCCCGTCAATGTCCGCCGCACCGAGGTGATCGGCGCTGACCCCAAGCAGGGCGGCTCCGTCCCAGGCGGTGTTGTTCCTAAAGATCCAAATGCCGATACCCGGGCCGAAATCGACGATGACCTCATCCTCGCTTTCTGTATCGATGTTACCCGTCGTGATGAGTTCCGGCGAAAGGAAGTGCAACTGTTCCCAGTTCGCGCCGTTCCTGTGTACCCAGAGACCGAAGCCGGGAAAGTGGACGAGCACGTCGGCCTCGCCGTTGTTATCAAGATCGCCGGTGGCGATGGCCCCGGCGGTTAATGGGTGCAGCGACTGCCAGGTGGTGTTGTTGAAGAAAACCCAGATGCCGATGCCGGGACCGAAATCGACGATGACTTCATCCTGCCCGTTGTTATCAATGTCCGCCGTGGTTATGTGTGTGGCAGAGAACGGGTGCAGCGGCACCCAGCTTGCATTGTTCATCCAGACCCACAGG
>CP070799.1:1046188-1050168 GCA_020343535.1 Nitrospinaceae bacterium | reverse complement strand
GCCTCCAGGTCCATCACGCTGTGCACCACCTGAGCGAGATCCTCGACGAAATGATCCATCGACGCGGTGGTCAGGGAGATGTCGATGCCGTTGATGTTGTGCGTTTCCAGGCCGCCGATGAGGTCGTTAAGCACATTGAGCTGCTCCTGGTTCAGGCGGCGGTTGAGGTAATTCGAAACCCGGTTGAGATTGGCTCCGCCGGCCACCAGACGGGCGAGGGCGGAAAAATCCTCCGCCGTGGTCGACGACGATAACAGCGACGCCGTGTCCTGGAAAATACCGAGCGCAAGAAGCGTGCTCTCTTCCGGCGACAGGGGAATCTGTTTCTCCACGAGAATTTCATGCAGCAGCGTCGTGGCGGCGCCGCGTTTGCGGATCACGGACTGCGACGCGGAGACACCGGCCGGGCTCTCGGGATGATGGTCGTAGATATGAACCTCGACGCCGGCTTTCTCGGTGAGCGCCTTGAACGGGCCGATGCGCCCGGCGTCCTGCGTATCCACCAGGATGAGGCGTTTCACGTGTTCCAGGTCGATGTCGCGGACGCGATGAATCTTAAAAGGGAGAGCGGTCTCCTTCAGGTAATCGTTCACCGCCCGTTCCGCCGAACCCGAAAACACCATGCGCGCCCCGGGGTAGAGCTTGCCGGCGGCCACCATCGCGGCGAGGCAGTCGAAATCGGCATTGACGTGAGTGGTTATCACCTGCATGGTTGTTCGCCTAGTTTATTCCGGCGGCGGGCCGCCCGGAGCTGCAATTTCCAGAAGGGTTTCAAAAGCAAGCTTCTGGGGCATGGTACATACTTTATTATCACAGGCGCGAAACCACAAGTGGCCGGTGAGCGGGTAAGCGCCGGGGGCGATGGTTTGCGGCGTATCGAACTCGCGGCGAAACTCCGCTTTGCCGCGGTGAATCATGATCGCCTTGCCGAGAGTGCCGTCCAGGGCGAGCTGCGCGGGGGTTTCCCGCCAGGGGCCGCGGGCGGGAAAAGGGTGGTCGTCGAGGTGGACGCGCGTCGCCACCGGCGCATCGTCGCCGGTCAGGTTCAGCGAGTAGATGTGCCAGCCCTTGCTCAACCGCACGTGCACAAAAAGCCGAAACGCTCCCCCCGGCGTCAGCAGGGTCGGCTGTGCGACGGCGCGAATTTCCAGAGTGCGCGGCGCTTTCGGGGTCTTGCTCCGGGGTTCGAGGTCGAGCGCGTTTGCGTGGACCGCTAAAGCCAGGGTCTGCAGCCAAACCCCCAGCCCGAGAAAGACGGCCCGCCGGCGGCTGAAAGACCCGCTTTTGTGAGGGGCGGGGGTTATCCTGGCGTCACATGTCATGGGAACTCAAACCGGGGCCGGGTCGAAATCCAGCGGCCCGTCCGTTCGGACGGGAACCGCCTGGGCCGCGGCGCGGTCATTTCGCCAGCTTGGCTTCGGGATGAGACAGGGAGAGATACTTTTCAATTTTGCGGGTGAACTGCTCCTCGGAAACGGCGCCGGAGAACATTTCCCCCGACACCGAATCGGTCGAGGGGTCGTAGAGTCCGAGAATGAAGGTCGGGGTGCCCTGAATGCCGAGCTGCGTACCCGCACGCAAATCGTTCATGACCTTGCGGCTGTGTTTCCCCTCGTCCCAGCATTCCTGAAACGCCTTGATGTTGCGGACGCCCGCCTTTTTCGCCGAGGCGGTCAACCTCTCGCTGGTCAGGGGCGTGGCGTCGTTGTAGTCGTTGAACAGGATATTAAGCAGCGGCCAGAAACGGCCCTGGTCCCTCGCGCATTCCACCGCCTCGGCCATGGCCTTCGCTTCTTTGTGAAAGGGCAGGGGAAAGTGACGAAAGCCGAATTGCATTTCCTCGGCGTATTTGACTCGCAGTCGTGCCAGCGTCCTCTGCACCCGCTTGCAGAACGGGCATTGAAAATCGGAATATTCCAGCAGGAACACCCGCCGGTTCTTGCGAGATTTTTCGTCGTTGAACCAGAGCATGGCGGAGCCCACCTGCGCCACCAGCCGGAACTCGTTGGGCGGGGTGAGGTGTATTTCGACCCATCCGTTCTTGATGGCCTTCTGGTAGTTACGCTCGATATGGTCTTCGCGGATGGTTCGCTCCAGGTAATCGCGGATTTCCGGCTGCATCTGGCTTAAGGGACCCATCTCCTTGACGCCGGGCGTGTTGAGATAGAACCGCGTGATGTCGGACTGGGAGATTGCAGGGATGTCTTCCTCGCCGAGCTCGGGGTGTTTCGTTACGAGCTGTTGCAGGATCTTTTCCTTCAGGGCGTGCTCCTGCATCTGGTGCAGTTGCTCCATAGCGTCGTGGATCTGGCTGTTCTTCAGGTCATCGAGCCGGATGGGCTCCCCCTCGACGGTCGCGACGACGGGGTTGTTGTGATACAGGGGAAGGGAAGAGGGACTCGCGGGCTCGCCGCCGGCCGGCGAGGCAACCACCAGTCCCAGGAAAAACGCGATGACTGAAAACGCCTGCCAGAAAAAATGTCGCACTACGATTTTCATGATCGATAGATGGCGATAAATCCATAAAGGTGCGGAACCTCTTGCGGCCCGTTGCACCCCACGTACCTCTGTTTTATTATCTCCCTTTGGCGCCACAAGCGCAAATGCTTTGTTGCCTGCGTTTCAACGAGGACCGTGGAAGACAGCCGGCCCCAGTGAGGGCGTCCGGTGTCATCCGGTGGTGATGGATTCCTCCGGATTGAGAAACTTCTGGCAGTTGTCGGCAAGCTGCATGAAGGCTCTGGCCGCCGCGGATTCAGGCTTGGAGAGGACGATGGGGTCGCCGCTGTCCGAGCGCGAGGTGATTTCAGAATCCAGAGGAATTTTGCCGAGATAAGGCAGAACCAGTTCCTGCGCCAGCTTTTCACCGCCGCCGGTCTTGAAGACATCGATTTCCTTCGCGCAGTGCGGGCAGGTGAGGGTGCTCATGTTCTCGATGATGCCCACGATGGGCACGTTGCTGTCGCGGGCGAAGGAAATCATCTTTCGGGCGTCGAGCAAGGCCAGGTCCTGCGGCGTGGTCACCACCACCGCACCGTCGACATCGCCGATGAAGTCGATGATCGTGATCTGTTCGTTGCCGGTGCCGGGGGGCAGGTCGATGAGCAGATAGTCCAGGGGGCCCCAGGAAATATTGCCCAGCAGTTCGATGATGAAATCGTATTTGACCGCATCTCGCCAGGCGATGTGCATGTTGGGATCTTCGATCAGAAACCCGAGCGACGCCACCTTCAATCCGTTGCGCGTCTCGTAGGGTGTGATGCCTTCCTCGGTGGCCTTGAGGCGGACGTTTTCGGCGTTCAGCAGCTTGGGGATATTCGGTCCGTGCAGGTCGGCATCGGCGAGGCCGACGCTGAAGCCCTTTTCCGCCAGAGCGATGGCGAGGTTGGTCGTCACAGTGCTTTTGCCGACACCGCCCTTGTTGCTCCCCACGATGAGCTTGTGTTTGATTTCGCCCATCCGCTTGTTGACCAGCCAGCGGTTGTGTTCGTTCTTGTCGGCCTTGCAATCGGTGTCGTTGTTGTACTCGCACATTTCGCAGGTGTGCAGCAACCTGCATTCTCCAGTAATGACCATCTGGTACTCCCGGATCTTCTAGATCAGAACAGGGGCGGCAAAGTGTTCGGCTGCGCCCCGAGGTTATAGGAATGTTTGTATTCCATGAGGTTATGGAACTCTCCGGTGGATGTCAAGGGAAATAGGGGCCGTCGGCCGGGCGCTTGGGCGCCCGGGCGGACAAGGTTCGGCACGCTGAAATCCGCGCCGCGCTTGGGTGGGCCGCGGGCGGCTTAAGTAAGCAAGCGTGGTGGAATTTCTAATTGGTGGAACGCGTCTGCGGCGCGGCCAGGGCGTGAACGAGGTGGATCAGCTTCTCCTGCGGCACCGGCTTGGTCATGTAATCGGAGCATCCAGCCTTGAGGCACTTTTCCCGGTCGTGTTTTCCCACGTTGGCGGTAACGGCGATAATCGGCGTGGGCGCG
>CP070799.1:1042071-1046088 GCA_020343535.1 Nitrospinaceae bacterium | reverse complement strand
GGTGGCGACGCCGATTTCCCGGATGATGGCGATGGAGGCGTCGCGCATGCGCTGGTACTCCTTGTCCGTCAGTGTTTGCGCCGGGGCCACCGTGATGCTGTCTCCCGTGTGAATGCCCATGGGATCGAAGTTCTCGATCGAGCAGACGATCACCACGTTGTCCATGCCGTCGCGCATGACCTCCAACTCGTATTCCTTCCAGCCGAGCAGGGATTTTTCGATCAATACTTCGCGCGTCGGGCTCGCCGCCAGGCCGGAGGACACGAGGCTTTCGAATTCCTCCTCGTTGCCGGCGATGCTGCCCCCCGTGCCTCCCAGGGTGAACGAGGGGCGGATGATTGCCGGGAAGCCGGTCTCCTTGACGATGGACCAGGCCTCGGTGAGGCTGTGAGCGTGCCCGCTCGGCGCCACCCCGACGCCGATCCGCGCCATCGCTTCCTTGAACAGGTGCCGGTCTTCCGCTTTTTTAATGGCGGGCACGTCCGCGCCGATGAGCACCACACCGTATTTTTCCAGGACGCCGTTCTCTGCCACCGCAAGGGCCGTGTTGAGGCCGGTCTGCCCGCCCATGGTCGGCAGCAGGGCGTCGGGTCTGTCGCGGGCGATGATTTTCTCCACCGCCTGCGGCGTAACCGGCTCGACGTAAGTGCGGTCGGCAAATTCCGGGTCGGTCATGATGGTGGCGGGGTTGCTGTTGAGCAGAATGACCTGGTAACCCTCTTCCTTCAGGGCCTTGCACGCCTGCGTCCCCGAATAATCGAATTCGCAGGCTTGGCCGATGATGATCGGCCCTGCGCCGATGATCAATATTTTTTGAATGTCGGTACGTTTGGGCATCAGTTTCGGTAAATATCCTGGAGGGCGATATTGCGTGAACGCTCCCATTTAAGGTTCATGTAGCTCAGCCGGTGCATCAGCCGCACTCGCTCCTGCGCGATTCCCCGCCTGATTTTAACCGCCTCCAGCGTTTCGCGTGCCTGATTGAGCCCGGCGATTTCGCTTTCAAGATTTTTCCGCGAAAAGATCATGTCGTCGCGTTCCTGCTTGAGCCGGGCGGCTTTTTTTTCGCTCGGCCCCTTGGCGCGTTTCGCCGCCAGCTTGTCCAGGGCCTTATCGGCCTTCGCCAGGCGGGAGTGCAGATCCTTGATCTTGCCGTTCAGTGCCGCCAGCTGCTTGTGCAGCGCCGCCTCCTCGGCGGCGATTTTCTTGACTTCGCCTTGAATGAACGGGACGCTCTCCTTAGGGTGATAGCAAAAATTTCCGGAGAAATAATACGCGCCCTGGTGCGGCAGGAGCCGCGCCTGAAAGATGTCGTTCTTGCCGAACATCAGGTCTCCAGGCTCCTGCAGGACTTCGTATTTTTTGCCGTCGAACAAATTGCTGACGATCACCCGGTCTTTTTTCAGCTTGAGGAGGACGAACAATCCGTGCACATGGCCCTGGAATTCGTCAAAAGCCGCGGCCCTTTCCAGGTCACCGAGGTTGCGCTCCTCCCGCGCCAGGGTCTGCAACAACGGCGGCAACCCGTCATCGGGAAGCCGGTCGAATATGAACCATTCGATGAACAGGCCCATGCGGTTTTCATACCCCTGGTCGTCGTCGTAAATCGCGCCCGCCGATTCCTGATACGCCTGCTTCGCCTGCGGCAGTATTTCCGAGTGGCGGCGCTGGGTGGCCCGATGCATGAGGTCTTCGTAATAGGGAGCGAGCTTCACCGCGTTGCCTCCATGAGACGGACGAACTGATGGAACAGGTGGTCCGAATCGTGCGGGCCGGGCGACGCCTCGGGGTGGTATTGCACCGAGAAGACGGGCAGGGTGCGGTGCCGCACGCCTTCCACGGTTTCGTCGTTCAGGTTGATGGAGGTCACCTCCACGTTCTCCTTCATGGAGCCGCGGTCGATGGCGAAGCCGTGATTTTGCGAGGTGATTT
This sequence comes from Nitrospinaceae bacterium, assembly GCA_020343535.1. Lineage (GTDB taxonomy): Bacteria > Nitrospinota > Nitrospinia > Nitrospinales > VA-1 > SZUA-259. The sequence continues at coordinate 1,044,156 of CP070799.1, read as the reverse complement.
CCACCTTGTGCGAGGCGAGATCCATCACCGGCTGGTTGCCGCCGTGGTGGCCGAAGCGGAGCTTGAACGAGCCGGCGCCCAGGGCGAGGGTAAGAATCTGGTGGCCGAGGCAGATGCCGAATACTGGCACGGTGCCGATCAGGCGGCGCACGTTTTCGATGGCATAGGGAACTGCCGCCGGATCGCCCGGCCCGTTGGAAAGAAAGACGCCGTCGGGCCGCTCCGCAAGCACGTCCTCCGCCGGCGTGGAGGCGGGAACCACACGCACCGAACAGCCGGCCTGGGCCAGCTTGCGCAGGATATTTTGCTTGATGCCGAAATCGTAGGCGGTGACGCGGTAATATTTTCCAGCAAGAGGGCGTGGGCGGACGCGGGTCTCCCCGGCCAGCAGTTCCCATTCTCCATCCTCCCAGTCGTAGGGGACTGCGCAGGTGACTTCGCGCACCAGGTCGCGCCCTTCGAGGCCGGGCAATTTCCGCGCCCGCTCGACTAGGGCCTTGGCGTCGAGGGTGCGGGTGGAGATCACGGCCTGTTGCGCGCCCTTGTCTCGAATGTGGTGGGTGAGCGCCCGCGTGTCGATGCCTTGCAGGCCGACAACGCCATGCTGGCTTAAAAATTCGTCGAGGGTGCCGCGCGACCGCCAATTGCTGGGAATCCCAGAAAGTTCCTTGATGATGAAACCGGTCAGAAAAGGCCGGGCCGACTCGAAGTCCTCCGGGTTGATCCCGTAATTGCCGATCAGCGGATAGGTCATCACCACCATCTGGCCGCAGTAGGACGGATCGGTGATCACCTCCTGATAGCCGGACATGCTGGTGTTGAAAACGACTTCCCCTTCGGCCTCCCCATCGGCGCCGAACGCGCGTCCGTGAAAGGTTCTGCCATCGGCCAGGGCAAGCAGGGCGGGGCGGCTCATCGGCGGTCCTCCCTGCCGGGCGCCGAATAGACGGTTTTGCCCGCCACCAGGGTGTGGATCACCTTGCCCCGAACCGTCCAGCCGTTAAACGGGGTGTTCTTGCTGCGCGACTTGAACGTCGAGGCGTCGATCACATATTCGGCGGACGGGTCGAACACCACCACATCCGCATCGGCGCCGTGTCGGAGCGTGCCTTTGTCCAGCTGAAAGAAGGTGGCGGGCTTGGCGGTCAGTTTATCCATGGCGCGCGCCAGGGTGAGAACGTTTTGCTCCACCAGGCGCAGGGTGAGCGGCAACAGGGTCTCCAGACCGACGATGCCGAAACAGGCGGCGCTGTACTCCACCTGCTTGTCGACAACGTCGTGCGGCGCGTGGTCGGTGGCGATAATGTCGATGGTGTCGTCGGCGAGGCCAGCGAGGACCGCGTCGATGTCCCGCCGGGCTCTTAGCGGCGGGCTCATCTTGGTGTTGGTGTCGTATCCGCGCACCGCCTCGTCAGACAGGGTGAAGTGGTGCGGGGCGGCCTCGGCGGTGACGGGCAGGCCGCGTTGCTTCGCCTGCCGCACCAGTTCGACGGAACCGGCGCTGGAGATATGCGCCACATGCAGGCGGCCGCCTGTTTTTTGCAGCAGGGCGATGTCGCGGTACACCATGATATCCTCCGCCTCGGTGGGCATGCCCTTGAGCCCGAGTTCGGTGGCCACCGGCCCTTCGTTCATCGAGCCGCCGGCGGTGAGCTCCAGAATTTCGCTGTGTTGAATGCAGGGCAGGCCGCACATGCGGCTGTACTCGAAAGCGCGGCGCATCAGATCACTGTTCATCACCGGGCGGCCGTCGTCGGAATAACCCACCACGCCGGCGTCCTTCAGGTCGGCCAGCTCCGCGAGCCGCTCGCCCTTCAGTCCCTGAGTGATGGCGCCGATGGCGTACACGTTGACGACGCCATGCCTTTTGGCTTGGGCCAGAATCCATTCGGTGACCGAGCGGGTGTCGTTGACAGGGTTGGTGTTGGGCATCACAGCCACCGAAGTCACCCCGCCGGCGGCGGCGGACTCGCAGCCGGTCTGGATGGTTTCCTTGTACTCGAAGCCCGGTTCGCGGAAGTGTACGTGCATGTCGATGAAACCAGGCGCCACCACCAGGCCGGCGGCGTCGATGACGCGTGCGCT
>CP070799.1:1037913-1041971 GCA_020343535.1 Nitrospinaceae bacterium | reverse complement strand
GGGCCCGGTGTTCGCCAATATCATCCTTGCCGATGAAATCAACCGCACGCCGCCAAAAACCCAGGCCGCGCTATTGCAGGCCATGCAGGAGCATCAGGTGACGGTGGGCGGCACCACCTACCCGCTCGACCAGCCGTTCCTCGTGTTCGCCACGCAGAACCCCATCGAGCACGAAGGCACCTACCCACTGCCCGAGGCCCAGCTCGACCGCTTCATGTTCATCATAAACGTCGCCTACCCGACGCGAGAGCAGGAAGTCGAGATCGCCATGTCGACGACCTCCGGCCATCACCCAGAGATCAACGTCGTGCTCAACGCCCAGCGCGTTCAGGAGTTGCAGGGCATGGTGCCGCGCGTGCCCGTGTCCGACCACGTCGCCCACTACGCGGTGGACCTGGTGCAAAGTACCCGGCCGAAACAGAACGGCGGCGCGCCGAGCTTCGTCGACGAATGGATCGACTGGGGCGCCGGCCCGCGCGCCAGCCAATACCTGATCCTCGGCGCGAAAGCCCGCGCCCTGATGGACAACCGAGTCGCCATCACCATAGACGACATCAAGAGCGTCGCCCGCCAGGTTCTCGAGCACCGCATCATCCTGAACTTCAAGGCCGAGGCGGAAAACGTCAGGACGGAGGAGCTCATTCAACGCCTGGTCGAGACCGTCAAGGTGTAGACCAACCGCCGGGGCGCCCCGCCCAGCAAACGGACGCCCCGGCAGGGAGACACAGACAGGCTCGGGCTATCAATCGTCCGCCGATTTTCCCTTCAATTTCTCGACATGCTGGATGAGGGTATCCACGGTTTCCCTCAACAGGTCGAGCTCTTCGAGGGTCAGGTTGTCGAGCTGCTCGAGGTTGTACTCGATGGTGTCGATGATCCTTTTGGCGGGCCGCTGCATCGGCCGCATGAAATAGGTCGTTATGGTGGATACGATGGTGCCGAAAAAAAGCACCGAGCCGAGAACGATCCAGATTCCGCCGATCGCCTTGGCCAGGCCAGAGTGCGGCACGTGCGCAATGCCCGCTGTGGAGAATGCGGCGATTCCCCAATAAAGGGCGTCGCCATAGGTGGTGATGGGCGATCCCGCCATCTCCCGTTCCGCAACGTAGACCCCGCCCGAGAATAATATCCAAAGGAGGGTCGTCGCACAGACCATCTTGAAAAAAGGCGTGTGAAGAAAGATGTCTTTGACAAATCTTTTTAGCCGCGTATCCCGCTTTTTTTTCTTTGCCACGATTCTCGCTCCTTATCATAATATTTCAGCGCCTTTATTGGACCGGCAGCGCTCCTTCCGGCAGACCCTGCGCATCTCCCCGTTCAATGGATCGCATTTCCAATTATCCTATTCCCTTGCCTCAATGCATCGGCGGTGGCCGCGTCTTTCTGTTCTCTGACTTCGCCGTCCTTACCCAGCGCCTCGAACGGGCCCTGCCCAGCGCGCCATAAATACGCTGTTGACCCCGCCAGCCGCCCGGCGGAAAATAGAGGGAGACTTGCCGTCCGGCTTCGCCCGCATGCTTGGCATGGAGGCTTGAGCGCTGCCGGATTTTTAGTAAAACTTTCCACCAAGGGTATAAACCGCATGTCCCGTACCATCGTCAACGAAATCGCGCCGGATGTGTTCCGCATCTCGACGTTCATTCCAGAGTTCAACCTCGGGTTCAACCAGTTCCTGGTGAAGGACGAGCAGCCGCTGCTCTACCACACGGGCATGCGCGGTCTGTTCCCGGCGGTGAAGACGGCAGTGACCGAGGTGCTCGACCCGGCGTCGATCCGCTGGATCGGCTTCAGTCATTTCGAGGCGGACGAGTGCGGCGCGCTCAACGAATGGCTGGAGACCGCCCCCAGGGCCGAGGCGGCATGCGGCATGGTGGCGGCGCTGGTCAACGTCAACGATTTTGCCGTGCGCCCGGCGCGGGTGCTTCAGGACGGCGAGGTTCTGGAAACTGGGAAACGCCGTTTTCGCTACCGCGCCACGCCACAGGTGCCGCACGCCTGGGACGCGGGAATGCTGTTCGAGGAGACCACCCGCGCGCTTTTTTGTTCCGACCTGTTCCACCAGGTGGGCGAACGCGAGCCGATCACCCGGGAAAGCATCGTCGGCCGGTTTCGCGAGGCGCTGGTCGAATACAACGCGGGCCCCTTCGCGCATTACCTGCCCTACACGCCGCGCACCGAATCGATCCTCACGGGTCTGGCCGACCTTAAACCGGATGTCATCCTCCCCATGCACGGCTCGGCGTTTCAAGGCAACGGGGAGCAGGCAATTCGGGAGATGGCGAAGATGCTTGGCAATATCCTGGGCGGCCTGCCTTAAGGGCGCTCAATTGAACGGAGGCTGAGTCTTGCGGTCAAGCTCTTCCGCCGTCATGCTTTCCCGCCCCTGAATAAACTTCAGCTTGCGCTCGGCGATGGCGATGGCCTGTTCGTCGTTCTTCTCGCGCCCGAGTTTTATGGCGAGGTCGAGCTCGCGCATGGCCAAGTCCCACTTTTTCTGCCGCTCGTAGACGCTCGCCAGGTTGAGGTGGGCCTGAACATAATCCGGCACGAGTTCGATGACCTTCTGGTAATGCCGAACGGTCTCGAGCAGATTCTGCGCATACCAGTATTCGAGGGCGATCTTGAAATGGAGTTCGGCGTCGCCGGGCCTGGTTTTAGCGACTTTCAGGTATTCGCTCGCGGCAAGCAGGTTCCGCGTCTGCCGCGAATAAACGGCAGCCAGCCCCATGCGGGCGCTCTCGCGGCCGGGCTTGAGGCCGAGCACTTTCTGGTAGGCGGCGATGGCCTCCTCGCGCTTGTCCCACGCATCGTAAACGCGGGCCACCTGCTCGTGCGCATCCGTATTTTCCGGTTCGGCCTGAAGCGCCTTCTGCAGGTCCTCAATGGCTTCGGCGTAGGCGCCGACGCGCTCGCGTTCCGCGGCGCGCTCCATCAGGGCTTTCGGAGACAGGGCGGGACGTGCGCCGTCTCCGGCTTCTTCCTTGCCACCGCAGCCCACCACCGCCACCGCCAGCAGGATGAGGACCCCGGCAAGCCGGGAGTGAGAACGCGCCCGCTGTTCGGCCGGAGGTTTGCGGGTCGATGGTTTCATGGTCTTGGGTCCAGGGTTGACGGATTCGCGCTCAATTATGCCTCATGGGCGGGATTTTTAGAAGGCCTGCTCGCCGTTGCTTGATTTTGATCATTCAACGCCTTGCTTCCCCAGCTTATTCTTTCCGCGATTACCGCCCCCATCCCCTTCCTGTCGGATCGGGCGTTACAACCCGGATTGTTTCGGATGCAAGCGGAAAGAATTAAAAATTATTAATAAACTTGACTGCTTTCGACACCATTTTATTTTTAGAATCGGGAACGGTTCCCCTGAGTGGCCGGCCGCAATGAGCCACTGGAGATACAATCCGCCGCGGGCAACCGAGCACCCCGCCATGATTAACTTTTTCATTTTATGGAGGTTTGTCATGAAAAAGTTAATGGTTCTGATGATCGCGATATTCACCTTCGCCATCGCTTCCAGCGGCGCTCTGGCTGATGAACCTGCCAACAGCACCTTGGACCGTCACTCCGTCTGGAAGTCGTTCATTGACGAGAGAACCCCTCCGCCCGCCGAGCCTTCCGAATTCATGGGCTCAAGCCCTGCCAGCGGCCAAATGGCCACTCCCGAATCCGAGAGCGAGAAGGGGAAGACCGGTGAGTCGCCTGTGTTCGACTTCATCCGCGAAACTGACAGTTACGATTACTCGCGGGACCGGGACAATTCCGCCTGACGTTCCCCCCGCGGGGGGGGGGGAGATGCTCCAGGGGATGCCGGGTTGACCCCACCCGCGGGGGCTCCACCGTGAACATTGAATGGCAATCCAATGAATTTTCATCATTCAATCACTGTCGTTATGAACAGGCAAGGCAATAAAAAAACCGCGATGAACAATCCCTGCGATTACCGTCAAAAATCCAGAATGGAACTCCTGAAAGAACTTGAGGCCGCAAACAACAGGGTCGAATCGCTCAGTCGATTGGTGAGCCGGTGCAAGGAGGCGTCAATGGATCAGCGCCGGCTGGCC
>CP070799.1:1033749-1037813 GCA_020343535.1 Nitrospinaceae bacterium | reverse complement strand
ACCCGTCTTTACCCCGGCGTGCGCGAAACGGTGCTGGGGTTTGCCGGCCGGAAACAGGCGATCTGCTCCAATAAGCCGGAGGATTTCGTCCGCGCCATCCTCACCCGTCTCGATTTCGCCGCCCCCTTTCAGGAGATTGTCGGTGGCGACACCCTCGCTCAGCAAAAGCCCGACCCGGCGGGTTTGAACCGCATCATGGATCGCTTGGGTGTCCCTGCGCGCGAAGCGGTGATGGTGGGCGACAGCCCGGTGGACATCGCCACCGGACGCGCCGCCGGCGTACGCACCCTGGCCGTCTGCTATGGCAACAGCCCGAGAGAGCGGCTTCGGGAGGCGGACCCGGACGCGCTGCTCGAACACTTCTCCGATCTCACAAAATACGTGACCTGAATCAGTCTGCCGCGCAGCGGAAGCCGGTGCCCTCGGGCCGAAGCTGGATGTGCGAGTCGCGCCGGTTGGCCGAGCGCATTTCCCGCGCCCCCTGGTTCCAGGACCCGCCTCGGTAAACCTTTTGCGTGATGGAAAAGGCGCCGAGACAGGCCTCGCCCTGGCAGGCCTCGAGGTCGGCGCGCGCGCCGGGCGGGTCGTTGCGCGGGCTTACGCGGTAGTAGCCCACGTCCATCCAGTCTTGGACCCATTCGCTGACGTTGCCCGCCATGTCGAAAAGGCCATGGGTGTTCGGTGGGAAGGAGCCGACAGGCGCGGTGTGCTTGTGGCCGTCGGTCAAACCGGCATCGCGGATGTTAAGTTCGCAGGCGCTGTCGCAGAAGTTTCCTTCGCCGCCCGTAACTTCGTCGCCCCAGTAAAACTCCGTGGTGGTTCCAGCGCGAGCGGCGAATTCCCATTCGGCTTCCCGGGGCAGGCGCAGCCCGAGTTTGCGGCAGTAGTCGCGGGCGCCGCCCCAGGTGACACTGTCCACCGGCAACTCGCCGCCCACATGCTGGGACGGATTGAAGCCCATCACCGCTTGAAAATTTTTTTGCCGCACTTCGTAGCGGCCGATGCGAAAGGCGGACAGGCAGACTTCGTGCACCGGCTGCTCGTCCGGGTCGCCCGTATCGCTGCCCATGCGGAAGCAGCCCCCGGCGATGTCCACCAGGTCCTCCTCCACGGTGAATTTTTCCCCGGAGGAGATGATCCTCCTTTGCACCTCAGTTTTGAGGGCGGTCACTTGCTCGCGGGTGGCGGTGGGCAGGCCCCGATATTCGATGCGGGTTTTGCTCTTGGGCAGAAGTTTCATTTCACCGGTGTCCTTGAAGTTCACCCGGTAGTGCGGCACAGGCTCCTTGGGGGCGCTTTTGAGAAATTTGTTCAGGCTGCCCATATCTTCATCGCCGGAGGTTTCATCCACCGCCATCACCGTTTCGTCCACCAGCTCGGCGGGGCGGCTGGTGGTGTCGCCGGGAGCCACGACGCGGATATCGCGGCCGTGCGCGGCGGGCATTTTGAGGATGCGGTCGAGCAGTGCCTCTGCCTCGCTGTAATTTCCGAGCGCGATCTGCGCTTCGGCCAAGCCACGAAGCGCCAGGTAATTTTGCGGTTCCTGATCCACCGCCTCGGCGAACAGGCGGCTGGCTCCCTCCGAATCGCCGGCGGCCAGCGCCTGTTCTCCGGCATCGAGGATCACTGCGATTTCTTCAGCCCACGCCGCGGCTGTGGGAGCGGACATACACCAGAAAATAACCAATACGCAACAACGCTGAAAACCACGGGGGACGGGCATGGCGGGCATCCTTTGCATTATTTGAACGGTCGCCGGGCGCCGCGACGTGCGCGGGACCCCAGCCTATCGATATTGGAGGCCATTTCCAGGAACTTTTCAAGGCCTTTTACCGCTTCCTGCGCCCGCCGCCAGGGTTGACTTTCCCCAGGGCAGGAACTACAATTTCTCCTTCTATGACTCCACAAGGTATTAAAAATATTTACCTTATCGCTATCTGTGGGACGGGCATGGCGTCGCTGGCCGGGTTGCTCAAGGAAGCCGGTTTCAACGTTTCTGGGTCCGACAGCAACATCTATCCCCCCATGAGCACGCTGCTGGCCGATCAGGGCATCGAGGTCAAGCCAGGGTATCGCGCGGAAAACATTCCGCGCACCGTCGATCTTGTGGTCATCGGCAATGCCGTGTCGAAGACGAACCCCGAAGTGCAGGCGGTGCTTGCGGCCGGGCTTTCCTATACCTCGTTTCCCGACGCGCTGGCGCGGTTTTTCCTTGCCGGGAGAAAGTCTCTCGTGGTGGCAGGAACGCACGGCAAGACGACGACCACGGCGCTCCTTTCATGGGTGCTCCATGCCATGGGCCGCCAGCCGGGGTTCATGGTCGGCGGCTGGCTCAAGAATTTCGACCTCAACTACCGTGTGCCGAAGGACGATTATTTTGTCACCGAGGGCGACGAATACGACACCGCGTTTTTTGACAAGGAGGCGAAGTTCCTTCACTACCGGCCGTACGGGGCCATCCTCACCGGGGTGGAGTTCGACCATGCCGATATCTTCAAGGACCTCGACCACATTAAGGGAGCTTTCAGAAAGTTCGTCGAATTGCTTCCTGAGGAAGGCTGTTTGCTGGTAAAATTCAAGGACCCACACGCAACCGATGTCCTTCAGGCGGTGCGCTGCCCGGTGGAGACCTACGGCCTGGACCCCGGCGCCGACTGGCGCGGCGAAAACTACAGGTTCGCCTCGGGGGAGGGCCGGTTCGATCTGGTGCACCTGGGCCGCGTTCAGGGCGAGGTGCGCTTGCCGATGATCGGCCGTCATAACGGGGAAAACGCGGTGGCGGTGGCGGCGCTGGCCATTCGCCTCGGGTTGCCCGCTGGCGAGGTGTGCCGGGCGTTTGAAGGGTTCAAGGGCATTCGCCGCCGGCAGGACGTGGTCGGCGAGAAAAACGGCGTCACCGTCATCGACGATTTCGCCCACCATCCGACGGCCATCGACCTCACCATCGAGGCGGTGAAGGAGGCGTTTCCCGAGAGCCGCGTTTGGGCGGTTTTCGAGCCGCGTTCGGCGACGTCCCGGCGCAACGTGTTTCAGGCGGCGTTCCCCGCGAGTTTCCGGCGCGCCGACCGCGTGGTGATGGCCGGTTTGTTCGCTCCGGATGGCATTGCCCCCGCCGATCGTCTGGACCCCGAACGCGTGGTGCGGGATATCTGCGCGGCGGGCGGGCGGGCGGACTATATTCCCGACGTGGAAGCCATCGTCGACTTCATTGCCGCCAACAGGCAGGACAGGGACGTTGTCCTGGTGATGTCTTCCGGCGGCTTTGGGGGCATCCATCAGAAGATTCTGGACCGTCTTTGATCCCCCGCCTTTGCGATAGGAACTGGAACGAGCAACCCTGTTCATGGAAAACTACGGCCGGTTGAAAATGGAGCTGATTCGACGCGGGCTCTACCTCCCCGAGGAGGTGAGGGCGTACCCCGAGGTGTCGCTTGGCATCTGCTCGGGCAACCCGGGGGAGGAAATTTCCCTCGCGCTCGCCGAGGATTTCATCGTGAAGGTGGTCCTCAAGCCGTACGCCGAGGGCAGCCTGGAGCTTCGTGTCGAAGAGGGGCGGCTTCGCCTGAGCGGTCCGCGGGGAGGCGGGGAGGTGGCTGTCATCCCGCTGCCCATGTTCATCAAGAGCCAGATGATGGAGCGCACGCCGCTGTCTGAAAACGTATGTCTCGACGGCTACTGCCTGAACATTTTTCTGCGCGTGATGGGAGGCGGGCAAAAACTTAATCTGTCGCAGGAAGCCATTTTGTCCATCGTCCAGTCGGCGTTCGAGGAAGGTGCGGCCGATCTGGTGCAGCTTAACATGGACTATTGCGAGGAGAGGGACCGCGGCTTCCGCCTTCTTGCGCCGGTGGTGGAGGCGGTCAAGAAAAAATTCACCACCTTTGTCGCCCTCAAGGGCTTTCCCCCCATGGAAAAACAGGTGATGGACCGCATGTATGCCGCCGGCCTCGATCTCCTGAATTTCCCCCTTGGCGGCTTCGCGGGGTCGGTGCAATCGGGCGAACTGGTTCCCGCCGATCAGGTGAGCGAGGCGCTCGAATACGCCGCCGGCATTTTTCCGCAAG
>CP070799.1:1029573-1033649 GCA_020343535.1 Nitrospinaceae bacterium | reverse complement strand
TAGGACGGGGTTTTACGGCCTCGATGCGTCAAAACTCTGGCGAATCGAGGGAGGCTGTGGAGGGAGGGGGCTGGAACGCTGACGCATTATCCGGGGCGTGCGTCGCACGCGGTTAGCGGAAAACGCCGCTGGACTCACGGGGCCCGTTTTTGTCCTGCGGGTATATATTCCCCCGGCCCCTCATCCATTGTCGTGGGTTGTGACAGGGGTCACACCCGCTTCGGGGAAAGCGGTTTATACTCGAAAGGATTGTCCTTAAGTTGTGTCAGCGTCTTGAAGCAGAAGTTTCGCCACGCCCGAAGCGGCTTGTCTTGAAAATAAAAAAAGTTGAAACTTTTTTCTCGCATTTCAATCCTAATACGGAGTATTCTCACTAGAATCACATCTGTGATCGGCTTGACGAGGGCAGAGCGGTGGCTCAAGAAGGCTTGGCCGCTTCGCCGGGCGGGCTGTCATTTAAGAAGGCCGGGATTAAATAACCGGCATATGTTTATTTAACAACTCGAAGGAGTAAAGGAATGATTAAAAAGTTATCTTTTGGTTGGATGGCGGCGTTGGCGCTCGTTCTGGTCACCGGTGTGTCCGCGCAGGCAGGCGGCTCGGTAACCATCACCGAACCGGCCGATGGCGCGACGGTTTCGAACCCGGTGAAAGTGTGCATGGAAACGAGCGGTGTGGAAGTGGAGCCGGCTAAAAATGGTGTCAATGACGGCAAGGGCCATCATCACCTGCTGGTCGACGTCGACGTGCCCGCCGACCTCAGCAAGCCCATAGGCAAGGATGCCAACCACATTCACATGGGCGACGGTTCCACCTGCAAGGAGCTCACCCTGGATGCGGGTGGCCACACCATTCGCGCTCTGTTCGCGAAAGGCAACCACGTTCCTTACAGCCCGGCGATCACCACTGCTGTGAAAGTGACCGTGAAGTAAGCAGAGTTTTACCAAGTAACGAATGAATGCTGCCTCGCAAGAGGCAGCATTTTTTTTTGTTTCGCGCCGTGGCCCGTTTTTCCCGGCGGAACCGGCTTTTTGCCAGTGGCGAATGGGGTTGTAATCCCCCTCCCGTCCTTATAGAATCTTTGTATTCACGGGATTTAAATCACAGGATCAGGAATATGCGGCGCGAACATTTCTTGCAGACGAAAATGAAGCGTGGGCTCCGGCAGGTGGCCGTGTGGTTGGCCGTGATGCTGATCCTCGCGCTTGCGCCCGGCGCGGGCCTGGCGCATGAGGCGAACAAGAACGCCGTCGCCCAGCTGGTGGTGAAAAATGCCAGCGGCGAGACCATCGCCGCCGGCACCGGTTTTGTGGTGGACCCCGAAGGCGTGCTCGTGACCAACTATCACGTTCTGGTGGACGCCACCGGCATCGACGCCCTTTTTCCCGACGGCCGCCGCGTGGCCGTCGACGCGGTTCTGAATGTCGACCGCAAGCGCGATTTCGCCCTGCTTCAGCTGGAGAAGGGGTTCTACTCGACCCTCGAAATCGGCGACTCGGGCCGCCTCGCAACCTTCGATTACACCAGCGCGCTCGGCTTTTCCGCCGAAGCGCCGGAAGAGGGCCCGGGCCGCGTGCTGCAGACCTACGGTTTTGTGCTCGGCCTGCACCCGCAGGCGTACCCCGATTTTTCCTATATCTACACCAGCACACCCTTCGGCCCAGGCTTCAGCGGCGGGCCGCTCATCGACCGGGACAACAAGGTGGTGGGCATCGCCACCCTCGCCGGCCGCTCTATCAACTTGGCGCTGCCCATCGATGAGATCAAGCCCTTGCTCGCGGCAAGCAAGCACCGCGCGTTCGCCGAACTCCTGGAGGAGGACAAAAACTCCAAAGAGGCGCTCTACTACCGAGGCAATTTTCTGCTCTACGCCATGGGCGATCTGGACGGGGCACGCAAAGCGTACGAGGAAGTTCTGAGCCGGGACTCCGGGTTCGCACTGGCGCATTACGACATGGCGGTGATTCAAAGGGACCTGGGCGACATGGATCAGGCCATCGCCAGTTATGAAAAAGCCCTCGCCATACATCCGAATTTTCCCGAAGCGCTCTCCAACTTGGGGGGCTTTTATTTCCGCACCGGGCAGGAGGAGAAAGCCCTCGTCACCTTCGAGCGCGCCCTAAAGGTTTACCCCAACTTCGTTCAGGGCCTGTCCAATCTGGGTGCGGTGCTGAACAAGCTCGGGCGGTCGAAGGAAGCGCGGCCGCTCCTTGAAAAAGCCCTCCAGCTCGATCCGGAATTCGCCGTCGCCTACTTCAACCTGGGCAACGCCTATTTTTCCCTCGGCAGGATGGATGAAGCCGAAGACGCCTACAACCGTTCGGTGGCGATGGGGGTGGAATTCCTGGCCATGCACTGGAAGCTCTACGAAATTCATCGGCAAAAGGACAACAATGCCGAAGCGGAGCGCCAGCTCCGGATCATTCTCGAAATGGACCCGGAGAACGCCGAAGCGAAGGAAAAGCTCAACCGGTTGGCGCCCGCCCGCCAGCATTGACCCCCGGTCAGATTTCTCCGGCCGCCTCCACCACCACCGCAAACGCCGCCGCCAGGCTCTCGGGCGAGCATTTATCCAGGGTGTCCGCCAGCGTGTGCCAATAGGGATAGTCGAAGTCGATCAAAACCACCGAGGGGATGCCCAGTGCGATGAAGGGGTAATGGTCGTCGAAAATTTTGTACTTGATCTGCTCCTTGAATTGCGGCAGGTTTTTTTTTCGCGCCGCGTCGAACAGCAGGTCCACCAGCCAGCGGGCGTTTTTCAGGGAGTGGATTTCCTTGTAAATTTCCAGATCTCGGTCTCCGACCATATCGACGACGATCACTGCGTAGGGCCAGGTCCCGGGGGCTTGCTGCTCGAGCGTTTTTGCATAATGCAGCGAGCCCAGAAGCTTGTCGCTTGAATCCTTGGCGCCATAATCCTCGCCGTCGAAGAACACCAGGTGCACCGGTCGACGCGGCGGATGCTCCTTCAGGTAGCGGGCGAGGCCGAGCAGAATCGCCGTTCCCGAGCCGCCGTCGTTGACGCCTTGAATGGGCTCGCGGTGGGCGGCTGGGTTGAATTCCTCGTCGGCGAAGGGGCGGGTGTCATAATGCGCGCCGATGAGAAGCGGCCGCGTTTTCCCATCGCCATTGAACTTGAGGATCAGGTTGGTCATCCTCACGGGGCGGTCCGGCTGCGAAAGAAGGTCGAATTCCTGCTCCACCACGGCGTCCGCATAGCGGGCGCCGACAGACCGGATCATGTCCTGCGCCGCGCGGTAACCGGCGCTGCCCGGGTTGCGCGGGCCGAGCGCCGCCAACGCCTTCAAATGATTCCACAAAACATCCGTGTAACCGGCAAGGTCCGAAGCGCGGACCGGGCCTGCGAGGGACAGGGCGGCCAGCAGACAGGCCGCGAGAAACCGTTTCAGGGGCATGGAAGGCGGCGGGCTCAGGGAAGCACCTGCTTGGCGACCGAAGGTTCGGGAACGTGGCGGCGAAGCTCGAAATAGTCCTGGAGGATGCGTGCGTGGTCGAAAGCCAAAGGCCGGGGCAGGGCGTCCTCCCGGAACCGCTCCGCCCGCGCGGCATCGGAAGCGGCGCGGAGCGCGCCCGAACCCTGCGCGATGAAGACCGTGGAAATCGTATGTTGGCGCGGGTCGCGGCGGGGGTCCGAATAGGTATGAAACTGACCCCGGAGCTTGACGTCGAGGCCGGTTTCCTCGAGCGCTTCCCGAACCGCCGCCTGCTCAAGGCTCTCGCCGTAATCCACGAAGCCCCCGGGAAGCGCCCAGCCCCGCGGTTCGTTTTTTCGCTCGATGAGCACGATCTCCTGGTTCTCCATCTCGATAATGATGTCCACCGTCGGGACGGGATTGCGATAGGTCATGGTTCGGGCCAGAAATTTTCGCCTACACTATACCGTAGTTTTCCGGACCGGCGGCGAAAAACCCGCGGAGAATCGCTTCAAATGCCCCCAGGGCGCCGGGGGCGGCACCGTTCCTCATTGACAAGTCCTTGGATTATAGTTAGTTTAGAAGAATCCGAGGGGTATCGGGCCCGGGTTCTCAAGCTTCCTTTGCCCGTCACCGATAGGA
>CP070799.1:1025375-1029473 GCA_020343535.1 Nitrospinaceae bacterium | reverse complement strand
CCAGGATTTCGTCTTCCAGAAGCAGGGTGTAGGTGTCGAGGATGACGGCGTACTTGTCCGCGACTTTCTGCGCGCGCTTCTTGATCTCCTGCATCTGCAGTTTGGTTTTCTTGATGGCTTCGCGGAAGCGGAGAACCTCGTCCTCGATGGCGCCGGCGTCGAGGCGGTGCTTGAGAATGCACAGCTTGGACCGGTCGAGAAGGTGCGCCTTGCCGATGGCCACGCCGCTGGATACTGCGATTCCGTTGAATGGGTTAATTGCCATGGGTTGTGGATGGGGCGCACGCTGCGCCCGCCAAACCGCCCCGGCGGGGCGGGTTAAATGAACTTCGAATCTTCTTCGAGGATGGCCGCATGGATGGCGCTGGCATCCGTGGCTTTCAGGATTTCCTCGCGCAGGCTTTCGCTCTTGAGAAGCCGGCTGATCCGCGCCAGCGCTTTCAGATGGTGGCCGGTGGAAGCCGTGGGAGCGATGACCAGGCAAACAAAGTGGACGGGCTTCTGGTCCAGCGAATCGAAATCGACCCCGGTGGTGGAGCGTGCGAATAACACGAGGATTTGGCCGATCTCCTGCGATTTGGCGTGCGGAATGGCGACGCATTCGCCGATTCCCGTGCTGCCCAGTTTTTCGCGCTCCATGAGAGCCTGGGTAAGGGCCTCGCGGTCTTCGATGGTGCCATTATTTTTCAGGAACCTTGTGAGTTCCTCGATCACGCCGATTTTCTCCCGGGCGGCCAGATCGGGGATGATGAAGTCTCCTTTAAGAATTTCGCTAATTTTCATGGATGGGGCTGCCGTTGTGCGATCGTATCTGGAAGGTGGTCATTCGAACGTCTTGTTTTTTTCGGCGACAGCCTTCTTCATCTTAAGGTCCTTCTGGCGATTTCTGTGCTTCCTGAGCTGCTTTTCGGCCTTCACCAGGGCGTTGTCCATCGAGGTGTACAAGTCGGTGGTTTCCTCTTCCACGTGGACGGTGTCCCCCTTGGTTTTAATGGTGATTTCGGAAAAATGCCGGTGTTTTTCCACGGCCAGGGCCACGTGCACGTCGGCAGGTTCGCCCAGATCCTTGAGGGTTTTCTCCATTTTGTGGTTCAGGTGGTCGCGAATGGCCTGGGTGATGTCGATATTGCGACCGGTAACCGTCAGTTTCATGAATTTCTCCTGGATTCCGTAATGATTTCATTGGCGGCAGGGGTCCTAGAATAGCCCATAAACGGAGGCAAATTCAAGCCGCGAAAGGCTGCGGGGTTAAAATATTTTCTTTCTCTTGCTGGCCGGCGGGATGTTGAGTTCCTTGCGGTATTTGGTGATCGTCCGCCGGGCAATTTTAGCGTTCTTGCGCATCAGCACCTGCACCATTTCGTCGTCGGTGTAGGGACGCTGGGGGTCTTCCTCGGTGATGACCTCCTTGATCATGTTCTTGACGCGGATGGATGACAGACTGTTGCCCATATAGGATTTGATGCCGCTGTGGAAGAAGAATTTCAGCTCGAAAATGCCTTGCGGCGTGTCTATGTATTTATTGGTGGTGATACGGCTCACCGTGGATTCGTGCATGCCGATGTCCCGCGCCACGTCCTTGAGCACCATGGGCTTGAGGTAGGATAGGCCATGGTCGAGAAACTCTTTCTGCAATTTGACAATGCTCTTGCCGACCTTGTGAATGGTTTGCCGGCGCTGGTCGATGCTCTTGATCAGCCAGAGGGCAGAGCGGTATTTGTTCTCCAGATACTCGCGGGTTTGGCCTTCCTGGGTGTGGGTGAGCATGTCGTGGTAGAAGGGGTTGATCCTGAGCCGGGGGACGCCCTCGTCGTTGAGCGCGATGTCGTAGCCCTCGGCGGTCCGGATCACGGTGATGTCCGGCGTGACGTAATCGATTTGCTCGGAATTGATTTGCAGCCCGGGTTTCGGGTCCAGGGTGCGGATGGTCTGGACGGCGGACAGGACTTTTTCGATATGGACATTCAGCTCCGAGGCGATCTTTTGCAGAAAACGATCCTCCAGCCTATCCAGGTAGGATTCGACGAGCTTCTCCGCCAGGTGGTCGCGCTCGGGCAGCGCCTTGAGCTGTATCAGCAGGCATTCCTGGAGCGATGAGGCGGCCACCCCGGTCGGCTCGAAACCCTGAATGACGGCAAGCATCCGCCGCACCTCTTCGATGGAGCACCCGGCAATGCCGGCGATCTCCTCCAGCCCGGCGCACAGGTAGCCGTCGTTTTGAATGTTGCCGATGATGCACGCGCCGAGGAATTTGTCGGCCTCCGATTGCACCGAGAGGTTGAGCTGCCAGTGCAGATGGTCGGCGAGGGAGGGGTCCTTCTTGAATGTGGCCTCGATGGAGGGGTTTTCCGTGTAGCTGTCCACCGAACTGCCGCGGTCAATATTGCTCTGGATGAAATTGTCCCAGTCCAGCTCCTGATTGAGCGGCTCCTGCTCCGCTGGGGCGGATTCCGCCTCCGCCGGGGCGGCCTCGGGCTCTTCGGCGGTTTCTTTCTCGTCGTCATCGTCAAGGAGTTCTTCGAGGATCGGGTTTTCGGTGATTTCCTGGCGCACGAGCTGGGCCAGTTCCAGACGCGCCAGCGGTAGGAGCTTGATGGCCTGCTGAAGCATGGGCGTCATCACCAGCTTCGGGACCATTTTCAGGTTCAGCCGCATTTCCATCGCCATGAAAAACGTTCCTTCCGGCTAAAAGGTGAACTGATGGCCGAGGTAAAATTCCTTGACCTTCTTGTCCTGCGATACTTGAGAGGGCAGCCCCGAGGCGATGATTTCCCCCTCGTTGATAATGTAAGCGCGATCGATGATGCTGAGCGTCTCGCGCACGTTATGATCGGTGATTAGCACGCCGATGCCCCGGTCCTTTAAATGCGCCACGATCGACTGGATATCAGCCACCGCGATGGGATCGACCCCCGCGAAAGGCTCGTCCAGCAGGATGAACAGCGGCGATGTCGCCAGCGCGCGGCTGATCTCCACCCGCCGGCGCTCGCCGCCGGAAAGAGTGTACGCCTTGGCGTTCTTGATGTGCAGGATGTTGAGTTCCCTGAGCAAGGCGCGCGCCTTTTTCTTGCGATCGAAACTCGAAACTTCCTTGGACTCGAGCACCGCCAGTACGTTTTCCTCCACCGTGAGGTTGCGGAACACCGATGCTTCCTGGGGCAGGTAACTCATTCCTTTTTTCGCACGCAGGTGCATGGGCAGCCGCGTGATATCCTCGCCCTCGAGCACCACCTGACCGGTGTCGGGCCGGGTGAGGCCGACAACCATGTAGAACGTCGTGGTTTTGCCGGCGCCGTTGGGGCCGAGCAGGCCGACGATCTCCCCTTGCTGAACGTCGATGCTGACGCTTTTCACGACCTGGCGCTTCTTGAAGCTCTTCACCAAGTTCAACGCTCTAAGGCCTGTCACGGTGTTCTTGCTGTGTAAGTTGATTTATTTTTTCGCATCGACCCAGAGGTTTTTGTCGTCCGGGACGGTGGTATCATTTTGGGGATAGAATTTCATCTTCACCCGATCGTTGACCACGAAACGATCTTTATCCAGCAGGAAGATCATCTCCCGGCCTTCGATGACATTTTGATCTTCCCACGCGGTGGCGTGGGGGCTGCCGGTCAGAATGATCTGCTGCTGCTTGTCGAGGTAGACCGCCTTGTCGCCGGTGGCTCTTTTCTGGTCCCGGATGATGACCACATTGCCGATGGCGACAATTTCGTCGGTCATCTGTTTATTCTCCGAGGTGCGGATTTCCAGCACGTTGGAGGTGATTTTCAGGTCTCCCCAGATGCCCACGACGTTGCCGGAGAATATGATTTTCTCGCCGCCGTTTTCCGAACGCATTCGTTCGGAGGTGATTTCGATGGGTTTGTCATTTTTTAGCGGATTTTTGTCCGCCCCTTGGGCAAGGGCTGCCGGAAACAGCAGGAGAAGGAGGGCGGTGATCATCGA
The DNA here is from genome assembly GCA_020343535.1 of Nitrospinaceae bacterium. GTDB lineage: Bacteria > Nitrospinota > Nitrospinia > Nitrospinales > VA-1 > SZUA-259. The sequence continues at coordinate 1,025,528 of CP070799.1, read as the reverse complement.
AATGCGGCGGGCTGAATGCACGTTCTGGGCGCTTTCTCTCATTGTACGGGGGCCGCCTGGCTGGCGCTCTCAATGTGCTCAATCAGCACGCTCGGCTGGCCCACCAGCCGGACGTGGCCTTCGAGGCGGATATCCCGGTTCTCGTTTTCGATC
>CP070799.1:1021165-1025275 GCA_020343535.1 Nitrospinaceae bacterium | reverse complement strand
GCCGTCACGCGCGGGCCGGGCCTCATGAGTTCCTTGCTGGTCGGGCTCAATGTCGCCAAGGGGTTGGCGTATGCTGGAGGAATTCCGCTTATCGGCGTCAATCACCTCGAAGGCCACCTGCTGGCGATTTTCCTTCAGGAGGAGGTCGTTTTCCCGTACGTTTCCCTCGGCATCTCCGGCGGCCACACCGAACTCTACCGGGTAGACGATTTTATCACCTACACGCTTCTTGGCCGTACCCGCGACGACGCCGCCGGCGAATCCTTCGACAAGGTTGCGCGCATGCTGAACCTCGGTTATCCCGGCGGTCCCCCCATTGAGCGGCTGGCGGCAAAGGGCGATGTTTCCGCGCATCGTTTTCCGCGTTCTCTTCTTGAACCCGGCTCGCTCGACTTCAGTTTCAGCGGGCTTAAAACCGCCGTTCGGCACAAGGTCGAACAGAGCGGCCCGGGCCTCACCGCGGAGGATGTCGCCGCTTGTTTTCAGGACGCGGTGATCGACGTTCTGGTGCGCAAGGCCTTCATGGCCTGCGAACGGGAAGGCATTCAAAACCTGGTGATGACCGGCGGCGTGGCGGCCAACGGCGCTTTGCGCCGTGCCATGCAGGCCGAGGGCGAGCGGCGTGGCGTTCAGGTATTTTTCCCGGAACCGGTTTTTTGCACCGACAATGCGGCGATGATCGCCTGCGCCGGTTACCACCGCTACCTGCGCGGCGACCGGCAGGGGGCCGACCCGCTCAGCCTCGATGCCAGCGCTTCCCTCTCCATCCCCACCGCTTGAATCCGCGAGACGGCCTGTGCGTGTTCTGGTGACCGGAGGGGGCGGTTTCCTGGGCAGCGAACTGGCCCGCCAACTCCTTGCCGAGGATATCGAAGTCCTGGTTCTCGGCCGCCGCTTTTACCCCCATTTGCCTGCGGAAATTTGCCAGGTGCGCGCCGATATTCGCGATGCCCCGGCAGTCAGTGACGCCTTTTCCGGCTGCGACGCGGTGTTTCACGCCGCCGCGGTGCCGGGAATCTGGGGACCGGCCTCGATGTTCCGCGCCATTAATGTGCGGGGCACCGAGAACGTCATCAACGCCTGCCTCGATAACCACATCGATAAACTCATTTTCACAAGTACGCCCAGCGTCGTCTTTGCCGGCGGAGATATGGAAAACTCCGACGAGAGCGTGCCCTATCCGAACCACTACCTGTCGGAATACGCGCGCACTAAGGCCGAGGCGGAGCGTCTCGTCCTAGAATCCAACGGGCATTCGGGCCTTCTCACCGTGGCGCTGCGGCCGCATCTCATCTGGGGTGCCGGTGACCCTCACCTGGTTCCCCGGCTTCTTAAACGAGCGCGCAGCGGGCGCCTCGTACAGGTGGGCCGAGGCCATAACAAGGTGGATCTTGTTCACGTGAAGAACGCCGCGCGGGCGCACATTCAGGCCTGGCGGGCCCTCGGCGAAAATCCCGCGAAGGTGGCCGGGCGCTGCTATTTCATCAGTGACCGGCAGCCGGTGCGGCTGTGGGGTTGGGTCGACGAATTGCTGAAGTCGGTGGGGTTGCCCACCGTCCGCCGCTCGGTGCCACTGGGTGCGGCCTACGCCGCCGGAGCGGTGCTGGAGGCTGTCTATGGGCTGTTTGGCATCGGCAAGGAACCGCCGATGACGCGGTTTCTCGCCCAGCAGTTGGGTACGTCGCACTACTTCAATATTACGCGGGCGGTGGAGGATTTCGGCTACCAGCTATTGATGCCGCCGGAGGAGGGTTTCAGGGAGCTTATACGCTCGCTTTTGGACCGGCCAGCAGGTTGATCTTGTGCGCCAGGCAGCCGGCGCCAAAGCCGTTGTCGATGTTGACAACGGCAATGCCCGAGGCGCAGCTGTTGAGCATGGTGAGCAGGGCGGCGACGCCGCCAAACGAGGCGCCATAGCCGACACTGGTGGGAATGGCGCTCACCGGTTGTTCGAGCAGCCCGCCGACGACGCTTGCCAGAGCACCGTCCATTCCCGCCACCGCCACCACCACCCTAGCCTCGCGCAGGCGGTCGAGGTTGTCGATCAGCCGGTGAATTCCCGCCACTCCCACATCGAAGACCGTTTCGACCCGGCTTCCGAAAGTCTCGGCGGTGACGGCCGCTTCCAGCGCCACCGGAATGTCGGAAGTGCCCGCGGACACCACAACGATGAGACCCTCCTTCTTTTGCCGTGTCTTTTGGCGGATCACCAGCGTGCGCGCTTCGAGGTTGTATTCTGCTTTCCCGGGCAATTCCTTCTTGATTTTCTGGAACGTCTCCGGGAGCAGCTTGGTGGCCAGGAGGTTATGGCCTGATTTTTTCAGGCTGCGCAGGATGGCCAGAATCTGCTTCGGGGTTTTTCCCTGGCAGTAGATCACTTCCGGCAGGCCGCTGCGCACCGCGCGGTGGTGATCGACGCGGGCAAATTCCATGTTCTCGTAAGGCAGGTGCTTGATGCTGCGAAAAGCTTCCTCGGGACCAATGCTACCGTCGTGCAGATCCTTGAGAATCCTTTTCAGGGTTTCGGGTTTCATTCGAGACCTTTCACCCCGGAAAACTCGGTGGAGATCTCGACCTTCATGACATCCTCCAAGGCGTGTTGGGGAGACTTGTTCTCATAGAGAATGCGATAGGTTTCCTCAATGATGGACGCCTGGATGTCATACCGGTTCTTGAGCGCGAACGCCGATTTCACCGTGCGCACCCCCTCCGCCACCGTCCGCATGTGGCCGACGATGTCGTCCAGGCGCTCGCCGCGGCCGAGACGCAGGCCCACGGTGCGGTTGCGGCTCAGATCGCCGGTGCAGGTGAGCACCAGGTCGCCCAGGCCCGAGAGACCGTAAAAAGTTTCCGGGCGCGCGCCCAGGGCGGTGCCGATACGGGAAATTTCAACCAGGCCGCGCGTGATGAGCGCGGCGCGGGCGTTGTAACCGAGTTCAAGGCCGTCGGAAATGCCGGTGGCGATCGCGATGGCGTTTTTCAGTGCTCCGCCGATCTCGACGCCGCGAATGTCCGTGCTGGTGAACACCTTGAGCTGCGGGCTGGCAAACAATTCCTGAGCGAATTGGGCGGTGTCCAGGTCGTCCGCCGCCGCCACCAGTGCCGATGGCGCTTGCCGCGCGATTTCCGCCGCGAAAGTGGGGCCTGAGAGGGCCACATGACGCCGGCCGGCGCCCAGGGTTTCGGATAAAATCGTGTGGATGGTGCAATGCGTTTCGTTTTCCAGTCCCTTGCTGGCACTGATGATGAGCGCATCCCGGGCGAGGAAGGGCTTGAGTTTCGCCGCTGTTTCACGCATCACGTGGCTCGGCACCACGAGCAACACCGCTGCCTGGCCGCTTGCCGCTTCTTCGAGAGAGCGGGTGGGCCGGACGGATTCCGGCAGGCGGTGGCCGGGCAGGAATACCGAATTCTCGCCCGTTTTGCGCAGCGTCTCGCACAGGTCGGCCTCGTAAACCCAGAGGTTGACGGCGATACCGATGCGCGAAAGATGGAGCGCCAGGGCGGTGCCCCAACTTCCCGCGCCGATGATGCCTATTTTCGTGATGGTCATGGCAGGATGCGTGCTGGAGGTGATATCCTCTGAAGTTTCAGAGTTGCATTATAACCAATTTGCGACGCGGGCAAAACCGCTATTTACAGGGTTTGCGGGCGGCCAGAAAATTCTTGTGCGGCCATTTTCTTTGTGCTTAAATCACCTTTAGTATCGATCCCCGGATCAATTACAAACCTGCGCGAAGGCCGCCTTGTTTGGCGGTTTATCCCCCACTTATCCGAAAAGGCTCATGGCGAGAAAAGTTAGAATCACCCGCAAGGAAATCATGGAACCCGATGCGTTCATCACCTATACCGAGCGCGCGTCTCTCTTCTTTGCCGAGCATCGAGGGCTTCTCATCGGCTCGTTGAGCGGAGTGATCCTCCTGGCTCTCGCGGTGGCCGGGTTCTCCTATAACAGGAGCATGAACGCCCTTAAAATGGAAACCCTGCTCTTCGAGATGGAAAAGGCGAAGAAGGGCGAAGATAAAAAAGCCGCCATCGCCGAGATGACTTCGAAGCTGGGCCAAGTGGACGAGGGGCCCTACCGGGTTCGTGGCGCGTTGATTCTCGCCG
>CP070799.1:1016941-1021065 GCA_020343535.1 Nitrospinaceae bacterium | reverse complement strand
ACGGCTTTTACCACCTTCAGGAACGAGCTGTACTCATCAAAGGGCAGGTTCAGGCTTTTGTGGTATGAAAAATTGCCTTCCAGGAGAGGCAGGTAGCGCGCGTGCATGAAGTCGATGCGCTGATACAGCTTGTGAATGTATTGGATGATGTCCGGAGAAACGATGGTGTCCACCTGGTTCCACAGCGTCACCTCGCCATCGTGGATCAACAGGCCATGCTCGGGAAAATAGTCCTGCTCGTTGAGGGACGGCGTGGGAGTGAGGGTGAATTCCTTGACCTGGACCGGCTCGAAATCCTCCACCACGCGAACGTTCTTGAATTCGAGCGCATCCAGGACTTCGAGCAGGATCTCGTCGTTCGGCGCCAGAACCACCGCCGCGTCGGGAAGGATGCGCTTGTCCTCGACCAGGTAGGCCAGCGTACGCACGTCGAAATGATCCTGATGCCGGTGAGACAGGTTGAGAATGTCCACCACCGGGATTTTTTTCAAATCGATTTCGATACGCGGGCAATGGACGTTGATTTCTTCCCATAAGGAGCCAAACAGGATCGGGTCCGACAAGAGCGTGGTGCCTTTCGACTGCACCAGGAGCATGGCATGACCCATCAGGGTGGATTGCATGGATCTCTCTTCCGGCAAAGGGGTTAAAAATGGCCATCAGGATACCCGATGCTCGGGCATATCTCAAGCCGCCGCCGCCCACCCGGCCCGCTTCCCGGTAAAATTCATTGACAAGCCTTGCCGCCTCTTGGACAATAATTATTTTTTCAATCCACTTGTCATCATGGATGAAAGCACGATGAAAGAAACCATACGCTTCGAGGAAGGCCAGCCCTGCCCGGTAAGCGTCAGCGGCACCGGCGGCGGCCTCTCCTTTTCTCCCAATGGAGACATGCTTCTGATCGGTATGTTTCCCAGCCCTTCCGAGGCCCAGGTGGCGGCCTGGGGCGGCAAATGGCGCGCCAAGTTGTTCACCGAATCCGAATTTCCGGCCATTCCCATTTTCGCCGTGGGCAACGAGAGCTGGATTCTCGAAGCGCCGTGCAACCCCAGCCAGCTCGAAAAGGAAGCGCCGGGTTTCTGCGAAGCGTTTTACAGCAAGGACGACCCATCCATGGTGGCGGTCCTGGTGGATTCCGACACCGGCGTGATCCGGAAAATCAGGAGCGTGACTCTCGACGAATTGTTTGTTGAACGGCTGGTGTTGTCGTGGAACCCGTTTCGCGGCCCCGCCAACGAATACAACAAGGCCTTCAGCGAGGAGGAGTTCGCCGGCCGCATCGCCGAAATATTCAAGACCAAGTCGCAGCGGGAAATCTGGGAGACATCCTGGTAAGCGGCCCTTCCGCGCGGCCTCTCGGGGAGGCCGCCGCTATTTCTCCAAATCGGTATCGTCGCCGAGGTCCTCTTCCTCTTCGACCTCTTCGATGTCCTCCACCTCCTCCATTTCCTCGATCTCTTCCTCTTCTTCGACCTCCACCTCTTCGCGCTCGAATTCAGGATATTCCAGCCCGGTGAGAAATTCCGACTCGCCCAGGGCCACGAAGCCATCCTCGGTGTAATCGTTGCCGTCGATATAGAGTCTGAGTAGCCCCGTCCGGTGTTCCGACCCTGCCAACGCCAGTAGCCCCTCATCGGTGACGCCGTTGTATTCGATCATCAGGACCTTGAGGTTGCCGAGATTTTCCGATTCGGCGATGCGCTTGACGCCTTCGTCGCCGATGCGGTTTCTGTCGAGCGACAATTGTTCGAGATTGCCCAGATGCGGCGAAGCGGCGAGAAAACCGGCGCCGCGGGCGGTGATGCGGTTGAGTTCCAGATAGAGCTTTTCGAGCTTGTGCAAGCCCTCGTATTTGGCTAGGGTCTCGCACTCCAGATCGCCGAGATTAAGTTTGCTCAAGTCGAGCACGGTGCCGTCCTCGCTCAGGCGGACGCGGATCAGGTTGAGAATCAGGAATCCCGCCAAGGCGCTCTTGCCGGCTTCGGTGATCGGGTTGTCGGAGAGTTCCACCGTGCGCAGGTTGGGAAAGTTCTCGCTTTTAGCCAGCGCGAGCGCCCCCTCGTCGGTGATGGCGTTTTTTCTCAAATCCAGGCTCTCCAGGTTCCTAAACCCCTTCGCCTCCGCCAGGCGCTTGAGCCCCTCGTCGCCGATGCGGTTTTCCGCCAGGCTGAGTGAAACCAAGCTGCCCAGCGTGGTGGAAGCGGCAAGCGCCTTCACCCCTTCGGGGCCGATGTCGTTCCAGGCCAGCCGCACCGACTTTAGTTCGGGATAGTTGGGCGACTGGCTGAAATATTTCAGCCCCTCATCGCCGATCTTGTTCTTGTACATCTTGAGGTACTGCAAGGCAGGCATGGCAGTGGATTCCGCAATCGCCTTCATGGCCACGGGTCCGAGCTTGTTGTTGCTGAGGGTCAGGCGGGTCAATTGCTTGATGGAACGGGCGCGGGACAACGCCACCACCCCCTCGTCGCCCAATTTGATGAAATTGAAATCGAGGATTTGGTAATTACGGCTAAGGTTGAAGCCGTTGCGAATCGTGCCCTCGATGTTGTAGTACCTTTTGACCATGTAACCGCCTTCCGGATTAAGGAGAAAATTTATTGTACACGAAACCGTGGCGAAAACTGTTCCCTCAGGCAAGGCCCTGAAAAAATTTCGCCAGGCAGGTGAAGTAACGGTGGTCGGGTGCCATCATCATGTCATTGTGGCCGACCCCCTCTAGAATCTCCAGATATTTTTCTTCCGAACCGGCCTGCCGGTAATTGAGCCGGGCCTCCTCCGGCGAAATCAGAAAATCGTCCTCGCCGTGCAAGATAAGCAGCGGGCACCGCACGCCATCGATTTTCCGGCTGTTGTTGAACAGGGCGTCCTCCTCCGGCGTCATGCCGCCCACTTTAAGGCCCCGGCGCTCCACCAGGGGGACCGGGTCCGCGTAGCCGCTTTCGATGACCACGCCGCGAATCTCCTCCGGATAGTGAAGGCCGAGTTCGATGGCCGGGGCGCTGCCCAGGCTGCGGCCCATGACGCACACGGGGTGGGTGAAAACACCCGCCTCTTTCAGGTAACGGTATATGATATGGGCGTCCTGCAGCACCGACCGGAGCGTCGGCTCGCCGCCGCTGCTGCCGTAGCCGCGGTAATCCGCGAAGGTCCATTCGGCACCGAGGGTTCCCAGCGTTTCCGCCAGCTCATTGTAATCCGACACGATTTCCCCGTTGCCGTGAAAAAACAGGACACTGAGCCGGGCCTGCAGGTTGGGAAACCGCCGCGCGTGCACCACCACCTCCGAGGCAACGGGAATTAGGAAATCCTCCGCGCCCGCCGGCGGGGGGCGGCTGTCGGGCCGGGGAAAGAACAGATTGTTGTTGAATTCCGCCGAATCGAATATGGATTCCATCAAACGCTCCGAGTCATGGGGCTGGCCAAGGGAACAGAGCCCGACAAAACCCCTGGATACCGCCGAAAGGTATTGAAAACGACCCTCAATCGTGACAAAATAACCGGCTAAATTTCATGACCGGGAGGTTTGGGAGGCCCTCCCTTCCCGGACCGCAAGACGCAATCGTCCACCATTAGGGATTGATTTTCAACCCTCATCTTAAACCACCATCAAAAACGAAGGTAATCACATGCTACTCGAAATCGAACCGATTGAAAAACTGTTTCAATCTTTGGAAAAAGTCCACGCCGACGCGCGCAAGAACCTGGGCCGCGGGCTGACCCTCGTCGAGAAAATTCTTTATTCCCACATGGACCCGACCGATTATTCCAAGCTGGTGCGTGGGTCCTCGAATATCTACCTCAAGCCGGACCGGGTGGCAATGCAGGACGCCACGGCGCAAATGGCTATTTTGCAGTTTATGTCAGCGCAGATGTCGGAAGTCGCGGTTCCCACCACCGTCCACTGTGATCACCTGATCCAGGCGTACACAGGCTCCATGGCCGACCTGAAGGCGGCCGAGGAGACCAACAAGGAAGTCTACGACTTCCTGCGCTCGGCCGCGATGAAATACGGCATGGGCTTCTGGAAACCGGGATCGGGCATCATCCACCAGGTAGTTTACGAGAACTACGCCGTTCCCGGGACGATGATCATCGGCACCGATTCGCACACCCCGAAC
>CP070799.1:1012714-1016841 GCA_020343535.1 Nitrospinaceae bacterium | reverse complement strand
CCGTTTTTGCGCCGGCCCGACCTGCTGCGCAGTTTCATCACATTCTGGCAAAACCATCCTTCGTTGTCGTACCTGTTCTCGGCGATGTTCATTGGCCCCACCAGCCAGTTCCCGCGGGTGGATGAGGCACGCATGGACTCGCTCTACGATCTGGACATCGCCTTCAAGGAGATGTCGCGGCAGAAGGAACCGCCGTTGTGGATCATCGACCGGCTTTTGCGCAATCTGTTGATCGACGTCACCGGCAATACCCACCGGGCGGAAATCTGCATCGATAAGCTGTACAGCCCCGACGGCGAGCGGGGGCGGCTGGGGCTTTTGGAACTGCGCGGTTTCGAGATGAGTCCTCACCCCCGCATGAACCTGGTCCAGGCCCTGCTCGTGCGAGCTCTCATCGCGCTCTTCTGGAAGCGGCCTTACCGCGAATCGCTGGTTCGCTGGGGAACGCGCCTGCACGATCAGTTCATGTTGCCGCATTTCGTATGGGAAGATTTTCGGGACGTTCTGTATTTCACAAATGCCGCCGGCTATTCCTTTAAGGCGGAATGGTTCGAGCCGTTCCTCGAATTTCGTTTCCCGAAATACGGATCGGTCCAGGTGGGCCCGTTCAACGTGGAGCTATGCATGGCCCTCGAACCCTGGCCCGTACTGGGTGAGGAGGCAACCCTAAGCGGCGTGAGCCGGTCGGTCGACTCGGCGGTGGAGCGATTGCAGATCCGCGTGGAAAACTGGAACGACGCCCATAATTTGGTTTCCTGCAATGGCTTTAGGGTGCCGCTCAAGCCGACCGCCGAGCCGGGTGTGTATGTTGCCGGGGTGCGCTTCAAGGCATGGAGCCCCCCCTCCAGCCTGCATCCCACTATCCCCGCGCAGGGGCCGCTGGTGTTCGATATCGTGGACACGCGTTATGGCCGCTCCATCGGGGGGTGCACCTACCACGTCGGTCATCCGGGCGGGCGAAACTATGAATCCATTCCGCTGAACGAAAATGAAGCCCAAGGCCGCAGGCTGTCGCGTTTTCAGGCTATGGGGCATACGCCTGGACCGCAGGCAGCGCCGCCCTATATTATCAACCCCGAATATCCCTGCACGCTCGATTTGCGATTGGCTGAAACCGTATAAGGACGCGGCGGATTATGTTAGGATAAATAACCTGACGGTCGTGCGCGGTTTCTTAAGAACCGCATGCGATAACTATGAGCCATGTCAGCCCGTTAACACCCTGTTGGGCCGCGACGCTCGGAATGATTGCTCATCACACAGGATCCTATGCACTTTCAATCCTATAATCCGGAAAAATTTTACGATGAGTTTTTCCTGGAATCAGGGGAACCCCGGCGAGAGGTTGAAAGACTGATTAGCAGGATCAATTCTTTCTCGAAAAGGGAATTGACCAGCCGGCAGAAGGCTGCCGAAGCCGCGTTTTTGCAGATGGGTATCACCTTTGGGGTCTACGGCAACCAGAAGGGGCTGGAAAAAATATTTCCCTTCGACATCATTCCGCGGATCATCAAGGCGAGCGATTGGGACATGGTGGACCGGGGGGTGAAACAACGGGTGTTCGCGCTCAACGAGTTTATTCACGATGTCTATAATGACCAAAGGATTCTGAAAGATGGAGTGGTCCCCGGGGAAATCATCCTTTCCTCCCTCGCTTTCCGCAAGGAATGCCTGGGGTTGAAGCCTCCAAAGGGCATCTGGTGCCACGTCAGCGGGATCGATCTTGTCCGCGATGGTCGGGGACAGTTTTACGTCCTGGAGGATAACCTCCGCTGCCCCTCGGGAGTTTCCTATGTGCTCGGCAACCGCCGGGTGATGAAGCATACCTTGCCGGTGGTTTTCGAGGCTCTGCCGATTTCTCCGGTGGATGATTATGCGGGCCGGCTGGCGGAAACGCTGCGCCACTTGATCCCTGAATCCATCCTTAGGCCCAATATCGCCGTGCTCACGCCGGGGATTTACAATTCCGCGTATTTCGAGCACTCGTTCCTGGCGCAACAGATGGGAGAGGAGCTGGTCGAAGGGCAGGACCTCGTGGTGATGGACGATTTCGTATATATGCGAACCACAAAGGGCTTCGAGCGAATCGACGCTATTTACCGGCGCATCGACGATGAATTTATCGACCCGGCCGTGTTCAAGCCGGATTCCCTCCTGGGCGTTCCGGGAATCATGAATGCCTATCGTAAGGGCAATGTGGCCATGGCGAACGCGCCGGGCACAGGCGTGGCGGACGACAAGGCCGTCTATGCCTATGTTCCCGAAATCATCAAGTACTACACGGGAGAGGAGGCGATCATCCCAAACGTTCCGACGTTCGTGTGCGAGGATGAGAAGAACCGACAGCATGTCATCGAAAATATTGCCAATTTCGTCGTCAAAACCACGCACGGGTCCGGAGGCTACGGAATGCTGATCGGCCCCTCTTCCTCGAAGGCGGAGCAGCAGGCGATGATCGACAATATAAAAAGGGAGCCGCGCAACTACATCGGCCAGCCCGTCATTCAGCTTTCCCGGGTGCCGGTGATCGTCAAGGATCATTTCGAAGGACGGCATGTCGACCTTCGGCCTTACGTCTTGTACGGGAAGGATATTTATGTGCTTCCCGGGGGGCTGACCCGCGTGGCTCTCGAAAAGGGGTCGCTGGTCGTCAATTCTTCCCAGGGCGGTGGCAGCAAGGACACGTGGGTGCTGGCGGAAGACCCCATCTAATCATGGCTGTGAAATAAATATGTTAAGCCGAGTCGCCAATTCCATATTCTGGATGAGCCGTTATCTGGAGCGAGCGGAGAATATCGCGCGGTTGATAGAAACCCAGCTGCACATGGCGCTCGATCTGCCTTCGCTGCGAGAGGACCCGAGCGCCTGGAAACCGCTCGTAGACATCACCGGCGATGAGGAGTATTTCGCAAAAAATCTTGGAGCCCCCACCAAGGAAAACGTGATTTTCTTTCACACGTTCGACCACGCATACCCGCATTCCATCCGCTCCTGCCTGACCGCGGCGCGGGAAAACGCCCGGTCGGTCCGGGAAGTGATTCCATCGGAACTTTGGGAAATGATCAACCGGCTCTATCTGGAAGTGACGGGCATGAGTAACCGGGTGCTGGTATTCAACAACCCGCATAAATTTTACTCAAAAATCAAGATGGACTGTCACCTCATTACCGGGATCGCCTACTCCACCATGGCGCATGGGGAGGCCTGGCATTTTTCACAGTTGGGGCGGTTTCTGGAGCGGGCGGACAAAACCTCCAGAATTCTGGACGTGAAATTTTTTGTCATCTTGCCGCGGATCGATTACGTCGGCTCCTCGATGGATAGCGTCCAGTGGGCGGCGCTGCTCAAGTCCACCAGTTCCCTGGAAATGTATCGCAAGCGGTTCAACCTGATCAGCGCCAAGAATATCGCCGATTTTCTAATTTTCGACCGCGAGTTTCCCCGTTCCGTGTTGTATTGCGTCAACCGGGCCGAACAGGCTTTTGCCAAAATCCATGGCACGCCTTCGGGCGTCTACACGAGCGACCTGGCGCGGAAATTCGGCAGGTTGACGGGTAAACTGAATTATTCCCACATCGATGATGTGATGGCGAACGGCTTGCATGAATATCTCGATGGCATCCAGTCCAACCTGAACGCGGTGGGCGAGGCCATTCACGATGAATTTTTTGCCATCAAACCCATGTCGGCGTCACATTTGCCGGGAGAGCAAATGCAATGATTTGATGATTTGCTCTTTTCACTAAGGTGATAGCCCTGGTTTTTGTTGATTTCAGAACCCTCCTTCTCCCAGGGTCGCGCGGACCTGCAGGAATAAGTTGACCCGACCCCCACAAACTAGTCCAGATGTTAAACTCAGAAAGGATTAGAAAAGGGGGCGGATTATGGCCAGGAAACGATATAGTCCAGAGCAAGTTATCGTAATGCTTCGGAAGGGGAGGTCTTGGAATCCAAGGGCTTAACCCCAATTGAGGTTGCCAAGATGAGCTGTTGAATGGAGAGCTCTTCTATACCTTGGAAAGCCAAAATCATGGTCGAGAGATGGCAGATTCACTACTATACCAAGAGGCCTCATATCAGCCTGGGTTATCGGCCAGCGGCACCAAAGACCATCCAACTGGCCCAGG
>CP070799.1:1008318-1012614 GCA_020343535.1 Nitrospinaceae bacterium | reverse complement strand
CGCCTGCTACACCTCCTACCATTGCCACCAGTTGATGAAGGCGAGTGATTTCAAGGGCAGCCACTTTTATCTCGACCTCGACGGCACGCTCTACCAGACCCTGGACATGTATTGGAAAACCAACACCGCCCCCGCCGACGACCGGCAGGGAAACGAGCGGGCGGTGCATGTGGAAATGGCCAACCTGAGTTGGGAGGCGCGCGTCGACGAGTCCACCCTGTACCCCATCGAACGCGACCAATACCAGCTGAAAAACGGCCGCTGGGCATTGTGCCTGCCGGAAAAATACCGGGAGCGGCTTCATGCGCCCAACTACCAGCCCGTCCCCGCCCGGGTGCATCGCCAGCGCGGTTACTTCAGCCGCCGGGTCAACGGCCGCGTCGTCCGCATGTGGGATTTCACCGAAGAACAGTATCAAACTCTGTTCGCGCTCATACGCGGCCTTGGGCGCCTGCTTCCTGGCATCGTCCCGCGCGTCCCCTTTGACCCTGAAACCCGGCGTACGCCGCTGAACCGTATTGCCGATTTCACGTCATTCCGCGGCATCCTCGGCCACGCTCATGTTCAGGGAGGAACGCCCGGCGGCCCCGAGGTCAAATACGATCCCGGTTCCGCGTTCGACTGGACGCGCCTGAGAAAAGCGCTCGCACGCGATTAGGCCTCCCGGCCGGCCGCGCCTCCGGCCGCCGCCCGGGCCACGCGCGGAGCCCTCCCAAAGGGCGAACCTCGGCCACCCATCGGCGAGCAAATGGAGGAAAATTTTATTGACCTTTGCCCCCATTTGGGGGAAGCTCTATAACATGCACGGATGAATAACCTCCTGAATCCATTACCCATGGCCATGAAACGACTGCTGGTAATCGTGACCTTGATGCTGTCGATCCTCGCTCTTCCCGCAGCCGCGCTGGCGGAAACCCTCTACGTCAAGAAGTCCGGCACCAAGCTGCAGAGCGAAGCTTCCGCGTCCTCCAAAGTGGTCGAAACCCTTGCAAGCGGCACTGCCGTTGAGGTGGTGAAGAAGTCCGGCAGGTTCTACCAAGTCACCGCCGCCGGCGGCAAGAAAGGCTGGATTTTCAAGTTCAAGCTCACCGCCAAGGCGCCCAGCGGCGGCGGAGGCGGCGGCAGCCTGCTCGATGCACTGGGCGGGCAGCAGATGGCCGCCAAGGAATCGGCCTCGGGGTCCAGCATCCGCGGCCTGAGCCCCATCTCCGAACAACACGCCAAGAGCAAGGGCATCTCCAAGGAAAGCATCAACGCCGTAAAGGCGATGGAGGAATTCAAGGTCAGCGCCCAGGAGGTGGACGCATTTTTAAAGGCGGGCAAGCTCGGGGAATATGCCCAATGATCCCCGCCGGAATCCTATTCATCAAAATCGCCAAGGGGTGACCCACATGCGCGCAAAAAAATTGCACTGGACAACTTTGGCCATCTTCATCCTGCTTCTAGGCGGCTCCCGGGTCTCCCAGGCGTTCGATTTCGGCGGATTGTTGGAAGACTTGGCCAAGCCCAAGGCTGAACCTGAAAAACAGGAAGCGCCTGCCTCGGCGCCACCCGCCGAACCGGCGAAAAAGGAGCAGGACGGCGGCCTCATCGGCCTCGGCGAATCGCTCGGCTTGATCGACAAAAAAAGCGGCGATCTTCTCAAAAGCGGCGTGAGCACGGTGAAGGCATTTCAGCCCATCGGCTATGAAGAAGAAAAGGCCATCGGCGGATCGCTCGCGGTGCAGGTGTTCAACCGGTTCGGCGGGCCCTACAAAAACGAGGCCCTCACCCGCTACGTCAACCTGGTGGGGCAGGCGGTCGCCGATGTGTCCGACCGGCCGGATATCGAGTATCACTTCGCCATCCTGAACACCGAGCACCCCAACGCGTTCGCCACGCCCGGCGGCTATGTCTTTGTCAGCGTGGGCCTGCTCAAGCTGCTCCGCAACGAGGCCGAACTGGCCGGAGTGCTGGGCCATGAAATCGCCCATATCACCCACAAGCACGCCCTCAAGACCATCCAGCGCGGCCAAGCCCTGAAGGGGCTTACCTCGCTCACCCTCACCGCTATGAACAAAGACATGGGCCTGTTCGACAAGGTGATTGATGAGGTCTCTGAAATTCTTTTCACCCGCGGCCTCGATAAGGACCTGGAGTACGAGGCGGATAAGTTCGGCACCGAGTACGCGTTTCGCATGGGCTACAACGCCGACGGGCTGAAAAACTTCATCAAGGTGCTCGGACAGTCCCACAAAGGCGAAAGCTCGATTTTTTCCAGCACACACCCGAGCCCCGGCGATCGCCTCGGCCACTTGGCCGGGGAGTCGGGAAGGTACAAGGGCCACGTGCTCTACCCGGTGCTCACGAAAAGATACAAATCGGAAACCCAAGGAAGATTATGAGTCAGAACCGCATCTTCCGGGAAGAACTTCCCGGCGAGAAGAAAAGCATCGTCAACCTGCTCATGACGGGTTACATCGTCACCATTTCCTGCCTGGGCTACGCGGCCTTCTACCTCTACATTCAGCTCGGGCAGTTCGAGCGCATCGTCGAAAATATGCAGCCTGAAACCCAGACGGCAGAGCAGATCGGTTTCCTTAAAAACCGCATCACGAACAGCGCAGACCGCCTGAAGGGGGAAATGGTCGGGCTCGCCATCATCGGCAGCCTCGTGTCCATCATTGGCGGACTGTACACCATCAACATGGTGGTGCGGCCATTGAAAAAGCTGATCCAGTATGCCGACTCGGAGGGAGGAACCCCGCTGCCGGAAATCAAGACCAATAACGAGATCAAACAGCTCTCCGCCGCCCTCGAAAGGCTCACCCAAAGCCCCACCGAACCCGCCCCCCGCCCTTAAGCAGGCGTTCAGGAGGCGGAGAAGCTTCCGGTCATCCGCCGCAGCCGCTCCTCGAAACCCAGCGCCTCTTCCGAAGAAATTTCCAGCGCCTCCAGCAGCTTGAGGTAATTCACATAATCCAACTTGTCGCGAAGCGTGAACAACGCCCGGCTCACCACCCGCGCATCGTCGCTGAGCGGCACCCAGTAGGCGCACTTCCCCGCCGCATCGGAAACCGCCGCATCGCGCCGGGCTCTGGCCCGCCACTGGATTTCGAGATATTTCCGGCATTCATCGCGCATGGCGACCGCAAGCTTCCATGGCTCGCGCCCGCCGGCAAACGCGGGAGGTTTTTCCCGCTCCAGCCCGGAAAGGGCCTGGCGATGCGCGCTCAGCCGCTCTTCGCGGCTGGCCTCGCGAGCGCTCCGTACAGCTTCCCGCATCTGCTGTGCAAATTCCGGGTTTTCCTCCACCCGCTCCTTCCACCAGCGATAACGCAAGGCAAGCGCTTCTTCGGCAGACAGGGAATGAATTTCCCACGCCCGCCGCCCGGCATCGACCCAATGCAAGGACTTGAATTCCTCTCTCAGGGCCGCAAAACCCTCCGGCGATTTTTGCTCAAGGCGGGCCAGCCACGGCGGCCCCCAGACACCGCCCGCAAGGACGGCCAGGCCGAGAAAAAATGAAATCCCCCGCAGCGTCGATTTTGTTAATTTCGGTCGTTTCATGACAGGGTCTCCAGCAAGGCCCGCGGCGCCTCAGGGCTCCAGCGGGCGGCCGCCGGTCTTTTCGGCAAGCCGCAGCACAAAGGCGGTTCCGCCTCCGGGATCGGCGCTTTCCACACAAAGGGTTCCGCCGTGGCGCTTGACGATGCGCTCACAGATGGCAAGCCCCATGCCGCTGCCCTCGTAAACCCCCTTGCCGTGCAAGCGCTCGAAGGGTTTGAACACGCGCCAGCGATGTGCATCGGCGATGCCGATGCCACGATCGACCACGCGAATCAGCCACACACCCGGCATCCGCGGATCGGGGCGGGCGGCCACGCTCACATCGGGCGGTTCGTCCGGGACATGAAATTTGAGCGCATTTGACAACAGGTTCTGAAACAACTGCTGCATTTGAACCTTGTCGGCTTGAATCGTCGGCAGCGGTTCCACCCTGAGGCGCGCGCCGGTGGCGGCGATGCGCGGCTCCAGGTCATCCCGCACCGACTTAAGCACGGCGTTCAGATCGACGGAAACAAACGGCCGCGCCTCGGCTTCGATTCTCGCGAGTTCCAAAAGCGTTTCGATAAGGGCCTGCATCCTAGCCGCGGCGTCCTGCATGCGGGCGAGATAACCCGCCGCTTCGGCATCAAGGGTATCGCCAAGGCGCGCCTTGAGGCGATCGCCAAACAGCGCCACCTTGCGTAACGGTTCCTGCAGGTCATGCGCGGCAACGGCGGCGAAGTCTTCAAGAGTGGCCTGGCTTTTTTT
>CP070799.1:1003900-1008218 GCA_020343535.1 Nitrospinaceae bacterium | reverse complement strand
CTGTTCCTGTCGGCCCCTGAATGAGCAGGCAGGGCAACCCCGTCATGGCTTCGCGCTGCTTGCTGCTCTCCCAATGAAGCATGCGGTTGCAGATGGATTCGACCACGGTGTCGATGCGGCGGACCAGGGAATGGATGCGTTTGCTTTTGCCGATGACGTTGCCGAAATGGTACGACGAGACTTTGGGGTCACGGTATTCGATATCCTGCCTGAGGCGGTTGATTTCCTGCTTGAGCTCCTCGATTTGCGCCAGGTTGTGGAACTTCTGGCTGATGAGGCTGGCGATGATCTGAAGAATGCGCTTGTGCTCCTCGGTGAAGTAGTTTTTCTGAAAACTGTCCTGGTTGATGACGCCGATGACGCTGTTGCCGTGGATCACCGGCACCGCGAGTTCCGCGCGGATGGCGGGAGACAGGTTCTTGTAATACCCTTGAGTGAGATGCTCATCGGTGACGTCGTTGACGAGGATCGGGCGCGCGGTGTAGGCGCAGTAACCGTTAAGGGATTTTACGTCCTCGGGCAATTCCTCGCCGCCGACGGGCAGGGGAGGGATGGTGCTTTTCATCCAGCCGCGGGACTTTGCGCCGGTGAACCGGTCGCGGTTTTCCACGACGAGCCAGGGTTTGCCGTCAATGATCTTGAGGACCGAAATGGTGCCGCTGTGGGCGCCGATGAGCTCGGAGGTTTTGCCGAGAATCTTGTCCAGGAAGCTTTGCAGGGAGTCGTCCTTTTCGGAAAGCAGCTCCTCAATTTCTCCGAGAACCTGGATTTCTATGCGCTCCGGGCTTTCCTCGACGATGAGCTTCTTCACCATCGCGGCATGGTCCTTGAGCAGCCTTTTCTCGAATTCGGTGAACTCGTGCCGGCGGTGCGTGTAATAGTTCACCGAACAGATGAATTGACCGGTCTGCTCGTCGAATTCGGGGAACTGGTAGAGGGACACCAGGTCGATCTGGCGGGCCATCGGCTTGCGCGAGAAGTTTTCCTCCATGACATCTTCGATGTACACCGCTTCGGGTAGCGGCTCGAGGCCGACGAGACCGCTGTGACGGTCGTAACGGACGATGCGGTTGAGGAGATTGTTGTCGTTCTGAATGCTGATGGACTGGTTCGTGTCGTACATTAGGGCGTCCTGCTTGCTCTTGGCGAACACGGCGAAAACTTCCACTGCGTCGGTGGGTCGGCCGCCGGGGTTTTGTCCGGCGGTCGAAGGAACGAGCACCGACGCGAGGGACAATTCCTCGATCATGAGAACGGCGGAGCGCACCAGCCGCATCGCCGCTTCCTTCTTGCGCGCAAGGTCCAGGTGCTTGGAAAATGTGATTTGTTGATGAAAGCGCTTGGCCCGTACCAGGGGCGTGCTGATGGCGGCGAGAAAAGTGTTGACGGCGTCGATGTCACGGGCTGAAAGAAACTCGCCTTCCTCGCACCAGTCGAGGCTCACCGTGCCGATAGGGCGAAGCTGATGCGCCACCGGGAACACGGCGGTGGCCAGCAGGCCCGCCGCCTTCTCGAAGGGGTTTCTGAGCTTGCTGAAATCGCCGTTTCTCTGCCACGAGAGCACCACCTCGTTCTCGAAAAACGCTTGCGACATGAACGATTCGCGCGGCGAGATGAAGCGGGTGAGGGGGGTCTGTCCGGTGTTGTCGTCGCTGCTGATGTATTGGCAGATGAGCATGCCTTCGTACAAATCCTCGAGATAAATGCGCACCATTTTGCAGCCGAAGAAATCCTTCAGGCCGCTGGCGGTGAAATGCAGGATGTCCGACAGGTTCTCCTTGCCGAATTTCTGAACCTTCTCGGTCAGCTTTTCCAGCTTTTTCTTCATATGGATTACTCACTTTAGTATAATAAATCGACACCGAATCATTATATGCTAAGCGGGGGCATTGGGAAAGGCTGCCTTCGGAGCGTCAAAAAATTCCCCATGAGGGCGGAAAAAATTGCCAGCCCGCTGATTCGTCTGGCCTAGGCCGCGGGCGGGATTTTAATTTAACTTTTATTTTCAATGAGTTAATGACGCCCCGTTGGGGGTGATCGTGAATGCGGGCTGGCATGGGAATTGCTCTATGAATGGCAGTGATTTCCTTTTTTAGAGGGGACGATGTTCATCGACCGAATCCTGTTTTCAGACCCTGTTCCGCATTTGATGGAAAAGAGCCTGGATTTCAATTCAGCCCGCCATCTCCTGCTTTCAAGCAATATCAGCAACCTGGACACCCCCGGTTACCGGGCGCAGGATCTCGACTTCAAGGAGCAGCTCGGCCGGGCCCTGTCGGGCAAGGGGACCCTCGCCCTGGCATCGACGCATCCCGCTCATTTCGGACCCTCGCCCAGGGCCCTCGGTGCGTTGGCTCCTGTTCCCTTCGATACGGGCGGGGAAGAAAAATCCAACGGCAACAACGTCAATATCGATGAGGAAATGGCGAAGCTGGCGGCGAACCAGATCCGCTACTCCGCGGTGGCGCAGATGATGACCAAGCGGGGAGATATTGTTAAAAGCGCGGTGAGCGAGGTGGTCTGAGGCTGGCCCACTTTGGTTGACAAGGAAGCGGGAAAGCTTTAATTTAGGGGAAGGAAAAAACAATCATGGACGATATCACCATACGAAGTCATTTGCAGGCCCTCAAGGGCCTCTCTTCCCCCGCGCCAGGCAGTTCGGGCACGGAGGCCGGGGGGGCCGAGTTCGCCGAAACGCTGGCCAAGTCGCTGGAGAAGGTCAACCACCTGCAAAAGGAAGCCGACCAGGCGATCACCGAATTCGTCTCCGGAGAAACCGGCAATATTCACGAAACCATGATCGCCGTGAACAAGGCCGATCTGGCGTTTCGCCTGACCATGCAGGTGCGCAACAAGATCGTCGAAGCCTACAACGAAGTGCTGCGCATGCAGGTTTAGCGCGCGTTGTAATTTCCGCCTCCGGGGTCAACTCCCCCCGGGGGTTTTTTTTGCCCGCCGCGCCCTGCGCACGGGCTTGACAATGCGGAAAACAGGCAGATACTATTTATCCATGGGAGCGGCGGATTCGCCCTTCCCCGACCCGCGAATCAACCTACTTCCGTTCCGGCGCATCGCCAGGGAGCGGCACCAGGAGGCGATATGAAAGGAGCAGTGGTTTTGAGCATGGCGTTATTGCTGGCCGGAGCGGCCGGGCTGGCGGCTCCCAAGGGTGCGCGGGCGCAGGCCGGCGGGCATGCCAGTGTGGGCCTGGGCCATGGCGAGGAGGGTTACCTGCATCTCGAGGAGATGATTAAGCACCTGGAATACGGCTTGAAAATGTCCGACGCGAGTGAGGATTTGAAGACCCATGGCGGCGTGGCCCTCACCCACGCCAGAGAAGCGCGGACGCATTACATGGAAGCGCTCAAGCACGCCTCGGAAGCGCTGGGACGCAGGCAGCCGCCGCTGATGCAAGGAGAGGGCGAGGGCTCTCATCACGAACACGAGGAAGGCTCCGGCGGCCACGATCCTTACGAGCCTGAGGGCTCGGGCCCGCGGATGGAAGGTTCGCACCGCTGAGCGGGGCCGCTTAGCCCGCCTCGACCGGCAGGCCGATGAGAATTTCCCCCTCCGAGAAGCGCACCGGAAAGACCCGGGTGGCCAGTTCGTCGCTCACATTGCACGTGCCGGTCTTGAGGTCGAAACGAAAACCGTGGTTGGGGCATTTAATGGCCGCTCCATCGAGCGTGCCGCGAATGAGCGGCGCGGTCTTTTTGTGCGGGCAGGTGTCCAGAATCGCGTGCACCTCCCCTTCGGTATGAAACAGGCTTATCCGTTGCCCCTCCACCTCCACGCGCAGCCGCCCGCCCTCGGGCAGGTCCTCCATGCGGGCCACTGGCACGAAACGCGCGCTCATGAGTTTTCTACCGGGAGCGAGGGGTTGTGGCTCCAGTCCCACCAGGATCCGTCGTAATTTCTCACCGAATATCCCAAAGTTTTTAAGACGAAAAACGCCATCGCTGAGCGCACGCCGCCGGTGCAGTAGACGACGATCTCCTGGCCGGGGCGGATGCCCTCATTTTCCAGCAGGCGGGCGAGGGTGTCCGGCGGCTTCAGGCGGCCGGTTTCGCTGAAGAAGTTCTGCCACGGAATATGCAGCGCCCCCGGGATGTGGCCGCCACGCGGAGATCCGTAAGGCGTCGAGCCGAGAAATTCACCGCGGGTGCGGTTGTCGATAATCCTGAGATCTTTCGAGCCCAGGTGTTCGCGTATCCAGGCCTGGGTGGCCACCACGGTGTCATCGAACTCAAGGTCCTGCTCCCTCAGGCGCGTGGCTGTGGGTTCGGGGGCCTTTCCCCGGACGATGCCGCCGCCGGAC
>CP070799.1:999449-1003800 GCA_020343535.1 Nitrospinaceae bacterium | reverse complement strand
ACCTGCAACGTCTGGACGGCGCGCGCCCTGGCCACAGCCGGTCTGCCCATCACTGCGGGATGGACGATCCGCATGGAGGACCTCATGGCCGAGGTCAAAAAATTCGGCGCCCCGGTTCAAGCGGCACCCGCGACCGGAGCACGCTAATCGGAAAAGTTCAGTCGCGGCCTATTATGATTTCACCTGGCACGGGACGTCGAAATCCACATGGATGTGCTTGTCGTGGCGCACCCAAAGCGTTTTTTGGGAATGGTGACGTATTTTTTAATATAGGGGCCGTAGCGGGTGGCGAAAGGAAAGAGCTGTAACTCCGGTGCGAACATTACCCGCCAAAGACCTATCCCCGCATGCTTAGCCGCTTGATGCAGGGAAACGACAGGCGCTCCCAAGGCCTCGAAGTCGATTCGATAATCCGCGCTCGCACCCTTTTCATCGAACTCGAATTCGTAGTTGTATTTATTGAGCAGGTGGGCCGGAAAATGTGTGGAGCGGTCTTCCCTGTCTAATCCGGGAACGAAAAAATCCACCGATAACCCAATCTGATGGGTTTTGTTCGGCTTGAACTTCCCGCCATTTTCAAATCCGGGTTCGCCGTATTTAAAAACCTTTCCCGGCTGCTCGGTTTCGAGCCTGTGGTAAGCATCAAGTACGACAGCGCAAACCTTGCTGCAACAAAGGTGCGCGCGGCAATTTTAAGCACTTTGCCATAGGTGATGAAATGGTTGCCCTTGGCGGGAAGCGCCACTGCGTGTTCGAGTCGGCCGTTTTTCGTGGTGCCGTAGCAAGTGCTTTCAACAGCAAGGCTCTGCCGGGGCACGCAGAAACTTCACAGGACTCCAAAAAATATGACCGCCATCTTTAAGAATTTAAGAATGGCTGATTTTTAAGCGGATGCCAGCCATCACAAGGAAAATCTTTCCCCAAGAGGTCATGGGTGATCCGCAATGAGAGGAGCCGCCGATCGTTCCTTCCTTGGGTGCCGCGTGAAGGGTGTGGAGGAATCGAAAAATCCCCCCGCGTTGCTATCGATGGGGAATCGATATAAAATGGCCTGCCAAGTCAGGTCTCTTTGCCGGCGGTTTCGACTTCTTCGGCTTTCAGGGCTTTTTTGTGATCCTGCACTCTTTTTTCGATATTCTGTCGGCAGCGTTTGGCCTTGCAGTTGCCCGTCCCAACGCCGATCTTGCGCCTGAGCGCCTCGAACGACAGGCAGCCATCCCTGATCGCCTGCATGATGGTCGCGGCGGTGATGCTCCGGCATATGCAGACTTTCTTGAAATTGTCGATCAGATTTTTTTGCGTATTCAAAAGAAAAATTCCTTAATGGCTTTTTTACGAATGGTCTCCCTACCTTTTACTATAAACGATACGCTGTGAAAAACCCAGCGGAAACCCCGATTTCTTTAGGGCCCTGGGGAATGGCTCTTCTCTCCGGCCTGCTGCTGCTTTTCACCTTTCCCCGCTTCGATTTCGAAATCCTCGCCTGGGGGGCGCTGGTGCCGCTGTTTTTCGCCATTCAGAACCAGCCCCTGGCGCGCGCCACGTGGCTTGGCTTCGGGGCTGGCATGGTGTTCTATTTTTTTGGCTTGTTCTGGGTCACCAACACGCTCACCAACTACGGCAACCTGCCGCTTTGGCTCTCCATACCGGTTTTGGGCTTGCTGGCGGCTTACCTCAGCTTCTTTGTGGCTATTTTCTGCCACTTGCTTTGCCGTTTTTCCTCGGGGAGCACGTTGTTTTTCTTCCTGCTTGCGCCGCCTTTGTGGACGGGGCTGGAATATTTGCGTTCCACCCATGGGGATTACGGTTTTTCCTGGTTGGGTCTCGGCTATTCGCAGTATTTAAGCGGCAGCGTGATCCAGATGGCGGACATCACGGGTGTGTATGGGGTCTCGGCGCTGATCGTGCTGGTGAACGCGGCCCTGTTCTACGCCCTGCGGTTTCTGCTGTTCGCGCCGGCGGGCGAGCGCGGCATGCCGTGGCGGGTGGCGGGAGTCACGGGCCTGATGATGGCGATGGTCCTTGGCTACGGCCAGCGGGCGCTGGGCGTTTACGGAAATTCCACCGTCGGCGGGGGCGGGTTGCGCGTCGCTCTTGCGCAAGGAAACATTCCGCAACACTTGAAATGGGATTCGGCCTACCAGGATGAGGTGATCGACACCTACAGCAAGCTCACGCGCGAGGCGGCGGAACAAAAGCCGGCCCTCATCGTCTGGCCCGAGGCGGCGACGCCGTATTATTATTCGCTCGACTCGGTGGGCACGGCGGAGATCAACGCCTTGGCGCGAGCCGCGGGCGCTCAGCTTCTCATCGGCAGCCCCTATGTGATCACCGGGGACAAGCGGAAGGTGTACTACAACAGTGCGTTTCTGGTGTCGGCGGAAGGTGAAAACCGCGGCCGCTACGATAAGATGCATCTGGTGCCGTTCGGCGAGTTCGTGCCGTTTCAAAGCGTGTTGTTTTTCGTCCGCAAGCTGGTGTCCACCATCGGCGATTTCGGTAAGGGCGAGGAGGCGACGGTATTCGAGGTGAACGGCCAGCGCTTCGGGGTGTCGATCTGCTATGAGATCACCTTTCCCGACCTGGTCCGCCAGCCGGTGAAAAACGGCGCGCGGTTTCTGGTCAACATCACCAACGACGCGTGGTTCGGCCAAAGCGCCGCCTCCTACCAGCACATGGCCATGGGCGCGCTGCGGGCGGTGGAGAACCGCGTGCCCATCGTACGCGCCGCGAACACCGGCATATCGGGCGTCATCGACCCCGACGGCCGCCTGCGCGACACCACGCGGCTGTTCGTCAAGGACCTGGTGATCGCGGACATTGAGCCGCGGGCCGAGGGCGCGCTCTCCCTCTATGCTCGTGTGGGGGATGTGTTTTCCTGGGCCTGCCTGGTGCTGTCCGGCCTACTTATCTTTTTTGGCAGAAAAGGCGCGCGCTGAAGGGGGCGCGTTCATGCTCCATCATTCCAGGGGAATCGGCGTATCGAGGACGATGTCCACCCCACTGTCCCCCGCCTGAGCCAGCACGTAGCCCTGCAAGTCGCCGGGGCCGGGGCGCGCGTCGCCGTCGCTATCGAGCCGGGCGATGAGGGTCATGCGGCCGTCAAACTCCCCTCCCGGCAGCATCACGTCCTGCTGTCCCAGGTTGAAGGTGTAGGGCAGCTTCACCCCTTTTTCCAGCTTCACCGCGAGAGGAAAACCCCTGTCCACCCCCTCGGGGCGGGCGATGAGGAAGAGCGCGCCGTTTTCCGGAGCCTTGTTTTCCATGCCCGGTCCAAGCCGCACCGTTCCTGAAATGGTTTTCCGGCTCCCTTCGATTTGCTTGTTAAGTACGATATCGGCCTGCTTATTCCCCGCCTCGACGGTGAGCGCGCCTTCGATGTCGCCGGGGCTCGGTTTGGCATTGCCATCCTGATCGAGGCGCGCGGTGAGTTCGATGGTGCCTTCGAACACGTTCCCCTCGAGCATCACCTGCCCGGGGCCGATGGAATATTCAAAAGGAAGTTTGGCGAACCCGTGCCGCCTGACCGCGAGCGGCGGGCCGCCGCTTTGACCTGGCTTTCTAGCGATGATGAACAGGCTGGCGTTTTCGGGAATCGATGCGGCGAGGGTTTCATCGATGCGAATGGTTCCCGCCACCTCCTTTTCCTTGATGGCGGGATCGCTCTCCTGCTGGATTTTTTTCTTCAGCGAGGCGGGAAGCGGATGCTCCTTGAGCTCCTTCTCACACCCGAGCGCAAGCAACAGGGACAACGATATGACGGCGGATAGTACAATTCTCAACGGATAATCCCCGGAAATAGGGTGGCTGGGCCCGGCCGAAGCCGGCGGTGGCAAGCACTCATCTTAGTGAACCCGACGGTTCAAAGCAAGGGCTTTCAAGCTTTCGCGTTTTCTCCCGGCGCCCGGAAACAGGCCTCGAAGGCTCAATTGACCAGGTGATGGTCGATGGCGTAGTGAACGAGATCGGCAATATTTTTCATGCCCATCTTCTCGAAGACCCGGGTCTTGTAGGTGCTCACGGTGTTGATGCTCAGGCACAGCTCATCGGCGATGGCTTTCAGCTTATTTCCTGCCACCAGAAGATGGAAGACCTGGAACTCGCGGTCGGTGAGGGTTTCGTGCGGCAGCTTTTCCGTTTCTCGGTTCAGTTCCGACACCAGCTTGCCAGCGAGCTCGGGAGAGATGAATTTTCCTCCCCGGGCCACGGCGCGGATGGCGTTCACCAGTTGGTCGGAGGCACTGGCCTTACCCAGGTAGCCGGCCGCACCAGCCTTCAAAAAGCGCGTGCCGTAATGGTCCTCCGGAAAAATGCTCAGGATGATGACGGGAAGGCCGGGCCGGTCGTTTTT
>CP070799.1:994976-999349 GCA_020343535.1 Nitrospinaceae bacterium | reverse complement strand
CCCCTCCGATGTCAACTTCCGTTTATTTGCCTGCCCGCAAATTGGCCCGATGTAAACTTCCTGAGCCATGGCCGGGAATGGGCTCAAAACAAGACATCTTTTTGCTCCAGGAGAAATTGCTGATATGGGTAATCTTGCTGCGGCGCCTGAAAACCTTTCAGCGTCCTAATACAGGAGTACTTTGTAGAAACTGAGCCCTAAAGGTGGAATCAACTTCGTGGGTCGGTCACGACCGGGACGATAAAATTAAGGGTCATGCATGCGAAGATGGATTTAAGACGGTGGTTTCCCCTCCAGCCGTCCTGGCTTGTGTTCCTGTTGGAGGGGGACCTTCTTGCGCGGCGGGTAGCTACAGTTCTTGCCTGCCGCGCTGACGGAGGGCGGTTTAATCATTTAGTACGCAGAGCAAGGCCTAGGTGCGGGGGGCGGTTGCATGGGTTTTCTTTCGCTTAAAAGGGTGTTGAACCGTTATCGGTCCGCGGCTCGGGGGAAGTGGCCCTTGTTTGGGCCGGGGAGGGCGTAATGTTTTTGAGGTGTCACGCGCCCCAGATGGATCTGGCGGGCCGGTTTGCTTTTTTCCGCTTCTTTTTAGCCTCCTTGATCTTCAGCTTTTTCCTGATGGAGGGCTTCATGAAAAATCTTCTGCGCTTGAGTTCTTTGAACAATCCTTCCTTGATCAGCTGGCGCTTTAATACCTTGAGCGCCCGATCGACCTGATTTTGATAAACGATGACTTGTAAAATAAAACCTCCCTGTTTAAGTGTCCGACGCGCCGGTCTTGCCGGGTTTGGGGGGGGTGGCCGGGGGCTTGCCGGCTTTCTTATTTTTTCGAAAAAGCGAAGGGGATTCCAATAGCTTTTGCGACCGGTTGTTCAATTTTTTCACCGAGATCACTTTCTTCAAGTTTCCGGAACTGTCGTACACCTTCACTTCATGCATAAATTCACCTCGTATTAACCGGTTTGTCCCCTGTGCAATGGGCAAAAAAAATCCACTCCAAAAAGGAGTGGAAAAAACAAAAAGTCCTTTACGGTTATCTGAATCCTAGCCTCAAGTGGGGTACCCGGAGCGTCTCTTAGATTACCCGTCTTGGGCATGGATTGCAAGTTAAATCAGGTTGATATGCGAAAATTCACCATGACGGGGCAATGGCGGCGATAAACGCAGGCGGCCCCGGTGCGGGGGCAGGGGGCTCTTCCGGCGGATAAGCCACGCGCCGCTCCCAAAGGGTAAAATACCCCGATTGGGGGATTCGGGAAAGCGGCAAATGGAATATATTGTAATAAACGGTGATTAGATCGAATTCGTTGAAAGGAGAACCCCCATGGACATCTCCCAGTGGGCGGAACAAGCAAGCGCTTTTATATATAGCGAATGGGGATTTATTCTCATCAATACCCTGATTTTGGCTGTTGTCGGGTACCGTGAAATTAAAAGGCTTTAGCTCACTGCGTCTGTCCCCAATCCGCCTTCCTCCTGGTTCTCAGGGTTTGTACACCTTAAGCAGATTTTAATACGTTTTTAGAATACATTCGTGCCGGTGCGCATCGGCGGGGCTCGTAAACGGGCGTTCTGTCAGGGCAGGGTAAGGGTGTTCTCCAGCACCTCCGCCAGAAGGTCGTAGCTGGCTTCCCGCTGGCGGCTGTAATCAACCGTCGGGGCGGTGAGAAGGGGAAGACCCTTGCTGGCGCGCAACTTGTTCACGAAGGAACGCGTGATGTGGGGGTTGCGAAACAGGTCGTGAATGAACGTGCCCCAGATGGAGCGCTTTGGGTGGATGGCGCCATCCTGGCCGTGGCTGTGATCGTAAAGGGGTTGGCAGCGGTTGTTTCTTATCGCGCCGTGGTGGATTTCGTACCCACTTACCGGCCCGGCGGCTCGGAGAGGGTTTGAAGGGGTGGGGGTGTAGTTTCGCCGGGTGACGGTCTTTTCAGCCAAAAAATGGATGTCGAAATTCAGCAGCCCCAACCCCCGGGTGCTTCCTCTTGTGGATTCCACTCGGCCTTCATCGAGCAGATGGTTGCCGAGCATTTCGAAGCCCCCGCAGATTCCAATGAGGGGCACGCGCCCCGCCATTTCCAGCAACCGCTTCTCCATGCCGTTGCTTCGCAGGTGGAGAAGATCTTCGATGGTATTTTTAGTGCCGGGCAATATGATGGCGTCCGGCTCGCCCAAATCCTCCGGACGCTTCACATAGGACACGCGCACCCTGGGCTCGTGCATCAGAGGATCGAAATCATTGGCGTTGGAGATGCGTGGCAGGTGGACGACGGCGATTTCCACTTCAGGGTTTTCGCACTCCTGAACCCGGACGCGATCCTCCTCTTCCAGATTGAGATCGAGGTAGGGGACGACGCCGATGATGGGAAGCCCGGTCTCCCTTTCGGCAAAGTGGATCGCCGGGTGGAGCAGCCGGGTGTCGCCACGGAATTTGTTGATGATGAAGCCACGGATGAGCGCGAGATCTTTTTTCTCCGTCAGTTCTATCACGCGCAGCGTTCCCAGCATATCCGCGAATACGCCGCCCTTGTCGATGTCGGCGGCGATGTAGACGTCCGCGTTTAACAGGTGGGCCGCCGCCATGTTCACTACGTCGTACTCGCGCAGGTTCGGCTCCGCGCAGCTGCCGGCTCCTTCCGCGATGATGAGGTCGTAATTGTTTTTTAGGTGGCCGATGGATTCGCGAAGGGCGGCGAGTTTGACGGAACGGACATCCTCCGCCTTGAAATAGTCACTCGCTGACACGTCCGCATACACCTTGCCGTGGATGATGACCTGGCTTACCCCGTCGGATTTGGGTTTCAACAGAATCGGGTTCATGTGGACGGTGGGGGTCTGCCGCGCCGCCACGGCTTGCACGGCCGTTGACCGTCCGATTTCTTCATCGTGTTCCGTCACGTAACTGTTGAGCGCCATGTTCTGCGCCTTGAAAGGCGCGACCCTCAAGCCCCGGTTGGCGAACATGCGGCACAGCCCGGCCACCAGGGTGGTCTTGCCCGCATTGGTGCTGGTGCCCTGAATCATGATCGGCTTCATGCGTGGATAGGCATGCGCATCTTGTAGTGCATTCCTCTTAGAAGGGGTGTCCGTGGAAAAATCATTATATCACCTCGCCCGAGGGGGGTATAGGAGGGCGGATGTGCGGGTTCGGCAAATCCGCTCCGGTGATTTTATGGCTTGAAGGGGGCGTCAGGTGACGGCAAGGGCATGATGACATTGACTTTAAGGTTTTGCTATACAAGAGCTAATTATAGGTGTTTATTTCCCGCTAAAACAGACCCTGCTAAACCAGCTTTCAAAATATTACGATGTGTTGCCCTTCCGTTCCGCCCTATGCTTGATGCTGCTGGCGGTTTTAGGGGAAATGCTAAGTGCGTCGCGGGCCGTGGCCGCCCAGCCCGGGCATGACCATTTGCAGAGAGCCGCGAGCGTTTCACCCTTTTGACATTGACCGGCATTCCCCGCACTGCCTTTTAAATCATCACCCCTCGACATGTGAGCACCACGTTTGTCCGCATGAGAATGCGCAGCAAGGCGATACCCGTTTGATCATTCAGGCGGATTGCGGCGCAACGGCAGGGCAAGGCCTGCCCGCGGGGGGGAATGGCTCCAATGATTTTCCCGCGATGGAACCCGCCGGCTTGCAGGATTCACCGATGTGTCCTACCGGCCTGATGGATGAGCTCGCGTTATATCATGATAGGCCCGTGCTTTCCATCGACCCGCCTCCCAGGCTCTGATTTAATTCCCACCCCGTATCCTTTCCCATTGCCGTAAAATCTTTTCCAGCGTTTCCCGCCCCTGCCGACATGTCGATGTGTTGTTTGTCGCAGGCCAAGCGAGCTGGTTGAATCGCATTTCACCTCCATCAGGGAGGAATCTGAAAATGAGGTCAGGAAAGGATAAAAAAATCGCAATCCCCCAATTCGCATCAACATGGATTTTGATCTGGACGGGCCTGGCCCAGGCGTATATCGGCTTGTGCTGCGCACATTGCGGCGGCAACATGCCGCTTAATATTCCCGGTGGCGGCATCCCCGAACCCCAAGAGTTTCGCTTCAAGCTCATCCAGATGTATATGCAGATGGGCCCGTTGCGAGACGGCGCCAACGATATCGACAATATCGGCGATAATTTGGGGCCGCCGAGCGCTTCCTGGCCAACTGCACCGAGTGTCATTCCTGGCCGTACCCGCAGCGTCATACGGCCATAGAGTGGGATCATTATTTAAAGTTAATGGAAGAGCATATGCAGGAACGGGGCATGGAGCTATCCGTGGAGGATAAACGAATCATCCGGGATTGTCGGCTGAAAACGACCGGTGGAGCCGATAAGTCCTGATGCTGTTGAAAAAGCGGGATGGGGCCAGCTCA
>CP070799.1:990487-994876 GCA_020343535.1 Nitrospinaceae bacterium | reverse complement strand
CGCTCGTGCGCCGCGACGGCGACCAGCAGACCTTCAAGGTGTCGCGCCTCGTCACCTTCGACGGCCTGGGCAAGGTAGAAACTGAAAGGGCCATCGCCGGCGACATCGTGGGCATCGCGGGCATGAAGGATGTGGACATCGGCGAATCCCTCGTCGACAGCACCTGCATTGAGGCGCTGCCGGTGATCGCCATCGACGAGCCGACGCTGTCGATTCACTTCTGCTCCAATACGTCGCCGTTTTCCGGCCGTGAGGGCCAGTTTGTCACCTCCGCTCAGCTTAAAGCCCGCCTGTTCAAGGAAATCCAGTCGAACGTCGCCCTCCGCGTCGAGGAAACCGATGTTCGCGATGTGTTCCGGGTGTCCGGCCGCGGCGAGCTGCACCTGACGATCCTCATCGAAACCATGCGGCGCGAGGGCTACGAGTTCGCTATCTCCCGCCCCGAGGTGCTGGTGAAGAACGAGGGCGGCAAACGCATGGAGCCCGAAGAGACGGTCCTGCTCGATATTCCCGATGAGTACATGGGCGCGGTCATGGAGGCCATGGGGCAGAGAAAGGCCTCGCTCAAAGATATGACGCACATGGAAGACGGTTCGGTGCGGATGGAATTTTCCGCGCCGACGCGCGGCCTGTTCGGCTTCGACTCCGAGTTCCTGACGCTTACGCGCGGTCACGGCATATCCAACCGCTCCTTCAGCCAGTTTATCCCGCATTGCGGCCCGATTCCCAGCCGCAAGAACGGCGCGTTGATCGCACTGGAATCGGGGCCGACCACCGGCTACTCGCTGTTCAACCTGCAGGACCGCGGCACGTTGTTCCTTGGCCCGGGCGAGGATGTATACACCGGGCAGATCGTCGGCGAGAACAACAAGGACAACGATCTTGTCGTCAACGTCTGCAAGGAAAAAAAGTTGACCAACATGCGCGCCTCGGGCTCCGACGTCAATATCATCCTGACGCCGCCCCGGCGGATGAGCCTTGAACAGATCCTCGGTTTTCTTAACGACGACGAACTGGCCGAGATCACGCCGAAAAGCATTCGCCTGCGGAAAAAAATTCTCGACGAAAGCGAGCGCAAACGCCTGTCCCGCGCCAAGAATATCGCATGAGGATTATCGGCGCGGGGATGCCCGGCGGCCGGCCATTTCAATTGCCGGCGCAGGCAAAATCATGTAGAATCAGCAAATTTTAAAAGCACTTGGGGGGTTCCGGCAACCACCGAAAGCCAGCACCGCGAGGACGATTCGATCTCCATGCAAAGAACCACGCTAGTCCAGTACATCCGCCAGAGGGGATTCAGCACCCCCGGCGCCACCGGCGAATTCACCAGCCTCATGAACGAGATCATCGTGGCGGCGAAAATCGTTTCGCTGGAAGTTAACCGCGCGGGCATCGGCGAGGACATTCTCGGCCTCACGGGCAAGATCAACATTCAGGGCGAAGAGGTACAAAAGCTCGACGAATTCGCCGACATGACCTTCACCACGATCATCGGCCAGTCGGGCACGGTTTGCGCCATCTGCTCCGAGGAACGGGATGAACCACTCATCGTTCCGAAGACGGACCGCGGCAAGTACATCTTCATGATGGACCCCCTCGACGGCTCCTCCAATATTGACGTCAACGTGGGCATCGGCTCCATATTTTCCATCTACCGCAAGGTCAGCGAGGGCAATGAGGTCCACGATGCCGACCTCCGGCAGCCCGGCCACAAGCAGGTTGCGGCGGGCTACGTGATGTACGGCTCCAGCACCATGTTCGTCCTCACCACCGACCAGGGCGTCCACGGGTTCACCCTCGACCCGTCGCTCGGAGAGTTTTTTCTCTCCCACCCCAACCTGCGCATCCCGGAACAGGGGTCGACCTACAGCATCAATGAAGGCAACATGGAAAACTGGGACGAGGCGCAGAAGCACCTCGTCAACCACCTGAAGGTGTCGGACCCCGCCACCAGGAGGCCCTACAAGCTGCGTTACATCGGCACCCTGGTCTCCGATTTTCACCGGACCTTGCTGAAGGGCGGCATCTTCATGTACCCGAGCGACAAGAAAAGCCCCGAGGGAAAGCTGCGTTACGCCTTTGAAGCGGCGCCCATGGCCTATATCGTCGAACATGCCGGCGGCCGCGCGTCCACCGGCTCTCAGCGCATTCTCGATATCGTTCCCGAAAAGCTGCATCAGCGCGTACCGCTGTTCGTCGGCAGCCCGCGCGATGTGGCGCTCGCGGAAAATATCCTCAGCGGCAAAGGCCGCTCCCAGCAGCCGGCGTGAGCCCACAAGGAGGGGCGCGCTCACGAACCCGCGCCGTCAACCCGATTCCCCGTCTCCCATGAAGATTCAAAGCATACGCGGCGTCCGCGACATCCTCCCCGGTGAAATCGAAAAATGGCAATGGGTCGAACGCATCGCCCAGCACGTTTTTAAGCGTTACGGATTCCAGGAGATCCGCCTGCCGGTATTCGAAAAGACAGCCCTGTTTTCACGCAGCATCGGTGAGACCACCGACATCGTCGAAAAGGAAATGTATACCTTCGCAGACCGCGGCGGCGAGCAGATCACCCTGCGGCCGGAGGGAACGGCCTCGGTGGTGCGCGCCTACATCGAGCATAAACTCTACAACCCCCCTTCGGTGCTCAAACTCTATTATCTGGGGCCGATGTTCCGCTACGAGCGCCCGCAGGCCGGCCGCTTCCGCCAATTTTACCAGATCGGCATCGAGGCGATGGGAAGCGCAAGCCCCCTCGTGGATGTCGAGGTAATGACCCTGCTGTTGGATTTCTTCCAGCAACTCGGCATCACCGGCCTCAAGCTCGAGATTAACAGCCTGGGTTGCCCCGAGTGCCGCCCGGTATACCGCGAGGCACTCAAGGCCGCCATCCGGCCGCACCTTCCGGAGCTTTGCGCGAACTGCACCCAGCGCTATGAACGGAACCCCCTGCGGGTCCTCGACTGCAAGGTTGAACGCGACCGGGAAATCGCCGCCACGCTGCCGCGCTTTCGGGATCACTGGTGCGCCGCCTGCCAGGAAAATTTCACCGAGGTCTGCGGCCTGCTCGATGCAGCATGCGCACCCTACTCTATCAACCCGCTTTTGGTGCGCGGCCTGGATTATTATTCGCGCACCACGTTCGAGGTTGTCTCCGGCAACCTGGGCGCGCAAAACGCCGTCTGCGGCGGCGGCCGCTACGACAGCCTGGTCGAAGAGTTCGACGGCCCCCCCACTCCGTGCTTCGGGTTCGCCCTCGGCATGGAGCGGCTCATCTCGCTCCTGCCGGACGACAACAGCGAGGACCTTCGCCACCGGCCGGACGTGTTCATCGTCGCCCTCGGTGACGCCGCCGCCCGCGTCAGCATCGGCATGGCCGCCCGTTTGCGCGGCGACGGTTTCTCGGTGGAGAGAGATTACGATGGCGGCAGCATGAAGAGCCAGATGCGAAAAGCCAATCGCGCCGCCGCACGGCTGACCCTCATCGTCGGCGACAACGAGATCGCGGCCGGAAAATACACGCTGAAAAACATGGAAAACGGCGAGCAACGGGAGATCGAGGAGGAATCGCTGAGCGCGGCTGTCACGTCCATCTTAAACTCTGAGCCTGACGGCGATTGAGGAAACGGAACCTGGCCCGCGCATTGACCGCCGCGGGGCCGCGTGCTAAATTAACTGAAACTCACTCGCGAGCACGAGATAATGTCCAGCAAGGAAATTCAGGTTCTTGAAGATTATATTTCCCAGCACAACCTGAAAATCACCAAGCAGCGGCGCGCCGTGTTGAACGCCTTCCTCGACTGCGAAGAACATATCAGCGCCGATGAGCTGCACAAGCTGGTGACGGCCACGGAACCGAAGGTGGGGCTGGCGACGGTCTATCGCACTATCGCCCTCCTCATCCAGAGCGGCCTGGCCTCGGAGCTCGATTTCGGCGATGGGCAGAAGCGCTACGAACATAAGTACATGCACAGCCACCACGACCACATGATCTGCACCGAGTGCGGCAAGATCATCGAATTCAACCATCCGCTCATCGAAAAGTTTCAGGAAGAAGTCGCCGCCCGCAACGGCTTCACGATGACCTCCCACAAGCTCGACATCTTCGGTATCTGCAAGGAGTGCCGCTAGCCCCCCTTTGCCTTCGCGGCGCGATGATCTTACCTAAAACGATTCCCGGTATTCACGACACGGGTGCGGGGCAAGGCGGTCGGAGCCGGTCCCTTTTTATTTTTCGTCGGGCTGTGTTTTCGGCGAGGACGGTCCGGCATCCACCGAACGAACGCAGCGGAAGCCAATGAAATTATAAACTTCGTTCATGATCTGGCCGTAGGAGGTCACCTTTGGGAATACACGATTCTTCGGATGCAGCCAGGTGCGGTTGGTGGGGCGTAAGGCGCCAGC
>CP070799.1:985941-990387 GCA_020343535.1 Nitrospinaceae bacterium | reverse complement strand
GGGACGCCGTGGGCCGCGATTTTACCGCCATGGCGCTGGACAATTTTCGCGCAGATGGCAAGCCCCATTCCGGTGCCTTTGCCGCCCCTCGCAGGGACGACGCCGTCCAGCGGCTCGAACCTGGCGGCGGCCGCGTCGATGCCGATGCCGTTGTCGATCACCAGTATCTCGACGAAGCCCTCGCGCCCGGGCCGAGCCTCGATCCTCACCTCGGGCGCCACGTCCACCCGGCGAAACTTGAGGGCATTCGTTATCAGATGCTGAAACAGCTGATGCATCTCGGCCCGGTCGGCCATGAGGGTGGGCAGCGGCCCGATGCGCAGCGCGCCGCCGTAGCGGTCGATATAAGGCTGCATCAGCGACACCACCTCCTCGACCACCGCGCTAAGGTCAACCGGCTTCATCGCCCGGCCGCCGGACCCCACACGGCTGTAGGCCGACCAGTCATCGAGAAATTCCTGCATTCGCCCGGCGGAACGGTTCATGCGCATAAGATAATCGCGGCCACGGTCGTCGAGCATGTCGCCGTATTTATCCTGCAAGCGGCCGCCAAAGGCGACGATTTTCCTGAGCGCGTCCTGCAAGCCCAGGGCGATCCCCCTCGGCGGGCACGCCCTCTCGTCCGCCGGGGCCAACGCCGGGGTTTCGCGGCTCGGCCCGGGCGCGGCGTGCTCCACGGCCTCGACCCGCCCATCGCGGGCCGCAAAGGAAACCACCGCACCGGCTAGGCGCTCCTCCTTCCATACCGGCCGGCTGATCAGACGGGCTTGAAAGCAGGTGCCGTCCTTACGCCAGAAAAGCTCCTGGCTCTCGTACTTCTTCGCCCCTTCAAGAAACGCCCCCTCGCCGGGCAGG
The DNA here is from genome assembly GCA_020343535.1 of Nitrospinaceae bacterium. Classification (GTDB taxonomy): domain Bacteria; phylum Nitrospinota; class Nitrospinia; order Nitrospinales; family VA-1; genus SZUA-259. The sequence goes on along the minus strand of CP070799.1, from coordinate 989,532 downwards.
CCCGTCACGCCAGGAACTTCGCCTTCTCCAGGACGCAGGAACCGCGCCTGCGGCTCCCCGGTCATCTCCTCAACCAGATAACCGAGCATGCCTAGCGCCGCGGCGTTGATAAAGGTGACGTTGCCTTCCAGGTCGATGCCGTAGAAACCTTCATCCGCCGCGTCGAGCACGCCCTGGCTCCACAGGCGCACGTTTTCGAGATCTCGCCTCGCCTTCTCGCGCTCGCTGACGTCGCATTCGATACCCTGGTAACTCGTCACTTCGCCGCTTGCGTCAAGGATGGGAATGCCGATGGTCTCGACAAACACCGTTCGTCCCTCGATGTTCGACCGTTTCTCGCTCACCAGCCGGGACAACGGCTCTCCACGTTCCATGAGTTCGAAAAACCGCATTTTCAGACTCTCCCTTTTTTCGGCGGTGAACAGGTCATAAAAATATTTTTTTCCGGCGATGTCCTCGCTGCGGTAACCCAGCATCTTTTCGACGCCGGAGCTTGCGTAGGTGTATAACCCCTCGGCGTTCATCTCCCAGAACCAGCCGCCGGTGGATTGGGCCAGGCGCTTGAGATCCTCCTCGCCCCGGTGCATGGCATCCTCCCAGTGGGCGAGCTCACGCTCCACCTCGCCCAGGCGGGCCTGGCTGCCTTTGAGAGCGAGGGCGGCCTCTTCGCGCTCCCGGTCAATATGTTTGAGCTGCTCGACGCTCTTGAAGAATGCCTGCTCCATCTCCTCCTTTTCCCTTTCGGCCTCGGCTTGCCGCTCCTTTAATTCCTCGAGGACCTTCTGGGCGTCTTGCTCCCGCTCCTCGGCGTTCTTGAGGCGGGCTTCGTATTCCTCCACTTGCCGTTTGCTTTCAACCGGTTCGGCCTCCTTGCGCATGAACAGGATGATATTGGCGAAGGTGAAGAGAAAGGGTTTCAAAAGCTCGCTGAAATCCTCAGGATAACCGCCCGCCCGGTTGGCCAGGCCGACGATGCCGAGAACCTGGCCACCGTGGTAGAACGGCAGGCCCATGAACGTCCTGAGCAGCGGATGGCCGGTGGGGATGCCGCCGTCGCCCCGGGCATCGGCGATGTACAACGGCCGGCCGGTGGCCACCACTTCGTCGAGAAGAGCGTCCATGCTGTAAATCTCCACGCCGTGCGTCGAAGGCCGCTTATAGAGGTCGAGCGCTTCGGCGCCGAAGGAGCCATTGGCAAGGGCGCTGACAATGGGTTGGAAGTGCGCTTCGCCTGAGGGCGTCTTCAGCACTTCGCCGACCACGCCGATCTCGCTGTCGGTGAGCTTGAGCAGGGAATTCAGAATGTTCTTGAACAGGGCCGGGTCGTAGGTTTGCGCCAGCGATTGCGACTGCACCCGGCAGATGGAAGCGATCAGGGTACGCATCTCCTCCTTTTTCCGCTGCGCCCGCTTGGTGGAGAGGCAGAGCCCCGCCACCAGCCAGATAACGATGAGCGAGGTTCCCCGGTCGAGGGCGAGATCCATCCACTCCTGTTTCGGCGGCGAAAAATAAACGCCCAGGCCGGTGAGCGCGGTGCACAGAACCGCCGCGATGAGCACGAAGGCCCGGCCCGGCCAGAACAGGCCGAGCAGAACCACCACGGCGTAGGGAACCCCCACCATGATTTCCATCGGAAGCATCAGGTCGAGGGCGAACACGTCGGCCGCCAGGAACAACCCGCCGAATACCAGAACAAAATCGATGTCTTTATGGGTCTCCACCAATACGCGTCCTAGGCGGCGGCTCACCGCATGGATTTACAAAGAATTTCAATAAAATCGCCGGGTTGCAGGGATTACTCCGTAATTTAACTGTGAACCTCCGCGAAATGAAGCAAGAAATTCGGCCCGCACCGGCATGAACCTGCAAGATATATATTTTTCAATAGGTTGAAACAGAAAAAGATTTTCCGGAAAGCCGCGGCCCACGCGCGGCGTAACGCACGCGGAGGCGCGATTGAAAAACGATGTCAATGTATTAGGGGAAATTCAAGGCCCCGGGCCAAGGGAAAGGGGAGGGTCAGTTCTTCGTGCGGCGGCCCAGCAAACGCTCGAACAGGGCGGGGCGATCCTTGGCGCAGCGAAAACCCAGGTCTTTTTGCCGGGCAAGGGAGCTTTGCTTTTCGCGGTAGGCGGCGCGGGCCTTGAGGGCCACCACTTTCATGTAATCCTTTTTCGGGAAATGCCCCACCCCAAGGTAGGACAGGCCGCGAACCACGATGTATTTTTTTTCGTAATCGTCGTTCTTGTCGTCGCTGCCCGGGTAGGGCCGGTAATAATCCCACACCCATTCCCAGGCATTGCCGATCATGTCCTCGACACCGTAGGGACTCGCGCCCTGGGGATAGCTGCCTACGGGTTTTAGGCGGTGGCCGGCGGTGATTTTTTTCGAACCGCTGATGTTGGCCGCCGCCGGATCGAACCGGTTTCCCCACGGATAAATGGAGCCAAGCTCTCCCCGCGCCGCTTTTTCCCATTCGGCTTCGGAGGGCAGGCGCTTGCCGGCCCACTGGGCGTAAGCCGAGGCATCGAAATAAGTGACATGAGTGACCGGAAACTCGGCCTCGCCCTCGGGAAACTTTTCGCCGCCCCAAAACCTAGGCGGCTTGTGCCCCGTCGCCTGGCAGAAGATGTAATACTGGCGGTTGGTCACTTCATACTTATCGATGAAGAAACTTTTGGTGTAGACTCGGTGCTCGGGCCTCTCGTCGGCGAACCAGGGCCGGGCCAGGCCGACGGACAGGGCGTGGTTTTTGCTGTCCGTGGCGTCGGTGCCCATGGTGAATTCCCCCGCCGGGATGGCCACCATCCCTTCGGGCGTCGTTTCGAAGACGCAGCCAGAGAGGAGGAGCCCCGCCAGGAGGCCCGCCCAGGTTCTCAACCGTATTGGAGGAAGTTTGCGCATGTTGGAAACGCTCGCGTTCACATCGTCGCCGGTGCCTATCGAGCGCATCGACCGCACGGACACGTTGACGGATTTTTCGTTGTCGGAGACACCCGAGGCGCTCTCGGCCTCCATCGACGCCATCGGGATTCTTCATCCCCTAGTGTTGCACCGGGCGAAAGGCGGGCTCCATGTCACCTGCGGCCACCGGCGGCTTGAGGCCGCCTATCGCCTGGGCTTGAAAGAGGTGCCCGCCCGCGTCTTTTCACCGGCGGCGGACGACGAGACGCGCCTTGCTCTCAACCTCATCGAAAACAGCAGCCACCGCACCTTCGGCGATGTGGAAAAGGGCCGCATCCTGCGCCGGCTCGAACAGGCCGGAGTTTCCGAGGAGAGTCTCATCGAGAAGTATATGCCTTTTCTCGGCCTGGAACGCAGCAAAAAATACTGCCGCGACTTTCTCGCCGTCGGCGATTTTTCGCCGGAGGCGCAGTCGCTGCTACACGCGCTCAACCTGCCGCTTCGGGTGTTCTCCCTGCTCTACCGCTGGGACGAGGACGCGCGCCGCGCGGCCTGGCGTCTCCTTAACGCGCTTCGGCCCGGCGTCAACAAGGCGCGCGAGCTGCTCACTCTGGCCGATGAATGCGCCCTCATGGAAAACGTTTCGCCGGGCGAAATCCTCGACCGGCGGGAGATCGCGTCTCACCT
>CP070799.1:981184-985841 GCA_020343535.1 Nitrospinaceae bacterium | reverse complement strand
TAGAACAGGAAATCTCAAGGTTTGTGGATCACTACAACAATCACCGATACCACGAAGCCTTGAACAACGTCACCCCGGCTGATGTTTACTTTGGCCGGCATCGAGAAATCTTGACGAAACGAGACCGAATCAAAAAGAAAACCCTGGCATTGAGAAGAAAACAAAACCTCAACGCCAGGGTCGCTTAACTAAACTTGAACTATTTTTATCGAGGGACTATAAACAAATTGTATCTCTAGTTATTTTCCAATTTTGGTTCAGATTCATTTGACGACATACAGCAATTAAGTATGGGAAAGGAATTGACATGTCCATAACGCTGAAAAAACTGATTGCAGAACTCAATAAAGATCTGGAGTGGGAATACTCCTCGGCGATCCAGTACATACAACACGCTTCCCTGATCAAGGGAGCGCAGTACAAGTCGATTCAGCCCGAGCTCATCGTTCATTCACAAGAGGAAATGCAGCATGCCGTGATGATTTCAGATCAGATCAGCTTTTTGGGGGGGACTCCCACCGTGGATGTGGAAAAGAGGCAAGCCGCCGGGGACAGCCTGACAATGCTCAAGCAGGACCTTGAGGGCGAAGATATCGCCATACAGCGCTATAAGGAGCGGATTGTTCAGGCCGAGAAACTGGGAGAATTTGGCCTCAGGAGAGTCCTTGAAGACATTCTCTTGCAGGAAGAGGAACATAAACGCGACCTGCTTGGCGTGATAGAGGAATGAAAAGCCTGGCAAAGGGAGGGCCTGGGTGCCAGGCGGATCTTTTTTGCGAGGGCATGAAGCAAAAGGGGGCAACGGCCTTAATAGGATTGTGGCCTATGCTAAAAGGGGCAATATTAATAATGAATTTTATTTTATTTGCTCGAAGTCAAATTTGAGGTGACGGATTCCGCTGTTGGCCATCCGGCGGTCAATAGTGCCACCCGATTCTACATATTTATTTTCCTGGAGGTTCCTCATGTCTGGAAATAAAGAGCACGGGTTATGGGAATCGTATGAGAATGACCCTGAAAAGGCTGACGCTGAAATCTGGAATCGTTGGCCTTCGCAAAGCTCGCGCCGGGACTTTTTAAAGAAAACAGGATTGGCTGCTTTTACAATTGCATTGGGAGCCCACCTCCCTTTCATTCAAAACCTTCCGACGGGATTCATTCCCGTTGCGCTGACGGACACCTCGGAGGATTTTGTCATTGCCGGGAAAGATGGTTTGCGAATTCTCAACGACTGCCCGCTAAACGCCGAAACCCCTCCTCACCTTTTGGACGACCCGATCACTCCTATAGAAAGACATTTCGTTCGCAACAACGGCTTGGTGCCGCCGTCCGCGTACGATATGGAATCGGCTCAAGGGGCGGTGCTGAATATTGATGGTGAAGTCCATCGCCCCCTCAAGCTCTCTTTGGAGCAACTGAAAACATTCAAGCGATATACGTACGCCCTGACCATCGAGTGCGGGGGAAACGGCAGGGCCGGATACGATCCCCCCGCAAAAGGGAACCAGTGGACTCTGGGGGCCGTTGGTTGCGCGCGATACCGTGGCATTTTATTAAAAGACGTTTTGCGAGAGGCGGGGTTGAAGGATACCGCCGTTTACACGGGGTACTACGGTTTCGATTTGCATTTGAGCGGCAGCCCTGAAAAGGTGGTGATTTCTCGCGGAACACCCCTTGATAAAGCCATGAATGAGTACACTATGATCGCCTGGGAAATGAACGGACAACCCTTGCCGCCTCTGCACGGGTTCCCATTGCGCGTGATTTCGCCGGGTTGGCCGGGGTCCGCTTCTATCAAATGGCTGCGCCGCATATGGGTCCGCAATCGAGAGCACGACGGTCCTAAAATGACCGGCCAGTCCTATCGTGTTCCAAAGTATCCTGTTCCTCCCGGCTCCAAGGTTTCCGATTCTGATATGAGAATCATTGAGTCCATGCCCGTGAAATCCCTCATCACTTTCCCTAAGACCAGAGGCCGGCATAATCTGGGGATGGAGTTGAACCTGCGCGGTCATGCATGGGCGGGTGATCTGACCGTCAGGGCAGTGCATATCTCCTATGATTTCGGACAAACCTGGATTAAGGCGGACCTGGAAAGGCCGATCAACCGCTATGCATGGCAACATTGGAAAGCCTCCATCAAATTCCCCAGCCGGGGATACTATGAGGTGTGGGCGCGAGCGACCGATAGTGATGGCCGGATGCAACCCATGGTCGTTCCGGGATGGAATCCAAAGGGCTATTTAAATAATGCCATGCATCGCATTGCAGTCACTGTCGTTTAACGCAACGGGAGAGCAAAATCATGGGATTGGAAGCCGTCCGCGATTTTTTAGGCGCCTTGATCCTGGCCCAGATTATTATTGCCCCCCTTGACCCGGCGGAGCGTAGAGTGTCGGAGGATTTTCCTCCTGGGAAAGGGCGGCAGTTGGTGGTTGATACCTGTACCGCCTGTCATTCTGCGAAGCTGGTTCTGCAAAATCGGATGACGCGGGATAATTGGGATGAAACCATCACCTGGATGCAGAAAAAACAGGGACTGTGGGAATTAACGAAAGAAGAGCGATCGTCTATCTTGGATTATTTGTCTTCCGTTTTGGGCGTTGAGGCGGGGAAACAGGGCCGGGAGACCGAACAGGGGATTTCGAAAGGCCCGGAAGAGTTCAAGATGTACCGATACGACTACAAGCCCAATCCGCTTTAAAGCGGGGAAAGGCCTTCCGCCCCTCAATTATCTTAAGAAGGATCGATCTGCGGGGCGCAAAATAGGAAGCCCCCCGATGAAGGAGGGGTGCGGGATTTAAGAGGGGCCGGGGAGGGTCCGCCCTAGCCACTTCAAATTGAATATCCCATCAGGCATATGTAAGCGGTTGATGGAGGCATTCCAGTTAACCCATTTATTAACTGCAAATAGTAGAAGACACGGCTTATGAAACCCATGCAATTTGTTTTTGCGACGCTGATTTTGTTGTCCATCCCCTTTTAACTGGAAGCTGGTGACTTCGAGAATCTGAAGGGTTTTTATGAGCCACTGCCCAAAATGCAGTACCCGGCGGATAATCCCTGGTCAAAGGAGAAGGAAGAGCTCGGAAAGATACTTTACTTTGACCCACGGCTTTCCGGTAGCAATTGAATCAGTTGCGCAACCTATCACAATCCGGGACTGGGATGGGGCGACGGACTTCCCCGCCCCAATCGGCATGGGCAAAAGGAACTGGACCGGCATTCTCCCACGATCATCAACAGCGGGTATTTTGACATCCAGTTCTGGGACGGGCGCGCGAAGACCCTTGAGGAGCAGGCGCTAGGCCCTATCGGTTCAAAGGTTGAAATGAAACAGGATTTGACGGAGCTGGTCAAGGAACTCGGGGCCATACCCGGATATGTGCGTCGATTCAATAAGGTATTTCCCAAAGTAGGGATTAATGGGGCGACCATCGCTAAGTCCATCGCCACCTTCGAACGGTCGGTGGTTTCGAAGAATGCTCCCTATGATTAATACTTTGCAGGGGATTCGTCGGCGATGTCCGTTTCGGCCCTGAACGGCATGCGACTGTTTTTCGGAAAAGGCAAATGTTCAATTTGTCATAATGGTCCGGTTTTTACGGACAGTCAGTTTCACAATATTGGGGTTAAGCAACACGGTCCCCTAAAAGAAGACCTGGGAAGATTCAACGTGACCAAAGAGGGTTTCGAAAAAGGCGCTTTCAAAACCCCGGGATTGCGGCATATTACCCGGAGTGGTCCCTACATGCACGACGGCAGCGAAGAAACCCTGGAAGAAGTGATCGAGTTTTACGACTGCGGCGGGGATGTGGCAGAAAACCGAAGTCCCTTCATCACCCCCTTGGGGTTGACCGGTCAGGAAAAGAAGGATCTTGTGGAATTCATGAAAGCATTGGAAGGGGAGCCCATTGTTATTTCACTTCCTGAATTTCCACCCTTGCACGAGTAAGGTCGCACAGCGGCAAGGCCACACCGGCTGCGAGCCTTGGTTGAAAGGCGGGAATATATGAACAGCATGCCTTTTTATCTGTTGCTGACCTCCATGTTATTGAATCTTGTTGTTTTGCTTTACCAGTTCAGTAAAAAAGGCGCCGCCCTGGTGGTCTCGTTTTGCGGGACCTCGATCGTTTTGCAGGGATTGGCCCTTCGTTATATTGCGCTCGGGCATATGTTTTAGAGTGACGACTGATAATTTCCTGGTGGTAAATAATTGCCGGTATTTTACGGCGTGAAAAGCTGGCAGTGTCAAAAGGACAGATTGCGAATTAAGAGGTTGCCGGCCAACCTCAAAAACACGGAGGGTTAATAATGAATTGTCCTCCTGCAAAAACCAGAATACCCGGGTTATGGATAGCGTATTTAAGTTCATTATTGTTTATCTTTTTAACCGTGCCCAATCTGGTTTCAGCGGGTAACGAACAAAAAGCCGAAAAAATTATAAAAGAGCAATTAACGATTTGCCATCGCACCACTGGAGAGGCGAAACCCAGGTTCGAACTCAAAGCGCCAGACCTCATGTGGGCGGGAGTCAAGTTCATGCGCCTCTGGATTATCCGTTGGAAAACCAAAAACATTTCATCGATCATTTTCAATAAAAAGAACCCCTTGAAGGCTTCAGCACTATTCTGAGTGCCGGTAAAAAGTTATTCCA
>CP070799.1:976382-981084 GCA_020343535.1 Nitrospinaceae bacterium | reverse complement strand
CCGTTACCCGGCGCGTTCCTCCAGGGCGGCGATCCGTTCCTCCAGCGGCGGGTGGCTCATGAACAATTTCTTCAAGCCGTGCGAAATGCCGCTGTTGATCCCGAAGGCATCCATCTGACCCGGCAGAGGCGTCGGGTCGGAGAGGGCTTGAAGCCGCCGCAAAGCGGCAATCATCTTGCTCCGCCCGGCCTGCTCCGCTCCACCTTGGTCGGCGCGGAATTCCCTCCAGCGACTGAACCCCATCACGATCATCGACGCCAGGAACCCGAGCACCACCTGCGCCAGCATGTAGGTGGCGAAATAGCCCAGCCCTCCCCGGGAATGCCCGTCGGACCCGCGCCGGTCCACCATGGCCGCCGCGAGGTTGGCGAACACGAGGACGAAGGTGTTTACGACGCCCTGTATCAACCCCAGGGTCACCATGTCGCCGTTGGCCACGTGGCTGATTTCGTGGCCGAGCACCGCTTCGACCTCGTCCTGATTCATGTGGTCCAGCAGTCCGGCGCTCACCGCCACCAGGGCGCTGTTCTTGTTCGCCCCGGTGGCGAAGGCATTGGGAGAAGCCGATGGAAATACCGCCACTTCGGGCATGCCGATGCCGGCGCGCCCGGCCTGCCGGCGGACCGTATCGACCAGCCAGAGCTCCGACGGGGTTTCCGGCGATTGAATCACCTGCGCTCCGGTCGACCGCTTGGCCAGCGATTTCGACATGAGAAGCGAGATAAAGGAACCGCCCATGCCCATGACGGCGGCGAAAAAGATGAGGGGGGTTGCGCTCCGGTTGGGTTGGTTGAAACCCAGCAGGCTGAGAATCACCGATAGAACGATCAATACCGCCACGTTCGTGGCCAGAAATAAGGCGATGCGGCCCATGAACCCTGCCTCCCGTGATAGGGGTTGTATGATGTTTGCCTGAAATCGCTTCGGGGGCACAGGAGCACGCAGCGCCGCACCCGGCAACCCCTCGGGATGTGTCTATTTTAAGCAATCGGGACGCGAAAATTCCAGAAAATCCGCCGCCGCGGGGAGGGGGGGACAGGGCCATGCCAGCAGCCGGGGGTCAGCTCGTGGATTCGAAATGCTTGTCCAACCCCGCTTCGGCGTTTGCGTGGGCGCCGGCCTCGGCGGCCATCTCCTCCTTGAGGTAACCCGGCAATTGGGTATCGGGGCTCAAGATGGCGGTTTTCAGCTGCTTGGCGTCGAGGTTGCGTGCCTGGCTAAGATCGGCGCCGATAAGGTTGGCTCCTGTCAGGCTGGCGCTCTGAAGATCGGCGTTGCTAAGATCGGCGTTGCTAAGATCGGCGAAAGTCAGATCGACCTTCATGAGGTCGGCCGAGGTGAGGTTGGCGCCGTTGAGCGACGCACCCATGAGGTAAGCGCCCATGAGATTGGCGCGCATCATCTTCGACTGGGAAAGCTGCGCCCATTCGAGATTGGCCCGGTTGAGCCGGGCGCCCATGAGGTTGCCTCGGCTCAATCCCCTTTCTTCCAGTTCCTTGATCCAACCGCCCATGGTTGTTTGCCTTTCCGGGCCTTGCCTTCGCCCTTATCCGATTTTGCAACATCGCGAAGACGGCCCGCGAACACTGAAATGCTCCTGGACCTTTCTTTTTATTTTAACCCACCGGGCCGGCAAACACACGCCAAAAGCAACATAAAGGTCTAAATATCATATGGTTAAGCGAGTTTCCGCGATGCCCGACAGGTCCAGAAAATCAGCCTTCTTTATTGGTGAAGACAAAATCACGCTAAATTCGCTGGGCGCGAAAGAAAGACCCGCCGTCCTCCCCCACCTCTTGAGGAAGGGCGGTGGATGTCCGTTGCCGCTGCCCGGCGAAAAAAATTAATCCCTTTCGCGCAACCGGGTTGGGGAAAAATGCGAGAGCCTGCTCAGCCAGTCGTAAAGGGGTTTGGCGGGTTTAAAGCGACGCGCGCAAAATTCCGGCAGCCTGGGGGTGTGGAAATCCGCTGGCAAAGGCAAGGTCTCCACGACATACAGGCCTTTGTATTTCGCAAGCTCTGCCGCCGGTCCCGCCGCGTCCACTCCCGGCGGCATGCGCTTGTATTTTTCTCCTTGCGGATCGAGCCCCCGTTTCGCGAGGCCGGCGATTACGCGCGCCAGGGCCTGGCCCCGCCCGGCATCGCTCATAGCCTGCCGGTAGCGCACGGCGGTTTTCGCTTCTAACGCCTTGATACCGGTGACGAGCCGCAAGGCCTCCACCTCGATCTGAACATAAAAGAACGGCGCGCCGCATCCCTGGCCCGGCTCGCCCGACAGACGAATTCCGATGTGCGTTTTGTAAGGAGTTTTGTCGCGGCTGAATCGTATGTCCCGATGCACCCGAAAAATCTTCACCGCAAGCGGATCCAGATCGGGAAAAGTTTTTCGCATGGCTTCCGACAACGCCCGTGCAAAGGTTTCCGCGGGCTCCTTGAACGAACAGGTGAAACGCGCCTTGTTTTTTTCGAACCAGGGCCTGTTGTTGTTTTTCGAGAGTTGTCCCAAAAATCGCGGCGTTTCCCGGGGAAATCCCTGAAAGGTTTCTTTCATGGCGCGGTCCTTTCCTGGGCGGAGCCGATTTCAGTCAGGAACTCCGGATTCGGCGTGGCACCGGCCAGATGGTTGGTGTAGTTGGTGAGGGTCTTGAGCGCGATGCCGAGCACCAGTTCGAACACCTGCGCTTTCGTGTAGCCCGTCTGGAGAAAGCGGCTCACCTCATCGTCGCTCGCCCATCCTCTTTTCTCGACCAGCGTCCGGGTGAACTTTCGCAGGGCCTCCAGCCTGCCCTCGCCAAGGGGCCGCTTTGCCAGCACGGCTTGCACCTTCTCCGGTTCCATGCCAGCCTTTCTCGCCATCCCGGTGTGCGCCGATCGGCAATAATCGCAGTTGTTCTCCACGCTGACGGTAAGCTGTATGAGCTGGCGCTCGATTTCCGAGAAGGAGGTCTTATCGAACGCGCCCGCTAGGCCCAGCAGCCCCTCCAGAGCCGTAGGCGATTCGGCGAGAAACGCCGCAAGGTTGGGAATGAAACCGTACCGCTCGCGGACCTTGCCGAGCAGCTCCGCCGCACCCGCGGGGGCCGTGGTTTCGCTGTGCTGAATAAATGTTTTCATCGTTCTCTCCTTTCCTGGGTTCGGGGCAGAAAACCGCGCTCCGCATAAATAATAAAACGATCGTTTTAATTTTAGGCAAATTTTTTCAGGCAATTAGCGCACCCTTCACCGCTGCAACGACCGCGGCGATGCGCGGCTTGTGGCTATCCACGCGACCGTAAAGCACCATTCCGTGCATCAGGCAAATGATAAAATCCGCCAGCACCGCCGCGTCCTTCCCGGCGGGAACGGTTCCCTCCTTTTGCGCCCCGGCGATAGCGCCCGCCAAAGCCTCTTTCAATTTCACGCAGAAATTTTCCACGCGGCGAATGGCCGCCTTGCTCACCGAATGTTCCTCCGCCAGTGTATTCAGCATCAGGCAACCCTGGTAATCTCCGGACTCGGCCCGGGACACGGCGGCATTCAGAAATGCCTCGATGCCCTGCATGCCGGGCCGGTCGAGTAATATCTGGATGTAAGGTTCCAGGCGGGTTTTCTGGTAATCCAGGAGTGCGTTTTCAAATAAGCCCTCCTTATTTCCAAATTCCTTATACATGCTGGCGCTGTTGAGGCCCGTGGCCTCGACAAGGTCGCTCATTGAAGTGGCCTCGAAACCTCTCCTCCAGAACTGCTGGGCCGCCTTCCGCAAAACATTCTGCCTGTCGTATTGTTTGGTCCGTGACATGCCCCATAATAAAACGATTATTTTACATTGTCAACCCGCCGGTATTTTTTAATCGCTTTCGCCTTCCGCCGAAATTCCACGGCAAAAAATCCCCTCAAATAGAATGGGTCCGCCGACCAAAAACTTATCTCTCACCCCGGGGCATAAAAAAAGGGCCTGCGGAAAAGCACCCCGCAAGCCCTTGAAGCAAACCCTGTGTGTCGCCTGAATCCGGGCGTCTGAAACCCGCGCCCGGGAAGCGCCCGTGGCCGCATCAACCCAGGCTGTTCTTCCGCTCCTGAATTTCGGCCCTGCGAATCTTGGAGAGCTTTCCCAATTCGGCCAGGGCCTTTCTCGCCCGGGCTGCCGCGGCCTTCACGTTTTTGGTCTCGAAACTCTCGCTTTCGGCAACGTACGATTCGTATGCGGCCACAATTTGTTCATGCGTCGTCATTCGTTTCTCCTGTTTGATTGCGTTGGTTGGTCCTAAGCCGGACGCAGTGCATGATGATCGTCCAACTTTGAAGCGGTCATTGATACCTGAGGGGTTGCCACAGGGTAAGGCGTGGGTTGGGTGCAGAAAAGATTCCACGTATCCAAATTTTATCATGCCAGCCCTCACCGATACAATTTCAAAACAAGGGTTTTTTATTTCGCCCCGATCCTTTTTTCCATGCTTCCGCTGTCGCGGTCGGCGCGGCGGTTGGCTTTAGATTGCAGGAATGGATCGGCGTTATACACGTTCGCGCCATGGCCGATTCTCCATCGTAACAATCGCTGTGCGATGCGCGGGATAACAAACTAATGCGACCGGTCGTCCTCCAAAAAATGATGGACCGCCGGAAGGAGGTTGCTCCAATACATGCCGCCCCCTCCCAGGAGATTCAAGCCGGTTCCAATTAAACATTCCTTTTCAAGCCCATTTTTTTTTAGTTTGGAATGCAG
>CP070799.1:971535-976282 GCA_020343535.1 Nitrospinaceae bacterium | reverse complement strand
CCCTGACCCTGCCGAAACCCCCCCCGCCCGAAGCGGACTGAGCTTTCCCCAACCTGCGGCGAAATTTTTGTGAGTTTTTATGTATAATGTGCCCTAGGGTCCCGTCTCATTATCCCGCCTGATCCCGGTGTAGATGGGGGGCCTGTTCCGGTTCCGCTCTTTCGCCGACACTCTCGCGAAACCCTCACAAACAAGAACAAGGTTCTAGAAAAAATTTGATGATGAGTTTTACAAGGGCGGGGGAGGGCGCATCGGCCGTTCTGAGCTTAAAATGGGCGGAAGAGAACGCTCCGGGAATTCGGGATATTAAAAGGGTATTGAAAATATTTAGTAGAAAACATTATGGACTTTAATAGCACACTGGAAAAACACATCCTGGTTCTGGATGGCGCCATGGGCACCATGGTGCAGGACCTGAACTTGAGCGACGCGGCGTTTGGTGGCGCCGAATTCAAGATGCTGACGGACCTGCTGGTTTTTTCCCGGCCCGCCGATCTCAGAGAAATTCACCTGAAGTATCTGCGCGCGGGCGCGAACCTTATCGAGACCAACACTTTCGGCGCCTGCCCCCTCCGGCTCAGGGAGTTCGATTTTTCAACCCTAGACCCCGCCGGCATGCAAGCGGTTCCTGAAGGGCTCGACCTTGTGCGCGCCGATCACGAGGCCATCGCCCGGCATTTGAACATCGAGGCCGGCCGGATTGCCCGCGAGGCGATCGAACTTTACCGCAAGGAGGAAGGTTACGACGGCCGGCCGCTGTTTGTCGCCGGGTCCATTGGTCCCTCCAATTACGTGTTGTCGAGCACCGAGGCCGACCTCAAGCGCACGACCTTTGCGGTGGCCGAGGACAACTACCGGGTCCAGGTCGCGGGGCTTCTCGAGGGCGGGGTGGATGTGGTCCTGTTCGAAACCCAGCAGGACATTCTGGAGACAAAGGCGGCCCTCTTTGGCGCCCGGCGAGCGTTCGACGAGGCCGGGCGAAGGTTGCCGGTGATGGTTCAGGTGACGGTGGACGGGTTTTCCAAGATGCAGATCTTCAACACCGACATCGAAGCGGCCTATGTCGCCGTCGCCGGGATGGGGATCGACGTGTTCGGCATCAACTGCAACGTCGGCCCCGATGAGATGGCCGCGAGCGTCGAAAAAATGCGGCGCTTCTCCCACCATCCCGTGTCGGTGGTGCCGAACGCCGGCCAGCCGGTTTCCGAAGACGGCAAAACCTGTTACAAACTCACCCCCGAAGCGATGGCCGACACCCTGGAAGCGTTCGTTCGCGAGGGTGGCGTCAATATCGTCGGCGGATGCTGCGGCACGACGCCGGCTCATATCGAGGCGCTTAGCGGCCGGGTGAAACAATACGCGCCCGCGAAGCCAAAACCGGAAGGCGGCATTTTCGTCTCCGGTCCTCAGGAAGCGGTGGCGCTCGCCAGCGCGTCCGGGCTGGTGCGCATCGGCGAACGCTTGAACGTGCGCGGCAGCAAGAAAGTGCGCGAAGCGGTGGAAACCGAACGCGGCCTCAACATGGATGTTCTCGAGGAAGTCGTGCGCGAGCAGGTGAGCGGCCTCGGCATGGAAATCATCGATGTGTGCATGGACTCCAACATCGTCGAAACCGAGAAGCTGCTGCCCGAGGTCATCCAGGGATTGACCAGCGATTTCAAGGGCGCGATGTGCATCGATTCGTTTTCCGTCGAAGCCCTCGCCGCCGCGATCCAGGTTTACCCCGGCCGGCCGATCGTCAATTCGATCAGCTTGGAGGAGTACAAGGACGGCGAGAGCAAGCTCGATGCGGTGCTGAAAGCCACCGCCGGCCACGCTCCGGTGTATATCGCCTTGGTCAACGGCCCCGAGGGCCCGGCGCAGACCGCCGACGAAAAATATGCGCTGGCCGCCGATATCGTCCGCCAGGCCGGGGAAAAGTTTTCCGTGACTCCGGCGCAAATCCTCATCGACGTCAACGCCTACCCGATCGGCAGCGAATCGCGCGAGGGCCTCAACTTCTGCGCCGAGACGCTGAAGAGCTTGCCGCGCATCAAGGCCATTCATCCCGATCTCAAGACCACCATCGGCGTCGGAAACCTGACCAACGGCCTGGGGCAGAAGCCTTACATGCGGCAGGTGCTTACCAGCGTGTTCCTCGACGAGGCGCGCCGGGCGGGCCTGGACTGCGCCATCCTCAACCCCAATCACTACGTTCCGCTGGAGAGCCTGCCGCAGCACGATGTGGACCTCGGCCGCCGGGTGATCCTGGAGCGGGACATGGAAGCCTTCGAAGAACTGGAGCGGGTGGCGCTCACGAAAAAAACCGGCGAGGTGCAGAAAAAAGTCAATTACGAGGGCCTGTCTCTGGAGGAGAGCATCTGCCGCAAGATCCGCGACGGATTCAAACAGAAGGAAGAGGGAACGCTGTCGCTCGACGGCAAGGAATACCCCTACCGCGACCGCATCGTCGTTGCGGCTCGCGAGGTGCTCGGGAGGTACGAGCCGCTGGAGTTCATCAGCGGCCACCTGATGAAGACCATGCGCGAACTCGGCGACGCCTTCGGGCGCGGCGAGGTGAGCCTGCCGCATTTGCTGAAAAGCGCCGATGTGATGCGCAACGTGATGGGTTATCTCGAATGGCACATGCGGGTGAAAAGCGGCGCGGGCGAGGGCGAAGGCGCGCACCACAAGGGTGTCGTCGTTCTCGGCACCGTGTATCAGGACGTGCATAGCATCGGAAAGGACCTGGCCAAGACCCTGCTCGAAAACTACGGTTACCGCGTCATCGATCTCGGCGTTCAGGTGCACCTCGACCGCTTCATCGAAACCGCCCGCCAGGAAAGCGCCGACGCCATCGGCATGAGCGCGCTCCTGGTGCAGACCTCGAACCACATGATCACCGTGGCGCGGATGCTCAAGGATGAACGCCTCGACATCCCTGTGCTCATCGGCGGCGCGCCGGTCAATCGCCGACACGCGGGCTTCGTCGCCATGCACGGCCAGTCGGAGGTCGGCGCCATTATGGATAAGGTCTTTTACTGCGAGAGCGGGATGGATGGCGTCAACACCATGAACACCCTTGTCGACCCGGCGGCGCGCGATCACTTCATTCAGGAAAACCGGGACGTTCTGATGCGCGAGTACCAGCGCGCGAAAGGCGCGCGCGAGCAGGAGGAAAAACTCCTCGCCTCGCTGCCAAGAAGAAGGGTGAGTTTCAAAAAACACGAGGTGCCGAAGGACGGTTACGGCGTGCACAAGGTGGAATTCAAACTCCGCCAGCTGGCGTCGAACCTCGATGTCAAGAGCCTGTATTCCCTCAATTGGAAATTCGGCAAGAAATCGAGTTGGCCGCAAAAGGGCGTGACGCCGCAATCGCTCGAGGCTCTCAAGACAGAGTGGCTGGCGAAGGCCGAGGAAAACCAGTGGGTCCGGCCCCGGGCCCGTTTTGGCTTGTTTCCCGCCCAATCCGATGGCGATGAGCTGATCGTCTACGATCCGGAAAACCCCGGGCGCGAGCTGGGCCGCATCCACTTCACCGTTTGTATCGGCAAGGGCCAGAAAGACATCTTTTCCGTCGGGCAGTACTTTTTCTCCAAAAGTTCCGGGCAGGTGGACGCGGTGGGCTTGCAGATCACCACCGCCGGCGAAACGGTGGAGCCTGCGGTCGAGGCGTTCAAACGCCAGGGGGATTCCGAGTCCGCATTGTATTTACAGGGCTTGAGCGACCGGGTCACCGAGGACCTGGCGGAATACATCCATCGTCTGATGCGCCGCCGGGCCGGTCACAAAAACGACCGCACCGGCGGGCAGCGCTACAGCCCGGGGTACCCGGCCCTCACCGGCCTCATCAACAACAGAATCATCTGGGAGATCCTGGGCGCGGAGGATATTGGCATTCGCCTCACCGGCTCGAATGAATTCGACCCCCCAAGCACCACCGCCGCGGTCGTCTGCTTCCACTCCGAGGCGGGCTACACCTAGCGCACAAGCCAGGCCGTCAATAATTGTAACCCATTGATTTGACGGTTTCTGGCTGTTTCGCCAGTCTTTTGACGTGCGGCGGGCCCGGCGAAGAATTATTTGCCTCCACGATTTTTGCAAAAACCTTCCGCAAACCCAAAAAAATTCCCTCCCGGAAACGGGCCTGCCGGCGGCCATTTCGGGCCATTGGCGGCTCTTGCCCGCAGCGAAAGTGGCGGCGGCCTGAAACAAGCCTCCCGAAGGCTTGAATTCCGCCGGGTTCGGGCCTCTTGCCGAAGCGTCCGAAAGGCCGTTCCGGAGGCCGAAAAAATCGCCCTAACCTAAGTAAATACAGTGGGTTTGGTGGGCCTAGGGCGGTTGAAATAAATCCTTGTATAATTGCCTTCATTTGCTACAATGTCTAGAGATCATAAAAGTAAGAGAAACTAGGGTTCCCTTGGCAGGCTTGGCTGTAACCCGGCCAAATTCAAGCTAATTCCCATGCCCTATTCACTTAAGGAAGATTGAATCATGTTCAAGCGATTCACGGAAAGAGCGCGCAGAGTAATTATTCTTGCACGGGAGGAAGCCGAGCTTTACCGACACGAATATCTCGGGACGGAACACATTTTGCAAGGCTTGGTGAAAGACGGAGGCGGGATCGCCGTGGCCATCATTCAGAAGTCGGGCGCCGATCTCACCCAGCTCAAGAAGGAGCTGGAGAAAAACCTCCCGCGCAGCACCAATTCGCTGATCATCGGCGATATCCCTTTTACCTCGCGCGCGAAGAAGGTTCTTGAGTTCG
>CP070799.1:966684-971435 GCA_020343535.1 Nitrospinaceae bacterium | reverse complement strand
AAATCCGGGCGCATCAAACACGAAGCCTCGGGCTACAAGGAAGAGGTTTTCAAGCACCGCATGGAACTCCAGGACGATAAAGAAGAAAGCAACGACAAATGACCCGGCGGTTCCGGAGCATTCCCTTTAGCCCGGCGGCCTCCGGCTTGCGCCCCATTGCGGGTTTCCTTCTTTCGATCCTGGCGCTGTCCCTGTTTCCCGGCCCAGCCCGGGCCTTCACCCCCCCCAGCCCGGACATGCCGGAGAGCGTCTACCTGTTCGGGCGCACCATCGACCTGAGCCAACTGAAAAGTCCGCTTGAGCCCGGCAATAAAAATCAGGACATTAAAGAGGGCGGCGCGCTGTACGCCAAAAACTGCGTCTTCTGTCATGGCGACCTGCTCGACGGCAAGGGCGTGTTCGGCAAAAGCTACTTTCCGCCGCCCGCCGACCTGACCCATCCAAAATCCCTACTGTCCAAACCGCCGGCCTACGCCTTCTGGCGCATCGCCAAGGGAGGCCCCGGGTTGCCCGAATCGTTCGGGCCGTGGAATTCCGCCATGCCGGCCTGGGAAGGCCAGCTGAACGAGGAGGAAATCTGGAAAGTCATCCTGTTCATTCGGCAGGCCGCCGCGGACATGAACCGCGTGCCCGGCGCCCAGGACGCAGCCGCCACCCCAAGCCTGGACAGAGGCCGAGCCGTCTATCAGGAAAAATGCATCCACTGCCATGGGGAAACCGGCAAGGGCGACGGGCCCGCCGCTGCACTCACCAGCCCCAAGCCGAGAAATTTCATCAAGGGCCAGTATAAAATTCGCAGCACGCCCTTCGGCAAGATTCCCACCGACGACGACCTCATGGCTATGCTCGAACGGAATTACCCGGGAACCACCATGCCGTCCTGGGCGCACCTTCCCAAGGCCGACCGTGAGAGCCTGGTCCTGTACCTGAAGAGCCTGTCGAAAAAATTCCAGAAGTTCATCGACCGCAAAAAAGAACATAAGGTGATCGTTGCACCGGAACCCCCCGAACTCAGCCTGGAAGCCTTAGCGGCAGGAAAGTCCTTGTTTATTCAGAACTGCTCGGGCTGTCATGGCGTCAAGGGAAGAAGCGACGGCGACTCAACCAAAAAAGTCGTCGATCTCGCCTCCGACGCCATCTGGCCGCGCAACCTGTCCGAACCCTGGCTGTTCCGCCGCGGCGATTCTTTGAAGGACCTCTACCTGACCCTGCGTACAGGGCTATCCACCACCGCCATGCCCCGGTTTTCAGAACGCACGTTCAAGGATGAGCAGATCTGGGCCCTGGCGCATTACGTGCGGACCCTGGCACTCTCCGAAAAACCACCGCTTCGAAAAACCCTCGCCGTGAAAAAAGTGGATGGCACCCTCCCCGAAACCCCCGGCGATCCACGCTGGGAAGAGGCCGACTCATACGTATTTCCGCTCGGGGGGCAACTGATGGCGGGTGATAAATCCTATCACCCCACGGTGCGCAGCATCACCGCCAAGGCGCTCCACAACGGCGACGAGATCGCTCTCTACCTGCATTGGGACGATCCGCGAGTAGACCCGATTCTCGCGCTTAGCGCCGAGGTCCACGTATCGCCGCCGCCGCCGCTGCCGCCCCATTTGCGCATGGCCCTGGGGGAAAACGAGGAGCCGGAAACACCACCCGCGCCCGAGGCGCAGGAATTCCCCGATGCCGTGGCCGCTCAGTTTCCCGTGGCCGCGAGCGGTTCCGGCCCGCTACCTTACTTCCTGAATGGCGACAACGCGCACCCCGTCAACCTGTGGCGATGGTCCACCCATCCCATGGCGGCGGAAGAGTACAACGCCCGGGGCCTTACCCAGTGGCAAAAACAGCCGGAGGAAAGCCAATCGCTGAGCAGCCGGGCCGCCTACGGGTACGGCCGATATTTTCTTGTCATGAAGAGAAAACTCAAAACCCCGAATCAGGACGACGCGCAGTTTCAGGAGGGCGCGGCCACGCCGGTGGCCTTCAACGTATGGGACGGGTCCGTGGGTGAAAAAGAGGCGGTCAAGGCAGTGTCCAGCTGGTTTGAAATGCGGCTTGAATAATTCGTCTATTGCAAACCCTGCTCGGCCTGCCCCGCCGAATTAACCGGGGCGATCATTTCCAGGCCCTAAGTATTTTAAGAATCCTTCCCGTGGTTTCACCGTCCCACAACTCTGGCAGCCTGCCCGGGATGCTTTCTTGGGATAAAATATTTTCCGCTTCCAGAATCACGCGGTCCGCGCGGCTTCCCACGACTCGATTGGTGCCCTGCTCCACCGTGACCGGGCGTTCGGTATTCTCCCGCAGGGTGAGGCAAGGAACACCCAGCGCCGTGGTTTCTTCCTGAATTCCTCCCGAGTCGGTCAGCACCAGCCTGGCATGATCCATCAACTTCAGCATATCAAGATAGGGCAGCGGCGCCACACGAATAAAAGGGGCTTCCAGGGAAGAGAGCTCAAGCTCAGCGATCCGCTTTTCCGTCCGCGGATGAACCGCAAAGACAATGGGCAACCGGCGCGCCAACCCGCCAAGGGCTTCCAGCAACGGGCGCAGCACCTCCACCCGATCCACATTCGAAGGGCGGTGAAGGGTTAAAATTCCAAAATGCCGGGATCGCACACCCAGCCGGTTTAGAATGTCGCTGTTCTCATCCGCCAGGCGGCGGAATCGAAACAACGTGTCAACCATGACATTGCCGACAAAATGGACGCTCGCGGAAGCAATGCCCTCCTTCAATAAATTGTCCCGGGCGGATGCTTCGGTGGTGAAGAGCAGCGTTGAAAGCTGATCGGTGAGAACCCGGTTGATTTCCTCCGGCATGCCGCGGTCCCGGGACCTGAGGCCCGCTTCGACATGAATCACTGGAACCTCGGAATACGCCCCGACCAGGGCGCAGGCCAGCGTCGAGTTCACATCCCCGACAACAAGCACGGCATCGGGGGCCTCCTCGCGGCAAAGCGGCAAGAAACGCTCCATGATCTGACCCACCTGGATGGGAGCGGCACTCGAGCCTACGCCCAGGTAATGATCCGGCTTGGGAATGCCAAGCTGATCGAAAAACACCCGGCTCATGCTGTCATCGTAATGCTGCCCCGTATGCACCAGCCGCGATATAAACCCGCCCTCCCTTTTCATCCCATCCAGCAGGGGGGCGATTTTGATAAAGTTAGGGCGGGCGCCGACAACGCTCAGTATTTTCATGCTATCCGTGAGAAAAAAAGAGGGGCGGATCCTGTGCGATCATGGTTTCGCCGGTTCCGCGAAAAGGGGATGCACTCGCGTTTGCAGATACGCCAACAGATCAGCCACTTCCTGGACATCTAGCAGGTCCCCAAAATTCGCGGGCATGGTGGAGATCTTCTGGGTCTTAAACTTCTTGATGAGGTCTTTTGAGATGGTCTGCTCCCGGCCCTCCTTGTCAACCAGGGTGAGACTGGAATCGTCTTCGCTTTTTTTAACGCCGGTGATGAATTTTCTGTCGTGAGTGAGGATCATCACCGTCGAATACCCGGAGGTGATCACCGCCTTGGGATCGAGCAGCGATTCAAGAAGAAATTCCCGCGTCCGCTTGCTGCCGATCCAGGAAAGGTCCGGCCCCACACGGCCACCCTTTTCTTCCATTCGGTGGCATTTGGAGCAATAGGCCTTGCCTTCGGGATCAAAAAATAATTTTCGGCCCCGCTCCGGGTCGCCCCGTGCCGTGAGGTATTGCTTCCATTCCATAGGCCGCTCACCGCCCGCCCGGCTTCGCAGGAAATGGACCAGCGCACGCGCCTCCTCCCTCTCAAGCTTTAGGTTCGGCATTTTCGTGTCCGGAGAAAATACCTGCGGGCCCGCTATCCACGCATACAGCCATTTGGCAGGATACAAGGCCCCCGCCCGAGTCAGATCGGGGCCCACATGGCCACCCTCTTCTTCCAACGCGTGGCACGCCAGGCAACTCTTTTTCTTTCTGAACAATTTTTCGCCAAACGCCAGAGTTTCCGGGGTGGCCTCCCCCGCCGCGCTGGAAAATTGTGCAAGCTCCTCCTGGCTGACCGCGGGCCCTCGCGGCCGCTCCCGGCCGGCGCCTTCGGGAACCTGAACAGGGTGATCGGTGTCGCCTGAAAGTTTACGGGCGTAGGCCACTAGGGACCAGATCTCTTCTTCGGACAAGGTGGCGCCAAACACCGGCATCAAATGTGATTTCTTTACGCCTGCACCGCCTTTGTAAATAATACGATAAATCTGATTGTTGGTTTTCTTGCCGAGAAAATCTCTGTCGGAAAGCTCTGCCGGTTCCTTATCCAGAAATTCGGCGTTAAAGCCGTCGCCTTCGCCGTTATTCCCATGGCAGTGAGCACAGTATTGCAGAAAAAGCGGCCGGCCGCGCTCACTCAGAAAATTGCTTGTCTGCCGGGTCTTCTTGCTGAGCGCCGCGTCGCTTCCCCCCGCCCACAAAGGGGTGCAGAAAAAAATCAGCGGCAACGCTGCGGCGAGGGCAGGAATGTATCGACGCAATGGTTTCGGCAAGATGCGGAATCCTCGGGGGAAAAATGAGTCTTCAGCCGCCGGACTTCATAGGAACCGGCCAGAAAATGGGATGATAACGCAAAAACCGGCCATAATCAAAGGATTCATCCTCGGCTACGTGAACCTGCAAGCCGGTCCAAAAAAAAAGCAAGGGGACCGCGAAGGGTCCCCTTGCCGTTGAAACTATCGAACCGTCGATCCAGATTAACGGTTCATGGACAACCGTTCATCCTTGACCGCCT
>CP070799.1:961665-966584 GCA_020343535.1 Nitrospinaceae bacterium | reverse complement strand
CCGCCGAAGCAAATGATTCCCACGACTCCCTCGCCGATGTTTTTCGTCCCGTCCTCGCCCACGAATTCCGGCACGCTTCCGAGCATGGTCTCGAACGTGGTTTCCACCGACTCCCGCACCACGGCCGCGATAACGGGGGAAAACGGTTTTTCTTCCTGGGTTTGTACCGGTGCATTCATAATCCGCCTCGGAGGTTCAGGGTCTCCGTTCGAGCACCCTTAGACCCTCGCCGTTCGCAAACCCTCATTGAAAGATAGCCTTTATTTTTTCTTCCAGCTGGTTGGCATTGAACGGCTTTACAATGTACTGGCCGACCACCGCCGTCACCGCTTCAATGATCTTGGATTTGTCCGCCTCGGAGGTGACCATGAGAAACGGCGTCCCTGGAGATTGTCATCCTTGCGGATTTTTTTCAGAAATCAGATTCCAGTCATTTTGGGCATGTTCCAGTCCGACACCACGAGGTCGACGGTGTAATCGCCCAGTTTCTTCAGTCCGGCGGCGCCATCCTCGGCGTCCTGGATGTCGCCGAAGCCCAGTTCCTTGAGGTTTTTCTTGATGATCTGACGCATGACGGAGGAATCGTCCACCACCAGCGCTTTTTTTTCCGCATAACTCATGTATTCACCTCCGCTCCTCCCATTTGATTCCCCGGAGATCAGCCACCGGGCATGCATTACCAGCAAACCTACCTTCCATCTAACCAACAAAGCCAAAAAAAAGGAAATCACCGGTTTAAAGGCAATTCTCACACTATTTACGGACCGATGCCGGAAAACATTAATTATTTTCGCCTGGGGAGGAAAAAATTCAGGAAAGATTATTGCGGGGAGGCGGATTCCAGGGCGGACAGTTCGGCCGATGCGGCCAGGTATTCATAAATGCCCAGGGGCCCGGTGTCGGTGGCTTTCAGGAAGGCCCGCCGGGCCTTGTCCTTGTCGCCCCGGATTAAATGATACTGACCGATGTAAAAATGCGCTTCGGACAACCGCTCGTCCAAATCATATTGTTCGCGATCCTCGTTTTTAAGCACCGACTCCTCGAACGCCTGGGGAGAGAGGGTATCAAGAAAAAGACCGTACACCTTATCGGCCCAGGGGCCGGTTTTCCCCTTTTCGAGCGGCCCGGTGAGGAGGCTCGCATCCGGATCGCCGCTTCTGGCCGAAACCAGATAGAGCCAGACGGGGGCAAAAACATCCTCGGGATTGAGGGCGAGGACCTGCACGAAATCGGCCCGAGCTTCGGGGTAGCGCGAGGTCTGAAAATACACCAGGCCGCGACGCCGGATGGCGCCGATGCCAGCGGAGTTCAGTTCGATAGCGCGGCTGAATTCCACGATTGCCTCGGCGGGGCGCCGGAGGCCCATATAGGCGTTTCCGCGATTGAAGTGATAGACGGAATTCCCGGGAACAAGCTCGATCGCGCGGCTGAAATCGGCAAGCGCGCTTTCATAGTCGCCTTTCAGGCTGTAGGCTCCGCCACGGGTGACATAGGCCTCCGCCACCTTGGGCGTCGCGTCGATGGCGGCGCTGTAGTGGCGGATTGCTTCATCGATGCGGCCGGCGCTTTCGGCTTTATGGCCCTGATAGGTCTGGTAAGCGGAGGTGGCCATTTCGCAGCCGGTAAATGCAAACAGCGCCAACGCGAAAACCGGGATGTTCCAGCGCCTTGCAAAACGGGTCATGGCTCTAACGAATACCGCGAGGGTTGCCCGGCCTCATCAGGCGGGGCATGCGTGGGTTTCTTCGTAAAGGGTGTCGCGCTCCACGGGGGTGCGGCCGCTCTCGCGAATCATGTAGATGATGGAGTTTTTCTGGAAGATCTGCCCAGTCGCCGCGCCGGCGGCGTGAATGATCTTCTCCTCGACCACCGTGCCGTCCATGTCGTTGGCGCCAAAGGAGAGCGACAGCTGCGCGATCGCGGGGGTGATCATGATCCAGAACGCCTTGATGTGTGGGAAATTGTCGAGCATGAGGCGCGACACCGCCAGCGCCCTCAGGTCCAGTTGGCCGGGCGTGGTGTGCAGATGGTCGAGCCGGGTGTTTTCCGGGTGAAAGGCCAGCGGAATGAAGGTGAGAAAACCGCTGGTTTTGTCCTGCAGCTCGCGCAGCCGGATCAGGTGATCCGTCCGGTCCTCCGGCCCCTCGATATGGCCGTAGAGCATGGTGGCGTTGCTGCGCATGCCCACCGCGTGTACGGTTTCGTGCGTCTTCAGCCAATCGTCCCCGGTGGTTTTCTCGCCGCAGATCTTCTTGCGAATGCGCGGGGCGAAAATTTCGGCGCCACCGCCGGGAATGGACCCGAGCCCGGCGTCCTTCAGAACGACGAGGGTTTCCTTGAGCGGCAAACCAGAGATCTTCGCCAGATAGTCGAGCTCCACCGCCGTGAACGCCTGAATGTGGACGTCGGGAAAACGCTGCTTCAAACCCTTCAGCATATCGACGTAATAATCGAAGGGCCAGTCGGGGTGCAGGCCGCCGACGATGTGAAACTCACTGACCTTGCCGGAATGATACTTCTCGGCGTCGGAAAAAATTTCATCGAGGGATTTTTCGTAGGCCGTGGGGTCGTCGGCCTTCACGCCGAAGGCGCAGAACCTGCAACTGTTGACGCAGATGTTGGTGGGGTTGATGTGCCTGTTATGAATGAAATAGGTCTGGTCGCCATGCCTTCTCTCGCGCACGATGTTGGCCAGACGGCCGACGCCAAGAAGGTCCGGGCTGGTCCAGAGCAACACCCCTTCATCGAAGGATAGCCGCTCTTCCCCGCGCACCTTGGCCTCCAAGGCCGCAAGTCTCCTGTCCTGATAATCAAAAAGCATCCACGCCGCTCCCGCTCATTGAAAAGCCGATTATACCGGAAAACCGAGCCGAGGGGCAACGTTTCCCGGCCGTTCAAGCCCAAAGGGTATCCGCCACCACAAAAATCATGAAGGCGAGGCTGATGAGGCCGTTGACGTTGAAAAACGCGATATTCACTTTCGACAGGTCTCGGTGGCTTATTAGAGAGTGCTCGTAGGCGAGCAGAGCCGCGACGACGGCGACACCCGCGAGATAGACCGCCCCCACCGGCGCGAGGGCGGCCAGCAACAGGAGAAAAGCCACCATGACAGCATGGGCGGCTGCGGCAAGCTTCAGCGCGCGGGCGACGCCAAAACGGCGGGGAATGGAATGGAGGTCATTACGTTCGTCGGCTTCCACGTCGAGACAGGCGTAGATAATGTCGAAGCCGACCAGCCAGAACACCACCGCCGCTCCCAAAACCAGGGAGACGAAGGAAATTTCCTCGCGCACCGCCACCCAGGCCCCCACCGGCGCGGCGGAGATGGCGAGGCCGAGAAAAACGTGCGAAAAGGACGTGAAGCGCTTGGTCAGCGAATAAAAGAACACGATGAACAAAGCGAGCGGCGAAAGATAAAGCGCCAGCCGGTTCAGCATGGCGCTCGCGCCCACCAGCAACAGGGAGGAGGCGACGAGAAAGGCCGCATAGGCCCCGATGCCAATCCGGCCTGCCGGCAGCGCCCGCTCCCGCGTGCGCGGGTTGGCCCGGTCGTAGCTGGCATCGACGATGCGGTTGAATGCCATCGCCGCGCTCCTTGCACCGAACATCGCCACCACGATCCAGAAAAGAGTCTCGACTTCGGGCATTCCGCCGGCGGCGAGAAACGCGCTGATTACCGCGAACGGCAGCGCGAACACCGTATGCTGGATCTTGATGTCGGCTAAAATGATATTAAGTTGCCAGATCATGCTATCTGGGCCCCTCCCCCGCCCTGAATGGAAAGCGCTATTCTACACCGAGACGCCGCCCGGGGAAATTTCTTGTATTCCCGGCCCGGCTTCATAATAATAACGCTTTCCTATTAGCCGACCGGACCCGCATGCGAAACTACACGCGTATCCTGAAATTGCTCTTGCCTTACCGCCGCGCCCTGGGGATCGGCAGCCTGTTCCTCATCGTCGCGTCGGCCACCAATCTCGCCATTCCGTTGTTCATCAAGAACCTGGTGGACGTGGTGATGGTGGAAAAGAACCTGCAGGCGCTCAACACCATCGCCCTGAGCATCGGTGGGCTGTTTTTTCTCCAGCTAATCTGCTCAACGGCGCACAATTACCTGTTCGACCTCACCGAAAAGCGTGTGACCACCGACTTCCGCAAGCAGATCTTCCGCCATCTGCACACCCTGTCGGTGAGCTTTTTCGCCCGCCGCCGCACAGGCGAGATCATGTCGAGGATGACCAACGACATCTCCACCATCGAGAACATCGTTACCGACCTGCCCGCCACCGCCCTGCAGCAGGGCATCCGCCTGATTGGCGGCATCATCATCATCATCTACATGAACTGGAAGCTGACGTTCATGATCCTGGTCCTGTCTCCCCTGCTGGTGCTGTTCGCACGCTTTTTCGGCCGCAGGCTGAAAAACCTGTCGCGCGAAATTCAGGACAAGCTGGCGGTCTCAACGACGGTGCTTGAAGAAAACATTTCCTGCATTCCCATCGTGAAAACCTTTCTCCGTGAAAAACTCGAGGTCGAGCGTTTCTCGCAGGCGGTGGAGGACAGTTTCAACACGGCGAAGCGGCGAATCATCATATCCTCGTTTTTTGGCCCGAGCATCGGTTTCATCGCCTTCACCACCTCGCTCGCGCTGCTGTGGTATGGCGGGCGCGAGGTGATCACCGGCGGCATCAGCCCCGGCGAACTCATCGCCTTCATCCTCTACGCCACCATCATCGCCGGCCCCATGGGCAGCTTCGCGCGCATGTTCACCCGCCTGCAGGAGGGCCTGGGCGCGGCGGAACGCATTTTCGAAATACTGGACACAACAGGCGATATTATTGACATGCCCGGGGCGCGGCCGATGCCCGCCCTCAAAGGCCGGGTCGAGTTCGACCACGTCCACTTTCATTACCGCGAGG
>CP070799.1:956594-961565 GCA_020343535.1 Nitrospinaceae bacterium | reverse complement strand
GACGACCGATTTTGCGGTACGGGTTCGCAGGCTGGGAAAACATTACCAGATCTATAACCGGCCCAGGGACCGCCTGCTGCAATCGCTATGGCGGGGGAAGAGAAATTTCTACCGGGAATTCTGGGCCTTGCGTGGTCTATCGTTCGAGGTTCAAAGAGGAGAGACGCTCGGTATCATCGGCGGCAACGGTTCCGGCAAATCGACCCTGTTGCAGATCATTTGCGGCACGCTTCAGGCCACCGAGGGAAGCGTCGATACCCGAGGCCGCGTCGCCGCCCTGTTGGAGCTGGGCGCGGGGTTCAACCCCGACTTCACCGGCCGGGAAAACGTCTACCTGAACGCGGCCCTTCTCGGCCTGAGCCGAAGGCAGATCGACGAACGTCTGGAGGCCATCTCGACGTTCGCCGATATTGGCGATTTTATTGACCAACCCGTCAAGGTATACTCCAGCGGCATGTTCGTCCGCTTGGCGTTTTCCGTCATGGCGCACGTGGAGGCGGATATCCTGGTCATCGATGAAGCCCTGGCCGTTGGCGACGCCCTGTTCACGCAGAAATGCATGCGTTATTTGCGGCAGTTCCGCGAAAAGGGGACCCTCATCTTCGTCAGCCACGACACAGCCGCGGTCACCAGCCTCTGCCAGCGGGCGATCCTGTTGGAAAAAGGAAAAATGAAGGGCGAGGGGCCCGCCAAGGAAATCTGCGAGTTGTACTTGCAGGACTTCATCGAAGAAAGAAACCGCCTGTTCGACGCGCAGGCGCCAAATTCTCCGGTGCGCCGCAGGACCGCCCCTGCGGATTCTGGGGAAGAGTTCCGCGACCAGCGCAGAAGATGGATCAACCAGAGCAACCTGCGAAATGACCTCGAAGTTTTTGCTTTCGACCCGAGGGTTCCGTCGTTCGGCCAGCGCGGCGCCGAAATCGTCGATGTGAGCCTGCGGGATGAAGATGACCGGCCCCTGGCCTGGGTGGTGGGCGGCGAAGCCGTCACGCTGCGGGTGCGTGCCCGGGCGGAGCGGAACATCTCGCGCGTCATCATCGGGTTTTATTTGAAGGACAAGCTGGGGCAATACCTGTTCGGGGACAACACCTATTTCACAACCCTCACCCAACCTGTCAATCTTTCCCGGGAGCAGGAAGTGGAGGCGCGTTTTGAGTTCGAAATGCCGCGGTTGCCGGTGGGGGATTATTCCTTTGTCACGGCGATCGCCGAGGGAACCAACGAGGAGCATGTGCAACACCACTGGATTCACGACGCGCTCCTCATAAAATCTCATTGCAGCAGCGTGAATCAGGGGCTGGTGGGCCTCCCCATGAACGGCATTGCATTGGAAATCGTCGATTGAGAGCAGGGCCTCTTCATCCACCGGCCGGTTTGGCCCGGATCTTTGGCCGCATTGTTCTTTGATTAAGGATCTTTTATCTTGAACTCCATCGATTTTACCCTGGCCGCAAGCGAACCCGGCCGCCTGACGGATTCCTACAGTTGGCACGGTCATATTCCCTTCGCGTTTTATCTCGTCGAGATCCTGAAGCCGGACGTGATTGTGGAGCTTGGTACGCACCGGGGTGATTCGTATTGTTCGTTTTGCCAGGCGGTGGCGGCAAAGCAACTGCCAACCCGTTGCTTCGCCATCGATACCTGGCAGGGCGATGAACAATCGGGGCTCTACGGGGCTGACGTGCTGGAGGAACTGACCGCTTACCACGATCCGTTATACGGATCCTTTTCCACCCTGATTCAAACCACCTTCGACGAAGCCCTGGAGCGGTTCGAGGACGGTTCCATCGACCTGTTTCACATCGACGGCCTGCACAGCTACGAAGCCGTCCGTCACGATTTTGAAACCTGGTTGCCGAAGCTGTCGGATCGAGCGGTGGTGTTGTTGCACGATACGGCCATCGAGAAGGAGGGATTCGGCGTGGGCCGGTTCTTTGGCGAGATATCGGCGCATTATCCACATGTGGAGTTCAAGCACAGTTGCGGGCTCGGCGTCTTGCTGGTGGGGAAGAACACCTGCCGGGAGTTGCGGGAGTTTGTGGAGTCCTGTTATTCGGGCAAGGGCAAACTGTGCGATGATTTTGGCGAACTCGGCCACCGGGTTTTTCTGAATGGCCTGC
The DNA here is from genome assembly GCA_020343535.1 of Nitrospinaceae bacterium. Taxonomy (GTDB): domain Bacteria; phylum Nitrospinota; class Nitrospinia; order Nitrospinales; family VA-1; genus SZUA-259. The sequence continues at coordinate 959,445 of CP070799.1, read as the reverse complement.
TCCAAAGAAATAAAATTCTGGAGGAAATGACCCGTGATCTTCAGCAATATATGATCCGGGTTTTGGAAGATAAAGGACGGCTCAAGGGCCTGGAGGAGACCCGCCTGAAACTTGAAAGCGAACTCTTGAACCAGGTGGAGATCGTTGACGGCCTGCGAAAGAGGATCGGTGAGCAGGAGGAGGCCATCGCCGGCCTGCGAAAAAAGACCGGCGAGTGGGAAGCGGCCGCGCAGGACCTTGTGGAGCGGCTCGCCGCAAAGGATGAAGCCGTCACTGAGCTGACGGACCAGGTGCGAAAGAGAGATGCGCGCGTTCAAAGCCTAGAGAAGGACCTGACCCGTGAGCGGGAAGAGTTGGCGGACAAGGAGGCGATTCAAGCGGAACTGAACGATGCACTCGCCGCCAGGCATCACGAGCTTAAGGGCGTGTATCATTCGCGCTCCTGGCGCATCACGGCTCCCTTAAGGACGGTCATGGGAGTGGTGAGAGTTTTTCTGCGCGGGCTTGTGCGCCGAAATTATATTTATGAGGCGCGGCCGATGGGCGATGTCGTCGCAGATGGAGGGAGCCCTGGCGCTTGGGAGTCGATTGGTTCCGATCCGCGATTCGAGTTGGTGGGCCGCTTGCGCCGTCACCCGGGCGGGTGGGTGCGTGCACGGATTGGCATCACCTTTGCCTCGATGGCGTACCACAAGCCCAGCCTGTACGTGGACATGGGAAGAGGGTATAGCGAAACATTAAAATTTGAATTCGAGTTGGTGGGCAACGAAGGCATTGATGAATATATTTTGATTCCAGAAAATCCGCGATCGCTGCGTTTTGATCCTTCGGACAAGCACTGTCACTTTTCGATCACGCGGATCGAATTTCAGGAAATGACCCGGTACGAAATCTATTTGAGAAAAATTTCCTCTTACCTGTTGAGAAAAATCAAAGAACCAGATTTCATCTACAATGTCAAGCGGGCCCTTGGAGTCTGGCGCAGGCAGGGGTTCAAGACCTTGCTGGTCATGATATCCGATGCGTCCAGAAAAAGGAATATCCTCAACGACCACGAGCAATGGATCAAGCATTACGACACGGTCTCTCCACGCGACCGCGAGGGAATCGGGGCGCATATCGATGCCTTCAAGGCCAGGCCCCTGGTGAGCCTTATCATGCCGGTGTATAACACCCGTGAGGAAATATTACGCGCCGCTATCGATTCGGTGCTCGGCCAGCTTTATCCTCATTGGGAGCTGTGCATCGCGGATGACGCGTCTCCGAATCCCCGCGTGAAAGAAATACTCGAGGAATACCGGCAGAAGGACGCGCGCATTAAGGTGGTTTACAGGAAAAAAAACGGCCACATCTCGGAAGCGTCCAACAGTGCGCTGGGGATGGCCCGCGGGGAATGGATCGGGCTTTTGGACCATGATGATGAGATCCCGGAGCATGCGTTGTACTACATGGTCAATGAACTAAACGACCACTCCGACGCGGATATCCTTTATTCGGACGAAGATAAGATCGATGAAACCGGCCGCCGCTTTTCGCCGCATTTCAAAACGGACTGGAACCCCGACCTGTTTTATTCCAGCAACTACCTGTGTCATTTCACGCTTTGCCGGGCGTCGCTGGTGAAGGCGGTGGGGGGGTTCCGTAAAGGATTGGAAGGGGCTCAGGATTACGACCTCTTTTTGAGGTGCGTGGCAAAATCATCGGACGAACGCATTCTCCACATTCCCAGAATCCTCTACCATTGGCGCAGCATGGCCGGGTCGACGGCATTTTCAGGCGACCAGAAACCTTATGCGGAGAAGGCTGCGAAAAAGGCCCTGACGGATTATTTCGAATCGCAACAGCTGAAGGTGACGGTCGAAGTGGGTGCCGCGCCAACCACCTACCGCGTCCGCTACCCCCTGCCGGACCCGCCGCCGAAAGTGACCCTCATCATTCCGACTCGGAACCGGCACGATTTGCTGGAGAAATGCATTGACAGTCTCTTGGCACGGACGAAATACCCGGAGTATGAAATCATCGTCGTGGACAACCAGAGCGATGATCCTGAAAGCCTGAAAGTCTTCGATCGGTTGAAGCAGGAGGGGGCCTGCCGCCTGTTGCGTTATGACCACCCCTTTAATTTTTCGGCGATCAACAACTTCGCGGCAAAAAACGCGAACGGCGATTTCCTGTGCCTGATGAATAACGACATTGAAGTGGTCAGCGAGGACTGGTTGCACGAAATGGTGTCGCACGCTGAGCGGCCGGGGATTGGGGCGGTCGGCTGCAAGTTGATTTATCCGAACCGAAGGGTTCAGCATGCCGGGGTCATCACCGGCATCGGTGGAATTGCGGGCCATTCGCACCGCTTGTATTCGACCGATTCACCGGGTTACTTTTCCCGCTTGCAGATTGTGCAGAATTTTTCTGCGGTCACCGGGGCCTGTCTGGTTGTCCGAAAATCACTTTATGAAGAAATGAATGGGCTGGATGAAAACCTGGAGGTGGCTTTCAACGATATCGATTTTTGCCTTCGCATCCGGGAAAAAGGATACCGCAATTTATGGACCCCGTATGTGGAGATCATTCATCATGAATCCCTGAGCCGGGGGCATGACGACACGGTGGAAAAACGCAGGCGGTTCAAAAAGGAAATCGATTTCATGAAAAGCAGGTGGGGGGAGGGGCTCGACTACGATCCGTTTTACAACCCCAACCTGTCACTCGATTGCGAGGATTTTCAAGTGGCAGGGTATCCCCGAATCGGCCAACCGTGGGAGCGGTTCAAAAACTCCAAACCGATTTGCCAGGAGTAAACCATCGGGGCCCAAGAGGCGGCCAGCAAGGCAGGAAACGGATTCTTCTATGC
>CP070799.1:951419-956494 GCA_020343535.1 Nitrospinaceae bacterium | reverse complement strand
GCTCCTCAGGTCGAGGTAGCGATAGCTTCGATAGGCGTCGGTCTTTTTTCCCAGCTTCGAAAGTTCGCCGCTGGTGAGCAGGCGGCCACCACTACCCGGGGCGAGGGTCTGCAAAGCTTGGCCCGAGGACGTAAGCCCCTGTTTCAACTGGAACTCGGGAGCCACGTTATTGCCCTGCCGTAAACCATCGAGAAACGCCTTGGCGTCCTGAACGCTCATTCGCGCTGGATCGCCGAGGCCGAGGGCGAGGGGGTTCTCGTGACAGCTCTCGCAACCCCGCACCGCTTTGCGGATTGTGTGCGGGGTGTAGGGCTCCAGGATCAGCCCCGGCCGCCCGTCCTGCGTCAGCGGCAACTGGGCGCGCTTCGTTGCCTGCCCGCCCTTGCCGGACAGGTCGGTGATGAAATACTGGTAACGGGGCTTGAGAATGGAATATTTACCGCGTCTATTCTTGCCGAGCAGCAGGCTGTTCCAGCCGGTTTCGCTGAACAGGCTGAACCAGGCGCCCCGCATCCGCTCGCCGGTCACGCCTCCGGGCTCGGATTTCGCGGTCAGCCAATCGAGGGCACCTGATTTGCCCGGATGGGCGGTCAGGTCGCTGAGCGAGGGATCGGCGAAGCCCCAGTCGCTCCAGGCGGCGGCGGACCCAGGCTCGAACACGGCATGCAGGCCCCACTCATTCGCCGACCAGCGCGCGTGGCATGTGTGGCATTCCATGGTTTCCATGTGGCGATCGACCTGATGCGCGAGCGGCGGCTGAATAGTTTTCAGGACGGGAATGACGTGCTTCTTTCCGGTGACCTTCGAATAGAGGACCCATTCCTCCTTCATCCGCTTGGTGTGCATGAGGGGCGTGCCCGCCGAGGTCACGAGCACCGAATCGCCAATCTGGATTTTCTTTCCCAGGTTTGGGTTGCGCGCGTTGCTGTCAAGGAGAACTTCCGACCCCGGGTCCGACTCGATCAAGAGAAACTCCTGCGGCGGCTCGGTTTGCGTTCCATGACAATCCTGACAGCGGATTTCGATATTGCTGTGCCCGGCGGCGGCCTGCTCCGGCGCCTTGATTTCGCTCGCCCCGTGGCAGTCGATGCAGTGCATGCCGCGTTCCCGGTGGATATCCTTGACGAGAAATTCGTGCTCCCGGCCATAGAGAACAGGCTTTTCGGCGTCGGTTTCCGCGCGGCCCTCCTTGGGCCGGGCGGGCTTGCCGAACAGGCCCTCGAATTCGCTGCCGACGCCGTTGTTGTTGTGGCAGTGCTCGCACTGCACGCTGGGCACCGCCACGCTGAATTTATGCAGGACCGGGTAGCCGCGCCGGTTGGTGAGCGATCGGCCCGCCTCCTTTTGCGCGAAGATGTTTCGGTGATTCTCGAACTCCTTCCTTTGAATCGACTGGATGGCGCGGTCGTGGCTCAAGCTGACGCCATCGTTGTTGTAGAGCAAGTGGCAGGCGGCGCAGCCCGAGGCGCGGTAATCCCCCGGCCGGTGCGGGGCCTCGCTGCCCAAGTGGCAGCGCAGGCAACGCGTGCGCAGGAAGTCGTCCACCGGCGCGCCCTGGCCGAGGGCGGGCAGCGGCTTTTCGTTGTTCTTCGGCTCGGGCCGCAGGGAAAAGGGCGCGGTCTCCGGCGGCTGCTCGCCCCAGGCGTAGCGGGTGGTGTTGATGAGGCCCTTGGCCGCCGCCATGGTCGAGGCGCTCATCTTCGCCACCTGATCGGCGTGGCATTTGCCGCAGAACCTCTCGGCGTGTTCGAGAGCCGAAGGGTTGGGAACCAGCCCCTCGTGCGCATCGGGCAATGTGGTCTTCTTTCTGCGGCCGCCATGGCAACGGGTGCAGGAGAAGCGGTGGTTCTCGCTGATCTCTTCGATGCCCCGGTGGCAGGTAAGGCATTCGTCGCGCCCTTCATGGTGCGCAATTTCTCCGAAGACATCGTCGAGATTGAAACCCGATTCACGATAATAATTTTCGATGAACTTGTCCGATTCCGCATAGTTGTAAAAGCGGATGCCGTCGATGGTCACGCCGGGTTCCAACGTTTTTTTCGCGTCCATCCGCGTTCCGCGAACGGGGAAGAAGGGGTCGCGAAAATCCTCCTCGTTGATCGAAGGGGCGCTAAGCGGCGCCGGGGGAACCTCGACGATTGCCTTGGGACGGGGCCGCGCCGCCGGCGGCGGGGCTTCCATGAACGTAGATTCGGAGAACGGCTCCGCCGGTTCCCCCTCCCCGGTTTCCGCCCAGTCGTCCTCGGGGAGGGCCCATTGAAAATCGGGTAGGTTGTCCGGGCTCTCGGGTTCCTGAGCCATGGCCGGCCTGCCAGCGCAAAGGACGAGGAGCGAGGCGAGGCCGATGATCGTCAGGGTGTGGTTGAGTGGTTTCATTCGTCGGTACGGTGCCCCTTAAGAATTTTGTCGCGCAGTTTGCGGTGATCGATTTTTTTCTCGAATGCGTAGCTCTTCCTGAGATTCCAGTAGATCTTGTCGCCGTACCGGTCGTGGCAGGGAATGCAATTGCCGACTTTCAGGATACGCGAAATCTGCTTCTGGTTGAAGGGGCGCGCACCTGCCTGATGGCTGCCGGCCAGGCGTTCGCCGCGCAAGGTGACCACCGCCTCGGCCGAATGGTCCGAGTTCTTCCTCACCCGGTCGGTCTGCACCAGCGGGTCCATCCGGTCGTCCCGGCCTTTGGGGTGATCGCCGATAACAAGATCGCCCGCACCGACTCCCAGCGCCCGCGGATTCAAGTGGCAGCTTGCGCAGGACCGGGCGGGGCCGGTGGAATGCGGGTTGACGGCGGAGGCCAGGTTGGCGCCGGAATAGCCGTGCGGGTTGGTGAACGTCCAATCCTTGTAACGGCCGAGGGCGTCGCCCTCGCGGCCGATCACGGCGACGGGCTTTTTCGCCTGGTCCAACACGGTGAGAGTCCGCCGGGCCTGCGGCAGCATGGGCACGGCGGTGCCACGGGGGCCGACCATGAGCACGGGAGTCTCGAGTTCCATCTGAAAGCGCGCCGGCCGCCAGGGATTGCCACCGGGACGGGCGGTCTCCAGGAACGTCGTGTGGCAGCCCTCGCACCGGGGCGTCCATTGCGAGTGACAGGCGGCGCAGGAAAGTTTGCCGCGGTGCGGGCCAAACCGGTGCGCCGCGTATCCTTTCTGGATCTGCGGCGTTTTAAATTCCTTGCCGCTGAGTTTGCCGACGGTCACGATCTTGCCCTTTTTGCTTTTCACATTCGTCATCTTGCGGCCGCGCCGGGTGAGCGCCATCTTGTCGCCCACCGCGTTTGGCCCGGCGGCGTAGTGCCGGCTCAGGCGGATCGCGGGGTCATCGGCACCGGTGATCGCCTTGAGCTTGGGAGAGGCCCGGCCATCGCCATGACAGGTTTCGCAGGTCACGTCCGTCGCCTCGTGCTGGCGGGAGTAAATGTTGCCGTCACCCATGATTTCCTCCTGGGTGTGACAGTCGACACAATCGAACCCGCTGGCAAGATGCACATCCTCCACCGACCGGCCCTTGCCGGGAAACGCGGGCACCGGCTCCTCTCCCCCCAGCGGCAATACGTCGTTTGCCCTGCCGCCTTGCGAGCGGTGGCAAGTCGTGCACAAGCTGCTGGAGGGGACGGCGGCCATTCTGTGAAACGCGGGGTGCCCGGCTTCGTCTTTCGGCACCGTCGGGTCGCCGCCCTGGTAACGGCCGTTTTCCGCGTAGGCGAAATGGCAGGCGGCGCAGCCCTGGGAACGGTAGGTGCCTGGCGCGGGCGGACGGTCGATGTGGCACTCGGCGCAGCGGCCGCGAACCAGGCTATCGGCCGCCGAGCCGGAGACGCGGCCGGCGGCGCTTTTCCCGGCCTCCCGCGCGGCCTTGAGATCGCGCGGGGTGAAGAAGGGCAACGCCTCGAGGCGGGTCAATGCGCCCCATTCGGCGGGCCCCTGGCCGTCGGTGTCCTCGACGCCGTTCAGACCGTAAAGCGCCTTGGGGTTGCTCTGCGCGGCCCAATCGTACCTGAGACCGGAGATGACCCCCGCCAGCGTTCCCATGAGCGATTTATTCACCCGTTCAAGGTGGTTGCGGCTCGCGTCCGCATGACCGCCGTGGCAGTTGGCCTGAGAGCAGCTTTTCGCGGCCACCTTCAGGCCCGACGGATTGCGCCGACCGGTTCCCGCATCGGGGTCGTGGATCATGGGAGCGTGCGCCGACTCGGCGTCCTGGGCGTGGCCGTCTCCGCCATGGCAAACGGTGCAGCCGAGCGACATCGGGTGCGAGGCGCTCACTTCTTCGATGCCTTCGTGACAGGTGAGGCACTTCTCCCCCTCCTGCCCGTCCAGCCTGGACACAGGCGCAGCCGGAGTGCCGGAGGTCTCGAATTCCTGCACCCCGGGCGCGGTCGGCTGGGCGTGGGCCGAAACCGCGCCAAACCATAGACCGATCAGAAGAAGAGGGATGGCTCTATTCACGTGAATCCGGGGAGGGTGCGAGTACGAATGTCAATCGGTTAAAAACAGGGACGAAGCGGCCCGCCATCGGATGGGGAGACCGGGTCATTCATAGACCACTTCCACGCGATCGAGAAAATCGGCCAATTCGCCCACGGCGCACTGGACTTTTTCCGCCGAACGTTTTTTGGAGGCTTCCTCAATGGCCATGCCGATGGCGCTGATGGCGTCGAACCCGTAGCCGCCGCCGGACCCTTTCATGGTATGGCCAAGACGCTGAGAGGTATCGAAGTCCTCGCGGCCCAGAGCTTCACGAATCGCATGCAGGTCCTTCCTGCGGTTTTCCAGATAACCCGGGATCAATTCTTCAAGGTCGGAATCGATGCGCACCACGATTTTTCCGGTCGTCTTTTGCCTCTCCCCATTTCCCATGGATCGCCTTTTCGATGGGATTTGCCTGCACAGTCCGGCTTACCGAAAATATCCGATTTCCAAGTCTTTATGGTAAATCGGAGGAGGCAACTTTTCAACCGCTATCTTGTTGTTTTTACATATAAGCGGGGCATGCGGGGCAAAACACCGCCGGGAGGGACAAATCGGCGGCCTGAAGAATTTTTGGCCCCATTGGGCTTCAGGCGGGGCGGGGAG
>CP070799.1:946219-951319 GCA_020343535.1 Nitrospinaceae bacterium | reverse complement strand
TTGGTGCCTTTTATCAAAAAAATGCTCTAGTGCCGGGCATCGTTTGGGAGCTTGTTCGCCATCCCCCCGCCTGCCGGGGTTTCGGAATGCCGGGCTCTTACCGCCTGCCATGCCCCGATCCCTGTTCCTGGCAACCGCCCTGGAGGATATGACGTTTTTCGGGCTTTCGAGAGACCGCGTGATGCCGGCCTTTAAGGTGAGGTTGGGTTGTGCCTGTCTGCTCCTGGTGCTGTTGCTTACCGGATGCGGGGAAAGCCCTCCCGATAACGAGGGCGAACAGGCCCCTCCAGTGGCGCTTCTGGAATCCACGATCTCTGAGCCATCTCCGGCACCCTCCGCCCAACCCGAGACTCCTGAAACCCCGGCCACTGCCGACCATGCCCTGCAGCTGGGGGCATTTCGCAACCGCAAGAACGCCGATCATTTATTCGATCGCCTGGAAAAATTGGGGCTTCATCCTTATATGATTTCCACATTGGAGGAGAGGCCCTGGTTCAAGGTGCGGCTGGGCCCGTTTGCCTCTCCCGAAGAGGCCCGGGAGAGGGCCCGGGCGCTGAAGGGCGGCCATGGCTTGCAAGCCGTGGTGGTGCGGCAGGAGAAGGAAGGGCTGCTATCTTCCGCAGCCGATGCCCCGGCCTGGGGCGGCACAAGCGCGGCGGCCACGCCGGGCGCAGCGCCGGCCGCCGGGGGCGGGGGGAATATCGATGCGGTGGTCTCTCGCTTTACTCTCTGGATCGATGCGTGGCAGGAACTCGACATCGATACCTACCTGTCGTTTTATGCGCGGGATTTCACTCGGCCGGGCCAGACGCGGGAGGAGTGGCTCAAATCGAGGCGCAAGGCGCTCAGCCGGGTGCGCCGGGTGAAGGTCGAGGTGGGGGAGGTGCGCATCCGCGAAGTTGATGACACGGTGGAGATGTCGTTCGTGCAAAACTTCTGGTCCAACCTGCGCGCGGACATCAGCCAGAAGACCCTGGTCTGGAAAATGGAGGATGGGGAATGGAAAATCATCCGGGAAACCGCTCAGCCCGCCTGAAGCGCCGGGAAAGAACCCGCGCGGAAACTCAACCGGGACAATCATGAAACTTTTTTATTTTGCCAGGGTCGATCTGCGCGAGCAGGACGCCAGCCAGCGGCACGTGCTGGAGTTCTGCCTGAGCTTCGCCCGGCTCGGCCACGAGGTCACCTTGTTTATCCCGGACCTTGGCGCGCGTCCCCGCTTCGAGGGGCTGCGCACCGTCTACGTTCCCACGTTTTCCAGGCGATCGGCGGTGACGTTTTTTACTTTTTACATCGCCCTGTTTTTTGTGTTTCTCAAACATTACCGGCGGGGTCGGCCGGATGTGGTCTACACCCGCTTTCAGCAGATGGAATGGCTGGTCACCTGGCTGCGATTTGTCCTGCCGTTTCGTTATGCCATCGAGATCAATGGCGTGACTTCGGTGGAGTTGAAGATCCACGCGGTGTCTTCCTGGATCATTCGTTTATTGGAGTGGAACGAACGGCTGGTTTTTCGATTCGCCCATCTTCTGGTCACGCCCTCGGCTCATATTCAGGAGGCCCTGCAAAAGAATTATGGCATCGGCGGCCGGCGATTTTTCGTGGTTTCGAATGGCGCCGACCCGGAGGTGTTCAAGCCGAAGGATGCCAGGCAGTGCCGACAAGCGCTGGGCCTCGACCCGGATGGGAAATACCTTGTATTCGTGGGTTCCTTTAAAAAATGGCATGGAATATATAAAATCGTGGAGGTGTTTCCCGCCTTGTTGAAGGCGATGCCGGATTGCCGGCTTCTCCTGGTGGGCGATGGCGAGGAGCGGAAAAAAATCGAGGATTACATCGCGCAAAATCATCTGAGCGGAAAAATCGTGCTCGCCGGAAAGATGTCTTATGAAAAAATTCCGGACTATATCAACGCGGGTGACATTTGTCTCGCCCCCTATTTTGACAGCCTTTTAAATGAGTCCGGCATATCTCCCCTGAAAATGTATGAATACATGGCCTGCGGCAAGCCGATTCTAACCAGCCCGGTGGGCGGGGTGGATGTCTTGTTCAAAGCGCATCGGATCGGCGAGCTGATCGATTCCAACAGCGCGGAGGCCTGGGTACCCGTTATCACATCTCTTCTGGGCCAGCCTGACAAAATGCGCGAGTTCGGCGAGAACGGCCGGCGGGCGGTGATCGAGGAATACAGTTGGGACGCGATCGCGGGGAGGATCGCGGCCAAGCTGGAATCGCTATGAGGTGGGCCAGGAAATCTGGGCTTCCGATTCTTGCGTCCCTACTCGTGTTGTCCGCCCCGCCCGCACGGGCGTTCGATGGGGATTTGGAAGGCCGGGCCATAGGCGAGAGTTTTTATGTTTTCGACTCGCCACCGGATTTTCAGAATTTTGATAGTGAGCTTGAGCTGCGCCTCGGAGTGCTTGGCAATGCCTGGCAGGGCGAAGAATGGCGCGTCGATTATGAATTGTCTGGCGACCTAAAACTGGCGGACGGGCCGTCGGTGCAATCTGGTTTGAAGGACGACGTCGATGCCGATTTTTTTCGCGCCTGGCTGAGGCTGGACAACGGTCCGTTCAAGATCCGCGGCGGGCGGCAGAAAATCCTTTTTGGCTCGGGCGCGATCTTCCGGCCGCTGGGTTTTTTCGACACACGCGACGTAACCGGGGTGGTACCACAAACCCGTGGCGTCGACAGCGTGCGTTCGACCTATTTTTTCGACGAGACGACGCTGCTCGAGGGCTGGCTGGTGCCGGCGAAGGAGGGCAGCGGTGTCATCGCCGGGCTGCGGGGAGAGACCCTCGTCCTGGGGGCGGAAGCGGGCTGGGTGGCACAATACCACCCGCGGACCTCGCTGGACGACTTGCCGGACTTCAGCGAGGAGTTGCTGCAATTGGGGTATCATTTCAAGGGCGAATCCCACGTCGGGTTCTGGAACGAAAGCCGGCTGGATATCGAGGCCGGCGTGGAAGGGTCGCCGCTTCGGTTTGCCAGCGTCCTCGGCGTCGATTACACCTTCGATGTTGGCGAGGGTCTGCACGTGCTGGCGGAGTATTTTTTCTCCACCCAGGAGCCGGGTTTCACGCTGAAGGACTTTCAGGGCGACCGCACCCTGCATCAGTTCGCCCTGGGGCTGGATCAGCCGGTGGGCATTGCCATCGTCTGGCGGTTGTTTGCGATCGTGGATTTTAGAGACGGCAGCTTCCAGGTGCGGCCGCAGATCGAATATGCCGTGACAGACCTGCTGTACGCCTACCTGTCCGGCGGGATTGGCGGTAACCTGAACGGCAACGATGAACCCGGCCGGTTGTATCAGGAGACACCGGTCTTCAACGGCACCGAATCCAATATCGGCGTGACGCTGGTGGCCTACTTCTAACCGGGCGCGCGGAACCCTGCAATGAAGAAACCCCTCATAAAAATTGACCACGTTGTGAAGGTGTATCACGTCGGTGAGCAGGATTTCACCGCCCTGCACGATATCAGCCTCGACATTGGGGAGCAGTCCTTCATGTCCTTCGTCGGCCCGTCGGGGTCGGGCAAGACCACTCTGCTCAATCTCATCGGCGGGCTGGACAAGCCGAGCCAGGGAGAAATCTTCGCGGACGGGGTCCGCCTGAACGACATGACCCGCGAGGACCTCGCCCGCTTTCGCCGCGAGCGCATCGGTTTCATATTTCAAACCTACAACCTCCTGCCCGTGTATTCGGTTTACGAGAACGTCCTGTTTCCGCTCCTGCTCAACGGGTGCCGCGAGGCCGCTGTGCGCCGGCAGGTCACGGACATGGTGGAGAAGGTGGGCCTCGGCCCCGAAATCAACAAGAACCCGTCGCAGCTCTCCGGCGGCCAGTGCCAGCGGGTGGCCATTGCCCGGGCGCTGGTGAAGAACCCCAGTCTGGTGCTCGCCGACGAGCCCACCGCCAACCTCGATGCTGAAAATTCCCACCAGATTCTCGAATTGATGCGAGACATGAATCAGGACCTGGGGGCGGCATTCATTTTCTCGACGCACGATGAGCGGGTCACACGATTCGCCCAGCGGGAAGTCAGCCTCGAGGACGGGCGGGTGGTCTGGGACAGGCGGCGCAACGGAGTGGGCGAATGGGAATGATCCTCAAGATCGCCTGGGCGAACTTTTACCGCCAGGGCACGCGTTCCGTGCTCAACGTTCTCATCACCGGGCTGGCGATGGTCGCCGTGGTCTTCAGCATCTCCCTGTACAATGGGTTTCAAGCGCAGGCGACGCGTAACATGATCCGCACCGATGTTGGCGGCGGCCATTACCGGCTTCCCGATTTCGATATTCTCACCCCCACCGAATGGGAAGACCGGACCTTCGAGGCGCCTGCCGCGTTGCGGGGCCTCGCCGACGCGGATAAGGCGGAGGTGCTGGTGCAGCAGGGGCAGATCTTTCCACGGCGCCGCTTGTACCCGGTGCAGTTGCGTGGCATGGACATGGTGCAAGGGTTGCTCGACCTTCCCCTCGACCGGCTGCGGAACTGGCAGGGCCGGACGGAAGAACAGTTGCCTGCCATTCTCGGGACGAAGATGGCGCAGCGGGCGAAACTGAAAACCGGAGACACCATGGTCCTTAAATGGAGGGACCGCAATGGCGTGGTGGATGCTCGCGACCTGGTCGTCGTCGATGTGGTGCCCATCATCAATCCCCGCATCGACGAGGGCGTGGTGTGGCTGCGGCTCGATCATTTGCGCCGGATCACGCGGCGCGAGGGCGAAGTGTCCTGGGTGGCGGTGCGCCACGCCCATGGGCCGTTGCCGGGGGTGGAATTTCAAAGTCCGGACCAGCTCATGGAGGACATTCTTCATCTGATCAAGACCGACCGCCGCTACGCCAGGATCTTCTGGGCCATCCTGGTTTTTCTCGCCGGCATCGGCGTTTTCAACACGCAGATCCTGAATGTGTTCCGCCGGCAGAAGGAGATAGGCACGCTGATGGCCATGGGCATGACTTCGCGGCAGATCGTGACCCTCTTCACCCTGGAAGGCAGCCTGGCGGCGTTCTTGTCGGTGTTCGCGGCGCTGGTTCTCGGGACGGCCATTTTCAGCTGGTTTCAAAGCGTCGGCCTCGATGTGTCGCACCTC
>CP070799.1:940989-946119 GCA_020343535.1 Nitrospinaceae bacterium | reverse complement strand
ACTCCAGGCCAGTGGCACATGGCAGTCCTGGCATCCATTGGAACTGACAATGTGGTTGGCCGACTTGCCGATGGCGGTTGTGCCGTTGTGGCAGGAGAAACAGGTGCCCATTACTTCGCCATGGTCCACCCGATACAGCTTGCTCCAGTCGCTTGTGGAATGGCAACTGTTGCAACTGTTGGTGGTCCGTGGATGGTCGCCGGGCTTCAGGGTGGTTTTGACAAAGCCGCCGCTTGCATGGCAGGACACGCATTTGCTGGGCGTTCCTTCAAAGCTGCCACCCACGTGGCAGCTCTCGCAGCTCACCCGCAAGTGGAACCCGGTGAGCGGAAAACCAGTGGTGAAATGATCGAAGGCTTCCCTAGGGCCGGTATCCCGAATGTCCGGGGTTTCTGCGCCGGGAGGGTTGGTTTCTCCGAGTAAAGGCTCGGTGGCGGTCCCCGCTTCCTTGTCACTCGAAAATAGACCCGTGATGGTATCCCACAATCCGGCGAAAAGCACGGAACGCCGGGCGGGTTCCTCGCCGCCGGCGGCAACCGGGCTTTGCAGGGTCACCTCTTCCAGCAATAACGCAGGAGGCAGTTCGGCTCCAGCCGGTGCGGCGGTCCACAAAAATCCCAGGCAGCACAGCGCCATGAAAGCGGTCAGGCGATATTTTTTGATGGGCAGTCGCATGGGTATGGGGCTTTTCTTCCTCAGCGGTTGAATCCACGCATGCGGATATGTTTGAACGAGCGGGTGTCGTGGCAGCGGTCGCATGCCGGGCCAAAGCGGCCCCGATGTTCGTCGTCTTTTTGGTGGCAGGCGATGCAGTCCCGGGCAAGCCGAATATCCTTTTCCGTTTCTGCGGGTCGGCGGTGGCAGCCCTCGCAGGCGATTCCGGAGTGCCCGCCATCAAGCCTGAAGCGGGTCTCCGTGTTATGATCGAACTCCCACAGCGACCAGCCGTTGGGCGTGTGGCAACGGGTGCAGCCGGTTCCCTGGCTTTTTTTGTGTACGTCGTCGCCCAGGTGGCAGGCGATGCAGCTGGTTTTCACCTCCTTGAACTTGGCGGTCAGGTGGCAGCTCTCGCAAGAGGTCAGCGCGTGAATGCCGATGAGGGGAAAGCGGGTCAGGTCGTGATCGAAAGCGACTTTCTTTCCCCAGGCCCGCTCGTTATGGCAGTGGTCGCATCCTTCACCTTGCTGGCCCTTGTGGACGTCGTCGTCCCGGTGGCAGCTCACGCAGGTTTTGGTCAGCGATAATTTTCCTTCCACGGGCCGGGTGTGGCATTGGCGGCATGCCACTTCCCTGTGGCCGCCCTTGAGGGCGAAGTCGGCCTGCACATCGTGGTCGAAGCGCCAGGCCGCAAATCCCTCGGGGTGGTGGCAGAGGCCACATTCGCGGCCCAGGGTGTTATTGTGGATATCGTCCTGCCGGTGGCAGTCGGCGCAGCCGGCAGGGGTCTCCTTGTAGGCGGCGGTGAGGTGACAACCCTCGCAAGTGGCGAGGGCGTGCAGGCCTTCGAGGGGAAAACGGGTGGTGCCGTGGTCGAATTTCACCTGCTTCCCCCATGTTTTCTGATTGTGGCAGCGGGTGCAGTTCTTCCCCTCCTGGCCCTTGTGGACGTCGTCGTCCCGGTGGCAATCGAGGCAATTGACGCCCAGTTTTTCCTTGGCGATCACTCCCCGGTGGCAATCCACGCAGCGCAATTTCCGGTGGCGTTCGACCAGCTTGAACTTGGTGTCGCGGTCGTGGTCGAAGGCAATTTCGCTCCATTTTGGGGTTTTGTGGCAGGTATCGCATTTGGGGCCGAACTGCCCCTTGTGGGTATCGTCGTTCGCATGGCAGGACGCGCAACCGGCGGACAGGTTTTCCTTGTAAAGGGTTCCTTTGTGGCAGGCCTTGCAGGCCGTCTTTTGGTGGATGCCCAGGAGCTTGAATTTGGTGTCGCGGTCGTGGTCGAAGAGGGACGTTTTCCAGGCAGTTTCCAGATGGCAGGTTTCGCACTTTTTGCCGAAGGTCCCGCGGTGCTTGTCGTTCAGGGTGTGGCAGGCGGCGCAGGTGACAGGGGTTTTCTTGTATTGATCCCCCGGGTGGCAGGCGGCGCAGGCCACTTTGCGGTGTTTGCCCTTCAAGGGAAAACGGGTTTTCTTGTCGTGGTCGAAAAGGCTCTCGGACCAGGCGATCGGGTTGTGGCATTTCCGGCAATCCGTTCCCAGCCTTCCCTCGTGCCGGTCGTCGGTTTTGTGGCAGTCGTGGCAGGTGTGGGGCGCATCGCGAAATTTTTTCCCGGACAGGTGGCAGCCCGCGCACCTGGTTTTCACGTGCGCGCCGCGAAGTTCGAAATCGGCTGCGGCGTGATCGAAGTTCTCCCGGTCGAGCTGGAGAACGTCGGCCTTTCTGCCGACGTGTTCCCTGTGGCAGGTCTTACATTCCCGTTTGCCCAGACCTTCGGTTTTTCCGTGGAAACCACGTCCCTTGGCCAGGTCCTTGCCGACGTCCTTGTGGCAGTGCAGGCATTTTTTGTTCTGGCTTTCCTTCTGGAACAGGTCGTGACACTGGGTGCACTGATCCTCGTATTTGGCGTGCCCCTCGATCACCGGGCCGGGCATGACGAGCCGTTCCAGAGGACTTGTATCGGCTGATGTGGGTATCGATAGCATCAGCAACCCCGCAAGGATTCGAAATGAGTAAAATCTTGTCACGTCAAATTTATTGGACTTGTGACCGGTTCATCCATTTTCGGCAACCGCTTTGCCCCATCCTCAATAGGCGTGGACGGCGAAGACGTGAAACAGTCCCGCCGCCAGCAGCATGAAAAACAGGGGGAGGTGGAGAACATGCCAGAACGAAAACAGACGCGCGAAAAAGTCAATTTCGCTGATTCTCGTCAGGGTCTCCATGTATTCGCCGATCCAGCGCCCGGCACGTTTCTGCCGCGCCTGGAGCACGGCGGCGCTCGGTCCCGCCTTGCGGACGTGGGCGTTTAGCTCCCGATCGACATCACGCAACAGGCGTCCCCTCAGCCAGCGGTGCTTGAGGCCCGCAAACAGCGCGCGGCCGACAACTCTGGGAAGGGAGCCGGGCGCGGATAGCGTCTGCTCGGCGAGTGTGTGCAGTCGGGCGCGCACATGGGGAGCGAAACCAAGAACCTGGTTCACCTCCGCCTCCTCGTTAGCGAGTTCGTTTTTCAGGTCGACCAGGGTGGCGCGGCTGCCGTACAGACCGAAATGGATTCGGGTGTAGAGAAAACGCCCCACCAGCCCGCTCCCCGCCACCGCCAGCATGGAGAACAGGGCCACGTTGCTGTTGGCGGAACCCAGCTTGAAATTTGCGTGAAAGAGGATGCACACCGGCGCGAGGACCCCAAGAGCCATGTGGATGCGGAACCAGTGCTTGACCGGACCCCATCCCTGCATGAAGCGTGCTTTCTTGCGCAACGGGTAAAGCAACAGAACCAGCAGGATCGTGCCGCCGGTGATGCCGAGCTGATAGCCCAGGCCCCTTTCGGCGGTCAGGTATTCGAGGTGGCGGGTTTTCCAGCCCGCGTACACAAGAAACCCCATCAACCCATAGAAAAGGTAACCGCCGGCGCGGACGAGAAACGTCGGCCGGTATTTGCGAGGGGCGGCCGCCGGGGACAGCGCTGTCTTTTGAGCGGCGGACCGGTCGAGCGTCGCTCGACGCATCAACAATTTTTTGCTGGTGAGAGTGACCATTGAACGAAGTCCATTGCTAAAAAATTTCCGAGAACCAGTGGCGCGATGTTTTATGGTTTTTTAAAAGGCTAAGAATGTCCTTCCTGTCTTCGGCTACCTGGGAATACGCCTGCTCGCGTTTTTTGTTGCGGAGGTTGGGGTCCGCACCGTGATCGAGAAGGCGTGCGACGACCTTGGCCCGGCTTTCACGCACGGCCAGGAATAGTGCGGTGTTGCCGGCGTTGTTTTTGCCGTTGACATGCGCCCCCGCATCGAGCAGGCGCTGGACCAAGGCCAGGTGGCCTTCGCTGGCGGCGAGCATGAGCGGCGTGTTGCCGCCGCCGCTTGGTCCGTTCACGTCCGCCCCGTGATGGAGGAGCCGTTGCACGACGTCCTCATGACCCTTCTTTGCCGCTTGAAGGAGAGGAGAATGTCCCTCCTTGTCGCGCGCGAGAACGTCGGCCCCGTGGTCGAGGAGAATCGTCACGGTTTGCGCGTGGCCCTCGCTGGCTCCGTGCCACAGCGCACTTTGGCCCTGCCGGTCGCGGGCGTTGACGCGCGCCCCCTTATCGAGCAAAGAGAGGACGATATCGCTCAGTCCGTTTTTCGCCGCCAGGATGAGCGGAGGGCGCGCGCCGCCGGTGTCGGCGGAGGCGCCTTCGGCGAGGAGCAGGGCCGCCGTTGTCGCGTGGTTGTTTTCAATGGCGGCCGCCAGCGGTGTGGCATCCTTCCTGTCGACGGTGTTTTTATCGACGCCGGATTTCAGCAGCAGGCGGACCACGCCCGTGTGCCCGTTCCGGGCCGCCAGGTGCAGCGGCGTTTCCCCTTGGAGAAGAGCGCGGCGGGCATCGGCCTTATGGGCCAGCAGCAGGCGGGTGATATCCGCATGGCCTTTTTCAGCCGCCCGGTGCAGAGCGCTGTGGCTGGTGGGGTCGAGCGCATCGACCGCGACGCCGCCCTGGAGCAGGGTTTTTACCACGTCGGTTTGTCCCCGGAAGGCGGCGATGGCAAGCGGCGGCCAGTTTGTATAGGGGTGGTCGCCCTCGGCGTGCGTCCCCTGGCCGGAGCTTTCCTTAAGCCGGGCGATGAGGGCTGCGGGGTCGGGGGCCTCCTCCGGGGCGCGCGGTTTCAGGGTCGCTCCGCGAGCCAGGAGCGCCGCGAGAACCCGCTGGGATTTTTTCGCTTGGGCGATATCGGCGGCGGAGCGATTTTTACGATTTTCAAGGCGGACATCGGCGCCGCTCTCGATCAGTAGCAGCGCGACGGCTTCATGCTGTTTGAGCGTAGCGATGTGAAGGGGTGTGTTGCCGTTGCGGTTGCGCCTGTTGAGATCGGCCCCAGCCCTCGTGAGCCGGGCCACCGCGTCACGGTCGCCACGGGCCGAGGCGAGATGCAACGGGCTGTCCCCGTAGCGGTTTTTCGCGTTCATGTCCGCACCGGCTTTCAGCAG
>CP070799.1:935756-940889 GCA_020343535.1 Nitrospinaceae bacterium | reverse complement strand
CCATGATCTTGCCGGGAAATTCCCGGCAGGCCGTTTCGACAAAGGCCGGGTCCTTTTGCGCGATGGTGCCGAGGATGACGCGGTACGCCCCGGCCTTCACGTAGGTTTCGATGGCTTCCAGGCTGCGGATGCCGCCGCCCACCTGGATGTCCACCGAGCTGTTGTAGATGATGTCCTTCACCAGCCCGGCGTTGGCCGGAACGCCATCGAACGCGCCGTCGAGGTCCACCACGTGGATGAGGCGGGCGCCTTGCTCGTCCCAATGACAGGCCATATCCACCGGGTTGTTGGAGTAGATCGTTTCCTGGTCGGCGCGGCCCTGCGAGAGGCGGACGCATTTGCCGTTTTTGATATCCACCGCGGGAATAATTTGCATGGAACAGGTTCTGTTAAAGTTGATAAAGGACCGGGGCAATTCCGCCGGCGGCAGGGGCCTTGAGTTTCGCCGGCAAAGTTCCGCCAGGGAAGTAGGACGCCTTCATGGCCCGGTGGCCATACTACCAGATTGTGAATTCGAAGTGTAGTGTGGGCGGGGAATGCCCAGGCGTGGTTTTTGACCCGTGCCGGAATTTGCCCCCAAAGGCCCGCCGGGGTATAATCTCGCGGGACCGAGCGGTAGGTGCCGCTCTTTCGCTTCCCTCACCACTTGCGCAGTGTTGGCTAAGCCTTGCCAGACATGACGACCCCCATCACCTGGAAAAATGAACAGGCCGACTTGTCCGGAAGGCCCGCCTTGCGCGCGCTCGACAGCGTAGCCCGGGGGTGTCTCGCGCTGTTTCTCGCGCTTTCGATGTTTTCGATCAGCGCCGCGCAAAGCGCATTGACGGCGGGGCTTCTGGCCTGGCTCGCGCACACTCATTTCACCGGCGGCTGGCGAGCGCTTCGCTGGCCGGTCGTCGTGCCGTTTGCCCTCTTCTGGCTGGCGGCGATAGTTTCGGTGGCGCTCGCCGAAGACCCGGCCCGCGCTGTCTGGGGCCTTAAGAAGCTGCCGCAGGTGCTGCTCTTTTTCTGGGCGCTCAACCTCATCCGCGACCGGGGCGAGCGCGACCGCTGGGTGTTGCTCCTGATTGGTTCGGCCTCTGCCGCTGCCCTGTTCGGCGTTTACCAGGCGGTGAGCGCCGGGGTGTCTCTTAGCCAACGGGTTAACGGCACGCTCAGCATCTACATGACGTTTTCCGGGCTGCTCATGCTGGTGGGGCTGACGGTGTTGGGCCGTCTGCTCTTTCGCCGGCCACGGGAACATTGGCTGGCGGGGGTATTTTGCCTCCTCGTCTTCTGCCTGCTGCTCACCCTCACGCGCCAGGCTTGGCTGGGTGTCCTGGTGGGGGGAATCTTCCTTATATTCCTGTGGAGGAAGACGCTGCTGATCGCCGTCCCCGTGGTGATTTTCGTGTTGGTGCTGTTCTCGCCGCAGGCGGTTCGGGATCGAATGGTTTCCCTGACCAACTATAACGACGTGACGCTTCAGGAGCGCCTCGCTTTGTGGCGCGTCGGCTGGATGATTTTCGAGGATCACCCCATTCTTGGCTGCGGTTTTTATTGTGTGGTACAGGTGCGTGGCGAGTACCCCGACCCCATGAATATCGTGACTAGAGTCAATGGCATGCACAGCAACGTGCTTCAGATCCTGGTCGACACCGGTTTGTTGGGTTTTGCGGCGTGGAGCGCTCTTTGGGTGTGCTATCTTATCACCGTGTACCGGCACGCGCCGCCGGGAGGGCCGAAGGGGATGGACTGGGCCGCCGGAGCCGCCATGGCCGCAGTGCTCGGTTTTCTCGCGGCCGGAATGTTCGAGGCAAATTTTTACGATTCGGAGGTGGCAATGGTTTTATATTTCATCATGGCGCTGCCGTTCGTGCGCGCAGAAAAAGCGCCGGCGGCGGCCCAGAAGGGGGCTTCATGAAAGTCACCCCCACCACCCTTTCCGAAGTGCTCCTTGTCGAGCCGCGCGTGTTCACCGACGAACGCGGCGTTTTCTTTGAAAGTTATTCGCGGAAAATGTATGAATCCAGCGGCATTCCGGGCGAATTTGTACAGGACAACCACTCCCTCTCAAATAAAAACGTGTTGCGCGGCCTGCACTACCAAACCGGCAAGGGGCAGGCCAAGCTGGTGCGCGTCACTCAAGGCGAGGTGTTCGACGTGGCGGTGGACATCCGCCCCCAGTCGCCGAATTTCGGCCGCTGGGTGGGCGTGCGCCTGTCCGGGGAAAATCGCAAGCAACTCTACATCCCCACCGGTTTCGCGCATGGCTTTTGCGTGCTGAGCGAAACGGCGGAATTTCTGTATAAATGTTCGAACTATTACTCCCCCGCCGACGAGCGCGGCCTGGCCTGGGACGATCCCGATATCGGCATCGACTGGCCGGTGAGCGCGCCGATCCTCTCCATCAAGGATCGGCGGAATCCCCACTTGAAAGACCTCCTCTGAATCCAAGCTGGCGGGGCCATGCGGGTGACGATTGCCGCCCAGGGTTCGGTGAGCGCATCGGCCGGAGAATCGTGCGCGTTGAACCCGGGAAAGGGGAAAGCGGGTCAGGCGGGTTTGCCGTGCCTGCCGGGAGAGCCGAGGAGAATGCGCACATAATCCCCGAGTTGGTCCGCCTTTGGCTGCTGATGATTGTTGCGATAAATCATGATGAGGTTGTTCATCATGCGGATCAGGGTTTCCCGGTGAGTGGCGGCGGCGAGGTGGATTTCCTCGAAGGAGTTGCCGAAACTTTCAACGATTTGAGCGCACTGGTCGCGGTCCAGGGGGCGGCCGCCGGAAAAGGGATCGAAAAACAGATCGTTCCCCGGCACCTTGTATTTGACAATGAAATGCCCAGGAAGCCCCACTCCCTCCAGAGGCAGCCCGAGCCGCCAGCCGACGAACAGGCAGACCGCCGAAAGAGTGATGGGGATGCCCATTCGGGTTTCAAGCACGCGGTTGAGGTAGCTGTTGTCCGGATCGAAAAAATTCTCCTGGTTGCCGCGAAAGCCCTTGTCTACGAACAGAAAGCGGGAAAGCATTTCCACCGTCGTTGCGGGAGCATCGTTTTCGTTCAGGAGCTTTGCCAGCTCCTCCGCAAGCACGTCCAGCCGGCGGACCGTTTCCCGGGCATCCGCACCCGGGTGGCCGAATTCCATGAGCAGGAGAGCGCCGGTCTCCAAGTCGAGATCTCGCCGGGAGCCCAGGGGCGAGAGGCGGCGAAACTTTTCTGCCAGGCGAAGTGGCAAAAGCGCCTCGATCACCTCGCGGGCGTATGGCCTGAGAGTCGAGTTATCCCCCCGGGCCGCCATTTCCAGAAAGGGGAGGGCGTCCTCCCCCAGCCTGAGCAATTCGTCGCGCACCCGCGCGCGAACGAACGCGTCGCGGTCGTCGAGCAGCTGGATGAGGTGCGAAATCTGACTTTTGGCCGGGTCTTTGCTCATGTAAAAGCTTCGCACCGGCCAGGCCGGGCGGGGAAGCCCCGCCCGGGCAGCCGGCGTCAGATCCTCTAACTAAAGGTCGGGCTGCGGAGTCATCCGCAGATACGGTTTGATTTCCTTGAAGCCCTTGGGGAACTTCGCCGGAATGTCCTCGGTTTTGATCGCCGGCACCACCACACAATCGTCGCCGCGCTTCCAGTCCACCGGCGTGGCGACGCTGTAATTGGCGGTGAGCTGCAGAGAATCGATAACGCGCAGGATCTCGTCGAAATTGCGCCCCGTGGAGGCCGGATAGGTGAGGCTCAGCTTCACCTTCTTGTCCGGGCCGACGATGAACACCGTGCGCACCGTCAGATTGTCCAGCGCGTTGGGGTGGATCATGTCGTACATCGTCGCGATCTTCCTTTCCGGATCGGCGATGATCGGGTAATCCACAGAGCAGTGCTGCGTTTCGTTGATGTCGTTGACCCAGCCCTTGTGGTCGGTGAGCGGATCGACGCTGAGCGCGAGGACCTTCACGTTGCGTTTCGCGAACTCGTCCTTCAGTTTAGCCACGCGCCCGAGCTCCGTGGTGCAGACGGGCGTGTAGTCCTTAGGATGCGAAAAAAGAATGCCCCAACCATCGCCAAGCCACTCGTGAAAATGGATCGTCCCCGCCGTGGTTTCGGCCGTGAAGTCGGGTGCGGTATCGCCAAGTCGAATAGCCATGTTCAAACTCCCCACAAAAAAGGTTTATAATCGATACAGAGACTCGTAGATAATAATAAAGTCATATGCGCGGCGTGCCCATTCCGCGCCCCGGCTACAACCCCGAGGGGCGCGGCCAGTCGTCTAAATATCCATAGTGCCCGATTATAGCACAGAACCCGCGGGACGAGCCCCGAATCTCCCTCCCCCGCAACGGGGCCAATTCCTTAAAAACAAAGGCCTGAATAACAATAAGATGACACGGCGGCGAAGAAGGTTCCCTAAACATCAATCCGTCCTAGCGCCCTCGGGCGTCCCGCCGAGGTGGTCATGAGCCAGGAACAGATCCAGGAAACCCTGACCTTCATGAAAAAAACCTGGGCCGTGTTCGCGCTCGCCCTGCTCTACGCCGCGATCGAAAACGAGTACCACTTTCCCGGCCAGCGCGAGGATCCGCTGGGAGAAGGCGAACGCCTGCTGTGGATCGCCCAACGCGTGCTGTTTTTCGGCCTGATGGCCCTCGGATTTTTGATCGACCTCGTCCGAATGCGGGAGGACCGCAGCAAGGCCTACCACTACCTGTTCCTGTCGCTGGTGGTGGGGGGGCTATCCGGGCCGCTGGGCACCGTGCAGCACAAAATACTGGCGGGGCTCCTGGGCGGCCCTTAAAGGCCCCGCTCCCCCCAGAAGCCCGGTTGACTCCTGAAAATGAAAGTGTTAACTTAGCCCTCACCAACCGGAAAACAGATCCCGGGCCGTTAGCTCAACTGGCAGAGCAACTGACTCTTAATCAGTAGGTTGAAGGTTCGATTCCTTCACGGCTCACCAAATAAAACAATGGGTTGCAGGTTTTGTCCTGTAGCCCATTTTTTATTAATAGGCGTATAATAGGCAATAGAAATAAATTCTGGTAGTGTATAGTCCATTGGGGAGAGGATTATTTTGGGGTTAATTATCGGCCCTCTTACTCTCGGGGCTGTTCGTTTATCCTACCTCCGTAGCCCTTCTCAACACTCCCCCTGTAAGCTTCATTGTA
>CP070799.1:930462-935656 GCA_020343535.1 Nitrospinaceae bacterium | reverse complement strand
ATCGACACTTCACGTCCGTGCTTGATGTTGATGCCGTCGTTCAATAAATACTGGATGTAGATCGAGTGCTTGGTGAACCCCCGGTAGGTGTAGGCGGAGACGATGCACGTGACCATCACCGGCAGGATGAGGGTGTAATCATTGGTCAGCTCGAACAGCATGAGAATGTTGGTGAGCGGGGCCTGCATCACCGCGCCCGCCACCGCCCCCATGCCGACCACGGCGTAGGTTTCCGGGGAGGCGCTGAGGTTGGGGAAGATCCAGTGGACCGCCGTGCCGAAGACGGCGCCGAGCATGGCTCCGATGAACAGGGACGGGGCAAACACGCCGCCCAGGCCCCCCGAGCCTAGCGTGAGCGAAGTGGAGATCATTTTAAGGAAGATCAGCATGAGGGCAACGCTCCAGACAATCTGCCCGGTGAACGCCTCCTCCATGGCCTCGTAACCGTTGCCCAGGATTTCCGGGAAAAATATCGAGATCAACCCCACGGCCAGGCCGCCGAGGGCGGGTTTCGCCGCATTCGGCACCTTGACCTTCTCTTTAAAGTAAGCGTAGGTGAGAAAATAGAATTTCGTGAAGCCGCGCGCCACCACCCCGCAGAAAAGCCCGAGCACCAGGTAGAAGGCGATTTCGGTGTGGCTCACCAGCTCGTGTACGGGAATGAGAAAGGTGATCTCGTTGCCCTCGAGTGCGCGCCCGGTGGCGGTGCCGATGACCGAGGCGATGATGATGGGGCTGAACGTGTGCAGGGTAAAATCTCCGAGGATGATTTCCAGCGCGAACAGGACCCCCGCGATCGGCGCGTTGAACGAAGCGGCAATACCCGCCGCCGCGCCGCAGCCCACGAGCACCTGCACGCGCTCCGTCGAAAGGTGCAGAAGCTGACCGAGGGCGGACCCTACGGCGGAACCGATCTGCACCGTCGGGCCCTCGCGCCCCGCCGAGCCGCCGGAGCCGATGGTGATGGCCGAGGTGAATGAGCAGGTGAGCATCGTGTGTTTGCGGATCTTGCCGCCCTTGAGCGCCACCGCCTGCATCACCCGGTGAACGCCGTTTTCCTTCACTGCGTCGGGAAAGAAATGACATATCACGCCGATGGTCGCGCCGCCGAGCATGGGCATGAAGGGCAGGAGAAAGGGATGCAGGCCCGCCGGCACGCTGAGCGCGGCAAGGCTCTCGCCGGAAAATATTGATTCGAAAAAAGCGATCATCCAGCGAAAAAGCGTCGAGGCGAACCCGGCGAGAAACCCGATCACGGCGGCGAGCAGCAGCAGGTTGTGATCCTGCATGAGAAAATCTCTAAGGGTTTCGCGGGACCGTATGACGAACGAAGGCATGGGTGGTATCACGTGGGTTCGGGTGGGTACAGCTCGTCCATTATAGTGCAACTTCGCCCGCTTGGCCAGCGCGCGGGCAAAACTCCGCGGTTCCGCATGGCGCGCCATCCCGCGGCGGGCGGCGTTCAAATAAAGGGATGGCGCAACCGTTTGGCGGTATGCTATCCTCCTTGGCAAATTATCCGGTGCTGTGGCCGGCATGGCCCAAGGACAGGGAGTGAGCAATGGTCAAGATAGCCCCTTCAATTTTATCCGCTGATTTCAGCCGCCTCGGCGACGAGATCAAGGCCGTGGAGGACGCAGGCGCGGATTGGATACACGTCGACGTAATGGATGGACATTTCGTTCCCAACATTACCATCGGCCCGGGGGTGATCGAATCCGTGCGCAAGGTGACGAAGCTGCCGCTCGACGTGCACCTGATGATTGAGAATGCCGATCTCTACCTGAAGGATTTCGCCGATGCGGGGGCCGATATTCTCACGGTGCATGTGGAAGCCTGCCGTCACCTGCACCGCACTTTGCAGGCCATCGGCGAGCTCGAGGTCCGTGCCGGGGTGGTGCTCAACCCGTCGACGCCGCTGTCGAGCCTGGAAGAAATTCTCCATGAAGTCGACATGGTGCTGCTGATGTCGGTGAATCCGGGTTTCGGCGGTCAGGAGTTCATCCCCTCGATTCTCGACAAGATCCTCAACCTGAAAGAGATCATGGGTCACTACGATCACGAATTCGACCTTCAGGTCGATGGAGGGGTGAATCCGGATAACGCGGGGGATATCAAGCAGGCTGGGGCCAACGTGCTGGTCGCCGGGTCGGCGGTTTTCAAGAGCAAAAATTATAAAAAGGCCATTCAGTCCCTCCGTGAGGGGTGAGATTTGTGCTTCGCGTATCTAGCGGGGACAATTTTCCCCGCATATCCGGTCGATGGGTTTGCGGTCTGTTATTTGCCCTTGTAATTTGGGAAAGAAAAAGGCTAAACTTAATCACCCCAATAAGTTTCCCGATTTTTTCCGGGTACCGACGGCCCGGGGGGGCGGGAGCAAAATTTCTCGGAGGGTTTAAGCCATGATGGGAATCGGATTTCCCGAATTGATGATCATTCTGGTCATCATTATGATTATTTTCGGTGCGGGTAAACTGCCCGAAATCGGCAGCGCATTCGGCCGCAGCATCAAGAATTTCAAGTCCTCCATGAAGGAAGCCCAGGAAGAGGACGAGGAAGCGCAGAAGGCGGAAGGAGACACACCCGCCATCGAGGGAAAAGATGCAGACGGCAATGAACTGAGCGATGAGGAAAAAGAAGCGCTGGCCCGAAAGAAAGCCCAGGAAGAGGGCGAAGCCAAGGACAAGGCCATGAAAGAGACCGCCGATGCGTTCACTTCCGCGCTGCCCAGAAAAGGTTCCTACGATTACAGCAAGGATCAGGAAAAAGCCTGATTTGCGGCTCCTGCCCCAGGCAAGAGCGTTTGCTTAATCCCTCTCTGATCATTCGACGCGGGGCCCCGCATCCGCGGGGCTCTTCGCTGTCGATCCGCGATTTTACCCCCATTTAAAAAAAATGCGCCGTCTTGTGGGCGGTTTTTCGCTCACGCTAGTAGGACCAGGGCTCCTTGAGGTTGTCCACAGTCCACACCGTCAGCCCGTCCACGTCCTTATAAATCCCGCCGGTGAAGAAGTTGAAGGGGTCGAAGAAACGAATGCCCTTTTCCACATCGAGCTCGAAGTTGACCTTGTCTTTCTGGATTTCATGCGCCTTGCATTCGAGAAATTTCTCCGGATCGACCTGTGAGAGCTTGAAGAGCTCTTCAATTTTTTCCGGGGCATAATCACCGCTTTCCACCACCGTCTTCACCTTTTCCAGGATGGTCTCCACGGTTTCCTTTGACAGGTGATGCATTTTCATGATTGGGATCGTTCCTTGCTAGGTTCGAGGGTGACCGAACGGTCCGGGATCGACGCCTGCAAAATCACGCCCCCCTCTGTGCCAGTCAATTTTGGGCGAGGGCGATGATGGGGTCCGGGAATATTCCCAGTTCGATAGTGGCGATCACCGAAACGGCCACCACGAACAGCGTGATGGGCGAGAGGGAAACCCGAGTCTCTTGGACGGGTTCCTTCATGTACATGTAGACGATGATCTTCAGATAGTAGTAAAAGGATACGGCGCTGTTGAGCACCGCGATAACCACAAGCGCCACTAGGCCTTCCTTAAGAGCGGCGGAGAAGATATAAAATTTCGCCACGAACCCGGCGAAGGGCGGAAGTCCGCCCAAGGAAAGGAGAAAAACCGTCATGCTGAGAGCGAGAAGCGGGTGCTTGTATCCCAGCCCGGCGTAATTCTCGATTTCCAGGTTCTCTTCCCCTTCGCGGCCCATGATAACGATGATGCCGAACACGCCGAAAATCATGAATGCGTAGGCCAGCATGTAGAACAGCAGGCTCGCCGTGGCGATGGAGTTCTTGGCAATCACCGCCATCAGGATATAACCGACGTGCGAAATGCTGGAATACGCCAGCAGGCGTTTGACGTTGCTCTGCACGATGGCGCCGAGGTTGCCGATGATCATGGTGAACACGGCCACGACGATGAGTAGGGTCTCCCAGGTCGAGTCGAGTTCAGGAAGCGACTGGGTGAAGACGCGAAACAATGCGGCGAGCGCAGCGGCCTTGGGGCCGACGGCCATGAACGCGGTGACCGGTGTCGGCGCGCCCTGGTACACGTCCGGCGTCCACATGTGGAATGGCGCGGACGATACTTTGAAGCCGAAGCCCACGACCAGAAGGACCACGCCGAGAAGGAGAATCGGCATGGAGCTGACGGTTTCCTCCTGGATGACACTGGCGATCTTAAGCAGGTTGGTGGTGCCGGTGGTGCCGTAAATCAGGGCCATGCCATATAGCAGGAATCCGGTGGCGAAGGCGCCGAGCAAGAAGTACTTGAGAGCGGATTCGTTGGACTTGAGATCCCCCCTGCGGATTCCAGCCAGGATGTAAAGGCAGATCGAGACGATCTCGATGCCTAGGAATATCATGATGAGGTCGGTGGACGAGGCGAGGAGGATCATCCCGATGGTGCAAAACAGGATGAGGCTGTAGTATTCCCCCACGCGGATCCCCTCGCGCCGGTTGTATTCGATGGACAGCAGGATGGCGAGGGCGGAACTTAAGGTGAAGATGAAGATGAAAAACACCGAAAGCGGGTCCACCACGTAGCTGTCGTTGAAGGAATAGACGGGCAACTTGTATTTGGCCAGGGCGCTGACGCCGGAGAGGAACAGGCCGGTGATGCTCACAAACACCACGAGCGCCTTGTTTTTTCCCGCGAACAGGTCGAGCACCAGCACGCCCATGGCGAAAACGCTCAGCACGAGGACAGGGGCCAAGCTGATCAGGTCGATGGATGCGGGCGCGTTAATGGGTTCCACGTTCTATCCTTTATTTTCCCTGCAGCTCTTTTTGCAGTTTCGCCAGTTTCTCCGTTCCAATCAGGGCGGCGTGTTCGCTGTGCTTGGGTTTGGAGGGGCGGAAATTTTCGGGGTCGACCTTGGTGATGAGGTGGCTCACCGAGGCGTCGAATGTTTTCATGAACGGTTTGGGGTACAGCCCGATCCAGAATATCAAAACGATCAGGGGGACGACGGTGATGAGCTCCCGTGTGTTGATGTCGCTCAGTTTCATATTTTCGGGATTCTTGAGTTCCTGGAACATCACCCGCTGGAACATCCAGAGAATGTAGCAGGCGGCGAATATGACGCCGCTTGTGGCAATGGCGGTGATGATTCCGTCGACCTGAAAAAAACCGAGCAGGATCATGAATTCGCCTACGAAGCCATTCATTCCCGGCAGGCCGATGGACG
>CP070799.1:925159-930362 GCA_020343535.1 Nitrospinaceae bacterium | reverse complement strand
GGCATGAAATCAACCTCACCGGCGGCGAGGCGAGCCAGAACCCGCACATCGTCGAGATCTTCCAGATATTCCGCGAGGTCACCGGGAACGTCTGCCTGCACACCAACCTCGAAATCAACTCCACCCGGAGCAAGCGCTGGAGCCGGCTGGTGGAGATCATCCGGCTGGGCGGGCGCATCGATATCACTCTGTACCCCACCGCCTGGGAACGTTTTCAGAAGCCGCTGCTCGAGGAATTGCTGAAACTGCAGGACCGGCTGCTTGTCAACGTCGTGTTTGAAAACCTTCCCCACCTCGAACAGCAAATCGCCCTGCTTCATGACTTTTTCGCCGGGCGGGGCGGGGGTTTCCGCCCCGTCGCCGACCTTCTCGCGGACTATCACGCGAAAATATCGAGGCTCATCAGGGCGGAGCCAAATGCAGGTGAGGCCGCCTACACCCGGGCCATGGGCGACACCGCCGCCTTCGCCCGCGCGCCGGCGTTCACCTTCGGCCTCAACCTGCTGCCGGCCTTCGAGGTGGATGCCGAAGGCCGGCGCGCCATGCACGCGAGCCCCTTCCCGCGCGAGAACTACCTCATCGAATGCCCGGCGGCTCGCGGCTCCATCGATATCATGACCGTCCGTCAGGACGGGGGCATGACGCCCTGCTGCGATGTCGGCAACCTTCTGTGCCAGCCCCGGTTCGGCAACCTGCTTAAGGACACGCCCGAGGAAATTGAGAGGAAATTCGAAGCATCGAGAAGGCTGCTTGCGGCGGGGATAGCGAAAAACCAAGCCAACCAGCAGGCCGGCCGGGCGGGGGAGTGGGGGGAAGAGGGAATCCCGCCTTACTGCCGCTAACGCGGCCGGTTCAGGCGGAATGCCCCTCGCGCAGCACGTTCTTCATCACCTTGCCAGTGGCGTTCTTCGGCAGGGCGTCGTGGAACTCGAACAGGTCGGGCACCATGAACGCGGGCAACTCCTTGATGCAATGCGCGCGGAGTTCGGCGCTGTCTGCCCGGCTTCCTTCGCGGAGGGCCACGCAGGCCTTGACCCGCTCGCCGACGCGTTCGTCGGGAAGGCCGACTACGGCGGCCTCGGCAAGCGCCGGGTGATTCATCAGCGCATTTTCGATGGCCAGTGGCGAAACGTTCTCGCCGGCGCGGATGATGATGTCCTTCTTCCTGCCGGCGGAGATGTAGAGCAGACATTCCTCGTCCCGGTGGCCGAGGTCGCCGGTTTTAAGCCAGCCGTCGGCGGTGAAGGTCTCGCGGTTTTCCTCCGGCCGTTTCCAGTAGCCCTTCATCACCGTGGGGCCGCGCACCAGGATTTCCCCGATTTCGTCCGCACCCAGGCCGCGGCCCCCCTCATCGACGATCTTCACTTCGACATGGGGCACCACGGGGCCCACCGATCCGGGGCGGCTGCCCGCGGCGGTGGTATTCACCGCGATGACCGGAGAGGTTTCCGTCAACCCGTAACCTTCGAGCACCATGGCCCCCAGCGTTTCCTCGACATCTTTGAGCAGCGCCCGGGGCAGCGATGCGCCGCCCGAGACGCAGAAGCGCAGCGAAGACGCATCGTATCCCCCGCGCGCATGGAGCTGCACGAGAAAGCTGTAGATGGTTGGCACGATGGGCAGAATGGTCGCCTTGTGCTCCGCGATGGCGGAGAGGATCGCCTTCGGCGCGAACTGCTTGAGAAGAATGAGCGTGCTGCCGGCGCGAAAGACCAGGAGCGCCATGATGTTGCCGAACGAGTGAAACAGCGGCAGGGCGACGATGATTCGATCCCGTGGGCTGATATCGAGATGGGCGAGCACCGAGCGCGCGTTCAGGTCGAACTGCGATTCCTCTAGCATCACCCCCTTGGGCTTCGCCGTGGTGCCGGAAGTGTAGAGCAGTGCGCTCGGAATGTCCGGGTCTTTCGCGTGCGGTTTGCTGCCCTCATCCCTTGCTGAGCGGGCGAGAAAGTCGTCGAACCGTTCGGTGTTCTGGCCCAGCGGTGCGGGATCGGCCTCGCCCGCGAGAATCTTGTGGCGAAACAGGGCGAACAGCGGCGCGGCCTCGGGTTTGACGAACGCCGCGTCGACCACGGCAATGTCGACCCCGGCGTCTCTGGCGATGAAGCCCATATCTGCCTGGCTGAGCAGAAAGTTAAACGGCACCACCGGCAGCCCTTTGAAAAAGGCGCCGAACAGGGCCACCAGGTATTCCACCCGGTTGAGCAGTAGCAGTCCCAGCTTGCTGCCGGGTTTGAGATCCAGCGTTTCGAGGCCGCCGGCAAAGCGTTCGACCCGGTCGAGCAATTCGCGGTAGGTGAGGCGGCTTTCTCCGTCGATGACGGCGAGGTGGCCGGGGTCTTTTTCGGCGTGCCTCAGGAGGTGCCGATAGAATTCTTGCGCCATGTCCTTGTCATCCTCCTGAATGAAGCAGGTTCATGCGCAGGGCCTCATGGCCGGGCCTGCCCGCCCCCGCCGGAGGGCGTGTCCTCTGGCAGAGACGACCAGCGCGAGAAAAATCCGTTGGGCAGGTCGAGCCCCGACGCGTTGTCGTAAATATACATTTCGCCGGTCTTGAAACCGCCGCCGTTTTTCACTAGGTAGCTGAGGAGCATGTTCTGCATGGTCAGGCCGGAAAAGCCCGGCGAATGCGTGGTCAGGAGGAGGAACAGCGGCCGTTCCGAAAGAATGTTGTTCGAGAGCTCCATGAGTTCGGAAAGCTTGTTCTCGATCTTCCAGACCTCGCCCCGTGGCCCGCGTCCGAACGACGGCGGGTCGAGGATGAGGCCGTCGTACTTCCGGCCGCGCTTGTGTTCCCGGGTGAGAAACTTGATGACGTCGTCGACGATCCAGCGCACCGGGCGCTCGCCGAGCCCGGAAATTTCCAGATTGGTCCGCGCCCAGGACACCGAAGCCTTCGACGCGTCGACATGGGTCACCCGCGCTCCGGCGCGCGCGGCGGCGAGGGTGCTGGCCCCGGTGTAACCGAAGATGTTGAGCACGTTCGCGCCCTCCGCCCGGCCCGAGCGCCGCAACTGATCGGTGATCCAATTCCAGTTCAGCGCCTGCTCCGGGAACAGGCCGATATGGCCGAAGCCGGTGGGTTTCACCAGAAACCGCAGGTCGTCAAAGCCGATCCGCCAACCGTCTTTCGGCAGTTTATGGAAGAGCGTCCATTCCCCGCCGGATTCCTTGCCCTTGAAATATTCGTACTTGCCATCGGCTTTTCGCCATTCCTCAACGGGCAGAGTCTTCGGCCAAATGGCCTGCGGCGCCGGGCGAATGAAGCGGTGCGGGCCGAACTGCTCCAGTTTCTGAAAGTCGCCACTGTCGAGCAGGCGGTAATCGAAACCGTCGATGGGGTAGGGGGTGGTCCGGCGTGGGCTCATGAATCTATTTGTATTTATGGAAGTTATTGTGCATAATGCAAGGCAAAACCATCTGACCGAAAAAATTATTGCCGTGAATTATACCAGAAAACGGTTGTTTGTTATGTCCGCGCTCGCGGTCTTTCTTCTGCCGCTGCTCGTTGCGAATTTGAGTGGATGTCGGAATGCCGAAGAAGAACCGGCCGCCGGTCCGCCGAAGCGAAAATTGTCCCTGCCGGTGGAAATCGGAAAAGTGGTGCATCTCGACGTGGTCGACCAGGTCCGTGCCGTGGGCAACCTGCAGGCCGACGAGCGTGTGCTCATCACGGCCGAGGTCAAGGGGCAGGTGACGCGCATGCCGGTAGAGGAGGGCACGCGCGTCCGCGCGGGGGATCTTCTGGCCGAGATCGATCCCCGTGAATATCAGTTGGAGATCGACCGCATGGCGGCCGAACTCGCGGTGGCCGAGAAAGAGTTCGACAAGGCCCTCCAGGGCCTGAGGCCCGAGGAAAAGGAAAAACTCGAAGCCCAGGTCAAGGCCGATGAAAGCCGCCTGGATCTGGCGCTTAAGGAGCTCGAACGCGCCATGGAGCTGGTGGAAGGCGGCTTCATCGCCGAGTCGGAGCTCGACACCGCGCGTGACCGCGTCAACCAGGCGCAGGAGGCCCTGAAGTCGAGCCGGGCGGCGCTCGCCAGTTCCGCCCGTTCCCGCGATGAAGACATCGCCCAGAAACAGGCGCAGGTGGAAAGCGCCGGCAAGCGGCTCGATGTGGCGCGCCTCAACTTGTCGAAGGCCACCATCGTCGCGCCCTTCGACGGGGTGATCATCTCGAAGAAAATCGACCGTGGCGCTTTTGCCTCCGCGGGCACTCCCATCGTCGAGATGATCGGTTCCTCCAGGTTGAAGGCGGTGCTGGAAATTCCACAGAGTTACCGCGGCAAGCTGGACAGGATTCGCAAGGGGGAATTCCTCGTTAAGGAACTGGGTCTGCGTTTTGAGCGCGGCAAGGACCTCGCCCGCCGGGTGCGGGTGATCCCCGACGCGAATATCTATTCCGGCAACATCCGCGTGCAGATCGA
This sequence comes from Nitrospinaceae bacterium, assembly GCA_020343535.1. Classification (GTDB taxonomy): domain Bacteria; phylum Nitrospinota; class Nitrospinia; order Nitrospinales; family VA-1; genus SZUA-259. Next base: position 925,932 of record CP070799.1, on the reverse strand, counting down.
TCTTTCCCGGCCCGACCCGTCGCTGTTTCCAGGGCTGACCCTGGAGGCGAAGCTCAGTTTCGATACGCGCAAAAACGTCCTGCACGTGCCCGCGGAGGCGCTGGTCATCACCGAGCAGGGCACCGTGGTGTTCGTCATGAAAGAAGGCAAGGCGCATCGCGTGCCCGTCAAGGCGCATAAGGAGCGCGGCGATTTCGTCGAGATCGAGGACTTCACGCATCAGCTCGGGCCCGAGACGGATCTGATCTTGCGTGGCTCCGGCGCGGTGTTCCCCGGAGTCTCCGTATTCCCGACCAACCTGGAGCCGAAGGCCGAGCCCCCGGTGAACGCCGCGAGCAAGGAATCGCAGGAAGGCGAAGCCAGGAAGCCCAAGAAGCCGCCGGAAACCTGATGAAACTGATCGACCAATCCATCCGCAATTATCACACCGTCACGGTGATGATCGTGCTCGCGGTGACGGTGGGTTTGTTGTGTTTTTTCACGCTTCCCCGCCAGCTGACCCCCACCGTCGACAAGCCCCTGATCGAAGTAAAAACCATCTACCGCGGGCTGTCGCCCAACGAGGTGGAATGGAATATCACCCGCCGCCTGGAAGAGCAGCTCGAAGCGGTCGAGGGCATGAAGAAGATGACGTCGCGCAGCGAGCACGGCGAGAGCACCATCACCCTCGAGTTCGAATGGGGCACCGACAAGAACATCGCGATGATCGATGTGAATAACAAACTCCAGCAGGTGAAGGACCTGCCGGTGCTGGCAGACAAGCCCACCCTGCG
>CP070799.1:919791-925059 GCA_020343535.1 Nitrospinaceae bacterium | reverse complement strand
TGTTGAGATCCTTTTTCAGACGCTGGCCCACGCGCAGCATTTTCAGTTCACCATCCAGGTCGAGCCCGTAGCCGCTCTTGATTTCAAAGGCGGTGGTGCCAAGCGCCATCATGCGTTGCACGCGTTTTCGCGCCGACCGGAGAAGATCGGCCTCCTTTGCCTCGCGGGTCGCGGCCACCGTGCGGTGAATGCCGCCGCCGTTTTTCAGGATCTCCTGATAGGAGGCACCTTGAAGCCGCTCCTCCATCTCATCCTTGCGGTCGCCGGCAAAGATGAGGTGGGTGTGGCAATCCACGAAACCGGGGATCACCGCGCGGCCCGCCATGTCCACCACCTGCGAATACCGGGAAGCATCGACGCCGCTCTCCTTCAACACCTTCATGACGCGCCCGCCGCAAACCAGAAGAGCGGCCCGCGCGCTCCGAACCAGCCGGTGAGGGGGCGACGGGTCCACCTGGATCAGCTCCCCGATGTTCCTGTAGCAAGTGATCTCCGGCGCCCGGCGAGCCATGATCAGCGTTTCCTGTTCCGCCGCAGGGAGGACGACAGACCGGGCACCGGAACGTCCCGCTCGCGCGCGATTTCGATGGCGGTCTGGTACCCCGCGTCGACGTGGCGCGCGACCCCCAATCCGGGATCGTTGTCCAGCACCCGCCTTAAACGCGCCTCCTTGGCGCGGCTGCCGTCGGCGACGACGACCATCCCGGCGTGCAGAGAATTGCCGATGCCCACCCCGCCGCCGTGGTGAAAGCTCACCCAGCTCGCACCGGACACGGCGTTCAGAGCGAAGTTGAGCAACGGCCAGTCGGCCACCGCGTCGCTTTGGTCTTTCATGTCCTCGGTTTCCCGGTTGGGCGAGGCGACGCTGCCGCAATCGAGATGGTCGCGGCCGATGACGATGGGGGCGGCCACCTTCCCCGTTTTCACCATCCGGTTCATGACGCGGCCCATGCGCGAGCGTTCTCCGTAACCGAGCCAGCACACGCGTGTCGGCAGGCCCAGAACCGGCACCCGCTTCTGCGCCTTTTCGATCCAGCGCCTGAGGGCGACTTTTTCCGGAAAGGTCTCAAGCACTGCCTGGTCGACGGCGAGCAGGTCCTTTTTCCGGCCCGAGAGCATGGCCCAGCGAAAGGGCCCCTGGCCTTCCGAGAACAGGCCGCGGATGTACTCGGGCACAAAGCCGGGATAAACGAAACGCCCGTGCCGGTCACGCAGGGACAGGCCGCCGGTTTCCGCCTGACCGCGCAGGTTGTTGCCGTAATCGAACACCACCGCGCCCGCCTCCTTAAGGCCGACAAGAGCGCGGGCGTGCTCGACCAGCGTCGCGAGCGATCGTTCGCGGTATTTTTTCGGCTGTCGCTCCCTGAGCGCCATCATTGCATCGAAATCCGTGCCTTCGGGCACGTAGTCCATGAGGTTATGGGCCGAGGTCTGATCGGTAACGATGTCCGGAATCTTGCGCAGCCGCAATAGCTCACGAGCGGCCGCCGCCCCATTAGCGAGCAGGCCGACGCTCACCGGCCGCTTCTCCGCCCGCCCTTGGTCGATCCAGTTCAGGGCCTGGTTGAGCGAGTCGGTGGCGCGGTCGAGGTAGCCTTCCTTGAGCCGGCGATCGATCTGACGGGGGTTCACCTCAGCGATGAGGATGCATGCCTCGTTCATCGTCCCCGCCAAGGGCTGCGCGCCGCCCATGTTACCGAGACCCGAGGTGAAGATCCAGCGACCGAGCAGACTGCTGGCGGAAAAATTCTTTTGCGCGCAGGCGCCGAAAGTTTCATAGGTGCCCTGCAGGATGCCCTGGGTGCCGATGTAGATCCAGCTGCCCGCCGTCATCTGCCCGTACATCATAAGGCCGAGACGGTCCAGCCGGTCGAACTCCTCCTGCGTCGCCCAGGCGGGCACGAGGTTGGAATTGGCGATGATGACGCGGGGCGCGTCCGGGTGCGTTTGCCCGATATAGACGGGCTTGCCGGATTGAATGCAGAGGGTCTCGTCCTTTCCAAGCGCCTTGAGAGCTTGGACGGTGCGGTGGTACTCGCGCCAATTGCGGGCGGCGCGGCCGCTGCCGCCGTAGATGATCAACTGTTTCCAGTCGAGCGCCACCCTTTCGTCGAGGTTGTTGTTCAGCATGCGCAACGCGGCCTCGGCGTCCCAATCGCAGCACTGAATTTTGAGCGAGGTGGAGGCGCGCGGTGAACGCTTGGGGCATTGCTCCATGAACATGGGGCGGTCTTTATCCCCCGCAGCGCGGGCCTTGGTTTTTCGATCCGCCATGGTTTCCATCGAATCTCCTTCAGGAAAACGGAACGCGTTATCCCCCCCTTGAGAGAGGTTTGTCGGCCGCGGCCTAAGCCCCCTCCCCGGAGCGGTGACGCAGGCGGTGCGCGACTCCCATGCAAAAAGAATAAAACAGAGCCACCGCCAGCCGGCCCGTGCGCTCCTCCTCGATGACGGGGTTGTATTCGGAAAGATCGAACAGCGCCACCTGGGGATGCGCCCCAGCGTAGTAGGCGATGGACGTCGCCTCCTGGGCACTCAATCCTACGACGCCGGGGCAAGACACCCCCGGCGCTTCGAAGCTCGCCAGGGCATCGAGATCGAAGCTAACAAAGATCGCCGGGCAGCGCCAAGCCAGATCGCCCAGGCAATTCCTGAACACCCCGTCGGCCGAGCCCTCCCGCCGCAGTTCGCTGAGCCAGAGGATGCGCCCCTTTTTCCCGCGCACGAATTCGGCGTGTTCGCGGCTCACCTGGCTCCCCTGGGCGGCGAACTCGATGAAATTTTCCCCCTGAAACCGCTCATCCTCGAGCAGCAGGCGAAAAGGAGAGCCGCTGTGGGCTTTCCCGTCCACCCGCGGGCGCACGTCGAGGTGCGCATCCACATTCACCACGCCCACCGGCCCTTCCCCCCCCCGGCCAAGCAGGGCCGATGCATTGGGGTAGGACTGGTCGTTACCGCCGCCCACCACGAATGGGACGCCGCCCCTGGCCAGCACGCAGGCGACCTTGCCGCCAAGGTTGTGATGCGCTTCTTCGAGAGAGGCGCCAGCGATGTCGCCGGCATCGGTCAAGGTGATATCAAACAAATCCGCCTCTTCCTCCGGGTTGTCCGCCGTGCCATATCGATGCAGCCAGTGGCGGAACCGCCCGGGGCCCTGCCGGGCCCCCGGGCGGCCGCCGTTGCGGCGAACACCCTCATCCTCCGGGTACCCGATAAGAACCACGTCCCCCGTCTCCCCCTGCACTAAGCGGTCGATGAGCCGGATATCTGCCATACCTGATTTATAGGGCCTTTCCTCCGGTTTGTAAACCGGCGGTCAAAGATAATTCACGGCCGCTTTCCCGGCCTTGTCTGGCCGCCGGGATTCTGGTATATTGATGTCTTTATAAATCCCTCAATATCATTGTTATTCAAGGAGGACTGTCATGTCCCACGCCGCCGACGCACTCAAAAAGGCCATCGAGTATGAAAAGTTGGCCCTCGAAAGGTATAGAGAAGCCATCAACGCCTGCGACCACGATGAAACCCGTGCCGCGCTCAAGAAAATAGCCGACGACAAGAACCAGCAAATCGACTCCCTGCACTGGATGGTGATGGCGGAAGCAGGCCAGCTCGACCCCGATGCCGCGGACACCCAGCCCGCCCAGGAAGCCCCCAAGAGCGGCGCCAGCAAGTGTCCGTTTTCCGGCGCGCTGGCCGAAATGGGCATCGACATCACCAAGATGTCCAAGGAAGAAGCGATGGCTAAAATGGGCGACATGTCCAAACTGATGGGATTCGACCCCACGCAGGAAAAGCCGGGCTCCTGACGAGCTGGCCCCTGGCTTGGAGCGCGTATGCCTTCCGACGATTCATTCGATCTTTTGGTGCAGTGCGGAGCTTGTCATATCGAGAACCTGCTCAGCGGGTACCGGCCCGGCCACATCCGCGTCTGCAACCAGTGCCGCGAACGCCTGGTGGATTCCTGCATCGGAGAAACACACCGCGAATACTGTTGCGGGGATTGCGGCCTACGCATGCTGCTCTTGAATGAGACCCCCGTCAATGCTGGACAATCGGAGTGCCGTTGTGGTGGCCGCCAAATTTTGATCCTGGAGGATTCGCCCCTCGCCACGCAGGAAAAAGCCCTTGGCCACCCGCTCCCCGAGAACGAGGAGCCGGATGAGGATTTCGACTGGTGCCGTTCGGGCTCCGAAGCGCCTTCCGAGGACTATAACGAATTGTTCGATAACGATCCGGGCATGCAGTGATCGACTCCGGCCCGGCTCGAATCAAAACCGCGAATGCATTTTTCTCCATTTCCAAACCCCTCCCTGCCACCGGCGCCTTCAAATGGACACCGGGCTCCATGCATTCCCGTGAAGTAATGGATCGTTGACAAGCGTTCCATCCACCTGCCCCACGGAGAAATATCGGAAACAGGAACTTAATTATTTGGCATGCCAAAATTAAATGCTATACTTAAAAAACTTTGTACTTTTCACATGGTTTTGTGTTATGGATCCTCTTCCCCTTCGACAAAAGACGGTAATGTCGTTGATGAAGGCATGATTTTTTTCTCCGGTCAACCCCGAACTCAGGCTGCGAGGGAATGAACCAGACTCGAACCCCTCTCCTCCAAAAGGACTTGCCCCCCCCTTTCAAGGCCGCAGGCGGCGCACCTGCTCCGGAGCCTTCGAAAATTCTTCTCATCAAACTCGCCGCCGTGGGGGACCTCGTTATCGCCTCCACGTTTTTTGACAAGCTCCGGCGCCGGTTTCCGCATGCAGACATTCAACTTCTGGTGGGGCGCTCTTGCCAGAGGGTGGTCGAAAACAACCCCGTCATCAATCGGTTGCTGGTCGCCGACGATGGCGCGATATACAAGGGCAACGTTGCAAGCCAATGCAGGGAGTTTTTCAGACTCGTCTCGCGGCTGCGCCGCGAACGGTTCGATATGGTCTTTGTCATGCACCGCGCCTGGGCCTTCAAGCTGCTCGCCCTCTTCGCCAACATACCCGTCCGCGTGGGTCTCGCGAAAAGACGCCTGTTCAATCCTCTCACCCATACCGTAGTTCCCGCCTCTTTCAGGAACGAGCGCGAAGTTTACCTCGATCTGCTGAGAAAAATAAATTGCCCGGTGGAATACGACCGGTCGCATTTTTCCCTCACCCCCGAGGAGGATGAATTTTGCGCCGACTTTATCCGCCAGCACGCCATCGCCGAAGAGGAAGTGCTGATGGCCATCGCCCCCGGCGGGGGCGACAACGTAAAAAGCTCCATGCCCTC
>CP070799.1:914399-919691 GCA_020343535.1 Nitrospinaceae bacterium | reverse complement strand
GGTTGAGGCCTGGGTGCCGGAGGACCTGCGCGAATATCTCACGCGGGACGAGGAGGTGCAGGCGTTCGACTATCCCGTTTTGTCGGTTCCAGAGAAGATCGTGAGCCACAACCTCGACAAGGTTCCCGAGTTCAGCGACCGGCTGACGGGTATCAAGGGCCAGTATCTTCTGTTCGACCATCGGGTGATCAACCTGAGGAAGTACGCTGGCTACCACGTTGAATTCAGCCTGGGCTGAGCCGCCCGCTGTCCCCCGCCCATTCCATGGTCTGTCCGGCCAGAGTCAGCAGGACCGCGCACGGGCGGCCTGCTTGAGTTTATTCATGTGGGACACCGGCCGGACTGAAAGGGACGGCCTGCTCAGGCCGCCTGCTTGACCATGTCGGCGCCGTAGGTGGGCGCCAGCTCCGGGTTCGGGCTGTCCACCCGCTTGATTTTGGCGACCTTGATGTTGGTGGCGAGGCCGAGGGCCTTGAGGACGCAGATGGCCATCCACGTCAGGTCGATTTCCCAGGGCCTCAGGCCATGGCGGGCCGACTTGGGGAATGCGTGGTGGTTGTTGTGCCAGCCTTCGCCATAGGCGATGAGGCCAACCCACCAGCAGTTGGTGGACAAATCGTTTTCCAGGGCGAATGTTTTGTAGCCCCAGGCGTGGGCGGCGCTGTTGACGAACCAGGTGGAATGATACACCAGGACCAGGCGCAGGAAAATACCCCAGATGACGAAGGGCCAGCCGCCGATGGCGAAGAGAAGAAAGCCCAGGGCGAACTGGATCTTGATGAAGTGGTTGTCGAGGAACTGGTAGAAGGCGTCGCCCGCGATATCCTTCGAGTAATTGCGGATGTTCTCCTTGTTGTCGAACTCGGGGTGCTCGTAAAGCATCCAGCCGACGTGCGCCCACCACAGGCTGTTCTTGGCGTTATGCGGGTCCTTGTCGGTGTCGGAGCCGGCGTGGTGCATGCGGTGCTGGGCGACCCATTTGATCGGCCCGTTCTCGCAGGCCAGGGCGCCGAAGAAAACCAGGGTGCGGGCCAGCCATTTCGGCAGGTCCATCCCGCGGTGGGTCAGGTAGCGGTGGTATCCCAGGCAGATGCCGAGGGACGCCGTCAGCCAGTGAAGGAAAAACATGAGCGCCACCGCGCTCCAGGAAAAAGCAAAGGGAAACAGCGCGAGGAGCGCGCCTGCGTGCAAGAAAATGAAGTAGCCGGTGGTGCCCGTGTTGAAATTCAGCTTGGGTTTGGCGGCGGCGGTTGAGCTCATTTTGTTCCCTCTCCATAGATTCGATAATTTTTAATTTCCTGATTTCATACTACAGGGTTCCTGCTGTCCTCCGTGTAAAAGTTATGTAATATTAGATGCAACCCTCCCGAACCATGGAGGTAACCAGGGCCTGAGCCATGAACAAGCTGAGAACTTTATTTCACCCCATTTTCGTTTTCGTCGGCGTCCAGGTGGCCTGGATCGGCCTGATGGTGATCTGGGTCTACTGGTACTTCAAGAACAACCTGAAGCTTGAGGAGTTCGCCGAAAAGCTCCGGCCGGAGATCTTCGACAGCGAGTTCACCTGGGTGATTTTGCTCGAAGGGTCGTTCCTCATGCTGATCATCCTCGCCGGGGTTTATGTGATTTTCGTTTACTGGAACAAGCAGGCCCGGCTCAACCGCCTGCAGAGTAATTTCGTTTCCAGCGTTTCGCACGAACTTAAGTCGCCCCTTGCCTCCATTCAGCTCTACCTGGAGACCATGAAATACCAGAAGGTCTCTTCCCGGGACGCGGGGGATTTTGTTGAAACCATGCTCACCGACACCGCGCGGCTGTCCGGCCTCATCGACAATATCCTGGAATCGAGCAAGGCGGACCCGAAGGCCATGCGGTTGCAGTTTCAACCCGTCGAGATCGGCGAATTTCTCAAGGAGGTGGTGGAGGCCTACAAGCGCCAGTTCGAGGAAAGAAACTGCCGGCTTCAGCTGGACCTCGACGGCGCCGGGGTGCTCAAGGTGGATAAGCGGGCGCTGCGTATGGTATTTAATAATCTGATAGGCAATGCGCTTAGGTATTCCCCCGTTGGCGCACCGCTCACCATCGAAGTGAGAAACCGGAAAAAATATTGCGATATTCACTTCATTGATCAGGGCATTGGGATCGAAAAGAAGGACCAGAAAAAGGTCTTCAAGAAATTTTACCGGGCGCAGAACGTCGACACACAGAACATCGAAGGCGCCGGGCTGGGTCTGTTCATCTCCCGGGAGATCCTCAAGAATCACAAGGGGAGGCTCACCGTGGAGAGCGGCGGCCGTGGCAAGGGTACCCGGTTCACGGTTTCGCTGCCCCGCTGACCCGGCGGGCCGCGGTGGGACGGTTGGAGAGGCGATGAGGAAAAAGAAAAAAATTCTAGTGGTCGAGGACGAGGCGCACCTAGCCAAGGGCCTCAAGTTCAATCTGGAGCGGGAAGGCTACGACATCGTCGTCGTCGATAACGGCCAGAGAGCCCTGGATGCTCTGGCCAAGGACAATTTCGACCTGGTGATCCTCGATCTGATGCTTCCCAAGCTCGGCGGCCTGGAGGTGGCCCGGCAGATCCGCGCCGGCGACATTCGTTTTCCCATCCTCATGCTTTCGGCCAAATCCACCGACAAAGACCGCGAGATCGGCCTCGAGGCCGGCGCCGACGACTACCTCACCAAGCCGTTTCACCTGCCGGAACTGCTGCTCCGGGTGAAGGGCATCCTCCGGCGTTGGGAATGGTACCGGCAGCCGGTGCTCGACCATGAGAAATTCCATTTCGATTCGATGTGGATCGATTTCAGCACCGGCCAGGCGCGCGGCCAGAGCGGGGAGTTCTATCTCACCACCAAGGAAGCGCAGGTGATGAAGTTGTTGGTCGGCAAAAAAGGCGCGGTGGTCAGCCGTGAGGAACTGCTGGAAAAAGTCTGGGGCTATGATCCCGACACCGAAACGCGGACGGTGGACAACTTCGTCGCCCGCCTGAGAAAATATTTCGAGAAGAAGCCGCAGAAACCCGAATTCATCGTGACCGTGCGGGAAAAGGGCTACCAGTTCATCGCCAAGGATTCCGCCTGACTCCGGCGCCAACCTGTTCGCGCCGGGATACACCCCTCCGGTAGCGGCCCCGTCTCTTTTTCGCTTTGAATTCCCCCCCTTTAAGCCGCGGTCCCAGCGGCCAAGCGCTTGACAGGCATTGCGTTTCTCCGTCACCTGTCTGGTAAACTGACCAGTTGTGTATAAAAAAAGCCGGCTTGCGGGGCCGATCACATCGGTGCATGACCTAAGTCACAAAAATTCAACCCCCAAGTTTTTGGCATGGTTGTTGCTCCTTACATGGGCTCGGAGAGAGAACAGAGTGCCTGGCAAGGTTATATGTCAGTCCATTGGGGGGCAAGCCATTGAATAAACCGATTCAACCCATCATTTCCCGCGGCAGGGCCCTATTGCTTGCGGTTCTGCTGATCTCGCCGATGGCCACGGGCTGCGCCGCGGTGGCGCTCAGCGGGGCCACCATGGGCGCGGGCTACAGTTTCATGAATGTGGCCGACAAGACATCGAATTATCCTCTGGATTATGTTCACTTGGCGCTCTCGCAGGCGCTGGAGCGGATGGACATCGAAGTCACCGAGGACAGCGAAACCGACAGCGGCCGGGAAATCGTGGCAAAAGCCAACGACCTGAACATTGACATCGAGCTTGAGAGCATTACGTTCAAGACCACCCGCATCACCGTCGATGTGTCCAAGGCGGCCATTCTCAAGGACCGCGCCACCGCCGTGGAAATCATCGACCAGACGCAGCGGATTCTGGAGGCGTCGAATTACAATCCGGAAAAAAACTGGCGGCATGTCATACAGCGCTGTATCGGGCTGAGCGGCCCCTGTGAAGGTCTGGAAATTTAAATCGCGGACGATTCGAACGCTTCCTCTCCCGGCAGGTAGGGGGGCGTTTTTTTTGCCCTCAACCGGCCCGCCAGAGTCCGTCGAGATGCAAGCGCCGCAGGCATTCGTCGAGCACCTCGGGGGTGAACGCTTCCGCGGAAACGGGGCCGAGAAACGGCAGTTCGCCGAGCAGGGGAACTCGGGAAAATTCGCGAAGGATGTCCGAGTTTGCCCGCTCCACCTCGCTCGCCGGGTCCGGCTCCAGCGGGTTGAAGACCACCCCGGCCACCGTAAGGCCCTTCGCCTCGGCCGCCTGAAGGGTAAGCAGGGTGTGGTTCAGGGTTCCGAGGTTCCTGCGCGCCGCGACGATGAGCGGCAGGCCGAAATCCTCCGCGAGGTGGAGCACCTGGTAGCCTGGCGAAATCGGCGCCAACAACCCGCCTGCGCCCTCCACCAGCAGCACCTCATGACGCTCCGACAGGTTCCGAAAGGCCGCGATCAGGCGCGAGGGGTCCACCTCCCGTCCTTCGGCGCGCGCGGCGAAATAGGGCGATGCGGGTATTTTAAACCGGTACGGGGCGACTTCGTCGAGCGAGTCGCCGCTTTGCGCCACTTCCATAAGAAAGCGGGCGTCGGAAGCAGCGCTCGAATCGCAGAGAGGGTCGACACCGGTTTCCACCGGTTTCATCACGCCGACGCCGACGCCCGCACGGCGGCAAAGCGCAGTCAGCAGGGCGGTGACCACCGTCTTGCCGACACCGGTATCGGTGCCTGTGATGAAATAGCCTTGCATCGCGTTCCTTTCTTAAATGAGGTTTGGTGGCATTTTATCACCCCCGTCGGAAAAACGCGTAAGAGATTCCGGGTTTCCCCGCCGACAGGAAGGCCGCCCGGTCAAGGTTTTCAGTCGTGGGGGGATTTGCTATAATTAAGAGGCCTTCCCCGTCCGGGGGAAGGGGGGGTCATTATGTTGTGAGGTCTTGTTCTATGAGTTCAAAAAAGATCGATGTCACCTGCCCCTGTTGTGATTCTCAACTCACCATCGATGTGAAGACCGGCGAGGTCCTTTGGCATGAGAAAAAGGAGAAGCCCACGCCGTCTCTCTCGGAAATGGTGAAAGGGCTCGACAAGAAACGCCAGGAAACCGAAAGCCTGTTCAAGAAAAAAAGCGAAACCCACAAGGAGCGCGGCCGCCTTCTCGACGAGATCTTCAAGGAATCGCAGAAAAAAGTCGACAAATCCTCCGATAAGCCGCTGCGCGATTTCGACCTCGATTAACTACAATTCCAGCGACAGCCCATCGTAGGCGAGGGTGACGTTTTCCGGCAGATGGCGGGAGACGACCTCGTGATCGAATTTGTGATTGATATGGGTGAGAAGCGCCCGCCGAGGGCGGATGGCCTCC
>CP070799.1:908737-914299 GCA_020343535.1 Nitrospinaceae bacterium | reverse complement strand
AGAATGACGCCGATCATGAGTCTATTGAGGTCCGTGGTGGAGGGGCCGGGCCGACAAACCGCCGGGCCGATCAATTGATAGATTAACGCTTTGATTTGTGGTAAGTTCTGAATTCCTTCGGATGCCGGAGCCCATTTTCCTTCCGGCCCCCGGCGCGTGCCGGGGCGGGGAAGAAATCCGGCGACCATCGTAGCGAAATATTCATCAAAGGACTAGAAAAAAAGCCGGTCCCCGGAGGCGGCCCGCCGCCGGTGGCGCTTTCATTATGCTTAGCGGTTCGAGGTGCGAGAACCTTCGTGGAAAAATCATCTTTTTATTTTTTCTTGACCTTTATTTTTGCCATCACGCTGGTGGGCGGCTGGATTCCCACCGTCCGCATCTGGTCGAAATCCACCTTTAAGCTGATCATCAGCTTTTGCGCCGGCGTGCTCCTGGGTGCCGTCTTTTTTCATATTCTTCCCGAATCCGCGCCGGTGCTTGGGGATAACCTGGGGTACCCCGTCATGGTCGGGTTTCTGCTGATCTTTCTCATGATGAAATTCATCATGGTGCACCCCTGTGAAGAAGGCGAATGCGATTATCACACGGTGGGGCTCGCGGCCTACATCGGCATCGGAATTCACAGCGTCCTAGATGGGGTGGCCATTGGCGCGGGCAGCCTGATGAACCTGAGCCTGGTGATCATCGTTGCGGTGACCCTGCATAAATTCCCCGCCGCGCTGGCGCTCAGCAGCATGCTCGTCAAGGGTGGGGAGTATGGTCGCCGAAAGATCCTGTGGTCGATGTTCATTTTTTCACTGGCCACGCCCCTTGGCGCTATTTTTGCGCTGGCCATTCTGAAGAATATGGACGACGTTCTGGTGGCCACGGTTCTGGGCGTTTCGGCAGGCACCTTCCTTTTCATCTCCATCTCCGATCTTTTGCCCGCCGTGTACGAGGAGCACCAGAAGGGGTTCAAGAACCTGCTGAGCTTTTGTCTGGGGATTTTCGTCATGATTCTGTCGAAAGGCCTTATCTAGTCCGCCATGTTTTTGCGCAGGCTGCAACCGGTTCTGCCTTTTTTGGCCCGCCACCGGAGGGAAATGCTGATTGGCATCGTAGCGCTGCTGTTGACCGACGTGGCGGGGCTGGTGATTCCGTGGTTGCTTAAAGACATTATCGACCTTTTGCCCGGCCGCCCCGCCTCGGCCACCCTGCTTCTTTACGCGGGGCTGCTGTTCGCCGCCGCTCTGGTGCAGGCCATGGCGCGCTATGGTTGGCGTAAATACCTGTTCGGTCCTTCGCGTAAGGTGGAGTTCGATCTTCTCAACCGCCTGTTCTCCCATTTGCTGACGCAGGACGCCCTGTACTTTCAGGATCGAAAAACCGGCGACCTGATGTCGCGCGCCACCAACGACCTGAGAGCCGTGCGCGATTTCGTCGGCCTCGGGTTCCTGGTTTGCATCGATTCGACGGTGGTCATCCTCTGTTCGGTGGGGTTGATGCTGTTCATCCATCCAGTATTGACGCTGTGGGTGCTGGTGCCGCTGCCGTTTCTCAGCCTGCTGTTCTTTGGCTTCATTCGCGAGATTGGCAAGCGGCACGAGGCGGTGCAGGCCCACTTGGCGAAAATCACCGCGCGGGTGCAGGAGAACCTGGCCGGCATCCGTGTGCTGCACGCCTTTGTGCAGGAGGACAACGAGCAGCGTAGATTCGACGATCTCAGCCGGGAGTACATCGAGAAAAACCTGCGCGTCACGCGCATGTTTGGCGTGTTCACGCCGTCCCTGGTGTTCACCATCGGGGTGGCGGGCTTGATCTCGCTCTGGCTGGGCAGCCGTGCCGTCATCGCGGACGAGATGACCCTCGGCAGTTTTGTCGCGTTCAACGGCTATCTGATGATGCTGTCGTGGCCGATGATGGGGGTCGGTTACGTCATCAACCTGAGCCAGAAGGGCTTGGTCGCCCTCGGGCGGATCGAGGAGATCCTGGCCGCCAAGGGCCGTGTGGCCGATCCGGCGGGGGCCGCGGGGCCGCGGGAGCTTGGCGGCGCCATCGAAATGCGGGGAGTGAGTTTCACCTATCCGGGCAGCGGCCAACCCAGCCTGGAGGCCATCGACCTTTCGGTGGAACCTGGGCAGACCCTGGCGGTGGTGGGCAGGATCGGCTCGGGCAAGAGCACCCTGGTTCGCCTTCTGGTGCGGCTGTTCGACGCCGGTCGCGGCGACGTTCTCCTCGATGGGATTCCCATTCGGGAGATCCCCCTGTCCGTGGTTCGGGATCAGGTCGTGCTGGTCGACCAGGCGCCGTTTCTGTTTTCCATGCCGCTCAGGGACAACGTCGCCTTGGGGCGGCCCGAGGCATCTCGTGAGGATATAGAACACGCCGTCCGCGCCGCCGGCCTGGAGCCCGATCTCGCGCGATTTCCCGACGGCCTCGACACGGTGGTGGGCGAGCGCGGCGTGTCGCTTTCCGGTGGGCAGAAGCAGCGCATCGCCCTGGCGCGGGCGCTTTTACGCAAGCCGCGCATCCTCGTTTTGGACGACGCGTTTTCCAGTCTCGATGCGGCAACCGAGGAGACCGTACGAGAGAATTTACGTCGGTTCGCGGGCGGAACCACCCGGGTGATCGTCGCGCACCGCCTCTCGGCGGTGGAAGGGGCGGATCGCATCGTCGTGCTCGAACACGGGCGGATCGTCGAGGCGGGAACGCACGGGGAACTGGTGCGGCGGGGCGGGGCCTACAAGCGCATGGTCGAAAGCCAGGCCCTGGCGAGGGAATGGGAGATCACCCTGCTATGAACGCGGCCTCCGGCGAGAACCTCCAGCATCGTTATCACGACTGGCAGCTGCTTGCCCGCATCCTTGAATTCATCAAACCCTACCGCGCCTGGGTGGCGCTGTCCATCGGGTTGCTTTTCGCTGTTTCCTTGCTCAACCTCGCCGGTCCGTATCTGACCAAGGTGGCTATCGACGACCACATCAAGGTTCGGCACATGGAAGGCCTCGATCGAATCGCCGCTTTGTACCTGGCGGTACTCGTCCTGGCTTTCGTGTTCCAGTTCGCGCAGACCTATCTTATGCAATACATCGGCCAGCGGGTCATGTTCGACATGCGCACGCGGGTGTTCGCCCACCTGCATAAGATGTCGTTCCGATTTTTCGACCGGAACCCCATCGGCAGGATGGTCACGCGGGTGGTGAACGATGTGGAGGTGCTCAACGAGATGCTCACTTCCGGGCTGATGCTGATCTTCAACGACCTGTTCACCCTGGTGGGGATCTTCTGTGTCATGCTCTACCTTGATGCGCGTCTTACCCTGGTGATCTGTCTCGTGTTCCCGCTTTTGTATTTCGCCACGCAGGCCTACCGCGCGCGCGCGCGCGACGCCCTGCGCAAAAACCGTGCTCACCAGGCCGGGCTCAATACCTTTCTGGAGGAGAACCTCTCCGGAATGGCGACGGTGCAGCTTTTTCGCCGCGAAGCGGCGCACGCCCGGAAATTCGAGCGCATCAACGGCGACAAGCTGCGCGAGGACCTTCGCTCGCTGCATTACAACGCGCTCTACCTGCCGTCCATTGATCTGTTCAGCGCCCTCGGCATCGGCCTGTTGATCTGGTACGGGGGAGGACGGTTCGTTCAGGACGAGGTGGAATTGGGCGTGCTGGTGGCGTTTCTGCAATACCTGCAGAAATTCTTCGACCCCATCCGCGACCTGGCGGAGAAGTTCAATATCATTCAGACGGCGCTGGCATCGTCGGAACGGGTGTTCGAGCTGCTCGACACGCCGGAGGACGTGGCCGAAACCCGGCCGCGCGATCCGGGCTTGCGTGTCCAGGGTTCGGTGGAGTTCAAGGACGTGAGTTTCGCCTACAACGAGGCGGAGCCGGTGCTGAAGCATGTTTCTTTCAAACTCGAGGCGGGAGAAAGCCTGGCGGTGGTGGGGGCGACGGGTTCGGGAAAATCAACGCTGGTTCATCTCCTCGGCCGGTTTTATGAGGCCGGGAGTGGGGAAATTCTCATCGACGGTGCGCCCGTCTCGCAAATGAACCGGTACGATGTCCGGCGGCAGATGGCGATGGTGCAGCAGGACGTTTTTCTGTTCTCGGGCAATGTGCTGGAGAACATTCGCCTGGGCAATCCGGTGCTCGGGCCGGAAGAGGTCGTAGCCGTCGCGCGCACGGCGCGTTCACACCCGTTCATACAGCGGCTGCCATTCAAGTACGAGCAGGAGATAAAGGAGAAGGGAAGCCTTTTTTCGATGGGCGAGCGGCAGCTAATTTCCTTCGCGCGGGCGCTGGCGGCCGATCCGCCCATCCTGGTGCTCGACGAGGCCACGGCCAGCGTCGATACCGAAACCGAGCACGAGATTCAGCAGGCGTTGAGGGAGTTGATCCGCGGCCGGACGTCGATCGTCATCGCCCACCGTCTCTCGACGCTCAAGCATGTGGATAAGGTACTGGTGCTCAAGAACGGGGAAGTCGCCGAATTCGGCACGCGCGTCGAGCTTCTGGCGCAAAAGGGTATTTTTCATCAGCTGGTCCGGCTGCAATCAAAAAGCGGTCCCGCCGACGGGAAAGGATCGGCATAAGCGATCGAAGGTATGGAACCCTACTATTGAGCAGCGCCGCCGCCGTGTTTTTCTGGTCGATGGTAGGCCCTGGGGACCGCTTCACCTGGTGGCTCGAGGTGTTTCCCGTCCTTGTCGGCCTCGCTCTGTTACTGGCAACGGGGCGGCGGTTTCCCTTGAGCCGTCTGGTGTACACGGGAACCTGGCCACACGCCATCATCCGCATGGTGGGCGGTCATTACACCTACGCCGAGGTTCCGCTGTTCAACCTGCTGCGGGATGGGTTCGATCTCGGCCGCAACCATTACGACCGTGTTGGCCAATTCGCGCAGGGTTTTTTCCCGGCGCTTGTAGCGCGCGAGATCCTGCTTAGAACGTCGCCGCTCAAGCCGTGAAAATGACTTTTCTTTCTTGTCGTCTGCATTTGCTTGGCGTTTAGCGCCTTTTACGAGCTGATCGAATGGTGGGTGGCCATCGGCAGCGGCTCCGCCGCCGACCAGTTTCTGGGAACGCAGGGCGATGTCTGGGACACCCAGTGGGACATGTTCCTCGCCCTTGCCGGGGCGGCGGTGTCACAGCTGGTTCTCGGCCGGTCGCACGATCGTTCGCTCGCCAGGCTCGAGGGCGGCCCGGGCGCTGGGTGAGGGGATTGAAGCTCCGCGATGGTTTTTCGGGGAGGACAGGTTCAGGCGTGTGATTTCTTTTTTTCTTCCAGTCATTGCGCGAGCGTGGTTGCCGCTTTCCTGATGCGTTCGGCCACGGGTTTTCCCAGCATTCCCGTTCCACCGATTCACAACAAGGGTTTGCATGGCGCTCTCCGGGTTGAGTGAAGCGTCGGACTTGGGTGATGTCGCGCAAAGGGGCGCGGCTTAGGGGGCGGTGGAAAAATTTTCCGCGGCGCGCGGAAAATTATTTTTTCTTGAAATCGATCCGCAGGCGTTCCACGGTCTGTCCGCCGATGATATGCCGGTTGATGATTTCGTCGATGTCCGCCGGGGTGCGCGGTGCGTACC
>CP070799.1:902928-908637 GCA_020343535.1 Nitrospinaceae bacterium | reverse complement strand
CCCTATTTAAACACATTCCCGGCCGGCACCGGCAAAAGAGTTGCCCATGACCAGTTACATCATACGCCGCCTGCTCCTCATGCTGCCGACCCTGCTCGGCATCCTGACCATCACCTTTTTCATCACCCAGTTCGTCCCTGGCGGTCCCCTCGACCAGATCAAATCCCTGCTCCGGGGCCATTCCGGCGTGCTCGGCGAAGCCGGCGGCGGCGGAACCGTCCGGGCCGGCGAAAAGCCCGAAGAGCTCGACCCCAAGCACATGGAGCAGCTCAAGAAAGTCTATCATCTCGACCGGCCGATGTTCGAACGCTACCTGCGCACACTCATCTGGTATTCGCCGCCGGACAACGGCCGATCGTTCGCCGCTAATTTCTTCAGTCGCGACCACTGGGAGGGTTTTCTGGTCTTCAAATTCGGCGATTCGTTCTACCGCAACCAATCGGTGATCGAGCTCATCGTGGAAAAACTGCCGGTGTCGGCATCGCTTGGCATCACCAGTTTCTTCATGACTTATATGGTCTGCATCGTGCTCGGCATCGGCAAGGCGGTTCGCCACGGTTCGCGTTTCGACACACTGACGAGCCTGATCGTTCTCATCGGCTACAGCGTGCCTGGCTTCGTGCTGGCGATTTTCCTGATCGTGCTGTTCGGCCCCGGCGATGGGGCCGTCGCCCATCTGATCCCACTCTCGGGGCTCACCTCCTCGGGCACGCCCGGCTACGAAGATTGGTCGTTCTGGAAAAAGTTTACCGACTACCTGCACCACCTGGCCGCGCCGCTGTTATGTTACGTGCTTGGGGGTTTCGCGACGCTCACCCTGCTGACCAAAAACGCCCTACTGGAGGAAATGGAGAAGCAGTACGTTCTAGCAGCGCGCGCCCGCGGCCTTTCCGAGCGCACCGTTTTGTTCAAGCACGTGCTGAAAAACTCCCTCATCCCCCTCGTCACCGGGTTTCCCATCGGTTTCCTGGCGATGTTTTTCACCGGCAGCCTGCTGCTTGAGCAGATCTTCAGCCTCGACGGCCTGGGCCTGCTCTCCTACCAGGCGGTCATTCAACGCGATTACCCCATCGTCCTCGGCAGCCTGTTCATCTTCTCGCTCATGGCGCTCATCGGCCAATTGCTGACCGACATCACCTACGTCATCATCGACCGCCGCATTTCCTTCGAAGAGAGCCAGGGGTAGCGGCCATGACGCTCAGCAAAGACACTCGCATCAAACTCGAAAAATTCCACCGCGACAAGCGGGCGTGGCGAAGCTTTCTCACCCTGATCGCGCTGTTTTTGATCACCCTGCCGGCGGAGTGGGTCTGCAACGTGCGCCCCCTCCTGCTGGTGGTTGACGGGCGGCCGTATTTTCCCGTGTTGTTCACCTATAGCGAAACCGATTTCGGCGGCCGCCTGCCAAGCGAACCGGACTACAAGTCTCCCTTGTTCTGGCGGCTCCTCGAAGGCGCCCCGCCCGCCACAAAAGCAGTGGCCTCTACCCCCGCCCCCGATGGGGAAACGGGATTCTCCCTCGGCCTGGAAGACTTCGAAGACGGCGGCACCGACGGTGCCCCGCCCGCGGCGGAACCGGGGTTCTCGCTCGGTCTCGACGATTTCGAGGACGGCCCGCCCGCGGCGGAACAAAAATTCGTACTCGAACTGGAGGATTTCGAGGAAGACGGGCCGCTGGTGGAGCCCGCGCCGCAGGCAATGCCCGGAGAAAAACCCACCGGCCCGCGCGATGTGTGGGTGCTGTGGCCGCCGGTTCGCTACGATTACAAGTACATCCCCACGCATTCCGAAACCGGGCGAATCGTCCTCGCCGCTCCGTATAAGCGCCTCGCACCCGACGGCGAGAGCCACCTCGCGTCATCCCTGCGCGACGGCCACTACCTCGGCACCGACGACCGCGGCCGCGACGTCCTCGCGCGCCTGGTCTACGGTTTCAGGATATCGATGATTTTCGGCATCTCGCTCGCCGTCACCGGCACCCTGCTCGGCTGCCTGATCGGCGGCACGCAAGGGTTTTTCGGCGGCTGGATCGATCTCTTCGGCCAGCGCCTCACCGAGATCTGGGGCTCCATGCCCAGGCTCTACATCCTCATCATCCTGAGCGCCTTTCTCACCCCCTCGGCGTTGCTGCTGTTTCTGATTCTCAACCTCACCGCCTGGATGGGCATCGCCGCCTACATCCGCGCCGAGTTCCTGAAGATTCGCAACCTCGAATTCGTCAAGGCGGCGCGCGCCATGGGCGTCTCCAATTTCAGCATCATGTGGCGGCACATCCTTCCCAACGCCCTCACGCCAGTGATCACCTTTTTCCCGTTCGAAGTAACGGCAGGAATCCTCTCGCTGGTGAGCCTCGACTACCTGAATCTCGGCGTTCCAAGCCCCGCGCCGAGCATCGGCGAGCTTCTCGCCCAAGGTAAGAACAACCTGCAGGCGCTGTGGATTCTGCTGCCGACCTTCGCCCTGCTAACTGGCGCGCTCACCCTGCTCACCTTCGTCGGCGAGGGCATACGCAACGCCTTCGACCCGAGGAGGGCCGCCTGATGCCGACACGGACCCGCTCCGCAGGGGAGACGCGACATGTTGCTTGAAGTGGACAACCTGAGCACCCATTTCAGGGTGGGGCGAAACAAGGTGGCGCGGGCGGTGGACGGCATCTCCTTCAGCCTCGCGCAGGGCAAGACCCTGGCCATCGTCGGCGAATCGGGCTGCGGCAAGACCCAGACCGCTATATCCATCATGCGCCTGATCGCCGACAACGGCTTTCATCCCTCGGGAAGGATTCTGTTCGATGGACACGACCTCCTCGCCCTGAGCATGGACGAGATGCGCGCTCTGCGCGGCAACACCATGGCGATGATTTTTCAAGAGCCCATGTCGTCGCTCAACCCGCTGTACCGCGTCGGCAATCAACTCGAGGAACCGCTGCGGCTGCACCGCAAGCTGGAGAAGAGACCAGCACGCAAGCGCGCCATCGAACTGCTCGACCAAGTCGGCATTCCCGAGCCGGACAAGCGCATCGACGACTACCCGCACCAGCTCTCGGGCGGCATGAAACAGCGCGTGATGATCGCCATGGCCCTCGCCTGCCGCCCCCGGCTGCTGATCGCCGATGAGCCCACGACCGCCCTCGACGTGACCATCCAGGCGCAAGTGCTCGGGCTGATGGCTGACCTCAAGGCCGAAACCGGCACCAGCATCCTGCTCATCACGCACGACATGGGCATCGTCAACCAGATGGCCGATTCAGTGTGCATCATGTACGCGGGGCGCATCGCGGAACAGGGAACCCGGGAGCAGATCTTCCGCAATATGTCCCACCCCTACACGCGCCGCCTATTCGATTCGATTCCGACGCCCGAGGACACGCCCTACCTCCTGAACACCATCCCCGGCATCGTCCCCTCGGCGACGGAGTACGGCGCCGGTTGCCTGTTTGCCGATCGCTGCCAATTCGTCATGGATGTTTGCCGCCGCCAGGACAGCCCGCCTCACACCCTCGATGCGGGCCACCGCGTGGCCTGCCATCTGTTCGACCACGGACGCTACGAAAAGCTCGACGACGACAGAGCGCGAGTTGCCGCGCCGGAGCGGCCGAAGGGCGGCGGCGTGCTTCTCCAAGTCCGGCGCATTAAGACCCATTTCCCCGTGCATCGCGGCGTCTTTCGCCGGGTGGTGGCCTACATCAAGGCGCTCGACGAGGTCGACCTCGATCTTGAACGCGGCTCCACGGTGGCGCTGGTGGGGGAATCCGGCTGCGGCAAGACCACCTTCGGAGAATCGATCCTCCGGCTCAACCGCGACGCCCGCGGCGAGGTGCGCTTCGAAGGGCGGGACATCATGCGGCTTACGGGCAGCGAGCTTAAGGAAATACGCGAGGAGTTGCAGATCGTTTTTCAGGACCCTTACGGTTCGCTTTCGCCGCGAATGACCATCGAGGAGATCGTCGGCGAAGGGCTCCGGGTGCATCACCCGGACCTCGGCGAAACCGAACGGCGGGAAAAAATCTCTGCCGTTCTCCGGGAAGTGGGACTTGATCCGACGGTCTCGGGCCGCTATCCGCACGAGTTTTCCGGTGGCCAGCGCCAGCGGGTGGCCATTGCCCGCGCGCTGATCCTGGAACCCAAGTTCATGGTCCTCGACGAGCCCACCAGCGCCCTCGACGTCTCGGTGCAGGCACAGGTGCTGAATCTTCTGCGGGAACTGCAGTCGCGGCGCTCGCTGACTTACCTGTTCATCAGCCACAACCTGAGCGTGGTGCGTTACATGGCGGACCGGGTGGCCATCATGTATCTTGGCCGGGTGGTCGAGTACGCCCCGGTCGAGGAACTTTTCAGCCGCCCTCGCCATCCCTACACTCGCTCGCTCCTGGAGGCGGTGCCCGGCCTGGGCGAGCGAAAACCCTTTCGCACCCTGGTGGGCGACGTGCCCTCGCCGCTCAGCCCGCCGGCGGGCTGCCATTTTCACCCGCGCTGCCCCATCTACCTGAACGAACCGGAAAACTCTCCCCTTCGGCAAAAGTGCCGGTCGCACTATCCGCAAAAAACCGGGACGCGTGAGTCCTCAGCCGCCTGCCATGCCCTGCCGGCGGCTCCGCCGATGCTGTAATGCCGAACTCGAACCTGGTTTCCGGCTTGGCGGCAAACGATCTCCGTGCTAAGAAACATCAAGACTCGGGCAGGCTGATATCGGCAATCAACGGCAGGTGGTCCGACGCGCGCAGGGTGAGCGAGGTGCGAGGCACCTCAACGCTGCGGATGGCGATCCCCGGGCTGATGAAGATATGGTCGATGCGGCCGACGGGATACAGCCCGGTGAACGTGCGCTGGGGGCGGTGGTCGTTCATGGCCACCTGAACGTCTCGAAACCCCCGGCGAATCTTCTTGCAGATTGTCGAATAGGGCAGCGAGTTGAAATCGCCGCAGACGATGGTGGGACCCGCGCGGTCTGGGTTTCCGAGCCACTCCCCGCTCGTGAGCGCCTCCGCCTGCAGCAGGCGCTCTTTTCGGCGCAAACCGAAATGCGTGTTGAAGACGTGAACCACGCGCCCGTCGACCTCGATCTTCGCCCATAGCGCTCCACGCGGTTCCAGGCCGGGAATCCCTGCGAGGGTGGGTAGCGCGCCGGCGTGCACGAGCTGCATGGGAAAACGGCTTAGAATGGCGTTTCCGTACTTCCCCTCCTCGAGGTAGAGCGCCGGGGAGAAATGAAATTCCATTTCCAGTTCGCGGGCGATGAAATGCGCCTGGTCGATCTTTTGCGTGCGCGCACGGCCCACATCGAGCTCCTGCAGCGCCACGATGTCCGGATTATAATTGCTGATGACTTTGGCGATGCGCGCGGGCGAAAGCTTGCCGTCCATGGTCCTGCAGTGATGAACGTTATAGGTCATGACGCGGAGCAGGACGCCTTCGGAAGATTCCCGCCGCGCCCGCTGCCGCGCGGGCGCCGATGCCCGTCCCAAAAAACGTTGCGCCGCTTCCCGCAGGTCGAGGGGCCGGAGATGGTCTTTGTCCTCCAACGCCAACGGCGCGGAAATCGGCAGCAGGGCGAAGGCGCGTGTTTCCTCGCTGCCCGGCCCCGCGTGCGATCCGTTTTCCATGGAAAAACTGAGCGGCGGCTTATCGAAGCGCCAACCGGAAAGCACCAGGTCGCCGGCATCTGGGTGGTGGCATAGCGCAGCGAGATCCACCGCTACCTCGCCGAGGAAGG
>CP070799.1:896996-902828 GCA_020343535.1 Nitrospinaceae bacterium | reverse complement strand
GCGCGTCTGAATTGTGACAGTGTCGAGCTTAATACCGGGCAATATTCTGAGCAAACCTGCGCCGAAGGCATCGATCGGGAACTTATGAAAATTCGTGAGGCCGCGCGCTGGGCGCGTAAAGAGGGGCTCAAGGTTTTCGCCGGCCACGGCCTGAACCTGGGCAACGTAAGAGCCATTGCCGCCGTGCCGGATATCGAAGAACTCAACATCGGCCACAGTCTGGTGGCGCAGGCAGTGTTTGTGGGCTTCGAGCGCGCTGTTTCTGACATGCTCAAAGCCATTGAAACGTTTGATTAGTTTGCAATTTTTCGGATTTCCGAAGGCAAATAACCTTTTTATTTCCGGCCTTTTCATGTTAATTTCAGGGGAATCCACAGCCCCCTGGGGCGAACGACCCGTGACCATTCAAAAATAAGGATTCTTGCCCATGCAGAAGAGCCGAAACGAAACCAATTTGTCGCAGGAAAACCAGGCCGCCCGGGAACTCGGGATTTCCATCGCGAGGGATTTCGAGCGCGTGGTGGAAACCTTCACCCGTGTCCTTCAATACAAGGAAAAAATCGGCCAGGGCCTGGAGAATGAAATCGTTCGCGTGGGGCAGCAGGCGAAAAGCCACCGCGAGGAACTCGAAGGCGTGAATCATGAAATCGAATTACACACCCAGGGGTTGAACGATATTCAAACCCGGCTCGGCGAATGTCAGATGAGTGAAAAGCGCTTGGTGGAGCAGTATCAGAGGCTGCTCAAAGGCGCCAACCGGCTCGAGGACGCCCAGGAGGACAACGAGGCGAGTGGCGATTCCGGCGCCATGTTGCGGGAAAAACTGCTCAAGCAGAAAGAAAATTTTCTGGAAAGAATGCAGAGCAGCTTCAAGCAGCTCGATGAGGAATTGCTGTCCACGACGAGCCTGAAGGACGAGTTGGAAAAAACGCGCGTCGAAACCGAGCAGAAGAAAGAGCAGGCGCTGCAGCGAAAACAGGTTCTGGAGGCCACAGGTCATCGCCTGATGAACAACCTGGAGAGTTACGCGCGCGAGCTGGAAACGTCCATCGATGAGGAGCGCATCCTAGTCGACGAATTCACCAAGATGATCAAAAACGTCGAGGGCTGCGTCACCCTGAGCGAGGAGATAGACCGAGTGTTGTTTTCCTCGCTGGACGCGGCGGAAGGACCAGGCGCCTTCAGCCAGCCGAGCGGCACAGGTTTTCAGAACAACTGACGGCGCTGGTTTTTCGAAGCCCTGCCGCGTTCGCAGGCCCCTGGCGTGTCAGGTTTTCGTTGACTTGAGCCCCCATTTAACGCATAATTCCTGAGGACGGAAAGGAAGCCATTCTTTTCTGTCCTTTTTTGTTGATTTCGGCTCCGCTCGGCCAGCAGAAGGCGGTTATTATTCTTCCGGGTGCCATTTTCGGCTTGTTTCATCCTGAATCAATCCCTGAACATTCCCCTCTGGATCACGAATCGCATGAAATGCAATAAGCGGGCCCCTTTTGGAAGGAAAGGAAGGTCATGACGGTCAAGGTGGCAATCAACGGGTTCGGCCGCATTGGCCGCAATCTATTCAGAAGTATCCTGGGGGAAGGGGAGGGAGCGGGTTTCGAGGTCGTCGCGATCAACGACCTGACCGACGCGAAGACGCTGGCCCACCTCTTCAAGTACGATTCGGTGCATGGCACCATCGGCAATGCGGTGGAGGCGCGGGGCGACGATCTCGTCATCAACGGCTGGTCGGTGCGCATCCTGTCTGAGCGCGATCCCGAAGCGCTGCCCTGGAAAGCAATGGGCGTGGATCTCGTGGTTGAGTCGACGGGGTTTTTCACCCGCCGGGAGGGGGCCTCCGGGCATTTGAAAGCGGGCGCCCGGAAAGTGGTGATTTCCGCTCCGGCGACGGACCCTGATATCACCCTGGTCATCGGCGTCAACCAGAACGAATATGATCCCGAAAAACACACTCTGATCTCCAATGCGTCGTGCACCACCAACTGCCTCGCGCCGGTGGCAAAACTGCTGCACGACAACCTGGTTATCCGCAAGGGGTTGATGACCACCATCCACTCCTACACCAACGATCAGCGCATTCTCGATTTGCCGCACAAGGATCTTCGGCGGGCGCGCGCCGCCGGCGTCTCGATGATCCCGACTACCACCGGCGCTGCCAGGGCGGTGTCGCTGGTGCTGCCGGAGCTGAAGGGAAAACTCGATGGAATGGCCATCCGCGTACCCACGCCCAATGTGTCCTTGATCGATCTGGTGGCGGAGGTGGAAAATAATGTTGGCGCCGAGGACGTCAATGCGATTTTCCAGGAAGCCGCCGCCGGCGACCTCGCGGGGGTATTGCGCGTCGAGGATCAGCCGCTGGTTTCCATCGATTTCAATGGCGACGCGTGCTCTTCCATTGTCGATGCGCCATCCACCAAGGTGCTGGGGGGCAACCTCGTCAAGGTGCTCGCTTGGTATGATAATGAATGGGGGTATTCTTCCCGCGTCAAGGATTTGCTCAAATTCATCGTGCGCAGGGGGATTTGAAATGGCATGAGACAGCCCGTTGTCGCCGGGAATTGGAAGATGAACCTGCGCGCCCACGAGGCCACCGGTCTGGTGCGGGATTTGACCGCACTGTTGGGGGCCGCACGGGAGGTCGAGGTGATTCTCGCGCCGTCGTTTACGGTGTTGCCTGTGGTGGGCCCGGCGGTGTTGAAGGCGGGCTTGAAGCTGGCGGGGCAGAACGTTTGTGCGATGGGCAGGGGAGCGTTCACCGGCGAAGTGTCGGCTGCGATGTTGAAGGATGTCGGCTGCGGTCATGCTATCATCGGCCATTCCGAGCGGCGGCGGCTGTTCGGCGAAACCGACGCGGACATTCGCGGCAAGATCCGGTGCGCCCTCGATAACGGCCTGGGCCCCATCCTCTGCGTCGGCGAAACCGTGGACGAACGGGAGCGGGGCGAAACCGAAACCGTGGTGGAGCGCCAGATGGAACAGGGGCTCGCCAATGTCTCGGCGGATGAAATGACCGGGTTTCTGATTGCTTACGAGCCGGTTTGGTCCATCGGCACGGGCAGGAACGCAACCCCGGCCCAGGCGCAGGCGGTTCACCGCCATCTCCGCTCGCGGCTCGCCGGCTTGTTTGGCCCCGGGGCCGCTCGGGCCGTGCGCGTTCTCTACGGTGGCAGCGTGAACGCCAGCAATGCAGGTGCATTGCTGGCCGAAGAGGATATCGATGGCGCGCTGGTGGGCAACGCGAGCCTGAATGTGGATTCGTTTTATGCTATTATTAACGCGGCGAATGAACGCCTCCAAGGAAGGGATTGACGGATGGAAACCCTCATAACCGTTTTGCATGTGATCGGCGCGATTATGATGATCGTGGTCATTTTGCTCCAATCCGGCAAGGGGGCCGCGATGGGTTCCGGGCTGGGCGCGGGCAGCAGCCAAACGATGTTCGGCAGCACAGGGGCGGGCAATATCCTGACCAAGATGACGACGGGGCTTGCCATCTTGTTCATGCTCACTTCCCTGACGCTTGCGATTATTTCCACCAGCAGGAAATCCCAGTCGATCATGGAAGGCGTGACGACGCCCGCCGCGGAAACGCCCGCGACCGGTGCGCCTGCGGAGGAGAAGGACGCTAAAGATTAAAGCTAAACATGCCGATGTGGTGGAACTGGTAGACACGTGCGCTTGAGGGGCGTATGGAGCGATCCGTGGGAGTTCGAATCTCCCCATCGGCATTCCAGAATGACGGGCCGGGGCTTTTTCAGGCCCCGGCCGTTCAGGATTATCGTCCGGCCCGCACCCTTCCTTGTTTCAGGTCCCCATGCTGAAAAAAGAACAACCCCCAGTCCCCCCGACGTCCTTGCCGCACGAGAAACTGACCCCCATCGAGTTCAACGAACGCGTCTCGCGCCTGCTTCTCGTCTGTATCGAGGGGCTTTGCAAGCTTGTGCCGCAAAAGGAGTTTCTTTATGAAACCCTGAACGACCTCGGGAGGGTCATCAAGAAGGCGGTGCGACAGAAGCCGGTGACTGGTATCGCGCGCGAGATAGAGGATTATTTCATCCGTCTGGCCCTTGAGAACAAGTTCCGCGAAACCAAAAAAGACGTGATGAAACAGATCGTGTTCGATCTCACGACCACGATTCAGGATTTTGTCGCCAGTTCCAGCCATCTCGACGATGAACTGGAGGCCACGCTGCAAGAAATCGACGGCACCGACAGCATGAAGGACTTGATGGCCGCCAAAAAGAAGATCGTGGGTTCCCTCAAGATCATACGCGACCGGTCAAGCAGCCTGAAGAGTGAATTGGAAGACCATAAAAAAGCGACGAAAACGCTTTCTCAGCAGCTTGAGAAAACCGAGGCCGTCGCCCTGGTCGATACCTTGACCAACGCTCTTAACCGCAACGCTTATAACCTGAAGATCAGCCAACTGGTGCGCGACTACGAACGCTTCAAGGAACCCTTCGCGCTGATGGTGGTGGATATCGACCATTTCAAGAACTTCAACGATCAGTACGGCCATAAGGCCGGGGACAAGGTGCTGCATTCCGTCGCCTCCAACATTCAGGGAGCGCTTCGCACCTCGGACCTGGTGTTCCGCTATGGCGGGGAGGAGTTCGTCGTCCTCATCAACAAGATCTCACCGGAAAACGCCATGCGGCTGGGAGAAAAAATCCGCCGGCAGGTGGAGCAGGATTATTTCATCGACCCCCGTAAAAAGACCCTGAAAGTGACCGTCAGCGTCGGGGTCACCTGCTCTCGGGAAGGCGACACCGAAACCTCCTTGTTCGATCGCGCCGACCGGGCCATGTACCAGGCCAAGCGAAAGGGGAGAAACCGTGTCGAGAGCGCCCTGTGACCGCGGGCCATACCGGCCGCTCCGCCAGAGCTCATGCCGTTTAGCACACTAGAAGACCTGGCGGGCCATCCGCTCTTTCTCTCTCTTCTGGGAGCGGTGCTGTTCACCATCGGCAACATCATGGTGGGTGTCAGTATCCTGCCTAGGGACCGTCGCAAAAAAGGGTACTGGCTGCATCGCGGCCTGTACGTGCTCACCCTCACGGCGTACCTGATATTCCTCTGGGTCTATCACGGCTTGCGTTCCGTTCCCCCATACAATTACGCCGTCCTCGTTTACTTTCTCACCGCCATTCCCTTCAGCCGGCGCGCCAGCGAAAAAACCCACGCGATTCTTGCCTCCATCGGCCTGGTTCTCCTGATCGGCGTGGCCGCTTTCACCCTCATCTAATATAAGTTCGTCGGTCCGAGCGGGCATTGCGGCACGGGGCGGACTGTGCTGTAATGAATCCATTGGCGCGGCATTACAAGGGGAATCCTGGGAATCCATGAACGAATTCGATTTGATTGTCGTGGGAGGCGGGTTGGCGGGTTACACAGCCGCCCGCAAGGGGACGGAGCGCGGTGCCCGCGTCCTGCTGGTGGAAAAGGACGCGGTGGGTGGCCGCAGTCGTGGTTATCACGCCCTTTGCCGGTTGTCCCGCGCCGGGGTGTCCCCAAAGGTCGATGGACTGCAACTGATTGCAGCGGCGCGAAAAGCGGGGGAAACACTCAGCGCCCGCTGGACAAAATGGCTGGAGGAGGCCGGCGTTTCGGTCAAATACGGCGCCGCGCGCCTCGCCGGGCGTGGCGGGGTCACGGTGGAGGGCCCCGAGGGGGTCGAGACGATGACCGGCCGAGGAATCCTTATCGCAACGGGTTCGGTGCCCATAGCGCCCACCACTCTGCCGTTCGATGGACATCAGACCATCGCCAGCGACGCATTGCCGGAGCTCGACCGGGTCCCCGCCAGCGCGCTGGTGATCGGCGAGGAGCGGG
>CP070799.1:891016-896896 GCA_020343535.1 Nitrospinaceae bacterium | reverse complement strand
AATCGGCGCAGTCACGGAAGATATTGATCCCGTTTTTTTTATTTCATGCGGCTTGCAGGTTAAGACGAGGGGGTGGGCTGGAAATCAGATTGAAATTCTGGATTTGAGCCGTCCTCCTGGTAGTTGACATAATATATATTATCGGAATCTATGGGCAAGGTCCAAAAAAAACGCCCGAAACTCAAGGGTTGAGCTTCAGGCGTCTTGAACGCTTGCGGCTTCTGATTCAAGGTTTTGTTGCCTATACGATTCAGGCGATTTGTTTTTCCTTCTCCACTTCCTCGCGCGGCGAACTGCAATTCGCGCAAAGGTGGCTGATGTCGCGAGAGCACATCAGGCAGGTCTGAATATCGCCGTTGGGGCGCACCGGCCCACCGCAGTGGTTGCAGCGAACGGATTTGGCCGACGGTTTCTTTATTTTCCGCACGGGCTTATTGCTATTGATGAGCAATTTGCTGCGGGTAATATTGACGAACATGGGATTCAAATCTCCATCATTGGAAGATGACTTCGGGTCATTGGAATCAATTTCCGGTATCATTTTGTTTTCTGAGCCTCCGACTCAACAGCTATGATGAACGATGAATTAAAAGGTTTTAAAAAAAACTTCCTTCCGGGCTCCATGCGGCCCGGACAAAAAACGGTAACCCGTTGATTTAACTAATCTTATTATAATTAAGGAATTTCCGCCGGGTCAACAGCAAGTTGCGGGAATAAATATATTTTTTTAAATACGCGCCAAAACCCCCTTATTGACCATTTCCATGCGTTCCGGCCCAAACAATTTATCCACAAGAGCCAAGGCGAATTCCAGGGCCGTGCCGGGCGCGCGGCTGGTGATGAGGTTGCCATCCACGGCCACCCGGCTTTCGACATAGTGGCCGGAGTTCAACCGGTCCGCCACGGAGGGATGGCTGGTGACACACCGGCCCTCAAGGAGTCCCGCCTGGTCGAGAACCATGGGCGCGGCGCAGATGGCGGCGATGGCGCGTCCCGCCTTCGCCTGCTCCTGAAGAAGGCTGTGCACGGCCGTATTTTTACAAAGATTATCTGTTCCAGGTTGACCGCCTGGCAACACGATGAGGTCGAACGTTTCCTGTTCGACCAAGCGATCCAGAGTGGTGTCGGGTAGCACGCTCACCCCGCGCGAGCCCTCGATGGGCCCGTCTTGCGTAGCGCCCAGCGTCACCCGGGCGCCCGCGCGGCGCAGAATATCGACCACGGTGATGGTTTCAATTTCCTCGAACCCCGGGGCCAGCGTCACGAGCACGGTTTTCATATCTGGGTCTCCTCGGTTGGGCCGCCTTCCTGCCAAAACGCGCCTGCCTCCTTATTCAGCCTTCAGCGCCGGTCTTGGATGGGCAACTCCTTTGTTGTTAAGATATTGGAACAATGCTAAAATAAAAATAATTAAAAATCGATGGAAAATCACTTTTTGCAGGGGAACCCTCCCTAAATCCAGTGGTGGAAAAGAGCGCCGAATTTTCGCGGCAAATCCAGACGATGTTCGGCCTCGTCGCCCCGAGGTACGATTTTCTCAACAGGCTGCTCAGCCTTGGGCTCGACCGCACCTGGCGGAAAGTGTCCGTCGATACAATCGCACCCACCCCGAACGAGCGGTTTCTCGATCTAGCCACCGGCACGGCGGATGTGGCGCTTGAGATCGCTTCGCGCCGGGCAAAGGGTGTCCGCGTGTTCGGGTTGGATTTCAGCCTGCCCATGCTGGAGCGGGCCCAAAAAAAAATCCGCGGAGCGGGCCGGTGCGATACTATAATTCTTCAAGCGGGGAGCGGCGAGGTGCTGCCCTTCCCCGACGATTGTTTCGACGGGCTCACGTGCGCGTTCGGTATCCGCAATTTTGCCGACGTGCGCCGGGGGCTTGAGGAAATGCGGCGCGTTCTTAAACCCGGCGGCCGGGTGGTGATTCTCGAATTTTCGATGCCGCGACGGGGACCGCTGGGCGATCTGTACCGCTGGTATTTCGACCGGGTGCTGCCGTCGGTCGGGCGCTGGGTTTCGGGACACCCCGATGCTTACAAATACCTGCCCCGGTCGGTGGCCGCGTTTCCATCGCGGAAGGAGTTCATGAACGCGATGCGCGAAGCGGGGTTTTGTTCCATTCGCCCACGGACGCTGACCCTGGGGGTGGTGACTATTTTTTGGGCCACTCCTTCGAGCGTAGAATCGAACAGTTGAACCCCGAATGGTTATTTTTCGGCGCTGAAACATGTTTCAATTTTTAAAAAAACAGGCTTTCTGGAAACCCGCCCTCCCCTTTCTGTGGCTCATTGCCCTGTCATTGGTGCTCATTTTCCGCCAATACACTTTTGAAAATGCCGATCCGCCGCAGGAAGTGTTGCCGGTTTCGTTTGGCGAAGTGCGAACGTATGACGACGCGCTTGCCTTGCAGCAAGCCTTCATCCGCAATGCAAAATACATTAAACCCATGGTGGTGAGCGTCAACCGCGTCGAAGAAGTCGTGCAGGAGGAGGTCGCGTCCTCCAGCGATGGAGAAAGCCCCTTGTTGCGCAAGGGCAAGCAGATTTGGAATAAAATGTTCGCCGAGCGCCATTACCTGGTGGAAAACGTTGGTTCGGGCGTGCTGCTCGGCGACGAGGGCTATGTCCTGACCAATTATCATGTGGTTGACAATCTCGACCGCATCCTCATCAAGCTGTCGAGCAACCGTGAATACTTCGCCAAGGTGGTGGGTAGCGACCGTTCCACCGACCTGACCGTCCTGAAAATTTCGACGCTCAAGAAACTTCCCCAGCCGCGATTCGGCAAGTCGGACTCCGTGGCCGTGGGCGAGTGGGTGATGGCGGTGGGCAACCCCTATGGGCTGGAGGGCACGGTTACCGTCGGCGTGGTCAGCGGCATGGGGCGGGACAACCTGGGCATCGCCACCTTCGAGAACTTCATTCAGACCGATGCGTCGATCAATCCGGGCAACAGCGGCGGACCGCTCATTAACCTGAACGGTGAGATCATCGGCATCAACACCGCGGTGGCGGCCATCGGCTCGGGAGTCGGTTTCGCCATCCCCATTGAGATGGCGCTTCGCATCAGCGAGCAACTGATCGAAAAGGGAACCGTGGACCGCGGCTGGCTGGGCATTGGAATTCAGACGGTCACGCCTGAACTCGCGGCTTCGTTCAACGCGGTGAACTGGAAAGGCGGCGTGCTGGTGAACAGCGTCGAGGGGCATACCCCGGCGGATTCGGCGGGCCTTCGCCGCGGCGACATCATCATCCAGTATGACGGCCAGCGGGTTCCCGGCTCGAAGAAGTTTCAAAGCCTGGTCGCCAACACTGAAGTCGGCCGCACCGTTCCCATCAAAGTCCTTCGCGACGGGGCCGAAAAAATCCTGCACGCCAAAATCGGTAAATCCGCCTCCTGACCCGGGAGGCGGCCTTAGTTTTTCTCCGCTACCTCGAATCCCGCGTCCACAATCGCCGTGCGCAAGGCTTGCAGGGAAGCGCGGTTTTCATCGAACTCGACCTCCACCTTCTTGTTTTCAAGATCAACGTTCACCCGCGCTACGCCGCCGAGAGCTTTCAACGCCTTGTCCAGGGTTTCCACGCAGTGCCCGCAGCTTATGCCTTCCACCTGAATGGTTT
The DNA here is from genome assembly GCA_020343535.1 of Nitrospinaceae bacterium. Taxonomy (GTDB): domain Bacteria; phylum Nitrospinota; class Nitrospinia; order Nitrospinales; family VA-1; genus SZUA-259. Next base: position 893,276 of record CP070799.1, on the reverse strand, counting down.
CTATCATCGATACGGCCCCCATCAAAGTTCCACGAATGACCGGGAACGGTTCCTGGTGTTCCCAATCCCCCTCTGATCGCATTTTACTCGCCACGCATAACAATGCGCGATAAAAAGCGCCCTGCCCTCGCTGCTATTATAATGACCAAAATTCCGTGACCGAAGGATGGCACCTTTTTCATCGGCTTGCGTGGAGGCTTGAAAACCGAGGCCCCGCTCGTCAGGCGGGGGAGAAACTCCTGACGGGCGGGGCCGCTAAACGGGAGGTAACTCGTTGATAATATTATTATAGTTTTATAGTTCTGACAATAAATAAATACCCGATTAAGGCGCGGCCCTCCACGCCCTTTGCGCCGCCGATCATCCTCTCCCCAATCTCTCTCCCCGCTCAAAATTTTGGCAAACCGAACATAATCCCATCCTGCTGCGAGAAATCCATAATACCCTTTTTAAAATAGTGCAATACAGCTATTTTCATTATATTCGTTAATCAGATAATATTTAGTACTCCGAATTATTGTTGGGGCTCCTTGCAAGGGAGCCTTTGACGCGATGGAAAGTGACGTGAAACGCATTGAAAAATAAATGATTCTTGTCGTCTCAAACGGCGGCCCGCTGGTTTTGGGAACGCGGAATCATGGCATCTTCCCCCCAGGTTGATCGTCCGTCTCACCCATAAAAAAAGGAAACGCCATGGCCCAAACCCCGAAAAAAGCTGTCGCACAAATTCCTTCCGACGCCTCCATACCCAAGATAAAAGAAGTGATTCGTTCGGTTCTTAAAAACTCGGCGGGTTCCCGCCCCCGCGGAGCCGGGACGGATAAAAAACGCATCCGCACCCGGACCGAGGTGCGCGAAGACCTGGTGAATAAATACAAGACCATCCTGAAAAATGGCAACTACAGGATCAAGGCCGAAGAAATCGCCGACAAGATGGTGCAGAAGATCCGCGAGGATAAGAACCAGGTTTTATTCTAGCCGCCGTTACACCACGCGGACGGTCGCAAGGGCGGGCAGCTTTTCTGAGGCGCGCAACTTGTCTTCCCACCGCTTGCCCACCTTGTTCAGCCGAAGATCGAGGGTTTCCAGGTGGGCCAGGGTGTCCGCACGCGCGAGTGATTCCAGCCCCACCCGGGTGATCTGATTATTCCTGAGGTCCAGCGCCCTGAGGTTCTTCAGGTGCGGCGAGTTCACCAATGCGTCCAGGCCGACATCGCCAAAATGATTCTGCCGAAGGTCGAGGATTTCCACCTCGCGCACGCCGGGGTACTGGCTGAGGTACACGGCTTCGACGGCGGTGATGTCGCTGTTCGGCATTTTGAGCACTTTGGGGTTGACCTCCAGCCGGGCGCGAATGAACTTCTCGAATAAGGTGATGCTGCGCGTTCTCCCTTCGGCAAGGCGCGCGTCGATGACGGCGTTGATCCGATCAAGCCCGCCAGGGGTGGTATAAAATATTTTCAGGATGTCTTCCTTGCCCAGCTCTTCCTCGCCCATGGTTTTCTCCTCATCGCCCCGGTCATGCTCTGCATTCCCGGCCTTGGCGCTTTACATTGCCCCCGGCTCTGTCTATAGTTGCCAGGGGTTAGGAGCCCGCCGCATCGAACCTTATCGCCCACGGCGCGTTCCGCGGGTTTCGTCCCATAATACCTTGGCCGGCGCCCCCGGGCGATAAAAATACCCGAGAATCTGTTTCTAGCGCTCACCCACCGCTGTGGAAAGGAGGTCATTCATGGACGCCATGGTCATCCATCGTTTCGGCGGCCCGGAGGTGTTCACGCCAGCCAACCTGCCCAAACCCCGGCTGAAGGCCGGCCACGTCCTGGTCGAAGTCCACGCCAGCAGCGTCAACCCCATCGACTTTAAGCTGAGAAAAGGGCTTTTCCCGGCCATCACACCGCCTTTTCCAGCGGTGCTGCATGGCGACGTTTCCGGGGTGGTGGTTAAAATCGGGGCCGGGGTTCGCCGATTCAAGCGCGGGGACGCTGTCTACGGTTGCGCTGGCGGAGTCCTAGGCCAGGGCGGCGCGCTGGCCGAATTTATGTGTTGCCCGGAGGTCCTGCTCGCCAAAAAGCCCCGCCCCCTCGGCCACGCCGAAGCGGCGGCGATGCCGCTTGCGGCCATCACCGCCTGGGAGGCGATCATCGACCGGGCCTGCGTCCGCCCCGGGGACCGCGTGCTCATCCACGGCGGCACCGGCGGGGTCGGGCACCTCGCCCTGCAACTCGCCAAATGGGCGGGCGGGCGCGTCGCCGGCCGG
>CP070799.1:885016-890916 GCA_020343535.1 Nitrospinaceae bacterium | reverse complement strand
GACCCGTAACGGTAAAATCTGCGGTATGTTTTCGGTGAAGGATCTCGAAAAATATTATCTCCAGTTGCATAAGAAAACGGAATTCTAGGTCCGGGAATTCTCCCGGTTTATATTGAGCTTCAGGGGAAGGGGAAAACCGCAACGATGCAAAACGACTACCCGGCGCTGAAAGCCCACTATCGTTTTACCAAAGACGACGAGGCTCTGCTTGCCCGCCTGAAACCCGAGCTCGAACCTTTCGCCGATGAATTCCTGGATGGGTTTTACGAGTTCATCTGGGGCTTCGGGGCAACCGCGGACTTTCTCAAGGACCAGGACGTGATTGCCCGCCACCGCGGCAAGATCCGCGAATGGTATGGGGATTTGTTCGGCGGCGTCTACGACATCTCTTACTTTTTAAAGCTTTACAAGATCGGGGAAATTCACGTCAAGCTGGGGTTGCCCACGCATTATGTGAACGCGGCGTTCAACTATGTCCGCGTCTTCATCCTGGGGCGCATTTACAAGCAATCGGCGGGCAGCGGGGATTTGACGGCCAAGCTCAAGGCGGTGGAAAGAATTCTCGATATCAACCTGGACGTGCTGACCAGTTCTTATCGTGAAGAGGAAATGAGCCGGTTCCTGTCTCTTTCCCGCATCGAAAAGACCCTGCTGGCCGGGCTAAAAAAGACCAGCTCCTACTTCAATTATCTGCTGGCCTGCGCCCTGGTCATGGTGGCTTTTTTCGCCATCGGTCTGTTCGGCTACGATGTTTACCTGTTGCTTTCCGGGAAGAACCCGGTGGAGCAGGGCATTCTGACCATCCTGGGAAGCCTGCTGATTTTATGGGCCGCCATCGAGCTGATTCATCAGGAGATGAATCACCTGCGCGGGGGAAGTTTTGCCCTCGAGGTTTTCATCACGCTCGCCATCGCCGCGCTCATTCGTAAAATCCTCATTTTCTCGCTGTCCCCCGCAAAAACCCTCGATGTCGTGTTGTATGGCGTGCTGGTGCTCTGCCTGGGCGTTTCCTATTGGCTGGTCATGCAGAGAATCAATCCCCTGAAAAAATAAAACCCGGGGCATGGGTTGGGGGCGGCCGCCGAGGCAAGCGCCGCCAGGCGCGCGATGTTCTATTCGTCGATGTAACGGAAGACCATGTCCATCAAGCTGACGACGCCGACGGCCCGGTTGTCGTCGACGACCAGGGCGCTGGGCTGATGCATGCGCTCAAGCACCCGAATGGCGTAGCGGATGTTCATGTCGCCGCGCACCGAGAGCGCCGGCTTTTCCATGATCTCGTAGACGCTCACCCGCTGTGGCGACAGGTTGGGTTCGATGACCCGGCGCGCGATGTCCTGCACCGTCACGATACCATACTCGTCCCCATCGTCGCGTTTGGCCACAATGAGGGAGCCAAACCGGTTTTCGCGCATCTGGCGCAGGGCGTCCGCCACCGTAGCCAACCCGTCGATGGTTTTCACCCCGGGCGTCATGATATCCCGCACTTTATCGAAACTTTTCCCGCTCATATCTGACTCTCGATTTCGTGTTCAATGGTTTCCCGTTGCGCCGATAGCCCCACAGCATCCTCAATATTAATCTGCATGGCGATGCCCGCGCCAGATTTTTTATCGAAATTACCAGTTTCGGCGATAGCCTCCAGGATCGGCCGGCACAAGTGCTGTTCAACGATAAACAGAATCATGTCTATCTGGCCTTCCAGGGTGAGGCCGAGAAAGGTCTTGGCGGGCTTCAGGCCTTCACCGCGGCCGCTTGTGATGACGGTGGCGCCGGTGGCTCCTTGCTCACGGGCTTTTTTTATCACCTTGTCCGTGAAGTCGTCCGACACCAGAGCAACGATCAATTTTAAGTCCATGGCTCAATTCTCCTCTTTTTGTTGTGGCGCTTTTTCTTCCGAACCTTGTTTATTTTGGGAACGTCTTTCCGAGATTTGCGCGTAACCCATGACGGTGATCATTGGAAACAGGCTGGCCAGGGCGATCAGCCCGAAGCCGTCCAGCAGGGGGCTGCGGCCGGGAATGGTGGATGCCAGCCCCAGGCCGAGCGCCGTCACGAGCGGCACGGTGACGGTGGATGTCGTCACCCCGCCGGAGTCGAACGCAAGCGGCACCAGCCATTTCGGCGCGAAAACCGTCTGCGCCACCACCACGATGTATCCGATGACCATGTAAAGGTACAAGGGCGTGCCAGTGACGATGCGAAACGCTCCGAGGGCGATGCTCGCCGCCACGCCAATGGCCACGGCGATGCGCAAGCCCCGGGAGCTCACCGCGCCGCCGGACATTTCGCTGGCCTTCATGGCCACGGCGATCAGCGAAGGTTCGGCGATGGTGGTGGAGAAACCGATGGCGGCGGCAAACAGGTAAACCCAGTAATAGTCGAACCAGCGGGGTTTTCCGGCGCTTTCGGCGCCGATGAACGCCGGCGAGGTGAGTTGCTCCGCCATGGCTTCGCCCAGCGGGAACAGGGCCTGCTCCAGGCCGATGAGAAACAACGCAAGCCCAAGAACGACAAAAACAAACCCCTCCACGGTTTTTCTGAGGTTGCGTATGGGCCGGCGGAGAACGACGTATTGAAAAAATAATAAAAGCGCCACAATGGGCGCGACATCGCGAAGGGTTCCGGCGAATATGGAGCCCATCCCAAGCCAGACGTTCTCCATGGGCTCAGACCACCATTCCGTATATGATAACGAAGGCGATCGGGAACAGGCTGGCGAAAGCGATAAGGCCGAACCCGTCGATCATGGGGCTTCGCCCCTTGATCACCGTGGACAAGCCGATGCCGAGCGCCGTCACCAGAGGCACGGTGATGGTGGATGTCGTCACCCCGCCGGAGTCGTATGCGACACCGATGATCTCCTGCGGCGCGAACTCGGTCAGCGCCACGATCACCACGTAGCCGGCGATGATGATCCAGTGAAGGGGCCAGCCCTTGATGATTCTGAGGACGCCCACGACCAGGGAGAGACCGACGGAAAGAGCCACCGTGTAACGCAGGCCTGTGGCGTAGGCATCGCGGGCTTGGTCGGTGTTGTCCAGGAGGCCGGACAGAGCCTTCACCTCCGCGGCCTTGCCGGCAACGGCGATCAGGGCAGGTTCCGCGATGGTCGTGCCAAAGCCCAGGGAGAAGGCGAACATCATTAGCCAGAACAGGCTGCCGCGTTTGGCGAAGGCCTCCGCCATGCCCTCGCCGATGGGAAATAGGCTCAGGTTCAGCCCCTGGACGAACAGGGCCAGGCCGAAAACAACGGCGATCAGCCCGGTGAACACCTGGCCGGGGTGGAGAAAGGGCTGCCGCAGCACGACCGTCTGAAAAAAACCTATCACCAGGATGATCGGCAGTAAATCCCGCAGGCTGTCAGTTAAAGCGCGTCGCATGGATTTCTAATGGGCAAGTTAAATCCACTGAGGGATATTCGTCCGTAAACCCCTGGCATTGTAACAGGTAATTGGAGATATCCACCCGGCGAAGGTGCATCTTTTGCATCAACCTCAATGATTTACTTGAAACATGAACCCGCAGCGCCGGAGGTTTTTAACCTTCGCCTCTTTCCGCCTCCGCCGCAGTCTGTTAAAATCCCCCCAGTTTAATAATCCTTCATAATTTCCATTGGCCCATAAAAAGTGATCAAGCGTCAAGACCTGGAAAAATTCGAAGCCTCGTATCTCGCGCCGTGGGCGGTGAAAAGCGGCGACAGCCGGGGCCGCCAGCACCGCGAGCCCGAGCACCCATACCGGACTCGTTTTCAGCGCGACCGCGACCGCGTCATCCACACCTCGGCGTTTCGCCGCCTGGAGTACAAGACCCAGGTGTTCGTGTACCACGAGGGCGACTACTACCGCACCCGCCTGACGCACTCTTTGGAGGTGGCGCAGATCACCCGCTCGATCTGCAAGTCCCTCCGCCTGAACGAAGACCTGGCGGAAGCCGTTGCGCTGTCGCACGACCTCGGGCACCCGCCCTTCGGCCACACCGGCCAAGACGTACTCAACGAGTTGATGAAGTCGCACGGCGGATTTGAGCACAACAGGCAAAGCCTGCGCATCGTCAAGCTGCTGGAAAAAAGATACCCCGAATTCGACGGGCTCAACCTGACCTGGGAAGTGCTGGAAGGCATTTGCAAGCGCGTCCGCGACGAGGAAAACCCGCTGACCGTTATCAAAGGGGCGCGCCACCCCTCGCTGGAAGCCCAGGTGGTGGACTGCGCCGATGGCATCGCCTATAACGCGCACGATCTCGACGACGGCATCACTTCGGACCTGCTCGATGTGCAGCAACTGCGCGGCGTGGCGCTGTGGCGGGAAAACGAAATCATCCTCGACCAGAAATACAAGCGCCTGGATTTCAAGATGAAGAAATACCAGATCGTCCGGCGGATCATCAACGACCTGATCACCGATTTCCGCCGGGCCACCGAGAAAAACTTGAGAAAGCACAAGGTGAAATCGGCGGACGATGTGCGCCGGGCGCCCGTGCGGCTGGCCGGGTTCAGCCTGGCAATGGACAAAAAAAACCTCGAGCTCAAGCGCTTCCTCTACCAGAACATGTACAAGCACCGCCGCGTGCGGCGCATGGAGTTCAAGGCCCGGCGGACGCTGACCGAGCTGTTTCAGGCTTACCTGACGATGCCGGAGCTTCTCCCCGAGCCGGAGGTGGCCTCGCCGGGAAGCCAGGAGCGCCGCATTTGCGACTACGTCTCGGGCATGACCGACCGTTACGCCATCGAGGCATTCAAAAAGCTTTTCCTGCCCGAGGCGGAAGGATGACCGCGGCCACGGGCGGCATCCGGTCGGTCTCGGTTTACTGCGCTTCCAGCCGCGCGGTGGGCCCCGAATTTCTGCATACGGCCACCGAGCTCGGCCGGGCGATAGGCCGGCGCGGCATTCACCTGGTGTACGGCGGCGCGTCCATCGGCCTCATGGGCGCGGTGGCACGTGGGGTGCATCAGGAAAAGGGCCGGGTGGTCGGCGTGCTGCCGCGTTTTTTCATGGTGAAAGGGATTCGCTACGACGAGGCCGACGAACTCATCGTCACCGAGGACATGCGCGAGCGAAAGGCGGAGATGGACCGGCGCTCCGACGGATTCATCGTTCTTCCCGGTGGCATCGGCACGCTGGAGGAGGCGATGGAAATCATATCGATGAAGCAGCTTAGGCTGACGGCCAAGCCGCTGGTGTTCATCAATACGCTGAACTATTACGACGGGCTCTTTGCCCTGTTCGAGGAAATGGTGGAACTTCGGTTTGCCAAGGCCGAGACTCTGGATCTGTATGCGGTGAGGCCGGATAGCGAAACGGCGCTGGATTATCTGCTCAGCTACCAGCCGCCGGAGATCCACAGCAAATGGCTGTGAGGGCAGCCTTCGGGAGGGGTCGCTTCAGCTGGCCTGGACCTTGATGTCGGGGTGCAGCGCTTCCTTGAGGAAGGTTTCAATGTAGGCCAGGGTGCCGGTGGTGGAGCTTGGGCAGCTGCCGCAGGCGCCCTGGTAGTGCACACGCAGGGTGTTGCCTTCGATGCCGACGATGTCCAGCCCGCCGCCGTCGTTGGCCAGCGCAGGGCGAATGGCGACGTTCAGAAGTTCCTCGATCACCTTGGTCTTTTCCTCGTCGGTGCAGTTGACGAAATCTTCCTTCTTGAAATTTTCCAGCACCTGCGGCGCAGTGGCGTCGAGGTGATCGGGCGTCTGGTAGACCTCCAGCTTTTCCTCCAGCGTTTCGCCCAGCTTTTCCATAATGGTGTGCCAGCCCACCACCTTTGACTTGGTGATGGTGACGAAGTTCTCCTTGAAGAAAACGTTCTCCACCCCGAAGATATTGAAGAGCGATTCACCCATGGGGTCGCCCTTAGCCTCATCGGCGGTGTTGAACGTCTTGGTCCCCGAAACGATGACGTTT
>CP070799.1:879003-884916 GCA_020343535.1 Nitrospinaceae bacterium | reverse complement strand
GGTCAGCGAGTTTCAACGGCGGGCGGCAGGAGGCACGAAAAAGGGCCACCCCGGTAAAATGCGGGGTGGCCCATGCGATCAGAAATAAATGCAGGCGGGGATCAAAGGTCCTTAAACACCGCTTCCAGGCTTTTGGCGGCGTCGCCGAACAGCATGCGGGTGTTCTCCTTAAAGAACAGGGGATTCTGTACACCCGCATAACCAGTCGCCATGCTTCGTTTCAAGACGACGGTGGTTTTGCCTTTCCAGCACTCGAGAACCGGCATGCCGGCAATCGGGCTGTAAGGGTCTGTCTGCGCCGACGGATTGACGATGTCGTTCGCGCCGATGACGACAGAGACGTCGACCTCCGGAAAGTCGTCGTTGATTTCATCCATTTCGTAAACGATGTCGTAGGGCACCCGGGCCTCCGCCAGCAGAACGTTCATGTGCCCCGGCATGCGCCCGGCAACGGGGTGAATCCCGAAACGCACATTCACTTTTTTGTCGCGCAGCCTCTTGGTGATCTCGTGTACGATGTGCTGGGCCTGGGCAACCGCCATGCCATACCCCGGGATGATCATGACTTCCTTGGCCTCCTTCAGGAGTTCCGCCACCTCATGCGGCTCCAGCGCGACAACTTCGCCCTGCTCACCTTCCGCCGCCGACGAGGCTCCCGAAGTGGTGCCGAACCCTCCGGCTATGACCGCCAGGAACTTGCGGTTCATGGCGCGGCACATGATGTAACTCAGGATCGCGCCGCTGCTGCCAACCAGTGCTCCGGTGACGATCAGCAGATCATTGTTGAGCATGAACCCGGTGGCCGAGGCCGCCCACCCGGAATAACTGTTGAGCATGGAGACCACCACCGGCATGTCCGCACCGCCGATGGCCATGACCATATGGATGCCGAACAGGAGGGCGATGCCGGTCATGATCAAAAGAGGCATCAGCCCGCCACCCTGGCCCGCCGCCGACTGGTCGACGAACATTTTGCAGATATAAATGGTGGCGATCAACAGACCCAGGTTGAGCCAGTGCCGGCCGGGCAAAAGCATCGGGTTGCCGGTGATCTTGCCGCTGAGTTTTCCGAAGGCGATCACGGAACCCGAAAAAGTGATCGCGCCGATGAGGATGCCCAAATAAGTTTCAATGTCATGGATGGTGAGCTCGGCGCCCTCGAAATGCGCGTTCGGGTCCATGAAGTTGGCGAACCCCACCAGCACCGCCGCCATGCCGACCAGGCTGTGCAAGATGGCGACAAGCTCGGGCATCTCGGTCATTTGCACGCGCTTCGCCAAAACCAGGCCGATGGTGCCGCCCACCACCAACCCGCCGATGAGGATGCCCACGTTGGCGGTGACGCCGGCGATGGTGGCCAAAAGGGCGAGGATCATTCCGATGATGCCGTAAATGTTTCCCCGCCGCGCGCTTTCCTGGTTGCTCAAGCCCCCCAGCGCCAGAATAAAAAGAATGGTCGCCCCGATATAAGAGGCGGTCACGATTCCTGGGTTCATCTCCTCGCCTCCTATTTGCGAAACATTTCAAGCATGCGGCGCGTTACCGCGAAGCCGCCCACTATGTTGATAGCGGTGATCAGCACGGCGCAACCGGCCAACCCCATGATTAGTTTTTCTCCGGAACTGATCTGCAACAGCGCGCCGATGATAATGATGCTGCTGATCGCGTTGGTCACACTCATGAGTGGCGTGTGCAGCGCCGGGGTGACGTTCCAGATCACCATGTAACCCACGAAACAAGCCAGCACGAACACGGTGAAGTGGGCCATGAACGACGCCGGGGCGACCGCTCCCACACCGAGCAACGCCAGCCCGCCAATCCCGAATGTGAGGGCAGGCCCCAGCCAGGACGGTTTTTCTTCCTCTTTCGCCGCCGGTTCCGGCGGCTTGGCCTCTTCGGCCGGTTTCGCCGGCGCGGCGGACAATTTGGGCACCGGGGGCGGCCAGGTGATCTCGCCATCCTTGGTGACGGTGGCGCCGCGAACCACTTCGTCCAACATATCCACGGTCACGTTGCCGTCCTTCTCCTTGCACATGTCGGTCAGCAGATGCCTTAAATTGGTGGCATAGAGCTGGCTGGACTGCGTGGCCAGGCGGCTCGGCAGGTCGGTATATCCGATAATGGTCACCCCATGCACGTTCACCACCTTGCCCGGCTGGGTCAGCTTGCAGTTCCCGCCCTGCTCCGCGGCGAGGTCCACGATCACGCTGCCGTTTTTCATGGACTTGACCATGTCCGCCAGAATCAGCTCCGGTGCCGGCTTGCCGGGGATCAGCGCGGTGGTGATGATGATATCCACCTCCTTGGCCTGCTCGGCGAACAGCGCCATTTCCGCTTCGATAAACTCTTTACTCATGACCTTGGCGTAGCCGCCGGTTCCCGACCCCTCTTCCTCAAAATCGAGTTCCAGAAATTCGGCGTCCATGCTCTCGACCTGTTCCTTGACTTCGGGCCGAGTGTCGAACGCCCGCACGATGGCGCCCATGCTGATCGCCGCGCCGATGGCTGAAAGCCCCGCCACGCCCGCGCCGATCACCATCACCTTCGCCGGAGGAATTTTACCCGCCGCAGTGATCTGACCGGTGAAAAAACGGCCAAAGTGCTGCGCCGCCTCGACCACCGCGCGATATCCGGCGATATTGGCCATGGAGCTGAGCGCATCGAGTTTCTGCGCACGGGAAATGCGCGGCACGCTGTCCATGGCCAGCGCGGTGACCTTTTTCTCGGCCAGTTTTTTGAGCAGGTCGGGGTTCTGCGCCGGCCAAAGAAACGTGATCAATATCTGGTTCTCATGCAGCAAATCCACTTCTTCGCATTTGAGAGCCGCATTGAATTCCGGCGGACGAACCTTCAGAATGATGTCGCTTTCCTTCCAAAGGGCTTTGGCTTCTTTAACCACCGTTGCACCCGCCTCGACGTAGGCGGCATCGGAAAAATTCGCCGCCTCCCCGGCGCCCGATTCAACCGAAACTTCAAACCCGAGTTTTTTAATCAACTGACTGGCGACTTCCGGGGTGGTTGCCACCCGTTTTTCGCCCTCTCTGGTTTCCTTGGGAACTCCAATTCTCATCTTTTTTCCCTCATTCAGGAATTGGCTTCTGCTCTTCCCATCTGGGCAAGAACAGGCAAATCCATTGAAGATCAATGAAAAATCCACTCGATTAAAAATATGAGCGGATAACATACCACAGAAAAAATATTTTTCACCCATTCCCTGCTAAAATTTTCCAAAAATTTGGCTTTGGCGAACTTTTCCCCGCTCCACCTGCGCCACCCCGGCCGATAGGCCAAGACGCCTCCAAGAATCTAAAACGACTCTCAAGTGGAATGCCCGGAAAACCGTTAAAGGAAGAAGAACCACCCATTAATTGCCCATAAACTCAAGAGAATGCGGGCCGCCTCAAATTTTCCGAATACGGATTATTTTAACAAATCCCGCGAATTCCAAAAAATTCAAATAAATAAACCATGTTATAATACCTGGTGGGCAAAAAAACCTCCCCCTCACATGGAAAAATATTATAGCATTCCGAAAAATAGCTGTTAACATATTTTGCAATCCGAATTATCCTGAACACTAATCGCTTTCTTCATTGGAATTCCCCGGCTCAGGCCCCCATGAACCTGGGCCGGGGATTCCGCCCAATCCCCCACCCGCGACATCCCCGCAGTCACCCGAAACCGCAACCTCCGATACGGCGAACGGCCATCCCCCTCGCGAAGGATGGCGCGCGAAGCCGCGGTCGCCCTCTACAAATAATCACATCTTTCTTTAGGCTATTGAGGTTGGCTGGCGTTCAGCCTGCTGGAAGCGGGTCAAAAAAAATGGCTTGGAGCTGGGGTCAGTCCATGTCGTCGAAAACGCCGGCGGCGAGGCTTTTTCGCGCCGTGCGCGCCTCCTGTTCGGCGCGGGTGATGCCGCCGTCATAGTCGTTGTGATCGACGAATTTCAGGACGGGTTCCATGTCGGGGTGGCGGTTGAGGTAGAGCCGCGCCATGAGCTGGGCGGTGCGCCGGTATTTGGGGTGGCCGGCCTTCTGCGTGCGCAGTTCGGTGAGGTGGCCGAGCTCGCGCAGGTTCATGCCCACGTTCCAACGGATGAAGTGGTTGAACAGGGTGGCATACTGTGCCTCCTCGGGCATTCCCGCCCGGTGCAGGTCACGATGCAGGGCCTCGGTACGCTCGAAACATTCGCGGACGATGTCCTCCCGCCCGATTTCGGCGATTTCCTCGGGTACCGAATAGCCGAGCAGCACGCCCAGATCCTGCCGCTGCTGGGTGAGCATGCGGTGCCGCTGCAAATCGCGGTATTCGGCGAACCCGGCAATCACATCGAACTCGATGGGGTATCCGTGTTCAAGCGCCCGCCCGGGCCGGTCGCGCTTGCTATTCCGTTCGCCCAGGTAGGTCTCGAAGATCCGCCGCCGCTTTTCTTCGGGCAAAGCGCGCACCACCCGGCGGATCTGCGCGGTGGAGTGCTGTACGTAGGGGAAAACCATGCTGGCGAGCAGGTTGACGCGGTCCTCCTGCCCTCCCTCGGGCAGGAGGACCACCTCGGCGGTTTTCTCGATGGCCACGTCCTTGAACAATTCGCCGCACAAGGTTCTCATGCCGGTGGCGATGCCGGCGAGATAGGCCTTGCGCTCGGCGCGCTTGATGAACGTGGGGATCTGGGTGCCCAGGGCGCGCTGAATGTTGGCCGCAAGTTCATTGGCCTCGCCGAGGCCGTGGGTGAGCAGCTTGGAAATCAGGCCGGTGTAAAAACGCCCATTGGCCACGAGACCGAGGTTGGCTTGGGTGGCGGCAGGCAGGATGCAGCGGATGACGTCGCAGGCGGCGCTGCGGATGGTGAATCCGTAGGCGATGCGGTGCGCGCGCCGCTCGGCGTCAGTTTCGAGCTGGGCGGGGCCGGCTTTGATCACCCCGCCGCCGCGTTCGACCTCGATGGTGAACTTCTCCGCAGGGAGCCGGCGCCGGAACAAGGCCTGCATGGGCTCCACCAGGTCGGCGTAGGTCTCGAAGAGAAAATCCATCGTGCCGACGAATTGATCGCGGAGGCCGGATTCGAGAACGCACTGCGGGCGGATATAGCGCCACCGGCCGTTTCTCTTTTCGTCGTAGAGCACGTAACGGGTGGATTCCTCGATGGGCGACCCGCCGATGCGGCAGTCCTCGATGACCTTGGTCATGAGGTTCGACACTTCCTCGATGCACAGGGGGGACACCGCGAGCTCGGCCACCGACTCGTCGCCGAATTTATTGACCACGCGGTCGATGAGCTCGGTGCCCTTGACCTCGTTGGGCGTTCCGTCGCGATTGAGAAATTCGCGCACCACCGTTTCCTTGAAGCCGGTGGGGGCGCGGCTGTAGCGGGCCAGCGCCGCGCCAACGACTTCGGGGTTCAGGTTGCGGATGGTGAACACCGTGGCGTCGACATCGGAAACGTAGGGCCGAAGCAGCTCTTTCTCGCGGTCTGAAAGTTCTCCGGTACGGCTGGGTTTATTCATAAGGGTGGTACTCGGGATCGTTGCGTGCGCAGCGGAAGCCGGTGTCGTTGAACCTGACGTCCGGCCGGCTCCAGCGCCGGAACGCGCTGCGCAGGCTGTCGGGGAAATTGACCCAGGAGCCGCCGCGAACCACCTTGAACTCGCCGGTGGCCGGGCCCTTGGGGTTGACTTTGGTTCCCCGGGCATAATAGTTTTTGTGATACCAGTCGTCCACCCATTCCCATACGTTGCCTGCCATGTCGTAAACGTTGTAGAGGGACACCCCGCCGGGATAATGCCCCACGTCGGTCATCGTGCCCATCCCCCGCCACTTTCTCTGGTAGGTGGCCCGCCCCTTCGGCGATTCATCGCCCCAGGGGTACATGCGGCCGCGCGGCCCGCGCGCAGCTTTTTCCCACTCCGCCTC
>CP070799.1:872927-878903 GCA_020343535.1 Nitrospinaceae bacterium | reverse complement strand
GCCGCGGTTTGATTATTCCCAGGGCAAGGAGGCCTCTGCCGACGAATACAGCTTCGGAGCGGTGCGGCTTTGCAGGAAAGACGCGGTGGTCAGGGATAACCAGCGGCCGCAGCGACGCTAGTTTAACCGAAACCTCATGAAAGAAGATTCAAACAGCAAGACATCCCGCTTTATCGACAACGGCGACGGCACCGTCACCGATCAACTCCACGGCCACATGTGGATGAAAAGCGATTCCTGGAACGAACTGGGCCGGCTCATCACTTGGCACGAGAGCCAAAATTACGTCCGCCAGATGAACGAAAAGAAGTTCGCCGGTTACGACAACTGGCACATTCCTACCGCGTCCGAAGCGAAACTACTTTTCGACGGCGACGTCACCAATATCGACATGGAGGGGGCCGAGGTTCATCTCGACCCGGTGTTTGCCCAGCACGGCGGCTTCACGACGTGGACGAGTGAAACCCGCGGCGCCAAGGCAGCGATGGGTTACGACCTCCGGTCGGCCTACGAATTCTGGCTGGCCAAGGAAAACGACGGCTTTCCAAGCGCCGTCCGGCTGGTCCGAACACCGCCCAGAAACACCACCGCGCAGGGCACCTCCCGGTTCGTCAATAACGGCGACGGCACGGTGACCGACCACGAGCTCGGCATAATGTGGAAGGCCGACGATTCCTATCTCGACCTCGACAAATGGGTCTCCTGGACCGAGGCCAAGGCCTACCTCGACGACCTCAAAAAGAGGCACTTTGCCGGTTACACCGACTGGAGAATGCCCACGCGCAAGGAGGCGCAGTCGATTTACGACCCTTCCCGACCCGTCACCGACAAGTACGGCGACGTGGTGTATTTGGCCGAGGGGTTTCCGCCTGGCGCGGGCCTGACCACCTGGACAAAGACGCTCAGCAAATCAGACAAATCGGTGGTCATGCGTTTCCACTATTACAACGGAGATTTCAAGTGGCACAAGATGGGGCTTAGAAGCCACGGCGTCCGGCCGGTGCGGGACATCCCCAACAAGGACGCGGTCGATCAATGAGCCCATGGAATAAGGAACCATGAAACATCCCTCCCTGCAAGAAAATGTGCCCGAAGTAAAAAAGGGCGCGAGCGAGACCGTCACCGATGCTTCCCGGCGATTGGTCTGGATGCAAAAGGATACGTGGCAGATGACCGGCAAATGGATGAACTGGGTGCAGGTGAGGGACTTCGCCGAGCAGATGAACCGGAACAAGTTCGCCGGCTTCGCCAACTGGAGGCTGCCGTCGGTGGCGGAAATTAAAACCCTTTACGACAAAAGCCAGCACAACAAGGATCACATGGGAACCGAGGTACCGCATTGCGAGAGTTACCCGCCGGGGTTCTGTTTTCTGTGCTGGACCAGCGACGTCCGTAACAAGACCCAGGTGGCGCGCTTCGGGTTCCGCAAGGGCGTCATCATGTACGACGATATCTACCGCACCTCACGCGGCTCCACCCGGCTGGTGCGGGAGATGGAAAAGGACGAAGCCTGACTGACCCCACGGGCAGGAGATGCGGTTAACCATGGAACAGACGAAACAATTCAAAGACAACGGCGACGGTACGGTGACCGACCACGAATCCGGGCTGATGTGGAAGCAGACCGACTCTTATCAGGACACCAGCAAATGGCTGAACTGGTTCGAGTCGCAGGAGTATATCCGCAAGCTCAATAACAGCAAATTCGCGGGATACAATAACTGGCGCATGCCGACCATGGAGGAGGCCGAAGGTCTCCACAACGAAGAAGAATTCATTCGCGATGCCGACCGGCTGGAAATTTATATTCCCAGCGCATTTTCTCCCGGCGGCGGCAACACCACTTGGACGTCGGACCAACGGCCGCACAACACGGCGGTGGTGTTTTATTATCGCTACGGTTTCCCCAATCTCGCCAATAAGGAGGGTATCACCAAGGATTCAATCCGCGCTGTGCGCAACTTGAGCGGCGAGACCCCTCTGCCCCCCAGGGATCAGAGCGGCTTATCATCGGGAAGATACTCGAGTTGACCGGCAAGGACATGCCGGCTGTTTGCTGAAAGGAGGCGTCCCATCGAAGCGTACTGGGCAATCAATAAGCAGGAAAGTGAAGCCTCGGTCATGACCTACCGGTTCGAGGAAGAGGACTTCAAGAATACGTATGTGCTTGAGGACTACTACTGCACGAACCCGTTTTGCGACTGCAACCACGTGACCCTTTGCTTCACGGATCAGGAAAATGCGGAAAATCGCATCACGTTTCTGATGAATTTCAATAAGACCTCCAGCACCCTGCCGAATCAGCCGAAGATGACCAAGGTGCAATCGGAAATTGTCAAGGGGTTCGTCAAGGACTTCCCCGACGAGCTGCTGGTCCTGTTCAAGCAGCGCTACATGGAGGCCAAGGCGCACGGCGAGAGGCACCCGATGTCCTATCTCGTTTTCGAGCCGGGCCGCTATGTCAACTATATCGAGATGTTTCCGCGCAACCAGGAAATGCTCGATTTTTCCTACGGGAACGAAAAATATTTTGTCGAGGATTCCTACGATGTCGATCCGCGTAATGACAATAAGGACATCCGCATGGCTATCTACAAACATGAGCTGGATTCGCAGAAACAGTCGCCCCTCTTCAATTACACGTATTATTTCAACGAGAGCGCGCGGGAAAAAGAGGACGCGAGACTTAAGCCCGCCGACAACGACATGATCATGGCGCTCAACGAAACCATTCCCAATCTTTACGACATTCTCAAGGAGCGGTACCGCAAGGCGAAAAAAATCGGCGAGGAGCTTATCAAGGCGGCGCCGAATAAAACGTGGGAAGGCGGAAAGATCCGGCCCAACGATCCCTGCCCTTGCGGTTCCGGCAAGAAGTTCAAGAAGTGCTGTCAGGCAAAGCCGAACTGAACCCGCCGAAGCGCCCCCTTGCGGTCCTCCGCCGGGGCGGCGGGTTCGCCCTTATGCAGTCAACCCTGAAATCCGGACGAACCGATCATGGATACCGATAAAAAAGAAAAGAAAGTAAAGAAGGTTCAGGCCAGGCACATTCTGGTGGGAACCAAGGAAAAAGCCGAAGATCTGAAAAAGAAAATCGACGCTGGCGAGGATTTTTCCAGGCTGGCCGAGGAACACAGCGAATGCCCCTCGAAGAAACGCGGCGGGGATCTGGGCTGGTTCGGCAAGGGGGCCATGGTGCGGCCCTTCGAAGTCGCCGCGTTCACCGCCGAGGAAGGCGAGGTGGTCGGGCCGGTGAAAACGGAGTTCGGCTGGCACCTGATTTATGTCTACGAAATCCAGACCGATGTGAACCCCGACGCCGGCCCCCCCACGGGCGATGAAGACGCCGACGAGGCGACGCTGAGAACCGTCGCCGAAAATTACGCACACGAGTTCATGATGCTCGGCTACACCAGCAAGAAGGTGCTGAGCTTGTTCACCAGCCCGCATTTCAAATCGGCCAATGCGGTTTACAACATCCTTGGGCCCGAGGCGATCAACGAAATCATCGCCAACGTGTTCGGCCAGAAAAGCGGGTCCGCGGAATCCGGGGAACCGCCGGCCTGATGCGGCCGGCGGATTGGCTTTTCCTTCCCGCTGGGAACCCTACAGCGTAACGCTGTAGACGTTCAGGATATTCTCGGTTTTCTTCAACTCCTCCAGCATCGTGACCGGCGGCGGCGAATCGATATTGAGGATGGCCATCGCCTCTCCTTTTTCCTTCAACCGCCCGAGGTGAAATCCCGCGATATTGAGGTTGTTCTTTCCCAAGGTGTTGCCGAGGTTGCCGATGACGCCGGGCACATCCATGTTGTTGAGCACCAACATGTTTTTTGACAACACGGCCTCGAAGTGGAAATCATCGACGCGGACCAGGCGCGAATCGCCCTTGCCGAATATGCTGCCGGTCAGGCTGCGCGTGCCTTTGTCGGTGGTCACCTGCACCTGCAGGGTGCTGGTATATTCGTGCGCTTCGCTGCTTTTGCTCTCTTGAATCTCCACGCCCCTCTCCTTGGCGATGAAGGGCGCGTTGACCATATTGATGCCGTCGATGGAGCGGCAGAGAAAACCCTTTAAGACGGAGATCGTGATCGGCTCGACGTTGGCCGCGGCCACCTCGCCCAGGTAGTTGATGGAGATCTTCTTGGCGGCGCCCTCGATCACCTGCGAGAGAAACTGCCCGAGGTCTTCCCCGAGGCGCAGGTACGGTTGGATCTTCCGCAGGGTTTCGGCATCGACGGAAGGCACGTTGATGGCGTTTCTCACGTTCCCGTTCTTCAAATAATCGCGCACTTGATCGCAGATCGCCAGCGCCACCTTTTCCTGCGCCTCCTCGGTGGACGCGCCCAGATGAGGCGTGCAGATGATCCCATTCACGCCCCGCAGCGGGCTCTCGGGGGGCAAAGGCTCCTTGCTGTATACGTCCAACGCGGCCTGAGCCACCTTTCCCGCGCCCACCGCCTCCACCAGAGCTTCCTCGTCGATCAGGGTACCGCGGGCGCAATTGACGATGCGCACGCCGGTCTTCATCGCGGCGAACTCCTCCTTGCCCAGGAGGGGCTTGCCGGGCAGACCGGGGGTGTGCAAACTGATGTAATCCGAACGCTCGAGCAGGTCCGCAAGTTCCACGGTCTCGACCCCTACCTTTTCTGCGTGCTCCTTTGAAATGAAGGGGTCATAAACGATGATTTTCATGTGGAACCCCTTGGCGCGCTCGGCGACCACCGTGCCGATCCGGCCCAGGCCCACAATGCCGAGGGTTTTCTCATAAAGCTCCACCCCCATGAATTTTTTCGGCGCCCATTCGTTATTCTGCACCGCCGCGTTGGCCTGTGGAATGTTTCTCGACATGGAGAGCATGAGCGCCATGGCGTGCTCCCCGGTGGTGATGACGTTGCCTTCCGGCGCGTTCATCACAATGATACCTTTTTTGCCGGCGGCCTCCTGGTCGATGTTGTCCACGCCGATGCCCGCCCGCCCCACAACCTTGAGGTTGGCCGCCGCTTCAATCACCTCGGCGGTGACCTTGGTGGCGCTTCGCACCAGGAGCCCATCGTACGCCGGGATCACAGCGATCAGTTCTTCCTTGGACATCCCGGTCTTCACATCGACCTCGAAGCTGGCTTCCTTTTTCAAAATTTCCACGCCCGCGGGCGAGAGGTTATCCGATACCAGTATTTTCATCCTTCAACTCCCATTGATGATTGAATCGTCCCCCGCCCGACACGGCCGGGGGAACCCGGTTCTGCAACCGCCCTGGCTCAATAGCCTTCCATGAGGACTTCCTGGGCGGCGGCCACGCCGCGGCCGAACTCCACCTTTGCCCCCATTTTCTTGAGCGCCATTTCCAGAGCCGAAATCGCGATCACCACGTCGAAGGAATCCACATAACCGAGGTGGGCGATGCGCAGGACCTTGCCCTTCCATTGATCCTGCCCGCCGGCCAGCGTTACGCCGAATTCGTCGCGGATGATTTTGACCAGCTTGCCGCCGTCGATGCCCTCGGGAACGAACACGCCCGTCGCGCTGTCGGCCGGGCTATCCGGCGCCACCATCTTCAGGCCCATGGCCTGGGTGGCCGCGCGGGTGGCGCGCGCCAGCCGGTTATGGCGACTGAAAACGCCTTCCAGGCCTTCCTCGCGAAGGTCTTTAAGGACCGCGCGCAGGCCGATGACGAGGGACACCGCCGGCGTGTACGCAGAGGTCTTGTTGGCCAGGTTCTTTCTTTCCTTTTTGAAGTCGAAATAAAAGCACGGGCAAGTAGAGCGTTCGTTGAATTTCCACGCCTTTTCGCTCAAGCCCACGAGCGCGAGGCCCGGCGGCAGCTCAAGCGCCTTTTGCGATCCGGTGACGAGCGCGTCGATGCCCCATTCGTCCATCGGCAGGTTGAACACGCCGAGACCGGTGATGGCGTCCACCACCAGGAGCAGATCATCCCGGTCGCGGGTCAGGCGAGACAGCGCCTCGATGGGGTGC
>CP070799.1:866777-872827 GCA_020343535.1 Nitrospinaceae bacterium | reverse complement strand
GCACCCGGCCTCATACTTGAGATGGAGACTTATCACCCTCCACATAGGGGATGGTTATGAAGATTCAGATGCAGTTGCCGCAGTTCAGTCGCGAAACGACCCTCCTGATCGTCGCCGCCAAGCAACACAGTGTTTTTTACCTGGCATTCAATGGAGTGCTGGACAAGGTGGGAGGGCTGGAGGAACCCCACGAAAAATATTCGGACCGCGAGGGCTTTTTCGTCAGCTCCGGCACCGGCCACACTGCCTCGGGCGCGGTTTACGAGGAAAACAAGCAGGAGGTTATCCGTAAATTCGCAAAAAAAACCGTGGCGGAAGCCGAACGCCTCGTGCGCGAAAGAAAGGTCGACGCCATATACCTGTTCGTGCCCGATTACGTCGCCAGCGAATTGAAGCGCGATTTGCCGAAATCCTTGAAGGACCTCATACGGCACACGTTCAGCGGCAATCACGTCGACGAACACCCGTTTAAACTCCTGGAGAAAATCCAGGCCGAACGGTTTTGATATCGTCTGAAAGCGAAGTACCGTCGATTCATGGAGGTGAGAGAGGAAAGGTCGCAGGAGGGGGTAGTGCGCTTCCTTGCCAGGCCTTTCCTCCCCGTTTGTTTGCCGCTGGGGGTTCCCCGCCGCCAGTGCACGGCAAGGACATCCGGTTTGAAAAGCCGTCTGCGCCCCCTCAAGGTCGAGGCGGTCATCGGCGGCACGCCATTCGGGCTCGATCTGTTTTGTTCAGATCGGCGCGCCGATCAACCCCGGAAATAGTGGTGCTCTGGGGCGGGAGGCCGGTGAGGGCGGTCCGGCGGCCTGGGCGGGGCTCCCGCGGAGAGGCGGGATGGTACTTTTTTTACCCGGTGCGAAGCAAAAGCTCCAGTGAACTGCCGCAATGGATCGCAATAGTCCGGCGGGGAAGATGTTTCCCGCGCAGATTGTTCGCGGGGGGCCAATGGTGGCGCTGCAAGCGGTTATCAAGAGATTTCGCCAGTTCCATCAGTTCCATAAACCCTGAAGGAAGGGCGGGACGGAAGTACCGGCAAAAAAAAACCGGCGGGGCTTCTCATGAAGCCCCGCCGGCTGAAATTCAAAGGTATTTATTTCGGAACCACTCGGGTGGCTTGCGGGCCTTTCTGGCCCATGCTCTTTTCAAATTCGACGTCCTGACCCTCTCTTAGGGTTTTGAAACCTTCGCCTTGAATCTCCGAGAAGTGAACGAAACAATCTTCGCCATCCTCGGACTCGATGAAACCATAACCTTTACTTTCGTTAAACCATTTTACTTTACCTGAAGACATGCTAACTAGCTCCTATTGGTGGGAAAGTTTTCCTAACTACTGATATTCAGAGAGGGCCTTCCCAAATTGTAATCGGAGTCGATGGACGAATGGAACAGGGCAAAAAAATACCACCCGGTGGATGGCTTAAAATAAAACCTCATCGTTTTACTTTTTTACCCTGATGACGCGGCGTAAACCCCGTTAACCAGGATGTCCGTCAACTCCACTGTTAATTTATTCTACCACAGTCAAGAAAAAAAGGGTAAATAATAAAAAATTATTTTTTGTCCGCCGTCTGGCCCCGCACCGCCACGGAAAATTTACAATAAATAATTTAAAAACAGTAAGTTAAATGGTGTTGCGCGCGGGAACTCAATCGCCAAGGGGCAGGGTCAGTACCGGGCCATCCCCCTTGACCTCGCCGGCCTGCAGGGAAAATAACTGCGCCAGCAGGGAAAATGTGGATTTTGAATCCAGGTGCGTATCATCGATGTAGAACCATGTTCCCCGGTAACGCACCTGCACCGCCGCGTGCTCCACCGGCTGCGCGCTGGAGGCGATGCGCAGGAGATCCCCGGTCATGCGTGTCCAGTCGAAGGGATCGCCGTTCGGGTAGATGGTGCGGGTGACGCGGCCGAGCTCCACATCCCTGGGGGGCGCTTCCACTGCCTGGGACAGGTAGAACAAGATGCCGAGAAGCGAGCGCGGCTGCATGCGGATCTGCTGATCCTGCGACGATACCGGGCCGGACAGAAGAAAATACCGGTTCTTTCCCGGAGCGATGCCGAGAAGACTCGCGAGAGCCTTCGTTTCCGGCCAATCCACCGCCTCCGGGGCGATTTCGAGGACCAGGGCGGGCACGCCGTCGGGCTCCGCGTACAGGAGATCCATGGCGTCCTTCGTTTGCAGCAGGCGCACGATGCGCACCGCTTTTTGGAAATCCTCATAGTCCGGTGCCACGGAAGGCGTGGGGCCGGAAGCGCCAGGGGCATTCTTCAGGGCGTTAAGCCGCTGGAAGCACAGGCGGAAGATCCGGTCCACGCTCCATCCGGAGTGATAAAGAAGGGATATGTTTTTAAGAGGCACGGGCGACAGAACGCGGCGGATGAATTTGTCTCCCTGCAGGGGGCTGTAGGTGACGGTGGGTTTTTCCGCCATCGAGGCTCCCGCGCCCAGCCCGAAAATCCCTGCCGCGCCGCTCTCCAGGGTGGCATTGGCGTTGGCGTTTCCGGTGAGGGTGTACTGCGAAGCCACGCTGGTCACCTCAAGGAAAAGAGGCGTGTCGCGGTATTTTAAGCGCACCAGGTTCAGTAGCAGTTGTTCATCGTTGGTGCGCTGCACCGCGATGTTGTAATTGCCGCGCTCCGTTTCCAGGGTCGAGGGGCCGAGCCGGGCGCAGCCTCCGAGGCCCGGCGCGGCGGCCGCGAGAAGCGTTCCCAGCAGCAGGCTTCCGAGGGCGGGCAAGGGCGAAGGCGCCTGGCCCGGCGGCCCCGGACGAAGGCGACTATTTTTCGGGTTCGGCATGTTTGAGGAACTCCGCGTCGGCAAGATGGAGAGTCGAGGTTGGGAAAGCGCACTCGGCCCCCTCGGCCTCGATGATATCGAGAATTTTGAGCAGGACATCCTGTTTGATTTCGTGAAATTTTACCCAGCCAGTGGTGCGGGTAAAAGTGTAGATAAAGAAATCCAGCGACGAGGAGGCGAACTTGTTGAAGTTGACGATGAGCGTCCGGCCGGTGTCGATTTCCGGGTGGTTCTCCAGCATCTCGCGCACTTTTTTGATGATCGCGTTCATCTTGGGGGCATCCTGGTAGCGGATGCCGATGGTCTCGTAGATCCGCCGGTTTTTCATTCTCGAGGGATTTTCCAGCGCGATGGTGGTGAAGGTGGAATTGGGAACGTAGAGCGGCCGCTGGTCGAAGGTGCGGATTCTAGTGAGCCGCCAGCCGATCTCTTCCACCGTGCCCTCGATATCACGGTCGGGAGAGCGGATCCAGTCGCCGACGGCGAAGGGGCGGTCGAGGTAGATGGTCAGGCCGCCGAAAAAATTGGCGAGCAGGTCCTTGGCGGCGAAGCCGATGGCGATGCCGCCCACGCCGCCGAACGCCAGCACGCCGGAGATGCTGTAGCCCAGTGTCTGCAGCGTCACCAATAGCGCGGTGATGATGGCGGAGATGCGAAGAAGCTTGGAAATCGCATCCACTGTGGTTTTGTCGATCGCCTTCTTTTTGTCTATGAAGTTTTTCTCGCCCCGGCGGATTAGTCGAAT
The DNA here is from genome assembly GCA_020343535.1 of Nitrospinaceae bacterium. Taxonomy (GTDB): domain Bacteria; phylum Nitrospinota; class Nitrospinia; order Nitrospinales; family VA-1; genus SZUA-259. Next base: position 869,285 of record CP070799.1, on the reverse strand, counting down.
GACGAACCAGGTGAGCGCGGCGATGATCAGGGTGTCCTGCAGCGGATCGATGAAATTGAAAATGACCGCGCCGGTGGCGTCCTGAACGATGCGCGCCGCAAAGGAGATGCCGAGCGTCCAGATGATGAGAGTGAGCGGCCGCCTAAGGGCATCGATGACGGCGTCGTCCCAGAAGGATGATGAATCGCGAAGCTTTTCGTAGAGGCGTCTCAGGATTTTCCGCTGAATCAAATCGGCGCTGAGCGCGGCGAAGATTACCAGGAACACCTGGAGAAAGTATGTATTTTCTGAGCCGGTAAGTTGTTGGAGTTTATCGAGATTCATGGAATGTGCGGGCGGGTGGGTATTACGGGACCGGAGTGATTAACCCGACGATTTATTCTAACACGGATATTAAATTAGGGAAGGCCCGGTCGGGCGTGATAGGGGAGGGTGCGCCGAGCCCCTTCGGGGCCCGGCCATAAATCGCATCCCTGCTTAATGCAGCCTCTCAGGGCTCTTTATTAAGCAGGGGATTCCCGCGTACGCGGGTGACGAAATTTTTTAAGCTATCGCTCCAGATGTGTTCCGCCACACTGGTGACCTTTTCTTGCAGGTTGCCGAGGGTGCGGGTGAATGCATCCTGAGGTTTGGTGGATTCCTGTGGTGCTTTGGCATTCCCGGGCGCGGCGCGCTTGGCATCCGCCTGCGCCGTAGCCGCGGTTTCCGGGTTCTGTTCGTGGTTCACTTCCGGCGCTTGAGGGGATTCGGGAGCGAGTTCAGCCGTGGGGGTGGGGGCTTCCGCCTCTTCGGCTTCCGGGTTCGTTTCGGCCGCGGGCTGGTTCGGCTGCGCGTCAACCGCTTCGGCGGTGGATGTTGCCTCCTCGCTCGCGCGGGCGGGGCTTTCCGCCGGCGCATTCTCAGCCGCAGGCTGGGACGCGGACATCTCGTCTTCCGTTCCTTTCGCCTCAGGCGGGGTCGCGGTCACTTCGGCATCCGCCTCATTGGCCTCTGGCGCGTCCTCGTTCGAGGGAGCCGCTTCGCTGGCCGGGGGCTCCGCGTGAGCCACCTTGGGCTGGTTTCTCGCCGTCCACTCGGCCCATTGCTCGCGCAGCGCTCGGCGGGCGGCAGCTTCATCCAACTTTGCCAGCCGTTGTTCAAGGTTTGCAAGGTTCAGGGTTTTTCCCGCCCTAAGGCCGTTCATATTGCCGGCGATGAACTGTTCCTTATTGTCCATCCAAAGGGCGACGGCGGTGCGGGAAGCTGCATCGGGATGAATGCTTTGGGCGATGCCGATGAGCGTGTTGCCCGGGTTCACCGTCACTGTCCCGGCGGGCCGGTCCGGAGATTCCTCCGTGGGCGTGGCGCCTGGTGCCGGCGCTTCCGGTTTGCTCGCGGGGGCGCTGCTCTCCGTGGTAAGCAATTCCGGGTCCACCGCAACCGGCTCGGGATTCGGCATAGGCTCCACCTTCGCTGTTTGCACCGGCGGCAAGGGGGCGGGGGTTTCCACCGCTTTTACGGCTTCAACGGGAGAAACGTCCGGTTCCAGGATATCTTCCTCGGTCAATACCGGTTCGGCCACGGCCTCGCCGCTCAATTCGGGAAAATACGCCCCCTCCTCCTCGGGGAGTAGGTTCGGCGCCAGAGCGAGGGACTCAATGGGGGTAAGGCCGGCGGGGTCGGTGGTGCGCACCGTTTCTTTAACTTCCTCCACCTTTTGGACGCGGGGACCATTGGTGGCGGTGATCTTTTCGAAGTCCCGCGCATTCATTGGGCGAAGGGTCATCGGCGAATGTTTCTGGGTCGTTTGAAACCGGCATGCGGTTGGGCTGCCGAGGCCCTTGCAGTTCACCTTGTTGTTGTCCGGCGCGTTGGCTTCGACCAGCCAGTGCGGGTTTTCTTCATACCGGTGGGCGCTGGACCCCACGGAAGAATTCAGCGTGCCCTGCTGCGACGCGCAGCCGGCGGAAATAAGGATAATTGCCAAAAATGACCAATATTTCATGTTAACCCCCCAAATAGAGTAGCCCCTCGGCGAAAAATGGATTGAACCGTTATCGTAGAGTCGTACGCCGTTGACGCGGCATAGGGAAAACCACCCAACCCCCCGGGGTGCCGGCTTGGAGGAGAGAACAACCCCGGAGGGTGAGTGGAATCCACTGAATGATCGCTTTTAAGTCCACGCGGCTGGCCCGGCGGCGCATCCGCGCGCGGGCCGTGTCGTGGATCACATGCAGTTCTGCAAATTCCATTCCCGTTCCCGGGCGCACCGGTCGTGGCACCGCCCGATGGACCCGGGGGGATCAGAGAACGCGGGCGGAATGACCTGGCGGGACGGGATGAAAATGCTTGAAAAACCCTCTCCCTTAAAGCCTGAAGAGCGCCGCCGAGGCAGCGCTGAAAATTTTTCGGCGAGGGGAGAAAAAGAGCGTGCAGAATCAAAAAAAATATCGTGTTTCCGAGCGGCGGTTTTTGAATCCTTTTCAGCCGTGGTGTTTGTTCATAAAAGGATAAAGATTTATGAATTTG
>CP070799.1:860557-866677 GCA_020343535.1 Nitrospinaceae bacterium | reverse complement strand
AGCGGCACCCAGCTTGCATTGTTCATCCAGACCCACAGGCCCGATGCACCGAAGTCGACGATCAAGTCGCGGTACCCACCGCCATCGAGACGGCCGACGGCCATCAATTCGGGTGACTGGCCATGGAGACCCGTCCAGGTGGCGTTGTTGTTGTCATAGCGTACCCATATACCGATGCCGGGGCCAAAATCGAGGATTATGTCCTCGCCAAGTTGATCGTTCAGGTCGCCGATGACGGCGGCTTCGGCGTCGAAGAAGTGCACCTGCTCCCAGTGAATGTTGTCGATGTACACCCAGGTGCCAAGACCGGGGAAGACCACGACGACGTCGTCCTTGCCGCTTTCGTCAATGTCGCCGGTGGCGAGAACGCTGACGCCCAGGGCGTTTAGCTGCTTCCAGGTGGTGTCGTTCAAGTAGGCCCACAGCCCTCCCGTCCCCGTGCCAAAGTTCACCAGAATGTCGTCGCGAGAAGAAATTCCTGGGATTTGCGTGAGGGCCGTATCCACTTGAATCCGGGGTTTGGTGAGGCCGTTTCGGGGGTCCAGAATGGATTGTCCTGTATTGGCCAGGGCGCTCAACATGTCAACGACATTTACGCCTGGATTTTTCGAGCGCAGCACGGCGAACGCTCCGGTCACGTGCGGCGTCGCCATCGACGTCCCTGACTTTATGCCGAAGCCACCGCCGGGAACGGAGGATGTGATGGATCCCCCGGGAGCCAGCAGGTCGAGAAACGATGCGCTGTTGGAGAAGCTGGACACGGTATCGTTCTTCTCGGTTGATCCTACGCTGATGGCGGTGGAAATGCAGGCGGGTGAGAGGGTGGCGTCGGTGGTGCCTTCATTGCCCGAAGCGGCGATGGAGGCAATGCCCACCGATCGCAGGGTGTCGATGATGGGTTTGCTGGGATCCTCATCGCAGGCCGCAATGTGGCTCCCGGAGCCCAAGCTGAGGTTCACCGCGGCGATATCGAAGGTGTTTCTCAGATCGTAAACCTGCTCCAGGCCAAGTATCATGTCCGAAGTCACAATGCCGACGCTCTGGTCGGCGATGTTGGTGGTGATTTGGATGGCGATAATGGGTGCGGCAGGAGCCACCCCTGAATAAGGTGTAATGTTGTCTCCCCCCGCGGCGATGCCCGCCACGTGCGTGCCATGGTCATAGCCGAAAAGGGTTGAGGAGGGCGGCGTCGCAGCTCCTGGTCCTGTCTGGGATTCCAGTCCGTTGGGGCAATTTGTGAATAAGTCGAGAACTGGAAAATCGGTGGAAAAGCAGGCTTCGGAGACCACCCGGCCAGAGAAAAAGCTGTGAGCGGTATCCACGCCACTATCGAGAATGGCCACCGCCTGCCCGGCTCCGGTGAACCCCGCCGCGCGCGCATCGTCGGCCCCGATGAGAGGTGCGGATTGAGCTAAGACCAACTGCTTCCATTCGTCCTTCGACACCCTCTCGGTTTCCGGGGCGGCCAAAAGACCGGCCAGGCCGCGCTCGTTCACCGTGAGCGCGAGGAGAGGCGAGTATTTGTATCTTTTCACGGACCGCAAATCTCCGCCGCCAAGGCGGCCGAGAAGTTTTTGCTGAACCGATTGGATGCGCTGCCGTTGTGCCCCGGCCTCTTCCTCGGCTTTCATCAAACCCTCAGGGGCAAAAGGGGTCTTCAGATGAACGATGACTTGGACCCAACCCTTTTCAGCCACCTCCATCGCAAGCGCTGAACCAGGATTCTTCCCGTCGGCTGCGGCCAACGCCTTAGTTGGCAGGTTGAAGAGGAGGACCGTGGAAAGGATGAGGATATGGAGAAAAATGCGTCGCAGAAAGCGTTGTCCTTGCATCAATTTTGACTCCAAAAGGGAGGAAAAGGGGTGAGTGAATTTATATAGCATTTAACTTCCAATGTAACCATCAAGGGCTGGGCTGTCAAGCTTGCATCCATGGGGTTAAATGGAGCTAGACTTTAATTAAAAAGGCTTTGAGAAAACTCGGGATAGAAGGAAAGTGGTAAGGAAAAGAACACCAAAGCAGGAGACGATGGCGGCTCCGGTCGGCAGGTCGAGCGCGTAAGACAAGGCGATCCCCAGCACGGACGTGGCGGAGGAAAGGCCCGCCCCGATCATCCATCGGCCCGCGAACGTGCGGGAAAATAACGCGCCACAAACGGCGGGAACGATGAGCAGGGTGAAAATCAGAAACACCCCCGCCGTTTTCACCGATATAACGATCACGAGCCCCAGAGTGGCGAAAAACATGAAATCCAGAGTCCGGTCCGTGCCGCCGGGGCGACGGTCGGCATAGGCTTCGGACTGCTTGTGGAAGCGGTGAAAATATTTCCAGTGCACGAGGGACACGGCGGCTCCGGCGAGGGCGATTCGCAGGACGTCTTGCCAGGTTGTCCACAGCACCGAGCCGTTCATCAGGTTGCGTATGTGTTCCGCGCCGTGCGGTGAACGGCTGGCGAGCAGCAGGGCCACTGATGCCGCGACCACATACACAATACCGATGACCGCCTCTTGGGGAACCCGGCCGGCGAGGGTGCGGGTGGTGGAAAAGAAAGCCGCCCCGGCGAGGATGAATCCGAAGGCGAGCACGGGCACCAGTGGGGAATGCGGCGGGACATCGAGAATCATCCCGGTGGTCGCTCCGAGTGCCGCCAGCTGCGCCAGCGACAGATCCACAAAAACAATCTCGCGCTTGAGAACGTGTACGCCAAAATAGGTGTAGAGAACCGAGAGGATCAGGCAGGATGCCGCCGGGGCGGCCATGAAAGTCCAGAATTCGCTCATGAAGGTTCCTCTCTATTTCGAGATAGTATCACGATCATGGCTGGCGCAGGGCCTCGGCCAGCCGTTCCACCAACATGTCGAACAGAGAAAAATAATTCTCTACCCCGGGTGCGCCTCCCACGGAAACAGGCATTGATAACACCCTTGCCCCCGTTTTTTTCGCCAGCAGTTCTGCGTTGCGAGTTTCAAAATAATTGGCCTGCAAGATGACCTTCACGTTGCGCTGCTTCATCGTTTCTGCCAGCCGGCCTAGGTGGGCGGGGCTGGGAGGAACGCCGGGCAGGGGTTCCAAGGTGCCAGCGTTTTCGATGCCGAAGCGCTTGAGGAAGTAGTTCCAGGTGGGATGGTAGGTAACCACCACCCGAGGGCCGACAGCTGCGAGCCGCTTTTTCCATTCGGGAAGTTTAGCGGCGATGCGATTTGCGAAGCGCCGCTGATTTTCCTGATAGGCGCTCTGATGTTTAGGATCCAGCTCGGCCAAGCGCTGGGCGATGGCCCCGGCCATGAGCGGGCCGTTCTCGGGGTCGAGTGGGTAGTGCGGGTTTCCTTCTGGATGCACGTCGCCCATGTGGCGGCCCACCTCCCCCGTAGGCACCTCGATAGGAACGATGGCCCGGGACAGGTCGAGGTTGCCGGGCTGGCCCTCCAGCACCTGCGGGTTGCGCCCGCCGGTCACGAGTAGCGGCAGCCAGCCGATTTCAAGGCCCAGACCCTGATGGATCAACAGATCGGCGCGATTCACCTTGAGCATAAAGCTGGGCTTGGCCTCGATAAAGTGGGTATCCTGCACGCCCCGGGTTATAGATTCGACCTGGATGAGACCGCCGCCCACTTCACGGGCGATGGCGGCAAGGTCCTCGGTGGTGGTCACCACGCGGATGCGGGCCAGCGCTCCGTCGGCGGCACTCAGGATCAGCAGCCAAGCAATGGCACAGATTAGGAATGCTATTTTAACGGGTTGTTGAAAATTATTGTTGCTCATTTTAGGAGTCTTCCTCGTCAGTAGGCATGGGCCGGGTGTGAGCCCATTGAGAAATTCAGTTGCAGGAGCACCTGGTGTTCCACCTCTCCCTGAGAAGGATCGAGGTGGTTGTATTGCAGTCGCAGAGTGGAGAATTCGCTGGGAACGAACGCCAGAAGCGCACTGATGCGGTTCTGGTCGCCGGGGTCTTCCCCGCCTTTGCGCGTGAAGAAACCGTATCGTCCCTGCGCCCACCATCTGCGGGCAAATTGGTATCGCAGCAGGCTGTAGATGCCCCGCGCCTCGTTCACCCCCGAAGCATTCATGAACTCACTTTGCCAGATAAATGTCCGGTAGAGCTCGCGGCCGGCGGGTTTCCACTTGAACGTGAGGTCCGCTCCGGCGAGGTGGGTGTGGTCATCACTGTCCAGGGGGGCGCCGTTTCTGCCGGTCGCAAAGGAGCCGCCGAGCTCGGCGGTGAGGTCGGCGGTGAGATCGAAGAGGTTTTTCGAGTGTACGAGATAAAGAAAGTCGTCATTCAGCGGCCCGGCGAAAAGGTCGTTGTCGCCTTCTAGAAACTGCAGGCTGAGCGAGGAAAAGAAGGGCAGGGGAAGCAGGGCGTCCAGGCTCATGCCTATCTCGTTTAGGCCCTCCTCTCCAAGAATCTCCTCGTTCACGAGGGGCTGATCGATGAACGGATAGACGTGCGTGTGCAGCAAATTGTGCTTACCGAATTCGGTGAAAAATTTTCCCGCGCGTAGCGAAAGGTTTTTCGCGATCAGCGCCTCGGTGATGAACTCCTCGATCTCGATGTCGTCGGTCTCCTCCATCGCCAGGGTGAGGCGGGCTCTCAACCAATGGTCCACATTGGCGGACAGGTTGATTTCCACTTCCTGAATATCCATGCCGGTTTTGACTTCGCGGTCGGAGTCGGCATTGCCCTGGTTGGTGTGTGTGCCGAGCAGAAGACCGGACACGCTGATAGCCGGATTGAAGCGTCGCGAAGGACCTGTGGCGCGGGGTGCTCGGGCACCGGGAATGCTGATACCCCGATTAAAGCGGCGCGATGGGTCGGCATTGGGGGGCGTTAGCCGGCCCGGGCCGCGCTCGGCTTCCAGTTTTTCCAGTCGCTTCTCAAGCCGCTGGATGCGGTCGGATTCAGTGGACGATGAAAGATCTTCTCCCCAGGCCCCGGCGGGGGCCAAAATGGCGAAAACGATACTAATTATAAAAATCATGATGTTACTCCTGAACCGGAGCGGCCGTCCGCCGGCCGATCCCGAAATTCTTGCGAGAGGGTTTCTCCCTCCTGGCGATGTCCACGTCCCGAATGAGGTGGCCTGCCGCCAGGCACAACCCGCGCCGATTGCCAACAGGAAACGGGGCGCGGGTTAGGGACTTCGAAGCAAAGTGGGATTCAGGAATTCTGGGGTGGGGAACGGCTGCTGCAAGTATGCGTACGCGGGATGGCCCGAAATACGTTGCCCGCCGGGACGACGCGTTCAATTCTCGGCGGCGAAGGTAGGATGGGGGTCTGCACCTCGATATTGGGAAAATGCTGGTTGAAGTGGCAAGGGGCGCAATCCTTGTGGACCGGCTCGCCGTCCCACTCGTGGGCATGCAGCACAGGAGCAAAAGCCGTCAGGGCGCTAAAATAAAAAAGCAGGATAAGGGGTAGCAGCCGACGGGTCTGCAAAATATGCATGTCATTAATTTTCAATGACACGGAAGGTTTCCTCCAATAAGGACCAACATTAGAGCAGCCAGAAGAGGCCGAAGGGAATAGCGAACAGCAGGGTCATTAAAGCACAATTCAAAGTCTGAAACAAAAGGAAAAAGTCGGTCACCGGTTCCATCAATTTCTCCACGCCCACCCGGCGCACCGCGCTTTCGATGTCGCTGGAAGAAACAGATTCGGCGGGCTTGCCGCGCAGCTCTCCCATCACATCGTCGAGGAAGAAAAACTTAAGCGTCTTGATGACCCAGCCGAAAAGGAGCGCCGCGAACGCGCCCTTGAGGCTCTTTTTAAGTTTGAGCTGGTTCTGGAATTCTTGTCCCAGTTGATCGAACTCTTTTTCCAGCTTTCGCCGGGGGATGTCGCGGCTGACCTTTGGGAAGCGGCTGAGCACCTGATGCGACAGCAGGTCGAGCAGGTCGTTGATGCCGCCGGTGGCCTGGCGCAACTTCCTGCTGCCGGTGGTCAGGACCGCGGCGACGAGGCCGCCCAGAAAACCGAACCCGGTGAACCAGAACAGAACCAGCGCCAGCACACCCGCATCGGCCCAGCTAGCGAGGTCTCTGGGGTCGAGGGCGTTCACCTTGAACATCGCCAGAACGCCCGCGCCAAGCGCCGCACCCAGCACCCCGAAAAGAACTAGG
>CP070799.1:854289-860457 GCA_020343535.1 Nitrospinaceae bacterium | reverse complement strand
GGGGGGTGGGTCGTTTCAGGGAATCAAGCTCCTGCTGTGCGAAAACCCGTTGCCGCCACTGGACGAAGCGATCTCGGCGGCTCAAAGCGTGCTTGCCCAGAGCAACTACTACACGGAACCCTATTCAGAACCCTTGCGCCGGTTGATCGCTCGACGGCTTGATATTCCGGAACGCCTGATCCACATCAACGCGGGATCGGAACTGATTCTCAGGCAGCTCTTCAATCGCCTCGGCAATCGCGTCCACCTATTGACCCCAACCTATCCGCTCTTTCCTGAAATCGCCCGCAACCACACTCAGACGGAGCTCTTACCTGAAAGGGACTTCGCGTGCGATCTTAATGAGTTGCAAATCCCTGGAAAGACAACTCTGTTGGTGATCGTCAACCCCAACAACCCCAACGGAGGGACGTTCGATATGCGCCCATTGCCGGATTTGCTCAGGCGCCATCCCCAGACTTGTTTCCTAGTGGACGAAGCGTTTATCGACTTGGGGGGAGAATCCGTTTCCCGCCTCGTGCCCCGCCATGCCAATCTTCTGGTGACGCGTACGCTGTCCAAGGCCCACAGTTTGGCGGGTTTTCGCGTCGGGTATGCCATTCTGCCGGAGCGATTGGCCGACGACCTCAACATGAATAATGATGTGTATCCTCTGGCGCGGCCAAGCCAGGTCGCCGCGCTAGTCACGCTTCAGCAGGAAGACAAGATCCGTGAGCGTGTTTTAAAATTGCGCTCCTGGGCCGAGGATCTCGCCCGTCAAATCTGGACCCTTGGAGGAAGAACGCATCCCAGCGCAACCTACTTTTTCGTCGCGGATTTTGCGCCCCACAATGCAGCGGAATTGGCCGCGTGTCTTCAAAAGAGAAATATCCTGGTTAAGCCTCTCAACGATCCCCGGCTGGGTGCGGGTTATATGAGGATCACCACTGCCCTGCCAGAGGACAACGCCCGTTTCATCGCAGCGTTAAAGGAGATACTCTGACGATGCCGCGATCAGCGCCTTTTGAGGCTCACAGTGAACTCTACGACGAATGGTGCCGGCGCCACCCGGCCGCCTATCTGTCTGAGCTTCTTGCCGTGCGGGCTCTATTGCCCTGGGAGGGCGAGGGTATAGAGGTTGGCGTCGGCACAGGGCGTTTCGCCGCGCGCCTCGGGGTGAGGATGGGCCTCGATCCCGCGGGGTCGATGTTGAGGCACGCGAAAGACAGAAAATTGAGCGTTGCCCAGGGAGTTGCCGAAGCCCTGCCATTTGCGGAGGGGTTTTTGAGCACGTTCTCATGGTCGCCGTCCTCTGTTTTTGGATGATTCGAGGGCCGCGTTTGTTGAAATCCATCGTGTTCTCAAGCCGGGGGGTGTTCTCGTGATTGGTTTCCTGAATCACGGTTGTCCCGTTGAGAGAAAGTACCTGAAGCAGCATGCCCATTCTGTATTTTTCCGTGAAGCCACTTTTTACAACAGTGTGAAGGTAGAACAGCTATTGGTCGAGACGGGGTTTCAAGATTTCCGTTGGGTCCAAACTCTATGTCGTCTCCCGGAGGAAATAATGTAAATCGAAGCCTTGCAGCCAGGCCACGACAAGGGGGCCTTTGTCGTGGTGCGAGCGGTTAGGAGCTAGCCAGCGTGAAGGGAGGTAGGCCTGCCCATGGAAAGAGAGCCAACCGCCGCGGAGGCCTTGAAACAAACAGCCATCGCTTTTGGCAAAATCCTTCCAATGCTTTTGGGCGTCCTCGCCTGGGAAGTATGGCCAAGTTTGCACCCCTGAAGTGAACGCGCAGGCGAGAATCTAGCTTGGCAGAGGGTGACCCTCCGTAGGGCTTAATTTACAAACGGGCCTGTCAGTGCTACAATTCCCGCCAAGCTCAAGCCAAAAATTTGTGAGCCATTTTGCTGCCGGGTTGAGTAAAATAGGGGCCGTGGAGCTGGCGGGAAGGCGGCCGGTTGATTGTCCTTTCCACGGTGGTTTGGTGGCTCAAGTTGCGGTTGTTTCCAGCGTTTCTTAATAACTCATCTGTTTGTTAGCGCCCTCGTCATCCCATGTCCACTTCCCCTCCTTTGGCCCCTGGTTCCGCAGAGAACTCGGGAACGGTGCACGATTCCAGCCGCTGCAACTTGTGCGGTTCCGGTGAGCATGTGGTTCTATCGAAGATAGGCCGGGGCAATACGCCGCTCAATACAGTTATTTGCACAAAATGCGGTTTGGTCTGGAGCCATCCGTTTCCCATGGACCCGATCCCGTATTATCAAAAGGATTACCGCATTAAATATAAAGGAACCTTCACGCCGAGAAAAAAGCATATTTTCAGGGCCGCTCATGTCGCCCTGAACCGCTTCGCCGCGATTCGGCATTTGCTTGCGCCGAAGCTGAAAGTTCTGGATGTGGGCTCGGGCGGCGGTGAATTTCTGTATTTGCTGAAAAAGCTGGGATGCGACGCCCAGGGCATCGAGCCCAATGAGGGTTACGCGAATTACGCCCGCGATCAATATCAGCTGAATATTACGGTGGGTTTTATGCAAAACACCCCCCTCGAAGACGACACCTTCGATAGGGTAACTTTGTGGCACGTTCTGGAACACATGGACAATCCGGCATGGGTCCTGAAAAGGATTCATTCCTGTTTGAAACCTGGGGGATTGCTGGTGGTCGAGGTGCCGAATGTGGAGGCCACCTGCCAAGCGCCGGTGAACACGTTTCATATGGCACATTTATATAATTTTAATGAGTCCACGCTCAAACGAATGGCAGGGCGGGCGGGATTTTCGATGATCGAAAAATCCGAGTCTGAAGACGGCGGCAATATCTGTCAGGTTTTCAAGAAAAATGGTGAGGATTCAGAGGACTTCACCGCCGAGATCGAGGGAAATTTCGCCTCCATATTCAATACTGTGACACGCAGAACGATGCTGAGGCACTATTTGACGCACTATCCTTATACCCGGTTCCTGAAAAAAATACGAAATGGCTTCATTGAAAACCAAGCTGCCCGCCGGTTTACCCATGGCAGGGACATTCTCGATCATTTGATGGAAAGCATCAACCGCAAATCTTTGCCGGAACATTGGAGAGCCGGCCAAGGTGGTCCCTCGGGGGGGTGTTGACGGACAACCCTGGAGGGCACGCCAATATTGATTGCTAACCCACCGGGTCTGATCGCCCGGATCGTTGACAACGCGAAATTTTTCATATCAATTCCATGGGCGCCCTCGAAAAAGCTGGCCAATACCTCAGTGACCGTATTCACGACACGCCGCTCCGGCCGTGTCCGTTCGACCACCTTGCCCTGGTTTCACCATTCGACCCGGCCCTCTATCCGGACATACTGGAGAACCTTCCCGATGGGAAATATTATCGGGAATTGCGGCACAGCGATGCACTGCTGCCCGATGGCCGCAGCGCCCGCCTGAAGTTCGACTTGCTGCCGGCGAATATCGAGCGGCTGCCGGGAAGCCAAAGGACCTTCTGGCGTGAAATGGCATGCCAGATGAAATCCCCCCTGGTGCAAGCCGCCTACAAGGAAAAATTTTCCACGAACCTGCAAAGGGTAGTCGGCCGGCAGCTTGCAAAAATAAAAATCAATTCATTCCCGGTTCTGTTTAGAGACATTGCCGGCTACAAAATAAATATCCATCCGGACTCCGCTCGTAAAGCCCTGACGACCCAGTACTACCTTCCCGCCGATGAGTCTCAGATTCATCTTGGAACCCTGTTGCATGAAAGACGCGACGACGGTTCGTTCGACGAGGGAACCGTGGTGCCTTTCATGCCCAATTCAGGCTATGCGTTCGGAGTGAATCCCGAAAGTTGGCACAGTGTCCGCCAAATGAATCCGGACGATAAGCCCCGAAACACATTGATGAATATTTTTTATTATGACCGCGGGTGGGTTTACGAAAGCCTGAAAAGCGCCCGCGGTCATTTGCGTGGCCTTTACGATCGGGTCTGGGGAACCACCTCACCGGAAGAGTATGAATGAAGGGTTGGGGCAGGCGGGTTTGCCTTCGAACCGGTTCGGCCGTCTGGCCTGCGCCATGAACGTCGTGAAGCCCGCGAGTCAATGTCGCGCGGCCGTGGTTGGGTCTCATTCCTGATGCGCTTTCCCGGGTGCAGTTTCGCAGCCAGTGGGCTAGCCAGTCCAAGTTACTCTCACAATGAAGGGGATGCAGGCGGGTATGCTATTTAACTCCCTCACCTTCCTGGTCTTTTTCCTGCTCGTCCTTGGGGTGCATTCGGGGGTGCATTCGACGGCATCCTCGTGGCGGGGGCGAAAGTCGTTTCTCTTGGTGGCGAGTTATCTGTTCTACGCGGCCTGGAACCCGCCGTTTGTTCTTTTGCTTTGGATTTCAACGCTGCTCGACTGGTTCGTCGCCAAATCTCTCGCGGACGAGGAAGCCCCGGGCCGGAGGCGGGTGCTCTTGTGCCTGAGCCTCGCCGGCAACCTGGGACTGTTGGGGTATTTCAAATACGGTGGTTTTGTTTTGGAAAACTTCATCGCCCTCCTGCATGCGGCGGGCATCCCCTATGAAGCCGCGGCGCCCAGCATCATTCTTCCGGTGGGGATCTCCTTTTATACGTTTCAGACACTTTCCTACACGCTGGATGTTTATCTCCGCCGCTCCCGGCCCGCCGGCTCGTTTCTCGATTTTGCGCTGTATGTGACTTTTTTCCCGCAACTCGTGGCCGGGCCCATCGTCCGGGCGGGAGAATTTTTGCCGCAATGCCGGGAGCCCCGGCGAGCCACCCGCGATCAGTTGGGCTGGGGGCTGTATTTCATGACGTTGGGTTTGTTTCAAAAGGTGGTGCTGGCCGACAGCCTGTTGTCCTCTTCCGCCGACACGGTGTTCGGGTTCCACGAAGGCCCGGTGCATCTGCTCGATGCCTGGGTGGGCCTGTTCGCGTTTTCGGCGCAAATTTTTTGTGACTTCGCCGGGTATTCCACCGCCGCCATCGGAGTGGCGTTGTGTCTGGGATTTATTCTTCCCGATAATTTTCGTTCGCCCTACGCGGCGGTGGGTTTTTCCGACTTTTGGAACCGATGGCACATGACCCTTTCATCCTGGCTGCGGGACTACCTCTATATTTCCCTGGGCGGCAATCGAAAGGGGCGGGGCCGGACGGTGGCCAATTTATTCATCACGATGTTTTTGGGGGGGCTCTGGCATGGCGCGTCATGGACGTTCGTGGCCTGGGGCCTCCTGCACGGGTTTTATTTGAGCGCGGAACATCTGCTAAGGCAATGGTTCGGCGGGCATCGCTGGGCCGCTACCGCCCTGAGTCGTTTCGTCTGGGGCTTGTTGACCTTCATCCTGGTTTGTCTGGGGTGGGTGTTTTTCCGCGCCAGCGATTTTGCCTCGGCCTGGCAATTGTTCGGTTCGCTCTTTGGTGGGCATGCCGCCGGGGCGGAACTGTTGTCCACCCGTGAGATGATTCAGGTCGCGGGGGTGTTGCTCGGGTTGCTGGGCGCCCATGTTTTCCTTCGGGAAAGACGCTTGGAGCACGCGATGGAATCCTTTCCCGCGGCTTTCGTCGTCATTATCTGGGTGGTGATGCTCGCAGGTTTGATATTAACGCAGGGAGGGGCGAATGCCTTCATCTACTTCCAGTTTTAAAACCTACCGCCTGGAGCGAATCATACCCCGGCACCCATGGGCGCAGCTGGCTGTTATTTGCCTGGCGCTTGTGGCCTTGCTCGCGCTGGGCTGGGAGAGCGCTTGCCGCGAGATGGGGTACCGGCCCACGCTCAATGACACGGCGGATTTGTGGGCAAGCCGGCGCGTGTTGCTCGATGAAAACCCGAATCGCACGGTCCTCATCGGCTCCTCGCGGATGCTGTTCGATTTTGACATGGATGTTTATGAAAGCGCCATGGGCGAGCGCCCGCTGCAGCTGGCCACCGTGGGGAGCAATCCTTTGCCCTACCTGGAAGATTTTGCTTCCAGCCCGAAATTTTCCGGAACCGTGATCGTCGGGGTCGTGCCTTATTTGTATTTTGCTCCCGGGGGGCCGCCGGTGAAAAATCCCCTCGGCTATCTAGATCGCTACCGGCACTGGAGCCCCTCCCAGCGCATGGGTCATCACCTGGGAGTATTGCTCGAGAGACGCCTGGCCTTCCTGCAACAGGAAGACCTGACGCTGAATCAACTGTTGTTGAGGCTAAAAATACCCAACCGGCC
>CP070799.1:848007-854189 GCA_020343535.1 Nitrospinaceae bacterium | reverse complement strand
AGAATATGATCGTCATCAATATTCTGATTTTTATGATTTGTGTTCCGCTGTTTCTTCTCGGGCTGGCCTACATCTATCTGGCGCTAAGGCCGTGGATCAAAAAAGCCGTGCCCAGCCTGAACTTTCCGCAGTTTCCCCCCCTGCAGGCCCTGTTCAAGAAAATCTGACACCCGCGGCTCGTTTATAGCCGCCGTGTCAGGCGGGCGGATTCAATCGCTCCACATACGCAACGAATTCTCCAAGACTGGGCAGCACCAGCGACGCGCCAGTGAAATGGATATCCCGATTGAGCGGATTGCGGATGATGACGCACGGCATGTTAGCCTCGCGAGCGGCTCTTAATCCCTTGAGCGCATCTTCCACCACGATGCAGGCTTCGGGATCGGTGCCGGCCGCCTGCGCCGCCTTGAGAAAAATGTCCGGGTGGGGCTTCTCGCGGGGCGCGGCCTCCTTGCCGAGGATCAGCGGAAAAAACGAAATCGCTCCTGCGTTTTTGAGAATCGCCCGGATGTCGTGGCTGAACGATCCCGAGGCAATCGCCAGGGTGTGGCGGGTGGCCAAAACCTTGGCCAGACGCACCGCCTCGGGAAACAACCGGATCGCCCCGCTCTTGCAAAAACGCGAATACACCTCGAATTTCTGCTGACGCAGGTCCACCGGGTCCACCGGCAGTTCGAGGTGATGACGCTTGATCTCTCCCGCAATTCCCTTTCCCTTGGAGGTCCACTCCACCCAGTACTCGTCCGGGTCGAGGGTGTGCCCGTAACGCTCAAACACTTCGTTGTAGGCTCGATAATGGTAGGGTTCGGAATCGGCAAGCAGACCATCGAAATCGAGGATCACGGTGCGCGAACGATCGAGCAGGTTTTTTAACTGTTCCATCAGGCGGAGAGAGACGGGCATCGTCGGGGCCGGGGGTGGGTCGGTATCATTCCAGCACCTTGCCGAAGCGGTCGAAGCGGACGGAACGTTCCGGCCCATTCCAGGACCAGTAAATGAACCGGGCTTTGCCGCGGATTTTATTGATGTCGAGAAACCCCCAGAAGCGGCTGTCCTCGCTGTTTTCGCGGTTATCGCCCATCACGAAAACGTGGCCCTCGGGCACGCGCACCGGGCCAAAATCGTCCCTCGGGAAAAAGGGCTCGTCGGGCGGCGGCTTGGTGTGGCGGGCGTACGGATCGTCGAACGGCTTGCCGTTGATGAACACCTTCTGCCGCCGCACTTCGAGTATTTCTCCCGGCAGGCCGATCACCCGCTTGATGAAGTCCCGCTTTTCATCGCGCGGGAATTTGAAGACGATGATGTCGCCGCGTTCGGGCACTTCCTGAAACAGGACGATGTCCCTGAACAGCTGTGTGCCGATCAGCAAAATCTCATTGGGAATGTGGATGCCATAGGAGTACTTGGTGACAAGGATGTGATCGCCGATGAGCAGGGTGGTTTCCATCGAGCCGGACGGGATTTTGAAGGCCTGCACGATGAAGGTGCGGATGAACATCGCCAGCAAAAACGCAATGACGATCGCCTCGGCGTACTCGCGAAAAACGCTTTTGGGCGCCTTCGCCTTGCCGGTGTCGGCGTTTTTTGTCTTAGGATTTGCCATCGGTCCTCAGCACCGCGAGAAAGGCTTCCTGTGGGATCTCCACTTTGCCCACCTGTTTCATTTTCTTCTTGCCGGCTTTTTGTTTTTCGAGCAGCTTTCTCTTGCGCGTGATGTCGCCGCCGTAGCACTTGGCCAGCACGTTCTTGCGCAGGGCCTTGATCGTCTCGCGTGCCAGCACCTTGGTGCCCACCGCCGCCTGAATGACCACCTCGTACATTTGCCGGGGGATTTGCTCTTTCAATTTCTTGGCGAGGTCGCGGCCCAGGAAATAGACCTTGTCCTTGTGGCAGATCAGGGACAGCGCGTCCACCAGCTCGCCGTTCAGCAGAATATCCAACTTTACCAGATTCGAGGCCCTGAAATCCAAAAACTCGTAATCGAACGAGGCGTAGCCCCGGGTGTTGGATTTCAAGCGGTCGTAAAAATCGAGGACGATTTCGTTGAAGGGCAGGTGGTACTCGAGAAGCACCGTGCCCGGCGCCAGGTATTCCATCTTCGTCTGGATGCCGCGGCGGTCGCGCGTCAGCCCCATGATGGCGCCGATGTATTCCTCCGGCATGATGATGGTGCCGCGTACGTACGGCTCTTCCATGCGATCGACGTTCTTGATGCCCTTGAGCTTCGAAGGATTATCGATGTGAATGACCTCGCCGCTGGTGGTGATGACTTTGTAGACGACAGTGGGCGCGGTGGTCAGCAGTTCGACGTTGTATTCCCGCTCCAGGCGCTCGCGGACGATCTCCATGTGCAACAACCCAAGAAACCCGCAGCGAAACCCGAAGCCGAGGGCGCTGGAGGTCTCCGCCTCATAACTCACCGACGCGTCGTTCAAGGTCAGCTTCTTGAGGGCGTCGCGCAACAACTCGTACTGATCGCCGCTGATGGGATAGAGACCGGAAAACACCATCGGCTTGACATCTTTGTAGCCCGGCAGCGGGGCGTCGGTGGGCTGCGCCACGTGCGTGACGGTATCGCCGATTTTGGTCTGATCGAGCTCTTTGATGTTGGCGATCATGTAACCGACCTCGCCCGCCTTGAACGAGGTCACCTGTTTCGCCCGGGGGGTGAGGATGCCGAGCTCCTCGACCACGAAATTCCTCCCCGTCGCCATCAGGAGAATCGCATCGCCCACCGCGAGCGAGCCTTCCACCACCTTGACAAGCACGATGACGCCGCGATACGAATCGTACCAGGCGTCGAACAGCAGGCACTTGAGCGGCTTGTCCGCATCGCCCACCGGCGGGGGAATGCGCTCGACGATGGCTTCCATCAGTTCGTCGATGCCGATGCCCTCCTTGGCGCTCGCCAGGATCGCGTCGTGCGCCTCGACCTGCAGCACATCCTCCAATTGTTCCTTGACCGAATCGGGATTGGCGCTCGGCAGGTCCACCTTATTGATAACGGGGATGATGCTCAGGTTGTGCTTCATCGCAAGGTTGAGGTTGGCGATGGTCTGCGCCTGAATGCCCTGGGTTGCGTCCACCACCAGGAGAACCCCTTCGCAAGCGGCCAGGCTGCGCGACACCTCGTAGGTGAAGTCGACGTGGCCGGGGGTGTCGATCATGTTGAAGCCGTACTCGCCGCCGTTCGGGCTCTTGTAGCGCAGGTTCACCGTCTGCGCCTTAATGGTGATGCCGCGCTCGCGCTCCAGATCCATGCTATCGAGCACCTGGTCCTTCATCTGCCGCTTCTCCAGACCGCCGGTGGCGAGGATCAGCTTGTCCGCCAACGTGGACTTCCCGTGGTCGATGTGCGCGATGATGGAAAAATTCCTGATCTGGTTCTGTTTCATGAATTCGTTGAATACGATATCAGGCCCATGGGGCCGCCCGCCACTTTCGGCCTCACCTCGGCGGCGGTTCTAATTTGAAAATGAAAGAAGGGAATTCTCGGGATGGCTGAGGTACTCGCGCCACTCATCGAACCGCGCCTTCATGGTTTCGTAATCCCTGTCGTTGTCAATATCGAGCGCGGCACCGGGAAACGGCACCTCCATCGCAACGAACCGGGTTTTCATGATCGTGGAGATGGATTCTTCGAGCTTCCGCTTCGGCGTCCAGGTTCTGAAATAGTTGAGCGGCCTGTTCCACCCCAGGCCGCCGAATAGGAGACCCATCTGCAAGCCAATGTAGTAGCGGTAATGCACCGCCTTGTCCTTGCCGAACAGCGACAGGCCGAACAGGATCAGGTTCTTGAAATTTCGCTGGTAGCGGTACTGATACATTTTCTGAATGTAATGCCGGTTCTCGATACGCACCGGCTTGACCAGGTGCAGGTTGTTCAGTCGGTAGCTTTTCTCCTTGAGGTGGAGATACGCCATTTTGATGCCCGGCTTCCCGTCCGCCGGGTAGAAATGCTTGAGACTTTCCTCCGCCGTCAGGCCGAGAACGTGGTCATGATTCTCCAGGTCGGCGTGACGGATGAAATACTCCACCTCGTGCGGGGTGATGAGGGGCGAATCGCAGGGGACGATCAACACCGCCTTGTCCCGGTATTCGGTGCGGTCGACCTCTTCACGGTTCACCGAATCCGGCAGGGATTCAAGAAACGTGTGCCAGATGTTCTCGTAGAGATTGGCGCGCTGGGCGATCACATAAATGGGCTTGGGGTAGTCGAGGCCTATATTTCCTTCCGCGAGCACGGCCTTCAGGGGCTCTTTTTGGCCAACGATGAAGATCCGGGCGATCGCCTCCACCTGCTGCAACGTTTGCACCACATAATTCACAATGTGCTTGCCGTTGATTTCAAGGAACGCTTTGTGACGGTGGTACACCTTATAACTCGACTCGCCCTCTCCCGCCACCAGAATCGCGTCGAATCTTATTTTTTTTCCCGTCATGGTGTTTTATTCCGCTCTCCTGGCAAACCCGCGCGGTTTTCTTCCTTGCGATCCGCCGGGAAATTAGCTATACAAGCCACAGACACTATTCTACAAGATACCAAATTCCCCGATCATGTCTCAAGGTTCTTCCACCAGCTTAAGAACCACGCCCCTCTTCGAAGTCCACAAGGAACTCGGAGCGAAAATGGTGCCCTTCGCGGGTTGGAGTATGCCCATTCAGTACGCCGGCGTTATCCAGGAGCACCTGGCGGTCCGTGACGGCGTGGGCCTCTTCGATGTCAGCCACATGGGGGAAATCGACCTCAAGGGCGAAGGCGCGCGCGCGCTTCTGCAAAATATCTTCACCAACGATGTCGGCAAAATGGGCGATGGGTCCATCCTCTACACCCTCATGTGCACCGGGGAGGGCGGCATCGTGGACGACCTGCTCGTCCACCGCTTTGCCGAAGACCACTATTTTCTTTGTGTGAACGCTTCGAACACCGAAAAGGATTTTCGATGGATTAAGGACCGGGCCGGGTCATTCGAAGTCGAAATCAGCGACATCAGCCTCAAAACCGCCCAACTGGCCCTTCAGGGAAAGCACGCCGAAGCCCTCCTTCAACCCCTGTGCGACGTTTCCTTGGAAGACTTGCGATATTACCACTTTAAAAAAGGGAAAATCCACAATAATGATTGTATAATTTCCCGAACCGGCTACACAGGCGAGGATGGCTTCGAAATCTATACCGGCTGGGGACAGGCGGAACCACTGTTTCGCCGCCTGCTGGACGCGGGCCGGGCGTGGGCCCTGAAGCCCGTTGGCCTGGCCGCGCGGGACACTCTCCGTCTGGAAATGGGCTACGCCCTCTACGGCAATGACATCAGCGACGCGACCGGGCCCCTGGAAGCGGGCCTGGGCTGGGTGGTGAAGCCTGGCAAGGGAGAGTTCATCGGCCGCGCCGCTATCGCCCGCGAAAAAGAGTCCGGCCCCGCCCGCAAGCTTGTGGGCCTGGCGCTGCTCGAACGGGGCGTTCCCCGGCCGCACTACAGAATTTTGCAGGACGGCGAACCGGTCGGGGAACTGACCAGCGGCACCTTTTCCCCTTCCCTCAACAAAGGGATCGCTCTGGGATACGTGCCCCGGGAGCTCGCGGCGCCGGGAACCCGGCTGGACGTGGAGATCCGCAACCAGCCGGTGGCCGTCGAGGTGGTGACGACGCCTTTTCTGCCGAGCCGCGTGAAAAAATAATTTTCAAATAAAATCAAAGTCACTCAATAAGGGAGGCGACATGGAGTTCCCCAAAGACCTGAAATACACGATGGAGCACGAATGGATTCGCGTCAATAACGGCCGGGGCGTGGTCGGCATCACCACTTTCGCCCAGGATCAACTGGGAGACGTGGTGTTCGTGGAACTTCCCAAAATGGACGCACAACTCAGCCAGGGCGGCACTTTCGGCGTCGTCGAGTCGGTAAAAACCGTCTCCGACCTGTTCGCCCCCGCCAGCGGGCGGGTGACCGCCGTGAACAAGAATCTGGAAACCCAGCCCGAACTCATCAACGCCGATCCCCACGGTAAGGGATGGATCATCGAGATCGAACTGTCCGACCCCAAGGAACTGGACAAGTTGATGGATGCCGATCAATACGCAAAACAATGCGAGAACGAGCAATAACCTCCTGATTCCGGTCAGCCGCCCCATGCGCTACATCCCGCACACCGAACAAGATATCGAAACGATGCTCGCCAGGATC
>CP070799.1:841720-847907 GCA_020343535.1 Nitrospinaceae bacterium | reverse complement strand
CCTCCAGCGGGCCGACGCGCTCATGGTGGAGGCCAATCACGATGTCGACATGCTGCATGCGGGGCCCTACCCCTGGTCGACCAAAAAAAGAATTCAGAGCGATGTGGGCCACCTCTCCAACGAGGCTTGCGCTGAGCTTCTGGCCGCGACCGGCCACGGCGGATTGAAAACCGTGGTCCTCATGCATTTGAGCGAAACCAACAACCATCCTGACATCGCCGCGATCACCGCGCGGCAGGCGCTCGGCGACTCCAGCGCGGAAATGATCCTCGCCCGGCAGGATCGGCCGACGCCGTTGATCGAGATTCATCCCAGGTAAAACCTAACGACACGTCCGCTAATTATGGATACCCTGCAAGATAAAGTGCTTGGCGCCTGGCTTGGCCTCGCCATCGGCGATGCCATGGGAGGGGCGGTGCGAGGCCTTAAACCTGAAACCATCCGCCAGTGTTTCGGCGAGTTGGACGGATTCAAGGATGTGCGTCCCTTCATCGGCAAGGGCATAAAGCATTACAAGATGACGGGACTGTACGGGGTCGAAACGCAGGCCGCCCTCGTGGTGGCCGATTCCGTGCTGCGCCGCCGGAAAATCGATAGAGAGGATTTTTCCCGCTCGTTCGAGGAGCTGGCCCGGGGCGGACCCGAGGGATATTTTGGTGTGTTCCGGCACGCCGGCAGCCCGTTCCGCCGCGCGGTGCAATCCCTGTTTCAACGCGCCCCCGGGGTGCCGGCCGAGGGCCTGGACATCACTGGCGCGTTTTTGTCGATGGCGGTACCCATCGCCATTTACTGGCGCGACAATCCGGAGGCCCTGCTCGGGCAGTGCATCGAGGCGGGGGCGTTGATGAGCCGCCACCCCTGGGAAGTCGAGGGCCTGGCCACCCTGGCATTTTTGGCCGCTCGCCTGCTGAGCTTGGCCGTGACGCAGGAGCCCCTGAATGACAGCGCGGCCCGCGCTATTTTGAAGGAGGCCGCGGAAGCGGCGGGCCGCGCCGCCGACTATTACCGCATGAGCGCCCTCGCGCCCGAGGCGGACTTCGGCCCACGGGTCTGGAAATCCCTTTCTGAGATTTTCCTGGAGCTTGAAGCCTGCTGGCCGGGGCCGCTTGCAACCCTGGAGGAGGCCATCACGCGCAAAGCCTCCCAAGCCACCGGGTCCGCGATTTTCCATGCGTCCCAAGCCTATGTCCTCACGCTGTTACCGCTCTCGCTCATGGAGGTGCTGCGTTCACCCGATTTTGCTGGAGCGCTCATTCAGAGCCTGGGCCGGGGCCGCGCGGCGGACAAGCTGGGTGCTTTCACCGGGGCGCTGGCAGGGGCGCTTTACGGCGCGGAAGGAATTCCGGTGCCGTGGAAAACCGGGCTGGTCAACGGCCGGGAAATCAAAGCGCGCGGAGAAGCCCTTTATAAACGGCAGGTTCTCAAGGGAGCGAAGCCGCTTTTGGAGATGGAGTCGGCGCTCACCGCCAAGGAGGTCGATGAGGGCCGAAGACATCACGCCAAGGGTGCCAAGCCCGGGAAGAAGGCGGCGCCCGTCCGCATCGAAACGGATGAGCCGGAGCGGGGTTTGCGGCTCATGCCCGGAAAGGAGGACACCGCCCGCTGGCGAAAGATGCAGAAGGAAAAAACCCGGCAGAAGCGGGACCGCCGGAGAAATCTGAATCCGGGGATGGAGGAGTGATCCCCCCCCTCTGGAGAAAAAACAGGCGGCAGGGGTTCGGCAGCGCGAAAAAACTTCCGTAAGTATAAGAAAATCTTAACGAAACCGAAATTAGCGGTTATAATAATTAAATGAGTGTGGGAAATGCCACGGAAAAGAATTACATTGAACCTCAATAAAATCGATTAAATCGAACTGGGAACCGATAATTCTAAGGTAAGGAGGAAGCCGTGAAATTGTTTAAAGCGATAGCACTGGCAATGTGGGTGGCAGTTTTGGCGACGCCTGTTATGGCGCAGGAAGCCGCGCCCCTGGTCATCGGTAAAGACCTTCAAGTCGGCATGCCGCTGCAGGACGTCATTGCAAAGTTGGGGATTCCGCACAACATCATCGTCAATCGCGGTACTGAACCGCAGAATGACAGTATCGCCATCGAATATGCGAATCACGGCGTGGTGGTGCACTCCATGAGCCGGAAAGGCACCCTCGAGGAAATCGAAGTGCTACCCACCTTCAAGGGCACTTTCGCCGAAGGGTTGAAGCTTGGCGCCAAGTTCACCGACCTCATTGGCAAGTACGGCATGCCGAATTCACTGTCCTCCCAGGTGGCGCGTTATCCCGAGACGGGGATGTATTTCGTCCTCGACAAGGAGGTTCTCATCTCGGCCAAGGTGTTCGCCAAAAACAGCAACATCCTCGATCTGCAGCTCATGAAAAAGAAATGATCCTTCCCCGGCCGCCTTGCCCGCAGTGAAGGGGCGGCCGGGAGTTTTCTCCCTCCTCCGATTTTCTCTTCCGCCCGATATTCCATTGTGCAGAATAAAATGCACCCGCACTACGCCCGTGAACCGGCGGCACGTTGCTACTTGCGTCCGGGAAATTGGATAGCTGGTTATTATTAGCGGAAAAGGTCGATCAGCAGTTGATCGATGCCGTGAGGCTGTTTAAGCGATGGCAGGCTGGGCAATGGTCCTGCCACTGGCCTGCGGGGGCGTGGCACTGGCTGCACGTGAAGGCCGGGAAGGAGGCGATGGCCTTTTCATAGGCCGATCGGGAAAGCTTTTCAGCCTGCCCCGTGGTGTCGTTGCTTTCCAGATAGGCATCGGCCAGCAGCAGGTCGTGCAGGAAAAGACCGTTGCGGGCAACCTCGCTCAAAAGTTCGATCGCCTCTTCCGCCTTACCCAGACCGAGCAGCAGCTTGGCGAGAATCAGGGTCAGGGTTTCCTTGCCGTTGTCCGCGGCCTTATCGATGGCGTTGCGGTAGACCTGGATCATCTCCTCGGGTTGGCCGGCATCGGTGTAATATTGTTCCATGCGCAGAAGGCAGACGGGCGATCCGGTTTTTTCGAAGGCCGTCTTATAGGCCTTCAGGGCGGCCTTGGCTTCGCCCGCGGCAAGCAGGACATCCCCCAACCGGATATGGGCGGGGAGAAACGTGCTGTCTGCCTTAATAGCCCGTTTGAGCTCAAAGATGCCTATATCTTTATGTCCATTCTCGAAATGGTCGATGGCCTTGGCGTAGGTCACCTCGCTCAGCCGCCTTTGTTCCCGGTGCCGATCCTCCTCGTTGTTTGCCAAGGAGAGAATTCTCTTCTGGGCCTGTGTGGCCTGAGCCCAGTTCTTGTTTTTCAGGTAAGAGTCGCGCATTTTGCCGAGCACCTCGGGGGAATCGGCGGAGAAGCGCTTGATGGCTTCGAGGGCCTTGATTTCCTTGCCAGGCAGGCCGGCGGCGGAATAATCCTCGGCAAGGTGGGAAAGAATCTTGATATTTTCCGGTGCCTGGCGGGCGGCGATGGCATGCAGCTCCAGCGCCTTTTCCCGCTCCCCCTTCTTGTTCATGATGTTGCCTAGGTGGAACAGCGCACCGATGTGGTTGGGGTGATTTTCCAGAATTCCTTCAAGAAGGAGTTGGGCTTTGTCCAAGCGTCCCGCGTTGACCAGGTTTTCGGCCTTTTCATAAAGCTGTTCGAACTGCCGCAGTTTTTTCTTTTCCCTTTTTTCGCGGAAATGGTCGCCGGAGCGCTTGAGGGCTTTTCGAAACTGGTGCATCCAGTTGAGCAAAACGGTGACTACCACGCCGAACAGGATGAAGCTGAAAAGGAGCAGCACCATGGGCAGGTGGATGGAACGGTTCTGTGATATGAAGACCTCCACCTCATGCGGATTCAGAAAGGCGATATAGGTCGAAACCAGGGTGAACAGAAGGAGAATGAGGATGTATTTTAACGACAAGGTCTCTACCCGGCTGGATATTAAATGGGACAGGGCGGCCGTCTTGGCCCATGTTCAATTTAAATGAGAAAAGAAACGCCCGTGGCGAGCAGCCCGGCCATCCGGACTCAAGGCCGGGTGCGCGATCAGGGAACTTCCCCGCCGCGCCGCCCCAGATCCCCTGGGCAAGATGATGTCTGGCTCCACTTCATGCCGCCCCGGGAAGGCGGGTCCAAAACCGGCGCTACGGGTGGCTCTGCGCCTCCTTCTCGATGTCATTCATGCAACCAACACAATATTCTGCGAAGGGCACCACCTCAAGCCGGGCTTCTGGAATGGGCTGCTCGCATTCGGAACAGATGCCGTAATGGCCGGTTTTAATCTTATTCAGGGCGTCTTCCACCTTTTTCAGTTTTTGCCAGTCCTGCTCGCCGAGCTCCAGCATCAGTTGCAGGTTATAGGCCTGGGCCGCGCCATCGGTGATATCGGGAGCGGGGGCGGACATATCCTTTTGTGAGGATTTTATGACTTTTTCCACATCCCCGACCAGGCTCGAGCGAATCTCCTCCAGCTTGGTCTTGAATATAGGCAGCTTGTTCGCTTTCATTCAACGTGTATCTCCAGGTAAAAAATTAAAGCCCAACGGCGTCGATCACCGGCACGTCCCCCCACAACCGTTCGAGGTCGTAATGCCGCCGGGTTTCTTCGTAAAACACATGCACGACGACGTCTTCCAAGTCCACCACCACCCAGTGGCCCGAGGAGTACCCTTCGACGGCAAAAACCTTATGGGGAGATTTCTCGACGTGTTCCAGAATGGAGTCGACGATGGCCTGCACCTGAATCCTGGATTTTCCGCTGCAGATGATGAAACTGTCTGTCAAATCCGAACGGTTTCTCAGGTCCAGAATCAGAATGTCGACGGCCTGTTTTTCCACCGCCGCATGGACGACCAGACGCTGCAAATCATTTAATGGCTCACTCATTCAACCTGCTTGCGGTGGGAATCCTGTCCGGTAAAGTCGATTTTCAATAATATAATTTTCAACTTCGGGTGGCAACATAATTCTGGTTTCCAATCCGGCGCGAATTCGCCGCCGAATTTCGCTCGAAGAAGCGTTCACAGGGGGGATGGGAAAAAACACCAGCCGGGTTTTGCCTTCGCGGTGAAGGAAGGTAGAGAGCCCCTCGTCTATAGAGGGAGGAAGCGGGTAGGGAGGGATGCCGCCGTCGCCGGACAAATGATCGATGAGGGTCTCTGGCGGCGAAAGCGTGTGACCCGGCCGCGTGCTGACAAGCAGGTTGCAGGCTGTTAGCACGCGGGCCGCTTCCTTCCAGGTGTGAATGGCCCGGAAGGTGTCGATGCCCATGATCAGGTTGAGTTTGCAAGCGGGGTGAAGCAGACACAAGGTATCAAGGGTATCGATAGTATATGAGGGGCCTCGACGCTCCAGTTCCAGTTGTGAAACTTCAAATTCCGGATTTCCTGCCAGTGCCAGGCGCAGCATTTGCAACCGATGATGAGCGGCCGCCATTTCCCGGTCCAGCTTGTGCGGCGAGTGAAACGCGGGCACAAAAATCACGCGGTCGAGGCCAAACCGGTTTTTGGCCTCGCGGGCAAGGGTCAGGTGGCCGAGGTGGACAGGGTCGAAACTTCCCCCGAGGACTCCAAGAACCGCCGGTTTTGCTTGGGTTTTCAGGTCGATTTTTGCTGGCATGGGGATTCACCGGAGAATTCTGATATCGAAAGTATAGCGCAACCCAGGGGCCTGCCGGTGCACTTTCCACCTCTTAGCCGGTGGGCCAAGGCCGCCTTGGCGCGGCCCTGCCCTCAGGTAAGAGGCGAGGAATGTTGAAAAAACCTGGAATTTTTATCGAAAGACTGTCATATATTGTCACCGCCAATGACAAATATTGTCGTTAAGAGTGAGGAGGCGAGCGCTCCCACCGGTTCAAAAACCGCGGGTTATACGCCTAAAGCTTTATAAAATGGAAAGTTATTGAAAATATTTTTAATTTTTGATTTTTGGCATTTCGATTGCATTTAAAGGGGAACAAAATACGTTTACGCGCGGCGGAAACCAAATTAGGTATTATTCAACCCAACGAGAGGAGAACAACCGCATGTTATCCAGATTGAATGCAGCCAAGAATGAAAAGGGTTTTACCCTGATCGAATTGCTGATCGTTATTGCCATCATCGGTATTCTGGCGGCGATCGCGATTCCGCAGTTCAGTGCTTACAAGCAGCGCGCCTACGATTCGGATGCCAAGGCCAACCTGCACAACCTGTTCCTGGCCTGCAAGGCCTACTGG
>CP070799.1:835369-841620 GCA_020343535.1 Nitrospinaceae bacterium | reverse complement strand
TTGCGCACTTTCACGCGCACGCAGTCGCCCTGGTTGCCGCGGATGGTGAGCGGCTGAATGGCGTCGCCCTGCAGGCCGTTGGAAACGGCGCCAGGGTCGAGCTCGTCCTCACGCGCGGCGGCGTTCTTTTCCTCTTCAGCGCGGACCTTCTCGATATCCTCGGTCAGCGCAAACATGTAACCGGGATAGTAGTCGCCCCACTGGTTGAGGGTGACTTCGACGTTGATAGCGCTGATGTCGTACGACTTGACCGGGACGTTGCTCGGGCAGTGCGCACCCTTGAACACCTGCGCGCCGGCTTCCGAGGGCCCGAGCAGGTAGCTCTGGCCGAGCTGATGGCCCGCCCAGGAATCGTGAAAACCGCCGCCCGAAGACGCGGGAGAGGCATGCTCCTTGATCTTGCCTTTCAAGCGGTCCATCAAGTCCATGTAGGTCTTATCCATCCGCTCCTGGCGGCCCTCCATGCCGCCCATCATCTCTTCATAATTGATCTGGGTCTCCAGCTTGTCCAGCCAGGCCGGCCTGTCGGCGCCTGAATGGTCGTGCCCTGACCCTGGTGGCGTTCCTGCGATGGCTGGGCCGGCGCAGAGGCCCAACGCAAGAAGCCCCACAAGGGTTCTCCTGCATAGGCCAAGGGATGGTTTAAACAAGCGGTTTTGCATCATAGAACTCCCTCCTTAGGTTGGGTGGCAAACCGATACTTTGATTAAAAATTATCCTTTTTTGACGGGAGGATTGTTGTTCAGGCAGGAACTGCCGGCAAACCTGTTACCTTGCAATACGTTACCGTTGATTCAACCGCTCCCCCTTTGTGACATATGAAGCGAAACCACCCATGAAATAAGGGCTCAATCCACTTTTCAGCAACTAGTAGATACGAGATGAAGAGAAATATTCCCAAAAATTAATTTTTTTTTAAAAAAGAATGAAAAAAGCGGAGTGAGGCCGAAATATTAGGATTATTCCTACAAACCTAGGTAAAACTTTGCGAGAATTGGCCCGCGAAAGGCCGGGCGAAAATGAAGGTTGCGGTGGTGGGGTGGAGGCGATGCGGGAGAGATTAAAACGGTTCGACCTCGTCGGACCGGTTTTCAAGTTCGTCCTGGAATTTATCGGATTGCAGCAGGTCCCGCTTCAGGTAGGTCTTGGCGCGGGCGATGCGTGACATGACAGTGCCGATGGGAATATTTAGCTGTTCGGATATTTCCTTGTAGGAGTGCCCCTCAAAATAAAACATACGGATGGGCAATCTCAGCTTCTCGTCCAATCCATCAAGGAGGGCCTGGAGATTCTTGCGGATTTCAGCCTTGAGAAAATCGCTTTCGGGGCCTTTGCCCTGGTGCAGGGATTCGCACACAAAATCGAAAGCGATTTCGCCGCGCATTTTCCTTTTCTCGTAATCCTTGAGGAAAAGATTTCTAAGGATGGAAAACAGCCAGTATTTACACTTCTCAAGGTCCTTCAATTGGTGGAAGTTCTTGATCGCGAAATAAAATGTTTCCTGAACCAGGTCCTCGGTGTCGGGAGCGTTGCCGCACAATCGGTAACCGAACCGGTAAATCACCGGTGCGTGGGGGAGCAGGTAACGGTTCAAGGTTTCCAGATCCCTGGAGTCGGTGACCGCACCCTGAATATGCTCAATGAACTTCAATGGGTCACCCCCCAAAATCGCGAAGGAACTCAACCTTTTACTTAAATTTAAAGGCCTTTTATGGAATAATATCCCAGTAAAGTCCTCTTTAAAAGAAGATTCCCCCGATTTATTTGAAAAACCATCGCTGGCGTCACGCACCTGCGGTGAAAGTGGGAGAAAACACTCCCCTTGGCGGATTCAAGGACTTCGTCTGAAACGACGGGCGAAGACATACTTAAACCCTTAGCCGGCGGCCGCAACCCAGCGTTTGTTCTTCGGCGCCCTACACCCTTGCTCAATGGATATCACCAACCAGGAGTTGCTCGAGCTATCCACACGCATTGAACGCGAAGGCCTAGAATTTTATACCAAGCTTGCGGAGCTCATCCCCGATCCGGAGGTCAAGGAAGTTCTCGACCTGCTGGCAAGGGAAGAGACAACGCACGAAACTCAATTCAAAAAATTGTTGGACCAGAAGGGAGACCGGTCGTTCGGCTGGGAAAACAGCGAGCCCCTGCGAAATATCATCAACCATCACTACCAAACCGATATTTTCCCTAAGCCGGAAGAATTCTTTGAACACATCCCTCAACTCGAGGGCATTCGCAAGGCCTTCGACTACGCCCTTGAAGTAGAAAAAACCAGCGCGGAGTTTTACGGATTGTTGCAGGAAGCCTGCAGCGACCTGGAAACCAAAACCCTGATCCTTCTGCTGGAAAAAGCCGAACGGGAACACATCACGAGGATTCAGGCGTTACGGGAAAAATATTCACCGCGCTGAGAGCGGCCTGCACGGACTCATTCTTCTCGCCCTCCCGTCACTCGCATTCCCCACCTATCGAAAGCAAAAAAAAAGCAGCACCGGAACCGAAGTCCCGGTACTGCTTGTAAAACGTTACGCCTTGTTTCTTATTTCGCGGTCAGCTCGAAGTTGGCGGCGGTGTCACCGTCACCCACGGTGATCTCCTGCGTCACCGAGCCGACGTAGGGCTGCCACGCCGTCACCTTGTACTTGCCGGCGGGGATGCCGTCGATCTTGAACGATCCGTCATCGCCGCTGAGGGCGTAGTACGGGTTCCACACGATGCGGGCATCGGCTTCCATGAAGTTGTGCTGGTCGCACTGCAGGAAGAAATGGCTGTCCTTTTTCTTCTTGAACCGCTTCAGCGATTTGCTCACGTCCGCAACGTCACCCTTGCTCGGCAGCGGCTTGTTGAACAGCGTCTTGCGGTTGGCGCCCGCCACCGAATAACCGTGCGGGTTGTGCAGGATATCGGGGTCCTGATTCACAATTTTAACCAACTCTTTTTCTTTCTTGCCGGATTTGCGGACCACGGCCATCTTCGGGAAGATGTCGCAGGTCTTGAAATCGAACGTTGCGATGGGGTTGGCGGGCCAGTCCTTGCCCTTCTCGATGTTCTCGATGAACACCACCGCGTCCTTCAACTTTCCGCCATTGACAACCACCTTCACGCGCGGGCGAATGCCGTCCTTGGCCTCCGGATGCGTCGAGCAAAACTCGACGTTCTTGCCCTTGCTCAGGTCTTCCATGATCGGCGGGGGAGCATCGCCCTTCAGCGTCACCGTACCGCTGATCGAGCCCTTGCCAGGCGCGCCGCCTTCATATTTCGCCTTCTTCGCGAAACTGGCGGAAGCGGTCATGCCAAGTGAAACAATCGCAATCGTCAATGCTGTCGCCAATTTTTTCATCGTCCTCACTCCTTAAAAAATTTTTTCGATTCGAAATTTTCTCTCCATCCGAACGGATGGAGATTACACTCAATTATTTTTTTGCCGGAGAAATCCAGGCTTGCGGCCGCGTTTCACCTGGGGCCTCAACCGCTCTTCAGTGAGCGCGTTATAAAAACTCTGCCAATACCCTTGGCTGACCTTCTCCGGTGGAACGATGCGTTTGAGCTTGCCCTTGGCGTTGTAGATTCTCACCTCGTAAAACATGCGGGCCTCCTTCCTCCTCGGCGGCTTTTTCCCCGCCGGTTTCGATGCCTCCATTGTTTGGGGGAGCCTCCCGGCAAATGGGGGGACTTGCCGGGAGGCTTCGATGGCCTATGAAGGGAACCCCACCTGTCCTTGTTTATTCCGGTTCCATGATCCTTCCCACCATCGATTTTTCATTCCACCCTGTAAAAAGCAATACCGGTGCCAAGCTCCTCCACAGCGCATCAAATTAAAAATAATCACCAATAAATCAATAGATTAAAAAATTTTCAGAGGAAAAACACGCCTCCTTGAACATGCGGCAAGCAAGAAAATTATCTCACTTTTGGGACGAATTATCCGTATTCGGGACGACAGGTGGGACGAAATGATCCTTAGCCGCGACAGCGGCGGATCAGCGCAGGCCGAATTTTTTCACCATGCGGTAGAAGGTGCTGCGGGCAAGCCCCAGTTGCCGGGCGGCGCGGGGAATGTTGCCCTGAGCGAGGCGAAGAGCCTTCGCCGCCGCCTGCTTCTGCACCTCGTCCCAGGACTGGAGGGGTTTGGGGTCCTGCCGGGGCGTGGGGTGATCCGCCTCGCGAACCGGGGCGGCCTCTGGGGAGGTCACTTCGGGCGGCAGGGAATCGAATTCGATGCGGCTGCTGTCGGTATCGATCATTGCCTGGTAGACAGCATTTTCGAGTTGCCGCACGTTTCCCGGCCAGTGGTAATGCATCAGCGCGTCCATGGCTTGGGGGATGATCGACTTCACTTCTTTGTCGAGTTCCGCCCGGTACTTTTTCAGGATGTGGGCCGACAACCGGGGGATGTCTTCCTTTCTTTCGCGCAACGGCGGCACTTCGATCGGAAACACGGCCAGGCGGTAATACAGGTCTTCACGAAAACGCCCCTCGGCCACTTCCCGTTTGAGATCCTTGTTGGTGGCGGAGATGACGCGCAAGTCGACATGGATACGGGTATTATCGCCGATGCGTTCGAAGGTTTTTTCCTGAAGGACGCGGAGTAGCTTGGTCTGCGTGCCCGGGCTCATTTCCGCCACCTCGTCGAGAAACAGGGTGCCGCCGCTGGCAAGTTCTAGCTTTCCGGTGCGCGCTTCCACCGCGCCGGTAAAGGCGCCCTTCTTGTGACCGAACAGTTCGCTGTCCTGCAATGTATCGGGGATGGCGCCGCAGTTGATGTCGACGAACAGGCCTTCCCTGAACCGGCTGCCGTAGTGGATGGCGCGCGCCAGCAGTTCCTTACCTGTTCCGCTTTCCCCAAGCAAAAGAACGCTAGCCCGGCTGTCCTTCACCTTATCGACCTTTTCCAGGACATTGGCGAGCGCCGGGCTGTTCCCGACAATGCCAATTTGGGTATGCGTTTCCTGGAGCTCCTGCTCCAGGTGCCGCACCCGGTGCACCAGGCTGTGGCGCTCGGTCGCTTTCTGAAGGCAGGGAATGAGACGGGATTCGTCCACGGGTTTCAGCAGATAGTCG
Organism: Nitrospinaceae bacterium; assembly: GCA_020343535.1. Lineage (GTDB taxonomy): Bacteria > Nitrospinota > Nitrospinia > Nitrospinales > VA-1 > SZUA-259. Next base: position 836,556 of record CP070799.1, on the reverse strand, counting down.
AACGCGCCCAGCTTGACCAGTTCGACCACCGTTTCCACATCGTCGATGTTGGTCACCATGATGACCGGAATGGCCTCGCGTTCCTGGCGCAGCGCTTTCAAAGTTTCCTTGCCGCCGATGCCGGGCATCACCAGATCGAGAAACACCGTCGCGGGCTCCTCATCGATGGCCTCCAGGCAAGCCTCGCCGCTGTCGAAGCACTTCACCCGGTACCCCTTGCTTTCGAGCAGGAGGCGGAGAATACGCTGCTGGTGGCGGTCGTCGTCGACGACGAACAATAGTTTTTTATCCATGAACACTTGTGCCAGAATTCAGGGGGCGGAACGTTCGGGGCCGCGTATTGTTTCCATTATAGCCAATGGCGGCGTCATTGAACAGGGTGGGCCGGGGCCGGTTCCCGGCCCTTTCCAGGGGATGCTATAATAAAAATTATTTCATATTTTCGGTACGCCCTGTTGAGAAACCGACGCCTCGTCAACCTGCTCAACCCCGATCGGCAGGATATTTCAGAGCGCTGTACCGGCCGTTCGGACAAACGCGCGGTTGAGAATGCATGGTCATCCGCATGGCGCTGTTCGCCATCAAGAGAAGGGATGCGGGCCTGTGCCAGCGCATCGACACCGGCTACCAATGGGGCCGTGCCCTGTGCGAAAATTATTTCCGCCACAACCCGCTCGACCGGCCGGGGGACGCCGAGATCCCGATGAAGACGCTCTCCAATATTTTGCTTAAAGGGCAAGGCGGCGGACGGTTCACCAACCCCTCCGGCACCCATGGCGTCGGCACCGCTGAATGGCGCTGGAACGCCCGCTTCACCGACCTCGACATGACCGGCAAAGCGCTGTGCGGCCCCTTCCAGGTGTAAGTCAACAACGAGGCGCAAAACCACAGCATCACCTTCAGGCTCAGGAACGAGCGCGGCAACGGCGAACACGGCATCGGCTTCCGCATCACCGTGCACTATGGGCCCGATGGCCGCCTCCATCATACGCGGGAAAGCAAGGCGAGCGGCGGCTTCCATTCGTTCGACGCGCCGGAGGCGCATTTCGGCCTGGGTGAGGAAACACAGATTGGGCGGGTGGAGGTGCGCTGGTCGACGGGCGAAACCACGGTGTTTGAACAACCCTTTCCCGCCGGCGGGGACTACGTCCTGCCGCGGGAAAAACGTCAAGGGTAAGCCGGTGGCT
>CP070799.1:829001-835269 GCA_020343535.1 Nitrospinaceae bacterium | reverse complement strand
CTGTGCATTGAACATTCGGTTCATGGCCGTGCGAAAACATTTCATCGCCAAGTTCTCTCCCCCCGGCAAACCGCCCCGGGCCCGCCGGGGACCGCCTCAATCGCCCTTCAAGTCGCCGGGGTTTTTCAATTTATGCTTCTGAATCCGGTAGCGCATCGAACGAAAACTGAGATTCAAGCGTTCGGCGGCCTTGTTGATAATGCCGTTGGTCTGATTGAGCGCACCGCGAATAATTTTTTTCTCGATCTGATCGAGGGTTTTCTCGAGGTCGATGTTTTCGGCATCCAGCGACGGGATAAGGTCGTCCAGCGGTTCGGAGCGGTCGACGATTTCGGCGGGAAGGCTCGATACATGCACCGTCCGGTCCATCTCCAGAACCACGGCGCGTTCGATGACGTTTTCAAGCTCGCGCACGTTGCCCGGCCAGAAATACTGCTCGAGCAAGCTCATGGCCTCCGGATCGATGCCCTGGATGTCCGGCTTGTTGGGGTGAGCGCGGTTGCATTTTTCAAGAAAGTGCTCGATGAGCAGAGGAATATCTCCCTTGCGCTCGCGCAGCGCCGGCAGGCGCATCGGGATCACGTTCAGGCGGTAAAAGAGATCCTCGCGAAAAGCCTTGCTCTTCACCGCCTTCATAAGGTCGCGGTTGGAGGCGCACACGATGCGGATGTCAACGGGAATCGATTGCGTGCCGCCGACGCGGGTGAACTCGCGCTCCTGCAGCACGCGCAGCAGCTTGACCTGAACGGACAACGGCGTCTCCCCCACCTCGTCCAGAAAGAAGGTTCCCTTCTGCGCCGTTTCCATGAGCCCGGTCTTGGCCGCGTCGGCACTGGTGAAGGCGCCCTTCTCGTGGCCGAACAGCTCGCTCTCCAGAAGTGTTTCGGGCACCGCCCCGCAGTTGACGGAAATGAACGGATAATTCTTGCGCGGCCCGTTAAAATGGATGGCCTTGGCCACCAGCTCCTTGCCCGTGCCGCTTTCCCCCGAGATCAGCACCGACGCGTTGCTCTGCGATACCTTGTCGATCAGGTCGAACACCTTGAGCATGGCCGGGCTGCGACCAATGATATTGTTGTAACCGTAGCGGTCGCGCAGCGCCGACTTCAGGTAGCGGTTCTCGTCGAAAAGCTTTTTCCGGTCGAGGGCATTCTTGATGACGAGCAGCAGGTCTTCGATGTTGAACGGCTTGGAGATGTAATCGTAGGCGCCCTTCTTCATCGCCAGAACGGCGGTTTCGGCGGAAGCATAGGCAGTCATCATCACGACCGGGGTCTCGGGCGAGGTATCCTTGACCGCCTGCAGCACTTCGATGCCGTCGGCGCGCCGCATGCGAATGTCGGTGATCACCAGATCGAAAACCTTGTCATGAACTAGGTTGACGGCGGTTTCCCCAGTGGCGGCGGTGGTGACGGAGTGCGCCTCCTTCTCCAGCATGATGCTGAGAAATTCGCGCATGCTCTTTTCGTCATCGACGACCAGGATCGAGCTCATATAAAAAATATAGCCTTAAAACCCTGATAAATCAAGATAATGCACGCTCTTCCGGCCAATCCCCGGGGGCCATGGCCAGCCACGGCGGCGGGCAAGCGCCGGTTCTACAACGTGGGTGCGGCAGCCCGCCGGGCTGATTTGCCAGCCGCCGGATTTTTTTCAACCGCTATTCGCCGAAAGTCTGGGAATACAATCGGAGCCTCAACGCATTCAGGCGGATGAAGCCCTCGGCGTCGTCCTGCCTGTAACCGTCGCCTTCCTCGAACGTCGCCAGATTCTGGTCATAGAGGGATTTCTTCGATTTGCGCCCGGTCACCGTGCAGGAGCCCTTGTAGAGCTTGAGCCGCACCGTGCCCCAGACGTTTCTCTGCGAGTCATCGATGGCCTTCTGCAGCCACGTGCGCTCAGGAGAATACCAGAAACCGTTGTAGATCATCTTGGCGTAGGTGGGGATGAGGGAATCTCTCAGGAACAAGACCTCGCGGTCCATGGTGATCGATTCGATGCCCCGGTGCGCCGCCTGCAGCAAAGTGCCGCCGGGGGTTTCGTAGACGCCGCGCGACTTCATGCCCACGAAGCGGTTTTCGACGATATCGATGCGGCCGATGCCGTTTTCTCCGCCGTGGCGGTTCAGGCATTCGAGGAGCTGGGCCGGGCTCATGCGCTCGCCATTGACCGCCACGGGATCGCCGTTCTCATATTCGATTTCGAGTTCCGTGGGCTTGTCCGGCGCTTTCTCGGGCGATTTGCTTAGCAGAAACATCTCGTCGTGGGGGGCGTCCCAGGGGTCTTCGAGGACCCCTCCCTCGTAACTGATGTGAAACAGGTTGCGGTCCATGCTGTACGGCTTGTCCTTGCTCACGGGCACCGGGATGCCGTGGGTCTTCGCGTAGTCGAACAGGGCGCTACGCGACAAGAGATCCCAGTGCCGCCAGGGTGCGATCACCTTGATGTTCGGGTTCAGCGTCTGGTAGGCCAGTTCGAAGCGCACCTGATCGTTGCCCTTGCCCGTCGCACCATGCGACACGCCCTCGGCCCCTTCCAGGGCGGCGATGCGGATCTGCTCCTTGGCGATCAAGGGGCGGGCGATGGCGGTGCCGAGCAGGTAGTTATTCTCGTAATAGGCGTTCGCGCGCAGCATGGGGAAAACAAAGTCGCGGACGAACTCCTCTTTCAGGTCTTCGATGTAGACACGCTCGGCGCCGGTCTTCAGCGCCTTCTCGCGCACCGGCTCAAGCTCCGCCCCTTGGCCAATGTCGGCGGCGAAGGCGATGATCTCGCAGTCATACTGCTCCTTCAGCCATTTGATAATCACCGACGTGTCCAACCCGCCGGAATATGCCAGGACGATTTTGTTGATTTTCTTTTCCATGCCACACTTCAAGTAAAAGGTTAATCGAACGCCGCCCCGCGGCGTCTATAAAACCTGTGGCCCGCGGGCCCGCCGCCGGTCACCGGATAAACTTTTTCCCCAGCGCGTAATGCGCCGCCCCCAGGAGCGGAGCCCTCTCATCGAGAATCACGCGCACAGGAAACTCCGCCATGAGCGGGGCAAATCCGCCCTTGGCTCGAAACGACTTGATGAAATCGCCCGCCGAAAGCAGGGCAGCGAATTTCGCGGCGAGGCCACCGCCAAGGTACAGCCCGCCGCGCGGCAGCACGGTCAGGGCCAGGTTCCCCGCCACCGCACCGAACACCGACGCGAACAAACCGGCCGCCTGCTTGGCCACCGCCGAACTTCCTGAAAGCGCAAGCTCGGTGACAGCGCGGCCGCCTTCGCCCGCGCCCATCTCGGGCACCTCCTTCGAATCCGGAGCGAAGAAGCGGTAGATGCGGTAAAGCCCGGCCCCGGAAAGAACCGTCTCGATGCTGACCCGGCCGAAGGTCTCTCGCAAATGCCGGGCCAGCGCCATTTCCCGGTCGCTACGCGGCGCAAAGTCGGCGTGGCCGGGTTCGCCGTCCACCACCACATAGCGGTCCTGAACGGGAACGAGAAACGCCCCGCCCAGCCCCGTGCCGGCGGAAAGCACCGCCCGGCGGGCTTCTCCGCCCTGCGTGCCCGGTTGCAACTCCATGAGCGAAGACGGGTTGAGAAAAGGCAACGCCGCCGCCGTCGCCGCCAGGTCGTTCAACAACCAGACCTCGGCACCGCCCAGTCGCTTTTTAATATCCCCCGTATTCACCACCCAAGGCAGGTTCGTCACCGCCGCGCGGCCATCTTTCACCGGCCCGGCGACACCGAGTGCGGCGGCAGATACCGGGGGCCTCTCGCCCGCAAAAAATTTATCGAGCAGTTCGCCAAGCCCGCTGGCGGAGCGGCTTTCGTAACGCGTTTCACGCACCGGCTCAAGCGCGCCGCCGTGTTCCCGGTACAGCGCCAGGTTGACCTTGGTGCCGCCGATGTCTCCAGCCAGAATCATGCCCCCGCTCTCCTTCGGGGAGACCGCCTCAGTCAAGGAAGGATCGGATGCGGGCGTCGAGCTCGGCCTGGTCCTTGGCGAAGGACATGAGCGCCGACTGCGTCATCAAATCGTCGAGAGCCACCGTGCCGGGCCAGTCGCCCAGCCGGGGGATCTTGCCCTTACCGGTGATCTTCTCGTAATCGGCGGCGGTGAAATCGTGAAACAGGTCCACCCCCTCGTCAGCGCAGATCCGCCTAAGCGCGTCGCCGTCCATGGTCTCCAGGTCCCGCCTTTGCGCCAGGACTTCCGAGAAAACCTTGAACTCGGCGGGCACCTCCCACAGTTTTTCGAAGGAAGCCGCGTGGTCCCCCGCGTCGATGCCGGGCCGCACGGTTTCCTCAAAATGGGTTTTCACGGTTTCGGGACGCGTCGCGGAAAAAGCCTCGATCGCCGGCGGCGGAATAGTGAGGACGTCGACCCCGGCGAGAAAGCCCACCTGCTCCCCGCCGCGAATGCTCGCGCCAATCAGGCGGGTGCTGACATCGGGGTGCTGCCGTCTGAGCTCCGCTATGGCCCCCTGCGTGGCCAGGGTCACCTTCTCCCCCACTCCCGAGCCGCTTCCCAGCCCGTTCTCCACCACCACCTGATTGAGCCGGCCGAGAAACACGTTGACATAACTGGGGTTGGCGAGGCGGGCGGCGAGGTAGTTCTGCCGGGCGGAGAAGCCGAGCGTGAAATTGATCGGCATGCCTTCCCGCCGGAGGGTCCTGACGGCGAGGAAGCCCTCGGGGGTCAGCGGAACCTTGATGATGAAATAGTCCGGACAAACCCGGAAATAACGCCGCGCGAAATGCAGGGTGCGGCCAATGTCCCGCGCCACGCAGGGGTGGAGTTCGACGCTGACTTGCACCTTGAAAGCCTGCACCAGCCGGAGGGCGATCTTGCAGTTGATGACGAAACCGATTTCGGTGATTTTTTCCTCCTCGCTCAGGCCCGCGCCGGCGTCCCCGAGGCGCACCACGGTTTCGCGGATGATGCCGTCCATGACGCCGCTTTGCACGACCTGGTTGGCGAGAGTGTTATTGGTGGTCAGCGCCCCGAACTCCCGTTTCCAGACAGCACGCGCTTTCTCCAGTTCTCCGGTATCGACCCAGGGCTCGGTGCCAAGCGCCTTGAGCGCGCGCAAAGCCGGGCTGCTTTCAGCCTCGGGCGGCTCGCCGGGCTCAATCGTTTCTGCGGCAAGCTCGTGGATCGTTTCATCAATTTTTTCACTGACGGAGCGCATACGGCTGTCCTTTCCCCTCTTAGGGTTTGCCGAGAAGGCGAAACATGTTTTTCTTGTACAGCTCGACCCCAGGCTGATCGAAAGGGTTCACCTCCAACAGGTAACCCGTCAACGCCACGGCGATTTCAAAAAAGTAAAACAAAGCGCCCAGGGACGCGGGCGTGCGATGCGGCACCGTGATCGTCATGTTGGGAACGCCGCCCTCCAAGTGTGCCGCCCGGGTACCCAAAAAGGCCTGATCGTTGACGTGGTCGAGCGTCTGGCCGGCAAGGTAGTTTAAACCGTCGGGGTCGTTTTGCAAAGTGGGGATTTCGACCCGGCGGCCGGGCGCGTCGAGCCGGAGAAAGGTCTCAAACACATTGCGCGGCCCCTCCTGAACCCACTGGCCGAGGGAATGCAAATCGGTGGTGTATTCCACCGATGCGGGGAACAGCCCCCTGCCCTGCTTGCCCTCGCTCTCGCCTGCCAGTTGTTTCCACCATTCCTGGATATAATGAAACGCCGGGTGAAACGTGGCGAGAATTTCAAGGACCTTGCCTCTTTGGTGCAACCCGTGGCGGATGGCGGCGTAGCGTGCGGCCGGGTTCTTGCCCAGGGCGGAGGTGGCGAGCAGGCGGGCCTCTTCGGCCCTGGCGCCTTCGATGAGCTCGCGGATGTCCACCCCGCCGGCAGCGAGCGGCAGCAGGCCCACCGGCGAGAGCACCGAGAAGCGGCCGCCAACATCGTCGGGAATGACAAAGGCGCGGTAGCCCTCGGCGTCGGCCCACTGCTTGAGCGCGCCTTTTTCCCGGTCCGTGGTGACGACGATGCGCCGGGCCGCCTCGCGGGGGCCGTATTTGGCGAGCAGCCACTGCCGGACCAGGCGGAAGGCCAGCGCCGGCTCGGTGGTGGTGCCTGATTTCGAGATCACGTTCACGCACACATCGCTCCCGTCGATGCCCTCGAACAGCTCGACCAGGTGATCGGATGAAAGATTGTGCCCGGCGAAATGAAGGTCCATCGCCTGGCGGTTCGTGGCCACGCCGCGAAGAAACGACAGCCCGGCCCGCGCCCCCAGGTAGGACCCTCCGATGCCGATGGAGATGAA
>CP070799.1:822624-828901 GCA_020343535.1 Nitrospinaceae bacterium | reverse complement strand
AGTCAGGACCCAGTTGATGGGGTTTTTGTCCTCCGGCAAAATTCGGCCGCGCACAAAATAACCCATGAGCACGGGTATCAGGGTGATGGAAAGAATCGCCGCCGCTGCCATGGAATAGGTTTTGGTGTAGGCGAGCGGCGCGAACAAGCGGCCTTCCTGGGCCTGCAGGGTGAACACGGGTAGAAACGAAACGGTGATGATGAGCAGGCTGAAGAAGAGGGCCGGCCCCACCTCGGCAGCCGCTTCGTACATGATTTGCCAGTGATTCTTTTGTCCGCGATGTTTTTCCAAATGGTTATGGGCATTTTCAATCATGACGATGGCCCCGTCGATCATGGCGCCAATGGCAATGGCGATGCCGCCGAGTGACATGATGTTGGCGTTGAGGCCCTGCTGTTTCATCACGATGAAAGCCATGAGGACACCAATTGGCAGGGTGATCACTGCCGCTAGGCAGGAGCGCAGGTGCAGCAGGAAAACAAGGCAGATCAGCGCCACTATGAGACATTCCTGAATCAACGTACTTTTGAGTGTCTCGACTGCACGGTTGATCAACCCCGAACGATCATAAACCGTTTCGATGGCAACGCCTTCAGGCAGACCCGCCTGCAGCGACTCCAGCTTTTTCTTGACTTGTTCAATCACCCGGAGCGCATTTTCACCGTAGCGGATAATAACGATACCGCCAACCACCTCGCCCTGTCCGTTCAGTTCCACCAATCCGCGCCTGAGCTCGGGGCCCAACTGAACATTGGCCACATCGCGCACCATAATGGGGGTACCATTGGCGCTCGTGCCCACAGGAATATTTTCTATGTCTTCTATATCCTTTATATATCCCAGGCCCCGAACCATGAATTCGGTTTCGGTGATCTCCAGTAATTTTCCGCCTACATCCCGGTTGCTTCTCTTGATGGCCATAGATATTTTATGGAGGGGGATGTTATAGGCCGCGAGCTTGTTTGGGTCTACCTCAACCTGGTATTGCTTGACAAAGCCTCCGATGCTGGCCACCTCGGCTACTCCGGGAACGGTTTGTAGCTCGTAACGCAGATACCAATCCTGAATCGATCGCAGTTCTGAGAGGTCGTGTTTTCCGGTTCGATCCACCACGGCATATTCAAATACCCATCCCACACCCGTGGCATCTGGCCCCAGGGCGGGACTGACCCCCTCTGGCAAGCGCCCGGCCACGTAGTTCAGTTGCTCCAGAACACGGCTTCGCGCCCAGTAAATATCTGTCCCGTCCTCGAAAATAATGTATACGAAGGACAAACCAAAGAAACTGTAGCCACGCACCACTTTCGCGTAAGGCACTGAGAGCATGGCCGTGGTCAATGGGTAGGTGACCTGGTCCTCTACGATGCGGGGACCTTGGCCGGGGTATTGGGTGAAGATGATCACCTGCACGTCGCTCAAGTCAGGAATAGCATCGAGCGGGATCGTCTTCATCGAATAAACTCCCCAAGCGACAACGAACAGCGTTACGAGAAGAACCAGAAACCTGTTCTTAAGCGATAGGGCGATGATCTTTTTCAGCATGGCGGGGCCATTACCCTTTTAGCAATGTTATTTTTCCATTTTTCGCAGGGATTCCGTGAGCCGGCTCTCCGAATCGATGAGGAAACTTGATGATGTGACAACCTTCTCTCCTGCCTTAAGACCAGAAAGCACTTGATAATAGCCTTTAGCCTCCGGCCCCAACTTGACCGTCCGCGATTCGAAATTTCCCTTGGGAGTTTGAACCAGCACAATTTCCTTCTCTCCAGAATGAATCACCGCTTCTCGGGGAACGGCGAGGGCACTCCTCGAAATGATGGACTTCAGGCGCACATTGGCATACATGTCCGGTTTGAGTTCCCAGTCTGGATTGTCGAATTCCATGCGCACCTTTAGAGTGCGCGTTTTTGGGTCCATGAAAGGGTCGATATAAGTAACCCTGCCCTTAAACGTTTTATTGGGTTGATAGGTCAAGCTCATTTCTGCTTCCTGCCCAACCTTGACCCAGGGAATTTCATATTCGTAAACATCCGCTAGAACCCAAATATTGTTCAGATTGGCGATGACGTAGAGGCCCATCCCCGGTTTGACAAACATTCCCTTCAGGACATTTTTCTTGATGACAAAGCCTCGAAACGGTGAATGAATGTGTAGCGTTTTTGTGATTTTTTTATTTTGGATCAATTGTTCAATCTGGTGCTCCGGAACATCAAAAAGCTCGAGCCGGCGGCGGGTGGATTGCAAAAGGCGCTCGGCTCCCTTGCCAATTTCCGAAAATGGGCTTTCCTTGAGCGTTTCGTTGTACTTCATAGCCAGAAGAAATTCCTCTTGCGTGGAAACCAGCTCCGGGCTATAGATTTCAACAAGCAGGTCATCCTTGTTCACCTCCTGGCCGGTGAAATCCACGTTCAGTTTCTCGATCCATCCTTCGTATTTCGTATGGATATGAGCCACTTGTCGTTCATCGTAAGCCAGAATACCCACCGCACGTATATCGCGGGTCAAGGGACGGACCTTTATGGTTTCAGTTTTTACGCCAATATTCTGGGTGACGGTGGGGTTAATCCTGATACCATCCCCATTGTTCTCCGGTTCCTCGTACACGGGCACCAGATCCATTCCCATGGGCGATTTTCCAGGCTTGTCCGAGGTGTAGCTCGGATTCATCGGCGACTGCCAGTATTTGATTTTCCGTTCAGACGTTGACGCTGGTTTTTGCCCGAGCGGAGCTTCCGCCAGCGGCGGGGCTTCCTCTTTCGAAATGACCTTATCCATCACTTGGCTCATCTCGGCATCGACTTTTTCCTTCGCGGGCTCCAGCGACTTGATCGTGCCGGTGAGCAGGTTCTTCGCCGTTTCCCTGACCCATCGCAGATTTTCCGGTTTTGCCAGGAAACCAAGAGAAAATATCCCAAGCGCCAGGGCAAGATAAAAAATCCTTTTGCCCCAGGGAGAGCGTTTGCTCGTGTTGTTCCCACCTTTTGGATCCCCGCTTTTCTTGTTCGGGAAGAGAGTTTCCTCTTCCTCACCCGGCGAGGGCTTAGGCATTGAACCGAGTTTGATTTTAATAGGGTCCGATTTTTTCATGAGAGATCACCATGCGTGATCGAGCTGGCGATCACGGGACACCGCCGCCTTGTTTTAAGTCAGTCGAATAAAGCCCGGCCCGCGACCTGCTCCAGCTCGGCCAAATTTTTTTCATAATCCGTCAATTCCCGGTGGTACTTCAGTTCCCAGTCGAAAAGAGTCACTTGGTTGTTAAGCAGAGTTAAAAAGTCCACCTTGTCCACACTGTAACCCGCCAATGCCGACTCCAGGGATTGCCGAGCCTGAGGCAGAATTCCTTTCTGAATGAGCTTCAGAGTTTCGGCGCCCTTTTTTTCCTTGTCGAGCAGCTCCTTGATGCGGAGGAAGGTCTGGTTTCGTGCTTTATGGTAGGCGTCCCCCACCACATCGACCCTATAGGACTCCTCCGCCACTTTGCGCTCCTGCTTGCTCTAGTACCAGATGGGTATGTTGATGCTGACGAAAGCCGATGCAAAATCCGCACGGTCCTGTAGGGGGTTGTTTTCCCGCTGGCCGTAACTCAGGCCGACCCTGAAATCGGGATAGTATTCCTTTTCCGCCAGGTTGCGTGAAGCCCGGTATTTTTCCTGCAGGGAGCGTAGCTTTTTGAACACGGGTCGGCGTTCTTCGGCGATTTTGAACAAGTCTTTCATCTCGTAATCGAAAATGGTTTTTTTAATACCATGAGCGATGGATAATGGCGCGTCGGGGGGCAGATTCATTAACGTGTTCAACCTTGCCTCCTCAGTTTCCTTCCGCTTGTTGAGATCGATCAAGTCATTCAGCAACTTGGACAACTCGACCTGGGCTTTGATCACATCCTGTTGAATGCCTTTTCCAACCGAGTATTTGGTTTCAGTGATGGTGATGAACTGTTCAAGCAGGGATTTATTCTGGTTGGAAATTTCGATGGCCGCGAGCACGTAACACAACTCAAAATAGGACTGCTTAACCTGCCGGGTGATGGCAAGCTGAAGATCATCATAAGTGAATTGAGAGATGTCCACATCTCTTTCCGCCATATTGGAGCGAAGCGACAGCTTGCCGGGAAAGGGCAATTTCTGCGACAGGGTGACTCGCTTTTGCGTCATCGGCTCCTGATTGAATGCAAATGTGTCCGTCGGCAGATTGAGAAGATCGAACTGAAGCACCGGGTCATCAAAGGCGCTCACTTGGGGCGGAATCTGCTTTAGAACTTCGATTTGGCGTCCGGCCTCATGCAACTCGGGGTTTTCCGCCAGAGCCTTATTTATGAATTGGTTCAAGGTGTCTCGAAACAGGGTCTCATTCGCTAACACCGGATTAACGGCGAATGAAAAAAACAGCAGTGCAAATATGATGAACGGTTTCATCACTCGTTCTCCAAGCTGGCAGACTGAATGGACTCTTCGCGGGCGGATGTTCGCCTGCAATATGAGTTTTGATTAAATGAGTTGGTATTGACTTGAGGTGAATCTAGGGGAGCTATCGCGGGGGGTGGTAGGGCAAGATAGAGTGTTTTTCCGGAAAAGCGACTAGTGGTTCGCTTTCAAAAAATACCGGTTTGTCGAAAGCAACAATCTGCGGACTTTCGGGTGGAACCGGGGAAACGCAGGCGCTGCAACAAATTTGGGCGGAACAATCTTTATTGTCCATGGCGCTCATATCCATTGTAGAGCCCATGGCCTGCAAAGTGGAAAGGGTAAGAAGCGCCATCACAAGGAACGGTATCAGACCGATCTTGGCAAACAACATTTCCCCCTTCCAATTTTTGGTGCGGGGAGCTTTATGCATAGCTCAAATATACGGCCAATACACTATTTGTCAATAGGTTTAATCATATTCAAGGTGCATTATGCTGTCTTAAAATGGAATTGTAAAATCTGAGTTCCTCATGAAAATGCAATGAATTTTCATACAAATTTCATATAATTATAAAAGCATTTTTCTGCTTGCTCAACTCAGGAAACCTGATTTCTCAATCGAAGGGAATTTCCTATTACTGAAACGGAACTGAAACTCATGGCCGCCGCAGCAATCATGGGGTTCAGAAGCAGGGAAAATGCTGGGTAAAGAATACCGGCAGCAATCGGTACTCCCAAGGCATTATAGAAAAATGCAAAGAAAAGATTTTGTTTTATGTTTCCCATGGTAGCTTGACTGATTCTCCTCGCTCGAACGATACCACGCAAATCCCCCTTGACCAATGTCACCCCAGCGCTTTCCATAGCAACATCCGTGCCGGTCCCCATGGCAATTCCTACTTGGGCCTGGGCCAATCCTGGGGCATCGTTGATTCCATCTCCTGCCATGGCCACAATTCTCCCCTTATTTTGCAGTCGTTTTATTTCTTCAGCCTTTTGATTTGGGAGAACCTCAGCAATCACCTTATCTATACCTAGTTTTCTGGCGACCGCTTCGGCTGTAATCCGGTTGTCCCCTGTCAACATCACAAGCTTTATTCCCTCATCATGCAGGTTTATTATAGCTTCCGGAGTAGTTTCCTTAATTGGATCGGCCACTCCTATTAGGCCAGCGGGTTTGTTGTCAACGGAAATCAGCATAACGGTTTGACCATCAGACCTCAATATTTCCGCCTTCTTTTCCAATTCCTCAAAGTCAATGCCCAAATCATTTAGAAGTTTTGAATTTCCCAAGCTGACGAAATGCTTGCCAATAAGCCCTTTCACCCCTTTTCCGGTCATTGACTCAAAATGATCAGGATTGGATAGTTGAATACCCCTGTCTTTTGCACCCATGACGATTGCTGCAGCCAACGGGTGTTCGCTGCCCTTTTCAAGACTCGCCACCAAATGGAGAAGGTCCTTTTCTTGAAACCCAGATAAAGCGTTCACCGTAACCAATTTGGGTTTTCCTTCAGTTAAGGTCCCGGTTTTATCAACTACAAGAACTTCAACTTTTCGCATCTCTTCAATCGCCTCGGCATTTTTAAACAGCACTCCTAATTTTGCACCCATGCCTGTGGCCACCATTATGGACATGGGAGTGGCTAGCCCCAATGCGCAGGGACAAGCGATGATAAGAACGGCAACCGCATTGATCAGAGCATGGGCCATCCTTGGTTCTGGTCCAATAAAGCCCCAAATGGCAAACGTCAACAATGCGACCAATACAACGGCTGGAACAAAATAGCCCGCTACCACATCGGCGAGCTTTTGTATCGGTGCGCGGCTTCGCTGAGCTTCGGCGACCATTTTTACGATCTGAGCCA
>CP070799.1:816060-822524 GCA_020343535.1 Nitrospinaceae bacterium | reverse complement strand
ATTGGATGTAAGTGGTTGATTTTCTGCAAGTAACTTTAATTCGCCCGCGGGCTCCAACGCTCCCGGGCCGATCGTATTTTCGTTTTCCCCCTTTCCTGCGAGGAGGCCTCCAATGAAAACCCTGACCTTAAGCGTGCTTTCAATATTTATGTTCGTCAATAGCGCGTCCGCGCTGAGCTCGACCGACCAGCAGGAACTCCTGCGCAGGGCGGGCATGGTTCTTGAGGAAATCAAGAACGCTCCCGACGAGGAAATCCCCAGCGAGCTCATGTCCAAAGCCAAGGCGATCATCATCTTTCCCACCATGGTCAAGGGCGGCTTCATGGTGGCGGCGCGCTACGGCAAGGGCGTCGCCGCCGTGCGCGACCCCAAGACGGGAAAATGGGGGCCGCCCGCTTTTCTTTATACCGCGGGGGGAAGCTTTGGGTTTCAGATCGGCGCGCAGGCGGTCGACCTTGTGCTTCTGGTGATGAGCCAGCGCGGCATCGAAGGCCTGGTGAAGGGTCAGTTCACGCTGGGCGCCGATGCGGCGCTGACGGCGGGACCCGTCGGCCGCCATGCCGAAGCGGGGGCCGACATCCTCATGCAGGGTGAGATCTATTCGTATTCGAGGAGCAAGGGCGCATTTGCCGGCGTGTCCCTCAAAGGCAGCGTCATCAGCGCCGATACCGACGCCAACTGGGAGTACTACGACCGGCCGCTCAGCCCCGAGGACATCCTGATCCATAAAAAAGTAACCCGGAAACCGCAATCGGCGGTGCGTTTTTCCAAAGGCCTGAACCGGCTCGCGCCTCCGTGGCGGTCGACGCGGGGCTGATGGCTCATCTCACCCGGTGATTCTTTCGCGGATTCTCGCGCTCAACAGGTCGAGGGTGATGACCACCGCGGCGATGGCCAAAAGCGCCGTTGCCGCTTTCCGATACTGCAGCAGGTTGATCCATTGCTGCAAAAGAAAGCCGATGCCGCCGCCGCCGACGAAGCCGATGATGGTGGACATGCGGACGTTGATATCCCATCGGTAAAAGGTGAGCGCCAGGAATTGCGGTATCACCTGCGGCAAAACGGCGTACAGCACCACCTGCAGCGGCCGCGCCCCCGTGGCGGTGATGGCTTCCACCGGTCCGCTATCGATGCTTTCGATTTGTTCCGAGAACAGCTTGCCAAGAGCGGCGATGGAATGCAGCCCGAGCGCCAGGGTCCCCGCGAACGGGCCGATGCCCACCCACACCGCGAACAGAATGGCCAGGATCAAGGGTTCGATCGATCGCATCAGGTTGAACACCGTTCGCACCGCGTAATAGACCACTGTGCCCGGCGCGTGCCGGGTCATCAGGTTGCGTGCGCCCAGAAAGCTGAGCGGCACTGCCACCAGGATCGCTAGCGACGTGGCCATAAGCGCGAGAAACACCGTCTCGACCATTTTATCCACCGTCAGCCCGAGTGTTTCGCTGACCCGGAAGCCGCCGGTTTTCCAGGTGAGCACCGCCCGCACGGTTTGCCGCTCTCCGCGCGCGGTCCCGGGCACCTCGAAGCGAAACTCGAACCTCCCCTCGGCGTCTGTTGCAATGCGCCCCAGCGGAAACTCCTGCCCGATCGAATTGACGAAGAACAGCTCTCCCCCGGTGTTCGCCCGCAACCCGCTGCCCGACACTCCGATAGAATCGCCGATCCGACCAGCGCTCGCGGATAAAACGAGAGCCGCCTTCTCGCCGGCTCTCGCGGGGGGAACGGCCGGCGCGGGAGATCTGGAGCCGATCAGAGCGAAACCCGTTTCCACCGTCTGTCGCTCGCTGTTAGCCGTGAACAGATCGGGGCGGACGAGGTCGTGAAGCAGGGGGCGGATGAGATGAAAATCGCTCAGTAACGAGCGCGGTTTGAATTCGGTGACTTTCCAGCCATAGGCGTACACCGCGATCAGAGCCAGAACGACGAAAAAAAACCGCGTGCGCACATAAAAGGGCCGGGGGGCGTCTGCGGGCAAGCCTTCCTCAGGAGGCATGAAGAATAACCCGGGACACCGGCGGCGGCATGGTCGAGGGGGCCTGGCCCGGGAAGGCGGGGTTTTGCGTGCGCTTGTGGGTCATGAGGAACGATCGTTTTTAGAAGCGAAGGCCGCCGGCAGTGGCCCAGAGTAAGCCCAGCCCCGCCAGTAGCACCGCGCCGTTCAGCTTCACCGCCAGGGAATGCAGGGACTGAAAGCGCGCCTCAACAGGTTTTTTTTCAGAGGGCTTGCGGGCGTTTTTCATCTGCTCCTTGAGGGTGCGCACCTGCGGGTTGATCACCAGGCCGGTGTAAAAGGTGCCCGCCGCCATCACGCCCCAGATGCTCAGCTTGAGAGTCGGCAGCGCCGGCCAACTCGCAAGCAGGGCGGCAAGGATCAAGCCTGAGCACACGTAGCCAATGCCGTAATAACGCGGAAAAATGACTTCGATCACCTCCCCCGCCGCCGCCCGGTCGAGGGTCTTGAACAGGACCGGCACGGTGAAAAAGGAGAAAAACAGGATCGAGCCGATCCAGAAAACCAGGCTGATAAGATAAATGAAGGAAATGAACGTCGTCATGGAAACAGGCAATGTGTTGAACACCGTTCGGCCCTCGGGTCGTTGCGACGGCATTATAGCCCGAGGGGCGGCGAGGGGGGCAATCAATTCGGCGGCGGGCCGGAACGCTCTGGCAGCCGCGGGCC
Source organism: Nitrospinaceae bacterium (assembly GCA_020343535.1). Taxonomy (GTDB): domain Bacteria; phylum Nitrospinota; class Nitrospinia; order Nitrospinales; family VA-1; genus SZUA-259. The sequence continues at coordinate 819,838 of CP070799.1, read as the reverse complement.
GCTCATAAGGTTTTATCTGGGCCCGGCGAGCGCCAAACCCGGACCCGGTGGGCGCGGCGCGGTTTGGGGATCAACCCCTCAGGGCTCGGGCAGTGGTGTAAGGTCTACGGTGTCGATGGATTTTCCCAGAAGAACTTTTAAATTATCCTCGACTTCCGAAAGTTTGGGGTCGAGGGCAAGGGCCTTCTCGTATTCCGCCCGGGCCTCCTTGTAGCGGCCCTGCTTGTGGTAACAGGCGCCTAGGTTGCCGTGCGCTTCGGCGAATTCCGGCTGGATTTCTATGGCCTGCTTCAGCGGATGAAGGGCCTCTAGGCAACGGTCGAGGTTGGCGTAGGCGGTGCCCAGGTTGTACAGCGGTTCCGGCAGCCCCGGCGCCATGAGGATGGCTTTTCTAAGCGGCTGAATGGCCCATTCGTATTGTTCCAGGGCGAGAAACGCTTCGCCGAGGTAGCGGTGGTCGCGCGGGTTCTCGGAGCCGAGCCGGATGGCTTCCTGCAGCGGCTGCACAGCGGCCTTCGGGTTTCCGAGCTGGTAATTCAGCCAGCCCAGAAGCGACTGGTAATATGCGTTCTCGGGCAGCCGCTCGACGACTTCCTGAAGTGGCTTAAGCATTTGCTGGTGCAGGCCCAGTTGCTCGTAGGAAATCACCAGATTGATCCTCGGCTCCAGCATCGTCGGCGCGAGCTTGAGCGCTTTTTTCGAATAATCGATAGCGTCGCCGAAGCGTCGCAGGCTGGAATACACCAGGCCGAGATAATTGTGGGACGCCGCGTCATCGGGTTTCAAGCGAATGGCTTCCTGCAACGGGGGCACGGCGGCTTCATATTGCCCCGTCGCGGCATAAACCACCCCGAGGTTGTACTGCGCTTTGTAATCGCCGGGATTATCGCGGGCCTTTTTCCTGTATTCGCCGATTTGAGATTTGCTGATTCCACTGCCGATGTTGAGACGCAGCCGGCCCTCCGCTTGTAAGGCCGGGTCTTCGAGGAGGATCGGATCTTCAAGCTCGCTAGGCCAGGGCGCGGGAACGCCCTCGTTCTCCTCTTCGAGTAGGATGGTGTTCTCCAGATCTTCCGGGGCGCTCGCCACCAGGGCGGCGTGATAAGGAACGTCGGCCCCACCCGCACCCAGGCCGGGCCAGGCGGCCGAGGGAAGAAAAAGACAGGATAAGACAAAAGACATCGCCAGCCGGGGCATGATCACTCCTCCAAGTCATAAGTATCCCATGCGTGAATACTAGGATGTTTGGGAGCGTTTGTAAAGCGGTGAGAAGCGGCTCAGCGGCTCCTGGAGTGGGGCGGGCCATCGGCCTGCCGATAATATTCCAGGCCCGCGTCCGGCGCGGCGCGGCGACCGCGCGCCCGGGCGGAAATCTAAATAGGCCTAATCAGGCTATCGAGTTGCCTGAGCGCCCGCGCCGATGCCCCCCAGATGCGGTGTCCGTCAAAATGGTACACGGGCATTGCCGCCGCCTTGTCGAAGCGCGAGTCGGGTTCGTAGGTACGAAATAACGGCACCAGGGGAATACATAAAATTTCCAGAACTTCTTCGCTGTTGGCTCGGGCCGAAAGCCCGGTGGGCAGGGCCGCCACGTACGGCCAGACTCGGAAGCCGGTTCTCGTTGTCACCGGCTTCAGACATCCGATCACCGCCGCCGGGTCGATCCGACAGCCGACCTCCTCCTCGGTTTCGCGGAGTGCGGTGGCCAGCAGGTCGGCGTCCTCCGCTTCAGGCCCGCCGCCGGGAAAGGCGATCTCACCGGCATGGGCATTGAGGTGGAGCGCCCGCCGGATCATCAGCACGTGCACGAGGCCCTCACGGTCGAACAACGGCACCAGCACCGCGGCGGGTTTCGGATGCGGCGTCCGCGCTTGCCGGGAAAGAGGGAATTCGGTCCGAATCTTAGTGGAGAGAGCAGCCAGTTTCATGGTGACGGCGAGCGCCTCAATGGCAGGGAATGTTGCCGGGCCATAGCGCCGGGCGGTCCGGCTCATCCACGGGCCCACGTGCGTTCATATTCGTCCGGATCGAACCCGACGGTGATGGCGTCCTTCCCCACCGCCACCGGCCGCTTGACCAGCCGACCGTTGGATGCGAGCAGGGCGAGCGCGTCCTTTTCGCTCATGCCCGGCAACTTGTCTTTTATTTTCAATTCTTTATACTGAACGCCACTGGTGTTGAAGAGCTTTTTCAAGCCCTTGGCCCCAAGAGCGCGTTTGAGGACCGCAAGCGGTGGCGGAGTCTCGGTGATGTCAAATTCCTCGTATGGGATGTTCCGCTCGTCGAGAAATTTTTTGGCTTTCCGGCAGGTGCCGCATTTGCTATAAGAGTAGAGTTTCATCTGGCTTCAACCTCCCTCGACGGAATCATTTTTCTGCAAGGATTTTAACCCGATCGGCGAATATTTTCCGACCGAAAACCGTTGACACCGTTGATTTTTCGTGACGACGGCGAAAGGGGCGGCCTCTCTGCCCCCACAATATATAGTGTTGATAGGATTTTCCTATACCAGAAGTGGTATATTTCCCCTTTACAACCTTGCTCCATTCATTAATAATGGGCGAAAACCAAGCGCGGGTAACCCTCTTGTCCCATCACTCCTTGTGAGCTAACACCATGTTTTTAAAAAGCCTCGAACTCGAAGGGTTCAAATCGTTCGTCGATTCGACGAAGCTCAGCTTCAACAACGGCTTCACTGCCATCGTGGGGCCGAACGGCTGCGGCAAGAGCAACGTTTCAGACGCCATTCGCTGGGTCATCGGCGAGCAGAGCTCGAAATCCCTGCGCGGCACCCGGATCACCGATTTGATTTTCAACGGCAGTGGATCGAGAAAGCCCGTCAACCGCACCGAAATTTCCCTGACCCTGACCAATGTGCCGCCGGGCTTGCGCATCGCCAATGTGCCGAACCTGTCCGAGGAAGTGAAGGTCACCCGCTGCTACCACCGCTCGGGCGAAAGCGAGTTCTACATCAACCAGGTGCCCTGCCGGTTGAAGGACATCACCGATTTCCTGCTGGACATCGGCATCAGCCCCAAGGTCCTCACCGTCATCGAGCAGGGGCACATTCAGGACATCATCACCGCAAAGCCCGAGGAGCGCCGCGTGCTCATCGAGGAAGCGGCGGGCATCCTCAAGTTCAAGCACCGCAGGAACGAGGCCCTGCGCAAGCTCGACGCCTCGTCGCAAAACCTCGAGCGCATTAGCGACATCGTCCAGGAACTCGGCCGCCGGGCCGAATCCCTGAAGAGGCAGGCGGCCAAGGCCGAACGATATAAAGCCTATCAAGCCGAAGTCAAGGAGCTTTCCCTCAAATTGTTTTCGCGCAAAATCCGCCGCTTCAGCGCCGAGCTCAAAGAGAGCGACGAAGCGTACCAGACACACACGGAATTGAAGGAGGAGTGGAGCGCGCGTGCCGCGACGCTGGAAAACCAGGCCGCGTCCCTGGAAATAGAAATGCAGGAACGCGCCGCGAAACTCGCCGAAACCCGCGACCGCATCAACGAACTCGTCGCCGCGATTGGCAAGGACGAGCACAACATCGAACTCAAGGCGTCGCAGGTGTCCCAGGCCGAAGAAGACATTAAGGGGGCGGTGGCCGAGGTGGCGCGCATGAAAGCGGAAATCGACCATCTCGCCGTCGAGGCCGAGGCCGAAGGCGCCCGCCTGACCCAGGTCTCCGAGGACATCAATGTCGAGGAGCAACGCCTAAGGGGCCTGGTGGAAGGGTGGGACAAGGAAAAGGAAAACGCGCGCGGCCTGGAAGAGCAGGTCCACG
>CP070799.1:809460-815960 GCA_020343535.1 Nitrospinaceae bacterium | reverse complement strand
CGAAGATGATCGTGGCGGGCGCCAGCGCCTACCCGCGGGTAGTCGATGCGATGAAGTTTCGCTCCATTGCCGATGAGGTCGGGGCGAAAATCATGACCGATATCGCGCACCCCGCGGGGCTCATCGCCGCTGGACTCTACCCCTCACCGGTGCCGCATTCGGAATTTGTCACCACCACGACGCACAAGACCCTGCGCGGGCCGCGTGGAGGCATGATCCTCTGCCGGGAGGAATTCGCGAAGGACGTCAACAAGCGCATCTTTCCCGGCATTCAAGGCGGGCCTCTCATGCACACCATCGCCGCCAAGGCGGTGGCGTTCAAGGAAGCCCTGTGCCCGGATTTCATCGCCTACCAGAAGCAGGTGCTGAAAAACGCCCGCCACCTCGCGGCGGTGCTCTCGGGCCGCGGCTTCAAGATCGTCACCGGCGGCACCGACACCCACCTTATGCTGGTGGATCTCAGGCCGCAGGACATCACCGGCAAGGACGCCGAGGCTGCGCTGGAAGCGGCAGGCATCACCGTCAACAAGAACACGGTGCCTTTCGAGACGCAGAGCCCCTTCGTCACCTCGGGCATTCGCATCGGTACGCCAGCGCTCACCACGCGCGGCATGAAAGAGCCGCAGATGGACGAGATCGGCGGCATGATCGCCGACACGCTGGAACGGCTGGACGATGCGGAATTCAAGATTAACTGCCGCGCCCGGGTGAAGGAACTCTGCGAGCGGTTCCCCCTCTACCAGGAACTTTCGAGCAAGTGTTCGTGACGCGATGAAGTGCCCCGGCTGTTCCAACATGGAAAACAAGGTGATCGATTCGCGGATGAACAAGGAGGGCGACATCATTCGCCGCCGCCGCGAGTGCCTGAACTGCGGCGACCGCTTCACGACCTATGAACGGCTGGAGAAATCCCTGCCTTTCGTGGTGAAGAAGGACGGCCGCCGCGAGGAGTTCAGCCGCGAAAAAATCCTCGACGGCGTTAAGAAGGCCTGTCAGAAGCGGCCGGTGAGCATCGAGGAAATCGAGGCCCTGGTCGACCGGGTCGAACAGCATTTCCAGGACCTGGGCGAAAAGGAGATCTCCGCGGTGCTGATCGGCGAAAAGGTGGTCAAGGAACTTTACAATCTCGACGACGTGGCCTACGTGCGTTTCGCCTCGGTATACCGCTCGTTCAAGGACGTGAACGAGTTCATGGTCGAGCTCAAGGAAGTACTGAAAAACAAAGAAACTCCCAAATAGTCCCCTAGTCCCCGCGCGCCCGGTTCCCGGCGTTTCCCTCCTTGTGCGAACGAATTTCCCCCATCGCGGGGGAAACCGTTGAATCCCAGAAAACAAAATGTTACGATAAATCCCTTATTTCAACGAGATAACACAACCACAGCGCCCTTCCGTCATTGCCGGGATGGCTCCTGGCCGGCATGGGAAAAATAGTGTTCAACACAGCGATCATCGGTTACCTGGGAGCATCGGTGGGTTACTTCATCTACCTCGTTTACAGGCGTCCGCTGGTCTCCACGTTCGCGGCCGGGGCGGTGGGGGTGGCGTTGTTCGCGCACACGGTGCTGATCGGCCTGCGCTCCATGGAGACCGGCCACGGCCCCTACACCACGCCGTTCGAGGTGGGGCTGTTTCTCGCCTGGCTCATCGTCGTGGTTTTTTTTGTTACGGAGTGGAAATACCATATCAAGGACCTGGGGTCGTTCGTCATTCCCCTCGTGTTCGTGATCCTGCTCTTTTCCGGCTTTCTGTCCCAGGAAGTGACCCTGGTCGAGAAAAGCGAGTCGCAGTTCTGGCTCACGCTGCACCGGACACTATCGGCGTTGGGATACGCTGCTTTCTCCATCGCTTTCGCGGCGGGGATCATGTATCTTATTCAGGAACATCAGGTTAAATCGAAAAAACTCGGAATCATGTATTTCAGGATGCCGTCGCTTGAAGTGCTGGACGACCTTAATTTTAAGGTGATCACCATCGGCTTTCCCCTGTTCACGCTGGGGTTTCTGACCGGAGCCATCTGGAACGTGAAGATGCAGCAGGGCCTGTTGCACTGGGACCTTTTGAAGACTTGGCCGCTGGTCATCGTATGGGTGGTTTACGGATTGGTGTTCTTCGGCCGGCTGTTCGCCGGGCTGCGCGGCAAGAAGGCCGCTCAGGGAGCGATTCTGGGTTTTGTGGCGGTGATTTCAACCTATTTTCTTCATGTCTGAGACGATGGCCGAGCCGAATCTTGTGATGGTGGGTGTCAACCACAGGACCACTCCCGTGGAAATCCGAGAACGACTCGCGTTCACCCGTGGAAAAATCGAGTCGTCGCTGGAAAAGCTCGTCGGATATCCCGAGATCGTCGAGAACCTGATTCTCTCCACCTGCAACCGCGTCGAAATCTACGCCCGTGTCAGCAATTGCGACGCCGGCATCAACCTGCTCAAGCAGTTCGTCAGCGAATACCACAACCTGCCGCTTTCCGAACTGAACAAGTTTTTCTATTGCTACCGTGACGAGCAGGCGGTGGAGCACCTGTTCCGCGTCTCGTCCAGCCTCGATTCGATGGTGCTCGGCGAGGCGCAGATTCTCGGGCAAGTCAAGGATGCCTACAGCACCGCGCGGGCGCTGCGTTCCACGGGCATGGTGCTCAACCAGCTTTTCGAGAAAGCGTTCAGTGTCGCCAAGCGGGTGCGCGAGGAGACCGGCATCGCCGAGCGGGGCGTTTCGATCAGTTCCGCCGCGGTGGAACTGGCGCGCAAAATCTTCGAGGACCTGGAAAACCATTCGGTCATGCTCGTCGGTACCGGAGAAATGGCGGAGCTTGCCGCCAAGCACCTCATCAGCTACGGCGTGAAGACGGTCTATGTCGCCAGCCGCACCTACGAGCGCGCGGTGAAGCTGGCCACCGACCTGAACGGCTGCGCCCTCGGTTTCGATCAGTTCGAGGAGGAACTCCACCGCGCCGACATCGTCATCACGTCCACCGCCGCGCCGACGTTCATCATCAAGCAGGCCATGGTCGAGCGGGCGATTCAGCAGCGCAAGAACAAGCCGATCTTCTTTATCGACATCGCGGTGCCGCGCGATATCGAACCCGGCGTCAACGATCTTGAGAACGTCTACCTCTACGATATCGACGACCTGGAAGGGGTGGTCAACGCCAATATCAAGGAGCGTGAAAAGGAAGCCGAAAGCGCGATGGAGATCATCACCAGCGAGGTGAAAAAGTTCAATAATTGGGTGGTGGCGCTCGATGCGGTGCCCACCATCGTGGAGATGCGCAACCGGGCGGAAAACATCCGCCGCCGGGAAATGGAAAAGACTCTCAGGAAAATGCCGCATCTCTCGCGGGAGGACCAGAGCGCCATCGAACGCATGACTTCCACCATCATCAACAAGATCCTGCACAAGCCCACCGTCAACCTGAAAAAGCAGACCCAGTCGCAGGAGGGCCACGTTTATCTCAAGGCCATCCGCCACCTATTTCACCTGGACGATTAATGGAAAAAGACCGCCTCGTTATCGGCACTCGCGGCAGCCCCCTGGCGCTCTGGCAGGCGAATTGGGTGCAGTCGCTGCTTCTTGAGCGCCACCCCAAGCTTCAAGTGGAGATCCGCGTCATCAAGACGTCCGGCGACAAGATTCAGGACGTGCCGCTCAATAAAATCGGCGGCAAGGGGTTGTTCGTCAAGGAAATCGAGGAGGCCATGTTACGGAAGGAGGTGGACATCGCCGTCCACAGCATGAAGGACGTGCCGATGAAGCTGCCGTTCGGTCTAAACATTTCGGTGATCACCGAGCGTGAAAGCCCGTTCGATGCGCTGGTGTCGCGCAAGGGCCTGCCTCTGGCCGAGATTCCCGAAGGCGGGCGCATCGGCACCGGCAGCCTGCGGCGCATGTCGCAACTCAAGCATCATCGGCCGGACCTCGAGATGGTTCCTCTGCGCGGCAACGTGGGCACCCGCCTCGACAAAATGGAACGCGAGGGCCTCGACGGAATCATCCTTGCCGCTTCTGGCCTGCATCGCATGGGTCTTGATGACCGCATTACCGAAATCATCGATCCGGAAATCCTGCTGCCGGCGATGGGGCAGGGGTCGGTCGGCATCGAGGCGCGGGTGTACGACCACCGCGTGCAGGAGTTGATTGTCCCTCTCGATCACGAGGTGACCCACTTCACCGTCGAGGCCGAGCGCGCCTTTGTCGAGGTGCTTGAAGGTGGCTGCCAGGTGCCCATCGGCGCCTACGCCACCCTGGAGGGCGGAGTGCTCACCGTGCGCGGCCGGGTAGCGAGCCTGGACGGGGCGCTCCTCTATAAATGGGACCGCCAGGGCCCGCCCGCCGATGCGAAAAAACTCGGCCGCGAACTTGGCCGCGACCTCCTAAAAATGGGCGCGGATAAAATTCTTGACGAATTGATCGGACCGAGCGAAACCCGCTGAATTCACCGCTCTACCCCTTCTGTTTTCGCTCCCGTCTGTTTTCCCAACCTTGTAATTTCTCTTCCCGGAAATATATTAATTATGGAAAATAGTTTATCGGCAAGGGCCGATGGGCGCGGTTTGTCGTTCCATTTGGGAGTGCTTGAAAGGAGGGACTTGCCTGACATGATGATGAACTAGGGGAAATGGGACCGCTTCACGAGAACTTGGGTCGGTGTGGTGCTCATCGCATCGGGCCTTGCGGTTTGGGGCTGGCTGGGAGCGTTGATCGGCTTGGTGCCGCTGGCCACGGGCATGGCCGGATGGTGCCCGTTGTACGCGCTCTTCAAGATCAACACCTGTTCCTGGAAGCGGCAGTGAAGTGCGCCGGGGGAGCCGGTTTCTCTCCCCCGGTTTTGTGTGACGCCCCTCCTTCTTTAAAGGATCGTTTCTCCCCCTGCGAGTTTTTCCTCGGCGAGGCCGAGGGCCTCCTCGCGGAAGATGCGGTCCTTTTTTTCAGCTTGCCGAAGCCGGATGAGCAGGGCGGCGACATTGCCGGAGATGGTTTTGTCGATAAGGTCCTCGGTGAAGGCGCGCGCTCCACGCGCAAGAAGGCTCTCACGGAAATCGGGCTCGGCGGTCTGCTTGAGCTCCACCGCACAGCCGATGACGCCGCCGGCGTTGACGATGAAATCCGACAGGCAGAGGATGCCGCGCCGGTTTTCCAAATAATATTCCGTCGTCTTGCTGCTCGGAGAATTGGCGCCCTGAAGCACCACCTTGCAATCTACGCGGTCTGCATTTTTCGCCCCGATGGCGTCCGGCCGCGCCGCGGGCACGAGGAGATCGCAGGGCGCTTCCAACAGCCAGTCGCGCCTCTCGTCCAGCCATTTTACCGGCGTGGGCCGGGGATAACCGGCCAGGCCTTCCGGATGGCCGCGTGTGGCGAGCAAATCGTCAAGCACGAGCCCCTCCGGGTCCCACAAGGCGGCGTGGATGTCGGAACAGCCAACGATGCGCGCTCCGGCGCGGCTGAGCTTTTGGGCCAGGGGCGCGCCGACGTTGCCGAAGCCCTGAATCACCACCCACGCTCCCTTTAATCGAAAATCGTCGATATGGTTTTCCAGGGTGCGGGCGGCGGCGAATAGGCCATGCGCGGTGAGGCCCCAACCGTCGATGGGGATTCCGCCTTTTTCCTCCGGCCGCGACGCCCCGCCACGCAGGTGATGTTCCGTGCCCAGCCTGCGGGAATAAAGCTCATGAATGAGTTGTACGTCATTTTCATCGGTGCCCATGTCCGGCGCGGTGATATATTGCGGAAGCGCAAACAGCGCATCGGCAAACCGCGTGATCCATTCCCTCTTGTGCCCGGGCCGCCCGGCAAAGGTGCGCGGGTCGAGCTTGAGGCCCGATTTCCCGCCGCCGAAGGGCAGGCCGGCGGCGCTGTTCTTGAGCGTCATTACCCGCGCCAAGCGCCGCATCTCCTCCAGCGACAGGTCCGCGGCCAGGCGAATGCCGCCCAGGCCGGGGCCGCGCCGCGTGTCGTCGACGACGACATAGCCCCACTCGGCGCCTGTTTCCGGGTCGATGATTCGGTCCACGGTTTCCGGCGCGGTTTCCTGCAAGCGCTTGAACCGAAGGGTGGCATCAATCGCTGTGACACGGTCGAGGGTGAGGCGTTTAGGGGGTAGCATGTTTCACCGGCAGCGTTAGCGGTTCTAATAGGAAACCGCCCGGTTCTGTGCTAATTTGACGGCGGTCGTTTGACACAATGCGCCTATGGAATCATGATCAGACCGCCAACTCAAGAACAAATCCAGCGCCTCATCGCCGCCGCCCTCGCGGAGGACGTGGGCTCGGGCGACATCACCACCGCCAACGTGCTCCAAGGCGACCCCGTAGCCGCCGCCGATATGACCGCCAAGGAACCCCTGGTGTTGTGCGGTCTGGAGATCGCGCGGGCGGTGTTTCTGCATCTCGACCCCGGCGCAAGGTTCGACGATCTGCCGTTCGCCGATGGGGACGCCGTCGCCGCCGGCTCGGTCGTTTTCAGGGTGCGAGCGCGGACGCGCGCCCTGCTGGAGGGGGAGCGGG
>CP070799.1:802802-809360 GCA_020343535.1 Nitrospinaceae bacterium | reverse complement strand
CGAGGGCCACCACCGAAGAGAGCAGGTCTCGCATTTCGAGAGCCCCCACCGCACCGATGATCATTAAAATGAGCAGGATGTAAAGCTCGATCATTGTTCACCGGAGCAAAAGAACAATAAACAAGACCCCCATTCCCATAAGGCACCAGGAAAGATAGGTCGAAAGGATTCCGCTATGCATATTTTTCAGTGGACCGCACAGGCGAGTGACGAATTGGGCCGACACCTCATAGGGGTCGCTTCTTCCTGCCAGAGTAAAGAACGCGCGATATACAGGAAGTTCCTGAACCGAATCGTAAAATGCGCTCCCCGAAACCCGCATCCCCGGCACGGCATCCAGGGTTTCCCCGCCGATGAAAACCTCGGTCTGCCGCAGGGTTTTGGACCATCGGGAAAGGAAATAAAACATTATGCCGCCGCCAAGCGCGGTCAGAATCAATACCGTGGCAAGCGTCGGCTGCCAGATGTCCAGGGAAATGGGGGTCTGCTGAAGGATCGGGAAAATCAGGTGTTTCAGTGGCAGGTCATAAGCCCATATCCCAAAAAGGATCGACAGTGCGGTCAATAGCAGCGGCGGAAACCAAAGCGGCCAGGGGGTGGATTTGTGGTGCCCGGTAGCTACCGGGAGATCGGGGCCAGGTTGCCCCAAAAAAATGGCGTGCACGGTTTTCATCATCCCGGCCAGAGTCAGGGCACTCCCGAACATCGCCACCGCCAACCAGAGTACCCACAGGCCACCTCCTTCCCGGCCGACCTCGACGATTCCCTGGTAGATCATCCATTTAGACACGAAGCCGTTCAGCGGGGGGATACCCGATACCGCGAGGGAGCCGATCAAAAAACCGGTAAAGATCATCGGCATCGGTCGGGCCAGCCCTCCCATCCGGTCGAGGTTGGTGGTTTGAACCCGCTGCTCCACCGCCCCGCCGTAAAAAAATAAACAGGATTTGTAAATCGCATGGTTCACCATGTGAAACAGCCCTCCCGCAATCCCGAGGGGATGGCCGGTTCCGATGCCTAACAGGACGTAGCCCGCCTGGCTGATGGCGCAAAAGGCGAGGAGCCGCTTGAAATCCTGCTGTCTCAGCATCATTAACCCGGCCGAGGCGATGGTCACGGCCCCAAGTGTCAGAAGCACCGCATTCATTCCTGGCGTCATCAAGAAAAGGTCGAGCACCATTCGGGCCAGCAGATAAACCCCGAGCACCTTATCCACGGCGGCGGGCAAAAAAGCGGTCACCGGCGTGGGGGCATCCTCTGCCGTATCCGGGACCCAGGTGTGAAAAGGAACCATCCCGGCCTTGGCCAGGACCCCCATCAGGAGACACAGAAACGCGAAAAGAGCAGACGGTTCGGCCAGGCTTAGGCGCAAGTGCCCCATATTGAAGGAATCACTGATCTGGCCAATGAGGACCACCCCGAGCATCATGAAGGCATCGGTTCCGCCGATGATGATGAAAGCCTTTTTCGCAGTGGCGGGAGTGCGTTCCTTCGTGCCGTAGCCGATCAATAAATACAAAAATACGCCGCTAAGCCCCCAGCACACGAGCAGGATGACCAGATTCTTGGTCAGAACCACGCCAAGGGCGGCCACCAGGCTCAGGAGGAGATACAGGTTGTAACCCAACCTGCCACCGCTCCCGAGCGCAAACTTCCACGAATAAAGGAGGGTGAGGCCGGCAAAAAAGACGATGCAGGCCCCTGTCGTCAGGGCCAGCGCGTCGACATGAAAAATCTCCTGCCCCAGCACCATGTTCACCGTCTCATTTCTGCGATGATCTGATCTGTCTTCTCCTGCGACAGTCGGATCAGATCCTCACCCGTGTAGAGCTTCTGGCCTTTCAGGTCTTGCACCGTCATTCTCTCCGTGCAACAGTAACAGGGGTCGATCGCCGCCAGGGTGATCACGGTGTCCGGGATCTTCCCTCCGATCACGGTTTTCTTGAAGGTGGGCAGGTTCATGAACGTGGGCGCACGTATCTTATGCCTTTCCGGCCGGTTCGTCCCGTCGCTTCGCACATAATGGAAGCACTCCCCCCGCGGCGCCTCAATGTGGCCAATTCCTTCGCCAGGGGGCACCTCCGTGATATGACAATCTATTTCCCCTTCGGGCAACTGGGACAGACAAGCCGTAATGATCTTGACCGATTCGAACATCTCGCCGAGTCGAACCAGAACCTTGTCAAAAACATCCCCGTTCTCGGTCACAACCATATTCCAGTCCACCTGATCGTAAACTCCGTAGGGAGAGTTCTTGCGAATATCCCGGGCGACGCCAGAAGCGCGGGCTGTGGGCCCCACCGCGCAATAATCGATGGCGGCTTCCCGTGACAGGACGCCGATCCCCTTGGTGCGGGCATGCAAGACCGGATCGTCCATGACAGCGCTTCTTAACTTCTTAAGCGTAGGAACGATGGAGTCAACCTTCTTCTGCACCGTGGGGATGTCTTCCTTCTTTATATCTCTTAATACTCCACCGACCTTGAACATGGCGTAGTTGTTCCGATTGCCGGATAGGATTTCCATGACATCGAGGATCTCCTCCCGTAATTTCCACGCCCACATAAAAATGGTGTTGTAGCCTAGAAAGTGACCCGCCAATCCTAGCCAAAGCAGATGAGAGTGGAGGCGCTCGCCTTCCGCGATTATCGTGCGAATGTACTGAGCCCGGGGCGGTGCCTCGATCGAAAGAATATCTTCGACCGCCTGGGTGTAGGCGAAAGGATGACTGGTGGAGCAGATCCCGCAGACGCGCTCAACAACAAAGGTGACCTGATCGTAGGTCTGCTGCTCACAGAGTTTCTCGATTCCCCGGTGGTTGTAGCCGATTCTCAGATCGATATCGACAACCGTCTCCCCCTCCACAGTAAGGATAAAGAACTCCGGCTCTTCCTGCAGGGGGTGGTAAGGACCGATGGGAATAATCGTCTTCGCCATTACGCCCCCCTGTCCCGGATAGCTCCGGGATCCCACTCTTTATAATCCTTGCGCAAGGGATGCACCCCCTCGGGCCAATCTTCCGGAAGCAGCAGCCTTTCAAGTTTCGGGTGCCCCTTGAAGTTTATGCCGAACAACTCATGAATTTCCCGTTCGATCCAGTGAGCCGCGGTAAAAACTGGTGTCAGCGAATCGACTTCGAGCTTTGACTTCGGCAAGATGACCCTTAGCGATAAGACAAGGTCAGCGTCTTCCGCCGTGAAGTGATAAAGAATTTCCATCCGCTCCCGTCCATCCACGGCCGAGGCGATGTTGAATCTCGCTCTTAGATCCTTAAAAATAAATTGCGCCATGGGAACAATCGCCGAAACGGAAATATCGAAATAAACTCGCTTATCGGATTTTTCATACTTACCGATGATTTCCTCAGAAAACCGGTGTGTGATCTGCTGCAAAATTTCATCGCGAGTCATTTTCCCTCCCCGTCTCGGCACGATTCTCCTTTCGCCGTTCGATCAATTTTAACAGGCCGGCCATGATGGCCTCTGGCCGGGGGGGGCAGCCAGGAATGTACACATCCACGGGGATGACATGGTCCAAAGGCATGGGACAATTATAACTTTGCATAAATACCCCGCGGGACAGGGCGCACTCGCCAATGGCAACGACAAGCCGGGGTTTTGGCATCTGTTCATACACCCTTTTGATCCTGGGGATGCATTGCCGGTTCACCGCACCCGTGACCATAAGAACATCCGCATGCTTGATGCTCCCCGTAAGCAGCATGCCAAAACGTTCGATATCGTGCCTGGGCGTCAGGCAATCGAGGATCTCGATATCACAGTTGTTGCAACTTCCCGTGGCCAAATGAAAGACCCAGAGGGATTTTAGAAAAACCTTTTCAAGTAGTCTCATTTAATAATCCCCCAAGGCCAGACCCACAGCGACGGCAGCCAGCATCGTCACCGGTCCCCAGAAAAATTTCAACACCTGCTCCGTTCTGAACCTGGGATTGGTGTTTCGGATGAGGGTGAGGAACGCAACCAGACCCACATACTCCAGCATCCCATACAACAGGGGAAGACCTTTCACTTTAAGGCCGCCCAGATAAACGATGATGATGAAAAACGGCAGCGCAAATAACATCATGTTTTTCATCAGATGGTAGGCGGCGAGCAGGGCCCCGGAATATTCGATCATCACCCCATGCGCGATTTCCGTTTCCGCCTCAGGCGTGTCAAAGGGCACCAACGCGAGTTTGCCCTGCATGCAGATCACCGCTATCAACATGGCCAGGCCGCCCGACCAACTTACCGCCACCATGCCGTTTTTCGCCTGAGCCAACAGGATCTCCCCCAAACGGAGGGAAAAATCCGATTTGATAACGGCGACGAGGATGGCCAGGATAAAAGGAAGCTCATAACTGAGGAGGAGTTTCAACTCCCGCGAGGCGCCCAGGCTCGCGAGAGGGTTGCCCGAGGCGAACCCCCCCAGAACGATGGAGATGGAAGGAACGAGGAAGAGATAAATGACCACGATCAGATCCCCTATGAACGTTTTTTGGGGATCCATGTTACTGGCCCATAGTATCGCCGAGACGGTTATCGCGCTGATGAGGCCAACGAGGGGTGCAGAGACAAAGGTAAACTGGGAAGAAGCCTTGGGAATCAACGTCTCCTTTTCGAGGAGCTTTAAAAAATCGTAAAGCGGTTGCAAAAGGGGCGGGCCAATACGGTATTGCAATCGGGCTGTGAGTTTTCGATCGAACCAGCTTGCCAGGAAGCCGATGACGGCGGTCAGAAGAAACCCGAGCAGGAACACATAGAGCAGGTACGTCACGCCTTGCTCCTATCCCAATGGGTGGAATGAACGATCAGATGCTCACCCACAGAGAAAATATTTTCTTCGCGCGAGCTTTCAGCCCGCGTCAGGCTCAACGCTCCGTAGGGGCATGTCTGAATACAAAGCGGCTCATCCTTCTCCCCCCGCCGGTCCAGGCAGAAATCGCAATTGTGTATCAAAAGCGGCACATGCTCCGGGTAAATGGTGCCATAGGGGCACGCATAAGAACACGATTTGCAACTGATGCACAGCATGCTGTGACGGACCAGGAGATCTCCCTTCTCCTTTTCCTGAGTGAGCGCATCGACCGGACAGGATTTAACGCAGTGCGGGTCCTCACATCGGCGGCAAACAAGGGCATAGGTTGCAAGCTCTTTCACCGAGTGGATGCCATTGTTTTCGGCATGGCCGAGATAGCTGCAGCGGACGCTGCACCCCGGGCACCGGTGACTGGAGCAAATATCCAGGTCGATGAATAACCGCTCATCGCTGCCGCCCCACTTGGCGGGGCGCAAACCACCATGATGAAGCTGCTCCACACTGGTCTTCGCCATGCTTTCCTCCTTCAGGCCCAAAGATCCGGGAAACCTTTGACCTTGCCATAGGGAAACACTGGGCCGTCCTTGCATACATAATATATGCCAAGGCGGCAGTGGCCGCATTTCCCGATACCGCAGGACATGTTGCGCTCCATGGACAAATAAATATTGTCGTCCGCAAAACCCATTTTCACCAATTGGGCTGTCACAAACTTCATCATCGTGGGCGGGCCGCAGACGATGGCGATGCCGTCCGCACTGTCCAACCCCGCACCGTCGAGCAGCGTGGTCACCGTTCCGACATGGCCTTTCCAAGACGGATCGCCCACGTCCACCGTCAGCTTGATATCCAGATCCTCCCTTTCCGCCCAGCTGGCGAGCTCTTCTCTATAGACCATATCGGCGGGGGTTCGGCAGCCACCACGAAAAATGAGCTTTTTAAAATCTTCTGATCTCTCCATCAGGGCGTACATCAGGCTCCTGAGCGGAGCGAATCCACAGCCTCCACCCACTACCAGAACCTCTCGGCCCTTGAACGACTCGATTGGGTATCCTTTTCCAAGGGGGCCCCGCAGCCCCACGGTGTCGCCCTTTTCCAGACGATGCACCGCGTCGGTAACTTTACCCACCTTCATCACGGTTAAAAATAACTCGTCGTGAGTCGACGGCCGTGAAGAGGGAGTGAAGGGGGCCTCGCCAAAACCAGGTAGAGTCAGCTCGACAAACTGCCCCGCTTCGAAAACGATGGGCTCCTCGGGCCTTAGCCGCAGAGTTTTTATCCGCGGGGTTTCAACCACCGAATCCAGCACCTGGGTCCGGACGGGCCGGTAAGGGTTGTGCCATTTATTCATTGCGCACCAACCTCGTGAGCACCTTACGGATATCGATTTTCGCCGGACAGGCGGAGATGCAGCGCCCGCATCCCGTGCAGGCATAAATACCGGCGACCTTGGGAAAGAAATCAAATTTCTTCTCAAAACGGTTGCGCAGCCTCATCCACAAAAGGGGGCGGGGGTTGCCCTCTCCGGCTACCCGGCCGAAATTTCTAAGCATGCACGAATCCCACTGGCGAAAGCGCGACACCTCGTCTCCCGATTTCTGGTCCATAAGCAGGAAGCAGTGGCAGGTGGGGCAAATCATGTTGCAGGCACCGCATTCGACGCAGCCCCTGGCTTCCTCCTCCCACAGCTTGGAATCATGGTTTCGCTCCACAACCCCTTCGTAGCTTTCGCAATGGGGA
>CP070799.1:796079-802702 GCA_020343535.1 Nitrospinaceae bacterium | reverse complement strand
AAGCGTCGCTCCTGCGTTCTTTTTCCGCCTTCTCCTCTCCCGGTCAGGTATAATTTCCCCTTCCTCCAATCACTCTCTCAAGGACCGACCATGCCTCCCGACGACCGCCTAGGCGGCTGGAACCCGCTCGAAATGGAATGGATGAATCACGTGGAGCTATTCCTGCACAAACCCGTTATCCTGAAAAAGGCCGAAGCCCTCCTTAACGGGTTCAAGAACGCCATGGTGCGCGAGCTCGAAGCCGCTCCGGCCCCCTATCCGCCTGAAACAGATACCACCCGCGGCCAAATCGCGCGCGGCGAAAACAACAAGGGGTTTCCTTACGTTTCCCTGGACATGCCGCAAATGTTCTCGAAAACCGAAATGTTCACCTTGCGGACCCTGTTCTGGTGGGGGCATTACCTAGGGCACTTTTTAATCCTGAAAGGCTCAGCCGTTCCTGCCAGCCTTGATGCATTGGCAGCCCGCCGGGCCAGCCCCGAACTCAGCGGCGTGGTATTCAGCACCTGGCCGACGCCCTGGGAATGGGGCGTGGAAAGCTTTTCACCCATTGCAGACCTGCCCAAGGAGGAAATTCGCCGCCTCGTTAAAACACACGGCTATATCAAGGTCGGCCGCATTTACCCCCTCAGCGCGCCGGAATTCCACAGACTTGACTGGACCGCCGCTGGCCTGGACGCCTGGCGCATCCTTTCAGGCATCACCCGGCCCTAGTAGTCTCTCCGCTTCACTCACCCCCCGGGCACCGGTCCCTTCCCGGACGCGGCAATTTTTTTATTGGATAATTTTCCGGTATTAGGTTACCCTATAAGTAAATGAAACATTTGATGCAATCCAACTTTATTTATGGAGACCGGCATGCCTCGATTAAGGTCCTATTGCATGATCGCACTCACTGCCCTGTTGACTCTCGGCCTGACCGCGGGCATCGCGCAGGCCAAGCCCAAAAAGGACAAGTGGAAACATAAACACCACAAGGTTCACAATAGGCACTCCCACGATTGCGGTTATCCACCCGGGCTCGCCAAAAAGGGGCATATGCCTCCAGGACTGGCGAAGCAGGGCAAAGTGCCGCCGGGCTGGTCGAAGAAATGCCGCGACGGCCACTACGATCCGGAATATCATACCCACGACCGCGATAACCAGGATTACGGCTACCACCATGAAAGAAGCCAGCCGCACACGTCCCCCTGCCGCCGCATCTACGAGGGAGAGAGCGAAAAAGGCAGAGTCATCGCCGGCACCACCGCCGCCGGGGCTACCATGGGCGGCCTCATCGGCTCCGCTACCGGCGATACCACCAGCGGAGCGGTCCTCGGTGGAGTGGTCGGAGGCCTCATCGGTGCTAACGCCGACACCAACAAGGTTAACCGTAAGACCATCCTGGGCGACTGTTGAACCGGGGCGCATCCCTTCCAGGTTCGACAAGAAGTTTTTCTGTTTTCAACGGGCCGCTCGCGGCCCGTTTTTTTACCCCTCCGGGCCGGGCAATGCACCCCGGCGCTCCACAAAAAACCACTGACGCACTGTTTGCCAGCCTAAAATATTAGATGCTTTCTACCCATCCGGCTGCCATTTGAGCAAGCGATTCACGCTTCTTGGCCGTCCGGGAAACCCGCCCCCACGCCACGCACGCCATCGCATCACCCACGCCGGAAGAAGCTGGACAATTTCCAAACATCAAATATTTTCAGCCGACGGTAAACCCGCATGAACGAATTACGCCCGCCCAACCTGCTCGCAACGGCTAAGACGGGGCACGAAAGCCTCCACGGACCATTCATCGAGGGCATCCACACCCGCATCGGCAAAGAGATCGAGCTGGCTGTCGTTTGGAAGATTGGGAACAACTGGAACGGAAGGGGGGTCGCCCTATTTCGCGCGGGAGACGCGTTCGAGCCGTTTTCCAGCGAAGCCGCCCTCAACACCTTTTTCAAGGTGAAATACAACTTTTAAACCATGGCCCCGCAGGGATCCGCGGTCCGCTTTGACGGGCATCTCACTGCGGTTTCCCCTGCCTCAACCGATCAGGGTCAGGTTGTAGATCCAGATGTACACGTCCACGAATGTCAAAATCAATTCTTTCATTGTCTTTCCCTCCTACAATTAAATTGAGCCCTCCAGGCCGAAGACAAGCCCCGTTATAAAGACCCGGGGTCCTTTCAACTGAGAACAACACCCGTAAAAATGCATGGATGATGCCATTTTTCTTGCTGTTTCGGGCCTATAGACGCAACCCTTTATGCTAAAATAGCTTACAGAGCCCCGGGAAAAAGCGTGGGTTTCCAGGAAAACCCGGAGCGCTTGAAACCGGCCCCGAGGATGTGCACTTTTTTAACAACTTTGCACTTTTGTGCAGGGCCGGGAGACGGCCCCCTCAACGGAAATTCAAGGCCTTTCGGCCCTCAGCAAGGGGGGACGGCCTCGTATTCCCGGCTTGGATCATCCTGAAAAAAGCCGGACGATTTTCCTCGATAATTTGGAGAATGGGGAAACGATTCCTGATATAATTTCGCAACTAGGGCGAAACGCAGCCTGTCCCTCACGGAGGCGGCGTCATCCAATCGGTTAATATCCATCATCGATATTGTCTTTGTGTGAATTCGTCATGCAAGGCATCTCACCACAGGCACGCAATCATTCTCCGATCACACCTGATCCGGACCGCTTCTATTTCCCTAAATTCATTCTTGCCCCCGGTTAACAATAAAAATGACAAACTATTCGATAGAACCTTCGCCCAAAGTTTTGACCAGAGCCCAGCAATATAAAAAAGCGAAACCTTTTACGGCTCGCACCCTCGGCCCCTTGTCCGACCTGGAGCGCCACCTCCCCAACGAATGGTGGCGGGAGATCTTCAACTCCATTTACCTGAAGACCGATGGCGACGTCGTGGAAAACCAGCAGAACACCTCCCGCGACATCGACATGGTGATCAAGGCCACCGGCTTAACTCCGGATCAGGAGGTCCTCGACCTGTGCTGCGGCCAGGGGCGGCACGCCCTGGAACTTGCGGCGCGCGGCTACACACGGGTGACCGGCATCGACCGGTCCCGCTATCTGATTCGTCTGGCCAGAAAGCGGGCTCGGACCCGCGGGCTCAAGGTGACGTTCTCGGAGGGAGATGCGAGGAAATTCCGCATCCCCGAGGCCTCCAAGGATTGCGTCATCATCATGGGCAACTCCTTCGGCTATTTCGAACGCGAGGAGGACGACATTAAGGTGCTGGAGGCGGTGAAGCGCGCCCTAAAAAGCGAAGGGCAACTGGTGCTCGATATTGTCGACGGTCTCTGGATGGGGCAGAACTTCGAGCCCCGATCCTGGGAGTGGATCGACCAGACGAATTTCGTCAACCGCGAGCGAACGCTCTCCAAGGACAAGAAGCGCATCATCTCTCGTGAGGTGATCACCAACGCCGAGATCGGCGTGCTGGCGGATCAGTTTTATGCCGAGCGGCTATACGCCATGGATGAAATCACCGGGCTCCTCCAGCAAGTCGGGTTCACCGACATCCGCTCCCTCGGCAACATCGTGTCCGAATCCACACGCAATCAGGATTTGGGCATGATGGCCAACCGGATATTCATAACGGCGCGCGGGCCTTTCAAGGCCAAGGCGCCGCTGGGGGCACAAAAAAAGGTCCTGGATGTCACAGTCCTCCTGGGCGATCCCCGCATGCCGGACACGGTGAAAAAAGGAGGCCGTTTCAACGAGGAAGACATCGAAACCATCAACATCCTGAAGCGCGATCTTGCCCAGTTGACCGAATTCAAGTTCCAGTTCCTGGACGACCACAAGACCCTGTACCGTCTGTTGATGACCAAGACTCCGGCGCTGGTGCTCAACTTCTGCGACGAGGGACTGAACAATCGCGCCGAGATGGAGCTGCATGTCCCGGCGTTTCTGGAAGCCATGGACATCCCCTACACCGGGGCCGGCCCCGGCAGCCTCTGGCTCTGCTACAACAAATCCAACGTGCGCTCCATCGCCGCGAGCCTGGAGATCGACGTGCCGATGGAAACGTTTTTCGACCCCACCGATCAAGCGGCCAACCTGCCGTCTTATTTTCCGGCCCTGATCAAGCCCAACACCGGCGACAGCTCCATCGGCATCACCCAGAATGCCGTGGTGCACAACGCCGAGGAATTGATCAGCTATCTCGATCATCTGCGCGAGACCCTGCCGAACATCCCGCTGCTCATCCAGGAATATCTGGAGGGCGCTGAGTACAGTGTCGGCATCATCGGCAACCCGGAAAAGTTCGAGGTGCTGCCGGTGCTGGAGGTGGACTACAGCCACCTGCCGGCCGAACTGCCAAAAATTCTCTCCTACGAATCAAAATGGTTGCCGGACTCCCCGTACTGGACCTCCATCCATTACAAAGAGGCCAGCCTCAGCGATGAGCAGCAGAGAAAACTCACCCATTTTTCCACACGGCTATTCGAACGCCTGGAGTGCCGGGACTACGCCCGTTTTGACTATCGGTGCGACCGCGACGGCACCATCAAGCTCCTTGAGGTGAACCCCAACCCGGGCTGGTGCTGGGACGGCAAGCTCAATCTCATGGCCGGCTTCGCGGGAATCAGCTATTCGGAATTGCTGCGAAAAATATTGAACACCGCCCGAGACAGGCTGGGTATCACCTGACGTCCATGCCCAAAGCGAACCACCGCCTCACGCCCTACCTGCATCTGGAAAGTCGATTCAAGCGGGTGCATGTTCTTCGCAGCATTACCCACTTGCTGAGATGGGATCAGGAGGTCCTGATGCCGACGGGCAGCGCCGCCATTCGGGCCGACCAGCTCGCGCTGCTCGACATGGAGTGCAGTTCCATCCTGCATTCTCGCAGGGTGGCGCTACTGCTCGACAAGGCCGAGGCCGGCGAGAACGCGCTCACCGATTGGCAGCGGGCCAACCTTCGCGAAATGCGGCGCTTGTGGCACCGGGCCAATGCGATTCCGAAACGGCTGCTCAACTCGCTTCATAGCTCCACCACGCGCGCCGAAGTCCGCTGGCGGCGCGCCCACGAAGAAAATAACTTCAGCCTCCTCGCTCCGCTCCAGGAAAGGGTTCTCCAGGTTGTGCGGGAAAAGGCCCGCCGGCTTGGCGAGACACTGAAGTGTTCCCCCTACGACGCCTTGCTCGACGAGCACGACCCGGGCCGCCAAACCCGGGAGATCGACGCCTTGTTCCAGGCTCTGGAAAAGGGCCTGCCTCCGATCATCGAGAGAACCGTGCAGGACCAGGCGGAAAAACCCTTCATTCCCTTTTCCGGCACCATTTCCATCGCCCGGCAAAGGGACCTGGGAAAAAAATTGATGCGATGCATGGGCTTTCCCTTCGACAAGGGCCGGCTCGATGAAAGCCTGCACCCGTTCACCGAAGGCACGTCCGAAGACCTGCGCATCACCTCGAAATTCGATGAACGTAACTTCCTGACGGGGCTGATGGGCGTGTTGCATGAAACGGGCCACGCCATGTACGATTTCGGCCTGCCTCCGGACTGGTTCTTCCAGCCCGTGGGGCGCGACCGCGGCATGGCCCTGCATGAGGGCATGGCTCTTTTTCTGGAAATGATCGTCGGCCGGAGCCGGGAGTTCATGCGCTTTGCCGCCCCCTGGATGCAGCGCATCTTCGGCGTTTCTGGCCCGGCCTGGGACGCGGAAAATCTTTACAGGCAGGCCACCCGCGTGAGCAAAACCCTTATTCGCATGGACGCCGATGAAGTCACCTACTCGTTACACATCCTGATCCGCTACGACCTTGAAAAGGAAATATTCGACGGCACCCTGCGCCTGAAGGACCTGCCCGAAGCCTGGAACGAAAAATACCGCCAGCGCCTGGGCCGGGCCCCGGCCACGGCGCGCGAGGGTTGCCTGCAGGACTCCCACTGGCCCACGGCTTATTTCGGTTATTTCCCGTCCTATGCCCTGGGGGCCATCACTGCCTCTCAGGTTTACAACGGGCTTATCCGCGAGCGACCCGAGGCGTTTGACGCCGTCGCGATGGGCGATTTTTCAGGGCTGTTCGACTGGCTCAACCAGCGGATTTACTCCCTGGGCTCCCGCTTCACCAACCACGAGCTGATGGAACAATCCACCGGTGAAAACCTGAACCCGGACCTGTTTTTATCCTACCTCCGGAATAAATATCTCCCTTCCTGAGGCGCCGCCTCTTTACGCGCGCCTCCCCTAACGGCCTTCTGTGACCCAAACGTGACAGGCGCTTGACCCGCCCGCAATATCTCCGACCTAAACTGGAACAAGGATTCCAACCCCAACCATTTTTCAGGAGTCGAAAACCGGGTTATGGGCGTTCCGAACAAAGTCAAGAAACAGCTTGTGGAGGGCTTGTGGGAAGAAATCGAAAAGGCTGTGTATCGGTCTCCGGATGTCCGGCAAACGCTCGCGCGCTTGACCGAAATCGACCCTCAAGGCGACGTCTCGGAATACAACCTGCACCTGGACATTGAAAAACTGAACCGCCTGATTCAGGAGGAAAATACGGGCCTGGCCGGCGGCTCCCAGCCGGGCAACAGCCTGGACGGGCAAGTGGCGGACGACATCGGCCAGCTGACCCTATTCCGAGCAGGGGGTGAGGCGAAACCTGCTCTATCCGACACC
>CP070799.1:789353-795979 GCA_020343535.1 Nitrospinaceae bacterium | reverse complement strand
ATTTATCCCCCGAGGCCCCCGGCGGCATCCCGCGCCTGTACCACATCGACAAACGCTCGCTGTTCTTCGCCCTGTCGGAGTTTCCCTATGTCGCCTATCTGTACGAACGCGCCCGCGACAACCTGATGTCCGACGCCAACGTGACGGTGGACGGCGTGAAGGAGATCCTGCTCCTCGCGCGCGAGCGCTTCCTCAGGAAACACAAGGTGCGCCATCATAATCTGTCGACGCAGTCGCTGATGATTTTCCTGCAATACGCGCGCAACCTTTCGCTCATGGAATCGCGCCTCACGCCGGACCTTTACACGCTGGTCACGGCGGCCAAGCAGATCGGCGGCGACCCGTTCGCCATTCAGGTGCTGGAGGCGGCCCGCGCCTACCCGCCGCAGAAGGACGACCCAGGCGTCCTGGAGACGCTCGAGCTCGGCATCGATCAGGCGGTGCTCGACGAGGAGGAGGACCCCGTGCCGCTGAAGAACCTCCTCTCGGAGGTGGCGATCGAATGGCGCACCCTGAAACTGAAACCCGAGCCCGATGTCAAACAACAGTCCAAATGGAAATTCCGCTGGGATCCGTTCGGCCAGTGCTCGTGGCCGCCGGAGGATGAAAAGATAGAAAACCTCAATACCTATGTGCGCGAGCAGTCCCGCCTGCTGCTCAGCCACGACCTTGCGCGCACGGAAAAATTCACCTCCTCGGTCAAGGACGGCATCGACATCCGCGACACGCTCAGGAACTGGCACACCGGGGATATTTACGTGAGGGAGATCCCGCCCTCGCGCGGGCAGGTCGAGATCGTTGTGCTGTTGTTCGACGCCGAGCCCGATCCCGAGCGCTACACCTGGCGGCAGACCTGGTACGCGGAGCACAAGGAGGAATCGACGTTGTGCTTTTTCGCCACCGACTACATGAAGAATCTCATCGGCCCCGGTATTGGCGAAGCCTTCTACGGCGGCTGCATGCTGATCTACCCGCCACGGCCCATCTTCAATATCTGGGAAGACCCGAACCTGCACCTCGGCGTCACCCTAGAGGAAAAATTGCTGGAGGCGGCGTTTTACCATTCCCTCGAACGCCACGTCACCGTGGTCTCGCCCTTCCCGCTCCTGCCGGGGTGGCGCAGGCTCGCCCGCCATTACGGCAAGACGCCGATTCACATTCCACTCAAGCGCTTTTCCAATCAAACCCTGGAGCGCGTGCGCCGGTTTCACGTGCTCAACGGCAAGGAAGTGCGCTCCATTGCCCAGCGCTTCATTCAGGATTTTTGACCCGCCGCGCTTTCGCCCAAGGGCAGGCGGTCCGTTCAGCAAGCGCAACTCGTCCAATTGGAACTCATAAATAATAGAATGGACCGCCCCATGAATCCCATTGGCAAAGTTGCGGCCGTACTCGCGCAGTTACTGATGCTTCGGTTTATCCGGTGAAGTTCGGCGGGGGTTGCCAATCGGGGCATGGCTTGCGCCTTGCGGCTTAACCGGAAGCATGCCAGACGCCGGGCCGGGCCATTAATAAGTTCCAGTAAAATCAATAATTTGTTATAATTCAACGACCTGCCGGGGCTCGCTGGGTTTGCGCGGCCGCCGTCATAAACCTTTTTCCCTCCGACCCTGCCTTCCAGGATGAACAACGAACAAAAGGTCAGCCGGGCAGCGGGCGCCGTGAGCATGATGACGCTCCTGTCGCGCCTCTTCGGGTTCGCCCGTGACGTGGTGATCGCCATGATGTTCGGTTCATCGGCGGCGGCGGATGCCTTCTTCGTCGCATTCCGCGTTCCCAACATGCAGCGCAGGGTTCTGGGCGAGGGCGCGGTGTCGGCGGCGTTCATCCCGATGTTCGCCGAAATCAGGGATCAGAAAGGAAAAGACGAGGCCTGGGCGTTCACCGCCAACCTGCTGAACATCCTGCTTGTCATTCTCGCCGTTTCCACCCTCGCCCTCTGGGTCTTCGCGCCGCAGGTCGTCACGGTGTTCGCCCCCGGCTTCCTCGACGAGCCGGGCAAGTTCGAAATCACCGTCCGGCTAACACGCTGGATGGCGCCGTACTTGATCTTCATCGGCCTTGCCGCATTCTGCATGGGCATCCTGAACTCGTTCCAGAAGTTCGCCCTGGCCGCAGCCGCGCCGGTACTGCTCAATATCAGCATGATCGGCGCTGCACTGTGGATCGCGCCGCTGCTCGATGAACCCATCCTCGGCCTGGCCACGGGGGTTCTCATCGGCGGCGCCTTGCAACTGGCGATCCAGATTCCCCAGACCCTGCGCCAGGGGCTGCATTTCTCACCGCGGGTGGACGTGCGCCATCCCGACATTCGCCGCATGGCCAGGCTCATGGGGCCGGTGATCCTGGGGCTTGCGGTCTACGAGCTCAACATTCTGGCAGATACGCTCATCGCCTCGCTGCTTCCCGGCGGTTCGATCTCCTACCTGTACTACGGCAACCGCCTCGTCCAGTTTCCACTCGGCATCTTCGGTGTCGCGCTCGGGGTGGCGCTGTTGCCGATGCTCTCGTCGCAGGCGGCAAAAAAAGCCACCGGCGAATTCATCCAGACCCTCGGTTTCGGCATCCGCATGATTTTATTCGTCACCCTGCCCGCCACCGTCGGCCTGATCCTGCTGCGTTTTCCCATTGTCAACACGTTGTGGGAGCGCGGCGAGTTCACCCGCGCCTCCAGCGAAGGCACCGCCGTGGCTCTGCTCTATTACTCGCTGGGCCTTGCGGCCTTCTCGGGCATCAAGGTGATCGTGCCGGCGTACTACTCTTTGCAGGACACCAAAACGCCGGCTCGCATCGGCATCTACTCGATGCTCCTTAACATCATTCTCAATCTGATTCTCATGCAGCCGATGGGCCACGGCGGGCTGGCTCTCGCCACGTCACTGTCGTCGGTGTTCAATGTCTTCATGCTGATCCACCTTTTGCGCAAGCGGTTGGGCCTGATGGGCGGCCGCAGGATTCTCGCCTCGGGCCTGCGAATTGCCGTCAACGCGGCGTTGATGGGGGGCCTGATCTATCTGATGGACGCGGCGTGGTTCGACGCAGCGTCGCCGCTCCTGGAAAAACTTCTGATGCTTTCGGCCTGTGTTGTCGCGGGGGTCGCCGCCTTCGCCGGGCTTGCGCGGTTCACCCAGCCCGAGGAGCTGCGTTTCCTGCTTTCACCCGGCGCGCGCTCCCGGACGGCAAAATAACCCCCGCCCCTTGCGTTATGGGCGGCTTGTTCTATAATGACCCGCCGTCCGGCGGAGAATGTTGACCCGATCTACGAAAGGATGATTGAATGATGATAGCCTGCCTCGACCTGGAAGGGGTGCTCGTGCCCGAAATATGGATCGCCTTCGCCGAGAAAACGGGAATCGAAAAACTCCGCCTGACCACGCGGGACATTCCCGATTATGACGAATTGATGCGGGGAAGGTTGAAAATTCTGGAGGAGAACAAGCTGGGCCTGCCAGACATTCAGGAAGTCATTGGCGGCATTTCTCCGCTGCCCGGCGCGAAGGAATTTCTCGACTGGCTGAAAACCGAATTCCAGGTCATCATCCTGTCCGACACGTTTTACCAGTTCGCCGGACCGCTGATGCGGCAACTCGGACACCCGACGTTGTTCTGCCACAGCCTAGTGGTCGAGGGCGACGGCAGGATTGCGGATTATCGCCTTCGGCAGGCGGACGGAAAAACCCAGGCGGTCCGCGCCCTCAAGGGGCTCAACTTCAAGACCGTCGCCGCCGGCGACTCTTACAACGACACCGGCATGCTGAAGGAAGCCCACCGCGGCATCCTTTTCCGGCCGCCGGACAACGTCATTCGCGAGTTTCCCCAGTTTCCGGTGACGCGGGACTACGATGCTTTCAAAAGCGAGCTGTTAAAGGCGCGCGCCTCCCTCGACGCCTGAACCGCGGTCAGCGGATTTCAGAGTGCAACAGGCTGCTTGCCACGTAGCCCGTTTTGCCGTCGATTTCCACCTGGCTCCACATGTCCCCGTTTTTGATGACCTTCACCTCGACGCCCCGTTCGAGTTTCGCCACCACCTCGCTGCCGGTGTTCGGCTTGGAGCGCACATTGGCGCGGCTGGCTTTCACGGTGTGCACCACCTTAAAATCCGCATCTTTCGGCTTGATGGCCGGTGGTGGGGTCATCACCGCCTCATGCGGATCTCCGGGTTTGGCCGGCCCCGGCGTCATGGTGTCTTCGAACGGGATATCAAGCTTGTAAACCACGATCGCGCAGAACAACGCCAGAATGAGTGAAATCCTCAGCAACGTCTGAAACAAGGTAAGCCCCTTTTCGGGGTTTTCCTCGGCGGGGCTGGGCGGTCCGCAAAAGCCGCAGAACACCGCTCCCGGAACCATGGGTTCACGGCAATCCGGGCAGTGGCGGATCTCTTTCGAGGGTTCGGGCTTGTCTTTCTGCTTCATGTAATGGAGAAAGGTTTCGGCCATCACTATGGGTTCCTCATGGATGATAATTCCTGTTCGTCAATGTTTCAAGTGATAGATCCTGCCGTACTTTTCCTTCAGGTAGGCGATAAAATGAGCGGGGTTGAGCGGCTCGCCGGTGACCTGGCGGGTGAGGTCGGCGGCGCTCAGCAACCTGCCCCGGCGGTGGATGTTCTCCCCCAACCACTCCCTGGCACCGGTGAATTCGCCGCGCTCGATTTCATGCTCTAGCTTCGGCCGGGCCATCGCCAGGGCGCGGTAAAACTGGCAGGCATAAAGCGCTCCTAGGGTGTAGGAGGGAAAATAACCGAACGAACCCCCGCTCCAGTGCACGTCCTGCAGGACGCCCAGGGTGTCGGTGGGCGGCACGAGGCCCAGGTAATCACGCATTTTTTCGTTCCACACCGCCGGCAGGTCCCCCACGGCGATCGAACCGTCGAACAGGCCGCGCTCGATTTCGTACCGCAGGATCACGTGCAGCGGGTAGTGGACCTCGTCGGCCTCGACGCGGATCAGACCGGGCTGGCAGGCGTTCACCGCCGCGTAAAGACGGTCCGCGTTCACCCCCGCGAAATTCCCGGGAAACGTCTCGGTGAACAGCGGCAGATAATGCGAAAGGAAGGCCCGACCCTGGGCGATCATTCTCTCCCAGAACAGCGACTGGGATTCATGAATGCCCATGCTAAGGGTTTCGGACACGGGCAGGTCCCGCCCTTCGGGCATGCGCCCCTGCTCGTAGAGGCCGTGGCCGGTCTCGTGAATCACGGCGTAGAGCGATTCGATGAAATTGTCCGTCCGGTAACGGGTGGTGATGCGCACATCGGTGGGGTGAGAACCGCCGCAAAACGGGTGCACGGAGATATCCATGCGCCCCATGTCGAACGAAAACCCCATGTCCTGGCTGATCCTGCGGCCGAGGGCTTCCTGCTTCGCAACAGGAAAATGCCCCTGGAGGCAGCCGGTATGGGGCGGTTCTTTTGCCCGGATGGCCTGCACGAGAGGAATCAGCTCCGCCTTCAGGTTCTCGAACAGAGGCGAGAGCTCGGCCATGGTGACGCCGCGCTCGAAAAGGTCGATATTGGCGTCGTAGGGAGCCAGGTCGGGATACACCGCACGCGCCCATTCGGTTTTCAGTTCGACAAACCGCGCCATGACCGGTGCGAAATCCTCAAAACGGTTGGATTTTCGCGCTTCGGCCCAGATAAAATGACCGCGCGATCCGAGCTCGGCCATTTCCTGGACAAGGGATTTGGGCACGCGCGTGGCAAGGTCGTAATCGCGCCGGCCTTCATGAATATTGCGCCATTCGTAGGGGTTGAACTGCATCTCGTCGGCAAGGCCGACTGCATTGAGCAGGTCCCCAAGAGCCGGATCGGTTGATTTTTCGTGCAATACTCCGGCCATCGCCGCCATCTGGTTGGCGCGAGCCGCGGCAGCCCCAGGGGGCATCATCACTTCCTGGTCCCAATGCAAGGTGCTCATCACCCCTCCGAGTCGCGAAATTTCCTCCAGACGGCCGGTCAACAGGTCGTATTTCTCGCGGGGATTGTTTTTCATGCTCGGGATGGCCCTCGGGGAACGCCGAAACCGGGTGTGAATTTATATGGCCCTTTAATTTTAACAAATTACAACCCTTTTAGGGCATTAAATCCGCGCTTTCCGCCGATTTCGCGGTTTTTCAAGGTAAATTGACCGCAGATCCCAGGCCGGGTGCTGGTATAATGGGCCGGAATCCATCAATCCCGTTTTTATCGGAGGTCGTATGTCCCAGGAGGAAACCCCCGGCACGATTCGAGGCCGTCTCAATGTATTGGAAAAAGGGCTCATCAGTGAGGAAAACTCGGTGCAGTATTACCAGTCCCTGATTGATAAAAACCCCGCCGGTGACGAGGAGTCGATTGGCGCCCGCCGAATGTATGAGGCCTTGAAAGCCGAGGAAATGAAACATGTGCAGCATTTTCGCGATCAAATCGACTTTTGGGAAAACAAGCTGCGCGACCTCACCCCCGACCCCTGACCCCTCTCCCGGACCCTCAAAACCTGCTCGCAAAAGGGGGCCTGAGTTCAATTCCTCAAAGCGGGCTTTCATTCCCGCGATCATTCTATTCGCATTGACAAATATATAGCTTTTGCTAAAATTGATAACAATTCTCATTTTTATATTCTTCAATTGATAATGACTTCCATTAACCG
>CP070799.1:782627-789253 GCA_020343535.1 Nitrospinaceae bacterium | reverse complement strand
GATGGCGTTGGCGCGGATGCCGCACGCGCCATAGTCGAGGGCGTACTGCTTGGTGAGCGCCACCACGGCTGCCTTGGGGATGGCGTAGGGGCCGAAACCGGGACCGGGGTTGAACGCGGCTTTCGAGGCGTTGAACAGGAGACAGCCGCCGGTTTTTTGCCGAAGCAGCAGTTCCACCGCAGCCTGGGCGAGGCGCTGATGAGCAAAAAAATTGAGTTCGAAACTTGCGCGCAGCTCGGCCTCGGGCACCTCTCCGATGGCCCCTTGCGGCGCATTGCCGGCGTTGGAAATCAGCATGTCGATGCCGCCGAAGGCGGCCACCAGCGCGTCCATGGCGCGGGCCGCCGCGTCTTTGTCGGTGATGTCGGCGGCGAATATTTCCACCGCGCCGCCGCCGATGCCCCGGCGCGCGTCCTCGAGCCTTGCCTCATCCCGGTCGACGAGAAAGAGGTGCGCCCCATGCGCGCGAAATAGCCGCGCCGTGGCGAGGCCAATGCCGGAAGCGGCGCCCGTCACCAGCACCACCCTGCCCGCAAGCTTCTCCGGCTTCTTCTTGCCGAGTTTGGCCTGCTCGAGAGACCAGTACTCCATGTCGAACAGATCGCACACGCCCAGGGGAGCATAACGGCCGATGCGAAAAGCGTCGTGGATGATTCCGATGGTGTGCTGGTAGATATCGGCGGCGATGCGCGCCTCCTTCGCCGTTTTCCCCACCGTCACCAGTCCGGCGCCCGCCACCAGAACGACGCGCGGCAAAGGGTCGAGCTCTTTTTTCTCCGCCCCGCTGGCCTGCTGATTGGCGGCGAAGTAGGCGTGGTAACATTCGATGTAGGCGTCGAGCGCCTGCGCGATGTCCCGGTGCAGCGCGCCCGTGTCGTCCGGGTCCGCGGGGTTTAACAGCAACGGTTTCTGCTTGGTGCGGATCACGTGATCTGGCGTCGCGGTGCCGATCTGCGACCACTCGGCGCATTCCCGGCTGTCGGCGAAGGCCCGCGCCCTTTCGTCTTGCCGCCAGTGCACGATCCAGGAGGCGCCGCCCCGTTTCCCGTAAAGGCCCCGCAAAACCGGCGCCAACCGGGCAAACAGGGCCCCTCCCTCCCTGGCGGGAACCGGCGCGGGGGTGAGCGGCTTTTCTGGGGCGCGGGCGATGTAATCCTCGGCGCGGGTCACCATCTCAATGTGCCGGTCGTAGGACTCTTTCGCTGTGTCGCCAAAAGTGAACAGGCCGTGGTTGACAAGGAGCAGACCGCGCACTTTAGAGTTCTCCTCGTACACGCGGGCGGCGAGGCAAGCGAGGGTAAACCCCGGCATGATGTACGGTACGAGCGCCACGTCGCCGCCGTATACCTCGCGGCAGATTGCCTCCACCTCAGGCTGGTTAGCGAGCGTCAGGATGGCGTCGGCGTGCGAGTGGTCGATGAACTTGTGCGGCAAGAACGCGTGCAACAGTGTTTCCACCGAGGGGTTCGGCGCCTGGGCGTCGAGCAGGTTGACGCGCTGCTCGTTAACCATCGCCTCGTCGGAGAGCTTATCGAGCGCGCGCAGCTTGAGCAGCGGTTCGAGCCGCACCCCCGGCAGCCCGGCAGGCTCCAGGGTGTCGAGGTCCCAGCCGCTACCCTTGACGTACAGCACGCAAACCGTCTCGCCGGTGAGCGTGCGCACCGTGGATTTCACCGACGTGTTGCCGCCGCCGTGCAGCACGAGGGCGGCCTCGGTGCCGATGAGGCGCGAGGTGTAGACGCGAAGCGCGATATCCTCCGAAACATCGCGGTACGTTTCGATGGCGGCCAAGGCACCGGCGTCACTGTAACGGTTCTGCATGGTCGGGCGTCTGGAAATTGCGCGCGCTTCTATAACTTGCGGGTTGCTGGGAATAATCGGGCAAGCCCTTGTTTATCATAAATGTCGGAAGGGGTCAAAGCTTGCCGCGAAAAGCCGCGCAAAAATTGCGGTAAAAGCTTATGACTTGCCAACGGTTCTGTGCTAATCTTTGCTCACGATGTTGGCCAAGATCCATGTGACATTCAAAAACGGCGTCCTCGACCCCCAGGGAAAAGCGGTTCACCATGCCTTAAACGACCTCGGCTTCAACGAGGTTCGCGATGTGACCTTGGGCAAGTATTTGGAAATAAAACTCGAAGGCGTCTCCGCCGAGGAAGCCGAACATCGCGTGAGCGATATGTGCGAGAAGCTCCTGGCCAATACGGTGATCGAGTCCTACCGGTACACGCTTGACCCCACTGACTGACCCCGAACCCCCAGGACGCTTGCGATGAAGTGCGGTGTTGTTGTTTTCCCCGGGTCCAATTGCGACCACGACTGCTATCATATCCTTAAGCACATCCTCGGGCTTTCCACCGAATGGATCTGGCACAAGGACGATGCCGATCTCGACCGCTTCGACGCGGTGGTGCTTCCCGGCGGCTTCTCGTTCGGCGATTACCTGCGCCCGGGGGCCATCTCGCGCTTTTCCCCGGTTATGAAAGCGGTGACCCGATACGCCAACAAGGGCGGCCACATCCTCGGCATTTGCAACGGCTTCCAGATCCTGCTGGAGGCGGGGCTCCTGCCCGGCGCTCTGCTCACCAACCGCTCGCAGAAGTTCATTTGCAAGCCGGTTGCCACCGTCGTCGAGACCACCGAAACGCCGTTTACCCGGTCCTGCAAAAAAAACGCCGTGCTCAAGCTGCCCATCGCCCATAAACAGGGAAATTATTTCGCTGACACCGAGACGCTGCAACGCATGGCAGACAACGGCCAGGTCCTGTTGCGATACGCCGATGCTGCGGGCCAGGTCACCGAAGCCGCCAACCCCAACGGCTCGGTGGGCAACATCGCCGCCGTGGCCAACGAGCGCAAAAACGTCATGGGCATGATGCCGCACCCGGAACGCGCGGCCGACCCGCTTTGGCCAAACGTCGATGGCCAGGCGATCTTTCAATCCCTCATCGAATCCATCGCCTCGTGAGCGCACCCAACGAGCCAGAAATTACTCCCCAGGTAGTCGCCGACCACGGCCTGACCGCCGGGGAATACGAGCGCATTCAGGAGCTGCTCGGCCGCGCGCCCAACTTCACCGAACTCGGTATCTTCTCGGTGATGTGGAGCGAGCACTGCAGCTACAAAAGCTCCCGGCCGCACCTCAAGACGCTGCCCATCGAGGGGCCGCGCGTCATCGAGGGGCCGGGCGAGAACGCCGGCGTGGTGGACATCGGCGATGGCCTCGCGGCGGTGTTCAAGATCGAAAGCCACAACCACCCTTCGTTCGTCGAGCCGCACCAGGGCGCCGCCACCGGCGTCGGTGGCATCATGCGCGACGTGTTCACTATGGGCGCGCGCCCCATTGCCCTGCTCAATTCACTGCGCTTCGGCGAGCCTGCGGACGCCCGCACCCGTTTTCTGCTCAATGGCGTCGTGGAAGGCATCGCCAGTTATGGTAACTGCACCGGCGTGCCCACCGTCGGCGGCGAGGTGTACTTCGACCCCTGCTACAATGGCAATATCCTCGTCAACGCCTTCTGCCTCGGCCTGGTGAAAACCGACAAAGTTTTCCGCGCCCGCGCCGGAGGCGTAGGCAACGCGGTGATCTACGTCGGCTCGAAAACCGGGCGCGACGGCATCCACGGCGCAAGCCTGCTCGCCTCGGCCGAATTTGACGAGCGCACCGAGGAAAAGCGTCCCACCGTCCAGGTGGGCGACCCGTTCACAGAAAAACTGCTCATCGAAGCCTGCCTGGAACTGATGAAGAAAGACTGGGTGATCGGCGTGCAGGACATGGGCGCGGCGGGGCTGACCTCCTCGTCGTTCGAGATGGCCGGGCGCGAGGGAACCGGCATCGAAATGGATCTGTCGAAAGTGCCGCTGCGCGAAACGGGCATGACGCCGTACGAGATCCTGCTGTCGGAATCGCAGGAACGCATGCTGTTCGTGGTCGAGAAGGGCCACGAGGAGGACGCCATCGAAATATTCAGGAAGTGGGACCTCGACGCCGCCTTCATCGGCCACGTCACCGCGTCCCCTTCCGTCCGCATCCTGTTCGAGGGCCGCGAAGTGGTAAATCTGCCCGTCCTGCCCGTGGTGGACGGTTGCCTGGGTCTCGAACGTCCGGCCCGGCGGCCCGTCTGGCTCGACCACGTGAAAGAGCTCGACCTTGCGGCGGTGGACGAACCGGCCCAGGGCGGCGCTGCGCTAAAAGCGCTCCTAGGATCGCTCAACATCGCCAGCCGCGAGTGGGTGTACGAACAATACGACCACATGGTGCGTCTCAACACGCTGATCATGCCGGGTTCCGACGCGGCGGTGCTGCGTGTTCCGGACACCAACAAGGCTCTTGCCATCGCGGTGGACTGCAACAGCCGTTACTGCCAGCTCGACCCCTACCTGGGCGCGCAAATCGCCGTCAGCGAGTGCGCGAGGAACATCGCCTGTTCTGGCGGCGAGCCCATCGGCCTCACCAACTGCCTGAATTTCGGCAACCCCGAGCGCCCGGAGATCATGTGGCAGTTCGAACAGGCCGTCCGTGGCATTGGCGACGCCTGCCGGTTTTTCGATATTCCGGTGGTCAGCGGCAACGTCAGTCTCTATAATGAAACCAAGGGCGAGGCGATTTTCCCGACCCCCACCGTCGCCCTAGTCGGCCTGCTGGAAGACCGCGACTGGCAGACCAGCCAGTGGTTCAAGAATTCCGGCGACGAAATCGGCCTGCTTGGGGAAACCTTTCCGGAACTCGGTGGCAGCGAATACCTGAGCGTGCTGCACAAAGAGACCCGGGGCAGCCCGCCAGCGCTGGACCTTAACCGGGAGAAGCGCCTGCAGGCGCTGGTCCGCGAGCTGATTCACGGCCGCCATATCCTCTCCGCGCACGATTGCTCGGAAGGCGGCCTCGCCGTGGCGCTGGCGGAATCCTGCATCTCGCACCCGGAAACCCCGCTCGGCGCGGAAATCGGCCTTTTTTCGCCCTTAAGGAAAGACGCCCTGTTGTTCGGTGAGTCGCAATCGCGGGTCGTCATCTCCTACCCCCGCGAGGCCCGCGACACCATCGCGGCCCGGGCCGGGGAACGGAAGACGCCTTTCACCCCGCTGGGCTCCGTGGGCGGCGAGGCATTGGCCATCGCGGTGAACGGCGAGGAATACATCCGCGAGGATGTCAGAACACTCAACGATCTCTGGAGGGGGTCGCTTGGAGACTATGTTCGACAAACTTCATGAAGAATGCGGGGTGGTGGGAGTTTACGGCCATCCCGAGGCCGCCAACCTGGCTTACCTGGGCCTCTACGCCCTGCAGCACCGGGGCCAGGAGAGCACGGGCATCATATCCAGCCACAAGGGCAAGATGCACCTGGAAATCGGCATGGGCCTGGTGGCCGACGTGTTCACCCCCGAGCGCCTTCAGCGCCTGAAGGGCGGCCTGGCCATCGGCCACAACCGCTATTCCACCGCCGGCGAAAGCCAGCTCGCCAACGCGCAGCCCTGCCTGACCAACTACTCCGGCGGTTCGCTGGCACTGGCCCACAACGGCAACCTGGTCAACGCCGATAGCATCCGCGACACCCTGGTGTCCCACGGCGCACTCTTTCAATCCACCAACGACAGCGAGGTGATCATCCATCTTATGGCCCAATCGGGGGAAGGTAATTTCGCCGACCAGGCCGCCGCCGCGCTGAAACGCGTGCAGGGCGCCTATTCCCTCATCCTGATGACCGAAAACGAGCTGCTGGCGGCGCGGGACCCACACGGCTTCCGCCCCCTGTGCCTCGGGCGCGTCGACGACGGCTACGTGGTGGCCTCCGAATCCTGCGTCCTCGACCTCATTGAGGGGGAATACCTGCGGGAGATCGAGCCCGGCGAACTGGTGCTCATCAACGAGAAGGGAGTGCATTCGTATTTCCCGTTCAAGAAAACCCCGACCCGGCAGTGCGTTTTCGAACATATCTATTTCGCCCGGCCCGACAGCTTCCTGTTCAACGACCACGTCTATTCCGTGCGCAAGGCGATGGGCCGCGCCATGGCCAAGGAATCCCCCGCCGATGTCGATCTCATCGTTCCGGTGCCCGACTCCGGCGTCATCTCCGCCATGGGCTATTCGGAAGAATTGGGCATTCCGTTCGAGATGGGACTCATCCGCAACCATTACGTCGGCCGCACCTTCATCGAACCGCAATCGCAAATCCGCCATTTCGGCGTGAAAGTGAAGCTGAACGCCGTCCGCGACATCATCGAGGGCAAGCGCCTGGCCATCATCGACGATTCCATCGTGCGCGGCACCACCAGCCGCAAGATCGTCAAGATGCTGCGCGATTCGGGGGCCAAGGAGGTGCACGTCCGAATCAGCTCGCCGCCCATCCTGCATCCCTGCTTTTACGGCATCGACACTCCCAACCGGGGCGAACTCCTCGCCTCCAGCCACAGCCTGGAGGAAGCGCGCCAGTTCCTCATGGCCGATTCCCTGCACTACCTGAGCATCGAAAAGATGCTGGAGGTGTTCGGCAAAGACAAGGAAAAATTCTGCACCGCCTGCTTCGACGGAACCTACCCCGTGCCCATCGTCTCCCACGAGCCAAGCGTCGAACAGATGCCCCTCTTTACAGGCGATTGAACCCCGACGCTCATTCGATGCCCATATACAG
>CP070799.1:775891-782527 GCA_020343535.1 Nitrospinaceae bacterium | reverse complement strand
GAACATGTCGAGGGAGATGAAGACGCCGAGCATGCCGGTGGAAAGCGCCAGCATGGCCATCATGTATTCACGGATGTGCTTGGTGACTCCCCACGAGGCAATGATGGAGACCATGGTGAGGAACGTCGTCATCACGTAGAGAAGCAGTGAGATGCCGTCGATGCCGACGTGGTAGTTGATTCCCCACGAGGCGATCCACGGGGTGGTGAACTCGAACTGCATGCTGTGGGTGGTGACATCAAAGCTCCGCCACAACTCGAGGGAAAGCAGAAAGTCGGCGGCGGCGAAGGCGAGGGCGGTCTGCTTGATGGCCCCCTCCTGCTGCTTGGGCAACAGGGCGACGATGATGGCGCCGACAATCGGTAAAAATGTCAGAAATGTAAGAAACATAATTCCCTAGATGGCGATGAGCAGAAGCGTGATGAAACCGACCACGATGAATAGCGCATAATTGCGCACAAAACCCGACTGGAAAGCCTTGCCTCGGTCGCTGAACCAGCCGATGACGCGGGCTACGCCGTTAACGGCGCCATCGATGCCGCGGGCGTCGCATTCTTTCCAAAGCAGCTTCGACCCCTCGATGGTGGGCTGCACGATGGTTTCGTCGTATAGTTCGTCGACGAGGTATTTGTTTTTAACGATATCGTAACCCCACTGGCCTTCGGTGAGCTTGTCGGGCAGATCGGGGCGCTTGACGTAGAAGATGTAGGCCAGGGCGATGCCGGTGATGGCCACCACCGAGGAGAACAGCATCAGGAAAATTTCTAGCCAGACGTTGTGTTCTTCTTTTTCCAGCAGGTGCGACCACACGGGAGCGTGCCGGCCGGCCTCGTGCAACATGTGCTCGGAGTGTTGGAGCGCCGAGGCCAGGTCGAAATGGAGTATCGGCTCCAGCCAGTTATGCAGGAGGTGCCAGCCATGAAACAGCGGAATACCAAGCAGGCCGCCGACGGTGGCGAGCCCGGCGAGAATCACGAGCGGCAACGTCATCACCTTCGGGGATTCGTGCACGTGGACCGACGGGTCGACGCGCGATTCGCCGTGGAAGGTCATGAACACCAGGCGAAACATATAAAACGCCGTGAGCAGCGCGGCGGAAATGCCCATGCCCCAGAGAATGATGTTGCCGTCCATGAGGGAGTGGTAGAGCACCTCGTCCTTACTGAAAAAACCGGATAATGGCGGAATGCCCGCGATGGCCAGGGTGGAGACCAGAAACGTCATGTAAGTGATGGGCTGATCCCCTTTGATGCCGCCCATCTTGCGCATGTCCTGCTCACCCTCAAGGCCGTGGATGACGCTGCCGGAACCGAGGAAGAGGCAGGCCTTGAAGAACGCATGCGTGACCATGTGGAAGATCGCCGCCGTGTACGCGCCGACCCCGCAGGCCAGGAACATGTATCCGATCTGACTGACGGTGGAATAGGCGAGCACGCGCTTGATGTCGAACTGGGTCATGCCGATGGTGGCGGCGAACAGGGCCGTGCCCGCGCCGACGAAGGCGACCACCAGCATGGTGTCGGGCGCTAGGTTGAACAGCGGGTTGCAGCGCACCACCATGAATACGCCGGCGGTGACCATCGTCGCCGCGTGGATGAGCGCACTGACCGGGGTCGGGCCTTCCATGGCGTCGGGCAGCCAGGTGTAGAGGGGTAGTTGTGCCGATTTGCCGGTGGCGCCGACGAACAGGAGCAGGGTGATGATGGTGACGACCTCGCCGCCGAATATCAGCTTTTCGGGGGCGGCGTGAAACACCTCGGTGTAATCGATGGTGCCGAAAATGCTGAAGATGTACATGACGGCCAAGAGGAAAGCGAAGTCGCCCACCCGGTTGACCACGAAGGCCTTTGTGCCGGCGTCGCAGGCCGATTTCTTCTCGAAATAGTAGCCGATGAGGAAGTACGAACAGCAGCCCACCCCTTCCCAGCCAATAAACATGAGGAGGAAGTTGTTCCCCATCACCAGCAGCAGCATGGCGAACATGAACAGGTTCAGGTAGGCGAAGAACCGGTAGAAGCTGTATTCCCCGTGCATGTAGCCGGTGGAGTAGACGTGAATCAGGAAACCGACGCCGGTGACGAACGACATCATCACCAGCGACAGGTTGTCGATCTGAAAGCCGAAGTCAACGTGGAAATCCCCCGCCACCATCCAGGTGAACAGCGATTGTTCGAACACGTGTTCGCCCTCGGGCAGGAGCAGGAAGCCGATGAACACCAGTATCGTGGTGATGAACGACAGGAAAACCGCCGCGCTGCCAATGAGCCCGACTTTTTTTTCCCCGAGCTTGAGGCCGAAAAAGCCGTTGATGATCGAACCGATCAACGGGAACAGGGGAACCAGGAATGTCAGTTTTAGAAGCATCGTATCGCCGTCACCATTTCATGATATTGAATTCATCCAGGTTGACGGTGGGCTTGTTTCTGAACATCGAAATAATGATGGCGAGCCCCACCGACACCTCGGCGGCCGCGACGCACATCACCATGAAGCTGAACACCTGCCCGTCGTGCTGGTTCATGTATTTGTCGAAGGCGATCAGCGAAATATTGACCGCGTTGAGCATGATCTCGATGGACATGAAGACGACGATGGCGTTGCGGCGCACCAAAACGCCGACCACCCCGATCATGAACAGGGTGGCGCTGAGAAGCAGGTAATGAGCTAAAGGCACCATTGTCGTCAGTCCAGCTTGGTTTTTGCGAGCACCACGGCTCCCACCATCGCGGCAAGGAGCAGTATCGACGCCACCTCGAAAGGCAGGACGAAGTCGGTGAACAGGGTTTCCCCGATCACCGCGGCGGTGCCGAACGTGTCCGGAACCTTGGCGGGCGAATCGAGGTTGAATTCAAAAATTACGGTGATGACCTTGTACAACACGCCGAGCGCCAGAAAGGTCGTCAGCACTGTGAGCAGGGTGTTGCGTTCACGTGCCCGCCATTTGGTGTCCGTCCCCTTCAGGTTGAGGAGCATGATGACGAACATGAACAGAACCATGATCGCTCCCGCGTAGATGATGACCTGCAGGATGGCGATGAAATGAGCCTGCTGCAGGGCAAAGATGCCCGCCAGGCCAAGCATCATGCCAATGAGGCACAGGGCCGAGCCGATGGGGCTCTTGTTCATCACCACGCCGAGCGCCAGCATGAGGCTGAACCCCGCCAGGGGGTAGAAGATCAGTAGTTCCATTTGGCGTACATTTTCCGCGTGAATTCGATGCGGTCCTTGAGTTCCGCGACGGGAACCAGCAGTTGTTCTTTGGTGTAGCGCATTTTTTTGCGGTCGAGCATCGAGATTTCGCAATCGTCGCTCATGAAAATCGCTTCCTCCGGGCACGCTTCCTCGCAGTTGCCGCAGAAAATGCAGACCGCGTAATCGATATCGAATTTTTCCGGCCACCGCTCGATTTCGTTCTGCTTGCCGCTGTTGCATCCGGGGTCTATATGAATGCAGTAGGCCGGGCAGGCGATTTCGCACAGGCCGCACGCCACGCAGGCGGGATGGCCGTTCTCATTGAGCGCCAGCACGGGCCGGCCGCGGTAGGCCGGGGGGTATTTGACCATTTCCTCGGGATAGTAAACGGTGAAGATCTCCCGCTCCTTTTTGCGGCCGAGGAAAAACGGGATGAACCCAAACAGGTTCAGGAAAAAGTGACGCGAGGTGATATACATCCCGCGCAGGATCTCGGGGATGTAGGACCGCTCCCACCACGTCATTTTTACATTGCGATTAACGTAATATGCCATGGGCAAACTCCCGCTTCTTAATGAAGCATGAGAATCACTATTCCGGTGACCAAAACATTGGTCAGGGACAGTGGCAGCAAAATTTTCCAGCCGAGTTTCATGATCTGGTCATAGCGAAACCTCGGCAGGGTCCAGCGGATGGTCATCTGCATCCAGATGAAGAAAATCACCTTGGCGAAAAAAACGCCAACGTGGATCAGCATGACCAGCAGGTTGGCCCCGGTGGTCCCCAGAATTTCGAACCACGACAAGAGCGTGGCTGTGGTCAGAAAGGGGATGTGCCAGGCGCCAAAAAACAGGATGGTCACGATCGCCGAAATGGTGACCATTTCGATGAACTCCGACATGAAAAACATGCCGAACTTGAGACCGCTGTATTCGGTGAAATAACCCGCGACGATCTCCGATTCCGCCTCGGGGTTGTCGAATGGAATGCGTTTGTTCTCGGCAATGGCGGCGGTCAGGAACATCAGGAAGCCGAGGGGCTGCAGGAAGATGCCCCAGCGGGAAAAATCCTCCTGAATCGCGCCGATTTCAGTGAGTCGCATCGAGCCGTAGACCATCAGCACGCCGATGATGGTGAGCCCCATGGTGACCTCGTAAGAGATCATCTGCGAGGCGGTGCGCATCGAACCGAGGAGCGACCAGTTGTTGTTGGAGCTCCATCCGGCGATGACGTAGCCGTAAGTGGCGATGGAGGCGATGGCGAACACGAACAGCAGGCCGACATCGAGATCCGAAATCACCAGGTTGACTTCCCGGCCGAACAGGTTGTACACCCCACCGAATGGAACCACGGCGAAGGTGAGGATGGCGGGAATGACGGCGATGATCGGGCTCAGGGTATGCAGGATCTTGTTGGCG
Organism: Nitrospinaceae bacterium; assembly: GCA_020343535.1. Lineage (GTDB taxonomy): Bacteria > Nitrospinota > Nitrospinia > Nitrospinales > VA-1 > SZUA-259. The sequence continues at coordinate 777,917 of CP070799.1, read as the reverse complement.
CCCTCGGGGATGAAGTCTTCCTTGGTGAACATCTTGAGGGCGTCGGCGATGGCGTGAAAAAGCCCGAGCGCGGTGAAGCCCAGAATGTCGGCCCGGTTGGCGCCAATGCGGTCCTGCATGATGGCGCTCTGCTTGCGCTCCACCCAGGTCAGGATTGGAGCGAAAAAGCCGACGGTCACGCCGATGATGAACAGGATCTTGGCAAGGGTTATCAGTAGTTCGGTAATCATGCTGTCTATCGCACCCTAATTGAGCGGCCCAATGAGCGGCTGCCGCTTGTTGACCGGGTAGTCCTTCCGGAGAGGGTGCCCCTTGAACTCCTCGTAAAGCAGAATGCGCCTGAGATTGGGGTGGCCGCGGAACTTGATTCCATACAGGTCCCACACTTCGCGTTCGTACCAGTTGGCCGTCCGCCACAGCGGCGTCAGCGATTCCACGATGCAGTCGCTCTCGTTCACCGGGATCTTCACACGGAAGCGGTGGTTGTGGTCCAGGGAATAAAAATGATAGACAACCTCGAAGCGATCGTCCTTCTTGCCCAGGTAATCCACCGCCGTGAGATCCATCAGGAAATTGAACGCCATTGCCGGATCGTCCTTGAGGAAGCGGAAAAACTCCAGGCCGGCCTCTTTTTTGACGGTGACAGTCTGGTCGCCACGGAAATTGTGCGAATCCAGCACCAGGGGGCCAAACTTTTCTTTCACTCTGTCGATGAGGTTACTGTCTTCCATTCCATTCTAACCCCGGCCGATGGATCCGGCTCGGGTTCAACACGTTATAATAAGGAACTCTTTTTTCCGCCCGACCGCCGCTCACTCCCAGTCCAAACCACCGCGCCGCCAGACATACATCAGCCCGACGCCGAGAATGAGAATGAAAAGCAGCATTTCGACGAAGCCAAAAACCCCGAGCCGCTTGAAAAGAATCGCCCATGGGAAAAAGAACACCGCTTCAATGTCGAACAGAACAAACAAAACCGCGACCAGATAAAACTTGACGGAAAAACGCTGCCGCGGAGAAACCAACTGGCTCTCACCGCATTCGAAAGGCTCCATCTTGTCGGCAAAGCGTTTTTTGGGGCCGAGGATCGATGTCATGAGAACCATGCCGCCGGCGATGCCAATCGCCATGAGCAACATGATCGCGACGCCGGTGTATTGGTCGAGCATGTACGGCCTCCCAAAGAGTCGGGCAAACGGCTAAAGACCCCTGAAAAGGAACTTGAAATCGAGATTCCCAGTGCCGGCCCTGCGGGCTCGAAACCCAACCTGCCATGGGGAACCAACCCTGATTTTGCCTTCAAAGCAACCTCCGGGCACCCGTGCCCCAAGGCGAAAAACATAGGTAAACAGAGGGTGGATAGTACTCTAAGCCCGTTCTTTTTGTCAATCAAAAAGCGCTTGAAACCACTATCGATACCTTCGCTTAGGGCGCCATACACGATGCCCGCAAGGACGCCGGCAAAGTGACGGCGAAGCCGCCGGGTTGAAAGCCTGGGAACGCGTGGGAAATAAGGCCCGGAGGGTTGCCGGCGTTTTTCTAAACGACGGAGGGATGTGCGACGGATGCGCTCTGAAAGGCGGCGCAAGGGGGGGGCTGGCGGGGAAGGGGCGATGGGGGCGGGCCAAAGTTCGGCAAATGGGAAAGCCCGCGAAAATTATCGGGTGTCTGCGCGTTGTTCAGGGGGAGCGCTGCATCCGGGACGGCGCCAGGAGGGGGGTGTGACTCAACCGTGACAAAACATCCACTTTATCGCCACATTAAATATTTATACTTAATTAAAATTTAAACAAATTGCGCAACCTTTGCAATAACACATCATAATTAAATTATTTCTCATTGTCCTGGACTGCGGAATCCTTTACTGGAATGTCCAGCGGGTGGTGGCCATTTTGGCGGGGTAGAAACGCGGATTAGGCCGCCGGCAGCGAGGCGGGCGGCTATCCCTTACCGACAACCGAATAGGGGGGGCATGTTCAGCATTTTGAAAAAAGGAGATGTTGATTATTCGGCGGGGTAGCGCCGT
>CP070799.1:769136-775791 GCA_020343535.1 Nitrospinaceae bacterium | reverse complement strand
GACGATGGAGCTCCCGGAGAAGTTTACAATATCGGTGGCCACAACGAGTGCACCAACCTTTCCCTCGTCCACACCCTGTGTGATTTGCTCGATGAACTCCGGCCCCGCACCGGCTCCTACCGGTCGCTCATCGAATTCGTCGAAGACCGGCCGGGGCACGACCGGCGCTACGCCATCGACGCGGGCAAGATCGAACGCGCCCTCGGCTGGCGGCCCGAGGAAACCTTCGAGACCGGCCTCAGAAAAACGGTTCTCTGGTACCTGGACAACCCGGGCTGGGTGGATCGGGTGATGTCCGGGGCCTACCGGGGTGAGCGCCTCGGCCTCGAGGTCAAGGCAACGGAGGCGAAGCATGATTAAAAAAGGCATCATCCTGGCCGGCGGCATGGGGACCCGGCTGTTTCCCATCACCCAGGTGGTCAGCAAGCAGCTCATGCCCCTGTACGACAAGCCGATGATCTACTACCCGCTGGGCACCCTGATGCTGGCCGGCATCGACGACATTCTCGTGATCTCCACGCCGGAGGACCAGCCGCTGTTCCAGAGGCTATTGAAGGACGGCCGGCAGTGGGGCATCCGTATCCGCTACGCCTCCCAGCCCGAGCCCGGTGGGCTGGCGCAGGCCTTTCTCATCGGCCGGGAGTTCATCGATGGCGATGGCTGCGCCCTGATTCTGGGCGACAATGTTTTCTACGGTCACGGCCTGGTCGACCTGATGAAAAGCGCCACCGCCCGAAACGAAGGCGCGACGGTGTTCGGTTACTGGGTCCACGACCCGGAGCATTACGGCGTGGCCGAGTTCGACCGGGAGGGGAGGGTGGTCGGCCTGGAAGAAAAACCCGCCCGTCCCAAATCCCATTACGCGATCACGGGTCTGTATTTCTACGACTCCCAGGTGGTGGACATCGCCAAAAACCTCAAGCCCTCGGCCCGCGGCGAACTGGAGATCACCGACGTCAACAAAGCCTACCTGGCGAGGAACCAGCTCCATCTCGAGAAAATGGGACGCGGCTTCACCTGGCTCGACACTGGCTCGCACCCCTCGCTGCTCGCCGCCGCCAATTTCATCGAGACCCTTCAGGAACGGCAAGGTCTCATGATCTGCTGCCCCGAGGAAATCGCCTATCAGACGGGGCGGATCGACGCCGACCACCTGCGCCGTCTGGCGCAGCCGCTCAGCAAGAACGGCTACGGCCGCTACCTGCTGGATTTGATCGATCGCGGCTACTGAACCTATTTGACCCTTCGCTCATGCGCATTCTCCTGACGGGAAAAGACGGGCAAATCGGCGGCGAACTTTCTCCCCTGCTCGCGGCGATCGGCACGGTGACCGCCCTTGGCCGGGAAGACCTAAACCTTGAGCGCCCGGAAGAGATCCGCCGACAGATCGCCCGGGTGCGCCCGCAATGGATCGTCAACGCCGCCGCCTACACCGCGGTGGATCGGGCCGAGAAGGAGCCGGAAAAAGCCTTCGCGATCAATGGCTCGGCCCCCGGGGTGCTGGCCGGGGAAGCCGCTCGCCTGGGGGCGGCGATCATTCATTTTTCCACCGATTATGTTTTCTCCGGCGACAAGACCGGCGGGCCCTACACCGAGACCGACCCTCCCGCGCCGCTCGGCGTGTACGGCGCGAGCAAGCTGGCAGGGGAGCGGGCGGTGGCCCGCTCCGGGGCGAGCCACCTGATCTTCAGGACCAGCTGGATTTATGGCCTGAGGGGCAAGAATTTTCTTTTGACCATGCAGCGCCTGGCCCGCGAGCGCGACGAGATCCGCGTCGTCGACGACCAGCTCGGCCAACCCACCTGGAGCCGGACCGTCGCCCGCGCGGTGGCGCGGTTGTTGGCGGGTTTCACCGCGAACGGCCAGAGTTTCCCCTCCCTGGAAGAGGCGTCGGGGCTCTATCACCTGACCTGCTCCGGCGAGACCACCTGGTACGGGTTCTGCCGGGCGATTCTGGATGCGTCGCCCCTTCCCCAGCCCCGGCTGTTGCCGATTCCCACCGCCGAATACCCGGCTCTGGCCGCGCGGCCCAAATACTCCGTCCTCTCATCGGCCAAGTTCGAGCGGACATTCAGGTTCGCCCCGCCGGCCTGGCGGGACGCCCTTCAAGAATGCCTGAGCTGTCAGCAGGAGGAAGGGCCGGGCGGGGGCGATTAAAATTACCATTTGTTTCCATGAGTGTTTGAGGATATACTTTACTTATTGATATCCAATGATTTATGGCGAATTATCCGTTAACGCAAGGGAGCGATTTCTTGAGCGATTCAATCGGAGTTGCATTGGTCGGTGCGGGCTATTGGGGTAAGAACCTGGCGCGGAATTTTTACCAATTGAACGCTCTCAGGATGATCTGCGACCCTTCCGAGGAAATCCTTGAAAGGAAATCCTCGAAATTTCCCGATGTCGCCATGCGGCTCGCGTTCACCGAGGTGCTCGCGTCGCGGGATATCGACGCCGTGGCCATCGCCACTCCCGCCGAACTGCATTATTCCATGGCGCGCGACGCTCTTCTCGCCGGCAAGCACGTGTTTGTAGAGAAGCCCCTGGCAGTCACCGAAAGGGAAGGCGCCGATCTGGTGAAACTCGCCCGCGAGGTGGGCCGGGTGCTTTTTGTCGGCCATATTCTGCAATACCACCCGGCGATCATCGAAATCAAGCGAATGATCCGGGAGGGAGAGCTCGGCCGGCTGCAATATATTTATTCCAACCGGCTGAACCTGGGAAAATTCCGACGCGAGGAGAATATCCTTTGGTCCTTTGCGCCGCACGACCTGTCGGTGATCCTCGCCATGGCGGGAGAGGAGCCTTCGAGCGTAAAAGCGGTGGGGTCGAACATCCTGCATCCGAAGATCGCCGACACCACTCTGACGCACCTGGAATTTGCATCCGGTGTAAGCGCTCATATCTTCGTTTCCTGGCTGCACCCGTTCAAGGAACAGAAGCTGGTGGTGGTGGGCGATCGCAAGATGGTGGTGTTCGACGATATGGTGCCCCGGGAAAGCAAGCTCAACGTATATCCGCACAATATCCGCTGGCAGGACGGATTACCGGTGCCGGAGAAAAAGCAGGGCCAAGCCATTGATCTGGCGGAGGGATGGCAGGAACCCCTGTTGAGCGAATGCCGCGCCTTCTTAAACGCGATTCAGGGCCAGCCCGCCTTGACCGACGGCGAAGAGGGCCTGCGCGTGCTCAGGGTGCTTCGGCGCGCCCAGGAGAGCATGGACGGCAAGCCGGTTTCCACCGCCGGTAGGGAAGATTACTTTCTCCACCCCACAAGTGAGGTCGAGGACGGCTGCCGGATCGGAAAGGGCACGCGGATCTGGAATTATTCCCGCGTCCTCAAGGGCTCGACGGTTGGGGAGACCGTCAGCATCGGGCAGAACGTGGTGATCGGCCCGCGTGGCCAAGTGGGCCGGGGAGTGAAAATACAGAATAATGTGTCGGTGTATGAAGGGGTGATACTCGAGGACCACGTTTTCTGCGGTCCCTCCATGGTGTTCACCAACGTGATCAACCCGCGCAGCGCCATTTCCCGCAAGCACGAATTTAAGACCACCCGCGTCAAGGAGGGGGCGACGCTCGGCGCGGGCGCCACCATCCTGTGCGGAGTTACCATCGGCCGTTACGCGTTCGTCGGCGCGGGCGCGGTGGTTACGCGTGATGTGCCGGACCACGCCCTGGTTTACGGCAACCCGGCGGTGATTCGTGGCTGGGTTTGCGAGTGCGGAGAAAAATTGAACGAGGAAAAGACCTGCGCGGCCTGCGGAAAAACATTCTAGCAGAGCTCGCCGGAGCGGCCGCCGCCCCGGCAGGGGCCATTTCAAACATTCAGGAGAAAAAAGTAACTATGTTGCTGAACAGGATTAAAAGCAGAGAAGCGCGCATTGGTATCGTCGGCCTGGGCTACGTCGGCTTGCCCCTGATCATAGAATTCGGCAAGGCGGGCTTTCATGTGAGCGGCTTGGACATCGACCCCGCGAAAATCGAGCAACTCGCGGCGGGAAAGAGCTACATCAAGCACATACCCTCCGAGTCCATCGCCGGCCTGAACGAAACCGGCCGCCTGGTCTGGACGACGGATTTTTCAACCTCGGCGGATCTCGACTGCATCCTGATCTGCGTGCCCACGCCGCTCAACGCCAACCGCGAACCGAATATGGATTACATCCTGAGCACCGCACGGCAGGTCGGGCCGCACCTCGTTGCGGGCAAGGAGCAGCTGGTCATCCTGGAGTCGACCACCTACCCCGGCACCACCCGCGACCTGCTCGCGCCAGAACTTGAGAAATTGAGCGGACTCAAGGAGGGCAAGGATTTTTACGCCGCTTACTCGCCGGAACGGGAGGACCCCAACAACCGCAAGTATCACACCGCCAACATCCCCAAGGTCATCGGCGCGGATTCGGAGACGGCGAGACAGGCGATCCACGCGCTTTACCTTTCCATTGTCGAGCAGGTGGTGCCGGTGTCCTCGACGCTGACCGCCGAGGCGACCAAATTGATGGAAAATATTTTCCGCTCGGTCAACATCGCGCTGGTCAACGAGCTCAAGATCATATTCGACAAAATGGGCATCGATGTCTGGGAAGTGATTGGGGCGGCCAGCACCAAACCGTTCGGCTACATGCCGTTTTATCCCGGCCCGGGCCTCGGAGGCCACTGCATCCCCATCGACCCGTTTTATCTCACCTGGAAATCGCGCGAGTACGAGGCGACCACCCGTTTCATCGAACTGGCTGGAGAGATCAACGTTTCGATGCCCGAGTACGTCGTGCAGAAAATCCTGCTGGCGCTCAATGAGGCGGGCAAGAGCCTGAAGGGGAGCCGCATATTCATCCTCGGCCTCGCGTACAAAAAGGACGTGGACGACGAGCGGGAGTCCCCCAGTTACAAGGTCATGGACCTGCTCAGCCGCTACGGCGCCCTGCTGGACTACAACGACCCATACATTCCGCAGGTGGGGCCGAAGCGCGACTATCCCGAATTCGTCGGCAAAAAAAGCGTACCCCTCGACAAGATCCCCGAGTATGATATGACGGTGATTCTGACCGATCACTCCGAATACAATTACCGGGCCATCGTGGAAAAATCCAACCGGGTGGTGGATACGCGTAACGCCTGCGCGGGAATCGTCTCCGATAAAATCGTCAAGGCCTGAGCGTTATCGTTGCCTCCCGCGCGGCCGGGGGCGCCGCCGGCCCGGCCATCTCACCCTTTACACTCTCGACCATGCGAATTTTATTTCATAGCGATGCCTTGAAACGGGCGCTCATATCCAACGGGGGACCGCTGTGGCAGGCCCTCGATCTATGCAAGAACGGCCACCTTCAGGGCTGGGCACTCGCTTCGGCGCTTGTCGGCACGGCCGAAGATGCGGCACCGCTCCGGCGTTTGCTCGACACGCTTTCCCTGCTTTCGCCGACACCCTCGGAGGTGCGGGAAGCATTGCTTTCCCCTTCTTCCGCCGGTTCGGAAGTGGCGCTGGCGGCGCTGGCCGCCAGGGGAATGCGCCTCGACGCCGTGGTCACCGATAAGCCCGATGCGTTCGCCGGTCTCGACGTGGCGGTGCTGACGCCCGAGACGCTGCTGGAGCGAGCGGCCGGGGATGAAGCGGTGAGCGGGGTCGGGCTGCTCGACATTCCCGCGTCGTATCCCGAAATTTTGAACGACGTGGAAGACCAGATGGCGGACGTGATGCGCTCGGGGCATTTCGTGCTTGGTCCCAAGGTGACGGCGCTGGAAAAGAAGGTGGCCGAATATTGCCAGGCGCCTTACGCGGTGGGGGTCTCCTCGGGGACCGATGCCCTGCTCATCGCTCTGATGGCGGCGGAGATCGGCGCGGGCGACGAGGTGATCACCACGCCGTACACGTTTTTTGCCACCGTCGGTTCGATCGTCCGGCTGGGGGCCAGGCCGGTGTTCGTCGATATCGACGAGGCCACTTTCAACATCGACCCCGCCGCCCTCGAAGCGGCCGTCACGGAACGCACGCGGGCGATTCTGCCGGTGCACCTTTACGGGCAGGCGGCGGACATGGATCCGATCATGGACATCGCCGGCCGGCACGGCCTCACGGTGATCGAGGACGCGGCCCAAGGCATCGGCACCGAATATAAAAACCGCCGCGCTGGTTCATTCAGCCGGTTCGGCTGCTTTTCATTTTTCCCGACCAAGAATCTCGGCGGTTTTGGCGACGGCGGCATGGTGACCGCCGCCACCGAGGACGATTGGGATCGCGTCAACACCTTGCGCGCCCACGGCTCACAACCTAAGTATTATCACAAGTTCGTCGGCGGTAATTTCCGCCTCGATGCCCTGCAGGCGGCGGTGGTCCTCGCCAAAATAAAGCACCTCCCGGCCTGGACCGAGAGGCGGCGGGCAAACGCCGAACGCTACCGGCGGCTGTTCGAGGAAGCGGGGCTCGCAAGCCGGGTGGGGTTGCCCCGCGAGGTGTTCGCCGGCCACACCTACAATCAGTTCGTCATCCGCGTGGGGGAGCGGCGCGACGGACTCCGGGAACACCTTGCCAATAACAAGGTGGCCACCGAAATCTACTACCCGCTGCCGCTACATCTGCAGGAATGCTTCAAAGGCCTCGGCCACAAACCCGGCGATTTCCCGGAATCCGAAAAGGCCTCCCGGGAAACCCTCGCCC
>CP070799.1:762376-769036 GCA_020343535.1 Nitrospinaceae bacterium | reverse complement strand
ATTTCCGGGTTCAGGGGGCCTCGTCGTTCCGGGGGAACAGAAGCGGGTGAGCGATTCCGGGCGCGGGCTAGTCTTCGCGGGGGATCATGCCCATGGTTACTAGGTAGGCGCGGATTTCCTTTTTATAGGAGGTGAACGGGTCGAGCATGAGGAAGGGTTCTTCGTTCTTGCTCAGGCGAAAGCCGATCCAGTCGATCAGGTAACCGCCATGGCTTTGCATGAGGGCGCGGATGAGCTCGCCGCGCCCGTGCGCGCGGGTGCCTATGGGCGGATGGGTTTTCGCCCGTTCGATGGCGGCGTCGCTGGTTTTGCGACTTGCATCGCCGGTTTCTTCCAATGCCCAGTACAGCCCGCGTTCCTTGTTGATGTTGTGGTATTCCAGGTCCTGGCTCTTGAGCCAGGGGTCGTCCCACCGTAAATTCTCCTCCTTCTGGAACTCGCGCAGCATCCACAACTTCCCTGCCCAATCGACGCGGCCGAGGAGCGCCTCGGGGCCCTTGGGAATGTCGGAAAGCACCGATTCCCAGCACTTCATCACCCAATCGGCCTCGGCAGTGAATCCGCGGAGGTGCTTTTTCACCGTTTCGAGAATGTCCCATTGCAGCTCAAGCGCGGTGGTGGACCTGCCGTCGCGCAGCGTGACCTCCCATTTAAAATGGGGATCGCGCGAAATCGAACGCATGGCTTCCACTGATTCGGCCAGAATCCACTCCCGCTTGGCGATGCCCTGCTCCATGAGTTCCAGCATCAGGCCGGTGGTTCCCATTTTCAGGGCGGTGGCGAATTCGCTCATATTGGAATCGCCCACCAGCAGGTGAATCCGGCGGTACTTGTTGGGGTCGGACAGGGGTTCGTCGCGGGTGTTGACGATGGCCCGGTTGTACTGGACCCAGCGGTAAAATTCGTTGGGGATGTGATCGGCCCGTTGCGAGATCTGGTAGCGGACATTTTCCTCTTCTTCCACCACCGGCCCGGCCTCCCAATCGCGGAAGGCGTGCGGGGCGCAAGCGCCGATGCGGCCTGCGCCGCAGAAGATCTGCCGCGTCACCAGAAACGCCGAAAGAATTTTCAGGTTGTCACGCTCGTCGAAAGGGAAGGAGCGGCTGACCAGATAATTCTCGTGGCAGCCGAAGGTGGCGTTGGTCTCGAGATCCACATTGTTCTTGATGATGGCGATTTGTTCGCTCCAGCCGAGGCCGTCGACCGCGTCCTGAACGAGTTGGTCGCCGGCGCGGTCGAAGGTGATGAGGTCAATCAGGGTGGCGCATTCCGGCGACGCGTATTCCAAGTGCCCCATGTCGAGGTAGAGGCGGCCGCCGTTAGCCAGGAAGCCGCCGTTGCCCGGCGGCTCGTCATTGGCCCGGTAGTGCAGGTCGAGCACGCCCTGGTTGTTTGCGAAGACATGATTCTTGATGCGGTTGGCCACCTCGACCGGGTCGAGCCTGAATTTGCTGTCGCGGATCAGGAGGCCGTATTCGGTCTCGATGCCGTAGATGCGCTTTTTCATGCGCCCGCCACCCGGTTTTTAAGAGCGTCTATTTCGCCGGCGGTGAGAGGGCGGTAAAGCGATGGGCGCTCCGTCTTATGGCAGAGCACCGCCGCTTCCAGGGGCCAGCGCTCGAAGGCCTCCTTCAGGGCGGGGGGCGCGTCCTCTTTCTTTTCGCCATTGTCGGAGGCGGCCTCCTCAGCGGCCGCCAGCAGGCCGCGCGCCCACAAGCCGCACGCCGCGTCCAGGGCTTCTTCCAGGGAATAGGTCGCGAAAGGGGTGTTATCGATTTCCTTTTCGATCGACGCCATCGCGCGCGGGTCGCCAGCGATCACGCATCCCTTCTTGAAGGTTTCCCAGAAGCCGTCGTAGTTCAGCCGGTAAAACAGCGCTTCGTTTTTCGGGGTGATTTCAACCAGCAGCAGTTGGGCGAGGTAGGGAGCGCGCATCACCTCCTCGAAATTCTGCTTGAGAGCCGGGGCGATGCCGAATTGCAACAACCGCGCGATGGTCACGTCCTGGGCCGAGCGGTTGAAGCCCTCGAGGTGGGCCATGTCGAGGAGCGACATGCGCAGGCGTTCGACATCGGCCGGGTGCCCGAGGGCGCCCATGGCGATGCGGTCGTACACCTCGAACACCTTTCCCGCCTGCGGCGCAAAACCCATGAGGAGCGCGCCCTCGTTGTAGGGAACGCCGAGGACCGGTTGGCCCTTCTTGAGTTTTTCGCGGACGTAACTGTGCCGGGTGGAAATGGCCTCCATCCAGCGAAACGGTTCTTCAAACATCGGGATCAGCCTCGGGTGATGGAGGTTTTGTAGAGGGCGGCGATTTCATCGTCGCCGAGGAAACGGTAGCCGTTTTCGGTGATCACCGCGAGCACGGGAAATAGATTATCCTCCGGCCTTGCGCCGCCGGTGGCCGAATCGAATTGCGCCGCAGTGGCCAGCAGACGAAGCGCCAGCGTCGCCGCCTCATCCTCGCTACGCTGTTCGAGGGCTTTCGCCCCCCACAGGTTTTCATGCTCCAGAATGCCGCGTATCATCGGCGAGCCCGAGCCCGTCGCCGTGTGCGTGAGCACTTTGAACTCGGCCCCCAGCAGGTCGTAAAAGGAAATAGACGGTTTGCCGGTGGCTAGGTCGAAGGTGGCGAAGATCGGGCTGACCGCGCCCACGCCCTGGAGAGCCATGCCGACATTCTCCTTGAGCAGCTTGGATAGGGCGCGGATCTTGCCCTCGGTGCTCATTCTCTGCATCTGACTGCGGCGGTAATATTCGAAGTTGTGCGACAGAATCCGCGCCATCTCGAAAGCGGTGGCGGGCACCCCGGCGATGGCCATCAGCGAATAGCGATCGATGGGGATCACCTTGTCGCAGCGGTCGTACATGATGCTGTTGCCCGCGGTCGCGCGCCGGTCGCCGGCGACGATCACCCCCCCGCGAAAGTGAAACGCGAGCACGGTGGTGGCCTCGGGCATCTTCGGGCGGTGATCGGCCTGGGCCAAGGGCAGGGGGCTTGCGAATCGGTACCCTGAGCGCTTGAGCAGGTCGAAAAAATCCCCCGGCGGGGGCGCGTCGCTGGAGATCATTGGCCCGTCCGCTGTTTGTATTTTTCCGACTGCTTGGGGTCCACCCGTTTCATGCGCTTCAAGAGGTCGTCCCTTCCCGGCCGCGAGCGGTCTGGCTGTGCGGGGCCCGGCTCCTGCCGTTCCGGCGCGGGGTTGTTCTTTTCTTCTCGTCTCAATGGGTCGTTCATATCCATGGAAACTTCTCCTTGTTAGAATTTAGCGCATTTTCCACGTCCGCCGGCGTGACGACGTCGGTGAGATCGAGGCGGTCGCCAGTGTCGAACTCGATGCCAGTCCAGTGGATAGTTTTGATGCGGTCCATTTGGCTCTCAACCGCCTGGCCGCGAATCGCGGCGCGTGTTTTTTCCGGTGGCTTCGTCATGGCGTGGACGATCTCCTCCTCGGACACCAGGCCCAGCACGCGGCCCGATTCTTCGAGGCCCCGGTACAAGCCGCGCTCCGGGTCGAGGTTGTGGTATTCGAGGTCGAGGCTCTGCATCCAGGGATCGTCCCAGTTCAGGTTTTCCTGCGCCATGAATTCATGAAACAGGCGCTCCTTGATCGCCCAGTCGATGCGGTCGGCGAGTTTTTCCGGCGCGTGCTTCAGCTCGCCGAGGGTGCGCTCCCACTCATGGATGCTCCAGTCCCACTCCTTGCACTGTCCCTCGTAATGCCGCTTCACCTGCTCCAGGTAATGTTCCTGGATTTCAAGCGGCGTCACCGTGCCGCTCGCCTTCAGGCGGAGGGGGTGCGCCCGGTTCCTCGACACCCGCCGGGTGTCGGCCACCGGGTCGGAAAGCTCGAGCGGCTTGGCCAGCCTGTCCTCGGCGAGCAGGGTGAGGACGAGGCGCGTAGTGCCCACCTTGAGCGCCGTGGCGTAGGGCGACATGTTGGCGTCGCCTAAGATCAGGTGCAGCCGGCGGTATTTATCCGGCGAGGTGTGCGGTTCGTCGCGCGTGTTGACGATGGGCCGCTTGGTCATGGTTTCGATGCTCATCACCGTCTCGATGAAGTCCGAACGCTGGGTGAGCTGGAGGCCGGCAAAAGGACCAGCGCTTTTATCTTCCGAACCGACTTTCCCCGCACCGGCGAAAAGCTGGCGGGTGACGAGGAACGGCACCAGGCCGAAGACCCAGTGCTCGATGGGCTGCGAACGCGGGATGAGGTAGTTTTCGTGCGTGCCGTAGCTGTGGCCGCTGTAATCGGAGTTGTTCTTGAACACCTGAACCGCGCTTTTTCCCAGGTCGCTGTTTCTTAAGGCGGCGCATTCGGCGACGATCCTCTCTCCGGCGAGATCGTGCGCGACCAGCTCGAACACGCTGTTGCATTCGGGCGTGGTGTACTCCGGGTGCGTGTGATCGTTGTAAAACCGTGCGCCGTTGGTGAGCACGCGGTCGCTTTTCATTTCGAGGTAGGTGTAGGGCCGCGCCCGGTCCTCGGCGCAGAACGCGTCCTCCTCCTCATCCTGCGCGAGATGGGTTACGCGAAAGCCACGCAGGTCGAGGTGCGAGTTTTCCCGCTGATAGGCCCAGCGGCCGAAGGCGCTCTTGTGTTCGCAGCGATTGAGCAGCATCATCGATTCCTCCACCGGATCGGTGGTCTCCAGGTCCTCGCGGATGATGCCGTATTCGGTTTCGATGCCTAAAATAGGAATACTCATAAGGTCGAAGGGGTGGACACGGTGTTCAACCTCGCGCCATTGGAACGGAATGCGGTTTCAACGCCGAGGGTAAAACGGGTCATATAATCGATCGGTTGTACGTGTTTTCCGTTGCTTGGTCGGCCTCGTTCGGGCGGCGGATGCGCACCACCTGGCGCGAATCCATATCGAGCAGTTGCAGCCAGTCCGTCATGTTCGATTCGCTCGGCAGCACGCTGCCCTCCTTGAATTCGGTTTCGAGCGAACTTGTGAGATCGTCGACGGTAATGGCGAGCGTTTCCCCGGCGATGGCGCGTTCGATGGCCTTTTCCTTGGCGCGTTTGACGATGTTTTCCAGAATGGCGCCGGAAATGAAATCGCACCAGTGCAAGCGCCTGAACTCCCCGCTCGCCAGCGTCAGCACCAGCACTTCCTGGGCGGGCGTTCGCGTGTACAGCTTGTCGAGAAACGGTTCCGCCATGCGATCGAACTGGGGATGCTCCCTCGGCAGGCTCTCCTTGAGATAGATATTCAGGATGGCCTTGCAATCCTCGCGGTGGGGGCGGCCCACCTTGATCTTGCGGTCGATGCGGCCAGGCCGCAGGATGGCGGGGTCGATCATGTCGGGCCGGTTTGTGGCCAGAATGACCACCGTGTCGGAAAGCGACTGCACGCCATCCATCTCGGCGCAGAACATCGGCACCAGCGTATTGGAGATATTGAGGCCGCGCGAACTGTGCCGGGTGCCCAGGATCGACTCGGCTTCGTCGATGAAAATGAACGGAACGTGGCCGCTTTCCTTGTACTTGCGCGCCTTCTTGAAAATTTCGCGTATCTGCCGTTCAGACTCTCCAAGCCACATATTTAGAATTTCCGGGCCCTTGACGTGGATGAAGCGGCCCTGAAACGATTTCCCCTGTTTTTTCGAGAACTCCCTCACCACTTCGGTGAGGATGGCCTTGCCGATCAGCGTCTTTCCGCAGCCGGGGGGGCCGTAGAAGAGGAAGCCCTTGGGCATCTGGTATTCCATTTGTACAAGGATGTCCTGGTGCAGCAGCGGGTACTCGATCACCTTGCGCACCTCCTCGACCACTTTTTCCTGGCCGCCCACTTCCTTCCAGGTCACCGGCTGGTAGCTGTCGTCGACGATAGCCTTGGGTGCCCGATCTGCCAGTTTACCGAGGATCACCCGCTGGTTGGGGTCGAGCAGGACCTCATCGCCCTCCTTGAAGGTCTTGGCGTCGAGGGGCGTGTGCAGGATCGCCAGGATTTCCTGGTTACCATTGCCCGTCAAAAGCCACTGGCCGCTTTCAAGGCGGCTGGTGATGCGCGCCATCGGTCCCTGTGTCGGCAGCGGCAATTTGGCGATGATCACGAAACCCTCGTTGAGCGCAACCTGATCACCAGTTAGCAGGGTTTCGTCCTCGACCACCGCGGGGGAGACGGCGGCGCGGTACTCGGTGCCGCCGACGGCGATGTGGACCAGCCCGCCCTCGCCCTCGCCAAGAACGGTGCCGATACGATGCGCGGGCGATTTGAGCTTTTCGATGGTATCATCAAGCAGCTTGATTTTTAATGCCAGCTGATCGGTCGTCTGCTGCGCCTGGAACAGGGCGTCGCGCAGGCCGAAAATTTTCTCCTGCAAGTCGGGCCGGTCGGAGGTTTCCTCCAGCACCTGCTCGATCAGTTCCAATAAATGCGCTTGGTCTCCCATGGGGGGCCTCGAAAAATTAATCAACCGGCTAGGGCGGGCAACCGGCCAGCGGCCCTGCCGAAACCCTCAAGGCCTTGTTTAGCCTTTATTTATTGCCGGGGTGATTCTTCATATAAGCCTAAATAAATTTCAGCGTCAAGTCAATTCACCCCGCTTAAGCGTGGCTCCCGGAGGCGGGTTTTTACCGCGGGAGCCGGGCCCGAACGCCCTTTCGCGCGCGAAGGGGCGAAAAGAAAAGCGGTTGTCAGACATCAAGG
>CP070799.1:755373-762276 GCA_020343535.1 Nitrospinaceae bacterium | reverse complement strand
CTGAATGATTTTTTTGACCAGGTCGTGCCGGATCACGTCTTTACGCGTAAAGAACAGGAATTCGATGCCCTCAATGCCTTGCAGGAGGCTCTTGGCGTGGACGAGGCCCGAGTCGCCAGGCTGGGCAAGGTCGACCTGGGTGATGTCGCCGGTGACCACCATTTTCGAGCGGAAACCAAGGCGGGTGAGGAACATCTTCATCTGTTCTCGGGTGGAGTTCTGGGCTTCGTCGAGGATGATGAAGGCGTCGTTCAACGTGCGGCCCCGCATGTAGGCGAGCGGAGCAATCTCGATATAGCCATCCTCGATCATCTTCCACACCTGGTTGACCGGCAGCAGGTCGTTCAGGGCGTCGTAGAGCGGCATAAGGTAGGGGTTGATTTTCTCGGCGATGTCGCCGGGAAGGAACCCGAGCTTCTCTCCGGCTTCCACGGCGGGCCGGACGAGGACGATTTTCTTGAATTGGTGCTTGAGCAGCCCTTCCACCGCCAGCGCTACCGCCAGATAGGTTTTGCCGGTGCCCGCGGGCCCGATGCCGACAACGATGTCGGACCTCCTGGCGGCGTGAATGAATTCCCGTTGCGTGCGCCCCTTGGGCGTGACGAACCCTTTTTCCTGGGAAACGGTGATACGCTCGCTGAAGATCGCCTTCAGGTCCACCTCCGGGTCCTCGGCGGCGAGCCGGATGGCGAACTTCAGGTCGCCGTTGTGGATCGGCGTTTTTCCCGCATACAGTTCCTGTAACTGGCGGATGAGCCGGTCCACCCTCTGCACTGCATCCGCCTCGCCCTTGATGCGGACGAGGTTCTCGCGAGTGGTCAGGCGTACATTGAATTTTTTTTCGATCAGCTTGAGGTGGGTGTCATGAATGCCAAAAATTTCCGGAATCAGCTTGTTGTCTTCAATGATGATTTCTTTGCTGGCAATGCTGTTCAAGGGGCAATGGCCTCTAATTCATGGATCGGCGGGCATGTTTCCCGAAGCCTGTGGCTCAGCGGCGGGTGCCCTGGGGTTGAATCAGGTTTAAAAATTCGCTGCGGGTTCTCGCATCAGACTTGAAGCACCCCAACATGGAACTCGTGGTGGTGTAGGAGCTCTGTTTCTCCACCCCGCGCATCGACATGCACAAATGCAGCGCCTCGATGACCACGCCGACTCCCTTGGGTTTCAGGGTTTTCTCCAAGCACTGGGCGACCTGGGTGGTCAGGCGCTCCTGCACCTGCAGGCGGCGGCTGAACGCGTCCACGATACGCGGGATCTTGCTAAGGCCGATGATTTTCCCTTTCGGGAGATACGCCACGTGGCACTTGCCGAAGAAGGGCAGCAGGTGGTGCTCGCAAAGGCTGAACAGGTCGATATCCTTGACGATGACCATCTCGTCGTAAACGTCGCTGTACAATGCGTCGTTCACCAATTTGTCGATGTCGACGTTGTAGCCGCTGGTGAGAAAGCGCAGGGATTTGTCCACCCGCTTGGGCGTGTCTTTGAGGCCTTCGCGGGAAGGGTCCTCGCCGATTTGCTTTAGGATCTGTTCAATGAATGCTTTCAATGCTTTCTCCCCGGTAAATCACGAAGTTTCGCTCCGATTCGTACAATTTGATCTCGCACAGCGTGCCGTTATGGATGTGCGGTTTGATTCGCTCCCAAAACTTGATGGCGATGTTTTCCGCCGTTGGGATCACCCCCTGCAAAAAGTCGACATCGACGTTCAGGTTCTTGTGGTCCACCCGGTCGATGATTTTCTCGTTGATGAGTTTTTTGAGTGCCTTGAGATCGAGCACCATGCCCGTCTCTGGGTCCACCTCGCCCTTCACCGTCACTTCCAGCACATAATTGTGACCGTGCCCGTTGGGGTTATTGCACAGGCCGAAGGTGGCAGCATTTTTTTCGTCGCTGAAACTGGGGTTGAAGAGGCGGTGGCTCGCGCAGAATTCGAGCCGCCGGGTGATGTAGATCATGTCGTTGGCCCCGGTGGGGGTTGAATAGGGCGCAATTTATTTAAGGTATTTGCGTTTGTTGTCCGTCGTATAAAACCCGGGACCGTACAAGTGGAAGGTCATGTTCGTGAACCCCTTGTGCAGGGTGCCGCCGCATTTTTCGCAAGTGGTGAGCGGCTCGTCGCTCACCTTTTGCAGCACCTCAACGATATCCTTGCATTTTTCGCACTGGTATTCATACATGGGCATGAGAAATCGGGCCTCCCGTTGGAAAAGCGAGCGCGGCGAGTATCGCGGCGCTTTCATTTAAATGATCGTCTCCAGGCCCTCGCGTTTGCCGCTGCGGGTTGTCCCCTCTAAACACATTGAGAGTTTTCGGGATGTTCTCTTTCACCTGGTCGAGCTCGAACACCGACGAAGGCAGGGTGAGCCCCCATTCGGTATCGTAGACCCCGACCAGCATCTTGCGGTCCTGCAAAACCTGAATCACGATGAATTTCTCGATGCCGTGCCTGGCCTGAACCTCTTCGGGCATCATGAAAGTTTCGTTCTCCCCCTTCGTTCCGTAGCGCATGACCGCTTTGCCGCTTTCCGCTGGTTCGAAGGCGATGGAGTGGATATATCCGTCGAGCTCGCTGGAAAGATATGCCTTCGGAAATACTACGATACCAAACTTTTCCGCGTTTTTGTAGAGCTGGTAATCATAGGCCCATGCCCCCGGGGCCGTCAAGGTCAGGCTCGCAACCGCGAAAATGATCGCCGCAAGAGATATTCTCATCATTTTTTAGATGCTCGCTGGGGCCTTAGGGTTTTCGATGCCCGGATTTTGCCCGTAATTATCCAGCGTGAATTTCTAACTGGTTGAAAAAGAAGGGAATTTCAAACGCCGCAGTGTCCGGGGCGTCGGAGCCATGGGCGGAGTTTTTCTCTAGGTTGATGGCAAAGTCCTTGCGGATGGTGCCTTCGGCGGCTTCTTCGGGGTTGGTCGCGCCCATCAGCTCACGCCAGGCGGCGATGGCGTTTTCCCGCTCGAGGACGAGGAGGACCACCGGACCGGAGCGCATGTATTGCGTGAGGTCACCGAAAAAGGGCCGTGCCTTGTGGACGTGGTAAAACGCCTCGGCCTGCGCCAGGGTCAGGAGGGTCCGCTTCATAGCCACGATGTGGAAGCCGCGGCTTTCGATGCGTTCCAGGATTTGTCCGATCAGGTTGCGTTCGACCGCATCCGGTTTAATGATGGCTAAGGTTTGTTCCATGAATGGTAGGCTCCGTTCTATTGAAAGGTGATGAGGGCAATAAAAAAAGGTATTTGGGCGAGGCGCCCAAATACCTTTTTAGCAATAGCTCGATTCAGCGCAGGACGACCCCGGTTCGCTTGATGACGAAACCTTCCTCTAGGTCGTCGATCCATTTCATCTGGATCGCTTCCTTTTTCGCCACTTCCTTGCAAATGTAAACGCAGATTTCGCAGGCTTTGCAGCGGTCCACGGAAACATAGGCGGATTTGTCGGCCTCGCTGTAGTTGATACAGTTGGCCTCGGGGCAATAGGTTGTACAGAGATGACAGTTGCTCTGTGAACAGATGTCTTTATTGACTTCGGCAATGTAGTACATGGTTTCTCCAGAACGATATGTTAAACGGCCGCGGTTTGCTTCGTGGCCGGTTCGTCTTCATCGGCCCATCCCTTTTCCCGGACAAAATTGTACGCCGCTTCCAGGGTCTTCATGTTGGCTTCCATGAGCTTCTGTTTTTTGGCGAACTTCTTCTCGATGGCGCTGTCCAACGCCGCCGTGCCGCCCGATACCACGATGCCCTTGCCGATGAAGCGGTCCTTCACCGACTCGCCTAGACTTTTGAGGTCGGGCAGGCCGAACAGGCCGGATATCGCGCCGCACATGGCCATGTTGGTGGCCAAGTCGGTCTTGGCGACCTCGTTGGCCATTTCCGTGGCCGGGATGTAGTACACGCGTGCTTCCTTTTCCTCGAGTTCCCGTTCCTCGTCGCGCGACAGCTTGATCGGGGCGCGGTTGTTGATCAGGATGATGCCGCGCTGCTTGAGGCCCGTGTAAAAGGGCATCGTGTACGATTTGCCCAGGGTGATGACGGAGGGATGGAAGATCATGATGACGTTCGGGTAGATGATTTCCCCGATCTCATAGATCGTCGCATTGGAGATCCGCACATAGCTTTCAACCGGCGCGTTTCGTTTCTCCGACCCGAAGAACGGGACGAGGGAACTGTAACCTCCGGAGATCACCACTCCGTTACTGATGATGTGAGAAGCGGTGACCACGCCCTGGCCTCCTATTCCCGCCATGCGGACGTTATAGCGTTTGACAGCCATGATAGATTTCCTCCTTAGGTTTTGTGGCTTATTTTTTAGCTTTTTTAGCTTGTTTTTCTTTCTTTTCGATCTCGTCTAGGTAGGCCTTGGCGCGATCGGAGATGATTTCCTCGAAACCATAACGCTCGTTTTCCACCTCGAATGCATCCTTCATGACCTCGGGCGTGGGGATGGAATACTCGATGTTGCAGGAGGTGTACGCCTGCACGTAGGTTGCACCGAATTCGCGCGCCACCAGAACGGCGCGGCGTACGGTGCGGGCCACGCGGGCCGGGTTCGTCGGCACGACGCGGGCGATGTAATCGAGCTTGGCAACCTTGGCGAGGCCGATGACGTCCATCTTTTCGCCCATCTTGCCGCGTGGCGCCATCTTCAGCACCTTGCCATGGTTGGTCATGCCGCTCTCCTGGCCGCCGGTGTTGCCGTAGACCTCATTGTCGAGCATGATGGTGGTGAACTTTTCGTGCCTGAACCAACTGTGCATGAGGCCCTGGAAGCCGATGTCGACCAAGCCACCGTCCCCCGCCGCCACAACCACGTCCTTAAACTGATTTGGGTAGCGCAACTCCAAGCCGCGTTTCAGGCCGGAGGCTACCGCGTTGGTATCTCCGTAGTTGCCGTAGATGAAAGGCACCGAAGCCTGGGAAATGGCCAGGCGGCCACAGCCCGCCGTGCCGACCATGATGGTGTGCTCCGGGTTGGGCAGGCCGATGAACATCAGACGGATGAACAGCGTCATCGCGCAGCCGGCGCACATGGGGTGCTCTTCCAGCACTTCTTTAAACTGTCCCATATCGCTGACTTTCTTGTTCTTTCCGTAGGGCCCGTGGTCGACCAGGTCCTTGTATTCGACGGGGAGAAATTCCTTCAACGCGGGGGACGGTCTCAAGGTTTCAAAAGACATAGGGACACCTCTATTTATATAGAAAAATTATATTAAATGATTTAGAGCCGGAGTCAACCCGATCGGGGCCGTGCCGGCGCATGGACCCATACACTTCAACCACTATCACCCAAAAAGCCGGCAAATGCCAGCCTGGATTCCTGTTTTGCCCGCTTACGGCGTTTGCTTGCGGGCCTCCGCCAGCCATTCGAGGACCATCTCGGTGGGCATGGTCATGCCGCCGAAGACCCGAGGGCCGGCGGAAATTTCCGCCTTGCACTGGCCGTAGAGCGCAGCACACACATCCTTGTGCATCCAGCCCGCTTGGTTGAACTCGGGTATCAGAATGCGCTTGGCGTCCTTTACCGCTTCGATGATTTCGGCTTTCGGGAACGGGCGCAGGGTCTTCACCTTCACCAGGCCGACCTTGCGGCCCATTTCGCCTTCCTGGCGCACCGCTTCGCGGGCCTGGGATACGGCCGAACCGGAGGCGATGATGAAATCCTCCGCGCCGGGGTTGACCACCTCGACCAAGCCGTTCAGGTACTTCCTGAAGTACTTGGCGGAGCGGTCAACGGCAGCAAACACTTCCTGCTGCCAGGCCGCATGCATATGATAGCTGATAAAGTTACTCTTCTGGATGGGAGCGTCACGGGACAGCCGCGCCGGTGGGTTTTCGTTATCCATCGCCGGAACCGCGGAACGCCACCCGTCCCTGGGCGGCAGCTTGAATTCTTCGGGGGTGATCTCCACCGGGCCGCGAGCGTGCGTCACAAAAAATCCATCCGTGGCGACCACGGCGGGTAAGGTTACGTCGACTTCCTCGGACACGGTGAATGCGGCCAGCGGATAATCATAGAAATCCTGCTGGTTCTCGGCGTGCAGCACCAGCATGCCCGTATTGAGGAGAAATGAAATTTCGATGTTGTCGGGCTGGATGGCGAGCGGCGTGTTGATGACCCGACACATGTCGAGCAGCACCAGGGGAACACGCGCGCCCGGCCAAGAGGAAATGGCTTCCAGACCCCGCATCAGGCCGGGGCCGGCGGTGGCGGTCAGGCAGCGGACGCCGGCCCGGGAGGCGCCGGCAATCGCCGACATAACGCCGATTTCCTCTTCGCCGCGATAGTATTCCTTAATATACCCATCGTCGTACAGGTAGCCCGCCTGCTGCATGGTTTCACTCTGCGGGGTGATGGGGTAGGAGATGGCCACGTCCACGTTGGCGCGGCGGATGGCTTCGCGGGCCGCTTCCGAGCCGGTGATAAACTGCTTTTCCCGCGGCAGCTTGAAAAACATTTCGTCCGGGCTAACGACTTTCTGCAAATCCCCTTTAGCCACCCAATCCGCCGGTTTTCCTTCGGCCTGGGCATTCAGGTTCGACATATTCCATCTCCTTGAAAAATTGGGATTATCACCGAATTATCTTGGTCTGGGGAGAAACCGGTGAAATAACCCAAATTAATGATCTGTCTTGGTTTTCTTCCCTAAAACGGGCAGGGAGAAATTACCACAATTGAGGTGCGGTACAAAGCCTAAAGAGCCCTTTTGGGGGAGAAAAATTCCCTTCACCCCCGCATCGGCCCCAGGGCATCAATAGGGCGTATAAAAACGCAAAAATGGAGCCTGTGGCTAAAAGTAGACCATAATAAATAACAACGGTCGAATCTGTCAAGCCTTAACGGCCGATTTCGGATTTCTTGTCCGCACCCCCGCTTTGCGGCATCATCTGCTCGAG
>CP070799.1:748246-755273 GCA_020343535.1 Nitrospinaceae bacterium | reverse complement strand
AGCATAAGTTTCATATTAGCATTCGTGACGATCAGGATATCGAATCCGCCAGGTCCATCACCTTCCGGGTCCACTGAATCGGCGCGCCCGTTTGCAAAATTTTGCCCATCCCAGAAGCAGCGGTTTTTAGCGGCATCCTTTTGAAGTTTTATTTATCCTTAAACATTGTTAATCCAAATCGAGGAGGAGAGCTATGAACATTCGTTATTGGGGTTGCTGTCTTTTGTGCGCGCTGGTTTCCGTGGGGCTTCTGGCGGGTCCTGGATTTGGCCAGCCGCCAGGCAAGCGAGGGGGTAAGGGGTTCGACAAAAGCGGCCAGGCCCTCGAACGCGCCGAGGAGAAGCGCGGTGAATTCGGTGAAAAATTCCAGGAAAATCGCGAGCGGCTGCGGGAGAGAAAAAATGCGCCCAAGGGCAAAGCCCTCGGTCACCAAAAGCAAAAACGGGGCAAAGGTTTTTTCAAGTCCAGAAAAGGCGACGGTGATAGGAGCAGGGACCAGGAGCGCGTCCGCGAGAGAATTCAATCCGGTCAGGAATCCCTGAAGAAGGGAATGAAGTCCGGCCAGCAGGAAGGCTTGGCTGGTGCCAAGCAAGTGCAGGAGGCGCCGAAGCCCACCCTTGGCAATCCCCAGGCGCCCACGGTAAGGGGCGGGCCGCTTGACGCGGTTGAACCGGCGCCCACAGAGGCGCCGAAGAGAAAGTCCGGCGGGTTCTTTGGCGGTTTTGGTCGATAGAAATCTGCTGATCGAAGAAATTTAAATTTAAAGGGGAAAGGCGAATCGGCCAGGTTTCCGGCGCCGGTTCGCCAAATCGTTTTCAAGCGCTCGCGGGGTGATTCCTGTCCGCTTTTCCCATTATCGGGCACGGCAAGAAATCAGAAGCGGCGGGTGAGGCTGAAGAGGAGGTCCTTGCGGTTGTAGGGGCGGGCGATGATGCCGGTGGTTTCGATAAAGTTTCCGCGAACCTTGAGCATCCAGTCATCATACAGGCCGTAGGTGCCCTCGAACGCGAAGTTGCCGCTGAACTGAAAATCTTCGATGCTGTCGTCTTTCTGAATGCCGGGCGAGACCGTCAGGCTGAGGCCGGCGTCCTCGCTGAACTTGAGATAGATAAGCCCCACCGCCAGGTACTGCTGGTAGAAGTTTGGGCTGTAGTAGCCATTGCCGGGGCCTTTGTCGAACCCTTGCCAGCGGGCGCTGATGCCGAGATCGAGGTTGATCCATTCGCTTCTCATGATCGTCCGTCTGGGCGAAACCCCGGCGTACCAGCTGGAGTTGCCGTCGGTGAAGAAATCGTAACTGAAATCGGCGTCCAAGGTGTGCCTCAGGTCGGGCGTCCAAGTGGCGTGCAGCAGATTCGCCGTGCGCTCGATATCGAGAGAGACCGCGCGCGGAGAAACATCGTGCAGCCCGTGGCTCGAGGTCAGGCCGAGCCGGAGGGTATCGCCGGGGCGGTAGGACAACCCGGCTTTCAAGAGCATGCTGCCGGCATCGGCATCGCTGGATTCGTAGCCGATGTGACCGAGCGCCCAGATGTTTTTTGCCAGTGCCCCTTCCAGACCCACCCAGCCCGAAGATTGCTGCACCGTCTCGTTACCGTCCACGGCGGCAAGGCCGGACGGCAGGTCGGCCCTCATCCGCTTCCACCCCCCGCCCACCCGGAAATAGGTCTCGGGGCGAATGGCGTAGAAACCGTTGAGATCCACGCCTGCGGTGTCGATGCCGTCGGAATCGGAACCGACACCGCCTTCGAGGGTCGCGCGGGGTTTCAGCGCGGTGAGCAGGTAGCGCTTCAGGCTGGAGGTGTCGGCCGCGCCGGGTTTGATCTCCTCGAGCGCATCCAGGCTGTTGTAAACGGCGGAGAAGCGGCGCGCCTGGCTGAAGGCGATGGCCTGCGTGTAGAGGGCCTGGTAGTCCGTGGGATTGGTGTTGAGCAGGGGTTCGGTCAGCGCCAGCGCTTCCTCGGGCCGGTCGGCCTGCGCCAGCAGGCGGGCGCGCCCGTTTTTGTATTCCTGTGTTTCTCCGGCGATGTCGCGGTAGGCGCCAAGCGCTTCCAGGGCGGCCCCGTAATCGCCTCGCCAGGATTCCACCCGCGCAAGGTCCAAAAGCGCCGCCGGGTCCTCGGGGTGCTGGGCAAGGTAGACGCGAAAGTCTTCCACGGCTTCATCGAGCTCCCCGTCCCAGGATTCCACCCGCGCAAGGTCCAAGCGAAGTTGTGCATCGTCCGGATGGGCGTCGAGCAGGATGTGCAGGCTCTCGGTCGCCATCGCGTACTCGCCGGACCAGGTGGCCAACTGTGCGCGGGCGCGGTGATAGGGTTCCGAGTCCGGGGCGAGAGAGACGGCCTTGTCGATGGCGAGGAGGGCCTGCCGGGGCTGGTTGGCCATGGCATGAGCCCGCGACAGGCGGGCGAAAAGCTCCGGGTCGTCGGTCACCAGGCCGGCGGCGTTTTCCATCGCCCGCGCCGCCTCGTCCGCATTCTGCCGCGCCGCTTCAATGTCGGCGATGCGAAGCCAGAGATCGGCCCGACCGGGATTTTGCGCCAATGCCTCGCTGTAGGCGCCGATGGCGTCGTCCCAGCGTTGTTCGTGCTCGGCCCGCAGGCCCGCCGTGGGCATTTCCCCGGCGAAAGGGGTCGAGGTCAGAAATAGAAGAAGCCCGCCCGCCAAAAGCGCGGCCACACGTGTTTTGAGCCCCGCCGTCAAATCACTTTCTCCATTTTCTGTTTTTTAGAATCAGCACGTCCACCAGGAAACGGGTGATGGTGAACAAGTCGAACAGCATGCAGAGGTACCGAAGCGGCGTGACGAGGAGGGATTTCACCACATATTCCAAATGCCGGTCGGTGGCGAACCCGAGCGCGAGCACTAATTGAATGGACGTTTCAGCAACCATGGTGAGCAAGAGCATGTCCCACCACCCGAACGCCGCCATCAACAGGATTGCAAGCGGAAAGGTGACTTTCTCGATGGCGGAAAGCAGGATGATCCAGCCGATGGGGCGGCCGAATTTATGGGTGTATTCGACACCGAAAGGCTGGCGGTAGGCTTCCTTGATTTTGCGCCGCTCGTCGGGCTCCGGCGGGGTTTTGAGATTTTTAAACACCGAGCTGCGCTTGATCGACTTGAAGGCACTGAATACAAGCGAGGGGAAGTAATAGCAGCTCTGTAAAAACGATGACGACCACAGAAAGACCTGGCGCGGGACCCGCTGCGCCTCGGGCTCCTCGGAATGGGCGAACACGTCCCTGAGCTGGATGTTGCGGTATCCCTTTTCGAGCAGCGCGAAGCCGATGAAGATGTCCTCGGAGGTGGTCAGGTCGTCACCGAGTTTGGGTTCGAAGCGGTCGAACACATCCTTCAAGTACTTGCGCCGGTAGGCGACGGCGCAGCCCACCGGGTTGATGATGGTGCCGAAAAAAACCATCTGCCCGTGGTAGATGAACTGCTGCAGGAAAAAGTAGAGTACGTCGCGATACAGGTTGGTGACGGCGCGCGCTAGGCGGTGAAGCCCGCTGCGGCGCCTCCCCACCGCGGCGTCGGGAAATTGCTCGAGAAATTTCTGAATGCGCGGCGCGGGCATGAGGGCACGCTCGTCTTTTTCGCGCAGCGGCAGCACCGTGCCACAGGCGCTGGCAATGCCGACGCCCTTGTAAAGTTCCTCGACGGTGCGGGCGATGTAGTTGTTCGACCCAAGGACGGTGTCGCCGTCGAGAATGAATTCCACGTCGCCGTCGAGCTCGCGCGCTTCGCGCTTGAGCGTGGGTGTCTTTCCGATCGGCGCCTTGCGGCGGACGATCTCCAGGTTCAGCCCGTTCTGGTCTGAAAAGGCCTGGGCATACTCCGCCGTCTGGTCGGTGCTGCCGTCGTCGATGAGGACGATGCGGTGGGGCTTCATGGTTTGCGCGGCCAGCGACTCCAGGCACGGGACGATGCCGCGTTCCTCGTTGAAGGCGGGGATCACCACATCGACGGTGGCCTCCTGCCAGTCCTCCGCCGGCGTGGGCATCGTCGGGTCCGGTCCGCGCACGAGACCGAAGACGCTGAGCAGCGCGCTGGGTCCGATGAAAAAGTATGGAAGAGTGGCCATGATTGCAGTCGATCCGACGTTAACCCAAGATGTTCAAGCCCAAGCTCAACTCAGGCCAAGCTCCTTCGCCTCGAGGAGGCCGCGCTCGGCGCGGGCACGGAGAATGAGATCGTCAATAGTCGCCGTGAGCGACCACTGATGTTGAAACCCCGTGAGTTGGAACAGCTTGTCGAGACAGGGCCTGCGGTGGGTGATGTCCTCGAAATCCTCCCCATACGCCTCGTGGTAGGGGATGAAGATGATCTCCGAATCGCTTTCCGCTCTTTCGCGAACCAGTTCGGCGAGTGCGAGGATGCTGATCTCCTGATCCGCGCCGACGTTGACCGTCTCGCCCGCCGCCAGCGGATTGCCCGCCAACAGATCGAGGGCGCGCACGGTATCTCGAACATCGGCGAACGAGCGGGTTTGAGAGCCATCGCCGTAAACGGTGATCGGCCGGCCGGTCACCGCCTGCTGGACGAAATTAGGGACCACCATGCCATAATGCTCCACCTGCCTCGGGCCGATGGTGTTAAACAGGCGCACCACGGTGAGCTTGAAACCGAACTTGTCGGCGTAGGAAAAGGCGATGAACTCGTCGGTTAGTTTGGAGACCGCGTAGCACCAGCGCAGCCGGTCGCGGGAATGGAGAAGCAGGTCGTCGGTTTCGCGGAACGTGGGCCGCGGGTTGAACCCGTAGGCCTCGGAACTCGAAGCGATGAGAACCTCGGGCAGGCAGCTGCTTTTTTCAATCGCCCGCATCACCCGCTCGGTGCCCGCGATGTTGGTTTTGACCACCCGCACGGGGTCCTCGAGAGTGCGGCGAACCCCCACCACCGCCGCCAGGTGATACACCCGGTCGATGCCGTGAATGGCGGCGTCAAGACCGTCCCAAGTTACGATATCGGCCTCGCTGAAGGTGAAGCGCGCGTGCCCGAGAAGAAGCGCGATGTTGGTACGTCGGCCCGTGCTAAGATCGTCCACCACGTGCACCCTGTCGCCTTTTTGCAGGTGAAGGTGGGCGAGGTGGGAGCCGATGAAACCGGCGCCGCCGGTGATGAGGATATTCATTTCAAACCGCGTTAAGTGAAGAGTTGCCTAAAGGAAGCCGCATGGCAAAGATCTTAAGGCGCTGGCCGTGGACTCTCGGGGGCTATTCATTAAACAATATCCCATGCGGAGCGAGGCTTATTCGGGTGGCCGAAACTCTCAGCAGGTACCCGGAAGCTCATTGTTTTTTTGATGGCTTTCACTATAGTACGGCGTTCACAACGGGACCGATTATCAACATAAACCCCAACATATAGTGTATTTAAAGAAGGAACATACAATATATAAGGGCCGAGATCAAGGAAAAGCGTTCAAGGCCGGCGGAGAAAGATGCAACTCATTCTTATTCAATGGATTGAGGTTTGAAAAACCGGTCGCTGAACAAGCGTGTGGGAAAGTGGATGGAGCGGGTGAATCGCCGGCCAAAGCCTGTGGGGGGTGGCGGGGCCGTCGGGGCTTTCTCAGGCGGCGTAGTGGAACATCTGCTCGAGGCAACGAAGGGCCCTGGCCTGCACCTCGGCAGAAAGTGTGATGATATTCTTTTTGCCCGGATTTTCCAGGGTGTTCAGGATGTTCTCAAGGGAATTGAATTTCATGTAGCGGCAGGTGGTGCAGGAGCCGACGAATTTTTTGCCTGGAAATTCCGACTGCAGGATGCCGGTGAGTCCGCACTCGGTGAGCAGAAAGAACGAATCCCTCTCCGAGGCGCGCACGTGGTCGAGCATGCCCGTGGTGCTGCCCACATAGTCGGCCTTGGCGACCACGCCTGGCTGGCATTCCGGATGCACGAGAACTTCCGTGCCAGGGAAGTTGCGGCGCACCTGATCGACGCTTTCGGGTTGGTATTCCTCGTGGACGTAGCAGGTGCCGTCGTACACCACCACGTCTTTATCGATGCCGCTGGCCCGGAGGTGGTTGATGATATTTTCGCCCATCAGCCGGTCGGGAAGAAAATAGATTTTATCGTTCTCGATGCGCTCGATGATCCGGTACACGTTGGACGAGGTCACGCACACGTCGCACTGGGCCTTGACCGCTGCGGTGGTATTGATGTAGCAGACGAAGGTGTGGTCCGGGTATTGCCCGCGAAGGCGCACCACGTCGGTCGCGGTGATGCCGTCGGCGAGGGAGCAGCCGCCGTCGGGGTTGGGGTCGAGCACGGTTTTTCCGGGGTTAAGAATTTTCGCCGTTTCGGCCATGAAGCGCACGGCGGCGAAAACAATCACATCGGCGCGGGAGTCGCGCGCGACTTTTGAGAGCCCGAAGGAATCCCCGGTGTGGTCGGCAACGCCGTAGAGGATTTGCGGTGCGACATAATTGTGAGCGAGGATGATGGCGTTTCTTTCCGCCTTCAGTTCCTCGATGCGGGCGATGGTCGGCAGGAGGTCACGGCAGGCGTCCTCGGTGAATCGGCACAAGGGGCTGCCGACCTGGATGTCCTTCAGCTTTTCATGCAGCGCTTCGGCGGTGATCATGCCTTACCCCGGCGGCCAGTTGAGCGGCCGCCCTCCCAGCAAGTGATAGTGAATATGAAACACCGACTGGCCCGCTCCCGCGCCGCAGTTGAGCACGACGCGGAACCCGCCGCGGTCGAGGTTTCTTTCTTTCGCGAGGGTTCCCGCGACGGAAAAGATCGATCCGATAGTTTCAACATCGTTGTCTTCGATGTCCAGCACCGTGGCCCGGTGCGTCTTGGGGATAATAAGCAGGTGCACGGGAGCCTGCGGATTAATATCCTCGATGGCGAACACCCGGTCGTCCTCATAAACCTTGGTGGCTGGAATTTCTCCACGATTTATTTTGCAGAATAAACAGTTTTCCATGGCCGAGTTTAGGGTGCGCGCCCGGTGGTTAAAGGAATATTCTATTACTATATCAATTTATTTCACCGGGAAGAAACTTATTATCCGG
>CP070799.1:741080-748146 GCA_020343535.1 Nitrospinaceae bacterium | reverse complement strand
TCCGGGCGACGCCTGAAGGCCCCGTCCCTCTAAGACAGCGTAAAAGGTTTCATTCTAAAAAATAGCCCCAAGATTGTCAAACCCAAGGAATCGGAAATGACGCTTCGCGTTGGCTTCACCGTTTTCAGTTACCTGCTTGCGGGAATAGGCCTTGGCTGCCTGTATCTCGGCGAGATCTACCCGCTGCCGCTGGCCGTCCTGCTGCTTTCCGGGCTCGCCCTTTGCATGGTGCTCGAAATCCGCAAGGTGCTGCCGCTTTCCCCCCTGTCCCATGTGCAGGTGCCGAAATGGACCCTGCTGGCCCTGCCGATGATCTTCGTTTTGTTCGATATTCCTCTGCTCGATTTCGTCTCGGGGTTTCTGACCTTCATCCTCATCACCCGTTTCATTTTCAAGAGCGAGCTGAACGACTACCTGTTTGGCTACCTGCTGTCCATCGCCTGCTTGCTGATCGGCGCGATTTACGTGCGCGACATTATTTTCGGGGTGATGTTCCTGGGGTTTTTCCTGGTCCTCTGCTGGAGCCTCATCCTCTATAACATGATGGTCGAGCGCGCCGGCAGCCACAGCCCGCCGGAAGTCTTCCTGAACGTGGGCGAGCGGGAATCGTCCTGGACGGCGCTGATCGGCCTTTCGTCCGGTCTCGTGGTCGTCAGCCTGCTGTTCACGGTGCTGATCTTCCTGAGTTTCCCGCGCATCGGGCTCGGCCTGTTCAAGCTCGACCCGCGCTCGCAGGCGATGACCGGGTTTTCCTCCACCGTGCGCCTGGGCGACGTCGGCCAGATCAAGCAGAACGAGGCGGTGGTGATGCGCGTCGAGTACTACCGGGGGAGCAACAAGGTCATGCCGAAGATGCCGATATACTGGCGCGGCATCGCGCTCGACCACTACAACGGCCTTCTCTGGTCGAGCCGCGCCAAGACCGACTGGAACTCCCGCAACCGCCCCGGCGACGGCACCCCCGTATTCTCCTCGCGGCGGCAGTCCGATCTCGTGCGTCAGGAAGTGTTCATGGAGTCGTTCGACACCAATCTCGTATTCACACACGGCCTGCCATACCTCGTCGACGGCACGTTCACTCAGATCCAGATGGATGAGAATTATACGTTGAGGACGGCGGACCGCCGCAACCCGGGTCCAAAGAAATTCACCCTCATCTCCGACATTAGCCGCCCGGAGGCCAGCTACACCGAGCCCATGCCGCACATGAACCAGCGAGTTTTTCCTCACCGCTACCTGCAGCTGCCGCCCGTGGACGCAAAAATTAAACACCTGGCCAGCCGAATCGTCCGGGATATGCAGTCGCCAGCGGAAAAAGCCCAAGGCATTCTCGAGCATTTTCAGACCGGCTTCGATTACTCGCTGGAAATGAAAACCTCACCCCATGAATCGGCTCTCGAACATTTTCTGTTCACCCGCAAGGCGGGACACTGCGAGTACTTCGCCTCGGCGATGGTGGTGCTGCTCCGGCTGGCAGGGGTCCCGTCTCGAATGGTGAACGGATTCACCAGCGGGGAATGGAACGAAATGGGGGAATACTTCATCATCCGGCAAAAGCACGCGCATTCCTGGGTCGAAGCGTTTCTGCCTGGCCGCGGCTGGGTGATCTTCGACCCCACCCCTCCCGATCCCGGGCTCGGCCTGGAAAACCGCTCCAGCCAACTAGCCCGCGCCCTGGACCTGATGAGGCTCAACTGGCAGCGCTACGTCATCAAGTACTCGCTGGGCGATCAGCTCGAAATTCTGAGCTTTTTTAAAAGGAGCGGCCGGGAAATGATCGGCCACGCCAAGTCGTTCGGGAACTTCGACGGCGCCTTTGGATCGTTCAAGGATCAGCCTTGGCGGCCCTGGCTGGCTTTCCTCGCCGCCGTCGTTGCGCTCCTCTCCCTCAGGCACGTGCGAATAAAAGGGAAAGCGGCGACCCCCGCAGCAGCCGCACTGTATATGGACCTGCTGCGGCGTCTGCACAAAAAGGGCCTTGATAAACCCCCGTCACAATAGCACCGAGAGTTTCTCGACCGACTGGCCCCGCTGCCCCCCGACCAGCAGGCCGACGTAAAAAAGGTTACGGCGTTTTACGAAAAAACCCGCTTCGCCAGCCAGCAAGCCGACGCCGCGGAAGAGAAAGAAATCCTGGAAACCGTGCGCCGACTGTAAATCTCCCCCTTGGCACTGATCCACCCTCTTCCCTTCGCACGAGACAATCGCCAATTGTTGCATTGTTTAAATTGCAACAGGTGGAATTTTCCAGTATAAATTACCTTGTAGGTTTTAATCCATGAGGAAAGGCGCATGACCGAAATATCCAGCGAATATCTTGACAGAGTGCTAAACGCACTGAACGAAGCGGTGTTCGTTTACGATCAGAATATGGAGATCTGCCACTTCAATGAGGCGGCGGAAAAGATCACCGGCTTTCGGCGGCGGGAAGTTGTGGGCAAGAAGTGCATCACCCTGTTTGACAGCACCCTGTGCCTCAACAACTGCGCCCTGTGCGCAACGGCCAGGAAAGGCCCGATGAATGGCCGGGTGAGTTTCGAATCGCCGTTCATCCGCAAAGACGGAATCCACCGGCAGGGCCGGTTTCAGGCGGGGCTGCTGAAGCAGGAAGAGGACGGCACGGTGCAGGTTTTGGTGGCTCTCACCGACATCAGTGAAATCGTCACTCTCAGGGAGCAGTTGAAAGGGGACCACGCGTTTCAGAACCTTATCGGCAAGAGCCCGCCGATGCGGGACCTGTTCCAGACCATCAAAAATGTGGCCGCGTTCGACACCACCGCCCTCCTCCAGGGCGAAAGCGGCACCGGCAAAGAGCTGGTGGCACGCGCCATTCATTCCGAGAGCCCGCGCCGGGCGGCGCCGTTTATCGTCGTCAACTGCGCCGTGTTTTCCGATAACCTGCTCGAGAGCGAGATCTTCGGGCACGCGAAAGGCGCGTTCACCGGCGCGGTGAGCGACCGCGTCGGCCGCTTCGAGGAAAGCCACGGCGGAACCGTGTTCCTCGACGAGATCGCCGAAGTGGCTCCGCGCGTGCAGGTTAAACTGCTTCGGGTTCTTCAGGAGAAAGAGATCGAGCGCGTCGGCAGCAGCAAGGTGCGCAAGGTCGATCTTCGCATCATTGCCGCCAGCAACAAAAACCTGGAGGGGGAAGTGAAAGCGGGCCGCTTTCGCGAAGACCTGTTCTACCGGCTGAATGTGGTGCCGCTCCACCTGCCGCCGCTCCGGGACCGCAGGGAGGACATCCCCGATCTCGCCCGCCACTTCCTCGCCCGCTGGACGGCGGCCAACGGCAAGACCATCTCCAACCTGTCAAGCGCGGCGCTGGGCGCGCTCATGGACCACGACTGGCCGGGCAACGTGCGCGAGTTGGAAAACGCCGTGGAATACGCATGCGTGAAGTGCTCCACCGAAACCGTGCACCTCGACGACCTGCCCGCCAGCATCCCCCGCCGGCCGGCCGGCCGGGCCGGCAAGCGGCGCAACACGCTGACCCGGGAAAAAATCCTGGAGGCGCTTGCCCGAAGCGGCAATCACCAGACACGCGCAGCACAACTCCTAGGCGTCCACCGCATCACCCTCTGGCGGCAAATGAAACGCTTCGGCCTGACGGGCTGAGCCCCGCAGACCAGAAGCGCTGGAACGCCCGCCTCCCCTTGGTTCAAGGGGAGGCCGGGAGGGGAGGACTCTTTTTCCCGGACCAATAGGGGGGTAGGCCCCGGAAAAAAGAGTCCCTCGTGAGGAGGCCCCTTTTATTTCACCGACTCAAAAACCGTGGGGTTGTCCTTGCCCTCGGCGGAGATGATGCCGATGGCGCCTTTGGCGACGCGGAAAATGCTGTGATCCACCATGATATAGGCGCCGGGCACGTCAATCTTGAAATCCACGATGGCCGCACCGGCGGAAGGCACCAGCGTCGTCTGAACATTATTGTTCTCCAACCCGCCGAGAGCGCCTTCCACATACACGGTGTCGAAAATCTCACCGATGACGTGGAACGACGAGACGCTGTTGGGGCCGATATTGCCAAAGTAGATCCGCACTTTCTCCCCCGCCTTCGCCTGGAGGGCGGCATCACCCATCATGGAACCCGCGCGGCCGTTGAACACCACGTGGTCGGGATGCTCGGCGAGCCCCTTGTCCATCGACAATTCCCACACGCCTTTCTTGCCCGAGGGCTGGGTGAAGAATTCACTCTGCATCACATAATATTCGCGGTCGACCTTCGGCAGGCCCTTTTCCGGCTCCACCAAAATCAGCCCATACATGCCGTTGGCGATATGGGCTGGAATGCTAGGCGCGGGCGAGGCGCAGTGGTAGATGTAAAGCCCGGGGTTAAGCACCTTGAAGCGGAACACCCGTTTCTCGCCAGGACCAGCCAGGTTCACCGCCGCACCGCCGCCGGGGCCATTCACCGCGTGGATGTCGATGTTGTGCGGAAACTCGCTATCCTTGGCGTTGGCCAGGTGAAATTCCACCGTGTCACCCACACGAACGCGCACCATCGGCCCCGGCACGGTGCCATTGAAGCTCCAGAACTTGTACTTGACGCCGTCGGCAAGCTCGCCCACATATTCCTTGGCTTCGAAATTCACCACCACCGTCGCAGGTGAGGTGCGGGAGATGGCCGGGGGAACGTTGGGCGCCGTTGTGAGTGTCGCCTTTTCCGCCGCGTGCAACACCGCCGTGCCGGCGAACAGGGAAAGAATCATTACACCGGACTTGAACAAGCCCTTTTTCCAGCACATCATTCAAACCTCCTTGGCAAGTCATTTAGGTAAATAATCGAAGCCCTCATTGGAGGACTTCTCATCAGCAATACAATCCTTGTGCCAATCCCAGCGAAAAACTCCTAACTGCTTTTATTCAGGAAGGTTATTGCCACCCTGCCGACCGGGAGGCGGCGATGGCCAAGGATAAAAACGTTGCACTATATTAATCGCAACATTAATCGCAACAGGCATCGCATCTGCAACCGACCTTTCAGGTCCGCGGCAGCGATTCCTTATACCCCCTTGCAAGGAAACGGTTGACAGCGGCCGGATGATCGTAAATAATATGCTAATTCACGGTTTTATAAATAGTTATAAGCGCCCTTCCAGGCCGCCCTTTGTTGCCGGGGCTTTGTTTTCGCCCGCTCAAGGATTTCATGGACCGCTACTGGGAACAGTTCAAGACCCCCTTCCTGTGCTTCGCCGGTTACTCGGGAGTCGGCAAGACCACTTTGCTGGAGGGCCTGATCGAACGATTTCAGGCCGACCAAATTCGCGTTGGCTATTACAAGCACGACGCCCACCGCTTCACCATGGATAAGGAAGGCAAGGACACTTGCCGCGCCAGCCAGGCGGGGGCCGGCATCATCACCATCAACGACCCCAGCCATTTCGCCGTGATCGGCGGCGAGGAGTGGAAAAAGCGCACCATCACCCACGCCCTCGAACAATGCGACTGCATCCTCATCGAAGGTTACAAGCTGTCGCCGTTCGACAAAGTGGTTTTTCTCGACGCCGAAGGCAAGCTGCCGATTCCCGCCAGCACGCCAGGCATCAATGCGGTGATCCACCAGGGAATTGTTGCCGACAGCCTGGATGCATCCTGGCCCCGGTTTCACCGCGATCAAATCGGCGATATCTACGAATTTGTTAAAATGCATTTCAGCCGGGCCTCGAAGCCACTTTACGGCGCGGTGTTCGTGGGCGGGCAAAGCCGGCGCACGGGGCAGCCAAAGTTTTCCCTCTCCTACAACGGCTTATCCGAGACCGAGCGTATGACCGAGGTTCTCCACCGGTTTTGCGAGAAGGTCTACCTTTCTTCCAGGGCGGACCTGGAGATGGGCGGGCTGGCCAAAACCACCGGCGCCGAGAGAATCGACGACACGCACATCGGGCTGGGGCCGGTGGGTGGGCTGGCCACGCTGATGGCCAGCCAGCCCGACAAGGCCTGGCTGATCACCGCCTGCGACATGCCCTTTCTCGGTGAAAAGAATTTCAAGTCCATCGTCGAGGCGCGCGACGCCTTGAGATACGGCACCTGCTTCCTCAAGAAGGGGGGCCTCGGCTTCGAGCCGATGTGCGCCATCTACGAACCCAAATTCATCATCCCCCTGTTCGAGGCCATGAGCCGGGGCGAGCTTTCCCTGTCGCGCATCATTGCCGACCTGCCGTTCAAGCGGGTTACGGTGCCGGAGGGCGAGCGCACCAGTTTCATGAACATCAACACTCCCGAGGAGTACCAAGTGGCCCGCGCCAAGCGCGAGCAGGAGCAGAAATCCGCATGAGCCTGATCGAAGTCGACGAGGCGAGAACCATCATCCTCGAAAAAATCCAGCCGCTGGGCGTGGAGAAAGTATCCATCAACGATGCGCTCGGCCGCGTGCTGGCCGAGGACATCATCTCGGGCGTCAACAACCCGCCCATGGACAATTCGGCGATGGACGGTTACGCCCTCATCGCCGGCGACATCCAGACCGCGACGCCAGAAACGCCGGTGGCACTCGAGATGGTCGATGAAATCGCCGCCGGCTACGCGTCGGACATTACGCTGAAGGCGGGCCAGGCGATGCGCATCATGACTGGCGCGCCGATTCCGCGGGGCGCAGACGCCGTCATCATGCAGGAGGACACGGAAAAGAACGGCGCCCACGTCCTCGTCAAAGATCGCGCCGACGTCGGTGAAAATATCCGCGAAGCGGGCGAGGACGTCCGCATCGGCGATATCGTCATCGGCAAGGGCGCGCCGCTTTCACCGGCGCAGATCGGCATGCTGGCGGTGGTGGGACGGTCGCAGGTCTACGTCGGCCAGCGCCCGAAGGTCGCCATCCTCTCCACCGGCGACGAGATCATGGAGCTCGACCAGGCCCGAACGGGCCCGTGCATCTACAACAGCAACGGTTACATGCTGATGGCGCAGATCCGCTCCGCCGGAGCTATCCCCTGCTACCTCGGCATCGCCCGCGACACCGAGGAAGACCTGATGGAGAAGTTCACTTGGGCGCTAAAGTGCGACCTCGTGGTTTCTTCCGGCGGCGTATCGGTGGGCGATTACGATTTAGTCAAGGCCAGTCTCCACA
>CP070799.1:733895-740980 GCA_020343535.1 Nitrospinaceae bacterium | reverse complement strand
GGCCCAGGAGGCCGCCGAGCCGGCGGGCTTCGCCTGTTCCCCTGCCTGTTTTTTAACGGCAACCCGCGCTCTTGAAATTATCGGATTTCGACTTCAACCTCCCCGAGGAACTCATCGCCCAGGCGCCCGCCAGGCGCCGTGACGCCTCGCGCCTCCTTGTCTTCAACCGGCGGGACGGGTCCCTGACCCACGACCGGTTTTTCAACCTGGCGGACCATCTTCCGGACCAGCCTCTCATGCTTCTCAACGACACGCGCGTCATCCCCGCCCGCCTGCAAGGCCAACGGGAAGACACGGGAAGGCCGGTGGAAATGCTTCTTCTCGGGCGCACCGCGCTGGGCGTGCACGAAGCCATGATCAAGGGGCTGGCAAAGCTGCCGGTGAATGTCGTCCTTTGCTTCGGCGGCGGCCGCCTGCGGGCCCGGTTGCTGGAAAAGACCGATGGCCGCGCCCGGCTCGCCCTTGCCCACGAGGGTTCCCTGCCCGCACTTCTCGACGAGATCGCCGACATGCCGCTGCCCCCCTACATCCACCGCCCCGCGGGCGGCAAAGGCGGCGCCGACGACCGGGAACGTTACCAAACGGTTTACGCCGGTGCGCCCGGGGCCATTGCCGCTCCCACCGCGGGATTGCATTTCACCGGGGAACTGCTTGCAAAAGTGCGCTCAAAAGGCATCGAGACGGCGTTTTTAACCCTCGACGTGGGGGCCGGCACCTTTCTGCCGATTCGCGTGGAGAACGTGGCGGATCATAAAATGGAACTGGAAAACTACCGGATTCCGCGAGCCACCTGGAATGCGGTGGTGCGGGCGCGAAGCGAGGGAAGGAAGATCCTGGCGGTGGGGACCACCACCGCGCGGGTCCTGGAATCGGTTGATTTTTCAGCCCCCGCCACCGGGGATGCCGCGGGAGCCACCGGCCTGTTTCTATACCCGGGCCGGTCCTTCAAGACGGTGGATCGCCTGCTGACCAATTTTCACTTGCCAAAATCGAGCCTTTACCTGCTGGTATGCGCTTTTGCAGGACAGGAAAATATGGCCCGCTGCTATCAGGAGGCGATTCGACAAAACTACCGTTTTTACAGTTACGGCGATGCAATGCTCATCCTGTGAGATGAACACCCGGGCGCATGCGCTCAGCCGTCGTCGTTGACAGCCTGCTTGAAATGTTTTCCGGATTTGAAGCGAACCACTTTTCGAGCGGTGATTTCCGCCTCTTCGCCGGTCTTCGGATTTCTGCCGACCCGTTTCGACTTCTGGCGTACCTGAAACGTCCCGAAGCGACGCAAGATCACCGGCTCCCCATGACCCAGCGATTCCTTGATCAGCTCAATGACGGTTTCGACGGCTTCCTCGGCTTTCGATCGGGACAAGCTAGCCCGGGAAGAAACCTGGTTAATAATGTCTTGCTTGGTCATGGTCCCTCCTTGACAGTAATTAGTTACCGACCCCTTTTTGGCCAAAAAAATTCATTAAACGATTTTAATGTGGCTCATCTGAAACTTCTACACCACGGCCTGCATCGCGTAAATACTCAGGCCCTGACCCGCAACGCCAAAACGCAGAATACATCCTGCTTCTCAACCGGCCGGGAAGAAAGCTGCTTAAATCGATTGTGAGATTCTTATAATTTACCACTTATAATTTAAATTTCAATAGTTTAATCAATTCCCAGGCAATTTTTCCCTGCCCCGGGGCCGGCGGAGATCCGGACAAAATTTTTCAGCTTGACAGCATTTTTCAAGGCCACCGGGCGCTGAAAAAATAACGCGTGTGAATTCAAGGATTTTCAGAAGGTCTTCAGGGTCGGTTAAACCTTTTGTTTGCAAAGGATTGATATTCTGAGGGGCAATTTTTTTTATCGGAGGAGTGTTTTTTTTGCCACGGGCGGGGCGGGGTCAGGGAGTCTGCCGTCCGGGAGGGACGATCACGTAGACGGTTTCATCGGGCCGGGCAAGGCGCAGCTTTTCACGGGCGATTTTTTCAATGGCAAAGGGGTCGCTCCGCAAGGCGGAAATTTCCTCGCGGGTTCGCCGGTTCTCTTCCCTCAGCGTTGCGATGCGATCACTGAGCTCGCCCAGTTCCTTTTCAAATTTGTACACCTCGTAGATCCCTTCCTCGTGAAAGACGGCGATGAGCATCATCACCAGGAAGAAGCCGAGACTGAGAAGAATGATCTGCTTGTGGCGCGGAAGGCTCATCACTTGCCCAAAGGACGGGACAGGTTGTAAAAAACGTCTTTACCGCCGAAGCGCGCCTGCTCGCCGAGAATTTCCTCGATCTGCAGGAGCCGGTTGTATTTCGCCACGCGGTCGGTGCGGCACAGCGAGCCGGTCTTGATCTGCCCGGCGTTGACGGCCACGGCGAGGTCGGCGATGGTGGTATCCTCGGTTTCGCCGGAGCGGTGGGAGATCACCGCCGTGTACCCGGCGCGCTTGGCCATCTCCACGGCCTCCAGGGTTTCGGTCAGGCTGCCGATCTGGTTGACCTTGATGAGGATCGAATTGCCGACCCCCTCGTCGATGCCTTTCCTGAGAATGTCGGTGTTGGTGACGAACACATCGTCGCCGACGATCTGCACACTGTTTCCAAGGCGCTGGGTGAGTGCTTTCCAGCCCGGCCAGTCGTTTTCGGCCAGGCCGTCCTCGATGCTGATAACCGGGTACTTGCCGGCAAGTCCGGCGATGTAGTCCACCATCGCCTGGGTGGACAGGCGCGCGTTGTTCTCGGCGGAAAGCGTATATTTCTTACCCTTGTAGAGTTCGCTGGCCGCGACGTCGAGCGCGATCCAGACATCCTTCGCCGGTTTGTAGCCCGCGGCGCGCACCGCCTTAAGCAGGATCTCGATCGCCTGTTCGTTGGAGGGGAGATCCGGCGCGAAACCGCCCTCGTCGCCGACGGCGGTGTTGAAGCCGCCTTTCTTGAGCACCGCCTTCAAGTGATGAAAAATCTCCACGCCCATCCGCAAGGCGGTGGAAAAATCCCGCGCGCCGGCGGGGACGATCATGAACTCCTGAATATCGACGTTGTTGTCGGCGTGCTGGCCGCCGTTGAGCACGTTCATCATCGGCACCGGCAGCTCGTGCGCGTGGACGCCGCCCAGGTACTGGAACAGCGGCAGGTCGAGGTCGTTGGCGGCCGCCCGGGCGGTGGCCAGGGACACGCCGAGGATGGCGTTGGCACCGAGTTTTTTCTTGTTCCGGGTGCCGTCGAGTTCAATCATGATGCGGTCGATGAGCGACTGTTCGGTCACCTCGATGCCGACGATCTCCGGCGCGATGACGGTGTTGACGTTGTTCACCGCCTTCTTGACGCCCTTGCCCATGTACTCCTTCGGGTTGCCGTCGCGCAGTTCCACGGCTTCGCGGGTGCCGGTGGACGCTCCCGAAGGCACGGAGGCGCGCCCGAGCGTCCCGTCCTCCAGAACCACATCGACCTCGATGGTCGGGTTACCCCGGGAATCCAAAATCTGCCTGGCGTGCACTGCAATGATTTCGCTCATGGTTCGTTCATCCTCTGGCCTTTCGCAAGGCACGTTGACTGGCCTCGATGGTTTGCTGAATATCCTCCTCGCTGTGCGCGAGAGACATGAACCCCGCCTCGAACTGCGACGGGGCCATGTATACGCCCTCCTCGAGCAGGGCGTTGAAATAACGCTGGAACAATCCGGTATCACAAGTCTTGACGCTTTCATAATCGGTGACGTCGCGGCCGGTGAAGAACATGGAAAACATCGCGCCGACGCGGGTGAAGCGGGCAGCAACGCCGAGCGCCGAGGCGTTGTCCTGATAACCCCGGCAGAGCATGTCCGACTTCTTCTCCAGGTCGCCATAGACGCCCTCTTCCGCCAGGATGTCGAGCATCTCGCAGCCGGCGGCCATGGCAAGGGGATTGCCCGAAAGCGTCCCCGCCTGATAAATGGCTCCCGTGGGCGCCACCTTGTCCATCAGGTCTTGGCGGCCGCCGTAAGCGCCGACGGGCAGGCCGCCGCCGATGATCTTGCCGAGGCAGGTCATGTCGGGCAGGACGTTAAAGCGCTCCTGCGCGCCGCCCAGGCCAAGGCGAAAGCCGGTGATGACCTCATCGAAAATGAGTACCGCGCCCGCCTTGCGGGTCACCTCGCGCAGGGTTTCGAGAAAACCGGTCGCGGGCGGCACCACACCCATGTTGCCCGCCACCGGTTCGACGATGAGGCAGGCGATTTTATCTCCCTGACGGTCAAACAGCTCGCGCACTTTGGACGCGTCGTTGTAGGGGAGCGTGAGTGTGTTTTTGGCCAAGTCCGCGACGATGCCGGGGCAATCGGGCAAACCGAGGGACATGACCCCGGAACCCGCCTTGACCAGCAGGCTGTCGCCGTGGCCGTGATAACAGCCTTCAAACTTGACGATTTGATCCCGGCCCGTCGCGCCGCGCGCGATACGGATGGCGCTCATCACCGCTTCGGTGCCGGAGTTGACCATGCGCACCACCTCGATGGAGGGCACCGCCGCCACCACTTTTTCCGCGAGCTCTGCTTCGAGCCCGGTGGGCGCGCCAAAACTCGTGCCAAGCTCGGCCTGCCGTTTCACCCGCTCGACGATGCGAGGGTGGGCGTGCCCGGCGATCATCGGCCCCCACGAGCCGACGTAATCGATGAAGGTGTTGCCGTCGACATCGGTAACGCGCGCGCCCCGGGCGCTGGCAATGAACAACGGGTGGCCGCCCACCGCCTTGAACGCCCGCACCGGGCTGTTGACGCCGCCAGGCATCACCTTCTGGGCGCGTGCGAAAAGGGCCTCCGATTTGCTGGTATTCACTGGTGACCTCCAAACAGAATCGATAATTCCTCTTTCAATGGGGTGGGGATGGCGGCCGGGTCGGTGATGACGGCGTTCGCCGCCAGGGCGGCGCAGGCGCACGCGCTAAGGCCGCCAAGGCCGGGCAACAGAGCCTGCACCATACCCTGCGCCCGTTCCACGTTATCGTGCATGATGGCGATGATGGCTTCCACCGTCACCGCCTCTTCTTCCTCACGCCAGCAGTCGTAATCGGTGACCAGGGCGAGGGTGGCGTAACACAGCCCGGCCTCCCGCGAAAGTTTCGCCTCGGTGACGTTGGTCATGCCGATGAGATCGACGCCCCATTGCCGGTAAACGTTGGATTCGGCGCGGGAGGAAAACTGCGGCCCCTCGATGCAGATGTAGGTGCCGCCTTCGTGAACGGTGTTGCCGGCTTTTCTGGCGGTTTCCGCCAGCAGGCCCGATAGCGCGGGGCACACCGGATCGGCAAAACCGACATGACCGACCATGCCGGTGGTGAAAAACGTGCTGACGCGGCGGGTGGTCCGGTCGATGAACTGATGCGGCACCGCGAACTCACCGGGGCGAATCTGCTCCTTCATGCTGCCGACGGCGCTCACCGACAGCAGGCGACGAACGCCGATTTTCTTCATGGCGAAAATATTGCCGCGGAAGTTGATCTCGGATGGCGGAATGACGTGGCCCGGGCCATGGCGCGGCAAAAACGCAAGCTTGCAGCCCGCCAGCCGGCCAATCACCACCTCGCTTGAGGGCGGCCCGAAGGGGGTATCGACCGTGCGCTTTTCAAGGATTTCGAGGGCCTTCATCTGGTACAGGCCGCTGCCGCCGATGATGCCCAGTTCGATGTCTGCCATTTAA
This sequence comes from Nitrospinaceae bacterium, assembly GCA_020343535.1. Lineage (GTDB taxonomy): Bacteria > Nitrospinota > Nitrospinia > Nitrospinales > VA-1 > SZUA-259. The sequence continues at coordinate 735,321 of CP070799.1, read as the reverse complement.
TGAGCCTTGATCAAGAGCGGAGGGCCAGGGGGCCGCCCGCGCGGGTGGCGGGGATGGTTCCGAAACGCGCCAAAACGGCCGGGGCCGGGTTCGGGACCTTCCGGAAAGCGCAAGGAGTTAAATAACAAACCAGGATGGATGGGTTTGCAACCTCGATGAAAGGATAAACCGGGTTCTCCATAAGTCCCGTGTTAAGGTCAATAACTGACTATAATATATAAACTTACTGACACCGTGATGTCAAGGCCCGCTGGCCCGCCCCGGCTCAATTCGCAAGCCGCCGGATCAGCAGCTCGGCGATCTGCACGGCGTTCAGCGCCGCGCCCTTTCGCAGGTTGTCGGCGACGATCCACAGGTTGACGGCGTTCTTGCGCGTGAGATCGGCGCGGATGCGGCCGACATAAACCGGGTCCCGCCCGGCGGCGTCGCGGGCCAGCGGATAGGCGTTGGCCTCGGGCCGGTCCACCACTTCGATGCCCGGCTGCCGGGCAAGCAGCGCTCTCACTTCGGCGGCGTCAATGTTCTTTTCAGTCTCCACGTTCACCGCTTCGGAATGCGCGTACAATACCGGCACCCGCACCGTGGTCGGGCACACCTCGATGGTGTTGTCGGCCAATATCTTACGTGTCTCGTTGACCATCTTCATCTCTTCCTTGGTGTAGCCGCTGTCGAGAAAAACGTCGATATGCGGCAGGCAATTAAAAGCGATGGGATGCGGGTACACCCGCTTTTCGAGAGGCTCTCCGGCCAGCGCCTGGCGGCTCTGCGCGAGCAATTCGTCGATGGCTTTCTGCCCCGAACCGGACACCGACTGGTACGTCGAGACCACGACGCGGCGAATGCGGTAGTGATCGTGCAGGGGTTTGAGCGCCACCACCATCTGGATGGTCGAACAATTGGGGTTGGCGACGAGGGTCACCGGGTTTTTCAGCGCCTCGGGGTTCACTTCCGGCACCACCAGCGGCACGTCCTTGTCCATGCGGAAGGCGCTGGAGTTGTCTATGACCACCGCGCCATGGCGGACGGCATGCGGCGCGAATTCCTGGCTCACGCCGCCGCCGGCGGAAAACAGGGCGATGTCCACGCCCTCGAAGGCGTCCTCGCGCAGTTCCTCGACGGACACCTCGCCGCCGGCGAAAGGCAGCTTCTGCCCCACCGAGCGCGCCGAAGCAAGCGCCCTCAGACGGCCGACGGGGAACGCCCGCTCCTCAAGAATGGACAGCATGCGGCGGCCGACGGCACCGGTGGCGCCCGCCACCGCGACGGTGTAACGGTCCTTCTTTTTCAGCATGGAATTTTCTCCAGCGCCTCCACCACCGCGTCTCCCATGGCGGCGGTGCCGACCTCGACCGCTCCCGGCGACAGGATGTCACCCGTCCGGACGCCTTTCTCCAGCACCGCCGTGACGGCGGCCTCGACCAGGTCG
>CP070799.1:726481-733795 GCA_020343535.1 Nitrospinaceae bacterium | reverse complement strand
AACCTCCCGACCGTCGCTCACCACGTTGACGGCGGAACGGGAGCCGCCTCCGTAGCCCCGGCTGAGCACGGCGGGCCGCAGGCCCCGGTCCTTGAGAATGCGGGCGATTTTCACCACCATTGGCGTCTTGCCGGTGCCTCCGAGGGTCAGGTTGCCGACGCTGATAACGCTGCAATTCAGCCGCTCGGCGCGCCACCACCCGCACCGGTAAGCGCGCAGGCGAAACCCGTGACCCAGGCCGTAAAACCAGGAGGCGAGGCGCAATAGCGCCGACAACGGCGCGAGGATCGGCGGGCGGTCTTCGGCGAGGGTCCGGTGAAAAATTTTATCAAAGGACATCATTCTCTAGACGCGGCGCAAAATTTAAAATTTGATCCGGCCGCCACTCGGCAACGCCCTGCAAAGAAATTGCGCGGGACATCATTTTTCAGACGCACTCCGGCGGTTCGCGGTATACTTCCGGGCCATGGACGTTTTGTATCATATCATTATCGCTCTGGCCGTCCTAGCGGCATCCCCCTTCATTCTGCTCAAGATGACCCTCGACCCGGCTTTCGCGAAAGACGTGCGCGCCCGGCTCGCGGGCGGCGGCGATGCTCCTAAGCTCACCGGGCCAATCTGGATTCACGCCTCCTCGGTGGGCGAGGTGCGGGCGGCCAAACTGATGATTCAAGCGCTTAAGCGCTTAAGCCCGCCGCCGGAGATCGCCCTGTCCACCTTCACCCGCACCGGGTTTGAGCTGGCCCGGGAGGATGGCCTCGAACCCGCGTTCAGGATGCCGCCGGATTCGCCCCTGTGGCTCGGCCCCTTGTTCGGGCGGCTGAACCCCTCGGTGCTGGTGCTCGTCGAGGCGGAACTCTGGCCCGGCCTGCTGCGCGCCTGCCACAAACGCGGCGTCCCCGTCGTTCTCGTCAACGGCCGGCTTTCGCAAAAATCCCTCGGTCGCTACCGGCTGGCGCGGCCGGTTTTTCGCTGGATTACCGCCGGTGTGCGGGCGTTCGCGATGCGCGGCGAGGCCGATGCCCAGCGCCTCCTTAAGCTGGGCATCGAAAGGGATCGGGTATGGGTGACCGGCAATGTCAAATTCGATCAGCCGACTCCCGCCGTTCAGGAGACGGCCAAAGAAGATGGCGAACCGCTTGTTGTGTTCGGTTCGACCCGGCCGGGCGACGAGGCCATCGTTCTTAAGGCGCTCAAGCTTCTTTCGCAGGATATCCCCCGGCTTCGGGCGGTGATCGCGCCGCGCCATATGGAACGGCTGAGCGAGGTCGAATCGTTGTTGATGGCGGAAGGGCTGGCCTTCAAGCGCCTGAGCGAGGCGGGGCCGGCGGACCCGCCGCCAGGAGAAATATTACTGCTCGACCGCCTGGGGGAGCTCGCCAGTTTTTACCCGCGCGCCCAGGTGGCCTTTGTCGGCGGATCGTTCGATCCCGGCATCGGCGGCCACAATATCCTGGAGCCGGCGGCCGCGGGGGTGCCGGTGGTTTTTGGCAAACAAATGCACTCCTTCGAGGAGGAGGCCCGGCTGCTGATCGCCTCCGGCGGCGGCATCGCTCTCGAGCACCCCGAGGACCTTCACCCCACCCTCCGCCGCCTCCTTGCCGATGCCGACGAACGGAACCGGCGCGGCGCGCGGGCAAGGGAAACCGTCCTCCAGCACCGGGGCTCGGTGGATCGAAATGTCGAACTCATCGCAAGATTCCGCCTCTCTCCCGCCGCGAAAATAATGCCCGGAGTCCGAACGATCTCATGAACGTTATCCTCTACCATACCCTTTCCACCCTGATAAGCCCGCTTATGGCGCTCGGTTTCTTCATCTGCTCCCGGTTCACGCGCCACAAGCGCGAACACCTGGCGGAACATTTCGGCGCGATGCCCGCCAGCCCGGCGGACAAGGAAACCGTGTGGCTTCATGCCCTGTCGCTCGGCGAAGTGGTAGCCGCCGGCCCCGTTCTCAAGGAAATCCGCACGCTTCGCCCCGAGGCCCGGCTGGTGGTGTCGGTCACCACCGATTCGGGCTACGAAGGCGCGGAACAGCACCTGCCCATGGCCGATCTGGTCGTCTTTCATCCTCTCGACTGCTGGCCTTTCACCCACCGGGCGCTCGATGCGATAAATCCCGGCGTGTTTGTGCTTACCGACACGGGCTTCTGGCCCGGCCTGCTCGCCCTTCTCAAGCAGCGGAACATCCCCGCCGCGCTGTTCAACGGCAGGATCTCGCGGCGGTCGCTGCGCCGCTACAAGATGCTCGGTCCTCTCGCGCGCTCGCTGCTCGGCTTTTTCGACCTCCTGTGCATGCAGGACGGGGATGGCCGGGAGGCCGCCATCGCCCTGGGCGCGGACCCGGAGCGGGTGCTTGTGCTGGGCGATCCAAAATACGACGCGGTGACGCCGCTCTCCGAAGACGAGCGGGCGGCTCTCCGGCAGAAGCTCAAGATCCGCGATAAGGTTCCGGTGTGGGTGGCGGGCAGCACCCACGCGGGAGAGGAGGAGATCGTTCTGTCGGTCTACAGGGCGCTGAAGGCGCGCGATGCCGACCTCGTCCTGATCCTAGCGCCGAGGAGGCGGGAACGCGTGGCCGAGGTGGCGTCGCTGTTAACCATGCGTGGCGTGCCGTTCACCCTCCGCTCGCGCATCGGCGAGGATGCGGGGCTGAACGAAGACGTGATCCTAGTCGACACGATGGGGGAGCTGGCACAATTGTACTCCATCGCCAGCGCCGCGTTTGTCGGCAACAGCCTGCTTTCGCCCGGCGGCGGGCACAGCCTCATCGAACCATTGTCCTACGCCTTGCCCGTCCTCCACGGTCCGTTTATCGACAACGTTCGCCATGTGGCGGGGCCGCTCAAGGAAGCGGGGCTGGCGCATCCCGTGGAAACGCCGGCGGAGATGCAGGAGACTCTGCAGAAGCTCTTGTGGGCTCCAGCCGACGGGGAGCGGGCCGAGCGCGCCCGTGCCCTCCTGAAGGAATACCAGGGCGCATCCCGGTGCATGGCCGAACACATCCTCAAGCTATGGGCATCCGGAAACCGCTGATCGCCCCACCGGGGCGCCTATTCGCCTGGAAAGCGGGACCGGGACAGAATATATTCTCTTTACATTTGAGGGGACATGGTTAGAATTGAAGGCTTTAACCCCTGACACCGACAGGCATGCCAGACGACATCACCTACATCCGCAAGTGGATCAAGCGCGGCTTGAGCAAGGACGGCAAGGTCCTCGATTTTTCCGGCAAGGGCATCGATCATGAAATCGCCATGGAACTGGCGGAAAATGTTGCCCTGCCCGACCTCGAGATCGTCTATCTGCAAAACAACAAGTTGAAGGACACCGCCCTTGAAGAGCTCGCCGCGGCGGAGTTTTTTGCCTCCGTTCAGGAGTTGTGGCTGTTCGATAACAAGATCGGCGACGCGGGCGCAGCGGCGCTCGCCGAATCGTCCCGGCTCTCCCGACTCAAGGTCCTGAGCCTGTACACCAATCGCATCGGCGGCGAGGGCGCGGCGGCGCTGGCGAATTCGGAGAACCTGCAAAACCTGGAGACCCTCGACCTCTCCTTCAACCGCATCGGCGACGCGGGCGCGGTGGCGCTGGCGAATTCACCACACCTCAACCGGCTCAAGGTCCTGCACCTCGACGCCAACGGCATCGGCGCGGAGGGCATGCACGCCCTCGCTAACGCCAGCGGCCTGAAAAGCCTGGCGACGCTGAACATGATGTACAACCGTATCGACCCCGCGGGCCTTGAGGCGATGCAAAACTCTGAACGCCTGCGGCGCCTGCCGGCGCTCAAGACCGACTGGCTCATCGCGGATGACTGATTCCATGAACGCCAACACCAGCGACCGGCGCATCCTGCGCGCTCTCGGCGAAAAAACCCCAACGCACGACGGCCGTCTCGATTTGCGTTACGACAGGATCGGCGATGCGGGGTTAGTTCTGCTCATTCGCCAGGGCGGGCTCTCCGGCGTCACCCACCTCGACCTCGGCTGGAACGAAATAGGCGATCGCGGGCTTGAAGCGCTTGCGGGCTGCCGGGATTTCTCCGGCCTCAAGGTGCTTTTCCTCGACGCCAATCGCATTGGCGACGCGGGCGCGAAGGCCCTCGCCGAGCAGGGCGACTTTCCCGCTCTCGAAGCGCTCAGCCTGGTGGAGAACCGCATCGGCGATGTGGGAGCACTCCACCTGATCAAATCCCGCAAATGGCCGCGCCTTGAGTCCCTGGATCTCGAAAGGAACGCCATCGGCAAATCGCCGATCACGCGTTTTCCCGACGGCACGGCCAATCCGGCGATCCGGCGGCTGAACCTGAGAAGAAACCACATCACCGATTCGACGATGGCCGACTGGCTGCAAACCGGGGCGTTCGCCGCCGCGCGCGAGGTCAACCTCGGTTGGAACCGCATCGGCAATGCCGGCGCCTCGGCGTTTGCGCGCTCGCCCTCGGTGGCGAAGGTGAAGACGCTGTATCTCGATTCGAACTCCATCGGCGACGAAGGGGCCACGGCGATCGCGCGCTCGAAGCACCTCGGCAAGCTGCACATGCTCAACCTGCACGATAACCCGTATGGGCCAAAGAGCCTGCCGGCCCTCAGGGACCTGCACGCCCGCGCCCTGTTTGCTAAGCACTTGAAGGGACAGACGCTCGACCTGAACGGCGCCGGCATCGACAACGCCGCGCTGAGGGCGCTGGCCGCTTCCTCGGCGCTCGCTTCGGTGGAAACGCTTTACCTGAGGGACAACCGGTTCGGCGCCGAGGGGCTCTTCGCTCTGGCCCAATCGCCGCACCTGGGCAACCTGGCGGCGTTGCACCTGACCGGCACGCCGCTCGGCAACCCGGGCGCGGTGGCGCTGGCCGAAGGCGCGGCCTGGGGCAAGCTCGAAATTCTCAACCTGGAAAAATGCGCCATTCAGGCTCTCGGCTTTCTCGCACTGTCGCGCGCTCCCGGCCTCGGCAACCTCCGGGAACTCTGCATCAGCGCCAACGACGCGGGGGAAAAGGGCATGCGGGCGCTTTCGCGCTCCGAACAACTCGGCGGGCTCATCATTCTACGCGCCACCGATGTGGGCATGGGCGACGCCGGCCTTGAGGCGCTCGCGGCCTCGCCGAACCTTGCGGCTCTTGAGGAACTGACGATCAACGGCAACGGCATCACCCGCCGGGGGCTCGAAGCCCTCGCGGCCTCGCCTCATCTTCCGTCGCTCAGGAAACTCGATATACGGCGCAACCGCTTAAGAGAAGACGACGGCTATTTTATCCAGGACAACCCTCGCTTCAAGACCCTGGAACAGCTGCGCTATTGATCGGCGCGTTCCGGTTCCCGGAAAATAAAAAAGCCCGCCGGGGGTTTCCTTCCCCCCGCGGGCTTTATTTTTTAGCGCCTAGGAAACGGCTACATGATCGCCAGGAAATTGCACGCCTCGTAGCAGGCGTTGCAGTTTATGCAAAGATCCATGTCGATGTGCGCGGCCACCTTGCGCGTGCCGCCGGTGATGGCGCCCGTCGGGCAAGGCTTGATGCAGGCGCCGCAGGCGACGCATTCCTCTTCCTTGACCACGTAACGATACAGGCCGGTGCACTTGGCGGCATCGCAGATTTGATCGACGATGTGGCGCTCGTATTCCTTGCGGAAATACCGGATGCCGGTGAGCACGCACTTGACCGCCGTCTCGCCGAGGCCGCACAGCGAGGCGACGTTGATCTCCTCGCACAGTTGCTCGAGCTTGTCGATATCCTCCATCTTGCCGCGGCCTTCGGAAATGTCGTCGAGCTTGTTCTTGATGAGGGTGAGGCCGATGCGGCAGGGGGTGCACTTACCGCAGGTTTCACCCTCGTTGAACCCAATGGAAAATTTCGCCAGATCGACGACGCAGGCGGAATTGTCGTAGGCGGCAAAACTCGCTTGCCCCATGATGACCCCCGCGTCGAGGAGGCTTTCATAGTCCATCGTGATGTCGGCCTTCTCCGGGGGCAAAAAGCCGCCGGTGACACCGCCGACATGAACCACCTTGAGTTCCTTCTTCTTGACAATGCCGCCGCACACGTCGTCGATGACCTCGCGGAACGTCATCCCCATGTCGAGCTCCATGAGGCCGTTGTATTTCAAGTTGCCGGCGATGGCCCAGGTCTTACAGCCGTGCGCGTTGGGCGTGCCCATGGCAGCGTACCAGTCCGCCCCCTTGCGGATGATGGCGGGCACCGTCGCCCAAGTCTCGGCGTTGTTGAGTAGCGTGGGCCGGCCCCACAGCCCGACTTCGGTCGAATGCGGCGGCTGCGCCTTGGGGAAGGGCCGCTTGCCCTCGATGCTCTGCATCAGCGCCGTGGATTCGCCGCCGATGAACGCCTCCACGCCTTCGTGAACGTAGATGTCGAAATTCCAGCCGGTGCCAAGGATGTTGTCGCCCAGAAAGCCGCGCTCCCTGGCCTGCTCCAGCGCCATGTTCAAGCGCTTGACGGCGATGGAGTAATCCGCCCGCGTATAGACGATGCCCTCGCAGGCGCCGATGGCATAAGCTCCGATGATGAACCCCTCCACCATCTGGTGAGGACAGCCTTCCATGACGCTGCGGTCCATGTAGGACGCCGGGTTGCCCTCGTCGCCGTTGACGACGATGTAGCGCTTGCCGTCCGGCGTCGGGGCGTTCGCGGCCCTTACCCATTTGTGGCCGGTCACGAAACCGCCGCCGCCCTTGCCGCGCAGGCCGGATTTCTTGATCTCCTCGATCACCTGCGCCGGCTGCATTTCCTTGACCACTTTTTCAAGCGACTTGTAGCCGCCCACCGCGAGGTATTCGTCGATGTTCTCCGGGTCGATGGAGCCGCCGAACTCCATCGCGACGCGGGTCTGCTTTTTCAGCTGCTCGTAATAATCGTCCTTCGCCGCGGCCTTCTTGAACACCTTGCCGCCGACCACGTGGTCCTGAAGGATTTTGGACACCATGTCGGGTTTTACTTTTTCGTAGGTCACCCTTTCCTCCCCGGGGACGTACACATCCACCAGCACGTCGCGGCTGCAATAGCCCCGGCAGCCGACCTGGCCCATTGAACACTGCTTGTCGCCGAGCTCGGCATTGGCGCTCATTTCGGCGATCTGCTTTTCGAATTCCTTGTAAACGTCCTTGGCGCCCTCGGCAACGCCGCTTAGGCTGAGGCAGACGGTTATTTTTACGGTGCCCTTGGCTTCCGTGGTCGCCTGGGCTTGTTCATCCACCATAGTCATGGTGCATTCTCCTTGAACTCAATTGATTGCCGCAATTCGTTCCTTCCGGGTGGCCCGTTGGAGGCCGGTGCATACCTTCGCCCAAAACCTGAGCGCC
>CP070799.1:718904-726381 GCA_020343535.1 Nitrospinaceae bacterium | reverse complement strand
CCTCGACCAGGTCGCTGGCCTGTTCGTTGTCCAGGGAATATTTGAACATCATTCCCAGGGATAGGATAGTGGCAAGGGGGTTGGCCTTGTCCTGCCCGGCGATGTCCGGCGCGCTGCCGTGAATCGGCTCGTACATGCCGCCCTCGCCGCCCAGGCTCGCCGAGGGCAGCATGCCAATGGAGCCGGTGAGCATCGAGGCTTCGTCGCTCAGAATGTCGCCAAACATATTGGTGGTGACGATCACGTCGAACTGCTTCGGCCGGCGGACGAGCTGCATCGCGGCGTTGTCGACATACATGTGGTCCAGCGCGACGTCCGGGTAGTCGGCATGGGTCCGGGTGACGATTTCGCGCCACAGGCCGGTGCATTCGAGGACATTGGCCTTGTCCACCGACATCACCCTGCGGTTGCGCTTCATCGCCACTTCGAAGGCGATGCGGGCGATGCGCTCGATCTCGCTCTCTGTGTAAACCAGGGTGTTGATGCCGCGCCGCGTCCCGTCGGCCAAGGTCTCCACGCCTCGCGGCTCGCCGAAGTAAATGCCGCCTGTCAATTCGCGGACGACGAGCAGGTCGAGCCCGTCCACCAGTTCCCGCTTCAGCGTCGACGCATCGACGAGGGCGGGGTAAACGCGCGCGGGCCGCAGGTTGGCGTACAGGCCGAGCGAGGAACGCAGGCCCAGGAGGGCGCGCTCCGGCCGCAGGGAAAAATCCAGCGTTTCCCATTTCGGCCCGCCCACGGCCCCTAGCAGCACCGCGTCGGCCTGCTTCGCCGCCTGCAGGGTCTCAGGCGGAAGGGGGTGACCGGCGGCTTCGTAGCCCGCCCCGCCGACGGGCATTTCGTTCAACCGCACCTTCAGGCCGAGGCGCGATTCCAGGACGCGAAGCACTTTGACCGATTCGCGAATCACTTCGGGGCCGATGCCGTCGCCCGGCAAAAGCGCGAGGGTGAATTCTTTCTTCATAACGTTACGATGTCCGGGATAGACGGTTCACAAACGGAGGCGCTCCGGCGCCGGAGCCCCTGAAAAAAACTCCCGCAAGTATATCGGCATAAAAGCCGTTGTAAATATTTTTTTGCCTTGTGCATCCGAGCCGAGGGCTGGCGCCTCCCCTCCCCGTTCCGCGGCAGCCTTTTAGGGATGGGAATCGCCAGGGTAAAAGACCTTGACCAGGGTGAGGCCCTGGGGCGGGGCTGTGGGCCCCGCCTGCCGGCGGTCGCGGGAGGCAAGAATACGCTCCACCTCCTCTGGTGGCATTTTGCCCCGCCCCACCAGAAGCAGCGTGCCGACGAGGTTTCGCACCATGTGCTTGAGGAAACCGTTGCCCTCAAAATACATTTTAATGAATTCGCCCTCGCGCAGGATATCGACGCGGACGATTTTCCTGACCGGGCTTTTGGCCTCGCAGTTGCCGGCGCGAAAGGCTGAGAAATCGTGCTCTCCAACCAGCGCGGCCCCCGCCCGCGACATGGCCTCGACATCGAGGGGGTATTGCATGAAGGTGGAGCGACGGAAATGGAGGGCTGAGGGGTGGGCGCGATTGAGCACGGTGTAGCGGTAGATCTTTCCCGTGGCGCTCATCTGGGCGTGAAAATCGGTCTCCGGCTCCTCGACGCGGGTGACGACGATATCCCGCGGCAGCAGGCTGTTGAACGCCATGAGGAACTGGCGCGGCGTCATCTTCGAAGCGGTTCTAAAATGCGCCACCTGTGCTTCGGCGTGGACGCCGGAATCGGTGCGGCCCGAGCCGACGACCGCCGCCTTTTCACCGGTGATTCGCGTCAGGGTATTCTGCAGCCATCCCTGGATGGTGGGACCGGCCGGCTGGACTTGCCAGCCCTGGTAGGCGGTCCCCTCATATTCGACAATGATTTTTAGTTTTCGAATCACGTTCCACAAAAAAAGCGCCGGTGCGCTCCCGGCGCTTTTTCTCTCTTTTAGCAGACCCGCAAGCCTTCATGCGGGCATTTTCATATTTATATATGAAATTTAATAAAACTCACTGCCTGAATTATCCACCACACAAGATCTAACCCCAGATTCACCTCCTAATCCCCGAGGTTTATAGGTCCTTCACTCCACAACTCCCTCCGTAATTAATATAAACCCTGGCGGTCATTACGCAAGAGGGGCGGTGCCGGCGGCCTCAGTGTCCGGAAAGCAAACTGGAAAACGGCGCCTTGCCAATGAGCAGAAGGTCTTCCTGAGCGCGGGTAATGGCCACGTAGAGGAGGTTGCGGCTTTCGGCGCGGCGGCGCGGGTAGTTATCCTCCGAGGGCTCGACGAGGGCGACGGCGTCGAATTCGAGGCCTTTCACTTGATGCACGTTGGTGACGATGACACCAGGCTCGAACGAGAACTGGTTGCGGTGGCCGAGCCTCAAGCCATCGGGGATCATCTCGGCCAGGTCTTCCTTCAATTGCATGGCCTGCTTCGGCGTCCTGCAAATGAGGGCCAGCAGCGCCTGCGGGTCGCGAACGCGCCACTTCGCGGCCCAATCGGCCAGGGTTTCGAGCACGTCGTCGCTGTCCCCGGCGTGGTGCCAGATCGGCGCCGAACCGCCGCGCCCCTCGGCGGGCCCGGGCCGGCCCTCGATGCGGCGCGCCAGCGTCATGATCGGCGCGGTGCAGCGGAAGGACACTTCCAGTTGAATCAGATCCTCGTTGTCCACCTCCAGTTGGTGCACGATGCGGTCCCAACCGATAAACTTGCGCGCCGTCAGGATTTTTTGCGAGACGTCACCCACGACGGTGATGTGGCGCTTGTCCTCCACCGCACCGAACATCACAGCGAATTCCACCGGCCCGAAATCCTGCGCTTCGTCGATGACAAGGTGGTCTAGAAACTCCGGCCGCCCGTCCTTATCCGGCAGGCCGCCGTTTTTGATCTGGATGTTACGCAGGATGAGCGACATATCGAAGTAATCGAGCACTCGCTTTCTACGGTTCTTTTCGGCCAGCCGCTTGAGCACCTGCAAATGCTCGCCCCGCTTTTCGCCCGGGGGCAGGAAACGCGCCAGGCGCTCCGGATCGGCCTGCAGGTCGTAGATGTCGCCGATGTAATCTTCCAGGCTTTCGAGCCGGCGATTGAGGTAATCGACGTGATCTTTTTTCTCCGCCTCGGGCAGGGGCGCGGTTTTCACATCGTGCAGAAAATCGCGCAACCGGGGCAAAAGCGCCTTCTTGCGGCCTTCTCCCCAAACCGCGACCAGCCCGGGGTGCGCCTCGAAGCGGGCGCGGAGATCGCGATCGGCCTGAGCGCGCTCGTTATCGACCTGGCTGGCGATGGCAGCAAGAATTTCATCGGAGAATTTGATCTCCTCGATGAACGCCGGCAGATTGTGGAACTGGAACACGGGATTCCTGCGGGTGGCGTCGCGGATGATGCCCAGCGCCCAACGGTTGAACGTGGTGACCTCCACCTGATGAATCCCCATCGACGGCAGGGTCGAGGAGACGTAGATCTGCAGGGATTTGTTCATAACCACCACCCGCGTCTTCTCAGGGCGGGCGTGGCCCTGGGTCTCGCCCAGGAGCCAGGCCAGCCGGTGCAGGGCGACGGTGGTTTTTCCCGAGCCGGCCGAGCCCTGGATGAGCACCGGGCGGTCCGGATCGCTGGTGATCAACTCGAACTGCTCGCGGGTGATGAGCGACAGGATGCTGGGCAGCGTCTTCTTTTTCGAGCCGATGCCGCGCGACCGGTGGGCCGCCGCCTCCGCGTCGAGGTCGAGCTTCACCCAGCCCCGATCGCCGTGGTAATACACCCCGTCCGGCGTGTCGATCTGGACCATGCGGCCTGCCTCGATCTTGTAGGAGCGGCGGATCTTAATGCTGCCGCTGCGCTCGCGCTCGTTGATGACTTCGAGGAATTCCTCGCCCTCCTGATAGTTGAAATACAAGCCGGAGATGGGGCCGTTGCGCCAGTCGACGATGCCGGAGCCGATATTGCTTTTCTTGCCAATGAGGAATTCCACCTCGCGGCCGTCGTCTTCGTTCGTGACGACGCGGCCAAAATAGGGTTCGCGGATCAGTTCCAGCAAGTCCTGATCGCTCTTTTTGCGTATGTCGACGATGCGGTGCGCGACCGCTTCGTCGGAGACCAGCGGCTGCCGCTCCTCGGGGTTCCACTCGGTGACCAGCCAGGCGGTGAGCTCGCGCGCCGCCTGATTGGCGGAAATCTTGGCTTCCCGCACCTGCGGCAGTTCGCCGACCAGGGAGGCGACGGTTTTTTCGAATCGCTCTTCCTCCTCGGCGATCATTCTCCGTTCTTCTTCGCTGAGCGGGGTCGGGGACAAGGCAATGCCTTAAAAATAAGGATTAAAACTTTTTAATCTAAAGGAGAAACCTCCCCGCGGTCAAGGTGAAATCAACGCTTCGGCGGGAGGCCTTTTTTTACAAAGTTTTCTTTGCACAGCGTCGCCTTTATATTATGATGTAGCATCACTAAACCATCGAAGACGGACAGCCTTATTCCGGTTAATCAAGGAGTTGCAGATGAAAACCTATGAAGACCTGGCCGGGGACGGCGGTTCCAACATCGTCGGCCAAGTGGTCTCGAAATTGGAAAAGCTCCGCTCCCGCCTCGACGGGATCAAGCACAAGGTCGCGCTGATGAGCGGCAAGGGCGGCGTCGGCAAGAGTTCGCTGACCGCCAATATCGCTTCCTGCCTGGCCGACCGCGGCCACCGCGTAGGCATTCTAGACGCCGACCTCAATGGACCGAGCATCGGCCAGCTCCTGGGCGTCGGCAACGACCACAAGCTGGTCCTCGACGACGACGGCATCGAGCCGGGCATCGGCGTGCAGGGCATCAAGATCATGTCCATGGACATGCTTCTCTCGCAGCCCGATTCGCCGGTGATGTGGACCGAGGAGCCCGGTGCGACGGCGGTGTGGGTCAGCACCATGGAATCCACCGCACTGCGGGAACTGTTGTCGGACACGAAATGGGGCGATCTCGATTTTCTGCTCATCGACATGCCGCCGGGCAGCGACCGCATCGACAATATCCGCGAGCTGGTCCCGGAACTGGCCGGCGTGGTGGAGATCACGATCCCGTCGCCGCTGTCGCAGCACATCGTTTCCAAGTCCATCACCAAGAACCGCCAGATGGGAGTGCCGGTCATCGGCCTGGTGGAAAACATGGCGACTTACGTGTGCCCCCATTGCGACCAGGAAGCCAAGCTGTTCGAGGGCAAGGACGCGAAGGACCTGTCGCAGAACAAGGGCATTCCCTTCATCGGCAAGGTTCCGTTCGATACCCGCTTGTCCCGCAAAACCGGATCGGGTGGGCTGTTCTACACGGAGCACCGCGATTCCATCACCGGCCAGGCGATTGCCCAGGTGGTGGACGCGATCCAGAACTTTATCGCTAACAATCCTAAATCCTGACAGGAGGAAAGATGAAATTCCTTTGCGTTCCCTGCGACGTGCAGATGGAAACCCAGACCGACGGCATCATGCCCGAGGAAAACAAGAACCTCGCGATGAAGTTCAAGTGCAAAAACTGCGGCCACACCATCGCCATGCTGACCAACAAGTTCGAAACCGAGTTCGTCAGCAAGCTCGGCGTTCAGATGGGCGGCTCGTCGGCGGAAGTGCAGGCGCCCCTCAGCGTGGTGAGTTCCTCGCTCGCTCAGGCCAAGGAGGAACTCAGCAAGGCCAATCCCGAGGACAACCTTGTGTGGACGGAGGAAGCGCTGGACCGCATCAAGAAGGTTCCCTTCTTCGTGCGCAACATGGCGAGAAAAACAGTGATCAACTTCGCCATCGAAAAGGGCGTGACCCTCATCGACGGCAAATTGATGGATGAAGTGCGGGAAAAAGTCGGAATGTAATAGATCGACGGACCGCTATAGACCGCCAGCCACCGCCGCGGCCCTTTTGGGGTCGCGGCGTTTTTTTTCCGCGGGGCGGAGGGCGCACCGAAAAGCGGCGGTTGTTTACCGGTTCGAAGGCGGCTCTATTTGCCCCGGCACGCGGGGCACTGGCACAGCCGGCGCAGCAGCTCGTGCGAGTAGAGCCCCGTGTCGTGGCCGTCGCTCCAGGCGATCTGGATGGCGTAGAGGCCGACGGAATGGAGCTTCACCGGCTGGATGGTGTCGGAGATGTCGCCCGGCTTGATCCTGCGCTCGCCGGACCATTCGTCGATGCAATGCGCGCAGGGGCAGTTTTCCCGGAGCATCTTCACCGGGTAGACGGATTCGTGGCCGTCGTTCCATGTGATGCCCAGGGTCCGGGCGTCGATCTGAAATATTTTTTTCGGCGACGGGTGGTTTGAGTCGACGGCTTGTTTTTCGGCCATGGTCAGCTCTTCCACGCCAGTTCGAAATTGGCGTCGACCTTGTCTTCCCGGGCCTGGTTGATGCTGATCTGCGCCGCAACCTGACCCGCCAGCGATTTATAGGCCACACTGGCCGGCGAATTCGTATCGCTGATCATGATGGGAACGCCGCTGTCGCCGCCTTCCACCACCCCGCCGAGGAGCGGAACCTCGCCCAGAAAGGGTACCTTGAAGCGCTCGGCAAGCGCCCGCCCTCCACCGCGCTTGAAGATCTCATGTTTCTTATTGCAGCCGTCGCAGATAAAGTAACTCATGTTTTCGACGATACCCAGCATCGGCACCTTCACCTGCTGGAACATCTTGACGCCCTTGTCGGCGTCGATGAGGCTCACGTCCTGCGGCGTGGTGACCACCACCGCGCCGGAGAGCGGGGCGCGCTGCGTGAGGGTGAGCTGCACGTCGCCGGTGCCCGGCGGCATGTCGATGACCAGGTAATCCAGCTCGCCCCATTCCACGTTCTGCAGAAACTGCTGAATGATGCCGCCCAGCATGGGGCCCCGCAGCATGAGGGGCTGGCCCTCCTTGGTCAGAAACGCGGCGGAAACCACCTTCAGCCCATACTTTTCGTGCGGCAGGAATTTGTTCTCGCCAACGGCCTTGGGAGGACTAATGGGTATCCCGAGCATCTGCGGAATGCTGGGGCCGTAGATGTCGGCATCCATCAACCCTACCTTGGCGCCGCTCGCTTGGAGCGCCACGGCCAGATTGGCGCTGATGGTCGATTTGCCGACGCCCCCCTTGCCGCTGGCCACGGCGATGATGTTCTTAACGCAGGTGAGGATGGGCTGGCTGTGCTGACTGGAGCGCACCTGCGCCGTCATGTTGACCGACACGGCTTTCACGCCTTCAATGGCATCCACCTTCTGTTCGCATTCGGTTTTGAGTTGGTCCTTTACGGGACAGGCGGGGGTGGTGAGCTCGACGTCGAATTTAACGTCGCCGCCCGTCACGGTCAGGTTCTTGACAAAACCCAGGCTGACGATATCCCGGTTGAGGTCGGGGTCCTTCACGGTTTTGAGTACCTGGATGATCTGGTTTTGCAGGTCCTGGTCGGTCATGTTCTGCTCCTGAGTATGATTACCGGATGCCGGCGGGCCGTGGACCCAGCCGCCGACGCCGATCATGAATGGTCAA
>CP070799.1:711289-718804 GCA_020343535.1 Nitrospinaceae bacterium | reverse complement strand
GTGGAAAACGGGACCCTTCTCATCGAGCGGGGGCGAATCAGCACCATCACCCGCGAAGATCCTCCGGCGGGCATGCGCGTGCTTGACGCCAGAGACGCCCTCATCCTCCCCGGTTTTGTTAACGCCCATTGCCACCTGTCGCTTTCGGCGCTTGCGGGACGGCTGCCAAAGGCCCGGCCGCGCTTTACCGACTGGGTGCGCGACCTGCTGAGGGAAAACGCGCGCATTGGCGCCGAGGAGAGGGCGGCGGCTTTCGAGGAGGGCGCGGCGGTGCTTCTCGCCTCGGGTGTGAGCGGGCTGGGCGATCATCTCGACCCCACGAGCCAAGTGGAGGCCTACGCGGCCCTGCCGCAACGCCAGGTGTTGTTTCTCGAAACCCTGGGATTTCAGAAGACCGCGGCCCCGGCGACCCTTCAGACCGTGCGGGACCGGCTCGGCGCAGGCCCTGCCGGGCCGCTCGCCCGGTTCGGGCTTGCGCCGCACGCCCCTTATTCCGTGTCGGCGGACCTGTTCAAGGCGCTTTGCCGGCTGGCCAGAGAGCGCGGGCTGCGCCTGTCCTGCCACGTGGCGGAATTCGCCGAGGAGCTGCGGTTTTTGCGCGAGGGCGGCGGCGAGATGGAGGCGTTTTTAAGAGAACGTGGCGCTTACGACGAGACCTTTCGCCCCCCGGCGCAAAGCCCGCTGGGCTACCTCACTGATTTAGGGGTCCTTGACGGGTTGCTGGCGGTGCACCTCAATCACATTGATGGCGATATCGACCTGCTCGCGCGGCACGGCGCGCGGGCGGTGTTCTGCCCCGGCAGCACCCGCTGGTTTGGGCGGGACCGATGGGTGCCGGTGCGCGAGCTTCTTGACCGCGGGGTTGCGGTCGCCCTCGGCACCGATTCTCTGGCGAGCAACGAGTCGCTCAATTTTTTCCGTGAGCTGAGACTGGCCGAAGCCATGCTGCCCGAGGTTTCCCGCATGGAGCTCCTGACCATGGCAACCCGAATGGGCGCCGAAGCGCTAGGGCTGGAAAGCGGCGTGCTGGCGCCCGGCCGGCCCGCCGACCTAATCGGGCTGAAAATCGAGATGCCGCCAAAGCGCTGGGAGGATGTCCCCTTCGCGCCCGGGAGGGAGAGCGTCGACTGGCATGTCATCGCCGGAGAGGTGGTGGCGGGCTTGGGGGGGCCGGGTTAAAAGGAGAGCGCAGCCGGATTTCGGATTTCCGAAGGACCCTTTTGGGCTTTTCCGGCCGGGCCGGCGGTTTCAGAGTGAAAAACCGGTTGCCAGGAGTGCGACTGAAATCCTCCGCTGGGGAGAAAAAACAGAACGTTGTCGGCTGGGGCGGGCGCAGTTTTTTCGGGGCCGGTAAAATTCTTGAAAAATTTTGTTTTCAATGATAAATTTCATTGTCAAATTTCCGCCATCCATGATAAAGTGCCCTCTATCGTAATCCTCAAGGAATAAAGAGCCTTTCTTTCCGCGAAATATCTCTGAAATTTGCTTTTTATTATTGACATATTCCGATACAAGTCAGTAAGATGAAAGTTTTTTACTGAGCTGGCGTAGCTCAGTTGGTAGAGCAGCTGATTTGTAATCAGCAGGTCGGGGGTTCGAGTCCCTTTGCCAGCTCCATTTTTTTTGTTTAGCTGGACTTAGAGAAAGAATTCTGACGCACGGCATTGAGGTTTTTTTTGTGCCGCGACCGACTAGATACCGTCGGGGGGAGAATTCCTCTCGCAGGCCGGGGAGGTTCCCGAGTGGCCAAAGGGAACAGACTGTAAATCTGTCGGCTCAGCCTTCGGAGGTTCGAATCCTCCCCTCCCCATTCCAAATTCGTTGATTTGGAAGACTTTGCGGGAATAGCTCAGTTGGCTAGAGCGTCAGCCTTCCAAGCTGAGGGTCGCGGGTTCGAGTCCCGTTTCCCGCTCCATCATCGCTTTTCTGGAGAAGGGGAAAGGCGCTGTGGTCCCGATGGCCAGGCGGGGGCGTAAAAGCAGGTTGACAAGGCTTCCAAGGCCCACGTAGCTCAGGGGTGGAGCACTTCCTTGGTAAGGAAGAGGCCATCGGTTCAAATCCGATCGTGGGCTTATTATAAATGTTAATGCGGGTGAACGCGGGCCAGGCGGTTCGCGCGGCAGTGGTGGAAGGCGCATTCGGCTTGTCCTGGCCGGTCATCGAACCTGTTTGGAAAAAAAATAATGAGAGACATTATTCATTTGGCCTGTTCGGATTGCAAGCGCAAGAACTATTCCACGACCAAGAACAAGAAGACGACAACGGGTCGCCTGGAGTTCAAGAAGTATTGCAGGTTCTGCAGAAAGCATACCCCCCACAAAGAGACTAAATAACAGGCTTTTCGTGATGAGATCCAGGGCTAGGAATCCGGCCTGGGCGACGGGACAATTGGGTCTTGGTGTGTCAAATGGAATTCGATTAGGCCAGTAGCTCGAACGGCTAGAGCACCGGACTCCAAATCTGGGGGTTGGGGGTTCGAATCCCTCCTGGCCTGTAGCTTTTCGGCACTGTCATCGGGAATATATGGTAACCAAGGCAATAGAGTTTTTATCTCAGGTCAAGGCGGAGGTCAAGAAGGTCACCTGGCCTTCCCGTCGCGAGGCGCTCGGCGGCACCGCTGTGGTGGTGGCGGTAGTTTTTCTCATGTCGGTGTTTTTGGGGGTGGTGGACGCCCTGTTGGCTAAATTGATTCAGGGCCTCATTAATATCTGAGCGGCCGGGGGCGAGAACTTTGGATAAACAGTGGTATGTCATTCATACTTACTCGGGGTATGAGGCGAAGGTCAAACTCAGCCTGGAAGAGCAGTTCGAGAACTCTTCGCACAAGGAGAAGCTGGGGGAGATCATCATCCCCACCGAAGAGGTGGTGGAGGTTCGCAAGGGCAGGAAAAAGGTTTCTTCGAGAAAATTCTATCCTGGTTACGTCCTCATCCGAGTGGCGATGGACCAGGACATCTGGTACATGATCAAGAACACCCCCAAAGTCACCGGCTTTCTGGGGGGGAGTCAGGGGCCGGTGCCCCTCTCCGAGGATGAGATCAAGATGATCATGGACCAGATGAAAGGGGAATCCACCCGGCCGAAGCCGAAGTTTTCCTTCGAAAAGGGGGAGGGCGTTCGGGTCATCGAGGGGCCGTTTGTCAATTTTAACGGCGTGGTGGAGGATGTCAACCATGACAAGGGCAAGGTCCGTGTCATGGTGTCCATCTTTGGCCGGGCGACGCCTGTCGAGCTGGAATTCCAGCAAATCGAACGCGTGTAAGGCCTTTTGGGGCTGAATCGGAAAGGAAGACGTTGTGGCGACAAAACAGGTAACGGGGCAGATCAAGCTTCAGATCCCGGCCGGGCAGGCGACGCCCTCTCCGCCGGTGGGGCCGGCGCTGGGCCAGCACGGGGTCAACATCATGGAGTTCTGTAAGGCGTTCAACGCCAAGACCCAGGGCCAGGAGGGGTTGATCATCCCGGTGGTCATCGAGGTTTACAAGGACCGCAGCTTCAGCTTTATCACCAAGTCGCCGCCGGCGTCGGTGCTGCTTAAGCGGGCGGCGGGCATTGCCAAGGGTTCCTCGAACCCGAGCCGGGAGGGGGTGGGCAAGGTCACCCGCGAACAGGTTCAGGAGATCGCGAAAACCAAGATGGAAGATCTAAACGCCCATGACATGGAAGCTGCCGTGCGCATCATCAGCGGATCGGCCAAGAGCATGGGCATCAAGATCGAAGACTAACCAGAACTTACGGGAATTTGAGGATGGCCAAGCACGGGAAAAAATTCAAGGCGGCCGCGGAGAAGGTGGACCCGAACGCCAAGTACGACCTTCAAGAAGCGATCCGATTGACGAAGGAAAACGCCTTCGCCAAATTTGATGAAACAGTGGATGTGGCGGTGAATCTCGGCGTCGACCCCCGCAAGGCGGACCAGAATATCCGCGGCAGCGTGTTGCTGCCCAAGGGCACGGGCAAGAAATTCCGCGTGCTGGTTTTCGCCAAGGGCGAAAAAGAAACCGAGGCGCGCGAGGCCGGGGCCGACCACGTTGGCGGCGAAGACATGGTGGCGAAAATCCAGGGCGGCTGGCTCGAGTTCGACCGCGTCGTGGCGACGCCGGACATGATGGGCCTGGTGGGCCGGCTCGGCAAGGTGCTCGGCCCGCGCGGGATGATGCCCAACCCGAAAACCGGGACCGTGACCTTCAATGTCAAGGAAGCTATCGAGGAGATCCAGGCGGGAAAGGTCGATTTTCGGGTCGACAAGGGCGGCATCATCCATGCGCAGGTGGGAAAAGTGAGTTTCCCCGAGGCGGATCTGGCGGAAAATTGTGAAGCAGTGCTTTCGGCCCTGGTCAAATTGAAGCCTGCGTCGAGCAAGGGGGTTTATGTGAAGGCGGTGTCTATTTCCTCCACAATGGGCGTGGGAGTGAAGGTGGCCTACACGCCGAATTGACGGGGCGGATCGTATTTTAATGGCCGCCGGCGAGCGCCGCGGCATGAACGTATTGCGACGAAAGGTTTCAGTTGTGCCTACTCCAGCGAAAGAGCAAGCGGTCAAAGAATTGAACGAGGTCTTCCTGAAGGCGAAATCCGCCGTGCTGGCCGATTACCAGCGCATCGACGCGCAAACCATCACCGCCATGCGAGCGAAGATGCGGGCGCAGTCGGTGGAGTTTCGGGTCATCAAAAACACCCTGGCGCGCCAGGCGGCGAAGAACACGCCTTTCGAGGTGCTCGATGACATTTGGACCGGGCCCTTGTCCCTGGTCGTCAGTTATGACGACCCGGTGGGCCCGGCGAAAGCGCTGGCGGAATGCGCCAAGGCCAACGCCGAAAAGTCTCCGAAAGTCATTTGCGGGGTTGTGGGAGGAAAGAAAATCGACCCCGAGCAGGTCAAAGCCCTTGCCGACCTTCCTTCGCGGGAAGCGCTGATCGCCATGATGCTGGCGACGATGCAGGGGCCGACGACGAATTTTGTGGGGGTGTTCCACAGCCTGCTGAGAAAGCTGGTGGGGACGTTGGACGCGGTTCGGGAAAAGAAAGGCGGTTCCTGAATCGCGGTGGGCTTGGCAGTCCCCTTCGGCACGGGAATAAACTAAGGTACCAATTAATCATTCGAGAAAACAAAATAGATCATTTTGAAAGGAGGGCGTGATGGCCGTCACGAAAGAGGATGTTGTTTCCTTTATAGATAACATGACTGTTCTTGAGATGTCTGAATTCGTCAAGGAGTTGGAGGACAAGTACGGCGTGACCGCGGCGGCTCCGGCGGTGGCGATGGTGGGTCCGGCGGCGGCGGGTCCGGCGGCGGCAGCGGAAGAGCAGACCGAATTCACTGCCGTTCTGGCCGCGGCGGGCGACAAGAAGATTCAGGTGATCAAGGAGGTTCGCGCCATTACCGGGCTGGGTCTTAAGGACGCCAAGGATCTCGTCGAGGGTGCTCCGAAGCCGGTGAAGGAAGGCGTCAGCAAGGAAGAGGCGGAAGAGATCAAGAAGAAAATTGAGGAGGCCGGCGGGACTGTCGAAATCAAATGACCTGATTGAAAGATCGACCTCGCCCTCTCCAGCGGGAGGGGCGAAACCCGTTTGTTAATCTTTCAAATTGAGGGTTAGGCAGCCTATGTCGAAAATTCTTTCCCATAGAGTGAGTGGAAATCTTAGGGAACGACTCAATTTTTCAAGAATCCCGACAGTCAGTGAAATACCCAATTTAATAGAAATACAGAAAAAATCATTCGAAGCCTTCATCCAGTGGACAACCGCGCCCAAGGACCGCGGGGTCCGCGGCCTGGAGGAGGTTTTTCGTGACGTTTTTCCGGTTTCCGATCTCAATATCAACGCCAGGATCGAATACGTTGGTTACGAAGTGGGGGTTTGGGATTGCGGCTGCGGGGAATACCGCGAACTAGGCGGGCCAGGCGTGGTCTGCGAAGTCTGCAACCAGGAAGTGGCCTATAACGAGAAACACAAGCTGAGCGAGTGCCGCCAGAAGGGCTTGGTGTATGCCGACCCCATCAAAATCATGGTGCGTCTGGTGCTTTTCGACAAGGAAACCATCGACGTCACCCCGAAGACTCTGAAGGACCTGCCCGGCAAATACATTGTTGAGGATGTGAAGCACCCCGAGACCGGCAAGGTGTACATCCCCGCCCGCACCGAGATCACCGAGGATATTCTTGAGAGGCTGAAAGAGGGGAACGTCCCTCAAATCACCATCAATTCCGTCCGCGAAGTCAAGGAGCAGAAGATTTTCCTGGGCGAGATGCCCATGATGACGAACACGGGCACCTTCATGATCAACGGGGTGGAGCGTGTGATCGTCAGCCAGATGCATCGCTCGCCGGGCGCCTTTTTCTCGCACGATAAGGGCAAGTCGCACATCAGCGGTAAAATCCTGTATTCCGCCCGCATCATTCCCGACCGCGGGTCGTGGGTCGATTTCGAGTTCGACATTAAGGACATCCTTTACGTCAAGATCGACCGCCGAAGGAAGCTGCCCGCCACCGTTCTCCTGCAGGCGTTCGGCATGGACGTTCCGTCCATTCTGGAAACCTTCTATTCGGTCGAAAAGGTTTCGTGCGCGCCGAAGGATGGCCGCTACCACATGGGCTCGAAGAACCTTCTAGTCGGGTTCAAGGTGCTGGAAGACCTTCTCGACGCCAAGTCCGACGACGTGATCGTCAAGGCTGGTAAGAAGGTGACGCCGGTTGCGGCCAAGAAGATCGCGCGTCTTGGCCGGGCGCAGAAAGTCGAGATCGACCCCGAGAGCCTGATCGGCCGGTTCCTTTTCGACGAGCTCGTGGACCCGGAAACCGGCGAGGTGGTGTTCGAGTGCAACCAGCCCATCACGCAGGAAACCCTGGAATTCATTGTTAAAAACAAGGTGCAGGAGTTCCGCATTCTTCATATCGATGAAGAAGCGGCCGACACCAGCATCCGCGACACCCTGGCGGCGGGAAAAATTTCCACCCAGGAAGAAGCGATTCGCGAGATCTACAAGCGTCTCAGGCCGGGCGACCCGCCGACGCCGGACATCGCCCGCTCCCTGTTCTGGAACCTGTTCAAGAACCCGAAGCGCTACAATCTGTCGGTGGTGGGGCGCATCAAGCTCAATGAAAAATTCGGGCTGGATATTCCGCTGGACAATCGGCTGCTGACGCTGGAAGACCTGCAGAAGGTCATGCTTTATCTTGTCGACCTCAGGAACGGCATCGGCTCCATCGACGACATCGACCACCTGGGCAACCGCCGGGTGCGCGCGGTGGGCGAGTCGCTGGAGAATCAGTTCCGCGTCGGCATGGTGCGCATGGAGCGGGCGATCATCGAGCGCATGTCGATTCAGGATGTCGATGTGTCCATGCCGCACGACCTGATCAACTCCAAACCTGTGACCGCCGCGATCAAGGAATTTTTTGGCAGCAGCCAGCTTTCCCAGTTCATGGACCAGACCAACCCCCTCTCCGAGGTCACGCACAAGAGGCGGCTCAGCGCCCTTGGGCCGGGCGGCCTGACGAGGGAGCGGGCCGGGTT
>CP070799.1:703629-711189 GCA_020343535.1 Nitrospinaceae bacterium | reverse complement strand
CTTGTGCGAAAAATAACCGCCCCCCCTGCCCCCTGGACGGCGGCGGCCGCCGTTTTACAGGAAGGGATTCATGATCGTCTGGAATATCCCCCCTCTTACCTAAACGGCAAACGCGGCGGCGTCAACTCTTTTTTCCGAGCCGCCGGGGGGAAATGCTCCAACCCTTTACCGATCAACCCATTTAGGGAATTGGGACCCATCCCCTAAGAAATCACTTGAAGAAATTTCCAGGCTGTTGAGAGCGGTCTTGCGGGCCTCGGCCGGGCTCAAGGAAGGCGTGTTGCTCAGCGCTGTTTTTCATCACGCGCCGAGAAAATGAGGCGGATCGGCGTCCCCGCAAATCCGAATTGATCGCGCAGGCAATTGATCAGGTAGCGGCGATAGGAAAAATGAATGCCCTGCGGGTAGTTGACAAAACAACGGAAGGTGGGCGGACGGGTGCGGACCTGGGCGCAATAGAACAGTTTCATGAATTTGCCCCGGTAATGACTCATGGGATTCTTGCGGACGGCTTTCTCGAAACATTCGTTGAGGCGGCCGGTGGGGATGGTGCGGGAATATTCTTCATAGACCTCGGTGGCGCGGGTCAGGATTTGCGGCACGCCACGGCCGGACTTGGCGGACACCGCCAGCACCGGGGCGAAATCGAGAAATTTCAGTTTCATCCGGACCTGCTCCTCGAACTTCTCGAAAGCCTTCTCTTCGCCCTTCATCAAATCCCACTTGTTGGCGGCGATGACGATGGCGCGGCCCCGGTTTTCGGCGTAACCGGCGATGGCGGCGTCCTGATCCGTCACCCCTTCGGTGGCGTCGATGACAAGAACGACGACGTCGCAGCGGTCCATCGCCTTGAGCGCCATGATGACGCTGTATTTGTCGAGCAATTCGCGGGTCTTTCCCTTGCGGCGGATGCCCGCGGTGTCGACCAGCAGGAAGGAGCGGTCTCCAACGTCCAGGTGCGAGTCGATGGCGTCGCGGGTGGTGCCGGGGATCGGCGAGACAATGGAACGCTCCGCATTGAGCCATTGGTTAACGAGAGAGGATTTCCCGGCGTTGGGCCTGCCTATGACCGCCAGCCGCAACACGCCCCCGGCTTCGGGCTCCTCGTCCGTGGGTTCGGGGAGCGCCTCGGCGAGGCCCTCGATGAGTTCGTAAACGCCGGTGCCGTGCTCGGCCGAGAGCGGGTACACGGGGTCGATTCCGAGCGCCGCGAATTCGTAGGAAAGCGGCTCGTGCTGCAGGCTGTCCACTTTGTTGATGGCGAGAAACAGCGGCTTGCCGGATTTGCGGACCTGGCCGATGACTTCCCGGTCGAGCGGGGTGAGGCCTTCCTGGCTGTCCGCCACAAAGATGATGGCATCGGCCTCGGCCTGGGCGAAACGGCCCTGGTCCTGCACGCGCATCTCGATCTCTCCCTGTTCGGCAGGAACGATGCCGCCGGTGTCCACCAGGCGGACGGGCCGCCCCATCCATTCGGCGCGGCCGTAGATACGGTCCCGCGTGACACCCGGCGTGTCGTGAACGATGGCGGTGCGCCGCTCGGTCAACCTGTTAAACAAGGTGGATTTTCCCACATTGGCCCGGCCGATTATGGCGACGAGGGGAATCGGCATTGAGAAACGTCCGGTTAGATGGTGGGCCCCCGGTCGTTCAGGAAACCGTGAATTCCCTTGGCGATGGCCCGGGCGAGTTGGTTGAGATACTTCGGGTCCTTGAGCGAACGCTCTTCGCGCCGGTGGGTGACGAAACCGACCTCCACGAGGATGCTCGGCATGTTGGTGTCGTGCAGGACGAAGAACGGGCCCTCCTTGACGCCCAGGTCCCTCACCTTGGGCTGTATCTTTTTGATGTTCTTGTACAGCTCGTCCTGAACGTGGCCGGCCAGCATGGCGGAATCGTTGATCTTGGTGGTGCTGATGAGGCTCGCCAGGATCTGCTGCACCTGGTCATCCTTAACGGATTTTACCAGTTCACCGTTTTCCCGGGCGGCGGTTTCCTGCGCCTGGGCGCTGTGGCCGGTGCCCAGATAATAGGTCTCGATGCCGTGGGCCGAGCGCCGCTTGGCGGCGTTGGCGTGGACGGAAACAAACAGATCGGCGCCTTTTTCATTGGCAACATCGCCCCGCTTGTCGAGGGGGATGAAGGTATCGTCGTCGCGGGTCAGGACAACGCGGTAATTGTAGCGGGTTTCGAGAATCTTCTTGATCAGCTTGGAAACCTTGAGGTTTACCTCTTTTTCATAGAGCCCATGGCGGCCCTTGGCGCCGTAATCCTTGCCGCCGTGGCCGGGATCGACCACGATGGTGGTGACTTTGGCGGCAACCTCGGCCCGGGCCTCGGGCGGACGGGCCCGCTTCGGCTTGGCGAGAAGGGCTCTCGGCTTGGTGGCCACGGGTTTGGCGGCCCGCGCCGATTCCTTCTCCGCCTTCGGGACCGAAGCCTCCCGGGGAGTCCTCACAGGCGTCTCGATCACCTCTTCCACGACCTTTCCGGCGGTTTTCTCAACGGCCTTGCTGGCCGTCTTCTTGGCGGTGGAACCTGAGTGGGACAAGGCGTTCAACATGGCCAGCACCGAATCGTCGGCCGCCGGGCGCGGCCCTTCCTCGACCGAAGCGGAGGGCGACTGTGGAACAAGGGCATCCAGAAGAGCCGTGACTTGCTCGGGCTCGGCCGCCGGGGCGGGCTTTGGCGCTCCCTGAAGGGCCTGGGCCATCCTGGGTGCGGCAAGGGCTTGTGCCGGCGGAGGCGTCTCAAGCGCGGGTTCCCGGCTAAGCTCGATATCAGAGAGAGCGATGATCAACTTCGGCCCCTGGCGCCGGGTGGTCACCTTTAGTTTGTCCACCGGGTTCAAATCGAGCACGAGGCGGCTGGTGTTGTCGTTGAACTGACTGGCGCGGATGCGGGTCAGCGCACCGCCCTTCACCGCCAGGTCGCGCGCGAACCCTGCGCTCAGCCGTGAGTTGGGAAAATTAAAATACACGCGTGACGGCCGGGTGAGTTTGTTCTGCGTCCACTCGACTGGACCTGTGGCGTTCGCCACGATTTGGATCGAACCGTCGGCGGCGACAGCGTAATCGATGCTTTTCAGCTCCACCAAACCGGTGGGCGCGGAGGACGCCTGGCTGCTCTGCTCCAGCTCGCGCAAGCGTTTCTCGACCCGGGGCAAATGGTCGCTATCCGGAAAGAACCCCGCCACCCGCTTGAAACGGGCGAGCGCCTCCTTTTTCTCCTTACGCGCCAGGAATATTTCCCCCTGGTGAAACAGCGCATCATCGGTGAGGCGGCCCTCCGGGTATTCCGAGATCACCTTGTAATAGAAGCGCAGGGCGCGCGTCTGATCGTCCGGCCGGAGGCTTATGTCGTGCAAACGATCGTACAGGCGACCCGCGGTGAAAATCGACGTGTAGGCCTGCGGGCTTTTTGGCTGATAATCGTAGACCCGGACAAAGCGATGGACACATTCCAGCCAGTTGGTGCGCTCGGCGCGGCGGGCGGACGACTCTTTCAGGCCGAAGTAGCATTGCTTGGCCTGGTCGTAGAGGGCGTTGAGACGGCCCTCCCCGTGCGCCGGGGTCACACTCCACCCCAGGGAAAAGATCAACAGGCTGGCCAAAAATCGATTCATTGCGTTTTGAATCCTCTCGTGAGAGCCACCGGGCATCCCGGGCGCTTTGATCCCGGCTGTTGAACCTGCATGAAAACTGACAATAAATTTTTGCTAACTATATAATTTTATTAGGGTTTTAATTATACCCGTTTTTAAAAACCGCGTCAATCAAAGCCGCCGCGCTACGGCCGTTTTTTCAAGGGCTTCCGACGGGGCTTGTGCGCGGCTGGGGAATCCGGCGCCGAGTCCCGTTCACATGCCCTGGCTCAGGCGGTCGGCGAGGTAGCGGGGCAGGCCCTTCTTGCGGATTTTTTTCTGGGTGAGAGCAATATCGTATTCGAAACGGTGAAACTCCACCACGCCGGCCTCCTGGTCGTAGAGAACAAAGACCGGACGGGGGTCGCCGTCGCGGGGCTGGCCGAGGCTGCCCACGTTGATCAACGTGCGGCAATTCTTCTTCAGCGGCACTTTGCCCTTGGGGATGAACTCGGCGATGCCGCCCCCGGAGTCCTCTTCGAGCACCAGCGGCTGGTGCGTGTGGCCGAAAAAGCAAACGGGCGCTTGCATTTCCGGGAAGTTATCCTTGCCGTCGATGCGCGAGAGGATGTAGTGCCATTCCTCCGGTTCATGAGGCGAGGCGTGCGTCCAGTGCACTCCATTCGCAACGAGGTCGGCCGGGAGGCTGCTGAGAAATCTGACGCTCTTTTTTGTCAGCGCCTTTCGCGTCCAGTGGCAGGACTCAAGGGCGTAGGGGTTGAAATAGCTCAGGTCGGTTTTTCCCAGTGCGGCGTAATCGTGATTGCCCGCGAGAACGATATCCACGTGCTCGCGAATCCAATTCAGGCAGGGGTTGGGGTCGGCGCAGTATCCCACAAGATCGCCCAGGCAAACCTTCTTGTCGTGCTCGATGCCCTCGGCCAACTCCTCGAAAGCCCTGAGCGCTTCCAGATTGCTGTGCACATCGGAAAAAATCAGAAATTTCATGCGGCGCCAGGGGTGAAAGGAGATCAGGAAACGTTAGGCCTGACGAGCGGACGCGGCATCTCCTTGTAAATTTTATCGAGGATGCCGTTGATGAAATCCGGAGATTCATCGCTGCCGTATTTTTTCGCGATTTCGACGGCCTCGTTGATGGCCGCCTTGGGAGGCGTGTTCTTCAAGTAGACGATTTCGCACACGCCGAGCCTGAGCAGGTTTCGGTCGATCAGTGTCATCCGGTCGAGGGTCCAGTGCTCGCTGTATTTCTGGATGAGGGCATCGATGTCCTTGAGGTGGCGGTGCACCCCCCGAACCAGCTCAATCATAAATTCGCGCACCTCCGGCTGGCAAAGGCAGCGCTCGAGGAACGGTTCGATCTGCGCGTCGAAGTCTTCCTGGTTGAATTCGATCTGATAGAGGAACCGGAGCCCAAGCTCCCTGGATGAACGGCGTTTTCCCATTAAGCCGCCTCAGAGTTTCTTATAAAGGTTGACCATTTCGATGGCCGCCATGGCCGTTTCCCAGCCTTTGTTGCTGGTTTTCGCCCCGGCCCGCTCGACGGCCTGCTCGATGTTGTCGGTGGTCAGGATGCCGAACAGCACCGGAATGGGAAACTCGCGCGCCAACGCGCCCACGCCGCGCGCGGCCTCACCCGCGACGTAGTTGAAATGCGGCGTCGCGCCCCGGATCACCGCTCCCAGGCAGATGACGGCATCGTATTTCCCGGTAGCGCACATCTTCTTCGCCGCCATGGGGATCTCGAACGCACCGGGAACCTTGACGACTTCAACTGCGTCCTCCGCCGCGCCGTGCCGCACCAGGGCATCGACGGCGCCGCCGGTGAGGCGGTTGGTGATGAAGTCGTTGAAACGGCTCACCACGATGCCGAAGCGAAGCCCTTCTGCACTCAGCCCTCCTTCAATCTCCTTGACCATTTTTAACCTTTCCTGTCCATAAAGTCTTCTTTGCCCGCCGGCGGGCCCGCCCGCGCTCAGGAAATATTTTTCATCATATGCCCGAGTTTTTCCTGCTTCGTCTTCAGGTACTTGATGTTGTCCTTTTTTGGATGAATTTCGATGGGTACCCGCTCGACGATCTCCAGCCCGTACCCCTCGAGGCCAACGATCTTTCTTGGATTGTTGGTCAGCAGGCGGATCTTTCCCAGACCAAGCTTGTTCAGGATCTGCGCGCCGATGCCGTACTCCCGAAGGTCCGGCTTGAAACCCAGCGCCTCGTTAGCCTGAACCGTGTCCTGCCCGGTGTCTTGCAGGGCGTAGGCCTTCAGCTTGTTGACGATGCCGATGCCGCGTCCCTCCTGGTACAGATAAAGGAGAACGCCCCTGCCCTCCTCTTCAATCATCTCCATGGCCTTATGCAACTGCTCGCCACAGTCGCAGCGAAACGAGCCAAACACATCGCCGGTGAGGCATTGCGAATGCACGCGCACCAGGGTCGGGGTCTCGGGATCGATGTCACCTTTCATGAGGGCGATATGAATCTGGTCGATCAGCACGTTGCGGAAGGTGACCGCCTTGAAGTCGCCCTGCGGCGTCGGCAGGGTGGTGGTGACGACCTCCTCGACCAGGGTCTCCTGCTGCAACCGGTATTCGGCGAGATCCTTGGTGGTGATCATCTTCAGGCCGTGGGTCCTGGCGTATTGCGTCAGCGCGGGCACGCGCGCCATGCTGCCGTCGTCGTCCATGATTTCGCAGATCACGCCGGACGCGTCGAGGCCGGCCAGACGCGCCATGTCCACAGACGCTTCGGTCTGCCCCATGCGCACCAGCACGCCGCCGTCGCGGGCGCGGAGCGGAAAGATGTGCCCCGGCTTGACCAGATCGCTCTTCGAGCTCTCCGGATCGATGGCGACCTTAATGGTGCGGGCGCGATCGGCGGCGGAGATGCCCGTCGTCACGCCGTCCTTGGCGTCGATGGAAATGGTGAAGGGCGTCTCGAAAAGCGACTGGTTGTCCTCCACCATCATGCTGAGCCCGAGTTCGCGCGTGCGCTGTTCGGTGAGGGCGAGGCAGATCAGCCCGCGGCCGTGCTTGGCCATGAAGTTGATGGCATCGGGGGTCACTTTTTCCGCCGCGACCATCAGGTCGCCCTCGTTTTCCCGGTCCTCATCGTCGACGATGATGATGAATTTTCCCCGCCGCACATCTTCCAACGCTTCCGGAATGGAATTAAATGGCTTGTTCACACCGCTTTCCTTCGATTATTACAGGAACCCATGCTTCCGCAGGGAATCCAAAGACACACCGCTGTCTCCACGGGAGGTTCCGAGAATGGTTTCGCAGGCTTTAAGGACATATTTTCCAATGATATCACATTCGATATTCACCCGGTCGCCTATTTTCCGGTCCTTCAAATTTGTGTGCATCAGGGTGAACGGGATAATCGACACGGTGAAGCGGTTACCTTCGCAGGCAAAGGCGGTGAGGCTGATGCCGTCCACCGCAACGGAGCCCTTTTCGACGATGAGCGGCGCCAGTTCCGGCGGATGTTCGAAGCGGAACAGCGTCTCCCCCGGGCGGGATTCGATGGACACCACCGTTCCCACCTGGTCGACGTGGCCGGAGACAAAGTGCCCGCTCACTTTTTGCGACCGCGTGAGCGAACGCTCCAGGTTGAGCGCCTCGCCCTCGCGGATTTCCTTAAAGCCGGTACGGTCGAGGGTTTCGCCGCTCAGGTCGACGGTGAATCGGTTCGATTCGGCGGCGCGCACGGTGAGACACACGCCATTAACGGCGATGCTTTCGCCGAGCTCGAAGCCGGTGAAGTCATCCCCGGTGCGCACGGTGACCTCGGCCCGCCCCTCGGAGCGGTGAATTCTCGCCACTTGGCCGAGGCTCTGAATGATTCCACTGAACATGGGGTCCTATTCCTTTCGTTTGATCGTGGCCGGCCGGCCTTCCAGCATCCAGTCGCCGCCCACGGCGGTGGCCCTCAACCCTTCGAGCCTGAGCGCCTCG
>CP070799.1:695735-703529 GCA_020343535.1 Nitrospinaceae bacterium | reverse complement strand
GTGGCCAGAGAGGGCTCGATGGCCTTGTCGCTTTGGGCGATGGCCGCCCAGGATTCCAGCTCGCGGACCTCGTCCGTGTATGTCTCATTTATTGTTGATGTAACATTGTCAAAGCTCATACACCTCTACCCGTGTTGTAGGCAAACTGTTCAAGGGGTTTTGTTTCTCTTTAAGGCCTCCGGCCGGCCGCCGCGAAAAACGGCCACGCGATGGCCTCAATCACTTCCTATAAAATGCACACCGAGAGCACGCTCTTGAGATCGCAGTGCCCGGCGAGGACTTTCTGGATGCCGTCCTGTTTCAGGGTGACCATGCCGTCGGCGATGGCCTGGTTGCGCAATTCTTCGACATTGGCGTTCTTGGTGATGGTCCTTTTCAATTCTGGCGTTCCCTCCACCAGTTCGTGCAGGGCCAGGCGTCCAGCGTATCCGGTATCGGCGCATTTGTAGCACCCGGTGGCCTTGGTCAGCTTGAGGTTCTTATCGTATTTTATCTTCAATTTGGCGAACGCCTCTTCACCGTATTGCTTGACAAGGGTGTCATACTCCTCGCGGCTGGGATGATACTCGGCCTTACAATCCGGGCAGAATGTGCGAACCAGCCGCTGCGCGACGATGAGCAGCAGCGCGTCGGCGAAGTTGAGCGGATTCATCCCCATATCGAGCAGGCGGACGATGGTTTCCGGCGCGGAGTTGGTGTGCAAGGTGCTCATGACCAGATGGCCCGTCAGCGATGCCTCCAGGCCGATGGCCGCTGTTTCCGTGTCGCGCATCTCGCCGACCATGATGACGTCCGGATCGCCGCGCAGGAACGAGCGCATGGCGCGGGCGAAATTGAGGCCGATCTTATTCAGCATCTGAACCTGGCGCAGCCCCTTTTGAGTGATTTCAACCGGGTCCTCGGCGGTCCAGATTTTTCGGTTCGGTGTATTGATGAAGCCCAGGCACGAGTGCAGGGTGGTCGTCTTGCCGGACCCGGTGGGACCCACGACGAGAACCAGCCCGTAAGGTTTGGCGATCTTCTCCTTGATCAGCT
This sequence comes from Nitrospinaceae bacterium, assembly GCA_020343535.1. GTDB lineage: Bacteria > Nitrospinota > Nitrospinia > Nitrospinales > VA-1 > SZUA-259. The sequence goes on along the minus strand of CP070799.1, from coordinate 702,494 downwards.
CCAGGTTTCGTTCGCTGAAATGCATTTCCTCGAGCGGAATGGGCTTGCTGTCGGAAAGAATCCTGAGCACCGCGTCTTCGTTGCCGCCTACGGTGGGGCAGGTCGCCACCCGGTATTCGATGGTCTTCTTGCCGTATTTCATCTTGATTTTACCGTCCTGCGGCATTCTCCGCTCGGCGATATCGAGCTTGGCCATGATCTTGATGCGGGAAATGACCGCCTGTTTGTAAATGGCGGGAATTTCCTCGTAGATGCGGCAATCGCCGTCCTTGCGGAAGCGGACGGTGACCTTGTCTCGGCCGATCCCCGGTTCGATATGGATATCGGAAACGCCCCGGTCATAGGCGTCGGTCATGATCTTGTTGACCAGGCGAACGATTGCGCTGTCGGTTTCGCTGATGGAGCTTGCGCCGTCGTCAAACTGGTCGGCGCCCGCCAGGTCGATCAGGCTCTGCTCGCCTTCCAGGGTGGTGAGAAGGCTGGAGATGGCCTCGGATTTCTGGATTTCACGGCCCAAATCCTCCTCACCCAGGATCGAATTGAGGAAGTCGATGATGTCGACCTTGAGCCCCACCTTGAACTCGATTTCCTTCTTCGGGAAAATCAGTTTGATGTTCTGGTATTTATCCGGATTGTACGGATCGTTGGTGAGGATCGTGACCTTGGATTCGGAGATGGACAGCGGCAGCCAGTGGTTCTTGGACAGAAAGCTCTTGTTGAGGCCGGACAATACCTCCTTGGGCAGGATGATGGAGTCACTGAACCCGAAATAGGGCAGGTTGTAATACGCCTCAAGGGATTTCCCGAGTTCCTTGCGCTGTAAGCCGAGGATGCCGAGAAGCACGGTTTCCACGTCCACCTGGTTTTGCCGGGCTTTGGCGATGGTGGCGTTCAACTCCTCCTGCGAGATGAACCCGTTGTTGACCAGGTAGCTAAATTTGGTCGGTTTCTGGTCGGTGAAGCTTTCCGCTTTGTGGATCGCCCGCGAAAGCGAATCCGAGAATGTGGCAGCCAGCGCCTCGTCCTCCGCGGAGAACCGGCCGGCGCCTTTCTTGTTCATGAGCTGAAGGATGCCGATGAGTTTACCCTGGTGCTTCAGGGGGTGGCACAGCATCGAGATGGTGGTGTGGCCGGAAATTTTGTCCCAGGCGCTATCGAAGCGTAGATCGGGGTGGATCGCCTGGAGCTCATCTTCATCGTTGACGTTGGAAATGTTGACCGGCTTTTGCTCAAATGCCACCCAGCCGGAGATGCTCTGCGGCGAGGCGACCAGGCGGATTTCATCCAGGCGGTCGGCGGATTTGATGCGGGAGAAGATCTCGTTTTTCGAGGAATCGAAGGCGTAGATGGTGATCATGCTCGCCTCGAACAACTCCATGATAATTTCCTTGAGGTTCTCGAGTTCCTGATCGATGTTTTTCGCAGAGTTTATCGTCTCGCAGATTCTTTTCAGTTGCTTCGAGCGCATGGTAGCGTCCAGCTCAGAGACGCACAATTCTCCCACCTCCCCATCCACTTGCGTGGCGGGGGATATTCCCTTGCCCTGGCCCGCGGCTAAACTTTTCCCGTTCGCGGGGGTGAGGCCGGAGGTCTCATCCAGCCGGGCGACGGCAAGGCCCATGGCGGGAGAGATTTCGCGCGCCAGCTTGAAATCCTCTTCCGTGAAGCGGGAGCCTTCCTCCATGGCGATGATTTCCATCACCCCCACCAGTTTCCCGTTGTGGGGAAGAGCGATCGCCATGACCGCCGCGGCTTTGGCATCCATCGCCTCGTCAAGGGTGGACCCATGACAAAGCTGCGGATGGTATTTGGCGAGGTCCTCTTGCGTACAGTTTGCCGTGGTGGTCATCGACTTGCCCGTGGCCGCGACATAGCCCACCAGGGTTCTCACGGAGATATCGAACCTTTGACCGGGTGGCTCAGCGGCCGGTGTGTGGGAATACAGTTGCCGGTTTTCCCGGTCGAGGCCGAAAAGCGTTACCGCCGAGCACTGAAACACCGCCTTGATTTCATCGATCACGGCGGGCAGGTGGTCGTTGATGTTCTTGCTCGCGCGCACCCGCGCCAGCACGGACTTGGCGATGGCGCCGTTGCGCGAATCCTGGGTTTCCTGGTCGGTCTGGACTTGAGTTTCTTCCATAATCGCTGAGGGATTTGACAGAGTGGCCGATAATTGATTGATATTATAAACAGAAAATCAACCGTTAGGGTGAAAATGGGGGCCTGACCCCTGTGACCTAGGTCACACAAACCGAAAGGACCTGCTTGAGGTCGCAATGGCCCTTGAAAATCTTCTCTATACCGTCCTGCTTCAAGGTGGTCATGCCGTCTGCGATGGCCTGGTTCCGGAGTTCCTCGACGATGCTTTTGTCCATGATTTTCCGCTTTATATCCTTGGTTCCGGATAATAGCTCGTGCAGGCCCATCCGCCCCGAGTATCCCGTATTATTGCATTTTGCGCATCCCGTCGCTTTTTTGAGCATCAGGGACTTGCCGTACTTGATGCCGAGGTTTTTCTCGAAACTTTCCTCGCCGTATTCCCTGACCAGAATATTGAATTCATCGCGGCTCGGGTTGTAATCGGTTTTGCATTCCTTGCAAAGGGTTCGAACCAGCCGCTGGGCGACGATGAGCAGCAGTGCATCGGCGAAGTTGAGCGGATTCATGCCCATGTCCAGAAGGCGGACGATGGTCTCTGGCGCGGAGTTGGTGTGCAGGGTGCTGAGCACCAGATGGCCTGTCAGCGAGGCCTCCAGGCCGATGGCCGCTGTTTCCGTGTCGCGCATTTCGCCGACCATGATGACATCCGGATCGCCGCGCAGGAACGAGCGCATGGCGCGGGCGAAATTGAGGCCGATCTTGTTCAGCATCTGTACCTGGCGCAAGCCCTCCTGCGTGATTTCAACCGGGTCCTCCGCGGTCCATATCTTGCGGTCCGCCGTGTTGATAAAGCCCAGGCAGGAGTGCAGGGTAGTGGTTTTACCTGATCCCGTCGGTCCGACCACGAGAATCAACCCGTAGGGTTTCTGTATTTTTTCGGTGATGAGCAGCAGGTTTTTTTCGCTGAATTGCATCTGATCCAGGGGGATGGGCTTACTGTCCGCCAGAATACGCAACACCGCATCCTCGTTGCCGCCGACGGTGGGGCAGGTGGCCATCCGGTATTCAATCTCCCTTTTTCCGTAGCGCATCTTGATTTTGCCGTCCTGCGGCATTCGGCGCTCGGCGATATCGAGCTTGGCCATGATCTTGAGCCGGGAAATGATCGCCTGTTTGTACATATAAGGAATGTGCTGGTAGATCTGGCAGGCGCCGTCCTTGCGAAAACGCACACGCATGTCCTTCTTGCCGACCCCCGGCTCGATATGAACGTCCGATACCCCCATGTCGAAGGCGTCGGTAAGCACCTTGTTCACCAGGCGGACGATCGTGCTGTCGGTTTCGGTGATGGCGTTGACATCCTCATCCACCGAGGCCTGCATTTCCGGGCTAACCAGGCTCTGCTCGTCTTCCAGCGCCGTGAGCAGGTTAGTCATGTCCTCGGCGGAGGATTCCTGCGCGGGAGCATCGTCGGAATCCAGGCCCTTGTTGAGAAAATCGTCGATGTCTACCTTGAGGCTGACATGGAATTCGATTTCCTTTTTGGGGAAAATCCTCCGGATGTTGCGAGTTTTATCCTGATCCGAAGGGTCATCAACCAGAATCACCGCCGACTGGTGGTTGTTTTGAAGAGGCACCCAGTTATTGCGCGTCAGGTAATTTTTGTTGAGGCCAGCGAAAATCTGCTTCGGCAAGGTGATCGAGTCGTTGAAGCCGGTATAAGGAACGTTGTAATACACTTCCAGGGATTTCCCGATATCCTTGCGCTTCATTCTATGCTCGTTCAGAAGGACGGATTCGACGCGTATCCGCTTTTTACCGGCGGTGGCGATGGCCCTGTCAAGATCGTCCTGAAGGATGAAGCCGTTTTCCACCAGGTAGCTAAAGCGGGTGGGATTATTCTGGAAGAAATTTTTCTGGCTGGCGAATGCCGCCCCCAGCCCGTCTGCCAAGATGCGACCGTTTTTTTCGTCGAAATCGGTGAAGGGGTTGCCCAGGTTCTTGTTGATGATCTGCAAGACGCCCAGCACCTCGTCGCCGTGCAGCATCGGCAGGGCCAGCATGGTTTTTGTCGCCAGTCCGGTCTTCGTGTCCCAGGAGCTGTCGAAGAAAACGTCTGGATGGAAAAGGGCGAGTTCATCCTCGTCGTAGACGTCGACGATGTTCGCCGGTTTTTTTAAATAGGCCACGCAGCCGGCAATGCTTTTGGGGGAGATGGGCACGCGGATTTCGTCCACGCCATCTCCGGACTTCATGCGCGAAAAAATCTCGCGCATCTGCGGCGCCACCGAATACACGGTGATGACGCTGGCGTCGAAAATCTGCAGAAGCGGCTTCTCCAGTTTTTTAAGAATATCGTCGATCAGGGTGGGCGATTGAATGGCCTGCGCCGCAGCGCGGATTTTTTCCTCCATCGATTCGGTGTCCAGGCGCACCATGCCGTGGCCGAGGGTTCCCGCAAGCTCCCTCGCCGTGCGCACGTCAGTCTCGTTAAATCCGCCGCCTTTTTTGTTCACCAACTGGAGGACTCCCATCAGGCGTTTTCCCTGAGGCAGCGGGACGATCAATGTGGAAAGGGTCTTCGACTTCACCACCTTGTCCCAGGCCGGGTCGTGAACGAGTTCGGGATGAAACTTCGACAACTCCGCCTTGGAATAGGCATCGGTGATGTTCAGCGTCTTGCCCGTAGCGGCGACAAAACCTGCAAGACTCTTCTTGTTGATCTCAAGCCGGATATCCTTTCCGTCGGAAACTTTGATATTGCGCGAATAGATCTGCCGGTGTACGCGGTCCACCGAATACAAGGTGGCATGATCGCAATCAAACAACTCTTTGAGGTCCTCGGAAATATTGGGCAGCATCTCGGTCAGCCGCTGGCTGCACAGGATTGTGTTGACAAACGGTTTTATGCGGTCGGCCACGCGGCGGTCGCCCTTGTTGTCGCTGCCCGGGCGGGATGGCGGCGGCGCCACCTTGTCCGGGCTGGGGATAGCGGATTCCTGACCCCCGGCGGATACCGGGGCCGCCCCGCCGGCTTTTGCCTCGGAGAGGATCTCGGGGGGCGTGGTTGCGGCAGCCGCCGAATCGCCGTTCCCAGGGGTTGAATGCCCGGAGGCCGGAGCTTCCGAAGTCGCGGCCAATGGGGAAGTAACCGCCCCTTCCTGAGAAGGATCCTTGCCGGGTTGCGTGCTGGTGCCGGAGCTGTCGGATTGAACCGCCTGCTGTTCGGAGGTGGAGGGGGATTCCTCGTCCTTCACATCCTCAGATCGCATGAGTTTCGAAAAGAAAGCCATCTGACCGCCTGGTTAGTTGTGGTTTTTTCGTTGAGTGTAAGTCTATATTTTACTATCAAGGTTGTCAAAACTCAAGGCCATTTCAATGCGAAAACCCAAAAAAATATTTGAATTTATTAGGGTTATGGGAATTGCCCTGAAATTGAATTATTGAGAAAGTTTATGTTAAATTAAGGCACAAAAAAGGCTTGAGAAGCTTTGAAGAATCACTGTTTACACAGGTTTACAATTGGAATTTCGTGGCGGCCCAAAAACCCTGGGGAGCGGGTCAAACGTCCAGATTTTGCACGAATTCCGCCTTTTCCTTGATGAACTTGAAGCGCGGGGCGGCATCTTTTCCCATCAACTGGCCCACGGTAAGCCGCGTGGATTCGAGATTTTCCACCTGAACCTGAATGAGGGAGCGGGTGGTTTTGTTCATGGTGGTCTGCTTCAGGTCGGCGGCGGGCATTTCCCCAAGACCCTTGAAACGGCCGATTTCGCATTGAGCGCCGTTCAGGGTATCGACGATGCGATCCTTTTCTTCCTCGTCGAGGGCGTAGAATTGTTTTTTGCCGGCGTCGATCCGGAAGAGGGGAGGCTGGGCGATATAAATATGGCCCTTTTGGATCAACTCGAACATATGCTTGTAGAAAAACGTGAGCAGCAGGGTGCAGATGTGCGCCCCGTCCACGTCGGCATCCGTCATGATGATGATTCGTCCGTAGCGCAATTTGCTGTAGTCGAACTTCGGATGGATGCCGGTGCCGATGGCGGAAATGATATTCTGAATCTCGGTGTTGGCGAGGGTCTTGGCGAGCGGCGCGGTTTCGACATTCAGGATCTTGCCGCGAATGGGCAGGATGGCCTGCGTCTTGCGGTCCCGCGCTTGCTTGCTGGAACCGCCCGCCGAATCCCCCTCGCAGATGAACAACTCCGCCTCGTCCTTGTCGACGGTGGCGCAGTCGGCCAGTTTTCCCGGCAGGTTGAGGCGGTGGGAGACCGCCGTTTTCCGGTGCACGGCGTCCTTGGCCTGGCGCGAGGCGATGCGCGCCTCCGCGGCAAGAATGACGCGGTTTGCAATTTGGTCGCCCAGAGTGGGATGGGTGTTGAGGTGGTGCTCCAGCGAATGCTTGACCACCGCTTCCACCTGCGAGGTGATCTCGGAGTTCAGCCGGCCCTTGGTCTGCCCCTGGAATTCCACCTCGCCCTGGAGGTACACGCTGATGATGGCCACCAGACCCTCCTTAACATCCTCCCCGGTGATGCCTGGCAGCCCCTTGGACAGGAGGCCGCGGCGCTCGATGTATCCGCGCAGCGCCTTGGTGAGGCCGTTTCTGAACCCCGTTTCGTGAGTGCCTCCATCCACGGTGCGGATGGCGTTGGC
>CP070799.1:687833-695635 GCA_020343535.1 Nitrospinaceae bacterium | reverse complement strand
GGCAGCAACATCACCCTCACCAAGGAGCAGCTTGGTCAGATCTCCAAGGGCCCCTACCGCAGCCCCTTGCCCGAATCGCTGTACCGCAACCTGGCCCTTCGCTCCTTTCTGGAGAAAAACGGCATCGCCTCCGAAGATGATCTGAAAGACACTCGCAAGGCCATGCGCGTGCGCCGGGAAGCTCGCAAGCAACTGCGCATCCTGAGAAAACAGGAACGCGCGGCGAAATCGGGGAAATAGCCGCCGCCCCGTCTTCGCCCACCGGCGATTCTCCCTTTTCTCCCGCCCGGCTCTGGCTTGAAACAGGGCGAGGAGCACAGACCCTAAAATTTCCAGGGGTGCGCAATCCACGCTTAATTTTTTCGCCGCGATCTGCTATCCTGTGGCGTTTTCAATCCATCAGACAGGATATGTAACGCATGACCACCCCCATCAAAGTCCGCTTCGCTCCCAGCCCCACGGGAACCCTGCACATCGGTGGCGTGCGTACCGCGCTGTTCAACTGGCTGTTCGCCCGGCACCACGGAGGCCGTTTCGTGCTGCGCATCGAGGATACCGATGTCAGTCGGTCCACCGAGGAATCGATTCAGGAAATTCTCGCGGCGCTCACCTGGCTAGGGCTGGATTGGGACGAGGGGCCCTACCGCCAGATGCAGCGGCAGGACCGCTACCGGGAGGTGGTGGACACGCTGCTCCGGGAAAACAAGGCCTACCGCTGCACCTGCTCCTCCGAGGAGCTCGACACGCTCAGGAGAGAGGCAGAAAAGAGGGGGGAGAAACCCAAGTACGACGGCCGTTGCCGCAATCGCACCGGGCCGCCGCCCACGGGGCCTTCGGTGGTGCGCTTCAAGGTCGACCCCGAGGGAACCATCGCGGTGCACGATATGCTGCGGGGGCAGGTCCATTTCGACAAAAAAGAACTCGACGACATGATTCTCCAGCGTAGCGACGGCACCCCCACCTACAATTTCGTGGTGGTGGTCGACGATGCGGACATGGGCATCACTCACGTCATTCGCGGCGATGACCACCTGTCGAACACGCCGAAGCAGGCGCTGCTTTACGACGCACTGGGCTTTCCACGGCCCAGGTTCGCACACATCTCGATGATCCTGGGTGCCGACAAAGCCCGGCTCAGCAAACGCCACGGCGCGACCTCCACCCTTGCCTACCGCGACCAGGGCTACCTGCCCGAAGCGCTGCTCAATTACCTGGTGCGCCTCGGCTGGTCGCACGGCGATCAGGAAATCTTCACCCGCAGGGAAATGATCGAGCTGTTTTCACTCGAAAGCATCACTACCTCGGCGGCGGTGTTCAACCCAGACAAGCTTCTGTGGCTCAACCAGCAATACATTCAGACGATGCCGCCTCTGGAACTCGCCCGCCACTGGGAACCCATCCTCGTCCGGGAAGGCGTTCTCGCCGAGGACCACGGCAGGAGCCTGGAGGATCTCGCCCGCATCGTTGGGCACCTCAACCAGCGGGCCGGGACCCTAGTGGAAATGGCCGGCAAGGCGGCGTTCTATTTCAAGGAAGATATCGAGTTCGACCCCAAGGCGCGGAGCAAATTTCTCACCCCCGAGACGCTGCCGCTCCTGCGCGCGCTGGAAAGCAGGCTCGCGCAACTCGAGCCTTGCACGCTCGCGGGCATCGAGACGGCCTTCAAGGAAGTGGTGGAAGAGGCCGGAGAGAAGCTCGGGAAGCTGGCGCAGCCAGTTCGCGTAGCGCTCACTGGTCAAACCGCGAGCCCGGGCATCTACGACGTGGTGGATTTGCTTGGAAAGGAAAGAACGCTCAGGCGGCTCAGAGCCGCCGCCAAGGGCATTGAAGCCTCAGGGGCCTAGAAGCCTAGTGAAAGTAGTAGAAATAGACCGAGATGGCGGTGATGATGATCGTGCCCACGAACAGTAGCCGCAGGTCGATGTCCGGCGCCTGCATCACCTGCCCGCCGCCTAGCAGGCTTTGATCCTTATGGACCGGGCGAAGCGGCTGCGGCAAGGACTCCTCACGGAAATATTTTCTTATTTTCGAGTCCCGGTCGAGCCGCACCCAGTTTTTTCCGTCCACCGACATACGGTCCGAGGGAAATAGAACTTTGCCCTTGATCTTGCGAGGTAAATCCCTCACCGGCAAGCGACCGAGAAGCGCCCCCCTGCGCCGAATAAGGACGGCAGGAACTTTATTTTGCGTGGCCGTCGCCATACCGCCTCCCAAAAATACTCCTTATTTATCAATAAGTTATATTATACGACGGTTTTTGACTAGATACCACCCCAAATTACATACCTATCCACTCCCTCAGCTCTCCTCCCAAGGAGCTATATGAACAGCGCTTTCTCCCGACCCACTGGAGACCGCAAAACCCTTAAATTATCGGGTGCAGGTCGAGCGGGGCAAATGGCGGCATGTGGGCCACGTGAGGCCAATCTTTTTCTCAGCCGGGGAAAACTGTATATGAGCGGGTGAATCGGGGGGTCAACGCAGGAGAAAATAGAGTACGACTAAAACAATGAGAATGCCAAGGAGTTTGCCCGTGCTCGTGCCCTCTCCTCCAGATCGGACTTGGCTAGTCAGCCCGCCTGTGCGGAGATCGTCTCCCCTGCCCCGGGTCTGGCGGCGCTTGACGAAGTACTTTTTCGTCTCGGGGTGCTGGTCGAGCCGCATCCAGTTTTTGCCGTCCTTGGAAATGCGGTCGGAGCCGAACAAGCGGCCGGCCTTGATCCTTTCAGGGATGGCGCGGATGGACAAGCGTCCCAATACCGCCGTTCCACGGCGGACGACTACGGCATCGGAGCTTCTACTTGGGATATCGGCCATTGGCTCAACAGGTCATCAACGGTTAACAAAAGCAATGCATTTCTATTCTATGGGAAAAAGGGTGCGCCGTAAAACGAAATTTATCGGCTCTCCGATCCTATCGCCCAGAAAGATTACCTCAGCCCTTGCGGGCGATTTTTGCCCAGGTGTCGCGTAGCGTGACGGTACGATTGAACACCGGCGCCTTTTCCGTCGAGTCCCTGTCGGCGGCAAAGTAACCCATCCGGAGAAACTGGAAGCGATCACCCGGGTTTGCCCGCGCAAGGCCCGGCTCCACCCGGCAATCCGTCAACACCTCCAGCGAACGCGGGTTGAGGCAGGCGGTGAAATCGGGGTGAGCCTTCTCGTCGCCGGGATTTTCCACGGTGAAAAGATGCTCGTACAGGCGCACTTCGGCTCGCACCGCATGCGCCGCCGACACCCAGTGCAATGTGCCCTTGACCTTCCGGCCACCTTGAGCCTGGCCGCTTTTGCTCTCCGGGTCGTAGCGGCAGAGGACCTCCACCACCTCCCCCGCCGCGCCCTTCATCACTTTTTCGCAGCGGATGATATAGGCGTGCTTGAGGCGGACCTCAGCGCCCGGGGCCAGGCGAAAATACTTTTTCGGCGGATCTTCCATGAAATCCTCCCGTTCGATGAAGATTTCGCGGCTAAAGGACACCGTGCGCGTTCCCGCCGCCGGGTCCTCGGGGTTGTTTTCGGCCACCATCTCCTCGCTCCGGCCTTCGGGGTAATTCTCGATCACCACCTTGAGAGGGCGCAGCACCGCCATCATGCGTGGCGCGGCGCGATTCATGAAATCCCGCACGCAATGATCGAACAGCGCAATGTCTACGGTGCTGTTGGCCCGCGCGACGCCGATGCGCTCGCAGAAGTCGTGAACCGACTGGGGCGGAACGCCGCGCCGGCGCAACCCCGACAGGGTGGGCATGCGCGGGTCGTCCCAACCGGCCACATGACCGTTGTTGACAAGCGCCAAGAGCTTGCGCTTGCTAAGAACCGTGTGGGTCAGGTTCAGGCGCGCGAATTCGATCTGCTGCGGGTGGTGAACGCCCAACGCGTCCAGGAACCAGTCGTAGAGCGGCCGGTGATCCTCGAATTCCAGGGTGCAGATGGAATGGGTGACACCCTCGATGGAATCGCTCTGGCCGTGCGCCCAGTCGTACATGGGATAGATGCACCATGTGTCGCCGGTGCGGTGGTGCGGGGCCTTCAGGATGCGGTAGAGGACCGGATCGCGCAAGTTGAGATTGCCCGAGGCCATGTCTATGCGCGCACGCAACACCCGCTCGCCGTCGGCGAATTCGCCCGCGCGCATGCGCCGGAACAGGTCGAGGTTTTTCTCGACGGTGCGGTTGCGGTAGGGGCTGTCCCGCCCCGGTTCGCTGAGCGTGCCGCGGTATTCACGGATGGCGTCGGCGCTCAGGTCGTCGACATAGGCTTTGCCGGCCCGTATCAGCTCCACCGCCCAGTCGTGCAGTTGGCCGAAATAGTCGGAAGCGAAATACTCCCGCCCGCCCCAGTCGAAACCAAGCCAGCGGACATCCTCGCGGATGGCCTCGACGAACCGGCCCTCCTCGCGCGTGGGGTTGGTGTCGTCGAAACGCAGGTTGCACTGGCCGCCATAGCGCCGCGCCAGGCCGAAGTTCAAACAGATGGATTTGGCGTGGCCAATGTGCAGGTAGCCGTTGGGCTCCGGCGGAAACCGTGTGTGCACCCGGCCGCCGAAGCGGCCGGACCGATTGTCCTCATCGATCAGTGGATGAATGAAGTTCGCCGCGTTCCTTTCGGCTTCCGGGGCGTCCTGCCTGTGTTTGGGATCGTTCACTGGGGCCTTCTGGTATGGGGGTGCGTAAAAATCCTACCATCTTAATGGAAACCTCACCCCGGCACAAGCCGCTCTCTTCAGGGGCCGCCGAGTTCGGAGATATCGAGCACCTTCACCCGGCCGTCCAGGTTCTTGGCCTTGAGGGCGTCTTCCAGCATCAGCACGCAGAACGGGCAAGAGGTGGCGATGGTGTCGGGCCGGGCAGCCAGCAATTCATCGACGCGGAGGTGGCTCATGCGCTCGCCGGTCTTTTCCTCCAGCAGAAACCGCGCGCCGCCAGCGCCGCAGCAGGTGCCCCGATCGCGGCACTGTTCCACTTCCAGGGCGGCGCCTCCTTTTCCGGCCCGCGCCGCCACATCCCGGGGCGGGTCGTAGACGCCGTTGTGGCGGCCGAGGTAGCACGAATCGTGAAAGACCACACGACCATCGTCCTGCCCGCCGGCCGGCAGCCGCCCTTCGCGCATCAGGCTCGCGAGCAGCTCGGAGTGGTGGATCACCTTCAGCGACACGCCGAATTCCGGATACTCGTTTTTCAGGGAGTTCAGGCAGTGCGGACAATGGGTGATGACCTTCCGCACCTGTTGCTCCTGAAAGGTCTGGGCATTTTGGCTGGCAAGCTGCTCGAACAGGTATTCGTTACCCGCCCGGCGCGCCGGGTCCCCGGTGCAGCCCTCGCCGGCGCCGAGGATCGAAAACGAAACGCCCGCCGCCTTGAGCGCCGCCGCCACCGCACGGGCGATGTGTTTGCCGCGGCTGTCGAACGCGCCGTTGCAGCCGACGAAGTACAGGTACTCGGTCGGCCGGTCCTTGTCCCACAGGGGAATGTCCAGACCCGCCGCCCAGTCCGCGCGGCTGTCCCTGGGAAAACCCCAGGGGTTGCTCTGGGTTTGCAGCGAGCGGAACGCCTGCGCCAGTTCCTCCGGGTAACGGTCGTGGGTGAGCACCAAGCCGCGGCGCATGCCGATGACCTTGCCGACGTATTCGATCATCACCGGGCACTCCGCCTCGCAGGCGCCGCAGGTGGTGCAGGACCAGAGGGTTTCGTCGTCGATCACCGCGCCGAGCATTTCCTGTGCAGGCTCGGCGCGTGGCTTTTCCGGGTCGAGCAGCCAGCCGGTCTCGGCGTTCAGGTGGTTCCTGAGGTCGACGGTGAGCTGTTGCGGCGAAAGCGGCTTGCCGCTGGAAAGCGCGGGGCAGAAGACGTCGCAGCGGCCGCACTCCGTGCAGGTGTGCAGGTCCAGAAGATTTTTCCAGGTGAACTCGCCGATGCGCGTGATACCGAAGGTTTCCTGCGTCTCGTCCTCGAAATCGATGCGGCGGACGGCGCCACCGGGAGCGGAGCGGGAAAAATAGACATTAGGGATCGAGGTCAGGATGTGAAAATGCTTGCTCCTCGGCAGCAGAGTGATGAAAAACAGGATGGCCGTGACGTGCGTCCAGTAGGCCCCGTTGTGCAGGTGGACGAGGACGCCCGGAGCAAGCCCCGAAAGCGGCCCGGCCAGGCCCCGCCCGAGCGGGTTGAGCCACGACGCGGCTTCCGGCCAGCGGGCGGCAAAGGTGGCCTCGAACAACACATCGCTCAGAAGAATCGCCAGAATCAGCGCCAGGATCAAGAGACCCTCGCCTGAGAGCGTGAGCCGGTCGGGACGGAGGGCGAGACGGCGGTACAGGGCGTAGCCGACCGCCAGCGCCACCAGCAGGACCACGGCGTCCTTGGCAACGCTGTAGGCGCCATAGAAACCGCCTTCGAGCACCGGCGGCAGGGCGGCGCCAGGGAAAAAGCCAATGATGAAAAACTGCGCCGCTCGCAACAGCAGGATGAGAAAGCCCCAGAAAATGAGTGCGTGCATCAGCCCCGCCCCCGGCTCCCGGAGCAGCTTGGTTTGCAGAAACGCGATGCGCAGGGTGTCCTTCAGGCGCTCGAGCGGACGATCGAAGCGATCGTCGGGCCGGACGCGCGCAAGCGCCAGCAGCTTGGGCCCCGCCCCGGCGACAAAAAAACCCGCCGCAAGGAGGCACAGCCCCAAAAGAACCACGGGCTGCCAGGAGGCGGGAACCCAGTCCCAGGCCCGGTTTTCAGTTCCGTCCATGCTTGCCTTTCATTGCTTGAAATCCTCCCGGCGGCCGGCCGCATCGTATATTTTGAGCATTTGAATTGCGGTTGTATTCAAGTCCCCCTGTGCTATATTTATATTACCAGCGGAGACGATCATCACCTCATTTTTGCATTTTTTTAGAGGACCCCCAAGCGTGAACTCGCCAAGCTTTTTCCATTCGACCCCGGGGGTGGCCCTGGCGTTAGCCCTGCTTTTACTTCCGGCCCCCGCGCGCGGGCAGGAATTTCCCGTGGGCGATGCCTTCGGTAAGGGGCATGTGGAACCCGATCCGGCCATCAGCTTCCCCGCCCGCAACGACAACCCGGGGCCGGTGCACCGGTCCCTCAAGGCCGGCGTGACCGACAGCATCAACGACCCGGTTCCGGTGCCAGAGGCCCTGCTGCGCAGCAGCGGCAAGGCCCCCTGGTACTACAACGATCTTTTGAGACAGGCTCCATCGAACCAGGTGCAAAGCCGCATCTACAACCCCGAGGGGTTCAAGAAAGCCCGCCGCATCTGCCTGATCGAATTCGACAATAAAACCATCGGCCCGGGCAGGGACGAACGCGCCGCCCGCGTCGTCACCCACCAGATACAAAACCAATTGAGAAATCTAAAGCGGTACACGGTGACGGTGGAACCCGGCGGCGCCAGCGACGCGCACATGAAAATCGTGTCTCCCCGCCCAGGCCCACCGGAATCCGGTGAACCGGCCGCGGCCCCCGGCGCGCGGGACGAAAAACCCGCGTCTGCAGCCGCAGGCGGCACCCAGGCGCTTCAGAGCCCGGCTTGCCAGGATGGTCCCGTCGATGCCATCATGGTGGGCGCGGTGACCCGCTTCCTCAATACGTATACTGACCGCCACGGCAAAACCCGCGAAGCGCTTTCTCCCTCGGTGGAGTTCGGCGTTTACCTGGTCCGCAAAACTCCCGGCGTCGCCCTCGGGGATATCAAGGAACTGAACCCCAAGGACGTGCTTTGGGGCGCCCGTTATGTGGGAAGCCAGGCGACGGGCCTGCCGGCCATCGCGCGCGGCCAGCTTGGCTGGTATTCGAAGGAAG
>CP070799.1:679871-687733 GCA_020343535.1 Nitrospinaceae bacterium | reverse complement strand
CCTTGTCGCTGAAAGTGCTTGCCCTGGACAAAAACGCCATCGGCGATGATGGCGCGGCGGTTCTTGCCGGGGCCGCGGGGCTTGCGAGCCTGCGCGCCCTGACCCTGGAGTGGAATGGCATCGGTCCCGAGGGGGCGAGGGCGCTCGCCGCATCCACTCTGCCGAAACAGTGGGAACTTCTCAAGCTCTGGGGCAACGACATCGGCGAGCCGGACGCGCTTGCCATTCGCCAGTCGCCGACGCTTGGCGGGGTGAAGAACCCCATCTACCCCTGAGTAAAAAAGTATTTTTTTGAGGCGGGATAGGCGAGGATTTTTGCTAAAATACCCGAACTGCTAAACGCCTTCATCGAAAGCAAGAGAACCGTATGCACGTATCCGACATCGCCAGAAAATCCAGACAGGCCGCGCTCAAGCTCGCCCGCCTCACCGGGCCGGTCAAGGACCGGGCGCTCGACGCCATGGCGGAGGCGCTCGACGCCGGCCTTTCCGCCATCCTCGAAGCCAACGCGCGCGACATGGAAGCCGCCGTCAAGGAAGACCTGGCCGGCCCGCTGATGGCCCGGCTTGCGCTCAACGAAAATAAATTGCGCGGCATGGCCGAGGGGATTCGCAGTGTTGGCCGCCTGCCAGACCCGGTCGGCAAAATGTTGAAGCAGACCGAGCTCGACCGGGGCCTCATCCTCACTCAGGAGAGCTGCCCCATCGGCGTCATCGGCGCGATTTTCGAATCTCGTCCCGACGCTGTTCCGCAGATCGCGTCGTTGTGCCTTAAGTCGGGCAACGCCGCCATCCTGAAAGGCGGCCGCGAGGCTCAGCACAGCAACAAGACCCTGGTGGGTCTTCTGACGCGGGCGATGGCCTCGGTGCCCGGCGTTCCCCCCGAGGCGGTGCAGATGATCGAGACCCGAGGCGAGGTCGCCGAGATGCTCAAGGAGGAGGAAAATATCGATCTGGTGGTGCCAAGAGGCAGCAACGCCTTCGTGAAATATATTCAGGACAACACGCGCATCCCGGTGCTCGGCCACTCCGAGGGCATTTGCCACGGCTACATCGACGCGGGGGCGGATTTGGAGCGGGCCGTCCCGGTGGTGCTGGACTCCAAATTGCAGTACCCCGCCGCCTGCAACGCCATGGAGACCCTGCTGGTGCATGAGGATATCGCGCCGGCGGCGCTTCCCCGGCTTATGACCGAATTTCGCGCCCAAGGGGTGGAACTCGTCGGCTGCATCAAGACCTGTAGCCTGGCCCCCGACATGGCGCGCGCCGTCGAAGAGGATTGGGACACCGAATACAACGACCTCAAGCTGTCCGTCCGGGTGGTCGCGGACCTGCGCGAGGCGGTGGAGTTCATTAATGCGCACGGTTCCGGCCATACCGACACGATTCTCACTGAGGACCGCGCGCGCGCCGAGCGCTTTCAGAACGAGGTGGATTCGGCCTCGGTGCTGTGGAACGCGTCGACCCGCTTCGCCGACGGCTTTCGCTACGGCCTGGGCGCCGAGATCGGCATTAGTACCAACAAGACCCACGCGCGCGGCCCGGTGGGGCTGGAGGGCCTGGTGATCTACAAATACAAGCTCGCGGGCGAGGGCCACACGGTGGCCGGGTATTCGGGGGACGGCGCGCGCCGGTTTACTCACCGGCAGCTGTACCCGAAGCCGCAGGTTTCCTAAGGCGGGGGAATCGGTTTGCAACAGGTTCTGCCGGGTAAGCGGGAATGGGGCATCTTCTATGGGTTGCTGGCGGCGACGGTGTTCACCACCTACCTGGCCGGGGGCTGGATGTTCTCTTTCAGCCTGCTGCTGATTCTCGGTTCGCACGAGTTCGGCCACTATTTCGCCAGCCGCCGGAACCATGTGCGGGCCACCCTGCCATATTTCATCCCCGCGCCGCCGGTGTTCATCGCCGGCACCTTCGGCGCTTTCATTCGTATTCAACAACGGATTCCCGACAGGCGAGTTCTCATGGAAATTGGCGCCGCCGGTCCGCTCACCGGTTTCGTTGTCGCCGTTCCCGTGCTGTGGGTGGGGTTGGGCATGTCGACGGTGACGCCGGGGGAGGCGGTGACCGGGCTTTCGTTCGGCGGCTCTTTGATCCTGGAACTGATGGCCCGGCTGGTGCTCGGTGTCAGCCCATTCGCGGAAGGGCTCAATATCCAGTTGCATCCAGTGGCGTTCGCGGGCTGGATAGGGATGTTCGTCACCGCTCTTAACCTGCTTCCCATCGGCCAGCTCGACGGCGGGCATGTGATGTCCGCGATGTTTCCAGAAAAATATCCCTGGCTCGCCAGGCTGTTTTACTTGTTCCTGTTTCCTCTCGGTTATTTCTGGCCCGGCTGGTGGTTCTGGGCCCTGATGATCACCCTCGTGGGCGGTTTGCAGCCGGCTCCGATCTGGGATGCAACGCTTGAACTCGCGCCCCGGCACAGGCGGCTTGGGCTTGTGTCCATGGTGATTTTCGTGTTGACTTTCATTCCGGTGCCATTTCAGGTTTCATGATTAATTAATGCATTATAAATCAATAAGTTATGTGAATATTTCTGGGAAATGGCCTGAGTTCTCAAGGGCGGGCGGGAAAACCGCCTTCCGGGGGTGGAAAATACGCTGTGGGGGGCCGGTCGCCAAGGACGCTTAAATTCATTAACATATTATATATAAATGAGTTATGGTGCTGTCCTTGGGCGGAATTTCGGCCTGGGCGGGGAGAAATTGCATTGACATTCGAGTGTCTTCTGTGATAAATTCACAACATCCCTTAGGGGTGCTGAACCATGCCCGGCAACGGGCGATTTCTTCGAAAAAGCGACTTCTTGGTTGCCATCAAGGTTTCCTTTTCTTGGAGGGTTCAGTGCCCCTTTTTTTTTGCTTTCCCTTGCCGCCAATCCCCTGCGGTTTCTACAGTTTTTCCACAATTTTTCTACCGGCTGACGACTGAAATGCAAACGTCGATCCGTTTATCATGCCCTGTCCTTTTCATACTTCTCGCCGCAATAATTGTATGCTGGCCGTCGGCTCTGCACGCGGGCGGCCCGGGAAAATCGTTCCCGGCGCTTGAGGAAACCGCCCGACTCGCCGCCGAGCGCGCCAAGGCGCTGAAGAACGACCCCGGCGAGGCGGCGTTTAAGGCCAGTGATTTGTATTACCAGATCCAGTACAAGAGCGATCAATTGAAAATCGCCGAGGAAGTGCGGGATCATTTCACCCGCGCCGCCGAAAAGGCCGAGGAAAAATTCGATCGCGGCGACGAGGGTATCTCGCAGTCGAGCATCACCAAGCTGAAGCTGGGGCTGTCCGGCGCCGAGAACGACGTCCTCGTGCTGGGCAACGAAATCCACTTCGCCAAACTGTCGCTGGGGCACCTCCTGGGCTGGGAGGTGACCGCCGAAACGCCGCTGGACGAGACGGGTATCAAGGCGGTGGAATTTGCGTTCCACAATCTGGAAAGTTACCTCGCCAGCTTGAATGCCCCGGGTGCCCCGCCCGGGCGCCGTGCCTGCTCGGGCCCCCTTGCTCCCGGCAAGAGGCTCGCACTCAACGGGGCGTTTATCGATGTGGATCAGGCAAGGCTGCAAATGGCCATGGCGAAAAAAAGCCGAAAGATTACACGCACCCTGCTGGTGACCGAAGTGGCCAACTACGATTTCGGCATCGGCCAATCCGAGGATCTTTTCGAAGCGCTGATTATTTACACCCGCGTGTTGCGAGGTTACTATGAGACCGCCTACAACCTCAACCGGGCGGTCCTCCTGCTGCATCGGCAGGCAATCTGCGGTGGCCCGCAACCGGTGAAGGATCGGACCGTTGGTTCACCAGCGAACTGACGCATGGAGGAGCGCAAACACTGGCTGGCTCTCAATATGGTGGTGGGGGTGGGGAAAACCCTTTTTCACCGGCTGGTGCGGGGGTTTGGCTCGCCTAAAGAGGTGTTCAGGGCGACACCTGCAGATTTGATGCGGATCGAGGGCATCGGCGAGAAAACCGCCGCCGAGATCTCCCGCTTCGAGGTGGACCGGCACGCCGAGCGGGAACTGCGGCTGGTGGAAAAATACCAGGCTCTCCTGCTCACCCTGCTGGACCCCGAGTACCCTTGTATGCTTAAAGTCATTCATGATCTTATTTCAGTTATCTATCTGAAATTAAATGATTTATATGAGTATCCGGTACCCTTGGCGGTGGTTGGGACACGTCAGGTGACGGATTACGGCCGGGCGATCGGCGAGTCACTGGCGCACGGCCTGGCCGAGCGCGGAGTTGCCATCGTCAGCGGCCTTGCGCGCGGCATCAATACCATCGCGCATCGGGCGGCCCTCAAGGCCGGTGGGAGCACGGTGGCGGTGTTCGGGTGGGGCCTGCACATACTTATCCACCAGAAAATCGCCGCTTGCGGATGGCCATCGAGGAGCGCGGAACGGTGATTTCGGAATTTCCCATCACCCTGAAACCCGAACGCAACAACTTCCCGGCGCGCAACCGCATCATCAGCGGCTTGTCGCCGAGTACGGTGGTGATCGAGGCGGGTGAAAAGAGCGGCGCGCTGATCACCGCCGAATTTGCCCTGGAGCAGGGGCGCGAGGTTTTCGCCGTGCCCGGGCGCGTCAACTCGCCTGCCAGCGCCGGCCCCCACCGGCTCATTCAAAACGGCGCCAAACTGGTGACGGGGCCCGAATCGGTGATCGAGGAATTGCCCCAGGCGGCCCGCGCCAACCTTACGCAACCTTCTGAAACAAAAGGCCTGGATACCGCCGCGCTGACGCCGGTGGAACGCCGGGTGGTCGCTCTCCTATCGGCCGAGGAGCGGCACATCGACGAGGTGATTCAAAACAGCTAATTGTCACCCGGGGAAGTTTCGGCTACACTGATACAGCTCGAACTGCGAGGCATCGTCCGCCAGTTGCAGGGCCATCGATATATTTTAAACCCGCAGGCAGGGGAGTGACCGGAGACCGTTCTATGGGTAAGTCGTTGTTAATTGTAGAGTCCCCCACCAAAGTCAACACCTTGAAGAAGATGGTGGGCAAGGAATTCATCATCAAGGCCTCGGTGGGTCACCTCAAGGATCTTCCCAAGAAGAAGCTGGGAGTGGATGTCGACAATCGCTTTAACCCCGAGTACATCACTATTCGCGGCAAGGGGAAGATCCTAAGCGAACTCAAGGCGGCGGCCAAGAAGGTGGACGAGGTTTTCCTCGCCCCCGACCCGGATCGCGAGGGGGAGGCCATCGCGCATCATATCGGCAACGAGATAGCCAAGTTCGTCAAGGGCAAGGTCTATCGCGTGATGTTCAATGAAATCACCAAGAAGGCGGTGCGGGAGGCCCTCAGTCACCCAACCGAGCTCAACCAGAACAAGGTCAACGCGCAGCAGGCGCGGCGCATCCTCGACCGGCTGGTGGGGTACAAGATCAGTCCGCTGTTGTGGGCCAAGGTGCGGCGGGGGCTGAGCGCGGGCCGGGTGCAGTCGGTGGCGCTGCGCATCGTCTGCGACCGGGAGCGGGAGATCCAGGCCTTCAAGCCCCGTGAGTACTGGAGCATCACCCTCAACCTGGAAGGCCACACGCCTCCGCCGTTCGACGCCAAGCTGATGAAGATAGATGGCGAGAAGGCCGAAGTCCCGGATCAGGCCAACGCCGAACGCATCACCGAGGAGGTCAAAAAATCCGAACCGGTGCTGGAAAACGTGGTGAAGAAGGAGCGCAAGCGCAACCCGTCTCCCCCGTTCATCACCAGCACTTTGCAGCAGGAAGCCTCGCGCAAGCTGAATTTTCCCCCGAAGAAGACCATGATGCTGGCGCAGCGGCTCTACGAGGGCCAGTCGCTGGGGGACCGTGGTACGGTGGGCCTCATCACCTACATGCGAACCGATTCGGTCCGCTTGTCGGATGAGGCGCTCGGCCAGGTGCGCGCCTACATTCCGGAAAAGTACGGCGCCGAATATCTTCCAGAAAAACCCAATTTTTATAAGAGCAAGAAATCGGCCCAGGAGGCGCACGAGGCCATTCGCCCCACCGACGTTCTTCTCGAACCGGCGCTGGTCAAGGAGCACCTGGAAAAAGACCTGTTCAATCTCTACCAGCTCATCTGGTCGCGGTTCGTGTCCTGCCAGATGGTCCCCTCTGTGAGCGACACCACCCAGTTCGATATTCAAGTCGGGCGTTACCTGTTCCGCGCCAACGGCTCGATCCTCAAGTTCGCCGGGTTCATGAAGGTGTATGTCGAAGGCACCGACGAAAAAACCGACGGCAAGGAGGACGCAGGCGGGATGCGCGATGGCGATCGCCTCCTGCCGCCGCTCGACAAGGGAGAAAAACTCAAGCTGCACGGCGTGGTTCCCGAACAGCATTTCACCCAGCCGCCTCCCCGTTTCACCGAGGCGCTTCTGGTCAAGGAGCTGGAGGACCGCGGCGTCGGTCGGCCGAGCACCTACGCCTCGATCATCAGCGTGATCAAGGACCGGGACTATATCCGCTCCGAGGAGCGGCGTCTTCTCCCGTCGGAGCTCGGATTCCTCGTTTCCGATATGCTGGTGGAGAATTTCCCCGACATCATGACCACCGAATTCACCGCCAAGATGGAGGACCAGCTCGATCAGATCGAAGAGGGCAGGATGGACTGGGTGGATGCCTTGAGTTCCTTTTACGACCCCTTCAAGGTTGACCTGGAGCAGGCGGAGAAGAAAATGAAGGATATGAAAAAGCAGGTCGAGGCCACCGACGAGGTGTGCGAGAAGTGCGGCCAGCCGATGATCATTAAATGGGGCCGGTTCGGCAAATTCATGGCCTGTTCGGGATACCCGGAGTGCAAGACGACCCGCGATCTTGGCGAGGACGGCAATGAAATCCCCGCCGCCGAGGCGGAAAAGGTGGAGGGTACCTGCGAAAAATGTAATTCGCCGCTCATCATCAAACGCGGCCGATTCGGCAAGTTCATCGCCTGCTCGAATTACCCGGAGTGCAAGTTCACCAAGGCCATTGGCCTGGGCGTGGCTTGCCCCGAAGAGGGTTGCGAGGGCGAGGTGGCACCGCGCCGTACGAAAAAAGGCCGCACCTTCTACGGTTGCACCAAGTATCCCGATTGCCGTTTCACGTCGTGGGACAAGCCGGTGGCGGAGGAGTGCCCCGAATGCAAAAACCCCTACATGACCGAAAAATGGAAAAAGGACGAAGGCTCCACCCTTGTTTGCCCGAAGTGCAGCCACAAGAAAGCCCACGCTGCGGCGTGAGGGAGGCGGCGTGAATAAAAATGTGCTGAAGGTGGTGGGCGGCGGGCTTGCGGGGTCGGAAGCGGCCTGGCAGGCGGCCCAGCGCGGTATTCCGGTGGAGCTCTTCGAGATGCGCCGGAGCGTTTCCACTCCGGTGCACAAAACGGATCAGTTGGCCGAACTGGTATGCAGCAATTCCCTGGGCAACAATGGCCCGGGCAGCGCGCCCAGCCTGCTCAAAAACGAGCTTCGGCGCATGGGGTCCCTCATCATGGCGGCGGCGGACCAGCACGCACTGCCGGCCGGGGCGGCACTCGCCGTGGACCGGGAGCGGTTCTCCCGGGAAGTCACCCGCCGCATCGAGGCGCACCCGAACATCACCCTCCGGCGCGAGGAGGTCCGCGATATTCCCGCTTCGCCGGTGATTCTCGCCACCGGTCCCCTGACCTCGCCGGGGCTGTCGGAGGCAATCTCGCGGCTGGTCGGGCAGGAGTACCTGTATTTTTACGACGCCTTGTCCCCCATCGTCGACGCGGGCAGCATCGATACCGGCAAAACCTTTTTCGCCTCGCGGTACAACAAGGGAGGTGACGATTATCTCAATTGCCCCATGGACAAGGCAACCTACCAGCGGTTTGTTAAGGCGCTGATCGAGGCGGAGAAG
>CP070799.1:671909-679771 GCA_020343535.1 Nitrospinaceae bacterium | reverse complement strand
GCCGCCACACAAATCGCAGAGGCCAGCCGTTTTTGGGGGCCGCGACGTGTCGTGAAACATGGCTCCGCACTGCGAACAGGTGCTGCGCCCGGCCAGCCTTTCGGTCACAACCTCGGGGGCGATCTCAAGATCCACGACGGCATCGAGTTTGAGCCCCATCTCGCCCAGGGTTTCGCTCAGTTTTTCCGCCTGGACAATGGTCCTCGGAAAACCGTCGAGGATGAACCCGTTGCGGCAGTCCTCCTGCCGAATTCTTTCCCGAATCAACCGAATCACGAGGTCATCCGGCACCAACCTGCCGCCGTCCATGAAGGTCCGGACCTTGACTCCGAGTTCGGTGTTGTCCCGGATGGCTTTCCGGAGAATGTCTCCGGTGGAAATCTGCGGAATCCCGAATTTTTCCTTCAGCAACTTCGCCTGGGTCCCCTTCCCCGCACCCGGGGGCCCTAAAAGAATCAACCTCATGGATCAGCCTCGGCGGCCTTTGAGTCTTCCCTTTTTGACAAATCCCTCGTAATTCCGCATGACCAGATGAGATTCAATCTGCTGCATGGTGTCCAGAGAAACACCCACGACGATCAAAAGACTGGTTCCACCAAAATAGAACGGAATGTTGAAATATTTTATCAAATAATCCGGCAAAATACAGACCAAAGAAAGGTAGATCGCACCATAAAAGGTGATCCTTGAAAGGATATGGTCGATATACTCGGCGGTTTTGGCGCCAGGCCGGATGCCGGGAACGTAACCACCGTATTTTTTAAAGTTTTCAGCGACATCCACCGGGTTAAAGATGACGGCTGTATAAAAATAACAAAAGAAAAATATCAGCCCGGTAAATATCAGGCTGTACACCAGGTTGCCCGGAGTCAGCCACCCGGAAACCGTCTGCATCATCGGATGCGTGGTGAATTGGCCGATGGACGCCGGAAACATGATGAGCGACGAGGCGAATATCGGCGGAATGACGCCAGAGGTATTCACCTTCAGCGGCAAATGGGTGCTCTGACCGCCGTACATCTTTTTTCCCACCATGCGCTTGGCGTACTGAATGGGAATCCGCCGCTGACCCCCCTCGGTGAAGACGATGGCCCCCACCACGAAAATCATCAGGACCATCAGGAACAGCACCACGAGCACAGAAAGCTCGCCGGTACCCATGAGATCCATCGATTGAAAAATCGCCGCCGGCGTCCCCGCCACGATGCCCGAGAAGATGATCAGGGAGATGCCGTTGCCAATGCCGCGCTCGGTGATCTGCTCACCCAGCCACATGAGAAAACAGGTGCCCGCCGTCAAGGTCAGGACCGTCATCATGCGGAACGACCAGCCAGGGGTGGGCACGATGGGGGTGCCGCCGGGACTCGTCATCGCCTCCAGCGCCACCGCAATGCCGGAACCCTGAATTCCGCTCAATAGCACGGTGCCGTAGCGGGTATACTGGGTGATTTTTTTCTGCCCCTGCTCGCCTTCCTTCTTTAGCCGCGCAAGCGTCGGGGAAACCATCGTCATCAGCTGTATGATGATGGACGAACTGATGTAGGGCATGATGCCCAAGGCAAAAATCGTCAACCGGCTGAGCGCGCCGCCGGAAAACATATTGAAGAAACCCAATATCGTTCCCGCCGCCCGGGAAAACAGCTCCGCCAACGCCATGGAGTTGATGCCCGGTGTCGGAATGTGTGCGCCTATCCGATATACGATCAGAAGCCCGAGTGTAAATAAAATTCTCCGTTTCAGCTCGGGAACCTTGAATATGCTGCCAGCTGCTTGAGCTCCGCTCATTTAAATGATTTTTGCCTTTCCCCCGGACTTCTCGATTTTCTCCATGGCCGATCGGCTGAATTTATGCGCCTCCACGTTCATGCCTGCGGGCAGATCGCCGTTACCAAGGATTTTTACGGCATCGGCCTTTTTGATCAATCCCTTTTCCTTAAGGACCGCCGGCGTTACAGGGTCGACCCCGGTTATCCCCGCAAGCTGGCCGACATTGACCACCTCGTACTCTTTTCTGAAGATATTGGTGAACCCGCGCTTCGGCAACCGGCGGTACAGCGGCATCTGGCCGCCTTCAAACCAGGGGTGCGGGTTGCCTCCCGAACGGGATTTCTGGCCCTTCTGCCCCTTGCCGCTGGTTTTGCCCGTTCCCGAGCCGATGCCGCGGCCGATGCGCTTCCGGTTTTTCTTTACGCCGCGCGGCGGCTTTAAATTCGATAAGGTGATCATGGTTGCTTCCCGGCTGATTTTATTCGGCGAGGGTTTTGCCGCGAACTCCGGCGCAGGTGGCCCGGCCGCGCAGGCTTCGCAAGCCCTCGATGGTCGCTTTCACTACATTGTGCGGGTTATTGGTCCTCAGGCATTTTGTGAGAATGTCGCGCACTCCCGCCGCCTCCAAAACCGCCCGCACCGCGCCGCCGGCAATCAACCCGGTTCCCCGCGATGCGGGCTTCAAAAGGACCCGGCCCGCGCCATAGGCGCCGATGACTTCATGGGGAATGGTCGAACCGTCCAGCTGCACGGAAATCATGTTTTTCTTGGCCTTCTCGACTCCCTTGCGGATGGCCTCGGGCACTTCGTTGGCCTTGCCCAAGCCCCAACCAACTTCCCCTTCGCGGTTGCCGACAACCACCAGGGCGCTAAAGCTGAACCGCCGGCCGCCCTTCACCACCTTGGCGACACGGTTGATCTTGACGATCTTGTCGACGAATTCCTGTTTGTTATTGCTATGGTCTTGCAATGACGCCTCCTAATGCCTGGGCCCGTTCGCTCTTCTGGGGAGGGGTTAAAACTTGACGCCTTTTCCCCTCACCGCATCGGCGAGGGCTTTGACCCGGCCGGTGTAGATGAATCCGTTTCTATCGTAATATACTTCCTTGATGCCCTCTTTCGCGGCCTGTTCTCCGATGATGCTGCCCACAAGGTGGGCGGCCTTGACGTTGCCGCCGTTTTTCATCTGCTCTTTGAAGCTCGGGGTCATGGTCGAAGCGGACACCAGGGTCTTGCCGTTATTGTCATCGATGATTTGCGCGTAAATATGTTTGGCGCTCTTGAACACGGTCAACCGGGGCCGGTCCATGTTTCGCTGCACCTTGGCCCTGATGCGGTTTTTCCGTGAAATTCTGAGCCGCCGTCTTTCAGTCGTTTTCATAATCTTATTACTTGCCTCCCGCAGCGGTTTTTCCGACTTTTCGCCGAATGCGCTCGGTCGAATACATTACGCCCTTGCCCTTGTAGGGCTCCGGCGGACGGAACTTGCGGATTTCAGCAGCCGTCTGGCCGACGCGTTCCTTGTCGATTCCCTTGACGATGATGGTGTTGGCCTTGGAGTCCACCTCGAACTCGATGCCCTTGGGCGCCGGGTAAGCGATGGGATGCGAAAAACCCAGGTGCAAGAGGAGGTCTTTCCCCTTGAACTCGACGCGGTAACCCACGCCAACGATGTTGAGCTGCTTGCTAAACCCTTCGGTCACCCCCACCACCATGTTGTTGACCAGCGACCGGGTGAGCCCGTGCAAGGCGCGGTCGTTCCTGGCGTCGGAGGGGCGAACCACCTTCACCTCGCTCTCCTCCTGGATGACTTTCATGTTGGGGTGCAAATCCCGCTCAAGCTGGCCCTTGGGCCCCTTGACACTGAACCGGCTGCCCTGAATCTTGCATTCAACGCCGGAGGGAATCTTTACAGGTAACTTTCCAATTCTTGACATGATCGGTTCTTTATTTTTTCTACCAGATGTATCCGAGGACCTCGCCGCCGATGCCTTTTTCGCGGCAGTGCTGGTCGGTCAGGACCCCGGAGGAAGTGGACAGGATCGCCAGCCCCAGGCCGTTGAGAACGCGCGGGATATCGTCCCTCCCCACGTACGCCCGGCGGCCGGGCTTGCTGATGCGCTTCAAGCCATGTATCACGGGCTCATCCCCCGCGTATTTCAGGTACACTCTCAATATGCCCTGCTTGGTGTCTTCATAAACGCGGAAATTCCTGATGAAGCCCTCTTCCTTCAGGATCTCTGCGATCCGCGTCTTCATCCGCGAATTGGGGACGTCGATCTTCTCGTGCCCCACCATCAGGCCGTTTCGAATTCGCGTGAATAAATCCGCAATGGGATCGGTCATCGACATATCGGGTTATACTCCTTATCTCAATTCAATTACCAGCTGGCCTTGGTGACGCCGGGGATTTCACCGCGCAGGGAACGTTCGCGGAAGCAGATGCGGCACATGCCGAACTTCCTGAGAAACGCCCGCGGCCGGCCGCACACGCGGCACCGGTTATATTCCCTGACCTTGAACTTTTGGGGCTTGCTGGCTTTGGAGATTAATGATTTTTTTGCCATAATGGGTCCATGATCCTGGCCGCCGCCGGGTTTGTTCCGCCCTTACTTGCGAAAGGGGAAACCCAAGTGGCTGAGCAGATTCTTTCCTTCCTCGTCGGTCCTTGCGGTAGTGCAAAGAGTGATGTTCATGCCTTTGATTTTTTCGATCTTGTCGTAATCAATTTCCGGAAAAATCAGTTGTTCCTTGATGCCCAGCGTGTAATTGCCGCGGCCGTCGAAGGATTTCGGGGAGACGCCCTTGAAATCCCGAACCCGGGGCAACGCAATGGAGATGAGCCGCTCCAGAAATTCGTACATGCGGTTGCCGCGCAGGGTGACGCACAGGCCAATGGGTACCCCTTCGCGCAACTTGAAGTTTGAGATCGCCTTTTTCGCCCGCGTCACCACCGGCTGCTGACCGGTGATCAGGCGCAATTGCTCGATCCCCGACTCAATGAGCTTGGCATTCTGCAACGCTTCCCCCAGGCCCACATTGATGACGATTTTTTCCATGCGGGGGACCTGCATCACATTTTGAAGCCCGAGGTCTTTCTGGATTTGGGCCTTGTATTTTTCGTCGAATGCGACTTTCAAGTTTGCCATATCAGATTTTATCCATCACTTCGCCGCATTTCGCACACACGCGAACGCGCTTGCCGTCTTCCAGCTTTTTCCGTTTAATGCGGACACCCTTGCCGCACTTGTCGCACATCAGCATCACGTTGGAAATGGCGATCTTGCCCTCGGATTCGACAATCCCGGCCTGGCGGGTTTTACCATCGCCCTTCATATGACGCTTGAACAGGTTCAACTTCTCGACCGTAACCCGGCCCTCATCCACCAGGACGGACAGGATTTTGCCTTTTTTTCCTTTTTCCTTGCCGGTGGTCACCTGGACGATATCGTCCTTCTTCAGCCCCACGCGGGCTCGCGCTTTTGCCATCACAGGACCTCCGGCGCCAAGGAAAGGATTTTCATGAACCGGCGCGCCCGAAGTTCACGCGCGACGGGGCCGAAAATACGGGTGCCGATCGGGTCCCGGCCATCACCGATGAGCACTGCTGCGTTGTTGTCGAACTTGATGTAACTTCCGTTCGAGCGCCGGATCTCCTTCTTGGTGCGCACCACCACGGCCTTCTTGACGTCGCCTTTCTTGAAATTGCCGCCCGGGTCAACTTCCTTTACCGCGACGACAATGATATCGCCGATTCGCGCATAACGCCGGCGGGAACCGCCCAGCACCTTGATGCACTGGACGACTTTGGCGCCGCTGTTGTCGGCCACTTCCATTACGGTTCTTAACTGAATCATTGGGCTTTTTCCTTGTCCACGCCTTCAGCTCGCTTAAGGATCTCGAGCAACCGCCAGCGCTTATATTTACTCAGGGGTCGAGTCTCGCAGATGACGATATGATCCCCCGCCTGACATTCATTTTTTTCATCGTGGACTTTGTACTTGCTCGTGGTTTTAACCACTTTTTTAAACTTGGGGTGGGACAGCCGCCGCTCCACCCGAACGACAACGGTTTTATCCATTTTGTCGCTGACGACGACGCCCGTCATGGTTTTTCTCTTGACCGAACTTTTCAAAGATAGCTCCTTTTAGACTTTCTTGCGCCTTAGGCTTCGGGCTTGGCGGTTACCGGGGCATCACCCGTTTCCGAATTCTCCCGCTGCACCGTTTTGATCCTGGCCAAGGTCCTGCGAATCAACCTGAGCCGGCTCGGGTTTTCAATCTTGCCGGTCGCCAGCTGAAACTTCAGGTTGAAGAGTTCCTGCTCCAGGTCGGCGATCTTGTCTTTTCTCTCCTGAACGGAGAGTTCTCTGATTTCCTGTGCTTTCATGGGTTTCCCGCTCTAGTCCTTTACCACGAACCGGGTCTTGAGCGGCAACTTGTGGGCCGCCAGCCGGAACGCCTCTTTTGCGATGGGTTCGGCCACGCCTTCCATCTCGTATAATACCCGCCCCGGCTTGACCACCGCGACCCAGTATTCTGGGTTGCCCTTGCCCTTGCCCATGCGCGTTTCAGCGGGTTTCTTGGAAATCGGCTTGTCGGGAAAAATCCGGAGCCAGATCTTGCCTCCGCGCTTGACGTGGCGGGTCATGGCGATTCGGGCGGCTTCGATTTGACGGTTGGTGATGCGGCCGCACTCCAGAACCTGCAGGCCGAAGGAACCGAAGCTCAACTGGCCCCCGCGGTAAGCGGTGCCGCGCATCCGCCCCTTATGGCGCTTCCTGTATTTGACTTTCTTGGGCATCAACATGATGCTTAAACTCCTTCGAGGCCCTTGGCCCCGCCTGTTATCGCTTTATGCCTTTTCACCCGCGGCCTCAACATTCTCGGACGCGCGGCTTTTCTCCGGAATAATGTCCCCACGGTAGACCCACACTTTTACGCCGATGACACCGAAGGTGGTGTTGGCCGCCGCGGTCCCGTAATCGATGTCGGCGCGCAGGGTGTGCAGGGGAACCCGGCCCTGGCGGTACCATTCGCTACGGGCGATTTCCATTCCGCCCAGCCGGCCTGACACGCGGATCTTGATGCCCAATGCCCCGAAGCGTAGGGAAGACACTACGCTCTTCTTCATGGCCCGGCGAAAGGAAACCCGCTTCTCAAGTTGCAGGGCGATGTTTTGTGCGATGAGGGGCGCGTCGAGCTCCGCCCGGCGGACCTCCTTGATGTTCAGGCTCACCTGCTTGCCCTCCATCACCTTCTGCAACTCGTCCTTCAGGCGATCGACCTCCAACCCCTTTTTTCCGATGATGATGCCGGGGCGGGCGGTGTGAATATTGATCCTCACCCGGTTGGCCGAGCGCTCGATTTCCACCTTGGAGATACCCGCATGCGACAGGGACTTCATGATGTGCTTCCTGAGCGAAATATCTTCCTGCAGCAGGTCGGCATAGTCCTTGCGGGCGTACCAGCTGGAAATCCAGGTCTTGTTGTAACCCAGGCGAAACCCATAGGGATGAACTTTTTGACCCACGTGCTTTCTCCGGTAATTATTTTTCTTCTAATATCAGGGTGATGTGGCTCGTCCGCTTGCGCAGCATGGTCGCCATGCCCCGGGCGCGGGGCAGGTTCCTCTTCCAGGTCACCCCTTCATCCACCAGGACGTTTTTTACTACCAGGTCGTCCACATCCAGCACCTTGTGATTTTCTTCCGCATTGGCAATGGCCGACTTGAGCAACTTCTGAAATTTTTCGGCCACGCGTTTGGGCGTGAACATGAGAATGTTCATCGCGTCGTTCACGTTTTTGCCGCGGATCATATTGGCCACCAAGCGCGCCTTTCTCGGCGCCGTCCGCGTGTGTCTCAATTTCGCTTGCACTTGCATGATTCGTCGTCTCTATCCGTATTTATTTGGCCCCGGCCTTTTTGGTCTTGCCGCCATGGGAACGGAAGGTTCTCGTCGGCGCGAATTCCCCGAGCTTGTGCCCCACCATGTTTTCGGAGATGAACACGGGGATGAATTTCTTGCCATTATGAACCGCCAGCGTGTGGCCGACAAAATCCGGCGTCACGGTGGACCGGCGCGACCAGGTCTT
>CP070799.1:663817-671809 GCA_020343535.1 Nitrospinaceae bacterium | reverse complement strand
TTTGACGAGCTTCGGAAAGGGGGACGAAGGGATAAGTACCGAGGGAGAGTTGCTTTTCCTTGCCTTCATAGCGATACTTAAATCGCCACCACTTCCCCCCGGTGAGGGTGACCAAAAGGAACAGCCCTCCTCAATCCCATATTTTATAAGCCTTGTCGGTCGGATTTCCCGTGGAATCGATACCGGGCTTAGCTTCTTCAATAATTTCAGCAGTTAACGGCATTATTGGGGTATCGCCATAAAAAAATTTTGGGGTACCCTGAACCGTACCCCCAAAATAAGTCGGATTTCACAGTTTCATAATACCCCTTATCGGACATTAAGGCAATAAAAAAGCCCTATTTTTATAGGGCTTACGGACTTCCTTGAACTTTGTTGGATTTTAAAATGGTGGAGGCGGGGGGAATTGAACCCCCGTCCGAAAGGTTTTAACTTAAGGCGTCTACATGCTTGTCCCTTGTTTTGGATCTCACCCGGTCGTCCCCCCAAGGGCAGGGTGTCTTCCGGGCCAGTCTCGTGAGTTCTCGCCAGTTTCCCCGAGACATGAAAGCCTGGCCAGCCCACTTTAATGACGCCCGGCCTTTTCCCTGTGGGCGGGGGAAAAGCGGACGGTAACTAGCTTATTTTATTAAGCAGCTACAGCAACTTCATAATCGTTGGCGATTATGTGAGTGCCGTTTTTTTACGGGCCAACGGCATCCCGTGCATGCAACCTTAGTCTCATTCCTCCCGTCGAACCCAAATCGCCCCCGAATTTGCTTGGCGGTGTGGTGTGATTTATAATTATCCCAACATATTAAATATACTCTCGCGCGGGGCATTTGGCAAGGCCTAGCCGGGGTGTTGCCTGCTTGCTTTAAGGCCGCTTTCCCCTTATGATGCCTTAACTTTTAAGGACCGCGGGGTATAATGGGCCAATCCGATGATAAACTGCGCGTCTTATCGCTCGGCCCCTTCTTTGTGAGGGGAGAAGGGGCGCGGAGTCTTGCTCAGGTGGGGGAGCTCAACCAGCGCCTTGCAAGGCGCGGCCACTGCATTCACTGGTTCGTCGGCCCGCCCGGTGTGCCGGAAGGGGATCTGCAGGGCGGAGTGAACGTCCACCGTTTGGACCCCCGTCACTCGCGGAGCATTTACCGCCTGTACCGCGCCCTCGGAAAGCGGATCAACCGCCTGCTCGACGACGGGGGCATCGATCTGATCCATATTCACGATCCGCTGTTCGGTTTTCTCGCCTTTAGGAACCCGCGTCTTTCCCGCCTGCCGGTGGTCACCGAGTACCGGCGGGACGGTTACGATCCGGCTGGTTTCGAGGGTTTTCCCGCCGCGTTGTTTCGCTGGCGCCGTTTCGGCGAGCAGCGTTGCCTCAAGCGTTCAAAGAGCATTCTTTTTTCCAGTCGTTATTCCCGTGACGTTTTTCTGAAGTCATATTCCATCCGCAAGCCACGCCTGCGCGAGATTTCCCCCGGGGTGGATGTGGAGAAGGCCTACACGCCTCTCGGGGAAAGCTGCGAGGATGCGCGCGCCGCTCTGGGGTTGCCCGGTGCGGGTTCGTTTTTCATCACCGTCGATGTGGAGGGCGCGCTCGAGGGGTTGGAGAACGTGATCCTGGGAATGTCGATGGCAGCCGGGGCGCCGCCTGGCGAGAGCTTCGGTCTGCTGGTGCTGGGGGAGGAGCCGCCCAAAAGCGAGATCACCGCGCTCGTTCACCGGCTGGGGATGAAGGAGCAAATCCATTTTCTTGGGCCGGTGGTGTCCGGGGCCTGGCCCCGCTACCTGCAATTGGCCGATGTGTTTCTCCTGCCCGCTCCCTGTCCGGAAGCGGTGGAGCGCGAGGCCCTCAAGGCCCTGGCGGCGGGCGCCCCGGTATTCGCGCCGCCGGATACTGGGGTGGCGGAAGTGGTGCGGAAGATCGACGAATCCCTGGTGTTCTGGCGCGATACGCCCGAGGCCGTTGCCAGCGCCGTCAAACCCGTCCTCAAGCAGCCCGATGATCTCAGGGCCCTGCAAACCCGCTGCCGCGAGGCCGCGCTGGAATTTTCCTGGGATGTGGTGCTGGACCGCCTGGAAGAGGAGTATCTAGTGCTCACCCGCAAGACCCGCTCCTGATCTCCGGCTTCAGGCGGGCGGGAACAGGATGCGGCTGGATACCACGTGCGGAAAGCCGAAGCGGAAGTGGAGCAGCTCCAGCCGAATGTCCTCGCCGGATTTCACCTGAAAATCACTGTAGTTCAGACGGTCGTAATGGGTCCGGGCGTCTCTCATTTCACGGAAACGCTTGAGCCCCATCTCGTGGCTGATTTCGATGGTGTGGTCTTCCTCGCGGGGGTCCCACAGGCGGCCTCGGACGGCGAAATAATCCTCCGGATCGAGGTGGGGTTCGAGGAGCATTTCCTCCTCATCGGCAAACATGTTCATGGCCTTCCTCCTTGTTTTTAACAAAACGGACTGCACTATAATATAGGATTTGGCAGGGTTTTTTTCACCCGCCGGGAAAATTTTTTTCTTTCGGCGGGCCGATTCTGTAATCCTCGGCCACCCTGGCGCGACCCATGGGGTAAATTGCCTATTCACACTTTCGGATGGAAAAAACGATGATCGATGATGCACTCGGCTTGATGCGTGGAATCCGCTCCATGCCCCTGTTCTGGAAGTTGTGGGTGCATGCGCTGGCGGGGGTAAATATGGTTGCGCCGCTCTTTTTCTGGGGCCGGCCGGAGGCGGGGTGGACGCTGGCGGCGTTTATCGCCGGTTTCATCACCGGCGCGCTCCTGGTGAAGCGGCAGGGCTTCACCCGCCTGCTGGGCCTGATGCACGTGTTCTGGCTGCCGCTGCTTGCCTGGTTATGGGGGCGGGTCGAGCTTGCGCCCGCGAGCGAGCACTTCGGCATTTGGCTGCGCGCGCTTTTCCTGATGAACGCACTCTCGCTGCTCATTGACGCGGTGGACGTGATGCGCTACTTAAGGGGCGAGCGCCGGAAGCTGGCCAACGTCTGACATCACGCGGGGCTCCGGTAACGCTGTTCCATGTGAAGGACGAGGCGCGACATGAGAAGGGTGAGCAGCAGATAGGTGAGGGCGACGTAGGTGTAGGTCTCGAAATAATTGAAGTGTTTCGTCGCGTGTTCGTTGCCGACGCGCAGGATGTCTGAAATTGCGAGCACCGAAACCAGGCTGGTGTCTTTCAGCATGCCGAGGGTCTGGTTGCCGATGGCGGGAATGAGGGTGCGCATCGCCTGCGGCAGGACGATCTGAAACAGAGCCTGGATCGGCGTCATGCCCAGGCTGCGCGCCGCCTCGCCCTGCTCCCTGGGCACCGACTCGATGCCGGCGCGAAACACGTCGGCCATGTAGGCGCCATAACACAGGCCGAAGCCGATCACCGCCGCCAGCAGGGCGGGCATGTGAAAAAACTCGCCGAGTGCGTAATAGATATAGAACAACAGCACGAGGAGGGGAACGCCGCGCAGCACCTCGGTGTAGATGGACAGGACCGTCCTCGCCAGGGGTCCCAGGTACAGCTTGCCGAGCCCCACCAGAAATCCCACCACGATCGCCGAGAGGCTGCCGAGAAGCGTGACCATCAGGGTATAGAAAATACCCTTGGGCAAAAACGGCAAGAGCCGCAGGTAATCGCGTTCCGCCGGGTCGGGGAGAAAAGCGTCGTTGGCGGGCAAATAGACGAGGAGGAGAAAGCTCGCCGCCACCACGATGTTCCACGCCCAATGGCCGGGCCGGGCGGTCTTGTTTCCTGATGCTTCTGGTGTTTGAGGTTCCATTTTCCCTAAGCTTTTCGCCTCAGCGGGCCGGAGGGGCGGGCACCGCAGCCGCCCGGCCGAGTTCCCACTTCTCATGCAGGCGGGCGACGGTGCCATCCGTCAGCAGTTCAGCAAGCGCCCGGTCGATGCGGTTCTTCAGCTCCTGATCCTCCCTGCGCAGGACGATGCCGTAAAACTCCTCGGTGAGAATTTCGCCCACCATGCGGATTTTCTGAAAATATTCCTTCTGCTGATTTTTATAATACAACGTGCCGGTGCTTTCGCCGACCACCGCGTCGACCTCGCCGTTGATAAGGTCTGCGATGGCATGACCGTAGACCTGATAGCCCTTTAAGGGGATATGGGGCCGCTCTTCCAGGAAGAAATAAGCGGTGGTTCCGACCTGGGCGCCGGTCAGTATTTTTTTCTCCGTCAGGTCGTCCACCGATTCGACCCCGTCGAAATCCTTGCGCACCACCAGCGCCAGTCCGCTTTTTAGATAAGGCCGGCTGAAGGCCATGCGCTCCTTGCGCTCTTCGAGAATGGTGACCGAGCTGATGACGAGGTCGAACTTTTTCGTGATCAGACCGCCGAACAGGCCCGGCCATTCGACGTTGACCAGATCGTAGTCGAATCCGGCGCGTTTTGAAACCTCCGTGAGCAGGTCGGGCTCGAAACCGACGATGTTGCCATCGTCGTTGATGTATGACATGGGGATGAGCGTCGTGTCGGTGGCGACGGTGAGCCTGGGGCGCAGCCCCGGAACGCTTTCCGAAGCTTCCTGGCAGCCGAGCGTGAGGGCCGCGGCCGTCAGGCCAAGAATCCATTGCAGCATCCGCGCCAAGGAAAATCGGCGCCGCTCAGTTCTCGCGTGCATCGAGCCTCCTCTCACCGCCGGGCGGCGGGCGAAATAGAATCAGGCTTTCCTCGGGGATGCGAACGAAGCCGCGCGTTCCTGGAGCAAGAACCTCGCCCATGGGCTGCGGGTGGGACTTGACGCTGAGCCGGGCTCCCCCGATGAGTTCAACCGTGAGAAGAAAGTGATCCCCGTAAAACGTGCACTGCCGAACCATTCCCGCGATCCGGTTGCGACCGCCGCCTTCGGGGTCGTCCGAGGGTTGAAACGCCAGACGCGGCGGGCGGATGAAGCCCAGCACGCTCTCGCCTTCCAGCCAGTGGCCGCCGGTGGCGGCAACGAGTGTCAGCTCCGGTCCGAAATCGATTTTCACCACACTGCCGGTTTGCTTTATCACGGTTCCTGTGAGACGATTCACCTCGCCGATGAAACCGGCGACAAAGGGAGAGGCGGGCCGGTCGTACAATTCGGCGGGAGTGCCCGCCTGAAGCAGGCGGCCACCCTGCAGAATGCCCATGCGGTCCGACAATTCCATTGCTTCCTCCTGATCGTGCGTGACGAACAGAAAGGTGATGCCAAGCGACTGTTGCATCTCCACCAGTTCCTGACGCAGGTTTTTTCTGAGGGAGGGGTCGAGGGCCGAAAGTGGCTCGTCGAGCAGCAGCAGCTTGGGCCGGTTTGCGAGTGCCCGGGCGATGGCCACGCGCTGCGATTCCCCGCCGCTCAACCGTCCTGGATAGGCACTTTCCAGCCCTTTGAGGCCGGTGATGGAAAGCAGCTTGCCGATCCTCTTTCGAATCGACGTTTCGTCCTCCTTGCGCACCCTGGGGCCCACGGCGATGTTGTCGTAGACCGTCATGTGCTTGAAAAGCGCGTGATTCTGAAAGATGAAACCGACGGGGCGCTGCTCCACCGGCATGTGAACGACGTTTTGTCCTTCAATGAAAATGCCGCCCTTATCGGGTTTTTCGAAACCGGCGATCAGGCGCAGCAGCGTGGTTTTCCCGCAGCCGCTTGGGCCAAGAAGAATAAAGCGCTCTCCGGTCTCGATCTCGAGGGAGAAGTCGTCTATCACCGGCTGGCCGGCGGCGAAGGCCTTGGAAATGGATTGAAGGCGGACCATCATCTCGCGGGGAACGGGTTAATGCTTGCAACCTGCGGGCATTTTATATAAATTTTCCGCTTTATAATACCCTCTTGTTGAGCGGCCTTAATAGGGGAGACGAGAATGCGAGTATTGGTGGTGGGCGGAGGCGGCCGCGAGCACGCCCTGGCCTGGAAGATCGGCCAGAGCCCGGACGTGGAAAAAGTGTACTGCGCGCCGGGAAACGCCGGCACCGCCCTAGTGGCCGAGAACGTCGCCATCGCCGCCGAGGACATCGACGGTCTCATTGGTTTCGCCACGGAAAACCGCATCGGATTGACCGTTGTCGGGCCCGAGCAACCTTTGGTGGCCGGCATCGTCGACCGTTTCAAGGAAGCGGGGCTGAGGGCCTTCGGCCCCGACGCGCGCGCCGCCGAAATCGAGGGCAGCAAGGTTTTCTGCAAAAACCTGCTGAAAAAATACGGCATCCCCACCGGCGAATACGAGGTCTTCACCGCCGCCGACGAAGCGGCTGCCTACGTCGAAGGAAAAAGCGAACCGCTGGTGGTCAAGGTCGACGGCCTCGCCGCGGGCAAGGGCGTTATCCTGTGCAAGAATGGCGCGGAGGCCCGCGCGGCCATCGATACCATCATGCGCGACAAGCAATTCGGCGAGGCGGGCAACCACATCGTTGTCGAGGAGTTTCTTGAAGGCCATGAAGTGTCGGTGCTCGCATTCACCGATGGAAAAACCGTGCTGCCGCTCGCATCCGCCCAGGATCACAAAGCGGCCTACGACGGTGACCGCGGGCCAAACACCGGCGGCATGGGGGCCTATTCACCCGCGCTGGTGCTCACTCCGGCCCTGTCCCGGCAGGTGACCGACGAGATCCTGGTGCCCACGGTGCGGGCCATGGCGGAGGAGGGCCGCCCTTACCATGGCCTGCTCTACGCCGGGCTGATGCTGACTGAGCGCGGCCCCGAGGTGTTGGAATATAATGCCCGGTTCGGCGATCCGGAAACGCAGCCGCTGCTCATGCGCATGCGAAGCGACATCGTCCCCCTGTTCGAGGCCTGCATCGACGGTCAACTGGCCGGGCGCTCCATCGAATGGTCGGGCGACACGGCGGTGTGCGTGGTGATGGCGGCCGAGGGGTATCCGGGCACGTATGAGAAGGGCAAGGTCATCGAAGGGATCGATGAAGCCGGGGCGCTGCCCGGCGTGGTGGTGTTTCACGCCGGAACCCAAAGCCATGATGGCCGGGTCCTTACCCGCGGAGGCCGCGTGCTCGGTGTTACCGCGTTGGGGACAAGCCCCAGCGAAGCCATCGAAAGCGCCTACCGCGCGGTGGAAAAAATACGCTGGGAGGGAATGCACTACCGCAAGGACATCGGCCGACGCGGGGACTGAAGGCGCGCTGGTCAGTCGAGCTGAAGTTCCTTGGCGTCCTCGACTTTTTCCATTTGCTTGTCGAAGAGGACGCGCGACAGGAACCAAGCGCCCCAGGAAATGACGACCACCGTGGCGACCCCGATACTGGCCCATAGCGGAACGTTGCCCGAATGCGCCATGCCCCGAAGAAACACGAACGCGCCGAGCGGCAACGCCATGATGAAGCCGAAACAGGTGAGCAGCATCGAGCTGCGCGCGTAATACTTGGGCCGTACGTCGATATTGAGTTCGCCCAGGTATTTCTGGTTTTCCGGCTCCGCCGCGTCGAGCAGCAAGATCTCGCCTTCGCATTTCGGGCAGTAGCGGCCCCCCCAGAAGGCGTTCTTGCACTGGAGGCAGAATTTGACCATGAAACCTTTGAGGATGATGTTTACGTTGCTTAAGCATACCCTATTTGCACCCTCCGGTTCAACCGGTGTATTGAGCAGGGTCCGTTGGGGCCTCGCTCTTGCCATTTTTACGGTTTTAGGCGGATGCGCCGCCCGCCCGCTGAATGAGGGTCAACATCAGGAAATGGTTCGGGTGCCCGAAGGCCCGTTCACCATGGGTTTCGAAATTGAGAACGACCGCGAGTGGGGCGATGTCGACGAGGGTCCCGTGCACGAGATCTACCTCGACGAATTCTGGATCGACCGTTACGAGGTGACCAGCGCCGAGTTTTCCCGCTTCCTGAACGAGCAGCAGGAACCGCATCGTTATATTGAACTCGGCCCCTCCGTCACCCTCGAAAAGGTGGGTGGCCGCTATCGTCCGAGAGAGGGCCTGGAAAATTATCCGGCGAACCGCGTTTCGTGGATCGGTGCCGATGCCTACTGCCGCTTCCTCGGCAAGCGCCTGCCCACCGAG
>CP070799.1:655687-663717 GCA_020343535.1 Nitrospinaceae bacterium | reverse complement strand
CATTTCGAGGAAATCTGCGAGATCATGAAAACCTACGACGTCAGCTTCTCGCTGGGCAACGGGTTGCGCCCGGGGTCGGTGGCCGACGCCAACGACCTGGCGCAGTTCTCGGAACTCAAGACCCTGGGCGAACTCACCCAGATTGCCTGGAAGCACGACGTGCAGACCATGATCGAAGGCCCTGGCCACATCCCCATGCACATGATCAAGGAGAACATGGACCTGCAGCTTGAAGTGTGCGGCGAAGCGCCGTTTTACACCTTGGGCCCGCTCACCACCGACATCGCCCCTGGTTACGATCATTTCACCAGCGGCATCGGCGCCGCCATGATCGGCTGGTACGGCTGCGCCATGCTGTGCTACGTGACGCCGAAGGAGCACTTGGGCCTGCCCAACAGGGAGGACGTGAAGGAAGGCGTCATCACATACAAGATCGCCGCCCACGCCGCTGACCTCGCCAAGGGCCACCCAGGAGCCCGGGTGCGCGATGACGCGCTCAGCAAGGCGCGTTTCGAGTTCCGTTGGGAGGATCAATTCAACCTCTCGCTCGACCCCGAGCGCGCTCGCAACTTTCACGACCAGACCCTGCCTTCCGATTCGGCGAAAACCGCCCACTTCTGCTCCATGTGCGGGCCGCATTTCTGCTCGATGAAAATCACGCAGGACGTGCGCGACTACGCGCGCGAGAAAGGCCTCGAAGAGGAAGAGGCGCTTAAGGAAGGCATGGAGGCGATGTCGAAAACCTTCAAGGACAAGGGCAGCGAGATTTATCACGAAACGCTCAAGCCCTGAGGCCTCCATCGGCCCGATTTCAAAAGCGGTCTTAAACCGCACCCGGTGACCGCTCGTTGCACGCATAAGGAATTGCCCAAAAACCACGGGCGCCTCAAACCCCAATTGGGAGTCTGAGGCGCCCGTTTTAATTCCCGCCGTGCCAGCATCCAGGTGGAGGAGGCCTATTTCTCCTCCCAGCGCTCTTTGATGAACGAGGCGGAACGGTGCACCAGGTGACAGTGCTTACACCCTTCCCTGCCAATGATGCCGACATTCTGCCAGACTTTCCCAGGGTCCGGCTTTTCCTTACGCAGCTCGTCCACCAACCCGGACAGCGCGGCGGAGACGGATTCCCCCACATAGAACCGCTTGACATCACCATTGGTGTGGCATTTGGAGCAGGTCGATTTTAATTCGGTGTATTTTGCCTTGAATACGCGCGCCGCCTTTCCCGCACGGTCGTTTTGGCCTTCCTTGAAGTTGACGGTTACGCCCTTAAACGCCCCGGAAATGCTCTTCATGTATTCATCGAATTCCACTTCCTTGTCGTCATGCGGATCAATGACTTTGACCTCGTGAAACGACGGCCAGTGGTATTTCGCCCACACCGAGACCTCGTTATCCCCGTGGCATTTGCCGCAGGTCTTGCCCACGGGCCCTGCCGCCTTGCCAATTTCGGTTCCGTCTCGGGTTTTCACCGTCTCAGCGAATTTCCTCGCCGCGTCGAGATCGAAGTACTCTTCCCATTCCGGGACCATTTTGGATGTTTCCTTATAAGCCTCGACGAACTGCCCGGCCAGTTTCTCGGCGTTTTCCCAGTCGCCCTCTTTCATGTTGACGAACACCCCGCCGAAGCTGCCGCTCATCTTGTGCATCTGTTGAATCCATTTCGGCTCCTTGCTGAGCGGCGGGTAGAGCTTGTCGAGCGAAGCGGGCGGCTGCTTGACGAAGAAATCCTTCGCGCTCGCCACGGCGGGAACCAAAATCAGGAAAACCAGGGCCGCCACGCAGGAAAACCTGCAAACTGCTTTCATACGACCTCCTTGGAGTGGGGTTAATACATGTCGCCTTAACAGATCAAATATTCTAGGAAACGCGCACACCTCAGGCGGGATGCCGGGCGCACCTTCTATTCTAATGACACGGTGCGGGCCCACCAAATCAAAAATTGATATCGTAAGATTCTCTCAGCACCTCGGTCTTTTCCTGAGACCAGGCGGGCTTGTACTCGACGAGGACCGAAAGCCGCCTTGCGCCTTTCTCCAAGGGATATTGAAAGGCGACTTCCTTTTTGTAGGGCAGGGCGGTTTCCTGCTGCGGCGCCAGAATCTCCCGCGTTTTATCCAGCCTTTCGCCCGCCCCATCGAACTGCAGGACAGTGAGGTAGAGGCGTGGGTCGCCATTATCGGCGGTGGGAATAAAATGCGGCACGCGATCGTTCAGGAGAACCACCCGCACCCGGCCCGGCGTGAAATCTACACGGAGAGCGATCTCGCGCGGACCGATTTCACCATGTGGAAAACGACGGTCCGCCACGTCTTTCGGCGCATGGAAGTATTTTAAAATCGGGTTTTGTACCAGCCTGCCCGCCGCGCGCGGCATATGACATTTCTGGCAGGTATCATCGTGGCCCGTGGCTCGCCACTCCTTGTAGGTCTTTTCGTGGCAGGGAACGCAGAACACCGATTTCCGGTGCCCGTCGCTCTTGTCCGTCGGGTGCGGCGGGGAATACAGGGCGTAGGGGCCGTTGATCTTCCCCCTCGCCACGTGGCAGGGAACGCAGTAGATGCCTTCCTCGCGGAGTTTAAGGCGCGGTTCCGGCTTGCGCCCTGCCCTCACCTCGCGGGGAATGTGGCAGGGCAGGCATTTTTCCTTGCTGCGGTTCTCGGAATCCTTGATGTAGGTTTCGCTCACCCAGGCGCGCGCGTGCCGACTTTGTTGCCACGCCTTGAAAATCGTCTCGTGACATTCTCCGCAGCGTTTCGCGGCGGGATTTTCGAGAAGATCCGGCTGCCGCGCACGCTCCACCAGGGGCTTGGGAATCCACTCGTATTTTTTATTTATGAGAAGGTAGATGAGAGCCAGGCCCAGCATCCCAGCCAGGGCGCCGGCAACAGCGAGACGAATGAAGGTGGGTTTCCTTCGCTTGAGACCGGCCACGGCAGCCGGGATTTAAAACTGACGGAGAAAGCGAAGGTCGTTTTCGAAAAACAGGCGGATGTCGTTGATGCCGTACTTGAGCATGGTGATGCGCTCGATGCCCATTCCAAAGGCGAACCCCGTCCATCTCTCCGGATCATAACCCACCGCCTCGAACACCGCGGGGTCGACCATTCCCGCGCCGAGGATTTCCAGCCATCCCGTCTGCGAACACACCCGGCAACCCTTGCCGGAACACATGACACACTGAATGTCCACTTCGGCACTCGGGCAGGTAAAAGGGAAAAAGCTGGGGCGAAAGCGGACGCTGGTGTTCTTTCCGAACACCTGGTGCACGAAAATATTCATCACGCTTTTCAGGTGGCTGAAGGACACCCCCTCGTCCACCATCAAGCCCTCGATCTGGTGAAACATAGGCGTGTGCGAAACGTCCGAATCGCAACGGTAAACGCGTCCGGGGGCGATGATGCGCAGCGGCGGCTCCTGCCGCTCCATGACGTGGATTTGCACCGGCGAGGTGTGGGTGCGCAGCACCGTGTCGCCCTCGACATAAAACGTGTCCTGCATGTCGCGGGCGGGATGATCCTTGGGAATGTTGAGGGCTTCGAAATTGTAGTAATCGCTCTCGATTTCCGGCCCCTCTTCCACGCGAAACCCCAGGCCGTGAAAAATAGTTTCGATTTCGTCGAGGGTCTGGGTAATGGGGTGCAGCGAACCCGGGGTCTCCCGCCTTCCCGGAAGCGACGTGTCGAACGTTCGCTCCCGCCCGGCGCCGGCCTGCTTGCCGAATTTTTCCGCTTGCTCGCCAAGCAGCCGTTCAACATGTTGCTTGAATTCGTTGATAAATTTTCCGACGGCGGGCTTCTCGGCGGCGGGAACCGCGCGCAACTCCTGCATGGCTTGGGCAAGGTGGCCCTTCTTGCCGAGGAATTCGATGCGCAGCCGGTTCACGGCGTCGGCATCGGTCGCCTGAGCAACTCGGGCGCCGAAATCCTGCCGAAGCTTGTTGATTCGATCGATCATGAAGGGGGAAGGGTGAGTGCCGCCGTTGCCAGAGCGGAGGTGCTGCGCCCGCTCCCGGCCATTAATTCAACTTGGCCAGGGCGGTCGCGGTCAGCGCCTTGAACGACTCGGGGTTGTGAATCGCCATTTCGGACAGGACCTTGCGGTCGAGCTCGATATTGGCCAACTTTAAGCCGTGCATGAATTTACTGTAGGTGAGGCCTTCCTGGCGGACGGCGGCATTGATACGCGCGATCCACAGGCGCCTGAACTCGCGCTTGCGATTCTTGCGATCGCGGTAAGCGTAGGTCAGGCCTTTCTCCACCGCCTCGCGGGCCTTGCGGTAGGCGCGGCTGCGCAGGCTGCGGTAACCCTTCGCCATTCGAAGGATCTTCTTCCTTCTGTTTCTTGCTACGGTACCATTGACTGCTCGGGGCATAAACGTCTCCTAATCTTTTCTCTCGCCAGCTTCAGTAGGGCAAAAGCGCTTCCATGCGCTTCTGGTCGCCCGGAGCCAAGGTGGCGGATTTTCTCAGATTGCGTTTTCTCTTGGTGGTTTTACTGGTCAGGATATGACTGGTGTAGGCATGGTTGCATTTGATCTTGCCCGTGCCCGTTTTTTTGAAGCGCTTGGCCGCGCTCCTATTGGTTCTGATTTTCGGCATAAAATTTCTCTCTCGTTAATCGTTGGACCGGTGAATTCAAAGTCGGAAGCCCTTCAGCCCCCCTTCTTTTTTCCCTTGGGCGCGAGGATCATGACCAGCATCCGGCCCTCCTGCTTGGGGTGCGATTCGACCGCGGCTATCTCCTCGGTGGCCTCGACCACGCGCTGGAGAACCCGCTCGCCGCCATCGCGATGGACGATTTCCCGACCCTTGAAAAAAATAACCACCTTCACCTTGTCTCCCGCCTCAAGGAACCGGATCGCATGCTTCAGCTTGAAGTTGAAATCGTGCTGATCGGTGTTTGGGCGGAATTTGACTTCCTTGAGGTGGACGACTTTCTGATTCTTCTTGGCTTCGTGGGCGCGCTTGCTCTGCTTGTACTTAAACTTTCCGTAGTCCATGATACGGCAGACAGGCGGTACCGCTGTCGGAGCGACTTCCACCAGATCCAGGTTACGCCCCTCGGCAATCGCCAGTGCTTCCTCGGTAGGGAAGATACCCAACTGCTCTCCATCGTCTCCGATGAGGCTCACCTCCCTCACCCGGATCATCTTATTGATGCGTTGCTTCTTATTGTTAATTAACAAATGCTCCTCATTTAAAGGCTTTAATCATTGCCCAGGGTCTTGTCACGGATTTCCTGGGTCAGTTCACCGAGAAAAGCGTCCATATCCACCGTTCGGGTTTCCTTGGAGCGGCGCTTTCTCACGGCAAGCGTCCGGCTTTCCACTTCCTTGTCCCCAAGAACAACCATAAAGGGGATTTTCTGAAGCTGGGCTTCCCTAATCTTGAACCCAATCTTCTCATTTCGCAAGTCTTTTTCCACCCTGATGCCCGCAGCCGCCAACTGCCCGGCCACCTCTTCCACATAAGGGTGCTGGCTGTCGGTGATCGGCAGGAGGATGACTTGGGTGGGAGCCAGCCAGAGCGGAAACGCACCGCCGTAATGCTCGATCAGGCACCCGAAAAACCGCTCCAGGGAGCCCATCAGAGCCCGGTGGATCATGATCGGCTGGTGCCGCTGGCCGTCCTCCTCAATATAGCTGATGTCGAAGCGCTGGGGAAGGTTAAAATCAACCTGAACGGTGGAAACCTGCCAGTAACGGTTCAGGCTGTCCTTGATCTTGATGTCGATCTTGGGGCCGTAGAACACCCCCTCGCCCGGGTCCACCTCATATTCCAGGCCGGTTTTCTCGAGGGCGTATTTGAGGGCCTCGGTGGCCGTTTCCCAGTCGCCGTCGGAGCCGACGGACTTGCCGGGCCGGGTGCTGAGATATACCTTGTATTCGCTGAAACCGAACGCCCGCAGAATGAACAGGATCAGGTCCAGGAC
Source organism: Nitrospinaceae bacterium (assembly GCA_020343535.1). Classification (GTDB taxonomy): domain Bacteria; phylum Nitrospinota; class Nitrospinia; order Nitrospinales; family VA-1; genus SZUA-259. Next base: position 657,783 of record CP070799.1, on the reverse strand, counting down.
CTTGGCGATCTCCTCCTGGATCTGGCTCGGGCGGCAGAACAGATGCGCGTCGTCCTGAGTGAATCCGCGCACCCTGAGCAGCCCGTGCAGCACCCCGCTGCGCTCGTACCGGTACACCGTGCCGAACTCGCCAAAGCGGAGGGGCAGGTCGCGGTAACTTCTCAGATGGCTCTGAAATATCTGGATATGAAACGGGCAGTTCATGGGTTTCATGACATACTCCTTGCCCTCGATGTCCATGGGCGAGAAGATATTGTCCTTGTAAAAATCCATGTGCCCGCTGGTCTTCCACAAGTCCACCTTGGCGGCGTGCGGCGAGTACACCATCTCGTAGCCGTGCTTGTAATGCTCCTGTTTCCAGAAGTCCTCGATGAGGCCGCGCACCCGGGCCCCCTTGGGATGCCAGAGGATCAGCCCGGGGCCTATCTCGTCGGTGACGGAAAACAAGTCAAGCTCTTTTCCGAGCTTGCGGTGGTCACGCTTCTTCGCCTCCTCCAGCCGGAGCAGGTAGGCTTTCAGTTCCTTGTCGTTATGCCAGGCAGTGCCGTAGATACGTTGTAAAATGGGGTTGCGCTCGTCGCCGCGCCAGTAGGCGGCGGACGTATGCAGCAGCTTGAACGACTTGATCGCGCCGGTGGAGTGAACGTGCGGCCCGCGGCATAGGTCGGTGAACTCGCCCTGGGTGTAAGTGGAGATGGGGTCCTTGGAATCGATCCCTTCGATGATTTCGGTCTTGAACGTTTCACCCATGCCGCCAAACATCGCCAGTGCCTCTTCGCGCGGCAGCTCCTTGCGTTCGATGGGCAAATCCGTCTTGGCGAGCTCGCGCATGCGCGCCTCGATTTTTTCCAAGTCTTCCGGAACGAAGGGCTGAGCTCTCTCGAAATCGTAATAGAACCCGTCCTCGATCACCGGGCCAATGGTGACCAGCGTTTCGGGAAACAGTTGCTTGACCGCCTGCGCCATCAAATGCGCGGCGCTGTGCCGAAGCGTATCGAGGTCGTACTTTTTTTTATCTTCCGCCATGGTCCATTGCAAATTGAGGATGCCTCGGCCGTTCAAACCGCGACCGGCACGCCGTCTTTTCAGGAAATTCGATCGGGGAGGAACAAACAAATAAAAACGGCGCGCGAGCGTGAAGCCCCCATCGCCGCCGATGGCCTTCCGATTCGGGCCCAAGGCCCCACTCGTTCCAGGAGGCTGCTGAAAAAAAATACACCGCCCCTAGGGGTGCCGGGGCGGTTTAATATAATCTATAGGCACGGGCGGTTTCGAACCGCCGACCCCTTGCATGTCAAGCAAGTACTCTACCCCTGAGCTACGTGCCTGAAAAATTGACGATTGTTGATATTTTATTGCACCCCGCAGAAAAGTCAAGGCAAAGGTGAGGGCGCGGTTCCGGGGCGCCGGAAAAAACCCGGGCCCAAGAGCGCGAAATTTAATCATCCTTCGCCGGGCTAGGCCGCACTCCGTGCGCGACGATCTCGCGGTCGAAATAATTGACCGACATGCCTGCGTCGAGAACAAGGCCCTGCGCGTTGATGCCGCTTGCCCGCTCACTGAGCAAAAACACCGCCGCGTGGGCCACCTCGCTTGTTTCAAGCGCCCGCTTACGCAAGGTGAGCCGTTCGGCATACAGATACGAGTCGATATAGCCGGGAATGCCGGCGGAGGCCGAGGTCTTGAGGAGCCCCGCGTTCACCGAATTGAACCGAACCTCGGAGAACGCGCTGAACGATTTTGCGAGGAAACAGATCGAGGAATCGAGCGCCGCCTTGGCCGGCGCCATGAATCCGTAGTTTTCCGCCGCCATGCGGGTGGTGGATATCGACACCGTGACCACCGAGGCCCTCGTATCGAGGAGGGGCTTGAAAGCGCCCGCAAGCTCGATCAGGGAATAGCAGGTGATATGCACCGACTGCAGGAAGTCGTCCTTCAGGGTCTCGTGGAACGGCTTCGGGCCGGCGGAATAATTGGCGAAGGCAATGGAATGAACAAGCCCGTTAAGGCACTTATGATTTTTCGCCACCTCGTCGCGGAGGCGGTGAATCTCCTCGCTGCATTCGACATCGCACACGTAAACGGGGGCCGGGGCG
>CP070799.1:647487-655587 GCA_020343535.1 Nitrospinaceae bacterium | reverse complement strand
TGAACCAATGAAAAATAGTTGCCCCCTATAGACTGATCGATGTTGGCCCTATTGCCACCACCCACCTGAACGATATAGGCTTCTTGTGGATCGCCATTCTGACCAATACGAGCTCGATTATTGGCATAGAATTCAGCCTCTTGAGCAATCTCAGCAAAGTGATTTCCGTTGGAGGATTGCTGGATCTCGGCCTGGTTGCCATCATCAAATCCAATCCCGCTCGCTGGGGACACCTGAGCGATCGCAGCCACGTTGGCATCTGAATCTTGCCTTATAAGGGCCGTATTGCCCGATCCCTTTTGAGAAATGGTAGCATCGTTGTGGTCCGAGAAGGGTTCAATTGTCGCTTGCAGGATAGCAGCGCGGTTGCTGATACCGTCTTGCTCGATGTTAAGGGAGTTGGTTGCCTCGGCGCTACTTCCCACGAGCCAAAGCAAAGACATCAGGGTTGATACAATTATTCGTTTACTCATTTATAGTTTCCTCATCAATAACATTATTTGCGGAGAAATTGATCGAAACTCGGGGATACCAAATCTAAATGCCGTCCAATAAAAATTTTAGTTTTTATTTTTATAGGTATACATGCATGGTAAATATATATAATTTACATTAACACTTGATTTTGACACTAGACTAAAAAACTTAATCATTCAACAAAAAAATTACTTTAATCATATTTTTAACTTTCGATTTATCAATATTTTTTATATATTTACAAAAGATGTAAATAGTTAAAAATAGCGTAACTTATATTTTTATATAATTTAAGTGGTTTTCGGAGTTGGTAACTTTAATTGTGAGAGTATTAAGAGCTAGTAGAAAATTATTATTTTTTAAACTCAACTCTATCAAAGGCAAAAAACACCTACAGCATCATTAACAGACTCCCTATCTTGATCTCATAGCCCTCATCCTGGCGCTTGAACTCTATAAAAAATTTTAATACTCTAAACGTTATTGGGCTTAATTTCTCGCGCTAGTAGACTATCCACAGATGACAACCACCCTTGGCAACAAAAAGAATAGAAGAACCCAACCCGCCGCCCTCGGGGTTTTCCTTGCGCTGCTTCTTTTTACGGCTCCCGCCGCCGCAAGCGCCCCGGGCATGCCCGCGATGAAAAACCCCGCGCCCGCCCAGCTCACCGCAGCATCGGGCGACATCATCCACACCGTGCGGAAAAATGAGAGCCTCTGGCAGATCGCCCTCTATTTCGGCGCCGACTACAACGAGCTCATTCGGCTGAATCGAATAAAAAACCCGGACCTAATTTTCCCCGGCGAAAAGCTCCTCATCCAAATTCAAGCGGACTATTCCATCCGCGTGCTGGCGGACGAGCCGGTGAACGAGGACGGTCTGCCCGCGTTGGCCCAAGCGGTGGCCCACATCACTTACCCCGACAAGAACGAGGTCTTTTCGCCGGAAAACCCCATCGCCGAGTACAAGATCGAAGAAACTCTGGCGCCGCTTCGGCGACAGGCCCCGGCAAGCCAGACAATCGGCGTGTTTCACACCTTTCTGGAGTTCGTCGAATGGCTTTCGGCTGAATTCGGTTTTCCCCGGCAAACCGAGGCATCCAGGACCGTCTCACCAGACTCGGGATTCACCTTGTCCTTCGAGGTATCCCGCGCACCGGACACCCAGGCCCGCTTTGGCAAGGGCCTGAGCCTGCTTGAATCCGAGGATTTTTACCAGGCGCCCCCCGCCGACAAGGCCCTCCCCCCTCCCAAATCCTGGTGATTCCCTAAAAAGAACCTGTCGCGGGACGCCCCTTCTTTTTGCAGGTGGTTTCGTCCTGCCTTTTTTGAACACCATCAACAGGGAATAACCTTATGACGATCATCAACGAAATCCACAAAGCGTTGACCCATGAGTTCGCTCGCTTCATTTCGGAAAATCCGCGAATCGAGCGCAAGCTCAAGCAACTGGTCGCGGAATGGACCCGCGAGCCGGTACGGGAGGGCGCGAATCTGACGCGGGAAATGGACCGGCGGCTGGCCCGCCTGACCTTCCGCTACGAGAGCGATTCCTCTCTTGTCATCGAAGAGGACGACGGCTTCAAGGCCTCGTTCGACTGCCGCGCGATGGGTTTTCGGGACGAGCGCACCAAGGGCTGGAAGTTTCTCATCGAGGCCCTCAAGCCGCCCCGGCCCACGTTCAATTTCGGGACCGCGTATCTCTACCCCGACGGGCAGCGCGAGCATCGGGTGAAATGCAAGGCCTACGACGCGGCCTGGAAGTTGTGCGACGAGGTGAACCGCAAACTCCAAGCCGTGCTGGAAAGGGAATTTGGCTGGACGTTTCCGGCAAATTACAAGTTGTACGAAAAAGTGCCTTCCGGACCGGAAGGGGAACGCCGGTTCAAGTTTCAGGTGAAGGGGCCCAGCGCCGACGATAGCCCCACGCAACGCATGGACCGCTGGATGGAAAAAACCCGCACCGAGTTTTCCGACCTCGAGGAGCCGGAAATGGTCTCCGCGATCCACAAGCTTTATGGAGACTACCTGATGTATCCCGACGACACCGGGCTCGCTCCGGAAAAGCTGGCCATCGCCTTCAAGGTCGGCCAGGAGCGGTTCGGGTGGTCGGATCACAAGATGCGTGTCCTTCTGGAGGATTAGAGCGCTATAAACCCCAGCGCTCTCTCAAGTGGACCCCGCCCCCGCGGCTTATGCCGCGGGGGCTTTTTTTTTAGCCCGGCGAAACCCCGCCCCCCCCTGGCCGCTCTCGAACCCTGCAGCGAAAACGCTCCCACCCCATGAAAAATCGCTACTAAGGACCCCTCCGCACGCGGGGGGTCTGGGTTTTCGATATTTCGAACTTCCAGGACAACCAGCCATTCACCAGGGAAAGGAGAACTTATGAAAACGCATTTTATGGCCATCGCCACCGCGGGGCTCCTCACCGCCGCCACGCCGGGATTCGCTTCACCGGCGGCGGACGAGCTCGCCCAACTGGAAGCGCTCGTCGCCAGCGAGCGGGACAACGTACGCGCGCTCAACGACCTGGGCGCGCTTCATCTCGACGCAAACCGCCTGGACCAGGCGGAGACCCGCTTCCGCGAGGCGCTTGCGGTGCCGCCCCACTACGCCATTGGGCCGTTCTTGTTCGGCAACATATACACCGATGCCGAGCACTACCAGGCTGCCATTGACGATTACCGGAAGATCATCGATCAAAACGCCGAGTACGCCCGCGCGAGGAACCTTCTTGGCCGCATCCTGCTGGCCAGGGAACAGACCACGGCGGCTCGCCTGGAATTCGAGGAAGCTCTGAAAATCAACCCCGAATACGGCGAGGCACGGGCAAACCTCCGCCTTGCGATGAACAGCGTGGAGCCAAGCGACTCGCAGCAAACTCAGAGGGGCCAGGAAAGCTCCGCCACCGAAGAACGCCCGGCCCTGGCCGCCGTCAATGATGAAACCGAAGAACACCGGGCCTGGTACGGGAACCGGGAGCTTCCTTCTCTCTCTTCCGGGGAACCCGCCCGGGCTCTCCTCTCCCGCAAGCCGGCGGAGCCGCACTTTCAGGTGCGGCAGGCCTTCGCACGGGAAGAAGTCCCGGTGCTCACCGCCCCGACCGCCCGGCCCTTGCCGTTCCACACTGTAAGGAGCGATGCCGAGGAGTCCGCCATCGTGCCGGCAAGCGCGGTGGAAGCCGCCCCGGCCGCCGCCGGATCCGTGGAATTTTCACTGCCGCCCGCCAGCCCTGAAGAAGCCGCGCCCCCGTCCAATCCGGCTCCCGGGCATGCAGCCGAAAGCCCTGCCTCACCGCCGCTTTCGGAAACAGCCGACGCGGCGGGCGAAGTCCAGACGCTGAAAGCGGACAAGGCCGACGGTCCCGATGCCACCCTCACCCGCCTGACGGCGGCTGCCCCGGAGACCTTGAGTGAAACGGCCATCGCATCCCCGCCGTCCACGGAGGAGTCGCTCTGGGATGAAAACACTCAGGAGCCGAAGCTTATGGCGGAATGGCTCTTTCAATATCCGAAATAAAGCGGCGGCCCTTGCCGGGATTCACCGCCGGAAACCTGTTATGGACTCGGGCATAAAATTCATTCTCAGCATCATCCTTCCCACCATCGCGTTGACAACCGGGTTGTGGGCCTGTGAAAAACAGGCCCCTCCCGAGGTCACCAGCGAGTGGCGGCTCGAAGGAACGGTGGGAGGGCGGCATGGCATGAGCCTCACCCTTCGGCAACGGGGCGAAACCCTGAGCGGAGAAGCCGTCAACACGCTGGGCGAGCCCCGGTCTCTCGCCGGCCGCCTCGCCGCCGACCAAACGTTCTTGTTTCACGAGCAGCGGGACGGCCAGACCACCGGGACGTTCGAGGGCCGGATGCTAAACAATGGCGACCTGAGAGGCATCTGGTCGCCCGCCCAGGAAGGCCGGTGGTTTCCGTTTTATTTCCGTGTAGCGCCCGCCGCGCCAGGCAAACCGGCCGCGGGCTCCTGACATGAACAAGCCGGTGGGGCGGTCCAATGGAAGGTTTCCCGGTGCACGAGAAACCGGACGTCCCCCAACGTCTCCTTCCCGGCGGCCCGGGACCACCTCCTGCCCGGGCCGCCCATGGAACCGCCCCACCGGTGCATCGCGGGTTCGACGATGCGAATCCTGATCGCAACGATCCTCACCGGTGTGATGCTCGCCCTCGCCGGCCTGCTCGCCGCTTACCACGTTCTCCAGCAGGAGATCCCCCGGTTGCCCGCCACCCTCGCACACGCCGCCTGGCAGCCGCCCACGGAAATATACTCGCACGATGGCGAGCGCCTCCTGACGTTCGGCGAGAGAACCTATGTGCCGCTCGCCGACATCTCGCCGTTTTTCCTGAACGCGGTGATCGCCGCGGAGGACGCCCGTTTCCATCGGCACCGGGGCATCGACCCGATCTCCTTCCTGCGGGCGATCGCGGCGAACCTCAAGCACCGCCGGCTGGTGCAGGGCGGCAGCACCCTCACACAACAGCTGGCGAAAAACCTGTTTCTGTCGTTCGAGAAAAAATGGACCCGCAAGCTCAAGGAACTGATCCTCGCCCTGCAGATCGAGGCCACCTTCACCAAGGCGGAGATCCTAGAGGCCTATTGCAACCAGGTCTACTTCGGTGGTGGCCACCACGGCGTGGAGGCGGCGTCGCGAGCCTATTTCGGCAAAAGCGCCAAACACCTGAGCCTGCTGGAAGCCGCCGTCCTAGCCGGCGTCCCCAAATCCCCCAACCGCTTCAACCCCGCCGCCGACAAGCGCCGCGCACTTAAGCGGGGGCGATTCATCCTCGGCCGGATGATGGAGCAAGGTTTCATTACGAAGACGATGCATGGCCAGGCGCGCCGCGCCCCCCTCAACGTTCGGACGCCGCCACTCACCGCCGACCCCAACGCCTATTTTGCAACCTTCATCCTTAGAGAACTGGAAAAAAGATTCGGCCGGGAAATTCTCGAATTTGGCGGCCTGCGCGTGTTCACCACCCTCGATGCCGGCCTGCAGCGCGCCGCCCACCAGGCCGCCCTCAAACACGCCGCGTTCCTCAGGAACCACATGCCCGAGCCTCTCGCCGGGCTGGAAGCGGCGGTGGTGTCCATCGACAACCGCTCTGGCGCAGTGCGGGTGATGCTGGGCGGCCTGGACCCCTCACGAAGCCAGTTCAACCGGGCGATTTCGCGAAACCGTATGGCGGGCTCCTCCTTCAAACCCATCGTCTACATGAGCGCGTTCGAGAACCTCCACTACCATCCTGGAACCGTGGTGGTGGACGAACCGGTGGCGCTGAATATCCCCGGCGTTCCCACCTGGACGCCGGAAAACTTCGACAGCCGCTTTCAGGGACCCGTGGTGTTGAAAAAAGCTCTGGCGCAGTCACTCAATATCGTCTCGGTCAAACTGATGCACCGGCTGAAGCCCGCCCGCGTCATCGCCACGGCGCGAAAATTTGGCCTGCAAGCGCCGCTCTCCAACCATTATTCCCTGGCCCTCGGAACCGCCGGGCTGTCTCCGCTCGACCTCGCGTCGGTCTACAGCGTCATTGCCAATCTCGGCGTGTACCGCGAGCCGTTTTTCATCTCGCGAATCGAAGACCCCGCGGGCCACCCCCTGTTCAAGCACTGGACCGAAAACCAGCGCCGCTTCAGCGAACAACGCGTCTATCCCCTGCTCGACATGATGCAGGGGGTGATCGAGAACGGTTCGGGCCGGGTCATCCGCCGCCTGGGCTTTGCCGATCCCGCCGGCGGGAAAACCGGCACCACCAATGATTTTAGGGATGCCTGGTTCACCGGCTTCAGCCGTCATCTTTCCACCTCGGTGTGGGTCGGGGACGACAAGAACGCCTCTCTCATCGGCCCCAGCGGCAAGGGGCTGACCGGGTCGCACGCGGCAGCGCCAATCTGGGCTTCCTTCATGAAAGCCGCGCACGCGGGCCTGCCCGCGCGCGACTTCATTCCCCCCGCCGGCATTCGCTTCGAGTACGCCGATGCCCATCGCGGCGTCCGGGCGGCCCGCGACGCAAAAAACGCCCTGCGCCTGGCTCTCGAAAGCCGCTCGGCCCTGCCCCGGCCCCCCGCGCCTGTCCTGACCGGGGCCGCCCACAAGCCGTTCCCCAGGCCCGCGGCCCTTCCCTTGCGCGAGCCGCAACCGCTGCCGGCGTCTTTCACCAGGGAAACTACGGACCCGGGCTCCACCTGGCCCCCGGAACCCTCCTCCCCGCGCTTCATCCTCATGCTGGACTGATCTTTAAGGCGCCCCCCTTCCCGACGCAGAGTTTTAAGGTTTTGATTCCCTCCGCTCTCGGTACATAATAAGACACTACGGGTTCGATCCGGGCCGCAACTGCGAGCCCCCCTAAAGGAGAAACGCGGTGGTGAAAATAGAGGTCACCCTTGAAGAATTCATGAAAGGGCTGCGGCGGCGCAACCCCGGCGAAACCGAATTCCATCAGGCCGTGAAGGAAGTGATGAACCACCTCATCCCCTACGCCAACGAGCACCCCAAGTACATGCGCGTAAAAATACTGGAACGGCTGACTGAGCCCGACCGCATCATCATTTTCCGCGTGTGCTGGAAGGACGACAAGGGCCATGTGCGCACCCACCGGGGCTACCGCATCCAGTTCAACAACTGCATCGGCCCCTACAAGGGCGGCCTTCGGTTTCACCCCACCGTCAACCTGAGCATCCTCAAGTTCCTGGGCTTCGAGCAGATCTTCAAGAACAGCCTGACCTCGCTGCCCATGGGGGCCGCCAAGGGCGGGTCGGATTTCAACCCCAAGGGAAAATCCGAAGACGAAATCATGCGCTTCTGCCAGTCGTACATGACTGAGCTTTCCAAGCATATCGGCGAAAACATCGACGTCCCCGCCGGTGACATCGGCGTTGGCACCAGGGAAATCAGCTACATGTTCGGCCAGTACAAGCGCCTTAATAACGAATTCACCGGCGCCATGACGGGCAAGGGCCTGGAGTTCGGCGGCAGCGAGATCCGCAAGGAAGCCACCGGGTTCGGCTGCGCCTACTTCATGGAAGAGATGCTCAAGTACCGGGGCGAAAGCCTGCGCGGCAAGACCTGCGTTCTCTCCGGCGCAGGAAACGTCGCGCAATATACGGCGCTCAAGCTCATTCAGATGGGGGCGAAAGTCCTCACCCTGTCCGACTCGTCGGGTTTCATCCACGATCCCGACGGCATCGACGAGGAAAAGCTGAATTATGTGATGGAGCTCAAGAACATCAAGCGCGGCCGCATCTCCCAATACGCGAAAAAGTACAAGGTAGATTTTCACCAGGCGGAAAAACCCTGGAACGTCCCCTGCCAACTGGCTTTCCCCTGCGCCACGCAGAACGAGATCAACGTGATCGACGCCAAGGAGCTGATCCAGAACGGCTGCGCCGGCATCGCCGAAGGCGCCAACATGCCCACCACCATGGATGCCCTCGAAGTGCTGCAGAACGCGAAGATATTATTCGCGCCCGGAAAAGCCTCCAACGCCGGCGGCGTCGCCGTCTCTGGTCTGGAGATGACGCAAAACAGCATCCGCATGGCCTGGTCGCACCAGGAACTGGAAGAACGCCTCCGCGGCATCATCGCGAGGATTCACGAGAAATGCGTAATCTATG
>CP070799.1:639115-647387 GCA_020343535.1 Nitrospinaceae bacterium | reverse complement strand
GCGCCTCGCCAAGGTGTCGCGGCCGGATGAGGCCGCGGCGGCCCGGCGGCCCATCCTGCGCTGGCGGCCAGCGCGTGAAAGCTGAGGCGTCAGAGGAGCCAGCCCACGCCGAGCAGCACCGTCAGGGTCACCAGGAAGGCGCCGAGGAAGTTGAGCAGTAGGCCCATGCGCGCCATCGCGGGCACCGTCACCCAGCCGCTGGAATAAACGATGGCGTTGGGCGGTGTGGCGATGGGCAGCATGAACGCGAACGACGCGGAAAGCGCCGCGGGAACCATCAGCTGGAGCGGCTCGAAAGCGACCGCCGTTGCCGTCGCCGCGATGATGGGCAGGATCATCGTCGTCGTCGCGGTGTTCGAGGTGAGCTCGGTGAGGAAGGTCATGCCGAGGCAGATCATCAGCACCACGCCCCACACCGGCAGCCCTTTCGCCCCGGTCAGATGGTTTCCCAGCCAGCCGTCCAGGCCGGTTTTTCCAAACGCCGCCGCCAGTGCAAACCCCCCGCCGAACAAAAGCAGTACGCCCCAGGGAACTTTCATCTCGACGTCCTTCCATTCCAGAAGAAAATGCTCGCGCCGTCCGTTCCACTCCACGCCGCGCAGCCCGTGAATGGGAAGAACGAAGAGCAACAAACTCATGGCCATGGCGACGGTGGAATCGTGCAGCAGCTCCGGCTTGGGAAACATCGACGACCACCCCGGCACGACCCACGCGCCGAGGTCGATGGGCTTCCTGAAGATCCACAGAAACGCCGTGGTCAGGAACACGCAAGCGATGATCTTCTCCGCGCGCCTGAAAGGGCCGAGAGCCCGGCGCTCCTCCTCAATGATCCTTCCCCCCCCCTCGCCAAATTCGATGGCGTCGAGGCGGATGCGGGAGGCGAAGCGAACGAGAAACTGCCAGACGACCGGCAGGAACACCACCACCAACGGCAGGGCCAAGGCCATCCATTTGACGAAGGTGATCTCCGGCTTGTCCGGAAAAAACTGGCGGTAGAAACCGGCGAAAACGATGTTGGGCGGCGTGCCAATCAGCGTTCCCACCCCGCCGATGCTCGCCGAATAGGCAATACCCAGCATCAACACGAGACCCAGGTTCTTCTGAATCGCCTCGCGGGTTTCGGGAGTCCGCTCCCCTTCCAGGCTGCCCTCGAGTCCGATCTGCTGCACCACGGCCATGGCGACCGGCAGCATCATCAAGGTCGAGGCGGTGTTGGAGATCCACATGGATAGAAACGCGGTGGCGGCCATGAAACCAAAAACGATGCGGCTCGGCTGCGTCCCCACCACGGCGATGATGGCGAGCGCGAGGCGCTTGTGAAAGCGCCATTTCTCCATGGCCACGGCGATGATGAAACCACCGAGAAAGAGAAAGATGAGGTGGTTGACGTACTTCGACGCCACTTCCTTGCTCGACATGACGCCAAGGAGCGGGAACAGGACGAGCGGTAACAGCGCGGTGACGGTGATCGAGGTGCCCTCCCCCATCCACCAGACGCCCATCAGGGCGACCACGGCGAGCAGCCGCCGGCCGCTCTCGGTCATGCCTTCGGGCAGAGGCAGCCAAAGGACGATCAGGAACAGGGCAAGGCCCGCCGCGAGGACGGCAACGTTTTTTACGATGGGGGTGGACGCCGGTGGAGACATAAGTTTCCGTTCCGGTTTAGGCTCCTTGGAAGGGCTACTGGGAAGCCAGGATGTGGTTCACCTTTGCGGTCGAAACGATGTGCTTGTCCATCTCCAGCTCCTTCGGAGTGTGCCCGAGCGCCAGGGCCACGAGCTGCGGCAGGTGCAGAACCGGGATGGCGTATTTCTTCTTCAGCAGCTTGTCGATCTCGGGCTGGTAGGAATCCAGGTTCAGGTGGCAAAGCGGGCAACCGGTGACGACGCAATCGGCGCCACTTTCGACGGCGTCGAGCAGGGCGTTGCCCGCCATTTCCAGCGACGCCTTCTTGTTCATCATGACGATGGGAAAACCGCAGCACTTGGTACGGCTCGGGTAATACACAGGCGTGGCACCCAGAGCAGTGAAGATGTCCTCCAGGGCGGTGGGGTTGTCCGGATCGTCGAACTCCGACAGCTCCGAGGGGCGAAGCACGTAACAGCCGTAGAACGCCGCGCACTTTAAGCCCTTCAGCGGCCGGGTCACTTTTTCCTTGAGGAGCTGCATGCCCTCGGGGCTTGCAAGGATGTTGGAGAAGTGCTTGATCCGGCTCTTATGGCCGTCGTACTGGTGGCCGCCGTCGCTCAGGAGATGGTTGATCTTCTTTTTATATTCCTCATCGCCGTTGATGTGGCATTCGGTTTTCTTGAGCTGCCCCTGGCAGGTGGAGCAGATGGTGACGAGGTCCAGCCCCTGTGCCTCGGCCAGCGCGATGGTGCGGGCGTTCAGGGCATCGGCGAGCAGCGGGCTTTTCTCGGAGACGACCCCCGCGCCGCAGCAGGCCGCGCTTTTCATTTCGACGAAATCGATTCCCAGGGTCTCGGCGGCCAGTTTCGTGGAGACCATCAGTTCGCGCGTGGCGCCATGCGCGACGCAGCCGGTGAACAAGGCGAATTTCATTGCTTGAGATCCTTGAATATGCGTTTGACATCCTTCACGTCGTCGATGGACTTGTGAATGATGGGTGGGATTTTACCCTTCAGCAGCATGCGCAGGCCCACGGGAACGAGTTCCAGCAGTCCCTTTATATTGAAGTAACCCATCGACTCCACCGGCAACTGATTTTCGTTCAGCCGGCCGCTGGCCTTGACCGAGCGGGTGAACGACAGGGCATGCCGCGCGCCGTTGTTGTTGTGGACGCCTTCTTCGAGGGCCACGGTCATGATTTCCTTGATGCGGTAAAATGGCCGTGCGGGTTTTGGGCAGCGCTCGACGCATTCGGCGCAGTGCGTGCAGTCCCAGATGCCGCCGGGCTTGCTGAGCTCGCGGACGCGCTCGTGGGTATTCTGGTCGCGGGAATCGGAAACAAAGCGCTGCGCCTTGGCCAGCGCCGCGGGCCCGAGAAAGTTGCCGTCCACCTCCAGGGTGTTGCAGTCGGAATAGCAATTGCCGCACATGATGCAGGTACTGGTATCGTCGATCAACCGGAACTGCTCGGGGGACTGAGTGCGCTCCTTCTCGGGAGGCGGCTCCTCTCCGGGCTGAAGGTAAGGCTTGATCCTATCGATCTTCTCCCAGAACGGCTTGAAATCGACCACCAGGTCCTTGATCGGCTTCATGTTTCCGAGCGGCTCGATCGTCACCGTACCGTCCTTGTCGAGCAGGCTGCTGGCCTGCCGCTGGCAGGCGAGCAGCGCGTGGCCGTTGGCCTTCATGCCGCAGGAGCCGCAAATCGCGCTGCGGCACGACATGCGGTAGCTCAGGCTGCCGTCCTTCGTCCACTTGATAAGATTGATACAGTCGAGCAGCGTCGCGCCCGAAGGAATATCGAGGTCGAAGTCTTCGTAATAGGCCTCCGGCTGCTTTTCCGGGTTGTAGCGTTTAATTCGGAACGTCGCCATCAATAAGTTCTTTCAGCAGGTTGGTGGCGGGTGATGACCACGGGCTTGGTCTTAAGCTCCAGGCCGTCTCCGTCGGATGGATACACGAGGGAATGGTGCAGGAAATCTACATCATTCCGTTTCGGAAAATCGCTGCGGAAATGGCCGCCACGGCTTTCCTTGCGGGCCAGGGCGGCGGTGGAGATGATCTCCGCCATTTTCAGCATGTTGCCCAGTTCGATAATTTCGTACAGCTCGGTGTTGAACAGCCTGCCCTTGTCGGTTACCTTCCCCTTCTTATAGCGCACTTGCAGGGCCTTGATCTTTTCGATGCACTGCGCGAGGCTTTCCGCGTCGCGGAACACTCCGCATTTGGCCGTCATCACCACTTTCATTTCGTTGCGGATGTCGTTGTAGCTTTCGCTGCCTTCGCGTTGAAATATCTCCTCGAACTGGCTCAGCACCCGGGTCTTCTCGCGGCTTTCGTTGACACTGGGCGATGCCACACTTTTCGCATATTCGAGGGCGGACCGGCCCGCGCGCTCGCCGAACACCACCGCGTCGAGCAGCGAGTTAGTGCCGAGGCGGTTGGCGCCGTGCACCGATACGCAGGCGCACTCGCCGGCGGCGAAAAATCCGTTGACCCGTGTTCCCTCGGCGTCCATCACCACGGCGCCAAATTTGTCGGTGGGAATGCCGCCCATCGAGTAATGCGCGGTGGGCTGAATGGGCAGCGGTTCCTTGACGCAGTCGACGGAGATAAAATCGATGCCGAGCTGGCGGATCTGCGGCAGCCGCTCCATGATGCGGGCTTCGCCGAGGTGCCGCAGGTCGAGATGAATAAAATCCTCCCCGTTGACGCCGCGCCCGGCGTCGATCTCGCTCTGCTCGGCCCGGGCGACGATGTCGCGGGGGGCGAGCTCCATGCGCTCGGGCGCGTATTTTTCCATGAAGCGCTTGCCGAGTCCATTCAGCAGGTAACCGCCCTCGCCGCGCGCCGCTTCGGAAAATAGGATGCCCTGGCGGTACAGGCCAGAGGGGTGAAACTGGACGAATTCAGCGTCCTCCAGCGGAATGCCGGAGTTAAAGGCGGCGAGCACGCCGTCCGCCGTGCTGGCGAAGGCGTTGGTGGTGATCTGGAAGGCGCGGCCGTAGCCGCCGGTGGCGAACACCACCGCCTTGGCCTGAATGACTTCTACCGCGCCGGTGCGCACGTCGCTGACCACCACACCGCGGCACTGCCCATCCTCGATGATGAGGGAATGCATGAACCATTCGGAGTACACCTTAATCGAGCGGCTGTTCTTCATGACCTGCTCGTGCAGGGCATGCAGGATGGCGTGGCCGGTGCGGTCGGCGGAAAAACAGGCGCGGGGCCGGGAATGGCCGCCGAAACTGCGCTGGGCAATCCTGCCGTCGGGCGTGCGGCTGAACACGCAGCCCATGTGCTCCAGTTCGTAGATGACGCGCGACGCCGACTTGACGTATTCCTCCACCGCGTCCTGATCGCTCAGGTAGTCGCCACCCTTGACGGTGTCGAACATGTGCTCTTCCCAGCTGTCGTCCTCGGAATTGGCGAGGGAGGCGGCGATGCCCCCCTGGGCCGCGCCGGAATGCGAGCGGGAAGGATAGACCTTGGTGAGCAGGGCGACATCGAGATCCCGGCAGACCTCGAGGGCCGCGCGCATTCCCGCGAGACCCGCACCGACAATGACCACATCGTGTTCAATCACAAAAATCTCTCTTTTCTGACCGTTCGTCCGTGGGAAAACTCAGCCCCTTCATCACCCGGCCGATTCGGCCCCCTGCTCCAGGGAACTGCCGAATAAGACGCCCTCTCGGGGAGCCCGCAGTTTAAAGAAAAACAGCGGGGAAAGCAAAGCGGTTTCTCGCGCGGGGAAACGGGTTTTCGGGAGGCGTTTAAATGAATGTTAACTCGTTAAATTTGAAGGGCGTATTGAACCATCATCGTCCGGCGCTGTCAAGAAAAATGAGTTTGCGGTTGAATTTCAAGCCAGTCCGATTATAATGCGACAATGCGTGATGCATGACCGCGCCTATTTAACAGGCCCTGCTTTCAACAATCCATCTTCCGGGCCCGGCCCTGTTCTTCGACCCCCTTCCCGCAGTCTGGAGCGATCCTTGGAACAAATAACCTTCGATTCTCTTCCCATCCCGGAACCCGTGCTGAACGGCATCCGGGACGCCGACTTTAAATACTGCACCCCCATTCAAGCCGCCACCCTGCCGATTTCCCTCGCGGGAAAAGACGTCGCCGGGCAGGCGCAAACCGGAACCGGCAAGACCGCCGCCTTCCTCATCACCCTGTTCACCCAATTGCTCAACCACCCGCGCCGCAAACCGGCCAAGGGCGAACCGCAAGGCCCGCGCGCGCTGGCCATCGCGCCGACCCGGGAGCTCGCCCGGCAGATCGAAAAGGACGCCCTGCTCCTCGGCAAACACTGCGACTTCAAGATGGTCTGCGTTTACGGCGGGGTGGATTACGACAAGCAGCGAAACCAGATCAAGGAAGGCGTGGACATCATCATCGCCACCCCCGGACGGCTGATCGACTACGTCAAGCAGAGGTTCTTCAGCCTCAAGCAGCTCGAGGTGCTCGTCGTCGACGAGGCCGACCGCCTGTTCGACATGGGCTTCATCGCCGACCTGCGCTACATCCTGCGCCGCGCCTCGCCCTACGACCAGCGCCTGACCATGCTGTTTTCGGCGACGCTCAACTACCGCGTCATGGAACTGTGCTACGAGCACATGAACAACCCGGAGAAAGTCTCCATCGAGCCCGAAAAGGCCGTCGTCGACGACATCACCCAGGTGCTCTACCACGTCGGCTATCACGAAAAATTCAACCTGCTGCTCGGCCTGCTCAAGCAGGAAGCGGGCAAGAAGGTGCTCATCTTCTGCAACACCAAGGCCACCAGCGAGCGCCTCGAATTCAAGCTGCAGAAGAACGGCTACAACGTCGGCCATATTTCGGGGGACCTGCACCAGCGCGCGCGCATCCGCGTGCTGGAAAAGTTCACCGCCGGCGATCTGGATATCCTCATCGCCACCGACGTCGCCTCGCGCGGCCTGCACGTCGACGACATCACCCACGTCATCAATTACGACCTGCCGCAGGACCCGGAGGATTATGTCCACCGCATTGGCCGCACCGCCCGCGCCGGGGCCAAGGGGACGGCCATCACACTATGCTGCGAGAACTACGCCGTCCACCTCGATCGCGTGGAAGAATACCTGAAACACAAGATCCCCGTCGTCTGGCCGGAAGACGAACTATTCGTCCAGGGCGTCCACGTCGAAATGCCCAAACGCAAACGCCCGCCCCGCTCCGGGGGCGGCGAACACCGAAGCGGCGGCCGCGGCAAACCCGGCAGCCGGAGCAGCGGCAGAGGAAGAACCCGCCCGCCAAGGAGCGATGCCGACGGTGGCCGGTCCGTCAGCTCATCAGGCTCCGGCGGTTCCAATGCCTCGGGAGCCACCCCCTCCTCATCCAGCCGCCGGCGCAGGCGCCGCCCCGCAAAAAAACCCGCCGCGGGCTGAGCACCGAGAGCCGCCCCCCAAAAGAGACCCACGCCCTGCCCCGCCGGCCCCGCGCATTCACCCGTTGCGGTGAACGGCCTGCCTTAACCCCCCCGACCCATCCCTTCTTAAACCACAATAGAAGCAACGGGCCAGCCGGCCCCGGAGCAATCAGCGAGCCAACCACCTGACCCCCTAGCACTAGCAACAATATCCGATAATTTTCGCCCGAACTTACATATTGAAAAATATGGGCTACTCACTTCAATCTTGACATGTCCGGGGAATCACGCTAGGAAGGGCTAATTTTATCAGAGAGCGCAGCTCTCGGCACGAGCGATGCGGGAGAGAGTACTCATTGAAGCAAGTGCTTAAACCAATCAAATATTTTCCAGACCCAAAACATACTGGTTGATGCAAACATTGCCCACAGAAGTCCGGCGAGCTTTTGATTCCTATTCTTGGAATACACGAGCAGACAAAAGCCGACAATTAGCAGAAAAATACTTAGAAGCGTGCGCAGCATGACAATGCCCATTTGATTGTGGCCAATTCCCCAGAATAAATAAACCACCAGAAAAGTGGTCAAGTGAGCCCAACAAAACCCAATATAGGCATTTTTTAAATAATTCATTCTTTACCGCATCCCCATTTCGTTGGCTTCGCATCAGGATAAGGGCTACAGCTATTAAATTCGTGGCGGCAAACAAAGCGCTTCCAAGCCATTGATAGTTTGCCGGAAGGCATGGGAGATTAAACAGCTCCTATTGCGGGACTAAAAGTGCTGACTCATCTCCCTATCAGAGAGTTAATAAAAAGCACACCTTGGGCCAAGCGCGGCAATCCTTGCGCAACGGATTTTTGATGCAATTCGAATGACATCGTTATCCTGGCTTCCGGGAAGGAGTTCTCATAACCCAAAAAAGCTTTTGAGATCCATGAAAGCCCGATAGAGAACATGAACCCCAAAAAAAACCTAGAGACGCAAACAACCCCAAAAAAGGCCGGTTAAGCTTTGACCGCGATTATTTGAGTGAACCAACAGGCAAAATCCAACAATAACCAATATTTAAAATGTCAGGGACATCAGAAAAACAACAAAAAATACCCAAGAATGATAAACCTCATCAAATGGATATTTTAATGCCACCAGATATATTACGGAGGGAATCCAGGATGTGTAGATATAGAACGTTTTCACAAACTCGATTGCACGCCCCGATGTAGTCGCCATGGGAAAATAATCCTTT
>CP070799.1:630455-639015 GCA_020343535.1 Nitrospinaceae bacterium | reverse complement strand
GCGTGTAGAGGGCGTCGAAATACGTCGCGAACGATTCGTGCAGCCACGCGTGCGACCACTGCTTGGCGGTGACCACGTTGCCGAACCAGGTGTGCGCGGCTTCGTGCGCCACCAAGCCGTTGGCGTCGATGTCGAGCGTCGCCCGCTCGTCGAGCAGCACCAGGTCGGTCTGCGTGGTGACGGTGAAGTTCTCCATGCCGCCGAAAATGAATTCGGGAACCGCGATCTGCGTGTAATGCGGATAGGGATACGGAAAGCCGGTATAGTCGGAAAAAAACCGCAGCATCTTCCCGGTATCCTTGAACGCGCGGACGCCGTCCTCCTCCCGCCCCTTTTGGACGTACCAAATAATATCGACGCCGCCCTGGCGCGCCCGGTGCTCGGCAAACACTCCCGCGACGATGGAAAGCAGGTAGGTCGAATAGGGCAGCTCCATCCTGTAGTGAAACAAGGACCCCGAACGGGTGGCCTTGTGCCCCACCCGCTTTCCGTTCGACAGGCCGAACATGCCCGCGGGCAGCCGCAGGATCACCTCGCTGGTCTGCTTGAAATTCGGCTGATCGAAGCAGGGGAAATAATATCGGGAATCCTCATCCTGGCCCTGCGTCCAAACGGTCCTGAATCGGTCGGGATAATGCTCGTCGGGTTTGGTAAAATAGATGCCGGCGGCGGGCCGCGTCACCGAATGTTCGATGCGCACCGTCACCCGGGCTCCCGCCTTGAGCCGGGTTTTCGGAAACAGGACGAGACGCTCGCCGGTGTTTTCAAAACCCACGGAGCGGCCGCCCACGGTGGCTCGCCGGATCTCCAGGTTGGCGGCATCGAGTGCGATTTCCCGCACATCCTGGGCCAGGACCTCCAGCGAATACGTGGTGGAGCCGTGGACGCGCTCCTCCTCCCAGTCGAACGCGAGGTCGAGCTTCAGGTGAACGGGCCGGACCGGGGTGTCCGGCGCGTAATGCGGGCGCGCCCCCTTGTCGGCGAAGGCCCGGCGGTCGAGGATCCCCCAATGATCGGATTCGAGGCCGCTCGAATGGCATTTGCAATAGCGGGTGGATTTCATAGAGAATAGAGGCTTCACACCGGTTGATCGAACGGCGGTGGGAACGCAGGAAATCATTGTATAAGCCCCGCACCGGTTGTCAACCGGCAAAACAGGACGAGGGAAAACGATGCCGGAAAACACTCAATCTCCCTACAGCCCCGAGGTCCTTGCGCGTATCGCCTCGCTGAAGATCCGCGCCCTCAACCTGGTGGAGGGCCTGCTGTCCGGCCAGCACCGCAGCCGCCACAAGGGCTCCAGTGTCGAGTTCGCTGAATACAAGGACTACACGCCGGGGGACGAGATCCGCCATATCGACTGGAAAGTGGTGGGCAAGACCGACAAATACCACGTCAAGCAGTTCGAGCAGTCCACCAACCTGAAAGCCACCATCCTGCTCGACGCCAGCGGCTCGATGGGCTACCTGTCGCCCGAGTCCGGCGGCCGGCCGGCGAAAATGGATTACGCGAAAACGCTGGTCGCCTCCCTGGCCTGCTTGCTGCTCAGGCAGTTCGACGCCGTGGGCCTCACCGCCTTCAACGACCACGTGGTGAACCACATTCCGCCCCGCTCCAAGGCCTCGCACCTGCAACACATCCTGCACGGTCTCGCCACCTTGGAGCCCGAGGGCATCACTCGGCTGGGGACGGTCATCGGAAACATGGTCGAGCGCCTGCCCGGACGCGGCCTGCTGATCCTGGTTTCCGACCTGTTATCCCCGCACGACGACGAGCTGAAAAGAAACCTCAAGCTTTTGTGCTCGCGCGGCCTGGAGGTCATCCTGTTTCACATCCTCGATCCCGACGAATTGACCCTGCCGTTCGATGGCGACATCGTGTTCGAATCCCTGGAGGACGACCCCCCGGTCGGCCTCGACCCGGAAGACATTCGGGAAGAATACCAAAAGCTCCTCCAAGGACAGATCGAGACCTGGAAAAGGGACATGCCCGGCCAGGGGGTCGATTACGTGTTCCTCGAAACCACGACTCCGCTGGAGCAGGGCCTGTCGTATTATCTGCTCAAGAGAAACAGCCTGATCAAATGACCCGGACCCTCCCATGAGCCTCAATTTTCTATCGCCGGTCTATTTGTTCGGGCTGCTCGGCATCGCCGTGCCGGTGCTGATCCATCTCCTCACCAGGCGGCAACAGAAGACGATCCGGTTTTCCGCCGTCCACCTCCTGCGGCAATCGCAGAAACGCTCGGTCCGGCGCTCGGCGCCCAACCGCCTGCTGCTCCTGCTCGTACGCTGCCTGGGCGTCGCCCTCCTCAGCCTGGCGCTGGCGAGCCCGATTTTCTCACGCGACGCCGGCGACGATCTCATCGGGGCCGGGCCGCGGGCGGTGGCGTTTGTTCTAGACGATTCGTACAGCATGTCGTGGAAGGCGGGCGAGCGCACGGTGTTTCCACACGCCGTGGATACGCTGCTCAGGGAAGTGGCTGCGTTGCCCGCAGGCAGCGCCTACAGCATCGTTCTCGCTTCGTCGCCGGCAAGGATCCTCCTCGACTGGACCGGCGAAACGGCACAGGCGGGGCGCCTGCTGAAAACGGCGAGCCCGAGCCACCGCTCCACCCGCATCAACGAGGCGTTGGAAAAAGCCGTGGCACTCCTCGAAGCCGCCCCCCTCAAGAATCGCCATCTCCGGCTCTTGAGCGATATGGATAAGAACGGCTGGACGGGAGAACCGTTTTCTAAAACAATGGACCGCATTCCCGCCCGCGTCAAGCTCATCGATTTTTCCGGCCTGCGTACCGGGACGAACCTGGTGGCGTTGGCCGGGGTGGAAGTGCGTCAGGAATTCCTCACCCACAGCCGGGTGGTGCGCGTGAACGCCCGCGTAGCCAACCTCACAGCCAACGAGCCGCTCAACCGCCTGCGCATTGAACTTTGGCTGGGCGAGAAAAAGCAAACCGAAGGGTTCATCGACGTGCCGCCGGGCGGCGAAGCGGAAAAAACGTTTTCCTTTCCCCTCGAAGGCAGCGACCCCATCGACGGCCGGGTGACCCTGGCCGACGACAGCTTGGCGGCCGACAACACCCGTTACTTCACCTTTCAACCGGATCGAAACATCCGCGTCCTCGTGGTCGACGGGGACCCTAAAACCGTGGCGCACCAGAGCGAAACGTTCTACCTGGAAAATGCGCTCAATCCCTTTTCCGTCGCGCTGTCGAATATCGAACCCACCGTATCCACCCTTTCCGAACTGGCGAACCGCAACCTGTTCGACTATTCCGTGGTCCTGATCTGCAATGTTCGCGAGTTTCCGGTGGGCTATGAGCTGGAGCTGGAAAAATTCGTCATGCAGGGAGGGGCGCTGTTCATCAGCTTGGGCGACCAGGTCGCAGCGAAATATTACAACGAGCGGCTGGGCAACCTGCTTCCGGTCACCCTCAACGCCCTGCAGCAAAGCGGCCCCGGCGACAAGCCGTTCCGCTTAAAGGTCGTCGGCAACGAGCACCCGGTGCTGGCGATTTTCAAGCCGAAGGAAATCGAGGAGATGGAAGACATCCGCTTCCGGTCTCTGTACACGGTTTTACCGCGCGAGGGTGCGGCCATGGAGACCGCCCTGAGTTTTCAAAACAAGATTCCCGCCGTCATCGAATCGACGATCGGACGGGGGAAAGTCCTCCTCTACGTCACCAGCATTGACCGCGACTGGAACGACTTCCCCATTCAACCGACGTTTCTCCCCTGGGTCCAGCGCTGGATCAAATATTCGGCCCGGAGCCTAGAGAGCCTGCTCAGGCAGGATCTCACCGTCGGCGCGCCGTTCAGCTGGAGTGAGGACCGGTCCTGGGTGCGGACCGCCGGCGGCCGCCTGCACCCGATGCGGCCGGGCAATGAGGGATTCACCTTTGAGGACACAAACGCCCCCGGCGTTTACCGCCTGTACCGCATGGCCTCCGACGAAGACGCCCAGAGGCTCGAAGCGCAGGCGGCGAAGCGCCCGTTGATTGAACTGCCGGCGAACGCCAAGCCGCGCGGCGCGTTCACCGTCAACGTCGATCTGAAGGAATCCGCGCCGGGAAGAATGCACCCCGAGGACCTGAAGGAACGGTTCCCGGGATTTTCCTTCCAGTGGACCACGCCACAGGAAAATGAGCGCGGGCTGCAGGCCCAGGGTTTTCCCCTGGCCACGCCGCTGTTGCTCCTGATGGCGGGCTTTCTGCTGTTCGAGGGCTGGATGGTGCGGCGGGAATAATCCTCGATTCATCCTGCGGCGGATTATCCCATCTGCTATAATAATCCCGAACAGCCTCATCCCACAACATACGGATTCCATGACTGTCCTGCGCACCCTCTTTTTCCTGCTTTGCCTGGTTTTCCTGGTGGCGGAGGGGCTCGCTCATGCCGCGCCCGATGCAGTATCCGCCGAGGCGAAAGAACGCCTGGAGGCGGTGGCCACCGCGCCCGAATCCGGCGTCGACCTCACCGAAACCCTGCTCCTCATTTCCGCGCAATGGGACCCTTCGATCGATCTTGCGCCTCTCAGGGCCAAAATCGACCGGCTCGTGGAGAGCGTGCGCCGCCAACTTAAGGCCGGTGGGCCTGCGAAAGAAACCGTGCACACCTTGAGCCGCGTGATTCATCAGGAGGAAAGCTACCGATACACCGACCGGGTCGACGCCGAGGGCATCCCTCTCGAACCTTCGGAGCTGTTCTTGCACGGCCTCATCACCCGCAAGCGCGGCTATTGCATGAATCTGTCTCTGCTTTATCTCATCGTAGGCGAGCGTTTGAACCTGCCCCTGTTCGGGGTGGCCCTGCCCAACCATTTCTTCGTTCGCTACCAAGCCCCTGACGGGAGGATCAATATCGAAGCCACCGAAGGCGGCGCCACCCATCCCGATGACTTCTACCGCCGGCGCTTTGAGGTCGCGGCATCGGATGCGTTTTTCATGCGCAACCTGAGCAAGCGGGAAACTCTGGGGGCCTACTTCTCCAACGTGGGCATGGCCCACTACAGAGATCACCGGCCGAAGAACGCCATCTTCTATCTCGACCTGGCCACCCGCATCAACCGTGAATCCCTGGAAGCGCACAACAACCTTGGAAACATCTACGCCGAGCAAAATCGCCCGAACGACGCCATCCGCCATTATACCCTGGCTCTCGAAGCCCAGCCCGAGCACGTGCCGACGCTCTACAACCTAGGTCTCGCATACCGGCAGGCGGGAAAACCCGAACAGGCCGCCGACCAGCTCCTGAAAATCACCACCATCGCCCCCGGCTTCATCCCCGCGCACCAATCGCTGGTCAACCTGTACATGGAAAACGGACGACCCTTTGGCGCGCTGCTGCACCTGAAGCTGTTGATGCGGCTCGACCCAGGAAACCTTGAGGTGAAGATGGGCGCCGCCACGGTCTATCTCGGGCTCGGCAAGGCCGGCCTCGCGGCGGAAATCCTCGTCCGCCTGCGTCAGAACCACCCCGACCATCCGCGAATCGCCGAAGCGCTGGCCGAGGCGCGCTACCGCGAAGAGCGGTACGACGAAGCCATCCACCTCTACCGCGATCTGTTGGAAGCGGAACCGGACAACCTGAAAGCGCACGTGCAGCTCGGCTGGACGTATTACAAAGTAAACAGGCTTCGAGAGGCTATCGCCTGGACCCGGCGCGGCCTGAGGGTGGCCGGGAAAGAGCCGGAGTTCACGCCGGTCGCCGAGATGAACCTCGGCCTCTATCATGTATTGACCGGCAAGTGGGACGCGGCGAAAGACTGGTACCTCAAAGCCCTTCAACACCCCGCGCCGAACATCGCCGCCGGCATCATCGCCGATCTCGATGAAGCCGCCGCCGACGTTACGGCGTTGGCGGAAGTGGATTTTTTCAAGGGCTGGGTTTTGCTCCGCGCCGGGCAGGAGCCGGCGGCTTCGGAGCACCTCAAACGATATCTCGAGAAGCGCCCCGGGGGGGATCTGGCTGGCGAGGCCCGCCGCCTGATGCGCGAGCCCCTCCCGCCCCCTGCGCCCGGCGGCGCCACCGCCATTTCTGCTCCCGCACAGAAGGCTACGGAGGAGAATATGGTGGACGTGCCCGCGGGCCATTTCTTCATGGGCGCCAACGGCAAGGGGGCCGACGAGATTCCCGAGCATCGGGTCTATCTCGATGCGTACAGGATCGACCGTTACGAGGTTTCTGCCGCCAGGTTCGCCGAATTTCTAAACGATGTCGGCAACGTGAAGGGGTTCTATCTCGACAATATGTACGGCACCCTCTTCTACGACGGGCGCTTTCATCCGCGCCCCGGCTTGGAGAAGCTGCCGGTCAATAACGTCAACTGGCACGGAGCCAGCGCATACTGCCGGTGGAAGGGCAAGCGCCTGCCCAGTGAGGCCGAATGGGAAAAGGCGGCGCGCGGCACCGACCGCAGGCTCTACCCCTGGGGCAACGAGCGGCCGAATGACAAACAGGCGCGGTTCAACCAGACCTGGACGGAAGAACTTGCGCACGGCGTCATGCTGCCCGTCGACACCCTGCCCGAAGGCAGGAGCCCTTTCGGCGCGCACCATATGGCGGGCAACGTAAAAGAATGGGTGGACGATTGGTACGATCGCGAGTATTATGTGGACCCATCCAATCACACCAACCCCACGGGGCCCATCGGCGGCGAATTCAAGGTGGTGCGTGGCGGCTCCTGGCGGGATCTGGCTGGATTTATTTACACGTCGTTCCGGAACAACAGCTACGCGGAAACCCGGCTGGACGATTACGGCTTTCGCTGTGCGGCATCCCCCGCGCCCCGGGAAGGTCGGATTAAAAAGCCCCGGCAGGAAGCCCGGGCAGCCGGGGGCCAACCGCTGGAAGGAAGTTGATCATTCTATGATAGGCGCCATTGAACTTCTGATGATCGCGATCATCTTCGGCATCATCTACGGCCGGGATGCCATCGACAAGACGTTTAAAAAACGCCCGGATGAGGGCGTGGTCGAGAGCTTCGCCGAGGACGTCAAGGAGTACTACCATGATGACCCCAAGCGCCTGGTCAAGCTGATTATCTTCGTGGTATCCATTATCGCCTTTTTGGGCGTTCTTACCTATTGGGTGGTCACCCGCTACAACATCAGCCGAATGCTGGGGCTCGATCAGTAGCTGAAGCCGTTTTCGCGTACGTGGGTGTAAGGCTCTCCCCCGGCGAGCACCTTGCCGCCGACGACTTTCCCGACATAGACCACATGGTCCCCTCCCACCACCGAGCCGGTGAGTTCGCATTCCAGGCAGGAAACCGCGTCCTTCAGAACAGGGATGTCGTGAAAACCCCGGGTGAGGTTCAGGCCCTCGAAGACAGAATTGCTCGGGGGCCGGGAAAAATGTTTGAGCAGGGCTTTCGATTCCTTGCCGAGCACATTCACGATGAACCGGTCCGACGCTTCAACGAGCAGGCGCAGCGGCCGCGTTTTGGCCACCGCCACCGTCACCGCCGGCGGGTCGAAGGAACACTGATTGACCCAGCTTGCGAGCAGGGCGTCCTCGCGGTCCTCGTGTTTGGCGGTGACAACGAACAGACCGCTCGCCACGCGGCCCAGGGCTTTGCCGACTTGCTTTTTGCTTTTCAAGATCTCTCCTCCTTTATGTGAATGGGACCGCAAGACAAGCGCCCTTCCCGAGCCTCGCCATGCCGTGAATCTTACCAGTTTCGCGCCGCCGCTTCAAACAAACCGGGGATCGCCGTTGCACATTCCGGGCAAGCGCCGTCCCGCAACCGGTTGCCAAGCACATGGTAACCCGCGCGCGCGATGAGGGTTGCCCCGCAGCCGGGGCAATGCGTATCCTCTCCGCCCGCCAAGGCGCCGGGGCGGTTGCCCGAATAGACAAATTTTAGCCCTGCCCTCTTCCCCGCCTCGCGGGCGGTTTTCAGGGCAGCGGTGGCAGTGGCCGGGCGATCGATCATCTTATAGGTCGGGTAAAACCCCGTGACGTGCCAGGGGATATAGCACGACACCGATGCGATGAACTCCGCCATATCGGCAAGTTCCCGGTCGGAATCGTTGAATCCCGGCACCACCAGCGTCACCACCTCCAGCCAGAGGCCATACGCGTGCACCCGGCGGATGGTGTCGAGCACCGCGTCAAGGTGGCCGCCCAGGCGGTGATAGTTCTTTGCCTGAAAACTCTTGAGGTCGATATTGATCATGTCCAGCCAGGGGCGAAGGTAGTCGAGCGCGGGCTCGGTGCCGTGGCCGTTGGAAACGTAGGCGGTCCGCAGGCCCAGGCGCCGCGCTTCCTTGAACACCGCCACCGCCCATTCGCTGGTGATGAGCGGCTCGTTATAGGTGGACACCACCGTGCGCGCCCCGGCGCACTGGGCCTGCCGGCAAATCGTCTCGGGCGTACCTGGCTGCATGTCGGCGGTCGAGGTCGCGTCCCTCAGAGTTTGCGAGGTGAACCAGTTCTGGCAGTAGCTGCAGCGAAAATCGCAGCCGAGCATGCCGAAGCTCATCGCCATGCTGCCGGGCAGCACATGAAAAAAAGGTTTTTTCTCGATCGGGTCGTTGTGGAGCCCGGCAGTGTAATTG
>CP070799.1:621672-630355 GCA_020343535.1 Nitrospinaceae bacterium | reverse complement strand
AACACTCGCCTTCAACGACTCTACACTGTAAAATCGCCATTTATTCCAGCCCCACCGCACCGAAAAGAAGGTGACCGTCAACTTCAACCGAGGACATCCATGACCCTGCCGGCCGACAAGGAATTGAGCTTCAAGGAAAGCGTCAACCTGAGTTTCGACCTCGCCCGGGCAACGCTCGACCTCGAAGAAGGGCTTGCCCAGTACATCCGCAACGTGAACAACGTCTATCAGGTGCGTTTCCCCGTCAAGATCAACGGCAGCATCGAAACCTACATCGGCTGGCGGGCGGTACACAGCGACCACAAGCTTCCCGCCAAGGGGGAATCCGCTTTTCTCCGGCGGTGGACCAGGACGAGATCGAAGCGCTGGCCGCCCTCATGTCCTACAAGTGCGCCCTGGTCGACGTGCCGTTTGGTGGCTCCAAGGGGGGCCTGCTCATCGACCCTGAAAAATACGACCGCGACGCCATGGAACGAATCACCCGCCGGTTCGCGTTCGAGCTCATCCGCAAGGACTACATCGGTTCGGGAACCAACGTTCCGGCGCCGGACATGGGCACCAGCCAGCGCGAGATGGCGTGGATCGCCAGCAACCTACCAGTCGCACCGGCCCGGCGACATCGACCACCTGGGCGCGGTCACCGGCAAGCCGGTGTCGATAGGCGGTATTCAGGGCCGGGTGGAGGCGACGGGACGCGGCGTGGTTTTCGGCCTGCGCGAATTTTTCCGCCACCCGGAGGACGTGAAAAGGGCGCGGTTGGAAGGCGGTCTGGAAGGCAAAAGCGTCATCATCCAGGGCCTCGGTAATGTCGGCTACCACACCGCCCGCATTCTCACCGAGGAGGATGGCGTGAAAATCATTGCCATCCTGGAACACGACGGCGCGCTCCTGAACCCGGACGGGCTGGATATCGAAAAGGTCTACCAGCACAAGGTGGCAACCCGCGGGGTGAAACGGTTTCTCGACGCTCAATATTTCGAGGACGGAAGCGCCTTCCTGGAAGGGGAATGTGATATTCTTATCCCCGCCGCGCTGGAGGGAACCCTCCACCAGCAGAACGCGGAGAAGGTGCGGGCCCGCCTGATCGCCGAGGCCGCCAACGGCCCTGTCACCTTTGCGGCGCAAGCCATTCTGCACGAACGCGGCGTGGTGCTTTTGCCGGACGTCTACATGAACGCCGGCGGCGTCGTCGTTTCCTATTTCGAGTGGATCAAGAACCTCTCTCACATCCGCTTCGGGCGCATGCAGCGGAGGTGGGAAGAGGGCCAGAACGAACTGCTGCTTCGGGCCATCGAGGGCAGCGGACACAAGGTTCCGGAGGCGCTGTCGCGAAAAATCCACCAGGGCGCGAGGGAGATCGGTCTCGTAAATTCCGGCCTAGACGATGCGATGCGCCTGGCATCTCAACATATTCGCGAGCGCTTCTGGTCGCACCCGAGGGTGCAGTCGTACCGCACGGCGGCGATGGCCCTCGCCATCGAAAAAATCAGCGTTAGCTATCAAACCATGGGTGTGTACCCCTGAGCCGCGTTTTTTCGCGGGCCGCTTGGGCAACCCTTTAACCTACGGATGGCGGCGGCCCACGCCGTACCCGCGACGAAATGCCCCCCGCAGCGAACCTTCCAGACGACGACACTCCCCGAAACCGGCACGGTTTTATCGACCCGGCACGGCGGCCCTGGGTATGGGCGGGCTTTGCCCTGCTGCTTGCCGGCCTCCTGCCGGTGTGGCCCATCGAGGGTTGGTGGTGGGGCATTCCAGGCTGGGCGGTGTTCGCCGTGTTGATGAGCGTGGCGACGAGCGCCTTCACCGTCTTCGTCCTCCTCAAGGGCTGGCGGGATGACGACACCTCCCCGGAGGAGCCCGATGGCATCTAGCGGCCCGCCGCTTCCCTTCGGCCCCGGCGCGTTACTGATGGTCGGGCTCTATGTGGCCAGCCTGCTTGCGATCGGAGCCGTCGCCTACCGCAAACGGCAGGACCCGGGCTTGGGAGACTTTTTCCTCGCTGGCCGCGACATGGGGTTCGCCGTTTTGTTCCTCACGCTGTACGCCACCCAGTACAGCGGCAACACGCTCCTGGGATTCAGCGGCGCGGCCTACCGCAACGGCCTCGGCTTTCTCGTCGCTCTGCATTTCATGACCGCGGTAGTGGTGGGCTATGTCTTTTTAGCGCCCCGGCTCTACCGCCTAAGCCAGGAGAAGCTTTTCATCACGCCGGGGGATTTCGTCTATTTCCGTTACGGCAGCCATTTCCTCCGCGTCCTCATCACGCTCATTATGATCTTCGCCCTGCTCAACTTCACCCTGGCGCAGATGAAAACCCTGGGCACGGTGTTCGAGACGATCTCGCAGGGGCGCGTGCCGCTGTGGGCCGGGGTGGTGGGGCTCGCACTGGTTATGCTGGTGTACGAGTCGCTCGGCGGCATGCGCAGCGTGGCCTGGACCGACGTCATTCAGGGCGGCATCCTGATCGTCGGTTTTTTCCTCCTCCTCTACCTGGCGCTCACCCGGCTTGTGCCTCTCCCCGAAGCCCTCGCCGGACTCGCCGCCCGCGCCGATACGGCGGCTAAGGTTGCCCGCCCGGATGCGCCGGGAGCGCGCACCTGGTTGAGCTTTGTGGTGATGGTGGGCCTGGGCATCGCCATTTATCCGCAGTCGATCCAGCGGGTCTTCGCCGCCAGAAGCGCGCGGGTGCTCAAGCGCTCCCTGGCCGTCATGGCTGTCATGCCGCTCTTCACCAGCCTGATCGCGGTCCTCATCGGCGTTCTCATGGCGGCCCACGTTCCCGGCCTCGACCAGGAGCTGCGGGATGGCAGCGCGGCGATCGTGCCGTCCGAAACCGTGCTTCCCCTCTTGTGCCTGGAGGTCATGCAGGCCTCCCCGGCGGGCTACTGGCTGGTGGTCGTGATCTTCGCCGCGCTTCTCGCGGCGGTGATGTCGACGGCGGACAGCGCCCTGCTCAGCATCAGCTCCATGATCACCAAGGATCTGTACGGCCCTTATTTCCGCCCCGGTGCCCAGGAGGCGGAGCTGACCCGGGCGGGCAAGGTGATTGCCTGGCTTCTAATGGTTCCCATCGTCTGGATCGCCATCGGCTACGAGGGCACGCTGATTCAGCTGCTCAGCATCAAACTGGAGGTGCTGGTGCAGTGCGCCCCGGCGATGTACCTAGGCCTCCACAGCCGGAGGCTCTCCGGCGGGCCAGTGATGCTCGGCCTCCTTGCGGGGCTCGCGTTCACGCTGGGCCTGCACTGGTCGGGGGACCTGGGGTTGACGGCGTCGAACACCCGCCGCCTGTTCGGCTTTCACCCCGGCCTCGCCGGCCTCCTGCTCAATGTGGCGGTGGTCGGCCTCGGTACGGTTTATTGGCGGCGAAAACTCGCCGCTGACGGTGGGCGCGTTTAGTGTTATGATACCCGCCAAATTCCAAAGGCACTATTAAGCTAGGTATGCTATGAAACACCACGAGTCCAACGATCCTTCCCAGTACGCCGAAAGCGGCGTGAGCAGCCGTGGCGCCGAGGCTTCGCTGTCCAGCCTCCTGGACCATGTGCTGCCGACGCGCGCCTTCAGCCCGCGGTATCCGTTGGCTGCCGACATCGGCTACTTCGCCAACGTGATCGACTTGGGCAACGGCGAGGGCATCGCCTTCGGCACCGACGGCGTTGGCACCAAGATCATTGTCGCCGAACTCCTGGGCAAGTACGACACCATCGGCATCGATTGCGTAGCCATGAACGTCAACGACCTCATCTGCGTGGGCGCCCGCCCCGTCAGCATGGTGGACTACATCGGCTGCTCGTTCACCGACGAAACCATCTTCGGACAGATCGGACAGGGGCTGGCCGAGGGAGCCAGGCAGGGGGAGGTCAGCATTTCCGGCGGCGAGATCTCGCAGGTGCGGGAAATTATTAACGGCATCGACCTGATCGGCGCGTGCATCGGCCACGTCCGCACCGACCGCATCAACACCGGCCTGCACGTTCGACCGGGCAACCTCATCGTCGGTCTCGCCTCGAGCGGCGTTCACTCCAATGGGCTCACCCTGGCGAGAAAAATCCTCCTTGGCGAGCGGCGCGATGAGCAAGCAGCGCGCGCCCATGAATTCGAGGACAAGTTCGGGCGAACCCTGGGCGAGGAACTCCTCGAGCCCACGCGCATCTACGTCAAACCGGTCATGGAAATGCTCGAGGCCGGCATTGACCTCAAGGCCATGGTGCACATCACCAGCGGCGGTTTCTGCAACCTCAACCGGGTTGCGGCGGACAACATCCGATTCGTCATCGATCCACTGCCCCCCATTCCGGCGATTTTCAACCATATCCAGGACCTGGGAGAGGTGTCCGATGCGGAGATGTTCGAAGTCTTCAACATGGGAACGGGGTTCTGTTTGATCGTGGACGGCACGGCGGAGGTGGAGGCGGTCAGCGCCATCGCGAAAAAACACGACGTTCCCTGCCACGTCATCGGGTCGGTGGCGGCGGCGCACGGCAAGGAAGTCGTCATTCCAGACCGGAAACTCGTCGGGCGCGGCCAGAAGTTTACCGCCTCCTCCTGAGGCTCTGGGGCAAGGCAGCCAATAAGGGACGGACCGCCACCGGACAACGGGTTTGCTCGCCCGTAATTTCTCCTCCCTGCCCCAATTTATTGAATTTTCCCTGTTAGACGAATAAGCCCCTCATGCAGTATACTGGCATGGAACCGCCCCTTCTCCCACGGCGCTCCTTAAATATAATATTAGGAGAGGAAACACATTTAAAACCCCTTCTTCATGAGCCGGAGAGGGAATGAACGGTGCAGGGGAAAGACCCGCCTCTTGCCCCCAACCTGAAGCATGTTGTCACCCGGATTTCTTTGGAGAATGTTTTGTCCACGCGTCGATTTTTTTTTCATTGCCTGATCGCGCTTTCGCTTTCATCCGCCGCGCCGGCCCACGCCGATGAACACCCCAGCTACGAGAATCTCGATTCTCCTTACTGTGCGGCGCTCGGCCAATTGCACTCGGGCTTCAACGACGATTTTAAGTCCCTGAAAGACACGCTGTACGACGCCGGTCAGGATCTCAAGGTATGGAGCTCAAAGGTGGTTCTGCCCGGGGCGAAACGATGCGACATCTGGCAGACCGATGCGGGGATCACTCTGTCCTGCGAGATTGCCTCCGCTGCCAGCGGCGAAGAAGGCGAAAAAATATTCCGCGAACACCGGGAAAATATCGAGCGCTGCCTTGGAAAGGATTGGGTCAGGGGGGAAACCGCGCTCGCCGCGCCCGATGAGGGGTTCAGGTTTCTGGCGAACAACCCGGTGACGGGCGCCAAGGTTCAGCTGGAAGCCAAGAAAACCGGCGAGGACGCCAAGCATTCCGTGGAGCTTGCCCTGTTGCACGAGGCTCCACCATCCGCCGCGGAAACACCGCCGGAAAAATAAAAGACCGGGACATGCGGCGCCCCCCTGCCCCGGCTCAAATTATCGTCACGCGCCGGTCAGAATGAATATCCCAGGCTGAGAATCCATTGCAGGTCGGTGGTTTGGATTCCCGGCGAAGGCTGGTTGTCGTATTCGAGAATATTCGAAAACCGTAACTCCCAACCTGCGTAAATATCGGTGGACAGGGTCGCCTCGTTGCGCAGGCTGTAGTCGCTAGTTTGTTCGATGCTGGGATAGAAGAGCAAGTTGTCGGTGAAGACGAGGGCATCGACAATATGGTATTGGAGGTTCGCCCCCACGCGGCCGGTAACGAACTTTACATCTTCTCCCGTTTTACGATCCTCGATGAAGTAAGAAACGCCTGTCTCGACACTGAGCGCCTTCCGGTCGTCGTCCCAGATCTGATAACCCACACCAGGGCCGACGGAGGCCCGCAAGTTCAAGTCCTTGAAGCTGTCGTTCAGCAGCTCGACGCCCAGGTAACCGAAAAATTTCTTGGTGAAAAAATGTTCGAACTTGATCGCGCCGAAGGTGTTTCTATTGGTCACGCTGTCGTTTTCCTCGGCGTAGTTGTGCCTCGCTCTTAAAAAGAACCGGTCGCCATCGAACTTGCGCTCAAGCACCACTGCGGCATTCACAGCGGTTCGATCCGTATTGCCCGATAATTGGCTGGCGCCCAGAGAAATGTTCCCGTGCCAGGTGTTGGGCGGCGGGTTGATGGATTTCACCAGATCCCAGGCGATCACCGCGCTTTGCCTCCCGGAACTGGGTTCCACCTTCACCTCGCCCTCTCCCGCCGGCTTCAGGCTGCCCTTCAGGATCTCGCCGGTGTTGAGATGCATTTCGATCGGCTCGTCGGTGGAGATTTTACTGATCTCCGAGGTCTTGATCTTCACCGGTTCGGAATAATCCGTCATCAGGGTGAGAACCCCACCCTTCACGTTCTTCACCGTTCCGCGAAGCTGATCCCCGTTCTTGAGCAGAACTTTGTCGGCATGGGCCTCCCCCACCAGCATCAGCACCAACACTAAAGCGATCCATCCTTTTCTCATAGCAGTCTTCCTCCGGTTGGCAACCCACGGGCACGAGCGGCACGCACAAGGCCTAGCCCTTTGGAACTAAGGGCCATCCCACGTTTCTCGCGGATGGGGTTAAAATTGATGTGAAAATTTCGCAAATTTTCAGGCGCTTGTCAAGTCTTAATACTCTAAATTTTTTAATGGCTTATGCGGGAAGATCCGCCTAATGGGGAGATTCCCGGCAAGCTTTTTCGGCGGCGTGAACCGCCCGCACCGGATGCGGGGCGCAACAAAATTATATTGCTCAGGACAGCAAATCCTGTCACCATGGTCGCCCAAGTTGATCAATCAATTCTAAGTTCATCAGGCGCGGCGGGGCCCACCCTAGAAGGAACATGTTGGACCGTTAAGCTCAGATCCATACCCAAAATGGAACGATTCACCTTGAGAGGAGGAAGACATGCTGCAATCGATCGATTTAGCCAAACTCAGCACAGACCACCTTATCCCCTGGGCCATTCAAATCGCCTCCGCCCTCGCCATCTTCATCGTCGGCCGGTGGGCCAGTAAAATACTGGTCAAGGTGCTCGACCGGGGCTTGGGAAAAACCAATCTCGATGTCATGCTCACCCACTTCATTTCTTCCATGGCGAGCACGGTGCTGCTCCTGCTCGTCATCGTCGCCGCGCTCGACCAAGTGGGCGTGGATACGACCTCCCTCATCGCACTGATCGGCGCGGCGGGGCTCGCGGTGGGCCTGGCCCTGCAGGGATCTTTGCAGAATTTCGCGGCGGGGGTGCTACTGGTTTTCTTCAGGCCCTTCAAGGCGGGGGATTTTGTCGAGGCGGGGGGCACCGCCGGGGTGGTGGATAAGATCAGCTTGTTCAGCACCCTCATCACCACCGGAGACAACCGCGAGGTGGTGGTCCCAAACGGCGCCATCTACGGCAGCAACATCGTCAACTTCACGGCGCGGGCCACGCGGCGCATCGACATGGTCTTCGGCATCGGCTACCAGGACGACATTCGCCTGGCGCGAGATCTGATCCACAAAGTTCTGAATGTGGACGAGCGGGTGCTCAAGGACCCCGCACCCCTGGTGGCGGTGGGCGAACTCGGCGCCAGCAGCGTGGACTTCGTGGTGCGTCCCTGGGTCAAGACCGCGGACTACTGGGCGGTAAAGTTTGACGTGACGGAAAAAATCAAACAGACTTTCGACGAAAATGGGGTCTCTATTCCCTTTCCGCAAATGGACGTGCACATGCAACCGCAATCCTCCTGAGCGATGCTTTTTTCCGCTCAATACCGGGCAACGGCTCTGGCGGTGCTCGCCCAGCCGCCTGCCTGGAACCAGATGGTTTTAACGGGATTGCCGATGACCGTTTCGCAGAAGCAGGCTCCGGGTCATTCCTCGCCCAGCCGCCTGCCTGGAATCAGGTAGTTTTTGACGTAATCGTCGATGCCGTCTTCGATGGAGCGCGCCGGGCTCGTGTAGCCGGCGTGTTGAAGTTTCCCCATTTCGGCCAGGGTGTGGTACTGGTAGCGGTCCCTAATCTTCTCGGGCATGTCGATGTATTCGATGCGGGGCTCAAGCCCCATGGCCTTGAAGACGGCGCGCGCCAGGTCGTTCCAGTTTCTCGCCCTGCCCGAGCCGATGTTGAACAGGCCGGCGACCTCGGGCCGCTCAAGAAAAAACAGCGTCATGGCCACCGCGTCCTTGATGTAGAGAAAATCCCTCTCCTGTTCCCCGTCGCCGTAGCCGTCGCGGTGGGACTTGAACAACTTCAGCCCGCCGGTTTCGCGAATCTGGTAATACCCCTTGCGCACGAGACTCTGCATATCCATCTTGTGGTACTCGTTGGGGCCATACACGTTGAAGTACTTCAATCCGACGAGAGTCTTGAGGGCGCCTTGCTCGCGCGCCCACAGGTCGAACTTATGCTTGCTCTCGCCATAGAGGTTCAAGGGTTTCAACAACTCAAGGGTGGACTCGTCGTCGTTGTAACCCTGCTCGCCATCGCCGTAGGTGGCGGCGGAGGAGGCGTAGATGAAGCGGACGCCGTTTTCCATCGCGAACTCGGCAAGGTGGCGGGTGTAGTCGAGGTTATTTTTTTTTAGATAATTCCAGTCGGTCTCGGTGGTGGAGGAGCAGGCGCCGAGATGGAGAATGGCTTCCGGCGGCTCGAGGGTGCGGGAAAGAACGCTCTCGATGAAGGCGTCCTTCCCCACGCGGCGGGAAA
>CP070799.1:612887-621572 GCA_020343535.1 Nitrospinaceae bacterium | reverse complement strand
TATTTTTTGCCATTTTCCGGTACCGGCTAATACTTATTTTTCAACCCGCCTGAAGTTTTTTCCCTTTTTTTATCAATGATCTAGCCCCTCACAAAAGCGCATTGGCCCAACCTTCCGCGCTCCCTGGGCAACGGCGCGCGTGGAAAAAAGGTAAAGCTCGCTTTCAATTTCCCGAAAGCCGCATCAACCTGAACCATAAGGTGAACCTGCAAGCGATCACCTCGACCTCGCTCGGGCTCGATGTCCTCTCCGTCACCACGGCCGACGCCGCCCTCGACAGCCTGAACGCCTCCATTTCGGTGGTCACCGCGGGCCGGGGCAAGGTGGGCGCGGTGCAGAACCGGCTGGTGCGCACCATCGCCAACCTGTCCATCTCAGTGGAGAACCTCACCACCGCGGAATCCGCCATCCGATGCCGACATCGCGGAAGAAATCGCCCTAATGACCCGGAACCAGATCCTCGTGCAAACCGCCACCCCCAATGGTGGGGCAGGCCAACCTCATACCGCATTCGGTGTTGCAGCTACTGCAGTAAAGCCCTCGTCCACGACGCCAAGATCAAATCGGCCGGCCACCGTTTTCTTTCGGGTACAATATGAATTGGCCTCTGCCCCACGAGCAACACGAAACCGCCTACATTAAAACTGTGCGCAGCCCTTCCTTTCGGGTACAATAAGCGAAGTTGTTTCTTCACTACAGCCTCGAACCCCAAGACCTCGCCCCCCACCGGCAAGTCATCACGTTCTCTTAAACCATGACGCAAAAAAATCTTCCGAACATTATTGTCATCATGGTTATTCTTCTCCTCTTCGGCCCGTTCTTTAAGGTGTACCTGAACGCTACGACGGAACTGGCCATCGGCCGCGACCTCCTGGCCAAAAATCAACCGGAAAAAGCAGTGCCACATTTTGAGCGTTCCATCCAATGGTTCGTTCCCGGTTCGGACTTGCCCGGAGAGGCCGCGGCGGGCATGTGGAGTATCGGTGAAGCGTTTGAAAAAGCCGGTCGCCTCGAAGAGGCCCTCGCCACCTTCCGCCTGCTTCGTAGCGCGTTTTATTCGGCGCGCAGCTTTTACACTCCCGGTGGCGGCTGGATCGAACGTTCGAACGAAAAGATCGCCAGCCTCATGGCGCGCCAGCCCGCCGCCGCTCCCGCCGAGGCGCAGCAGACGTTCGAGGAGCGTAGGCAAAAGGCGCTCAAGGTTCTTGCGCGGGATAAAACCCCGCACACCGCGGGAGCCTTACTCGCCGTCGCGGGCTTTTTCGGCTGGGTGGCCGCCGCGTTTCTTTTCATATTCCGCGCCTTCAACACCGAGGGACGGTTGCGGGGCCGTCCCGCGCTTACCTGGGGTTCGGTTTTTGCCGCCTGTTATGGAGTCTGGATTTTCGGGATGTTCAGGACCTGAGCGGCAGGCCCGGCGCGGCCCGGTTTTTTTATTGAAATACGCCGAATCGCTATGATATTTTTTTTGCAAGGTAAAAAATTATATTACATCGTTCACTACCAAGTAATTTCTTCCATCGCCGTCTTCCTTATTCCCCGACAGCCTGTTCGCCATTACGGAGGGTTTCATGATCGAAGTTGAAAACCTGTCCAAATTCTATGGCCCCCGGCCGGCCATCAACAACCTGACTTTTCATGTCGCCACCGGCGAGGTGGTGGGATTTCTCGGCCCGAACGGCGCGGGGAAAACCACGACCATGAATATCCTCACCTGCATCCTTCCCGCTTCAAGCGGCCGGGCGAGGATATGCAATCACGACGTGTTTGAAGAATCGCTGGCGATCCGCAAGAAGATCGGCTACCTGCCGGAAACGCCGCCGGTGTATCCGGACATGACCGTGCAGGATTATTTGGCCTTCGCCGCCAAACTCCGCCGGGTTCCCTCGGCAGAGGTGTCCCGCGCGGTGGACCGGGTGGTGGCAAAATGCGTTCTCAAGGACGTTCAGGGCCGCATCATCGGCAAATTATCGAAAGGGTTTCAGCAGCGCGTCGGGCTTGCACAATCGATGATCCACGATCCTGAAATCCTGATTCTCGACGAGCCCACCGTCGGCCTCGACCCGATTCAGATCATAGAAATCCGCAAGCTCATCAAGGAGCTCGCCCAGTCCCACACGATATTGCTCAGCTCGCACATCCTTCCCGAGGTCACCATGATCTGCAACCGGGTCATCATCATCAACGAAGGCCAGATCGCCGCGGAAGACTCGCTGGAAGGGTTGACGTCCTCGCTCAGAAAAAGCGAGCGCCTGCTCCTTCGCGTCCAGCACTGGGACAACAGCGTGGCGGAAAAACTGAGTGCTCTCGACCGGGTGCTCACGGTGACACCGCAGGAGCCGGGGGAATTTCTCATCGAATGCGAGATCGACTCGCACCTGCAAGATGCGATCGCCCGTCTCGCGCTGGAACAGGCGTGGGGCCTGCTCGAACTTCGGCCGCTGGCCATGACGCTGGAGGACGTGTTCCTCAAGCTCACCCTTGAGGAAAGCGAGGTGAAAGCGTGAAAAACGCCTGGATCATCGCCAAGCGGGACATGGGATCGTATTTCAATTCACCGGTGTTTTACGTGGTCACCACCGTTTTCCTGGTCCTGTTCAGCTACATCTTCTTCACCATCCTGAACGTGTTCAGCATGCAGAGCCTTCAGGCCGGCCAGTTGCGCGGCATGGGAATATCCATGAACCTGAACCAGATGGTGATCGCACCGTCGCTAGCCAACATGGCGGTGATGCTGCTCCTCATCATCCCTCTTCTCACGATGCGCAGTTTCGCCGAGGAAAAGAAAAACAAGACCTTCGCCCTGCTCTTGTCCTCGCCGGTGCATCTCAAGGAAATCATTCTCGGCAAGTTCCTCGCCTGCATTGGCATGGTTACGCTGATGATTCTCATCACCGGCTACTCCACGGGCTTCCTGTTCTGGATGGGGCAGCCCGAAATCGGGCCGATCCTCACCGGTTACCTCGGCATGATCCTGATGGCGGGGTGTTATATCGCCATGGGCGTGTTCGCCTCGTCGCTCACCGACAACCAGATCATCGCGGCGGTGCTCGGGTTCGGGTTCTGCCTGTTCATGTGGATCATCGGATGGACCTCGCAAGTGGTTGGCGGCAATTTCGGCCAGGTGCTTGAGTACCTTTCCCTCATCGATCACCTGGAGCGCTTCCTCAAGGGGATTCTCGACACCAGCGACCTGGCCTACTACCTTTCCTTTATCGCGTTCTTCCTGTTCCTGACTCACAGGGTTCTCGATTCACAGCGATGGAGGTGATGGAATGAAACGAATTGCACCGTTCGCCGGTTGGGCCGCCTTGTTCTTGCTATTTTCGGCGCTGTTTTTTTATATTGCCGTGCCGCACGAGAAGGAGGTGATACTGCCTCTCACCGTTGCGGGAGTGATTTTTGCCCTGTCCTTCGCCTTTGCCAAGCGCGAGGCGCTCAAGCGGGGAATGAAAACCCGTTCGGCGCTGATGGGCTTAAACAGCGCGGCGCTGACAGCGATATTGCTCGGCATTCTGGTGTTCGTCAACCTGATCGCCGACCGTCATAAACACCGCTTCGACACCACCGAGACCGGTGCCTTCACCCTGGCGCCGCAGACCGTCAAGATCGTCCAGAACCTGCCCCGCGAAGTCAAAATCACCGCGTTCTTCCAGACACAGGCGCCGGAGAAAGCCGATTTCAGGGACCTGATCGAGGGCTACCTCGGCCTGTCGGACAAAATCAGCGTCACCTACGTCGACCCCGACAAGAGCCCCTCCATCACCAAGCGCTACGGGGTGACCACCTACGGCACGGTGGCGCTTGAAAGCGGCGCGCAGGAAACCAAGGTGAAGGAGGCCAATGAGGAGAACCTAACCAACGCGCTTCTGAAAATCAGCAAGGACGAGAAAAAGAAAATCTATTTCCTCACCGGCCACGGCGAGAAGGATTTGAAGGACGCGCAAGGCCCGGGCTACTCCACCGCCAAGAGCCTGCTCATGCAGGATGCCTACGAGGTGGAAGAGCTCCTGCTGCTCCAGACAGCGGTCGTCCCCGATGACGCGGCCCTGCTCGTCGCCGCGGGCCCCGAGAAACCCATCTCGCCGCAGGAACAGGCGGCCATCGAAACATACCTGGACCAGGGCGGAGCTATGTTTCTTCTCGTCGACCCGCAGTCTTCCTTCGGCATGGAAGAGACCCTGGCCCGTTATGGCATTGGCCTCAGGGAGGATATCGTCATCGACCCGGTGTCGAAACTTTTAGGCGGCGACTTTGCGGCCCCTGTTATCAGCCAGTACGTGACGCACGACATCACGCGCGACTTCAAGCTCGCCACCATCTTCCCCGTGTCTCGCACGGTACGCGCGCTGCCGGAGGAGGGCGTGGAAACCCTCGAACTCCTGCTCACCGGAGAAAGCAGCTGGGCGGAAAACGAGCTCGATTCTACGCAAGTAAAGTTCAATGAAGGCAAGGACGAAAAGGGCCCGGTGCCGGTGGCGGTGCTCGCCTCCAAACCCGTGGCCGACGCCAAAACCCTGCCCAAACCGGAAGGCGATGAAAAGGCCCCCGAACCGCCGAAGGGGCGACTCATGGTGGTTGGCGATTCCGATTTCGCCAGCAACCAGTACATCAATTTTTCCGGCAACGGCGATTTTTTTCTTAACACCAGTTCCTGGCTGACCGATGAGAAGAACCTCATCTCCATCCGTCCCAAGAGCCGCAAAGACACCCCCATCGAGCTGACCCGCGCGGGAGGAACGGTTCTTTTCTTTCTAGGCATGGTGGTCATCCCCGGCTGCGTGGCGCTCGCGGGCTTTCGCAACTGGTGGCGGAGGAGGAGGCTGTGAGGTTCAAGGGAACAATCTGGCTGGGAGTTGTCCTTCTCGCCATCGCGTTGTTCTATTTTCTCGTCGATCTGCCACGTGAGGAAAGGCAAAAGGAAGAAAAGGAACGCGCCGAGACGATCCTTCTGTTTGACGGCGAAAAGGTCGATACGATCTTCGTCGCCCGCAAAGAGGAAAGCTATACTCTCAAGCGCCTGGGGCTCGACGACTGGCAACTCATAAGCCCCCTCGAAGACAAGGCCGACGTGCAGACTGCCGAGAACCTGCTGTACGAACTGAACAACGGCAAGTTCTCGCGAGTGGTGGAGGAGAAGCCGCAGGATCTTGCCG
Source organism: Nitrospinaceae bacterium (assembly GCA_020343535.1). Taxonomy (GTDB): domain Bacteria; phylum Nitrospinota; class Nitrospinia; order Nitrospinales; family VA-1; genus SZUA-259. The sequence goes on along the minus strand of CP070799.1, from coordinate 616,416 downwards.
CCTTCGGCCTCACCCTGCCATCGCTCACCCTGCGCGTGAAACTGGCCGGAGGAGAAGAACTCGCACTGCTGGTGGGCGACGATCACCCGATGGGCAAGGGCCTGTATGTCAAAACCGCCGGCCAGAGCCGCGTCCTGCTCGCTTCCCTGGTGCGGGAGGACCTGGACAAATCGCTTTTCGACGCGCGCGACAAATCCATCCTTCACTTCAACCTGGAAGACATCGCCCGGGTGGCGCTCCGGCAGGGCGATCATTCCCTTGCCCTGAAGCGCGACGAGGCTGCGTGGACCCTGGAAGGGAATGACGGGGGCCCGGCCGACAACGCCGAGATCGATCATTTCCTGAACCAGGTGCGCTCGGCAAAAGTGGTTGAATTTATCTCCGAGTCACCGGATTCCCTCGCGCCCTACGGCCTGGACGCACCCGCCTCCGAACTTCGCCTGCTGCGAAAGGAGGGGAAATCCGAACTGTCGCTCTTCTTGGGCACCGTCGTGCCAGGCGAGGGGGTTTTCGCCAAGGTCGGAGGCCGGTCAAACGTGGTTCGGCTTCCCGGCACGTTTGAGGATACACTATCGAAAAACCCCGCCGACTTTCTCGATAAAACCCTGCTCGCCTTCACGGAAGACGAGGTCCTCGGCCTCACCCTGAAAGGGACCGGCCCCACCGTCGAACTCGCACCTGAAGCAGGCGACCCGAAACGCTGGCGCATCACACAGCCCAGCCCCCAGTCCGCCGACGCCTCTACCGTCGCCAGCCTGCTGGCGGATCTCAAGGAAGCGCGCATCGTCGAATTCGTCCAACTCCACATGCAATCCGCCGCCGCCTTCGGCCTCGACCAGCCGGCGCGGGAGCTTACCCTCCGTCTGACCGGCGACCGGACCTGGGCACTGCAAATCGGCAATGCCGCCGCCGACGGAAAAAGCGTTTTCGCCCGGCGCGAAGGCCAGCCGCAGGTGTTCGTGCTGGCGGATGAAACGGTGAAAAAACTGTTCCGCTCGTACGACGACCTTCGGGACAAAAGGATTCTCTCGTTCGACGAGGAGGCCGTCACCCAAGTCGTCGTTGTTACTCCCGAGACCACCTTCCGCCTGCGAAAAAAGGGGGAAGATTGGTCCCTGGAGGAACCCGAGCGCATCGATCCCCTCAAGGATTTTCTCGTGAAAGACATCTTCTGGACACTTAAGAGGCTGGAATACCTGGCCCACGTTGCCCCCCCACCGGCGGCGGAAGCCACCGGCCTCGACACCGCTGCCCTAAGCCTCACCCTGTACAAGAGCGGCGATGAACGGCTCGCCAGCATCGCCGTGGGCCAGCCGGCGAAGGAAACCCCTGGACGCTACGCCGCCCTTCCAGGCAAGCCGGAGGTTTATATCGTTCCCGAGCGCTTCCTCGACGAAATCCCCCGGACTCTGGAAAAATACCGGAATTGATCCCCTCCCACGGGGCTATCTGCCAGCCATCTCGGCGACCCGAATTTTTCTCCGCCCCGCCCCCTATATGCAGCGACCGCAAACCACAAGTATCCGCTATATTGTGGACCGCCCTATCGGCACGCCAAATCCATCGTCAAAAATAATATTATCTTATTGATTAATAAATAGTTGCTGAAAAATAAAAAAAATTCGGCGATTAGAACTTGACAGCCACTATATGTAGTGGTACCGTCCACATGGTCATACAAAATAGCGGCTAATATTTGAGCTTTTTTCGGCTTGCGGAACGCTGAAAAATGAGGCTCTTTCCCGGTCACCCCCCGGCCGGGAGGCTGCGGAATCCAAGTCTAGAAAGAATGAAGAAAGTGTTGAACAACTTCCATCGGCGGGTTACTAGAAAAGGACGCTCCATGGTAATTGACATGTGCCCCAGATTTTCTCTTGGAAGAGAGGGAATGAATGGTGGGATGCACCCCTGTCTGAAAAACCTTCCCAAACCCCCAGATGCAATGAGCGCCGGCCGAAACCTACGGATTTATCGGCAGAAGAGTTCCTTCCAATCGGCGTGTAATGGGGCCCCTTTTCCTCGCTTCTCGGCCGGTTTGTTCCGGCTGAAAGGCGAAATAGTAACCCGCCTTCCTCATTTATTTTACGCCCCGCTTTTTTGCTCTGCCGGGTTTCCTGGATCGGCTCTACCCTCTTTGTCAAGGGCGGGTTAATTTCCAGCTGGGTTACATGGGTTTCCCAGGATTCCGCGGCATCCTCCGAGGAAAAGGCGGGGCGTATTTTTTGCCGCCTTGCCTCCGGCGATTCCATGCTTTATAGTGAACGCCTTCGTCCCCTTTTCGGATGAATAGTTGTCATGGATAAGAAACTCGTTTGCCCCGTTGATGGGCCGCGCCTGCCCGCCTACCAGCACGCCGGAGATGCCGGTGCCGATCTTCTGGCGGCACGACCCGCGGTGATCCCGCCGCGCGGGCGCGCGCTGGTGGAGACGGGCATCCGCCTCGAGCTTCCCGAGGGCCACGTCGGGCTGATCTGGCCGCGCAGTGGCCTCGCGGTGAAGAAGGGCATCGATTGCGGCGCCGGGGTGGTGGACTCGCATTACCGGGGCGAGATCAAGGTGCTCCTGTTCAACCACACGGACGAGGCCTTTCACGTGGAGCCTGGCGACCGCATCGCGCAGATATTGATTCAGAAGGTGGAAACGGTGGAGTTCATCGCGGTGGATTCCCTCGGCAGCACCGCCCGGGGCGCGGGCGGTTTCGGCTCCACCGGCCTCACCTGATTCGCCGCCCGCGACGCTTAAGGCTCATGCGGGCCTCTCACAACCCCGTGCACCTGAAAATCCACCACACCGACATCCTGCTCAAACCCGGAGACATCACGCGCTGCGAGGCCGACGCCATCGTCAATCCGGCTAATTCCCAATTGATTCTCGGCGGCGGGGTGGCGGGGGCCATTCGCCAGGCGGGCGGCCCAGCCATCCAGAAGGAGTGATGGCCTCGCACCTTGCCCGGTGGGAGACGCGGTGGCCACCACCGCGGGCCGGCTCAAGGCGCATTATGTCATCCACGCCGTCGGCCCGCGCTGGGGCGAAGGGGATGAAGTGGCCAAGCTGGAAAAAGCCGTCACCGCCAGCCTGAAAAGGGCGGATGAGCTTGGACTTAAAAGCCTGGCGATGCCGGCGATCAGCACCGGTAATTTCGGGTTTCCGCTTGAACAGGCGGCCAACACCATCCTCGCGGTGATCGTCCGTTACGCAGTGGGCCCCACCGGCCTGCGAACCGTATTTTTGTCCTTATTCGATGAAAAAAGTGTTAAAGTCTTTAGTGAGGTGATGGATTCACTCCGCCCGGAGTGAACCGGGCGGAATTCGGCATTCCCCCCGCCACTCTTGGGGCTCGCCCCAGCTTGCAAGCTTACACGGGAGAAACAATCATGGGCCTTTTGGGGTCGTTGATGCAAAAATGGTTCGGGTTTTCCACGGGCCAGCCCGCGTCGGAGGAACCTTCCGCACCGGCGAAAGCGGAGAAGCATTTCCACGTGGTGAGGGTGCAGCCCACCCCCAACCCCGACGCGTTCCAGTTCATCAT
>CP070799.1:603950-612787 GCA_020343535.1 Nitrospinaceae bacterium | reverse complement strand
TCTTGACGGCGGCGATTTCTCCGGGTTTGCCGATTGCGGCCACCTTGCCGCCCTCAAGCAACAGGTCGCGCTGCTCGTCGATATTTTCCGCCGGGTCGATCAGGCGACCGTTTTTAATGAAGACCTTCATTGCCGCCTCCCATGAGTAGATACATGACCGCCATGCGCACCGCCACCCCATGGTTCACTTGTTGGAGGATCACCGAACGGGGACCGTCCATCACATCGAGGGCGATTTCGATGCCGCGGTTCACCGGTCCTGGGTGCATGACGAGCGCATCCTGCCGGGCCCCGGCCAGCTTGGATTTCGTCAGACAGTACAGATTGGAGTATTCCCGCACGCTGGGAATGAGAAATGCCCCCTGCCGTTCGAACTGCACGCGCAGCATCATGATCACGTCCACGTCGCGAATGGCCTTTCCAAGGTCATGCTCCACCTCCACGCCGAGCGCCTCGATGCCGACGGGGATCATCGGCGGCGGCCCCACCACTGTCACCTGTATGCCGAAGGTTTTCATGGCGTGGATGTTGGATCGGGCGACCCGGCTGTGAGCGATGTCGCCAACGATGGCCACCGAAAGGCCCTTCAGCGATTTCTTGTGGGTGCGCAGGGTAAGCAGGTCGAGCAGCGCCTGCGTCGGGTGTTCATGCGCGCCGTCGCCGGCGTTGATGATCGGGCAGCCGATAAAATCCTTGAGCAGCCAGGGGGCTCCCGCCGCCGAATGGCGCACCACGAGAATGTCGGGGTTCATCGCTTCCAAGTTGCGCGCCGTGTCGATGAGATTCTCCCCCTTGACCGTGCTGCTGGTGGAGCCCGATATGTTGATGACATCGGCGCTCAGCCGCTTGCCGGCAATTTCAAACGACGTGCGCGTACGCGTGCTGGGCTCGAAAAACAGGTTGATGATCGTCTTGCCCCTGAGCGTGGGGACTTTTTTGATTGGCCGAGTGGAAATTTCCTTGAACGATTCGGCGGTATCGAGAATGGTCTCAATCGCGTCCCGGCTGAGCCCTTGGGTACCGAGCAGGTGTTTGGCCGTGAGGGGCATTGCTATTTGTCCCCTTCCAGCAGAGTGACCGAATCCTCGCTGTCGGTTTCCGTGAGTTTTACCTTCACCCGCATCTGCCGGGACGTGGGGATGTTCTTGCCCACATAATCCGGCCGGATGGGTAGCTCGCGGTGGCCGCGGTCCACCAATACCGCGAGTTGCACCGCCGCCGGACGGCCGAAATCCATGAGGGCGTCGATGGCGGCGCGGATCGTCCGCCCGGTGAACAGCACATCGTCGCAGAGCACGATGATCTTGCCATCGATGCTCACTGGAATTTCAGTTTTCTTGACATCCGGATTTAATTTGCCGGTGGACAGGTCGTCGCGGTACAGGGTGATGTCGAGAATGCCATGCGCCACGTCGATATCTTCAATTTCCTTGATCTTGACCTGCAGCCGCTGGGAGAGCACCGCGCCGCGCGTGACGATGCCCACCAGGATCAGGTTTTCAGCGCCCTTGTTTTTTTCCAGAATTTCATGGGCGATGCGACTGGTGGCGCGGGAGATGTCGCCAGCGTTCAGGACACTGGAGGACGGGCGGCTCACAGCGGCCTCGCGGTGGACAGGGAGGCAAAAAAATACCTCCCGCGGGGAGAACCCCGGCTAGGAGGCGGCTCGATTGCAGCGATATGAACCATCGGATGGAACCCCTTGACAATCTCACGGGACTGTCTTAAAGAGTGAAGAGCAGATTCTCAACGATCATAGAAAATAGCGTGGGGCAAGTCAAGAGCAATTTGATGCCCGCAATGGAGGGTCCCGGTGGTTAAAATCAACAAGGTGTATACAAAATCGGGAGATGGCGGTGAAACCGGCCTCCTCGGCGGGGCGCGCGTCAAAAAGAGCCACCCGCGCATCGCGGCGGTGGGCGTGGTGGACGAGTTGAACAGCCTGCTCGGCCTGGTGCGCTGTTTCAATAACCAGAAAGGCAAAAGCGAGCGCCGCGACAAGCTCGAAGTCATTCTGCGCGGCATTCAGCAGCGGCTTTTCGACATCGGCAGTCTCCTTGCCGCCGCTCAAAATCACCAGAGTCTGCCCGCGCTGTCCCCGTCGAACGTGACATGGCTGGAAGAGGTGATCGATCGCATGAATGCGGAGCTTCCCGCGCTCGGCAGTTTTATCCTGCCCGGGGGCACCCCGGTGAACGCGTTTTTGCATCAGGGCCGCACCGTCTGCCGGCGGGCTGAACGGGAGATCTGCCGGCTGGCGGAGAAGGAGGCGGTGGACCCCTTGATACTTGCCTACATCAATCGCCTGTCCGATGCGTTGTTTGTTTTTGGCCGCTGGGTGGCGGCGACGATGGGGGAAGAGGAATTTCTCTGGCAGCCAGCCGGGGCCGACCCCGCCGGCTGGCAATGGCGCATGAAATAGCGGACCATTACTTGGCGCGGTTGCCCTTCCAGGTGAGCACCACCTCGCCCTTGCGGACCTTGATCTGGCAGCCGAGGCGCATGCCCTTTTCCAGGTCCTCCTCCAGCAGGTAGTCTTTTTCTTCCTCGGTCAGGCGCGACAGGTTCTCCATGCCGCTGACCACCGTGAGTTCGCACACCCCGCAGGTGCCCTCGGTGCAACCGAACGACAGGGAAACGTCATCCAGTTCGTCGCAGATATCAATCAGGCGCGCGCCGTCCTCGACATCGTAGATGCGCCGGTTGGGTTGAAACGTGATGCGGGCCATGCAAGCTCCTGCGGAAGGTGGAAAAGGAATGGATTAGATGAGGGCATCCCGCCGCGGGTTTTGGCTTCGCCAAAAAAAATACACCGCCGCTCACAGCCCGGTTTTCTTCAGATCCTCGACCAGTGCGATCTGCTCCGGAGTCAGGGTTTTCGGGTAGCGCACCAATACCCGCACCATCTGGTCGCCTCGCCCGGTGCCGGCGCCGTGGCCAATGCCAAGGCCCTTCATCCGGAGTTTGCTGTGGTCGGCGGTGCCAGCGGGAATTTTCAGTTTTTTCGGGCCCTCCAGCGTCGGGACTTCCGCGGTGGTGCCAAGCAGGGCATCGCTTAGCTTGATTTCCAGGTCGGTTTCGACCCGGTCGCCGTCGCGGCGGAAGTTCGGATGCGGTAGAATGTGAATGCGCAGGTACAGGTCCCCCGAAGGGCCGCCACCGGGCAGTTTTTCGCCAAGCCCCTTAAGACGCAATTTCTTGCCCTGATCGATTCCCGGGGGAATCTTGATGCTGGTTTCCTCTCGGCCCCCATTGCGCCGGAAAATCACGTTCTTACGTGCGCCGAGGGCGGCCTCCTCGAAACTCAGCGAAAGCTCGGCCTCGATGTCCCGGCCTTTCATTGGCGGGCGCGGTGTGGAGAAACCACCGGGAAACCCTTGTTGGAAGCCGCCGGTCTGGCCCCGGAAAAACGCTTCGATGTCCCGCAGCGGGTCGCCGCCGCCGAAATCGAATCCGGCGAACATGTCGCCGAAATCGAAGCCACGGAAAATATCTTCCTGGGAAAACCGCTGGTGAAACTTTTCCGAGCCAAAACGGTCGTACTGCTGCCGCTTGTCCTTGTCGCTGAGCACGGCGTAGGCTTCACTGAGTTCCTTGAATTTGTCCTCAGCGGCCTTGTCGCCCTTGTTGCGGTCCGGATGATATTTCATCGCCAGCTTGCGGTAGGCCTTCTTAATATCCTCCGGGCTGGCCTTGCGGTCGACATTGAGGATGGAGTAATAGTCTTTCATACTTGCGCCGGGCTTGTCACCCGCTTGACTTTCGATTATGATTTTACGCACTGCGTGCAGATGCCATCTTATGACAGTTGACCCTCCGCGCACAAAAATAATTTTAAGTCCTGCCGGTCGGCAATCAAGGAATGTCAACGAGCGAAATCGACCAGAAGGCCCCCGAATTGAAGGTGGAACGCTGGGTTCAGGGGGAGGGGGGCAGCCTCGTCAGCCAGCTTGGCAGGGTGATCTTGATCGAAGTGTTTCAGGTCAATTGCCCCGGCTGCTTCATCGCCGGCCTGCCGGAGGCTATCGCCGTGCACCGGGCGTTTAGCGGCCGGCCGCTCACGGTGTGGGGGCTGGCCACGGCCTTTGAGGATTTGGATAAAAACAACCTGGAAAATCTAAAAAAACTTCTTGGCCGCGGCGAGGTGATCGGCGAGACACTGTCCTCGCTCACCGAAGCGGGCCAGCTCCTGGGTGACCGCCTTCCTTATGAGATCCCGTTTCCCGTGGCATGGGACCGCCTCGTGCCCACCGACGGCGCGGTCAACCCGGAAACGATGGAGCGCCTCATTCAGCGCGACATCCCCCATTTCGACACCCTACCCGAGAAAATGCGGCAGATGGTACGCACTCAGGTGGAGAGCTACTTGAGAAAGAAACCGTACGATGCGCTGACGTTCGACGAGTACCAATTGTGCGGCACCCCCTCGACGATTCTTATCGATAAACGGGGCCGCCTGCGCGGCACTCTGTTCGGCTCCGGGCTCGGGATCGAACAACGCGTCGCCCAACTTCTTGAGGAATGAGGCCCCGATGAAGATCCAGGAGATTCTTGCCACCATCGACCGCCTGGAAGAGGCGCATATCGTGCTAGCGGCGCTCGAGTTGCGCGTGTTCACCCATCTGGATGGCCCGGGGCTCAGTGCCGCCCAATTGGCGAGAAAGGCGCGGGCGACCCGCGAAGGAACCGAGGCCCTGCTCGATGCGCTTACCGCCATGGGGGTTCTGAGGAAGCGGGGGGAACACTACCGGAACACGCCCGACAGCCAGCGCTACCTGTCGGAGAAGACCGACGGCTACCTGCGCGGGACGGTATTCCTTAAAAAGGGAAACCGGAGTGAATGGGAAAACCTGCTCGGCACGATTCGCCACGGCCGGAATCTCGCGGCGTTTGAGGGCGACGACGATCCGGCGTTCCGCGAGGAGTTCAGCCACGCCATGCACGAGCGCAGTGGCCCGTATGCCGACCGCATCGCCGCCATCGTTACCCGCCGTCCCATTGGCGACCTCCTGGATTTGGGGAGCGGTCCCGGTTCCTACAGCGCCGCCATCCTGAAGCGCGCCCCTTCCGCCCGCGCCATCCTCATCGACCGGGGGGCGGCGCTCACGGTGGCAAAAGCGCTGCATCGCGATTCGCGGATAGTGAAACGCATGCGGTTTTGTCCGGGCAACCTGTTCGAGGCCGACTACGGCGAGAACCGCGATACGGTGCTGTATTCCAACATCCTTCACATCTATAACCCGGCGGAAAACAAGCGGCTGCTGCGCAAGATCCATCAATCGCTCGCCCCAGGCGGCCGCCTACTGATGGTGGATCTGTTTCTCAAGGACAACCGCACCGAACCGTACGACGCCGCCCTGTTTTCGCTGACCATGCTCATGTATACGCGGACGGGGCGCACCTACACCTTGAAGGAAACTCGCAAGCTGCTGAAGGAAACCGGCTTTGGCCGCATCGAGGTGTACGCGCTGGAGGGGGGATCGAGCCTCCTGGAGGCGGTGCGGAAGAAATAGCGCTTCACCCGGCGCGGTGCCGGGCGCGGATATAGTAGATTTCCCAATTGGCGTACACCCCCTGCGGCGTCTTGAACCCGAGATCGTATTCGCGGATCAGCTTTTTGAGGCCCCCCGTGCCGAGCATGCGAAAGGGCGCCGCGCCAATCTGCTGCAGGCTGCTGATGAGGGCGCGGGTGTTGGCGGAGAACGTCTTTCGAGTTTCCGGCACCGCTTCCTCCACGTCAAATCCTGAATCTTCCAGGTCGCGTAGCCATTCGTCGAGCGATTGCAGAAGACTCGGGCTCTCGATCCCTACCGTGTTGCGAAATTCACGCAGCGTTCCCGGGCCGAAGGTGGAAAACACCAGCCGGCCCTCCGGCCGCAGGCGCGAGTGCAGGTGGGCCAGGGTCCTCCGGGGTCGGCGGAACCACTGAAACACCGCGTTGGCAGCGACCAGGTCGGCCTCGGGGAAATCCAGAGTTTCGGCGTTGCCGATGAGAAACCGCGTGCTCTCGGGCAGGGATATCTGTTCCCGCAGACGGTCGATCATGGGAGCGGCGATGTCGTTAAGAATTAGCTCGCGCACCGGCTGTGCGAGGAGATGACGGGTGAAGACCCCCGTCCCGCAGCCAAGTTCAAGCACCCGGCCCGCGGGCCCCTGCAGCAAAAGCGACGCCAGGCGCTCCGCCATGGTTTTCTGCAGGCGCGCATGCTTGTCGTAGCTTTTGGCGCGGCGGGAAAAACTGGCGATAATGCTGGTTTCAGCCAGCGGCGTGGAATAATCGATGTTCATGGTCGGGCTTCTGGAAAACCCCGGCTGCCGTTGCGCGTTATGCGTTGCCGTCCGGGAATGCCCGATTATTTCACTACTTGCCGGCCAATTGCAACTCCTCATGGGGCGGGGATTTTTCCATATCCAGCGGGAGCAGGAAGCCTAAGGTGGGCCCCTGGCCGAGGGTGGTTTCCACGGTCTACTTTTCCGCCGTGAGCTTCCACCATTTTACGAGCGATCAGAAGCTCCAGACCGGTGCTTTTTTTGCACCGGTGGGCTGGGGTGGAGTTTTTGGAATCCGGGGAACAGGCGGCGATCCTGTATTTCATCCGCCAGCCGGCCGAGAAGGGGGGCTCCCGCCTGGTTGATGTATGAGGTTATGCCGTCCGGGTTGAGCTCCAGGATGTCCGCTGCCACCGTTTCCAGAATCAGCCGGTCACGGCTGACCCGGCGTTTCAGATTCACTTCGCTTTCGAAGTCGAAGCGATCGTCAAGGAACAGAAGAAAGTAATCGCCCCTGATCAGCGGAGTTTTTCGCACGCCCAGTTTCACAGCGGGCGTTATGCTCGATTCCTTGACCAACTGGGTCTCCCAGGTGGGATGAAGTCCGCAGCTTGCCGTGGCACACAGAAGCCTTTCGGCCGGAGCGACGGCCTTGTTCTTGGAAAGATTCTCTAGCCGGCATCCAAGAGCCGAGCCCTTCGGTTCGCCGATAAGATTAAGAATATGCGCGGAAGTTGGCGAGCGCGACGTTTCCGTTGCATTCGCAAATCAGGATGGCGTCGGGAGCGGTTTCGTGTAAATTATTAAAAAAGGAGGGTGAGGGGGCGTTTTCTGTGTTCATCGCCGCCTCCTTCCTCCCTTTGGGGGAGTTTGGTTGCATCGTGACGGTTACGTTGTGTCCTGACGGTTATCTGGAAATTCAATCCTGGATCGATTTGGTCCGGCGGACCTGGAATCACCCCGGAGAGCCATGCCTTGCGGCCGGTAATTTATCTATTGGCAGGATTCAGGCGCGCATGAGAGCGGCCAGCTTTTTTAGCAGCGGGAGAGGGGCATGGCCGGTTATTGGAACAATTTCAAGCCCGGGGAGGATTCGCTGGAGCTGCCCGCTGTCGAGCAGGGGGTCGTGCTCTCCGGCGATGGTGATAAAACCCTCGGCATCTAGCGCCGAGGCGTGTGTGTTCAGGAGATATTCCAGCCCGGCGATCAAATGCACAGGATCCGCTGGCTCCGGGAAGGCATCATTGAGAACGCCGAGGCCTGCGTCGCGGTAAAAAGACGCCAGGAGCGGCCGAGGGTCGGCGGCGCGCCGCAGGGCGCGGATCAAGTAGCGCAGCTGCGTGGCCGTCACGCATCCCCCCATGTTCTTCTCGCTGGGAAACGCGAGGATGGGGGCCAGCAGGGCTTTTTTCGCCCCGGCGGGAATCCGCCGCCGGTGGCCGATCAGCCACAGGCTGCCGAGTGAGTACCCGAGATAAAGATCCACCGCTTTCGCGTCCCCCTCCAGCGCCGCGGCTGGGGACACGTCCGTTTCGGGGGGCTGGATCACAGTGATGGCGGCGGCGGGAAACGCCACCTGCACCTGCCGATGAAACCAGTCCCGCTTAAGGCCCCACCCGTTCACCGCGAGGATCTTCATGGCTGCGGCTGCAATAGGCCGATGATTTCGGTGAGGTCGTCCTCGCTGACCCCGGCATGCAGGGAAAACCTGAGGCGGGAGGTTCCCCTGGGTACTGTGGGAGGGCGAACCGCTCCGGCCAGAATGCCCGCCTTGAGAAGCCGGTCCCGAAGCATTAGGGTGCTGTCCGCATCGCCGGTGAGCAGCGGGACGATGGGGCTGTCGCCGGAGTCCATGGGCCAGCCCAGGGCGGCGATACGCTGACGAAACAGCCGTGCCTTCGCCCGCAGCTCTCGCCGCTCGCACGCGGCCTCTTCCACAAGATGAATGGCGGCCAGCGCCGCCCCCGCCTGAGCGGGAGGGAGGAACGTTGAATAGATAAGTTCGCCCGCGAAATTGGTCAGGTAGTCGATCACCCGGCGGTCGTGTGCGAGGACGTAAGCCCCCATGCTCGCAAGCGCCTTGCCCAGCGTGCCAACGATAATATCGACCGCGTCGAGGACGCCGGCCTCCTCGGCCAGACCGGCACCGGTCGGCCCATACACTCCCGTGCCGTGGGCTTCATCGAGGACGAGCACGAAGGGGATGCGTTTCTTGAGGGCGGCGAGGCGTTTCAGATCCGTCAGGTCACCATCCATGCTGAACACGCTTTCGGTGACCACGAAAAGGGTTTCGTATTTGTCTTGCCCGGTGGCGAGCCGATTCTCAAGCTGGTCGAGGTCCAGATGCGGGGTGCGCATGAAGCGGGCGCGGCCGGTGGCCATGGCCTGCGCCATGGAGTGGTGAATGAGGCGGTCGGCAAGCACCAGGTCTCGCGCGCCGGGCAGGTGTTTGATCAACGCCTGATTGGCCATGAAGCCGGTGTTGAACAAGAGCCCGTGAGGTTTTTTCTTCCAGCGTTTGAGTTTTTCGAGCAGGGCTTCGTGGCAGGGCAGAAAACCCGACAGCA
>CP070799.1:594994-603850 GCA_020343535.1 Nitrospinaceae bacterium | reverse complement strand
GGGCATTTGGCTTCCATTTGGCTAACCCTTGTTGAAATTCACTCGGTGGCGAGATCACCATAACCTCATATGGATAAAAGGCTTAGGGAAGTCTCGGCTTTCGGACTGGTTGCTGATTCCGGCCTTTCACGCCGGCGACGCGGGTTCGAATCCCGCTGGGGACGCTAACTTTTTTCCATAGCAGCTGTTGCCTCCCCCTGACCGGGGCGAGATCTTGTTTAGCGCGGACCTTTATAAAAATTATCCTAGTTTTACGCCCGAGCTGTAAAGGGTCGATTGACAGGCTAAATCGCATAAAGCCAAGAATGCCAACGACCGTGGGATGCGTTTTGGGTCTACAAGGACGGCCTGAACCCCATCGCCGAGCTGGATGGTGTGGGTAACGTGGTTTCCCGTTTTGTCTACGCCTCGCGCGCCGGTGCAATGTTTTTTTCATTCTCTCTCCCCGTATTGTCCGATTGATCTCGCCTTTTAAATATTGTAGCTTGGAACCATGTTCAACCTATTTACGTGGGGTGCTCCATGAAAAAGGTTCTCTCCCTGTTTTTTGTGCTTTGGATGGTGAATTCCGCGAGCGCGGAGATCAAGACGGAGGAGATCCAATATTCCACCGGCGGCGCCAAGCTTACAGGGTTTCTCGCCTATGACGATGCGGTGAGGGGCAAGCGCCCGGGCGTGCTCGTAGTGCACGAGTGGTGGGGCCACAACCAGCACGCGAGAAACCGCGCCAAGATGCTCGCTGAACTGGGTTACACGGCGCTCGCTGTGGATATGTACGGCGACGGCAAATTCGCCGACCACCCGAAGGCCGCCGGGGAATTCATGAATGCGGCGTTTGCCGATTGGGAGGGGTCGAAGGAAAAATTTCACGCGGCGAGAAAGCTGCTTGCGGGCCATGAAACGGTGGACGCAAGCAAGATCGGCGGCATCGGCTTTTGCTTTGGCGGCGCGGTGCTGCTACGCCTGTCGCGCGGCGGTGAGGAACTGAGCGGGGTGGTCGGGTTTCATAGCGCGCTGCCGGGTCAGCCTCCGGTGGCGAAGGGACAAGTGAAGACGCCAATCCTGGTCATCAACGGGGCGGACGACGGTTTCCTTAAACCGGAGCAGGTGGCGGCGTTCAAGAAAGACATGGCCGACGCCGGGGCTGACTTCACTTACATTAGCCTGGTGGGCGTGCGTCATAGCTATACCAACCCGCAGGCGGACGAGTTCAGCAAGAAGTTCGAGCTCTCGGCGCTGAAATACGATGCCGAGGCGGACAGGAAGGCGTGGCGAAGCATGCAGGATTTCTTCAAGCGGGTGTTCGGCAAGTAAAGTAACCGGCGGCTGCAAAGGGGGGCGAAGGGGTGCGTTAAAACCCCGTTGTGCCAAGGGCGCGCAATTTGGCGAGCCACTTTTCTCGGTTTTCCTGGCTTAATAGGTCCACCCGGCCGATTAGGGTTTCCCGTATCGGGCGGATGGCCTGCTGGCTCTCTCGGATATCGCCGGGAACGTCTCCCTGCTCGAAGTCTTCCTGCGTGCGCAGCAGGGGAAAATTCAGGCCGGCGACCTCAATGGTGCGCACTAAGTGCCCTACCTGTTTTGCTCCGTTGGCGTAGGACTGCGCCAGGGCGTGGCAGAAGTGATTGCCCGCCGGGTCGGGATGGCCCTGGATAATGACGATATTTTTCGGCATGGTTTCCCCTCCTTCCTCGGGCCGGGGCGTCGACAGCTAGGTCCGCATCAGCGTCCAGATCCCGATGGCGATGAAGCCCGCCCCGGCGATGATGTGCAGGTGCTTTTCGCTCACGTATTGCGAGAGAATCTGACCGCCCGCCACGCCGATGGCCGAGGTGAGGATGAGCGCCAGCGAGGCGCCGATAAACACCGTCCACTTGCTGACTTCCTTGTCGGCGGCGAAGAGCAGGGTGGCAAGCTGGGTCTTGTCCCCCAGTTCGGCGATGAAGACGGTGGCGAATACGGTGCCCAGAATTTTCCATTCCATAGCGGTTTTTCTTTCCTTCTTAAATTAAATGGTTGTGCCTGGTGTGCCTGGCGGCGGGGGAGGCATGGATTTCTGGCCAAGGCTGCCCGGGAGCCCCGGATCTGACGAAAATGTACACCCGCTGGTCGTTGATTTCAATGACATCAAGAGGGGGGACGGCGGGTCTCTGTGCACGCTTCCAAAACAAAAAGCGGCTTCCCCAAGGGGAAGCCGCTTTGTGATTATCTGCGCTTGGCTTATTTGCGCGCTTCGAGCACCAGGTTGAACGGAGTTTCCGCCGCGCGTCGAAAGCGGGTGAAGCCGCCGGAGGTGACCACTTCGCCGATCCTTTTTTCGCCCGCCTGTGCGCCAAGCGCCAGACCCACTTCCTGGGACAGCGACGAGGGCGTGCACACGGTGGTGGAGAAGGAGTAGTACACGCGGCCGACGGGGTTGAAGTTGTCTTCGCGCTTGTCGTGGGCGAAGGGCTCGACGATCATCCACGTGCCATCATCGGCGAGCTTGCCGTGCACGTGGCGGGCGGCACCCGCGGGATCGCCCATGTCGTGCAGGCAGTCGAAGAAGGTGATGAGGTCGTAATCCTTGCCGGGAAAGTCCTTTGCCTTGGCCACCTGAAAGGTGACGTTGGTCAGGCCTTTTTCCCTGGCAAGCTCTGTGGCCTTTTCGATGGACGGAGCGTGGAAGTCGAAGCCGACAAACGTGCTGTTGGGGTAGGCCTCGGCCATGAGCAGGGTGGAGTGGCCGAAACCGCAGCCGACGTCGGCCACGTGCGCCCCCTTCTTGAGCTTGCCTGCGGCGCCTTCGAGCGCCGGAATCCACGCTGGGATCAGATTGGCTTTGTACGACGGCTTAAAGAACTTGGCGACCCCGCAGAACAGGCAGGAGTCGTGATCGCCCCAAGAGACGCCCTGGCCGCTCTTGAAGGCTTCGGTGACCCTGGGCTCGTCGGCGAACAGCGAGGCGATGGAATAAAACCCGCCGCCCAGGTACACCGGGCTCTCCTCATCCGCGAACACTGCGGCCTGTTCCGGCGAAAGGGAAAACCGTTCCTCGGCGGGGTCGTAATCCAGGTAGCCCGAAGCCGCCTGATTGCAGGCCCATTCAAGGATATAGCGCTGGGAGGTCCCCGTCTTTTCCGCAAGCTCGGCGGGGGTGAGGGGGCCGCTCTCGGCCAGGGCGGTGTACAGGCCGAGCTTCTGGCCGATGAGCACCAGCACGCTGCTCGTCGCCGCGCCTAGGTCGCCCACCATTTTGCCCATGAATTCGTTCAGTTTTTCCGGGTTGATCGTATTCGTTGTTGCGGTCATTGTTTTGTCCTCATGATGTGGGTTGAATGGCTTGCAAAATATTTATGAAAAATTAAACCGACTGGTCGGTCTAGTGGGGCTTAAAAAAATCAGCGATTCAAGGGTTCATGGGTGATCGCCTCAAGGCGGTTCTTGAAGTTGTCGAAATTCCGGTGCACAACGCTCCAGTCGTCGTTTATCCGGGCGAGGAGAATGGCACCTTCCATCATCACGATAAAATCCTCCGCCAGCTTACGGGCGCTTTCGCCGCCAGCGGCGGGCGCGAAGATCACCGTCAGGCGTTCCTCCAGCCGGTTGAACAGATCCGCGACGCGCTGGCGAATTTTCGGATGCGTGTTGGCCATTTCGAGGCCCAGGCTACCGAGCAGGCAACCGTTGCCCCATAGTTCCTGGGAAACCTCCTTTATGCGGTCGACGAAGGCGAACATCCGCTCGCTGGGCGGCAGTTGGTTGAACGGTCCGTCGAAAATTCTTTTCTTGCCGCCCGTGTGGTACCAGTCGAGCAGCTCCAGGCTGAGGTCCTCTTTGGAATTGTAAG
This sequence comes from Nitrospinaceae bacterium, assembly GCA_020343535.1. Lineage (GTDB taxonomy): Bacteria > Nitrospinota > Nitrospinia > Nitrospinales > VA-1 > SZUA-259. The sequence goes on along the minus strand of CP070799.1, from coordinate 600,021 downwards.
CGTGATAAAAACTTCCCTTGCTGACACCGGCCTGATCACAGATTTCATCGACGGTGGTGGCTTGGTAGCCCTTGCCCAGCATGAGAGCCATGGCGGCGTTAAGCAACTTTTCCTGAGTGGGTGTCGTATTCATACAATTATTATAGACTGACTAGTCGGTCTAGTCAAGAAGTATTTTTAAGGCAGAGATTTTTTTTGTGACAAAAAAATAAAAACTTTTAATAACAATGCATTATGGGGATGGGTTTTGGTGGCGAGAAGTTCAAAAAAAAGCCCCGGGGAACAGGCCCGGGGCTTCGAGAGGGAGTGGATCCTCCGGTGGATCACTTGTTAAAGCACTTGCCCGTGGCCAGAATCGCCACGAAGCCGATAACCGATAATCCGACAATCAGGGTCATGAGATAGATATCGCTGAACATAAACTTACCTCCTTTTAATTCAGGAAATAGTGATTGATCCACAGCAGGAGAATGCCGATCAAAATGGAGCTAATGAACCCGGCGTGAATCAGAATATGAAATAAAGAATCCTTGTCGAATCCGAAGAATTTATTGATAGTCGTTTTCATGGTACCTCCTTGCGTTTTGGGCCACCTGCGTGACCGGCGGTCCCTTGGTCCTTTCAGTGTTTTAGATGCTTAGCAAATACTTTGGTTTTTGTTATAATATTTATAGTTTATATTGATAAAATCAATCGATTGATCCTCATGAACCTTTTGAATTACCAGCATTTATATTATTTTCGCGTGGTGGCGCAGGAGGGGAGTGTTTCCCAGGCGGCTAAAAAACTGCGCCTCGGGCAGCCTGCCATCAGCATCCAGCTCAGGCAGCTCGAGGCGGCCCTGGGGTGGGACCTGTTCGAGCGCCGGAACCGAAGGCTGGTTCTCACCGAGGCGGGTGAGGTCGCCCTGAAATACGCCGACCAGATCTTTCAGATGGGGGATGAGCTCAGGGAAGTTCTCAAGGATCAAACCTTCAGCCGCCGTCCGCATCTACAATTGGGCGTGCTCGATAGCATTCCCAAGAAGTTCATCCAGGACGCGATCGAATTCGTTCGCGAAAGCGACGATTGTCTCGTCACCGTGTTGGAAGGCAAGGGGGAGTTTCTTTTCAGCGAGCTTCTTTCCCACCGCATCGATCTGGTGGTTTCCAACTACCCGCCGGCCATCAACGATCGCAAGCCGTTCTACTCAAGGCTTCTCGGCACCGCACCGATTGCGGTCTTCGGGACGGAAAAGTTCAGTCCCCTGAAAAAGGGGTTTCCCGGATCGCTGGATGGGCAGCCTGTCATTCTTCCCACCCTGCACAGCAGGCTGCGCCACGATCTGGAGCATTATTTCCGGGTCAAAGGGATCGGCATTCGCCTGGTGGTGGAAACTCAGGACACGGCCGTGCAGAAAATTCTTGGAGGTGCGGGGGAAGGGCTTGTTCCGTTGCCCAGGTTTGCCGGGCTGGAGGGCGTGAGCCAGGGAGAATGGATCGAGATCGGGAAGCTGGTCGGGGTCAAGGAGGATTTCTGGCTGGTTTCAAGCCCCCGCCAGATCGAAAACCCCCTTGCGGCCCGATTGATGGAATCGTTTCAGCTCATTACCCAATGATCGGCGGCATTATCCCTGGAGTGGACCGCCCGATGATCGTCGCTTTGCAGCAGAGCGAACATCCAGCATAGGGCGAGCAGCACCACCCCCAGGCCCAGGAATTGAAAATAGACCGATCTCACCTCTTGCCTGTGGTGTTCCATGGCAACCTTTCCCTAGTTTTGTCCCGTCAGCTTGTAGATAAAGGAACGCCTGACCCAACGGGAGGAGGCCATTCTGGGTTCCGGTTTTTGGCGGGATACGCCGGCCGGTTGAGCCGAACGCCTGATTTTTCTATCCCAGACCCCCACCAATTCCCCAATCGGGATATAGCCCTCGCTGCGGTTCCTGGAGGGGATTCGCCATCGTTTGTTCACCATCTTGTTGCTCCTGTTGAAGTAGATGCGATGCTGTAGGGAAAAATAAAGGATTCGCGTTAACGTGAGGTGAAGGTTCTGTCACGAGTGGGTAAAAACCGCCGGTTTCTTAAGCGTGCTTGAAGAATTAATGCCATATTTGTCATCTTCATGCGGTTGGCCGGAGTCCGCCCATGTATTATTAAGGAACCTTTTCTACCCCAGCTGGGGTAGAGGGAGCCGGCGCCTGGCGAGGTAGAGGCGTATTTTCAAGACCCTTTGAATTGCGTTCAGGTTTGCGGCGTGAAGGACCCGCTTTTTCAAAGGGTTTCAAAGTGGTCGAATTCCGCGGGCCTGGAGCCTCGAAAAACGGGGTGAAGCGGGAAAAAATTTTTCCAGGTTTAAACTTTTTGATAATTCGGTAATATTAATTTATCTATTATTATTCATAGTGGTTTAAGTTTGCGCAAAAATTGACACCTCCTCCTGCGGCCCTTAAACTGGCAAATATTGAGTCGCAAATTCGCATTCGTTGAGGCTTTCCCCGGATTGACCTTTTACATAGCGCGTAAACGGCTTTTGTGGGGAAAGCAATTCATTAGCAATAATCATGACCATGGGGGAGCAAGCGATGAAAAAACAAATTCAGGTTCTGATGATGGCGATCCTGGCCTGTAGCTTAACAGCGGGTGTGTCTTTTGCGGACCCACGTGGAGTCACACCGGCAGAGGATACTGTATGTGATGCGTTGACCGGTGTGCCGAATGGGATATGTGTGGCCTTTTGTGAAGCCCAAAACTGTGACGAGAACCCGGATGGCCCCGCTTGCGACACGCTCAGGAACAACTGGGAAAATATCACAGGCAATCCGACCTTGCCCTGTGAAGCGTCGGCATCTCTTTGCCCCTGCTTCAGCAAGGCGATGATACTCGAGCAGTTCAATCTTGTGGCCGATCCTTCGACCGCAAGCTGTGAAAAGTTTGAAACGCTTATCTCTAAACGGGGTACGCACGGTGTCGTGACTCAGGTCTCGAAGGTGAACCATGCTTCGTCGCGGGCTTTCAATGCGCAGGACTGGCCGGAAGTTTATAAGGATCTTCAATTCTGCGAAATCTATGAAGACGGTATCAAGACAGGTGTTCTCGAAGTGGTGGATGAGGCAGTAATGGCTGCCTGCGTGGACGATCTTACGGCGGTGGCGAGTCATCTCAATATGGCCTGCTCGGGTCCATAAGAGCATCGTCGGTTAAATCCATAGATCGTCCGGGGGCTGTTTATTCGGAGAACTTCTCCCGGCGGCAATACGGATGGTAAGGCGGGAAATCCCTCGGGGTTTCCCGTTTTTTTTGTCCTTGAAAATTTGCCGGCGGTCTGAGCTAATATTTGACCGCCATGGAAAAAATGAATATAGTGTGCCGGGCGGGCCAAGCTTAAAACTTCCCGGGGCGATGAAGCAAGCCATCTCTCAAGCCAGTTCAGGAAATGCGGATAGGTCAAAAAGCCAATATATCCGCCTGCTTTTTCCCATGCTCTGTTGTGGGCTCCTCGCCGCCTGCGGCTCGCCGCATGAGTTCGAATCGTTCAGCCACCGCGACCCCTACATGAAGGAAGCCGACTTCAAGCGCGACGTGGCAGAGTGCGAGGCGGAGAAAAACAAGCACAGCAGCAAGATTCAAGGGCGCGAATTCGGCCTCAAGGGCAAAGATGCCGGATTTCTCGGTTGTATGAAACTCAAGGGTTGGGACAGAAACCGCCCTTGAGGTCCGGCCGCTTCTACGAAGCGGACGCCGGATTTAAACCGTCATCTCATTTTTGGCATCGCCGGATTGCTGAATGACCCCCGTTCTTTCCACCAATCGATTCAGGATAACCGCAAGCCTTCTGCTGGCGGCATTTGTCGCGGCGGCCCCTGCGTTTGCGGATCACCCGGAGGGGCAATTGCCCAATGTCGATGATCAGGGCGTGTTCAATATTCAGCTGGAAAACGACCTGTGGGGCGGCGGTTCCGACCGGCACTACACCCATGGAACGCGCATCTCCTACCTGACGAAGGAAAATCCCACCGGATTCGAAGAGACCGTCAAAAACAAGATCAATGAGTGGCTGCCGGATCTGATTTTGCCGCACGCCAACCGCATCGGCTTCGTTCTCGGGCAGAGCATCTTCACCCCGGAGAACATTGCTGCGACGGAGCTCCAGGAGCGGGACCGGCCCTACGCCGGCTGGATGTATGGCGGCGTGAGCCTGATTTCCAAATGGGAAGAGGGCGGGGACTATTTCGACAACCTCGAAATCAATATCGGCGTGGTAGGGCCGTCTGCTTTGGGGGAGGACACGCAGACCTTTGTTCACCGTTTAAAGGAGGTGCAGCTGCCCAACGGCTGGGACAATCAGTTGAACGACGAACTCGGGTTTGTTCTTTTCTTCGAGCGCAAATGGCGCTTTGACTCGAAGGCATCTTTTCTGGGCCTGAGCGCGGATTTCACCCCCAACCTCGGCATGGCGCTGGGGAACGTATACACCTACGGCGCGGCGGGAGGCATCATCCGGCTGGGGATCGACCTGCCTAACGATTACGGCCCCCCGGGCATCAAGCCCGGGCTTTCGGGCTCCGATTTTTTCGAACCCTCGAAAAATTTCGGCTGGTACGTTTTCAGCGGGATTGAAGGCCGGGTGGTGGGGCGCAACATTTTCCTCGACGGCAATACCTTCGAGGACAGCCACAGCGTGGACAAGAAATTCCTGGTCGGCGACCTGCAGGTGGGCATTGTCATCACGCTTTGGGAAAGCATGCGGCTGGCCTACACCAACGTTTTCCGCAGCAGGGAATTTGACGGCCAAGAGGGCCTCGACCAGTTCGGTTCGCTTCACTTCTCCGTTCGCTGGTGACCGCCGCCGCCCGGCGCGGCGCCGAACCGGGAAGAATGGGCAAACGGCTTTCGACCGGTTTTTCAGGTGCTACCCCTGCCTCCGCAGAACTCGCCCCTGCCGCCGGGTCAAAAACCCTTTGGCGGTGCTTGCCCGATCGCCTAAACTAGTAAGAAGATAAACCCTGCAAGATCCCGCGATGGACCGCGTGCCTGGCGCACCGGAAC
>CP070799.1:585845-594894 GCA_020343535.1 Nitrospinaceae bacterium | reverse complement strand
ATGATACGCAAGAACCCGCTCATCATGTTCATGTGCGTGGAGCTGATGCTCAATTCCGTCAACTTCCTGCTCATCGGTTATTCGGATTTTCTGAGTTCGATGGACGGGCAGATCTTCGCCCTGATGATCATGGCGGTGGCCGCGGCCGAAGTGGTGGTGGGGCTTGCCATTATCCTGACGATTTTCAGGACCCGGCACGATCTGAACGTGGACCATATCAACGTCTTGAAGGGATAAACCGTTGTTCTCTTACGCCTGGCTGATCCTGCTTCTTCCGCTGTCCGGCTTCATCGGCATCAGCGGATGGGGAAACCGAATGCCGCACCGGCGGGCGGGCCTCATCGCCTGCGCCATGGTGGGCGGCGCGTTCGTGTTCACGTTGTATGCGCTCAGCCAGATGATGTTCCTGGACGCGGCGGAGCGGGCCGGTCACGTGCTCACCCTCTACACCTGGGTGACGTCGGAAACCTTCACGCTCAACCTGTCCATCCTCATCGATCCGCTTTCGGTGTTCATGTTCCTGATCGTGACCGGCGTCGGTTTTCTCATCCACGTTTACTCGCTCAGCTACATGGAGGGCGATCCAGAGTTTCCCCGGTTCTTCGCCTACTTGAACCTGTTCATATTTTCCATGCTGGTGCTCGTCGCCGCGGCGGATTTCTTTTTCCTCATCGTCGGTTGGGCGCTGGTGGGCCTCGCCTCGTACCTACTCATCGGTTTCTGGCGCGACAAGACCAGCGCCGTGCTTGCCGCGCGAAAAGCCTTCGTGATGAACGTCATCGGCGATGTTGGCATGGTGATCGCGGCGTTCGTTATTTTCTCCAATTTCGGCACCCTCAATTACCTGGACGTGTTTGCCGTGGCGCCAGAGCAGATGCGCACCAACGACGACGCGGCGCTGCTCATCACGCTGCTGCTGCTGGTCGGCGCGTTCGCCAAATCGGCGCAGCTGCCGCTTCATACCTGGCTGCCCGACGCCATGGAAGGCCCGACCCCCGTCAGTGCCCTGATTCACGCCGCGACCATGGTCACCGCCGGGGTGTATCTGGTGGCGCGCTGCCACGTGTTGTATGAGCTTGCGCCCTACACCATGTATTTCATCGCCGGCGTCGGTGTGGTCACCGCCGTGTTTGCCGGTTCCATGGGCATGGTGCAGTACGATATCAAGCGCGTGATCGCCTATTCGACGATGAGCCAGCTCGGCTACATGTTTCTCGCGGTGGGCATCGGTGTGTTCAGCACCGGTATGTTCCACCTGATGACACACGCGTTTTTCAAGGCGCTGCTGTTCATGAGCGCCGGCAGCGTGATCCACGCCCTCAATGGCGAGCAGGACCTGCGCCGCATGGGCGGGCTACGGCGTTCGATGCCGCTCACCCACCTGACGTTTCTCATCGGCGCGCTGGCGCTGGCGGGCTTTCCCCTCACCAGCGGATTTTACAGCAAGGAGGCCATCATCCTGAGTTCATACCACGGAGAGATGGGCAATTTCTTTTTCTGGGCCATCGCCGTGCTCACCGCCGGCATGACGGCGTTTTACATTTTCCGCGTCTACTTCTACACCTTTAACGGCACCCTGCGGAGCCCGGAGGCGCACCCGCACGAGGGGCCGCTGGCACTCACCGCGCCGCTGGTGGCATTGGCGGGGCTGGCGCTTTTGGGCGGCGGGCTCGGGCACTGGGTGGACAAGTTCCTCGCGCCCGTGCTGGGAGCCGCACCCGCGCACCCGGAGGACGAGCTCTTGGAGACCGTCGCGGTGGTGGCGGGGTTGATCGGCATCGCACTGGCGGGCGTGATCTACATGACAGGGAGGGACCGCCTCGAATTTGCCAAGCAGGCCCTGGCGCCGATCTACGACCTGCTTTACAACAAATACTATGTGGATGAGATTTACGACTTCCTGATCGTTCGGCCCACCAGGGCCATCGGCGAGTTTCTGGAGGAAAGGGCCGAGCGCGAAGGAGTCGATTTCGCCGTCGATGAAGTGGGCACGCAGATTCATGGTGCCAGCCGAGGCATCAGCTTCTGGCAGTCGGGTAAGGTTCGCACCTACGCGATCAACATGGTTGCGGGGCTGGTGGTTATTCTGATGTTCGTGGTGTTCCTGTAAACCGGAAGGCATGAGATAGATGTTATCGCTGATTGTTTTCATTCCCCTTCTTGCCGCGCTTGGGCTCCTCTTCGTGGACAAGGACAACCGGGCCATGGCGCGCGCCGTGGCGCTGGGCGCGTCGTCCCTCAGCTTCCTGATCTCCATCGGTGTGCTCGTGTGGTTCAAGGAAGCCGAAGTGGGAATGCAGTTCACCGAAACCCTGGTGTGGGTAAAGCTTCTCAACATCCGCTATCAGGTCGGGGTGGATGGCATCAGCGTTCTGCTTCTGGTTCTGACCACGTTCCTTTCGGTCATCGCCATTTTCTTTTCCCTCGACCGCAAGGATAAACTCCGCAATTTCCTCGCGCTGATGCTGGCGCTGGAAGCGGGGACGCTGGGTGTGTTCGTCGCCCTCGACACGATTTTGTTCTACGTGTTCTGGGAATTGATGCTGATTCCCACCTATTTCCTCATCGGAATCTGGGGGGAGGGGCGGAGGGTGTACGCCACGACCAAGTTCGTGCTATACACCCTTGTAGGCAGCCTGCTCATGCTGGTGGCCATCATCGCCATCACCGTGGCGCATTACAACGTCACCCACGAGCTCACGTTCGACATCCAGACGCTGGTGCACACTCGCATCGACCCGGCGTCGCAGCTGTGGATGTTTATTTTCTTCTTTCTCGCGTTTGCCATCAAGGTGCCGGTGTTTCCGCTGCACAGCTGGCTTCCTCACACCTACGTTTCCTGCCCGATTCCAGCGCTGGTGCTCTTGACCGGCGCGATGTCGAAAACGGGGGCCTACGGTTTCATCCGCTTCTGCCTGCCGCTGTTTCCTGAGGCGGTTGAAAGCCTCGCAGTGGCCATCGGCTGCGCGGCGGCGGGAGGCATCGTCTACGGCGCCTGGATCGCGGTGGCGCAGAAGGACCTCAAGGCCCTGGTGGCGTATTCCAGCATCAGCCATCTGGGGTTCATCGTGCTCGGGATCTTCGCGCACAACGGCCAGGGCATCGAAGGCAGCGTGCTGCAGATGATCAACCATGGCATCATCGCCTCGGCGCTGTTTATCATCGTCGGCATCCTGGAAAAAAGAATGGGGACGCGCAACCTGAATGACTTCCGCGGCCTGGGCAACGCCATGCCGGTGCTTTACGGCATGTTCATGCTCATCACCCTGGCGGCGCTCGGGCTGCCGGGCCTGAACGGCTTTGTCGGAGAATTTCTTATCCTCATGGGGGTATGGACCTCGGCGATGCTGTCCGACATGTCGACCATCTTCGTCTTGATGGGCGGGCTCGCTATCGTGTTCGCCTCGATTTACATGCTGTACATGTTTCAGGGGGCGATGCAGGAAAAGAATGAAAAGCTCCCGGATCATCTCACCGACATCAATCGCGGCGAGGCCGGCCTGCTGCTTCCCGCCTGCGTTCTGATTGTTTTCATCGGTCTGTATCCCAAGCCGTTCATCGACCGGGTCTCCCCGTCGGTCGACCGGCTGTTGACGCTGGAAAAAACCGTCAACCTCGATGCGGGCCACGACGCCGGCCACCATTGATTTCTTCGATTAGTGGTGTTCCCACTCCCGATTCTCTAACGCAGTGAATTCCCAAAAGCCCACCCCGGTCCCCCTTGGGGACCTTGTGGTCGACGGCGTTTTTCTGGAGCGGCCCAACCGTTACCTTGCGCGCGTGCTAGTCGACGGCCGGGAAACCGAAGCGCATGTTCCCGACCCCGGCCGGTTGCCCGGGCTGATGGTTCCGGGCCGGCGCGTGCGCCTGGTGCACCGCCCGGGCCCCAAGCGCAAGACCGACTACAGCCTGGTCCTGGTGCGGCACGGTTCGATCTGGGTTTCGGTGTACCCGGGGTTCGCCAACGGGCTGGTGGAGCGAGCCCTTCAGGAGCGGACCCTGCCTTTTTTCGCGGGCTTCACAGGCTACGCGAGCGAAGTCAGCGTGGGAGGCAGCCGCCTCGATTTCCGCATCGATACGCGCGCCGCTTCCGTTTATCTCGAAGTCAAGTCGGTTAGCTTTGTCGAGGACGGCGTGGGACGGTTTCCCGACGCGCCGACGGTGCGCGGCGTCAAGCACCTCAAGGAACTCGTGGCGCTGTTGTCCCTCGGTCACGGCGCCGCCGTGTTGTTTGTGTCCCAGCGCTCCGATACCCGCCTCATCCGGCCCAATGATGCGGTGGACCCGGAGTTCGGGCGCGCGCTTCGGGAGGCGCGGCGCGCGGGCGTGGAGCTATACGGCATCAACTGCAAGGTGGGCAAGAGCGGGGTGGCGCTTAACCAGCCGGTGGACGTGGCGGTCGAAGCGGAATAGTGGCAGTCAGCTTTACTTGAGGAACGGCGCGACCTTGGGCTTGACGAACCAGTCTTCACCCTCGTAGAGCCATTCCTGTTCGACAATGGCGGTTCGGACCTGATTGCTCGGCAGAGTGACGAAGCGGTAGCGGATTTTGGCAACGGCTCTGTTGAAGCCTTCTTCGGGGCCATCGGCGGTGAGTTCGGCCTCCTTGTCGTCCTTGTAATAGCGAAAATCGATCAGCGTGGTTTCAAAGAACGTCACTCGTTCGCGAAACTCCAGGCTGTCCAGGGCGAATTTTTCGCGCGCGTCCTTATGGATCATCGGCAGGACGTTGTCCGTCATTTTACTTTCAAACTGCTTATTGAATATGCTCAGGCTTTTGTCGAGCTTTTCATTTTTCCGGTTCAGGTCCGCCGAGGCGCAGCCGGCGAGAAGCGCGGCGAGGAGCAGGGCGGCGAAGGCCGTGCTTCGTATCGGGAAGGTGGGGGTGCGTGTCATGGGTTCTCCTCGTGTGGTAAGATGACTTGGGTTGCGGCCGTGCGGGGAGGGACCGATCCGCAGGATTCGATATCAATTATAAGGGATGCCGGAACCTTCGGGCAAGCGGCGCTTTAGTCTTTGCAATGACAGCATGAAACATAAGAAAACATTCCCGCGCCGCAAGGGCCCCCCCCCGGCGCGGCGGCCGCTCCGGTCCGCTCCTGCCGGCCCCACCGAATGGGACCAGGCCGCGCGCTGGTACAGCACGGTGGTGGGCGATCAGGGCAGCGATTATCAGCGAAGCCTCATTTTTCCCGGCGCCTTTCGAATGCTGGCAGTGAAAAAGGGCGACCGTGTGCTCGACCTCGCCTGCGGGCCCGGTGCGTTCTCGCGGTACATGTCGAAAAAGGGCATGCGGGTGGAAGGCCTGGATGCCTCGGAGCAGCTCCTCAGTTACGCTGCCGCCCGTTCGCCGGCCTCCATCCGCTTTCATCACGCCGATGCGCGCGAACCGGGGTCCTTCGGTGACGCCGTCTTCGACGCCATTGCCTGTTTGATGGCGCTGCAAAACATGGAGGACATTCAGCCGGTGATGAAGAACGCCGCAGCCTGGTTGAAACCCGGCGGCCGGCTGGTGCTGGTGGTGACGCACCCCTGCTTTCGCATTCCGAGGCAAACCCACTGGGGCTGGGACGAGGAAAAAAAGATGGAATACCGCCGGGTGGACCGCTACGCCTCGGAGATGGTGATTCCCATTCTGACGCCGCCGTTTGCACGGTCCAAGGTTTTTACCTCCACGTACCACCGGCCGCTTGAGAGTTATTTCAAGGCGCTGGTCGAGGCGGGGCTTGGGGTCGACGGGCTGGAGGAATGGGTCTCCAAAAAGGAGAGCGCTCCGGGCAAGCGGTCGCGTGGAGAAAACCGGGCGCGCCGCGAAATTCCGCTGTTTTTGGCGCTCAGAGCACGCCCTCTGAGTCGTCGCTGAGCCTGCCGAACCCGGCGGGCGGGAAAGGATGCGATGAAGACCTACACTTACGATCTGGAAGATCCGAAGGCGATGCTTTCCCGCGTGCGCCAGGGGCTTGTTGCCCTGGGTGGCGAGTGGGAGGAGGTCGCCCCGATCATGCTGGCGGGGACGGCCCAGTACCGTCCCCGGCGGGCGAGCCCGATGCGCTCGGGCTATCGTTTTGTTTATCAGCGCGCCAAACTCGACCTCACCGTGTACTTTCCCGAGCAGCAGTTCGAGCACCTGCACGCGTTCCTCGACGCGGAAAAACTGGCGCTCTTGAAAGGGGTTTTTCAGGCGGCGCTGCCAAAACGCTCCGGTTACGATCTCAATGAATTCGTCATCCGCGGCATCATCGACGATGCGGTCCGAGGCTGATCAACCACCGTCTTTCTCCAAGCGAAACGATTCCACCCCGATGAAATCGAAAGGCTTGTCCTCCCGGATCGCCTGGCGGATGTTCGCCATCCAGTGCTGATAAAACGTGATGTTGTGAAGCGTGTTCAAGTGCAGGCCGAGGATCTCGTCGGCGAGGAACAGGTGCCGGAGGTAGGCGCGCGAATAGTTTCGGCAGACAGGGCATGGGCAGTGCACATCCAGCGGCTGGGGGTCGTCGCGAAACCGCGCGTTGCGGATATTCACCTTGCCTTCGCTGGTGAACAGCGAGCCGTTGCGCGCATTGCGGCTCGGCATCACGCAGTCGAACATGTCGATACCCATGCTCGAGAGCGCCAGCAGGTCGCCCGGTGTGCCGACGCCCATCAGGTAGCGGGGCCTTTCGGCGGGCAGCAGCGGCGCGGTGTGGCGGGCGATTCGCAGCAGGGTCGCCTTCTCCTCGCCGACGCTCAGGCCGCCAATGGCGTAGCCCTCGAAGCCGAAGTCCCCGATTTCCTGCACGTGTTGCGTGCGCAGATCCTCGAACATGCCGCCCTGTACGATGCCGAACAGCGCCTGATCGCCCGGGGAATGCACTGCGCGGCAGCGCCGCGCCCACCGCGTTGAAAGATTCATCGACTTCAGTGCTGTGGCATGGTCCGCGTCGTGCGGGGCGGGTTCGTCGAGGGTCATCATGATGTCGGACCCCAGTGCCTGCTGCACCGCCATGGCGCGTTCGGGAGAAAAGAAGTGCATCGAGCCATCGAGGTGTGATTTGAACTTGACGCCTTCCTCGGTGACCCGCGCCAGGGCATTCAGGCTGAACACCTGAAAGCCGCCGCTGTCGGTGAGGATGGGGCGCGGCCAGTTCATGAAGCGGTGCAGGCCGCCTAGCGATTTGATGAGCTCGTGCCCGGGCCGCAGGTAGAGATGATAGGTGTTGCCGAGAATGATCTCTGAGCCGGAGGCGATGAGGTCTTCCGGCGTCATGGCCTTCACTGTTCCCTGCGTGCCGACGGGCATAAAGGCGGGTGTCTCGATGGCGCCGTGGGAGGTGGTGATCCTGCCCAGGCGGGCGTCGGAATAGCGGTGTTTTTTCAGTATTTCGAATTCAAGCACGGTCTGGCGGGGAAGGTGGAGAAGCGGCCGGGCCGGTCCCGGAGAGGGGCTGGGCCAGGGTGACGGTCAACTGGTTGAAGGGAATGGTCAGGTTATTTTCGTTACACAGGGTGACCAGTGCCGCCTGGATTTCCCGCCGGATGTCGTCGTGCTGATCGGCCATGCGGCCTTCGGCGTCGATGAGGATCGCGAGGTTGAGCGCGCTTGCGCCCGCGCTGGCGAAACGCACCGCGAGGAACTTGAAATCCGGCGAATCGCCCTCCAAGTGGTGCCGCAGTTTATGTCTCAGGCCGTCCTGAAAAAGCGCCGGCAATACGGTGCACACGCGCTCCTGCTCGGCGTAGTCGAGGCCGAATTCGATATTGTAGCGGAAACCGGTGGACAGGTTGACGGGCGCCATCGACAAAAAATCGGCGGTGGGGAAAAACTTCAGCGACCCGCCTTTCTGCCGGAGCACGACTTGTTCCATCGTCTGGTTGCGCACCTGGCCGTAGCTGTTGTCGGAGAGCAGGACCCAGTCCCCGGGCGCGGTCGGAAACCAGGGTTCATTGTCGACCAGGGGCCGGGAAAACTTGCCGATGAGCTCGTGCACCGGCAGGCGAACCTCGCCGCCTTCCAGGCGCTCGTTGACGAGAATCGCTTGCAGGCCGATCTCGCGCACCCGCCAGGGTACGCCGTGCCACAACAGGCGCTCGTCCTCGCGCACCGTGCCGAGGTTCAATATCAGTTTGATCTCCTTGAGGAACTTGGGGATCCATTGCCGTGACGTCCAGACCACCAGAAGCAGGATCAGGGCCACGAGGCTGATGAGGAGCCAGTCGTTAAAAAAATACAGGCAGGCCAAGCCGGCGACCATGGAGAAGGCGAGGGCGAACAGGTTGTACGCCGCGGTGAATAACTTGCCGAACGAGGGGCTCATGCGCAGAAAAACCTTGTTGCCGGCGATCCATTTGCGAAGCCGCGTGAGCAGCCACCAGAGGCCTAAAAAGGTTCCGAGGGTGATAAGGACATTGCGTCCGCGGTTCTTGAAGAACTCGCGCATGACCTGCGAGGCCGAATCCACCATCGACTGATCCCCGGCAAGCTCCTGTTGCAGGTTTGCCCGCGCCTTGTCGAGGTTCAGGCGGACGAGCTCGGGGTCGTATTTATTTTTCAGCAGCTGAATGCGCTTCTGGTAGAACTCCGCCTCCAGGTTCCCGGACGCGGCGGGAGGAGCATCGAGAAACGTCTGCAGGTGCCGGGTGGCCTTTTCATAGTCCGCCAGCCGGGTTTCGAGCTCGGCGATGGAGTTCTTGAGGTTTTCGATGCGCCGGGGCTTGGCGGTGATATTTTTCAGCATCTTCAACAGGGGGAGGGTGAGCTCCTCCAGTTGCGCGATCCAGTCCGATTTTTTGTCCTTGCGGTCGGGGGCTTCGAGGGCCAGTTCGGTGGCCATGGAATCGAACTCCCGGTAGAGCTTGTTCAACTGCTCCTGCAGGCGTTCGAGTTTTTCCGTGGTCTGCTGCGTGGCCGGCTGGGCGAGCAGCGCCTCGGTCTCCTGCTGGGTCACGAGGATTTTGCGCGCGGTGAGAATCAGGTGGCGCTGGTCTTTATCGATCTGCTGCGGTTCCTCTGCCACGAGAGCGGCGGGCGCGGTGAGAAGATGCAGAACCATCGCCGCGACGGCGAAAA
>CP070799.1:576650-585745 GCA_020343535.1 Nitrospinaceae bacterium | reverse complement strand
TGGACGATGTGAAACCACCAGAACAGCGGCACGAAGTGGACCACCACATGCTGCGCGTAGATCATCAGATCGAGAAAGACGACGGCGAGAAAGACTTCCAGCCCCGCGGGCAGCTCCACCAGGTTCAGGACCCCCAAGCCGCGTGTCTGGGCGTAAGCCGCAGCCCCCACCGCCGCCGTGCCAAAGAGCAGCCGCACCAGCAGGATGTTGAGGCCCGTCATGGTCAGGTTGATGCCAAAACGCCGCAGCTTGGAATCCACCCGGGGATGGCGCGGCAGGAAATGTTCGAGGACCAGCATCAGCAAAAACACACCGAGAAATACCGAGAAACGAATTTGCTGGCTGTCCATCTCCCCAGGTCTCCCCTTGTTTGCCGCCAGAACCTGCCTGCACCCCCGTTAAGGGCGCTAAAACGAAACCGCTCCTCAATCGACTTTCTTCACGAACCCCCCTTGCCGAAACCGGAAGGGCGGTGGCGCAGGGACCGGAATCATTTATTTTTCGCGTTCGACTGCCGCACGAGGATGATGGCTCCTTCTGTCATCAACCCGAGGAACCAGAAGGTGGTGAAAAAAATCGTCCACAGAAAAACCATGTTGAACCAGTATTGATAAGGCGTGTAATCGGTGGAAATGTGGACCAGGGCCTTGATCTTTTTCTTCTCCACCTCCGAGGCCTTGATGAAGCTCTGATAAAACGGGTGCTTTTTCGCAGCAGCGAATTTGCCCCTTTCCTCGCGCGGCAGAGCAAGAAATTTCGACACCTCCATGATGTTTTCCTTAAAGAAGATGCGCATTTTCTGCATCTCCGGGCTGTCCGGCGGGTTGGACCGGGCATACCAGACCACCACCGCCGTCGCCAGGATGAAAGACAGCCAGAAGGAAATCCTCCGGTACTGCTTTTCCTTTTTCACATCTCGGTATTCTTCGGTGTTGTCGGACTGCATGTTCAACATGAATCGATCTCGATGAAAGGGGGCCGGAGCCCGGGAGTTATTCAGCGCCTCGGACCCTCAAAAAAAAATACCCTGCTGCCCACGCCTCCCCTCGAGGAAGCGGGAAAGGCCGGCCCCCAAATCCTGTTGCCAAAACCAGCCCCGGGGGCTTATCATGAGGCCGCTTGCGCCACGGCGACTCCAGGTTTTTCGGGCCGAGCCCAGGGTACGTCCGGCACCTCCAGCCCAGCGCCGTCTGCCTTCCTGGCGGTCTATTTAACCATAAAATCATCGCGGCAGGAATGGCCTCTCTACCTTCCACCACTTATTTTTCATTGCTCAAGGGCAATCGCTCCTTTCGCAATCTCTGGTACGGCCAGATTGTCTCGGAGCTTGGCGACTGGTTGAACAGCATCGCCATATTCACCCTGATCCTCAGCCTGGGAGGCTCCGGCCTGGCACTCGGCACCGTGATGATGGCCAAGCTGTTGCCTATTTTCTTCGTCAGCCCCATCGCCGGCGTGGTGGTGGACCGCATGAACCGGAAATGGGTAATGATATTAAGCGACCTGGCCCGCTTCGTCGTCGTACTGGGTTTTCTTTTCGTTACCTCGCCGGAGGAGCTCTGGCTGGTCTACACCCTGGCGGCCCTTGAAATCGCCCTCGCGGGATTTTTCGAGCCGGCGCGCAGCGCCCTGCTGCCCTCTGTCGTCGATCGCAGGGACCTGGTCGCCGCCAATGCCTTGTCCGGTTCCACCTGGTCGGTGATGCTCGCCCTCGGGGCGGCACTCGGCGGAGTGGTCGTGAGCCTTCTCGGCACCCGCGCCGCGTTCATTCTCGACGCCTTCACCTTCCTGGTTTCCGCCAGTTTTATTTTCCGCGTCCGCCTGCCAGCGGCCCGGGGGACGGCCGCCCTGGAAGAAAAAACCCGGACGGGAATCGCCAATTTTATGGACGGCCTCCGCTATATCATCGGTCGCCCGGGAATTCTGATGCTGACTCTGCTGAAATCCGGCCTCGCCACCTCGGGCGGCGTCATGACTCTCATCCCCCTCTACGCCCACCAAATGCTGGCCAGTCCCGAAGCGGTTTCCATGGCCACGGGGATTCTGTATTCCTGCCGCGGCGTGGGCGCGGCGGCGGGGCCGGTCCTGATTCGCCGCTGGTTCGGCGATTCCTCACGCACCCTGCAGGTTGCCATCGCTGGCGGCTTTTTTCTCGGCAGCGTTTCCATCGGCCTGTTTGGCCTGTCGTCCGGGCTTTTCAGCGCATCGGCCAGCCTGGCGCTTATCGGCCTGTTCGGCTCCATCATCTGGGTGTTCAGCACCGCCCTCATTCACCTGGAGGCCGACGCGCGTTTCATGGGGCGTGTGTTCAGCATGGAAATGGGCCTGCTCACGCTGGTCATGGGGCTCAGCAACTGGGCGGTAGGTTACGCAGTGGAGGAATTCAACCTGACCGCGAACCAGGCGGCCGGGGTGCTGGCGGTGCTTTTTACGGTGCCGGGCATCGTCTGGACGTTATTTTTCGTGGCTCTCCCGCACTGCCTGAAAGAAGGCAAATGCGTGGGTCCTCCCCTGGCGGCGGACCCGAGCGGGCTCACGCCGCCGCCGGTGGGGGTTCGCCCCAGAGACGATTGATCCCTCAGGCGGGGCCGGAAAAGTGCTTGGCGATGGAAACGCCGATATCGAAGTGGCTGGTGATGCGCTGGCCATCCTCCCGGTTTTCGGCCCACCGATAGGCCATGTCGACCTCCCGGATTCTTCCCAGGGCGTGCAGAACGCCCACCGACACGAAACTGGAGGACAGGTCGGGCGAGGTGGAGAAACCAATCACCATCTCCAGCATGCGCTCCATGCCTTCGGGAGGCAGGCTGCGGTACTTGTCCACCAGCGCCTGGATATTCACCTCGCCATAGGTGTTGTGGTAGCTGGCCCCGATCCCCGGCTCCTGATACAAATGCAGGATTTCGCTTTCCAGCGCGTCTGGAGAATCCGTCATAACTTTAAGCCCGATATGGCAACATAGAAATAGGTTCCCCTCATGCCTCCACCTCCTTTTCACCCATCCAGTAGGTTTCAAACTCCTCCTGATAGGCAAGCTGCGTGAGGTCGTCCATGCGATCAATGAACACCATTCCATTCAAGTGGTCGATCTCATGCTGGAGCACCACCGCGAGGAAACCCTCGGCATCGATCACGCGCTTCCTGCCTTCCTGATCCCACGCTTCCACCGTCACCGAGGTGGAGCGCGTCACTCGGCCGCGAAAATCCGACAGGCTGAGGCAGCTCTCCCATCCAGGCGCAGTCTCTGCACTGTAGCGGGTGATGACCGGGTTGAAAAGCACGGTGAGCGGAATGGATTCATGGCCGGGGTACCGTTCGTTTTCGGTATACTCGAGAACCACCACCTGCACCGACCACGCCACTTGGGGAGCCGCCAGGCCAACGCCGCCCTCGTGGTGCATGGTCTCTACCATATCCTCCACCAGCCTGTGAATGCCGCTCTCGGGGTCCTTCAGGGCCTCCAAGTCCACCGGTTGGGCTTTTTCACGCAAAATGGGATTTCCCAGTCTCGCCACCTTCAATCGTGCCATGTTTTACCCCTCCCCAAAGGGGGTGTTAGTAAAATTATTTTTGAGGGCCAGGCCGCCCTCAAGGCCCCCCGCCCTTTCACGCCAGGAACCCTTTATAAACCATCCACGTTCAGCCTGTTCTTTAGCGATATTTTAGCATGAACCCCCGGGAAAGGGCTAGAAAACTGGCTCTCCGGCCCCTCCCCTTTTAAAAAACGCCCTTTTTTTGTTTGACTTTTTCCCGGGGTTTTTTATAATGCACTCGCCGGATCAACAATGATGAAAGGAGGGGATTTTTTGACTAAAGACGAACTGATCAGTGCGGTGCTTAAAAGTTGTAAGGACGACAATTTGTCCAAAAGGTTGGCGGGAGACGTTCTAGACAGTGCATTTGAAAACATCTCCAAATCGATCAAGAAGGAAAAGCGATTTGCTTACCCCGGGTTTGGTACTTTTACCGTAAGAACGAGGAAAGCCCGAAAGGGCAGAAATCCTCAAACCGGAGAGGAAATCAAGATCAAGGCCAGCAAAACCGTAGGCTTCAAACCTGCCCCGACTCTAAAGAACATCTTGTAATCGAAACGACACGTTTTAGGAATAAAAAGGAGCCGTCCCCACCCGGGGGCGGTTTTTTTTATCGAAAAACACCCTGCCTCAAGGCGTCACCCGCGTGAACGGAATGCCGAGCGCGGTCAACTTTTCAGCCAGCTTCCGGGCATCGCCGTCGCTGGCAAAGGCATCGAGGAAAACATGAAAGACTGGCTGGGAAAAATCGGTTTCGGAATTCACATATAGGAGCGCCGAAAAACCCCTCCGCCTGAGGTTTTGCAGGCGCTCCAACGCCTGCTCCTCGGCCACGTACCGGCCGATTTCCAGCGTATAGGGAAGAAACACGGGTACAGCGTCACCGCCAACGGCAAGCGACCTCATGGCCGCCGCCATTTCCCGGGCCAGGTCCCAGTCCGCGAACCGGCCGAGGTACACCCGGTGGAGCGTCTGCCCGCCCGGCATGGATACGGGGGCGGAATAGGCGTCGTACCCCCTATCCCTGAGCAGATTCACCGATCGTGTCGCTGAAATGTAATCGGGTTGGGTCGATACGTGCACCACGAACGGCGCGTCGAAATACCTTCTTTCGGCCGGCGGTTCAGCAGCCACCGCCTCCGGCTCCTCTCCCCCCTTTTCCTTGTACTGCCTGAGGTCGAATTTTTCGTCGGCGATCTTCCAGGCATCGCCCTCGCGGACCAGCGCCAGATCCTTGCGGCCGAAGCTTTCAATACGGTCCGAATGGAACACCTGATTGAACGACAGCCAGGGCCGGCCCGATTTAAAGACCAGCGCCGCGGGGTGCGTCTCGATGCGCACGCGCGAGTGGTTTTTAAACATCCGGCGCTTGCGCGATTTCAATTTCGCGAGGCCGGGGCCGGCGTCTTGCTCCGAAGCGGCGAAACTCGCCAGGTGGCCCTTCAGATCCCCCTCCTCCCAGGTGCGGGCCCATTCGCGGGCGACGGCGAACATGCCCTCCTTGCTCAGGGCGCGCTCCACCGGCAGCGCCTTCTCTTCGATGGGCTCATTCGCCTCCGCGGCCGCCGGCGACATCCTTTTTTTGCGGATCAGCTTCCACTCCTGCCACTGACTCCACAGGACTTTTTGCGCCAACGGCGTGTCGAGGTCGGCCAGGCGATGTTCGAGGTTCTCCAGGTTGAGTCGCGTGCCCTCGCGTATCCAGTTCATATTACCGTCTATGAACTTTCCCTGATTGTCCATCCAAAGCGCCACCGTCACCCGGGCCACCTCCACCCCCTCGGGCGCCAGCCGGGTTGCCACATCGAACAGGCTTTCCCCTTCCCGCACCGTGTCGCCGCCAAAGCCTGCGTCATCACCCACGGGTGGGTCATCCCCTGGCTCAGGCGCCAACGCCTCTTCCGAAGCCGGCGCCGCGGCGGAATCGGAGCCGGGGGCTACGTTTTCCAGCGATTCCGCAGTCTCTTCGGGGAGCGGCGGGGTTTGGCCCTGGGCGGTTTCCGGGGACGCGGTCACTTCGGGGGCTTCAGCGTTTTGCGGCCTGTTCGCCACTTCGGGAGACGGCTCCGGCGGGAACCACACCTTCACTTGCGGACGCGGGGACACCCAGATCGCCCCAGCATGGTGCCGCCTCATGACCCTGGTGGTCACGGTGGCCGCTGGCGCCCGGGCGAGCTCCGCATCGGTGGGGACAAGGGTTTCCGGTACCAGACCGTCTTTTTCCGGCGCGGGGCCGCCAGCAGGGGAACCCCCGGAATCAGCCGGTTCGCCCCGCTCCCCTCCCGCCGAAACGGACCCGTGCTCGAGCAGATCCACCGGCTCATCAGCGGACGGCAGGGCGCTCTTCTTTTTGGCTCCCTGTACATTGAGAGCGAGACTCTGTTTAAAATCGACGGTGATCAGGTACATCTTCAGGAGAGTCCCGCCGTAGTGGGTGGCGCGCACAACGAGATGAAAGGAAGGGAAAAAAAGCGGCGTTTCGGAAACCACGCGAATGATCTTCTTGCCGCCGCGCTCCTTCAGGGGTAAGACGATATCCAGCCGGTCAATGATATCCCGGCGGTCGAGCTCCAGGCGCTTATAGTCCGCCTCATCGCCCAGCGCGACTTCAACCTCGTCGCCTTCCACATTGAGCTCGATCTCGGCGTCAAAACGATCGCCAAAACCACTCCTCACCTGTATGCCGCCGAAGGAGAAGCCAAACGCCCATGAAGCGCTTCCCAATACAAAGATCGCCAGCAACAAACACGTGACGAACAGTGAACGCAAAATCAGGTCCCCCTCCTATCGATCCCCCCGGTGCGGAGGACCGGCCGGCTCGGCCGCTTTCCCTTCCCCGAAGGCCCGCGCGGCACGAACCCGTTATTCTGCGGATTTTGAGCGCGACGGCATGCGGGTTTTCCGCTTGAAATTGTTGTGCACCCAATCCTTCTCCAGGTAGTGGCAGGTGCGACACTCAGAAGCTTTTCGGAAATACGTCCGGTTGTAATTCTCGCGGACACGGGCGACATGCTCCTCGCTGTCAAAATCCTTATGGATATGGCACGACTGGCAGTAGCCGGTGATAACATTATTGTTTTTTTCGGTGGGGAATTCTCCCTCGAACGCCTGCTCCAACTCCACGTTGGCGCAGGCGACCAAAGCGGCGAGCCCAAGAAGGACGAGAAACCCGCGCTTCCCGGAAAGGCCCCGGGCTGCGGGAGACAAAAGGGACCTCGGCAATGAATTCATGGTTGGAACCAGAACAATGAATCGTCCCCGGATGGGGAAAGAAGTGAACGCGGGGCTCCCATTCGCTTTAGATCCCAAGCCCGGCCAATGGAGCGTCTATAATTCATCAAAGTCATGTGCGCGGTGCGGTGGCGCGCCCGGCCGGAGGAGCGGTCAGATCGGCTGGGAACGAAACAGTTTGTATTTCTCGATCACCTTCCGCGAATAATCGCGCGGCTGATAGCCTTTCTTTAATATTTTCTCCAGCCTGGAGGGGCCGTGATTGTAAGCCTCGAGCGCCAGCTTCAAATCGCCAAAGCGGCGCACCAGCTTATCGAGGTAATAGGCGCCAAGAACGATATTGGTCTGGGGGTTGAACAGGGTCGGCGCGCCCTCCCACTTCACCTGGGTTTCCCTCGAAAGGGCCACCGCCGTCGCGGGACGGAGTTGCATCAGGCCCAGCGCCCCCCGGCGGGAGCGCGCCCAGTTGTAAAAGGAGCTCTCGGTCACGATGAGAGCCGTGAGAAACAACGGGTCGTATCCGTATCGCTTGCTTTCGTTCATGATCAGCGTGGAGATCTCCTCGTGGCGCCGGTCGGGCAGGCCGGTGCGGTAACGCGAGATCACACGGATGATCTTTTGCCTTACTTTCCGGTCCTGCTCTTCTTGAAAGCTTTTTTCCTCATTCACCAGGCGCGCGAACACACGCTCTTCAAACTGGCCGGAAGCGGAAAAGTAGGGCGACACCCCCCGATGATGGGCGCTGTTCTCGCCGGAGAACAACCCCAGGCAAACTAGCGCCACCACCCCGGGCAGAACGGACTTCCTGAAACCGGGCTGTACCATATAGCGCAGATACGTGGAATTGGGAATTCGAAAACCCATGGCCTTTGCCGCCTGAACCCTGCAAGAAGGGCCGGCATCGGGAATAAACCCTGGTCAATAAAGAGTGTGGACCGACAAACCCCGGGAAACTGATCCCGGATTTCTGATTATAATGAACGGCCCGGAGCTTGTCAAACCCCGAATAATGCTTTAAATACAAAAGCTTATGTCGGCGGCGGCGGACGGTTTCATGTAGAAATTATTGCTAATTTCTACTAACGGTCTATAATAAAGAGGCACATATAACTCATTCAATTTCAGGATGTTATGAAAATTACCTGCCCGAACTGTTCCGCCCGGTACGAGGTCGAGCTCCCTGGATTGACCGGCCGGGACGTGCGCGTCAAATGCGTTAAATGCCAACAGAAATTTCTCGTGGACAAGGTCGAGAGTTCTCCTCAACCAAGCCGGCCCATGCCTTCTCCGTTTGCTGCGGGCACCGCATTGGGATCGGAGGAGACTCTGGAAACACCTGCAAACTCACCGGGCAAAACCCGCGAAGGGTCCATCCACTCCGCGAAACAGGCCTCCGCCGCGAACAACCGGTTCTCGGAAGAGGCATCTGAAAAAAGCGAAGATTTTTCCACCGCCACTTTCCAGAACACCGAATCCCAGCCTGAGACCAGCGCCGAGGATAATTTTCAATCAACGGCCGATGACACTGATCCCGCACCAAAAGATATTTCTCACTCAACCGTCGATGACGCTGATTCGGAGATTGAACCAGCTGCGGACCCGGCGGGGAAGGCAGGCGAGGACCCTCTCGATGCGTTTTTGGGAACGGATATGGATAATGACGCGATGGAGGTGGAAATCGACCCCCTGGATCTCGATCAAGAGATACCCCCCTTCGAGGTTGAGGACGCTACGGACTCAGGCGAGGAGAAAAAAGACGACCTGGACGATCTGCTCGATCAGATCCTAGAGGGCAAACTGCAGGTGGACGACGCAAGCTCCGAAGATGACGCGGCTGCGAAAGGCTCCAGGGACACGGCGCAACACGGCGATGCCGAGGACACCGGATCGGCCAAGGATAGGCAATCGGAGGAGAGTTTCTCCGATCTTGAAATGGGGTTTGAGAAGGTGGAACCTGCGGGCACTTCCCCCGACGACATGCCCTTTCTCGAGGATTCCGAAAGCGAGGGCAAGAGCGAGGTCGACCGCTGGGCGGAAGCGTTCGCGGAAGAAGGGCTCGACCAATCGATGGAAGAGGATCTCAACTCACTCGGCCTCGACAGCGATTATTCCCTTGAGCACGAGAACCGGGAGGAAGCCCCGAACGAAACCGCTTTCGAGCAAGCCCGTAAGAACCCCGATGTCGAGGATGTTGCCGGCGAGGTGTCTCTGCTGAAAAAGAGCTCCAGGAAGAGTGAACTGGCTGAGGAAGAAGACGCTTCCCGAGAGGGAACCCGAAAAAAAGCCGGCCTCATTCAGGCGAGGAAAAAGAAAAACGGTCTGTTCGCCCTG
>CP070799.1:567163-576550 GCA_020343535.1 Nitrospinaceae bacterium | reverse complement strand
CAGAAGAACTCCGCGGAAGTATTGAGAGCCGGGGGTTGTGGGCGGTATGTTCAAGAAGTCGGACCCCAAGGTTTTAGGACTCACAGGGTACCACAGAGCACGAAAAAACCGATCAAAATTGGCCTTTCGGGACGGCTCCTCCGCTTCGCCCGCCCCCGTATTCGGCGAATCGAGGCGCGCCCGGTGTCCCGCGTTTTTAACGAAGTTCGGAAAATTTCCGGAGAAGGGCCAACCCGTTTTTCTGGCTTTTTTCAGGATGAAACTGGAAGGCGTATAGGTTTTCGTGATGAATGCCGGACACAAAGGGGCCGCCGTAATCCGTCACCGTGGCCACCACCTCAGGGTCCTCGGGAATCACGTAATAGGAATGAACAAAATAAAAATACGAGTCGTTCGGAAAATCCGCAAGCAACGGGTTGGGCCGTTCGATGTGAACGGTATTCCACCCCATGTGAGGGATCTTGAGGGGCGGCCCGCCGGCGGGGTCGCGGTGCGGGTGGGGGAAACGCACCACTTTGCCGGCCAACAATCCAAGACCCGCCACATGGCCGAACTCCGAACTCTGATTGAACAGGAGCTGAAGGCCTAGGCAAATACCCAGAAACGGCTTGCCGCTCTTGGCCGCCCGGCGCACCACCTCGACGAGATCCAGCCGTTCGAGGTTGTTCATGCAGTCGCGAAACGCACCTACCCCTGGCAACACCACCGAACGCGCACCCAGAATGACGGCGGGATCGCTGGTCACCACGGCGCGGGCGCCCACCGCCTCCAGCGCTTTTTGCACCGAACGCAGGTTGCCCATGCCGTAGTCGATAACGGCGATCACTTATAACTTTCCTTTGGTGGAGGGGACCCCTCCCATGCGGGCGTCAAGGCAGGAGGCCTCGTCGAGGGCGCGGGCGAAAGCTTTGAACATCGCTTCGACGATGTGGTGCAGGTTGGTCCAGTAAGGCGCGTCGAAATGCAGGGTGATGCCGCTGTTAGCGGCAAAGGCCTGAAAGAACTCGGCCACGAGCTCGACGTCGAATTCCCCGATCTTCGCTTTGGGCAAATCGGCATTGAAGACGAAATACGACCGGCCGCTGATGTCGATGACGCAGTGCGCGAGCGCTTCGTTCAGCGGAACGCTGGCCCGGGCGAAGCGGCGGATGCCGCGCTTGTCCCCCAGGGCTTGTTTGAACGCCTGGCCGAGGGTGATGCCCACGTCCTCGACGGTGTGGTGAAAGTCGATGTGCGTGTCGCCTCGGGCCTGAACCTTGAGGTCGAAATGACCGTGCCGGGCGAGCTGGGACAGCATGTGATCGAGAAAGGGGATGGTGGTTTGAAGATCCTGGGTTCCCGTTCCGTCGATGCCGAATCCGACGTCGATTTCGGTTTCGCTGGTTGTGCGCTGAATTTTGGCTGTTCTACCCATTCACGGACTGTTTAACCTTCACTTGGCGCTTCTTCATTTTTTTCAGGAACGATTGCTTGCCATTACCGCCAAACCATTTTTTTTCACCCCCGGCGGTGGCGTTCTTGAATACGGCATCGTAAAAAGTCACGATGGTCTCGTAGAGGCCGGGAGGGTCGAGCTTGAGGTCCCTGCGCTGCAGGCCTGGCGCGCCGTGTTCGAGAACGATATCGCCGATGCCGATACATTTTATATTCACCCCGGGCAGGCCCGCTTCCTCGATCGACTCGAGCACCGCCGAGCCGAAGCCGCCTTTGAGGGAGTGCTCCTCCATGGTGACCATGCACGAGGCCGATTGGGCGTAACGGAGAACCAGCTCCTGATCCACCGGCTTGGCGAAGCGGGCGTTGATGACGGCCACGGAAAGCCCTTCCTTGATCAGCAGGTCCGCCGTTTCCATCGCCGGCTGGACCATGTGACCGTAGGCGAAGATGGCGATATCGTCGCCGTCCTGCAGCACTTCGCCCTTGCCGATTTCCATGACCTTCATTTCCGCATCGAGCGGCACTCCCAGGCCGGAGCCGCGCGGATAGCGGATAGCAGCGGGGCCGTTGTGGTAAATCGCCGTTTTCAGCATGTGGCGCATCTCGTTCTCATCCTTCGGCGCCATCACCACCATGTTGGGCAATGTCCTGAGATAGGCGATGTCGTACATGCCCTGGTGCGTCGCCCCGTCTTCACCGACGATGCCCGCGCGGTCCATCGCGAAGGTGACCGGAATGTTCATCAGGCAGATATCGTGCACCACCTGATCGTACGCCCGCTGCAAAAACGTGGAGTAAATGGCCGCCACCGGCCGGAACCCCTCGAGGGAAAGCGCGCCGGCAAAGGACACCGCGTGCTGCTCGGCCATGCCGACATCAAAAGTGCGATCGGGAAACACGTCGCCGAATTTGCTGATGCCGGTGCCGTCGGGCATGGCGGCGGTGATGCCGATGATCTTTTCGTCGATTTTCGCAAGTTCAATGAGGGCATCGGCAAACACCGCAGTATAGGCCGGATGGGCTTTTTTCTGGTGGAACTCGCCGGTGGCGATGTCGAAGGGGCGCGCCCCGTGCCAGACATCGGCCTTTTCCTCGGCCTGCTCGTACCCCTTGCCCTTGCGCGTCATCACGTGCAGGAGCGTCGGGCCTTTGAGGTCCTTGACGGTCTCGAAGGTTTCGATCATGACATCGAGGTTGTGGCCCTCGACAGGGCCGACATAGCGGAACCCGAGGTCCTCGAACAGGCGTCCGGGAATGAACACGCCCTTGATAGCCTCATCGATGCGGTGCGCGTAACGGGAAATCTCCTTGCCGATGCCGGGGATAGCCAGCAGCAACTCATCGATCTCTTTTTTGATTTTCATCATCACCTGGCCGGTGAGAATCTTGCTCAGGTGCGCGGACATACCGCCGACATTGGCGGAGATGGACATTTCGTTGTCATTGAGCACAACGATCAGGTCGTTCTGGATGTGCCCCGTGTGGTTGAGCCCCTCGAAGGCCATGCCCGCCGTCAGCGAACCGTCGCCGATGATCGCCACCACTTCGTTATCCTCATTCTTGAGATCCCTTGCCTTGGCGAACCCAAGGGCCGCCGAGATCGAGGTGCCACCGTGGCCACAGTTCCAGTGATCGTGCTCGCACTCCTCGCGCTTCGTGAAACCGCAGAGGCCATCGTACTGGCGAATGGTGTCGAACCGGTCGAGCCGGCCGGTCAGCAGCTTGTGGACGTACGACTGGTGCCCCACATCCCAGATGAACTTGTCGCGGGGGCTGTTGAACACATAATGCAGCGCAATGGTCAGCTCGACCACACCGAGATTGGAAGACAGGTGCCCACCGGTCTTGGAAATGGTTCCAAGCAGCGTGTCGCGAATTTCCTTCGCCAGCCGGGGCAGCTCCTTCCGGTCGATTTTCTTTAAATCATCAGGACCTTTTATTTGATCCAGGATTCTATCCATAGCGAACTCAGTTCAGTGGGTGCGTTGAACAAAGAACCGGGCGATCTCCCTCAACGGGTCAGCCCGATCATCAAAGGACTCCAGGCAGCCGATGCCTTTCTCGACAAGGTCCTCGGCCTTTTCCCGCGAGGCTCCGAGGCCGTACAACCCGGGATAGGTAGCCTTGTCTTTACTCAAGTCGCTGCCGATGTCCTTTCCTAACACTTTTTCATCGCCGACGATGTCCAGAATATCATCAATGATCTGAAAAGCCAGCCCGATATGCGCCCCAAACTGCGTCAGCGCGGCAAGATGCGACTTGCTAGCCTGGCTCAAAAGCGCGCCGGAGCGGACACAGGCACGGAAAAGGAAGCCTGTCTTGTAGATATGGATGTATTCCAGCGTTTCAGGGCCGACGGGCTTGCCTTCGGATTCAAGATCGACCACCTGACCGCCGATCACCCCGCCGGAACCCATGGCGACGGCCATTTCATGGGACGCCATGAGCAGACATTCCGCAGGAATCGAGGGCATCAGCGCGGAATGCGTCATCAGGAGAAACGCCTGCGTGAGCAAAGCGTCCCCCGCCAGAATGGCGATCGCCTCGCCGAACACCTTGTGGTTTGTGGGCTTGCCGCGCCTGAGGTCGTCGTTGTCGAGCGCGGGCAGGTCGTCATGAATCAGGGTGTAGGTGTGGATCAGCTCCGTCGCCACGGCGAATGGCATCACCGACTGACGATCGCCGCCCACCGCCTCGGCGGCTGCGATGACCAAACTGGGGCGCAACCGCTTGCCTCCCGCCATAAGGCTGTAGTGCATCGCCTTATGGATCACCTCGGGATAACTTCGCGCTTCCGGCAATAATTCAAGGATTGCCGCGTCGATGCATTCCTTATTCTTTATAAGATAACGATCTGCGGACAAAAGCCCAAAATTATCAATGAATTATTTATAAAATGCCGTCTGATACCCGGCACAAATGTTATCATAAATACGCCCACAGTCAACTTTAATTGTCTATCGCCGGATTGCGGGCAAGCTTTTAATTTTAAAGACTTTAAGGGGTTCATCGTGGCCGGCGCCTTTGCTCAACCGGGCGGACCGGAAGGAGACGATTCGGAAGGCCTGGATCCCGTCCCATTTCGACCATCGGAAAAGTTTACTTCAAGGAATGCCACTGCTGCGCCGATGACCTAAGGAAAGCCAGGGGACGGCGGATCATTTCGGTGATCCGCCCCCTGTGGACCGAACGCAATCCTGCCCCCTCACGATTGCCCCAAACAGGCCTAAAGGCGGCTACCCTGTATAGGGCAGCCTTCCCATGAGTTGGGAAATTGATATTCATTCTGGAAAATTAATGTATCATATCTCCGAATTTGAGGGGTTCCCTGAACCACCCGGCGGCGGCGCGGAACGCCGGACGGTTCCACATTTTTTTCACTTCCGACGCCCGGAGTATCGTTCGACCCCCACTAATTTTCCTTAAGGATCCGAAATGCAGCAACTGACCAGTTCCTGGGCCGGTTATGCCGCCCTCGCTTGCTTCCTCTTCGCCTACACCCTGGTGATCTTCGAGGAAAAAATCCACATGCGGAAATCCAAGCCCGTCATCGTGGGGGGCTGCATAATGTGGGCGATGATCGGGATTTACGAAGCCGGGCATGACGGGGCCCACGCGCACGACTTTATCGTCGAGCTCATTGCCGAAATCGGAGAACTGTTTTTCTTCCTTCTTGCGGCGATGACCTTCATCAACACCCTGGACGAGCGCAACGTGTTCAAAAAGCTCCGCTCCTGGCTTCTGGGAAAAGGCTATGGCTTCCGCAAGTTGTTCTGGGCCACCGGCGCCATCACGTTCATGCTCTCGCCACTGGCCGACAACCTGACCAGCGCGCTGCTTATGTCCACCGTGGCGCTGGCGGTGAGCGGCGGCAACGCGCGCTTCATCGTTCCCGCCTTCATTAACATCGTCGTGGCCGCCAATGCCGGCGGGGCCTGGAGCCCCTTTGGCGACATCACGACTCTCATGGTGTGGACGTCCGGCAAGGTGCAGACGCAGGAGTTTCTCTACCTAATGATCCCATCGCTGATCAACTGGATCGTACCCGCTCTCATCATGCATAAGTTCGTTCCCGATGAGACTCCCCCCGGTTCCATCGATGCGATCGAGATGAAACCGGGAGCCCAGGTGGTGATCGTGCTAGGAATCCTGACCATCGCCACAGCGGTGAGCTTTCACCAGTTCCTGCATTTGCCCCCTTTTCTCGGGATGATGCTCGGCCTCGGCGTCCTGATGATGTTCGGCTACTTCCTCAAGCAAAGCGGCGAAAAAATATACCTGACGAGGGGCGACCGCAACCTGCCCCCAACCCGGCCTGAGCCGTTCGACATTTTCCGCAAGGTCGAGGCGGTAGAGTTCGACACGCTGCTATTCTTCTTTGGCGTCCTCACTGCGGTGGGGGCCTTGCAGTATATAGGCTATCTGGCGCTTGTCAGCCAGGGTATGTACGGCTCCCTGGGCCCCACGGTGTCCAACATTCTCGTTGGTTTGCTATCAGCCATTGTCGACAACATCCCTGTCATGTACGGCGTACTCAAGATGGACCCGGCGATGGGGCTCGACCAGTGGCTCCTCATCACCCTGACCTGCGGCGTGGGCGGCAGCTTGCTGTCGGTGGGGTCGGCGGCGGGCGTGGCGGTGATGGGGGTGGATCGCAAGAACTACACGTTCATGGCACACTTGAAATGGGCGCCGGTGATCGCGGTAGGCTACTTTCTCAGCATCCTGTCCTGGTGGGTGCTGACCCAGGGCTTGCGCTGACCGGGCGCCCCTGGCGGACCCGCCGGCCTTCTAGACGACGACACGCGCCAGCGTGAACACGTGCACCCGGCCCGCCCCGGCCCGCTTGAGCACCCGCGCCGCCTCACCCGCCGTGGCGCCAGTGGTAAACACATCGTCCACCAGCAGCACGTCCTTGCCTCGCACCACCTCGGGGCGATCCACGGCAAACGCGCCGCGGATATTCCGGCTCCTCTCGACGCGGGTTCTCGCGGTCTGCGAACCGGTGTCGCGGACCCGGCTAAGGAGGCCGCTTGCCAGCGGCAGGTTGAGAACACTGGCGACCTCGCGCGCGATCAGGAAGGACTGGTCGAAGCCGCGCTCGCGCATCTTCCGGAAATGCAAAGGCACCGGGGCGACGTAAAACCCCGTATAGCCCTCCGGCGCGCTGGCGAAATAACGTTCAAGCAGGCCGGCGATATCGGCGATCGCCCCAGGCTGCGGGCTGTATTTGAAGGCATGGATCAGCTCCTTGAGAACCGTGTCGTACGTCCCGAGAGAACGCGCCCGGTCGAACGGGTGGGGGTTTTTCCGGCACTCGCCACAAAGAAACCCCGCCAGGGGAAACTCGTAGGAAACATCGGCGGGCATGCCGCAGGCTTCGCATAGAGGCCGCCGGATGAACGCGATGTCGCCCAGGCAGGGGGTGCATAGAAATTCCCCGCCGCCATCGCGGTGACCCCCGCAGTAAATGCAGGGCCTCGGGAACAAGCTGTCAAGGACACCGCGGGTCAGGGTGCGCCCCAGTTTTTCCAGGTTTTTGAATATCGGCATGGCCATTCGACCAGGGCCCGGTGCGGGAAACCCTGTTGCTCCGGACGGGACCGGTGGAGTTAAAGTCTGTTATCGAAACATATTTTATGATAAAGTTTCAAGCTTGAATCGAGGCCTCAGGCTCTTTCGAGCCCTTGTTTCTTGCCAGGCCCATTCCATCATCGAAAGCCCATGAGCGACAACGAAGCGATCATTCAACTGACCGGCCGCCACGTGGCGACCACCTACGGCCGATTTCCTATCGCCCTGGTGAAGGGCAAGGGCACCCGGGTGTGGGACGCCTCGGGAAAAAAATACATCGATTTCGTCAGCGGCCTCGCCGTCAACAACCTCGGCCACTGCCCGCCGGCGGTGGTCCAGGCGATCCGCAAACAGGCGGGGACGCTCCTGCACGTCTCCAACCTGTATCACATCGAACCTCAGTCGCGCCTGGCGGCCCAGATCACCCAACTCTCGTTCGCCGATAAGGTCTTTTTCTGCAACAGCGGCACCGAGGCCAACGAGGCCGCCATCAAGCTGGTGCGGCGCTATCACCACGACCGCGGCGACACCGGCCGGCGCGAGATTATTACGATGGGCAACTCGTTTCACGGGCGCACCCTCGGCTCCCTCTCAGCGACGGCGCAGAAAAAATTTCATCAGGGGTTCCAGCCCCTGGTCCCCGGCTTTAAATACGTTCCCTTCAACGATCCGGCGGCGCTCGAATCGGCGCTCTCCAAGAAAACCGCGGCGGTCCTCATCGAGCCGGTGCAGGGGGAAGGCGGCGTCCACGTCGCCGAAAAATCGTACCTGAAACGGCTGAAGAAACTGTGCGCCGAAAACGGCGCGCTCCTCATTTTCGACGAGGTGCAAACCGGCTTCGGGCGCACGGGGAAACTGTTCGCTTACGAGCATTACGGCGTGCGGCCCGATCTGATGACCCTCGCCAAGGGCATGGCGAGTGGGGTCGCCATCGGCGCGCTGGCGGGCACCAAAAAGGTCATGGCCACGTTCATGCCGGGCACCCACGCGGCCACCTTCGGCGGCAACCCCCTGGCCTGCCAGGCGGGCATGGCCACCCTGGAAACCATCGCCGACGAAACCTTTCTCGCAAACGCCGCCGCGACCGGCGGCTATTTTTCCGGCCGCCTGCAGGAACTCAAGCAGCGTTTTCCCGCCATCCGCGAGGTGCGCGGGCTCGGGCTCATGCTCGCCATCGAGCTCGACCGGCCGGGCGCGGGGATCGTCCAGGAATGCCTGCAAAGAGGGTACCTCATCAACTGCGTTCAGGACAAGACCCTGCGGTTTTTGCCGCCGCTCATCGTCACCCGGAAGGAAATCGACGGACTGATCAAGGCCCTGGCGTCAATTCTCGGCGCATTTCCGGCCCGGCCTTAAACAAGCCCGATCTGGCAACAGGGTTATCCGCGAGGATCATCGTCATGAAAAAGGACCTGCTAACATTTAACGACCTGACCCGCGACGACGTCCTCCACCTGCTCACGCGGGCGGGCGAGCTGAAGCAAGAGCGACGGGCCGGGGTGTTCCATTACCCCCTGCGCGGCAAATCGCTGGGGATGATCTTCAACAAGCACTCCACCCGCCCCCGCATTTCCTTTGAAGTGGGCATGAACGAGCTGGGCGGCCATTCGTTCTTCCTGACCGGCGATCAGCTCCAGCTCAAGCGCGGAGAATCCCTGCGGGATTCGGCCCGCGTGCTTTCGCGTTATCTGCACGGCCTGCTCATCCGCACCTTCGACCACCAGGAAGTAGTCGAGCTCGCGCGCTGGGCCGACATTCCGGTGATCAACGGCCTCACCGACCTGAGCCACCCGGTGCAGGTGCTGTCGGACCTGTTCAGCATTCAGGAGAAACTCTCGCGCATCGAGGGCGTGAAGGTTGCCTATGTGGGCGACGGCAACAACGTCACCTATTCCTGGATTCTCGCCGCCTCGCTCATGGGAATGCACCTCACCGTCGCGACACCCCCGGACTGCCGCCCGCCCATGCCCAAGACGCGCGCCAGCGCCGGCGTGGTCGAACTCATGCATGACCCGTTGGAGGCGGTGAAAGACGCCGACGTCATCTACACCGACGTGTGGATCAGCATGGGCCAGGAAGAGACCGAAGTCAAAGTTCGCAAGCTAAGACCCTACCAGATCAATCAGGAACTCGTAGACGCCACCGGCGGGGAACCGCTCGTCATGCACTGCCTGCCGGCGCACCGGGGCATGGAAATCACCTCCGATGTGATGGACGGAAAAAATTCCATCGTCTTCGATCAGGCGGAAAACCGCCTGCACGCCCAGAAGGCCCTGCTCGAAACATTGTTAAGCCGGTAGGAACAATGCTAGAATCGGGTCGTCATGGCTCGAAGCATGGCCGCCCGGCTAAACCGCACCCCCTGCGCCCACGGGA
>CP070799.1:557338-567063 GCA_020343535.1 Nitrospinaceae bacterium | reverse complement strand
TTGAATTCAAGGCCCAGCTCGTCGATCCGATACTGGACCGCCTCCCTGGTGGTCTCCCCCGGGCCGCCGCCCGAGACGGCGACTTCGGCGGGGGCGGGCTTGGGAGCGTGGGCAAAATGGTCGGCGGCGCGCGGCAACAGGTCCGGAAGGCGCCACAGCGCGAGGGCCAACATCAGAGCGAAGGCGAAAAACAGGTTGCGCCCCACCGTCGTGCGCTCGTCCGGCAAAATGGACGCGGTTGAAATTTTTTCGATCAACGCGCGGGTCCTGGCAAGCTGCTCGCGGATCAGGTCAAAGGAAAATCTCGCCTCTGCCGCCGGATCGGCGAGGTGCGTTTCGAGCTCGCTGGCGTTGATGACGGCGTTCTTGAGGCCGGGGTGCCGCCGTTCGGCGAGCAGCGCCGCCTGGCTCTCGGAGAAACCGCCGAACCCGCGCCATAAGCCGAAAGCCAGCGCGCCGAAGCCCAGGGTCAGGAGCCCGGCGATCACCGCCCGGTGCGCGTGGGCCGCCGGGTAATAATAGAACAGCAGTGAGCCGACCAGCAGCGCCGCCGCAAGGTAGGCCAGCAGAAAATACGCTGCCCTCAAGCCGAGAGTGCGCGTGCGCCGGGCCCGAACCTGACGGAGAAAAGCCTTAATGTAATCTTGATGTTTCATGGGGGCATTCCCCAATTTCCGTTTTATGCCCTCATTATAGCGGCGGGGCGAGTCAAATCCAAACCCCGTTCAGCCTGGGGAGCAGGTCTGTCCTCAGGCCTGGCCGTCCTTTTTCGGTGTTCCGGTCAACTTTTGAAACCCTTCGAGCATTTCGATCGGAAAGGGGATAAACGTCATCGTGTTCCGGTCGGTGGAAAGGTCCACCAAGGTTTGCAGGTATCGGAGCTGAAGCGCGGGCGGGTGCGCTCCGATGCGGTCGGCGGCCGCGCAGATTTGCTCCGCCGCCTCGAATTCTCCCAGCGCGTTGATGACCTTGGCGCGCCGTTCTCGCTCGGCTTCCGCCTGCTTGGCCAGCGCGCGCTGCATCTCCTGTGGCAGATCGACGTTTTTCACCTCGACATTGGCCACCTTGACGCCCCAGGGCTCTGTCTGCTCGTCGATCACCCGCTGCAGATGGCTGTTGATTTCGTCCCGGTTCGACAGGAGGTCGTCGAGCTGGCTTTGCCCGAGGATGCTGCGCAGCGTCGTCTGCGACAGCTGCGAGGTGGCGTAGAGAAAATCCTCCACCTCGATGATGGCCCGCTTCGGGTCGATAACGCGGAAATAGACCACCGCGTTCACCTTCACCGTGACGTTGTCCCTGGTGATGATGTCCTGCGGCGGCACGTCCATGACCACAGTGCGCAGGCTGACCTTGATCATCTTCTGAATCCCTGGAATCACGATGATCAGGCCGGGACCCTTGACTTTCCAGAACTTGCCGAGCAGAAAGATAACCCCGCGCTCATATTCGCGCAGCACCTTGAACGCGGATAACAGCAAAATGAACAGTAAAACGGCAATGGTCAGAAATCCATCCATGGCGAACCCTCCTTTAAGTTTTCCGGTCCCGCTTTCCCCATCATACCAAGTTTGAAGCGCCGCCGCCGATTAAAGATCATCGAGGTGGACCGCAATTTTTCCGGGACTTACAACGCTTCATTTTTTGCGTGCCATGCCGATGACGGTTTGCGGCCGATGCGCAGAGGTGGGCATGGTCGCGGCCCCAGAAATCGCGAATTTCTTCCCAGGAAGGGCGCGGGGTGGTGTAATTGACACCGCATCGACCGCACTTTCTCTCTTCCTATCCCTTGTCTTCTGATAAAATAAATTCATGGAATCGATGTCCAGCAGATGCCTTTTGTCCAAATGGAGATGGGTGCTTGCGTCGCCTTGGATGGTGGCATTTATATGCTTTTTCTCCATATCCGCGCAGGCGGACACTCTGAAAATCGACACCGGTAGCGCGGTGGACGAGCAGGGCGCGGTGCACCTCACTCTTACCCTGGAAAACACCGGAGCCACGCCGCTTCGCCATGTCCACCCCATGTTCCATTTCCACCACAGTTCTTCCATGCTGCCGCCGGTGGCGGCGCTCGCCCCCGGCGAACGCGTGACGATGGAAACCAACGATCACCCGCCGGTGGTCCGGCACGGACGCTATCCCGTGGCGGCGATGGTGCACTACCGGGACGAGAACGGGGAGGAACGCACTGCGCTGCATACCGACTCGTTCCATTACCGGGAACCGGCGGTGTCGGAAATCGTCGGAGAGATCCAGGCGGCGCGAGTGGGGGAGGATTCGCTGCTGCGGGTAATCCTCAAGAATCATTCCGCCAGCCTGAAGAACATTCAGATGATGCTGCTGGTGCCACCGGAACTCATCGTCGAGAACTTCAAGGGGATGATGGGCCTCACCCTGCGAGGCGGCGAGGTGAAACAGTTCGAGGTGCCCGTCAAGCGGGCGCCGGGCAGCCGCGATGGCGATTACCCCGTCCACCTCACCGTCGAATATGGGGAAATGCTCACCCATTTCACCGGCGAGATCAAGGCAAAAGTGCGCGTCGGGTCGCTGTGGGTTTCCCTGGCGCCGCACGCCGCGGCGGTGGTCCTGCTTGTGTTGTTCACGTTCTTTCTTTACCGGCGGTCCAGAGGGCCCGAAGCGGCCGCGGCAGGAGGCTAGCCGCCCGAGGGTTTCCGGGCGGCGGTATAGGCGAGGGTGAACCAGCCGATCATGAACGACAGCCCCCCGAGCGGGGTGACGGGGCCGAAAAAACGCGGCCCGTCGAATGCCAGGATGTACAGGCTGCCCGAGAAGAGCAAAATGCCCGCCGCGAACCAGATGCCCACCTTGCGATACGCGGCGTTCCCGGACATCGTCATCAACAGCCCCACAAGGATGAGCGCCAGGCCGTGATAGCCGAGGTAGTCCGTCGCGGTGTGGAAGGTGGCCAGTTTCTTTTCCATCAACCTGTCATTCAGCGCGTGAGCGCCGAGCGCGCCCAGCATGACGCTCAGGCCCGAGCACACCGCGCCCAGGGCGATCCACGGTTTTGCCGATGGTGTGGGTTTCGTTTCCACGTTCATGAATTCCTTCAGCCGACCAGGTTGTAGCGCCGCGGCCGGTAGTTGACATCGAACTCTTTCTTGACGATATCCTCGCAGGCCGTTTCGTCCACGCCCTCCTGCTGCGTGACGATGGTCGCCTGCACGTCGGGGATATATTTCTTCGCTTCCTGGATGAATCGTCTGATTTCGTCGTAGATGCGCCCGCGAAACGAGGGCAGCGGCCGGCACGTGGCGTCGTAGGTCTCGGAGGAGTCGCTGTTGAGGCTCACCGAGACTTCATCGACCAAGCCCTTGAGTTCGGGCAGGATGTTGCGCTTGTGAATAACGTTGCCGTGGCCGTTGGTGTTGAGGCGCACGCGTCCACCTGCCGCCTTGATCTTCGCTGCCACGGTCTTGATGACATCGAGGCGCAATGTGGGCTCGCCGTACCCGCAAAAGACCACCTCGTCATAATTCGCCGGATCGCCGACAGCCTGCCAGACCTCATCGGCCGTGGGCTCGCGGTCGAGCTTGAGGTTGTAGCCTTGGACCACGGGCCGGGTGAGCCGGCTGCAGAACACGCAGTCGTTAGTGCAGCGCGTGGTCAGGTTGAGATACAGCGAATTGCGAATCTGGTAGGCCACCGTCCCGGTTTTGGCGTTGCTGCCGACACCGAACAGCTCGAAGAAGTTCAACTCCGAGGCGCGGTTCAGGTCCTCGACGGTGAGGCCGCGGACCTCGGCCAGGACCTGCGCGGTGAAGTTCACGAACGCGGGCTCGTTGCGTTTTCCGCGCCGGGGTTGCGGCGCGAGGTACGGGCAATCGGTCTCGACGAACAGCCGGTCGGCGGGGATGGTTTTTGCCACTGCCCGCAACCCGTCGCTTTTGGGGTAGGTCACCGATCCTGAAAACGAGACGTAGAAACCCATTTCCAGCGCCCGGTCGGCCAGTTCCTGGTCGCCGGAGAAGCAGTGAAAAATGCCCGAACGCGCCTTGTCGTTCTTTGGGTAATGCTCGGAGAGGATAGCGATCATATCCTCTTTCGCGTCGCGGCAGTGGATTATGATGGGGCGCCCGTGTTCGCGGGCCAGTTCGATTTGTTTCCTGAAGTGCTTGCGCTGGAGCTCGGCCGGGGAGTGGTTGCGAAAATAATCGAGCCCCATTTCACCCGCCGCCACCACCTTGGGGTGGACGAGCAGGGCCGCGAGGTCGGCGTAGGTGCCATCTCCGATGTCCTTGACATCGTGCGGGTGCACCCCGGCGCTGGCGTAAATGAAGTCGTGGCATTCGGCGAGTTCCACCGAGCGGCGGCTGCTCTCGATATCGCAGCCGATGTTGAGGATGTAGCCGATGCCGCTCTCCCGGGCCCGCTCAATGACGCCAGCGCGGTCCTCCATGAAAGCGTCCATGTCGAGATGCGCGTGCGTGTCGATGATCATTTGACGCGGATGCCTTTTCCCGGCTCCTCGCCGAAACCGGCGAGAAGGATTTTGCCATTGTTGCTGGCGGCGAGGATCATGCCCTGGGATTCGATGCCCATGAGCTTGGCGGGCTTGAGGTTGGCGACGAGAATGATGGTGCGCCCCGGCAGGTCCTCGGGGGCGAAGCCTTCGGCTATGCCCGCCACCACCTGCCGCACCTCGGTGCCGATGTCCACCCGGAGCTTGATGAGCTTTTTCGACTTTTTCACCCTCTCGGCCTCGATGATTTTTCCCGTGCGCAGGTCCACCTTCATGAAATCCTCGATGGAGATGGGCTCCGGGCCGTCGCCCGTTGCCCGCGGCGGGGCTTCGCCGGGTTGTTCCAGGCGGGCGAGGATTTTCTCGGCCTCCTTGTCCTCGATTCTCGGGAACAGGCGCCCGCCCGGTTCCACCCAACCACCGGGCTTGAGACCGCCCCACGCCTCCACCGAAGCCATGCCCATGGCCTCGACGGAGCCCGCGACGCCCAGCTGCTTCACAATACTATTAGCCGAATCGGGCATGAATGGGTAGAGCAGCACCGCCAGGGTGCGTAGCGATTCGGCGGCGTTGTACATCACCGTTTGCAGGCGTTTTTTGCCGTCCTCCGTTTTGACCAGGTTCCACGGTCCGGTCTTGTCGATGTACTGGTTGGTCTGGTCCACGAGTTCCCAGATCTTTGCGAGAATGCGGCTGTATGCCAGTTCTTCGTAACCCTGGCGCACCTCGGCCACCACATCCCGGGCGCGGGCGGCAAGCGGCGCGTCTTCCTCGCCCTTGGCCGCGGGTTCGGGCACCTGCCCGTCGAAATATTTTTTCATCATGTTGACGGTGCGGTTCAGCAGGTTGCCAAGGTTGTTAGCGAGGTCGCTGTTCAGCCGCCCGATCAGCGCCTTGTGCGAGAAGTCGCCGTCCTGGCCGAAGGGCACCTCGCGCATGAGGAAATAGCGAAGGACGTCGACGCCGAAAAGCTCGATGAGGCGGTGCGGGTCAACGGCGTTTCTAAGCGTTTTCGACATTTTCTGACCGTTTACCGTCCACCAGCCGTGCGCGAAAATATTTTTCGGCGTTTCGAGGCCCAGCGCCTTCAGCATGGTGGACCAGTAGACCGCGTGGGTGGTGAGAATGTCCTTGCCCACCAGGTGATGGTCCGCGGGCCAAAAGCCGCTCTTCCGAATCTCCTCCAGGCTACCGTGAATGGAGATGTAGTTGATCAGCGCGTCGAACCATACATAGGTGACGTAATCCTCGTCGAAGGGCAGGGGGATGCCCCAGGGCAGCCGCTCCTTGGGCCGCGAAATACACAAATCC
This sequence comes from Nitrospinaceae bacterium, assembly GCA_020343535.1. Taxonomy (GTDB): domain Bacteria; phylum Nitrospinota; class Nitrospinia; order Nitrospinales; family VA-1; genus SZUA-259. Next base: position 561,269 of record CP070799.1, on the reverse strand, counting down.
TCCAGCGGCCGGCTGAGAAAGCCGAGCACCTCATTTTTGCGCGAGGCGGGCTGAATGAAGCGCTCGTCGTCGCGAATGGCGCCGGCCAGCCAGTCCTGGTGCTTGCCCATGCGGAAAAAATAGTTGTGCTCCCGAATTTTCTCGACCTTGCGTCCGCACTCCGGGCAATTGCCGGCGACCAGGTCCTTCTCCGTCCAGAAGCGCTCGTCGGGAGTGCAGTACCAGCCTTCGTAGCTGTCGCGGTAAATCTCGCCTTCGTCGTGCAGCCGGGTCAGAATTTCGCGCACCACCTTCTTGTGCCGCTCGTCGGTAGTGCGGATGAAGTCGCTGTGGGTGATGCCGAGCCGCGTCCAGAGTTCCTTGAAGCGCTGGTGCAGGCGGTCGACGTGCTCCTCGGGGCTGATGCCAAGCTTGGCCGCGGCCTGCTGAACCTTTTGCCCGTGCTCGTCGGTGCCGGTGAGGAAGAAAACCTCAAAGCCCTCAAGGCGCTTGTAACGGGCGATGACGTCGGCGGCGATGGTGGTGTAGGCGTGTCCGATATGCGGGACATCATTGACGTAATAGATCGGGGTGGTGACGTAGAATTTGCTGGAGGTTTTCGGCATTCCTGTTCCGTTGTTTTATTCGTTAATTTTTTCTAGGTTTTTCCTTGTCGGGCCGCTTCTTTTCGGGTTGCGCCTTTTTGGCCGGGAGGTACTCTTTGAGTTCGTCGAGGTCGTAATGCATGATGCTCTCGTCGTTCAGGCGGACGACGATTCTCTGATTGAGGATCTCGAGGTTGATCACTTTGCCCGGGCCGTCCGGGGTGTCGAGGCGCGCGCCCGTTTTCGGCAGGGGCTTGATCAGCTTGCGGTAGTTGTCGTGCTCGTATTGCAGGCAGCACATGAGGCGGCCGCACACACCGGAGATCTTGCTCGGGTTCAGCGCCAGCCCTTGGTCCTTGGCCATGCGGATGGTGACCGGCGAGAAATCCTTGAGGAAAGTGGCGCAACACAGCGATTCGCCGCACACGCCGTAGCCGGCGATGACGCGGGCCTCGTCGCGCACGCCCACCTGCTTCATCTCGATGCGGTGGCGGAGGCTGGCGGCGAGGTCCTTGATGAGCTGGCGGAAATCCACCCGGCCTTCGGCGGTGAAAAAGAAGATGGTCTTGTTCGCTTCGGGCACGTGCACCACCCGGCTCAGGTTCATCGGCAGCTTCAGTTCGTCGATCTTGCTGGAGCAGAGGCTTCGCGCCTCGGTCTCCAGGTTTTTCTTCCGCGCCAGGGCCTGGTGGTCGTTTTCGGTGGCGACGCGCAGCACGCGGCGGAAATTCCGCGCCGCCGCCTGGCGGAAATTGGGGATCTTGTTCGAGGCCACGGTTCCCACGCGCGTTCCCCGACCCGCTTCGACGACCACGTCCATGCCCACGCGCAGGGACAGGGGGCCGGGGTCGAACAATTCGGAGGTGGTTTCATTCAAAACACGAACGCCGATGAGAAACTTGGGCGGCGGCTTTTTAATTTCCTGCCGGTTGGGCTTTTCCTGGGTGTTCATTGAGGCCTTCCCTGGGTATCCGAGAATTTGATGAGCAGCGTTTCGAGCGCCAGCTGCGCATTGGCGTTGCCCGCAAGCAGGCGCTTGGTCTCGCGCACCGCATCGAACATGTCGAGCAGGGCGGGCAGCGATTTTATCTGCGCCACCGGCCTCATCTGCCGCAGCAGGTCCGGGTTGTGCAGATGCGACGGGCCCCTCACCTTGAGGACCGCAAGGTCCCGCAGTAGGCCGAGGAGTTCGTCGAGCAGCGGCTGCAGGGTGCCGGTTCTCCTCGCCCAGGTCTTCGACCATTTGAACACTGCGTCCATCCGGTCGAACGACACGCCCGCGATGAGATCGAGGAGGTTTTCCCGCTGTTCGCCGGCCTCCACCCGTTCCTCCTGGAGCGCCAGCGCCCGGCTGATGGAGCCCTCGGCCCGCTCCGCCCGCAACTTGAGCACCGCGATGTCTTCGTTATCCTCCAGTTCCTTTTCGAGGACCTTGAGAATGATCTCCGACGAAAGCCTGCCAAAGCGGATGCCCTGGCAGCGCGATACGAGGGTGGGCAGCAATTGAAACGGGTTGACCACGGTCAGAATGAGGATCGTCGCCCGCGGCGGCTCCTCCAGAGTTTTCAGCAGTGTGTTGGAGGCCTGCGCATTCATCCATTCGGCGCCGTCGATAAGGGCCACCTTGGTTCGCCCTTCGTAGGGCATGTAGATCAGTTTTTTTTGCAGTTCGCGGATGCGCTCGATGCGGATCACCGCCTCACGGCTGGTTGGCGTCTTTTTCTCGGGCTCGACGAGAAAAAAGTCGGGATGAATCCGCTGATCGATTTTGCGGCAGGATTCGCAGCCGCCGCACGCGTTCCCCCGGCCCAGGCAGTTGAGTGCCTTGGCAAGCTCGATGGCTGCCAGTTTCTTGCCTACACCCTCGGGGCCGTAAAACAGGTAGGCGTGGGAGACGGTCTTTTTTTCAATGGATTTTTTGAGAATCTCGACGGGCTGATCCTGCCCGAGGACGCGTTCGAACGGCATGATGGATGATTATGTGGACCCATCTCTTCCCATATCGTAGCGCCGGTGGTTGGCGGAGATGAGACGGCTTAAGATTCGGGTTGATAATAGAGCTTATCGGAACGCCGGGGAGAAGCAAACAGCTAGGTACCCGGTTGCGTGGCGAAAACGGCCCTAGGCTTCTAAAATCATGGCTTTCATCAGTTATCATAATACATGGGGAGGAACCTTGTAAATGAAAAATCGTGTGGTTCCCGGATTCCCCGGAGCCCGGTTCCGGCGATAGAACTCTTTAATTTTAAAGGAGTTTCCTGGTTTGCATCAAGCTTCCCCAAGGCAATCGGTGCGGCCGGTGCCGAAGTGATTGCATATTCCCCAAGATTTTGGTATTAATCGGTGGCCTGTTTGCTAGAATGTCAGAGTTGAAAGGGGTTGCCTAGGCGCCCGAACGTTAATGCCTTTCCAGGGTGAGTTCCATGGCGGTTGCCGAAAAAGCCAAAAGGTCTCAGAAGAGGAAAAGAAAACCAAAGATACTGGCGGTCATCAACGACGCTTGCACGGGTTGCGGCGGGTCCCCCATCTGCATCACCGAATGCCCGGTGGAAAACTGCATGTACGAGGTGGATAACCCCGATGCTCCATTTTTCATCCGGGTCCATGTGGACCCACTGCTCTGCATCGGTTGCAAGAAGTGCATTACCAAGGGGCCGATGGACACCTTGCTCGAAGGTTGCCCCTGGGACGCGATCGATATGATTCCGCTCGATCAATATGAGGCTGAATACGGCGAACTGCCGTACTGAAGCCCGGCAATTTTTCGGGCTGCATGTCCAGGGAAGGGATTTCTCCCCGCCCGCCGGGTGGGCTCGGCCGCTTTATGTGGCAGTTCCTTGCTGAAGGAGGGTCCACCCACCCCTATCGCCCCATTAAAAAAATTCCGTTTGCGAATATTTTCAAAACATTTCTTGGACAATACGCTGGACATGTTGTAGGATATAGAACCTTTTTTTGCCCGCAAGCCGATTCACTCCCCAGTCATCAATCGATGAGAAAAAACAGCGGCTTAAGTCAGGGCTTGAGTATCGCGCTACGGCTTGGCATAGAGATGGCGGTGGCCACGGCCCTGGGAGCGCTGATGGGGTACAGCATCGATTATTTTTTCGGCACCCGGCCCTGGTTTCTCGCGGCGGGGGTTTTTTTCGGCGGGGCGGCGGGCGTGCTCAATGTATACCGCGCGGCGCAGCAGATGACGTTCGAGGACGACGACGGCAACGATAATAATAAAGGAGACCCTTCACGTTGAGCATGGAAAGCCCGTTACATCATTTTGAGCTGCACCCGATCGTGCCTCTGTCGTTCATGGGCTTGGACATTTCCATCAATAAGGCCGTGTTCGTCAT
>CP070799.1:547493-557238 GCA_020343535.1 Nitrospinaceae bacterium | reverse complement strand
CCCCCACGCCGAGGTCCATCGACGTATCGAAGATGCCGGTGAACGTGTATTCGAAGCCTCCCGTCCAGGCGAAATATTCGTCGTTGCCCTGGCCGGCGCGGTACAACGTTTCCATCTTCCACAACCATTTGCCGGAGACGAACGCGAGGTCCAGTCCGCTCTGCTGGATCTGTTCGTAAAAGGGAATGAGGATGGGGTTGCCCGCGTCATCCCTTTCCAGGCGCAGCGTCGGCTCGCGGCTGGTGCCGAAGAACTGGTGGAGGCCGATATCGAGATCGCCCAAGGTGCGGCTGTAGCGGATCGCGGCATCGGGGTGCCATTCTTCGAGGCCGCTTTCGAACTCGGCCCGGCCGGTGTCGACGACCACGGGGCTGCGCAGCCGCCCGCCGCGGCCGGGAAACGTACGCTCGCGGAAGTAGGGGAGCAGAAACAGGTCGAGCGTGCCCCAATCCCGCGCCATCGAAACATTGATCATGGGCTGGCCGAGCTTGTCCTCGGTGTCGATGTTTTCCACCAGGTCGGTCTGGTTGATGATGTCGACAAGGTGCAGGACTTCGGTGGTGCCCCAAAAAACCTTGCGCACGCCGACGCGCAATTCGAAATCCTCGAACAGGCCGAGGTAGGTGAACTCGCGCAGGTCGAAATGGGTCCGCTCGCTGTCGGCGCTGTCCAGACGGACAAACGGCGCCAGGGTGAAACTGCTGCCGTCCTCCCAATCGTGGTAGAACTCCGGCTGCATGGCGAACGAAGCCGATTGATCGTCCTGTCCGGGATAGAGGGCCTTGCTTGGGAAAAGACGCACCTCGCCGAGGGCGAAGCCGGTGAGTTCTTGCGCCGACGCGCCGCCCGTCCATCCGGGCAGGGCCAGAAGTGCGAGAAATATGAGGCGCGGGACGCGCGCGTCCTTTCCGAAAAACCGCAACGGTATTCTCCTCCCTTTTTAGCGTTAGCGCGCGCGTTTCAGGCTGTTCCTGTTGAAGTCCTTGTCCCTCAGGCCGTTCTGGAATTTGTAATTCGACCAGACGAGCAGGGTGGTTTTGCCGGTCTGGTGGTTTTCCATGAACATTTCATCCGGGTACCAGAATTTGTCCAGGTATTTATTGTACCCCTTGTGGATGAGCGTTTTTAAGAGCGAGTTCTTGCGGTCGTAAAAATCAATCTTGAGCAGGCGGTACTCGGCCTTGTCCAGCCAGACGACCTGCCGGGTGTAGCCCGAATTCTGGTAAGCCGGGTAGCGCTCGAACACGAAGCATTCGAGGCCCTCGTGGGTTTCGTCGCGAATCCATCTATAGGTGTATTTCTCCACCTCCTGGCTGGTCACGTCCTCGTAAGCGAACTCGCTGCCCATGAACGATCCCGACTTGTTCGCCGAGCTGATGCGCTTGACGCGTTTGAGGGCGGGCAGGTACAGCCACTGGTCGTCGTTGCCGGTCTTGTGGGCGAAGTTGAGCAGGGCAGTGCCCTTCACGTCGCGGGGCTTGTCGAAGATCACCAGCGACTTGTCTCCGTCGCCGGGAACCTCCAGCGTGCGGTTGCGGATGATGCGCTGGCTTTCCTCGCCGTGGCGGTTTCTCAGCGTCATCAACATGTCGGCGGTGAAGTCGCCGAAGCCATTATCGCGCCGGTCGTCTTCTTGTGCGATGGCGAGCCCTTTTTCCTCCGGCGAATCGGCGAACAGAACACCGGGGGCGAGGCAGATCAGTAGCAGGGCGAGGGAAATGGGTTTTCTCATGACAGCTCCTTGAGTTCAGCGAGGGGGGTGGGGTCCAGCCGCAGGCCGGAAGCCAGGCCGGGTTTGTCCAGTTTAACGAGAAGCGCTGGCAGAAACAGAAAATCCGCCGCCAGGGCGGACAGAATGGCCAGCGTGGTCATCAGGCCGAGGTGCGCGTTCATCCTGAAGCCGGAATAGGACAGCACCAGGAACCCGGCGACGAGGATCAACGAGGTCACCCACAGGGCGGTGCCCACCGTGTGAAACGAATAGCGCACGGCGTCCTCCGGGTTTTTGCCTTGTTCGCGGCGGGCGCGAACGTATTTGCTCAAAAAATGCACCGTGTCATCGACGATGATGCCGAGTGCCACCGGCGCCACCACCGCCACCGCGAAGCCGACCTCGCGAAACACCATGCCCCAGATGCCGAACGTCATGAAAATCGGCACCATATTGGGGATCATGCTGATGAGCCCGGTCCGCACGTTCTTAAGAGACAGCATGAGGATGACGGAGATCAGGCCCAGCGCGAGGAAGGTGCCCGAGATCATGCTGTACAGGTTGCGCTTGGCGATATGGGAGAACATGATGAGCGGGCTCGCCCCCGGCGAGGCCATGCTCGGCGGCGCGTTTTGCCGCAACCACTTCTGGGCGCGCTCTTCCATGTCGAGCGCGGCGCGGGTGGAGACGTTCTCCAGCGTGGCGGTGATGCGCGTCGACGACTTGTCGACATTGATCTGATTGTTGAGGTCGAGCCCGAAGGGCAGCGACAATTCGTACAAGAGCAGGTACTGCGCCGAGAGCTCGCGCCACTGGGGGATGCGGTAATACGCGGGATCGTCGCCATGCAGGTTTTTGTTGAGGCGCTTCATCGTGTCGGTCAGGGTGTTGACGTGCATCACTCCGGGTTGGGCGCGGTACCAATCGGAGAACTCTTCGAGTTTTTTCAGGTACTCCGGATTGCTGATGCCGCCGGATTCGCCGGCGCCGAGAGAATAGCCGATGGACATGAAGCCGGTAAGGTTCTTGGTGACGAAATCGTTATCCTGCCTGAACTGGTAGCGGGTGTCGAAGTATTTGTGGAACTCCTCGTTGATCTCGATGCGCGAGATCTGCACTCCCAGAATGATGAACACGACGAGCGTTCCGAAGAACAAAACCCGCTGCCGCTGGATGACGAAATCCGCCAGGCGGTGGAGCAGTTCGGTGCTCTTCTCGCGCCGCTTGCGCGCTTGGATGGGGAGCACCGCCATCATCGCCGGCAGAAAAAGCACGGAGTAGACATAGGCTGCGCTCACTCCCATGGCGACGGTGTTGCCGAGGTGCCAGAATGGGGGAGAATCGCTGAAGTTGAGGCTCAGAAAACCGATCGCCGTGGTCAGGCTGGTGATGAACACCGGCTGGTGGTTGATGCGTAGAGACTCGATGATAGCTTCGCGTTTCGAGCGCCCCTGCCCCATTTCGTGAAACATCGAGACAAGCAGGTGAATGCTGTCGGCCACCGCCAGCGTCAGGATGATGGTGGGCGCGTTTGCCGAAACGGGGGTCAGCGCGATGCCCGCAAACCCGGCGAGTCCCATTCCCGTCAGGATCGAGAACAGGATCACCATCACCGTGGTCACTGTCGCGAGCAGGGAGCGGAGGATGTACAGCATGATGCCGATCACCAGCAGGTACATAATGGGGACGAGGGTCTTCATGTCGCCCTGGCCCGATTCGTTGAAGGCGTTGTTCATGAACACCACACCGGTGAGATAAACGTCCACCTCCGGGTGTTTGGCGCGGATGTCCTGTGCCATCTTGCGGACGAAGTTCACCACCTCGGTGGTTTCGGTGAGGGTTTTCCCCGGCAGGTTGACGGTGGTGTTGATTGCCGTCATCCGGCTTGCCTCGTTGATCAGGCGATTCATCAGAAACGGCTCGGAAAGAGCGACCCGTCGGGCGCGCTCCAGGTGTTCATCGCTCAGGTGGAGCGCGTCGACCACCAAGTCCTCCACCACGAGGTCGTCGCCGTCGGCCCAGGTGTGCTGGAAGTTAGTGATCGAATCGACGCGGGTGGAATAGGGGATCTGCCAGGCGGCCAGGGTGGCTTCCTCCACCACCGCGAGTGTCTCGCGGGTGAACACGTTGCCGTTTTTCGGAGCGATGACGATCATCGCGTTGTCGTTCTTGGTGTAGGTGTTTTGCAGCGCCTCGAACGCGTTGAGCTGTGGGTTCTCCTTGCTAAAGAATACCCTGTAATCGGTGGAGAAAGTGAGGAAGCGCCCGCCGCTCGCCGCGGCGGCCACCACAAGCAGGGTTGCGGGAATGATGAACCAGCGCATGCGGATCACCCATTCACCGAAGCGGCCGCCGTTATTGAAGTGGGTCGTCATTGTGTTGTTCCGGTCAAGGGTTTTCCGGCGCGTTCTTCGCCGGTTTAAGCAGGGGCAGGGTGTTCTGCCCGAGTTTCAGGATCAGGTTCGGATCGTTGCGGGTTTTAGCGAGCAGCACCACCCCTTCCCAGTAGGCGAACACTTCCTCCGCCGAGGCGCGCGGGTCGACGCCCGGTAGGGCTCCCTCCCGCACCGCTTCCTTGAGGGCGGCCTCGATGAGGGCGATGATGTCCTGAAAAATATCGTCGAGCCGCTTGCGGATGACCTCATCCTGAGTGCTGAGCTCGCTGGACAAGTTGGAATAGGGGCAGCCCGGCATGTGCCCGGTTTCCTGCTTGAGCCGGGCTTGGGTTTCGTGGCCGAGTTCGACGTAGCGCTGAAGGCGCTCAAGGGGCGGAATCTTCGGGTCGAAGGCGCGGGCGATGAGCTCCAGGGAATGGGCGTGGCATTCATCGAGCACGGCAAGTGTGAGGTCCCGCTTGGAGGGGAAAAAAATGGTAAAAACTTCCCTTTTTCACCCCCGCATGTTTGCATATCTCCTGCACGCCCACCCCTGCATAGCTGCGGGAGTAGATCAGGCCCCGGGCGCTGTCGAGAATGCGTTGTTTTGCGTCACTCACACGTCCCATACGGCCCATAATAGTTGACCGGTCGGTATAGTTTAAGGAAAAAATTTTTTTTATGAGGGAGGCAGTGTTTTTGGGGGGAGGCGGGGGGAAGAAATGGCCGCGAGGGGCGGTTATCCGTTATTCTTTAAGAAAAGCCGCGAAGCGGGCGGCGATGGAGTTTTACTTCAATCATATTATAAACAAGGACGTGGGGGATGAAGCGCATAACGAGTATCACCCTTCTTACAGGCATCGGCGGGGTCTCTCTTCTGGGGCTGTTTCTCGCCGACCCCATCGCGCAGGACCCGGGCTACCACCGTTTCGCCGATGGCCGGGCCTTGTTGGGCGTCGCCAACTTCGGTGACGTGATATCCAACGTCCCATTTGTTCTCGCCGGCCTGCTCGGGTTGCGGGCGGCGAAGCCCCGACCCGGAGACGAGGCGCGCTTTGCCCTGCCGGTGGAGCGCCTGATGGCCGTTCTGGCGTGTCTCGGCATCCTGCTCGTCGGGCCCGGTTCCGCCTATTATCACCTTACGCCCAATAACGGCACGCTCCTCTGGGACCGCCTGCCGATGACCCTTGGCTTCATGTCCGTTTTCGCCATGGTGATTTTAGAGCGGGTGAGCGTGAAAACCGGTTGCGTGCTCCTGGTTCCGCTTCTCCTCCTCGGTGTGGCGAGCGTGTTCTACTGGCACCATACCGAAACCCTGGGCCGCGGCGACCTGCGCCTTTATGCCTGGGTGCAGTTTTTCCCGACGCTGTCGATTCCCCTGATGCTCTTTCTTTTTCCCCCGCGCTACAGCGGCCAGCGTCATTTGTGGATGATGATCGGCTGGTACGCTCTCGCCAAGGGCTTGGAGCACTTCGACGCAGCCGTGTTCGCTCTTCTGGGCGGGGGGGTGAGCGGCCACACGCTGAAGCACCTCGCCGCGGCGGTGGGCTGCTGGGAGCTTGTGCGCTATCTGCGTCTTCGACGGCGCGTACCCTGAGGAGAATCTTGCGCTAGGTGGTTTCTTCCCGAACGCCGAGTTCTTCCCGCACCAGCTGTAGAACCCCGGGATAATCGACCTTGCCCGTGCCGAGCAGCGGCAGCATGTCGACCTTTACAATCTTTTTCGGCAGTCCCAGTTCGGCAAGGCCCTGCTCGCGCGCGTGGGCGACGATCTTTTCGCGCGCGGCCTCGGGGCAATCCGTCACCAGCACGAGCTGCTCGCCCTTTTTTTCGTCAGGCAGGGCCACCACGGCGTGATGGTGCTCGGGCCAGATCTTGCCCATGTCGCTTTCCACCGCGGTGAGGGAAATCATTTCCCCGCCGATCTTGGCGAAACGCTTCGCCCGCCCCTTGATGGTAATGTAGCCTTCCTCATCGATGGCGACGATGTCGCCGGTGTCGTACCATCCGCCTTCGGGCCGTTGCAGCACGCCGGGATTGTCGGCCTTCAGGTAGCCGAGCATGATGTTGGGGCCGGAGACGAGCAGCCGGCCGCCATCCTCGATGCCGGGGACCGCCTCCAGGCGATGGGTGATGCCGGGAAGCAGGCGTCCCACGGTGCCCTGCCGGTTGTGCATGGGCGTGTTGATGGAAATACCGGGGGAGGTTTCGGTGGCGCCGTAGCCCTCGAAAAGGCGCACGCCGAATTTTTCCGACCACACCTTCACCGTCTCCGGTTTCAGTTTTTCAGCGCCGGCGAACGCGTAGCGAAGGCTGTAGAAATCGTACGGATTGGCGTAGCGGGCGTAGCCGGTGAGGAAGGTGTCGGTGCCGAACATCAGGGTGGCGTTAGTGTCGTAAACCAGTTCAGGGACGATGCGGTAGTGCAGCGGCGAGGGATAGTAGAAGGTGCGGATGCCGGAAAGCATGGGCAGCAGCGTCCCTCCGGTGAGGCCGAACGAGTGAAAGACCGGCATGGCATTGAAGACCACGTCTGTCGGGTTGAAGTCAATGGCGCAGCGCAGCTGCGCGAGGTTGGCCTGAAGGTTGGCGTGGCTGAGCACCACGCCCTTCGGCGTTCCTTCGGACCCGGAGGTGAACAGGATGACCGCGGGCGAACCCGCATCCTGCTCCGGGCAGTGGTGGTGGTAGGCGGCAGCGGGCGCGAGCCCCGCGATGAACCCCATGGCCTTGTCCCACGGGCCGATCTCGGCTCTTAGATCTTCCAGCGCCGTCACACGCACGCCCGCCTCCTTGAGCCCCTCCACGGCGTTTTCCAGTTTGGCCATTTCGATGAAGCGGTGCGAGGTGAAGACGTGATGGAGCGGGCCTGTTTCGCAGGCGGAGACGAGGTTTTGCCGGCCGGCGGAAAAGTTGAGCATTGCCGGCACGCGGCCAAAGGCGTGCAGGCTGAAAAACGCCACCACGGTGCTCACCGCGTTGGGCAGTAGCAGGCCGACGTTTTCACCCTTCTCCGTGTGCTTGGCCAGCCCCCGCCCCAAAATGAAACAGCGGGTGATGAACTGGCGGTAGCTCAGGGGCCGCCGCTCGATGTCCTCGGCGATGACGTGGCGGCCGCCGTGAGTACGGCTCGCTGCGAGGAGGCCGGTAAACAGCGTCTGCCGGTAGTCGGTGCTCTCGAGCAGCGTTTTGGCCATCAGGTCGTAGAGCTGCGTCCCGGCCAGCCGCCGCCGGCGCCGGCCCTTGATGTCCTCCGGCAACCGAAAAGCGCGCGGGGCGCGAAACGTCACGGTGATTTTAGGAAACAACCGAATGCGCAGTTTTCCCTTGAGCCGGGTGAATGGGGTGTATTTGGCTCCCTCGATGGAGACCGGCAGCACCTGGGCCTGCGATTTATCGGCGATCATCCCCGGGCCCTCGTAAATTTTCATGAGCGAGCCGGTGGTGGTGAGGCGGCCTTCCGGAAAGATGACCACCTTTTTGTCCTGGCGGATGCACTCGATGAGCGATCGGGCCGCCAGCGGGTTCGTCGGGTCGAGGGTGAAAAAATCCGCCATGGCGAGGAAAGGTCTGAAGATCCATTTTTGCGCGATCTGGGTGTTGACAGCGTAGGTCAGTCGTTCGGGGATGTAGGTGGCAAACAGGAGCGCGTCGAGGAACGAGGTGTGGTTGGCCACGAGCATCACGCGGTTTCCCGCCTTGTGGTAGTTGTCCAGCCCCTTCACTTCCACGCTGTAAAGCAGGTTGAGCAGCCAGCGCAAAAACGAGCGCACCAGCGCGTCGGGCAGCAGCTTGCAGACGTACACCGCCACCAGCGCGTTCAAAACGGCGACCACCAGAAACACCTGGGGAACCGTGAAATCGAGCGCCAGCATGGCCGAAGTGCCGAGGGCGGAGGCCACCATGAACAACGCGTTCATGACGTTGTTGGCGGCGATGGAGCGCGAGCGGTGACTCACTTCGCTGCGGCTTTGCAGGATGGCGTACAGCGGCACGATGAACAGGCCGCCAGCGAAGGCGATGAGCAGGAGGTCGGTGGTGATGCGCAGGCCCGTGAGCGTCCCCAGAAAATGGCCGAGGCTCAGGGTTTCGCCGCCCGCCGGGGGGTGCGCGCCGCCGCTGGCCAAGAACAGGTCGACGGTGAATACCGTCATTCCCAGCGCGCCCAAGGGAACGAAGGTGGCGTCGACCTGCCCTTTGAGCAACTTGTCGCAGACCAGCGAGCCCAAACCAATGCCGATGGAAAACATCGTGAGAAACAGCGTGACCATGTATTCGTCGCCGCCAAGAACGAATTTACCGAAGGTGGGAAACTGCGACAGGAAGGTCGCCCCGACCAGCCAGAACCAGGAAATGCCGAGGATGGAAAGAAACACGCTCCGGTTGTGGGCGGCGAACTTCAGAATCTTCCAGGTTTCGCTGGCGATGTTGTAACCTACCTTGAGCCCGGGCGCTTGCGGCCGGGTTTGCGGGATATAAAAGCTTGCCGCAAAACCGAGGACGGAGAACAGGACCACCAGCGCCGACACGGCGCCGATACCGCCGGGGGCGAGAATGAGCACGCCGCCAAGAATCGTGCCGGTCAATATGGAAAGAAATGTTCCGGCTTCGATCAAGGCGTTGCCGCCGATGAGTTCGTCCTCATGCAAATGCTCGGGCAGGATGCCATACTTGATCGGGCCGAAAAATGTCGACTGCGCGCCCATCATGAACAGCACCCCCATGAGCAGGAGCACGCTCTCCAGGTAAAAACCCACGCCCGCGAGAATCATCAAAACGATTTCGACGAACTTGATGATGCGTACCAGCCGCGATTTCTCGTGCTTGTCCGCGAACTGACCCGCCGTGGCGGAAAACAGGAAAAAGGGAAGAATGAAAATGCCCGCCGCGGCGGTCACCATGATCTGCGAATTCATGCCCGCCTTTTCCGCGGTCACGAAGGTGATTAGGATCACCAGGGCGTTCTTGAACAGGTTGTCGTTGAATGCGCCCAAAAACTGGGTGATGAACAGAGGCAGAAAGCGCCGGGTTTTCAGCAGGTGAAACTGGTTCTCGTGCATAGGGTATCCGCCGAAGGGGTTGAGGAGCGGTTGACGGTTGGCCCGGCTATCCGGGGATGGCTGGGAAAGCGGCGATTCGGGCGCGGTGGCCCCGGCGCTGAAGTTAACAGCTCCGCAGGGGTCTTATTCTCCATTGTAAGAGGAATCCTTCCATTTTGCGAGAACCTTGGGCGCGTGCGCGATAATTTTCCCGAAGGCGTCGGCGTAGCGGTCGACTGTTTCCCGCCCGGCGCCGAGGAAAAGCGGCAGGCGCAGAAGTTCCCGGTTCACGGCTTCGGTGCCCGGCAGGGTGGCCTTGCGGTAGTCGGGATACGGGAAACCGTCGCCGAGCCGGGCGATGGTCTTGAAATGGCCCTCGGTGAAAAACGGCTGCTGATGAAGCAGCGGGTAGCGCGGCGCACTCACCTGAGCCCCTTCCGCCGAAATAGCAGCCAGTAGGGCATCAACCGGAACGCCGGTCTTTCGCGGATTCGCGCGGACGATGAATTCGAAATAAACCCTCCGGGTTTCAGCGCCGGGAGAAAACGTGTCGATGCCCAGGGCCTCGAGCCGGCTTGAAAGACGGTGGATGTTTTCTTCGCGATTGTGATTGTTCCTGG
>CP070799.1:537576-547393 GCA_020343535.1 Nitrospinaceae bacterium | reverse complement strand
ATTCGCACGCCTCGGTCAGGCGGTTGAGGGCATTTTCCAGCTCCGCCTGTTTTTTTTTCAGAGTCGCCTCATCCATCCGTGCGGGGAGGTCGAGGGGCGGGCCAAAGTTGACGCTCACGCGCGAGAATGGCAGGGGCAGGGCGAAACGATCCCAACTGTTGAAGATATGACAGCGATTCCCCCCATAACTCATTGGGATCAATGGGGCTCCTGTGATTCCGGCTATCTGCAGTGAACCCGGCTGGGCTATCTGCCTGGGGCCCCGCGAGCCATCGGCGATCATGATGATTTTCTCTCCCGCCCGCAAGACCTTGATCAACGAGCGGGCGGAGGGCACCGCTTTCTTGAACGAGGAGCCGCGAATCACCGAATAGCCCATCAGGACCGCCAGCCGGGCGAGAATTTCTCCGTCCTTGCTTGGGCTGATGAGCAGGTGGTAATCCGGGTGGTTGCGGAGATGGTAAAACAGGTAAAAAATCCGCCCGTGCCACAGGGTGAGGATGAATGGGCCCGAAAGGTTTTTCACGCGGTCTTCGTTTTCGGGGTGGATGCTGCGCACGCGCAGGGTGAGGCACCAGAGGCGGAATACCGCCACGATCAAGCGGGGTAAAACTCGCTCAGTAAGAAAAATTTTCAGGGTCATGGCTTGCGTTGGCGCCGAGGGCGCGGGCGATACTTGCGGCCACCCGGGACATGACACCTGGCTCCCCCAGTTTCTCGCGAACCTGGAGAAGCCGCTTCGACACGGCCTGCCTTTTTTCGTCGTCCTTTAAGATGTCGAGGGCCCGAGCGGCGATGTTCTGGGCCGTCACCTGCTCCTGGATGAGCTCGGGCGCCACGCTCTCGCCCGCAACAAGGTTGACCAGGCCGATAAAGGGGGTTTTCACCAGCCGCTTCGCCACCCAGTAGGTGAGCGGGTGCAGTTTATAGATCAAGACCATGGGGCAGCCAAGGAGGCCCGCCTCGAGCGTCGCCGACCCTGAGGCGATAATGAGAAAATCGGCCTGCTTCATGACCTCGTGCGCCTTGCCGGCCAGCAGACGGATTCCCAGCGGATTGGCGCCCAGATGGTCCCGGATCAGGGATTCGGGCACCGAATCGGAGACGGGGAGGACGAACTGGCAATCCGGGATTTCACGGCGAATTTCGTGGCCGGCATCGACCATGACAGGCAGCAGCGATTCGATTTCGTTCTTCCGGCTGCCCGGCAATATACCGATGGTCTTTTTACCCGGCGCAAGACCGAACTCCCGGAAAGCTTCATCGCGGGTCCACGCCGGACGCACCTGGTCCACGAAGGGGTGGCCGAGAAATTCAGCATCCACCCCCGCTTCCTGATACATCGCTTCCTCGAAAGGGAGCACGACAAACATACGCCTCACCCATTCGCGTATCTTGCGAATGCGTCCCTTGCGCCAAGCCCACACCTGCGGACTGATGAAGAAGAACACCGGGCAGTCCGCCCGCCTCCCGCATTTGGCGAGGCGCAGGTTCATTGTGGGGTAGTCGATGAGAATGACCGCCGCGAATTTGCCGCTGGCGATTTCCCTGGAAAGCTTGCGGTAGACTTTCAGGTGGTGCGGCACCTCTCCCAACACCTCGACGAGACCCACCGCCCCCATGCGCTCGATGTCAAAAAAGGTTTTCACGCCTTCCTTGCGCATGCGGGTTCCGCCCATGCCACAAAAGGCGGCGGCGGGAAAATATTTTTTCAGGGCATGCACGAGACTGCTGCCATGCAGGTCGCCCGAGGCTTCCCCCGCCACGACGAGAAACTGAGGGTTAGGATCTTGCATGCACTGGGTCTCCAGAAGAGAGGCCGCCGCCCTCCGGCGGGAACTTGCTCAGATGGCGAGCACCGATATCCCCGATTCATCTGCACGGCGGATCGCTTCGGCCTGGTCCACCAGCATAACGCGCCCCGCCTCGATCGCCAGCACCTTGGCGCCCCCGGCGGCAAGGCTCTCTATCGTGTCCGGCCCGGCGCCGGGGCTGTCATAACGGTAATCCTGGGAGGTGCGGCTGACCTTGATGACCACACAGCCGCCATGGGCAAGCGCCGCGCCGCGCCGGATGGCCTGATCGGTGCCCTCCACCGCTTCCACCGCGATCACGGTTTTATGTTTGACCACGAGGGTCTGTCCGATTTCCAAATCGGCCATTTTTTTCGCGATGGGCAGGCCAAAGCCGATGTCTTCCATCTCCCCGGGGCTTGGCTCGCGGCGCGAGAGCAAACCTTTTGCGGGATAGACCTCTCCCAGAAGCTCGCGCTGATCCAACACCTTGAAACCCTCCTTTTCCAGCTCCTTGATGACGCCGACCAGCAGGGTTTTATCCTCTTTGTTTTTGATATCCCTAAGAAATTTAAGCGAGCGCAGGTCGAACATCTGCGGCCGGAAAATGACCCGCTTGTCCACCTTGCCGAGAATCACCAGGTCGCTTATACCCTCCTCCTTAAGGGTATCGATAATCCTGGCGGCGCGGCCAAGGCCGATGGTGTGGCATTTCTCGGAGAAAGGAGCAAGCCGAGCGGCGATCTCCTCGGTGAACCCGACGCTCACCAACCGGATACCGCTGGCCCGTGCTTTTTCTGCAAAATAAGGCGGGATGCCGCCCACCCCGGCGATGAGGCCGATGCGCCGGGAGCCGTCAGGATTCATGAGCCCGCTGCTGGCGCTGCTCGTTAAACTGACGCAAAATTTCCAGGGCGATCTCAAGGGAGTAAAGCTCGCTGTCCACCGCCACCCGGCGCGGGCTGCCGTTCTTGGCACAATCGACAAAATGCTGAAGTTCCAGCTTGAGCGGGTTGTCCTTGTGCACGAAGATGCGCTGCACGAGGGATTCCTGCAGGTAGCGCAGGGACCCTTTGCTCAACTGATGTTCCGACGACGCCTGGCGGTGAACATAGATTTCCTGTTCGGTGTAATCGAGCAAGACGTAGGCGTCCCTCTGCGTCACCGACAGCGTGCGCTCCTTGTTCTGCGAGGCGCGGCTGGCGGTGATGTTGGCCAGGCAGCCATTTTCAAACTCCAGCTGCGCCGTGACCAAATCGTCCCGATCGGTGAACACCGAGGATCCCACCACGTTGGTGCGGACGACGCGCGACTGGATGAGATTCAGAATGATATCGATATCGTGGATCATGATATCGAGGATGACGCCGTCATCGCGGACGCGCTCCGAAAAGGCGCCCATGCGCTTGCATTCCACCAGGATGGGGTTGTCGACGATTTTGTGGATTTCCTGCACCGCGCCGTTGAATCGTTCGACATGGCCGATGTGCAGGGTCAGCTTATTGGCCGCCGCCATGTCAAACAGTTCCCGCGCCTGATGAAGGTCGTTGGTGCAGGGCTTTTCCAAAAGAACGTGAATTCCGGCGGTGAGAAAATCCTTCGCCACTTCATAATGCAGAGCGGTGGGCACCGCCACAACAACCGCGTCGACCTTGCCGAAAAGCTCCCGATAGTCGGCGCAATGGGAAGTGTCGTACCGCTCGGCGATGGCTTGCGCCCGTGCTGGGCTGACATCCACCACCGCCGCCATCTCCACCTGCGGCATTTCCGAGAGCACACCGACATGGTATTCCCCCATCTTGCCGACACCCACGACCCCCATTCTGATCTGTTCTTTCACGTGGTGATTCCTCGGGTTGATTTACCGATGAAGTCGATAAGATAACGAATTTCGTCCAGCATTTCAATTTCCCGCTCGATTTTATGAACCGCCTGCTTGAGGTTAAGCGCGGGATCGAGAATAATTTTGAACGCCGCCTTAATGGCCGACCGGACCGCAGGCGGAAAATCGGCGCGCCGGAGCCCAACGGAATTTAGACTCACCAGACGGGCCGGGTACCCCTCCACCAGCGAATAGGGGAGAATGTCCTTGCGGACCCCGCTCGACCCGCCGACCATAGCGTGCTTGCCAATGCGCACGAACTGGTGCATCGCCACCATACCGGATATGAACGCTCGATCCTCCACCACGATGTGCCCCGACAAACCGGTACTGTTGACGATGATCACCTGGTTGCCGATGACGCAGTCATGCGCGATATGGGCGTAAGCCATCAGCATACAATCGTTGCCCACGGTGGTATTGACGTCGGCGTGCATGGAACGGTGGATGGTGACATACTCGCGAACGGTCGTTCGGTCTCCGAGAGTCACACCGGAAGGAACATCCTTGAAGTTCACGACCTGCGGGTCGCCGCCGATGGAAGCGCCATGGTAGATGCGGCACTGTCTGCCGATCGTCGTCCGCCCGGTGATCAGGACGCCGGGGCCGATTTCGGTCCCCTCGCCGATCGCGACATCGGGGCCGATGCTGGTGAACGGACCCACGCTCACTCCCTCTCCCAAAACGGCGTTTGGGTGGACGTCTGATGAAGGATGTATTGCCACGTTCAGGATCTTTTGGCCGGCGAAACCCGGACCGTTGTGGATGATGCGTGTGGTTCTCTAGGGAAAAGCCGCTGCCTATTTTCCAAGCATGGCCTGCAGCTCACATTCAGTGGCTAGTTGATCTTCAACGAACGCCCTGCCCTGAAATCGGAAGATGTTTCCGCGTTGCTTGATCTTGACCAGCTCAAGCCGGAGTTGATCCCCCGGCACCACCGGCCGGCGGAATTTGGCAGCATCGATGCCGGTAAAGAAAACCGAGGAGTGTCCCTCCTTCTTCAGGATCTTGAGCGCCAGGATGCAGCCGACCTGGGCGAGCGCCTCAATGATCAGGACGCCGGGCATCACGGGAAACTCGGGGAAATGCCCCGGGAAAAAGGGTTCGTTCATACTGACATTCTTGATCCCGATAATTCGCGATTCCATGTCGCATTCGATGATGCGGTCGACCAGGAGAAAGGGGTAGCGGTGCGGGATGATTTTTTTTATTTCATTGATATCCATGCTCATCTCTCTCATTGATCTCCTTGCAGGGCACGTCGATAATCCGGAAACGGAGGCTCCCGCCGAGTCCACTCATACTCTCACCGGCTCATCGTGCGCGCCGGAACCTTATTTATTTGTAGGTCTTATCGTAGGTCTTGATGGCAAGGTCGGTGACATCGTGGCCCTGATCATGGAACAGGAGGGCTTTTTGCTCGAGGATCATGGTGTACTTTTTTTCTTTGCCGATCTTACGTAAGACCTCCAGCATTTGCTCGAGAATCTTCGAGGTCATCTCTTTTTCTTTTTTCGCGAATTCGGCGTTTTTATCCTGCACGTATCGCTCAAAATCGACCTTTTCCTTGTTCAGCTTCTCGGCCTTGGCTTTTTTCAGTTCGGGATCGAGAACAAAGTTCTTATTGTTCAAGTCCTCCAGCATCTTTTTGAGCCGTTCTTCCTTTTTGGCAATCGTTTCTTTCTCTTTTTTGAAGCTGTTTCTAAACGAGGTGAAGCTTTTTTTCCAGTCCTTGGTGCCCGCGATCGCTTTTTGCAAATCGATGAAACCGATCTTCAAGTCGGCCGCGACAGCCGGTTGGGGAAGGGAAACCGACGATGCGGTAAGAAGAACCAAGGCCAATGAAAATATTTTTATCCCGCATAAAACTTTTTCCCGCATGAATTCGATCCCTTCCAGAAAAATGATTTTTAAAATGCGCCGCCCGCCGAAAAAATAAACTCACCGCTGCTGTCGCCCGGGGCCTTGTCTAGCTTGTAGCCATACGCCAGGCCAACGGGACCAAAGGGACTGAGAAACCGGATACCCAAGCCCACACTTTGCCGCATTTCCGCCAAGTCAAAGTGTCTTTTGGTGGTGCTCAGGTCGGGGCCGTCCCCATACACGTTACCCCGGTCGTAAAATACAAAGCCTCTGAACGACTTGGTGAACGGATACTGGATCTCGGCGTTAAAGAGCAGCGATTGGGTTCCACCCAGCGGGTCGCCGGTGGCGTTCATGGGCCCCACCTGCTCAATGGTGTACCCTCTCAGGCTGGTCGATCCACCCATGAAATACCGTTCAAACGCCGGCAATTGCTCCCCGCCGTAGCCTTCGGCGTGGTAGATTTCTCCGTGCAGGGCGCCTACCAGCTTGCCGATCAGTGGGTGGTAATAGGTGAGTTCGTAACCCGTCTTGTAAAAATCGCTGCCTCCCAAAATCCCGCCGGCGATTTCAAATCGTACCACATGGCGCCAGCCCTTGGAAGGGTTTAAAAAGTCATCCCGCGTGTCGCGAACGTAACTTGGAATTAAGCGGCTGGTCACCCTGTTTTCGTTGCGGAGAAACTCGGTCACATCCGCCGGGTCCACGTTGCTGACCTCCACGTCTTCGTAGCGGTAGTTGAGCCCCACCCAGTCGTACTCCGAGATCGACTTGCCGACCCTAATGCCGGCGCCGCGGCTGCGGGAATCGAAACTGATGAAATCGGAGTCGCGATTGAAGGCATCGATTCCGAGCAGGACCTCGGTATCGAATATCCTCGGTTCAGTGAACGATAGGTTGAAGTCGGTGCGGATGGAGGAGAGACTGGTATTGAAGACCAGCCGCTGGCCCCGGCCGAACAGATTGTTCTGGCTGACCGAGGCGGTGAAAATGAGGTTTTCCACGGAGCTAAAACCTGCGCCGACGGAAAGCGACCCCGTCGGACGCTCGGTGACGGTGGTGACCACGTCGATCCGGTCGCGGTCCTCACCGCGCCGGGTATCGATTTTTACGTCCTCGAAAAACTGCAGATTGTTGATTCGCTGCTTGCTACGCTTGAGTTTCCGGCTGTCGAAAAGGTCCCCTTCCTGCAGGCGGAATTCGCGGCGGATGACGTTGTCGCGGGTTTCCACGTTTCCCTGAATTTCTATTTTTCCCACATAAACCTTGCGGCCCTTTTCCACCTCGATGGCCAGATGGACGGTTTTTGCTTCATCGTCGATCTTGGTCAAGGGGTTCACATCGGCATAGGCATATCCTTTTTCCGAGTACAGCTCACCGATGTTCAGGGCATCCTCACGCAGGGCGGTGACGTTGAAAATATCGCCTTTCTTGGTTTTGACCACCGCCAGGAGCTCTTCCTCGGTCAGCAGGTCGTCTCCTTTGACCTCCAGGCCGGCCACTCTGTACAGCGGACCTTCCTGCACCGGGATGTTGATGTAGATGGCCTGTTCTTTTTCGTTGACTTTGATCTGGGGCTCCTCAACACGAACCCGATAATAGCCATTGTCCTGGTAAAAGGCCTCCACTCGAAAACGGTCGAGCTTAAGGACGTCTTTCTGGTAAATCCCGTCGTCGGTGAGAAAGGAGTACCAGGTGTCCTCGGTGGTTTCGAGGACCTTTCTCAGCTCTTTGTCGGTGAATTTCCTGTTGCCGGAAAAACTGATCCTTTCGACACTGACCTTTTCTCCTTCTTTAACGCGGATGCCGATATCGATCAGGTTGTCGGGCGTGGTTTCCGTCTCCACTTTAATTGCCGCGAAAAAATAGCCCTTTTCCTGATACAAGCTCTTGATTTCTTCCACGCTGGAAAGCACGAGATGGTCCTGAAACGTGGCCCCTTCCTTGATGGAAATTTTTTCCCGAATGTCTTCCGTTTCTATTTTTTTGTTGCCGACAATGCGAATGTCGCCGATAGACGGAATCTCTTCGAGCGTGAAGATCACCTCGAGGCCTCCGCCGAGTGGATGCGTATCCACCTGGATATTCTTGAAGTGCCCCATCTTGTAGATCTGCTCAATATCCTTTCGCACCTGCGGGCGGGAAAGGGGCTCGCCAACTTTCGTCTGGATGTAATAGCGAATATTGGATTCGTGCACCCGCTTGTTGCCGACGATCTTGATGGACTGAACGATGCCCTCGTCCTCGGCCCAGGCGGGCAGGGCAAACCACAGCGCCGCAAGCAGGATAAGGAGCGGCGAAAAAAAACGGAAGTTTTTCATCATTGGGCCGAAACCGATTGTTAAAATGTACGTTATAGCGAAAATTCGCACCCGCCGTTTTTTAGCCAAAAAAAAATATTAAGTTTCCATTCATGCGAGCGGGAAACTTAATACTTTTTTTTTAGATCATCGGGCGCTTGTTATCGGGGCTCTATCTGCTAGGGCGTAGCATTTAGAGCTCCCGACTTCTCAACGAAAACCAGTTGATCGTCCTGCAGGCTAACTTCAATGAGCCCGCCTCGAGTGAATCGCCCCTTCAGCATCTCATCCGAAAGAACGTCTTCCAGGTGCTTCTGAATCGCCCGTTTCAGAGGCCGCGCGCCAAAGTGCTTGTCGTATCCCTTCTCGGCAAGCCACAGTTTGGCTTCCTCGGTCATGTCAAGGGTCAGCCCCTGCTGAATGAGCTGCTCGTTGAGTTGCTCAAGCTGCACGTCGAGAATCTTGACGATATTTTCCAGCACCAAGGGCCTGAACACGACGATCTCGCTGATCCGGTTCAGGAACTCTGGATTGAAGGCGCGCTTGAGATCCTGCTTCAAGTCCTTCTGCATTTTATCGTAGGTGATTTCCTCGTCGTCCTTGTGGAAACCGAGGCTGGTCCCCTTGTCGAGCATGCGCGAACTGATGTTCGAGGTCATGATGATAACGGTGTTCTTGAAATCCACCACCCGGCCGTAGCTGTCAGTCAGTCGGCCGTCGTCCATGATCTGCAGAAGCAGGTGGAACACATCTGGATTGGCCTTTTCGATCTCGTCAAACAACACCACCGAATAGGGTTTGCGGCGGACCTTTTCCGTCAGCTGGCCGCCTTCTTCATAACCCACGTAACCGGGAGGCGCTCCGGTCAGCCGCGACACGTTGAATTTTTCCATATACTCCGACATGTCGAGGCGGATCAAAGCGTCGCGGTTGCCGAACAGGAATTCGGCCAGCACGCCGGCAAGCTCGGTTTTGCCCACGCCGGTGGGCCCGAGGAACAGGAACGTGCCGATCGGCCGGCGCATGTCCTTGAGGCCGGAACGCGAGCGGCGGATCGCCTTGGTGATGACCTCGATGGCTTCGCCCTGGCCCACCACCTTGGAGGCCAGCTCTTCTTCCATGTTGAGCAGGCGGACGCTCTCCTTCTCCTCAATCCTCGAGAGCGGAATGCCGGTCATGCTGGATACCACGGCGGCAATGTCTTCCTCGGTGATGGAAGGTTCTTTCAGGTCGTGCTCGCTTTCCCATTTTTTCTTGGCGGCGTCGAACTTGTCGCGCAGGGATTCTTCCTTGTCGCGCAATTCCACGGCCTTCTCGAACTCCTGGTTCTCGATGCAAATCTTCTTCTCGCGGATCACCGCGTCGATATCCCGCTGGTATTGGCGCATCTCCGGCGACTGGGTCACCTTGCGCAGGCGAACCCGCGAGCCGGCCTCGTCGATCACATCGATGGCCTTGTCGGGAAGAAAACGGTCGCTGATATAGCGGTCGGAAAACCGCACCGCGGTGACAATGGCCTCGTCTGTGATCTTGGCCTTGTGGTGCATCTCGTAGGGCACCTTGAGCCCCTTGATGATTTCGACGGTTTCCTCCGCGCTCGGCGGGTTGACCACGATGGGCTGGAACCGCCGCTCCAAGGCGCCGTTCTTTTCGATGTATTTACGGTACTCCTCCAGGGTGGTGGCGCCAATGCATTGAATCTCGCCGCGCGAGAGGGCGGGTTTCAACATATTGGACGCGTCGACGGAACCCTCCGCCGCACCGGCCCCCACCAGAGTGTGCAGCTCGTCGATGAACAGGATGATGCTGTCGTTCTGCACGATCTCCTTCATGATTCCCTTGAGCCGGGCCTCGAACTGGCCGCGGTATTTGGTTCCGGCGATCAGCGAGCCCAGGTCCAGCGAAACCACCCGCTTGTCGTAAAGCGTGTCGGGCACCTCGCGCTCGATGATGAGTTGCGCCAGCCCCTCGACGATGGC
>CP070799.1:527326-537476 GCA_020343535.1 Nitrospinaceae bacterium | reverse complement strand
TCGCGAGGACGATCGGAACCTCCTGCAATTTCTCGATCCCGTCCTGCGCCTTTCCCATGCGCGCGGTTTTCACACGCGCTATCTCTGGCGTATCTTTCCGGAAGGGGCCGAAGCGCGTCTGCTGGCCCAGGGCACGGTTTCGCTGGGGCAGGGCGGCAACGGGTCGGTGCGAATCGATCTGGAAAAAAGCGCGGGAAAACCCCTCAACCTGCCCGAGGGCCGGCCGCTGATCCTCGAACTGGGAGTGGAGCGCATTCACAATACGACGTTCAAGACGCTACTTGCGACGCCGCAGAAAATCCGCTTTGTGGTGTGGCCGTGGTTCAATTACCGTGCCGCCGGGGAGGCCCGCGTGCATCCCGTTTTTCCGTTGCGCGGCGCCTACCAGCACCTGAACTGAGGAATCACTTGAGGGAACGCACCATGCGGTAGGCCATGTTCAGGTTGGCGTATTTCGAGGGCCAGACCTTCTGCCCGTCCTCGTATTGAATGACCAGAGCGGCCGAATCCTTTTCGTCGAGAGTCCAGGTGGTACCGGCGCTGCCGGGCTCGAACACCGAGGGAAGGTAGATGCCTTCACCGTACTTGTCGGTATTTCTCGCCTTCAGGTCAAACAGCGACCAAGCCTCCTCTTGTGTCGGGAAGCGCCAATCCTCGTAGCCGGCCACACGCTCCAGGTTGGAGATTTCGACGTAGTCCTGCCCCTTGAACCAGTTGAGCCATTTGTTCGTGTCCTGAAACGAATCGGTCTTCCTCCACATCACCTTCATTTGATGATCGGTGATTGTGCCGTCGCCGTTGTCTTGAAAGCGGTCTTTCTCTGCCATGGTGTTTTACCGTTCTCTTTCGTGATTGAAGACCAACAGTTTGATTTCCGTCATCTCCTCCAGCGAGTAGCGGATGCCCTCGCGCCCGAAGCCAGAGTCCTTGACGCCGCCGTAGGGCATGTTGTCGACGCGGAACGTGGGCACGTCGTTCAGCACCACGCCGCCCACTTCCAGTTCGTTGAACGCCCTTAAGGAAAGATCCATCCGCTGAGTGAAGACGCCCGCCTGCAGGCCGAAATCGGAATCGTTCATGCGCCGCACGGCCTCATCGAAATCGGCGTAGGGCTCGACGGCGAGCACCGGGCCGAACGCCTCGTTGCAGGCGAGCTCCGCCCCGGGGGCCACCCCCGTGAGAATGGTGGGGGGAACGATGTTGCCGTTTCTCTTACCGCCGGTCACCACGCGCGCGCCGCCGGTGCGGGCGTTGGCGATCCAGCTCTCGATGCGCTGGGCGTTCTTGCCGTCGATCATCGGGCCGAAGTTGACGGCATCGTCGAGCGGGTCGCCGATCACGAGTGTCTCGGCCTCGTGTTTCAGCATATCGACGAACCGGGAAAAGACCGACTCGTGAACAAACGCCCGCTGCACCGAAATGCAGACCTGCCCCGAATAAGCGAAGGCCCCGAAGACGGTGCGCTTGGCGGCAAAGGCGAGGTCGGCGTCGGGTTCGACGATCACCCCGGCGTTGCCGCCCAGTTCGAGGACGACTTTTTTCTTTCCCGCGCGCCGCTTGATATCCCATCCGATTTCGGCGCTGCCTGTGAAGGTGATCATCTTGAAGCGCGGGTCTTCGGTGAGCGGAGCTGCGTCTTCTCGGCTCGTGGGGAGGACGCTCAGGCCGCCCTCCGGCGCCTCGGTCGCGGCCACCACCTCGCCCAGGAGCAGCGCGGTGAGCGGCGTGGTCGACGAAGGCTTGAGGACGATGGGGTTGCCTGCCGCCATGGCCGGGGCCACTTTATGGGCCACCAGGTTCAGAGGGAAATTGAATGGGCTGATGCCCGCCACCGGGCCGATCGGAAAGCGGCAGGTGATGCCAGCCTTGCCCCGCGCCGCGGAAGTGATGTCCAGCGTCAGAACTTCGCCTTGCAGGCGAAGCGCTTCCTCGGCGGCGATGTTGAAGGTGGAGACGGAACGCGCCACCTCGGCGCGCGCGAAGATCATGGGTTTTCCCGACTCGAGGGCGATGGTGCGCGCAAATTCCTCCGCGCGCGCTTCGATGCCGCGGGCGATTTGAGCGCAGATGCGGCTGCGCATATAAGCGGGGAGCTTGCGGGTGGTGGTGAATCCTCGTTCGGCGAGAACGATCGCCTCCTCGATGTCGCCAGGCCCCGCCAGGGCCACTTCGGCCACGGGTTCACCGCTGGCCGGATTGGTCACCGTGAAATAGCGGTCTCCGGAGCGCCATTGTTTACCAATTAAAAAATCTTGTTTACGAGGCATGGAATATTCCTGAAATTTACCAGCCCTGCCCCTTGACGCCATAGGCCCGGCTACCGGAGGACGACTTCTTCAGGTATTCCTCCAAATCGGCCGGACCCTGAGCCGGGTCTGGAGTGAGGTGTTTTGCGAGGATCTGCGCTGCTCGTGGGGCAAGGTTATTTTCATCACCCTGGCACAGCGCCAACAAACGATCATAAGTCTTGGGGTCGAGCGAAAGCGTCAGTTTTTTATTCATGCCAGGCTCCCGGTCAATGAAAGGATCGATCCTGTTTTGATGCCATTATTTTAAATCATTTGTCTGGCGATGAAAAGACCCGGAAAAGAAGGGGAACCGCTCAATACGGTGAGGGTGAGGAGGGTTGAAAGGGCCGTGCCTTGGAAGGCTGGGAGGCGCAAGGAAGGGTGAGGGTGAACACCGTGCCCCGCGGTTGGTTTCCGCGCACCTGAATGCTGCCTTCGTGGTCGACGATGATGCGGTTGACGATGGCGAGGCCGAGGCCGGTGCCGCGCTTTTTGGTGGTGAAGTGGGGCAAGAACAGCTTGTTCATGTCTGCGGCGGACACGCCCGACCCGTTGTCCGAAAATTCGATTTCGGCCAAGTGTTTTTCCGGGTGGAGGCGCGTGGTGATAGCAATACGCCCGCTCTCACCCACCGCGTCGACGGCGTTTTCGAACAGGTTAATGAAGACGCGGCGTATCTGTTCGGTGTCGAGGTTGAGCTGCGTAATGCGGGCATCGTAATTCTTTTCGATGGTGATGTCCCCCCGGTCGAGGTCGGTGTAAAGAATAGCCACATCGTCGATGATCTTGTGTAGCGACGCCGGCTTCGGGTTGGGCGCGGGCATGCGGGAGAAACGCTGGAATTCGCTGAGGAGTTCCTTCATGCCTTCGACCTCTTGCGAAATGATGTCGATGCTCTCCTCGAACACGCGCCCGAAATCATCCTTGTCCTCGTAAAACTTCTTTCGCAGGCGCTGGGTATTGAGCTGGATGGGGGTGAGCGGGTTCTTGATCTCGTGCGCGATGCCCTGGGCGACCTCCCGCCAGGCGGCGACTTTCTGGGTCTTGATCATCTGCGTGAGGTCCTCGAATACGATGACGAGGCCGAGATATTTTTGGTCAATGTCGTGCAGCACCTGAATATTGACCAGCAGCGTCAGGGTATTTTCCTCTACCCTCAGTTCGATCTGCTCTTCGAGATATTCCCGCTTCTGAAAGGTCATTTGCCGGATCATTTTGCGGATCGGGTTGCGAAAGGTGACGGGGAACGTATCCTTGTAGTTGGTGCCGAACACGTCGGCCATGTGGGTATTCAAAATTTTTCCCGCGGCCTTGTTGAAGGTGGTGACGCGGCCTTTCTTGTCGATGGAAATGACCCCCGCGCCAATGTTTTCGAGGATGGTCTCGATGTAGGAGCGGCGCCGTTCCAGCTCCATGTTGGTCTGTTTGAGGTGCTCGTGAGCGCGCTGAACCTTCATGCGGCCCTCGGAAAGTTCGCTGGTCATCTTGTTGAAGGAGTCGACAAGAATTCCGATCTCGTCGTTGGCCTGATACTCGATTTTGAAATTCAAATCGCCGCCGGCAATGCGCCGCGTGCCCTTGGCCAATTCCTGGATGGGCACGGTGATGCCGCGGGCGATGTAAAAGCCGAGCCAAATGGCGGAAAACAGAATCAAGAGCGTGATGAGCAGGAACGTGACGTAATAACTCGCGCTGACCGGCAATTTGAGAAAGGTTTGTTGCTTGTAGTCCTCGTAGGTGTTGCGGATCGACTCGATTTTGAGCAGCGTTCCCTTGGGGATGTGGGTGAGGGTGACGATGTAGCCCCAGATGAACGTCTTCTCCTCCAGCGTTTCGGCCAGGGGGACCACCACCGCCAGGAAAATTTTCTGGTTCCAGGCGCGGATCTCCGAGACTCCTTCGCCGTTGATGCTTTTGCGGATCAGGTCCTCGTAGTCGAGATCGATGCCCTCAAGCGAGAGGCCGGGGTTGAGCTCCTCAGCGACCCGGTGTTTTTCGTTGTCGAAGACGACGATGCCGGCGAGTTGGTATTCCTCCACCTTGGCGCGGGTCAGCGCCGTTAGGTTTTCCCGGCGCGATTGCCGGTACAATTCGTCCTCGGTGATGAATTTTTCAATATTCTTAGCCTTATCCAGCGCGTCCTTTTCCATGTACGAGTAAAAACTGCGGGCCACGTCCATGGATTGATCGAGGGTTCCCTCCACTTGTAGGTTGAACCAGCTGCCGATGCTGTAAGTGAACAGCTTGCTCGCCGTGATGAAAAGCAGGGTGGAGGGCACCAGGGCCAGAATCAGCAGGGCGACGATCAGCTTGGTTTGAAACCGTGAGCCAATGATCCTGCTCTTGCGCTCGTGATATAGTTTGACGAGGTTCCTGGCGATCAGGACGATGAGGATGAACAGCAGGATCAGGATCAGGTTGAACACCGCGAGGACGGCGATGTTGTTGGCGATGGGCGCCGAAGTTTGCTGACTCAGGAAATGATTTTCGAGGGTCGTCAGGCCGATGAGGGCGAGGACGACGACCGCGATGTTAATGCGCGCGCGCCGGTTCTTCCGGCGAATGAGGTCTTCCGAGGGTTGGGTGAAGCGGAGTTTATTTGTTGAAGGATCGGATGACATGCTTCAAAACCTCCGAGTTTCCATCTTCCTCATCCTCTTGCGGCTTGGCTTGCATGGCTTCGTTGACAGGGGTGGATTCCGTGTCGATCGCAATGGGAGAGGATTGAGCCCAGGAGGTTTTAAAGTCGTTGAATGGAACGAAGAAAAACAGGTAGTTGGACGGGAACTTCAATTCGTCGGACTTGAGATCCGCGCGGACTCGGACGTAATACAATTCCTCCGGATCGAGGCGGTAAACGGGGGCGATCGGCACCTGGCTCAGGGTTTCCATCAACTCTTTATAGCTTTCTTTCTTGTGGGTGATCACCTTGCGCTCGACATGGCCGCCCTCTGCCGAAAAGCGGTACACCTTCTTGAGCGAGTCGTATTGAACGGTGTGCGCCACCTTGCTGGAGCGCACGAGCCGGTCCCCCCAGACCGCGCCCTTTTTCCGCAATTCGATGGTGTACGTGAAGGTGATCGGCACGCCGCTATCGATGGCTTCCCGGACCTTTCCGTTTAGACCGTTGATCAGGCGTGCGTCGAGAGTGACGTAGCGCCCCCCCGTATTCACATTGATGTCCACCAGGGAGGGCGAATCCGCCCAGGCCGGGTTCGAAAGCATGAGGAGGAGAAACACCATCCAAGCGATGGGGCGGGCGAAGAAACTGGACCTGTCTGTGCTCGCGATGTTCAATCCTAACCCCTTTGGGTGGTGTGCGGTTTAATATTGCCTGTCAATGTATCGCTTAAGACGGTGTTGCCATGAGCCGGGCCCGCGGCAAAAGATGTGGATCAGGTCCTAGCGGGAGATAGATCACAGAAGGAAGGCGGTGAAGTTCCGAACTCCGATGTCGGCCCCCTCCATTCATTACCTTACCTTATTTGCTATCCATTGTAAAGAACGGAATTTATTGGCTTTATGCTCCCATCGATGGCGTTTGCGCCAATTTTACAAGGAATTACGAAAGGGGGTTGGCCGGACGCCTGCCCCGGAAACGGCCGAGGGCCGATTTTATGGGCGGTACGAACGCGGAGGACTCCCGGCGTGGGCCATCCGCGGACGGCGTCAATCCTCTCCGAATACAATCTTCTCCAGATCAATGGCGTGCATCAACCGCGTGGCCACGGGGATCGAATAAAGCGCGGATTTGCAATGTAGACAGCGAATGGCTTCCGGGTGGATATCCTCCTTGCAGAAGGGGCACACCCCGCCGTGCAAGTGGTTGTCGGGCAAAAACAGGGACTCGCAGTGCTTGCATTTGAGCGCCTTTTCCCTGATTTGTCCGTGGCAGAAGGGGCATTCGGTCGTGCCGGGGCTGGGCATTTTCGGATCTCCTTTCATGGCAAAGCGGAGGGGTTCACCCCGGGTCGAAGCGACCAGGAACCCGCACCGGGGATTCTATTTCCTTAGCAAAGGCTATGCCAATTCCCCGGCACTGATAAAGCGCGGATTTTTTTATGAGGGATGCAAAAGGTGTACAAAACCGTGGTGGCATTTATCCTTTCCTGAACATCCGGGGCTTACCGCCCCATTTCCCCTTTTTCAGGGTTTCATCCGCTTCCACATTTCGACGAGTTCGTAGAGCTGGTCGAGCGCTTGCCGTGGCGTGAGGTTTTCGGGATCGATGGCTTCCAGCTTGCGGATGAGGGGAGGAGGCTCTTCTTGAAAAATCGAAAGTTGCTGTGGTCCGGGTTCCACCGCATCGCCCGAATGAGCGAGGGTTGGCAGGCCGGAGGCATCGAACTCGCTTTTTTCCAGATTGTCGAGGATCTCGAACGCGCGTGTGAGCACCTGCCGGGGCAGCCCGGCCAGCCGCGCCACCTGAATGCCGTAGCTCTTGTCGGCGCCGCCGGGGGCGATTTTCCGGAGAAAGATTATTTCGTCGTTCCATTCCTTGACCTGCACATTGAAATTCTTCACACCGGGAAGCACGTGCGCAAGGTCGGTCAATTCGTGATAGTGGGTGGCGAACAGGGTCTTAGGGCTGCCCCCCTCCCGGCCGTGCAGGTACTCGACCACCGCCCAGGCGATACTGATGCCGTCGAAGGTGCTGGTGCCCCGGCCGATCTCGTCGAGGATGATAAGGCTTTTTGACGTGGCGTTGTTGAGGATGTTCGCGGTCTCATTCATCTCCACCATGAAGGTGGACTGGCCCTTGAGCAGATGATCCTGTGCGCCGACGCGCGAGAAAATCCGGTCGACCAGGCCGATCTCCGCCCGCCGGGCGGGAACGAAGCTGCCCACCTGGGCGAGAAGTGTAATGAGCGCCACCTGGCGGAGGTAGGTGGATTTGCCCGCCATGTTCGGCCCGGTGATCATCATGATCTGATTTTCATCCGCGTCCATGTGCGTGTCGTTGGGAATGAACGGCGTGACCGGGTCGATCTTTTCCACTAGCGGGTGGCGGCCGTCCTCCAGGAGCAGGGTGGCGTCTTCCCGGATGACGGGCCTCGTGTAATTGTAGCGGTGCGCGGTTTCGGCGAACGCGGCGAGCGCGTCGAGCTCGCTGATGACGGCGGCCATTCGCTGGATGCGCGCTCCCTCCGCCGCCACGCTTTCCTGGACCTGCTTGAACAGCCGGGCTTCGAGTTCGCCGATCTGGTCCTCCGCGCCGGTGATTTCGGTCTCGCGCTCCTTTAGCTCGGGCGAGATGAAGCGTTCAGCGTTGACCAGCGATTGTTTGCGAATGTAATTCTCCGGCACGCGGTCGAGGTGGCGCTTGGTGATCTCGATGTAGTAACCGTAGATTTTGTTGTATCCCACCTTGAGGGCGGGAATACCGGAACGCTCCTTTTCATCGGCTTCCAGGCGGGCGATCCAGTTCTTCCCGTCGCTAAGGATGGACCGCAGGCGGTCAAGCTCGGCGTCGCAGCCGGGGCGGATGAGGCGGCCGTTCTTGACGTTGAGTGGTGGGTCGTCTTCGATGGTGCGGTCGATGAGGGCGAATACCTCGTCGAGGCCGTCCCAACGCTCGCGGTAGGCGGCGGCGATGTCTTCCTGAAATTCGCATAGGAGGCTCAGGGTTGGTCCCAGGCGGGCGATCGAGTGCTTGAGCGCCGCCAGGTCGCGCGGGGCGGCCATGCCGAGAGAGATACGCCCGATCAGGCGCTCCATGTCGCCCATGCCGCTCAGGTGGGCGCGCAGGTCGTTTCGCTTGAGCAGTTCTTCCTTGAACGCGGCCACTTGCAGAAGGCGCGCATCGATGGTCGCCTTGTCGATGCGGGGTCTGAGAATCCATTCCTTGATGCGCCGCGAACCCATCGGCGTCTGCGCGAGGTCCAGCAGATCGAGCAGGGAATGTTTACGGCCGCCGTCGCTTGCCTGGACGAGCTCCAGACTCTTGACCGTCGTCGGGTCGAGCATCATCGAGTGATGGATGGAAAACGGCGTGACGGCGGTGATGTGCCCCAGGGCTGATTTCTGTGTCTCCCGGAGGTAATGGAGGAGGGCACCCGCCGCTGGAACTGCGTGCTTGAGGCCGCCGCAGCCGAATCCGTCGAGGGAAGCCATCTTGAAATGGTCGAGCAGGAGGCGCTTGGCTTCGCCGTGGGAGAAGGTCCAGTCGTCTTGGCGGTGGATGAAAAAATCGCCGGTGCGTGGATCTTTCGCTTGCGACGTAGCGGGAACCAGCACTTCCTTGGGGGCGAGTTTTTCAAGTTCGTCGACAAGGAGGCCTTCGGCGTTTTCTCCCTCCGCCTCGGTGACGCGGAACAACCCGGTGGACATATCGAGAACCGCCAGCCCCATGCCTCCACGTCCGTAATGCAAGGCGGCCAGGAAGTGATTGCTCTTGGGGTCGAGCAACGTGTCATCGATCACCGTTCCCGGCGTCACCACGCGGACGATGCCCCGCTTCACCAGGCCCTTGGTCAGCTTCGGGTCTTCCATCTGTTCGCAAATGGCGACTTTCTTGCCGGCCTGGATCAGGCGGGAGATGTAGGCGCTGGCGGCATGGTGCGGCACGCCGCACATGGGAATGGGGT
This sequence comes from Nitrospinaceae bacterium, assembly GCA_020343535.1. Lineage (GTDB taxonomy): Bacteria > Nitrospinota > Nitrospinia > Nitrospinales > VA-1 > SZUA-259. The sequence continues at coordinate 528,601 of CP070799.1, read as the reverse complement.
TCGCCTTGTTCTTGGCCCTGGAAGTGAGGGCGATGTCGAGGATGCCCGCGGCGACCTTGGCGTCGTCGTTGAACATTTCGTAAAAATCGCCCATGCGGAAGAATAGGATGGCATCGGCGCACTGCCGCTTGATGCTCTGGTACTGCCGCATCATCGGTGTGTCGTCGTCCGGTTTTGTTGCGGGCTGGGGCATCAATGGTGAATCAGGCGTCCTTGAAGTGGGGCCTGAGCCTGTCGTAGGTGGATCGCAAATGCTCGGGATGTATTTTGACGTCGGCGAGAACGGGCATGAAGTTCGTGTCCCCCGTCCAGCGCGGAACGATGTGCTCGTGGACATGGTCTTCATATCCGGCGCCGCCCGCCTTGCCCAGGTTGATGCCGATGTTGAAACCTTCGGGATTCAGGCAATTGCGCAAAATTTCGACCGTGCGGTGGGTCAGCCGGCTTTTTTCCGCGCGTTGTTTTTCGTCGAGGCGGGTGATGCAGCCCACGTGCCGGTAGGGAGCGACCATCAGGTGGCCGGTGTTGTACGGGTAAATATTCATGATGATGAAAAAATCGGCACCGCGATAAAGGATAAAGTTTTCTTCATCTCTCTCTTCCCGGGGCAGGGTGCAGAAAACGCATTCGCCGGATTTTTCACTCCGGATGTATTCCATTCGCCAGGGGGCCCAGATCTGTTCCATGGTCGGTCTCGCTTGTTGATGCCGGGCCGGTTCAGAACTCGCAGGCCGCGGCGGCTTCTTTTCCGGGGTACAGGATCGAGAAGATTTCCCAAGTCTTTTGCTTCATGATCGCGGCCTCTTCCGGGGAGCGCTCGTGATCGTAGCCGAGCAGGTGGAGCGTTCCGTGAATGAGCAGGAGAGCCAGTTCCTGATCGAGGCTGAGTTGGTGCTGTTCAGCCTGCCGCCCGGCGGTTTCCACCGAGATGACCACATCGCCCAGCATCGGCCCGCCGCCGCCCTCACCCTCGAGTTGCGAGAACGCCAAGACGTCGGTCGACCGGTCCTGATCCCGGTATTGCCGGTTGAGCTCGCGCATACCCGCGTCGTCAATCAGCAGGACGCTAAGCTCCATGGCCTGCTTGCCGAGCGCCAACATAACCCGGTCGCCCTGTTCGGTGAGCTTCCGGGCATCGCAGGCCGAGGCGGAAATCTCGCTGGTGAGTAAAGTGGCCATGATTATCCAGTGCTCGGGATTTTCGATTAATTTACCATGAAACCGGGCGGCGGCGAGGGCGAAATATCGATGCTCAGGACTCGCCCTTGCCGCTGC
>CP070799.1:517022-527226 GCA_020343535.1 Nitrospinaceae bacterium | reverse complement strand
TTGGCATTCCCAAGCGGGCGTTCCGCCGACTGCCGCACGCCTATTCCATCGTTTTGCCCACCATCACCGAAGTGCCGGGTGAACTGCAGGACCGCGAGATGAAAGTGGAGGCCGTGCCAATCCCGCTCTATTCCGCGGATTTTATCTGGAAAGTTCCCTACAAGGTGAGCCGGGCGGAGCGCATCCGCCTCGGCGTCCATCTCAGGGAGGATGACGGTGGAAACATTCTCGTCACTGCGGTCCAGGGCGCGTCGATTGCCGAGAAAGCGGGTATTTTGAAGGGTGACCAGATCACGACATTTAAAGGGGAAGCCTTGGAAGGCGTGGAGGATCTGGTCGAAAGCCTGCAAATGCAACAGCCGGGCGACCGCGTGGACATCGGGATCCGGCGGGACGGCACGGACCTAGTCCTCGACGTGCCGCTGGAGGCGCCCACCCAACGCCCTTGACTGGCTCCCGCCGGGCACCTCAGGTTTCGTTCTTCAGCGAATCGATGAGATCGTCCAGGTCGTAACGCCGGTGAACTTGAGGAAGATCCCCTCCAGATCGCCGTGCATCTCGCTCGCCTGGCGGCGCAGCTCCGCCAGCGTTCCCACCGCTACCATTCTCCCTTTCTGAATGATGCCCACCCGGTCGCACAGCACTTCGGCGATGCCGAGGGAATGGGTCGACATGAAAAGCGTGGTTCCCTGGCGGCACAAGTCCTGAAACAATTTCTTCACCTGCCGCGCGCCGCGCGGATCGAGGCCGACCAGGGGCTCATCCACCACGACGAGGCGGGGGCCGTGAAGCAGCGCGCCGGAGATGATGAGTTTTTGCTTCATGCCATGCGAGTATCCCTCGATCAACTCGCCGGCGAAATCCTCCAGGTCAAAAAAGCGCATAAACCGCTCTGCCCTCTTGCACGCGGTTTCTGGGTCCATCCCATACAGGTCGGCGATGAATTCGAGGTATTCGAGCCCCGTCAGTTTTTCGTAAACGAAGGGACGGTCAGGAATGTAACCGATCCTCGATTTCACCTCCACCGGCCGCAGGGCGGCATCGATCCCGTCGATGACGATGGTGCCGGCGGTGGGCTTGAGCAGACCCATTATCAGCTTGATGGTCGTGGTTTTTCCCGCGCCATTGGGGCCGAGAAAACCGAACAGTTCCCCCGGCCGAATGTCGAGGTTGAGTCCGTCGACAGCCACCGCGGTGGGATACCGTTTGACGAGATTTCTGATTTTAATCACGCGGCGTTCGCTGAAGGATCAGCGGATGGAAAAGGATTGCAAGCCCTGGGGGCGGGCCGGCTGGGCCACGACGCGGGTCACCTGAGCGGCGGGCGGGCCCTGTCGGCACCATTCGACGAATTCGAGCAGGGACGCCTGCGGGCCCTCCGCGTGCGCCTCGACCCTACCGTCGTCGCGGTTTCTAACCCACCCCGCAAGACCAAGCTCCCGCGCACGCGCCTCGGCGCTGGCGCGGAAAAACACGCCTTGCACCCGGCCTTCGATGACAATGTGGCGGGCTTCCACGTTCATCCGGCGGCACGCTTCATTTTTTGCGGTTGGCGTCTTCGAACAGGTGCTGGACCTGGCGATAGACTTCGAACTTGGAACCGTCGGAAATTTTCGCTCCGAACTTCCCGAGGTCGCGCATGATGCGCTGGAATTCGGAGGTACCGCCGGAAAAATTTTCGATGAGAGGCCCAAAATAGGCTTTCTCGTCCGGGTCGAGCCGGTCGCGGATTTCGCGCAATCGGTTTCTAAGAGGTTCGAATCGATCGTCCATGGCGTTAAATAGTATCCCGCCCCCCCGCCGATTGCAAGCCCCGGAAAGGGCGGGATTGACATATCGTTATATTTTATGATATATAACGATTATCTTTTAAGACCCTCTTTCCGGGCGCTTCGGGATTTGCGGGCACTCCCCCTAAAATCAGGACGACCATGCTGTGTTCAAGGCTGTTTAGCGTTATTATCGGCGTCGCTCTCGGGTTCTCCCAAGCCGCACCGGCGCGGGCGGAAAACCCCGCGGCACTGGTGGCGGCGGCCTCGAGCATGAAATTCGTATTCGAGGACCTGGCCCCCACGTTTCACGCCCGGCACCCAGAGTTCAGGGTTCAGTTTTCATTCGGCTCCTCGGGAAATATTTTCTCGCAGGTCACCCACGGCGCTCCTTTCGACATATTTTTCTCCGCCGACATGACCTACCCCGAAAAGCTCGCAGCGGCCGGGCAGGCGCTGCCAGGAGCCGAGGTCGTTCCCTACGGTGCCGGGAAGATCGTCCTTTGGATGCCCTCCGCCCTGGCCCTCGACCCCCGGGCGGAAAAAATGAATACTCTGCAAGACCCCCACGTGCGAAAAATTGCCATCGCCAACCCCAAGCATGCCCCCTACGGCCGCGCCGCTATCCAGGCCTTGAAGCGGGCCGGCCTTTACCGCCGCGTGCAGTCAAAATTGATACTGGGAGAAAACATCACCCAGGCGGCGCAGTTCGTGCACACCGGCGCGGCCGAGGCGGGGCTCATCGCATTGTCGCTCGCCCGCACCGCGAAAATGAGCGCGCTCGGCACATACTGGGAAGTGCCGGCGGCGGATTACGATGCCATCCGCCAAGGCTTCCTGATGCTTAAAGGCGGCAGGAATCCCGAAGCGGCCAGGGCTTTCGCCGATTTCGTGAGCGGACCCGTGGGCCGTGAGGTGCTCCTGCGTTACGGTTTTAAGCCGCTGCCGGGAGATGCACCGTGAATTGGGCGCCGCTGTTGCTGTCGCTCAAGCTCGCGGCGGTGGTGACCGCGCTTCTTTATGTGATTGGCGTGCCGCTCGCCGGCTGGCTCAGCCTGTCCCGTCGCCGCTGGAAATTTCTCGTGGAGGCGGTGGTCGCCCTGCCCATTGTCTTGCCGCCCACCGTTCTCGGTTATTACATTCTGGTCGCCATCAGCCCGCAATCATACGTTGGCTCGCTTTATCTCAAGACCTTTGGTCGTGCCCTGCCATTCAGTTTTGAAGGCCTGGTGCTGGCGTCGACGCTGTACAGCCTGCCCTTCGCGGTGCAGCCTTTTCTTTCCTCGTTCGAATCGGTGGACCTCAGACAGAGCGAGGCCGCCTGGGTGCTCGGCGCGTCGCGCGTGAAAACCTTTTTCACCGTGGTTTTGCCTGCGTCGTTGCCCGGACTTGTGACCGGCGGCGTGCTGTCCTTCGCCCACACGATCGGCGAATTCGGCGTGGTGCTGCTGGTGGGGGGCAATATACCGGGAAGCACGAGGGTGGTATCCATTTCCATTTACGACCACGTGCAGGCCCTCGAATACGCCGAAGCGGGCCGGACCTCGCTAATCCTCCTGTTGTTTTCGTTTGTGATCCTCGCCGTGGTCTATGCGGTGAACCGAAAGGTCTGGGCGGTATGGCCGAAGAACTGCTGATCCACATTCGCAAGGAGTATCCCGGCCGCCGCATCGTTTTTCAGGCGCGGCTGCCGGTCACCCGTGGCTGGACGGTGCTGTTCGGCCCCTCGGGTTCGGGCAAGACCACAATCCTCAGGTGCATCGCCGGCTTGGAGCGGCCCGACCAGGGTATTCTCCGCTTCAATGGGGAAACCTGGTTCGACAGTGATCGCGGTCTCTTCACCCCGCCGCAAAAACGACGGCTCGGCTATTTCACGCAGGAGGTGGCGCTGTTTCCCCACCGGACCGTGGCCGAGAACATCGGCTATCACCTGCCCGGCCTATCGGCCACGGAAAAGAAACAGCGCGTGGACGAAATGATTTCTCTGTTCAACCTCGATGCACTCAGGCACCGGAAATCACCCAATCTCTCCGGCGGTGAGAAGCAGCGCGTGGCGCTTGCGCGCACCCTAGCCCGGCGGCCGAGGCTTCTCCTGCTCGACGAGCCGCTCTCCGCGCTCGACCAGCCGACGCGCATCCAACTGCGCAAGGAACTGCGGGATTTGATCGCACCGTTCAATATTCCCGTTTTGATCGTCACCCACGACCGCACCGAATCCCTCACTCTGGGTGACCGCATGATCGTTCTCGACGAAGGACGCACCCTTCAGGACGGCACGCTCGCCGAGGTTTTCAGCAAGCCGGAAAGCCGGCGGGTGGCCCAGATCGTCGGCATGGAAAATGTCTTCCCCGGCATCCTCACCGGCATCCACGACGGCCTCGCCCACATCGAGGCGGGGGGCCAATCGCTCACCGCCGTGGCCGAGCAGTGCAAACCCGGCCCGGTGATGGTTGGCATCCGCGCTGAAGACATCACCCTTCTAACCGGCGGATCGCCCGAAACCAGCGCCCGCAACCGCCTGCACGGCCGCGTCGCAAACGTCAGCCACGAGGAATCGCTGGTGCGCGTAACGGTGGATTGCGGCTTTCAGGTCGACGCGCTCATCACCCGCGAAGCCCTGGTGGCGATGAACATCGCGCCCGGGGCAGACGCCGGGCTGGCGGTGAAGGCCACCGCGATTCACCTTTTCCCACACCGTTAGCCCTCCCGGTCCAGGCCGCCAACCCATTCGCAATATTCGGATTCCGGAAATAAAACAATCCCACGCGGTGCGTACGATCGTTGACCCTGACGCCATGACCCCACACGCGGAAATCCCGTGAACACGGCAATGAATTCCGCTAAATCGAACGGACCGCTCAACCCCAAAGGTCCCGATGGGTGGCACCGCGGTCATTCAGCGCTTCGGCTTCCCGTCCATTGCCCAGCCCATTTTCGCGTCACTGGGCATCGGGCTCGCTCTTCAACGCCAGGCAATCTTCGTTGCTGTCGAATTCGGCCACGGCGGGACAGCTGATCCCGCTGGAGAACGACAGTAGAAAAAAATCTCCTTTTCATCCGCCTCACTCCTCCTTGAGGTCCCTTGCCTCCGGACCCGCCAGCCGGTATTTCATCTTAAGCCGGCGAAGCTCGCGCAAGGCCGTTCGGCTTCCGCGATGGTTCCTGTGCGCGTTGTACCAGAAGAGCGCCTGCTGCGTATGGCGGACGGCCTTCTTGCCCTCTCCCAACAGGTCCCAGGCCGCACCCAGGTTGTAATGCGCGTCGGCGAAATCCGGCTTGAGGCGAATGGCTTCTTCGTAAGCGGCGATTTCCTCGTGGTGGCGGCCAAGCGCCATGTAAGAGAGGCCGAGCTGAAAATGCGCTTGCGGGTCTTCGGGATTTTTTTCGATGTCGAGCTTTTGTTCTGCGATACGGGCATAGAGGGTACTGCGAAAATGATCGAACGCCGCGTCCGGCGCGCCGGAGGAAAGCGCCGGGCAAACTGCAACAAAAAGCAGGAAGACAAGGAGAATGAGCGTGGGCCTGTTTCGCATGGTTCGCCCCCCAGCCGCGCCGCTTAAGAGGTGCCGCCTCCCGGCCCAAGCCGGTCCGCCAGGCTTGCATGGCGTTGCGCAGCTTCTTCGTCCCCCAAAAGGCTGTACACAATGCCGAGCCCCTTGTGCGCCCCCGAACAGCCGGGGTCGATGTCCACCGCCCTTTGAAAAGCCTGGACCGCCTCCTCGGCATCGCCGAGCATGAGCAGGGAAAGGCCCAGATTGTAGTGCGCTTCCGCCCATTCGGGCTTCAGCCAGGCCGCCTCGCGAAACGCGTCCACCATCTCGTCGTACCGCTTCAGCACGTCGAACACCTTGGCGAGGGAAAAATGCGCCTCCGCCCAGCCCGGCCTCAGGCGCAGCGCCTCCACCAGGCTGGCCCGCGCCTGATCGTTCTTTCCCTCATCGAACTGGGCAAGGCCAAGCCAGTACAACAGCTCCGGGTCCTTGGGCCGGTTCTTCAGTGCCTCGGTCAACCTGTCCACTTCACTCACCGTCGTCCTCTTGAAACAAAGCGAATAACCGTTAACATTCAATTGGCCCCTCGAACCGCCAAGACGCCGCCTTTAGCACCGGGCTCTCAACCCTCAGCGTATCTCCCGGGGAAAGCGGCCCCACCCCCGCGGGGGTGCCCGTAAAAATAAGATCCCCCGGCCGGAGCATCCACACCTTGCTCAGCTCGCGGATAATGCGGCCCAGGGGATAGATCATGTCTCGGGTATGCCCGCGCTGCCGAACCTGGCCGTTGACCGAGCAATGAAAGGGGATGCCCGCGGCGGCGATGCCGGCGGCGGTGGTGAACGGCCCGAGCGGCGCGCTCTCATCGAAGGCCTTCGAGGGTTCCCAGGGAAGCCCTTGCTTCTTCAGCCGGCCTTGCACGTCGCGCAAGGTGAGGTCCACCCCCAGGGCATACGCAAAGACATGGCTCTCCGCCACACTTTCGCTGATGGCCCGCCCTTCACGGCCAATGAGAGCCACCACCTCGACTTCGTGGTGGAGCACCGCGCCGTGCGAGGGCATTCGCACCACCGCCCCGGGCGGCATAAGGCTGCTGGCCGGCTTCATGAACACCACCGGGCCCTCCGAGGGCGGGTCGCCGAGTTCGCTCACGTGTTCCCGGTAATTTTTTCCGATCAGGAACACCCTGCCGGGCTTCCATTCCCGCTGACCGGCCTTGATCTCATCCATCATCCGTTTTGCCTCCCGGAGGCCTTGCGGCCGCTCAAAACCGCCACTGCAACCCCAGCTTCGCCCTGAAATCGGGCGTGTGACTCGCGCCAAAGCCGCTGCCCATGCCCAGCGTCATCACTGACCAGGGGTTGAGCTGTTTTCGCATACCGAAACTGAACGTGAACTCCTCCGCACCGCCCACAAGCGGCGAACGGTCGACAAAAAAATCCGCCACGATTAAATGGTCCAGGTCGATGGGATGGTCGTAGCCCAGTCCAAAGGAAAAGGTATGCTCTCTTTCTCCCGCCTCGGCCCCGCCCGTGCGACGAAAGCTGCCATTAAAATGAAACCGGTGGGCGCCAAAGCCGCGAGTGGCGATGGCGGTGACCTCGACATCCACCCCCGCCGAATCCACTCCCGTCGGAAACATAAATTCGGTCTTCACGGCCAGAGCGGGAAGCTCAACCGTTTCCACATTGAAATTGTATAACCCTTCCAGCACCAGGTCGCCGTTATTTTTCATCTCGCCGTCGCCGGGAAACACCAGCGGCGCCGACAGCTCAACATGTGCGTTTTTAATAAATCCCCATTTGATTTCTGGTTCGAACTCTCCGGCATGACGGCCATGCTCCCCGCTGTGCTCGTAGATGCCGGAGGCCATGAACTCCAGGGCCCGGTAATCGATGGGATAGGCGTCTTCGATCCGCGCCGGAAAACCCTCCTCGAGGTTGCTGTGGTCGGCAGCCCATGCGGAACCGGCAAGTGCCAATCCTAAAAATAATACAGCCGTGCAAAAATTTCTGATCATGCTGTCCCTCAATGGCTCCCATGCTCGTGCCCCATGATGCGGCCCATCTCACCGCTCCCCCGCTTCAGGGGCTCCGAATAGACGAGGGGGTCCAGGTTGGGGAAGGGGGTGGGAAATAGACCGGCGAGCCGCCGGTCCCCCGGGCGCGCCAGCATGAGATCGATATTGCGGTAAATCTCCACCCGCTTGTCCACCACCTTCTCCGAGGCGAGAATATCGTAGATGATGCCGTGAAACATATGCAGGTGGTCGAAAATATTCGCCGACTCCGGCGACAGGCGCGAAAAACGCGGCATGACTTCGCGCGAAAGCAACATCCGGTTGGGGGGCTCCTTGAGCACCTGGTTCAGAAACAAATCGTCCACCGCCTCGATGGCCTGCTTTTGCTCGCTGGCCCCGGGGAAAAGCATCTGCACTTCGTAAACCGCCGGGTGCCACCAGTGAAAGGCCCAGAACATCTCGCTCGAACGCTTCCAGTTGGTGCGGTATGCCTTGAACCAGGGCTGGTTCATGAGCCCGACGCGGTTCATGATAACTTCCTCGAAGGGGGCGGGGCTGAACGCCATCGAGGGTTCGCTAAGGTAATAATCGACCGAGCGGTCGATCCACCGTTTCTTTTCGCCCGTGGGGATGTCCGGGTCGGCCATGATGTCGTACAACTGCTTGTGCAGCTGGTGCGTCCAGTCGATAACCTGGATCGCCCGCCAGGCGAGCCGCGCGAAACGCGGGCTGACATAATCCTGGTGGGGTTCCGTCGCGGGCGGGTGGTTGAGAAACCAAAGCGCCTTCTCGTAGAATGCTGCGTCGGCGGCGCTGGGGTCTTGCGGTTTTTCAAGCAGACGATCGGCGATTTTCCCATGCGCCCAATGGGCGACGGTGGTCAGCTTGAAATCCTGGGCATGGCGTTTGTAGAATTCGTTATTGTAGGAGCCGCGCAGTGGGAACACTTCGTTTCTCTGCTCCCAGGCGGCGCAGGAGACAGCGAATACAAGCAGGGCGAGGATGGCCCCGAAAACGCCGGGACGCCGGTTCATTGCTCGCAGGGAAAGTTCTCGTTGAGCGCTTGAACGATAACTTTTCTCGACGAGGTGTGGATTTCGTTGGGGCGTTTTTTCAGCCAATCGATCACCGCCGTACGCCAATCCTTCAGGGGCGCGTCGCCCAGGCAAAACCTCGGCTTTTCGAGCATGTACACTTCGGAATCCATCATCAAGTCGACCACCGAGCGAATATATCCCAGGCAAAAACCGCGGACGAACGAATCGTCTTCGTTGTGGCAATGCTGAACAAGATAAGCCCCATTGTAATCCGGCAGGGGTGGAACCGCTTCGGCGGGACGCCCCTGAACCATGCAAATGCATAGCGCGATCGCAAAACAAATCCTCAACATTTCTTTTCCCCGACGAAATGGATTAAGGTCCTAGGACGCTGCACCAGAAACCCGGCGCGCTCCTGCCCTCAGGGGGCTGGAAGATCATACGCTCAAATCCCCATCTCCGCAACGCCTGATGAAAGCCGCTCAGCGGGCGCGAAAATTCAGCCGGTGTCTCCTTGCGAAAGACGATTGTGGATCAACCGTGACGCAGCCTTGACCCCACCGCAATACTAAACTGCGAAACTGGTTTTATTCCGGCACGCAAGCCGGGTCTTAATCAAATTGAATCAGCGGGAGCCGCCTTTCAGCTGGCAACAGTCTCCTCCACTCGATCCCCCTCTGCGGGGCGGCTCCCGCGTTTTGAACATGCCGCCAAACTTAACCCTCGCCACCATCGACCCCCCCGACACGGCGCTCAATTATCGCGTATTGATCGTGGAAGACGATGTGGATATGCGCAACCTTCTTCGGCTCTACCTCAAAAAACTGAACATCCATCAATCCGTCGAAGCCGAGGATGCCGAAAAAGCCCTGAAAATTCTCCGCTCCGAAAAAGTAGACCTGATCATTTCCGATCTTTACATGCCGCACATGAGCGGCATCGAATTTTACAAAACCCTCCGCGCGGATCGCAAGCTGCGGAATATTCCTTTTCTGCTCGTCACCGCCGAATCCAGCCGGAGCCGGATTCTGGAAGCAATGATGCTGGGCATTCGAAACTATATCATCAAGCCCATCGACCCGGAAAATCTCATGGCCAAGATTAGACGTCTGCTCAAAATTTCCTCCTCCTAATCTCAGTTTCGGGCATCATAGCCTTTATACCAATGGAGGAGCCGCTCCCGGGCTTTCAGCATATCCTCCCGCTCACCATAGGCATGGTAAATCGCCTCCGCCTTTTCCATCATTTCAATCGCGCTCGCCCCTTCTCCCTTGAGATCATAAATCAGCGCCAAGTTCCAGTAGGCGTGTGCGTTGGTGGGCTCGGCCGCCAACGCGGCCTTGAAATGACCGATGGCCGCCTGCAAATGATTCTGCTGCCACTCGGCAAGCCCGAGGTCAAAGTGGTTCGGCCCATCCTCCTTGGGCGGCCGGGGTACCGGCGCCACCGGGATCGTACCGAAGTTGGGGCGTGGGCGGCCTTGGGACCGAGGCGCAGCTTCGGGGACCATGGTTTTCGCGGACGCGTGTGGCATTGGCGGAGCCGCCATTTCTGCCGGCGCGGAGGCGGTTTTCTTCGGTTTTGTGGGTTCCTTTGCCGCTTGCGTCATCGGTTCGCTCCTTACCAGCCGGGGCGGTGCCTGGCTCCCGGCGGCCGCTTCCTCCGTCGGCGTGGCGGGAGTCTCCAGGCTTTCCATGACCTTCTGCAGGTCTTCGCTTGGTGACGCGGGTGCGGGCTTCCCGGCGGCCGCTTCCTCCTGCGATGCTGTTTGGGCCGGATCTTCTGGAGATGCGGGGCTTTTTAATCTTTCCATGACCCCCTTGAGCTTTTCCTGAAATCCTTCAAGTTTGCCCTCCATATCCGCCACTTTTTCCTTGAACGTCTGCA
>CP070799.1:506497-516922 GCA_020343535.1 Nitrospinaceae bacterium | reverse complement strand
CCCCTCGACCGCGTCACCGCGCCGCCGTATGACGTCATCAACCCAGAGCAGCAGGAGGCCCTCTACGCGAGGAGCCCCTACAACGTGGTGCGCCTCATTCTGGGCAAGCAAAACCCCGACGACACCGATACAGACAACCGCTATACGCGTTCCGCGAACGTGTTTACGGCGTGGCGGCAGGACAAAACCCTGATCCAGGACCCGACGCCCCATTTTTACGTGTACAGGCAGAACTACACCTTCGCGGGGCGGACGCTCAGCCGCCTGGGATTCTTTGCCCGCGTGGGACTGGAGGACTTCAGCCGCGGCAACATCTGCCCGCACGAGTTCACCCTGTCGAAAGCCAAGCAGGATCGGGCGCGGCTCCTTCGCGCCTGCCGCGCCAATTTCAGCCCTATTTTCGGCCTGTTTTCCGATCCCTCGGGGGGCGTCGATGCGTTGCTCGAACGCGCCACCGCGGGAGAGCCGCTGGCGGTGGTTGACGACGGCAAGGTGGTTCACCGTTTCTGGCGCATGGACGACCCTGGCGCGGCGGATCAGATCGGCGCATCTTTCGCCGACCGGAAACTATATATCGCCGACGGCCATCACCGCTACGAAACCGCGCTCGGCCACCACAAGAAAACGGGCGATCTAGACAGTGCGCATGTGATGATGTTTCTCACCAACCTCGATTCAAATTCGATGTCGATTTTTCCTATCCATCGACTGATCCGCACGCCGGAGCCGTTCGATAAGGAGGATTTTCTTGCCCACGCGGCGGCCTATGGCGACGTCGAACCGGTTTCCGGCCTAGACGGCCCGGCGGTGGTCGAATTGGCGCTCGACGGCCTGCGGAGAGAAGGGGGAATTGGATTCATCGCCTATATGGGCCATGGAGAGGGATGCCTGTTGAGAGTGCGCGCGCCGGACAACATCCTGCCGCTTCTCGATGCCGATGAACCCGAAGACCTCAAGGTGCTCGATGTGGCGCAGCTGCATGTCGGGGTGATCCGCAACATCCTTGGCGTCGACACCCGGAAAAGCGACCAGCAACCGCTGGTGAATTACAAGGTGGATGTTGCCGAGGGCAAAAGCGGAGTGGATCGGGGGGAATGGGACTTAGCGTTTTTCATGAACGCCACCCGCATCGACCAGGTTCGGCGGCTTGCCGAAAAGGGCATCCGGCTGCCGCAGAAGGCGACCTTCTTTTATCCCAAGCTCCTTTCGGGGCTGGTGATCAACCCGTTCGGGCCATGAAAATCGTTTCCACGGAATTTCTCACCGGCGCGGTGTCGCCCCGGCATTACCCGGCGGGCGTCTATCCCGAATTCGCCTTCGCCGGCCGTTCCAACGTCGGCAAGTCATCGTTGATCAAATCGCTGCTGTGCCGAAAAAAACTCGTGCGCACCAGCGCCACGCCGGGCAAGACGCAGGAAATCAATTTTTTCAGGATCAACCACAAGTTGATCTTCGCCGACCTGCCGGGGTTCGGCTTCGCCAAGGTGCCCAGGCAGGTTCAAAAGCGCTGGCAGCACATGATTGAGCAGTACCTGAAAAACAGAAAAAACCTCGCCGCGGTGATCTTTCTCATCGACATCCGGCGCGAGCCTACCGACCTCGACCGCGACCTTAAAGCCTGGCTGGATGCCTGTTCCATTCCCTGCATTCCTGTGGCCACCAAGGCGGACAAGCTTTCAAAGACGGAACAGAAAAAACAGATTCGCAAAATTGAGGCGGCGTTTTTCGGTGAAACGGGAGAAGCGGTGATCGGATATTCGAGCAAGAGCAGCCAGGGCAGGAAGGAATTGTGGAGTGAGATTCTGGCGCGCGCCGAAAATGGGGCGGGAAGCGTGGCGTCGAGCGTGGATACGGACGCCTGAGGGCGGGTGCGGCGTGGGGCTTCGTCGCAGGCCGGCGCCCGGGCCGGTTCCCGGGGGGAAGCGGCCCAAAAGCGCGGCGTCTGCGGTGAGGTGCCGGGTTGGCCCGAGCTAGGGGAATCACCCCCAGAGCGCGTCGGGGATTTCCAGCCGGTCCACTTTCTTTCCCTGGCCAATATGGGAATCGAGGATTTCGTTGACGTCGTCGGGGGTCACTTTGTTGTACCAAACGCCGTCGGGGTAGACGATCACCACCGGCCCTATCGAACAGGGCCCGAGACAGGATGACGATGAAATGATCACTTTTCCGAACAGCATTTTTTCCTCGATGGCCATGGACATTTTCTCGAGCACGGCCTGGGCGTTGTTTTCGCCGCAGGACCCGCGCGGATGCCCCGGAGGCCGCTTGTTGGTGCAAACGAGGATGTGGTAACTTGGTTTTGGCATCGTTCTCCTCCAAATGGATGGATTAAGGATCGAAAATTTTACTTTAAGATGTAGGAAAGCGGAAAGGGATTTTTTTTCCTCCCCCAATAACCCATGACGCATCCCCCGACTACACGCGCCGCGGCCCCCGGAGCCCGGTTCGACGCGCACTACCTGCGTGCGGCCATCGGCAGGATTTTCGGCGAGCCGGCAGGCCCTGCGACCTGCGCGCCGCTGACCGGAGACGCCTCCGACCGGCGTTATTTCCGCGCCACGCTGGCCGAACCGGTGGGCGGGCAGGCCGCGTCGCTTGTGATCATGCAGCTCGCCGAACCCGCGCCGCGCGGGGAAACCGATTTTGCCCGCATGCAGAAGTTTTTAAGCCGCCTTTCGCTGCGGGTGCCGGCGCTGTATTGGGATGATCGCGAAAACGGCCTGCTGTTCCTGGAGGATGTGGGCGACACGACGCTCGAAGAGGCGGTGCGCGATTCGCGCGAGTCCGCGCATTCCCACTACCGAAAGGCCATCGAACTGCTCGTCCACCTGCAGGAGAAATGCACCGCCCGCGTCGGACCGGATTGCCCCGCTCACTCGCTTCGTTTCGACGCTCCGAAACTGATGTGGGAGTTCGACTTCATGGTCGAACACTATATCGGCGGCCACTGCCGGTCAGCGCTCGGCCCCGAGGCCCGGCGCGAACTGCACGACGCTTTTCTCCCCCTCGCCGAAGCCCTGGCTTCCGAGACACTCTGGCTTGCGCACCGCGATTACCATTCGAGGAACCTCATGGTACGCGGCGGGGAACTGGTGATGCTGGACTTTCAGGATGCGCGCATGGGGCCGTGCCAGTACGACCTGGCCTCGCTGCTCAAGGATTCCTATGTGGTTCTTGATGACGGACTGCGTGAGGAGCTGGTCGAGCATTACCTGGAGCAAAGAGAAACCGCCGGGCAAAGGGAGCCAGACCCGGACCGGTTTCGCCGCGTGTTCGATGAGATGTCGCTGCAAAGGAACCTCAAGGCGGTGGGCACTTTCGCGTTTCAGAGTGTCGCCAAGGGAAACCCCCGCTACCTGGAGTATATCCCGCCGACGCTCGCTTACGTGCGGCAAACCCTCGCCGCCCGGCCCGATCTCTCCCCCCTCGGCGATGTGCTCAAACGCCATGTGCCCGGCCTCGACGGCCCGGCCCCGGAACCTGAATCATGCTGAAGCGCTATGTGCTTGCCCGGTTTCTGAAAAGCTACCTGCTGTGCGCGGTGTCGCTCATCGGCATCTATCTGGTGGTGGATATTTTCGAGCGCATGGACGAGTTTGTTTCCAGGAACGCGCCGTTCAGCGATTTGATCGCCTACTTCTTTTTCAAGATTCCGTTCATCATTTTTTATATGGCTCCCCAAGCCGTGCTGCTCGCCACGGTGATCGCCCTGGCCTCGATGGCGAGAAACAACGAATTCACGGCGATGAAGGCCTGCGGCATTGGCGTCACCGGAATCACCCTGCCCGTGGTGGGCGCGGCGCTGGCCATCGCCCTTTTAGTGGTGGCCTGCAACGAATACATCGCGCCGGTCGCCAATAAAAAAATGAACCACATTTTTTATGTCAAGGTCCGCAAGCACCCGCAATATGGAAAAATCAAGCAGGACGATTTCTGGTTCAGGTCGAAGAACAGCACGATATGGAATATCGACCATTTCGATCCGGAGGAACGGGTTCTGACGGGGGTCAGCATTTTCTTTTCCGGGCGGGATCAGTTCATTCGCCAGCGCATCGACGCGGAGCGGGCGGTATGGACCCAGGGGCGATGGGAATTTCAGGACGGCGCGGTGCGCCTGTTTTCCCGCGACGGGTTGCAATCGACCGAATACTTCGAGATCAGCTATTTCCCGGTGCGAGAACGCCCGGAGGATTTATTTAAGCGCGAAACCCGCAAGGAAGAAATGAGTGTCGGGCAAATGTACCGGGAAATAGAGAGGGAGACCGCGCAGGGAAATGACACGACCCAGAAATGGATCGACCTGCACCAGAAGCTCTCCTATCCGTTCATCGGCTTGGTGATGGCGCTCGTCGCCATCCCGCTCTCCCTTCGCTCCAGCCGGCGCGGCGGCCTGATGTTTTCGGTGACGGTGAACCTGATGATGGGATTCGCGTTTTCATTCATCTACGCCCTGGGTATTTCCCTTGGGCGGGGCGAAACGCTGCAGCCCATGCTCGCGGCGTGGGGCCCCATCGCCCTGTTTTTTTCCATCGGGTTTTATCTGATCCTGACCCTGGACAGTGAACGCCTCCTGCCCGTGTGACGCATGCGGAAAATCGCCTCCATCGACATCGGTTCCAACACCGTCCGCCTGCTGATCCTCGAAGCGGCCGCGGATCACCCGCTCAAGGTCATCGATTCCCATCGCGCTATCACCCGGCTCGGTGAAGCGATGGACACCGAAAAGCGCCTTCTCGAAGAGCGCATGCGGGCCACCCTGGACGTGCTGTCCCGCTTTCACGCCATCTGCCAGGCCCACGGAAACGTGCCGATTCACGCCGTGGCGACCAGCGCCGTGCGCGAGGCGGCCAACCGCGAGGAATTTCTGCGGCGGGCGCGTGAGGAAGCCGGCGTCGCGGTGGAAGTGATTTCCTGGGAGGAGGAGGCGCGGCTGACTCTGGACGGGGTGTTCTGGAAGCTCCCACGCCAGGATGCCGATACGCTGGTGTTCGATATCGGCGGCGGCAGTACGGAGTTCATTTTCGCCCGGCGCGGCGAGGTGCAGGGTGCCTGCGGCACGTTACTTGGAACGGTGCGTCTCACCGAACGGTTCATTTCCAGGCATCCGGTGGACCGGCAAGAATACCTCGCCCTGCAAAACCATCTGCGCGAAGAGATCGCCCGAGTCCGGGAAAAGCTGCCGCAGAGAACCCCGGGCGTTCTTATAGGCACCGCCGGCACGGTGACTACCCTGGCGGCCATCGCCCGCGATATATTCCCTTACGATCCAGACAGGGTGCACGGCGTTACCCTGTCCCGCCAGGCCATTCAGGCCATCCAAGACGACCTTCTGGTTCGTTCGCTCGGCGAGAGGCTGGCCATAAGGGCCCTGGAGCCGGGCCGGGAGGATCTGATCATCGCCGGCACCCTGCTCACCCTGGAGATCATGGATGCCTTCCGGCAGGACACGCTGACCATCAGCGAGTACAGCATGCGCGAAGGCATTCTGCTTCGGGCGCTTGCCGGATCCGCGCCCAAGCCTGAACCCTAAGGGAATGCGTTTGACATCAATACCCTTTTCAGTTAAATTCGTGTGCACATCATGAATTCCCAATCCGCGACCAAATCGAAAAAAAATCCTGCTTCGAAGGCCAAAATCGCCCAGGAACCGCCCATCATGAAGGGGAGGGATATCCTCGTCAAGGCGCTGGAAAACGAGGGCGTCAAGGTCATCTTCGGCTACCCCGGTGGCGCCTCGATGGAAATTCACCAGGGCCTGACCTTGAGCCGCAAGATCCGCATGGTGCTGCCGCGGCACGAGCAGGGCGGGGCGTTCGCCGCCGGCGGTTATGCGCGTAGCACCGGCGAGGTGGGGGTGTGCCTCGCCACCTCGGGCCCGGGCGCGGTGAACCTGCTGACTGGCATTATCGACGCGAAGATGGATTCCATCCCGCTGGTGGCCATTACCGGACAGGTGCCTTCGACGGTGCTCGGGAGCGACGCTTTTCAAGAGACCGACATCATCGGCGCCACTTTTCCGCTGGTCAAGCACAGCTACCTCGTCGATAACATCAACGATATTCCGAAGGTCATTCACGAGGCGTTCGTCATCGCCCAGTCCGGCCGGCCCGGCCCGGTGCTGGTGGATATCCCGAAGGACATTCAGCAGCAGGAGACGGTGCCGGACTTCAATGTGAAGTTCGATTGCCCGAGCTACAAGCCGAACCTGAAGCCCTCGGTGCAGCAGATTAAAAAAGCGGTGCACGCCATCAAGGAGGCCCGCCGGCCCATCATTTACGCGGGCGGCGGCATCGTGGCATCCGGGGCCTCGGCCGAGCTGCGCGCTTTCGTCAAGAAAACCGGCATCCCCATCACCACCACGGTCATGGGGCTGGGCGCGTATCCATCCGAAGATCCGCTGTCGCTCAGGATGCTGGGCATGCACGGCGCGGTGTATGCGAATATCGCCATCAACCATGCCGATCTCGTGATCGCTCTAGGCGTCCGCTTCGACGACCGCGTCACCGGAAAGCTGTCCGAGTTCTGCAAGAACGCCCAGTTCATCCAAGTGGATATCGACGCCACCGAGATCAACAAGAATATTCTCGTGGACATTCCGATTCAGGGCGACGTGAAGCAGGCCTTGAAAATGATGAACGAGCGTGTCGAAGTGAAGGACAACATAGGTCCCTGGATCAAGCAGGCCAAGGGATGGAAAAAGGAATTCCCGCTCAGCTACGACCTGCACAAGGACGACATCGTCCCGCAGCACGTCATTGCCGAACTCACCAAAATGGCCGATAAAAACGCCATCGTCTCGGTGGGCGTGGGCCAGCATCAGATGTGGGCGGCGCAGTTCTGGAATTTCCACTCGCCGCGCAACTGGCTTTGCTCGTCGGGCCTGGGCGCGATGGGTTACGGCCTGCCCGCCGCCATGGGGGCGCAGGTGGCGTTCCCCGACCGGCAGGTGATCAACATCGAGGGCGACGGCAGTTTTCTGATGAACATTCAGGAATTGCAGACCCTGAAAATCGAAAACATTCCGGTTAAAAACGTGGTTCTCAACAATGCCCATCTGGGCATGGTGGCGCAGTGGGAGGACCGTTTTTACAAATCCATTCGCGGCCACACGTTTTTGGGCGATGCCCATTTCGCGGAGATCGCCCACGCCTTCGGCATCAAGTCGGAGAGCATTAGCAAGCCGGATGAAATCCTGCCGGCACTCAAGCGGCTGTTGAAACACCCGGGGCCCTACGTCCTAGACGTGAAGTACCCCTACAACGACAAGAGCCGCGGCCACGTGATGCCGATGATTCCATCCAACCATACCTACCTCGACACCCTGCTCGACGCCAAACACACGCTGCGCGAATACTGGAAGAAAAAGGGCGTCCTCGAGGGTTGAGCAAGCCCACGCGCACTCGAACACACCTGGCGGCGCAAGGCAAACAGGGCGCGACCGCCTCGCCCCCCGCCGGCCAGCGTTCGTTCGTCCGCGCATAAAGGGAAGATCCTCTGGCGGCATGTCAAGGGTCGCCAGCCGGCTCAGGTCAGATTTTTTCCTTCAGGGAGTATTCGAGAAAGGCGCGTTCGATGTTCCCGTCGAGCCGCTTGAGGTTGGCCCAGTCCTTGTACTTTTCCTTGAGGACGGGGCGCACCGCGTCCTGCGTTTCCTTGAGGTTCTTGCCGAGGTGGAGCTGGTCCTTCACCAAGGTGCGCAAGTTCATCAGGTAATGTTTCATGGCGATGGCGATGGGCTTGCCGCCCACATCGCCGTGACCGGGAATGATGATTTCGTTGTCGAGGTCCTCGATGTATTGCAGTGCGTTGATCCACTCATCCAGATAGGCGTCGCCCATGTAGGGGATTTTTTTGCTGGACACCAGATCGCCCGCGATGATGAGCCGCAGTTCATTGAGGTAGACGATGGTGTCGCCATCGGTGTGGCCGCCCTTGGGGTGAAGGAGCATCAGATGGTAGCCGCCCAAAAACAGTTCCATCCTGTCGCGGTAGATCACGTTGGGCGGGGTCACCGTTACCTCGTCGAGCCCGGTGATGCCGAAGCTCTTCACTCGATCCAGGTGGTCCTGGCCAGCGCTGCCCCGGAGCGCCTTTTGTACGTTTTCGTGTGCGATGATAGTGTGGCTGTCGCGGAACACCTGGTTGCCGAACGTGTGGTCGCCGTGGTAGTGCGTGTTGATGACCGCGATGACCGGCAGGTCGGTGTGCTCGCGGATGATCTCCTTCACCTTCGCTGCCTCGGCCGGGTTCACCCGCGTGTCGATGACCACCACCCCCTCGCCGGTGACGATGAAGGTGGTGTTGGAGTCGATGCCATCACCATGAACGATGGTATAGATGTTTTCCAGCACCCGGACGGTTTTCATGCCCTCGGCCCGCGCCGGGCCGGCAGAAAGAAGAATGAAGAGGGCTCCCGCAAGCACTAATTGGCCGATCTTGTTTGCAGTCATGGCGTGGTTCATATCTCCGTTGAAGGTGGCCGAAAGCCGCCCGCAAAAAGCGCCGCGGCCCTGAAGCCCCTGAAAAAAAGACGCATCATAACATGTCCTCCCTGGCGCGGACAAGAGCCGCCTGCCCGAGACCCGGCCGGGAGGGCCGGGAAGGAAGGCTTTAAACCGCCACCGGTTTTATGCTATTTTAAAACAATGGAAACAGACAACAAACACAAATACGATTTCCTGCTCAGCCTGCTCGAGGAAGGCGACGCCATGGTATGCCTCGACGCCCGCAAGGACAGCGTGGACGTCCCCAAGGCGCACAAGGCCGACCCCGCCCTCAACCTCATCCTCAACCTTAACTTCCGCAGGCCGATCGAAATCAAGGAGGAAGGGGTGACCGTGACCCTGGCGTTTGCCGGGCGGCCGCACCCCTGCATCATCCCCTTCGACGCCGTGTGGGCGGTGTACGAGCCCGGCATGAAAAAGATTCAAGTGTGGGAGAAAAGCATCCCCGAAGATCTGGACCTCTCCGGCCTGCCCACCCAGCCGCCGGCCCAGACAGCCCCCCCGCCCCCGGCGAAAACCGCCCGGCGCGAGAAGGGCGCGAGAAAGCCGCCCGCCGGCAAGCGAGACCGCAGTCACCTGCGCGTTATCAAATAGGCCCCCGGCGGAGCCCGGCTAGAAAACCCACCCGAAACCGGCGCGGAAATTTTCTTTTACAAAGCGCGGCCGATGGATTAAACTTTAAAATCTGCACTTTTAGCATAGCGAAACATACAGTCAGGCAAGCCTAATGGTGGGCGTAGCTCAGTTGGTAGAGCACTGGATTGTGGCTCCAGTGGTCGCGGGTTCAAATCCCGTCGCTCACCCCAATTTAAATAACACGCGCCCGTAGCTCAGCTGGATAGAGTTCCGGACTTCGAATCCGTAGGTCGCAGGTTCGAATCCTGCCGGGCGTGCCAAACTCAGCCGGTTCCTCACCCCCCTCGGCCCGGGCCGCCCCCGTGGCCCGGAGGGTGGCCGCAAAGGAATCTCAGGCGTTCATCCCATCCCGATACGGAGGACCCCATGCCGAACATGAAAATCATGACGCTCATCCCCCTCGCCGCCCTGCTCTTGTTGCCCTTCGGCACCGCCGAGGCGCAGCAAGGGTCGGTCGATATCAAGGGGACCGACAGCGCCGGAAGTTACAGCTTCGATGCTGGCTCCCAGGCCCCGGCCGCCGCGGTCGAGAGCCCGGCCGCGCCGGAAGGAAAAGAGGAGGGGAGCAAGCGGAAGATGCTCCCCAGGCATCACCGCCCCATGCACCCGCAGGGAAAAAGCGAAGGCAGCCGCCCCTACGCCCACAAGAAAAAGAAGTGCGATAAAGACAAGAGCCGCAAGGAAGGCTCCGGCCGCGGCGACCCGCACAAGAATAAAGACTGCGACAAGGCGCATGCCAAGAAGGAAGGCTCCGGCCACGGTAGAAGCTACAGCCACCACGGCCGCTCCGGCTATTCCAATGTCTACCCGCACGGCAAGAGCGGCCATGGCTACAGCAAGGGCGGGCATGGCGGCCACGGCAGGAACCCGTTCGCGCACGTGCTGGGCTTCAAGAAAAAACTGGGGCTGACGGCGCAGCAGGTCGAAGCCATGAAGGACGCCGAATTCGAATACAAGAAAGAGCGCGTGCGGGCCAAGGCCGACCATAAAATCGCCCACATGGAGCTTGATAAGCTGGCGCATTCCGGCACGGTGGACGAAGCGGCCATGCGCACTGTGGCGGACCGCATCGCCGCGAGCAAGGCCCGCTCCATCCACGCCATGGTGGAAGCCAAGATCGCCCTGCTCAAGATCCTGACGCCCGAACAGCGGCAGCAAATGACCGCCATGCATTCGGCGCGCTAAAAAGCCAAGCGCCCGGGCGGGCGAACCAGAAAACGGGGCGTAGCGCAGCCTGGCAGCGCATCTGCTTTGGGAGCAGAGGGTCGGAGGTTCAAATCCTCTC
>CP070799.1:495957-506397 GCA_020343535.1 Nitrospinaceae bacterium | reverse complement strand
GCGACAGCAAAAGAATATACCAGAAGAGCAGCACTCCGGGTACCGTGAAAGCGGGGGACATCACCGCCGATGCCGATCTGGTGATCCTGAACCCCGATCATCACATCGCCACGATCGATCAAAACGGCTCCATCGATATCGAGATGATCGTCCGCAAAGGCCGCGGCTATGTGCCCGCCGACCGCCAGGTCCTCGAAGACGAATCGGTTCAGATGATCCCACTGGACTCGGTCTTCTCACCGGTGGAGAAAGTGAACTACCGCGTGGAGAACACCCGCGTCGAACAGTCCACCGATTACGATTCGCTCATCATGGAACTTTGGACCAATGGTGGCATCACGCCGGACGACGCCGTAGCGTACGCCGCGAAGATCGTCAAGGACCATATGCAGATCTTCATTAACTTCGATGAAGAACCCGAGCCGGTTCAGCCCCAGGTCGATGAAAAGAAACAGAAGATGCTCGCCAACATGGCCAAATGCGTCGAGGAGCTTGAGCTTTCTGTCCGTTCGTACAACTGTCTGAAGAACGCCAATATCCAGACCATCGCGGAACTGGTCCAGAAGACCGACTCCGAAATGCTCAAAACCCGCAACTTCGGCAGAAAATCGTTGAACGAGATCAAGGAAATCCTGGAGGAGATGGGGCTTCACCTTGGCATGAAGGTGGAAGAGGAAGACCTCAAGCAAATCAGCCAGGCGAGAAAAAAGAAAGAGGTCGAGGCCGATATCGCCGAGCGATAACCGCCCACCCTAACCCAGGAGAATATCAGGTCCGATGCGTCACTTAAAAGCAGGTAGAAAATTCGGCCGTACCTCAGCGCACAGGAAAGCCCTGTTCCGCAACCTTGTCACCGCCCTAATCGAAAAAGAGCGGATTCGAACCACCCTGCCCAAGGCCAAGGAATTGCGGGGCAAGGTCGAGAAAACCATCACCCTGGGAAAAAAGGGAACCCTGCACGCCCGCCGCCGGGCGTTCCGCAACGTGACAGACAATGCCGCCTTGCAGAAGCTGTTTGGCCCCCTGGCGGAGAAATACGCCAACCGGAACGGCGGCTACACCCGCATCATCAAAATCGGCCATCGCCGAGGGGACGACGCGCCCATGGCCTATATCGAACTCGTCGAGGGAGAAGCCGCGAAACCCAAGGAGGCGAAGGCCGAGAAAACCACAAGGAAAAAAGCCCCGGGCAAAACGGCGGCAAAGAAGGAAGCGGCGGGTGAGGAAAAGAAAGCCGCTCCAAAGGCTAAGAAGGCCGCACCCAAAGCCAAGAAAGCTGCACCCAAGGCGGAAGGCAAGGAAAAGAAGAAAACCGAGGACAAGTAACCCGCCCCAGGCGGCCCCCATTGCCCGGCGGGTCCGCCTTCAACACACCCCTCCCCCAAGCTAGATGCAATTGGCCGGAACTCCCGTGGGCTCCTGTTTAAAGCGGAAGTTGGTGTTGGCCTTGATGTAGCGCAAAAGATCATCGTAGCTTTTGAAATGCTCGGTGAAGCCATAATCGTCACCGGTGAACTCGCAATTTTCCGTGCTGTGCTCCCGGCACATATAGGGCCTGTTTTCATAAATTGCGCACTTATTTTCCGGCGTCAGGAAATTGCAGCGGGTGTGGATCATGATGTACCAGGATTTCCGGTAGATGTAGATCGACACCTTGTCGTGGGCGATCTTCCATAGCAGGCTGTCGTAATCCTTCCTGTCCTCCGGCTCATCGATTTCAAACGCAAAATAATTGCAGCAATATGCCGGCAGGCATCTCTCACATTGACTGGTGTCGTCTCTTTCGCTTTGTGCCATGTCTCATCCTTAGTTGAAACGAAGTTCAGTGGGCCGTGAAGCCCGATGAAAATAATCTGAATGTTATCACAGGTTGCCGGAAAGAAAAAGCTCGGGTCCTCTTGTGACGCACTCATAGTTGCGATCATTTGGAAGAAGACATAATGCTTGTGGCGGCTCAGAACGAGATGTTAAATTATATCCCGCCGCAGGTGCTGCGACTTATCGGCCAATATCTCCTCTTTATCATCTCACACGTTCACCCTCCTGATGAGTTACCCCAAATCACCTCCGAAAGACACTTGTCAGAAATATTCTGGAATTAAAGACTGGCAAGCGGTCCTGTTTCTGGTTGCTCTGTTTTCTGCGTTTTACGCCCCCATGCTGGGGGCCGGCAAGATGGTCCTCGGCTTTAAGGATATTGCCAGATTCAATTACCCCATGCACAAGTACCTGCACGGGGCCTATCAAGAGGGATTTATTCCCTGGTGGGACCCGGGGATATTTTCCGGTGCGCCTTTTTTTGCAGAGTTGCAAACTGAAGTCTTCTATCCTCTCAGCCTGATTTATTTAATCGATAGTTTTCCGGTAGCTTTCACTGCGAATTTTGTATTGCATCATTTTCTGCTAGCCATCTCGGTTTACGGGTTGACGAGATACTGGAACCATTCCGTTTTAGCGTCATTGGTTAGTGCCCTGGTGTCCTGTTTGGGCGGGTACTTCCTGTCTATCACCAGCCTGATCAGTCACTTTCACGCCACGGCCTGGGTTCCTTTGGTGATTTTATGTTTCGAGAAATGGATTGTGAAGAAAAGCAAGGCGCTAATGTTGCTAGCGGTTGTCGTTTTGTCGATCCAAACGCTTGACGGCAGTCCGGAAACCAGCGTACTGACGGTCCTGCTGGTCGGCGCTTACGTGGCGGTGGTCCTGCGGGATGATAGGAGCGTCTTCAGGAGAGGGCTCTTGGTGGCGGGGGCAGTATTATTGAGTCTTGGGTTGACGGCGTTTCAACTGATGGCCACGGCTTCGCTGGTTCAGGAATCTGTCCGGGCGGGCGGAATTACATTTGATGCCCATGCTCATTGGTCTTTGAACCCGTCGCATTTATTTTCGCTAATATTTCCGTACGACATTCTCCGGATGACGCAGGCGAATCAGAGCTTTCCAGATACCCTTATTGCCAGTTTAAACATGGGCATTATCCCGCTGGCATTTTCAATTTTGGCTATAATTGTACTGCGTGATCGAAAAGCATGGTTCTGGGCGGTCATGTTTTGTGCGGGCCTGTTTTTATCCTTGGGTAAATATAACCCCCTCTATGAATATGTCTTTAACATCGTCCCCATGCTCGACAGGTTTCAGTATCCGGAGAAGTATTTTTTTCTGACTGCGTTCGCCATGGTGTTTCTTTCGGCGCATGTATTTGACGCTCTGATGGAAAAAACCGTACCGCGTAAGGAAAAGGGTCCGTTGTGGGTTGTGATTATTTTTTTTGGAATTTCAATGGTTCTTTCCATTTATGCGCCCCCGGGCCACTCAAGAATGACCCTCCTTTTTCTGGGGGTTTTTATTTTATTGCTGTTTCTATTGCATGGCCGGAGACTGAGCCGCCAGGCGGGCCGGTTCATCCTCATTGCGCTGATCCTGATGGATCTTGTTTCGCACAATTCCTTCCTTATCAACCTGGTGGATAGGGAGTACTTTATTTCACCCCCGCCGATCGCGAGAGAAATAAAAAAGGACTCCCGGTTCTATTCGTACCGGATTTTCAGCGATCCCAGGATGGGTTTCGAATGGCGGGGAATGCTGGATGAAATTCCCCAAAACATGACATCGATAACCTCGGAGGACATGAAAAACTTTTTACTTCCCAATATGGCTAATACCTATGATCTGAACCTTATGCCAGGCCTGTTGGGGCTGGGCCTAAAGTTGGAGGAGATCTGGCGGGCGGTGTTTGCCCACGCCTCTCTCCCTGAAAAGATCAGACTGCTTGAGCGGTCCAACGTTCGCTATGTTATCACCACCGAAGGCATGATTCCGGAAGAAGGCGGAATTCGCCTCAAGCCAAAGGAAGAGCTGATAAAGCTGGACGATCCCCTTGAGAGGGTGTTCCTCGTTCCAGACGCAAGGGTTGTGGGCGAGAATGCGATTTTAAAGCATTTGTTAAGCAAGTCTTTCGATCCCCATTCCGAAGTATTGGTCAGTGAGCCCGTTGGAATGACAAGAACCGAGGCATACGCAGGAAAGGTTATTGCCGCGACTTATCAGCCGAACCGGATTAACGTGACCCTTGAGCAAAACGGGTACGGTTTTCTTGTCAATTTGGATTCGTACTTCCCGGGCTGGCAGGCTTGGGTTAATGGTCAAAAAAAAGAGATCATCCGTGCGAATTATTTTTTTCGTGCCGTTCTCCTCCCTCCCGGTCGGCACGAAGTTGAATTCGTATATGAGCCCAAAGGCTTGCGGAAGGGGCTTGGGCTGAGCGCAATTGCGTTGTTGGTGATGCTCATCGCATTTGTGCAGGGAGCCCCGGGGGGGTTATGCGTGGGGTCGGACGGGCCCTCTGTGCGGTCAAAGGGAGGCATCGAAGCGATAAAGCCCCAAAGTGCGCGCGGCCGTATATACACGCTTGAGCTCCTCGATTGATATCCGCCGGTTGATCTCCGGATAGCGCGTGGCTCCGACCTTTCCTGCCGGCCGGTACTGGTCCATGATGTTTACGTGGGTGTGCGGGGAAATTTCACGCACAATAAACTCAATGATCGAATTAAAATCCGCCGCTTCTCCCGGCATCAGCAGGTGGCGCACCAACAGGCCGCGCTGGGCCAGCCCCGTCTCGTCGATCACCAGGTCCCCCACCTGCCGGTGCATTTCCCGAATCGCCCGTTTCGCCACCTCGGGATAATCGCGCGCCTTGAGATACTTCTCCGCGAGCCCTGCGTCCCAGTATTTGAAATCCGGCATGTAGATGTCCACCACCCCGTCCATCAAGCGCAGGCTTTCCAGCGAATCGTAAGCCCCAGTGTTGTAAACCAATGGCAGACGAAGCCCCATTTGCACAGCCATCGGCAGCGCCTCCAGAATTTGCGGAACCACATGTTCCGGCGTCACGAAGTTGATGTTGTGGCAGCCGCGGTTTTGCAGGTCCATCATCAGGAGCGCCAGGCCCTCCGGCGGTGTCTCGGTCCCATCCACTTTCTGGCTGATGTCGAGGTTCTGGCAGAAAACGCACCTGAGGTTGCACATGGAAAAGAAAATCGTGCCACTGCCCCGGGTTCCCTTGAGGCAGTCTTCCTCGCCAAAATGAGGAAAGTGGCTGGAAACGATGGCATGACGCCCGGTTTTGCAGAGCGCGGTCTCATCCGCCAGCCGGTCCACATCGCAATCGCGCGGGCACACCCGGCACCGGTCGAGCGTGCGCACCGCCTCCCGGGAGCGCTGGTACAGCTCGCCGGTGCGAAAGAGCTTCATGTACGCCGGCTCAAAATTAGTCGATGCCATGGTTCATTATATCCGCTGGGTTTTGGCGGGAGCCTTTTCGAATCCCTCCCCTGGAACTCCCTCGTTGCCTGAGCTGCCCGAACAGGGGATTATCAAGGTGGAATCAACTGGCAAGCTTAACAAATTATATACAATAAAAGTAACCGGTAATAAAGCGAGGGCGTAGATGGGGCGAATTTTCTGGATCATCCCCTTTATCGTCTTGATGCCTGCGGCCGCCAACGCCTAGGTGGACCCGGGGTTTTTGGGGTCTCTTTACCAGATGGCGTACATCCTGGTATTTGGCGTGGTTGCCGGGTGGGTGCTCAGGTCCTACCGATAGATCACCGCCGTATTTAAAAAATTAACGGGGCGGTCCAAACCCGAAGAAGAAAGGTAAGCCCCCCCCCAGGATAGAGCGCTTCCGGTCGGAGGTGATGATGTGTCTTGCCGTCATGCACCATCTGCATATCAATGGCAGGCAGTCGTTCGCTCGCCTCGCCCGCCTCATGGACGCACTGTCAGCGAAAGCGGTGATCTTCGAACACGTGGACTGCACCGACGGCAACATCCACCTGCTGGACCATGGGTGCGACATCGAATATGATCTCGAAACCGTTTCCGGCGAGCTGGCCAACTATTTCAAGGTGACCCGGTTCGATTCCGACCGCAAAACCCGAAAGATTCTTCTGTGCGAAAAGCCCTAGCCTGCTTTCTTGCCGCTCGCCGCCGGCCTGGAGGCGAGAGGTCACGCTTCCGCAACACGGCTCAGCCGGTGCGCCGTCACGGTCAGGCAGTCGCCCTCTTGCTCCACCCGGCCGGTGACGGTGTAGGGGCCGCGGTCGTAGAGGAGTGGCCCGAAGCGGCGGTAAACCCGGGGAAACAAGGTCACCTCGAAAGCCGCTGTGGCGTCTTCCAGCATCAGGAATTTCATGAACTCGTTTTTCACCGTGCGCGTGCGCTTGGCGTGGACAAGCCAGCCGGTCAGCGTGACCACTCGGCCAGCGAGCCGGCGAAGTGCTTTTGCCGGGACGCGCCCGGCCGCCTCGATGTCGTACAGCGAAAGCAGATGGGCCGATACCGTGATGTCCAGGCACGCAAGCTCGACCAGCAGCTTCTCTCGGAGCGTGTAATCCGGAAGAGTGGGGATGGTGGCACCGGAGAAAGGGAAAAAACCGGGCAGGGAGGCCACCCCCCTTTTCCTCCCGTGCGCGAGCAGTTGGAGCTGCCACAAAAGTTCGGGGCGCGTTCCGCCCAGCGCGTCGCAGGCGCCAGCGAGGATGAGCGCCTCTGTTTCAGCTTCGCCGATCGCGGCGCGCGACAGAAAATCCGCCAGCGAGGTGTAGGAGCCGCCCCGCCGGCGCTCGGCCAAGATGGAGTCGATGGCGCACTGTCCCACGTTCTTGAACTGGCCAAGCCCGACGCGGATGGCATTCGCCGCCGCCCCGCCGGCCGCTTCGCGGTTCCGGCCACCCGGCCGGGCTACCGCCGTGAACGTCGCCTCGCTTGCGTTGACGCAGGGTGGCAGGATCGTCAGCCCCATGCGCCGCGCTTCCTCAACATAAGCGGCGGCGGCGTAGAAGCCGCCGCGGTTCGACAGCACCGCCGCCATGAACTCGGCGGGGTGATGCGCCTTGAGGTACGCCGTCTGGTAGGAGACGATGGCGAACGACGCGCTGTGCGCTTTGCAGAAGGCATAGCCCGCGAAACTCTCGATCTGCCGCCAGATCTCAAGCGCCGCGCCTGAACGCACCCCGCGCGCCACGGCGCCCGAGAGAAAGCGCTCGCGGTGGATGCGGATGTCTTCCCAGTTTCTTTTCTTGCTCATGCACTTCCGCAGGCGGTCGGCTTCGCCCAGGCTCATGCCTGCGATGTCGTGCACCACCTTGATCACGTCTTCCTGGTAGATCATGACGCCGAATGTGTCCCTGAGGAGCCTGGCCATGCGGGGATGCGGGGTGCGCACTGCCTCGCGGCTGTTGTGGCGGTCGATGAAGGCTTTCATCATGCCGCTGTCGGCGACCCCCGGGCGAATGATCGAGCTCGCCGCGGTCAGCATCTCGAAGCTCTCCACCCGAAGTTTCTTCAGCAGGTTGCGCATGCCGGGCGATTCGATGTAGAAGCAGCCGATGGTGTCACCCCGGCGGATGAGTGCGCGGGTGGCCGGGTCCCGCGCCGGGTCGAGGCGCGCAAAATCGATGCGCACGTTGTGCCGCGCCGCAACCGCCCGCACCGTGTCGGTGAGAACGGCGAGCCCCTTCTGCGCCAGCAGGTCGATCTTGAGCAGGCCCATGTCCTCCACCGGGTACATGTCGAACTGCGTGACCACGAACCCCTTCGGCGTTTTCTGAAGCGGCATCCGCTGAATGATTGGAAACGGGGAGATGACGATGCCGCCGCAATGGATCGACAGATGGCGCGGCAGTCCCTCGATCTGTTGCGCAAGGGCGATCATGCCGCGGTACGGCTCATCCTCCAGTGGCAGATGGCGGCACTCGGGGATCGTTTCGCGGGCCGCGCCGAGGCGCGCCACATCCACCCCATACGGCAGGGCGCGGGTGAGCGCGTCGATCTCCGCGCCTGGAATGCCGAGCGCCCGGCCCACCTCGCGCAGGGCGCTGCGGCCGCGAAAATGCACATGCGCTGAAATCAGTGCAACGTTCTCGCGCCCGTATTTGTCGAAAACGTAATCGAGCATTTCATCGCGCCGGTTCCAGGGGAAATCGATATCGATGTCCGGGT
Organism: Nitrospinaceae bacterium; assembly: GCA_020343535.1. Lineage (GTDB taxonomy): Bacteria > Nitrospinota > Nitrospinia > Nitrospinales > VA-1 > SZUA-259. The sequence continues at coordinate 498,396 of CP070799.1, read as the reverse complement.
AATCCGTCCGTTCAGGGTTCAGGAAGCGCTCGAAATACAGATTGTGGCCGAGGGGGTCCACCTCGGTGATCCCCAGCGCCCGGCACACCAGGCTGTTCGCTGCCGACCCCCGGCCCACCGTCGGGATGCCGCGCGAGCGCGCCTCGCGCACGACGTCCCAGACGATGAGGAAGTAAGGCGCGAAGGACAGGCCGTTGATGACCTTGAGCTCATGGTCAAGGCGGCGCGTGGCCTCCGCGAGGCGGCCGGGGTAAAGCGCGCGGACGCCGCGCCGGGTCAGCGCCTCCAGGCGGGAGGAGGGAGTCTCTCCCGCCGGCAGGGGAAACCTTGGAAACAGGATCTCACCGATGGGAAGCGTCACATTGCAGCGCTCGGCGATCCGTCGCGTGTTTTGCACCGCCTCGGGCACATCGGCGAAAAGGCGCGCCATCTCCGCCGGCGTCTTCATCCAGCTTGCGGGAGGGGCCGCAGCACCCTCCGGCAGCGTGGAGAGGGTGGTGCCGGTGCGGATGGCCGCGAGCAGCCGGTGGATGGCAAAGCCCTCACGGCGCAGGAACAATACCCGGTTCGTCGCGGCCACCGGCAGGCCCCGGCGGCGGGCGAACGCGAGAAGGTCCCGGCTTGCGCGGCCTCCGGCCAGGCGCGAGAGCTCGGCGTACAGGTTGCCGGCGCCGCGCGCCCGCGCCACCGCATCGAGCACCCGCGAGTCGGCCGAGAGGATGACGACCCGGTCGCTCGCGTCTCCAAGACGCCTGGCGAGAGAAAAGCCGGGGTCCAGGTGGCGGTCGGTGATGACGGCGCAGACCTCGCCGAAGCCCTGAAGATCCTTGGCGAGGATCACCGCGCGCGGCTCGCTCCTTTCGCCGGAACCGCTGATTTCCGCGCCATAAATCGGGCGTATTCCGGCGGCGCGGGCGGCGCGGTGAAACGACACCGCCCCGTAAAGGCCGTCGGTGTCGGTGAGCGCGAGCGCCGGGCATCCCATGGCGGCGGCGGCCTGGGCCAGAGCATCGATGCTGTCGACGCCGGCCTGGAGCGAATAGTGGCTGTGGCAGTTCAAGTGGACGAACATGATGGCGAATAAAAAGCGAAAATATATGGCAAAAAAAGGACCCGGATTGATAGGGCTATGGATACAGTATGTTACGCCAGCGCCAGCGGCGAGTCAAGCCGTGGTGGAAAGCGGGTCGCGGCGCGGTGGCGGGGCGTGGGAGAGCCAAAAAAAAGTTGACAATATCCGGATAACTGGATACCCTAAAAAAGATCTCCAAAGCCTCATAGAAAACCTCAAAAAATCCAATCCATTTCAGTCGCTGCACCTCAATTTATTTATAGAGCGGTTTTACTCAACCCATTTTCTCAAAGCGCAAGGCTTGGCCTATCCTCACAGAGAGTCGACCCGTAACCTAAAAACGGGGTTCAGCACGAAACCCAACCTAAATCTCCACCTCAAGAGAAATAAAGACAAATGAATATTGAAGAATTAAAGTCCAAAACCATTTCCGAACTCACCAACATCGCCAAGCAGTTGAAGATTCAGGGGCACAGCGGTCTTCGCAAGCAGGATCTCATTTTCAAGATCCTTGAGGCCAAGACCGAGAAAGAAGGCCTGTTGTTTGGTGAAGGGGTTCTGGAAATCCTGCCCGACGGCTTTGGCTTCCTGCGCGCGCCGACGTACAACTACCTGCCCGGTCCCGACGACATCTACGTGTCCCCGTCGCAGATCCGCAAGTTCGACATGCGCACCGGTGACACCATCTCCGGGCAGATCCGTCCTCCGAAAGACAGCGAGCGGTATTTCGCGCTCCTGAAAGTGGAGGCCATCAACTTTGAAAATCCCGACAAGACCAAAGACAAAATCCTGTTCGACAACCTGACCCCGCTTTATCCGGAAGAGCGGATTCGTCTGGAAACACCGACAGGTAAAAATATGAGTGCCCGCGTGATGGACCTCATGACGCCCATCGGCAAGGGTCAGCGCGGTCTCATCGTCGCCCCGCCGCGCACCGGCAAGACGATGCTCCTGCAGTCCATCGCCAACAGCATCAGCACCAATTATCCGGAGATCGTGCTCATCGTCCTGTTGATCGACGAGCGGCCCGAGGAAGTGACCGACATGATGCGTTCGGTCAAGGGCGAGGTCATCAGTTCGACGTTCGACGAGCCGGCGCAGCGCCACGTTCAGGTGGCCGAAATGGTGAGCGAGAAGGCCAAGCGCCTGGTCGAGCACAAGAAGGACGTGGTGATCCTGCTCGACAGCATCACCCGCTTGGCCCGCGCCTACAACGCCATCGTGCCGCCGAGCGGCAAGGTTCTCTCCGGCGGTGTGGACTCCAACGCCTTGCAGCGGCCCAAACGCTTTTTCGGCGCCGCCAGGAACCTGGAGGAAGGCGGCAGCCTGACCATCATCGCCACCGCCCTCATCGATACCGGCAGCCG
>CP070799.1:485215-495857 GCA_020343535.1 Nitrospinaceae bacterium | reverse complement strand
CTCGAAGACCTGGTCCTCGCCAACGACCTTGCGACCCGCGATGTGTACACCCTCAAACCCGAGAACAACATCAACGAGGCCATGGAGTTGTTCGCCCGTCTCGACGTCGAGCAGTTGCCCGTCGTCCGCTCCGAGGATGCAGGCAAAGTCATCGGCATGGTCAACCGCGGCGACGTGATCGCGGCGTACAACCGCGAAGTCCTGGTCGCCGGTTTCGAGCGCTGAGCGGATGACCGCGCGCAGCCTCCTCGCCGCCCTTCTGCTTCTCTCGGCCTGTCAGCCCGGCCCCGGGGGGGAGGAACGGCGAACCCGGTTCATCATGGGCACGCTGGTGGAGATCCACCTGCCCGCCGGCCAGCCGCGGGGCCACGACGACGCCGTGAACCTGGCGTTCGGCGAGATGGCGCGGCTGGAAGAGATGATGAGCCCGCACCGGCCGGATTCCCTGCTGTCTCTCATCAACCAAAACGCCGGAGGACCATTCACGCCCGCACCCGCCGAGTTCATCGAGGTGGTGCGGCGCGGCCTCGGCTGGGGAAAACTCACGAAAGGCACGTTCCGCCTCAGCTTGGGGCCAGTGGTGGCGCTCTGGCATTTCGAGGACCCCGAGCCCGGCCCGCCGCCCGCGGGCAAAACCCTGACCCGCGCGCTGGACCTCGTCGACGACGCGGCCATAGAAATCCGCGACGGGCAAATCCGGCTCGGGAAAGCGGGCATGAAACTCGACCTCGGAGCCATCGGCAAGGGCTACGCGGTGGACCGCGCCCTCGCCGTCCTCGCCGGCGCCGGCGTTAAAAACGCCCTGGTCAACGCCGGCGGTGATCTCGCGGTGCTCGGCCGCCCCGCCGCCGGAAAGGCGTGGCGTGTCGGCCTTCAGCATCCCCGCAAGCCGGAATCCCTCATCGCGGCGTTCGACGCCGAGGACATCGCGGTGGCCACTTCCGGGGATTACCAGAGATACTACATCCACGGCGGCGTCCGCTATCATCACATCCTCGACCCGGTAACGGGAATGCCGTCCATGGGCTTGACCTCCGCCACGATCGTCACCGCAAACACCGCCGATGCCGATGCGCTGGCGACGGCGGTATTTGTCCTGGGGCGGAAAAAAGGCTTGGAACTGATTGAGTCCCTGGAAAACGTGGAGGGGATGGTGGTGGATGCGTCAGGGGCGGTGGCATTTTCCACCGGCTTCAGAAGGCTGCCCGGCTTCGAATTCATGGGCCTGTAGGGGCCAGTCCCGCGGCAGGTGAGACGCTTCGAACCGGCTCAGCGGTTCGAGTAAAACCAGCAAAACAGAAAACCGATGATCATGAGGAAGAGAGACAGGGGCATCATCTGCATGAAGCCATGCAGGCCCAGCATCGATTGCGGCGCATCCGCCCACTGGTAAACCGAGGAGTCCTCGCTGTACAAACCCTTGACCGCGCCAAGCAACGGTTTCGGCTCCCACTTCGCCACCTGCAAATCGAGATAACCGTACATCTGGCTGCACAGGATAATCACTCCGGAGGCAATCAACCCTCCACCCACGATGAGGAAAGGCATGTCGATCTGCAGAAAATAGCAAATCGCCAAGCCGATCAAAAGAACGACTACGAATGCGCCCATGCGATCCTCCAACCGGTCTTATAAATTACTTAAATTTATATGAAATTCCCTGTAAATAACTGCCTTTATAGGGTATTGAAAAATAATTTACTTGTCAATTTAATAAGGAGCGAGCGCCAGCCAGCCGCCTGAAGCGCAATCAGTTCAGGGCGGTGGTATCGGGCTCCAAGTTGCATTCCGCAACATAGGTGCGCCGCATGCCCTTTTCATCCGCCACCAGGACGTGGTACCAGGGCTTATCTTTGGGCGGCCGGGAGCGGGCCATCTGTTCATACCACTCATCACTGAGCTGAAATTCGAGATCGGCATCGACAATGATGCCGCGATAATCGAAAAGCAGGTGATGGATGGGCTGGCCGATGGAAAATTTGGTGCGTGAGGTGCTCATGGAGGATCATCCGTTCCGCGTTGAAAGAACGATTCGCGGCCAGTATATAACGGTTTTCAGCTCACGGAAGAAAATTTTGATGATTTTTTCTAAGCGGCGAATCATTCCCGGCTCCGGGAGGGCTTGAACCGCTTCAGAAGAAGAGAATTGCTCACCACCGACACCGAGCTGAAGGACATGGCCGCGGCGGCGAAAATCGGTTTGAGCAACACGCCGGAAAACGGATAAAGCACCCCCGCGGCAATGGGAATGCCCAGACAATTATAGAAAAACGCCCAGAAAAGGTTTTGCCGGATCTTTTGCAACGTCCTGCGGCTAAGCTCGATGGCATCGGCGACCGCATGCAAGTCGTGGCTCATCAGGGTGATATCGGAGGCTTCCATGGCGACGTCGGTGCCGGAAGACAGAGCGATGCCGACATCGGCCCGGGCCAGCGCCGGCGCATCGTTGATGCCGTCGCCCACCATGGCCACGAAACGGCCCTGGGCCTTGAGTTTCGCGATTTCATCGGCCTTGCCGGCGGGCAGCACTTCGGCGCGCACGGTATCGATAAGAAGTTCGCCGGCAATGGCGCGCGCCGTCTCGGGGTTGTCTCCAGTCACCAGGGCGACCTCCAGCCCCATTTTTTTCAGGCGACCGACGGCCTCCCGGGCCTCGGGCTTGACGATATCGGCGGCGGCGACAACCCCCGCCACGGCCCCGTCGAAGGCGACGAGCATCGGCGTTTTGCCCCTACTGGAGAGTTCTTCCAGGCCCTCCTGAAAGCGGGAAATATCAAGGCCGTCGTCCACCATCATGCGGACGTTGCCAAGGGAGACCCTGGAATCCCCAATCCGTCCGCAAACCCCGAACCCCGGCCGCGTGACGAACTCGGTCACCGGTTCGAGCTTGATCCCGCGCCGCCCGGCCTCGTCCACCACCGCGCGCGCCAGCGGATGCTCCGAAGCCTTTTCCAGCGAGGCCGCCAGGGCAAGGAGCCGGTCCGGCGGTACGGGGCAATCCTCCAGCGCGATGACATCCGTCACCTCCGGCCGCCCGCGGGTGAGGGTTCCCGTTTTGTCGAAAACGATGGTCTCGATCTTCTGCACTTTTTCCAGCGTTTCACCGCCCTTGATCAGAATGCCGAGCTCCGCCCCCTTGCCCGTTCCCACCATGATGGCGGTGGGCGTCGCAAGCCCGAGGGCGCATGGGCAGGCGATAATGAGCACGGAGATAAACGTCATCAAGGCGAACACGAAGGGTGGTGCGGGCAACTCCATCATCCGGCCGCCGAAGGTGAACCAGAACACGAAGGCCGCAAGGGCGATCGCCATGACCGTGGGAATGAACACCGCCGCCACCCGGTCAGCGAGGCGCTGCACCGGAGCCTTGCTGCCCTGCGCCTCCTCCACCAGGCGGACGATTTGCGCCAGCACCGAATCGCGGCCCACGCGCTCGGCGTCCATTTTGAAAAAACCCGTAGTGTTGATGCTCGCGCCGATCACAGGATCCCCCGGCACCTTGTCGACGGGAACGCTTTCACCGGTGATCATCGACTCGTCGATGGCCGCACTGCCTTCTACGATCCGCCCGTCGACGGGAATCCGTTCTCCGGGCCGGACCACCAGCCGGTCGCCGGGGACCAGCTCGAGAACAGGCACCTCCACCTCACGCCCTTCTCTCTCGACGCGCGCCGTCTTCGGCTGCAATCCGATGAGTTTGCGGATGGCGTTCGAGGCGCGGCTCTTGGCCCGCGCTTCCATCCAGCGACCGAGCAGAACCAAAGTGATGATGACCGCCGAAGTATCGAAATAAACCACCACCTCTTCACCGAGAAAGCTCATCGCGGAAGGAAACAGGGTGGCGAAGGCGCTGTAAAAGTAAGCCGCCGAGGTCCCCCCCGCCACCAGGGTGTTCATGTCGACGGTGCCGTGGCGAAGCCCCTTGAAGGCACCGCCGTAGAAAAGCGCCCCGCCCCAGAACTGCACGGGCGTCGCCAGCGCGAATTGCCAGCCGTGGCCAAGCCCCGCCGCCATCGCACCGGCCAACAACCCCGACGTCAGCACCGCCGATGCGCCGAAGCGCACGGCCATTTTTTTCAATTCGGCGGCGTGGCGCTCCTCCCCGCCCTCCTTGCCAGCCTCCTCTTCCGCGTGCAATGTGTAACCCGCCACCGCGAGCTCCGCCTGGAAATCCTGCACGCTCACCAGCAAAGGAATGTATTCCACCGCCGCGCGCTCGGTGGCGAGGTTCACCTCCACCTTCATCACCCCCTCAAGGCCGCGCAGTTTATTTTCCACCCGAGACACGCAGGAGGCACAGGTCATGCCCTCGACGGGAAACACGGTGCGCACCCGAGGAACCTTGAACCCCAGACGCTCGATGGCGGAACTGAAGTCTGCCAGCGATGCCAGCCGCGGGTCGAACTCCACCGTCGCCCGCTCGGCCGCAAAATTGACGCGGGCGCTGGCGACGCCCGCCATTCCGCCGATCTTCTTCTCGATGCGGGAGGAGCAGCTCGCGCAACTCATGCCCTCGACGGGAATCTGAATGGAATGTTTTTTCGCGGTCGTGTCGTTCATGTCGCCTGTTCCATCATTGGCGCTTATCAATCGGTGGTAAATTCGGCGGTGCTTAAAGTATGATACCCTTCTGGAGTATAATACACCTCATTGGCTTTTGACGCACCGGCCAGGAGCCGGCTTTCCTGAACCCGCCTTGAAGCGAGAAACGCCATGAACCGTCTCTGCAGCCCGTTGCAAGAACGCATTGCCCTCCTCTTGATCGCCCTCCTGCCCGCGTTGCCTCTTTCCCCCGCCGGGGCGGAGGAGCGCCGAATCCTCGACCTGACGCACGCGTTCGACGAAACAACCATCTACTGGCCGACGAGCAAATCGTTCCATCTCGACGAAGTGCACAAAGGCCCCACCGGAAAGGGCTATTGGTACGAGTCCAACGACATCAGCGCCTCCGAGCACGGCGGAACGCATCTCGACGCGCCGGCGCATTTTTTTCAGGGCAGCTGGCATGTGGACGATATCCCCCTCGACCGACTGATGGCGCCGGGAATCGTCGTCGACGTGGCCGCCAAAGCGAAAAAAAACCCCGATTATCTCATTCAGGTGAGCGATTTTCTCGACTGGGAGAGCCGCCATGGCCGCATCGCCCCCGGCCGCATCGTGCTGGTTCGCACCGGCTGGGAAGATCGTTGGCCGGACAAGAAGCGGTACCTGGGCACCGATCAACCGGGCGACGTCGAGCATCTCAGCTTTCCGGGGTTCAGCGAAGCGGCGGCGAAGTTTCTCGCCAAGGAGCGCGGCGTCGCGGCGGTGGGGCTCGATACGCCCAGCCTCGACCACGGCCCGTCGAAGGATTTTCTCGCGCACCGCGTGTTCGGCAAGGCGAACGTTCCCGGTTTCGAGAATGTCTGCCAACTCAAGGACCTGCCGCCCAGCGGCTTTCGCGTCATTGCCCTGCCCATGAAAATTGGCCAGGGCAGCGGCGCGCCGCTACGCATCATTGCGGAGTTGGGCCCGTGAAACGCGGGCGTTGAAGGGAGCGAAAATCCGGCGGCGGAAGCGCTAGTTTTTAGCGATCAGGTTCTTCAGGATGAAACCGCCATAGAGAAGCAACAACACAGCGATGAGGACCTTGGAAAACGACGACGTATCCAGGGCGGCGCTGAAAGCGTAAAGCCCGGCGCCGCTCAGCAACGCACCGAGCAGGAAATAGCCCACCCCACGCAGGAACGGCATGCGCTCGGCGGGTTTCTTCCCGGCCCGTTTCTGCTTGAGCTGCCAGCGCCATTTTAGAACGTAATACGCCTGCCGCATCCAGGAAACTAGACCCGTGGCTTCCACAAGACTGGTGCGGCAGAACATGCAGTGGGTATCGGAATTACGGTTTGGGAATCCGCAATTGAGGCATAGCCGGTCGTCGAGGTTCTGATCGACGGCATCCTCGTTTTCAGGTTGATCCATCATGAGGGAAGCCTTCTTGCCGGGGAGAGCCCAGCGGCCCGGGCTCTATTTGATGAAAAATAAATCGTTTTTATGTAATATGAAATTTTAAACCGATTGCGGGTGAGAGTCAACGGCTATGGCCCGGAGGCTCTCCTGCCCGCCGTTGCCTTCAGGCGGCTTAAACCAGCCGCCGAGATCATCAAGAAACCGCGACATCACTGGGAGGCGGAATGCGACGCAAGATCCTGACTTATCTTCTGGCCCTCACCCTGGGCCTGACTTTCACTCCGGTCCCCAAGGGGCACGCCACCGGCATGGCGGAGGACATGGTCCTCATCCCCGCCGGCGCCTTCATCATGGGGAGTCGGCAATCCCTCATCGAGCTCGACCCCGCCGACCTCATGAACACCGACCGTCACGCCCTCGGCCCGGAGAACCCGGCGCACGAAACCATTCTCGACGCGTATTACATCGATCGCTACGAGGTGACCCAGGCCGATTACGCGAAGTTCGTCGAGGCCACCGGTGCTCCGAAGCCGCGCGGCCACGACAATCCCGATTTCAACGGCCCCCGTCAACCCGTGGTGGGCGTCAACTGGAAGGAAGCCCGCGCCTATTGCAAGTGGCTGGGCAAGCGCCTGCCGAGTGAAGCCGAATGGGAGAAAGCGGGGCGCGGCAAGCGGCCGGTGGAGTACCCCTGGGGCGACGAGCCGCCGGACAAGAGCAGGCTGAACCACAACGAGACAATGAACAAGACCGTTCCAGTCGGTTCCTACGAGGCGGGGAAATCCGATTACGGTGTCTACGACCTGTCGGGCAACGTGGCGGAGTGGACCAACGACTGGCACCTGGCGGAATACTACCTGTTCTCGCCCAAGGAGAACCCGCCCGGCCCCGGGAAGGGCCAGTACAAGGTCATCCGCGGCGGAAACTGGAGAAACAACGACGGCGACGTGAACCTGACCTACCGAAACGCCACCGTTCCCAGCCTGCGCAGCACGGGCATCGGCTTCCGTTGCGCGAAAAACGCGAACTGAAAAATTCCTTCAGGCGCGGCGCGCTTGCAGGATGCGGTCGAGAAGCCGGTCCGCGATCTGCCGCTTCGTCAAGAGGGGCCAGGGCTCGACCCGCCCCGCCCGGTCGATCACCACCACCTGGTTAGAATCCGACTGAAAGCCGATTCCCGGCGCGCTGATGTCGTTGCCGACAATGAGGTCGAGATCCTTTTTTTGCAGCTTCTCTTTCGCGCTGTCGATGAGGTTTTCCGTCTCGGCGGCAAAGCCCACCACGAACTGATGGGTTTTCCTCCTGGCGACCTCCCGCAGGATGTCCCGCGTCGGCTTGAGCGTGAGCCTAAGCGGCGCATCGCCGTTTTTCTTGATCTTTTCCTTTTCCACCGTCTCCACGGAAAAATCCCCCACCGCCGAGGTCATGACCAGCACATCGCAATCGTCCAGATGCGCTTGCACCAGGGTGTTCATTTCTTCGGCGCGCAGACAGGAAAGAAGACGCACCCCCTCGGGGGCATCCAGCGGCGTTGGCCCGCTGACAAGCGTCACCTGGGCGCCGCGCCGCTGCGCTTGTCCGGCGATAGCGTACCCCATTTTCCCCGACGACGGGTTGCTGATAAAGCGGACCGGGTCGATGGGCTCGCGCGTTGGCCCGGCGGTCACGAGAAAACGCAACCCTTCAAGATCCCCAGCCGGCTGCAAAGCGGAGCGCACCGCCGCCACGATGCCCGCGGGTTCCGCCAGGCGCCCAGAGCCAACCCGTCCGCAGGCCAGCTCGCCCTCTTCCGGGTCGACAAAATGCGCCCCGCGCGCTTTCAGGCGGGCGATGTTCTCCTGCACCGCCGGGTGCGCATACATGTCGTCGTTCATCGCCGGAGCAATCACCACGGGCCCCTTCCAGGCGAGAAAGAAATTGGCCAGCGCATCTCCGGCCAGGCCGCAGGCCAGCTTGCCCAAGGTGCCGGCAGTGGCCGGGGCGATCACCAGGGCATCGGCGCGTCCGGCTTTTTCGATGTGCTCCATCGATGCGGTTTCCGCCGTGTCGAACACCTCCGCCGCCACCGGGTGGCCGGACAGCCCCTCGAACGTGAGCGGCTGCACGAAGCGTCCCGCATTTTCGCTCATCACGACATACACATCCGCCCCCTCCTTCATCAACAGGCGCAGGAGGTAAGCGGCCTTGTAGGCGGCGATGCTGGCCGACACTCCGAGAACGACGGTCTTTCCAGCAAGGCTTCTAGTCATGGGACCTTTCTCGGGCTTGCGGCAGCCGGGGGCCGGCGAAACCCAAACAGTTTCAAGGTGATTCTTGATTATAGGTCGCAAGCGGCTCTTAAATCAACGGATATCGAAAATCCCCCCGCACGCGCGCGTTTGACTTTGCCGGGGCCATTCTTTAGTATTGCGGGGAAATTTCCGGGGGGAATCCCCGGCACCGTCGCGCCTCATGGCCCAGAGTTTCACCTTATGCCCGAGCTTCGCAAAGACCCGATCGTCAACCGCTGGGTGATCATTTCCACCGAACGCGGCCGGAGGCCGAAGGACTACCCGAGCCCGCCGCCAAAGACGAACCAGGGCGCATGCCCTTTTTGCCCGGGCAACGAGTCGATGACGCCGCACGAATTGCTCGCCTACCGGCCGAACCCCTCGCCGCCGGATGCGCCCGGCTGGAGCCTGAGGGTGATCCCCAACAAATTTCCGGCGCTCAAGATCGAAGGCGGGATGGGCCGCGTCGGTGATGGCATGTACGACCGCATGAACGGCATCGGCGCGCACGAGGTGCTCATCGAATCCCCCAACCACAATGTCGAACTCGACGAGATGCCGCCGGAGGCGATCGAAGCCTGCTGGTGGGCCTTCAAGCAGCGCTTCGTGGACCTCAAGAAAGACTCGCGTTTCCGCTACATCCTGATCTTCAAGAACCACGGCGAGGCCGCAGGCGCTTCCCTGGAGCATGCCCACATGCAGCTCATCGCCCTGCCCATCGTCCCCGAATTGGTCTGCGACGAACTCGCCGGAGCCCGGCGGCACTATGATTACAAGGAACGCTGCATCTTCTGCGACCTGATCGCCCAGGAACTGGGCGACCGGAAACGGGTGGTGGCCGAGAACGCCGGCTTCCTGAGCGTCTGTCCCTACGCGCCCCGGTTTCCCTACGAGATGTGGCTGCTGCCGAAAAACCACGCGCCGCGCTTCGAGGAGAGCGACGGCGACACCTTCTACCACCTCGCGCACCTGCTCAAGGATTGCTTGAAGCGCATACGCGCCGCCCTCGGCGCCCCGCCCTACAACCTTGTGCTGCACACGTCCCCCATCAACGGCAAGGGAGACGACACCTACCACTGGCATATCGAAATCATGCCCAAGCTCACCAAGCTGGCGGGTTTCGAGCAGGGAACCGGGTTTTACATCAACCCCACCCTGCCCGAAGACGCCGCGGCGACCTTGCGAAGCCCCGTCCTCTAGGATCTCCATGGCCCGACCGCTCAAAATACTCTTCGCCTCGCCGGAAGTGCAGCCTTTCGCCAAGACCGGCGGCCTCGCCGATGTCGCGGGAGCCCTGCCCCCGGCGCTCAAGGCCCTCGGTCACGACGTCCGGGTGATCCTGCCCAAGCACCGCTCGGTGCTCGCGGCCAACACCCCGATCGCGCCCCTGGGGCTTGAGGTCGAGGCCCTGATCGGCACCGCAAAAAAGAAGGGGTTCCTTTACCGCGGAGCGCTCGCCGAAGCGGTGCCGGCCTATTTGCTGGAAAACGACGGCTATTTCCTGCGCAACCACCTCTACGGCACCCGCGCGGGAGACTACCCGGACAACGCCGAGCGTTTCATCTTCTTCTGCCAGGCGCTTCTTGAAACCTGCCTGGCCCTTCGCTTCATTCCCGACATCATTCACCTGAACGATTGGCCCACCGGCCTCGTTCCGGTTTATCTGAAGACGCGATTCAAGGATGCGTTCGAAAACACCAAAACCGTCTTCTCGATCCACAACCTGGGCTATCAAGGCAATTTTCCCCCGCACGCCCTGACCCTGTCCGGCCTGCCCGCGAGCCTGTTTCATCCGGAGGGCATGGAGTTCTATGGGCAATTCAGTTTCATGAAAACCGCCCTGATGTTTTCCGATCTGCTCACCACGGTGAGCCCCAGTTACCGAAAGGAAATTCAGACGCCGGCATTCGGGTTCGGCATGGACGGTGTGCTGAGGACCCGCGCGCACGACCTCCATGGCGTACTCAACGGCGCCGATTACGACCGGTGGGACCCGGCCCGAGATCCATGGATCGCCGCGGCCTACGGCCCTAATAATCTCAAGGGCAAGGACACCTGCCGCAAGTACCTGGAACGGCACTTCGTCCTCGACGTGGCCCCGCGTAGGCCCCTGGTGAGCATGATCACCCGGCTCAACCGGCAAAAGGGCCTCGATCTTGCCATGCAGGTGATGGACGACCTGCTCGAAACGGGGGCGGGCTTTGTTCTGCTCGGCCAAGGAGAAGACCGCTTTGAAGACTATTTCCGCCACCTGAACAGCCACCCGCGGGCGGGTGTGTCCATCGGTTTCGACGAGGCACTCGCGCATCGGATTCTGGCGGGCAGCGACATCCTGTTCATGCCCTCCGGCTACGAGCCCTGCGGGCTGACCCAGATGTACGCCATGAAGTATGGCACCGTCCCCCTGGTGCGCTCAGTTGGCGGCC
>CP070799.1:474098-485115 GCA_020343535.1 Nitrospinaceae bacterium | reverse complement strand
GCCCCGCTCGCCGAGCGCTATAAAATCCCCGTGTTCACGCCCACCGCCTCATCGCCGGACCTGGCGGGCCGAAGCCCTTACATTTTCCGGAATGCGCTCACCCGTGGTGCCCAGGCCCAGTTTCTCGCCAAACACGCCGTCAATCGTCTTCACCTGCGCCGTTTCGCCATTCTTTTTCCGCGGGAATCCTTTGGCATCGAGCTTAAGGAGATCTTTCAGCACGAAGTCGAGGCCCTCGGCGCCGAGGTGGTGGCCACGGTGCCCTATGACCGCTCGCAGACCGACTTCAAAAAGCAAATCCTCGCCCTCGGCGGGATTTCGGATGAAGAGCTCGACCGGCTCGCCCGCGACAAGACCCTGGGCCTTGAAACCGCGCCGCCGCTTGGCCGCGCCGGTGTGCTTTCCCGGCCGCGGGTGAACATGGGCCTGTGGGAAGGGGAGGACATCGCCGATATCAATACGGCGCTCGAACTGGCTTATGACGCCATTTTCATTCCAGGTTATTACGACAAGGTCGGGCTCATTTTGCCGCAGCTTGCATTCTATAACATCGAGCATGTTGCGCTGCTCGGTAGCCGGGAATGGAACTCGCCGGAACTCGTGCGACTCGCGGGCCGTTATCTGGGAGGCGGCACGTTTCTCGATGGCTTCTTTGCCGATTCGCCGATGCCCCGGGTGCGGGGATTCGTTGACCGTTTCAGAAAAAACTTTGGTGAGACGCCCGGCGTGTATTCCGCGCAGGCTTACGACGCGGCAGGCCTTTTTATCGAGGCGGTGAAGGGCGGCGCCGGCAATCGGTTGGAGGTGAAAGAGGCCCTCGCCAAGTTCAAGGGCTTTCCCGGCGTTTCCGGTGTCCTCACGATTCTGCCGAGTGGTGATGTGGAGCGGGAGTTGTTCACGCTCCAGGTTCGGCACAACGCGATCGTTCAGGAAAATGCCGATATTCCAGACGAGGTTCCGCCCTCGGCGGAAGCGACGGACCCCAAGGGCTGATCACAGCCTCGGAGCGGGCTCGGGTTCTTCGGCGCCGCCGGTTTCGAGGAGCTCGGCGGGCGGCGGCGCGAGGGTGATTTCAAACTGGCTTTCCGGGTCGAGAAAACCGGCCGGTTCTCCGGTTTCCGGAGAAACCTTCAAATAGACGACTTCGTTGGAGGCGGGAAAGTTAAGGATCGGTTGCCCTTCCATCGCCTCCTGCATGTACTGGAGCCAGATAGGAATGGCGGCGCGGGAACCGGTCTCGTTGATGCCGAGCGGCGCGTGGTCGTCCCTGCCGACCCAGACACCGGTGACCAGCTGCGGGGTGTAACCGATGAACCAGGCATCGACGTAATCGTTGGTGGTTCCCGTTTTACCTGCCACCGGCCGGCCGAGGACTTTCACCGGCTCGCCGGTTCCCTCCTGGACCACGCTTTCAAGCAGGCTTGTGATGGTGCTGGCGATGCCGCTCGAGATGGGCCGGCTCACCTGTGGCTCATGGGTGAAAAGGGTTTCTCCGTGCCGGTTCTCAATGGCGCGGATGGCCGTGGGGGGAATGCGCTCGCCGCCTTTGGCGAACACCGAATAGGCGCCGGTGATCTCCAGCAGCGACACTCCCGACGAGCCGAGCGCCATCGACAAGTTTTCCGACAGCGGGGTGGTGATGCCAAGATCGCGCGCCACTTGCACCGCCGGGCGAATGCCGATGTTTTGCAGCAGCTTGACGGTGACGATGTTCCTGGAGTGCGTCAGCGCGGTGCGCAGCGAGGTCGGTCCGTAGAATTTTTCCTCGAAATTCACCGGTTTCCATTGGTCGAAGGCCTCCTCCTTCTCTTTAAAGATGATGGGGGAATCGACGATGATGCTGGCGGGGGTGTATCCGGCGGCGAGGGCAGCGACGTAGATGACCGGCTTGAAGGCGGACCCGGGCTGCCTGATCGCCTGCACCGCGCGGTTGAACTGACTCCGGTTGTAATCGTAGCCACCCACCATTGCCTTGATATGGCCGGTTTGCGGCTCAATGCTGATCAGCCCCGCTTCCACTTCGGGTTCCTGTTCAAGGGCCAGGGACCAGGGGCCTCCCTCGGGGGACGCGGCGAGCACGCGCACCTGGATCACATCGCCGCGGTTCAGGGCTTTCGACGGACGGCGGATGCGCTCCCAGCGACCGTCGACCTTGATGTTGGGCGGACGCGCCCAGTCCATGTTCGCCAGTTCAATGACGCCCCGCTCGCCGCCCAGGTCCACCATGGCGCGGTCGAGGTCCAGGTCGGTCACCGCGCCGTAAAGCAGGTCCCCCTCGGCAGGCCTGTCGCTCTCTTCCTGCCATTGGTTTTTCTTTCGTAGGATAGCCCTCCAGGCATCCGGGTCCTGATTCAGGTCCACGGTTTTCCGGGGCTTGCGAAAGCCGTAACGTTTGTCGGCCACACGCAGGTTTTCCCGCACCGCGCGAATCGCCTGTGCCTGGTGCTCCAGGTTGAGCGTGGTGTAGATCTTGAGGCCGCTGCGGTACAGTTTGTTGCTGCCGTAGGTGTCGAGCAACTGGCGGCGGATATGCTCGACGAAATGCGGCGCGGGGTTGGAGCCATCGGGCAGTTCCCCCACCGTAAGTTCCGATGCCAGAGCCGCTTCCTTTTCCATCTCGTCGATGAAGTCCATTTGCGCCATTCGGCGGATGGCGTGATTGCGCCGGTTTAGCGCTTTTTCTGGATTTTTGAAGGGGGAATAGCCGTTCGGCGCCTTCGGCAGCGCCGCCAGCATGGCGCATTCCTCCAGCGTGAGTTCCTTCACGTGCTTGTTGAAGTAAGTTTGCGCGGCGGCTTCCACGCCGTAGCTGCCATGGCCGTAATAAATCTGGTTGAGGTACATTTCAAGAATTTCATTCTTGCTGAACAGGACCTCCATGCGAATGGCTAGGATGGCTTCCTTGATTTTCCGGTTCAGCGTTCGCTCCGGGGTGAGGAAGATGCGCTTCGAGAGCTGCTGGGTGATGGTGCTGCCGCCCTCGACCACGTGTCCGGCTTTCAGGTTGGTGAGCATGGCGCGGAAGATGGCCTTTGGGTCAATGCCGAAGTGATAATAGAAGTTCGAGTCTTCCACCGCCAGGGTGGCCTGCCTCAGTCGCAAAGGGATCTCGTCCAGAGGCAGCATGATGCGTTTTTCGATATAGAAATCGGCGATCAACTCGTCGTTGTCGGCATAAACCTGAGTGGCGGTGCTCGGCTGGTAGGAGACGAACTGGCGGATATCGGGCAATTCGTCAGCGAAACGGAAATAGAGAATCGCAGCGCCGATGAATCCGAGCAGGACACAGCCGAGAAACAGAGAAAACCCGAGCAGAAGGAATTTCCTCACGCGGGACGGCGCTTCGTCGGCGCGCTTGCCTGAAAAAAATTTATCCGTGATCCATTGTTTCATGGGATGCAAATGGAACCGCCTTCTCCGCAGGGAGCGTGCTAAAAATGGCGCGCGCGCCGGGCGCGCATCATGAAAGGATTATAGAGGGGCCCGGCCTTCCTCAAGGTCGATCAGGCCGGCCCATGTGACGATATCGGTGCGCGAAGGGTCGATGCGGTTTCTCTCCGCCATAAAGTAATCCGTTTTTTCCCCCGGTTCGGGCCCGTGCGAAAGTATCCGGTGGTTGAGGCTGCTCTTTTCCACCCCGCCCAGGCCGCGTGCAAGGCACCGGGCTTCAATGTCCTGTTCGATGCGCCGGTCTTCGGCGCCCCTGACCCGGGCCGCGAGGTCCTCGGCGGACAGGCCGAGAAATTCTAGCACCATGCGGTCCATCGGGCATGGATACATATAGGGACCGAGCCGGCCGGTGTGCGACGCGCGGATCTTATCGATCATTCGCGGAAGATGGACCAGCCCCGCCATTTTATCCCGGGGGCTTCGCGGAAAGGCCTGTGTCAGGTCCATGGTTCGACCGGATGTCCGAACGGCCGCGCTCAATCCAACCGCACCCGGCTGAGGCGGCTGAAATTCTTCGAGGTCTTGATGGCCCGGGCGCCTTCCACGCCGATGTGGTTGCGGAACAGGTCCAGAGTGGTCAGGCCACCCAGGTTTTCCGAAGCGGCGAGGTGCTTCGCGCCCGCTTCGCCAATGCGGTTGAACTTCAGCACCAACTGTTCGAGAGCGGGCAGCGTCGTGCATTCTGCGAGCGCCCGCGCACCCTCTTCGGTGATGCGGTTGGACTTCAGGTTGAGCACTTTAAGCCCGGTCAGGTGCGGCGAGCCGATCAGCGCCGCCACGCCTTCGTCGCTGAGGTCGTTTTCGCCCAGCTCCAGCCGCTGCACCTGGGAAAGAGCTTCCATGGCGGCGAGACGACGGGCGCCCTCGTCGCCCAGGTTGCGGGTTTCCAGGTTGAGCGTTTTATCGGCGTCCAGGTTGTCCTGAACGAGTTTTTCGAGATTCGGGAGTTCAGACATTGGATGAACGATCGCCGGGGCTTCCCTCGCCCCTCGGTGGATGGGTTACTCTTTCTATATTAAACCTAATCGGGAGTTCGGTCAACGGATGGGCCCGGTGAAAGCCTTAAAAACTCAATGGGCTGAAGGGGAGGGCCGGGGACGGTCACGGGAAACCGGCCTCGGCCCGCGAAGGGGAACGCGTTGCTCATTCGGTCATTCGAAACGATTGGGAGTAGCAGGAGACCAGGTCCTTCACGGAAATGATGCCGACGATCTTGCCTTCCTCGGTTACCGCCAGATGGCGCACCCGGTGTTTTTGCATGAAGGTCTCCGCCTCGACCACGGGAAGAAAGCGGTCCATGGTGAGTATCGGTTTCATCATGACATCCGCGACAAGCGTGGTCTCCGGGTTGTGCCCGGCCCCCACCACCATTCGGGTGATGTCCGAATCACTGATTATGCCGATGTATTCGGAGAACTTTGTGACCAGCAGGGCGCCAATCTCTCGTGCGTGCATTTCCAGTGCCGCCTCCTGAGCTGTCGCTTCCGCATCGATGGACATCACCGGCGAACTCATGTGGTTGCCGATTTCCTCAAGGTTTACATCTATTTCCCGAGCCATGGCTTTTCTCCTTAGCTAAATAAATGAGGCGGTCTCCGGTAACGGCCTTGGGTTAGCTGAATAAATATGGGCCTGGGTTTGGAGCGGTGCAATATTTATTTTGTTTTCCGGAGCCTTCGAATGGGACGATCCGGTAGGTCGTAGAAATACCACATAAAAACAGGGGCTTCGCCACATTGCCGTCACTGGGTTGGCGATGGACAGGGCTCCTCCGAGGGATTAATATGTATGCAGAGTGAAGGGCTGATGCCAATCCGAGGTCACCTGGGGATGAGAACGCGAATCATCCTTCACCTGTGAAAGGAGGACGAAACCCATGCATATTATTAAACAAGCGCGCTGGTCTCCCTACTGGGTCGGTATGGGAATTGGCGTATTGTCATGGATAACGTTTGCCCTGATGGAAAAAGCGCTCGGTGTATCCACGTCGTTCGTCCGCGCCGCCGGGTTTCTGGAGGGCCTCGTCGCCGAATCGCACGTGCGCGAAGCGCCTTATTTTGTCAAGTACTTGGGCACCGCCGCCGAACCGGGCTCGGTTTGGGACTGGCAGTTTTCCCTGGTCATCTTTCTCGTGCTCGGGGCCTTTCTCGCCGCCCGCCTGTCGGGATCGGTATGCCGCGAACGCGTGCCCGCGCTCTGGGTTAGGCGTTTCGGGCCTTCCGTTGGAAAACGCTATTTC
Organism: Nitrospinaceae bacterium; assembly: GCA_020343535.1. Taxonomy (GTDB): domain Bacteria; phylum Nitrospinota; class Nitrospinia; order Nitrospinales; family VA-1; genus SZUA-259. The sequence goes on along the minus strand of CP070799.1, from coordinate 479,426 downwards.
TGGGCGTTTGTCGGCGGGATGATCCTGCTGTTCGGCGCGCGCCTCGCGGGCGGCTGCACATCGGGCCATGGCATTTCTGGCGGTCTACAGCTCGCGGTGTCTTCCTGGGTATTCATGATCGGCATGGGGGTGGGAGGTATCTTGTTCGCGCGCTTGATTTTCGGCGGGAAAGGAGGCGGCCATGTTTGAGAATTTCTTTGCCGACCCGGCGTCACTCTTTCTGGGTGCGTTCACCGGGCTTGCGTTCGGTTTCCTGTTGCAGAAGGGCGGGGTCACCCGCTATGAGGTCATAGTGGGGCAATTCCTTTTGCGGGACTTCACAGTCACCAAAATCATGGGCACCGCCATCGCGGTGGGCGCCGTCGGCATCTACGGCATGAACGCCCTGGGCCTGGAGTTTTCGTTTCATATCAAACAGGCGGCTCTGCTGGGTAATTTGCTCGGCGGTCTCCTGTTCGGAGTCGGCATGGCGCTTCTCGGATATTGCCCGGGAACCGGCGTGGCGGCAATGGGAGAAGGTTCCCGGCACGCGATCTTCGGGGTGGCGGGCATGCTGGCAGGCGCCGCAGGGTATGCCGAGGCCTATCCCGTCATGAAAGCGAGCGTGCTGGGCGTTTTCAATATCGGCAAGGCGACGCTGGCGACGGTGACGGGGCTCTCGCCCTTGTGGTTCATTGTGATCCTCGTTGGCGCGGCGGTTTACGTCCCCATCGCGCTTGGCCGGTGGGAGAGAAAAACCGCTCTGATTACCGGGGAAAAGCTGCAGAATTGAGATTTTCGACGGTTCTGCTATAAGAGAAGTGCTAATTTTTTAACTTATTGATTGAAAGGAACCTGAGCGATGAAGAGCTGCAATGTGGGATCGGGGGACCGGCTGGCCCGGGTGCTCACGGGATCGGGACTTTTGCTCGGCGGGATTTTAATGGGGGGGGCCTGGGGCTGGGTCATGGCGGTCGTTGGGCTGGTGCCGCTTATTACCGGCCTCACGGGAAACTGCCCGGCGTACTCGCTGCTCCGCATCAACACCTGTAAGAAATAGACCGCGGACGGCATGCGGGCGGATGCCCTGCCGGGCCGCAGGCGATTAATTAAGGGTTTTAAATGCAACCCAAAATGGTAAAATGAGGGCACCTTAACCTATATACGTTCTCTACAAACTTTTACAGGGGGTCATACGATGAAAAAGGTTCTGATGATAATCGCTGTTTTTCTGTTTTGCCTGCTCCCCTTGACGGCCATAGCCGGAGACGGCCCGCTCCCGCTTCCCGCCGGCGCCAATGCCGATGCCAACATGCACAACGAGGAGGGCATCGAGCACTGGAATAAGGGGCATTACGACGTGGCTCTCCAGCATTTTCAGGCCGCTTCCAAGGCCGACAAGAGCCTGGGCGAGGTGCATTACAACGAGGCCATCTCCCTCGACAAGCTGGGCAAGCACGGCGAGGCCACCATGCATTTCAAGGCCGCCAAGAAACACGCCAACGGCAACGAGGCGATTCTGAATTCGCAGATCCTGCGCGACCATATCGGCGGTTGACCTGCCCGGTCTTGGCCGGCGGGTGAGATCACCTTCAAGGGAGGCCGGAAAAATTTCCGGCCTCTTTTTTTTCGCCCGGCGTCCAAGGACAAACAGGTGTGTTTTTAAGGCGAATTCTGTTAGACTGGCCCTCGGATCCACTTCATATCTATGGGAGAAACACTATGATGGGCATCGGTTTTCCCGAATTGATGATCATTCTGGTCATCATCATGATCATTTTTGGGGCGGGCAAACTTCCGGAGATCGGCAACGCGTTCGGCAAGAGCATCAAGAACTTCAAGCAGTCCATGAAGGAAGCCGAGGCGGAGTCCTTGGAGGAACCCAAGGCGGAAGAGCCGGCCCAAAAGGCGGAGGCCACCGCGGAGCAGGCGAAGAAGAAGGAAGAGGAAATCATCGACGAGGGGGCGGCGGAAATTGAGAAGAACCGAATCGACACCATCCGAACACCGCACGACGGCCTGGTTCAGCAGCGCGATGTGTTCACCGAATCGATGAAAAAAGTTCCTGGCGGCCGTGGCAGGGACCGCGGGGTTCGCCGCGACGTTTACTGATTCCTTGCAGGCCGCTTTGAAGCGGTCTGCCGTTTTCGGAAAAAGTTTAGGGGATAGGGGCGGTTCAGCGGTCGCACTCGCCGCCGATCATGTTGATCATGTCGAAGGTGGGGATGATGTCGGCCAGCATGGCGCCCTTGCAGATTTCCTCCAGCGCCGCCGTCATGGTGAAGCAGGGGGGGCGGACGCGGCATTTGTAAGGCTTTCCGGCGCCGTCACTCACCAGGTAGAAACCCAGTTCCCCGTTGGCCGCTTCGGTGGCCGTGTACACCTCGCCCACCGGCGGCTTTAAGCCGTCGATGACCATCTTGAAGTGGGCGATCATCTCCTCCATTCGCGAATACACGTCCGGCTTGGCGGGATTTCTCAGGTAGGGATTGGCGACGTTGATGGGGCCCTCGGGCATGTCCTTCATTGCCTGCTTGATGATGCGGAAGCTTTGCTTGATCTCCTCCATGCGCACCAGATAGCGGTCGAAATTATCACCGGTGGTACCGATGGGAATGTCGAAGTCGATGCGGTCGTACACTAGGTAGGGCTCTTTTTTGCGGACATCGTAATCGACGCCGCATGCCCGAAGACAAGGGCCGGAAAAACCCCAGTTGATCGCGTCCTCCGCCGAAATGGCGCCGGTGTCGCGCATCCGGTCGAGAAAGATGCGGTTTTTCGTTAGCAGCTTGTCGACATCCACGAACAGGTTGTCCAGCTTCTTGTAGGAGTTCTCCAGGTCCTCGGCGAACCCCGGCGGCAGGTCGCACATCAGCCCGCCGATGCGGATGTAGTTGGAGGTCAGCCTCGCGCCGCACACCTTTTCCAGCAGATCCCAAACGATTTCACGCGCTTCAACGAAGTAGATGAAGGCGGTCAGTGCCCCAAGCTCGAGGGCGGCGGCGGCGATGTTGGTGTAATGGTCGGAAATGCGCGCGAGTTCATTGGTGACCACGCGGATGTAGTTGCACCGCTCAGTGACTTCCATGCCGCACAGTTTTTCCACCGCCAGCGCGTAGCCGATGTTGTTCATGATGGCCGAGCAATAGTTGAGCCGGTCTGTGTAGGGGAAGACATTGGAGTAGGTCACGCTTTCGCACATCTTTTCGAAGCCCCGGTGCAGGTAGCCGACCTCGACCTCCATGTTGACGATTGTTTCGCCGTCCAGGGTGAGGAGGAACTTCACGGTTCCGTGGGTCGCGGGATGCGACGGCCCCATGTTGAGGACCATGTGTTCGGTATGCAGTTTTTCCTTTAGATCAGCCATGGCTCGTTTGCGCTCGTTTCCTCGGTGTCAGGGGGCGTTACCAGAGGCCGCGCGGGTCACGCGGACGGAAACCGGTCCTTCTTCGCCGTTTCTAAGTCGATTGACGGGGGTCTGTGGCCAGTTCTTGGGGATGTAGACCGTGCCGCGGGGGCTCACGCCGGAGAGCCGGACGGGAACCTCGACTTCGGAGGTCTCCGAAGTCACCGCGATGCGGTCGCCCTCGCCAACGCCTAGCTCCGCGGCGTCCTCCGGGTGGATTTCAGCGATACATTCGGGTCCGATTTCCACCAGGGACGGAGCGTGCTGCGAATAACCGCCGATATGGAACATGTGATTGTTGCTGATGAGCTGGAACGGGTAACCTTCCTTCGCAGCCGGCGCTTCCCGGGATTCACCGATTCTAAAGCCAGGGCGCCCGCCCGCGCTCAGCGGTTTCCATTGCAGGGAGCGGTTGCCGGGAAACGTGCCTTTGTAAATCGGCGCGGCCTGCTCGATTTCCTTCTGCACCTCGCTCGCCGATGAAAAGACGAACGGCTGGCCGAGCGCTGCGGCGAGGTCGAGGAAAATGTCGAAATCCGGTTTCGACCCCGCCTGCGGCAGGACCGCCGAGGCCACGCGCTGGACGTGGCGCGTCATGTTGGTGTAGCTGCCGTCCTTTTCGGCGAAGGTGGACGTGGGCAGGACAATATCCGCCAATTTGGCCGTCTCTGTCATGAAGATGTCCTGCACGACCAGGAAGGGCACTGTGGTGAGGGCGTCCTTGACCAGGTTGCCCTTGTAGTACGATTGCACCGGGTCCTCCCCGGCGATATGCAGGAATTTGATTTTTCCGGTGGCGCAATTTTCAAAGAGATCGTGGGCGAGGCGCGGCTGACTTAGGTCCAGCGATTCGCGCTTCCAGACGCCGGCCAGGTGGTTGACCGCCGCCTGGTCTTCGGCGGCGTTGTAGCCGGGCAGATGGTCGGGGGTCGCGCCCATGTCGTTGACGCCTTGGGAATTGCAGTGCTCGCGCGGCGGGTAAATGCTGATACTTCCCTCGCCCCCCGCGTGCACCAGGATCGCCAGGTTGAGCAGGGCGTTGAGGGTCGCCTCTCCCTGGCCGCTGTCCAGGATGTCGTTGCCGATCAGGATGAAGCGGTCTGCATTGCGTCCGAAGCGTTCGGCCGCCAGGGTGAGGGTCGTGTCGTCGAGGCCCGTCTGCTTCAGGGTCTCCTCGGCGGTGCAGGCCGCAAGCGACTCGACGAGCGCATCGTAATTGCCCACCGCCGCTTTCACCTTGGCGGTATCGATCAAGCCGCGGTCGATGAGAATCCGCGACAGGCGGTTCGCCACCCAGGCGTCGGAGCCGAGCCGGTAGTGAAGCCGGATGTCCACCTGCGCCTCATTGTGGAAGACCACATGGCGCGGGTTGGCAATGATGACGTCGCCGCCGGTGAAGATGGCGCTCTTACGCACCGAGTTTCCTCCCACCGGATATTCCGAGGGCAGGTCCGAATTGAAGATCAGAGAGACATCGGCCTCTTCCAGTTCGGTAATGGGCTTCGAGTGGATGCCGTTGTCGAAGCACTCGAGCAGGAAACGGTTAAGGTAGGGTGCCCTCAGATGCGCCAGGTTAGTGACCTGGTTAGAGCCCAGCACGCCGCGAAACAGCCTTTGGAAGAGGTAGGCCTCTTCGTTGGTGAGTTTTTCGCCGGCCAGTCCCGCGACGGTTTCCGGGCCGCTGCGGTTGACGGTGGAGCGGGCGCGATCGGCGATGATCTCCAGCGCTTCGTGCCAGGAAATTTCCTTGAACTGGCCACCCTGGTTCATCAGTGGTGTCTGGATTCTTTGGTCGCTATGGATGATGCCATGACCGAAGCGCCCCTTGGCGCACAGGTTGCTCTGATTGATGCCGACGCCGGCTTCCGGGTGTGCCTCGATGCGCAACACCTGGCCTTTTTTTGACTCCAGCTTCAGCGAACAGCCCCACGAGCAATAGTTGC
>CP070799.1:462715-473998 GCA_020343535.1 Nitrospinaceae bacterium | reverse complement strand
CGCGCGAGGGATGTCCGCAAAGCCGGTGCCTTCGAGCGCCTGGGTCATCAGCATCACCACCCCTCGGCCCACGCAACGTCCCACCTCGGGCAAGGAAAGCTCCGGCCGGCCCAGCTCCTTCATGGTGAGATTGACGGCGCAGGCGATATCAGCAAGGGTGTCGACCAGAGTGCCGTCGAAATCATAAACGAGCAGGGAAACGTCCTTCAGCGCTGGGCCTCCTAGCGAAAGGATTGGCGTCCTCCGGCTATTCCGCCAGGCTCGAAGTGTAGCGGTACGCCTTGACTACCTGGTTCTCGTCGAACAGGATGACTAGGTCCCTCGACTCGGGCTCTCCCACCAGTTTGTATTTATCGAACTGGTAGGTCCACATGGTGTGGCCGTTTTCATTGCCCTCCTTGAAGGGCACGCCGAACCAGTCGAGCACTTCGGCCTGCGTGGTTTTCTTATTCTGAATATTCTTCACCCGCGAGCTGTCGAAATTCTTTCCGACCGTCCCGCAGCCGAGCATGAACGAGATTGAAAGGACGGCTAAAAGAAGAATCCGCGTGTGTTTCATATTCCCTCCTTCCGCAAGGTTAAAATTACATTTATTTTCGCTATTATGAGAACATCCCGATTCGGTACGCCGGTTCGGTTGAGCGAAAGCTAGTGTACCAAATTCACAAAAAAAAGTATAACCCTAACCTTTTCTGAACGATAACTATTCGCCGGGGCGAAGTGGACGGCTGTTTTTACCTGAATTCTCCGAAGGTTGTAAAAATCCAACCGGAACCCGCTGGCTCTTATTCAGCCTTCCTGGCGCGGTAGACGGCCAAAATCTCGCTCACCCGGGTGTGCGAGTGAACCGGCATGCGTGCACCCATGTGCGTGATCACCTGAGCCGCGCAATAGGAGCCGAGGATGGCCGCCTCCTTGAGGTTGTAATCGCGGATAAGACCGTAGAGGACGCCGGCGGCGAACAAATCTCCCGCGCCGGTGGTGTCCACAGGCCGAACGGGAAACACATCGGTGACGATTTTTCCTTCGCCGTTGGCCGTCGCCCACGAGCCGCGCGCGCCAAGGGTCATAAACACCATGGACGCCATGGCTTGAAGCGCTTGAAACGCGGTATCGAGGCAGTCGGTCCCCACCATCGCCAGCGCTTCCGCCTCATTGCAGAAGAGAATGTCCACGTTCCAGCGGATGAAATCCACCAGGGCGGGCTTGCAGGTATTCACCACGAAGGCGTCGCTCAGGGTGAGCGCCACAGGGAGGCCGTTTTTCTTCGCCGCCTGTGCGAGCACCGTGGCGGCGGCGCGGGTTTCATCGCCGGTCCACAGGTAACCTTCTATGTAGACCATCTTGGCGTTGCGGAGAATGGTTTCATCCACGTTCTCGGGATGCAGCAAGGAGGAGATACCCAGGTGAGTGAGCATGGTCCGTTCGCTATCGGGGGTGATGAGCACCAGGCACGTCCCGGTGCCGTGCGGTTCCGCTCCCGGCCCGGAAAAACCGACACCACACAGCTTCATGTCCTCGCTGTAATGGCGGCCGAACGAATCACTGGCCACGCGGCCAAAATAATAGGCGCTGCCGCCGAGCACGCTGAAGCCGTGCAGGGTGTTGGCGGCCGAGCCGCCGGAGGAAATCTTGCGCGGGTTGTCGCCGAGCGTATCGAGCACCCGCTTCTGGTCTTCCTGAGAGAACAGCGTCATGCCGCCCTTGGTGAGGCCCGTCTTCTGAACGAACGCGTCCTCGACGCACACCTCGATATCCACCAGCGCGTTGCCGATGCCGACTAGATCATAATCCATAAACAACCTCTCCCCAATCGTTACAGAATTAAAAAGCGCCCGGTTCCCTGATCGGCCGCGAACGAGCCTGAGCTGAGAAAAAAATCCGCGCTGCCCGCGCCGGAAACCCGGGCACAGGGTACCGCAATCCTCGAACCCTGTCCATCCGCCGCGCTTGGGACCGACGATTGTTATTTGCAACACCCGGCCTTAGGCGGTAAAATTTTTTATGGAATTTTTTCCCCGTCGAGGGCAGACGCTGTTCAGGACGCTGGCCATTCTTTGCGCATTCACCTTCGCCGCGGGCCCGGCCCAGCCCGTGGAAGCGGGAGTCGAGGCTTTTAAAAACGCTGTCGAGCGGATTCTCACCCACCCCTGCCTGAAAAAAGACCGTTACGGCATCGAAATCTACTCCCTGGACCGCCAGGAAACCCTTTTCGCGGTGCGGGAAAACATTCTATTTATTCCCGCGTCGAACCTGAAACTTCTTACCACCGCCGTCGCCCTGATGACGCTGGGCCCCGACTACCGCTACCCCACGCAGCTTTATTCCACCGGCACGCTGAGCGACGGCGTCCTGAATGGCGACCTCTACATCAAGGGATTCGGCGACCCCAAATTCGTCACCGAGCAGATGTGGCTGCTGGTCAACAGTCTCGCCAACCTGCCTGTAAAAAAAATCACCGGAAACCTGTACGCCGACGAAACGTTCTTCGACAGCGAACGGCGGCTCGGCACGTGGGGCAAAGCCGGCAACACCGCCGCGTACAACGCGCCGCTCGGCGCGCTGTCCTTCAACTTCAATACCGTGACCGCCTTCGTGTCGCCCGGGCCCGGGCCCGGTTCTCCCGTCCGGGTGCTGCTGGAACCAAAGACCGAATTCACCACCGTCGCCAACCAGGCAAAAACAGTGGCGACGGGGCAAGCGAGCCACCTGCTCGTCAACCGGCTCGACCGCGGCGGCGTCAACGAGATCACCGTGTCCGGCACCCTCGCCGTGGGGCATCCCAGGGAGCATTATTTTCTCAATATCACCGACCCCGCACGCTACACCGTAAAGGTGCTGCGCAAATACTTCGGCCACGCCGGCATCGAATTTGCGGGCAACACCGGCTTGAAGGCGGTGCCGAAGGGCGCCCGCCTCCTGCTCACGCACGAGTCGGAACCCATCGCCCTGGCGCTGCGCGGCCTCAACAAGTTCAGCAACAACTTCGTCGCCGAACAGATCCTCAAGACCCTGGGCGCCCTGCACTTCGGCAGGCCGGGAACCACCGCCAAGGGGCTCAAGGTGATGGGCGAATATCTGGGAAAGCTCGGCTTCAAGCCGGGCGCGTTTCAGGTTCTCGACGGCTCCGGGCTGTCGCGCGGCAATCGCCTCTCTGCGCACCAGTTCATCCGCACCTTGCGTCAGGTGCGGGAAAACCTTGGCCTCTACCCCGAGTTCATCTCGGCGCTCGGTGTGATGGGTGTGGACGGTAATGTAAAAAAACGAATGAACGGGGAGGAGAACGCTCCGCGTGCACGGGTAAAAACGGGGACGCTGAAGGGGGTCAGCGCGCTTTCAGGATATTTTCAGGCGGAAGATGGCGAATTGTTCGCCTTTTCCATATTGATGAACGACCTTCAATGCGGCAACGGACAGGCGCTTCAAATCCAGGACAGAATCGTCCGCGAAGGTCTCAAATTCAAAAGAGAGTGACCGCTCCGGCCCTTTGGGTTTTCCATGGGTTGAACGCGGGTTTCAGCGGTCTCCGAAAACTCTTCTGTTTTCTTTCCGGTCTTCTTCCAGAATTTTATTCCAGTCACGCTTTTGATAGGGCGCGTCCAGGTAATCGGAATAGATCGTCTTCGCAAGTTCGAGCCGGTCGACACCTTCCGGGGCAACCTGAATGTCGAGCTGCGCCAGCGCCATGTCGAAATCCCGGTCGAGGAGAGAAGCCGAATCCATGCCCGCATCCTTGAGGGCCTGGCGAATGGTCGCGGGGTCCTTGCCGAACCGCTGGGCGACATCGTTGATATTGGCCGGGCGGTACTCCTTGTTCGGAGCGATACCCAGGTGATAGGCACAGAATAATTCGAAGGGGTCGATGTCGCCGGTGAGGGGTTTTTCTCGGTCCGCCATCGCAGGCTGGTTTGCGCGGGTGTTTGGCCTGTTTCTGTTATCCCCGCCGTTCCTCGCGGAACCGCGATTCAGATAACCGTTTTGCCGCTCGCCGCCCTGCCGCGAAATGTTCCTGTTTTTTTCGGAGCCCTTCCCCGAAGCACCACCGGTCTTCTTGAACGACCCCTCGTTCTTCTTGCGGTTGAGAATGGGCAGGTGCGATGTCAGCGTCTGCGGGCTGGATGTCATCCACTGCTGAACCGCCTGCGCATTCACCCGCGAATTCGGACGGGGCTTTTTACGGGGGTCCTGCCGGGAGGAATTATTTTGGTTCCGGCGTCCATGTTGGTCCTCCCGTCCCGGGGGACGCCTTGAAAATCCTTGTTTCTTCAAAATAAATATCCTTTAAAACAAAGGTTGGTATTGCCGGCCACCGGGCGCTGCCCTGGCGGCTCGCCGGTTCCCCTGGCCGGTGGGGAGTTGATCCTGCTCAGGCCCCAGCGGTCAGGGCTTCCAGTTGATCGACCAGTTCCGAAAACCGGGTCAGCGCCGTAGCGACGGGCTCCGGCGATGTCATGTCGACACCGGCCCCATTGAGAAGGTCGAGAGGATATTTCGACCCACCGGATTTCAGGAAATGAAGGTAGTCGGCGAGCTCCCCCGCCCCGCCGCCAAGCACCCGCTCGGCCAGCGCGTACGCGGCGGAAATACCCGTCGCGTATTTATAAACGTAAAAACTGAAGTAAAAGTGCGGGATGCGGAAACACTCCAGCGAGAGATCCTCGTCGAGCGTCACGCCGTCGCCAAAATACCGTTCAAGCAATGCCTGGTAGGTTTCCATGAAGGTGTCGACGGTGAGCGGCGCGCCTTCCTCGGCCACCCGATAAACCAGGTGTTCGAATTCGGCGAACTGCGTTTGCCGGTACAGGGTGCCACGAAAGTTGTCGATCTCCCGGCACAATAGATAAATTCTCGTTTCCCGGTCGATGTCCCCGGCGAGCAGCGAACGGGTGAGAAGCGCCTCGTTGAACGTCGAAGCCACCTCGGCGACAAAAATCGTATAGTCCGCGTACAGATAGGGCTGGGTGCTCCGCGAGTAGTGCGAATGCATGGAATGCCCCGCCTCATGCGCGAGCGTGTACACGCTATTGATGTTGTCGTCCTTGTAGTTCATCAGGATGAAGGGGTTCGAATCGTAACATCCGGAGGAGTACGCGCCGCTGCGCTTTCCTTTCGATTCGTACCGATCCACCCACCGTCCTTCGAGCAGGCCTTGCTTCAGCGTGTCGGTGTATTCGCCGCCCAGGGGCGAAAGCGCCTGCAGGATGCGGTCCACCGCCTGCGGGTATTCCATGCTCCAATGGAAATCTTGCACCAGAGGCACCGAAAGGTCGTAGGCGTGCAGGGCATCATAGCCGAGCAATCGCTTCCTCAGCCCGAAATAGCGGTAAAGCGGAGCGAGGTTGGCGTGCACCGCCTCGATGAGATTGTCATACACTTGCGCCGGGATGTTCTCGACGAACAACGCCTGCCCCCGCACCGAATCGTGCTTTTTCGACCGGGCGAAAAAAATATCCTTCTTGATGCTGCTTGCAAGCAACGACGCATAGGTATACCGATGATCGCTGTAGGCGGAATAGAAGCGCTCAAAGACGCCGCGCCGCAGGTCCCGGTCGTAACTCTGCATCAGGCTTTGAAAGTTACCGTGCGTGATGTCCACCCGCCGGCCCCCAGAATCAGTGACCGACCCGAGCTTGAGGTCGGCGTTGTCCAGCATCTCGAACCCCTCGCGCGCCGCCCGCCCCACCTCGCTGGCGGCGGCGAGCAGTGCCTCCTCCGGCGCCGACAGCGTGTGGTCTCGGTAGCGCAGCATGCGCTCAAGGTAAAGCCGAAAGAACTCGAGCGCCTCGTCATCGAGAAACAACTGCATGCGTTCCTCGTCAATCGCCATCACCTCGGAGCGGATGAAGCTCGACGCCTGGCTGAGCCGCGTGGCGAGCCGGGTGATGCGCTCGTAATTACCCTGGTGGAAGGTTACCGTCTTGTCTTCATCGTTTTTCAGGTGCGCATAGGTGTAGAGCCGATCGAGCCGCCTCGAAACCTCCATGTCGAACTTGAGGCAGGCGGCAAGCGACGCCGCCGAGTTTGCCAGCGTCCCCCGGTAATCTTCGTAGCGGGCAACCTCGGCCTCCAGGACCTTCATTTCGGCTTGCCAGTCGGCATCGCCAACGTACAGGCCGCTAAGGTCCCAAGTGGATTCCTCGGGGATCGCCTCGCGGGTTATGGGGCCAACTATCGCTTCCATCAAGATCCGGGGTATTAACTCACGGAGTCGAACGGCCGAGCGGTGGAAGTCCTTCGTGTTATCGGATGGCCTGTTCGATGGTCTTCAAATGGTCCTTCAAGCGTGCCTGCTTTTCAGAGATCGCAAGCAACCTTTGCCTATCCTTTTCAATCACCTCAGGCGGGGCTTTCTGGACGAAATTCTGGTTGGAAAGCTTACTACTTAAAACTATGCTGTCTTTTTCCATTTTTTTCAACTCTTTTTCGATGCGGTTTTTTTCTTCGGCGAAATCCATCAGGCCTTCGAGCGGAACGAAGAGGTCCATGCCGTCGAGCGCCGACGAGGCCGCCACCTCGGGTTTAACGATATCCGGCCCGGCCGAAAAAGAAGCGATCCTGGCTAATTCCTTGATATAGTTGACATGCCCCTTCAACGTCCGCTCCTGCCAGGGGTTGTCGGTTTTTACCATCACGGAGAGAGTCAGGCCCGGGCTCAGGTTCATCTCTCCTCGGATATTGCGCACCCCGGCAATCACATCCATCACCAGCCCCATGCTGAACTCCACCTCCGGCGCATGGCCGGACGCGTCGAACTCCGGAAAGGGCGCGACCATGATGCTCTCGCCCGCGACGGGCAGCTTCTGCCAGATTTCCTCGGTAATGAAGGGCATGAAGGGATGGAGCAGGCGCAGGCTCGCTTCGAGGGCATAGGCGAGCACGTTCTGCGCCGCGCGCTTGCCACCGCCCTCCGCTGCGAGCGGTCCCTTGCACATTTCGATATACCAGTCGCAGTATTCGTTCCAGACAAATTTGTAGACCGACGAGGCCGCCTCGTTGAAATTGAAACTCTCGAGCGAGTCGTGCACTTCCTTGCACGTGGTATTCAGGCGGCTGAGAATCCAACGGTCAGCGTTCGAATGCTCGAGCGAGGGGTCCAGGTCGCAGGTGCCGGGGTAATCGCCAAGGTTCATGAAAACGAAGCGCGACGCGTTCCACAGCTTGTTACAGAAATTGCGGTAGCCTTCGATGCGATCCTCGGCGAGCTTGATGTCCCGCCCCTGGGCCGCGAACGCCGCCAGGGTAAAACGCAACGCATCGGTGCCGTAGCGTTCCATCATCACCAGCGGGTCGATGACGTTGCCCTTGGTCTTGCTCATTTTCTGCCCCTCGGCGTCGCGGATAAGGGCGTGCAGATACACCACATGAAAGGGGGGTTGCCCCATGACCTTAAGCCCTATCATGGCCATGCGCGCCACCCAGAAGAACAAAATGTCGAAGCCCGTGCACAGCACCGACGTCGGGTAATATTTTTTCAGGCTCGCCGTTTGGTCGGGCCAGCCGAGGGTGGAAAACGGCCAGAGCGCCGAGCTGAACCATGTGTCGAGCACGTCGGTTTCCTGCACCAGCGCCGTGGATCCGCAGACGCAGGCCGCCGGCGTTTCCCGCGCTACGGTGAGCGCACCGCAATCGCCGCAGGTCCACGCCGGGATCTGATGGCCCCACCAGATCTGCCGGGAAATGCACCAGTCGCGGATGTTTTCCATCCACTCGAAATAGGTCTTCTCCCAGAATTTGGGGACGATCTGAATGGCGCCGCTTTTCACCGCGTCGATGGCCGGTGCGGCCAAGGGTTTTGCGCGCACGAACCACTGCTTCGAAAGATAAGGCTCGACCACGGTGCGGCAGCGGTAGCAATGCCCCACCGAATGCGTCAGCTCCTCGATACGCGTGAGCTGGCCGCTGTCGGTCAGAACCTGAACCAGTTTTTTGCGGCACTCGAAGCGGTCCATCCCCTGGTAGTTGGGGCCAGCGTTTTCATTCAGCGTGCCGTCGGGGTTGAGGACGTTGATCGATGGCAGCCCGTGCCGGCGGCCGATCTCGAAGTCGTTCGGGTCGTGCGCAGGCGTCACCTTGAGCGCGCCGGTGCCGAAGGCGGTATCGACGTAGTCGTCCTCGATGACCGGAATCTCGCGCCTCAGGACCGGCAGCACGAGCGTCTTGCCATGTAGGTTGCGGTGTCGCTCGTCGCCCGGGTTGATGGCCACCGCCGTGTCGCCGAGCAAGGTTTCCGGCCGGGTGGTGGCGATGGTCACGGTGCCCCCACCCTCCGCGATCGCATACTGGATGTGGTACAGATGGCCCTGGGTTTCCTCATGCTCAACCTCGAGGTCGGAAAGTGCGGTGTGGCACCTCGGGCACCAGTTGATGATGTAATCGCCCTTGTAGATCAGCCCTTCCTCGTACAGCGTAACGAAAACTTCGCGCACCGCCCGCGACAGGCCTTCGTCCATGGTGAAGCGGTCGCGTTCCCAGTCGAGCGAACAACCGAGCTTGCGCAACTGGTGCACGATCTGTCCGCCGGATTCCTCGCGCCAGCGCCACACCCGCTCGATGAATTTTTCCCGGCCAAGGGTTTGCCGGTCGGTCCCTTCCCCTTTGAGTTGCCGCTCCACCACATTCTGCGTGGCGATGCCGGCATGGTCCGTGCCCGGCTGCCACAGCGTGTTGCGGCCCTGCATTCTCCGCCAGCGGATGAGGATGTCCTGCAGGGTGTTGTTGAAGGCATGGCCGATATGCAGGCTGCCGGTAACATTGGGCGGCGGAATGACGATGGAATAGGGCTCGCCTGGCCGGGTCTCGTCCCCGCGGCTCAAGTGCTTTTCGTCCCAGAACTTCGTCCAGTGATCCTCCACCGCGCGCGGGTCATATTTTTTTTCGAGTTGAATCATGATGCGTTTTTGGTTATCGCCCACCCAGAAACAAAAATCCTCCCAAAAGCATTTTTGCATATAAGCGGAACAGGGTTTTAAAGTCAGGATCAACCGATGGGTCTCATGAACCCGCCTTGCCGTGGGGACCCGCATTCAGAAATTCCCGATGGGGCCGACAAGACGGGAGCGGCCGGATAAGGAAAAAACGAAGGGGGGGACCGATCATTCACTCCGCCATTTGCTGATTTTTTCCATCTCTTCCCGAATCGCCGCTTTAATGGCATCGGCAGCCACTTCCCTTACCACGTCCCGGAGCGTGTTGAGGACCGCCTCGGAAAACCCCGCCAGTTCCTTTTTGATCGCCTGGTCGAGAGAGTTTTCCAGAACGCGCTTGATGCGATCCTCGTCCAGCCGGGCCACCGGCGCTTCTTCAAGGGACCGGGCGATCTCCTTGAGTTCCCGCTGGCGGGTGCGCTCGGCCTCCGGCGCGAGGGCATCGGCTTCCGGAACCGCTGGCGGGACCGCCTTCGGCGCGGCCGGTTCCCCGGAAAAGAACGGGGAACGCCGGGGCGGAACGTCTTCCTCTGCGCCATCCGCCGTTTTCTCGTTGGCGGCCGGTGCCGCCTCTTCGGCCAGTTTGGAGCGCTGAAAATTGAAGGTGCGGGATTCTTTCGACAGCGTTGCTTCCTTCACGGCATCGACCTCATAAATTACCCGGTCGATGACCGCGGCGGTTTCCGGCATTTTCACCGGGTCCGCGGCGGCGGGCGGCTGAGCTTTTTCTTCCGCCGGAGGGTCGTGCCGCTCGCCCTGGTGGGACAACCGGTCCACCAAGCTCATCAAATCCTCAAAACTTTTTTGAGGCCGTGCGGGTTGAGACTCGGCGGGCGGCGATGCCGACACCGCGGGCGGGCTCGCTGCCGGGTGTTCACCCAGCGTTTCATCCAGGCCCGCATCGACGCCGCTCTCACTGGCCAGGAAGGCCTTTTCATCGAAAATCGGCTCGGCGGGCATTTCCGGAAAATCGGCGAACGGCTCCTCTCCTTCCGTGGCGCCGTCCCCCTCCTCGCCGAACAGTGAAGGAGAAGAGAGGATTTCGTCACGCCCTGGCGCATCCGCCTCCGGCCCCTCCGCCGCTAAATAAAAATCCAGGGATGAGGCGGGTTCCTCCATCTCCCCCGCATCTTCATCCAACGCTTCCACGGCTTCCGCCGCGGCCAGCCGCTCCTCCGGATTTTCGTTGGCGACGAGGTGAGCCGGGCTCAATTCAAAGTCGAGCTCGGGATCCTCGAAATCCGCCATCGCTGGTTCGGGCATGGCCGGTTCGTTTTCGCCCAGGAGGCCCTTGCCGGGCTCCTCGATAAGATGCTCTTCCGAAAGCACGAAAAGCATCTCGTCGGAATCGTCCAGCCCTTCGGTTTCTGCCTGCAAAATGGACGACGCCTGCACATTGGCCTGAGCCAAAGCCGCCTCCAGCCGGGCTTTCACCTTTTCGATGATCTCTTCGGACTTGAACGGTTTCGATATGTGGTCATCGGCGCGCGAGTAGCGGAAGAGATCGCTGTTGAACTCTTCGAAGTCGCTGGCCAGGAGGAGGACGGGGATGGCGTTAAACTCCTGCGAGTCCTTGATTTTCTTGCTCAGTTCAAAGCCATTGATGCCGGGCATGTCGACATCGGCCAGAACGATGTCCGGTTTGAACACGGCGAGGCGGTTGAAGGCATCCTTGCCGTTGCTCGTTCCCTCGACCACGGTGTCTTCGTGCTCGAACGCCATCGCCACGATCTTCTGAATCGTGATGCTGTCGTCGGCCACCAGTATTTTGGAGGTCATCGCCGCCCTGTTCCCGTCGCGGTTCACCGGCCCCGGATAAAAGCACAGAAAACCCAGGCGCCAGCACATGGAAAATTAATTGGAGTTATTGTATATCGGCAGAGTATACCATAAATCACAGGTGATAAATCAATATTTTACCGGCAAATCCACGGGTATTTTCCAGGCGCGCGGACGGCCCTTTCAAGTGGCGCGGGAGGGCCTGGAAGCATCCATCATTTAATGCTAACATGGGCGCTTGTTCGCTGAAAACGTTCATCGCTCTTTGCGCCCGATGTTGCGGGCGCGGCCCACGTACGCACGCTATGGCCATTCGCTATTCCGATAATTCCCCGGGCCGTCATCCCCGCCGGACAGGGCCCGCCCTGCTCGCCGGATTCATCGCCCTGGGTCTCGCCTGCGGCTTGGCCTTTGGCGGGCCCGCCGCCGCCGGCTATATCCAGATCGAGGCCGTGGCCGACGTGAAGACGCGCTACAGCCGCGGCTGCGAAACCGCCGAGGATATCGCCCGCCTCGCCGCACGGAAGGGCGTCGATGCGGTCCTGTTCGGCGACCGCGCCCGCGATTCCCTCGAATACGG
>CP070799.1:451248-462615 GCA_020343535.1 Nitrospinaceae bacterium | reverse complement strand
GTCGCTGAACACCACGCTGGCGGAAAGCCGCTCGTCCATGGTTTTCGCTGGCCTGTCAGGGTGCACGGCATTGAAGGCGGCGATCTCTCCCTGCTGAATGGCAATATGCACGACTTCCTGAAGGCCGCTGACATCGCCGGCGGCGAAGATGTGCGGCTGGCTGGTGCGCATGGTCGCATCCACGAGCACCCGGCCGTCTTCGGTTTTCACTCCCGCGGCCTCGAGGTTGAGCTTGCCGATGCGCGGCCGGCGGCCGAGGGCCATGAGAATCACGTCGGCGGTGACGCGCTTTTCCCCCCCTTCGTGTTCGAAATACACACTGCGGCCAGCCCCGTTGCGCTCGGCGCGAAGGACCCGAGTACCCGTAAAAACCTGCATCCCTTCCGCCCTGAGCCGCGCCTCCAGAGGGCGGGCGAGGTCCTCATCGCCCAAGGAGAGAACATGAGCGCTACGTTGAATGAGGCTCACGCGGACGCCCACGCGCTGGTAGAACTGGGCGAATTCGAGCGCCACCGGCCCGCCGCCGAGCACGATCATCGAGGTCGGCGGCTCACGCATCTCAAGCGCGTGGTCGCTGGTAAGGTAACCGGCCTCCGCGAGCCCTGGAATGGGAAATTCGGCGACTTCGGACCCGGTGGCGATGATAAAATTCCGCGCGCTTACAACGCGCTCACCCACGAGGACCTCGTGTGGGGAGATGAAGGAAGCAGGTTGCTCGTAAAGGGGGAACCGCTTCAACTGATCGATGCGGTAGTCGGCAAATTCGCGCACCAGCCGGTTCTTACGGTCGATGATGACAGAGAGGTCCGCCTCGGCCAAGACCGGGCGCAAGCCGAATTCGGGAGCGCGGCGGAGGAGCGCCGCAACGTCCGACGACCTCAGGATGGCCTTGGTGGGCATGCAGCCGCGCAGGATACACAGGCCGCCCAGCGGACCCGAGTCGACCACTGCGGTGCGGGCGCCCAGGCTCTCGGCAGTGCGGGCCGCCGCATACCCGGCGGAACCGCCGCCGATGACGAGGACATCATGATCCATGGTGGGGGCCCCGGGCGAACCCAAGCCGCCTTACAGCGTCTCGCATTCTTCCGGCGTGAGCTGGAACTCGCTGCAGCATTCCTTGATGAGGTCGCGCGCGTTATTGAGCATCTGCTCGTCGCCGGTTTTCTCGAATATCCGGGCAGCGGCCAGCAGGTGATGAATGGTCTCCCGGCCCCGCTTGATGGAATAGTACAGCATCGCCAGATTGCTGTGGGCGCGGCCGAATTCGGGGTTGATGCGAATGGCTTCCTTGTAATGCGTGAATGCTTCGTCGGTCTCCCCGACCAGATTGGAAACCACCGCCAGACTGTAATGAACCATCGGCGCATCGGGTTTGACGCGCAGCGCCTCCCGAAAGCATTTGGCGGCGTCGAGGTTCATGAGAACCTTGCCGTAGCGAATCCCGAGGTTGAACTGCGCCAGGAAATGATTCGGGTCGAGCTTCACCGCTTTTTTATAGGACTCAAGCGCAGTGCGGCCGTCGCCCAGTTTGCCCGCCCGGAGGCCCTCTTGGAACCATTCCTCGGCGGTTTTGGTGGATTGTGCTTCAGGTGACATAATAGGGCCTTGCCTTATTCATTGATTAAAGGATTGCTGGACTCAAAATTGAAAATGGATCGGCACCTATGCTACCTTATCCCAGCACTCAATTGCAACCACCGGGGCCGACCGGGCGGCGTGCGCCGCTGAAGCGGCCCCCGCGGTTCGGGGCGGTGAAGCGGGGCTCCCCCTTCGCCCGGCGCCCGCCGCGCATCGACAAGAAGGACACTCAGCGCTTATGACCGTGGAACCAGGATCAGAAGAAGAACGCCTGCTGATCGGCCGCTGGATCAAGATGGGCCAGGGGCTCATCGTCGGCGGGTCGGCACTCGGGGAATCCTACCTTGATCCCAACATCACCCGGCCCGACGACGTGCAGAAAAAATCCGAGGAATACGTCCGCTACGATCACGATCTGGCCGAAAAGGTCCCGCACCTCAAGGGACGCTTCCGCTGGGACCTGGAAAAATACTACCGGGAGCTCTACGGCCCCTACCTCCCCAAAGATTGAACGGCACGGGACACTCATGTCGCATGTAAAAATCTGCGAGCTCGACGATGCCCCCGGCGACGGCGAAGGACGCGCCCTCGATCTCGTACACCCCTTGACGGAATTGTTGTATGAGCTTGCCCTGTTTCGAGCCGAGGGCGCTTACTACGTCATCACCAACAAGTGCGCGAAATGCGGCGTCGGGCTGGACCCAAAGAGCCTGAACGGGCTGTTCGTCAAATGCCGCAACGACATGTGCTTATGGCATGTCAAGAAGGGGTATTGCAAATTCAACCGCACCTCGATTCTACCCACCTACAAGGTCTTCACCGAAAAGGACGGCCTGTACATCAATATCTGAACCGGCCCGCCCGCATCAGCGCCTGAAGGCGTGGAATTTTTCCGCCAGCCTGAGCAGGCCGTGGGGCAGGTGCGCGCGCTTCCATTCCCCGGCGGCGAACTTGTTCGCCTCCGCCAGGGTGGGGTAGATGTGGATGGTGCCGAGGATCTTGTTCAGCCCCAGGCCGTGCTTCATCGCCAGAATGTATTCGGCGATCAAATCGCCTGCGTGATGCCCCATGATGGTGACGCCGAGCACCCGGTCCTTGCCGGGCGCGGTTAGCACTTTCACCACGCCGCGGTCCGCGCTGTCGGCGATGGCGCGGTCGAGATCGTCCAGCCCGTAGCGCGTGACCTCATAGGGGATACCCTTCTCCTGCGCCTCGCGCTCGTTCAGGCCGACGCGCGCCACCTCCGGATCGGTGAACGTGCACCAGGGAATGACCCGGTAATCCGCGCGGAATTTGACCAGCGGGCTGAAAAGAGAATTTATCGCCGCGTACCAGGCCTGGTGCGCCGCCGTGTGCGTGAACTGGTAGGGGCCCGCCACATCGCCGCAGGCGTAGATGTTCGGGTGTGAAGTGCTTCTCAGGTACGGGTCCACCTCCAGGGTGCCACGCTCGGTGAGCTTGACGCCCAGCTCCTCAAGACCGAAGCCGCGCGAATTCGCCGCCCGGCCAACGGCGACCAGCAGCCGGTCGAAAGGGATTTTTTCCGTTTGCCCGTCTTTCTCCACCAACACGCAGGGCTGCCCGTTCTCGAGAACCACTTCCTTGCAGCGCGTGTTCACCCGCACATCGATACCTTCGGTGCGGAATTTTTCGGCCAACGCCTGGCTGATCTCCTCGTCCTCACGGCCGAGAATCGCGGGCTGCATCTCCACCTGGGTAACTTGGCTTCCGAAACGCGCGAAGCACTGCGCGATCTCCGAACCAATGGGGCCGCCACCCAGCACGATAAATCGCTTGGGCAGCTCACGCAGCTCCCACAGGGTGTCGGTGGTGAGATAGGAAACCTGATCGAGGCCGGGGATCGGGGGCACGAAGGGCCGGGCGCCGGTAGCGACGATGATGTTGTTTGTGGTGAGCGTCTTGCCGTTCACGCTCACCTCATGCGGAGAAAGCACCCGCGCCTCTCCAGTGTGACAATCGACACCCAGGCCCGTGTAACGCTCGACGCTGTCGTGCGGCTCCACCTTGCCGATCACCCGTTGCACCCGCTCCATGATGTCGGCAAAATCGAATTCGGCCGTTGCCCGGCGAATGCCGAACTCCTCGTGGCGGCGGATGTAGGAGAGCATTTTCGCGCTGCGGATGAGGGCCTTGCTCGGCACGCAGCCGGTGTTGAGGCAGTCGCCCCCCATTTTGTGTTTTTCGATCAGCGCGACGCGCGCCTTGACCGCGGCGGCGATGTAGGTCGAAACCAGCCCGGCCGAGCCGCCGCCGATGGCAATGACGTTATAGTCCCTTTTGGCCATGATCCACCTTCCAAGAAGAAATTTTGTCCCGAGGGGAGCACTCTCCCGCCCCCGGCATAATGATGAGTCGTTAAAGCGGGGAGAGGCTTACAGCGGCGCGCATTTTACGGACGTTCGCAAACCGGCAGCAGAGACTGTTCATCGTAATCGACGCCGGAGGTTTTGGCCAGCACTTCCAATTCCCAGAACCTGGCGGGCCTCTCGCTCAGCCGGTTGACAAAACCGGCGTTTTCCGGCAGTGACCACTCAAATTCGAGCACCGGACCGGGCGGGATCTCGCGGCCTGCAAGCCTGCGCTGGTCGAGGTATTTCTGATGGCACACCACATCCTGACACCGATCATTGCCGGTGCCGCGGATTTCATAACGCTCCTCGATGAAACGGAGATTGAGTTCGAGTTCCTTGATCAGGACGCGGCTGGGCAGCCTCTCCAGCCCCAGCTTGAGTTCGCCTCCCAGGTGAAAGGGAAATGCAAAAAATAAAAGCCGGCTGGTGCCGTACTTGAAAAACTGCAGCGTATGATAAACGAACTGACAGAAGATTCCCACGATGATCAGGTCGAACAACCCGACAACAAAATACAGGACGATACTGGTTTCGCCCGAGACGAACGCCCACCAGTTGAACGGTGCGAGGAAGATCAAAAAAATGAAAAACAGGGTCAGGGTCTTCGCGGACTTCTTCCATTTGGGGTGCCAGAAACCGATGGGGCTCCAGGGGAAATCCCATTCCCAGGGGCTGGACGGCCTGCGGCGCCTGAGAAATTCGATGTTCTTGCGCCTTATGGCGCCCCTGAAACCGAGCCACATGAACGACAGACCGGAAAAAAGGAAAAAACCCGCGAAGATCCAGAGGATCCACTGCGGCCCGTGGATTATTTCCTGTGAAACGGGAATCACCCCCGCCATCATCAACAATCCCGCGATTCCTATGGCGGCGAAGGGAATCCCGAAGAAGAACGACGGCCAGCCGTGGATCGTCGTTTTGCTCTGGCCGCGGTTTCCCGAAAGGATCACCGGGTCGTAATACGGCGGGTCCTCCTCGATGTTTTTTTCTCAAATCGCATGTCGAAGGGGGAGTAAGGCCGGAGAACCCGACGATATAGTGGGCAGGCTGACCCTGCCCTGATGGGCCGCTTTTTATTATAACATTGGCTTGTGCACCGTGCGGCGTTGGCTTGCCAACTTTTTCATCCACCGACCTCCACGATAAGGGAAGAGACTCCCGGCGGCCCAGGCGACTCGCCGCCCCAGTTAAACAGCTTTCGCAGTACTTTCCTTTTCACCAGATGGATCTTGCGCTGAACGCTGCCCTCGATCAGCGGATGGAGTCGGTTCGAATTTTCGCCCGCCGGGCCGCCGGGCCGCAGCAAAGCTCCGGTGCCCAGCAACAACCGGTCCCCCGGGCTCAGGGGGACGCGCCTCAGCCCACGCACCGTCCCTTTGCCTCCGGCGCCGTTGTTCCTGGAAGGGCCGGCCAAGACCACCAAGGAGCCGCGTGACGGCGCCCAGGTCACGAGCGGCATCCCCCGGTCCAGCAATAATCCATGGACGAACCCGAGTGAAGAAACGTGATTACCGCGGCTTGGCAGGTCACTCCTGGCCTTAGGCGAGCCGACAGATGGACGAAGTTATTCAGCATTGCCTGAGGGTCCGCCTGCCGGGTGACGGAGGACGCCAACGCCTGAAACCACCAGCGGGAAAGCTCACGCACCGCGGGCCCGGAGCCCGCTCCATCCACGAGAACGAGCCGCGTCCAACGGTCTTTCTCATCGACACTGACGTAATAGATGTCGCTGCCGCCCTTCACGCGCGGCCCGCCCGAGAACAAACTGACCAAGATGGAACTTGTGCGCAGCTCAGTGTTGGCGGGCATGTCACCCCCCAGATTTGGGCTGAGCCAATTTTTTGCAAAGGACAAGCGCTCCCAATACAATTTCACGCGGCGTGTTCAATGAAACAGATACTGGATTCCCTGCGGGCCGAACCGGCTGTAATGTCCGTTGTCCGCGCAGCGGATGAGGAAAAAGCAATCCTCGGAGGCCACGTCGCACAGAAATTCCAAGTTGATTTTACTGTCCCCGCAGAGGGGGCAGGCACTCCCATTGACCTCCTGCCGGGCTTTTTCCCAGACTTCGGCCAGGGTGCAGGTATCGCGGGTGATCGCGAATTTGTAATGGCAATAGCCGCAAACGGCCTGAAAATCGCACGGCGAGTGGGCCAGGTCGCAACTCAGGTTCACCTCGAACCGGGAGTTCATGCACACCGGGCAGGGAACGTTCTGCACCAGCTTTTCAACAGATTCCAAGGAAAACATGGTTATTCCTCCCAAGAGATTCTTGCCTCTTTAAGTAGGGAAAACACCCCGGACATTACAGCGGGAAGGCGGTTTCGGGGGATTTAGCGAACCGCCTGTGGAGACAAGGAGGGTCAGACGCGCCAGCCCTTGAGGGCGCACAGTTTGAGCAGAGCCGGCAGGGCGGTCACCGACGCGGCGAGGCAGCTAAACACCCCCAGCGTGAGCACCCAGCCGAGGCTGTAGATGCCTCGATGATCGGCGACCATCATCGCACCAAAGCCGATCATGGTGGTCAGCGAGGACAGCACCACCGCCTGCCCGGTGCTTCTTGCGAGGACGCTGGCGGATTTGTCAGGCTCCTCGCGGTAGCGATGAATGATGTGGATGCCGTTGACCACGCCGATACCGAGAATGAGCGGCAGGATGACCAGGTTGGCGAGGTTGAAGCGGACGTCGAACACGTCCATGATGCCCACCGTCCAGACCGATCCCACCGCAACCGGCAGGAGGATGAGCAGCGCCGTCAGCGGCCGCCGGAACATGACGAGAACGTAAATCAGGATCGCGCCCATGGCGTACCAGCCGCCATGAATGTACCCCGCCTTCATCAGGCGGCTCGATTCGATCATGTGCACGACGTTGCCCGCCACCTCCGGGTCCACCGACCGCATTTGGCGTAAAAACTCCCCGCGCGCCTCGGGGTCCCAGATGTCGATGGCGGGGTACACCACCACCAGATATTTGCCGCTCGCGTTGACGTAACGCTCTCGCAGACTCTTCGGCAAATCCTCCACCTTGATCGGAGCGGGGTCGGCACTGTCGCGCAGATCGCCGATCAATTGGCGGTAGTCCGCGAACAGGGTCCTGGAAAATGCCGCCAGCCGCTGCTTCGCCAGTTTTGCATCGGTCCCCTGCACGGCTTCAAGAAACCGCGCGGCGCTGCGGTTGGCTTCCAGCACCGGATCATTCTCGCCCGCCTTTTCCTCGCGGCCCTGGAGCTTGAAGCGGATGCCCCGCACCGTCTTCAGGAGCGGCGGCAGGGAGAACGGCGTGTCCTCGGGTTCTACATAAAGCTCCCGCAGTACCGGGGCAAGTTGGCGGATCTGCTCCATCTTTTTTTCCCTGTCCTCGGGCAGCACCGAGGCGATGCTCTCCACCTTGCCGACGGTGGGCAACTGCTCCATGGCCCGGTGCCTTTCCAGGGCTTCCTCCAGGGAACCGGCGATGGATGCGGCCGACCAGGCCGAACGGTCGGCTTTTTCGATGATCTTCAATTCGTAATCCACTGCCTCGGTGCCTCGCGCCTGCAGGTTGAGCAGGTTATAGTCGAACCGCACGCGGAAAAGCGAGAACGACGAGAGCAGAGTGAGCACCAGCGAAACGAAGAGGATGACGCGGTGGTGGCGGAACCATCCGTCCACCCGGCCGTTGGCGGCCAGCCGTGCCGGAGGACGGGATGCCCCGCCCCGCACCCGCTCCTCCACCACGAGCAGCGCGGGAAGAAGAAGGATCATCGCAAGCAGGCACAACAGAATGCCGCCGGCGGCGATGAGGCCGAGCTCGGCGATGCCGATGAAATCGGTGAAGGTCATCGCGCCGAAAGCGATGGCGGTGGTGATGGCCCCAGAGAAATTCCCCTTGCCCGTGCCGCGCACGGTTTGCTCGAGCGCCGGGCCCAGCGCCCGGCCGGCGTTTCTTTCCTCCCGGTAACGTTCAAGGATGTGGATGCCGAAGTCGATGCCGAGGCCGATGAGAATGGTGGTAAACACCACCGATAGAATGTTGAGGTGACCTACCGCCAAGGTGGTGTACCCCATCGACCAGGCGAGCGCCACCAGCAGGCTGAAGACGGCGAGCAGCGGCTCCACCACGCCGCGAAAAGCCACGATGAACAAGAGCGAGACACCGGCCAGCGCGATCAGCGTCGCCTTTTGCACATCGCGCTGGGTGGTGACCATCTCGTCGGACGCGATCACATCCCCGCCCGTCAGCCCGACGCGCACGCCCGGAAATTCCTTTTGCGTTTCCCCGATCAACCGGCGCGCCATCTCGATCGAGCGTTTATAGCCGGTGAACGAGCTTTTATCCTCTCCCGGCATCAGCAGAATAAACATCAGCGAATCGTCGTCGGAGCTCAGGTAACCGTCTTCCCTCAGCGTTCCTCCACTTTGTTGGAACAGCGCGCGCCAGGGCGAGCGGTAAACCGCGCCCTCTCTCAGGTGGGCTCTCGCTTGATCGAGAAGATTGATCAGCAGGTCGAGGTCGGCGGCGTCATCTTTCGGCTGTTCCGTCTCCACGCTCCCGCCGGTGCCAAGCAAATCGGTGATGAGCGAACTGACCATGCCGGAACTGATCTCGGCGTTGATGCTGCGCAACAACTGGTTTAGCCCGGGCGACATGCCGACATCATTCAGGAATTGCTCCCGGGCGGCGATTTCCTCTCCCAGTGTCTCGATCCTTTCCGATGCAAGGTAGAGCAGGCCACGGGACTTGAAATAAGTAGTATCGATCTTGTGAAACACATGGGAAAACGCCTTGGGATGGGCGTTCAGCCGCGCCGCAACCGCTTCGGTGAACTGACGCATGACCTCGGGACGGTCGCCTTCCACCACCACGATCATGCCCTCGGTGTCATCGAACTCGGCCTTGTATTTCTCATGATTGAGGATATAGGGAACATCCTTTGCCACCAGATCATTCCTGCCAGTTTTGAACGCCAGGCTTTCCACCGTCACCCAGAGGCTGAGCGCCGCCACCACCAGCGACACGGCGATCACCCAGAACGGCGCCCCGGCGGCAACGCGGATAAAGAGCAGCAGCAGACGGTCGAGCGCGCTCGGGGGCAAGGGGGAATCGTTTGGAGATGGGTTTGGGGTCATGAAAAACCAAGGTGGCGGGTGCAGTGAAATAGCGACCGGGGGGCAGGGCCCGGTTTGTCCAAAAGAATAGCAAGATGCGGAAAAATATCAACCACCAAGCCAATCCCCGGACTTGGAATAAATGGAATTTCGCGCCCGACGGCGAAAACGGTTCTCATCGGCGGCAAAGTCTCTTATGATGGGGTATTATTTTTATCGTTCACTGCTCACTCGCCGCCCCGCGGCGGCCCACGTTCCATGCCTGAGCCCACCCTGGCCCTGCTTTTCGATGACCGAGGCCTTCGCGACACCGGCGGCGTTTTTGCATCCTTCGGAACGAGGTTCCGCGCCATCGCTGGCAAACCCTATCGCCGAGGCGCTTTGCGCCTTGGCAGCAGCCGCTTGCCCGGCGATGAACGACCGCCGACCGCAAACCTCGACGGCGCCATACCATCCCCACCGTCAGGCCGCCGCATGCCCATTGCCGCAAAGGAATTCCACTAAATGGAGGACACTGTGCGTTCCACCCTGCTGCTCACCGATGAAAACGAACCGATCCTCCAGGAAACAGTGGCCGGCCTGCCGCTCCGGGAGCGCATCCGCCGGGCCTCGGAGAGGGCCGGTTTTCAGCAGGTGGCGTATCTGACCAACCTTGAGCCCGGACAAGAACAACCGGCGGCGTCCTCGGACCATCTTTACGCCCTGCTCAAACCAGGGTATTTACCCGACACCGGTTTTCTGGAAGCTCTCCAGGCGGTGCCGCCGGGCCAGTTTTTGGTCGGCGAGGCGGCGCTGGTGCATCGGTCCTGCAACCCGGATTCTTTTCTTCAACAACTCTCGAAGCACAGCGCCCGGCCCGATCTGTTCGCCCTTCTGCAGAGCGAGTTTCCGACCCAGTCGATGGAACCCGGTGGCGGCCGGCTTTACCCGCTCAAAAACCGGGAAGACATATCGGCGGTGGAAGACCACCTGTTTCAAAGCCTCCTCAAGAACACCGAGGGGTTCATGGAGAAGCACCTGGAACGCAAAATTTCCCTCGCCCTGTCCCGCCGTCTCGCCTCCACATCGATCACCCCCAACCAGATGACGGTGTTGAGTCTTTGCGTGGGCCTCGTCGGCGCCGGGCTGATGGCGATTCCCGCATCCCCCTGGGCGGTGGTCGGCTCGTTGCTGTTTATCGCCCATGCCATTCTCGACGGCTGCGACGGCGAGCTGGCGAGAATCAAATTTTTACAGAGCCGCTTCGGCGGCCTGCTCGACTATTGGGGGGATAACGTGGTCCATAGCGCGGTGTTTCTCGCCATCGCGGTGGCCTGGAGCCAGAAGCAGCCGGGCCCCCTGCCCTATGCGCTGGCGGGGCTGGCGATCTTCGGCGGGTTGGCTTCGGCGGGTTGGATCTATTTCCTGACCATGCACAACAAATCCGGCGACGATCCGCTGTATACTTCGGTATCCAACGCAAAAGAAAAAAGCCGCCTCACCAAGGTGGCCGACATGTTGTCGCGGAGGGACTTCATTTACCTTGTCGCCGTGTTGGCGTTTTTCGGGAAACTGCACTGGTTCCTGGTGATGAGCGCCATCGGCGCACCGGTTTTTTTTCTCGCCCTGCTGTGGATACATTTCACCGAAAAACCGCCGCGCCAACCCGGGCAAGCGGTTTAGCGGCATGGAAAGACGGTGATTGGGAAGGGCTCTTAAGATTTCCGCCCCAACCGAAATAAGCCGCCGAGGTGCCCGGCGGGCCAGAGGGGCCGGAAACGGCTTGTTCTCTCCCCGGAGGTCCAACGGGCCGCGCTGCTTCGCAACACTAAAAGCGAATGCCCAACGTGAATACATGCGCATTGAGACCGATGTTGGGGCTCGCGATACCACCGTTGGATACATGGAACAACCGGTAATTGATCGAGTAGGAGCCTTTATCATGAAAAAATTCAAGGCCGCCACCGATGTGGAGGAGAAACTCGAACGGCGCGCCCAGCTCCTGGAAGGCGATGTCGTCCCAGTTCGTGAAGGAAAAACCGGCGCCTCCCAGGAGGTTCGGCGCCCAGCTGCGCTTGGGGTCGGCAAACTTGTACTGCAGCATAATGGGTGAAAAACCGGCGAGGTACTTGCCGCCATGGTTGGTCAGGTACGCCGCGTCCACCTCGGGGCGCCAATAGAGGGCTCCCTGATACCACGCGTCACGGCCGATCAATCCGGTCATGTTGTACTCGAAGTTTGGAAAAAGCACCGCGAATTGGAGATCCGTGCGGTCCCGCCCCGTCGGCAGGTCGAAGGTGTAACCGCCTCCGGCCTCCACCCCGAACGACCAGGCTCCCCGCTCAAAT
>CP070799.1:439775-451148 GCA_020343535.1 Nitrospinaceae bacterium | reverse complement strand
CCCGCCACCACCGCAAGGCCGATGAACGGCAGAGGAGTTTTGAAGATGACCCCGGCCACCGGCAAAAACAGCGACGCCAGGATGGAACCCACCGAGACGAACCCCGTGGTCCACAGCCCCGCCGCGAACACGGCCACCGAGAGGGCGGCCGGCACCGGCATCAGGTAGAGGAAGATCCCGAGCCCGGTCGCCACCCCCTTGCCGCCCTTGAAGCCGATGAATACCGAATGCAGGTGGCCGAGGAAAGCCATCAAACCCGCCAAGGCCACCCATTCCGCACTTGCCATCCAGTGGTCGGCCAGGGCCACCGCCACCGCGCCCTTGGCCATGTCGCCGCACAGGGTGAGGAGGCCCGCCTTCTTGCCCA
Organism: Nitrospinaceae bacterium; assembly: GCA_020343535.1. GTDB lineage: Bacteria > Nitrospinota > Nitrospinia > Nitrospinales > VA-1 > SZUA-259. The sequence goes on along the minus strand of CP070799.1, from coordinate 450,781 downwards.
GCACGCGGGCCACGTTTGTCGCCCCGATATTGCCGCTTCCCTCGCTCCTCAGGTTGATGTTGCGCGCGCGGGCAAGCACCACACCGAAAGGGATGGAGCCGAGGAGGTAGGCGGTGGCGAGAAGGAGATAATTCATCATTCGATCAAATGGGCCGGTTCAGTCGAGGCCGTCGATCAGGTCCGCGCATTCGGTCTTGAGACGCAGTTTGGCCTTGGCGCGGTTTTCGATCTGCCGGACGCGTTCCCTGGAGAGGCGCAATTCCTTACCGATCTCCTCCAGGGTCTTGGCGTCGCCGTTAAAGCCGAACCGCATGCGCAGAATTTTTTCCTCGCGCGCCGAAAGCCCCTTGAGCAGGGATTCCACGCGGGCGTGCAGGGTTTCCTGCATCATCTGGTCGTCGTAAGGGATGGTTTCGTTGCTCTCCAGAAGGTCGATATAGCCGGTGGATTCGTCGGCCCTCAAGGGAGCGTCGAGGGAGAGGTGGGTGCGGTAGGCGCGCATGATCGCGGCGACCTCGTCTTCCTTGAAGCCCATTTGCTGGGCCAGCTCCCCCTGGGTGGGTTCGCGCTCCAGGTCCTGAACCATGGCGGCGCGCTTCTTGCCCATCTTGAACACCTTTCCCACCTGCTTGATCGGCAGTTTGACCGTCCCCGACTGTTCGGCCAGCGAGTGCATTATGGCCTGGCGGATCCACCACACGGCGTAGGTGATGAATTTGACGTGGCGGTTGGAGTCGAAGCGCTTGGCCGCCTGAATGAGGCCGATGTTGCCTTCCTCGATCAGGTCCTGAAGGGAGAGCCCGCAGCCCTTGTACTTGTTGGCCACGGTGACGACGTATTTCAGGTTGCGCCGCACCAGTTCCTGCAGGGCCTGGGTGTCGCCCTTGGCGATGTCGCGCCCGAGCTGTTCCTCCTCGTCCCGGGTGAGGGGATTTATGGAGCCGATTTCGGCCAGGTACTTGGAAAGCGAATTCTCTGACCAAGGGGTCTGTACGCTTGACTTTCCGGTGGCCGCATTTTTTTTTCGAGGCATCGCGTCGTCCTTCTAACGAAGGGTTTTCAGACGTTTCCTTGCATCTTTGGCAAAAGCGCTTTTCGGATGTTGCTGAAGAAGCGACCTGTAGAATTCTTTCGCTTCCTCAAAATTCTGTTCCATGTAGTAGGACTCGCCGGTCAGGAATATCGCTTCATCCTGAAATTTATGGCCGGGGTATTGTTCCGCCAGTTCCTTGAACCGCGATATCGCCGACTGGTAGCCGCCGGTTCGGAAATAAAACTTGCCGATCTCGAACACGCTCTTGGCCAGGGTTTGCAGGCAGACATTTTTTTTCTCGATAGCCGGGGGGCGGTATTGGCTCTCGGGAAAACCCTGGATGAGCCGGTCGAAGGCTTCGATGGCCTTATGCGTGTGCGACTGATCCCGCGAGGAGATTTCGATCATCTTGAAATCCGACATGGCCTTATAATAATAAGCCCGGTCCACATTCTTATGCGCCGGATACAGTTCGGTGAAGCGTTGGAAGTGGAACTTGGCCTCCTCATATTCCTCGTCCTTGAAATGCAGGTCGGCCAGGTAAAACAGAGCGGCGATGCGCTCTTCACTGTCGGGATAATCCTCCATCACCTGCTTGAACGCCGCCTTCGCCTCCTCGATGTCCTTGTTTTTGACCATGAAGATGGCGTCGTTCAAAAGTTCGCGCGGGCCGCTCGGTTTTTTCGGTTGGGTGGTCGTGCAGGCGGAAAAAAGCGAAAGGACCAAGATGAACGATACTCCGGTATTGGCTAAACGCGAAAAAAATCGACGGTTCATGAACGCTCGATGGGGCCGGGTGAATATGAATATTAACTATATAATAGGCGGTCTTGATTTAAAAGGTTTTATATGGAGGCTCCCGGCCAAGCCGCTTGATCTTGAAGAATCGTTCATGCTATAAAAGGGCAAGGCCATCCTGTATATTGGGCGGTTGTATGGCTTCACCGCCTAGATTCCCATCGATTTCCACCCGAGCCTGCAAATGAGAATACCGCGTTTAATTTTGATTTCAGGGCTTTGCACAGCCGCGCTTGCGATGCCGGTCCTGGCCCTGGCAGCGGGCGAACCCGCGCCGGTGGCGCAATGGAGGCTCCTCTCGCTCATTCAAAAGGGCGGGCTGATGATGTACCCCATTCTGTTCTGCTCTATCCTGATTGTCGGAATCTCCTTCGAGCGGGCCTACAACCTTCGGCGGAAAAATATCATCGACACCGAATTCCTGCGCAATGTCCGCAGCCACTGGAACTGGAAGGACATCCAGCTTGGGCTGAAACTCTGCAATTCGCACGACAACTCCATGGCGCGGATTTTGAAGTCCGGCCTGCTGCGTTTCGGAGGCAAGCTCGACGAAATCGAACGCGCCATCGAGGGGGCGGGCCAGCACGAGGCTTCGCTCATGAACTCCAACCTCCGCGTGTTGGGCGCGGTGGCCAACATCACGCCGATGATGGGCCTGCTCGGCACCGTGTTCGGCATGATCAAGGCCTTCGACGTCATCTCGCAGAGCGGCACGGGCAATCCCGGCTTGGTGGCCAGCGGCATCTCCGAAGCCCTCATCACCACCGCCGCGGGAATGGTGGTCGGCATCCCCGCACTCGCGCTATATCATTTTTTCCGTGGCAAGATCGACCGTTACGTCTTCGAGATGGAGGAAATTTCCTTCCAGCTGGTCGAAGAGCTGTCGTACGAGGCGGTGCGGCAGAAAAAAGCCTTGGAGGCGCAGCAACGCGCTAAGGCCCGGCAGGAAATGCAGACCTTATGAACGCGCTCGCCGCCAGGTGGCGCCTGTTCCCAGTGATGCCGCATGCGCTTTAGAAGCGAAGAGGAAGAAAATTTCGGCCTCGACCTCACGCCGCTCATCGACGTGGTGTTTTTGCTCCTCATTTTTTTCATGGTGTCCACCGTTTTCGTGGACTTCAACCGCCGCCTCGACCTCAAGCTGCCCACCTCCAAGGCTTCGGTGCCTGACGAGTCCCCCAAGAGTCTGGAAATCGAGATGACTGTGGACAAGCAGGTGTATTTTAACGGCAAGAAGATCAGTCTGGATGAACTGGAGGCCCGGGTGGGAGAGTTCGCCCGCCTCCAGAAGCAGACGGCCATCATCCGCGCCGACAAGAGCCTGCCCTACGGCGAGGTGGTCCGGGTGATGGGAGCCTTGCAGGGCGCCGGCATCCTCGATATCAGCGTCGCGGTTAAGTGAGCGGCACCCGTTTTGTCCCTTACCGCCGCGGCGGTTGAGCTGTTTTCAACCGGCGCGCCAAAACCGATTTCACTGCGATTTCAGGAGCGAGGCGAGGTGGCCCCTCGGGGCGATCCATTCGTTGAGCACGCGCACCTCCTGCGGTTTCAGGAATTGCAGGAGGGAGCGGGGATCAGCGTGGTCTTCGTCGTTGACCGCCACGCAATAGTTTCTTTCCACGTAGGCGGCGACATGGGCCTTGAACTGGGGAAAGAGCGTGAACAGTTCCGAGAAGATTTCCGCGTGATATTCGGGCCGCGGATCTTTAGGGTTGAAGTTGCGCAGGCGGGAGTTCAGTTTGGTTTTAAAGTCGGCTTTGATCAATTCTCCCATGACCGTGCCCCCAGGTTGCGTTAAGATAATATCTTACCCCCTGCGGCCACGCGGCGCCCCAAAAAAAATCCGCCGCCGATCGGAGCGGCAGAAGGGCCGGGGGGACATGTCATAACCCTAATGAATTGAGCGGCTTCCGCCTGGCTCCGGCGGGCCGGGGAACAAAATCTGTCCGGTTTCAGGACATCTCTCAGGCGAAAAAAACGACATGGGAAAGAAAAAGGATGCAGGGCTTTCAACCTGCCGGGCGCTGCTCGAATTCATCGACCGGTCGCCGACCCCCTTTCATGCGGCAAGCGAACTGGCCGACCATTTCACCGCGCACGGTTTTAAGCGCCTCGATGAAACCCGGCCGTGGGACATCGCTCCGGGGGGCCGGTACTTCGTCGTGCGCGGCGATGCGTCGCTCGTCGCCTTCACGGCCGGAAACAGCAAACCCGGCGCGGCGAGCTTCAAGATCGTCGGCGCCCACACCGACAGCCCCAACCTGAGGCTGAAGCCCAACGCCCCTTTCACGAAATCGGGCTATGCGCAGCTCGGCGTCGAAGTGTACGGCGGGGTGCTTCTCGCCACCTGGACCGACCGCGACTTGTCGCTTGCGGGCCGGGTCGGCCTGTGCTCTCCCAACGGCCCGCGGACCCGGCTGGTGAAGTTCGACCGGCCGCTTCTGCGCATCCCGCAACTCGCCATCCACCTGAACCGCAAGGTCAACGAAAAGGGCCTGGTCCTCAATCAGCAGGTGCACCTGCCGCCGATACTTTCACTCGTGGAGGAGGGGGTGAGTTCGGAGCCGCTGCTCAAGGACCTGCTGGCCAGGGAAATGGATTGCAAGGCGGACGACATCCTGAGCCTCGATCTCATGCTCTACGACGTGCAGAAGGCCGCCCTGGCGGGGCCGGACAAGGAATTTGTGTTCGCGTCGCGTCTCGACAACCTCGCCATGTGCCACGCCGCTGCTTCGTCCCTCACCGAAACCGCTGCGCAGGACGACCCGGCGACGCGGGTGGCGGTTTTTTACGACCACGAGGAAGTGGGCAGTGAAAGCGCCCAAGGGGGTGGTTCTCCTTTTCTGCGGGATACGCTGGAACGTCTTCTGCTGGGCGCGGAACGCCCGCGCGAAGCGTTCATGATGGCCATGGCGCGTTCGCTGTTCATCTCCGCCGACATGGCGCACGCTCTGCATCCCAATTATTCAGAGATGCACGACAGCCGCCATGGTCCGCTTCTCAATCGCGGGCCGGTGGTGAAAATCAACGCCAGCCAGCGCTACGCCACCGACGGTGTGTCCAGCGCCCGCTTCGAAGCACTGGCCCGGCGCGCGGGGGTGGAGGTGCAGAAATTTGCCATCCGTTCCGACCTGGCTTGCGGCAGCACCATCGGCCCGATCACCGCCGCCGGCCTCGGTATCCACACGGTCGACGTCGGCAGCCCCATGCTTTCCATGCATTCGATTCGGGAGATGGCCGGGTCGAGCGATCACGAAAGTATGATCCGCGTGTTCGAGGAATTTTTCAGACCCTGACGGTATCGCTCGGAGAGAGTGTGGGCCTCATCCGTTTCCGGTGCGGGCCGGGTGGGAAGCGGTCCGCCGTGTTTGTGTTGTCCGTGGAAAGAGGGAAGGGCTATAGGATTGATTCGTGCGCGCGAATGGTTTCGAGGATCTGGGCGATGATGCTCGACCAGCGCGACCTCGGATCCTTGGTCACCTGAATGTCATTGCCGAGAAACCACAAGCTCTTGATGCCGCGAATGCGAAACAGAGCCCGCGCCAGCGGGTGACCTTCTCCGGCGCTGGCATTGGCGAACGACATGCCGGTTCCCGGCGGAACCAGTTCGCGGTCGAGGGTGAAGGTGACGAGGTTATCGCTTCTGGTGGGGGCCATGTTGATTTTCAGGGTCATATTGTTGGACTCGATCTTCAATTAAGGGTTAATCGGCGGATTCAACGGCGAATTTTTTCTCTGCTTCGTCAAGCACGTCGCGGGTGGCCTGGGCGGCCTCCAGTTTTCCCTGGAGCTCGAATAGCTCTACCGCTTTGCGCAGATTGGCGATCACCAGTAACTTGAAAGGCGGGCCGGAGTGGTAGTTGTAGTAGGCCCAGCCCAGGTTGCCATGGGCCTCGGCGTCGTTCCGCCGCCGGTGCACCACGATGTTCAACTCCCCGATGGCCTCCTCCCAACGTTCCATGAGATTGTAGATGTTCCCCAGGCTGAGCCGGGCGTCCAGGTTCGAGGGTTCAAGTTTCAGAGTCGCTTCGAACGCGTTTGCGGCGCCTTCGGGGTTTCCCAGTTTCTTGTTGGCGATGCCCAGATTGTAGAACGCCGCCGGCGATTTCGGGTTCTGCTCGATGGATTGTTCAAAGGCCTGTGCCGCTTCCTCGTAACGACCCTCGCTCAGCAGGCGGTTGCCTTCGGCGAACCAGCCCTGGGCGTCGTGTGTCTGCGCCCCCGGCGATCCGGGAGTCATTAAGAGAAACACCAGGGCAAACCATGCCGGTATCCATCGCATCATGTGAGCGCCTTCCTGCCCCAGCATCCGGGGCGCGGGGAAAGGTGGATTCTACCGCACTTTTTTTGACGTTGGCAAGGCTGTTATGGCGGGGCGCCCGGCTTTCGGCGATGGTTTTTTTCGCCTCTTGCCCGCCCCGCTGACCCAGTAGCGGCCGCCATCTTCCCTGAGACGCAATTCGCAGCCGAGCGCCTGTGAGAGCGTCGGGCCGGTGAGCATCGCCTCTTTTTCGCCTTGGGAAAAAATGCGGCCGTTTTTGAGGTAGAGCACGTGGCCGACCGTGGGAAGAATTTCCTCGATGTGGTGGGTCACGTAAATGAGCCGGACGCGTTTGCGGGAGAGGGTTTCCAGCATGGCGAGAAAATGCTCGCGCGTGGGGATGTCGAGCCCGGTGCAGGGTTCGTCGAGGATCAGGAGCCGAGGCCGCGAGACCAGCGCCCGCGCAAGAAGCACCCGCCGCGCCTCGCCGTACGACAGCGCCCGGTAGTGTTTGTTGGCAAGAGGGAGGATGCCGAGAGATTCCATTTCATAGAGCGCACGCTCCCTAGCCGGCTGGCTCACGGTCTGGTGCAGGCCGATGGAGGAAAACAGCCCCGAGGCGACTACCTCCCAACCGTGGCAGTTGTTGTCATAATCGGCCTGGAATTCGGCGGAGACGAAGCCGATGTGCTTGCGGATTTCCTCCAGCGGGGTGAGCCGGGGCGAACCGAACAGGCGGACCTCGCCGCCATGAACGGGAATCGCCTCGCCGAAGATCAGCTTCATGAAGGTGGTTTTGCCGGCGCCGTTGTTGCCGACCACGGCCCAGTTCTCATCGTCCCGCATGCGCCAGTGGATGTTCTGAAGAACCCGCCGGCCCCCGACGTAGACGTCGGCGTTTTTGATGTCGATGAGGCTAGCCGCCATGGTGCGACCTCATTGGAGGGGAATTTTCTTCGCGGCGGGGGCGGTGGCGCGGATGGAGAAGGGCCCGCCGCCGATCACTTCCACCACCGGGCCGGTCTCGTAATACTGGATGATGTTGACGCCGCCATAGTCCTGCTGAATGCGAAAATAATGTTTGACGGGGATGTGGAGCAGGTGCGCGAGAATGACCCGGTTGACGCCACCGTGGGCGACGATGACCAGGTTTCCCTGGGGGTGCCGGGCGACGATGTCATTGAACGTTGGCACCACGCGGGCGCGCAGCTGCTCGAAGGTTTCGCCGCCGGTCACCGAAAAGTTTTCAATGTCCCGCATGCGCTCTTCGAGCTGGCCAGGATAGAGCCGCTCGACCTCCGCGATGCTCAGGCCCTCCCAGGCTCCGAAGGAAAGTTCCCTGAACTCGGCGAAGGCGATGGGGGTCAGGCCGTGCGGTGCGGCGATGAGAGCCGCCGAAAGGCGCGTCCTCGCCAGGTCGCTTGTGTAGATGGCCTCAAGCCTAAGGCCCTTGAAAGCCTGCCCGAGCGCTTCGAACTGAGCCGTACCCTCGGGCGAGAGGCCCACGTCGAAGTGGCCGTTAAAGCACACCTTGCCCGCGTTGGCGGTCTCTCCGTGTCTGATCAGGTATATCCGGCAGCCGGCAGCGCCCTTCATGGCTTACAAGTCTGGGATCATGGTGGAAAACGCATAAAAAAAATGACAAGCCCGAAGGCTTGTCATTCTTTTTGGTTCGGGATCGTTGTCTCAGGATCAGTGGCCGGTGGCTCCGCCGCCGCCCGAGCTCCAGAGATAGAAAAAATCAAGGCCTTGTGCCTTCATCAGGCCGATGTTGATCATGAAATAGTAGCCGCCCATCGCCACGAGGGCGATAAGGAACCATAAAATCGATTTCGGCGTGATGAACTTTTTTTGTTCTTCTTGGATCGGTTCCGACATGGTCGTTGTTTTCTCCTCTTATCCTTTAGATTGATGTTTGGAATCGCCGGTCAGCGCCAGACGGAAGCAAACCAGTAAAAAAACATCAGCGAAAAAATAACGGTCGCAATGTAGATGACCGGGCCTGCTTTTTCCTTGATCTTTTCTAAATCCATTGACAGTCCCCCAGAAGTATAAAAGGTTGAATCAATAAACCCTTGACAGTTTTAAATTCTGAATGTTAATTTGACTAAAACTTCTCACCGCTTTTCGCAAGGAGCTTTTCCATATGGCCAGCAAGGACGGCAAGATTTTCGACACCATCGTTTATATAGGCCTTGGGGTCAATGGATTGACCGCTGTATATTTGCTTCTCATGTACTTTGAGATTATTTAACCTCGGGAAACTTATCACAAGCTTTTAAAAAGTGTCAAGGGAAATCCCTTTTAATCAGGAAATTTCCTTCCCTCCTCCGTATTTTTAGAGAATCCCCGCCGGGCTGTTTTTTCCACCAGTCCGCCCTATTTTATTTTATTTGGCGGGGTAGATCACATACAGCATCAGGTATGTTGCGGTGCTTGTGGCGAGGATCAAGGCGTAGACGACCATGGTGCCCCGGCCGAGTACCCTGTGCCGCCTTGCGCCATCGGGCAGCATCTTTTCAATGAGTTTCTCCAGGCTGACCACCGCCGCCACCGTCGCGAAGATGAGCGTCCAGGCGATCACCTTTCCCATCGAGCCGAAGCGCAGCGCCACGAACAGGACCCAGAGTCCCAAAATGATCAGAAAGACCGTTTTGAAGGCCTTGGGGCGCACCCGCAGGGGCTCCGGCTTCAGGCGATATTCCCCGCCGGTTTTTTCGGAAGCCCGAAATCCCTGGAAAAGCATGTAAATGGCCATCACCAGTCCGATCGTCACCAGCGTCAGGTGGGTGGTCAGAATGGGGACGAAAACGTTATTGTAGACCGATTCGGGGCCGCCGAAACCTTCTTTGCTCTCCAGGCTGAGCACACCGAGCTGGCGGGCGTAGTAATAGCCGCAGAAATACAAAACCATCGACACCATCGATAGCAGGATGAGCTTGTGGTGCCGGGTGCCCAGGCCCCGCTTGGCATGACGCCAGGCGACGAGAAAAAGGACCGTGAAGACGACGGCCAGCAGATAGCTGACGTCAGCCCCCACCGTTCCCGAGGGGGCCAGGAATCCGGGGCGGGCGAGGAGTTCTTTCATGGTTTGCGAGTCCTTTGCTTGGGAGGCGTCATTGGCGGGCGCCGGGTTATCCCTTTTCTCCGGAGCGCAGGAGGAATGTCCCCAGGTAAAACTCGGTAATGCCCACCAGGGACCAGATCAGCAGGGGTTCCATGCTCATCTTGGTAAAAAAGAAAATCACCACCGCGGTGATTGTGGCCAGGCCCAAAAGCTGCAAAGCCCGGCCGAGGAAATACATCACCTGACGCATCGAGGATCAGGAGGCCAGTTCGGCCCGCACCGTTTTATTGGCGTTGATCAGGATTTCCAGGTTTTCCTGGCCCAGGCTGCGGACCTTCTCGGCAACCATGCTGAGAACCGCGCCCCCCTGGTGGGTGAACGTGCTGGCGGTCCGCTTCGCCGAGCCGCCGGCCTCGGCCTGTTTCTTGACTTCCTCGTTATCGAACAGGTCGTCGAGCGGGTAGCTGTAGAGCAGCTTGACGTACTCCCGCTCTTTCTCGGTGTCGCGGCGCGAGTCCCAGACGATATTTTCCATCTCGATGGAAACCGGGGTGGGTTTTGTCTGGGAAAGGATGTTTTTGATGCCCTCAAAAAAGGCTTTCATGTCGTTGGCGTCACCCAGTTCGTCCTGAGGGATCTTGGAGCTGATCTCAAATTCGATACAGTTGTCCTTCAGGTGGGGGCGGCTGATTTCATAGGTGATGTTGCCATGATTGAAACGGCGGCCCTTCTTAGGCTTGTACTTGTTTTGCATTTCCTCAAGCAGCTTGTTCAGTCCTTCAGCGGCATACTGGCTGAACATCAATCCCTTTAAACTGGGCATGAAACGACCTCCGGCAACAACGGTTGAATTGAGAATGACTGGCCGGCCCGATCCCGGCCTATCTTCGGGTGCATGCAAAAAAACGTCTAATATAACATGGTCCGGTCCCTTTGGGTATGGGAATCTTGCTATCGGCCGGGCAGGGCTCTAGATTTTTCCCGGTTCGGGGTTAGCGGCGACGGCGGGCGTTTTTTCTCCGGCCGACTCCAGGAGGAAGCTGGTGCCGCCATTGTCCTGGTAGGTGTAGCGCAACTTGATGCAGCCGGTTTCCTGATTTTCACAGGTGAAGCCCAGAAACTGGATCTTGGCGTACTTGTTATCCGCGGTGCGCATCGCGTACACGTTTTTCTTGGCCGAGAGCTTGTGGGTCAGGTAGTTGTATTTGTACCACTTGAGCAGCACCGGACTGTGGGTCTCCGTGCGGGTCGCCTCGTCGGCGATGTAATTCCCATCCGGAACCTCGACCACGCTGTCGTAGGGTACGTCGCCCAGATCGATGAGGCCCGCATTGCCGATCTTATTGGTGGCGCCGCCGTTGGAAATCACCTTGCCGCGGCGAAAGGCCAAGTCCCATTTGAGGGATGTCTGGTCGTGAATCTTCACCGGTGCGCCTTTAGCCAGGCTGAAATAGGCCCAATCGTTTTCCGAAGACGCGTTGACCACGACGTAGTGGGTGTCGAGCAGGTTGCCTGCGGGCACCACCGGGGCCTGTTCGAGGGAGGCATCGGCCACTTCTCCGCGCTTCGGAAGGTTGACGCTGGGAGAGTCGAGAAACTCATTGACCGACACCAGCTTGGGTGGCAGCCAGAACAGGCCAATTAACAGCAGCGTGACGCACAGGTTAATCACGAACATGTTCTTCCACAGCTTTTTCTTCTTTTCCTCGGCCGTGACGGGCACGGGGTTCGCATTGTCGTTTTCAAAGGGATTGTTCATAATCGAATCGATGGTTTATTGGGTTCATGGGAGCTTTAACGTTCCCGATCGAACTCCTTGAGAACATTTTTCATCGCGGACCGGGAGA
>CP070799.1:428250-439675 GCA_020343535.1 Nitrospinaceae bacterium | reverse complement strand
ACCACCTCCGACTACGATAGGGAAAAGCTGCAGGAGCGGCTGGCGAAACTGGTGGGCGGCGTGGCCATCATCAAGGTGGGTGCGGCGACGGAAACTGAGATGAAGGAGAAGAAGGCCCGTGTCGAAGACGCCCTACACGCCACCCGCGCCGCGGTGGAAGAGGGCATCGTCCCCGGCGGCGGCGTCGCGTTCCTGCGCTCTCTGCCCGGGCTCGACAAGCTCAAGGGCGATCACGATTACATGCAGGGCGTGAAAATCATCCGCCGCGCCCTGGAAGAGCCGATTCGCCAGATCGCCAACAACGCCGGCGAAGAGGGCACCGTGGTCTGCCAGAAGGTCCTGTCCTTGAAGGGCAACAATGGCTACGACGCCAAAACCGGTGAGTACACCGACATGATCAAGGCAGGCATCATCGATCCCGCCAAGGTGACGCGCACCGCGCTGCAGAATGCGGCCAGCATTTCGGCCCTCCTGCTCACCACCGAAGCCCTGATCACCGACCTGCCGGAAGAGAAGGACGAAGGCCACAGCCATGGCCCTGCCGGCGGCATGGGCGGCATGGGTGGGATGGGCGGCATGGGCGGCATGATGTAACCCGCGCCCCTTAAGATGCACAAGCATACGAACCCCGGCCCATTGGGCCGGGGTTTTTTTGTTCCGCAATCCCCCCGCCCACTGCCCCCTTTACCGGTTGACAGACTTCGCCGCGAAACGTTAACATAGATCAACAACCGACGGCGGGGAGCGATTGATATTTAAGGGCCTATGGCCCTAGCGCCGCTCCCGGCCAAGGCTGCAACGGTTGGACTTACAGGCGGTTTCAGGCCTCCGACCTTTCCTCTTTCCCCCCTTCGGACCTGCTGGGGGCAATGGTAAATCGATTGAACGTTCTTGGTATGATCCTGGCCGGCGGCGAGGGCAGCCGTCTTTACCCGCTGACGAAGGAGCGCGCCAAACCCGCGGTGCCCTTCGGCGCCAAGTACCGCCTGATCGATTTCGTTCTCAGCAACTTCGTCAACTCAAAAATATATTCCACTTACGTTCTCACCCAGTTCAAGTCGCAATCGCTCACCGAGCATTTGCAGGAAGGCTGGCGGCTAAGCTCCATCATCCCGGACCATTTCATTTTGCCGGTGCCGGCGCAAAAGCGCACGGGAGATAGCTGGTACCAGGGCACCGCCGACGCCATCTACCAGAACATCAACCTGATCGAAGGCCACCCCTACGACCTGGTGGCGGTGTTCGGGGCGGATCATATTTACCGCATGGACCTGCAGCAGATGATTTCTTTTCATTTGAAGAAAAAGGCGGACGTCACCGTCGCGGCGATTCCCGTTCCCCTCCGCGAGGCTACCGCCTTCGGCGTCATCAAGGTGGCGGACAAACACCGGATCACCGGTTTCCAGGAAAAGCCTGCGCGGCCGAAGCCCATTCCCGGCCGCCCCGGGGAGGCCTATGCCTCGATGGGAAATTACATCTTCAACGCCAACTTTCTCGTGAAGATCCTCTACGAGGACGCGTCCCGCGAAAGTTCATCGCACGACTTCGGCAAGGACATTCTGCCGCGGATCTACAAGAGCAGCCGGGTGTTCGCTTACGATTTCCGCACCAACCGCATTCCCGGAGCTAACGCCAACGAGGTCGGGTTCTGGAAGGACGTCGGCACTATCAATTCCTTCTGGGAAGCCAACATGGACCTCAGAAACATCAAGCCCACCTTCAATCTATACAACACCCAGTGGCCAATCCGCACCGCCATCTACGACGGCCCACCCGCCAAATTCGTGTTCAACGAGGATGGAAGGCGAGGCCAGGCGGTCAACAGCATCGTTGCCGAGGGCAGCATCATCTCCGGCGGCATCGTGCAGGATTCGGTGATCGGCCGCTCCGTCACCATCGACAGCGGTGCGGCGGTCATCAACTCCCTGGTGATGGACCGGGTGCGCATCGGCAAGAAATGCAAGATCAACATGGCCATTATCGACAAGGACGTGGATGTGCCTCCAGGAACCACCATCGGCTACAATCTCGAGGAGGACAAGGCGCGGTTTCTCGTCGACGAGGAGTCCGGCATCATCGTCATTCCCAAGGGCTACCGTTTTACCCCCCCCTCCGCGTAAGACACTTCCGCCCGGCCCCGGCGGCCGGTGAAAGGCGAACCCGTGACCCAGGTAAAAACCGGCCTCGACCGGCTGCTTGAACATCCCGAAGCGCACCTCAAGCCAGGCAGCGTGGGCCTGCTCGTCAACCACACGAGCGTGGCCTGCGACGGCCGCCACAGCATCGTCCACTTTCAAACGAGCCGCCGCCACCCGCTCAGAAAACTGTTCGCGCCCGAGCACGGCCTCTATGGGGTGGATCAGGACATGATCGCGATTTCCGACCAGGCCGACCCGGTCTCCGGCCTCACGATCCAGAGCCTGTACGGCGACCGTGCCGACACCCTGGCCCCCGCCGCCGCCGGCCTCGACGGGCTCGACAACCTGGTCTTCGACATTCAGGACATCGGCTCACGCTACTACACCTTCATCTACACCCTCGCCAATTGCATGGAAGCCTGCCGCGAAGCGGGCGTGCGGGTGGTGGTACTCGACAGGCCCAACCCCATCAATGGAGAACAGGTGGAGGGCAACCAGGTGGACCCGGCCTGCCGCTCGTTCGTCGGTCAATATCCGCTGCTCAACCGGCACGGCATGACGGTGGGCGAACTCGCGGGAATGTTCAACGACGCTTTCGGCATTGGCTGCGACCTTGAAGTGGTCTCCATGCAAGGGTGGGAGCGGGCGATGTGGTACGACCAGACGGGGCTCTACTGGGTGCCGCCCTCGCCCAACATGCCGACGGTGGCCACGGCGACGGTCTATCCCGGGATGTGCCTCATCGAGGGCACCTTGTTGTCGGAAGGGCGCGGTACCACCCTGCCCTTCGAGCAGATCGGCGCGGCCTACATCGACCCACACCGCCTGTCCGCCCGGCTCGAAAAGGAAAATCTTCCCGGCGTGTTCTGCCGGCCGCATTTCTTTAAGCCGATGTTCCACAAGGGGTCGGGAAACGTTTGCGGCGGCGTCCAGCTTCATGTCACCGACCGTGCCCGCTTCAAGCCCCTGCTCGCCAGCGTTGCCGTGATCCGCGCCATACATGCCGAGCATCCCGAACAATTCGCCTGGAGAACCGAGCCCTACGAATTCGTGAGCGACCGGCCCGCCATCGATCTCTTGTACGGCAACCCGGACTTGCGCAAGAAACTCCTTCCCGATGGCGCCTCCCTGGCAGACATCGAACAATCGTGGCATCCCGACCGGGAGGAGTTTCTCAAGCTGCGCCGGCAATACCTGCTTTACTAATTCCCGAGCAATTCCTTGGGCACCTTGGCGAGCTTATAGCGAAAGGTGGAACGGCTGAGGCCGAGGTTCTTTGCCGCGCGCGCCTTGTTGTATCCCGAACTCTTCAGGGCGGCGGCCACCGCCTCGTTTTCGAAGCGCTGCACGCTGTTCTCCAGGGAGAATTTTTTTGGCAAGCGCAGGCTCATGATTTGCGCCTCGCCCTTGGCCTCGGGCGCGTCCTGGAACAGGTAAGTCGGCAGGTCGCTGGTGCCCACCACCTCCCTTTTGGATAGAATCGTCACCCGCTCCATCACGTTTTGCAATTCCCGCACGTTTCCCGGCCAATGATAACTCGACAGCACCGCCAGGGCCTCGGGCGACACTCCCTTCAAGCCCTTGCCCATCTCCCGGTTGAATTTCCGGATCAGGAAATTCACCAGAACCGGCAGGTCCTCCGGCCGCTCCCGGAGAGGGGGCAGCGTGACCGGGTAAACACACAGGCGGTAATACAGGTCCTCGCGGAACGTTCCTTCGCGCACCCGCTTCTCGACGTCCTTGTTGGTGGCGGCGATCAGCCGTACGTCCGCCGTGAGCGTGCTCTCGCCGCCCAGGGGCTCGTACTCGCGCTCCTGGATCAAGCGCAGAATCTTGGCCTGCGCCGCCGGGCTGAGCTCTGTGACCTCGTCCAGAAACAGCGTCCCGCCCATCGCCCGCCGCACCTTTCCCGGCCGCGCTTTTTCCGCGCCGGTGAAAGCGCCCTTTTCATGGCCAAAGAGTTCGCTCTCGATGAGCGTGTCGGGAAACGCCGAACAGTTGACCGCCACAAAGGGAGCTGAGGCGCGCGGACTGTTGTAATGGATGGCGCGGGCGAGGAGTTCCTTGCCAGTGCCGCTTTCCCCCAGGAGGAGCACCGTGGTGTTCCTGGGCGCCACTTCGGCCGTCAGCTTAAGCGCCTTCATGATCGACGGCGAGCGGCCGACGATCTCGGAAAAATTGTATTTTCTCTCCAGCTCTTCGCGCATGCTGCCCAGCTGTTCGAGGAGCCGCTCCCGCTCTTCCTCCAGCCGCTTCTGCTCGCTGATATCCTTGATGACCCCCATGACGTAGGCAATGCCGCCGCTTTCGGGGTCGTAGATGGGAGTGTAGATGGTTTCCACCCACACTTCCATACCGCCCTTGTGCGCAAGCACCATGCGCTCCTTTTTGCTCGCAAGATCGCCGTAGGCGATGCGCGATTCAGAACCCGCCCTTTTCTCTTTCCAGGTGGCTTTAAAGTCCGCCAGTTTCCAGCAGGCCCGATCCACGAGTTCATCCCTGGAGATGCCGAACAACTCCTCGCAAGCGCGGTTGAACAACACCAGCCGATGGTTCTCGTCAACGATGAATATTCCGTCCAAGGCGCTGTCCAGCACGTAATCCAATTCGTATTTCATAGGGTCACCCCTGTATTTTACCGCTTCGATGCCTCCCCGGCCTGGCGGCCGATATCCACCACTGCGGCGAAAAGTGGCCAACTCAGCAATTCAAATAATTCCACCTACTTATCGGACAAACCGGATTGCGGACGGCGATTTTTCGCCACCCGGCGCCCCCAAGCTGGACGGCCGAAGCAAAATAAAACATTAATTTACAATAATTTAACATGATATTGACTTGTTGGCATCCCCTTTGCATTAAATTTTCAGAAGGCATACTTATCAACAAATATAGGGGGTTGGGAAAAATCCGCAAGGGTCGTCAAGCCTGAACGCGGTACCCCCGCCGATTCCCACAACCATGCCGAAAAAGCCGGAGTGTGCGGGGTAAGGGGCAGGATTTATCTCTCGGGCTGCGGGGTTCGGTCATTTCAATTTTAAAAATAACCAAGGAGTAAACGCTATGAAAAGGAGAATCTGTTTTGTGTTGCTTGCGGCGGTATTTGCCCTGTTCATGACGGGAACAAGCGCCACGGCCGACGTGTCCCCCTGGTTCGTGGAGGAAATTGAGAACAGCGAAGCGGTTTTGGCTCCGGGCACCACCACTTACTGCAATAAGGATTTCATGGTTGAGAACATGAGTGATGAAACGGCGGAAGTCCAGATCATCCTCGGCAACGGTGCGAATTACGTCAACGACCGGCTCGCCCCCAAGGCGATGAAGAATTACTCCCTCGGCGCGGACTACGGCTTCTCTGGAGGCTGGGAATCTGCCCTGAACACCCGGATCGATGACGCGCGAATCATCAACAGCACCGGCGGCACATCCGACCTGAAGGTCATCTGCAAATGAACCGGGAGTTTTTGATCCAGCTTTATTGATGAAAAATAAATGGCAGAAGGGCAGACGTCGGCCCGCTATCGGACCCCTGACTTTTAACCTAGATATGACCGCTAAGAACCCATCATGCGGCAATCAGGGACTTCGGCAGCGGGCCGCTTTTGTCTGTCATTTCCAAACGCGGGACTACAGCGGCGGCGGCGTCAGGATGGGCGGCCTGAGCCGCGTCTGCGAAGCGGCCTGGAGTTCCACTTCGGAGAGAAGGACGCTGGGGGTAACGCTGGTCACGGGGATAAAACCCGACTCCGCCCCGCAGAAGCCATTGATGACCCGATCGTCCCGGCCGGTGGCGATCACCTTGCTGATCATCGACAGGGGCGTGCCGACGAACTCGACGCCGCGCACCAGCTCCTCGCGGCCGTCGGGGTAAACTTTATAAATGTAAATCGGCTTGCCCTTGAACACCTGAAAGTTGGCCGCCTCGGTCTGGGTTTCACCGCTCAGGATTTTTTTGACGAACAGCCCGTAAGGCTTTTTCTGCCGCTTCACCTCATCGATCAGGCTTTGCTTGAGCGCATCGGGAGAAAGCCTTTTATCGGATTGAACGAGAATGTTGCCCATGCGAGACATGGGGAGCTTCGTCCCATCGCTTCTCGCGTGGCCGTTGCTCCTACTGAACCCGGACACCGGCGTGCGCGACAACAGGAAGCTCTTCAACACGCCCTGATCAATGAGCACCACCTTCTGGCTTTTCTGCCCCTCGTCGTCGAACAGGTAGTGGCCCGCCAGGTCCGTCTCGTTGTAGTTCTTGAGGAGGGGGTTGTCGACCACCGTCAGAAACGGCGGAAGAATGCGCTTGCCGACTTTTTTCATGAAGGTTTTTCCGTCGGTCGCCTGGCGCAGGCGGTCGGCTTCCAGACGATGGCCGATCGCCTCGTGAAACAGGATGGCGCTGGCGTCGGGGCTGAATATAGCGGGGCCGACGTAGGGCTCGGCGCGCGCCGCTTTTTTGAGTTCCTTAAGCCCGCGGATGAGCCGGTCCGCCTTGCCGGTCAGCTCTTCGACCGATGGGAATTGCTTCAGGCCGGATAGCGTGATCGTCTCCTGGTCGTGGATCGGAGCGCCACTCTCGGTTTTGGTCCACGCTTCCAGGCTCACGCCGTAGCGCAAGATCGTAGAGCGGATCTTGTTGCCATCGGAATCCATATAGTGGCGGATGATGCGATCGGCATTCAGCTTCACCCGTGATTTTTCGATCTCCGGCGCCTGCTTGAACACGGCGGAAATCTGCCGCGCCTGCTCTTCCCAGAGATCGACATCCACGCCGATCTCGGGCACCTCCTCAATGCGCACCCCCACAGGGTCGCCCGCCGAAAAATCGTCGATGTCGTGGGCCTCGACGCCGCTGATGTAGCGGCCCTTCTTTTTGAGATAATTCATGATGGCCTGCTTGTAGCGCAGGTCGGTCTCCTGCCACAGCGCGCGCCGCAATGCATCGTAATCGTTGTCCAGGGGGACCATTTGCTGGGTGCCATACTGGTGGCTTCCGGGGACCGAACTGTCGAAGCTTTTGTCTCCCACGCGAACATCGACAAATAGGGTGCGATTCTCCCCTTTACTGGAATCGATGAGTGAACCAAAACTCGCCAGCACCGAAACCCGGTGGTGATGGCGGACTTGGTAGTGAATAAAATAGGGCGGCTCGAACACGTCGACCTTGAGAGCCTCGCGGGATCTGGCCATCTCTTCTTCCATGGCCTTGAAAATGATCGCGGAGGCTTCGTCGACGGTTTCGGCGGCGGCAGGCCGGACAAAAAAACAAAAGACCAGGACGGTGACTTTCAGAAATTGGGAGGATCTCATCGGCAATATCCCCAAAACGGTGGTTTGAATCGTTTCATTAAAAAGACCAAATCCTGAAAAGGCAAAATCCTGTCAATTATACCGGAAAATAAATTTATATTTTCAATAATCTGCTATAATTTAAAATTAGGCTATTGTCCCCGCAAACCCGAATTATCCGCAAGAAAACACAATAATTCTTTATTTTTTAATAAGTTATGTTGATTATTGGGCCGCATCCGTAAAAAATAAAATCACGCCGCAGGTCTTGACAAAGTCACCCCCGGTTCCTATATTTCTCCTTTTGAGCGATAACATAAACCTATGAGTTTAAAGGAAAAACTCCTTTCAGACATGAAAGGAGCAATGAAACAGAGAGATACCCTTCGGCTCAACACCATCCGTAGCATTAATTCCGAGATCAAGAACCAGGAAATCAGCCTTCGCGAAACCCTTGGGGATGAGCAAATCATCTCCCTCATTGCCAGTCAGATCAAAAAGCGGAAAGAAGCCGCGGCCCTGTTCGAGAAGGGGGGCCGAGCGGACCTTTGCGAGAAGGAAAAGCAGGAGGTCACCATTCTGGAAACCTACATGCCCGCCCAGGCCTCCGAAGAAGACCTTCGAGGGCGGATCGAGGCCATCATTGGCGAAGTCGGCGCGAAGGGTCCGGCGGATATGGGCAAGGTGATGAAAGCGGTGGTGCCGGAATTCAAGGGCCGGGCGGACAACGCCCTCATCAAGAATATCGTGAACGAAATTCTCGGCCGGGCATCCTGAGAATAAGAGTTTCCGTCCCAGGCAATGGCGGGCGAAAAACGGAAATATACCGGGCCAAGCCGGGTTCCTTGACGCCGCCGGGGCTGCCTTCCCGGCTGCAAGTCGTATTGGAACGTTCCCGAGAAACGAATTGAAAAATCGCATCCCCGACAGCGTCATCGATGACATCCGCTCGCGCAGCGATATCGCCGAAAAAGTATTACAGACCGTGGCGCTGAAAAAAGCCGGGAAGTACCTGAAGGGCCTTTGCCCGTTTCATTCAGAGAAGACCCCCTCCTTCACCGTCAGCCCCGACAAGCAAATCTACTACTGCTTCGGCTGCGGGGCGGGGGGCAACATCTTCAAGTTCCTGATGGAAACCGAGGAAATTTCCTTCCTCGACGCGGTCAAAAAACTGGCCGAGGAAGTGGGTGTCGATCTGCCCTCGGTCACCCCCGACGCTCCCCCGGGAGAGAGGGATGTCCTTTTTCGCCTGAACCGGTTGGCGGCGGAATATTTCCAGCGCCAGTTAAACGACACCGAGGCGGGCTTGGCAGCACGCCAATACGCCGAAAGCCGAAGCCTGGACGCCGACCTCCTGGAAAAATACCAGATCGGCTGGGCCAGCCCAGGTTGGCGGGGGCTCTCGATCGAGCTTCAGAAAACCGCCCGCTGCAAACCAGAACTCCTTGAAAAAGCGGGGCTCATTCGAAAAAAAGACGGGGGTAGCGAGTATTACGACCGCTTCCGCGGCCGCCTCATCTTTCCCCTGAAAGACGCGCAGGGACGGATCATCGGTTTCGCTGGGCGCTCGCTCAAAGAGGAAGATAGCCCAAAATACCTCAACTCTCCGGAAACCTTGCTTTACAAAAAGGGCAGCACCCTGTTCGGGATCGATGGCGCCCGCGAGGCCATCCGCCGGCGCGACAACGCGCTCATCGTCGAAGGATATTTCGACCAGATCCGGGCGCATCAATTTGGCATTAAAAACGCCGTCGCCGCTTGCGGCACCGCGCTGACGGCCGCGCAGGCGCTACTCCTCAAGCATCTCACAGCGAACGTGACCCTGATATTCGACGCCGACCCGGCCGGGCAGGCCGCCGCCAGAAAGGGCTTCGAAATCCTCCTCGAGCAGGGGATCAACGTCAAGATCGCCGTTCTGCCCGCGGGGCAGGATCCGGATTCGTTCATTCTGGATCAAGGCGCGGAGGCTTTTTTGCAATACATCGAAACCGCGCGTCCCTATATTGAATCCTATATACACGACGTCATACGCACCGGCGATATCACGAGCCCCGGCGGGCGCGTCGAGGTGGTCAACCAGGTCCTGCCCCTGTTGCTCAAGGTGAAAAACCAGATCGAGAGAAGCGAGTGGGTGCGCTATTTCTCCGAGCACGCGGGCGTGGAGGACAAGGCCCTCCTGAACGAATTGAAAAAAGCCATGGAGCAGAACCAGGAAGTGCTGCCGCCGCAGGCATCCTCCCCGGCGGGCTCCCGGCTGGAACCGGAATTTTACCTGGCGCAACTGGCGCTCACCGATGACGACGCGGCCGCCCTCATCCGCCGGGAGATTTCCCTGGAGGAAATCCCCAATGGCGCGTTTCGTCAGATCCTAGGGTTGATCTACGAAACTCTCGACCAGGCGGCGCCGCTCAAGGTGGATCGCTTGCTCGACAAGCTGGATGAGCCCGAGTCCCGGGCCTGGCTGTCGCGCATGGGCATGAAACCCATCGCCTTCGACAGCCCCGAAAAGGCCACTCGCGACTGCATTCGTGAAATAAAAAGAAAGAATATCGAATCCAGCATAGAGGAACTTAAACAACAGCGCCGGGAAGCCGAAAAGGCTGGAGAGTCCGACCGCTCCCGCGCCCTGCACACCAGGCTCAGGGAAATGCAGCTCTCCCTGGGCGCCTGGAAGGCTTCTTAACGAAATTTCGCACAACTTATCAATATCCAAATGGATTAACTGGAGAAACCGCGTCGATGGCCAATATTGAAAAACTCACAAACGTTTCCGAGATCAATCAATTGATCACCCAGGGCAAGGAAAAGGGTTACCTGACCTATGAAGAGGTCAACGATGTCCTCCCTTCCGACCTGGTGACCCCCGACCAGATCGACGATTTGATGCACCTGTTCGGAGAAAACGAAATCAACATCGTGGACTCGGCGCTGAAGGGCGAAAAGCTCAATGCCAGCAAGGAAGAGGAAAACGACAAGGGAGACTCCTCAAGCGACGACGAAAGCGCCATGTCCAAGACCGATTCCATCTCCATCGATGACCCCGTCCGCATGTACCTGCGCGAGATGGGCACCATCTCCCTGCTCACCCGCAAGGGGGAAGTGGAGATCGCCAAACGGATCGAAGCCGGCCAGGAGGAAGTCAACGCCGCCGTGGGCAACTGCTCCGTCACGATCAACGAGATCCTCAAGCTGGGCGAGCAAATCAAGAGCGAGGAAATCAGCGTGTTCGATGTTGTCCACTACACCGAACCCGACGAGAAACGGCTGGAGTCGGAAAAAGACGAGGCCAAAAAATTTCTGAAGAACATCAAGAAATTGAAAGTCGAGGAGCAGAAGCTCGTCAAGATCCGCAAGCGCCTGGAAGCATCCAACCTTTCCGAAAAAGTCCGCACTCGCCTTGAAAAAGAGGAGGCGGCGCAGCGAAAGACCGTCGAAAAAGCCATCCCCGCCACCAACCTGAGCGCGGATGTGATGGACAAGATCATCGAAAAAATCTACGAGATCGCCGCCGAGATCCGGGCCGCGGGCAAGGAAGAGCGCAACCTCGAAAAAGAGCTGGGAATCTCTCTCGCCGAAATCAAGAAACTTGCGAAGAACTGGCTCAAGCAAAAAAGCGTAAAGATCCCGTCTGGCCGTGTCATCACCCGCACCCAGTACGACAACTACATGAAAATGGTGCAGAGTGGCCGCCGCAAGATCAAGAAAATCGAAAAAAGCACCTTCACCTCCAAGGACCATTTGCTGGCCACCGTCCGCTCCATTGCCCGTGGCCGCGTGAAGGACAAAACCGCCAAGCGCGAACTGGCCGAGGCCAACCTCCGCCTGGTGGTCAGCATCGCCAAAAAATACACCAACCGCGGGCTGCAGTTTCTCGATCTCATCCAGGAAGGCAACATCGGCCTGATGAAAGCGGTCGACAAGTTCGAATACCGCCGGGGCTACAAGTTCAGCACCTACGCCACGTGGTGGATTCGCCAGGCGATCACCCGCGCCATCGCCGACCA
>CP070799.1:416660-428150 GCA_020343535.1 Nitrospinaceae bacterium | reverse complement strand
TCAGCGATCGCACCATTACCAATTATTTTGTCGATATCGCTGTCACGATAGGAAATCTCCCCCTCGAGGCGGAAGTCCCTGAATCGCATGCCGATGGCGCCGCCGCCGTTAAAACCGGTGTTCGGCTCGATTTGGACACGACCGTTCCCCCCGCCCACGTTATTAATGTCATTCATGGCCACCACTCCGATATGACCAGAAAAATACATTTTCTCCTGGGCCTGAACAGCGGTGGACATCAGGCAAACCGCGAACAAAGAAAGGACGGCAATGAATTTCGGCATTGGGATTATTCCTGAGTATGGGTTTGTTAACTGTTTGGCTTCTTTATCCGAAACCTGATTATACCGAAAAAACCACCCTTCGCCAACGGCAATTTCCGGCTGGGGGGCATTTTTTTCGGCACTCTCCCCTAAAATAGGCATTTTCCCGGGAAATGGGCCTCAAGGCAATGAATGCTCAAGGAATTTGAAGAAAACCATGGAAATCGCCGCAGTGAACGGGACGGTGGTAATCCAGGAAATAACAATCATTTTGACGATCTTGAGGTTCAGGGTCGGCAGGCCGCGGGCCAAGCCGACACCGATCACCGCGCCGACCAGGGTGTGGGTGGTGGAAATCGGCATCCCCATCTTGGAGCAGATGAGCACCACCGTCGCGGCGCCGAACTCGGCGGAAAACCCGCGTGACGGGGTGATTTCCGTAATCCTTTCGCCGACGGTTTTCATCACCTTGCGCCCCCACACCATGAGACCGAACACGATGCAGCCACCTCCCAGGGCCAGAATCCAAGCCGGCATTTCCACTTTGGTCTGCACCACACCGCCCTTCAGGGTGGCCACCACCGCAGCCAGGGGGCCGACCGCGTTGGCGACGTCGTTCGACCCGTGCGCAAAGGCGACATAAAAGGCGGTGATCATCTGCAGGTACTTGAATATATTTTCCGTCGATACGAACTGCTCCTTCAGGGGCCGGGTCGGGTCCACCTCGATCCTCGCGGCGAGCGCTTTCGCCACCACGAAAGCCGCCGCCCCGGCGACCAGCGAGATGATCAGGGCCTCCGGAAACGACAAGTCCAGGCGCAGATTCTTGAGCCCCTTGTACACCATGGAGTTGGCCAGGATCATGAAGATCACGAACGTCATGTATGGCAGGAACTGGCGCACGTGGTACAGCGGCTGGCGGGAATTGAAGATCAGCCTCGATATCAGGGTGAAGATCAGGAATGAGAACAGCCCTCCCATGGCCGGAGATACGACCCAGCTCAGAACAACTTGGTTCACCTTGCTCCAGTTGATGGCCTCGATGCCGCCCGCCGCCAGCCCGAACCCCACCACCGCGCCGACGATGGAGTGCGTGGTGGAAACCGGCCAGCCCAGGGCGCTGGCGATGTGTAGCCAGATTGCCGAGGCGACCAGCGCGGCGATCATGCCGTACACCAGGTGCATCGGGTTGGCTTCGAAGAGCATGGGGTCCAGCATGCCCTTGCGGATGGTGTCGGACACGTGGCCGCCGACGAAAAAAGCGCCCGCGAATTCCGCCACTGCGGCCATCAGGATCGCCTGCTTGAAGGTCAGGGTCCCCGATCCCACGCTGGTTCCCATGGAGTTGGCCACATCGTTGGCGCCGATGTTACAGGCCATGTATATGCAGGCGGCAATGGCGGAATATAACAGGAGGGTATTTAAATCCAAATCACTCTCCAGAGAGTTTGGGGTTTAGCGGGGGTTACTTGGACAGGAAAACCCGGAGCGTCTTGCCGATCTGTTCCGACCGGTCGGCAACAGCGCCCAGTTTTTTATTGATCTCGTTCCACAGGAGGAGTTCGGCGGGTTTTAGTTGATCGTCGAGAGAAAATAATTTTTTGGCCAGCTGGAACTGCTTCTGATCCGCCTCCCATTCGGCGGTGCCCAAAAGCTGCGCCCCCTTCTCCACCTTTTCCGCCTCGGCCCCGCTGAACGAAGCCTCAAGGAGGGCATCGAGTTCGCGAATGAGGTCGCATCCCATGTGCGCGGTGCTGACCACGTGCGCCACAAGGGCTCTCAGGGGGGCGGAAAGGTCCGCGGGGGTTTTAAGGTTGCGGATGCGCAATATGACCGCCAGATCTTCCACGCCATCGGCGATGTCATCCTGCACCGACAGGAGCTGCATGAAGTCTCTCTTGTCCACCGGCAGGAAAATGCTTTGCGGCAGATGATTGCGAATGTCGTCCTTGATGCTGTCGGCATCGTGCTCAAGCTTGATGATCAGGTTGGAGATTTCCTCCACCGTCTGGTAGTTTTGAAATTCCAGCGCGTCGAACATGGGCTGAATCTGATCCACACAGGCGCGAACCTTTTCGATATGGCTCACCAAAGGCCGAAAAGGCGATTTGGCGAACATCGATAAAATGGACCGCATAGGTACCCTCCAGAATAAACCCCGGGTTCGATTCAACAGGGGGCGGGTTCGCGGAAACGGCCCTCCCGCAGCCGATCCGTCTGCCTGAACATATAGTAATTTCCGCACCAATACCAGCGGAAATTATCCTCCCATGACCGTCAACCAATCCTCAAGCCGCCGGATCTGGAGATAGGAATTGGTTTCCCGGACCTCGCCGAGCGGGGCGGAAGCGGCGCCACCATAATTGTGGCCGGGGTATAGAATGATTTCGTTCTGAATTTTAGCCAGCCGCTGGGTCAACGTGCGGTACATTTCCTCACTGTCGCCCCCGGGCAGATCGACCCGGCCGCAACCCTGCAGAAACAGCGTATCGCCGGCCAGGAGCCCATCGCCGATGCGGAAGCACTGCGAGCCGGGGGTGTGGCCGGGGGTGTGCAGGCAGGCGATCTCCAGGTCGCCGACCTTGAGAGTGTCCTCGCTGTCGACCCGCTTGAGATCGGACTCGGAGAGGCCGGTCACCTGGATCAGGCCGTCCGCCTCGTGCTTGTTCACGTACACGGGCACCGGCCGCTTTTCCATGAGCTCGGCGAGCCCGGTGATGGTCATGCCGAAAATGGTGCCGCCAACGTGATCGGGGTGGTAGTGGGTGACAAGGGCGCCGGTGAGCTTCATGTCCTCCCGGTCGAGAATGTCAAGCAATCCGTCGATATCCCACGCGGGATCGATGACGACACACTCCCGCCGGCTCGTGTCGCCGACCAGGTAGATAAAATTGGCCATCTGCCGGGCCGATGCGTCGCGGGGGGCGACGTCTACGCCGGTAAGCAGTTGCTTGAAATAGAGAGTGTCTTGCACGATGCCGTTTCCTTTCCGGTGCATGGGTTTTCAATCAGTCGGCGAGCGCCGCATTCAGCATTTCGCCGAGCCGCACGCCGGCCTGGGCCATCCGCAGGCCGAGAACCTGCCTGGCGGTGACGATGTACGCCTTTTCGATCCGCGCGGCGCCGGCGGGCAGCGGACCGTAGGCACTTTCCAGGGCCAGGCGGCGGGACTCGTTCGCCCAATCCTCCACGTCCTTGCCGCTCCACTCTTCAAGCTCCCGCGCGCTAACCCGGCGGCCCAGATCGCGGGCGTATTGTAACAGACTTCGCCCCTGCCGAGCCAGCAGGCCGCCGTCCCACAGGGCATGCAGGTTCGTCATTTTTCCCCGGTACTCGAGAGTGATGCGGTTGCCACCGCGATCGGCCAAGTTGCCCAGATGCAGCGGCTGATGCAAATCGCCGACGAAGTGGACGAGGTACTTGAGGGCTTCGACGCGCTCGCCGCGGGAGCGCCGCCGGTCTTTAAGAACGCGCTCGAACTCGCGGATCTTTTCCACCACACACTCGCCTGTGGGGCAATCCCGCTCCTTGCGGTAGGCCACCTCCCCTTCCTTGACATTGGCGTAATGCCAGGCTCCCTGTAATCGGCGTTTTCGCACCGTGTCGGCCCAAGCGGCCACACCGGCCAGGGACTTTATGTTAAAATTCCTCTGGAGCCGGTGCTTGACCTCCGGCTTAAGGCGGACTTCGGCGATGTGAGCGATGATGCGGTGGGCATCGGGACCAAAAGCCAGCGCTGGCGGTGGAAACAAAATGATGCAGAGCAGGAGCAGCCCCCTCCAAGGGGCCGAGAGCCGGCGGTCGATTCCCAGGATAGCCATCGCTTGCTTCCTCCTCTTGCGGCCGGGCCGACTGGCCGTCCGAACGTTTTTTCTGACGGCAAAAACCTGCGTTGGAGCGATCCGCATTGAAAGCCCTTGCTTCTTTTTACCACACTTTTAAGTTCTGGATGGTGATCTCGGTGCTCTCGCTGGTTCTCGGCGTGGCCGCACTCATACTGGCCGCCGTGCGGCGAAACGGCGACGGCCCACACAGGATCGCCAGCCTGTGGTCACGACTGCTCTGCCGCCTGAACGGGATTCCTGTCGAGATCATCGGCCTGGAAAACGTGCAGCGGGACCGGGCGCAAATATTCGTCGCCAACCATCAGGGGTATTTCGATATCTTCGCCTTGTCGGGATACCTGCCGGTGCAGATTCGCTGGATGGCGAAGGCCAGTTTATTCAGGATTCCTTTTGTCGGCTGGTCGATGAAGGCGGCGGGCTACATTCCCGTGCAGCGCGATAACAAGAAAAAGGCGTTTCAATCGTTTCTGGATACGATCGAAAAAATCAAGGCCGGCTGCAGCGTGGTGTTGTTCCCAGAAGGCACCCGGTCGGAAAACGGTATCATCGGCCCGTTCAAAAAGGGCGGGCACCTGCTGGCCGCGCGCTCCGGAGCGCCGATGGTTCCCGTCACGATTCTCGGCACGGGAGCGATCATCCGAAAAGGCAGCGCGGTGATCCGCCCCGGGGCCGTTCGGATCATCATCTCTCCTCCGGTGGACGTGGAACGGTGCGGCCCGGATGGCGTCGAACAGGCCTTGGTGGGCATCCGCGAAACGATTATCCGCAATTACGAGGAAAACCGGCTCGGCAAGAGCGCAGGCTTTTTAGAAGCGAGAGAATAAAAAAAGCCCCGGCGGGAAAGCCGGGGCGAGGAGTCACTTTTTTTCTTGCTGGATAAACTCCCAGATTTCAGCCGGGTGGCCCCGCAGATCCTCGATGTTGCGCCAGATACCACGGATCATGCCGGTCTTATCAATGACAAAGGTGGTGCGGTCGATGACTTTTACCAGGGTCCCAAGGTCGTCCACCTCCTTGATGACGCCGTAAGCTTCGGTTGCCTTCTTGTATTCGTCGGCAAGCAGGGTGAACCCGAGCTGGTACACCTCGATGAACTGCTGATGGGAGTTCACCCCGTTCCAGCTGCACCCCAGGACTTCCACCTCGCGGGTCTTGAATTTCCGGTTCCATTCATTGAACCCGATCATAAGCCGGGTGTCCTCGGGGCTGCTGTCTTGGGCGTAAAACGCGAGGACCACCCATTTTTTATCCAGGAAATCCTTCAACTTGATGACAACTTTTTCTTCGGCCGAGGGGCTGGTGGCGCCGGCCTTGTACCCGTAAACCGCTGGCAACTCGAACCCGGGGGCACGGTCGCCCACTTCTAATTGATCCGACATCGATTTCTCCTGGAGAGGTTTCACCGCTCACTCACTGAACGCGGCCTTTAGCAAAGGTTCGACTTCCCCTTTCGCTTCCATCTCATCCAAAATGTCGGTATCGCCATAAAACTTACCGTCGATAAACACCTTCGGAAGGGTCGGCCAATTGGTCATGCGGTTCAGGGTTTCGCGCTTGTCCATATCGTTGAGCACGTTGATGACCTCGAAGGGATACCCGTACTTGGCAAAAAACTGGATGGTTTCCACGGTGAAACCGCACTGCGGCGCGGCTTTGGTGCCCTTGCCGTATATCAGCACCTTGTTCTGGGCAATTTCATTTTTGATCTGATCTTCAATCGCCGACATACCTGCACTCCTTGGACTGGGGTTTTAGACGCGACACACGCGTATCTGGCTTCGCGACCCGGCTACGGCGTCGCGGTTTTGATTTCCACGGCATGAAGCCTTCCGTCCTGCATCGCGGGGTTCAGGGCCTCTTGAACGGTCCGGTGCCTGTCCATCAGGTTCATGGTTTCAAACTGGCTGGCCGTGACATGGATGATGAAGTGGTCCATCATTCCCGTCTTATCCAACACATTGACTTCCGCATTGGGCAATTTTTCCTGCACTAGGCTTATCAAATCGGGGACACTGATCATTCTACCAAAAACCTCCTGATCGATAAATATTTTAAGATTGCCAGTGTATTGGATTCAACACCCGCCAAAAGGGTTTATTTTTTGTTTTAACCCATTGGCCAGGCATTTTCAAGATTAACGCGCATAATAATAATTGATTGTTTTTCAATTAGTTGTGCATTGGGCGAACGCTAGCCGCAAGACCCGTTGGCGAAAAAACGTCATTTCCCGTATAATAAAGAAACCGTGAACCATGCAAAATCATCATAAATACAACGCGGTATTTCCAGAATAACTTTGGAGGCGGGAATGACAGTAAAAACGGATTTTATCAAGATCACTCCCCGGGCCATTGAAGAGGTCAAGAAACTGATCGCGGAAGAAGGCAAGCCGGGAATCGGGCTCAGGCTGGGCGTCAAGGGAGGCGGTTGTTCGGGCCTGTCCTACGATCTTCAGTTCACCCCCCAGGAGGCCGGCGACACGGTGGTCGAGAACGATGGCTTCCAGGTGTTCATGGACGCGAAAAGCATGATCTACCTTAAAGGCATGCAGCTCGACTTTCATGGCGGCCTGCAAGGTAAGGGGTTTGTATTCAGTAACCCGAATGCCACATCGACGTGCGGCTGCGGTGAATCGTTTTCCGTCAGTTGATCCCTGGACCGGGCCTCAAATTTTTCTTTCACGCAAAAGCGCAACGGGCTTGTTCCCGTGCGCTTTTTTATTTTTTATATTGAGCGATGAACTCTTCTACCCGCATCATGGATGACTACCGCGAGGTTCGCGAGCATTGTGGCTATTTCCCCCTCGACGGCTGGTGCCTGATCGACGCGGCGGGAAAGGACCTCTTAGGCTACCTGCAAGCCCAGACCACCAACGACGTTTTTCAGGTACCTGCGGGAGGTGGACAAAGCAGCGCCGTGGTAGACCGCAAGGCGCGCCTGATCGCCGCATTTTCCCTGCACAGAATGCGGGAAAGCGCCTGCTGCCTCCTCGTCGAGAAGAGCCAGAGCGAGCGCCTCATTAACCACCTTGAAACCTATCTCTTCCGGGAGGATGTGACGCTCAGCGCTTCGCCGCTGCGCCTCTTGGCGCTTCAGGGGCCGATGAGCGCCCGCGTTCTTGAGCGGTGGATCGGGGGCGCCCCGCTTCCGGACAAACCCGACGCCATCACCCTCTTTGAACACGAGGGGAACTCTTGGCGTGTGATCAACAAATCGCTGACCGGAGAAGAGGGATTCGTGATCGCCCTGCCCCCGGCGGCGCGGGACGAACTGATGGCGGCGCTGAAAGACCTCGACGAGGAATACCCGCCCGTCCCGGTGGAGGCCGGCACCGTCGAGGTCCTTCGCATCGAGGCGGGGCTTCCGCTGTTCGGCCGCGACATGGACGAGAAAAACATTCTCCCCGAAACGGGCCTGGAACATTCGTCGGTGAGCTACACCAAGGGCTGCTACATCGGCCAGGAAGTGATTGCTCGAATCAAGACCTACGGCGCTCCGAATTTCGCGCTCATGGGCATTTCCGTCGATGGCGAAAACCCGCCGCGATTCAACAGCGAAATCCGCCTTGGCACGAAATCCATCGGCCGGGTGAAAAGCGGTGCCTATTCCCCCTCGCTCGGCCAGGCCATCGCTCTGGCCTATATCCAGAAGGATCACCGTAGCCCCGATGTGGCGCTCGACGTCACCATCGAGGACGCGCCCTGCAAGATCACCCCGCGCCTGCTCCCGTTTTACCGGCCACAAACGCGCAAGGACCACTCCAAGCGCCTGCTCGAACAAGCCCTTGCCCTTTACAAGGAAGAGGAAAATCTGGACCGGCCCATCGCCCTCCTGCGCGAGGCCATCGCCGTGGACCCGCGCCACGCGGATGCCTACGAGGCGCTGGGGGTGTTTCTGGCAAAGCAGGATAAGCTCGACGAGGCCATCGCGCTGATGAAGCGGCTGGCCGAGATCGATCCCACCGAAATCATGGCGCACACCAACCTGTCGATTTATTACATGAAGCAAGGAAGAATCGAAGAAGCGGAACTTGAAAAAGGCGAAGCCACCGCCTTGCAGTTCGAGCGGATGGTGAGCGAAAAAGCGTCGCAGAAGAACCAGGAAAAACGTGCCGAGGAAGCGAAGAAAGAACGGGAAAACAAGATTGAAATGTTTAAGAAGGTGCTTGAAATCGATCCCGTGGATCAGATCGCCAATTTCGGCCTGGCTTCCGTCTACACGGAAATGGGCCGGCACGAGGAGGCGGTGAACCTGCTTGAAACAGTGGTGAGAGAATACAAGGACTATTCCGCCGCATACCTCTTATTGGGCAAAAACCTGGAAAAGCTGGAGCTCAGGGAAAGCGCGGTGGAAACCTACCAACATGGAATCGCCCAGGCGGCGAAAAAAGGCGACCTGATGCCCCTCCGGGAAATGCAGACACGCATGAATCAACTGTTGCATTCGAGCGACTGATTTTTCATCTCCCCCCATAAATCCACTCCCGGCTTCAAGAGTCCCCTGTCGATCGTCTTCTGAGTGATCGCCACGCCGTGGTCCATGAGGAACCAGAACTTGAGCAACAGTTTTTCCTCGGGCAAGGTATAGACATCCTCCCAACCCGTGGCCGATTGGTGCTGGGCGTTTTCCTGGATCAACGCCGGGGAAAGAGTGATGCGCTTCTTCTTGATAAAGCTTTGATACCCTTCGCGAATATAAGCTTGAAAATCCTTGCGGCTGATTTTGATCAGTTCCGAAACGCTCGGCACCCGTTCGCCGTGGTACTGAAAAAATTTAAGCTTGTAGTACTGGTGCACGGTCTCTAGGCGGAAATAACAATGCAGGTCCGTGACATCCTCGCCGTATATGCGGATGAGGTATTTCCGAATCAGCGGTTTGCCCTCAAGGAGCAGCAGCTTATTGAGACGCCCTCTTTCGAATAAATGGATCCGCACCGTGCTCAGGTGCTTCAGGCATTGCGCCTCGATATTCAAACGCAAGGAACCGGAATCGGTGGGAATGCGGTACCAATAGATTTCCTCCCGCGCCACCCGGAGCGCCTGAGTAAACGCCTGGGCAATCTGATGGTTGTTCGTTTTTTTCGCCTGGCGGGCGATCTGGTAGGCGTTGTCCTCGGAAAATCCCAGCTTCATCAGGCGATCCTGAAATGCTTTCCGTTCGCCCATCAGGAAACCGCCCCGTTCCTTGATATGGTCCTTGGCCTTTTCCACGCCACGCAGGGCAAGACTCACATCCCTCGGGATCAACTGCAAACCGAAACTGCCGGCGAAGCGATGGATTTCCTTCAGGGTTTTGTAGTTCAGCTTGTCGATGTAGAGAAATTTCTGAATATTGGCTTCATTGAATCCGCAGCTTTCAAAAATTTCGATCTTTTTATATTTGAGCTCCTCCCAATACTTGCGCGTGCCCTCTTTCTTCTTGAATTGGTCCTCAATCTCGGAGCGCGCCTTGAAAAAATAACTGCGCAACAGATACCACCGGATACGCACCGTGGACTCCAGAATCCAGCGATATTTCGGGGTCATGAGGCTGAGCTTGGGGTCATCGAGAAGACTCATCTCTTCCGTTTCTAAAATGTATTCGAGAAGCTCCAGGTGCCGCTCAAGCAGAATGGGGTTCACTTGCTCGACAAACTTCCTGAAAACCGTCTTCCAGCGGAATACATCCATGCGCAGAGCATTGTTCTGCGCCATGCCACCCATCTCGCGAATCTTTTCCTGAATGCGGGTGGCGGCGTTCTTTTCCATTTTATCGAGGAATTCGTCGCGGGCCACGATGTCGCGGATTTTGACCTGCTTCAAGCGGCTGATGACTTCAGGAATCTTTTCCGACAGAACCCGATCGATCTCCTGATAACCGCTGACAGGAAGGAAATAGACGTCCCTCAGCATATCGGCGACTTTGTCGAGGGAAATCCTGGTGTTTTGCGCAAGCTTGTAGTAGCGATCGAAATCTAGGGTCTGGCTTCCGTTTTGACAGGAACGGATGTCCTTGAGGAGGTGACGGGCTTGCGTCAGCTCCTCGGATTGTGAATAGGGATCGTTGATGACTTGCAGAAACAGGTGCTCCGCCTTCTGCAATTCACGCTGGGCCAGAAGCTCCAGCCCCTGAGTCATTGGATTGAAAACAAACATCTCCCGTTACCCCTTGACCAGGAAATTAGCAGCCGGCCTCATAGAGAGGACGGATGGTCGACAACCGGTCCTCTCCGGGCAGCGCCGATGTATCTTAGATGCTGGAGATCAGGGAAGGGATTTTATAATATTGGCGGCTTCCGCGAATAGGAAGAATGGGAGGGGGCAAAAGAAAAAGCCCAGAGAATAAACCCGAAGGCCATTCTCTGGGCTAATCTTTAACGCTCAGAAATGATCAGAAAGTCGGCTCAGTACTGCAGCTCATGCCACTGGGTGATGCCTTTCTGACCGTTTCTTTCCTTGTTCGAACCATTCCAGACCGCGAAAGCGACCGGGGTTTTGCCACCCGTGAACTGGGTATCGTTCTGGTCCTCGGTCGTGAGAGAGCGCTTGTAGACAACCGCCCAGCGGTTGTTGTTCCAGTTGCCCTCGCCCTGGACGTCCTGATGCGCCTGGGTCGTCAGCGTGCTGAAACCTTCCGCGTTCAGGTCTTCCACCGGAGACACGCGCATGCTGGCATCCGACAGGATGTTGTGCGTCGCGCGGCCGGGGTTGTAGACGCCCTCGTTCTTGCCCATGCCGAAGTCAACATAGGTGGAGCGCTTGGCGATGTCGCCGGCGCCGCGGTTCGCACGAGCGGCTTCCTTGGTGCCGGGGGTGCCGGTCGGCGTGGAATTGTCCAGCTTCAAGGCGCCATCGGGCTCATACATGTAGTAACCGCCCGAACCCATGCCCATGTTCTTATACTGGTCTTCCAGATCCTGCATGGCGGTGTTGCCACCCTTGCCAGCGGCCTCTTTGTCCCAGGTCGCTTTCCACTGCCAAATGTTGACGCGCTCGCCGTCTCCACCCATGGTGAAGGGAGGCTCTTCGCCGGACTGGTTGACCGGGAACATCACGGCCTGCTGGTCCTTGTACTGCTGCGACTGAACCATGATGTCGTTGCGGGTCGCGTCGGTCCACTCAACGCGAATGGCGATTTCCTTGCCGTTGCTGGCGGCCTTCACGTTGATCCACTTGGTCGCCGGGTTGGGCCACATCGGGTTGGTCACCATCTGCGGGTCCAGATCCAGCGTCACGTGCTTGCCTTTCGTCGGGCCATACTGAGACCAAAATGGATCGGTCGGGTCCGTCGGTATGTCCCCCTTAACTTTCAATGCCTGAATGACAGTGGCACCGGCGGTGGAGACGCCAAGGCCCATCACTAAGGCAGCCATCAGAATATAGAAAGCTGTTTTCCTTATCACA
>CP070799.1:405044-416560 GCA_020343535.1 Nitrospinaceae bacterium | reverse complement strand
GCTGCTGAAAATCATCCCGCGCGAAGTGGCCCTGACGGGGGCGGTGATCGTCTCGGTCATGATGCTGGTTTCGTGGCTGCCGGTGCGCAAGATCTCCAGGCTCGATCCGACGCTGGCGCTTCGGGGGAGGGGTATCACATGATCCGCTGGATCTACCAGGGTATCATTCGCGACAAGACGCGGTCGCTGTTTGCTTTTCTGGTGATCACCGCCGGCGTGTCGATGATGATTTTTTTTCTCGGCTTCATGGACGGCATCTTCGCCGGAATGGTCGACATGACGGCAAACCTGGATACCGGGCACGTGCGTTTTGTCAACAGGCCCTTTTACGAAGAAGAGTATATGAGCCCCATGGACCGGGCGCTGGCGGCAGAGAAGGAGATGCTCCGCTGGCTTGAAGAGAATGCGGACCCGCGCATCCGCTGGTCGGCAAGAATCCGCTGGGCCGCTATCATGGACGTGCCTGACGACCGGGGCGAAACGTTGCATCAAACGCCGGTGCTGGGTATGGCGATGGATCTCTTGTCCGCCGATTCCCCGGAGCTTGAGCGGCTCAAGCTGGCCGACTCGCTGCTTGCCGGACGCCTGCCCGAGGCCCCGCGAGAACTCCTCGCGGGCCATCAACTGGCAGAGACCCTCAACCTGGAACTCGGGCGGCCGGTCACCCTGCTTGGGCAATCGTTCGATGGCGGCCTCGCGGTGGATAACTACACCGTCGTCGGTTTCGTCAAGTTCGGCGTGGCGGCGATGGACAAGAAAATGGCGCTCATCGATATCGCCGACGCGCAGGACACTTTTTACATGCAGGACATGGTGACCGACTGGCTGGGTTACCTGCCGGCCGAGGTGGATTACCGGGACTATCCAGAGATCCAGGCCCGTCTCCAGGAGCGGCTGCCTGAGCTCATGGCCCACCCGCCGGCGGCATGGGCCGGGGACGACGACCCGATGGTGCTGTCGATCCTCGATCAGAGAAATTTCAGCAGCCTGGTGCGTACCTTCGAGACGGTGAAAAAAATCGTGGTTGGCATTTTCCTTTTTCTAATGACGCTGGTGTTATGGAACGCGGGGCTCCTGAACGGTATTCACCGCTACGGCGAGATGGGGCTGCGCCTCGCCCTGGGCGAGACGCATCGGGCACTGGTGTTCCGGCTCGGCGTGGAAGCGTTCATGATCGGCGTCCTCGGGTCGCTCGCCGGTTGCCTGATCGGCGGGGTCATCGTTTACTATCTTCAGGAGGTGGGTATCAACATGGGCGACGCCTTCGCTAAAACCGGGCTTATGCTGAGTGATGTGGTGCGCGGCCGGCTGAGCCTGCAGGGGTTCATCATGGGTATCGTGCCCGGGATGACAGCGAGCGTCCTCGGAAGCCTGATCGCGAGCCTGGCGGTTTTCAAACGTTCGGAGGCCACCCTGTTCAGGGAATTGGAGGCGGGATGAGGACCAACGCAACAATGGCAAACCTATTGATGGTGGCGGCCGCGCTGGTGTTCACGTTCGCGCAGTCCGCCGGGGCCCAGAAGAGCGACGCCCAGCGGCTGCTTGCCGCGGTGGACGACAACCTGTGGTCGAACAGCAAGACCATTACCGGCCGCCTGATCATCGACAACGGCCGGCGCGAACGCGTGCTCACCTGGGAAGTCTGGATGGAAGGGGTGGAGCGGTCGTTCAGTCATTACCTCTCGCCGCCGCGCGAGAAGGGGACGAAGATGCTCAAGGTCGAGGACAAGCTGTGGCTGTATACGCCGCGCACGGACCGCAAGATCCTGATCGCCGGGCATCTGATGCGGCAGTCGATGTTTGGCAGCGATCTGTCCTACGAGGACATGATGGAGGATAAGAAACTGAGCCGCGCCTACCGCGCTTCGCTGGAGACGTGCGGCGCCGGGGAAGAGCCGCCCTGCGTCGCGCTTTATCTCGTGGCGCTGGACGAGGACACCACCTACCACTCGCGCCGCCTGTGGGTGGACCCGGAGAAGAAAATCGTGCGGCGGCAGGAGCTATACGCCCGCGGCGGCAAACTTCTGAAGACTGTCGAATTCCTGGATTACCGGCCCCTAGGCCATCGGCTGTTCCCCCGACGCATGGTCTTTCGCGACAAGCTCAAGGAAAACACCAAAACCACGTATGTGTTTGAAACCATCGAGTTCGACGTCCCCATTCCCGAAGACATGTTTTCGCAGAGCCGCTTGAAACGCTAGCGGCTCTTGGGCGCCGCCTCACCGACCCAGGCGAACACCTCCTCCAGGCGGGACGCCGCCGGGGCCCGGTCCTCATAGGCCGCCCATTCTCCCCCGGGCGAGAACAGCAGCAGGGGGACGTGGTGGGCGAGCGCCAGTTCGATTTCCGAGCGGGTCCCTTCCGCTCCGGGAAGCGCCACCACTGCGTCTGCGGTGAGAACGATGATCGCGTTGCGGCTCATGGGGGATTGACCCTCGGCTCCCGTCAGGGGAAGGTGGGTGCGGATCGCGAGGTCGGTGGATGGGTTGGGGTAACCGGGTGGCGCGGCGATTTTCCCATCCTTGGCCAGGCCGGGCAGAATGCCGATGGCAAGCCCCCCGCGCTCCAAGACGCTCCGGAAGCCCACCGCGGTTTCGGCCATCACCCCCTGGCCGCCGCCTGAAAGAAGGTGGTATCCCTCGTGCGCAAGCCAACGGCCCAGCGGCCGCGCGATGTCTGCATGGGGTTCGCTGCCCGAGCCGACCACCGCGATCAAGCGGCGGCGCTCGCCGCCGTCATTGTTCGGCAGAGAGGGCATGGTGCCGCCTGTGGGCCGCGCGGGGGTCATCGCCTGGCCCCGCGAACGCCAGGTAGCGCATGAGGGCGGCGCGGTGGGGTTCGCCGCCACCGAACGCGCTCTGGTAATCCCCGGCGTGCAGGCGCACCTCGTCGCCCCGGTCGATAAGGTGGTAAATCAAGGACGCGGCGCGGGACACCCTTCCTTCGATGACCTCCTGCTCCACCGGAGCGCCGCTGCCGGGGGCGCCCAGGTTCAGGTGAACGGTGAAGCTTTCCGGGCCCTGGCGGGAGAATTCTTTCACGCGCAGTGTCCCGGTTTTCGCCGATGATTTCCAGTGGATAGCGCGCAGCGTATCGCCGGGTTTAAATTCCTTGAGAGCCACCACTTCGTCTCCCAGCCGTTCGACGCGCCGATCCCCCCCCGCCAGCCCGTCGCGCGGCGCGGGCAGGCTCACCGCGTGGATGGCGGGAAACACGGTGGCGCTCCAGGCTACGCGCGACTTTTTGCGCTTGATGAAGAAGCCGAAAGGGAACCCGGTGGACAATAGGCAGCGGGTTACCTCGATGCGGCCGCGCTTCCCGGCGGTGAGCATGATCGTCTTTTCCACGGACCCTCCCGCCGGCAGATGAAACAGATATATTTCGCGGTCTGCCAAGCCGCCACTACCGGTCTCGGGCAGCAGGGTGATGCGCAGGGAAAACGACGGCGTCCGCTTTTTCCGGTTACTGACGCGGACCGTCAGGGGAGAGGGCGACTTCGCGTAAATTTCCTCCGGTCCACTGATCTCGATGAGGATACTCTTCATGGTGATCTCCGACAAGATGCCAGAGACGGCGATGAAGCTGCAGCACATGGCGAGAATCAGGTAGAGCAGGTTGTTGCCGGTGTTGATGGCACCGAGGCCGACGGCGAGGGAGAGCACCACGAAACCCGCACCCTCACGGGTCAACTCCAGTGTTTGCTCCTTGACGTTGAACTTGAGGATGGAATTGTAGGACACCGGGGGGGTCATGCCTCGCTCCATCGTTGGCCGCGGACGGTTCTAGACGGGAATTTCCAGGTTTTCCACCAGGTCGTGGATGAAGACGGCGGTGTCGCCCTGGCGGCGGCCTCCCCCCTGCGGGGACGCCGGGATCACGCGGTGGCACAAAACGGGCACGGCGAGCTGCTTGATATCGTCGGGAATGCAGTAATTGCGCCCGAAAAACAGGGCGCGGGCTCGGGCCGCCTGCTTGAGCGCGAGCGCGCCGCGCGGGCTGACGCCGAGGGAGAGGTGTTTCGATTCGCGCGTGGCGGTCACCAGGCTGAGGATGTAATCCACCAGAATGGAGTCCATCCGCACCTTCCCGACCTCAGCCTGCAGTGCCAAAAGCTCCCGCCGCGTGAGGACGGGCGGCAGATCGCCGGGCCGGTGGCCGTTCGGCGGATTGAGCAGCAGGCGACGCTCGTCCTCGGGAGCGGGGTAGCCCATCGACAGGTACATCATGAAGCGGTCCAGCTGCGATTCGGGCAGGGG
Source organism: Nitrospinaceae bacterium (assembly GCA_020343535.1). Taxonomy (GTDB): domain Bacteria; phylum Nitrospinota; class Nitrospinia; order Nitrospinales; family VA-1; genus SZUA-259. The sequence continues at coordinate 412,304 of CP070799.1, read as the reverse complement.
GTAGGCGCCGTGGCTTTCAATGGGGTTTTGCGTCGCGATGACGAAAAAAGGTTCCTCCAGCGGGTAAGTGGTGTTGTCCGCCGTCACCTGCCGCTCGTTCATCGCCTCGAGCAGGGCGCTCTGGGTGCGCGGCGTCGAGCGGTTGATCTCGTCGGCCACCACGATGTGGGCGAACAGTGGGCCTTTCTGGAAATGGAAGCGCTTTTCCTCGGCGTCGTAAATGGAAACGCCGGTAATGTCCGACGGCAGGATGTCGCTGGTGAATTGAATGCGTCTGAAATCCAGCTCTAGCGCGCCGGCCAGGGCGTGTGCCAGTGACGTCTTGCCGACGCCGGGCACGTCCTCGATCATCAGGTGGCCGCGGGCGAGCAGGGTGATGATGGCCAGCTGAACGGTGTCGGTCTTGCCGATGATGAAGCGCTCGATGTGTTGTTGCAGGGTCGCCAACGATTCTTGCATGGTTCTTATTTTTTTAAAAGGTTCAGGACTTTTTTCATGTCGTCATGTACGGCGCGCCGGTTCTCCACCGTGTAAAAGCGCAGCAGGTAGGCCGGGTGGAAGGTGGGCATCAGCGGGATGCCATTATATTCCTGCCAGGCGCCTCGTTCCTTGGTGATGGCCACCGCTCGGCCAAGCAAGGTGCTGGCCGCCGGTTTGCCGAGCGCGACGATCACGCGCGGGCGAATGGCCAAAAGCTGCTTAACGAGAAAGGGCTGGCAGGCGGCGATCTCGTCGGGCTCGGGGTCGCGGTTGCCCGGCGGGCGGCACTTGACGATGTTGCAGATATAGGTATCCTTCTCGCGGTCGAGCCCCATGCCCTTTTCGATGATTTCGGTGAGTTTCTTGCCGGCCCGGCCGACGAAGGGCAAGCCTTGTTCGTCCTCGTCGGCGCCGGGGCCTTCGCCGACGAACACCAGATCCGCCCCGGGATTTCCCGAGCCGAAGACGATGCTCTTTCGCGTTGCGGACAGTTTGCAGCGAGTGCAGTCTCCCAGTTCTTTTCGCACCTCTTCCAGGCGTTGGCTCGCGGCGGTTTTTGATTTTCGAGCCATGGGCATTGGAGGAGCGCCGGGTCCGGAGTGGCCGCTCAGGGTAGCTTGAACGGGGATTTCGGTGTATCCGCAGTCCTTGAGAAATTTCAGGTAGTCCTTGAGCTCCCGCAGGGGCTCGCGCGTAACGGGTGGCGTCGCCATAGCTTTAAGAATAGCAAATGCTTGAAATCATGACAATCAATAATAGAAATACATGCGCGGTAAAAGACAGCGGCGCGGCGCGGCCGCCGCTTCGACGCGTCTAAAAGGTCCGGCTCGGGCGCGTGTCGGCAATAATCGTATAAAAAGCAGAAAATCAGTCGGTTACGGTGCCGATTTGGATTGAGTCGGCGGCTGGGATCGTTTATAATTTTGTTTTTGCCTATTTGCTGAAACTGGATGGGAGGGTGTGGTATGTCGGGTCTTAAAAGCGCTTGGGAACTGAGCTTGGAGAAATCGGACAAGTTGGTTCCGGAACTCAAGAAGCAGAAAAAGCTATCTCCGGAAAAGAAGAAGGAAATCGCCGAGGTGCGGACGGAATTCCAGGCCCGCATCGCCGACCTCGACGTGACGCTCGGGGAAACGCTCAAGAAACTGCCGGATCGCACCCCGCCCGAGAACATCGCCCAGCAGACGGAGGAACTTAAGACGCGGTTCCAGAGCGAGAAAAAGGCACTGGAGGAAGAGCTTGAGAAACGCATTCAGTCGATTCGCGGTTGATTTTTCCCCACCCCAAAAAAGTTAGGAAAGCAAACCCCTGGCGAGCCGGGAAAGCGCGACCCCTTATGAAAGAACAGATCGAAGAAATATTCCGCCAAGCCCTGGCCGGGGCGGCCGGCGCGGGAGAGCTTGCCGCTCCCGCCGATATCGATATCGTGGTTGAAAAGCCCAAGGACGAAAAGCTCGGGGATTTTTCGAGCAACCTCGCCCTGGTGCTTTCCCGCGCGGCCCAAAAAAATCCGCGCGACCTGGCCGGGATGCTGGCCGAGCACATCCCGGTAGGGGAAGGCGGCGTCGAATCCGTAAGTGTGGCGGGGCCGGGTTTCATCAACCTGAAAATGTCGCGCGGGTTTTACCGCGAGCGCCTCAAACAGGTGGTGGCGGAAGGTGAACGCCACGGATACGCGCCCGCGCCGAAGAACCAGAAAGTCCTGCTTGAGTTCGTCAGCGCCAACCCGACCGGCCCGCTGCACGTCGGCCACGGGCGCGGCGCCGCCGTCGGCGACTGTCTCGGCCGCCTGCTCAAGGTGGCGGGCTACGACGTGCGCACCGAGTACTACATCAACGACGTCGGCAATCAGATGAACATTCTCGGGCGGTCTACCTGGCTGCGCTATCGCGAGCTCCTCGGGCGGCCCTCCGGTGAGTTCCCGGAGGACCATTACCAGGGCGATTACATCATGGATATCGCCCGCGAGATCGAAAAAGGCCATGGCGGGGATTTTCTCGACCGGTCCGAAGAAGAGGTCCTGCCGTTTTTCCGCAAGACGGCGGCCAACTGGGTGCTTGGCGGCATTAAGAAGGACCTCGGCGATTTCCGCGTGCATTTCGACAACTGGTTCAGCGAGCAAACGCTTTACGACGACGGTTCGGTGGACCGGGCGCTGAACTGGCTCCGGGAACGTGGCTTCGTGTACGACAAGGATGGCGCGGTGTGGCTGAAATCCTCCGCGTTTCAGGATGACAAGGACCGGGTGGTGGTCAAGCAGTCCGGCGAGCAGACCTATTTCTGTTCCGACATCGCCTACCATCAGAACAAGATCGAACGCGGCTTCACCCGTCTCATCGACCTGTTCGGCGCCGATCATCACGGCTACGTGCCGCGCATGAAAGCCGTGATGGAGGCGCTGGGCTACGACCGCAGCGTGTTCCACGCCATCCTCGTGCAGTTCGTGACCTTGAAGCGGGGCGGCGAGAAGGTGCAGATGTCCACCCGCTCGGGCCAGTTCATCACCTTGTCCGAAGTGGTCGCGGAGGTGGGCGTGGACGTGGCGCGGTATTTTTTTCTCATGCGCGGTTCTGATACGCATCTCGATTTCGACCTCGAACTCGCCAAGGCGGAAACCCCGGAGAACCCGGTTTACTACATTCAATATGCGCACGCGCGCATTTGCAACATCTTCATCACCGCCCGCCAGCAGAGCGTGGCCTGGCCGCCCGCGGGAGAGGTGGACCTGTCTCCGCTGGCGGAGGACGAGGAGTTCACCCTCATCAAGAAGATCCTCGCGTTCCCGGAGGTCGTCGAGAAGAGCGCCCAGGCGCTCGAGGTGCACCGGGTTCCGCATTACCTGCACGAACTGGTCGCCGTGTTCCACGGCTACTACAAGCGGTACCGGGTGGTGACGGAGGACGGGCCGCGCACGTTGGCGCGCCTGTTCCTGCTCGAGGCCCTGCGCATTACCATTCAGAACGGGCTGGCGATCATGGGCATCAGCGCTCCTGAAAAGATGTGAATCCTTAGAAAGGGATCAACCGGAACAGGCAATGAACGAGACGGGAAAGACATTGACGGCGCTATTCATTTTAGGCCTGGCGGGCGTGGGCGCCTATTCCAGCGGCAAGTGGGTGCTGGATGCATTTAACAAACTGGGTGAAAAGCCGCCTAACGTGGTGAAAAAGCAAAGTCCGGTCAAGCCGCAAGGCCTTAACACGCCCCGGGCTGATGCGCCGGAGGAGGAGTTCGCGGCCGAGCGCTACACCTTTTTTGAAACACTCGGCGATTCCTCGATGACGAAAATCGCCGGGCTTGAAGGGCGGATTCTTTCCAAGGAGGAGGTGGCCGGCCGGCCGGAGGTCCCACTTGCCGCGCCCAGGCCGGTGGTGAAAGCGGTGATCGATAGGCCGGAGAAGCCGCGGAAAACCCCTGCCGCGCAACGGGTGGAAAGCCGCGAGGAAATCGCCCGAGCCGTTCCCGCCGCCGCCAAGCCGGGGCGGGAGGATGATCCTCTCTATGCCGTGCAGGTGAGTTCTTTCCGGGATTCGGACCGCGCGAGGCGGCTCGAGGATAAGCTCAAGCATATGGGATACGAGGCGTTTCAACTGGCGGCTGGAGGCGGCGAGGGCGGGGTGCGCCACCGCGTCTACCTGGGGAAATACAACGACCGGCGAAGCGCCGACCATGCCGCGCGCCAAGTGCGCATGAAGGCGGCGCTCGGCGGCATGGTCATCACCCTCGGGCGCTGAGCGCGCCGCTTTTCTTCCTTTCCTGATCGCGCGTCATTCCCTGAACGTCTGCAGCACCTCGACCGGGTCGTCCACCCGCTCCCCGCCGTAAAAATTCTCGAAGCTGTCGTACCAGGGCTGGAAGCGGTAGCCTTCCAGATCGTCGTGGTAGAGCTTGCGGCGCACGTCCTCGCTATTGAATTCGAAGCTGATCTCGCTTTTCCCGTCCGGTTCGATAACGATCTTTCCCTTTTGCGTGGGAATGAAGGGGTGCCAGGCCGTGACTTCGTAGGTGCCCGGCGGTATCTGGCCGATGGAGAAGCGGCCCTCCTCGTCGGTGACGGCGTAGTAGGGATTGTCGACCATGAAGGCGCGGGTCTGCAGGAACGGGTGCAGGTTGCATTTGATCAGGAACTCGTCCACGTCGTGACGGACGAACGCCGAACGCACCTGGCTGCTCTCCGGCAGGACGGCGCGGTTGCTGCGCTGCTTCACGTACGAACCGGCGAATTCGTAGGTGGCGATTTCGTGGCGGATGGGATCGGTGTTTTCGAGGACGATATCTTCACTGTTCCTCATGGCGATCACGTATTTGTCCGAATGGCAGCGTGCGATATTGAACTTCTGCATCTGCCGCGAGAAAGGCCTGCCTTTTTTCACGCCCTGGATGGCGATGATCGTGTCCTTCAATCCGCCCTTGCCGGAGACGGTGAAGTCGTACAGCAGGCGATGGCCATTGCCGTCGGACATGCGGGAACAGAACTGGATGTTGGGCGCGTGGATCAGGTGAAACGAGCGCACCCGGGGCACCGGCCCAGCGAGGGTGACGCGGCCTTCCAGCGTGCCGCCGTTGTCGACGGAAACCACGTGGTAATCCGGCGGGATCTGGTCGTAGAGCTGCTTGGCCAGCTTGTTGTTGCGGCGGTAGAGGCGGTTGACCATTTCGCGCGCATCGCCGTTGCGGTCCAACTTGGTGTACACCAGCCCCAGGTCAAAGATGGCCTTGACCATACGCGAATCTTTCTTGAGAGCCGTTTCGAACTCGGTGGCGGCTTCTTCATACAGACCGAGGCGGGCGAAGGAGATGCCCCGGTTGTAGCGCAGCTCCGGATGATCGTAACCGAGGTGCAGCGCTTCCTCGAAGGCGACCAGAGCTGCCTTGTGCTTTCCGGTTTGGCTGTAGGCCACGCCCTGATTAGCCTGCGCCAGCGCGAAGGAAGGGTCCAACTCCAAGGCTTTTCCGAACTGGGTGAGGGCGGCTTCCCACCGGCCCTGCCGGCTCTCCTCGACGCCGGCTCGATAATAATTCTCTGCGGTTTCCGCGGCGAGGCTTGTGCTCACGCCGGTGATGCTAGCCATCATCAGGAAAAGCGCCGCGGCAAGGGCCGGGGCGCGGAAGGATGTTCGGGAATTGCAGGGACGTTGAATCGGCATAATGGTACGGGTCATCAAGGGTTGCTGGATAGAATTAGGTAATTTAGCAATCTCGCCGGAACGTGTCAATACGGTGGGTGGCCAAGGCGGCGAAGGGGGCTTGCCCCTCTCCTACCATCTGTTATGATACAGGTTCGGGAGCAGTTATTCCCTAGTTTTCCAATGTGGCCGTTTTGCGGCCCCGGAAGGCGCCCGCCGCGCCGCTATCTCCATTCCGATCCTATTCCCCGAACCTTGCCCGCCATGATGCCGACGCCCCCCTTCGCTCCATTCGAGCCGTTTCCCGGCCTTTCCAGCGGCTGGCTACAAACGGTGTTTGGCTCGCTGATGCCGGGAAACACCCAGGTGCCGGCGAGAAAAAGGCACCAGGTACCGCTGGCGGGGGAGGGGGTGATGGTGGCCTACGAGATTGTTCCTTCGGCTCCTACGCGGCCGGTGGTGCTGATGACCCATGGCATGGGCGGTTGCAGCGAATCGCCTTATATGCGCCGCATCGCCCGCAAACTGCATGGCGAGGGGGTGGGCGTGTTCATGCTCAACCAGCGCGGCAGCGGGCCGGGCATGGGGCTTTCTCCGACGTTGTGGAATGGCGGTTCGAGCGAGGATTTTTCCCGCGGCGTCGATTTTCTGGCGCGGCTTCACCCGCGTTCGCCGATCCTCCTGATGGGTTTTTCCCTGGGGGGCAACGTGCTTCTAAAGTACCTCGGCGAGGGACGCCCTGTGCCGGATAGGGTGATCGGCGCGTATGCCGTCAACCCGCCGGTGGACCTCAGGCGGTCCAGCCAGATTCTTTCCGAGCGCCTGTGGTTGTTCAACCGCTATTACATGCGGCTCATCCGCCGGCAGGCCGAAATGCTGGCGCGGTGTTTTCCCGGCGCCCGGCGCCCCCCGGCCAACGCGAAAACCATATGGGAGTTCGACGCCGCCTACACGGCCCCGGCGGCGGGTTTCCGCGACGCGGAGGAGTATTACGCCCGTTCGAGTTCCGGTCAGTACCTGGCGGCCATTGGGGTGCCGACGACGATCCTCTGCTCGAAAGACGACCCCTTCATTCCGCCTGAGGTGTTCGAAGGGCTTGCGATGAGCGGGAGCCTGGAATTTCACGCCCCAGAGAAGGGCGGCCATATGGGTTACATCTCCCGGCAACCAACGCGGGAGGGCGACCGCCGCTGGATGGACGCCGCTCTGGTGGAGTGGGTGCTGGCAAGGGCATGATGGCGGTGGCCGCCTTGCCAGCCCCCGTCGATTGTGCGACATTGGAAGGCAGGGCAGCTTTCGCTTTTTCGTTCTTCCCAGGGAGATCCGATGCGCCTGAGCCAGGTCCTTTTGCTGAATAAACTCAGCCGGCGGAGTTTTTCAAATCTCTTCCGCCACCCCACGCGCGAAAAAAAAATCCGCTGGACCAGCATTGCCCTGTTCAGCGCAGCGTTCGCCGCCGCCGATTATCTGTTTTTCTTCCGCGTCTTTCGTTAACTCAACGAGTTGCCGCTGCGGGTCGGCGACGAGCTGATCGTCCAGCTGTTGAACGTGGTGCTGCTCACCCTGTTCGTAATGGCGCTTTTTTCGAGCCTCATCGTCGCCTTGTCCACGTTTTACCTGTCGCGCGACTTGGAGTTTGTTCACGCATTGCCAC
>CP070799.1:393423-404944 GCA_020343535.1 Nitrospinaceae bacterium | reverse complement strand
GATGGCTTCACCGTTCTCTCCGGCGACGACGGCCTGCTGTGGCCCATCCTCGCGGTGGGCGGCCGGGGAGTCATCTCGGTCACCGCCAACGTGTTGCCCGAGCCGATGGCGCGCTTGGTCGACGCCGCCCTGAATGACGACATGAACGCCGCGCGCCGGGCGCACTACGAACTGATGGAAATGAACGAGGCGCTGTTCGTCGACACCAACCCGATCCCCGTGAAAACGGCGCTGGCTCTCATGGAAAAAATCGAGAACGAGTTCAGGCTGCCGCTGTCGCCGCTCACCGGCGAGCCGCTGCATTGCTTGAAGGCGGCGCTGAAAAATTATTCCCTGATCTGACCGGGCCACCCGGGGGGTGTTGTTAACGAAATCGTGGAGGAAGAGCATTGATCCGGATCATTGTGATAGGCGCGGCGGGGCGCATGGGCAAGACCATCGTCTCCTGCATCACCGACACCGCCGGTGTCGAAGTGGCGGCGGGCACGGAAGTGCCGGGCAGCCCAGTCATCGGCGCCGATGCGGGTGCGCTGGCGGGGGTCGGCGACATCGGCGCCAAGGTGTTCGACCGGCTGGAAGACGCCTTGGCCGACGCAGACGCCATCATCGACTTTTCCTCGCCCGAGGCCAGCATGGCCACGGTGCGCGTGGCGGCGGAGGCTAGCCTCGCGCTCGTGCTGGGCACCACCGGCTTCTCCGCCGGGCAATTGGAGGAGATCAAAAGCCTGGCGTCGTCGTTCCGCTGCGTGATGGCGCCCAATATGAGCATCGGCGTCAACGTGTTGTTCAAGGTGGTGGAGGACGTTGCCGGCATTCTTGGCGACGCTTACGACGTGGAGATCGTCGAAGCCCATCACAAGTTCAAGAAGGATGCGCCGAGCGGCACGGCGGTGCGCATCTCGGAAATCGTCGCCCGCGCGCTCGGGCGCGATCTTGAAAAGGTCGGGGTCTACGGCCGGCGCGGCCTCGCCGAGCGCGGCAAATTCGACATTGGCGTCCACACCGTGCGCGCCGGAGACATCGTCGGCGAGCATCGCGTGATGTTCGGCGGCATGGGGGAGACGCTGGAAATTTTTCACCGCGCGCAGAGCCGCGAAACCTTCGCGCGCGGCGCGGTGCGGGCCGCCCAGTGGGCCGTCGGCCACAGCAACGGCCTTTACGACATGCAGGACGTCCTCGGGTTGCGTGGCTGATGCGCGCCTAGGAACCGTCCGGGAGGTCGCATGGACCTGTCGTATCTTAAAGCCAAGTTCGACCGCAGGGTGTTTCTAAAGGCCTTATCGGCCACGGCGCTCGTGCTTTTCGCCCCCGGGCGCGCCTCGGGTGAAGCCGATTACCGGCGCGATAAAAACATTCCCAAAAATTACATCCAGAACCGCGACAACCCCAAGTTTCATATCCGCAGCGCCAACCCGTTTCTCGGGGTGGATATCTCAAGCTGGGGCCTCGCCGTCACCGGCATGGTGGAAAACCCCATGGGTTTCGGTTACGAGGATCTGTTCGGCTTCAAGCGGGTCACCCAGGTGTCGCGCCTCAAGTGCGTCGAGTGTTGGTCGGCCAAGGCGACGTGGGAGGGGTTCCGCGCCGAGGAGATCCTGCAACGGGTGCGGCCCCGACCCGAGGCGAAATACGTTTATTTCCAGTCCGCCGATTCCTATTACGAGAGTTACCCCATCGAGGAACTTCTGCGGCCGCGCGTGCTGTTCGTCCTGCGCATGAACGGCGAGCCCCTGTCGCCCGACCACGGGTTTCCGCTTCGGCTCATCGCACCGTTCAAGTATGGCTACAAGAACATCAAGTACATCACGAAGATGGAGTTCACTGATTCGAGAAAGCGCAACTACTGGTCGAACAACGGCCCGTACTCCGTCGACGGCACCATCCAGCCCGGCATCGACCATCCCCTCGATTTCGGCAAGAAACCCCTGCCGATCAACGGCGGCGAGGTGTTCCACCCCTTCGACAAGCGCCCCACATGAAGCCTCGCGGGGTTCTGGCCCTTTGCCTGCTCCTGGTTTCCTGCGAAAGCCACACCGTCGAACAGATTGCTGTGACCGTGCCGCCGGGCGTGACGGTGCCCGACAAGATGGTTTACATTCCCGCCGGCGAGTTCATCATGGGGCATCCGGATCAGCCGAGGACGGCTGGCGGCCGGAAGGTAGCCACCGGCGCGTATTTCATCGACCGCTTCGAGGTGAGCCGCGAGGAATACAACCGGGAAAATCCCGTCCCCGCCTTCAACGAGAAGACCGCCAGCCTGCCCGCCGCAAATGTGACCTACGACGAGGCCGAGGCCTACTGCCGCAAGAAGGGCAAGCGCCTGCCCACCGAAACCGAGTGGGAAAAGGCCGCGCGCGGCACCGACGGGCGAAAATGGCCCTGGAGCATTTACTTCGATCACCCCAACGACGGTTTTTCGGGGTTTCTTCCAGAACCGGTGGATAAAAGAAAGGAATGGGTCAGTCCCTTCGGTGTGTACGGCATGGGCCATAACGTCTGGGAGTGGACGAGCGATTGGTACGCCTACGGCGGCCAGCCCGCGGACGAGAAGGAGCGCTTCAAGGTGATTCGTGGCGGATTGCTCCAGACCCATCTGACCATTCGTTTCACCCCCGCCTACGAGCGCAATTACATCGAACCCGCAGCGCACTATAACTTTATCGGGTTTCGCTGTGCGAAAGATGTGGGATGAGTAACGGACACGGTCGGAATCTCCCCCTCCCCCCCAAAAAAAAATCGCGCCCGGCCTTGAGGGTGAGAGATGATTGACTTGAGAGCCCTGTCGAATTTTCTTGGCACCTTCCTGATGGCTCTCGGCATTTGCATGTGCGTGCCCGCCCTGATCGATTTGCATTACGACAGCCTAGACTGGATCGTCTTTCTCAAGTCTGGCGCGCTGACCTTTTTTGTGGGCTTGGCGCTGTGCTTTCCCTTTCGTATGCCGGTTAACGACCTTAATCTGCGCGAATCGTTCCTGCTGACCTTGCTCGCCTGGATGGTGTTGACGTTGTTTTCCGCCGTCCCCTTTCTGCTCTCGCACGTCGCGCTGACACCGACCGATGCGTTCTTCGAATCTGCCTCCGGCTGGACGACGACGGGATCGATGGTGTTCCAGCATCTCGAAACCCTGCCGCGCTGCATCCTCGTCATTGCTATCGCCCTCACGCCGATCCGCGGGATCGGTGGCATGTATCTCTTTCGCGCCGAGTCGTCGGACACGTCGGAGAAGCTGATTCCCCGGATCAAAAAGCTGGCGATCGCCATCATGGGGATCTACACGGCCCTCACAGCCGCTTGCGCTCATGTACTTCCTTTGCGGGATGACGCTCTTTGACGCGGTGACGCACGCGATGACCACCCTGCCCTCCAGCGGGTTTTCAAATTACGACAGCTCCATGGGCCACTTCACCAACTCGTGGATCCACTGGGTCGCCGTGTTATTCATGATCACGGCAAGCCTGCCGTTTGTGCTTTATGTTCAGGCGATGCGGGAAAAGGCGGGTGTCAGGCCGATCATCCAGGACGACCAAGTCCGGGAGTTCGGCCAATTTCTCGCCGCCACGGTGCTGTTCCTGAGCGTCTGGCTGTGGCTACGGGAAACCAAGCCGTTTCTTGAGGTGTTGCGCCAGGTGGCGTTTCACGTGACGTCCATCGTGACCACCACCGGTTTCACCATGAGCGACTACAGCCTGGGCGGGCCGCTGGTTTTCGAGATGTTCTTCTTCCTGCTGTATGTGGGGGCTGCTCCGGGTCGACCACGGGCGGCATAAAACGTTTCGTTTCATCCTGATCTGGGAACTGGTCAAAAACCGGGTCAAGGTCCTGATCTCGCCTCCTCTGGTGGCAAAAATTAAAATCAACCACAACGTAATTGCCTCGGAATGGGCCCCCTTCATCGTGACGTACATCCCGTTTTCTATTTTTTCGTCAGTATTCTCGCGCTGGTTCTGGCCTCGCAGGGGTTCGACTTTATCACCTCGTTCAGCGCAGCCGCCACCGCCGTCTCCAACGTGAGCCCGGGCCTTGGCGATAACATCGGCCCCTTGAGCAACTTTTCCGGCTTGAACGATTTTTCCAAGCTGTGCCTGGCCTTGGGGATGATTGCCGGACGGCTGGAGTTTTTCGCCATCCTGGTGTGTTTCAACCCCCGCTTCTGGAAACGTTGATCCCGCGCCGCGCCGCTGAACGGTTCACATGAACAGGTGCAGGAATTTTTCCTCGAACTCGCTGAACCAGATTTGCAGTTCGATGGGGATGAGGCTGTTGATGTAGGTCAGCATGCCCATGGCAAGCGCCACGCCGAGCAGGATGAGCAAAAGGCCGCTGGCCAGGTTGGTGGTGTGGAGGAGAACCGGCCGCCCGGCGAGGGTGACCGTCCAGCCTTTGCCGCGCAGGACTCTCCAAAACAGCCCGTCCTTCGGCAGGTGCCCGCAGAACGTGGAGATGAGCATGAGCGGCAGGCCTAGGCCGATAGCGTAGAAGAACAGCAGCGTCATGCCTTGAAACACGGTTTTGTCCGACGCGGCGAGGATCAGGATGCCGGAGAGAATCGGCCCCACGCAGGGCGTCCAGCCTAGGGCGAAGGTGGCGCCGAACAGGAAAAACCCAAAAAAGCTCGACGCTGGCCGGCCCTGGAACGTGGCTCCCGAAAAACCCTTGCCGAACACCGTCATCACGCCGAACAGGGCCACCAGCACCCCCGCCGCCGTGGTGAGTGAGAACAGGTAGTCGCGCAGTACGCGGCCGATGAGGCTCGCCGAAGCGCCCATCATCACGAACAGCGTCGCAAGCCCGAAGAAGAACGCCAGCGACATCAGGCCGATACGCGCGCGGTCGGTTTGCGCAGTGATGGCGAAGTACGCCGGCAAGATGGGCAGGGTGCAGGGCGAAAGAAAGCTGAACACGCCGGCGACGAACGACAACAGGACCAGCACCAGGATGCCGGACTGGGGCAGGTTGGGTTTCGCGGCAAACGGATTATCTTCCTCGCCGCCACCAAAAGGGGTCGAAGATCCCGCGGCTTTGGGAGCCTCGCCGGGTGGCGGAAAAGAGGCCGTGTTTCCCGCCGGGGCGGGCGGGCTGAAGGCGAGGCCCGCTTTCATGGCGGCGGGTTTTTCGCTGCTCGCGCAGCGAAAGCCGACATCGGGGGCCGGTTCATCGGGGTGCAGAAACTGGCGGTAGCCGCTCCTGGCAAACCGCTGGATCGCCGCCGTGTAGGATGCGCCAGGGAAATGGCCGATGTCGCGCGCAGAATGACCGCGCAACACCTTGAAACCGGCCCCGTATTCCGGGCTCTGGTGGGTGCTGCCCTGGTAGGGGGCATAATCGTCTTCCACCCATTCCCAGACGTTGCCGACGAGATCGTGAACCCCCTCCGGGGAGACGCCTTTGGGAAACGAGCCCACTGGCCCCGCGGTGTTCTTGCTGCCGGCTCTGCCCGACAGGTTGGCGGCGCCTTCGATGAATTCGTTGCCCCAGGGGTATTCGTTGCCCTGGGCGCCCCGGGCGGCGCGCTCCCATTGTTTTTCGGAGGGCAGTTTTTTGCCCGCCCACTGACAGAAATTCGCGGCGTCGAACCAGGTGACTCCCACCACGGGGTGTTCGCCAGTGCCTTCGGCGTAGGCCGAATTGTTCCAGGCCTCGGGAGCGATCGCCCCCACGTCATCGATGTAGATCTTATAGCGCTTGCGGGTGACCTCGAAGCGGTCAATATAAAAACCCTTGAGAAAGATTTTCTGTTCGGGGTTTTCGTCGGCGTACCAGGGTTTGGGGATTCCCAAGGAAAGCGCCTCGGCCGCCTCATCTTTGCGGTTGGTTCCGAAAATAAAGTGCCCGGCGGGGATCTTCACCATGTCCCCTTCCAAGGGGTTGTCCCGCGCCGGGGGTTCTTCGGCGGCAAGCGGAAAGGGCAAGGCGAAAGCGCCCGCGACCAGTAATAGTTGGAAAATGTTTTTGAGGTTCATGTATCTGCGGGCGCGCGCCGCCTGCGGGAGCCGCCGCGTGGAGCCCAGCTCAACTGTTTCTGAGTAGGTCTTCGAAATACGACAGGGTGTTGGGCCGGGTCCAGTCTTCCGCGCCGCGCAGGGCGCCGATGATGTTCCCCTCGGGGTCGATTAGGAAGGTGGTCGGCAGGGTGACCACGCCGTACTGGTGGCTCACCTTCAGCTGCTGATCGAGCAGGACGGTGAAAGAAAGATTATTGGCCTCGATATAGGGGCGGACGACTTTTTCGCCGAACATGTCGTTGGACACGGCGATCACGTCGAATTTCTCGGACCTAAAACGCTGGTAGAGTGCCTCCAGCGAAGGCATCTCGACCTTGCAGGGGCCGCACCAGGTGGCCCAGAAATTGAGCAGAACGTACTTGCCCCGGTAATGGTCGAGACTCACGTTTTCTCCCTTGAGGGACTTTAGCGTGAAGGTCGACGCGGGCATCTGGTCGCCCGCTCTCCCGGCGCCCTGGGCGAGCAACAGGAGGAGCAGGACGGCGAGGCCAATGGAACAGGATTTCGCAAGGAATTTCATGGGTCGATTCTGCGGGCAAAGGTTGGTCGATAACCCGGTCAAGCCGGGGTCATTCCACCGCTTCGATGCAGCGGACCATGGGGATAGCTTTTTTTAGCGCCCGCTCGATGCCCATTTTCAGGGTCATGGTCGAGCTGGAGCAGGAACTGCAAGACCCGACGAGGCGCACCTTTACCACGCCGTCGTCAATATCCACCAGTTCGACGTTGCCGCCGTCGGCCATGAGCGCCGGGCGCAGGGTTTCCAGGACCGCTTCGACTTCGTCCCTCATGGAGTTTCCTCAAGTTGAATGAACGCCCCGGTCAATGTCCGTCTACCAGGGCGTCTTTTTTCGCCAGGAGTTGTTCCTGGGTTTCCTCGTGTTCCGGGTCCTTGGGAATGCAGTCGACGGGGCACACCTCCACGCATTGCGGCTCCTCGTACCAGCCGACGCATTCGGTGCAGCGTTCCCAGTCGATCACGAATACGTCGTCACCTTCGGAGATGGCCTCGTTGGGGCATTCGGGTTCGCAGACACCGCAGTTAACACAATCTTCCGTGATCATCAGTGCCATGGGGTCGCTCCTTCAAACAAAAATATTCAAGAATATGGGTTCAGTTGTCCTCGCGCAAGGCAAAGACTTTTTCGCTTTCGTCCCAGGCGAACAACGCCTGCTTTTGGACCTTGCCGCCGACAACCGAAACCACCAGGTAACTGGCATCGGGGTAAACGGGTTCGCCGTCGAAAAGGGCCATGTTTTTGTCTTCCTCGGAAAAGTAAGCATCGTGGTCGGGATGGGAATGATAAAATAGCTTGATACCCATCCGCCGCCGCTCCGCTTCCCGCAGGATGCTCATGAGCTCCTTCGGGTCGATGTAGAAGGCCGTTCTCGCGTCCCTCGTGAACGTGGCGGGGTCCTTCTCGTGCAGCCGGTTCTGGATGTTGGTGCACCGGTAGAGGATATGCTCCCCATCCGGCCCCGGCTCGCCGATCACGATGCCGCAGCATTCATAAGGGTATTCCTCGATCGCGTGACGATGGATTTCATCCAAGCGGTCTTTCACGAACGGGAACATTAATTTATTTTGGAATTTTAGAGGGTGATTGTCAATGAGTTTTGGTGTTTAATTCGCCGTGGTTTCAGGGCGGTGGGGAGGGCCGATATTTTGCCGCCGGAAGCCGGGCGGTGCCAAAACGACCGCGAAATGCCCCTATACGTGGGTGCGGACCACGAGGTTGTCCTCGACGGTCAACTGGCAGGCGAGGCGCAGGTTGGGATTTTTCTTCTTGGCCAGCTTTTCCTGCTCGATGTCGTTTCTAGGCGCCACCTTTCCCGAGAGGATCTCCACGGTGCAGGAAGAGCACAGGCCGCGCCCCCGGCAATTGAAAATCTTGAGCACGTGAGGGTATACGCTGAGTTTGTTCTTGATCGCCAGTTCACGCAGGTTTTCCCCCGGCTCCGCCTTCAGGGTACGGTTCTGTTTTTCGAATTTGATTTCTAGCATGCTTCGATCTGGATAAAGTTATGGAGTTTGCCCCGGCCCCAATAGCCGTGGAACGCACTGCCCACCGTCTGGCAGGCAGTACTCATGTGGACGAATTGGCGTTCGCCGCCCTCGTCCTTCAGGACCCCGACTTGCGAATACGGCGGGATGGCGCCGCCGCAATTTGCGCATACCGTGCTGAAACGCTCGCACAGCGACTTCAGGCACTTGGCGCAGACGACCGGATGGAACAGAAAGATCTCCTGATCGCCGAATTCGATCACCGTGGGTTTCTCGACCACAGGGGCCTTGCATTCGCTGCAGCGGCGTTCCTTCGGTTTTCCCGGCATGGGAGCCCTCCCGCCATCTGGCCTGGAGTTACGGATGATGGCCTATTCTACTCAAATGCGGCGCCGCTTTCAATTAATACAGACGTCCTTCATTTCCTCGAATTTGTCGAGAATGGTTCCGGCGCCCGTGACGATGCTGAGCAGCGGCGCTTCGGGAATGAAGACCTTGAGCGTGGTTTTTTCCTCCAGCAGCTTGTCGAGGCCGCGCAGGAGCGCGCCGCCGCCGGTCAGGTGGATGCCGTTGGAATGAATGTCGGCGGAGAGCTCGGGCGGGGTTTTTTCCAGTGCCCGGAATACGGCCGTGAGGATGTTGGCCACCGGCTCGCGCAGCGCCTCGCGGATTTCGCCGTCGCTCACCGTGACCGAGGTGGGAACGCCGGTTTTCACGTTGATGCCCCGGATCTCGGTGGACAGGGGATTTTTCAGTTCGCGGGCGCTGCCGACGGCGATTTTCGCGGCTTCTCCCTCGAAGACGCCGATGTTAAGGTGATGCTGAATGCGCATGTAGCGGACGATGGCTTCATCGAGCAGGTCGCCGGCCAGGCGAACCGATTCCCCGTAGGCGATGGTCGAAAGCGAGACGACGGCCACGTCCGAGGTGCCGCCGCCGATGTCGACCACCATGTTGCCCTCAGGCTTGTCCACTGGAATGCCCACGCCCACCGCCGCGGCCATTGGCTCTTCCACCAGATGCACCTCGCGCACCCCCGCCATCAGCGACGCGTCGATCACCGCTTTCTTCTCCACCTGCGTGATGCAGGTGGGCACCCCCACCACCATCATCGGTTTCATGAAGCGCTGCTTCTTGAGAACCTTTTTGATGAAGTAGTTGATCATCTTGTTGGTGACGTTGAAGTCGGCGATCACGCCGTCCTTGAGCGGGCGGATGGTGACGACCTTCGAGTGAGTGCGGCCGAACATCTGCTTGGCCTCCAGCCCCACCGCGAGCACCTCGCCGTTTTCCTTGTCGAGGGCGACGATGGACGGCTCGTCGAGAACGATGCCCTGGCCCTTGACGTACACCAGCGTATTGGCGGTGCCCAGGTCCATCGCCAGATCGGAGGAAAACAGGCCAAAGAACTTATTGAAAAGATTGGCCATCAGGTGCTCGAAAGCAGGGCTTCCCTTTGCCGGGCAAGCGCCATGTCCGCCAGCTCAAGAAGGTCCCGCCCGTCTTCCCCGTAGGCGGCCATGCCCCACTCCGCCTTGATGCGGATGGCATTGCCGTGAACGAAGATAGGCTTGTTTTCGAACAGGTTGCTGAGTTTGGTTTCCAGGGAGAGAACCTCCGCGCGCTCGCGGTTGAGGAGAATGATGAGGAAGGCGTCCTCTGCCACCTTGAAGAGATATTTGGGCGAAGGCATCACCTTGGAGAAACCCGCGGCCATCTGCCTGAGCAGGGCTTCGACGGTGGGCTTGCCGAAGGTGGTGCGCACCCGAGAGAGGTTGGCCACCCGGGTCGACAGGAAGACCACCGGCCCCCGCGCCTCGTGGAGTTTTTCGCCGATGCTATCCGAGTGTTCGCGAAGGAAATGGCGGTTGGGCAGGCCCGTGACCACGTCGAGTTTTTCGCCCTGCGACACCGGGCCCGGCTTGTCCCTAAGCGAAGCCGCCGTGGAGGCGAGCAGCGACAACTTTTCAAGATCCGGATTGGACAGGCCCTCAGGATTTTTCGAGCCGCACACCAGCACCCCCAGGAGCTTTTCGCCCACCGAGATGGGCACCGCCGCAAGCGACGCGAACGTTTCCCTTTCCGAAAACACCACCGCTTCCGACCGGCCCATGAGCCGCGTCAGAACGGACGATTTCTTTTTCGCCGCCGACCCTGGAAGCCCCTTGCCGGGGATCACCTCCATGCGAGAAAGTTCCCGGACGAAGCCGCGTTGGCCCTGCACCTTGCCGACCTCGCCGCGCTGGTCGAACCAGATGACGGCGATGGCGTCGCAGCGCAGCACCGAGGGGGGCGTTTGCACCAGCCGCTGGGCAATGGCCTCGCGGTCCGGCGCTTCCGCGATGAGGCGGCCGAACACGTTCATCTTGTGCACCGACGGCCAGATGCCGCCCTTATCGCCGGGCAGGCCCTGCTCCTGCTTGAGGTGCCAGGCCATCTGGTCGGCGAAGCCGGAGATAATTTTTTGCAATTTAGTGGAAAAGCTGTAGGCCTCCTTGCTCGCCACCAGAAGGACCCCCTCCAGCCGGTCGTTCACCACAGGCGTCACGAGAACGCTCTTCAGGTTTTCTTCCTTATCGTAAATGCCGAGCGGCGTCGAAGACGGGTCGAAATGGTCGATGAGAACCGGCTGCCCCGTGGCCGCCGCCTTGCCGATTGGCCCTTCCCCCAAGGGGATGCGCGTCCCCGGGCGGAATGTCTTGGTAAGTGACAGATGCTCGCGCGCCACAAGCGCGCCGCCGTCGGCATCGAGCCTGAAAAGCACCGCGGTGAACGCGTTGGAGACGTTGGCCGTAAGTTCGATGAGGTGCGAGAGAATGTCCGAGATGACCATCCGTCAATGCGCGGGGAGGAGGCCCCGAAACCCAGGTCAGCAGTTCGAAACACCGAAGCGGTCGGCGGTTCCGTTTGGTTAGAAAAACCAATTTAAAAACAATCATATAACCAGTCGCCGGAGGTGTCAATCCCTTATAATGAAAACCCCTGATTCGGCCCTGGGAATGTGGGAGATGAAATCGCTTGACACGGCCCGGGCGCGAAACTATACTCCCGAATTCCCTCTTGCCGCGAGGGCGAGAACACCGGTCAAAAGAGGTGAGGGCGGATAGCTCAGCTGGAAGAGCACCGGCCTTACAAGCCGGGGGTCACAGGTTCGAGCCCTGTTCCGCCCACCATGCCTCAACCGCCGGCCGGGCGAAGCGGGAAATTGCAAAAGCGTTCCTCTGCTATTATATTAGAGGATCACCGCAGGGAAGGGTTCGGCCCTTCCAAGAGCGTCAAACCTGCCACGCAATCGGGGTCGTAGTTCAGTTGGTTAGAACGCTGGCCTGTCACGCCAGAGGTCGCGAGTTCGAGTCTCGTCGGCCCCGCCATTAAAAACAAGGGGTTAGCCGTTTTCGGTTAGCCCCTTGTTGATTTTCTGGCAAGTTATTTGCCACCAATTTGCCACTTTATGCGGGATTTAGGCCTTTTTGCGGCATTGACGGTTCCAATCAATCCATGTGAAAATCAG
>CP070799.1:381637-393323 GCA_020343535.1 Nitrospinaceae bacterium | reverse complement strand
CTGCTTGCGCGAAGCGATGACCCTGCCTCGGAAAACGGTCCGCCCGAGGCGTCCCTCCGCTACCGGGTAATGGAGGTGCTTTCGCCGACGGTGTTCGTGGCCCTTCTGCTGCTCGTCGGTTCGGGAATCTTTTATCTGTTCGCCAACTACACCGGGCAAAACAATTTCTCCGATGCATACTACAACCTGTTCGGCATCAAGATATTGTTCGCGATCGCGGCGATCTTTCTCAGCATCTATCAGACCTTCACGCTCAAGGGCCGCATCTCCAACCTCGACCTCCGCCCGGAAAACCGCAAGTTCGTTCCCGCCACGCTCAAGCAGATGGAAACCGTCGGCAAAATCGCCCTCGGCGTCATCGCCGCGACGGCGTTTCTCGGCGTTTCACTGGCCCGGCTGTAGGCACGCCCCGGCCCCTCGCGCCGGCTGCCGCCCGCGTTCCCCTTTACTTTTTTCCCCGCGGTGACATAATGAGGACGCGAAGGTATCCTGGGGCCGCGTTCCCTATGAATACTCCCTTCCGAGGCAACTTTCTCATGAAAGCAGCGATCCTGACGGCGGCGTTTCTTCTTTCCCTCTTGCCCGGCACGGCCTTGGGGGAAGAGGCCCAAACGGGCCGCGCGCTGATGGATGCGGGCATCGCCCACTTGAAGGCGGGAGAGCCCGAAAAGGCCGCCCTGCGGTTCCAGGAGGCGGTTCACTTGATGCCAAACAATCCCGACGGCCACCTGCAACTCGGGTTCAGCCTGCAGAAGCTGGGAAAATTCCGCGAAGCCATCGCCTCTTATCAGGGCGCGCTTTCTCTCAACGCCCGTCACCGCTACGCCCCGGAAGCCTACTTCAACATGGGGGTTTCCTCCGATGAACTGGGTGAGGGTGAAAACGCCCTGGGCTACATGAAAAAATCCCTGCAAGCCTACACCGACCGCGCCGACTACGGCGGCGTGTACCGCGTCGGCCGCTATATCGAACATTTGACGCTGAAATATCCCGAGCCTTCAGCCACGGACCGTTGACCTCCCGTGGCCCAAACCGCGAAAAACGCATGACCGCTAAATTCAAGGTTCTTTTTCTCTGCACCGGAAATTCCTGCCGCAGCCAGATGGCCGAGCGCTGGGCCCGCCACCTGCTGCCTGAAAAGGTGGAGGCGCATTCGGCGGGCCTCACCGCCAAGGGCCTCAACCCGCGGGCGGTTCGCGTGATGCGGGAAGCCAGGGTGGACATCAGCCACCAGCGCTCCAAGGAGATCGACGCCGTGATCGGCATCCCCTTTGATTTCGTCATCACGGTGTGCGGCCACGCCAACGAGCACTGCCCGGTGTTTCCCGGCGGCGCGCGGGTGATTCACGCGCCGTTCGACGACCCGCCGGAGCTTGCGCTGGGCGCTAAAACGGAAGAGGAGGCGCTAGGGCACTTTCGCCGCGTTCGTGACGAGATCCGCGCCTTCGTCCTGACGCTGCCTGCGACCCTCAGCCCGCTACCAGGGCGCCGATGAGCCCGGGCATCCGCAAAGCGTTTTATTGGGCGTCTCCCCTGCCGCTGATTTCCCTCGTGGGCGTGCGGATCTACCTTCAAGGGCTTGAGGGCTGGGGCGCCTGGGCAGGGGCCGTCCTGGTGGTGATCCCCCTAACCTTAAGCCTGGTCCTTGCACTCTGCGGCGGGGTTTTCATTTACCGGACAAGGGACAGGGGCGAAGCCACCGGTGGGCTGGCCCTGGCCACGCTGCTGGCGGCTTCGGTGGACTTGTGGTTCGTTTTTAGCTGGGTGCTGATGGAGGTGAGGCGGAGCTTCTTTTATTAAATCGCGCCTGGCGGCGGTTGGGAAAAACTAAAAATGAGTCCAGCAAGGCGCTGGTCCCGGCGTGCCTTGACGCCTCGCTGGACTCATGCGGAGCCTCCGCGGAAGGCGGAAAACTCCGGATTCCCCCTTGGGTCTCCAGAAAAGAGCGGGAGGAGCTTGCGGGGTCGCGAACCGATCAGGTCCGGGAGCCGTTGGGACCTTACCGTGGCCACCCGCGCAAACTCCCTCCGGAAAACAACGTGATATTTTTTGATTATTCTATTGATTTTGCATGCTTTATGCCACCGGCCGCGCGCTTGAACAAAAAAAATCGCCAAGCCCTTGCAAATAAAGGCGGAAAAAATTTTCTCAGGGAGCGTTATGTCACGATTTTTCAAGATGTTGTTTATTAATTAGTGTTATCGCTGTCTACTTTATTAGTCCCTGGGCCGCCCTCGAGCGGGTTGCGGGGGCTGGGATTCACCGGGAATTACTTAGCGGGGTTGGCTCATGCGGGACTTTTGGAAACAGTGGGTGGGGGTTGCGCTTTTTCTTTTCTGCATCCTGGGCTTCGAGGGCCCGGTGCAGGCCGAAACGCCTTCGCCCGCGGGCGAAGCGGGCCTGCGCGTGGCGGCGGTGGGCGATACGGGCATCGGCGAGCGGACATTTCACCCCGGCTTTCTGGCGGTGGAACAGGCGATACAGGACAAGCGGCCCGACGTTCTCCTGCATGTCGGCGATTTCGTCTATCAACCAGAGTTGATGCCAGAGACCTGCCCAAAGCGCTACCTGGATGAGATTCGAGAAAGGCTGGTGGATCCCTTCCATTTTCGGATCTTTGTCCCCGGAGACAACGACCTGCCTCCCCATGCCAACAAGCCGAAGGCCTCGGGGTGCTGGAGCGGCATCGCCGCAATGAAAACCCCCCTGAACCCGCCCGCCGTTCCCGGCGCGGGCGCGGACGAGGGGACGCGGGTCATCGGCCCGGTGTTATTCGCCGTGATCGATTCTTATCCTTACCGGGACCCCACCCCCTGGCTGGCCTCGAAGATAGAGCGGGCGCGGGCGCGGGGGCTGTGGGTCATCCTCGCGCTGCACGAACCGGCCGTCACCACCGCCTGGTTTCTCGACAAGCGGGCCGGCGCGCTGAGAGACCTGAATGCCCTCAAGCCGGACCTGGTGCTGTCGGGCAACCAGCATTCCTACGAGCGCTTTCTTCCCATGAACGTGCCCGGCCCTCACGGTGAACTTAGGGTGCGGCCCTCGGGAGGATCGACCTACCAACAGGGCGACGGCGTCATTCATGTGGTGACCGGGGGCGGTGGAGCCAAGTTCAAGCCCTTCGCCGACATGCAGGGCAAAAGCAAGCGAACCGCGCCGCCGGAGGTTTTTCAGGCCCTCAAGACGCGCGCCCTGATGAACCATTTTGTGCTGCTTGAGATAACGCGGGAAAAGCTGCTCGCCACCACCTACCGGGTGTGCGCGGGGGAGGCGGCGGAAAAGCAAAGCAACCCGCGCTGGCGGCCGCAAATGCGGGTCTGGAAAAACATCGCACTGGAATGTGACGGGAATGCTGCGGGTGTGACGGTGTTCGATCGATTTGAGATCCGGTCCGGCCGCGCTGAAGACGGGGAGGACAAACTAAAATCGCCTGCCGGCGGTTGAGGAGGGTCACGGAAACCGGGCCAGCATGGGCAAGGGATCGCCCGCTTAGGCCGGGCCTCCCCCCTGAATGGGGGATCAGTTCTTATCCAGCAGGGTGTCCACCTCGTTGATGGTCTTCTTGACTTCCTTGGCGGAGGTGTCGAGGGCGGCTTGCTCGGCCTCGGTCAACTTGAGTTCGATGACCTTCTCGATGCCGTGGATGCCGATCTGCACCGGAACGCCGAAAAAGATGCTGCTCCAGCCGTATTCTCCCTCCAGATAAGCGGTGCAGGGAAGAATTCGGCGGTTGTCTTTCAGGATGGCCTCGACCATCTTGACCACTGAAGCGCCCGGCGCCATGAATGCGCTGCCGTTCTTGAGCAGCTGAACGATTTCCGCGCCGCCCTTGCGGGTGCGGTCCACCAGTTGATCGATGACGCCCGGCTCCATGAGCTCGGTGATGGGAATGCCGGAAACCGTGGTGTAGCGCGGCATCGGCACCATGGAGTCGCCGTGGCCACCCAGCACCATCGCATCGACATCCGTCTGCGAGCAACCGAGCTCCAGGGCGACGAAGGTGCGCAGGCGCGCCGCGTCGAGGACGCCGGCCATGCCCATGATCCGGTCCTTGCCGAGGCCGGAAACCTTTTTCGCCAGATAGACCATCGCGTCGAGCGGATTGGAGACCACGATGATGATGGGGTTGCGCGAATATTTCATGATCTCTTCGGTGACCGAGCGCACGATCTTGGCGTTGGTGGCGAGCAGGTCCTCACGGCTCATGCCCGGCTTCCTCGGCAGGCCCGCGGTGATCACCACGATATCTGAATCCGCTGTGTCCTTATAGTCGTTGGTGCCCGTAATGAGGCTGTCGAACACCTGCAGGCATCCGGACTCCTGAAGGTCGAGCGCCTTGCCCTGCGGAAAACCCGGAACAATGTCGATGAGTACCACGTTGCCAAGGTTCTTGTATGCGGCAAGCTGGGCGACGGTGGTGCCCACCTGCCCCGCGCCAACCACTGTGATCTTGTTTCTGGTCGAGGACATGATTTCAGTGCAAAAAAAGGGGCTTCAATAAAGCCCGGATGAGTATTGTTTTTATGAATCCGCCTTTGTTGCGTTCCCATTCATGAACGAAATAACCCGAGGGCCGCCGCCCCACCCTATCCAGTTTGAAAGAGCCCCTGGGGGTCGTCGCACAGGCCCTTCCCATAGGTGCCTGTATGAATGAAAGGTGAGGGGTAAACTAGAATATTCACCCCTGTTTGTCAAGCAATATTGAACCCGGCCCCCGCCCCCCGAAAGCGCCGCAAGCTCTTTTTATTTCATCGCTTCCCGGCTTCATACCGGTCGATTAAAAAGCTCCTTGAAGCCGCCTCGGCGCAAGGGTTCGGCCGCCTCGGCGCGGCTGCCCCCAAGCGCCACGGGCAATTCCATTGCCAGCCTCCCTCGCCGGGTGATATTATTGCAGGTAGGCTCCTCAGAGTCTTCCCATGATGATCCCATCCCGCTGTCTCCACCCTCTGGCAAGCTTCCCGAGGGCCGCTTGCCGATTGCTCCTTCATAACCGAAGGCAGGTCACCGGGGTCCGCCCCCGAGGCAATGGGAGACGCGCCGGCCACAGGCGCGGGAGAAAGCCCATCGCCGATGAACGAACCGATCAAGCATTATAAATTCACCGTCGACTTCAGCGTCCTTCCTCCATTGCCCGAGGACCCGCGGACGCGCCTACCCTATTTTTCCGCCTTCAAGACCCTGCTCGCCGGCGAGAGGAAAAAGATCCGTGCCTGGCACCTGGCCGGGGCGGGCGGCTTTGAAATCATTCAGGCGCACACCAGCCTGGTCGATAAATCCATCCGCCACATCATGCAGACGCTGAGCGCGCAGGCGACCTATGCGCCGGGGCGGGTGCTGGAGGGGTTCGCCCTGATCGCCGTCGGGGGTTACGGTCGCGGCGAACTCAATCCTTATTCCGACATTGATCTGCTGTTCCTGCACCCGCCGAAAATCCGCAAGAGCACCGACGAGTTCATCCAGGATGTCATCTCCATCCTCTGGGGCATTGGCATGGAAATTGGCCATAGCTGCCGCACTCTCAAGGATTGCCTCAAACTCGCCGGGGAAGACCTCACGGTCAAGACGTCCATGATCGAAACCCGGTTTTTGATCGGCGATCAAGCAAAGTACGACAAATTCTCCGCCTCGATCACCAAGCACCTGCTGAAAAAAAATATCCGCGGATTCCTGAACTCCAAGCTGGAGGAAAAAAATTCGCGCTACGGCGGCCACCAGGGCGTTGTGTTCGATCCCGAGCCCAATATCAAGGACGGGCCGGGGGGCCTGCGCGATTATCACACCGCACTATGGGCCGCCGCCGTACGCTTCGGCCGCCCGTCGCTGCGCGAAATCGGATTTAACGACGCCATTTCTCCGCAGGAAATCGACACCCTGTACGAATCGGTCAACTTTTCCCTGCGGGTGCGCAACGAAATCCATTACCTCTGCGATAAAAAGGCGGATGTGCTGAACCTCGACCGGCAGGCGGAACTGGCGCGCAACCTCGGTTACGATGCCGAAAACGACACCCTGCGGGTGGAGAGGTTCATGCGCGATTACTTCCTCCACGCCACCAATATCTTTAACCTCTCCGAGACCATTTTTCAGTTGTGCCTGCACACCCGGCGGTCGATCGGCAAGGTACTCTCCGGCCTGACCAAAACATCCCTTGGCGACGGCTTTCACGCCGAAGGCGCGACCCTCACCCTGGCGGGCGATGCCGAAAAAATATTCGAGCAATACCCAGACCGGCTGCTCACCGCCTTCACCCTATGTCAGCAACACGGCCTGGAACCCGGCATTCAGCTCAAACGGCAGATTCGCCAGGGCCGTCACCGACTCGAAGGCCCGGCGATCTCTGGCTCCACGCTGAAGGAATTTCTGTTCCACCTTCTCGAAAGCCCCGGCTCGGGCGCGATCCTCCGGATGATGCACAGGCTCGGGGTGCTGGGACAGATTCTGCCCGAGTTCGGCCAGGCCCACTGCCGGATCAGTTACGATTTTTACCACCGCTTCACCGCCGACGAGCACTCGCTCCGGATGATCGACTTTCTCGAAGGGCTGGGCACCGGGGAAAGCGAGATGCGCGCCGGAGAGCTCGGCTCCATCTACCGAGATTTGCCCGAAAAGGCGCTCATCAAATTCAGCGCGCTGCTGCAGTCCATGGGGCGTGCGACGGGGGGGGAGGACGGACCGGGGTTGAAAACCTGCATGGTGGAATTGAGCGGCCGTCTGAACTTGAGCGAACCGGAAAAGGCGCTGGCGGAGTTCCTCATTTCCCACTTGAACGAAATGATCGAAACCGCCCTGCATCAGGACATTCATGAGCCGAGCGTGATTGAGGCGTTCGCGGGCAAGGTGCGCACCCGGCAGCGGCTGGCGATGCTTTACCTCTTCAGCTATTCGGAGCTTCGGGCGGTGGCGCCGGGAACCTGGACCGCATGGAAAAAGTTTTTGCTTTCCGAGCTGTACCACCGCACCCTGCAATACTTCGACAAACCCGAATCCCTCGCGGGAAAACCGCAAGCGACGCGCGACGAGGTCTACCAGGCCCTGCACTGGGAATGCCCCGCCGGGCAGATCGAACGCCACCTGAACCTGATGCCCGAAGATTATCTGCACGCCACCCACGCCGAGGAGGTGGCGCTTCATATCCGCCTGATCCGCTCGCTCAAGGACCGGGAATTCATCCTCCACCATCACCACAACCCGGCAGGCAAATTCCACCATGTGACCCTGTGCGGGCCGGCGAAGAGGAATCTTTTTAATATCCTGATCGGCGTGCTGACAGCGAAAAACGCCAACATCCTCGGCGCGCAAATCTATTTGCGCGCGGACGACATCACCATTCTCACCATGCAGGTGGAGGAAACCGAGCGGCTCCCCGGCGACAACCTGGCTTTATGGAAGGAGGTCAAGCAGACCCTGGCGCAGGTGCTCAATAAGGAAACCGACATAAAAACTCTGCTGGCGTCCCGCGCCCGTTTCATGGAGGGGCGGGCCAAGGCCGCCCTGGTGCCGAAGATTTACTTCGACAACGCCGCCAACAACCTTTTCACTCAAATACGCATCGAGGCCCGGGACCACCAGGGAATGCTCTACAAAATCTCCAAGGTGTTGTCGGATTACAACATCCAGGTGCACCGCGCGAAAATTTCCACCCAGGGGAACCGCGGCATCGACATGTTCCTGGTTTCCTTGCGAAACGGCAAAGTAGCCCAGCCGAGGCTGATCCAGCGCGTCAAGGAAGACATGGTCCGCGTTCTCCTGATAGAAAAACTGGAAGATATCCCCTGACCCCCGCCGGGGCTCAGGCAAAAAACCGGGGCGGCAGAGCCCGCGTTCTCCTGATAGAATACCCGGAACGATTCCCAGGCCTCCACGCAGGAACGACGACATGCCCTTTTCAGTGATCGCGGGATTGGCTCTTTCGGGGTGGCTTGCCGCTTCGTCCCACACCCCCCCGCCAGAGCCCGCACTTGGCAAGAAAATATACGAAGACCGGTGCAAGGTGTGCCACGGCGTCCGGGGGGACAGCAACCCTTTCACCGCCAGCGTGCTCAACCCGCCACCGAGGAACTTCACCACCGAGGCGGCGAAAAAAGAACTCAGCCGCGAGAGGATGATCCGCTCCGCCACCGAAGGGCGGCCGGGAACCGCCATGATGCCTTGGAAAAATATTCTATCGAAGGAAGAAATCCAGGCGGTGGTGGATTATATCCGGCGGGACATTATGCGGCTTAAAGACTGACACCTCTCCGCCCGGCCGCAATTTATTTTTTCACCGCCTTCCCAAGCTTGCTCTCGATGGCGGCCATTTTCGACTCCAGGCCGTTCGTCCGCCCCTTGCGGTAATCCACCTTGACCGAACAGGTGATGCGGTTGCAGTCGGCACTCATCGTACCGAAGCACTTCTTGACCACCGCCATCACCTCGTCCCACTCGCCTTCAAGAACGGTCCCCATCGGGTTTAAGCGGTAATTGACGCCGCTTTCATCGATGATCTTGAGAGACCGGCTGACGTAATCGCTGACGCTCTCCCCCTTGTCGAGGGGAGTCATGCTGAACTCCAGGAGCACCATGGTGCGCTCTCCCTATGAAAGAAAAATAATTTGCTTGCATTTTAGGGGGCTGTTATGAAAAAATCAACGATTCCAATCGAAATCCTGTGGCATTTCGAGATCCCAAGTAAAGGCGGTACCATGCATTGCCCCCGATTGACGAACTGCGGCAAAAGATAGACCATCTCGACGATCAAATCCTTAAACTGATCAACCGGCGCGCCGCTCTGGCCATCCAGATCGGCAAGGAAAAATCCAAGAAAACCCAGGTTCGCCACTTCCACGTTCCTTCCCGCGAGCGGGAAATCCTGAACCGCCTGAGCCGCCAAAACACCGGTCCCTTTCCAGACGATTGCATCGAATCGGTGTTCCGCGAGATATTTTCAGCCACGCTAGCGCTCGAAAAACCCCTGAAAACCGCTTATCTCGGGCCGGAGACCACTTTTAGCCACCAGGCGGCGCTCAAGCAGTTCGGCCATGCCACGCAACTGAAGCCCTGCAACAATATCGAAACCATATTTTCGGAAGTCGAGCGCGGCAACTGCGACTACGGCATCGTGCCGGTCGAAAATTCCATTGAAGGCGTAATCAACCTGACGCTGGACTGCTTCGTCGACTCACCGCTGTTCATCGCCGACGAACTGAAACTTGAGATTTCCCTCTGTCTTTTGGCGCGAACGGCCGATCGCAAAAAAATCCGCCGCATCGCCTCACACCCGCAGCCCCTCGCCCAGTGCCGCGGGTGGCTGAACCGCCACCTGCCCGGCATCGAGCAGGTGCCGGCCTCGAGCACCGCGCAGGCGGCCAAAATGGCCAAGCGCGAGGCGGCCACCGCCGCGGTGGCTGGCAAGTTGGCGGCCGAGGTGTACGGGCTCAAGATTCTGGAACGGGAAATTCAGGACCGGGCGGAAAACTTCACCCGCTTTCTCGTCATCAGCCGCGAAAAGGCCAAACGTTCGAAATACAACAAGACCTCGATCATGTTTTCCATTCGCGATGAGGCGGGGTCCCTGCTCAAGGCCTTGCAGCTGTTTGCCCGCAACAAAATCAACCTGACCAAGATCCAGTCGCGGCCGCTCAGGAACCGGCCCTGGGAATACCTGTTTTTTGTCGATTTCGAGGGGCACTGCGAGGAAAGCCATATCGCCCGCGTGATCGACACCCTGAGCAAGCAGTGCCTGTTCGTCAAGATGCTCGGCTCTTATCCGCAGGAGGGGCGTCGGGGATGATTTTATTCAACCGGTTGACCATCATCGGCGTTGGCCTGCTCGGCGCATCCCTGGCGCGCGCCATGCGGGAGCGGGGCCTCGCCGGGCACATCACCGGCTACGGCCGCAACCGCGGCAATCTGGAAAAAGCGAAATCTCTCGGCATCATCGACACCGCCGCCATCGATTTAACCGCCGCGGTGAAGGACGCCGACGCCGTCGTTTTGTGCTCACCGGTGGCCACGCTGGCTTCCCTGACGATCGAGGTGGCGGGGAAGGTGAAACCCGGCTGCATTCTGACCGACGTGGGCTCCGTCAAGGCACCCGTCATTCGTGAGATCGAAGCGCGGCTGCCCGATTCGGTCCACTTCGTCGGCGCGCATCCCATCGCCGGGGGCGAAAAATCAGGCCTCGACGCCTCGTGCGCCGGGCTGTTCGAGGGGGCCAATTGTATCGTGACGCCCACCCCAGCCACCAACAAGGAAGCCCTCGAAAAGACCACGGGCCTTTGGAGCGCGGTGGGCATGACGGTGGTGGTCATGGACATGGATGAGCACGACGCCATTTTCGCGGCGGTCAGCCATTTGCCGCATGTCGTCGCCTTCGCTCTCATGAACACGGTGGGGGAGTATAAAACCCAAAACCACGATCAGGTCACCTCGTTTTCCGGGGCGGGCCTGCGCGACATCACCCGCATCGCGGCCAGCGACCCGGTGATGTGGAGAGATATCTGCCTGGCCAACAGGACCCCGATCCTCCAGCTCATCGACCAGTTCCAGGGCCAGCTCGGCAAACTCAGGTCCTGGATCGAGGCGGGAGAGGGCAAGCCGCTTGAAGAGGCGATCGAATCATCGAACAAGTACCGCCTGAACCTGATTTGAGCGCCCATGATCATCGCGATTGACGGGCCTGCGGGAAGCGGAAAAAGTTCGGTGGCCAAAATGATCGCCCACCGGCTGGGGTTTCAGCACATCGACACCGGCGCAATGTATCGCGCGGTGGCGTGGAAGGGGCAACAAACCGGCATCGACCTAAGCGACCCCGATGCCGTGGCGCGCATGGCCGAAGCCACGGACATCGAACTGATCCCCGGGGGCGGGGGGCAAAGAATCCTGGTCGACGGACAGGACGTGACGGCTCAGCTCAAGACCGAGGCCGTCGGCAGGGGCGCCGCCACCGTCGCCTCCCAGGCCCGGGTGCGCGAGATTCTGGTGGCCAAGCAGCGCGACATCGGCAAGAACGGCGGCGTGGTCATGGACGGGCGCGACATCGGCACCGTGGTCTTTCCCGGCGCGGACAAGAAATTTTTTCTCGATGCCGACCCCCGGGAACGAGGCCGGCGGCGCTTCGAGGAACTCAAAGTCAGCAACCCGGAGGTGGACCTCGAATCCATTATCGACCAAGTCCGCGAGCGGGATTTCGAAGATAAAAACCGGGCGGTTTCACCGCTCAAGCAGGCTGCGGACGCCATCCGCTTGGACACCACGCACCTCGCCATCGAAGACGTGGTCGAAAAAATCCTGCGGCTCTGTGAGCCGTCTTGAATAAGCAATGTTGAAACATTTTATTAACCGAAAGTGAGAACCCAACCACAATGAAAAAGCAACTCGCCGAAATGGACATGGACGATTTAGAAGAACAGGAGGAACTTTCTCCGGAGGAACAGCAGGCACGGGATGAAATGGAGGCCTATTTCAGCCAGAGCCTGGAACAATTCAAGGAGGGGCAGATTATTAACGGACGGGTCATCAAAATCAGCAAGGGCCTCGTCACCGTGGACGTCGGCTTCAAATCCGAGGGATTGGTCCATCAATCCGAGTTCTCCGAGGGCGGCAAGAACCTGGCCGTCGGCGATGAGGTCGAAGTCTACCTGGAGCGGGTGGAGGACAACGACGGCAACGTCGTCCTGTCCAAGGAAAAAGCGAACAAGATCAAGGT
>CP070799.1:369771-381537 GCA_020343535.1 Nitrospinaceae bacterium | reverse complement strand
ACGTTGTGTTTGCCGAGGAGATGCGTGAAAATCTCCCGGTTTCCGGAGGGAGTTTGGAGAGTGAATCGACTGCCTTCCTCGGATAGAACGCAGTCTTCAGCTTTGACATCCGCTGGATGATCGATGCCCGTCGTGAGTGTTTCCACGCCGGATTCCTTGAGTATTTCCCTGCCGATGGGGTCGTCGGTGTTGAGGACTCTTTTCTTGACGTCGTTGGCCCGGAACAGCTCCTTTTTGGCGTTGGCGTAGGCTTCCATGGTGCCGTGAAAATCAAGATGGTCGCGGCTGAGGTTGGTGAATACCGCTACCTGAAAGGTCATCTCGCGCACCCGCTTGAGCGTCAGCGAATGGGAGGAGACTTCTAGGAAACAGGTGCCGATGCCACGACCGGCCATGTCGCGCAGCATGCGGTTGATGTCGAGCGACTCGGGCGTGGTGACCGATGCGGCCTGCTGGACCACGCCGCCGTAGCGGTAGTTGATGGTGCCGATGACTCCGGTGGGTTTACGCGCGGCCTCAAACAGGGTTTCGAGAATATAGGTCAGCGTGGTTTTGCCGTTGGTGCCGGTGATGCCCACCAGGTCCAGGTCGCGCGAGGGGTGGCGGTAATATTCCGCGCTCACTCGGGAAAGCGCGAGGCGCGCGTCTTCTACGCGAATGGCCGTGGTGCCGTTGGCGGCGAGGTGATGGCCCGGCAGCTTGTCGAACTCGGTTTCTGTGATGAAAGCCAGGGCACCCCGGTGGAGCGCGTCTTCGATGAAGTGGCTGCCGTCTTCCTGGTAGCCGTGAATGGCGACGAAGAGGCCACCGGGTTCGATTTTTCTGGAATCAAACGCAACGCCGGTGATGGCCCGGTCAAGAGTGCCGAGAATGTTCTTCGCCGGGCAGTGCTCCAGGAGCTCGGCGAGCTTGCGGGTCGGGGGCGTTTGTTTTTTGCTGTCGGCCGTCATGGGCAAATTGGGGTTGTGCAGGTTCATCACGCTCGGTCCATAATGTAGACCCGTTCCTCGCTGGACGGGACGTTGAGGTAACGCAGCACTTCCTTAGTGATTTCGCGAAACACCGGAGCGGCGACGACGCCGCCCCAGGTGCTCTTGCGGGGTGAATCGATCATCACGAGAACGACGATGCGTGGCGCGTCGGCTGGAGCGAAGCCGACGAACGACGAGACGTAATCGGTGGTGGAGTAGGTTTGCGATTCGGTGTCGAATTTTTGCGCCGTTCCGGTTTTACCGGCGGTGTCGTAGCCCGGTACCGCAGCGGCCTTGCCGGTGCCGTCCTTGACGACGGATTTCAGAATCTCGATGACCTGACGGCTGGTCCTTTCCGAAATCACGCGCCGCCCTTTGGGTTTTTCCGCGGTTTTGACGACCTTGCCGTCTTTCACGATGGCGCGGGTGACGCGCGGCAGGTAGAACGTGCCTCCGTTGGCGATCGCGCTCGTGGCGGTGGCCATTTGAATGGGCGTGGCGGATATTTCGTGGCCGAAGGATATCGACGCGAGGGAAAGGGCGGACCATCGCGGAAGGTCGCGCAGGAACCCCGACGCTTCGCCGGGCAGGTCGATGCCCGTCTTTTCCCCGAAGCCGAACTGCTTAAGGTAGGGAAACAGTCCTTTATCGCCCAGTGCCTGCGCCATTTTGATGGCGCCGATGTTGCTCGAGTTCTTGATGATGGCTTTGAGGCTCAACCAGCCGAACTTGTGATTCGCCGCCTCACCGATGCTCACCCGGCCGATTTTGAAATTTCCGTTCTCGCAGAAGAAAATGTCGTTGGGGCCGGCCACCCCGGCATCGATCACCGCCGAAGCGACCACAGGCTTGAAAATGGAGCCGGGTTCGATCGCCCCGGAAACGACCCGGTTTTCCCACATGCGAGGCGGGTAGGCGGCGTAGTTGTTGGGGTTGAACTGGGGCACGTTGGCCATGGCGTAAATTTCGCCGCTGTGCGGGTCCATCACTACGGCTACGCCGGATTTGGCGCCGTATTTTTCCACCTGTGCTTTTAAATGATGCTCGGCGGTGAATTGAATCACCTCGTCGAGGGTCAGCACCACGTCGTGGCTGGGTGAGTGCTGTTTGCGCGGATCGTCGAGAGAATGGATCGTCCGCCCGCGGGCGTCCTTTTCGATCACCCGGCGAAGGGTAGTTCCCTTGAGCAAGGAGTGGTGGTGGTGCTCCACGCCCGCGAGGCCCTGGTTGTCGAGGCCGACGAATCCGAGAACTCCCGCGGCGAGCTCCCGCTTGGGATAAAACCGGCGTTGCTCGGAAACGAAGCCGATCCCCGCGAGCTGGCGCCTGCGCAATCGCTCGACTTCATCGAGCGGGGCCTTGCGCTTGATCCATACGAAATGTTTGCCCGACGCCACTTTACGGGAGACGTCCTTCTCGTTGAGCTGGAGCAGTTTGGCGAGGGTCCGCGCGGTTTGCGCCGGATCGGTGATTTCGGGCGGCGTGATGTAGACCGATTCCATCTCGATATTTCTCGCCAGCTCATTCTGGTTGCGGTCGTAGATGACGCCGCGTCCGTAATAAATCTTCGCGGTGCGCGCGTATTGCTTTTCAGACAGGGCCACTAGGTCGTCGTGCTTGACGATTTGCAGGTAGAACAGGCGCGTCGTGAGGCCCGCCCAGTAAATCAGGAAGATGGCGGACACCCCGAGCAGGCGGATTTTCAGCGAGCTGCGCGCGTCGCCTCTGATTTTTTTTCGGGACCGAGTCATTGTCGTCGCTTACTTTAGGAACACGGTTACGATTTGACCGTTCTCGGGGGCTTTGAGCCCTAGCTTTTCTTTGGCCAGCGCATGAACCCGGTCGAGGGATTCCAGGCTGGATTTTTCGAGGAGCAACAGGTTGTTTTCCCTCAGAAGATCCCGCTGTTGCTTGACCAGGACCTGGTATTCGTAGCCGAGCTTCACCATGCGCACGTTGGGCCAAACGAAGGCCATCGCTCCGATCATCAGGAGCACCGACGCGAGAAGGATCATGCGAAACTCGCGCGGGGGCACATGCAGCCGCGCTTTGGCGACTTTGCGGATGCGTTTAAGCATAGATCCTCTCCGCCACGCGCAGTTTGGCGCTCGAGGAGCGGTGGTTGGCGGCGATTTCGCCGGCCATGGGTACGACCACCCGTCGCGTGAGGACTTTCAGCCGCGGTTTCCTGCCGCACACGCAAACGGGAAGCCGGGGCGGACAAACGCACCCCTTCTCTTCGTCGCGGAAGAAGTTTTTTACGATCCGGTCCTCCAGGGAATGAAAGGAGATGACGGCCACGCGCGCGCCCTCTTGCAGTACGTCCAGCGAATCGGCCAGGACGGTTTTCAGGTGGTCGAGCTCGCGGTTGACCGCGATGCGAAGCGCCTGAAAAACCCGGGTGGCGGGGTGGATGCGCGCGGCGCGTGAAGTGGGAACCGCCCGCGCGACGATCGCGGACAAATCGGTGGTGGTGGCGATGGGGCCTTCGGCCTGAGCCCTGCGGATAGCACGAACGATGCGCCGGGCGTGCCGCTCTTCCCCGTATTTCCTGAATAAGAATTCGAGATCTCGATCGGAGAGGGTTTTCAGCAGGTCGGCGGCGGTGAGCTCTTCCGTGGGGTCCATCCTCATGTCGAGGGGGCCGGTTTTCATGAAGCTGAAGCCACGCTCGGGGGTGTCGATCTGAGGGGAGGAAACGCCGAGATCGAGGAGCAGGCCGTCGATCTTCGAAATGCCGAACCCGGCGAGAATGTTTTTGAGCTCGCTGTAATTGCCGTGCGCGAAGCGAACCCGGCCCTTATAGGGAGCGAGTCTTTTTTTGGCGCGTTCAAGGGCTTCAGCGTCGCGGTCGATACCGAGCATGGTGAACCCGGGACCGCTGTTCTTGAGCAGGAGCTCGGTGTGGCCCCCATCTCCCAAAGTGCTATCCACGATAATCCCCTCCTCCGTGAAATTAAGGTACTGAAGGACGGCGTCCCCCAGCACACTCCCGTGGTAGACTGGCATGTTTTTTAACCCGGTCCCATCATTTACAGGAACTTAGGGTGAAAGGGCTTACTCCGGATTATGGCCATTACCCGGTTTGGTCCGCCCAGCGGTCTGCGTCCCAGATTTCGAACGTTCGGGACATGCCGACCAGAATCGCTTCCTTATTAAGGCCCGCCGCCTCGCGGAGATTGGCGGGTATTAAAATTTTCCCGGACTTGATTTCGCAATCCGCGGCCTGGGAGTAATAAGCTCTTAATTTTTTTCGATCATCCTCGTCAAACGCATTGAGTTTGCTGAGGTTTTCCTCGTTGACAGCCCACTCTTTTTCCGGGAAAATGAGCAGGTAGTCGCCCTTTTGGCAGATCACAAGCTCGGGGCCGTAATTCTTTTCCAGGACACCCCGGAGCTTGGAGGGAACCGTGACCCGGCCTTTTTCATCCACCGTGATGCTGTAGGTTCCTAAAAATCCGGGCATCTATCGAAGTTCCTAAGAAGATCGACCCACCAAAAGGGGGCATGATTACGTCACATTGGAACACTTCTAGACATAATTGGACACATCCTATCACAGTCCCTTCCCCTGTCAATTGAAATTTAGGAAAACATAGGAATTATTGCGCCTTGCGGCATTTTTCAGGCTTTGGGTATTTGTTTTATTTACTGTTAATATCCTTCTTTTTGAAAAGCGGCTTTATCGGGAATTGTGGCTTCGTTGGCGGCAGGGTGCGGGAGGGTTGTTCGGCGTTCGAATTCGGAGAGAGTATATTATGATGTGCCTACCCGCTTGGGTAGGCTGGCGGGAGGGCATGAGGCCGGTCGGTGGAAATTGTGTTAGGGCTTAAGAACTCTGTGATTTCGGCCGGGCCGGCAAGGGGGGGAATTGCTTTGACAACGCCAAATTGCCGATGATAGTATTGAATCATCTCAAGAAACTTGATTTTAAACATTGCAGAAGGCTCCACCATGATCAACAAGAAAGCCAAATTTATCGCGGGCAGTGTGCTTATTGTTGCGGCTATCGCCTACCTGATCAGCGCTGGCATCAGCACCACTTCCCAGTACTTTTTTACCGTGGATGAACTGCTCGCTCAAAAGGCGTCCTATACCGGTGCGGGCCTTAAAGTCAAAGGCACGGTGGTGGACGGGTCGATTGTCAGGGACCCGAACGATTACCTTAAAGTGAACTTCAGCATCGTTGAAAAAACGTCGAATTTGAAGGTCGTCTATGAAGGCGTGACCCCCGACATGTTCGCCGGGGGCCGTGAGGTGGTGGTCGAGGGGACCCTGACCAACGATGGCGTCTTTCATGCGAATACCTTGTTGACGAGCTGTCCCTCCAAGTACGAGGCGGAAAAGGAGGCGGGCAAAACACATCCGGGAACCTTGCCCGGTTACGAGAGCAAGGAACCGGCCCTCGAAACTCCGAAGGTCTCATCCAAGACAACCATTTAGCCCGGCCATCTCCGGGGTGGGGCCGCGGGCCCTGCTGCTTGAGGGCGGCCCCTGGCGGCCCGGTTTTCCGGAGCGGGACGAATAGAACTCATGAACGATTTTGGCGAATTTGCGTTACTGGTGGCGCTTGCCACCGCCCTGTACGGCTGCGTGTCCTATGTCATGGCGGTGCGGGGGAACCGCGTCGACCTTTATCTCAGCGCCGACAAGACGCCGCTGATCGTATGGGCTTGCGTGGCCATCGCCTCGGCGGCGCTGTGGCGGGCATTTCTGACCGACGATTTTAGTTTGCAGTACGTTTGGGCCTATTCCAACCGGGAGATGGGGACGTTCTACAAGATAGCCTCCTTCTGGGGTGGGCAGAAGGGCTCGCTCCTCTTCTGGACCTTGCTGCTGACCACCTACATGTCGGTGGCTTACCTGCAGAATCGGAAAAAAAACGTGGCCCTGATGCCTGCCGCGATGACGGTCATGCTCGTCATCGTGGTGTTTTTCCTCTTTCTTCTGAATTTTTCCACCAACCCATTCGAGCGTATTCCGCTTCCGCCTGAAGACGGGCGCGGCCTCAATCCCCTGTTGCAGAATTACTGGATGGTGATCCACCCGCCCACACTTTACCTGGGGTACGTCGGGTTCACGGTGCCTTTCGCGTTTGCCATAGCCGCTCTCATCACGAAAAACCTGGACGACGGCTGGATCCGCCTGACCCGCAAATGGACCCTGATGGCTTGGTTTTTTCTCTGCATGGGCAACCTGTTCGGGGCCGCCTGGGCGTATGTCGAACTTGGTTGGGGAGGGTACTGGGCCTGGGACCCGGTGGAGAACGCCGCGTTCATGCCGCTGCTCGTCGCCACGGCGTACCTGCACTCGGTCATGATCCAGGAAAAAAAGGACATGATGAAGGTATGGAACATGTCGCTCATCCTGCTGACATTCGTGATGACCATCTTTGGCACGTTCATCACGCGAAGCGGTCTCATTCAGTCGGTCCACACTTTCGACGAGGCCACCCTCGGCTATTATTTTCTCGGTTTTCTCGGTGTGGTGATCGCCATCTGCACGGGGCTGATCCTCAAACGCCTGCCTCTTCTTAAGAGCAAGAACGAGCTGGATTCGTTTCTCTCCCGCGAGAGCAGTTTCCTGTTCAACAACCTGCTACTGCTCGGCATCGGTTTCGCCACGTTCTGGGGAACCATTTTCCCGATCATCTCCGAAGCGGTGCGTGGCGTGAAGATCACCGTGGGGCCGCCGTTCTATAACCAGGTCAACGTGCCCATCGGGCTTGCGCTGCTGGCCCTCATCGGAATCGGTCCGCTCATCGCCTGGCGACGCGCCACGCTGTCGAACCTGAAAAAGAACTTTCTCAAGCCCCTCGCCGCCGCCCTGTTGTTCGGCGCGGCCTTGTTTGCCTTCGTTCCCCTGGGCGGGCGGGCGGATATTCTCGCATATGTCGCCTTCGTTCTCTGCGTCTTCGTGATGGGTTGCATCGTGTCCGAGTTTTACAAGGGGGCGGCCGCCCGCATGGACCTGCATGAGGAGTCCGGGCTCGGCGCGCTCGGCGCGCTGACCTGGCGTAACAAACGCCGTTACGGGGGGTATGTGGTTCACGTCGGCGTGGTGTTGATTTTTGCTGGCATCGCCGGTTCACAGGCCTACGGCACGCACGACCAGAAGCACCTGAAGAAGGGGGAATCGCTTCAGATCCGCGATTACACGGTGACCTACGAGCGCCTTCTGGCCATGGAGGAGACTTCGGTCAAGTCAAGAGTTATTGCCCAGGTGGGCGTTTATAAAAACGGCCGGCGGATTTGGACCGGGCAACCGGAGAAAGAGTTTTACAAGGGGCAGAACCAGCCCGTTTCCGAGGTCGACGTGTTGTCCAGTTGGAGAGAGGACGTCTACCTCATTCTGGCCGACTTCACCGAGGATGAAGCGGCGACCCTCAAGGTGTACATCAACCCCATGGTGAGCTGGATTTGGACGGGCGGCTGGATCATCGCGTTCGGAACGGTGGTTTGCATGTGGCCCGACCGGCTCGAAGAGCGGCGCCGGGTGATGCGGCAGAAGAAGCAGGAGGCCGCCTTCTCCCCCGCCCAGGAGTGACCGACATGAAATTCAAACTCGCGTTGATGGCCGTTCCGGTATTGTTCCTTCTCGCGCTGCCTCCGGCGGCAGGGGCGGGGGCGCTTCTGGCGGACCTTGAAAACGCGCTCATGTGCAAGTGCGACGACAAGTGCGGCAAGGTGCTCATCAATTGCACCTGCAGCACGTCCGACAAAACACGGGCAGAATTCACCAGGATGCTGGAATCAGGCCTCACGGTGGAGCAGATCATCCAGAAACAGGTGGATCAATACGGTGAAACGGTGTTGTCGGCCCCCACGAAGAATGGCTTCAACCTGACGGCCTGGGTGGCGCCGTTCGCGGCGCTCCTCGTCGGCGGGCTGGGCATTCGAAAAGTCATCGACAACTGGGTTCGGAAGAACCGGGGCGAGCCGGGCGAAACGGAATCCGGCCAGCCGGAGCCGGCCGAAGCGGCCTTGTCCGATAAAATCGCCAGCCGCATCAAGAGTGAACTGGATGAGATCGAGCAGTAAATGAACTTTATCCATTTCATGGAGCTGTTGCTGGTGGCGGCGATTCTTGTAGGCGTGGGACTGCCGTTGTTTCGAGGCCTTTCGAAAACGCGGTTGTTCAAGCCGGTGAATCCCAGAAGCGAGGAATACAAGCACCTGCTCGTGCGCAAGGAAGAGGTCCTTCTTTCGATCAAAGAGCTGGAGTTCGACTTCAAGACCGACAAGGTCTCGGAGGAGGACTACCACGGCGTCCGCCACAAACTGGAGTTGGAGGCTGCGGCCATCCTGGACCGGCTGGATCAATTGGAACAGGAGAAAAAAAACGGCTCGGCGCGGGCGGCCAAAGCCATATGAACCTGTTATCGCCGCCGCCCCAGAACCTCGCCTCGATATGACCGAAACCACCCACTCCGCCGATACCGAAGGCGCTATCGAGGCCGAGGGCATCCACAAAACCTTCGGGGTACAGGCGGCGCTTCGCGGCATCAGCTTCAGCCTGCGCAAGGGAGAGTTCCTCACCATCTTCGGCCCCAACGGAGCGGGCAAAACCACCCTACTCAAAATCCTCGCCGGGCTAGCTAAGCCCACCCGCGGCACCGCCCGCGTGGCCGGTTTCGACGTGCTGGAGGGCGATCCGGGGATGAAGCGGCAGATCGGTGTGATCGCCCACGCCTCCTGCCTTTATTCCGACCTGTCGGCGGTGGAAAACCTGATCTTTTATGCTAAAATGTACGGCCTTGGCCGCCCCGAGGAGCGGGCGGTTCGGGCCATCGAAAACGTGGGGCTCAAGGCGAGGATGCACGACCGCGTGCGCACCTATTCGCGGGGCATGCAGCAACGGGTGTCCATCGCCCGCGCCGTCCTTCACGATCCACCCATTCTGTTTCTCGACGAGCCGTTCACCGGGCTAGACCCACAGGGCTCCAACAATCTCAAGGAAACCCTGCGCGCCCTGCACACCGATAAGCGCACCGTTCTCATGACCACCCACGACATCGCCTGTGGCCTGGAATTGTCAGATAAGGTGGCTGTCCAGTCGAAGGGGCGCTTCGTGCTCTATGAGGATGCGTGCAATCTGGAAAAGCACCGGTTCGAGGACCTGTATTTCGAGATTCTCGCCG
This sequence comes from Nitrospinaceae bacterium, assembly GCA_020343535.1. Classification (GTDB taxonomy): domain Bacteria; phylum Nitrospinota; class Nitrospinia; order Nitrospinales; family VA-1; genus SZUA-259. The sequence continues at coordinate 372,426 of CP070799.1, read as the reverse complement.
ACAGGTTGCCGGCGGAAAAGACGGCCCCCGGCGGCCCGGGGCGATAGGGGCGCTTATGCGGCAGTATTTCAGTCAAGTGGCGGCCATCGTCTGGAAGGACCTGGTCACCGAACTCAAGACCCGCGAGCTCTTCAGTACCATGTTCGTTTTTTCGGTGCTGGTGATCCTGATCTTTATCTTCTCCATCAATCTCAGTATCGTGAAGGCCACCGAGGTCGGCCCCGGGGTGCTGTGGGTGGCGTTTCTTTTTGCCGGAACTCTCGGGCTCAACCGGTCGTTCATGCTGGAGAAGGAGAACGGCTGTCTTCAGGGGCTGATCCTGACCCCTGCCGACCGCACCACCATCTACTTCGGCAAGTTCATCAGCAACCTGGTGTTCCTCCTGCTTATGGAGGCGTTCATCCTGCCGCTGTTCATGGTGTTTTTCAACGTGGATCTGTTGGCCCATCTGGGGTCTCTGCTGGTGGTGATTCTTCTCGGCACCTTCGGGTTCTGCGCCCTGGGGACGTTGCTCTCCTCGCTCTCCTCCAACCTCAAGACGCGGGAGGTGATGCTGCCGATCCTGCTTTATCCGCTGATGGTGCCGGTAGTCATCGGCTCGGTGCGGATGACCGGTCAGGTTCTCGAGGGTGTGCCGCTTTCGACCATGATGAACTGGGTGGGTTTGACTCTTTGTTTCGATGTGATATTTATTGGAGTGTCGATCATGACGATCGACCATATCCTGGAGGAATAAGGCAATGGATCACCTCGGGTATTTGTTTGCGGCCAACGCGTTCGTGTGGGGAGGGGTGCTGTATTACCTTCTCATGCTTAGGAAGCGAAGCCAGGCGCTGAAGAAGGACCTCGACCTGTTGAAAGACATTCTCGACAAGGGACCGGCGAAATGAACGAGGAAGCCGCGCGGGAAGGGGAGGGCAGCCCCGTTCTCATCTGGATCACCGCTTTGGCGCTTTTGGCCGCCATGGTTGCCATTTTCATCTACGTGCCCACCGAAAAGACCGAGGGCGCGGTGCAGCGCATCATGTATTTCCATATTCCCTCGGCGTGGGTTTCCTTCCTGGCGTTTTTCGTCGTCTTTCTTTCCAGCATTTTGTTTCTCTGGAAGAAGGAGCGGGAGTGGGATATTTACGCCCACGCCTCCGCCGAAGTGGGGGTGTTGTTCTGCACCCTGGTCCTCATCACCGGACCCATCTGGGCGCGGCCCATCTGGGGCGCATGGTGGGTGTGGGACGCCCGCCTCACGCTGACGCTTGTGCTGTGGCTGATCTATGTGGCCTACCTCATGCTGCGGGCGCAGACCGATGCCGGCTCCATGCGGGCGCGTTACGCCGCCGTTCTCGGCATCGCCGGCTTTCTGGACATTCCCCTGATTCATTTCTCGGTGCTGTGGTGGCGGGCGTTTCACCCGCTGCCCAAGGTGATCACCAGCGAGGGCCTGGGCAAAGGCATGGACCCGGCCATGCTGGCCACGCTTTTCATTTCCCTGGGCGCTTTCACCTGCCTTTATTTTGCGCTGATGGGGCAGAGGGTCAACCTGGAAAAACTAAGAGATGACATCGACCGCCTCAAAAAAGACGCCCTGGACTCCGATTAGCAAATACGGCGCGCTGTTCGCGGTGCTGTTCGTCGCCGTGCTGTTGTATTTCTTCGAGCATTTCAGCGAATCGCCGCTTTCCCTGGACGCGGTGAAAGAGGCGGGCCGGTTCGACGAGGAAAAATCTGAAGTCGGTTACCTGGCGCCGGACTTCACCCTGAGGGACCTCCAGGGAAACCGTGACGGCCTTTCCAACTACAAGGGGCAGGTGTTGGTCATCAACTTCTGGGCCACCTGGTGCGCCCCGTGCCGCGTCGAGATGCCGTCGTTCGAGGCGCTGTACCGGCGCTACCGATCGCAAGGGCTCGCCGTTCTCGCCGTCAGTCTGGACAAGGGGGCGGACGCCAAGGTCCGCCAGTTCGTCCAGGACCGTGGCCTTTCCTTTCCCGTGCTGATGGACGTCGACGGGGAGGCCGAGCGCCTCTATCCTTCGGTCAGCATTCCGTTCACCTATGTGGTCGGTCGTTCGGGCCGCATCGTCGCCCGGGTCGATGGCGCGAAGGATTGGCAGTCCGAGGAAACCTTTCAGGCGGTGGAATACCTTCTCAAGCATTCATGAACCCGGAGGAAGGTGTGGGCGCAGGCGAGGTGAAAGAGGCAAATGAGCGGTTCTACCGGGCGTTCAACGAGCGGGATCTCGAACTCATGGACCGGGTCTGGCACCGGGACGGCGAAGATGGGGTGGAGGTGGTGTGCATTCATCCCGGCTGGGAACCACTCCGCGGCTTCGAAGCCATTCAGAAGAGCTGGTCGAATATCTTCAAGAACTCGGAGAACATGAACATCCGCATCTCCCACCTGGGGATTGGGGTTTCGGGCGAGCTCGCCTGGGTGCATTGCCGGGAAAACCTGTTTGTGATTCAGCCCACCGGGGTGCAAACGTCCTACGTGCACGCCACCAACCTTTTCCGCCGGGAGGACCGCGCGTGGAAAATGATTCTGCATCATGCCTCCAGCATTCCTTTCGGCGGCGAAGGTTCGCCGCCGGATTGATCCGCCGCGCGGCCCCGCCGAAAAAAATCATTCCCTCAGAAAGCAGGCTGTGAAGTGGCCCGGCG
>CP070799.1:357615-369671 GCA_020343535.1 Nitrospinaceae bacterium | reverse complement strand
AAAACCAGCCTGGTTATTGTCAAAGACCAATCGCCGCAAAAGCGTGCGGCCGGTTGCAGTACCTAAAAAAGCGTGATGCCGTTCTTTGGCCACATCGATTCCTACCACCAGATAATCACTCGATGATCGAATTTCAGCTTTGAATTGACAGAACTGCTCATACCTGATAACTTCATTTACATCCATGATAACCTCCTTTTAGTGTGATGGGTTTTGATTTTAGTGCACCCCTATGCTATCAGGAGGTTATCTTTTTTTCTATGCGATAATAAATTTTCTTTTTACTACTCTCGGAAGTATATTCTCTTCTCTTTTTAATATATAAGCCGATGGTGGCCGGGGCGCCAAAGCAACAAACTTGGGCTACCTGCGGCGCCTCGGGCACGATTCGAGACCCAATCGCCCTTGCTGCCGCCTTGTACTAAGGTCCATTCCCCGGTCATCGGCTCCATGATCTTCATCCCATCCAGGCAACGAGGCGATCGATGCAGGCCTTGAGCGTCGCGCGGATTTCATCGGCGAAGGTGTCGAGAGAGGGGGCATCGGTTTTTACCGCGACCATGGCGGCCAAGGGTTGCGCTGGTTTGGCGGCGGGCTTGACCCCCGGGGCCGGCTGTTTCGTCGGGGCCACCATGGCCACAACCGTTGTTTCCTGAACCGCCGGCTCCACTTTCTCTCCCCGGTTTTTCCACAGCGCCCACTGTGTCCGAACCATGGCCCGTCCATCCCCCGGGTTGAGGGCGGCTAGGTGCTGATCCAGGTCCTTCAGAGAGAGCACCGTCCCGGTACGAATGCCGTTCATGTTTCCCTCGATGAATTTGCCCTTATTCGCTTTCCACAGGGCCACCGCAAGAACCTCGGGGTCGGCGTGTTCCGGCCGTACCCGCTCGGCGAGCTTGAAAAGGGTGTCGCCGGGCAGCACCTTGATGGAATCGGCCGCGGGCTTCAAGGGGGCGGCGGCATTTTTCAGGACGGTTTTTACCTTGACCGGTGGGGCATCCGCTTTCTTTTCCGTCAGGGCGGGTGTGTTGGCGAGGGCATCCACCGGGCGAAAATGGTGCAACGTGCCTGTGTGGGGTGTCAGGCCAAGATCTCTCGGCGGAGTGAAGACCGCGTGGCGAAATACCGGCGGGTAAGAGGGGGTGCTAGCGGAGATCCCGGCATCGGGTTCAACCTCCCGGGCCGCGTTTTCAGAGACTTTCACATAGCCGGGTGCAGGACGATCCCCTTCGAGTTTGGCGAAGCCGCCGCAATTACCCTTGCAGCCGTTGCTGGTTCCGCCGGAGCCGCCAAGGCCACCCGCGTCGCCCGTTCCGCCTTGGCCACCCTCACCGCCCGAGGCGGTGTTGCTCACGGTGTCGCCCGAATCCTCCAGTCCGCTGCGCAACCGGTCCGCCGCGACGACGGTCGCGCCGGGGCCGGCAAGCTGCTCGATCAGGGAGGGATTGATGACGGTTTTTTCAGCCACCATCTGGCACAGACCCGCCTTGGTGCACAATTCAAACAGGCTGTAGTGGGCCCCCTTGCGGGCGATGTTGTTGTGTCCTATCTCGCTGACACGGTAAAAGGAGCCGTCCATGTTGGTCACAACATATTGTTGCCCGCCGGCGCAACCGGCGAGGACAAAACCCGCGAGCACGAGCAGTATTTTATCGAGGGTATTTCGCATCGTAACAGGCCTTTGAAAATGTTATTAAAGAAACCCGTCCAGTTTTCAACGACTCAATCACTTTTCAAGTCAGAAAATCTTTTCCCGGTCTCCCAGCTTGAAACCCAAGGCCAGGATGATCTTGCGCTTCGTATCGAGCCGGCAGGGCTTGCCTTTTTCGATGCGGTCGATGGTCTGTACCGTGACATTGGCTTTGCGGGCCAGCTCGGATTTGCTCATCATCATGGACTCGCGAATCTGGCGGACGGAGTTCTGCTCGTCTAGCAGGACCACTGGATAGCCATCTCTTGCGCGGCTGATAGACGGGTCCTGTTTGGTCTGACTTTTCATTTCATCGCCTTTGGTCTTTGGGGTTGTTTTTTTTTCATCAGAATGCGTTCAAGGTGGCTAAAAACCGCTAAGTCGTTAAAAAAGAATTACATTTACCTCTGTATGAGGTCGAATATAAAAAGAGCCCGGGATTAAGGCAATACCTCAACTGGGGTATTTTAGGTTTTTACTGTTAATTTGTGAAAATACAGGCAATTTATTGATTGAATCAATAAATGCCGCGCAATTTTCGCATGATTTATAGAGCGCGGAAAGGAGCGTTGCCGGAGGTTGCAGAAGATGCGCGGGGCACCGGAAGAGAGCGGTCATGAATATAATATTATTAATAAAATCAATAAGTTAACATATAATGGGTTAGCGGGTGGATGAACCGGTCATCAGCCGGGTAAAGAGGTGGCGAGGCCGTATTCTCACGAATTTTAGCGCCGGTGTGAAATAAGAAACAATTTTGCGGTTCCATTCTTTGGCCGCAGGTTTTATGATTCAGGTGAATTACCACGCATCACGGGGAGGAGGGCGCCGGGTTCGGTTGCGGGAGATTTCCCCTCGTCAAACGCACGATATTTCAAAGGGAGTGGCAACGATGGTGACCATTGGGATGAATTACAAAATGCTTCCTGGCAAGGGAGAAGTCTTCGAGAAGGCCTTTGCCAACGTTTTAGAGGTCATGAAGGAAATGGAGGGGCATTCCGCCTCGTTCCTTTACAAGGACGTGAACGATCCGTTATCGTACCTGATCGTTTCCGACTGGAGCTCAGAAGAGGCGTTCAACGGCTTTATTCAATCTAAAAAATTTCGCGACGTCGCCAATTGGGGCAAGGAAAACATCCTCGCCGGACGGCCGACGCATACCGTTTATAAGCAATAAAGGTGCTTTCCCGCCCGGCGAGGCGCCTGCTGGTTGCAAGGCGGGCCCGCCGGAGGCTTGAGAAATCAGGGGTTTTCGCCTGGGGGCCGGCCGGGGGTGTACTCGTACTGGCCTTCCTTGACCGCGCGCAGGACTTTTTTGTAATAATGTTCGGTGTCGTGATGAAGGTGATCCTCCACCCGCCAGCGGATCTTGACGATTTTCCCCGAAGGATGCTCAAGGACTTCAAGGATCTCGCCGGTGTTTCTGGACAGCGGCTCGAACAGGACGTCGCCTGTGCGCAGGGTGATTTTGGCCATGTTTTCCTCGTTTGGCCCCAACGGGGGGCCGCAGGGGGGTATATTCGCGGTGATCTTCGCGGGCCGCGATGGTGAAAGAAGACTCATTATACTCGGGAGGTCTGGAATACCGAGCAGTTTTGTTCGTTTCCGGTGGGCCGTTTCCCGCCAACGACACACGTTCAAGCGTCAGGAGGTTTGATTCATGCAGGAGTATATTCTCATGTCCGCCATGTATCCCACCATGACTTCAGGAAAAATCGACAAATATCTCGTCGGCCAGGGGGATAAGGTCGCGAAGGGGACCGCGGTGGCGGAAATCATTTCAGAGGGCTATTTTACATTGCTTTCCGAGGTGGAAGGCATCGTCAAGGAGTTCTATGTGGGGGAGGGGGAGTACGTCGAAGTCGACACGCCGCTCATTGAGGTGGAAATCGACGCGCCTTAAGCCGGACCCGTTGCGGGTTTAATTTAAATATATGTAAACGTGGCCCAGGCGGTGGCCAGGTAGGCGGCGACGCCGGAAATGTCGTTGAGCACGGTGACGAAGGGCCCGGTGCTGATCGCCGGGTCGATGCCCATGCGGATGAACAGCCGGGGGGTGAGGGAGCCGATCACGCTCGCCAGGCCCACGGCGAGGAATATGCCGCTGCCTACGGTGAGCCCCAGCAGCGGGCTTGCGCGGAGTAAAGGCGCCGCCACCAGCCAAACGAACGTTCCGCATAACACGCCGAAAATCATCCCGTTTGCCATTCCCACCAATAATTCGCTGCGGATCACCGTATGCAGGTTGTCGTCCTGGATGTCCCCCGTCGCCAGGCCGCGCACGATGACCGTGGCGCCTTGAATGCCGACATTGCCCGCCAGCCCGATCACGAAGGGGATGAACAGAACGATGGTGGCGAATTCCACCAGGGCGTTCTGAAACGCGCCGATGATGGAGGCGCTGGCCAGGCCGCCGATGAAGGTGGTGAACAGCCAGGGTGCGCGGGCGGTGATTTTTCCGCCGATGCTTTTGGCGAACGGGTCCACCTTGGCCGTGCCGACCATGGTGAAAATATCTTCGCTGGCCAGATCCTGCATGGTGCGAATGACGTCGTCGAACGTGATGATGCCGTGTATGACGTCGTTTTCGTCCACCACGGGGATGGTGGAGAGCTGTTCGTGGTCCATCAGGTTGGCGACTTTTTCGCAGGTATCGCCGAGCAGCACCTTCGGGGTGGTGGATTGGACGAAATCCAGCGCCCGTGCCTGCGCCGGAACGTTGAGCAGGTCGCGCAGCTTGAAATAGCCCTTGAGCCGCCGGTTTTCGTCGACCAGGTAAAAATAGGGGGGAATGTCCTGGTTGCTGTCGCGTTTGATGCTCATCAAGATGTCGGCCGCCGTCGGGTTGCCGCGCACCTCGTTAAAGCGAATGGTCATCAAGCCGCCTGCGGTTTCCTCCTCGTAGGTGATAAGGTCCTTGATGGTGCCCGCGTCACGGGGCTCCATCTGCTCCAGGATTTCATCGCGGCTCTCCTGGGTGTGTTCCTGCAAAATATCCGCCGCTTCGTCCTCCGGCATGTCCTCCAGCAGGCGGGCCAGGGCGACGGGCTCCAACGAATCCTGGATTTCCATGCGGCTGTCCGGATCGGTCTCGTAGAGCAGGGTCTGGCGTTTTTCATCACTGTCGAGAAGGCCGAAAAGACAGACTTTTTCCTCCGGGTCAAGTTCATGCAGGCGGCGGGCGAGTTCGTAGGGATCGAGATCGTTGATTTTGGCGGCCACCACCGGCCCCGGCTCAGCGGTTTCTTCAAGGAGGGCTTTTATTTCTTCAATGGGCATAAATTTCTGCTAACATAAGGTTGAAGCTCAAGGTAGCGTTGATAAATCCTTATCCTCATTTTTCCGAGGCGTTATGATTCTCAATATCTCGCACGACGATAAACGCAAGTATCGCGAAAATCTGAAGAAAGATAAAACCCGGGCGCGCACCAACCGCTCCCGTCTGCTGTCTAGTAAAATAAAGGATGAAGCCTTCAAGAAGCTCGACGCCCTCACCGTGGATGCCAAGACTGGCAAGACATCGGATATTCAGATCGATGAGCACGTGAAGATGAATGACAATTTCATGCGCACGGGCCCCTACCGGCCGAAGAAGAAATAGCGGCGGTTTTTCAATGGGTCGTTCAAAGGCTCTTCAAGGATAGAACAAAACCTGCCTTTTGCAAAGAGGCGTTCCGGCGGTCACCCTGTTACCTTGCGCGGGCCGGGCGCCGGTCCCAGTTCGGAGGCCGCGGGCTGGGCCTTTTCGTATTTCCTCACGTAAGCGCTATAGACATCTTCCTCGATAAATAACCGGACCAAATCCCCGTCGAGTTTGCCCTTGTCGGCCAGGGAGCGGAGCACCCGGTGGACCTCGGCCAGAGGCATGGCTTTCTTGTACGGGCGGTCGGCGGAGGTCAGGGCTTCGGCGATATCGGTTACCGCCATGAGCTTGCCCTCAAAGGGGATTTCATCCCCCTTGAGGCCGAGGGGGTAGCCGGTGCCGTCGAGGCATTCGTGATGCGCGCCGGCAAAATGCGGAATATTGCGAAATTTCTTAGTGAAGGGGATCTGACTCAGCATCTTGAGGGTCATGTAGGCGTGTTCCTTCATGATCTTTCGCTCGGCCTCGGTGATGCTCCCCTTGCGGATGGAGAGGTTCTCCAACTCGTCGGGGGTGATGAGCGGCCGCCTCCTCCCGGTGTCGTCGATGTAGGTTTTTTGCGCGATGGCTTTCAGCCGCTCGATCTTATCGTCGTCCAGGCCTTCTGCCGGTTTATTGCACTCGGTTAAAAACTCCCGGATTTCCAGCAACTGGCGGACCTGCTTTTCCGCATGGGCTTCGATGGCCTGCAGCGCCCCCGCGTTCGCTCCGCTCTTCATCGCTTCGACCTGCTCCTTCAGCGCCCGGTTCCTGGTTTTCTGCACCAGGTAGTCCATGCGCAGGCGCACGTGCTCGATGCGGTCGAATATGGTTTCCAGCTTGCGCGATTTTTCAATGATTTCCACCGGCGTGGTCACCTTGCCGATATCGTGCATCCACGAGGCGATGCGCAGTTCGTGCATCTGGTCTTCATTGAAATGAACGTGCTTGAAAGGACCACTGTCCTTGTTATTGATGGTTTCCGCTAGCGTGAGAGTCAGGTGCGCCACCCGGCGGATATGACCGCCCGTGGCGGGAGACTTTTCGTCGATGGCCGTTGCCATTACCTTGACGAAGGCCTCGAAGAGGTTCTCCATGTCGGTGATGAGCTTGACGTTGCTGATCGCCACCGCCGCCTGCGAGGCGAGGGATTGGGTCAGGCTTTCACAGTCCTTGGAAAACGGAACTGCCTTGCCGGTTCTCGTGTCACGTGCGTTCAAGAGCTGCAGGACGCCGATGATGTCGTTTTCGTGATTTTTGAGCAGCACCACCAGCATCGACTTCGACCGGTACCCCGTGGTCCGGTCGAATTTTTTCGGACCGGTGAAATCGTAGAGCGCGGCGTCGTACACATCGGGAATATTGACCGAAGTGCCGTTCATCGCCACGAATGCCGAGACGTTGTGCTTGTCGAGGGCGAGGGGAGGGTAGGGGATGGCGCCGCCGGTCTTGCCGCCGAGACGAATGCCCAGGCTGTCGTTCTGGAAAATGCTGAAACGCAGGCGGTCGTCTTCCTTAATATAAAGCGTACCCGCATCGGCATGGGTGAAGGCGCGCGCATTATCGACGATTTTTTCCAGCAGGTCATCAAGATCGTAAACCCCGGAGAGCGAACGGCCGATGCTCGACAGTTCGCGGATCTGCGACATCAACCGTTCGGCGTGGTCCTTCACGTCCTTCACCACCCCCCGAAGAACACTGTTCAAGGAGGGATCGGCTGAATAATTGACGGTTTCGAGAGAAGAGGGAGCCATCATCTGCTCCTTGCCTTGCAATGAATGAGAAAAAGCCGCACACGGGGGCTACCCGTATGGGAGTCTTACGGCAAGACATTATAAATCAAAATGTTATGAAAACCTAGAGAGGAGTTCCACTTTCCCGCAAAGAGATGGAAAAGTGCGGGATATTACAGGTAATCCTTGAGCAGGAGGGGTTGGTCGGTGTGCCAGATGCGTTTCCCGCAGACATTGACGAACAACGGGTTTTCCGATCGGAACAGCTCCAGATGGGCCTCGTAGAGATCCTCCTGAGTGGTGCGGGCGTCGCCGTAGGTTTCTTTTTCCTCGGCAAAAATGCCCTCTTCGAATCGGTTGATCCCCTCGCTGGAGGGCACGTTTTCGAAATAAGTCCGCAAAAGCGGGTCCTTCAGGTTCTCTGGGTGCTTGGCCACTTTCCTGAGCAATAATTTGATGCCGCGGGACGAAGGCGATTCGAACAGCCCCGCGCGAATGCAGGCGTGGCTGGATTTTCCCGGATGCACCGTCCACCGCTCGATGGCTTCTTTGGAATAGCCCATTGCCCCGTAGGTGGCGAGCTGGTGGCGGATGACATAAAAGGTGGAATAGGCGACGATCAAGTCGACATTCAGGCTGTCTTCGAGCATGGGAATGGGGTCGAAGGAAAGCCGGTTGGATTTGGCGATCTGCTCCTCCGTGGCGTCCTTGATGGGGATGCCCACGTCGCCGAGCGCGGTGGCGTAGAACAGGGCGTCGAACGCGCCGGAATTCACCGCCTTGATGGCCTTCAGGCACGCGGGGTCGGTGATGTCGCCGAACAGGGTTTCATCGGCGCCCTCGATCTTGAAGCCGGGCTCTTCCTTGCCGTACCAGTTGGCGAGAATGAAGGCCTCTTTGCCGTAGTGTGTGCGGATGGCTCGGATGGCGGCGGTGCCCATGACGCCGGTGCCGCCGATGACGAGAAAATATTTCATCTGGCTGTCTCCACGATTGGAAATGATATACGATAGCCGCCGGCACGCCTAGCCCGAACGGGACCGCGAAACGACACCGCATTTTAAACGAAAACTTCGGAGAACGAAAGTCAAGATCCGCCGTGGTTCTCATCGAAATCCCAGTAGGGCGCCTGCGCCTTTTCTTGGAGCGCCAGCGCCAGGTAGGGCGATTCGGATAGAAAGGCGGTGACGTTCCTGTGGAGCGTCTGCGCCTGTTCGAGGGGGGGCGAGGCCTTTCCGGATTCGAGCGCAAGAGCGAGGGCCAAGTAGCGATCGAAGTAGGGCGCGGATTCATCGAGGGTCTTCTTCAGCCGCGAGGCATCGAGGGTCCTGTTTTTCATCTCGCTAGCGGCTTTTGCGTAGTCGATCCAGAGTTGGATTTCCTTCCCGCTTCGCCCGAGAACCCGTTGCTTGCTGCGGAAACCCTCTTCACCCAGTTCGTCCACCTTGCGTGTGACGTAGGCCGCAAGTTCGTTCAGCGGCACGCCTTTCAGGGTATCGCAGAGATAGCTCAGGATATTGTGAAATTCGCGCATACGCGAATCGAGCTGAATGGCGAGGGCGGAATGGTTCGATAACGCCGGAACCTGATCGAAGAGTACGAACAGACCGCCCAACTCTTGCACGGCGTTGATCGGCTTTCCCATGTGTTGAATGGCGCGCGCGCAGGGCGCATCCCCGGCGAAGGCCGCCGGCGTCGGGACCGTGAAGCAAAGGGCCGCGGCAAGCAAGGCGCGGCGGAATAGGACAAGAGCATAGGCGGCGGCCTGGCGCGGGCAAATCATTTCACCGGGCCGCAAGGGTGGTTGCCCCCATCTTTAAAATGGTGCGAAACGCTTGCGCGCTAAGCGGCATCACCGACAGGCGCGATTGCTTGACGAGGGGGATGGTCTGCAAATCGGGGTGCGCCTTGATGTCCTCCAGGGAGACGCTCTTCTTCAGGGCCGCCAGGGGTTTGAGATCCACCCCCACCCAGTTCTCCCCCTGGGCCGTGGGGTCGGGGTAAGCCTCCCGGGTCACCTCGGCGACCCCGCGGATTTCCTTGCCGGTGACGCTGTGATAGAAAAATACTCGGTCTCCTTTTTTCATTGCGCTTAAATTGTTGCGCGCCTGATAATTGCGCACACCATCCCAGAATGTTCCGCCATCCTTGATAAATTGTTCCCAATTGTATTTAGAAGGTTCCTGCTTGACCAGCCAGTAGTTCATGGTATGTCATTCATTTATATAAAGTTGGACTCTTTTGCGGGGGCCTCGGCCGGGCACCCGCGCGGCGCGGGCCCGTGTATTAGCGTAAAAAAAGGGCTTTTACTCTTGAAGAATAAAATATCTCATTGACCCTGGAAATTAATCTAAATATAATCAAATACTTCGACCCACCCCTATTAATGCCGGACCCTTTTTTTTGGGGCCCTTTTTTCATTTGGGAGCCATAGAGCAGCATGTACCGTAAAGAGATCAAAGTGCTGGACTGCACCATCCGCGACGGCGGATTGATGAATAACCATAAATTCAGCGACGAAATGGTCCGCCGGGTATTCAAGGCGGTGAACAATTCAGGCGTCGATTATATTGAGCTTGGTTACAAGGCCGATGAAAGTCAATTCAGCCGCTCCGAGTTTGGCCCGATGAAGTTCTGCTCCGAAAAGGATCTGGAGCGTATTGTGGGGGATAGCGAAAAGAAATGCAAGATTTCCGTCATGGGGGACATCGGCCGTTTTAATCCCAACGAGCTGATCCCGCGCGGTGAAAGTTATATCGACATGATCCGCGTGGCTTCATACGTCAAGGACATCGACAAGGCTATCGACATGGTCAACAGCATTAAGTCGAAGGGCTACGAGGCGACCATCAATATCATGGCGGTTTCCCATGCGCGTGAGCGCGAGCTTGATGAGGCCCTGGAGCAGATCGAGGAAGAAAGCGGTGTCGATGTCGTGTACCTGGTCGACAGCTTCGGTGCGCTTTACTCGGAGCAGATCGCCTACCTCGCTAAAAAATACAAGAAGGCGCTCAGAACGCGGGAGGTTGGCATTCACGCCCACAATAATCAGCAACTGGCCTTCGCCAACACTATCGAGGCCATTATTCAGAACATCAATTACCTCGATGGAACCATCTTCGGCATCGGCCGTGCGGCGGGCAATTGCCCGTTGGAGTTGCTCCTCGGGTTCCTGAAAAACCCCAAGTATGACGTCCGTCCCATCCTCGATGTTCTCGAATCGGATGTGGTCAACTTGCGCAAGGAGATCGAATGGGGATACACCATCCCTTACATGATCACCGGTGTGCTCGACCTGCACCCCCGCGCAGCGATGAAACTGCGCGATGGCAAGGATAAGGACGGTTATCTCAAGATTTACGACAAGCTCACCACGGAAGCGAACATCTGAACGCCATGGCGGGCGCGGGTTTCGATCTGTCGCGCTTTCTCACCCGGCCGGTGCTCGGCATCGTGCGCGGCGCGGATGAAGCCTGCCTTGCCGGTGTTCTCGACGCGCTGGTCGAGGGCGGCCTCACTCATATCGAAATCACCCTGAATACGGCGAACGCATTGGGCCTCCTGTCCCAGGCGGCGAAGCGGCTGTCCGCCGGGGTCTGCCTTGGCGCAGGCACCGTGCGCAACCGGGCCGATGCCGCGCGGGCCCTGGACGCTGGGGCTCGGTTCATCGTCGCGCCCACCCTCGATGGCGACGTCGCCGGGTTTTGCCGAGAACGGTCGGTCGCGTATTTTCCCGGCGCGCTCACGCCAACCGAAATCGAACGCGCCTGGGACGCGGGCGCGGCTCTCGTTAAAGTGTTTCCTGCTTCGCAGATGGGGCCGGGTTACCTGTCCACGGTGAAGGGTCCGCTCGACGAAGTGCGGCTCATGGCGGTGGGCGGCGTGAATCGCGAAAATGTCGCCGAATACCTGGCCGCCGGCGCCTCTGCCGTTGCGATCGGCGGATCGATTGTTTCAGATAAGAGGATGAAAAACAAAGAGTTTAAGGCGATCCGCGAGGACGTTCAGGGTTTTTTGTTGGCAGTCAAAAAATTTTACTCTAAGATAAACGCATGAACCCGTGTAACGCGTGATATTATAATATATTCGGGGGGAGCGGCATGGCTTTTGATTTTATGAAGAACTTCATGATGTTCGAGGATGAAGAAAAATTCGCTCAGCTTTGCGAAGCGATCGAAAACGCCATCGGCGAAGTGGAAGGGGCCGATGGCAAGATGGCTGAAGTCGAAGTCATGCAGGCGCTCGACTACGTCGGCTTCAACTTGTTCCGGGACGATTGGGAGGAGTACAAGAAGATGGAAATGTCCCGCGAGGTAAACCTGGCCCAGCCCGATCCCAACCGGGGACGCCGCCTCATCAACTAGTTTTTCAGTCCTTTTTCCGCCGCGCGCGTGGGCTGGGAAATCCTCCTAGTCTCCTTTAGTGGAGATGTTATCCAGTTCGTTGATGCGCTCCATCAGGTGATGGACTTTTTTGTCCAGCGTCGTGATGTGCCTGTCGATTTCATCGATTTCCTTTTTCTCCCGCGTCAAATACACCGACTTGCATTTATCAAGGTGATTGCCGATGTGCTCGATCATGTCGTGAATCGCTAGGCTCTCCGTCGACAAGTCGCTCGCGGTTTCCTGGAGCTCTATTTCCCGATCCGCCGCCAATTCGTCGGAGACTTTTTTCCGCGCCTTCACTCTTTTCCGGTAAATGGTGATCATGACCCCCGAGACGACGAGCGCCACGAGGCCCATGGTCGCGATGTCGATGAGGAGCATGAAATAGTTGCCGAAAAATCGCCCGGTATGGATTTCCGTGATCAGTTTAACGAGATCCATTCGTCGATCCTCGCGCGCCGCCGCGTGGGCCGAGCCAGTGAGGCTGGCTGTAAGCCAGCTTTTGCCATGGTCTTTGGAGACGAACAGGCCGAGCGTGCTTCCCACCAGAAGCGTTTTCCCGTCGCTTGCCAGGGCGGTGAGGCGGTCGGGGTGCTTGGGGAAGGCCGCGGCGGCCTTCCAGGAAT
>CP070799.1:345148-357515 GCA_020343535.1 Nitrospinaceae bacterium | reverse complement strand
GGGCGGCGGCACCGGAACGCTCTAAAGGGGGGACGGCGCATGAAATTGCTGGGCATCGACCACGTCGCCCTCAACGTCAGCGACCTCGACCGGGCGGAAACGTTCTACACCGAGGTTCTCGGCTTCGAAGTGACGCACCGCTTCTCGCGTGGCCTGCGGCATCTCATGCTCGCCACCGGCAACGCCGCCATCGCCCTGTTTGAATCACCGGAGCTCGACACCCGGCCCGCCCTCCAGCATCTCTCTGAAACCGGTTACCTGCACCTTGCCTTCAAGGCGGACCGCAAGCATTTCGAGGCCATCGTCGAGGAACTGAAACGAAAAAATGTCGTCATCGATTCGGGACCAGTGCGCCGGGGCGACGGCGAGTCCATCTACTTCAACGATCCCGACTTCAACCACCTGGAAATTCATTGCTCAGACTGATCATGCCGGAAGCGACTCTAAGAAAAGCCCTGGGCGGCGGGCGAATCACGCCCGAAGAGGCACTTGGCCTGTTCGCCATGAAGGACACCCTGCTGCTAGGCAATGTGGCGGGTCGCCTGGCGGCCGGAAAACGGGAGGAGCCGGTCGTCACCTACATCGTCGACCGCAACATCAACTACACCAACATTTGCGTCACCGATTGCACGTTCTGCGCGTTCTACCGCAAGGAGCGGGACGAGGACGCCTATGTGCTGCCGTTCGAGACCCTCGCTCAAAAAATCGAGGAAACCCTGGCCGTCGGCGGGCGGCAGATCCTGCTGCAGGGCGGGCACAACATCAACCTCAAGATCGATTATTTCGAGGACCTGTTTAAAAGAATCAAGGCGCGCTACGACATTCACCTGCACGCCCTGTCGCCGCCGGAAATCCTCCATACCAGCCGCATCTCCCGTCTCTCGCTGGAGGAAACCCTCTCGCGGCTGATTGCGGCGGGGCTCGATTCGATTCCCGGCGGCGGCGCGGAAATTCTCGTCGACCGGGTGCGTCGCAGGATCAGCCCCCTCAAATGCACCTCCACGCAGTGGCTGGAGGTGATGGAGAAGGCGCACGGCCTGGGCCTTCCGACCACGGCGACTATGATGTTCGGCCACGTGGAAACCCTGGAGGAACGGGTGGAGCACCTGCGGCTGATCCGCGACCTGCAGGATAAGACCGGCGGCTTCACGGCCTTCATCCCGTGGCCTTTTCAGCCGGGAAACACCGAGCTCAGCCAGGACAGTGGCATTCATCATGCGGTCACCGGGTTGGATTATCTGAAAACCCTCGCCATTAGCCGCATCTTCCTCGACAACTTCGACGCCCTGCAATCGTCCTGGGTGACCCTTGGGCCGAAGATCGGCCAGGTGGCGCTGTACTACGGGGCCAACGACATGGGGAGCACCATGCTGGAGGAAAACGTGGTGCGCGCCGCGGGAACCGTCCACTGCCTGAACGAGGACGACCTGAAGCGCCTGATCGCCGACAGCGGCTTCATCCCCCGGCGCAGGAACATGCGCTACGATTTCGTCTGACCTGACCCGAGGGAAAGTCCCACACCCAGCACGCAAAAAAAGAAGCCCGGGCGCGCCTGGACGCGCCTCGGGCTTCATTTGATTGGTGCTGAAGGATTGCCGCGATACTGGGGGGAGGAATCGGGAAATCTACGGAAGGATATTCTCTAGCTATTACTTCAGAGCCCGCCGACACCTTACCGGGTTCTTATCCATCCCTTCAACCTGACTTGAAACCTTGGAACCAAAGTGGGTTACTTCGGAACCACCTTCGTCGCCTGGGGACCTTTTTGCCCCATGGTTTTTTCGAACTCCACATCCTGGCCTTCACGCAGGGTCTTGAACCCTTCGGCCTGGATCTCGGAAAAATGCACGAAACAATCTTCACCATCTTCCGATTCGATAAAACCATAACCCTTGCTCTCGTTGAACCACTTCACTTTTCCACTTACCATTTCCGTACCCTCCAAATTGAAAATAACCATCGATCTATTTTAACATGAGAAAAATATTTGTCCTCCGTAAAATTTAGGCTCACAGGAAATCTAGATCACATGGAACCTATCAAAAACAAGGGGTTTACTAACGGGGGATTGACCCAAAAGGGCTATAGTCGGTTTAAAACAAATAGCTTTCTTTTTAATGACCGGCTTACATTCACCGCTGAGGGGCCTTCGCGGGGGTCCGATAGAAACGCTAAAATTATCCGGATGGGCGTGTAAAAAACAAGGATTTTTTGTATTCGGCCACCCCCCGTGTGAACAGGACGTTCAACACAGCCGCGGCGGGCACGCCAAGCAGCACCCCGGCGAAGCCGAAAAATTCGCCGCCAAGCAGCACCGCCAGCATCACCGCCACGGCATGCAGCCCGATGCTCTCCCCCACCAGACGAGGCGTGAGAACCAGCCCCTCCAGCGCCTGAACGGCGGCAAACACCCCGGCCACGGCAAGAACGGGCAGCCATTCCTGAGCGTGGAAATATGTGAGCAGGGCCGCGGGGACAAAACCGAGCACCAAGCCTAGATACGGGATCAGGCTGGCGATGCCGGAAAGAATGCCTATGAACAGGCTCATCGGCGTGCCCGCAAAGAACAGGCCGATGGAATACAGCACGGCCATGGCGAGGGCCACCATGAGTTGCCCGCGCACAAACCCGGAGAGCACGCTGTCGATGTCGTTGAATATTTCCCGAACGTTCTTTTTCAGGCGTTCCGGCACCAGCCCCAGGATCTTCCCGTTGATGCGGTCGAAATCTCTGAGCAGATAGAACATCACTACCGGGATGATGACCACATTGGCCACCATCAGTAAAATATCGAACAGGCTGGACAGGGATTGCCAGAGAAATCCGGACAGATGAGTCAGGATTTTCATGGGGATTTCACCGAATCGCCCCGCGGCCTCGCGAAATAATTCCTCGGCCCGCGCCGGGTCCAGCCCGGCGACACGGTCGAGCACCGGCTTCATCCAGTGCTGCAGAATAGAAATATAATCGGGCAGGTTGCGCGCCAGGTTTTCCGCCTGCAGGCGGAACAAGGGAAATATCAGGAGCACGCCGCCGATCGAAAGCCCGAAAAACGAGACCATGAGAAAAACGACGGCGAGGGGGCGGGAAACTTTCCACTCCTCCATCCGGTCGACGAGCGGGTCGAGCAGGTAGGCAAGGGCGAAGGCGATGAAAAAGGGAGCCAGCACCCGGTGGGCGTGATACAGGAATATCAGCACCGCCGCCGTCAGCAATAATGCAATGAGTGAGAGCTGGCGGTTTTTTTCCATTTTCACAGGTCGTTAACGGGCATGGGGAAGGATTCGACCCGCGGCCGCGCCACCGGCGCGCTTTTCTGTTTCTCGAGGCGATGGAGCGAGTCCACGAGAAATTTCGTGATTTTACTGCTCGCGCTTTTTAAGGCCTTTTCCTCTGCCGCCTGCAGGTCTTGGCCTTCGCCTTGGGCGAAATCGCTTTTGGCGGCGATCACGGCGGATTTCCTGACCGAGACTGCCTTGACGCTTAGGATACTGCGAACGCGGGCGGGGCCGGCCCCCGCTGTTTCCCCAAGCGGAGTGGAAACGGCGTTACCCAGTATCACTGTATCGGCGCCAGCTTTCCAGCCAATATGCACCGCTTGGGCGATGTCGCCCTCCAGCGCCCTTTGGACCTGCTCCTCGGAAAACAGGGCGCGCAGCCGGCCGCGAGGAACTACATCCATGCCCGACTGGGCGAGCAGGCCGGCGAGCGCCATCTCGGAGATGGGATGCTGCTCCCACAAGGGCAGCGGTTCCGGGTCATTGCCGGATTCACGAATGACAACCACCACCCGATCGCTTGCGCCGGGCCCGCTGAGCATCCCCAGGTCGCCCAGCGCCCGCTGCACCGCCTGGGTATAGAGAGACACCGAGAGCAGAACCTCGCTGGTCTTTTCTTCGAAGTGATCGGCAGCGTCGAGAAACCGGTAGCTGCGGACGTAGCGCTCGGGGTTGGCGAGCAGCGACCGCAGCTCTTTTCCGTGCGCGGCGTATTCCCGCTCTCCCATTCTCTCCCTGAGGGCTTCCTTTAGCGCCTTCTTCAACGCCTCGTGCACCGCGCGGCCGCGGGCTTTGACAAAGTCGTCGCCGGTGACCGCGACGCTCGCACCCACTTCCCTTTCCCCGGCTTCCGCCGCGGGGGCTTCCTCGCCGGCGGCTTCCAGCGGGGCCGGCGGCTCGGCGCGCGAAAGGGAAGCGGCGAAAAGCCACGTCACAAGCATGAGAAGCATAAAGACGGGTCGGGTATGAGGAATCACGATCTCTCCTGTTAAAGCAGGGGTTACTCGCGGCCGGCCAGCGCCGGCATCAACCGCCGACGGCCAGCGCGCCTTCGCCTTGGCGGACGCAGTCGCCCAGAGCGCGAATCTCGCGCGGGCTGAGGTAACGCCAGGCGCCGAGCGGAATGGCTCCTAGAGAAACGGAACCAAATCGGACCCGCTTGAGCTTGACCACGGGATGACCGACGGCTTCGCAAATCCGTTTCACATGGCGGTTCTTGCCCTCCACCAGGGTGAGCTCGAGAAAACTGTTGTTGCCGCTCAAGCGCTTGAGTTCCACCTCGACGGGCAAGGTCGGCATCTGATCGAGGCGCACCCCCTTTCGCAGCCGGGAGAGCGCTTTTTCGCTGGGCACGCCGCGCACTTTCGCCTGATAGACCCGCTCCACCCGGGATTCCGGGTCGAGCAGCTTCTTGCTTAGCGCGCCGTCGTTGGTGAACAGCAAAAGGCCCTGGGTGTGATAATCGAGCCGTCCCACGGGAAAGACGCGGCCCGGCGACTTTTTAAGAAGCTCGCCGACGGTCAGGCGGCCCTTGGCGTCCTTGACCATGGTGGTCAGAACGTTGCCGGGCTTGTTGAAGGCGAGGACGACTTTTCCTCCTGGCGGCGGGACGAGACGGCCACGCACCTTGATGCGATCCACTTCCGGGTCGGCCAGGGTTCCGGGCCGGGTTTCGACCAGGCCATTCACCTGCACCTTGCCTTCGGCGATCCAGCGCTCGGCCTCGCGGCGGGAGGCGAGCCCGGCTTCGGCAATGATTTTCTGCAGGCGAATTTTCATTCCCGGGGAGAAGGCGGCGGCTCCACCTCGAGGTCCTGGACGGCGGGTTCCTCTCCGCCCGTGGAGAGGGCTTCGCCGGTGGCGTCCCCGGCGGCTTCGGTCTCGGCGTCCCCGGCGCTTTCGACGTCGGCGGGGCCCGCTTCTACGTCGCGGGTTTCGTCCGGACCTTCAAGTACGTCTTCCTTGAAGTCCTCCAGGGTGGGCAGGTCGCTGAGATCCCTCAGCCCGAAATACTCCAGAAACTTACGGGTGGTGCGGTACATAATGGGCCGTCCGGGCACCTTTTTTCGCCCCGCCGGGCCAATAATCTTTTTTTCGAGGAGGGTTTTGATGACGCCGCTGGAATCCACTCCTCGGATGTCTTCCACCTCCTGCCGGGTGAGGGGCTGTTTGTAGGCGATGATGGCCAGGGTATCGAGGCTCGGCTGGGACAGCTTGGCGGTTTTATCCAGCTTGAGATATTTCCGCACCCATTCGGTGTATTCCTGCCGGGTCCGCAACTGAAACCCGCCCGCCACTTCCTCGATCTGCAGGTTGCGGGTCCGGTATTCCTCGGCAAGCTCGTCGAGAACGGCGCGGACCGCGGCCTTTTCGGTGCCGTTCTCCAGCGTGCAGGTCACATCTTCAACGGTCACGGGCTCATCGGCGGCGAGGAGGATATTTTCGACGATGGCTTTGAGTTCGGCTGTTTCCACAGGTCGGTCCTGAGACATGTTACTGTTTATTTTATCCGCAATCGAAACCCGCTGCAAAGTTAAATTCCCCCGCCGGAGCGGGAGCGGGTCCCGGAAGGTTGAATTTACGCGCGGGATTTTTTCCGGCCCTGGCCTTTGAAGTATTTGCTGAGGGTGAGGCCCTGGTCGTGGTAGTGGGACTGGATTTTCTCCCCATACACGCGGGCGGGCCGTTCGATGACCTTCTCAAATTTGAGGCGGCAGAAGGTCTGCCCGTCTTCGACCATGAAGGGCACGTCGTGCGGGCGCACCTCCATCACCGCGCGGGTGCCCTGCCCTTTGAGCGCGCGGCCCCCGTGCCAGCCGAAGCCGGGATCAAAGAACCCGGCATAGTGCGTTCTCAACTCACCGCTGTTGGGCTCGTAGGCCACCATTTCGGCCAGCAGATGAGGCCAGATGCAGATCTTCTCCTTCGACATCATGATGTAAAAGCTCTCGGGTTCGAGTATGAGACGGTCCCGGGCCTGCTGGCGGATGGGCTCCCAGAAATCGAGCGGTTCATAATGCCGGGTCTTGCTGAGGTCGATGACGCTGGAATTGGTTTTCGCCTTGTAGGCGATGATGCTGTTCTTCGCCGCGCCGGCCAGATCGACGCTGATGTAGAGCCCGCCGTCGATCTTAACCCGGTCGGCGGACAAGGGGCGGCCGCCGGAGTCGAAGAGGATCGGCGTCTTGCGGTAATCCCTGGTGAGGTCACGGTCGGTGAGCCCCGGGTCCCCCTGCACCAGACGCAACTGATTGAGCGAGAGCCCTTCGCTGACGCGCACGGGAAACGAGCGCGGAATGATCTCGAGATACATTTTTCCCCGGTATCCGGCGGGGATTTCGTCGAAGCGGTGGCCGTGGTCGACGATCACGCGGGTGAACATGTCGAGCCGGCCGGTGGAGCTTTTGGGGTTCGTCCTGCCGAAGATCGAAGCGGGAAGATCGAGCTCCTCCAGCAGCGGGATCAGGTAGACCGCGCCCTTTTCCAGTATGCCGCCGTCGCGCAGGTCGAAATCGTAAAGCACTACTTCCTTGAGCTTGGTTTCGACGGTCTCCTTCTCCGGCAAAAAGCTGCTCTGAATGCGGTAGGCCTTGCGCCCGAGCCTGAGATCGAGGCTCACCGGCTGAAACTGCCAGGGCTTGAGCGTCACATCGGAATGGATGACCCCCTGATGGCACGCCAGTTCGATGGACTGAACCGCCAGATAACCGGATTTCCCCTTGAGGCTTTTCACGAGTTCGCGGGCAAGGTGCGATTTGGCTGAGAGTGGTTTCATGAGCGACGATGAGGGCGGCCGGTCCTGTTATTAACGCGGAGCCCCGGCGGGTTCCGGGGCGGGCGCGGGCGGGGCCAAAGGGCGGTAAAACCAATTGACTGCCGTTTGAGGGTATGATTTAATCCTATTATCCGCAACTTTTCAACCACATATTTATTAGATGTCGAGGATAGGCCATGCCGCTTTACGAGTATCATTGTAAAGAATGCGATTGCGATTTTACGCTGCTGCAACCGGCCACCGTCAACAAGGATGAAACCGTCTGTTCCGAATGCGGTTCCCCACGTGTCGACCACAAATTCTCCACCTTCTCCTCCAAAATTCAGGGGGTTTCCGCAGCCAGCAAGAAGGGCCCGGTGACTCTCGACGAGTTGCCAAACAAGGACATTCTCAAGCTGCCCGTTCCCCGGTTGCGATCGGAACTGTAGACCGCGAATCCTAAAGAACAACCCGTTATCCCTTGGGCGCAAGCCCTCTCGGAAACTGTCAACCCTATCGATTGCCGGAGCCATGAGTTCGAAAAAAAACACACGCAAGAGTTCGCCGCACGCCTCAACCGCCCCCTCGAAAGCCTCGCTCTTAAAGCGCTCCGCCGGCGCACTGGGGCTCACCGCGCTGGCGCTGTTCGGCCTCTGGGCGCTGATGTATTTTTCCACCACTCCCGGCAAGCTGGTGCCCTACGACGGCGCGAAGGAAACTGCGGCGGCCGGGGCCAAGGAAAACGGCCCTTCCGACGCCAGCGCCGAGCGCTTGAAGAACGACCCGGGCCGGGCGCTCAAGGAGCGAGTCAAAAAGGTCCAGGGCGACCCGGCGCCGCTGCTCTCCCGCGAAGCGCTGGAACACATCCAGAAAGGCATGCAGTTCACCGAACAGGGGAAATTCAATCAAGGCGACATGGAATTCAAGAAGGCCGCCGAGCTCAGTCCCAACTCGCCGGAGCTCTTCTCCATCTGGGGCGCGGCTTTGAGGATGCAGAAGAAATTCGCGGCCGCGAACAAGAAATTCGCCCGCGCCCACGAGCTCTCCCCCAAGGACGAGGAGATCACCTTCAACTGGGGTCTGTCGCTGCTCGAGGAGGACAACCCCGACGAAGCCATCCGCCTGTTCACTAAAACCACCGAACTCGCCCCGGACAACTTCCTCGCCTACAATTACCTGGGCAAGAGCTATGGCCGCAAGAAGATGTATGCCGAGGAGCAGGCAAGCTACCGCAAGGCCATCGAGATCAATCCGGAGTTCGCGCGCAGCCACTTCAACCTGGGCATCGTGCTGAGCCTGCAGAAGAAGTTCGAGGAAGCCGCGCCGCATTTCGAAAAAGCCATCGAGATCGACAAGAGCTTCGAAAAACCCTTTGTCGTGCAGATGCTGACCGCCCTCGGCCGCTATAATTCCTCCGGCAAGAAACCACAGGAGAGCGCCGAGCCCGTCCAGGAGGCCAAGGCGGCCCCCGCCCCGCCCGCGAACGAGGAAAAACCGAAGGAAGCGACCAAGCCTGCCGAGGAGAAAAAGTCCGAAGGCTCCGACCACAAGATGGAAGGCTCGAAGAACAGCAAGGAGACCACGTCGCTCAGGGGCCGGGTGCGGGTGAATGGCAAGCCTCTGAGTGAACTGGCGGTGTTGTTTCTCGAAACCAAGAGCAAGCTCCGCGTTCCCGGGCAGACGGTCACGGACCTGACCATCCACCAGTCGGAATTGCAGTTCCTTCCCCGGCACACGGTGGTCCCCGTGGGCTCGACGGTCACCTTCATGAACGATGACCGCGAGGTCCATAATATCTTCTCCAGATCGCAGGGCAACCAGTTCAACCTAGGGGCGATGGCGGGCGGCACCGGCAAGAGCATTAAATTCACGCAGGCGGGCCCCGTGGTCCTGCGCTGCAACCTGCACAAGGAAATGACGGGCACGGTGTTCGTGGTGCCCAACGGCTACCACACCCACCCCGACGCCGATGGCAATTACGCGTTCAACAACATCAAGAGCCAGGGTTACCTGCTGCAGGTGTGGGCGCCGCGCCTGTTGCCCGAGGAGGTGGCGGCCAACCTCAAGCCCATAGATCTCACCGGCGAAGACCAGACCATCGACTTCGACCTTACGTCGGCCTCGAAACCAGGCGAGATCCACGACATGGTCGACCCCACCGACTACAACCTCATCGTCGACAATATCGAGAAGGAAATTTTCCAGGCCATCGAGGACTGGAAGAACAAGAAAAAATTCATCTCGCAAAAGCGCATGCTCATGGCCATCACCAAGCATTACGACGGGGAAGGCCTGAAGGGCGCCGTCGCCAAAAGTTTCAGCGAGAAGCGCAGCCTCATCCTGGAAAAGCGAATGGACGCTCTTAGAAAGCAGATCGCCAATATCGGTGGCGCCGGCAAGGACACCACCGAGGACTCGCTCAAAAGCGAGGCGAAAGCCATCGTCACCCGGCTGCGCGGCACGGTGCAGGAGCTCGAGGCGCGGCTGAACCCGGACTCCGCGAAAAAATAACCCCCCGCAAGAGCCACCGGGGAGCGTTTTCGGGCCGCCCGCCGGCGCACTCCGGTGCGGCCTTTTTTTGACTTTTATCCTGTTTGCAATGATAATTTGACTGCTATGGGCCTCAAGTTATTCAATTCCCTGACCAGAAAAAAGGAAGACTTCGTCCCCCTCCGGGACAATCACGTGGGCATCTACGTCTGCGGGGTCACGGTTTACGACTATTGCCATGTCGGCCACGGACGGGCGGCGGTGGTGTTCGACACGGTTTTCAGGTACCTGAAACACCTGGGCTACGACGTCCTGTACGCACGCAACTTCACCGACATCGACGATAAAATCATCAAGCGCGCCGCCGAGGAAGGCACTCCCTGGCAGGAGGTGACGCGCAAGTATATCGCCGCGTTCTACGAGGACATGGGCAAGCTCAACATCGCCGCCCCCAACGTCGAACCGCGCGCCACCGGCCACATCCCGGAAATGATCGAGATGATCGCCTCGCTGGTGGACCAGGGCAAGGCCTACACCTCCGATGGCGATGTGTTCTATTCGGTGACCGCGTTTCCCGGCTACGGCCGCCTCTCGGGAAAAAACCCGCAGGAGCTGATGGCCGGTGCGAGGGTGGACGTCAACGAGAAAAAGCGGAGCCCGCTTGATTTCGCCTTGTGGAAGAAAAGCAAACCCGGCGAACCCTCATGGGACAGCCCCTGGGGGCCCGGCCGGCCGGGCTGGCACATCGAGTGCTCGGCCATGGGCCGCAAATACCTCGGCGTCACCTTCGACATCCACGGCGGCGGCAAGGACCTGATCTTTCCGCATCACGAAAACGAGATCGCCCAGTCGGCCGGCTGCTCGGGCCAGCCGCCAGTGAAATACTGGATGCACAACGGCTTCGTCAATATCGACAAGGAGAAGATGTCCAAATCGCTCGGCAACTTCTTCACTCTGCGCGATATTTACAAGTGCCACCATCCGGAAGTCCTGCGGCTGTTTCTCATCAGCAGCCACTACCGCAGCCCCATCGACTTCTCCGAGAAAAACCTGGAAGACGCGGAGAAGGTGCTCAGCCGGTTCTACGAGGGCATCGACGCCGCCACCCGGGAGCTGGCCAGCCAGGGGGTGATCGCGCCCGCCAAACCCGAGCGCGCGGGGGGGGCCTTCATGGAAAAATTCGAAGCCGCGATGAACGACGATTTCAACACCGCTGTCGCTCTGGCGCACATGAACGAGGAACTGCGCGCCCTCAACACCTGGACGAAGGCCCCGAAGAGCCAGCCCTCTCAAGACGTCCTCGCCCGCCTGAACGCCCTCAAGCAGGCGGGGCAGTTGCTCGGCCTGTTTTCAAGGAGCCCGGGCGAGTTCCAGGCCGAGCTGTTCGAGCTTAAAAACCGCGCCCTCGGCCTCGACACAAAAAAAATCGAAGCCCTTATCGAAGAGCGAAACGCCGCCCGGCGCGGCAAGGACTGGACAACGGCGGATCGCTGTCGCGATGAATTAGCCAAAATGGGCGTCGTGATCGAGGACACCGCCGGCGGCACGGAATGGAAAATCAAATGACCCCCCTGTTCACCGACACCTACCAGAATTCGGCCGGGGCTTCGCCGAGGCCCATGGTGTGCCGGGGAGAAAAGAAGGTCGAGGTGCCGCAAAAGGTTCTGCGCTGCATCTGGGACGAGCAGCTGATCCGCGCCGAGGCGCTGGAGACTCGCGCGGGCGAAGCGCTGGAGATTGTCTTTCCCGGCCACTGGAACTTCGGCCCCGGCCCCGACTTCAAGAACGCCGCCATCAAGGTGGACGGCAAGACCCTGGAAGGCGACGTGGTCCTCAACGTCTACCGGCCCGATGCCCTGCCTGTGGGGCCAGGCGGCGAGTTCGAGAACGCCATCCTAAGCGTGTACCTGTGGGAGGGCCCGGCGCCACATTCCATGGCCAAGGGAACGCCGCATGAACTGCAACTCAAGGGCCGGTTAACCCGCGGCATCCTCGAGCTCAACGACACGCTCGATTTTGACAGTTACCCCGTTCTCACCCAGTACGACTACGGGCGCTGCCACAAGCCCCTATCCAGGTTGTCGGAGGAAAAATTGACCCGCCTTCTGGACGCGGCGGGCGAAGCCCGGGTGCAGGTGAAGATGGACCGCTTTCTCGACCATGTGCTCGCCCGCGGGTACGAGCAGGCGTTTTTCGAGGGGGTGGCCGAGGCGCTCGGCTACCCGGCCAACAAGAGACCCTTTCAGGCCCTGGCCCGCGCCCTGCCGCTGGCCCGGCTCCACGGCCGCCTGCCCGCCTCGGCCGGGGAAGCGGAGAAAACGCTCATTCTGGAGGCCGCGCTGCTCGGGGCCGCTGGGCTGATCGACCTCCCCGGCTCCGGGGAAAAGGCGCTGCCCCAGGAAGACCAGGCCTATTTCAGGAAAATCCTCGCCCTGTGGAAGGGGATGCGGGAAATGATGCCCGAGAGAACGCTCACCCGGGCCGACTGGAAGTTCGGCGGCATCCGCCCCGCCAATTCGCCTTACCGGCGCATCGCCGCCCTCGCCGCCCTGCTGGTGAAACATGCGGACGGCGGCCTGTTCGGCGACTTCACCGCCGCCCTCAAACAGGCGGTGGCGGTCGGCAAGGGGCTGAACCGGACCACCTCGGCCCGCCTGTCGGACTGTTTCTGTATCGACGGCGCGGGCTATTTCACCGACCATTATTCGCCCGGCGGCAAGAAACTGGCTCGGCCGCAACAACTTGTCGGCGCGGCCCGCTCGCGCGAGATCGTCGTCAACATCGCCGTGCCCGTTGGCCTGCTCTACGCCCGGGCGAGCCATCCCGAAGCGCTGGAGGCGGCGCT
>CP070799.1:332464-345048 GCA_020343535.1 Nitrospinaceae bacterium | reverse complement strand
ACCAGGGGTCGCAATTGGAGTTGTCTTTACCGGCATCACGACCGGGACCGGTTGCGGTTTGCCCGCTCCTTGGAATTAATTTTCCAGGACCCTAAAGGTGGGAACGCACACCCAGGGTACACCATCGATGACCTGTGGTTGCATATTGGTGGCATCAGTTTCGAGGATTCGTTCCAAAAGAGGTGCCAATTTATTCAGAACCTCGCTCGCACCATGGATCAAGGAACCCCCTGGCCGGAAATCGTGGCAAAAGCTCTTTCCCGGAGGGATCCCGATGGCACGGGGTCCGGTCCGGCATCCTGACCCCCTCTTGGGATTTCATGATTCATCAATCCGCTTGAGAACGCCTTAGGGAACCGATCGGTTTAATTTGGAGGGAATGGTTAAGGCTTTTGCCGGGGGCGCAGCTTGTAGCGGGTGCGGGTTTTTTTGGGGCGGGGCAGGCGCACTTCGATCTCCTTACCGCCCACCCGCCGGCCATCGAGTGCTGTTTTAGCCCGTTCTGCCTCACCCTTGTCCGCCATTAAAATCAGGGCGAAGCCTTTGGGCTTGCCGGTGCGTTCATCGCGCGGCAGCTCGGTGTGGACCACGCGGCCGAATTCGGTGAACATCGCGGCGATCTCTGTTTCGGTCAGATTTTCGGGCAAGTTGCCCGCGTACAGGTTCATGGCAGGCGACACCGCTCGGGCGGGGCCAGGGCAACCCCCGGCCCCGGCCCACGGGGGTTATCTCGCTCTTCGTCTTTGATGGTTGGCCATTCCACTGGGAACGCCGCCGCCCCTGTTCCAGGCGCCTTGTACGCTCTCCACCCGGCGGGGGGAGGGCTTGCGGCTTCGCTGCCGAGGCCGCGGGCGGGCGCTTGCCGCCGGCTTCGCGGGTCTTTTCCCGGAACTTGCGATGGCGGCGGAATGGAAGGGGTGGCTGTCCAATACCGTCACCGCGCGCTTGGTCACGCGCTCGATGTTTCGCAGGTAGGCGTGTTCGCCCGCGTCGCAGAAGGACAGGGCAACTCCCAAGGCTCCGGCGCGCGCGGTGCGGCCGATGCGGTGCACGTAGCTCTCCGGCTCGTTGGGCAGTTCGTAGTTGATGACGTGGGTGATGCCGTCGATGTCCAGGCCCCGCGCCGCCACGTCCGTCGCCACCAGAACGCGCGCCTTGCCGCTTCTGAACTTATTGAGCGCTTGGACGCGCGCCGCCTGCGATTTGTTGCCGTGCAAAGCCTCGGCTTCCACGCCGGATTTGCGCAGTTTCTGGACGGTGCGGTTGGCGCCGTGCTTGGTGCGGGTGAACACCAACACCCGGTAGAGGCTCTCATCTTCGAGCATGGCATGAAGTAGCGCGGTCTTGTTTTCACGCTCGACGAACAACACGCGCTGGTCGATTTTCTCGACGGTGCTGGAGGGCGGCGTGACGCTCACGTGCGCCGGATCGTTCAGAAACTGTTCGCTGAGCTTCAGGATTTCCTTCGGCAGGGTGGCGGAGAACAGCATGGTTTGCCGCTTTTCTGGAATCGTCGCCACGATGCGGCGGATGTCGGGCAGAAAACCCATGTCGAGCATGCGGTCGGCCTCGTCGAGCACCAGCAACTCGACGTTATTCAGGCGGGCGTGGCCCTGTCCGTGAAGATCGAGAAGGCGTCCCGGCGTAGCGACGAGCACATCCACGCCTCGGCTTAATTCGCGCACCTGGTTGTTGTAGCTTGCGCCACCAAAAACAACCGCGTGTTTAATTTTTAGATTCCGCCCGTACACCCTGAAACTATCGGCGATTTGCAACGCCAGTTCGCGGGTGGGGGTGAGGACGAGCGCGCGTGCTCCATAGCGCGCGGCGGACTTGGGATTCTTCGCCAGGTACTGAAGGATGGGCAACGCGAACGCCGCGGTTTTCCCCGTGCCGGTTTGTGCGCAGCCGAGAAGGTCGCGCCCCGCGAGTAGATGCGGGATGGCTTGCGACTGAATCGGCGTGGGCGTGGTGTACTTTTCCTCGGCGACCGCCCGGCACAGGGGGTCGATGAGGTCGAGGGAATCGAAACTTCCGGCCAGGGGGTGTTCCTTAAGATGAATTGACATATTTTCCTTAGAATTTAACAAGATGATATAGAGAAGCTGCCAGGTGAGGAATGGTAAAGCGTGTGGTAAGACTTCCTATCCTTACGGGAACAAACTTCGTGGATACCCAGTATACCCCCAATATTTTTAGAATTGCACCTATATTATTGAGTTTTTTTGGATTTTAGCGGCGGGGGGCTTTTTTGACAGGGGCTTGATGGCGCAGGAAGCGGCCGGGGAGGGTCCCCTCCCCGGCATTTTCCGCTCCCTTTTTTCATTCCTTTTCAACGACGATTTTGATCGGCGTCGGGTTGGTAATCACGTCGAACACCGGCGAGTTTTTCGCAAGCTCGACGATTTTTTCCCGCTCGGCCTCGGTTTTCACCTTGAACCGGACGCGAATCTCCTTGTACCCCTTTCGCGCCTTGGGATCGACACCCAGAAGGCCCTTGAGATCCAAATCGCCCTCGTAGTCTGACTCGATGCCCCCAATCTCCACCCCTTGGAGGGCGGCGTGGTAGGCGATGGTGGTGGTCATGCATCCCGAGAGCGCCGCAAGCACGTATTCCACCGGGTTCGCGCCTTGGTCCTTGCCAAGCAATACCGGCGGTTCGTCGGCGGTGAAGGTGAAGGGCTTTTTGCGCGTGTGCTCCTGGCAGGCGCCATAAAAGTCACCGACTTCGATCTTGTTCTCGCCGCCATCGATCCATTTGTTTTTAGCACGAAACTTGAACTCGGCGACTTCCGGCTGCTTGCGGACCGTCTGGATGGTTTCTTCAAGCTTAGTCACGTTTACGCCGTTGATGATTTTATTTTCTTTCGTCGCGGTCGTCATGGTCTTTCTCCTTATTGGTTTGATGATGAGGGTAAAATGGGCCCCCAGGCCCGCAAAATTAATTAACTAGTTAGTTAATATAAAGCGCAAAAAAATCAATCTCCAATCAACGCCTCGATCGCCCGAAGGGCGCGCTTAACCGGCCATTTTTCCCGGTACTCCTGGCTCGCCATGATCGCGCCCCCCACTAGCAGGTAGTACGATTCCGCGACATGGTCGACATCTATCTTCCCGTACCGCGGGTCCGAGGCCTTGAGATCGATCACGCCATCGCGGATAAGCTCGCGCACTGCGTCCACATACTGCCTGGCCTCGTGGAACAGCGGGTGGTTGGGGTCGGCGATTTCAGAGATCATGTTGAAAAAAGCGCAGCCCCTAAATCCCGTGCCCCAGAGTGCCTTTCCAACCCCCTTGATGACAGCCAGGTAACGTTCCCGGGGCGTCGTTCCTTTGCGCACCTCGGCCTTGAGGTCCACAAGCTCCTGGGCCTTGCGGTCCTTCAGGTAGGCTTGGCACAAATCTTCCTTGGTGGAAAAATGCGTGTACACCGTGGGCCGGGACACGCCGGATTTTTCGATCACCTGGTCGATGGTGGTGGCCTGGTAGCCCTGGTTGTAGAACAGGTCGAAGGCCGCCTGGATGATCCTGTCCTTCGTTTTGGATGTGTCTCTCGGTGCCATGATGTGAGAATAAACTAAACTAACTAGTTAGTCAATAAAAAATATGATTTTTTTCGGCCTGATTATCAGGGAATTATCCCATCCGTCTGGTTTATTCTTAGGGAACAGCCCTTATAAAGATTTTAAAGAGAGGTCCGCGCGCCGCCTGGGACGCTACCAAGGAAACTGAGTCTTTTTCTCGCCATCCTTTGGCTGACGGGCTCTTCGGCGCATGCCACCGGGCCGAAGGCCAAGCTCCGCGAATTTTCTGGCGAGATCAAGCGCGGCGAGACCTTCCGCCATGCGCTGCCGGGGCAGCTCGTCTTTCAGCTCGTTCCTGTAAGCCAAAACCTGGGGTGGCAGATCGTCGTATCCCCGGCGGCTCGGCCCGAGTAAAATTTCGCCCGCGACACCCCGCCGTTTCACTTCGTCCCCAATCCGCGTTTTATCGAGGGCTGGCATTTTCGCAATGCCGATAACACCAGCCCCAATGCCGTCGGGCGTAAAAACGTCAACGCGCCGCAAAAAATCCGTGAGTTCATTTTTTCTCCCAGGGTGGGCCGGAGCATCGGCTGGCCGCTCCAGCCCGCCGACGTCGAGCGCATCGCTGGGGACGGACGGGCGTGCTCGAAATCACCGGCCTCAAGCTTGGCAACCTCGTTGCCGGCGAGCGGGCCTAGATCGAATCCATGCACTTCAAGGTGCGCCTCCGGATGGCCGGCGAGGCGGGGAAAGAATGAACGCATCCCCAATTTTTTATGTTTCCCTGCCCGCCGCAATAGTGTAGTTTATTAACGCGGTAACACTCCCGTATCGAGAGGTTTTTTGCATGGCTTCGGAAATCCGCAGGCGCTTTTCCCTCGACGAGTCCGCCATCGACCCGAGGTTAAAGAACCGCATCCTGTCTGCCGATGGGGATGAAGAGTTGGGCTCGTGGGACGGCCAGTCGGTTCACGACCTGGCCCGGGAACTGGAGCGCATCGAGGAATTTGCCGACGCCAATTATGCCGGCCTGCCGCACAGCCAGAACATCCCCGAGGACTTGCGCGACCAAGTGGAGAAGGACTACCCCATCTGGGCTGCGGACCCCTCGGGGAACTGCCTGGTGGGCGAGCACGCCGAGCAAATTGAAACCGTCGATGCCATCCGTTCGTATTACGACAAAAATTACGGGGGCGTGGAGCAATTCAAGGAAAAGCTGCGCCAGGAGCGCGAACGGATGATCGCTGAGATGAAGCAACGGTAGGCGTCCGCTTGCTCAAGCGATGGTTTTTCCTGATTCATCCGCGGTGAATCGAATTTGGCAATTTTCAGGGCGCGTAACTCAGCGGTAGAGTGCTACCCTCACATGGTAGAAGTCACAGGTTCGAACCCTGTCGCGCCCACCATTTTCCCTCTCCCGTTCACGGGCCAATCATCTTCTTCCACTGGCTTCGCTATTTCCGGGTCCTGTAAAGCGGCATCCCAAAACCCCGGGAAAATCGCTTTCAATTCTTCCATTCCATTGAGAGTAAAGCTTTTGTCTAAATTTTTCATTTCCAATCCAAGAGCAGGAATTTATAATATTCCAACGGGGTCTCTCCCCGCAGCGAGGTGAATGGATGGACACTCGGCCATCTGCATTTCTCGTCGCCGAGGACGATGAAGACGATTACCTGCTCACCCTCGAAGCGCTGAAGGACACCGGCGTCCCCAACGCGGTCCATTGGGTGAGGGACGGCGAAGCGCTCATGGATTTCCTGGGACGGGGAGAAACCGTCGACCCGCCCATCGGCCTCATCATCCTCGATCTCAACATGCCGAGAAAGGATGGCCGTGAGGCGCTTAGGGAAATCAAATGTCACCCGCTCCACCGCCGCATCCTGGTGATCGTGCTGACCACCTCGCAGGCCGAGAGCGACATCGCCCAATCCTACGACCTCGGGGTGAACTCGTTCATCCGCAAACCGGGCCGCTTCTCGGAGCTGGTCGAGGTGTTTCGCGAACTCAGTCACTACTGGTTTAAAACCGTCACCCTTCCACAATAATTCAAATCCGGAACCCACCATGACGCAAAAATCCCTGAGGATCATGCTGGTTGAGGACGACGCCGACGACGCCCTGTTGATTTCCGGGATGATTCGCGAGGCCTGGCCACAGGCGGCCATCGACCACAACCCCACCGCCCGGGAGGCGCTGGCGGGCATCAATGGCGCTTACGATGTTTTTATTTTCGATCACCGCCTCGGCGAAAACGCGGGGCTCGACCTTCTGAAAACCTTTCGCACGAAAAACGTCGACGCACCCATCATCATTCTGACCGGGCGGGGGGATCAGGAGGTTGCCGTCTCGGCCATGAAGGCGGGCGCCACCGATTACCTGAGAAAATCCAAAATGAGCACCGAGACGCTTGCCGATTCCATTCGCCATTCGCTCACGCTCCATCAGGAATCGAAACGGCGGCGGGACACTGAAAACAAGCTGCACAAATCCCACCAGGAAATCGTGCAGGCCAACCGTGAATTGAAAGAGTCGGTCAAAAAGCTCAAGACGGCGCAAAACCAGCTCCTGCGCACGGAAAAACTCGCCGGCATCGGCCGCCTGGCCGCGGGCGTCTGCCATGAAATTTTGAACCCGCTCAATATCATCTCCGGCCACACCCAGGCCCTGCTCATGGAAAGGGAGGACGACGAGGTTTTGGTCGAGGACTTGAGATCGATCATGGAGGAAATTCAGCGCATCGAAAAAATCATCGGCGGGCTGCTCAAGTTTTCGCGCAAGGGCGAGGTGGATCTTCAGGAGATGAACATCAACAAAGAGCTCGATTCCGTCCTCTCCATTCTCGAGCGCGACATGAACCTGGAGGGGGTCCATGTCGAGCGGCTGTTCGACCCCGGGCTCCCTGCCATCCCGCTGGACAGCGACCGCATGCGCCAAGTGTTTCTCAACATCATCAACAACGCCAAGTACGCAATGAAATCCACCAGGGGAGGGGTCCTCAAAGTGAGCACCGAAGTGCTTGCCGGGAAAAACGGAGACCCGGCCTCCAGCGGAGAAAAGGCCGGTTCCACACTGCGCATAAAATTCACCGATTCGGGCCCTGGCATCAAAAAGGAGGATCTGCGCAAGATTTTCGATCCCTTCTTCACCACCAAGCCGGAGGACCAGGGCACCGGCCTCGGGCTGTCGGTGTGCCACACCATCATCGAAAAACATGGCGGCACCCTCGAGGTCGAGAGCCGTGAAAACGGCGGGGCGACATTCATCATAGACCTGCCCTGTACCCGCGAAAAGGAACCGGTGGCCGGTTGATCCGCCGGTCCCCAGGCCCCCTGCGCCCTCCGGCGCGATGGCCCATTCCGAATTAATTTCAGCGTAAAAAATCGAGCAGCGTGGGCTGGAGAATGCGCGCGGTGGAACTGAGCGTCGCCTGCAGGGCCTGCTCGAGACGCGCGAGATCCGCAGCGCTTTTGACCAGGTCCGCGTCTTCGATGTTGGAGAGCTGCACTGTTTGGTCGACGATGTCCTGGGCGTGGGTGAACTCGGTGTTTTCCGCCAGACGCAGGTTGGCGCCGATGATGGCGCGCGACTGGTTGACCGAGGCCAGCGCGCCGTCGAGGCCGAACCCCTGCTGGTGCACACGGTTGAATTCGCGCGTGAACCCCGCGGCCAACAGGTCCAGCCGGCCGATCACCTGGGCCAGTTCGCGATCGCGCATATCGAGATAGCCGCGAAGTGTTCCGCCCTGAATCGCCGCCGTGATGTTTTTTGGCCCCGCCGCCCCCTGATCGATAAGCACTTCGCGGAACGAGTGGTTGCCGCCATTGAGAGCAGTGCTCAGTTGAAACGCCGCCTCTCCCAGGATCAGCGGTGTGCCGTCGCCTAGGGTGATGCTGATCTGACCGTCCATCTCATCGAGCGGGGTGATGTCGATTTTCTCGGACAGTTGCTTGATGAGAAGTTCACGGCGGTCCCGTTGTTCGTTGGCCACCAGGACGCCCGCCTCACTGCCGTGGATCTCCTCGTTCAGCTTGGCGATTTCCCCGGCCAGGGCGTTGATTTCGGTCACCTCGTCCACCAGCGCAAAATCGATGCTCCGCTGAATCTGAAAAAGTTCGCTTCCTAAATGGTTGAATACCGACGAAAGCGACTGGGCCTGGGCGAGAAGGTCGGCCCGTTCCGCCAGACCGCCGGGGTTGCTCGACAGGTCCTGAAGGCTCGCAAAGAAGGCACTGAATTCATCGTTCAGGCTGCGGCCCAGGTTCTCGTTAAACAGAATATCGAGCTGCGCGAAAATATCCTGCCGCACCCGGAATTCACCTGTGCGGCTGCCCTCGCCCACGCTCTGTTCAAACAGGAACTGGTCGTGCGCCCGCTCAATGCCCGCCACCAGCACCCCGGTGCCCAGCTGCCCCACGGCGATGTTGCGCGGAATGTTGGGGGTAAGCCGCACCTCCTGGCGGGAATAGCCCGGAGTCTCGACGTTGGCGATGTTGTTGCCGGTGACCTCCATGGCGAGCTGCTGCGCCAGGAGCCCGAGTTTCGCGGTATTAAGAATGCTGAAAATGTTGGCGGTCATGCGTGGTTCCGAACCCTGGAGTGTCAGGCATCTGTGCTGAGCAGCCGGCCCTGGTTTTTCGCCTCGCCCAACCGACCATCGGCGTGGTAGGGGGCGGCGGCTTTTTCCACGGTGGCGTGTAGGAACGCCAGCGATTTTTTGAACGACAGCGCTGAGTGATCCATCAGCTCGCGGGACTGGTCATTCATGCGGCTGAGCGTGCGGATTTTTTCCAGCAACGTTTCCCGGTTCTTCGCCAGGTCGCGGTTGATCGGATAGGTATGCATCCGCAGCAGGTTCTTTAAAGTCAAAGGTTGGTCCTTGATCTCCAGTTTTAGCTCGATGCGCGTCATCAGCGCTTTTCTTGCCTCCTCCAGGGTCTGGATGGCGGCCGCCAGTTTTTGCTTCTTCAGGACAGCTTCCTCTACAGCGGGCAGTGAATAGCGGGTGAGGGCCTGCCACTCCTCCTCAAGAAGGGAAATAAACTCGTCGTAGAGGGTAATCTTCTTTTCCAAGAGATGGTTGAGATCCCACTACAGCGTTTTCATACCCCCGCCTTCAACAATTGCCCCACCGCACAATGGTTTTCATAATCCCGCCTTCACGGATTGAGCTGCCCATCGCGGTTTTCATTGTTCTCCGTCACCGCGAAGAGGCTGCTCCCGGCTCGCCCGGCTTCCTGCGCACGCCGGATTGTTTCATCCATACTTTTCAGGTCTCTGTACAACACATCGGCAAGACCGACGCCTTTCTTGAGGCTCACCTGGTCCGCCAGTTCCTGGTCGAACATCGACTCATACATATCCAGCGAAAAACTATTGAAAAGATTCGATTTATGTACGGTGGCACGCATCGCCTTCTGCAGATACTGGATAAAAATACCTTCAAACTGGCGCGCCACTTCCATGAGCTCGGCGTCGGTTTTCGATCCCTGCGCCGCCCGGCGCTCCACCTGGCTCAGGCGGGAGTTCGAGAGACGGAAGAGCGCCTCGTCCTGCAAGGCAACTTTAGAATGGATATTCATGGCCCCGTTTTAGGTGGGCGAGTGAAAAATTGGCCCAGGCAATGCCCACGGACTCTTAAGCCCCAGCTCAAAATGCAATCTCTGCCGATCGGGCAGACATCGCTCATAAAAAAATCGCGCGCCCCGGCAAGGGCGCGTCAATCCGGTGCTGAAACCAGCGGGACGGCCGCGTGAGCGGTCAGATGATATCGAGTTCCGCGTGCAGGGCGCCTGCGGCTTTCATCGCCTGCAGAATGGAAATCAAATCCCTCGGTGTTACGCCAATGGCGTTCAGGCCGTTGACCACTTCCCCCAGCGACACGCTTTTGGGAACGAGGAGCAGCTTGTCCTCGCCCTCTTCAACAAGAATCCGCGTGCGCGGCACGACAACCATTTCACCTTTTCGGCTCAAGGGTACGGGTTGCGATACTTCAGGCTCTTCCCGAATCTGAATGAACAAGCCGCCATGCGCTACCGCCACGGCGGAAACCTGAACGTTTTCCCCCATCACCACTGTTCCCGTACGTTCATCCAGGATCACCCGGGCGGCGGTGTCCGGCTCCACCTGCAGGCCTTCGATGCGGCTGACAAACACCGACGTGCTTTCGTGGTATTTCGGCGGCACCAATACCCTGACGGTCCGGCCGTCCATGACGCTTGCAGCGTTGGATTGCAATTTTTCATTGATGGCATCTGCGATGCGTCCGGCAGTGGTGAAGTCGGTCCGATTGAGAGCCAGAACGATTTCCTCCTTGGCGTTGAAGCTATGCGGAATCTCGCGCTCCACCAACCCTCCACCGGCGATGCGGCCTGCGGTCAGGTGATTTTTCTGCACGTCCTTGGCCTGGCCGCCCACCGAAAAACCGCCGATGGAGAGGGGGCCCTGGGCCACAGCGTATGTGTTGCCGTCCGGTCCCTTGAGGGGGGTCATCAACAAAGTCCCGCCCTGCAGGCTCTTGGCATTGCCCAGGGAGGAAACATTGATGTCGATGTGGTCGCCCTGACGCGCAAAGGGAGGTAGGTCCGCCGTCACGATAACCGTGGCGATATTCCTGAATCTGAGCTGGTCCACCTCTCTCTCCGGGACGGTGACTCCCATCTTGCGCAGTAGATTGACGATGGTTTGAATCGAGAAGAACACATTGGTCGACCTGTCGCCGGTGCCGGCAAGGCCGATCACCAGGCCCAAACCCATTAGCTGGTTGTTGCGTACCCCGCGGATATTCGCCAAGTCCTTGATGCGGGCCGCACCGGCGGTTTCGGCAATCAGGAGCACGAGCAGGCAGGCGGCAACGATTTTAAAAACAAGGAAACTTTTTGTTTTCATGGTTCGCTTCATCAGAAGGGCCAGACCCACCCCAAAATGCGCGTCAGCCAACCTACACGCTGTTCGTCGGCGACAATACCGTCGCCAGTGTAGGAGATATTGGCGTTGGCGATGAACCGGGAGGACACGGTGTTGTCGAAGTTGACATCGATCGGCCGCACCACGCCTTTCAAGTTCATGATCTGCTGCTCGTTGTTCACGGTGACCACGCGGC
The DNA here is from genome assembly GCA_020343535.1 of Nitrospinaceae bacterium. GTDB lineage: Bacteria > Nitrospinota > Nitrospinia > Nitrospinales > VA-1 > SZUA-259. The sequence goes on along the minus strand of CP070799.1, from coordinate 334,425 downwards.
TGCCAGCGATGGCCATGTTGCCGTTAGGGTACACTTCGGTCACCATCACGGAAAGCGTCCCCTCCAGCCGGCCCTGTCTTGAGGTGGTGCCGGTGCCCTGATTGGAACGGCTAGTGGTGGCGTTGACCCCTGGGTTGAACGGATCGGCGCTACCGAGAAAGTTGTTCATCCCGAAATTCGTGTCTAGGCCAAAAAATGTATTGGTTTGAAAGTCGATTTCCGTGTCCTTCGCCGTGTCGGTGGTAGCCGATTGGGTCGAGGTCGCATCCTCCTCGATCACCACGGTGATGATATCGCCCACCTCGCGCGCCTTGATGTCGGAGAAAAAGATGTTGTTGAAATTGTCCCCCGGCCATATCGCCCCCTCGGCCACCCTGGGAGCCGGTTTCTTATAGATGATGTCGGAAACCTCGGCGGTGGTATCGAGTGCGCGCGGGGGTTTCGCACAAGCCGATAAAAGCGTAAAAGCTAGCAGGCCCACCACGATATTCCGCCAAGGCATGGCCGTTCCAATTTTATTCGTTGTCTTCAAAACACCACCTCCACGGTATTGGCGTCCACCACTCGGCCATAAACGGTTTTTCGCGTCTGCATATTGGTCACCGCCACCAGGTTGTCCCGGTAGCCGTCTTCGTTGGCTTTTCCGGCGGTGGTGATGCGCAGCGTGCCCCGGCTTACCACGAGCGTGACCCGGGCCCCTTTTGATATCAGAGGCGGCTTTTTGAGCGACGTCATGGGAATGCCGCGGCCGACTTTTAGCTCCCGGCGAGTTTCATAGCCTAGAACGTCATCCAGGCGGGTGGCCAACCGGCTGGGCAAGCGGGTGGCCTTGACGCGTTCCAGGGTCACATCCTCCGGTTCGATCACCTCGCCCCGGGCGATGCGGCGCACGGTTTTCACTAACTCATAATTCACCGTCACCAGTGCCGTGAGACGAACGCGTTTGGCCACTACCTGATTGACTTTGACGTACAACGCCAGAGGAACTCTTCCCGGCTGCAGCAACTTACCGGGTGCTTGAAAATCCAACTCCAGCTCTCCGACGGGTAGCTCCATCGGTTTCCCGGAATAGAGAACCGACACTTCGTACGAATCTTTATCCCAAGGCAGGTGGCTCTGTAGATACCCTTGCGCTTCCTTGATGATACGCTCCGGCTCCAGCGTCTGTTGCAGCCCCGCCGACCAAGCCGGAGGCGAGATTCCCAACAGAATGAGGAATGCACCTGCGATGAAGGCTTTCTTATTCGTGGAACGAAATTTCATTTCATCAACGTTTCATGTTATTGACAATTTGCAACAACTCGTCAGAAGTTTGAACCGTTCTCGAATTCACCTCGTAAGCGCGCTGTGCCGCGATGAGGTTGACCATTTCTTCCACCACGCTGACGTTCGATAATTCAAGAAATCCCTGCTGCACCGTCCCGTGGTCATCAAGGCCTGGGTTGCCGATGATTGGGGGTCCCGAGGCGTCGGTTTGACGAAAAAGGTTGAAGCCGATGGCTTGGAGGCCGGCATCGTTTTGGAATGTCACCGTCTGCACGGTGCCCACCACCGTCGGCGCCGCCACCCCCGGCTGGGTCACCGACACGGTGCCCTCGGGGTCGATGGCAACGTTCAGCGCATCGGGTGGAATGGCGATGGTCGGTTCCATGCGCAGCCCGTCGGCGGTGACGATCTGGCCGCTGTTGTCCAGCTTGAAAGAACCCGCGCGGCTGTAGGCGATGGTGCCATCGGCCTGCGATATCTGAAAGAAACCCCGGCCCTGGATGGCCATGTCCAGAGGGTTCTGCGTCTGCGTGAAATCCCCCTGCAGGAATATCTTTTGAATCGCCGCGGGCTTTGCGCCTAGCCCTAGCTGAATGCCCGTCGGCACCTGGTTGCCTGCGTCCGACAACGTGCCCACCACGCGCAGGTTCTGGTAGAGCAGATCCTGAAATTCGGGGCGGCTTCGCTTGAATCCT
>CP070799.1:319634-332364 GCA_020343535.1 Nitrospinaceae bacterium | reverse complement strand
CATTACGATAACTTGCTCTGGACTATATCGTTTCCTAGTCATAATTCTCCCATCGTTCTAATCATTTTCCTGGGTTTATCATCTGGACTAGTTTTTGGGTTTGGGTCATATCCGCAAGTATGTCAGGCAATTCTGCCAAGTCCTCTGATTGCTTCGAAAAGCGCTCGGGCCTCTGGCGGCGGTGCTATGCAGATGGTTCTATATGAGTCCACCATGGGGAGCCAGTTAAGCAAAAGCCGCTCCTTTTTGGGAGCGGCTTTTTTTTGGCCAATGGTTTCGGACCCGCCACCGGGCCGGGTTTGAGGTTAGCCCGATATGGCGATTAAAGTAAAATCGGCGTATTAGTCTAAAATGGAAAGGTAGGTCAGTTTCCATCCAATGAGACTTCGGGTCAGGGTCATTTCTATGGGGGGTTGGTTGGCGATCAAGGGATGTATGGTGATTGAAAAGGTGGTGGGGGATGTGTAGCGCAACTTGGAGCGAAGGAAGATTTCATCTTTTCTGAACCGTGGGAGCCCGTGGGCAACCGGGACGGCCTTTTTACGTTCCGCATCCATAAGGTGTTGCCAGTGATCGAGTTCTATGAGGGATCGCAGCCCCTCGGCGGTGATGGAGGAGGGCACGGATTCCAGTGTGCCCCGGGGGTTCGTGGCCCCGGCGTTCGCTGGTCCCTGGGTTCTTTGTGAACGGTTCAGGGATTTTTGATCGATGATTTCAACGAGTGTTCGAGTGTCGTTGTTCTCGATGGCATCCATGATGCGGTAATACGTCAGGTAGGGCAGGAGGTAGATGCCAACGGCGACCAGAAGAGTGAGCGCTACAGGCGTCAGGATTTTTGCTGCCTGAATCATTTTTGCCCGCCGGATCTGGATTTCCTCGATCCTTTTGTTGAGGAAAAAATATTTGAGCTCGGGAAGCTTATCGAGCCGGTACCAGGCGTCCCCGTTGATCGAGATCCGGTCCGAACCCAGGAATTTGCCTTCCTGAATCTTGTCGGGAATTTTTTTGAGGTTGATGGTTCCCAGCTCCTCCATGCCCCGCCGCACGATCACATCGGGATATTTTTTCTTTAATAATTCGGAAATGTCTGTATCAAAAATCGATTTTTCGGTGCTTTGGATATGCTTGAGCTCGGGGAATTTATCCAGCCGAAACCAGGTATGGCCGTTGAGCGAGATGCGGTCGGAATCCAGCAGTTTTCCCTCTTGAACCTGGTCGGGGATTTTCTGCAGGTTGATTTTGCCAAGGTCGATATTGCCCCGCCGCACGATCACATCGGGATATTTTTTTCGGGCAAATAGGGTCATGGTTGCTCACCGTCTAGGGTGGGTGGCGCGGGGCAGTTGGCTGCTTGCGGTATCGTGGGTCTTAGGGATTCCCTTGGGCGATGCCATTTTTGGAGGATGATCGGGAAATCAAGGTCTGCCCACCGGGATTCCCCCCGGGGGGGTTAGAAAGCACCGCCGTCCTGCTTGCCGGGAATGTAATAGCTTGGAGTGATGAACTTAAACATATTGGCGAATTTTTTCGCCCGCGCCAATTTGTCCTGACTCTCGGTTTGCAGGTTCAGGAGGTCGGTCGAAAACACATCGTTGAAATAGGTGGCCGCGGCCTGCTTGCGCTCTTCCTCGGTGTTGTAGAGGGTGCGCGTTTCGGCCAGTTCACCGGCGTCGAGCCAAATGCCGCCGCACATGGGGCACTCGTCAATTTCAACCTTGTGCTTGACGCTCACGAAGTTACGCTGCATTACGATTCCATCGCATTTCGGGCAAGGGTGCTTGCCGGCCTGGTCGTCTTTCACCGCACCCCTTCTTTCGATATTGAGCAGCGATTCACCGGCGGTTTCGTGGGGCTCGTCGAATTTTTCGAACTCATAATTATCGAACCAGATGCCGCCGCACCCGCCTTTGCAGATATCGACGGTGACGCCGCCGGCCTCCATGGGGCTCAGCTGGTTATCACAAGCAGGGCATTGCATGTTCTTTCCTCCTTAATTGATCGAAATCGAACCTCCCGGGGGCCGGGTGTTAAGCCCACAGTGGGAATCGCCTTAAAAAAAGGCTCTTTAATTAAGATAAGGCAAGGGAAGGAAAATGTAAACTATTGATTTTATTGGTTTCAGGGTCGGCGATAAGTGCCGGTTTTTGGCCGGTTTTAGCCGCTTGCCCCTTGCCGGTGCGGCCGTGGCCAGGGACGGTCGGGCTCCGGGTTAGGGCGATTTAAAATGCTTGCGGCGGGCGGCAGGGGTGTTGTAGAGTTTTTTATTCAACGGGAAGAGTGAGCGGTTATTTTTTTCCTTTCCTGCGGGTCGGGGCATGTTCGCGCAAAACCCCGTTCGCCGCTTTACCCACGACGGGATCACCAGAACAATGTCCATCACTCCCGAACTTTTAGCCCCGGCGGGCAGCCCGGAAAAAATGCGCTACGCGTTCGCCTATGGCGCGGACGCGGTCTACGCGGGGATTCCAAAATTCTCCCTGCGCGCGCGCGAAAACCTGTTCAAGGACGAAACGCTTCTGGACGCCATCGATGAGGTGCATCGCCTGGGAAAAAAAATTTATATCACCGCCAACATTCTGCCGCCGAACCGCAAGGTGGATTCGTTCCGGAAGTCGCTCGAAAAATATGCCGCCGCCCGTCCCGATGGGTTGATCATGTCGGACCCCGGCCTGATCCAGTATGTGTTGAAACATTTTCCCGATGTTCCGGTTCATCTTTCGGTGCAGACCAATACTATTAACTGGCCGTCGGTAAAATTTTGGCATGATCTGGGGGTTCGCCGGGTGATTTTGTCGCGTGAGCTTTCCATCGAGGAGATCGCTGAAATCCACCGTCGGGTGCCGGGAATGGAACTGGAATCCTTTGTCCATGGCTCCATCTGCATCGCCTACTCCGGGCGCTGCCTGCTGTCGAACTATTTCAATCACCGCGATGCCAACCAGGGCACCTGCACCAATAGTTGCCGATGGGAGTACGATGTGCATGAAGGAAAAGAAAACGCAGGTTCCTGTGGCGGCGGTGAATATTTTATTGAAGAAAAGGAACGTCCTGGGGAACTCATGCCGATCGATGAGGATGAGCACGGAACCTATATCATGAACTCCAAGGATTTGCGTGCAATTGAATTCCTCGAGCCACTGCAGGAGGCGGGTGTGATGTCCTTCAAGATCGAGGGGCGCTCGAAGTCGATTTATTATCTTTCCCTCATAACCCGCGCCTACCGACGGGCCATCGACGACCTGATGAACAACCGCCCATTCAATCCAGAATTACTGGGCGAGGTGGAGAAGACCGCGAATCGTGGTTTCACCTCTGCGTTTCTCAGGCCGCACCAGAGGGAGGAAACCGAGCGTATGGATTCGCCGCAGGTGACGGAATTGCCGCAGGTGTTCGCCGGTCAGGTGATAAACACGCGGGCCGGCGGATGGATGGAGGTCGAGGTTAAAAATCGCGTGGAGCGGGGAGACGCGCTGGAATTCATTTCTCCCGGTCACCAATACCGCTTCGTGCTGGAAGAGATGAAAGACCGGGAAGGTTCGGCCCTTGATGTGGCCCATGGAGGGGGCGGCCGCGTGTGGTTGCGAACGGCGGGGCCGGTGGAGCTTTATGCGTTGCTCAGCCTTATCAAGGTTCCGGCGGAAGTGGAAAGCCTGATGGGTTGATAAGGGTTCACTTCAAGCTGTTTTTTCCTCCGTTCTTTTTGGTGGTCTCGGCCCAGACGATGGCGGCCAGAATCCCTACGAAAAACAGCAGCCCAAGCGCCTTCGCCAAGGGCTGGGTGGAGAAGTCGAACAGGTCGTAGGTCAGGGGGCCATCCAGGACCAGGGCTAGCAAAATAAGGACGAAGAGCAGCGTCAGTTTTTTTAGATGGGTTCCCACGCGTGCGAAAAGGGTGCGGTGTGGCGCGGCGACGGAACAGGCTCTTGCATTTTGCCGCCCACCCCAGGGGCGATTATCGATTGGAATCCTCGGAAATCTAAAATATACTTGGGGCCTATCGGCAATTAAGATTTTAACAGTTTAATTAAGAAGCGCAATTCAAGATTGCGCCGGGCTTTCAGGCGCGACCTATTTAGGAGAAATTCGACCCATGCCGCTTCCAGTCGGCCAGGCCATCAAAGTCGGCCTTTACATATTTAAGCAAAAACTCAAGGGGCGCAAGCGGTATCCGCTGGTGCTCATGCTGGAGCCGTTGTTTCGATGCAACCTCGAATGCATCGGCTGCGGCAAGATTCAGAAACCCAACGAAATTTTGAAGCAAAACATGAGCCCGGAGGATTGCCTGAAGGCGGCGGAGGAATGCGGTGCGCCGGTGGTATCCATCGCCGGCGGCGAGCCGCTCATGCACCCGCAGATTCAGGAGATCGTCGAAGGGCTGATCGCCCAAGGGCGTTACGTCTATCTGTGCACCAACGCGCTGCTGCTCGATTCTTTTCTCGGCAAGTTGCCGGTGACGCCCCTGCTCACCCTATCGGTGCACCTCGATGGCTTGGAAGAAGTGCACGATCGCATCGTCGATCATAAAGGAACGTTCAAGGTGGCGGTGGAGGCCATTCGCAAGGCCAAGAAGTTGGGCTACCGGGTGACCAGCGCCACCACGTTTTTTGAGGACACGACGGTAGCGCAGGCAGAGAAATTCCTCGACTTCACGAAACCGCTGGGGGTGGATGGTGTCACCCTGGCCTCGGCCTTTCGCTACCCGGACGCGCCCGATCAGGATCATTTCTTCGGGAGAAAGCGAACCTTCGAGTTCTTCAACGAACTGCTCAGTAAAAACAAGAACGGGCGCTGGGATATCAACCACTCACCGTTTTACCTGGATTTTTTGAAGGGAAACCGGGATTACGATTGCACGCCTTGGGGCAACCCCAATTATTCCGTGCTCGGGTGGCAAAAGCCCTGCTATCTGCTGGATGAAGGTTATGCGGAAACGTTTGAGGAATTGATGGAAACTACGCCCTGGGAGAAATACGGCCATCGCAACCATCCTAAGTGCGCCGATTGCACAGCCCATTGCGGCTACGAGGCCACCGCCGCAGAAGACGCGACGGCGAGTTTTAAAAACATGATCGCTTCCGCCAAGGCGGCTTTTTCCTAAGGCGTTAAATCCAGCGCCCCGGTGCTATCTGCCCGTAGTTTTAAAACGGGGTTGTATCCACCCAACCGATTTTTCCATAACACGAACGGAGGTCTTAATCCGGAAGGCCTTATTTTAAGTGGTCGGGCAGGCGGGTAGTGTTGTCGAGGTGGGCCTCGTCGATTTGTTCCCGCGTCAGTCCTGAAGCCATTTGCAGGTTGGCTCCTTTCAGGTTCGTCCCCTTCAGGTTGCTGCTCAAAAGATCCGCCCGAATCAGATTCGCTCCTTCCATATTAGCGTTTTCCAGATTGGCCCACCGCAGGTTGGCACCGCGAAGGCTGGCATGGCCTAAATTCGCGTGGCTGAGATCGGCGTTTTTCAGGTAAGCGCCGTAGAGATTCGCCTTTTGAAAATCGGCGTGGGAGAGGTTGGCCCCGATCATCACTGCCCCTTTCAGGTGGGCTTGGGCCAGGGCGGCGGCTTCCCCTTCTTTTCCATGACTCTCCACCCACCGTTGGTGATTCCTCAGGATGGCCTTCAAGGCTTCGCCTGAGATTTCCCGGTTATCAGGAGCGGCCGGGGTTTTGTCGTTGGTGGATTCGGGGTCCAGGGTCATTGCTAGGGGATCGAAAGAGATTGACAGGTCAATTTACCCGGATCTTCCCTGGGGGGCAAAATTTTTTTTCCGGCGGGTTCCTCATTGTTTATCCCGCCCTGTTAGGTGAGGATACGATCAGGCGGTTTTCAATGTTCCACCGGTCTCCTGGGCCTAATTTAATGAAAATCCAGTAAGATAGCTCCATTCGGCGGGCTTCGTCCGCGCTTGGGCCGAGTTGAGTAAATTTCGTCATTTTGGTATAATTTGCTGACTTTTAAAAGATTTTCATAATAAGTAATATCAATAAGGAACAGACTTTGGCGATATTCAGGCCAGAACTAATCCGAATATTATTCGGTCTTGTGATTGCCGGTCTGCTGGCGGCGGGTTGTGCGAGCCAGCCGGTTAAGACCGCCGATTCCGATTCGAAAAAGCAGGCCCGGGAAAAATTCAAGGAGGCGATGCATTTCGCATCACTAAACATGCAGAAGGAAACGATCGCCACGATGGTTGAAGCGATTGATCTGGACCCGGAAAATCTGACTTACCGCATGCAACTTGGCAACGCCTATGTGTTGAGCAACGATTTCGACAATGGCGAAAAGACCTTTCTATCGATTCTTGAAATAGACAAGGACTACAAGCCGGCAATCCGGGAGCTCGGCCGCCTGGCCATGCGCAGGAAGGACTGGCGAAAGGCCGTTCATTATTTCACGGAGGACCTGAACCGGCCGGGAACTCCGATGCCACACCAGATTTATAATTACCTCGCGCTCAGTTATTACAACCTGGGCATGTATGAAGAGGCGGAAAGGGAATGGCTGACCGCCATCGAGATTAAGGACCACCCCGCGATTCGTCTCAATCTGGCGTTGGCGTACAGGGACCGGGAACGTTTCAACGAGGCGAGACAATCCCTTGAAAAGGCCCTTACCCTCAACCCCCGGTTCGCTCAGGCGCATTATGAGATCGCGGTTCTTTACCTGAAAGAAAAAGAGAATCAAAAAGCGCAGACGCATTTCCAGGAGGTGTTGCGGCTTGCGCCACAAAGTCAATGGGCCCAATCATCCAGAGAATATCTTAAAGTTCTGCAAACAGGATCATGAACGAAAACGAAGATTTTGGTTCCTATCTGAAGCATGAAAGAGAACTTCGCGGCGTGGCTTTGGAGGATATCGCCGATCAGACGAAGATTCATCTGAAATACCTGGAAGCGTTGGAGAATAATCTTTACGATAATCTTCCTGGCGAAGTTTTCGTCAAGGGATACATCCGGTCGTACGCCAAAACCATAGGTTCCAACGTCGAGGAAATCATCAACACCTATGATGATTCGGTGGGCCGGGAACGGCGTAAAGTATTGGAAAGCGCCCAATCGGAGCAATGCCAAAAGAAGTCCTTGTTGAAGCCCATCGTAGGGCTTACCGGTTTTTTGGCGGTCCTTGCGGGCCTGGTCTACGGCGGAATGTATTTCGCGGACCGGGCGCAGGATAACCCCCCCCTAGCGACTCCGGCACCGGGGTTGCCTCCCGCCGCTCCGAGTGCCGAGACGGGTTCCGCTGCGCTGGTTCCGGAAGAAAAACAGCCTGCGGATGAAAAAAATATTGCCGAAATACCGGCTCCGGAATCCGCCGCGAAACCAGCGGACAAGGTGGAAAAAAGCGGGGATTTTTCAAAGAATTTCGGCGATCCGAAGGCGGCTGAAAGTGTCCCCAAGGCCCCGGTTGCACCCCCCGTGAAGCCCTCTCCTGAGCTTGCAGAAAGTAAAAAAGTTTCGACGGAAGACCAAAAAGAGGTTATAATTCAAAGTGTTGCAGTATCGTCAAACGCGGGCAACAATAGCCTGCCCAGTGAAACCGAGGGCGAAACGGAATCCGAGCTTGTGCTGAAAATCCAGGCACAAGAGAATTCCTGGTTCAATTTAACGGTGGACGATTATCGGGAGGAGGATTTTATTCTTCCCGGCGGCCTTGCCAAAACGTTTTCCGGCAAGGAAAAGTTTCGTATCACCATTGGGAATAAAAATAACACGCAATTGTATTTAAACGGCCAGCCGCTAATGCTGCCTGAGGTTCCGGGGGAAGTGGTCCGGGACTTTATTATCAACGCCTCATTGCTCGAGTGAACCGTGGCCAAGATTGACGCGTTTTTTAAATTGATGAATGAGCAAAGCGCTTCCGACCTTCACCTTGTGGCGGGCTCGCAACCTATTCTTCGTGTTCACGGGGACATGGAGCGGGTTAAATACAAGATTCTCGGCAACGATGAACTCAAGGCGATGCTTTATGAGATCGCCCCCGAGGACAAGATCAAGGTCTTCGAGGAGACCGGCGATATCGACTTCGCTTACGAAATCCCCAACCTGGCACGCTACCGGGCCAATTATTTTCAGCAGAAGTGGGGTATCGGCGCGGTGTTTCGGGAAATTCCCAGCACGATTCTATCGGTGGAGCAGCTCGGGCTGCCCCCGGTGCTCAACAAGCTTTCGATGCTTCATAAGGGGCTGGTGCTTGTGACGGGGCCGACGGGCAGCGGCAAATCCACCACGCTTGCGGCCATGATCGACCATGTCAACCGCAATAAGCGAAGCCACATCATCACCATCGAGGACCCGGTCGAGTTCGTCCATACGAGTAAGGGCTGCGTCATCAACCACCGCGAGGTGGGGGTGCACACGCGGGGTTTCAAGTCGGCCCTGCGCGGGGCTCTGCGTGAGGACCCCGACATCATTCTCGTGGGTGAAATGCGGGACCTCGAAACCATCGAACTGGCTCTGGAGGCCGCCTCTACCGGCCATCTGGTGTTCGGCACCTTGCACACTTCGAGCGCCGCGAAAACCGTCGATCGAGTTATCGATGTGTTTCCCTCCCACCAGCAGGCGCAGATTCGTACCACGTTGTCCGAATCCCTGAAGGGCGTCATCGCGCAGAACCTGTTCAAGCGGATCGATAAAAAAGGCCGCATGGCGGTCCTGGAGGTCCTGGTGGTCACTCCGGCGGTGGCCAACCTGATTCGGGAAGGCAAGACGTTCCAGATTCCTTCCGCGATTCAGACGGGTAAGAAGTTTGGCATGCAGTCGCTGGATGATGCCATCCTGGATGCCTTGCAGTCGAGAAAGATCAGTGAGGAGGATGCTTACGACAAGGCGCTGGTGAAGGAACGCTTCATCCAGTTCCTGAAAACGCCCCCTGAATTCATTTAAAGAGTCCAATGAAAAAAGCAGAGATCGATCATATTCTGACAACGATGCTGGAATCCCAGCCGAATATTTCGGACCTTAATATTACGCCTGGAAAACCTTTTCAGGTGGAAAGCTCCGGCGAATTGACCGCGGTGAAAATGGAACCTTTTATTTCCAAGATCACCCCGTTCCAATCCGAGATATTCGCCATGAATATCATCAACTCCGACCGCAGGCTGTTACAGATGCTGGTGCGCGACGGGTCCTGCGATTGCTCCTATTTTCTGGAAGGGAAGGTGCGCTTTCGTGTGAGTATCTTTTCCCGGCAGGGGCAGTACAGCATCGTGCTTAGGAAACTGGAGACGCGGGTTCCGACGATTCAGGAGATGGACCTACCGCCGCAGTTCGCCCGCATCGCCGAGGATAAAAACGGCCTGGTGCTTGTCACGGGCGCGACCGGAAGCGGTAAGACGACCACTCTCGCCACCATCCTCAATAAAATGAATGAGGACAAGGCCATCCACATCATCACCCTCGAAGATCCGGTGGAATATCTGCATCCGCAGAAGAAGGCGACGTTCAATCAGCGTGAGCTGGGTGCCGACTATGAATCGTTCTCCATCGGTTTGCGGGCGGCTCTGCGCCAGGCTCCAAAGGTAATCTTGGTGGGCGAAATGCGTGATCGCGAAACCATCGAGGTGGGTCTTAGCGCTTCGGAAACCGGTCACCTGGTTCTTAGCACGCTGCACACCATCGACGCGGGCCAGACGATCAACCGCATTCTCGGTATGTTTCCCCAGGAAGAGGAAAGACACATCCGGGTGCGCTTGGCCGACAGCCTTCGCTGGGTCATCAGCCAGCGCTTGGTCCCCAAGGTGGGTGGTGGAAGGATCGCGTTGTTTGAGGTGATGGCTTCGAGTTTCCGCGTTAAGGACTCCATCATCAACGGTGAGTCGGAAGGAAAAACCTTCTATGAAATCATCACGGAGGGTGATGCCTACGGTATGTGGACCTTCGACCAGTACATCCTTAAAATTTTCAAAAAGGGATTGATCACGGAAGAAACGGCCATGGCTTATGCGTCGCGAAAGGCCATCGTCGGCCGCGGCATCGATACGATCAAGGCGAGCAAGGGCGAGAGGACCACGGATATCGACGACCTCTCGATGGATGCGGATTACGAAGAGCAATTGAGATAACCGGTTTTCCCGGCGGCGGCAAATTCAGCAAAATTGCCGGTCTCCCATGGGAGGCGGTCTGGGAAGAGTATCTTTGAAGTCAGGGTTTTTCCGAGGAAAAGAAATGCAAATCATTTGTGCTGGATGTGATCGACCCATAAACATCCCCGACGAAAAATTGCCGAAGGGCAAGGCCTTCATGGTGACATGCCCTGCCTGCAAGACCAAGGTGCGCGTCGACCCGCAGCCCGCTATGAAAGAAAAAGAGGCGCCCACCGCTGAATGGGAAGATGAGGACGATTACCTGGACATGCCCGGCCAAGTGCTTGATACCGATTATAGCCAGGAAGAGGAGGAGGATGAGGACCTTATCATCTATGACGAGAACGACCGGATCGCTCTCGTGCTCGATGATAAAAACCGCGAGGCATGGGTCAAGACCCTGGTCGAGTATCATCCGACGTGGGGCTCTCTCAACGTTCATCTGGCACAGGAAGAGGGGTTCAAGGTCCAGTATGCCAAATCCCCCGGCCATGCGGTGCACAAGCTTAAATTCACACAATTCGATTTGGTGGTGCTGCACGAAAATTACTGCAATATTCCTTTTGAAAAGAGCCCCGTTTATAAAATGATCATCGAGATGCCGATGGCGCAGAGAAGAAATATTTTCGTCGCGCTGACCGGGGCAAAATTTAAAACGCTTAACAATATGCAGGCGTTTGGCCACAGCGTGAACCTGGTGGTGAATGAAAAGGATCTGGATAAGTTGCCTCAGGTTTTGAAAAAAGCGATCCGTGAAAACGAGGTATTTTACAAAGTTTTCAGGGAAACACTCAATACGGCGGGCAAGTCATGACCATTGGAAATGCTCCAGTTATCCAGAGATATTCAGATGGGGATGTCATCATCTCCGAAGGGGTTATCAGCAACAACGCTTATGTGGTCATCTCGGGCAAGGTTCGTATCACTAAAAAAGTAAACCACAAGACGGTTATCGTCGGCACCTTGAAAAAGGGCGATGTGTTTGGGGAAATGGGCCTCATTTCGAGCGCGGTCCGCAGCGCCACCGTGCTCGCCGTGGGAGAGGTGACGGTGGGTTTTATCGACAGGGATTCGTTCGAGAAGCTTCTAGCCACTTTGCCGGAAGAATTGAAAATCATCATCGGTGCCCTTGTGCAGCGATTGCGGGTCACCACGGAGATGTTAACGCGTATAGGTTCGGAGCTGGCTGAATCCAAAAGCCAAAAAAATTAACCGGAACTGCTAGGGAATTTATAAAGGGACTCACCCGTGCCAATTTTTACGTACAATACTCGAATCAGGGGCCAGCTAAAAAAAGGGGAAGTCGAGGCCGAGGACGAGAAATCCGCCGTCGCGAAACTCAAGTTGCAGAATATCCGTGTGACCTCCATCCGGAAAAAGAAGGCGAGAAGCGAATTTTTCGGACCCAAGAAACAGAAAATCACCGGGCGGGACCTCGTTATTTTCACGCGCCAGTTTTCAACCATGGTGGATGCAGGTCTTCCCCTGGTCCAGTGCCTGGATATTCTTGGCAAACAGGCTGATAACAAAACCTTCGGCGATATCATACTGCAGGTGAAGAACAATATCGAAATCGGGGGTGATCTTTCCGACTCCATGCGCAAGCACCCCAAGGTGTTTGATGAGTTGTTCACCAACCTGGTGGAAGCGGGCGAGACCGGCGGTATTCTGGATGTCATTCTTAAGAGGCTCGCGGAATATATCGAAAAGGCCGAGGCTCTGAAAAAGCGCGTGAAGTCGGCCATGGTTTATCCGGCCGTTATCATCACTGTGGCGGTTGGCGTGGTGGCCTTTCTCATGGTGTTCGTTATCCCGGCTTTTGCCACGATGTTCGAGGGGGCGGGACAGGATCTGCCTGGGCCGACGAAGGTCGTGCTTATGGTCAGCGATTTCTTTCGAACCAAATGGTATTACATGTTGATCGGCGGTGCCGCGATCTATTTCCTGTTCAAGAAAATTTACGCCACCGATAAAGGCCGAATCGAAATTGACCGCACAGCGCTAAAATTACCAGTGGTGGGTGTTCTTATTCGCAAGGTATCGGTGGCGAAATTCACCCGTACCCTTGGCACTCTGGTTGCTAGCGGTGTTCCCATCATCGAGGCGCTGGATATTTGCGCAAGAACTTCAGGAAATAAAATCGTCGAGCTTGCCGTGGTCAAGACCATTGAATCCATTAAGGAGGGTGAAAGCATCTCGGCGCCGCTCGCCCGCGAAGACGTGTTTCCCCCGATGGTGATCCAGATGATCGATGTCGGTGAGAACTCGGGTTCCCTGGACTCCATGCTGATGAAGATCGCGGACTTCTACGATGAGGAAGTGGACGCGGCGGTCAGCGCTTTGACATCCTTGCTGGAGCCCATGCTGATGGTGTTTTTGGGCATCTTGGTCGGTTTCATCGTCGTAGCGATGTATCTGCCCATCTTCAAACTGGGCGAAACGATTTAATAAGTAAAAAGCCGGTTTCCAGGAGGGCCCCCGCCCCTGCTGAAATCGCTGGCCCCCCATCATGGCGCGTAAAATCCATAACCCGGAAGAGGAGCTTTTCCTCCGGGTCAAGGCCATCATGGTATTACGGGTGGTCTTTCTTACGGGTTTTGTCGCGCTCATTATCCCCTTCCAGCAGCGGTTCGACATCGCTGCCAATATCATCC
>CP070799.1:306606-319534 GCA_020343535.1 Nitrospinaceae bacterium | reverse complement strand
CACGCCGATCACCACGCCCGGGTGAAGCGCCGATCGGTCGCCCACCACCGCGCCGTCACCGATCACCGCCCCCGGCGCAACGGACACCTCGTTCCCCAGCGTCACGTTGCAGCCGACGACCGCGCGCGGGTCGATGCCGGGTTTCGGGCGGGACTCGGGATGAAATACGCCGAGCAGGCGGGCGAACGCCAGCGCCGGCCGCGGTACCACGATCTGCGCCATCTCGGTTTCGATTTCCTTGTCGACGATCACCGCCGAGGCGCGAGAGGACGCCAGCGCCGGAAGATATTTCTTGTGCGCCACAAAGGTGATGTGGCCCGCTTCGGCCTCCTCGATGGAGCTCGCTCCGCGGAGTTCGAGCGAAGCGTCGCCCTTGTAATCGCCCCCCACATGCCGGGCGGCCTGCTCCAGGTTCATGATATGGCTTCCTTCCATAAGAGAGAGCGCGAGGCGCGCGGCCTCACAGGATCAAATCCTTGTCAATGGGCTGCACCTTGCCGCCGGCCAGTTCCAGCACCCGGTCCATGCGGCTGGCGATGCGTTGGCTGTGTGTGACGAGCACGAAGGTCTGCCCATAGGTCTGGTTGAGTTCCCGAATCAGGTCGAGAAGGGCGTCGCCGGCGCGCGCGTCGAGGTTTCCCGTCGGCTCGTCGGCCAGTAGCAGGTCGGGCTGGTTGATGAGACTGCGGGCCAGGGCGACGCGCTGGCTTTCGCCGCCGGACAGTTCGCCCGGCTTGTGGGTCAGCCGGTCCTTGAGGCCCATGCGCACAAGCAGGGCCTCGGCCCGCTCTCGGGCCATTTTTTTATCCATGTCGCCAATGAGGGCGGGGAACATGGCGTTTTCCAGGGCGGTGAAATCCGGAAGTAGGTTGAAGAACTGAAACACGAAGCCGATCTTGCGATTGCGGAACCGGTCGAGAAACACACTGCCCTGCGAGTAAATGTCCGTTCCCTTGAACAGCACCTGCCCCGCATCCGGCCGGTCGAGGCCGCCGAGCACATGCAGCAGCGTGCTCTTGCCCACGCCCGAAGCGCCGACGATGCCGAGCACCTCGCCCTGGACCACGCCGAGGTCGGCGTCCTTGAGCACATGCAGCGTCTCGCGCGCGGTCTTGTAACTCTTGTGCACGCCGACGCCCTGAATCAGGCAGGTCGCGTTCAAAGTCGCGGTGTCATTCATACCGCAGCCCGTCCACCGGTTTGAGCCGGGCCGCCCGCCAGGCGGGGTAGAGCGACGCCACGAAACAGATCAGGATGGAAAAAAGGACGATGAGCAGCGAATCCATGTATTGGATCTCCGACGGCAGTTTGTCCAGATAGTAGATGTCCTTCGGGAACGCAGTGATGCCAAAATTCTCCTCGATGAATCCCACGATCTCGTTCAGGTTGGGCACGATGAGAAATCCGCCAATGGCGCCGAGAAGCGTTCCCACAAGCCCGATGATGAGCCCCTGCAGGCTGAAAATTTTCATGATGCTCCCGCCGCTTGCGCCCATGGCTTTCAGGATGGCGATCTCCTTGGTCTTCTCCATGACCAGCATGAACAGGGTGCTGATGATATTGAACGCCGCCACCAGAATGATGAGGATCAGTATGATGAACATGACCACTTTTTCCAATTGCAGGGCATTGAACAGGTTGCGGTTCATGCTCATCCAGTCGCGCGTGTGGTAGGGGAAACCGAGGCGCTCCTGAATTTCCGCCGCGATCCGCCCGGCCTGGTCGATATCGTCCACCCAGATTTCGACGCCGGTCACCCGGTCCTGCATGGAGAAGAATTTTTGCGCCGCGGGAATGGAGATGAAGGCCAGGTTGGCGTCGTACTCAAACATGCCCGACTGGAAAAACCCCACCACGGTGAATAGCTTCATTTTTGGAATAAGCCCCACCGGAGTGACGCGCGAGGCGGGCGAAATCATCGACACCGAGTTCCCGAGGCGGACCCCGAGACGCATGGCCAGTTCCTTGCCGAGGATGATGCCCGGGCGGGCCGGCGAACCGCCCGCGCCCTCCCTGGGCGCGTTCAGCGCGCCCAGGTCTCCGGCCACCAGGTTGCGGCTGAGGTCCGAACCGCCGGCTTCGCGCTCCGGGTCGATGCCGCGGACCACGATGCCCGACACGTTGCTTTCATGCACCAGCATCACCTGGTTCATGATGAACGGCGCAGCGGTGCGCACGCCACCGACCTGCCGGATGCCCTCGGCGACGGCTTCATAATTCTCGACGCCCGAGCGGTTCAGGCTCTTGACCACCACGTGGCTGTTGGTGCCCAGTATCTTGTCCCTCAGGTCCTTGCCGAACCCCGACATGACGGCGATGACGACGATCAGCGCCATCACGCCCAGGGCAACGCCGCCGATGGAGATCCATGTGTTGAGGGAGATGAACTTGGACGAGCGTTTGGTGCGAAGGTGCCGCAGGCTGACAAAGAGTTCGTAGGACATACAGGCTCGGAATCGTAGGTAATGGGCGGGAGGTGGAATGCCTCTCTCCGGCCGGGCCGGGCTCCCCACTCTCGGGGCGGACCTGCCACTCTATTGTGACGCTTCAGGACTCTTTTTTCAACTGGGGGAAAAGGATCACGTCGCGGATCGACTGGCAATTGGTGAGAAGCATGGTCAAGCGGTCGATGCCGATTCCTTCCCCCGCCGTCGGCGGCATGCCGTATTCCAGCGCACGAATAAAATCGAGATCCATCCAGTGCGCCTCGTCGTCCCCCGCCTTGCGCTCGGCCACCTGCTCCTCGAACCGCTGTTTCTGTTCGATGGGATCATTGAGCTCGGTGTAGGCATTGGCGATTTCCTTACGGCCGACGAACAGTTCGAACCGCTCCACCAACGTCGGGTCGTCCTCTTTTTTCCTGGATAGTGGAGACAGCGCCAGCGGGTAGTCGATGATGAAGGTCGGCTGCACCAGCTTGTCCTCGACAAAATAGTCGAACAACTTGCCAAGCACCTTGGCGTGCGAGTCCTTCTTCTCCAGCGGCACCTTGTGTTGGAGGGCAAAAGCAACGGCCTTGTCCGGGTCCTCCACGGTTTCCGCGTCGATGCCGCCGATCTGAACCAGGGAAGCCTTGAACGGCAGCCGGGCGAAGGGTTGCGCGAAATCGAGAGTGTCGTGCCTCTCTTCGCCGTCGACCACGTGCGAACAGGTGAACACGGTGGTTTGAAACACCGACTGGCAGACCCACCGGAACAACTCCTCGGTAAGAACCATCAGGTCGTTATAGTCTGCGTAGGCGGTGTAGAACTCCAGCATGGTGAATTCGGGGTTGTGCTCGGTGGAGATCCCCTCGTTGCGGAAGTTACGGTTGATCTCGTACACCCGCTCGATGCCGCCGACCACCAGCCGCTTGAGGTGAAGCTCCGGGGCGATGCGGAGAAAGAGCTCCATGTTGAGGGCGTTGTGATGCGTTTTGAACGGCTTGGCGGTGGCGCCGCCGGGGATCGACTGCATCATCGGCGTTTCCACCTCTAGGTAGTCCCGCTGGTTGAGGAACTCGCGGATGGCCTGGATAATCCGGCTGCGGTGAACGAAAACCTCTTTCACCTCGGGGTTGACGATGAGGTCCACATAGCGCTGCCGGTAGCGCAGCTCAACGTCCTTCAGGCCGTGCCATTTTTCCGGCAGCGGCAGGAGCGATTTGGAGAGCAACGTCAGCGTGTCGACGAACAGGGTTAGCTCCCCCGTGCGCGTCCTGGAAAGATGGCCGCCGACGCCGATAAAATCGCCGATGTCGAGCTTGCCCAGCATCTCGTATGCGTCTTCACCCACGTCGTCCCGGCGCAGGTACACCTGAATCTCTCCACTGCGGTCCTTGATGTTGGCGAACGTGGTCTTGCCATGGCTGCGCCGGGTCATGATGCGGCCGGCGAGGGTGAAGCGCGGCTTATTCGCCTCCAGTGTCTCCTTGTCGGCTTCGCCGTGATCGTTGACCACCCGGCCGATATCGGTGTCGACCTTGAAACGGTGAACGTACGGCGCAATGCCTTTTTCCTTCAGTTCATCGAGTTTGTCCCGCCGTTGCTGAATGAGGTTTCCTGTTTCTTCCATCGGTTGATCTTCTATAAGTTGAAAAAAAGCCGGCGGGGGCCGGCTCCAAGGTTCTTCCGCCAGGCGGCGAGTCGCCAGGGCGCGCCTGCCAAAGAGGCGAAGCTCCTCCCGCCCGGGCGGCTGCCCCCGGCCCGCGCTCCGGTCACCGGGCGAATTCGGTGAAGCGGCGCTCCCGGACCACGGTGATCTTGATTTCTCCGGGGTAGGTGACTTCCTTTTCAATGCGCTTGGCAACGTCGCGGGCGAGCATGCCCGATTCTTCATCGGTGATGCCCTCGGGCACGACGATGATGCGAACCTCCCGACCCGCCTGAACCGCGTAGGTCTTCTCCACCCCGCGGAACGAATCGCCGATCTCCTCCAGCTTGCTCATGCGCTTGACGTACGTTTCAAGCATCTCCCGCCGGGCGCCCGGCCTGGACGCGGAGATGGTGTCGCCCGCCGAAACCAGCACCGCATAGAGCGATTCGGGTTCGACGTCGTCGTGATGCGAGGCGATGGAGTTGATTACGTACTGATGCTCGTTGTAGCGTTTGGCGATATCCACGCCGAGCTGCGTGTGAGTGCCGTCGGTCTGATGATCGATGGCCTTGCCGATATCGTGCAGCAGGCCGGAGCGCTTGGCAAGCGCCACGTCGAGCCCCAGCTCGGCGGCAATGGCCCCGCACACCCACGCCACTTCCTTGACATGCTCCAGCACGTTCTGGGTGTAACTGGTGCGGTACTTGAGCCGCCCGAGCAGGCGGACCATGTCCGGGTGGATGTTGTCGATGCCAACGTCGATGATCGCTTGTTCGCCTGCCTTCTTGATCTCCTGCGACACTTCTTTCTTGCATTTATTGACCACTTCCTCGATGCGTCCGGGGTGGATGCGTCCGTCCTGGGTCAGCTGCACCAGCGCGCGCCGGGCCACTTCGCGGCGGATGGAATCGAAGCCGGAAAGAACCACGGCGCCGGGGGTGTCGTCGATGATGAGGTCGATGCCCGTGCACTGCTCCAGCGTGCGGATGTTGCGGCCCTCTCGGCCGATGATGCGGCCCTTGATCTCGTCGTTCGGCAGCTCGACCACCGACACCGATGATTCGGCGACATGGTCGGAGGCGAGACGCTGCACAGCCATGGTGATGAGCTTGCGCGCTTCCTCTTCGGCGTGCCCCTTTGCATGCTCTTCGATTTTCCGGACTTCCTTGGCCGCGTCCTTTTTCGCCTCGTCGACAACCTTGTTGCGAATCTCCTCCTTGGCCTGCTCGGCGGTGAACGAGGCGACGACCTCCAGTTTCTTCATTTCCTCGTCGATGAGGGTGCGATACTTCAGCTTTTCTCCAGCCAGATCCTTCTCCTGGCTTGAGATCTCCCGGGCTTTCTGCTCGAGCTCCCGCTCCAGGCGGATATTCTTGTCAAAAATGTTGCGCACCTCGTCTTCCTTCTTGCGCGCGGCAAGTTCCTGCTCGCGCAATTCATCGCGCTTTTCCTTGAGTTCC
This sequence comes from Nitrospinaceae bacterium, assembly GCA_020343535.1. GTDB lineage: Bacteria > Nitrospinota > Nitrospinia > Nitrospinales > VA-1 > SZUA-259. The sequence goes on along the minus strand of CP070799.1, from coordinate 314,000 downwards.
TTTTCAATCGCAGCCTTTGCCGAGATCCGCGTTTCGCGGGCTTCGATGGCAGCGGTTTTCAGCCGGTTCTCGGCCTCCTTTCCGGCGTCTTCGAGTATCTTCTCCGCCTGCTCCTTGGCGCCGCGAATCTGAAATTCTGAAAACATCTTGCGCAAAAAGAAACCGAAAGCATAACCCGCCGCCAGCGCGGCGAGCACACATAAAATCAGTGCCACAAAACTCACTTGAATTGAAAAAACATCCATTTTTTGGGTTCCTCTATATGAAAAGTAAACCGCGGGCCCTTGTCAGCAAGGCAACCGTTCGCAGTTTATCGTTCTCTTCTCCGTTAAAAGGGCGCGAACCGGAACGTCCCGCTCCTCCATGGGCACCCGGTCGAGGACCTGAAAATCAAATGCCAGGGCCACGGTGACGCCTGCGAATTTTTTCAGCAGGCCGTCGTAATACCCCGCCCCAAAACCTACGCGGCCGCCGCGGGCATCGAACGCGAGCCCAGGCAACAGTGCAAGGTCAATGGCTGAAACCGGCGCCAGGGCCCTGTCTTTCGGCTCGCGAATCCCGAACCGGTTGAGCTCGAACATCCGTTCATCCAGGCCGGCAAGCCGGGCTATGTCCAGCCCCCGCTCATCTTCGTTCACGCACGGCACGTAGACGGTTTTGCCTGCCGCAAGCGCCGCCTGAATCATCTCGTCCGTCCTCACCTCATTATCGAAGGACAGGTAAAACAGAACATGCCGGCTTGCCCGGTAGGCGGTGAGCCCGGCGAGCCGTTCTGCGATGCGGGCGCTCAGGCCAAGGACGGTTTCGCCAGCCAGCCCGGTGCGTGCCGCAAGGATGCGTTTGCGAATGGCGGCTTTCAATTGCTTTGGCGTGGACAAGGGAGCTCCGATGGCGGCTCATTCCCCGCAAGGTCAAATTCAGCGGCCCTACGCTTTCAATTAACGCCGTGGATTAAATGGGGGCTCGGAAAGAAAAAGCATCGCCCGGGAAAACCGGAAAATGAGGAGAGCGGTGGGATCGCTCAGCCCGCTTATCCGGAGCAAGGCAGGATGGAACACGCAAACCGAAGGGGGGACCGCTCAAGAATCGCCCTAATAACTTATTGACAAATAAAGCGTATTTCTTTTTGAGGTCAAAAAGAAAAACATCTCCTTCCGATTTTGATATGCAAAAATCCCAGCCTATTGCATGAACTGCCTTGAAAAGGCAGAAAACTCCCTATCCCAGAAGCGCCACCTTCTATTCTTCCAAGCGCACCCGCCTGTTTCGGGCGCCGCCTTCAGCACGCGCCCACAGCCCCGACAGCCCGGGCCGTCGCCATGGATGCCATCGCCCCACAGCGGCAATTATCAATGAATTCTGATGAATTATGTGGACACTTCCCCGTTTATGCCGGATAAAAACCATTTTTTGAACCTGTCAAGGACAGGTGGGGTTTCCGTATACTGCTTTAGGCTTCCTTCCGAAGAAGGCCTGCACACCACAGCGGATTCATCGACCCCTTTTACAAAATGTTGGCTCAAAAAATCCGATTTTTATTCGCACACAACAGGGAAGTGGGACTTCCCTTTATCAAGCTCATCGTAGCACAAAGACCGCAGGCTCTCAAGCGGATTTAGCGCCCTCCGCGCGGCGGGGTTTAATGTTTTCAAGCCTCTTTTCCACCCGCTCGATCAGCCCCTCGATGCGCCGGCCCGCCTCGGCAAATGCGTCCTCGCTTTCCTTGCGCGCCTCGAGAAGCTCGTGCGCGATATTGAGCCCGGCGAGGACGGCCAGGTCCATGGTGGAGGTTTTGCCGCGCGCTCCGGAAAGTTCGCACATCTTGCCGTCGACATAGGCGGCCACCCTCTCCGGCGGCACCGAAGAGGAATCGCTGCGGATATTGTAGGTCCTGCCGTAGATTTTTACCGGGACGCTGTTCGCCATGAGCCTCAGGGAATATCCATTTTTTCGAGGTTGTCGAGCAGGCCCTGCACCTTGATGCGGAGCATGCCCTGCTGCTTTTCCATCTTCTTGTTGGATACTTCCAGCCGCCGAAGCGCGGCCAGCTTGTCGGAAAGCATCTTGTTCTCGGCTAAAGATTTCTCCTCCGCGGCCTGGAGGACGGCGACGCGTTCTGAAAGGGAGAGATTCTCTGCTTCCAGACGATCCAGCTCGGCAATCAGCTCGCCGACCACCCGCTCCAGTTTTTCAATCTTTTCCGTCAGCATGGCGGAATCGTATCACCCGCGCCAAGCGCTGTCAATCGCCGGTTCCCGCCGGTGCTCACTCCCGCAGCCCGGCGCCCAGCTCGTCGGCCAGCGCGCCCACGATGGCACCGAAAACCGGGTTCACCTCGTCGTCGCTCAGGGTCTTTTCAGGCGATTGAAATACAAGGGAAAACGTCAGGCTTTTCTTCCCAGGGCCGATCTTGCCGCCCTCGAAATGGTCGTAAAGATCCACCCGCCGGATGAACGGCCCGCCGGTTTTAAGGATCAGGTCGGTGACGCGGCCCGCGGGCACCGCCTTATCCACCAGCACCGAGATGTCCCGGTAGGTTTCGGGGAATTTGGGGATGGGCTGAAACCGCCCCGGCGGCGGCAACGCCAGGATTAGCCGGTCGAAATCAATCTCCAGCAGGCAGCACGGCTCGCCCAGATCCCACTGCCGCGCCGCGCCAGGTGAGAGCTCGCCCAGGTAGCCCGCATCCCACCCATCGATGAACAGGCTCATAGCGCGGTCCGGGTGAAGAAACGGCCGCGTCGCGGGCCTCGCCTCAAACTCAACCCCGAGGCCCCTGGAAAGCGTTTCGAGGGCGCCCTTGAGGTCATAAAAATCGTAATTCTTACCGGTGGCTTTCCAGACGCTGTTCTCGTATTTTCCCACCACCAGTACACCGAGCGCGCTTTTCTCCTCCACCGACCGGTCCGCGCCGCGCAAGAAAACTGTTCCAAGTTCGAAGACTTTCACCGGCTTCTGCCCCTTGCTGAGGTTGCGCTGGGCGGTTTTGAGCAGCCCCGGCATCAGGCTTGGGCGCATGGTCCCCCACTCGTTGCTGAGCGGATTGCTTAGCGAGATAGTCTCGATATCGGGACCGGCAAAAGCGATTTTAAAGGCCTCCGCCAGGCCGCTGTCGATGAAGCTGTAGTTGATCGCCTCGGCATATCCCCCATGGGCGAGCAAATCGCGCGTTTTTCGCGCGGTGACCTGATGCGGCGTCACCGGGACCGGCAGAATCTCCGCATGTGGGGACCGCACCTCGACCCGGTCAAACCCGTGCAGCCGGGCGATTTCCTCGATCAGGTCGATCTCGCGGGTGAGGTCGGGCCGGAACCCGGGAATGCCCACCTTGTACGGCTCGTCCCCGGGACCCAGAGAAAGGCCGAGGCGGCGGAGATAGCCGGCGATCTGCCACGCCGAGAGGCGCGAACCAAGAACCTGATTGGTGCGGGCCACGCGCAGGGTGACAACGCGGGGAGCTTGCGGTGCGGGGTAAATGTCGACCCGGCCCTGGCGGATCTCGCCGCCGGCCAGTTCGCGGATGAGCAGCGCCGCCCGAGCCTGGGCGCGCGTCACGCCGTCGATGTCGATGCCGCGCTCGAAGCGGTAGGACGAGTCGCTGCGGATATTGTATTTCTTCGATCCCTTGCGCACCGTCACCAGATCGAAACAGGCGCTCTCCAGCACAACGTGGCGGGTGGCGCCGGTCACTTGGCTGTTGGCGCCGCCCATAATGCCCGCCAGCGCCACCGGCTTCTCGGCGTCGGCGATGACGAGGGCATCGCTCTCCAGCTTTAGTTCGCTGCCGTCGATGGCGCTGAACGCTTCGCCCGGACGGGCCCGCCGCACCACGATGCGCCCTTCGGCGAGCCGGTCGCGGTCGAACGCGTGCAGGGGCTGGCCGGTTTCCAGCAGCACGAAATTAGTGATATCGACGATGTTGTTGATCGGCCTGAGACCGACGGCGACCAACCGGTCGGTCAGCCATTTGGGTGAAGGCCCGGGGGTGACGTTTTCGATCACCATGCCGGCGTAGCGGGGGCACAGCACGGGCTCCTGGTTGTCAACCGCGAGCTTTTCCTCCACCGCGCCGGGGCCCCAGTTCTTTTCCAGTTCCGCCTCGGGGCTGGGTGGACGAAACTCTTTGTCCAGAAAAGCCGCCACCTCGCGCGCCACCCCCAGGTAACTCAGGCAGTAGCCGCGGTTGGGCGTGACGTTCAGCTCCATCACCGGGGTTTTCGTGCCGTCGGGGAGGGCCACCTCTTCCAGGTTCTCCACCTCCAGGCCGCCGAGGGAAAGCATATCGCCTAGCGCTTCGGCGGGCATAGGGTCGAAATCGACGTATTCTTTGAGCCAATCCAGTTGAATCCGCATGCAGGGTCCTCGAGGTTCGCGAAAAAACATTCGCGATTATAAGGCAATCGCGGTGGGAAAGCAAAAACCCGGGCGGGCAGGGGCGCTGCGCGGCCTAGCCTATTGAACGCAGCCGGGTTTTCGGCTATAAACGGTTTTCACCCCCCAACCCACAGGCCCATGAAACTCACTGAAGAGTACGTCCTCAACCAGATTCGCAAAAAAACCGCGCGCCCCCTGAAGCTGGCGGAGCTGATGAAAGCGCTGGCCATTACCGAGCCCAGGCGGCGGGAGTTCCGTTCGCTGCTCAAGTCGCTGGTGGCGGAGGGCAGACTCGTCAAGCTGCGCGGCGGCCGATTCGGCATGCCCGACGAGATGAACCTGGTCTCCGGCACCCTCAAATGCCACCCCGGCGGCTTCGGCTTCGTCGTCACCGAGCCGCCCGGCGAAGAGCCGGACATCTACATCGGCAAAACTTGGATGGAGGACGCCATGCACGGAGACCGGGTGACGGTGCGCATCGAGTCCTACCACAAAGGCCCGGACAAGCCCGAGGGCCGCGTGATCCGCGTGCTCAAGCGCAATACGGCGTCGCTGATCGGCACCTACGAACCGTTCAAGCAGGGCGGCTGGGTGGTGCCGCTCGACGAAAAGTACCTACACGACATCTTCATCGTGGCGCGGGACAAGGGCCGCGCCAGGCCCGGCCAAGTGGTGGTGGTGGAGATCGACACCTACCCCACCCGCCGCCAGCCGCCAACAGGCCGGGTGACGGAAGTCCTCGGCGACGCCTCCGATCCGGAAGTGGAGGTGCGCTCCATCCTGCGCAAGCACGGCGTGGCGCGGGATTTTTCGCCCAAGGTCATGAAGGAGGCCCAGCAGGCGGCGGCCAAGCTCGACCGCCTGGAGGAGGAGGGCCGCGTCGATCTTTCCGATGAGTTCACCCTCACCATCGACCCCGAACGGGCCAAGGATTATGACGACGCCGTCTCCATCGAGACTCTCGAAGGCGGCGGCTATCGCCTGGGCGTGCATATCGCCGACGTCAGCCATTTCATCCCCGAGAACTCCGCCCTCGACCGCGAGGCCTTCGAGCGTGGCACCAGCGTCTACTACGCCGACGGCGTCGTGCCGATGCTGCCCTTCCCCTTGTCCAACGAAGCGTGCAGCCTGAAGCCGGGAGTGCGCCGGCTGGCCGTCACCGTGCGTATCGATTTCGATGCGGAGGGCAACGCCCTGCAGTGGCGCTTCTTTCCTTCGATCATCGTCAGCAAGCGCCGCTTAACCTACAACGAAGCATGGACCCTGATGGACAAGGGCGACCCGGAAAAAAGCCATGGCGACGTGCTCCCGGCGCTCCAAACCATGCACCGCCTTAGCCGTATTTTAAGAAAGCGGCGGCTTCGGTCGCTGAGCGTAAATTTCAACCTACCGGAACGCCAGGTCACCCTTGACGGGAAGGGCCGGGTGACACGAATCACCATCGCCGAGCACAACGAAGCGCACGAACTGATCGAGGAATTCATGCTGGCCGCCAACCAGGCCGCGGCGCAGTTCCTGGGCGAAAGGAACGTGCCGCTGATCCACCGCATCCACGAAAAGCCCGATGTGGACAAGCTCGAGCACTTCAACGAGTTCATCTTGTCGTTCGGCCTGCGCCTGCCCTCCACGTCCCACGTCAGCTCGCAGGATTTGCAAGCCCTGCTCCAGAAAGTGGCCCATCGGCCCGAGGAGCGCACCATCAACACACTGATGCTGAGGACGATGAAAAAGGCCCGCTACTCGGTGAAGGACCCCGGCCACTTCGCGCTCGGGTTCAGGCACTACGCGCATTTCACCTCTCCCATCCGCCGCTACCCCGACCTGGTCATCCACCGGCAGGTGAAAGCCTTCCTCAAGAAACGCAAATGTTCGGACCGGATGCGCAAGGCCCTGCTGCCCGGCGCCGAAAAAGCCGCCGAGCAATCCTCGATGAGGGAGGAGCGCGCCCAGGAAATCGAGCGCGAGATCAGCGACCTGCGCGCGGCTCAGTTCATGGCCGACAAGGTCGGGCAAAGCTTCACCGGGCTGATCGTCGGGGTGACGGCTTTCGGGTTTTTCGTCGAGCTTAACGAGGCTTTCGTCGAGGGCCTGGTGAGAATCTCCAGCCTCACCGACGATTATTACCTGTACCTTGAGGCCGAGCACCGGCTGGTGGGGCAGCGCCGCCACCGTATTTTCAAGATCGGCGACCGGGTGGAGGTCAAAGTCACCGAGGTGGACATCGGCCGCCGTCAAATCGGCTTCACCTGGCTGAAGACCCTGTAACCGTGCCGCCCATCGCCCCCTTCTTCCTCGCCTTCCTCGCGGGCCTGCTTGCCGCGTTGCCCGAATCGCGGGGCTTTCTTTTTCCGTGGGCGCTGCCGGCGGCGCTGGCGCTGGCCGGCCTGGGGCTGTCCCTCCATCTCAAGCCCGCGGCGCGGGCGGGCGTCCTCCTCTTCCTTCTCCTCGAGGCCCTGTTGCCCGGAATGCAGGACAGCCAGCTGCCGGCGAATCATATTCTCCAGCACCTGGACGACGGCCCCGCGCCTCAGTCGAAGGCAAGCTGTTCGAGCCGCCTCGCGTGTTTCCCGACCGCGTGCGCTTCACCGTCGAGTTCACCCGGCTGGATTACGGCGAGGGGGGCCAGGCTGTCACCGGCCACGGCCGCATCACGCTGTATCTCCTCCACACGCCTCCCGAAACCGTCCGCCAACTGGCGCAAACCGCCCTGCCGGGAGCCGGCGAGCGGGTGCGCTTCGAGAAGCTGCGTTTGAGGCGGCCGAAGAACTTCAACAACCCCGGCGGTTTCGATTACCGGCTCTATCTCGAGAACCGCGGCATCCTGGTGACCGGCAGCCTCTCGCACGCGCAAGGGGTGCAGCGGCTTGGCGCCTTTTCCCCTGCCCTTGCTCGCCGGCACCCAGGCCCGGCTGCAGGAAAAAATGCGGGCGGCCCTTCACCGCCTGTTCTCTGGTGAGGACCAGGCCCTGCTGGCGGCGATGTTGCTCGGCGTCAGGGAATCCCTCTCTGACCAAACCCGC
>CP070799.1:292925-306506 GCA_020343535.1 Nitrospinaceae bacterium | reverse complement strand
TGCGGCGACTGCGGCAGGGCGTAGAATTTCTGCGGGTTGACGCGGCTCGGCACCAGGTAGTCGCGCGCGCCTTCGGGGGTGCTCTTGGTCAGCATCGGCGTTTCCACCTCGGTGAAGCCGTGGCGGTCGAGCACCTGCCGGGCCACCTGGCAGATGCGGTAACGCTGTTTCAGGTTTTTCTGCAGCGGGGCGCTCCTCAGGTCGAGGTAGCGGTGGCGCAGGCGCAGCGCTTCGGAAACTTCCTGATCCTCCCAGCCCGAGAACGGCGGCGTTTTCGACGAGTTAAGAATATTCAGGTCGTCGATATAGACTTCGATTTCACCGGTCGCGATTTTCGGGTTGACCATGCCCTCGGGCCGCGCCCTTACCTGGCCGCGGACCGAGATGACGTAATTGCCGCGCAGCGACTGGGCGTTCTGGTGCGCCAGCTTGTCGATCTGCGGATTGAGCACCACCTGAGTGAGGCCTTCCTTGTCCCACAGGTCGACGAAAATCAGGCCGCCGTGGTCGCGGCGGGTGTGCACCCAGCCGCACAGGGTGACGGTTTCTCCGATATGAGCGGGGGCCAGTTCCCCGCAGTGATGGGTTCTTTTAAATTCGCTTTTCATGTGGGTTCAAATGCGGGTTCAGGACGCGCCGTGCCGGGCAAAAGGATTTAAAATACTGAATAAACCGGGGAGTTGCAAGTGCATAATTGGGCGGCGGGCCTTTGCCGAGGAGGGAACGGTCCGGGCGGCTCAGGGGGCGGCGGGAGGGGAGCCCTCCGCCATCGGGTCTCCGCCGCCCGGCGTGTCGGTTTCGCTTTCCCCGGCTTTTTCGGCGAGGGCCGCCTGCCGTTCCGCCTCCCGCTCGGCTTCGATGCGGGCGCGCTCCTTCTCCAGCCGTTTCTTGCGGAGCTGGCTTTCAATCACCATCTGCGGTTTGATCTTGATGGCCACGGGAATGTTGACCGTGCTGCAGGACAGAACGCAGACGCCACAGCCGGTGCAGGCTTTCTTGTTGATCACCGGCTTTCCCTGGACCTGGTCGATGGCGCCCGGGATGGGGCAGTCGATGATGCACTGCTGGCAGAACGTGTCGCCGTACGCCTGGCACTTGGCCTTGTCGAGGATGGCGTAACCCATCTTCACGTCGAATTTGGTGGTGACGGGTTTCAGCGCGCCGTCGGGGCAGGCCGGAATGCAGGGCAGGTCGTCGCACATGACGCACGGTACCTTCTTCGGATCGATATAGGGCGTTCCCATGATCAGGAAACCCAGTTTCTTCGGCACCTTCACGATGGCGTCCTTTGGGCAGGCGTTGACGCACTCGTCGCAACGGGTGCAGGCCTTGAGGAACGCCTGTTCGGAAAGCGCGCCGGGCGGGCGGATGAGCGGCACCCGTTTGGTGATGCTGTCTACCGCGTTGTTGACCTTGTTGATCTTGTTCTGCACCGACTCGATGGCGGGCTTGGCGAAAAAATGCACGCCCTGGCGCAGCAGGTTGCGGCGGCTGTATTCCGGGTCCACCTCGCCCTCATCCTCTTCCGAATCGGCCAGGTAGGCATCGAGCCTGGAGGCTGGCGGCTCGGCGGCCGGCTCCACCCCCACCGGGGGTGCATTGCCGCTGTCTTCCGCCACGGGATCTTCGCCCGCGGCCTGGGCGGGCGGGTCCTGCACTGCGCCGGGGTTGCGTTTGAACTTGCTGGCGATTCTTTTGAAGAACCCCGGCCCCTGCGCCTCGGGTTCCTGCGCGGGGGCGGCGCTATCGTCAGCGGTTTCGCGGTTTTCGTCGGCGGCCGGCTGCGCGGGTTCGCTCTCAACCCCGTTGCTCGTCGGCTCTCTCTCACGCGGGGGAGCCTTCTTCTCGCCTTCCTCCACCGCATCGGCGAAATCGCTAAGGCGGCCGAAGGAAAACAGCTCACGCCGCGACATCTCCTTGTCTTCCCTGGGGGCCTCCTCCTTGCGCTTGGCGTCCTTGTTGAGGCTTAACAGGCTGACATCTTCCGAAGAGTGATCGCCACGCTGGTCGGCGGAAATGAGATCTTCTCCCGGTGCTTTCTTGGGCGGGATCTTTTTATTCTTGAAGGTTTTCTTCGCGAGCTGATATCGAAACTGCATGATCGGGTCGATCCACGAGACACTTCAGGTTTCCATCAGGCCGGCATCACAGCCAGCCGTATTCTTCGGCGATGTTTTTATAGTCCTGCCAGTTTTGCGCGTTAGCGTTTTCCAGCATATATTCGTCCATCGCAAGCACCAGCGGGTGGCCCTTATTGACGAAGGACTGGACGTTGGGAAAGCGCAGAAGAAACGTGGTGACGGAAATTCTGCCTAGTTCCCGGATGTTTTCGTCGGCCATCACCTGCTGGAGGACGTCATCGGCGTTTTCCGCCGTGATCGATTGAAACAGGTTGGAGGTTTTTTCTTCGAGTTCCGGGTGCTCGTCGCAGATTTTCGCGGCGGAGAGGGCCATCTCCAGAATACGATGATAGTCGTCCTCGTCGTACTCGCCGTCCATCCGGCCGAGATCCCAGGCCGAGCCGTCGAGACGCCGGTCGTCTTTCTGGTCCTTACGTTCGGCGGTTTCACAAAATGCCAAATTTGCTTCATCGAGAAGGATCTTGACCTTATTTTCAGTGCTGGTTTCGTAAGCTTCCATAATGAATCGAGCGCTCCTTCGAGTCTTTAACGAACCGGGCTTTCCAGGCGGGCCTCATGCCGTTTACCGTTCCCCTGCCGGGCCGCCGGGCCCTGGAGTTTCAGTCGTTTTGGGATTGCCTCAATGGTAACACCAAGTCGCCGCCAATCCCAAAAGGATTTTTAAGCGCCTCTGCCGCCGGCCTCCCGGGGAACCCCGCGGGCGGGAGGGAAAGCCTCGGAAGAATCCCGTTTCGGGATGAACGGCGGTCTGTGATAGTATAAAATTCCATAAGATAAGAGGCAAACCCGATGCGTGGAGGTTCATTGTTTTTTCGTCCGCGCCGAACCCGGCGGCAATGGAGGCCCCTTTGCCGCGCCAGGAGACCATGAAAAAAGTCCTGCTGTTATTTCCCCCCGAGTGGGTGCCAACCGCCCCCTACCTCGCCCTCCCCAGCCTGACGGCCGTGCTTCGGCAAAATGGGGTCGAGGTGGCGCAGAAGGACATCAACGTTGAAATGTACGACCATTTCTTCAGCCGGGAGTTTCTCTGCTTCGCCGAACAGCGCATCCGCGGCCGCTTGAAGGAGTTGCGGGAAAAACAACGCATGGGAACCATCACCCCGGAGGAGAAAGAGATCAAGGAAATACTTCAGAGTTATACGCATATCGACCTCGAGCATCACATCCGCAAGGTCGAACGCGGCAAGGAGATCCTACGGTCGCAGGAATTCTATGAAGTGGAAAAGGCCGAGTGGGCGCTGAACGCGTTTCGCGAAGTCATGGAACTCATCTCCGTCAGCTATTTCCCAGCGCATATCCATTTTTACCCCGCCGAAAGCAACCTGAATATTTATCAGCCCTGGATTTCGGAGCATCTCGTCAAAGCGCCGCACGATGACCGCGTGAACATCTACGCCGACATTTGCCGGCGGCTGGTGTTCAAGCATATCGAAGAGGAGCGGCCCGACGTGATCGGCATCTCCATCGGCACACCGGTGCAGCTCATGTCCGGCGTCACCTTCGCCACCCTCATCAAGGAGAAGTACCCGCATATTCACGTGACCGTGGGCGGCAACGTGGTCACCCGGCTGAAGGACCGGCTGCCGGAAAAGGAGGCCCTGCTCGGCCGCGCGTTCGATTCGATGATCTCCTACGAAGGCGAGCACGCCATGGTGGCGCTGGTCGAAGCCATCGACGGCCGCCGGCCGATGAGCGAAGTTCCCAACCTGATCTACCGCGACGAGGCGGGCCAGGTGCATGTCAACCCTCTCCATCAGGAGCGGGTGAGCGAACTGCCGCCGCCGGATTTCGACGGTCTGCCCTGGGAGCTCTACTTCTCGCCGGAAAAGCTCGTTCCTTACCTGGGGACGCGCGGCTGCTACTGGGGCAAGTGCACGTTCTGCGACCACGGCGCGGGCTACATCGACCAGTTCCGCGCCAAGCACGCAAGCCAGATCGTCGAGGAACTAAAGCACCTGCGGGACAAATACGGCGCCAGCCATTTCCTGTTCACCGACGAGTCGTTCCCGCCGGCGCTGTTCGTCAAGCTTCCGCCGCTGATGGTCGAAGCCAAGCTGGATATATATTGGACGACCCTCATCCGCTTCGAGGCGAGCCTGCTCGACCCCGCGGTGTGGGACCTGGCCGCCGAGTCGGGCTGCCGCTCGTTATATTTCGGCCTGGAATCGGCCAACGAGCGCATCATCAAGCTGGTCAAGAAAGACACCAGGATCGACGCCGCCATCAAGAACCTGAGTGAGGCGAAGCGGGTGGGAATCTGGAGCCACGTGATGGCGTTCTACGGTTTTCCCGGCGAAACCGAGGAAGAGGCGGAGGACACGCGTCGTTTCCTCCTCGACCATCGCGACCTGATTCACTCCGTCGAGATGTACTTCTTCGTCCTCTACGGCACCGCGCCGATCATGAAAGAGCCGGAGAAATACGGCATCACCGTTTACAAGAATCCCGAGCACGACCTGGCGTTCGATCATTACTACACGCCCGAATCCGGCCTCACCACCGAACAGGCCATGGAGAAGTATCAGGCCTTCTACCAAGACGATTTCGATCCCTGGGCCATGCGCATCAACGCGCGCGAGCACGTCTTCCTCTACATCACCCACTACGGCACCAACAACCTGCCCGACATCTACCACAAGAACAGCGAGGTGCCCTACCAGGAGCCCGCGCCTGGAGTCATGCTTTAGCGGGCCGGCCGGTGGCGCCGGCCTGAAAAACCTTGGCGCAAGCCCACCGGCGGAATATTCAGGAACAATTCGACAGGAAACCCACGCGGCAGGGCGTGGACTCTTTTTCGAGAAATTTCAAAAGGCTGGATTCCATGCTTTTTTTAATGGACTCGAAGACATGCCCGTAAAAGCGCTCAAAGTCTTTCTTCTCGCCACGCCTGATTTTATGGCCTTTGTCATTTTGTGAAATTTTCGCAAGATACCGGTCGTCCTCCTGCTTTATCCCGATATTGATCAGTATCGGCTGCTTGGGGATGGTATTGCATTCATCGCAAATCAAGTCGATCTGAATTCCTAAATGCCAGAAGTTGTCGTCGGCCAATAGGGTCGCTTCCTTGACCGAATACCCCCTTTCGGGGTTGGCTGTTCCCGAGACGGGGAAGAGCTTCATCTGGCGGGGAGGAATTGAAAAATAATCCACCAGCCCCGTGATCAGCGTGTCCGCAAACCCGTGGATATCTGCCTGATAATCAAAGTACCTTTTTCTGGATTGCGAATAAAGTTGGCTAAGCTCAAGAAATTTTGACATCGCGACCTCGCATGAAATGGGATTGGTCTGATTGCCGGGGGGATCGGGCAGGGAAATTTCGCCGCTGATTTTGAATGACCCAGGCGCAACCCCTCTCCCCAGTTGAATCTCAGGCGCGAAAGGTCTGTCGGTATTTACTCCCCATCCTTTCCATTTTTTTAATCGACTAGGGCGCCATGAATCGCCATCGTCTTTCCAAGCCCTCCCGAACGCTAAAAATAGTATTCCATGAGGTTCGTGTGGCGCAAGGGGGCGGCCTGAAAATGCATCACGGGCATCTGGCGGGGGGCCCTTCGGAAAAAAATAGCGTCCGGGCGAGGGCGGCCCGCCTGGAGAAAAGGGGCGGTGCGAACGGTTCTTCGCGCGGCTTGAAATTTCCGGCGGTCCATGGGATGTTCTGGGTTAAGATGAGGTGTGAACATGAGACACCGGTTGACCATAGATGAACCCTGGGATTTTCCTGGGCCCGGGGGCGGGCTTGGCGTGCAGGGGGCGGGGGTGGTGCAGGGCCCCGGCCAGGCGAATTGGCAGGAGCGTTATTACCTTCTGGAGCTTGACGCGCCGATTCTTGTGGATGGCGAACGCGTCTGGCAGCTGGTCTGCGCCCCGCGCTACCGCGGCGACTATCTCGAACAAGCGATGACGGGCGAATGCGTCGTGGGCATCGCCCGGGTGCGGGAGCAACGCTCCCTGACGGCGGGCGAGTCCTTTATTGTGGACGATGTGCGTTACATCGCCATCGGCCGCATTGCAAGGGTCGAGACGGCCTGACACCTGCCTCCTTGAGGCGGCCGGGCCGTTTCATTCCTGACGCTTGAAACTGCGCAGCGGCAGCGGATCGGGCTCGCCGGGTTGCTCGATCTGCGTCGTCTGCGGCTTCGGCGGCTCCTCGGGCGAAGCCACGGGTTTTCTTTCCAGCAGGAACACCGCCAGATCGGGGTTGACCAGGTTCTCCGGGCACATTTTCAAGTGCTGGCGGTAAAACGGCATGTTGATCACCAGGTCGTTGTACAACATGGTGAGTCCGTAATGGTCGAACAGGCCCTGGATGGGGCGCGGGCCAACGAGAAACAGCATGCCCTCCGGCAACAGGGCTTCGGCGGTCCAGTGCAGCATGTCCTCGCAGGCCTGCCGGTCCTGATGGTACATGAAGGGAATCCATTTGAAGATGAGGCCGTACTTTTCCTGGTAGACATCCGCGATGTGTTCGCTTTCCTTCAGGAAGGAAACTTTCTTCAGGTTCTCCAGTTCATTTTTCGACGCGCCGTAGTTCCACAGCATGCACGCGTTCTTCTGCGCGAATTCCGGGTCGCTGTATAAAATGGTGACCTCGCGCTCGTGGGAGCTGTCGACGCATCCGGCGATCACCGTATCGAAGGTGTGTACCAGCACCTTTTCGACCTTCTCCAGCTTGGCCGCCATGCCCGGCGACATCTCCATGTAATAAAAAATCTGATCCAGTACCATTGGCTGCATCGAGGCTTCATCGATCTCGGCCTGGCCTTCGGGGTAGAACGGCACGGTGTAAAGAATTTTTACCGGGTCCACCTCGGGCGGGTAGCCGTTGAAGAACCATTTCCAGCCGAACGGAAACGTCGGCCGTTTCGGTGGCGGGTCGGTTTGCGGATGAATGCGCCACGTCGAAACCAGGGGGACCTCCCGCACCTCCTTGCCGTCGACGAGCATGAAGCTGTTGGGGCCGACGTAAATTTCCCGTTCGCAGGACGGCCGCGCGCCGCGCTGGCAATTGATGTAGGGAATGCCGACCGGGTCGTCCACCGCCGTTACCTTGAACAGGAACCCGTCCTGCACCGTGAGAACGATGCCGTGCTCCTTGCTGAAATAGCGCCAGGGCGGGTTGGGCTTTGGCGTCCAGGTGATTTCGTGCGACCGGTCGGGGTTCATGAAAACTTTTATTATGTTCTCCCCTTCGGGGCCCTTCGGCGTGAAGAACGATGAAAAGATGTTGAACGCCTCGTTGGACGGGTAGGTCGGCAGCCCGCGGTAGCGCAGCGGCGGCAAGGCCTTCTCGCGGGACTGGTCGTCAAACAGGCCCCAGATGAATTCGAACGTCGCGCCGCCGCTACCCGGCAGGGTCGATTGAAACAGCTCCACCACCGGAATCAGGTCGAGCCGGGCCCAGTTCACCATGAACATGAAGCTGATAAAGATCGTTTTGTCGAAGCCGCCTTTGTCGAGAGCGTAGAGCCCGTCCTTCTTGAGCCACACATTGTATTTGCCCTCGCCGAGCGGCACCATATTCTTGTCCCCGTAAAAGTACTTCACCTCGGAGAACGGAACCCGCCAAGCCTCGGCGGCTTTATGGCGCAGGCCGTCGAGGTCCATCTCCTCCCAGCCGGGCTGGCCCTTGATGTCGATTTCGCTCTGAAAGGTTTTTGCCTGCGGGATGATGCCGAGCCACTGGTCGCAATCGAGCTTGAGGCGAACGCGCTTGAGTTGGGTGGCTTCGGCGTCCTCACTCCACTCGCATTCATGCAGCGGTTCGCCGCCGGGGTCGACGAACAGGAACCGCCGCCCCGAGGCGGTATAAAACGCGGCGTGGCCCGTGGGGTAGACCCGAATTCGTGTGTTTTCGGTGCCGGGAGCCCCGGCGGTGTGGTGGCAGGCCACGCCGCCGACGTCGGTGACGGCGAGTTCATTGATTTGTTGTTCGATGAGGACGGCGTGCGCCTCATTGGCCGGGAAAGTCAGGGACCCGATTTGCTTCAGGGCCGCCATCAGCTTGTCGTTGGAAGGCATGGATCTCCACCGTGGGGGTTCGCGTTGCGCTCTCTGGATTATGCAGGGATTATAGAGGATGCCGCTTTCCTGTCAATCGCTTCTTGCCCGAAGCCGGGTGCGGGGCGCGGGCGCGGCCTGTCAACTTTGTGGTGAACTTCGCGGTGTCTGTTGCTATCATGGAAGCCATGCCGTTCAAGATCGCCCTCGTCAACATGCCTTTTGGCTATCACATCTATCCCTCGATCCAGTTGGGGACGCTATCCACCCAGCTCAAGAGCCATGGATGGGACGTGAAGAGCCATTACCTCAACCTGCACTTCGCCAGCCGCATCGGGTTTGGGGTGTACAACGAACTGTGCGAAAAGCGGCACCTGATCGGCGAGTGGCTGTTTTCCGACTCTCTGTTCGGCGAGGGGGAGCGCAACCAAAGCTACATGGAGCATTTCGCCGGCCACGTCGAATCCGTCTGCCACTCCATCGGCCAGCCGCCGGAATTCCTGCGGGATCTCAAGCAGCAGGGCGTGCCCGAGTTCCTCGCCTGGGCGGTGGAGGCCGTCGACTGGGGGCGGTACGCGGTGGTCGGCTTCACCTCGACCTTCAACCAGAACCTCGCCTCGGTCACCCTCGCCAAGCTCATCAAGGAAAAATACCCTTCCGTGATCACGATGTTCGGCGGCGCGAATTTCGATTCCGAAATGGGACTCGAGTACGTGCGCGTGTTCCCGTGGGTCGACTGCGCCGTCATGGGCGAGGCCGAGCACGTTCTTCACCCGCTCCTTCAGGCGATCAGGGACAAGCAGCCGTTCCCCAAGGGCGTGATCCATCGCCGGGAGGGAGAGGTGGTGTGCGAGGAGGCCGACGGCATGTTCGTCGAATTCGAACGCTACGGTCCGCCCGACTACGACGATTACTTCGCGGAACTGAGAGCCATCGACCCGCGGTCGCCGGCGCTGGAAAACCCCATCATCCTATACGAGACCGCGCGCGGCTGCTGGTGGGGGGAGAAACACCATTGCACCTTCTGCGGCCTCAACGCCTCCAGCATGAAGTTCCGCGCCAAGCCCATCGAACAGGTGAACGCCGAAATCGCGGCGCTTTCCGAGCGTTACGACAGCTTCCGGTTTCGCATCGTCGATAATATCCTCGAGATGAAATACCTCGACGGCGTGTTCGGCCGTTTCGCGCGGGAAAATCTCGATTTCCAAATTTTCATCGAGGTCAAGAGCAATCTCAATCGCGAGCAGATCCGCACCCTCGCCCACGGCGGGATCAACGTCGTTCAGCCCGGCATCGAAAGTTTCAGCGTTAATCAGTTGCGCGACATGGACAAGGGCGTTCGCCCCATGCAGAATATCCTTTTTCTGAAATGGGCGATGTATTACGGCATCGACGTCACCTGGAACATTCTGACCGGATTTCCCGGCGAGACCGACGAGGATTACCGCATCCAGACCGAACTCATCCGGCCCCTGGTCCACCTGCAGCCGCCCATCGGAGTTGGGGACCTGTACCTGGAGCGCTTCAGCCCCTACTTCACCCGCCCCGAGGACTATGGCATCCGCATTCAGGGGCCGGGCGAGGCGTATCTCTACGTCTACGATTCGCCGAAGATCGATCCCATGAAAATCGCCTACGATTTCGAGTTTGAAAACGGCAACCGGATCGATCCCCACCGGGTGCAGGCGTTGAGGGAAACGGTGGCCCGCTGGCGGGCGCGCTTTGAAACCGACCAGCCGCCGTACCTCATTTTTTCGAAATCGGCGAATTTCGTCACGGTGTACGACGGGCGCCCGGAAACCGGCCCCCAAAAGATACGCTTCACATCGGTGCCCGCTTCGGTGATCACCTTTTGCAACGACAAGCCGCGAACCGTCGAGCAGATCCAAAACAACATCGCCGAAACCCGGCCCGGAAGCGAGGGCGCGCGCGTCATCGAAGAGGTGATCGCCGAGCTGGAGGAACAAAAGATTCTGTATGCCGAACGCGGCAAGTATCTGACGCTGGCTTTGCCCATGAATTCTCATTTTTGACAGGCCGGCCGCCAAGAAGCGGAATTAACCGCGGCTGAAAAGGGGGCTTTTTACCGAACCGGCATAGAGGGAGCGCGTGGCCGGGGAGGGACCCTTTGTTGACAGCCGCGACCGGACCCCATATAATCATCCCCGTATCCGCCCAATAAAAACAAGGAATTTACGCCGGGCCGGGGCGTCCTGCGTGGGCCGTTTACAGCCCCATTCGCAATGAAGCAACGATCAGCCAAAGGGTGACCCTCTGATGGATGAAGGAAAGAAACACGAAAAACTGGGCTACGCCAGCCTGAAAAGCAACAACCTGAAGGAAGCGGAATCTCACTTTCAAAAGGCCTGTGAAATCATGGAGCAAACCGGCGACGAAGCGGGCTGCGCCTATATGCTGGGAAACTTGGGAAACATCTGTTTTCAGACCCGGCGGCTCGATCAGGCCGAAAGCTATTACTCGCGTGCCCTCGAGCTCATGCAAAAGGTGAACGATCAGAAGGGCATCGAAAGTTCTCTCGGCAACCTGGGGAGCGTCCACTTTTATCAAGGCAATCTGGACAAGGCCGGGCAAAATTTTGAGCAGGCCCTGAAAATGGTCGAAGCGGCGGGCGATGCCGCAGGGCAGGGAATCTACAACGGTTACCTCGGCAACGTTCTACTCGGCCGGGAAGAGTTTGAGGCGGCAGAAACCCGTTACCAGATGGCCATGACGTATTTCGACCCCGAGAAGGACAAGGAGCAGGTCAGCGAACTCGAGGAAAAAATCGCTTCCATCAAGAAGCACCCCGCCTATCTCGGCCACAAGGAAGAGGCGCTGATCAAATCCATTCAGGAGATGCCGGCGGAAGGCAAGGAGAGGGAGCTGCTCACAAAATATCAGGAACTGGAGGAAATCTATTACCAGGGGGCACGGATGGATAAAGTCGCCGAGACCATCGAGAAAACCCTCACCCTTCTGGAAAAAATGGGAGACCGCCCCTCGCAGGCCATCTGCCATGGCAACCTGGCCAGCGTGTTTTTGCAGCTTGGCCTCGCGGGCCAACCGGAAAAGCTGGACCAGGCCGAGACGCACTGCCAGAAGGCGCTCGCCACGCTGGAGCGCGACAAGGACAAGCGCCGCCAGGCCTACCTGCTCGGCAACTTGGGCAACATCCACCTGCACAAGAAGAACCTCGCCCAGGCCTGGCAGGACTACACCCAGTCCCTCAACCTCATGGTGGAACTCGGGGACGCGATGGGGGAGGCGCGCTCCTACGCCAACTTGGGCAACATCAAGGGCCTCGAAGGCGACTGGGCG
Organism: Nitrospinaceae bacterium; assembly: GCA_020343535.1. Taxonomy (GTDB): domain Bacteria; phylum Nitrospinota; class Nitrospinia; order Nitrospinales; family VA-1; genus SZUA-259. The sequence goes on along the minus strand of CP070799.1, from coordinate 295,050 downwards.
GGCGCGCTTGAAAACCACAGGCGATCCCTCGAACTGATGGAACAGATCGGCGACCGGCCCGCGGTGGCCAAGGGCTATGAAGCGCTCGGCGAAATTTTCATCAAACAGCGGGATCTGTTCCAGGCGGAGGATTGCCTGAGCCGCGCCAGCGCTGTTTTCACTGAACTCAAGGACACCACCGGCGGCGAGCGCGTGCAGGGCCGGCTCATGTATATAATGACCCAGCCGGAGTACCTGGGACGGCGAGCCGAGGACCTGAAGGCCGACCTCGCCAAGCCCGAGTCCGAGAGCGACCCCAAGCGCAAAGTCGCGATCCTGACCGAACTCAGCAACGTAGCCTTCATGCAGGGCGATCTCGATCAGGCCGCGGACCACCTCCGTCAGGTGGCCGGGATTCAGGAAGCCCAGAAGGACCGGGCCGCCCTCGGCGCCACCCAAGGCAACCTGGGCAACATCCTACTCGAGAAGAGGGATCTCGAAGGGGCCGACGAAGCCTACAAGAAAGCCATCGAAATCAAGGAGCAACTAGAAGACCCCCGTGGCCTGGGCGAACTATACAGCAGCCGTATCAACACCTTGCTCGCCCGAGGGCAACTTCTGGAAGCCGAAAAAGTCATCAAGAAATCCATGAAAGCCAACCAGAAGGCCGGCAATACCCAGGGGCTGGTGACCGATTACCGGCACATGGGCAACTTCTGCCTGCAGAAGACCGATTACGCCGGCGCCGAACAACACTACCTGCGCGCACTCGAAATCAACAAGGAGGCCGGCAACACCCGTGAAATGGGTGAGGATTACCGCAACCAGTGCAATCTCTATGTCCAGAAGGAAGACTGGGCGCAGGCCGAGAAATACGGATTGCTCGCGCTGCAGGCGGCGGAGGACCTAAAAGCCCAAAGGGCCATCTGTTATGACAGCCGGAACCTGGCCAACATCTACGCCCAGAAAAAGGACCGGCCGAATCAGGAGAAACACTACCTGAGGGCTCTGGACGTCTCCCGCGCGTTGGGCGCCCCGCATGAAATAAGCACCGATTTAAGGTACCTGGGAAATTTTTACATGGACCGGGGCTACCGCGAAAAAGCCGCCCGGTTCTTCAACGAGTCCTTCGAATTGTCCAAGACGTCCGGCGACAAAAAGCAAATCGCCGAAGATCACCGCAACCTTGGCAATTTGTGTTTCAGCAACGGTCAGCGCAAGGAGGCCGAGAACCATTATTTGAAGGCCCTGGGCCTGACCCGGGAAACCGGCGACAAGCTCGGCGCCGGGCAGGACCTGACCTATCTCGGCAACCTGCAGTTCAAGGACGGCCGGTTTGACCAGGCCGAAAGCTACTTCGACCAGGCCCTGAAGGTGTTTGGCGACGCGAAGAGCACAAGCAACTTGATCCAGCTTTGCCTGACCATTGCCCGAATGGAAATCGTCGTCAGCCGCAAAGACCCCGCCGACAAATATCTCGACCGGGCCCGTGAGATTGCAAAAGAGCTGGGGGACCCTGAGCACCTGTTGGAAGCCATTCAGGATGTCGAAAAAATGAAAGATACTGTCGACAAGAGGTAGGAAGTTTCCTATAATGGTTGACCTTTGCCAAACGGCTCCTTTATGGACCCGGAGGTGCGGGGAGCCATCGAGGCGAAAGTGCTGATTGATAAGCTACCTAGCCTGTTTTTTAAAATGTACTAATTGGGTTTTTTGCCGAAATCCGGGTGAAAAAGGGGAATTTTTTTAAAGGAAATCCAGCCCGGTGATAGGGGAATGTTCTCCAAGGGCCTTTAAGTGCCAGTGTTAGAGCGGGTTGGCCGGCCGCGGCGGCGTTGCGGCAAAAAGAGAGCAAATGCAAGGCGAAAACGGCCTTTTATCCCCAGGAAATTCACAAAATTATTTTTTATCGATAAGCCTTGACATCCATCAGCAAATTACATATAAATTGCCTCATCTAGGTTAAAAGGAAGGGTGTAGAGGAGGCGCCTCTGCTCACCCATTGCCAGCCATGACCCAGCCACTGTAAAGGGCCTATGAAAGTCGTATATAGCCCGCAGCTCATGGAAGAAGCCGTATTCAGGCACCTGAACCATAGTGAACGTTCAGGTTTTCGCGCTGATTACGACGAATATCATTCCCTCGC
>CP070799.1:279108-292825 GCA_020343535.1 Nitrospinaceae bacterium | reverse complement strand
CCAAGCACACCGGGCAGAAGAAGGAAAAGGTCAACAGAGACACAGAGCGGGACCACTTCATGACCGGCGAAGAGGCCAAGGCCTACGGGTTGATCGACAACGTCATTACCCACCGCGAGGAAGTCGCCAAGGGCGGTAAGAAAAAAGACAACGAATGATTTGCGGGCTTAGGCCCCGCACCCTTAGGAGAGACCATGGCCAAGAAAAATTCCGGCACAGGCAATTACCGATGCTCCTTCTGCGGCAAGAGCCAGGAGGAGGTCAAGAAGCTGATCGCGGGCCCCACCGTGTACATCTGCGATGAATGCATCGAACTCTGCAATGAGATCATGGTGGAGGAGTGGGCGCAGGAGAAAAGCCAGGACTTCAAGCACCTCCTAAAGCCCAAGGACATCTACAAACACCTCGATCAATACATCGTCGATCAGGAACAGTGCAAACGGATCTTGTCGGTGGCGGTGCACAACCATTTCAAGCGCGTGGATTCCAGCATCGACATGGGGGACGTGGAGCTCCAGAAGAGCAATGTTTTGCTCATCGGCCCCACCGGCTCTGGCAAGACGCTCATGGCGCAGACCCTCGCGCGGATTCTCGATGTGCCTTTCACCATCGTGGACGCGACAACGTTGACCGAGGCCGGTTACGTGGGCGAGGACGTCGAAAACATCATCCTCAAACTGTTGCAGGCCGCCGATTACGACGTCGAGAAGGCCGAGCGTGGGATCATCTACATCGACGAAGTGGATAAGATCTCCCGCAAGTCGGAAAACCCCTCCATCACCCGCGATGTTTCGGGCGAAGGCGTGCAGCAGGCGCTCCTCAAGATCATCGAGGGGACCACGGCCAGCGTTCCGCCCCAGGGCGGTCGCAAGCACCCGCACCAGGAGTTTCTGCAGGTGGACACGACGAACATCCTGTTCATCTGCGGCGGTGCCTTCGTGGGGCTCGGCGGCATTATCCGCAACCGCATCGGCAAGAAGGCCATGGGTTTCGGCCAGGAGGTGGTGTCCAAAAAGGACATCGACGAGGAAGCCATTCTGGAAAAAGTTCAGCCCGAGGACCTGCTCAAATACGGCCTGATCCCCGAGTTCGTCGGCCGCTTTTCCGTCGTCGCCACCTTGAAGGAACTCACCGTCGAGGCGCTCATGACGGTGCTCACCGAACCCAAGAACGCCTTGGTGAAGCAGTACAAGAAGCTATTCGAATTCGAGAACGTGAAGCTCAAGTTCACCGACGGCGCGGTGCGCGCCGTGGCCGAGAAAGCCATCCAGCGCAAAACCGGCGCGCGCGGGCTTCGAGCTGTCCTGGAGGAAACAATGCTCGACATCATGTTCGACCTGCCCTCTCATGAAAACGTGGAAGAGGTGGTGATTAGCGAAGACGTGGTTTTGAGCAAGGAGAGCCCCCTTCTCGTATATAAAACCCAGAAACAGGCAAGCTAAATGAGTTCAGAACGACTGACGCTGCCACTTCTTCCGCTACGGGACATTGTGGTGTTTCCCTTCATGGTGCTGCCTCTGTTCGTCGGCCGCGACCGTTCTGTGCGTGCGCTCGAAAAATCCATGGCCGAGCAGAAGAATATTTTTCTCTCGGCGCAGCGCAACCCCAACAACAACGACCCTTCGCCTAGCGAAATCTACGAGACTGGCACCCTCGCCAATATTCTTCAAATCCTTAAACTGACCGACGGGACGATGAAGGTGCTCGTCGAGGGTATTCAGCGCGGCCGTATTCATGCCTTCTGCGACAATCCCGATTATTACGAAGTGGAAGTCGTCAAGATCCAGGAAAACGAAGAGGTCACCCCCGATATCAAGGCCCTGATGCGAAGCGTCGGCAATGTCTTCGAGCAGTACATCAAGCTCAACCAGAAGATTCCCCTGGAAGCCGTGTCCGCCACGGCCAATATCACCGAACCGCACCGCTACGCCGACACCATCGCCGCTTACATGGTTTTCCACACCGCGGACAAGCAGGACCTGCTGGAGACCTACCACCCGGCGGACCGGTTGAACAAGCTGCTCTCCATCCTCAAGTCGGAATTGGAGGTCCTGAAAATCGAGAAGCGCGTCCACGGCCGCGTGCGAAAGCAGATGGAGCGCAGCCAGAAGGAGTTCTACCTGAACGAGCAGATCAAGGCCATTCAGAAGGAGCTCGGGAAGCGGGACGAATTCAAGACGGATATCGACGACCTGGCGCAGAAGATCAAGAAAGCCAGGATGCCCAAGGAGGTCAACGAAAAAGCGGTCAAGGAACTCAAGCGGCTCGAACTCATGCAGCCCATGTCCGCCGAGGCCACCGTTTCGAGGACCTACATCGAATGGCTGGTCGACCTGCCGTGGAAAAAGGAAACCCGCGCCAATAAAATCAAACTCGATGAAGCGCAGAAAATCCTTGATGCGGATCATTACGGCCTGGAAAAGGTCAAGGAACGCATAGTTGAACACCTGGCCGTGCTCAAGCTGGTGAAGAAGATCAAGGGCCCTATTCTCTGCCTGGTGGGGCCGCCGGGTGTTGGCAAGACCTCGCTCGGAAAATCCATCGCCAAGGCGACGGGCCGCAAGTTTGTGCGCGTGTCCCTGGGCGGCGTGCGGGACGAGGCCGAGATTCGCGGCCACCGCAAAACCTACATCGGCGCCTTGCCCGGTAAAATCATCCAGGGCATGAAAAAGGCCGGCGTGAACAACCCCGTGTTCATGCTCGACGAGATCGACAAAATGAACAGCGACTTCCGCGGCGATCCGTCTTCGGCCATGCTCGAAGTCCTCGACCCCGAGCAGAACGCCAACTTTAACGACCATTACCTTGAGATCGACTACGATCTGTCGAACGTGCTGTTTCTCTGCACCGCGAATGTCCTGCACACGATCCCGCAGCCGCTGCTCGATCGCATGGAAGTGCTCCGCCTCCCCGGCTACACCGATCAGGAAAAGCTGGGCATCGCACAGAATTTTCTCATCCCAAAAAAAACCGAAGAGCACGGGTTGAAGAAAAAGAACATCACCTTCACTTCGGAAGCCATCGAAAAAATCATCCAGGATTACACCCGGGAAGCGGGCGTGCGTAACTTGGAGCGGGAGCTTGCCAACGTCTGCCGCAAGGTGGTGAAGAAGGTGGTGGAGGAGGGGAGCAAGTTTTCCATCAAGGTGGTGCCCGATGCCGTTAAGGATCTGCTCGGGGTGGTTAAGTACCAGCGGCAGGAAAAGGCCGGGCCGCTGGATGTGGGCGTCGCCACCGGCATGGCCTGGACGGAATTCGGCGGCGAACTGCTCTCCATCGAAGTGACCGCCATTCCCGGCCGCGGCAAACTGGTGCCGACGGGCAAGCTGGGGGAGGTCATGAAGGAATCGGCGCAAGCGGCCATGAGTTATGTGCGTTCGCGGGCCGAGAGCCTGGGGCTAAAGAAGGATTTTTATCAAGACCTCGACATCCACATTCACATCCCGGAAGGGGCCGTGCCGAAGGATGGGCCTTCGGCGGGGGTCGCCATGGCCCTGGCGTTGATCTCGGCGCTCACCGGAACCCGCGTTCGCCACGATTTATCCCTGACCGGCGAGTTGACCCTGACGGGCAAGGTGCTGGCTATCGGTGGCCTGAAGGAGAAGACCCTGGCGGCGCACCGGGCGAATATCCGCCACATTATCCTGCCCAAGGACAACGAAAAGGACATTCCAGAAATTCCGGAAAGCATCCGCAAGGACTTGGTCTTTCACCCCGTGTCGCATGTGGACGAAGTGATCGAACTGGCGTTCGAGAACGGATTTAAGAAGCAGAAAAAGACCGCGAGCAAAAAAGCCAAAAAACCCGCACGCTCCACGGGCAAGCGCGCGCCCGCCACCACGCTCAACTGACCGCCGGGGCAGCCCGCGTTTGGCCGCCCGGCCCAACATCCCTTCACATATCACTCAGAAATTCGTTGGGAACCGCGTTGTCCTCCTTGAGTGCGAGGGCCATGTACTTTTCCGACGCCAGCATATCATTAAGCACCAAAAGCAGCGTGGCCGTATCGGTGAGAAACGCGTCTTTCGTGGCGGCATCCACCTGGCGCTTGGAAAGCTCATCGTAAAAGCCGATAAGCACTTCCCCTTTGGAGATCAGCGAGGCGATGGACGTGTAGGATAAATCCCGATTCGAATTTTCCGCGTAGTACTTCTGATGGGCGAGCCATTTGTCCACGTCGGCTTCGGCTTCACCGAGCTTGATCAACTCCTTTTTCAGTTCCTCCCGGCTTTTCGACTTTAGGCGGTGCGACAGGACGATGGCCAGGCCGGTTTTCGTGAGCCCCCGCGCGCTGTCACACAGGTGTTTGAAGGCGAATACCATCTTGTTGGTCTGGCTGTCGATCTGGATGCCCTGCGAGGAGAACGGCCGCACCTCCGGCGAGCGCTCGAAGGCGTGCCACGCCCCACCGGCCCGTTGCACCGCCATGCGCACCTTGTCCATGGGTTCCACGCGATTTAGGCAGGCGGCGGCATCGGCGGGGGCTTGCTCTTCGTCGCCGGCGGGAGGCGTGGACAGGCGCTTTTTGAGTTCCTCGTCGATGGTAAATTGCGGTGCCGCCTTGTCCTTGGCAGCGAAAAAATCCTCCTTGGTTTTTTTGACCGTTTCCTTGCGAACCCAGGTGTGCTCCTTATCCGGCATCCGTGCCTGGGGCTCGTCCGTACTCTCCTCGGCGCAGGCTGCGAGAAAGCCCAGCGCCAAGGCGAAAATAATGCCCTGCATCCATCGATAATCTAAAGCCATGCCATTGTCCCTGTGAAATAAAAAGTGTGCGAATCCTTTATATATACACTAAATTTTCAGCGCGTGCATGAAAAGACATTGGAGGCGCGAGCAGTGGTTAAGCCAGGCGCGGTGGGGCTCAAGGCTCAAGATGGCCAGGGAGGAGGACGTTAAGGGATTTAAAAGGAGGCGCTTTGCGACAAGGATACCGTTTATTGCTGATGCTGATTTTCACCCTTTGCCTGGGTTGTCAGGTTCGGCTGGAGCCCGGCGCCCTCTATTGGGCGGAGCCCGCCCGCGGGCATAACGAATCTCAGTATTATCGGGAGAAGGCCCGCGATCTGGTTCACCAGCTTGCGTACACCATCGGGCAAAGCGGCGTGCAGGAGGTCGTGGTGCTCGACGCGGTGAACGACGCCGGGCAGGTGTCGGCGCTCGGTGAATACTTTTCCGGCCGGGTGGTGGAAGCCATCACACAGGCCGGCCTGTTCAGAGTGGTGAAGCGCGGCGAGGTCGAGAGAGTGCTGGAGACCCTGCGGCTTGCTCCCGCACTAAGCTACAACCGCGAAGAACTCGGGAGCCTGGGTGGCGCGTTCGAGGCCGAGGCGCTGCTCACCGGCCGCATCACCGATCTTGGCACGGGGCTCGATGTCCGCCTGACGCTCACCGATGTCGAAAACGGCGACCTGATCGCCGCCGCCACCGAGCATCTGAAGCGCAGCCGGTTTGCCCTTGAGATGTACCGTCACACCTGTCCTCCGGAAAGGAACACGGCGGGTTGATCCTTGGCGGCGCCTAGGCTCCGGTTGGCCGAAATGTTAGGAGGATTGGCTCTTTTGGCACCGAGCGAACGCGACAGCGCCACCCGCTGAGGGAAATTTGGCGGACCTGGGTGAAATTTTTATGAAGATTGGCTCTGGCGGGCGCTGCGGTAACGCGACAACGCCATTAGCGGGAAAAAGTGTTGGTACATGTGGTATTTGATGTAGAAATGCTCGGGGAACCCCGTACCGGTGAACTCCGGCTCCCACCAGGTGTCTGACTCGTTCTGGCGGTCGATCAGGTGGCTGACGCCGCGCGCCGTGGATTCCTCGCCGGCCTTTCCGGCGGCGACAAGGCCCAGAATCGCCCAGGCGGTTTGCGACGCCGTGCTGGCGCCCTGGCCGCGCAGGGCGGGGTTCGAGTAACTCTCGCAGGTTTCCCCCCAGCCGCCGTCCTCGTTCTGGTGGTCCATCAGCCAGCGCGCCGCCTTCTGGCTGAATTCGTCGTCCATGTTCTCGCCGATGGATCTCAGGCCGTTCAGCGCCAGAAACGTTCCGTAGATGTAGTTCACGCCCCAGCGCCCCCACCAGCAGCCGTCGGTTTCCTGGTTGCGTTTCACAAAGTCGATGGCTTTTCGCACCTTGGGGTGCTCGCGGGAGAAGCCGAGGTTGCCGAGCGCCCAGAGGATGCGGCTGGAAACGTCGGTGGTCGGCGGGTCGAGCAGCGCCTTGTGGTCGGCAAAGGGGATTTCGTTCAGGATCTCCTTGTCGTTCTCCACGTCGAACGCGGCCCAGCCGCCATTGTTGCTCTGCATGTGGAGAAGCCAGGCCAGTGCGCGGCCGGTTTCCTTTTCCTTCCAGGCCGTGTCGGGAATGGCGATGCGGTTCAGTGCAATGAGGATTTCAGCGGTGTCGTCGGTGTCCGGGTAGAGTTCGTTGTAAAACTCGAACGCCCAGCCGCCCGGCTCGGCATGGGGCCGCTTCACCTGCCAGTCGCCCCGCTTGACCACCTGTTTGCCGAGAATCCACTCGCCCGCCTTGACGAGGGCCGGGTGGTTCCCCGGCAGGCCCGAATCCATCAGCGCGTTCAGGGTGATGGCCGTGTCCCAGAGCGGGGAGACGCAGGCTTGCATGCACATGTGGTCGCCACGGTCGATGAGAAACCGCTCAACCGCTTCCATGCCCCGGACAAAGGCGGGGTGGTCCTTGTCGTAGCCCTGGTAGTGGAGGGCGAGCAGCGAGTTGAGCATGGCGGGCTGAATTCCGGCGAAGTCGCCCTCGTCTTCCTGATGGTCGAGGACCCACTGCTCGGCCTTTACAAGCGCTTTTTTGCGCAGCGGTTTCCACGGGCAGCGGCCGACGACCTTGATCCAGCCGTCGAGATGAATAAAAAAATTGTGCCAGGAACTGAAGGCGTGGCCATCGGCCTTGAAGCCGAGCGCGCGGTCCTGTTCGGTGAAGAGCTCCGCCACCCCCTTTTCCTTGGGCAGCCGGTGCACCGGCCGGTGCGCGTAGACGATGGACAGGGGGACCACGGTGCCTCGCGACCAGCTCGAAATCTCGTAAATATTAAAGGGGAAGTTGTCCGGCAGGAGGATGATTTCCACCGGCACCGCCGGCACGTGCTTCCAGGAAATCTGCCCGAGCATGGCGAGAAAAATTTTCGTGAACACCCGCGTTGCGCGGATGCCGCCGTTTTTCAGAATGGCCTCCCGCGCCCGCGCCATTTCCGGCGCATCGAGGGACCGGCCGGCGATTTTCAGAGCCATATAGCATTCCACCGTGGAATTGATGTCGCAGGGGCCGCCGTAATACAACGGCCAGCTACCGTCCTCGCGTTGAATCCCGAGCAGGTAGCGGGCCATTTTCTCCTGCTTTTCGAGATCCACCTGGCCGGTGAAATGCATGAAAAAAATGAGTTCCGCGGTGATGGTGGCGTTTGATTCCAGCTCATCCACCCAATAGCCCTCCTGCGCCTGGCGGGAGAGCAGGTAATTGCGGGAGTTTTCGATGGCCGCATCCAGCCCGTCCTGGGTTATCGGGCGGGCTTTCCGGGCGATGGGTTGTTTTTCCGGGGAGAGTGCGTCGTTCATGAAGAGCCGATTGTCTATTAAAAAGTTAGAATGAGGGTGGCCGGGCGGGCCGCCGGGGCATCGAGGCTCACTCGCCCCCTGCCCGAATGGCAAGGATTTCCTTGCGGAAACCGCTGGGAATTCTATAATTTTATTGACAGAGTGTAAAGAGTTTCATAGGATGAAGAGTTTACAACACCATTTAATACAAAGACTGGGAAAGAGAGCAACGTTCCATGAAGACCTTTTCAGCCAAAAAGGAAGATGTCGTGAAAAAGTGGGTGGTGATCGACGCCGCCGACCAGCCGCTGGGCCGCGTGGCCAGCAAAGCGGCCTACATCATCCGCGGCAAGCACAAGCCCATTTTCACCCCGCATGTCGATACCGGTGACAACGTCATCATCATTAACGCGGCCCGCGTGAAGCTCACCGGGCAGAAATGGGATCAAAAAGTCTATTACCACCACTCGGGTTACCCCGGCGGCATTAAATCCATCACCGCCAAGGAAATGCGCGAGAAAAGACCGGCGAACCTGCTCAAAAAGGCGGTCAATGGCATGTTGCCGAAAAATCGCCTGGGCCGGTCGCTGCAAACCAATTTAAGGGTTTACGATAACGACGAGCACCCGCACCAGGCGCAGATGCCGGAAGCGGTGTCCATTTAATTTAATATACCTTCAACCATCGACCCCAAAGAGGGCCTCGGGAGCCTGTAGACTATGCCGGAAGTGCACGAGAAATTTTACGCCACAGGGAAAAGAAAAGAATCCATCGCCAAGGTCTGGCTGTTGCCCGGCGATGGCAACTTCGTCATCAATGGCCGAGGCATGAAGGACTACTTCAAGCGCGATAGCCTCGAAACCCTGGCCAAGCAGCCCATGGTGATTACCGACACCCTGGGGTCCTTTGATGTTCACGCCACCCTCAAGGGCGGCGGGTTGACGGGGCAATCCGGTGCGCTCCGGCTGGGGATTTCCCGAGCCCTGATCGAGACGGACCCGAACCTTCGCACCACGCTGAAACGAGCGGGGTTTCTCACCCGCGATTCAAGGACCGTGGAGCGCAAGAAATACGGCCAGCCCGGCGCCCGTAAGAAGTTCCAGTTTTCCAAGCGGTGATTTGCAGTTCGCCGCCCTTGCCTGTTCCCGGATTTCAATTTAACCCGCCACCGTCTGGGCGATTATGATTAAAGTTGGCATCGCCGGCGCCACCGGTTATACCGGGCTCGAGCTTGTCCGCCTTTTGCTCGGTCACCCGGCGGTGGAAATCGCCGCGCTCACCTCGGAAACCTATCAAGGCCAGAAGATCGCGGAGGTGTTTCCCTCCCTCGCCGGTCATCTCGATGGCGAGCTGGTGCCGCTCGAATCCATGGCGGCGTGGGATGTTGAGATACTCTTCCTCGCACTTCCCCATAACACGTCCATGGCCAAGATGCCCGGCCTGCTCACGGGAAAAACGCGCGTGATCGACCTGAGCGCCGATTTTCGCCTGCGCGCCGCCGAACTCTATCCGCGGTGGTACCAGGTGGAGCACCCCCATCCCGAGATTCTGACAGACGCGGTGTACGGGCTGCCAGAAATATACCGGGACAAGATCCGCACGGCGCGCCTGGTGGCCAACCCCGGCTGCTACCCGACCAGCGTTCTCCTCGCCGTGCTGCCCTTGCTAAAAAGTGGCTGGAGCGATGCGGATACCCTCATCGCCGACTGCAAGTCCGGCGTCACCGGCGCTGGTCGCAAGCTGACCCTGGGAACGCATTATCCCGAGTGCAACGAGGGGGTCGCGGCGTACAACGTGGGCCGCCACCGGCACACGCCGGAGATCGAACAGGAAATCTCAGCCGCCCTCGGTCGCGAGGTGCGGGTCACGTTTTCACCGCACCTCATGCCGATGAGCCGCGGCATGCTGGCCACCGTTTACATGAATCTGACCGAGGGCAAAACCGCCGAAGACCTGACGGACCATTACCGCGAATTTTACAAGCGCGAGCCATTTGTCCGCGTGCTGGATGCAGGAAAAAGCGCCAGTACGAAAAACGTCGCGTATTCCAATCACTGCGACATCGGTCTCACCGTAGACCGGGGCCGGGTCATCATCACCAGCGCCATTGACAACCTGGTGAAGGGGGCTTCCGGCCAGGCGGTGCACAACATGAACCTCATGCTCGGAATCGAGGAGACCCTGGCGCTTGGCTCGCCAGGCATGTTCCCATGACAAAACTCACCACAACCCGGCGCATGCCAGCGGTTCCCGGTTTTCTTGCGGCGGGGCTTGCCGCCGGCATCAAGGTGAATGGGGAAAAGGACCTCGCCCTTATTCACTCAGAGGCCCCCGCCGCCGCCGCCGGCGTGTTCACGCGCAATCGCGCCCGATCGCCCAGTGTGTTGTGGTGCGAACGGGTGCTGAAAAATAATGCCGCGATACGGGCGGTACTCATCAACAGCGGCAATGCCAATGCCTGCGTCGGCCCCCAGGGCATGGCGGATTGCAAAAACCTCGCGGCGGCGCTGGCCGGCGAGCTGGGCATCTCCACGCGGGAAATTCTCATCGCCTCCACCGGCGTTATCGGCGTGCCCCTGCCCACGGAAAGGATGGTCGACGCCCTGCCGCGGCTCACAAAGAAATTGTCCGCAAGCGGCTGGAATCAGGCGGCGCGAGCGATCCTGACCACCGACCTGGCGGTCAAGACCGCTTCCTGCACCTATACCGAAAACGGAAAGGAGATCGTCGTCGCCGGGATTGGTAAGGGCTCCGGAATGATCCACCCCAACATGGCGACCATGCTCGGCTTCGTGCAAACCAGCGCCGTCATCAATGCGCCCACGCTCAAGCGGGCTCTCAAGGAAGCGGTGGATGCGTCGTTCAACCGAATCACCGTCGATGGCGACACCAGCACCAACGACGCGGTGCTTGCGCTCGCCAGCGGCCGGGCGGAAACTCCGCCGGTCAAAACCGGAACGCGCGCCTACGCCCGTTTTGTCGATGCCCTGACCGGGGTTTGCCGGGATCTCGCGATACAGATCGTTAAAGACGGCGAGGGTGCCACCAAGTTCGTCACCGTCCGCGTCGTTGGTGCGCGCACCCAGGCGCAGGCCCACAAGGTGGCGAGCAGTGTCGCTACCTCTTCGCTGGTGAAGACCGCGTTGTTCGGCGAGGACCCGAACTGGGGCCGCATTCTTGCCGCCGCCGGCAACGCGGGGGTTCCGATCCGGCCAGAGAAGATGACCATCTCGCTGGGGGGAGCGCTGCTGTTTGAAAACGGAACGCCGTCACCTGCGACGTCGAAAAAGGCCTTGATGAGAGAAATGAGAAAAAAAACCATCGTCATCACCCTCGACCTCATGGATGGCGGGCAAAGCACCGAGATGTATACCTGCGACCTGTCTTACGACTACATCAAGATTAACGCCGAATACACCACTTGAATGAAGCGCGGCGGCCGCTTTCAGGACAACGTCCGGCCGCGCCGCGTGGCGAATTAGACCTTTCCAACCCCGTCGGTTGACATTAGAATAATCCGAATTTCCATTCGCGGGCGAGGCTTTTGTCATGTCCCTATTACGAGTCAGAAACTGGCTGGACCCGGTCCTTCGAAAAAAGGGTGAGCGCATCGAAAATATCGATGAGAACCTCGTGCGCCTGGTGAGCGACATGTACGAAACCATGCTGGAGGCGAAAGGTGCCGGACTGGCGGCCAACCAGATCGGCGAGGCCAAAAGCCTGTTCGTGGTGGACATTGGCATCGAAACCGGCGAGCGCAACCTGGTGACCGTCATCAACCCGGTCATCACCGCGATGGAAGACGAGGAAATCGCCGAGGAGGGTTGTCTCAGCATTCCCGAAGTGTTCGCCGAGGTCAAACGGGCCCGGCATGTGGAACTCAAGGGGGTGGACCTTAAGGGCAACGAGGTGCGTTACGAGGCCGAGGGGTTCCTGGCGCGCGCCTTTCAGCACGAAATGGAACATCTCAGCGGCACCCTGTTCTGGGATAACCTGAGCAGCGTCAAGCGCAACATCCTGAAGAGGAAATTCAAGAAATTGCGAAAAGAGGCGGACGCATGAAAATCGTCTTCATGGGCACGCCCGAGTTCGCCCTTCCGACCTTGAGGAAACTGACCGCCTCGCCGCACGAAACTTCCGCCGTGGTGACCCAGCCCGACCGCCCCAAGGGCCGTGGGCGAGGGGTGGCCGCCTCGCCGGTTAAGCAATTCGCCATCGGCGCGGGGATCGATGTGCTGCAGCCGGAAAAGTGCCGCTCGCCGGAATTCGTCGAAATCCTCAAAGGCCTTGCGCCCGACTTGGTGGTGGTGGTCGCCTTCGGGCAGATATTGAGTGCCGAGGTGCTGGCCGTGCCCCGCCTGTTCTGCATGAACCTGCATTCGTCGATCCTGCCCCGCTACCGCGGCGCCGCCCCGATCAACCGGGCGATCATCAACGGCGACCGGGAGACAGGCATCACCACCATGAAGATGGACACGGGTCTCGACACCGGAGACATCCTGCTCATCCGGCACGTGCCCATCGCCGATGCCGACACCGCCGAGACCCTGCACGACCGGCTCGCCGACATCGGCGCGGAGCTCGTGCTCGAAACGATTGCTAGGGCCGAGGCCGGCACCCTGCAGGCCACGCCGCAGGACGACGCCCAGGCCACATACGCCCCGAAGCTCAACAAGGAAGAGGGCCTCATCGACTGGACAAGCGAGGCCGCGGACATTCGCAACCTGGCGCGCGGCCTGTTTCCCTGGCCGGGCGCGTTTACCTTTCATCACCAGCGGCGGCTCATGCTCTGCCACGCGCAAGTCGCCCCCGGCGAACCGGGCGACCGGCCGGGCCGAATCGAGCGCGTCTCCGAGGCAGGTATTGAGGTGGGCACGGGCCGGGGCCGGCTTGTCATCACCGAGCTCAAGCCGGAGGGAAAAAAACAAATGACTGCCCGAAGCTTTCTTGCGGGGAATAAGCTCACCCCGGGGGAACTTTTACAACGAGAACCCCGGGCGCCTGACACCAAACAAAATTAGAGGAACGATGCCAAGAACACTGATCACCGGAGGAGCGGGTTTTTTAGGGTCTCATCTTTGCGATTATCACCTTGCCAAGGGACACGAAGTGATCTGCATGGACAACCTCATCACCGGATCGCTGGATAATATCGCGCATATCAAGAGCGACCGCTTCCGGTTCGTTCAGCAAAACGTCACCGAGTTCATCGCCCTTGAAGGAGAGCTGGACTACATCCTGCATTTCGCGTCCCCCGCAAGCCCCATCGACTATCTGGAGTTGCCGATCCAGACGCTGAAGGTGGGCTCGCTCGGAACGCACAACGCCCTCGGGCTTGCAAAGAAAAAAAACGCCCGGTTTCTGCTCGCCTCCACCTCCGAGGTGTACGGCGATCCGCTGGTCCACCCGCAGAAGGAGGACTACTGGGGCAACGTCAACCCCATTGGCCCGCGCGGGGTGTACGACGAGGCGAAGCGGTTCGCCGAAGCCATGACCATGGCGTACCACCGTTATCATGGTGTGGAAACCCGCATCGTGAGAATATTCAACACCTATGGTCCGCGAATGCGGATTCGCGACGGGCGGGCGATTCCCAATTTCCTGAGCCAGGCGATCACCGGTCAGGATATCACCGTCTACGGCGACGGCAGCCAGACGCGCAGCTTCTGCTATGTCAGCGACCTGGTGGAGGGCATCCACCGCCTGCTGATGTCCGATTACAGCGATCCGGTGAACATCGGCAATCCGCAGGAAATGACGGTGCGGGAAATGGCTGAGAAAATTTTGCAAGCGACCGGCAGCACGAGTAAAATCATCAGCGCCCCGCTTCCCGCCGACGACCCGAAAATCCGGCAGCCCGACATCGGCCTCGCCACCGAGAAGCTGGGCTGGAAACCCGAGGTGGAGCTCGACCGGGGGCTGGCAAGCACCCTCGACTATTTCAAGGCCAAGTTGTTATCACAATGATCGGGCGATTTCATGTCCACAGGCGACCATTCATCCATCAAGCACTGGCCGGAGGACGAACGGCCGCGCAAACGCCTGATCAAGTATGGAGAGGACAAACTTTCCGACGCGAACCTGCTCGGCATCCTGATCGGGTCGGGAGACCGGGAGACCCGGAAAAACGCGGTGGACCTGAGCCGGGACCTGCTCAGCGCC
>CP070799.1:265122-279008 GCA_020343535.1 Nitrospinaceae bacterium | reverse complement strand
ACGGAGCCCAAAAACCTGAAAATTGTGTCGGCATTGAACCCGGTGCAGCTGCAATTGAAGAACAAGGCTTCGGCTGGACCAATAAGTGCGGCAAAGGTAATGCAGAAGATACGATTACCAGTGGTTTGGAAGGCGCTTGGACTTCAACCCCTACGGTATGGTCTATTTTTTATCTTGATAACTTGTTCAGATTTGAGTGGAAGAAAGTGAAAAGTCCTGCAGGAGCAACTCAGTGGATTCCAACAGATCCAGCTGCAGCTACTCTTGTGCCAGATGCACATGTTGCAGGTAAAAACCATGCCCCCATAATGTTTACCACAGATATGGCTTTGAAAAAGGATCCTGGCTTTAGAAAAATCTCAGAACGGTTCCTTAAAAACCCAAAAGAATTTGACAAAGCGTTTGCCAAAGCCTGGTTCAAATTAACCCACCGAGACATGGGCCCTCGTGCTCGCTATGTAGGAAGCGAAGTACCCAGAGAAGCACTGCTTTGGCAAGATCCGCTTCCAGAAATCAAACACAAGCTAATTGAAACCAAAGATATTAACAAACTGAAAAAGATAATTCTTAATTCAGGCTTGTCGACTGCTGACTTGATTAAAACAGCATGGGCCTCTGCAGCTTCTTACCGAAACACAGATATGCGAGGTGGCGCTAATGGCGCCCGTGTTCGTTTAGTTCCACAAAAAAATTGGCTGGTAAACGATCCCAAAATGCTTGCCGAGGCGCTTAAAATACTTGAGAAAGTTCAAAGCGACTTTAACAAGTCATTAAAAAAAGGCAAAAAAGTATCCTTTGCTGATGTCATTGTTCTTGGGGGGTCGGCTGCTGTAGAGCAAGCAGCTAAAAAAGCAGGTTACTTCATTGAGGTTCCATTCACTCCCGGGCGCGCCGATGCTACGCAACAACAAACAGACGTTAAATCATTTGCAGTTCTTGAACCTAAGGCGGATGCTTTTAGAAACTACTACAATCAAGACAGTTTCTATGCTCCAGCTAAAGCAATGGTTGATCGAGCTAGCCATTTAAATCTGACGGTACCGGAAATGACGGCTTTGATAGGTGGAATGCGTGTATTAGGTGCAAATACTGAAGGGAACAAGCACGGTGTGTTTACCAAGAGAGTAGGCACTTTGAGCAACGACTTCTTCATTAACCTTCTGGACATGTCAACTAGATGGAGTAAGTCGAAAACCGATGGCATCTACAATGGTTATGATCGCTCCAGTGGTAAGCATAAGTGGACTGCGACAACCGTGGACCTGATTTTCGGTTCTAACACAGAGCTTCGTGCGGTAGCTGAAGCTTACGCTGCAAACGATGGCAAAGAAAAATTTGTCAATGATTTTGTCAAAGCTTGGGCAAAGGTCATGAACGCCGATCGATTTGATATTTAAGCCCTCTTTTCATCTTGTCATGGCTAGCTGGTTGACCTGTGGCATGCCCCTGATATTTGTACCACATGCTAAATTAAAGTTTCTTCCTTGATTTATTGGGTGAGCCGTGAAGGAATCGAATCTTCACCTCGCTGGAGGAACTATATCCCATGACATCCCCCAATCTACTTCTCTATATGCAATCCTAGCGCTGACTTATTGCTGACTTAAATAAAAAATGGGTTGCGGGATATTCCTGCAACCCATTGTTTTATTTGGTGGAGCTGGGGGGAGTCGAACCCCCGACCTCTTGAGTGCGATTCAAGCGCGCTCCCAACTGCGCCACAGCCCCTTGTTTTTGTGTGATTTCCTTTCTATATTAGCATGCTCTTGCCGGTTCGTCAGCAGGGAAGTGGATTTTGGCCCTGCGTCGGGACTTTTCAGTGCTCTTGTTCTTGCGAGGTGGCCGGGGTATGATGGGGCCAACAGGCGTGCGTGGCGGGTGGCCGGCTGTTTGCATCCTTGGTATGCTAGGGCTCGCTCGGCCGGCTCCCCCGCTATTCCCGGGTATTGACAAGGTCCCTCAAAATGAGGTATATGTAGGGATTCGATTTTTAGGTCACGCGGGTTCGCCCGCCTATATTTGAAGGAGAGTTTCTTGGCTAATCATAAATCGGCGCTCAAGCGCAACAGGCAGAATATCCGCAAGAGGGATCGCAACAAGGTTCACCGCACGCAGTCGCGAACGGCGGCGAAAAAGGTCCTTGAGGCGGTAAGCGCGGGCGATAAGGATGCGGCGGCGCAACAGTTGAAGGCGTCGGTTCGCACGATTTCCAAAGTGGCGAGCAAGGGCGTGCTGCACAAGCGCACCGCCGCGAGGAAGATTTCCAATTTGTCGAGAGCGGTTCACCGGCTTTCGGTTTCAGGCTGAGCACAGCCTGAGAACGAGGGTCTGCAGAACGCCTTCGGGGTCTTTGCCGGTGGTTTTCAGGTCGCGATCGGCCTGGGCGAGGTGCTGGAATCCGCGCCGGAGTTCCTCGCAGCTGAATCTCCCGGTGTGCTTCATGGCTTTTTCCACCAGAAAGGGTTTTGCGCCCATTTCTCCCGCTATTTTCACCGGCGGGATTTTTTTTGCCTGGTAGGCTTTCACTTCCCATATCACGCGCAGTTGCCAGGCGATCATCCCCATCACTTTGATCGGGTCTTCCCCGTGTTCGAGCTGGTTGTCGAGCAGGCTTAGGGCTTTTTGCGCGTTTTTTTCCTTGAGCGCTTCTGTGAGGGCGAAGGGATTTTCCTGCCGTATCTCTCCCACCACGCTCAGGACGTGTTCTTCGGTCACGTCCTTTTCTTTTCCCGCGAAGGTTATCAATTTTTCCAGCTCGCTGGCGAGCAGCCCGGGACGCGCGCCAATATGGTCGATCATTCGCCGGGCCGCATCAGCGGCGAGGCGGTAGCCCTCGGCCTGAGCCCGCTTTCGTATCCAGGGAATGAGCGCGGGCTCGGGCGGCGGTTCGGTGGTGATGGCTCCTTTGATTTTAATGAGGGTTTTGAAGACGTTTTTTTTCTTGTCGGCCTGGTCGGCGGTGAGCACGAGGCAGATGTCGCTTGCCGGACGCTCCAGGTATTCGAGGAGGGGCTCGGCTTCGTTGGCTTTCAATCCGGCTTCGTTCAGCTGGTTAACTAGCACGAGTTTGGTGCCGCCCATGAAGGGCAGGGTTTGCGTTGCGGCGAGCCAGTCGCCGACGCTGCTTGCGCGCGCATCGTAGATTTCGAGGTTGAAGTCGCGGTTTTCTTCGGTGATGTATTTTCGTTTGAGTGCGGCGATGAGCTCGGTCTGAAAAAAGCGTTCGTGGCCGTGGAGGAAATAGACAGGTTCGGGGCTGCCGCTTTCGATCTGGCTGATGGCTTCGTCGAAGGTCATGGATTTAAAATCGTTCCAGCACCAGGCTGACCAGCCGATTGCCGAGTTCGCGATAGGCCTTTTCGAGGGCGAACTTTCGCGAGGCTTCGGTGACGATGAGATCTGGGGTGGTGCGGTAGTCCCACTTGACGCGGTGGCTTTCCTTTTTAATATATGGCTTGCCCGAGGCGCGGTCGATCACTTCGACGTTCACACCCACTTCCACCCAGTATTCGAGCACCACATCGCTCGAATCGAACGAGGCCGCTTTCTGGCTGTAGTGGTTGAGTTCTCCTTGCATGACGAGGTCCGCCCGCTCGCGGCGGACGACGTTCAGGCGGCCGTCGCTCACGAAGGCGCGCTGCAGGGCGCGGGTGAGGTCGCGGTGAATTTCAGGTTCCGACGAGGTGTTGGTGAAGACGGGGATGGCGATGCTGCGAATGCCGGCGGGGGCGTCGCCGGTGCCGGAGATGCGGTATCCGCAGGCCGCAAGCCAAAGCAGGGCGGCGAGGAGGGCCAGGGGACGCCAAGGGGTCGGTTTCATTGTGCAACGATATTGACCAGTTTTTTTGGAACCACGATCACCTTTTTGATGGCCTTGCTCTCGACGAGCTCGGCGATCTTCGGATCTTCCAAGGAGCGGGCCTTCAGATCTTGCTCGGTGATATTCGCGTTGACGGTGATTTTCTGTCTCACCTTACCATTGACCTGAATGACAATCAACAGCTCGTCGGCCTGGAGAAGCGCCTCGTCGTAGGCGGGCCAGGACGCGCCTTCCTTGTGGCCGAGAAGTTCGGCCATTTCGGCGGCGATGTGCGGCGCGAAGGGACAGAGCAGGGTGATGGTGGTTTCCAACGCTTCGAGGACGGCGCCGGCGGCGCCGGATTGGTTCTTGAGTTCGCTCCAGCCGTCGCGCAGGGTATAGAGCTGATTGATGAGTTCCATGATGGCGGCGATGGCGGTGTTGAATTGCATGCGCGTCTGGATGTCGTCGGTGACGCGCTTGATGGTGATATGCGTCCGCCGCCTGAGTTCGGCGAGCTCGCGGGCCAGCGGCTCGCCGGGTTCGGGCGGGCGGGCGGCGCGGATGTCGTCCAGGAATTCGTTGAAAATGCGCCAGACGCGCTTGAGGAAACGCGAGCAGCCTTCGACGCCATGGTCGCTCCATTCCAAGTCCTTCACCGGCGGCGCGGCGAATAGGATGAACAGGCGCGCTGTGTCGGCGCCGTAGGCATTGATGATTTCATCCGGGTCCACCACGTTGCCCTTGGATTTGGACATTTTTGCGCCATCCTTGACCACCATTCCCTGGGTGAGCAGGTGGGCGAAAGGTTCGGGGGAATCGATCAGGTCCAGGTCGCGAAAGACCTGATGGAAAAACCTGGAATACAGCAGGTGCAAGATGGCGTGCTCGATGCCACCGATGTATTGATCCACCGGCATCCAATAGTCAACGTCACTTCGGGCGAATAATTTTTCTTCGTTCCGGGGCGAGGTGAAGCGGTCGAAATACCAGGACGAGCATACGAAGGTATCGAGGGTGTCGGTTTCACGCCGGCCGGGCCCGGCGCAGCTCGGGCAGGGTGTGTTCAGAAAATCCGGCAGCTCGACGAGCGGCGAGCGGCCTTTATCGCCAAGATGGGCGTCTAAGGGAAGCTGGATTGGCAGCTCTTCATCGGGCACCGGCACGATGCCGCAGGCGGGGCAGTGGACAACCGGGATCGGCGTGCCCCAGTAGCGCTGGCGCGACACGCCCCAGTCCCGCAGGCGGTAGTTGATGGCGGCCTGGCCGATCTTTTTTACTTCCAGATGTTCGATGATCCTTTTGCGCCCTGCCTCGCCGATAAGGCCGGTGAACGGGCCGGAGTCGATCATGGTGCCGTCGCCGGCAAAGGCGCGGCCGGGTTCGAGGGTTTGACCCGGCGGGGGTTCGATCACTTGGACGATTGGCAGGTGGTACTTTTGCGCGAAGTCGTGGTCGCGCTGGTCGTGGGCCGGCACCGACATGATTGCCCCGGTGCCGTAGTCCATCAACACGAAATTGGCCGTCCACACCGGGATGTCCTTGCCGGTGAGCGGATTGATGGCGTGCGCGCCGGTGAATACGCCTTCTTTTTCCGTGGTCTCGCTGGTGCGGGTTTTTTTGTCTTGCCGGGCGACCTGGCTGAGAAAGCGGTCGACGTCCGCCTCTTGAGGGGTGCCGCGCGAGAGCTTCACCGTCATCGGGTGTTCCGGGGCGAGCACCATGAAGGTGGCGCCGTAGAGCGTATCCGGCCGGGTGGTGAAGACGCGCAGGGCCTCACAGGCCTGCCCGTCCACCTTGAAATCGACTTCGGCTCCCAAGCTCTTGCCGATCCAATTTCTCTGCATGGTGAGAACCTGCTCCGGCCAGCCTTCCGCGAGGGTGGTGAGGCCGTCCAGCAAGCGGTCGGCGTAGGCGGTGATCTTAAGAAACCAGCCTTCCTG
This sequence comes from Nitrospinaceae bacterium, assembly GCA_020343535.1. Lineage (GTDB taxonomy): Bacteria > Nitrospinota > Nitrospinia > Nitrospinales > VA-1 > SZUA-259. The sequence goes on along the minus strand of CP070799.1, from coordinate 273,266 downwards.
TTCCTTTTGCAGGACCTCGCCGTCGCAGCGCCAGCAACGATCGTCCACTACTTGCTCGTTGGCGAGCACCGTCTGGCAGGCTTCGCACCAGTTGACGGTGGCGTTTTTGCGGTACACCAGTCCTTTTTCCATGAAGCGGAGGAAGCACCACTGGTTCCAGCGGTAGTATTCCGGCCGGCAGGTGGCGATCTCCCGGTCCCAGTCGTAGCTGAAGCCGAGGCGCTTGATTTGCTTGCGCATGGCGTGGATGTTCTCGAAGGTCCAGGTGGCGGGGTGGGAGCGATTCTTGATCGCCGCGTTTTCCGCTGGCATGCCGAAGGCGTCCCAGCCGAGCGGGTGCAGGACGTTGTATCCCTGCATGCGCTTGAACCGGGCGAGCGCGTCGCCGATGGCGTAGTTACGCACGTGGCCCATATGGATGCGGCCGGACGGGTAGGGGAACATCTCCAGTAGATAGTATTTTTTTCGCGCCGGGTCGCGCTCAACCTTGAAGGCCCGGTTTTCTTCCCAGACCCGTTGCCATTTTTCCTCGATGGCCTTGAAATCATAATTCCGCATCTTGCGTACGTCTCCTTGAATGAAAGCAAGTTATAGTAGCTAAAATGCTGGCAATAATCCAGCCCGCCCCCTCTCCTAAGAGTAAAAACCGGCTGTGGGAACGGGGTCAAAGTGTGTTTTGCGCTCACCTCCAGCCGATGCGGTGGTTTATAATGTTCGGCATGACGGAACTCACCGGAGTCATGGGGGCGGTTTTCACACTTTATGTTCTCCTGATGGTGTACATCGGTGTGGCCACCTCCCGCGCCACCCGTTCCGCCGCCGATTTTTTTCTAGCCGATCGTTCACTCAAGGCCTGGGTCACCGCGATCTCCTCCACCGCCAGTTCGGAAAGCGCCTGGGCGGTGCTCGGAACCGTCGGCCTTGCTTATAAGGACGGTCTCTCCTCCATTTGGTTTTTGCCTGGCTGCCTGCTCGGTTATCTGGTGAACTGGTTGTTCATTGCCGAACGCCTGCGCCGCCATTCGGCGGAAGAAAACGCCCTCACCGTCCCGGATTATCTGGAAGCGCATTTCAAGGACGACAGCCATGTTTTGCGCATGATTTCAGTGGTCATCATCTTCGCCTGCATGATGGCCTACGTGGCGGCGCAGTTCACAGCCATCGGCAAGACTTTCGACGCCATCTTCGGGATTCCCCATCCGGTCAGCATCTCCATCGGCGGCGGCATCGTGATCCTTTACACGATGCTCGGCGGGTTCCGGGCCGTGGCGTGGACGGATTTCGTCCAGGGCCTCATCATGGTGGCGGGGCTGGTGCTGCTTGCTGGAGTGGGGTTTTACGAGCTGGGCGGTGGCAGGGAAGTCTTCCGTCAAGTGGGGGCGGCCGACCCAGGTGCGCTCACCTGGATGGGGGGCAAGGCACCCGCGGTGTTCTTCGGCTCGGTGGTGGGGCTGCTCGGCATCGGTCTCGGTTATCCCGGCCAGCCGCACGTGATCACCCGCTACATGGCGGCCAAGAATACCGCCACCATTGAGCGCGGAATCTGGATCGCCATGGGCTGGGGGATACTGATTTACAGTTCGGCCATCCTCCTTGGTTTGTGCGGCAAGGCCCTCTTTCCTGGCTTGGAGGACCCGGAGCACCTGTTTCCCAAGGCGGCCGATGCCCTGCTTTCGCCGGTGGTCGCGGCGGTGGTTCTGACGGGGGTGCTGGCTGCGATCATGTCGACGATCTCGGCGCAGATCATCGTCGCCACCTCGGCGGTGGTGCACGATGTCTACAGCCGGATGCTGAAACGGGACCTCTCGCACCGGCAGGTGCTTCGTATCAGCCGGGCCACAGTGCTCGGACTGGGCGTGGGGGCGATGCTCATCGCGCTCACCGAGACCCGTGTGATCTTCTGGTTCGTCCTTTTTGCCTGGTCCGGGCTTGGGGCGAGCTTCGGCCCGTTGATCCTCTTCACCCTTTATTCCAAACGGGTTACCCGGCGGGGTGCCATTGCCGGCATGCTGACGGGATTTTTGGTGACCGTTTTATGGAAGGCGAGTGCCTTGTCCGACACGGTTATCTATGAACTGGTGCCCGCGTTCGCCGCCTCGGCGGCGGTTATCTGGATCTTCAGCCATCGTACAGAACGTTGACCCATGGATAATTTGTTCGCGGCGGCGGAGGGTGAGGCAAGCCCCGGTTCGAGACTTATGAAAGCTTCCGGCAAGGAGCTGGTGGCGATGATATTGGCGCGGTAGGGCCAGGATAAGGCGAAATACTAACCAACCAATTGGTAGATAAACTCTCAATAGCCCTTTATTAATGCTATAGGAATCAGATGTGGTACCCTGTAATAAACCATCTGATAGGTAGAAAATGAAAAAAGTCGGTACCAAAAGCAAAATACTCGATGCAGCGCAGGATTGTGTCCAGCGGGTGGGGGCAAATGCCATGAGTTATCAAGACATCAGCGATGCGGTGGGCATTCAGAAGGCGAGCATTCATTACCATTTCCCGACGAAGGAGAGGCTCATCGAAGCGTTGATCGATCGCTATAGTGAGCGATTTTTCAGCCTGGTGCAATCCATTGTCGAGTCGGAGCTGAGCCCGGAGACCAAATTGCGCCGCTACGGCCTCCTGTTCGAGGCCATGCTTTCCGAGGGCGAGCGGGGAAAGGTATGCCTGTGCGGCATTCTCGGCGCGGAACTTGCGACGATGAGCCCGGTGGCTACCGACAATATTCGACGATTTTTCAGGGAGAATGAAAAACGGCTGGCGGAGATTCTCGACGAAGGGAGGCGGGAAGGCGCGTTTAAATTCGAGGGCGACAGCCGTTCGATGGCTACGTTGGTGTTCTCTCTGCTCGAAGGGGCGATGTTGGTGGTTCGCGCGGACGAGGGAACGCAGCGTTTCGGTGCCATTATGCGGCAAATGATTAAGCTCGTATGCCCTTAATTAGCATACTTTTTAGCTACCGATCAATTGGTAGGCAATTTTATTGATAGTGAGGTATGGCGTTTTAATTCTTTGACGGTTGGGATGGATTTCATGGGGTTGCTGGTGGCTGTTTGTCGATGGCGCTCCAGTGAATACCGCGCCGTTATCGGCGCCTCTTTTCGCCGCCCTCTGGATAATGGGGCTGGCCGGGCCGCCCCTGCAGCGCAGCCATTTTGGATGGGAGCGGGCTTTAATACAAAAGTTCCACGATTTAATTTCGATACGTGTGGCTTGGGGAGGTGACTTTGCGGTTCTGGATAAATACCGTGTTTAGGGTGCTTGCCTGGGGAGGCATCATTATTATAGTGTCCTGTTCGGGGCCTTCGCTGGAATCCGGCCGCGAATTTCGCATGCCCATCGCCGCCGAACCGCCCACCCTCGACTGGACTCTGGCCACCGACAGCGTTTCGGTGACCCTGCTCACCAACCTGATGGAAGGGCTGACCCAGTACAACGCATCGCTTGAACCTCAGCCGGCAGTGGCCAAACGGTGGAAATTCTCCGACGATGGCCGGACGATCACTTACTATCTGCGTGACGACGTGTTCTGGAGCGATGGCAAGAGGGTCACCGCCCGCGATTTCGAGTTTTCCTGGAAGCGCCTGCTGAACCCGGCGACGGCGGCGCAATACGCCTATTTTTTATTCGATATCGAGAACGCGTACGAATACAACGCGGGGCAATTGACCGACCCGGGCCAAGTGGGGGTGCGGGCCCTTTCTCCCTTGGTGTTGGAGGTCCGGCTCAAGCGCCCGGTAATCTATTTTCCGAGCATTACCACCTTCATGGTGACGTATCCGCAGCGGGAGGATATCGTTACCCGCTATGGAGACCGGTGGACCGATCCGGATAAGATCGTCACCAACGGCGCGTTCATCCTGAGCCAGTGGCGGCACGAGTACAAACTGGAACTCCTGGCCAACCCCCGTCATTTCGAGGGGCGGCCCGCCATCGACCGCGTAACGTTCTACGTGGTGCCGGAGAAGACTACCGCCCTCACGCTCTATGAGACCGGCGAACTCGACCGGGTGGAGCTTCCGCCGGTGGCCATCCCGCACTACCGGAACAGCCGGGAGTACGTCCAGATCCCGCAGCTTCGCGGCTATTATTATGGATTCAACGTCCATAAGCCCCCGTTCGACGACGTCCGCGTCCGCCGCGCCTTTGCCCACGCCATCGACCGCTCACGCATTCCCGTGATTCTTAAGGGCGGGGAGATCCCCGCGTCCTCTTGGATTCCCGAGGGCATGATCGCCCACAACCCGGACATCGGCCTGAAGTTCGACCCCGAAAAAGCGCGACGGCTGCTCACCGAGGCCGGGTACCCTGGCGGAAAAGGCCTTCCTCCCGTTTCGGCGGTGTACAATACGGGCAGCATCAATCCCCTGGTGGGTGAATTTCTGCAGGCGGAGTGGAAAAAGAACCTGAGAGTGGAGGTGGAAATCGACAGCCAGGAATGGAAAGTATTTCTCAGCCGGCTGCAGGTCGACCCGCCGCAATTATTTCGTCTTGGCTGGGGGGCGGATTTTCCCGATCCGGATAATTTCATGAACCTGTTTCTTTCCACCAGCGGCAACAATCATCTTGGTTTTAACAATCCGCGTTACGACGCGCTGGTCCAGCGTGGCCCCACGCTCGCCGATCCGGCGAAACGCCAGGCCCTGTACGATGAGGCGCAACGGATTTTGACCGAGGAGGCGGCCGCCATCATTCCCCTGTTTTTCTCGGCGCAGAATCTGCTGATCAAACCCTACGTCGAAGGCTTGGAGGCCAACGCCATGGAACTGTTGTACTTGAAAAGGGCGGCGGTGAAGCGCGGCGAGCCGCGGGCCGCACCGAGAGCATGATATGAACCGGTCCCAGGAGTTCTGACCATGTCCGAGCTGGTCAAGCAGCAGGCGAAAACCGCCGAGAGGCTGGTGAAGAACTCTCTCTGGCTGTTCGGCGCTGAGGCGGTGTCGAAGCTCGTCGCGCTGGCGACGCAGGTGATCGCCGCCCGCTACCTGGGAAAGGAGGGATACGGCGTCTTTTCCTTTGCGTTCGCGTTTTCGGGGGCGTTCATCGTTTTCGTCGACGCCGGCCTAGGGGTGTACATCAGCCGCGAACTGACCCGGCGGCCGGAACGGTTGCGCGACCTGCTGGGAACGGTGTTCGCCCTCAAGGGGCTGGTTTCCTTGGTCACGGTGGCAGCGATAGCGGGCTGCATGTTCGTCGCTCCCCTGGAAGGAGATGCGCGGATGGTGGTGGGCGTGGTGGCGCTGGCCCTCCTTTTGAACGGATACACCGACGCCTCGCTGGCGGCCCTTCGTGCCCTTGAGAAAATGGCGCGGGTGGCGGTGCTGATGGTGATCCAACGGCTGGTGTTTTTCGTCCTGGCCTTCGGGGTGCTGGCGCTTGGCCATGGCGCCGTGGCCTTTTCGCTGGCGTTTCTCGCGGGCTCCATTGCGACGTACCTGCTCAGCCGCCGCCCGATTGCGACGCTTGCCGACCGCACGCCTCTGGCATGGAAGGGAGCCGCGCTTCAAAATATTTTCCGCGCGGCCCTACCCGTATGCGGAGTTTTTCTATTCACTTATATCTATTTTCGCATCGATGCGGTGCTGATTTTCTTTTTGCTCGGCGAATCTGAAACCGGCTGGTATGCGGCGGCGTTTAAATTGACCGAAACCCTGAGTCTCCTGGCCGCCAGCATTCGGGGCGCGATCTTCCCCCTTCTCGCGCGAACCTTCGCCGAACGAGGCGACGGGCACCAGAGGATATGGAGCCAGGCCGGCCGCACCCTGGCCCTCATCAGCCTGCCGCTTGCGGCGGGTATTTTCCTTCTCGCGCCGGGGATCATCGCCCAGGTGTTCGGTGAAGACTACACGCCTGCCCGCGGTGCCCTGAGCATCATGATTCTCGCGTTTCCCCTGCTATGCCTGAACGACATGGCCGCCCACCTCCTCGTCTCCGAAAACAAGACGCGACCGGTTCTTCTTGCCGCCGCATCCGCCGCCTTGTTCAATGGGGCAGCGAACGTCCTCGCCATTCCGCGTATTGGCATCGAGGGGGCGGCCGGGGTGGCGGTGCTCACGCAGGGATTGTTGTTTCTTCTGCTGGGCCGGGCGCTGGTGCGGGCGGGCATACAATCCCCGATCCTGCGTTGGTTCTGGCGGCCCGCCCTGGCGGCCGGGGGAATGGCGGCGGGGCTACATTTTGCCGCCACGACTCCCCTCGCGGCGCAGATCGTTCTGGGGGCGGGGATTTATCTTTTGCTTCTCGCCCTGCTGCAGGGATTCAACGAATACGACCGCCTGATCCTGCGCGGTATTTTTCACCGCCCCGTTCACCGCCCGGCCGGCCCGCCGATGGGCGAGGTTCCCGCCGCAACTCTCGACCTTTCCATAGTCACCGTGAATTGCAATTCAACGGGCTACTTGCGCGACTGCCTGAACAGCCTCGAGTCGAGGAAAAATAATTTCACTCGCGAGGTCATCGTGGTGGACAACGCCTCTACGGATGGATGTGCTGAAATGATGCGGCGGGAATTTCCCGGTATTCGCCTGATCGCCAATAGCGACAACCTGGGTTTCGCCCGGGCTTGTAACCAGGGCATCCGCACCGCCCGGGGGCGTTACCTGCTCCTGCTCAACAACGACACCCGGGTTCCGGAGGGCGCTTTGGAAAAGCTTCTGGAAATCATGGACCGCTCGCGGGACATCGGACTTCTGGGCTGCCGCCTGACCGGCGCGGACGGACGGGTACAGCTTTCCTTCGGCCGGGTCGTGGGTTTCGGCAATGAGTTCGGCCGAAAATTTTTTCTCATGGCATTGTTCGCGCGATCGCACCGGGCTTGGGCGAGAAAAATCCTGGATTGGATTCATGGCGCCGAGCTGGAGGTGGACTGGGTGCGTGGCGCTTGCATGCTGATCCGCCGCGAAGCGTTGAGGGAGGCGGGTTTGATGGACGAAAACTTTTTCCTGTATTTTGAAGAAGTCGATCTTGGGGTGCGCATCCGGCGTCTGGGGTGGCGGGTGGTGTACACTCCGGCGGTATCGATCATCCACCATGGCCAGGGCAGTATCGGCAAGAGCCGGCGTCGGGCCGCCCTCGCATACCGTAACAGCCAGATGTATTTTTACAAGAAGCACTACGGCAGCGCCGGGCTTTATCTGCTCAGGATCTATTTGTCCCTCAAGATGCAAAAGAACCGCCTGCGGGCGCTGTTGCGCCGGATGCTCGGCGGGCAGGCCGCGGGCGGCGCCGAGGAAACCGAGGGGCTGAACGAGGAGATTCTTCTGGCGGTGAAGAACTTCCGCTGAGCCCAAGCCGCTGGGGTTTTAAGGCGGTGCGGCGTCTTCGTTCGATTTGCCCTATAATCCTGAAACCTTCATCGAGGACATCGACCACATCCGGGATCATGAGCCGCAACAGACACTCCACAAATTTTCTGGGCATATTTTCTTCGTTCTGGCGTTACCGGGATCTCATCTGGGTGATGACCAAGCGCGAGGTGATCGGCCGGTACCGGGGGTCTTTTCTCGGTTTGTGCTGGTCGTTTTTCAACCCGCTGCTCCTGCTCGCGGTTTACACCTTCGTGTTCAGCGTGGTGTTCGAGGTGCGGTGGGGGGTGACCGTGACGGGGCGGGGGCAGTTCGCGGTGATTTTATTTTCCGGGCTCATCGTTCACGGCCTGTTATCGGAATCGCTCACCCGTGCCCCGGGCTTGATACTCGGCAACGTGAACTTCGTGAAGAAGGTGGTGTTCCCGCTCGAAATCCTGGCCTGGGTGTCCATGGGCACCACCCTCTTTCACTGGGCGATGAGTCTCCTGGTGTTGTTGCTGTTCATTCTGTTCAGCGGCACTTTGTCCTGGACCCTCGTGTTAATCCCCGCGGTCATGCTGCCGCTGGTTTTTCTCGCCATGGGCCTGTCCTGGATTCTGGCCTCGCTCGGCGTCTACCTCCGGGATGTCGGCCAGGCCATGGGGCTGATCACCACCATCCTTTTATTCCTTAGCCCGATCTTCTACCCCTTGAGCGCCATTCCGGAAACGTTTCGTCTGCTGGTATACCTGAATCCGCTGACGTTCGTCGTCGAGCAGGCGCGGGCGGTGCTGGTGTGGGGGAAGTTGCCGGATTGGACGGGGCTTGCGATTTATCTGACCGTTAGCCTGCTCG
>CP070799.1:251107-265022 GCA_020343535.1 Nitrospinaceae bacterium | reverse complement strand
GCACTTTATGCTCGACGGCCGGCTCAAGGTCGAATCCGTTGCAGTGCCCGGCCGGCCGAAGTGGAGCGTGCGCACCACGCGGGACGCGGCGGACGGCGGACGCCTGCGGGTGCACGTGCAGAAGCCGGGGGGCGACCCCTGGCCCGAGGAACTCGCGCTGGAATTCCGTTATGCCGGCCCGGTGGGGGAAAACAGCGCCACCGTCAAGGACGGAGAAACCTGGGTTTTGGCCGGTGGCGACGGCTTTTATCCGCGCCGGGACGCCCCCGGCGGCGCGCTAGAATGGCTGACCTTCGAACTCACCGTTCAGACTCCCGTGCCTTGGATAGCGGTGAGCCAAGGGCGAAAGGCCGCGTCGCATCGCAAGGAGGGCCGGGAAAGCGTTACCTGGGTCTCCGGCGAGCCGATGCAGGAAATTTACCTTATCGCCGACCGTTACAAGGAGACCCGGGAGAAGCACGGCCGCATGAGCCTGCACACCTTCCTCCTGGACGATGAGCCCGCGCTTTCCCGCCGCTACTTGGACGCGGCGAAGAAATACATCGACTTTTACCAAAAGCTCCTGGGCCCTTACTCCTTTCCCAAGTTCGCCCTGGTGGAAAACTCCCGCCAGACGGGTTACGGCATGCCCTCGTTCACCCTGCTCGGTTCCCAGGTGATCCGCTTCCCGTTCATTCTTCACACCTCCTATCCGCATGAGATCCTGCACAACTGGTGGGGCAATGGCGTTTACGTGAAAGGGGGTAACTGGTCCGAAGGGCTGACCGCCTACCTGGCGGACCACCTGCAAAGCGAGCTTTCGGGCCGGGGCGAGGTCTACCGCTTCGAGGAATTGAAAAAGTACCTGAGCTACGTGAACCCCGGCAACGATTTTTCCCTGGCCGATTTCGCGAACGCGAAGACATGACCACCCAGGCTGTGGGCTACGGCAAGACCCTGATGGTCTTTCACATGCTGCGCCTGGAAGTGGGCGACGGAGTCTTCCTCACCGCCCTGCGGGAATTTTACGAGAGCAATCGTTTTCGCCGCGCCGGGTTCGCCGAAATCCAGGCGGCGTTTGAAAAAGTCACCGGCAGGGATTTTTCTGCGTTCTTTCAGCAATGGGTCGAGCGCGTCGGAGCGCCCGAACTGGCTCTGGCCTCCGCCGCCACCGTGCCGTCCGGCATGGGGCACGAGCTCAAGCTGGAGGTGCGGCAAAAGCAGGACGCGCCGCCTTACCGGCTGCATGTGCCGGTAGCGGTGTGGATGGCCGGCAGCGAAATCCCGCGCGTGCGGACCCTGCATCTGAAAAATAAGTGGGACACGTTTTCACTCAATCTGCCGTTCGAAGCCACCGCCGTCGCCCTCGATCCCTACAACGACGTGTTCCGCCGGCTCGATCACAAGGAAGTGCCGCCCAGCCTGGCCGATACCTACGGAGCACTCCGCCCCGCCGCCATCCTTCCCCGGGAAGAGGAATTTCCCGATGTGCTGCTCGGCTATCACCAGTTCGCCCGAGCCCAGGAAAGCCCCGGCCCTCTGCTCGATGATGGACCGTTCTCGGCATTGCCGCCGGGCGGTTTGTGGGTATTCGGCCGGCAGAATCAGTACGCCCTCAAGCACCTCACCGAACCGCTCAAAGACTACGGCGTGACGTTCGACGAGCACCAGGTGGTGGTGCGGGGAGAGCCGGTTGCCTGGAAGGATCACAGCTTCGTTTTCACCTTGAAGCGGCCGGGAGGGCGCGCGGGATCGGTCACCTGGATCGTCGCGGGTTCGGGGGAGAGCGTTTCCCGGTTGCAACGGAAACTCCCGCATTACGGTAAATACGGCTACCTGGTGTTTGCCGGGCCGCGGGCGGAAAACCGGATCAAGGGGAGTTGGCGGGCCAACGAAACCGATCTGGTGAAAAGCTTCGACGCCAGCAATCGCAGACTGCCGCCGCGCCCGCCTCTCGTCGATTTCAAACCCTGACCCCTCCTTGAACAAAGTTAGGGAATAAATATCTCCTCCCCTTGCAAGGGGAGGCGGGGAGGGGTAATCAGAACAAGGAATTCTGTCCGCCGCCGGAGGGGAAGGCCTTGCCGAAGTGCTGGTAGGCGCGTTCAGTCGCCACGCGGCCGCGCGGTGTCCGGTGGATGAAGCCCGACTGCATGAGGTAGGGTTCCAGCACGTCCTCGATGGTGTCTTTCTCTTCGCTGATGGCGGCGGCGAGGCTTTCGACGCCCACCGGCCCGCCCTTGTATTTCTCGATCAGCGTGAGCAGCAGCTTGTGGTCCATCTTGTCCAGGCCGCTATGGTCGACCTCCATCATCTCCAGCGACTCCTTGGCGACCTCTTCGGTGATCACGCCGTCGGCCTTCACCTGAGCGAAGTCCCGCACGCGTCGGAGCAGGCGGTTGGCGATCCTCGGCGTGCCGCGGGACCGGCGGGCGATTTCAGACGCGCCCGCGGGCGTGACGGCGATGTTCAGGATCTCCGCCGACCGGGTGACGATGGTGGCTAGTTCTCTTTCGCTGTAGAAATCCAGCCGGTGGACGACGCCGAAGCGGTCGCGGAGCGGTGAGGTGAGCAGCCCCGCGCGGGTGGTGGCGCCGATCAGGGTGAACGGCGGCAGGTCGAGCTTGATGGAACGGGCGCTCGGCCCCTGGCCGATCATGATGTCGAGCTTGTAGTCCTCCATCGCCGAGTAGAGCGTTTCCTCGATGACGTTGGACAGGCGGTGGATTTCGTCGATGAACAGGATGTCGCCGCGCTCCAGGTTGGTGAGGAGCGCCGCCAGGTCGCCGGTTTTTTCGATCACCGGGCCGGAAGTGCTTTTCAAGTTGGCGTTCATCTCCGCCGCGATGATGTTGGCAAGGGTGGTCTTGCCGAGGCCGGGCGGACCGTAGAACAGGGCGTGGTCGAGGGCGTCGCCGCGCAGGCGGGCGGCGGAGATGAAAATCTCAAGGTTTTTCTTGACCTTCTCCTGCCCGATGTAGTCGCCGAAGTTGAGCGGGCGCAGCCGCGAATCTAACTGCACCTCCTCGTTTTCCGGCTCCATGCCAAGCACCCGATCGTCGTTCATGCTTCCTCGTTCAGGTTGTCAGGAGAGCCGGTTCAGGCTTTCCTTGATCAGTTGTTCCAGCATAACGCCGCCGCCCCGTTCTTCCCACAGGGCCTTGAGCGCTTTTTCCGCCTCCGGGCGGCGGTAGCCAAGGTTGACGAGCGCCGAGAGCGCGTCGTCGAGAACCGCGTTGGTCTCCTTGCCCGCGGGATGGGCGATGCCGTCCGCCAGGTCCTGGAATTTGTTGCGCATTTCAAGCGTCAGCCGCTCGGCGGTTTTCCGGCCGATGCCCGGAATGGTGGCGAGCCGGGCCACGTCGTTATTCATGACTGCCGTCACCAGCTCGCCCGGCGGCATGCCGGAGAGGATCGACAGCGCGAGCCTGGGGCCCACCTTGCTGATGCCGATCAGCTTCTCGAAAATCACCAGCTCCTCGCCGGTGAGGAACCCATACAGTTTAATCGCATCTTCGCGCACATGGGTATGAATTTTAAGCGTCACCTCGCCGCCTTCGGCGGGAAGAGCGTAATAGGTGGACAGGGGGGCATGCACCAGGTAGCCCACGCCGCGGACATCCACCACCACCGCCACGGGTGACTTGGAAATGAGCGTGCCCTGCAGGTGCGCGATCATGCGTTCAGCCCCAGCCGCTTGCGGCTCTTCGCCGTGTGGATGTGGCAGATGGCGACAGCCAGGGCGTCGGCGGCGTCGAAGGGGTGTGGTTTTTCCGCCAGGCCGAGCAGCGTGGTGACCATGTCCTGCACCTGGATTTTATCCGCCCGGCCGTAGCCGACCACCGATTGCTTGACTTCGAGAGGGCTGTATTCCGCCAGCGGCTTATTCTCATTGATGGCGGCGATCAGGGTGACGCCGCGGGTCTGTCCGAGTTTAAGGGCCGATTTGACGTTAGTGGCGAAGAACAGGTCCTCCACCGCCACCGCGTCGGGGGAAAAGTCGCGGATGGTTTGGGTGAGGCCGCTGTAAATCGCCTTCAGGCGATCCGCAAACGGCTGCCCGGCGCGGCTGCGGATGCTGCCGTAGTGAATATGGACGAGGCGTCCCGCCCGCTCCTCGACGATGCCGAAGCCGGTGCAGTTGCTTCCGGGGTCGATGCCCATGACGCGCATTGGATAGGTTCCTGTTGGGAGGTGAGCGAAAACGGCGCCGGCCGGCGCGGGGCCGGTTGGCCTGGGGAAAACGTTGCTCCGGGCGCGGGGAATCAGCCGGCTTCAGCGAGGGCGGCGATCACCTCGTCGGAGATATCGAAATTGGAGTAGGACTTCTGCACGTCGTCGTGGTCTTCGAGTTCGTCCATCAGGCGCAACAGCGACTTGGCGTGCTTTTCATCGACCTGCACGGTGTTTTGCGGAATGCGGGTGAGTTCCGCCGAATCCAGGGTCACGCCCTTGTCCTCGAGGGCCTTGCGCACCGTCTCGAAACTTTCCACGGCGGTGGTGATCTCGAAATGGTCGTCCACCCGCTTCATGTCCTCCGCGCCGGCTTCCAGGGTTAACTCAAAAAGCTCGTCCTCGTCCTGGCCGTCGGCGCTCACGGTGATGAGCCCCTTGGGGTCGAACATCCATGAGACGCAACCGTTCTCCCCGAGGTTGCCGCCGCGCTTGCCAAACAGGGCGCGGATTTCACTCACTGTGCGGTTTTTGTTGTCGGTCATCACCTCCAGCAGGATGGCCGCTCCGCCGGGTCCGTAGCCTTCGTAGGTGATCTCCTCGTACTGCACGCCCTCCAGTTCGCCGGTGCCTTTCTTAATGCCGCGGGTGATGTTGTCCTGCGGCATGTTCGCCGCCTTGGCGGCGAGAATGGCCGTCCGAAGGCGCGGGTTGCCGTCGGGGTCGCCGCCGCCCAGGCGAGCCGCGACGGTGATTTCCTTGATGATCTTTGTAAAAATTTTGCCGCGTTTTGCATCGGCGGCGCCCTTCTTGTGTTTGATGGACGCCCACTTGGAATGACCGGACATGAAAGTAACACCTTGCAGTAGAATGAACTGTGGCTAATTTATCACAGAATCGTAAGGCCGGCAACCACCCGGAAGCGGAGGAAAAAACCGAAGGTAAGGCCTTGTGTCCTATTCTGGTATAGTAGGAATCCCGCTGGAACGGGGCGGGTCGTGCAATGAAATGGAGTTGCGATGCAGTCTGGAACGGTGCGATTCAAATTTTCCGGCGAGCCGATAGAGGCGCGTGCGGGCGAAACCTTGCTCGGAGCCCTGTGGGCCGCCGGCCGGGCCGAAGGCCTTCAGGCCGGTTGCGACGGCGGCGTGTGCGGCGCCTGCACCGTGACCGTGCGGTTTGACGACGGCAGGCCGGGAGGCACCGATCTTGCCTGCATGCGCCTGGTGGAGGCGGGGATGGAGGTTTTCCCCTGCCCTGTCGAGCCGGTGGCCGCGAAGGCGCCTGCCTGCGGCCCGTCGCCGGAATCTCTGCGGGCGGCATACCCCACCCTCGACCGATGCACCCAGTGCCGAAGCTGCACCACCGCCTGCCCGATGGATATTCCGGTGATGGACTCGGTTCTCCGGATGCAGCGCGGCGAGTGGCAGGCTGTGGCGGAGGATTTCACCACCTGCATCCATTGCGGCCTGTGCCGTCTGGTCTGCGAAGATAAGGTGCAGCCGCACAATATGGGGCTTTGGGTGCGTCGTTCGATGGCGCTTGCCGAGGAGACGGTGCCCGCCGCGCCGGACCCCGGAGCTGGTGAATGGGCCTGGTTGCTCGACGGGGACCGCGAGGAACGGCTCAGGCGGGCCACGGAATTTCGCCGGGATGGGAAGGTGCCGGCATGATGGACTGGGCGGCGGAATCCATGGCGCAGGTCGCCGCCACGCGCGAGGCGCGCGTCGGCCGTCCCGGCCCGAAAATCGAGGGCGAAGAGGCCGAGCGCTTGCTCGAGGAGTATCATCCCGATCACTCAGGGAAGGAACGAAGCGTCGGCGTCGGCAAAAATGCCGGCGCAGATAGGTTTCCCCTCGAGCTGGCTGCGTTGCTGGAAGCCGACAGTCCGGTTCCTGAAAATTTCGAGGCCCGCGTCGATCTGGAAACCGACGTGCTCATCATCGGCGGCGGCGGCGCGGGGGTGAGCGCGGCACTCGCCCTTCAGGGTTCCGGCCTCGCCGTCCATCTCGTGACCAAGCTCAGGCTGGGCGACTCCAATACGGTGATGGCGGAAGGCGGCATTCAGGCGGCCCTGGGGGAGGGCGATTCGCCGCGCCGGCATTTCGCCGATGCCTTCGTCGGCGGTCATGGCGATAACGATTGCGGTCTGCTGCGGATATTGTGCGAAAGCGGGCCGGAGGCCGTCGGCTGGCTCATCGGCCAGGGTTGCCTGTTCGACAGGAACCCCGATGGTACGTTTCGCCTGCGTCCGGGCGGCGGCACCTCGGTTCCCCGCGTGCTTGCCTGCCGCGATTTCACCGGGCTCGAGATCATGCGTGTGTTGAAGGAGGCCCTGCGGCAGAGCGCGACGGCGGTGCTGGAGGAGCACGCAGCGGTGGAATTCACCGACGACGGCGCGGGGCAGGTGACCGGCGCCGTTCTTTGGGACCGCAAGTCGAACGCCCTGGTCACGGTGTCGGCGAGGGCCTTGCTGCTGGCCACCGGTGGCAGCGGCCAGCTCAGGCTCCAGGGGTTCCCCACCAGCAATCACATTGGCGCCACCGGCGACGGCCTGGTTCTCGCCTACCGGCAGGGTTGCGGCATTCTTTTTCCCAACAGCCATCAGTATCACCCCTCCGGCGGCGTTTTCCCCGAAGCGCTGGCGGGCAGCCTGGTCACCGAGGCCATCCGCTCCACCGGCGCGCAGGTGGTCAACCGCGAGGGCCATGCGTTCGTCAACGAGCTGGCCTACCGGGACGTGCTGGCGGCGGCCATCCTGAGAGAGGTGAGCGAGGGGCGCGGCGTACGGACGCCAACGGGCCGCAAGGGAGTTTGGCTCGACACCCCGCTTATCGAAAAAACACAAGGCGCCGGTACGCTGAAAAGCCAGTTTCCCGGCCTGGTGCACCGCTACGCCCGTTATGGCATCGATCCCGCCGTGTGCCCCCTTCTCATTTATCCGACGCTGCACTATCAGAACGGCGGCATCGCGGTCGACGGCTGGGGCAAAACGGAGGCCCCGGGCCTGTGGGCGGCGGGAGAGGTGACCGGCGGGCTGCACGGCAGCAACCGGTTAATGGGAAATTCCCTGCTTGATATCACGGTGTTCGGCCGCCGGGCGGCGGCGTCCATCCTGAAGGAGATTTCTGAAAGAAAAGCGGTGACCCTGAAGGGGCTAACGCGTTACCGCGCGGTGCTAAAAACATTGCCGGGGTTTCAGGCCGCCGAAGCCGGCGGCAAAAGTGCACCCGGCCTGTTCCCCGAGGCGTCACGATTGAAGTTTCATCGCGCGCCGGGGAAACTTCCACCGATGGCCGCCGGCCCAGAGCCGCAAACCCCGTTCGAGCCGCCGGACCCGTTCGCGCGGGGCTGAGCGAGCGGTCAATCGCAAAACATTTTCTGAACGTTGGCCTCGATCTCCTCCGGCGTCACATCCTTGGATTTTTTGGCCAGCTTCCAGGTGTTACCCATGGAGTCGATGACCTCGGCCACCCGGTCGCCCCAGAACATCTCCGCCGGTTCCTGCAAACCTTCGAGGCCCAGGTCGCACGCTTTTTGATAGGCCTGATCCACATCCTTGACGTAGAGATAAAATTCCTGCCGGCCGGTGGGATGCATGCCAATTTCCGGGGCCGCGTCAGAGATGAACAGCGTCGAATTGCCGATCCTCAGGCAGGAGTGAAGGATCTTGCCCGTTTTGGGATTTTTCACGATGCCACACACTTCGGCTCCAAATGTGTTTTTGCAGGCCTCGATGGTGTCGGCGGCGCTGTTAACGATGAGGGCCGGGGTCAAGGTGGAAAAGCCAATCTGAGCAGCCATGAGATTCTCCTTCCTTGGGAAGTCTTCCCTGTTTTACTCGGCGGGGGATGGGGTCGCTCGCGGCGGCGCTTGCCGACCTTCCCCAGCGAACGCCTGGATTCTCGGGTCGGTGGCCATGATAGCAGATTTGCTGGAAAAAGGAACAAGGCTGCACGGCCCGCGCTTATCCCGGGCGGAGGAAGGGGCCGGGGCGCGAGGAGACGATGCGCATTTTACCTGGGACGCAAACCGGTTTATAATCACCCCTCCGCCAAACTGTACGGGCGGTTTTCCCTGCATGGCATGAAGGCGATGGATCTGTCACCCAACATTCTTTTAGGGATCAAGATCATGCTGGGCCTGGGCGCTGCCGTTGCCCTGTTCTGGTTCCTTCGCGCCCGCCCGGGCGGTGGCGCGGGGCCGGATGTGGAGAAACGACTCCAGGCGCTGGGAGACGGCTACTGCTTGTTCAGCGATGTGCTCGTGCCCACCCGCTATGGCATGAGCCGGATCGATCACGTCATCGCTTCGCGGTTCGGGATTTTCGTGGTGACGGTGAAAAGCGTTGAGGGACGGGTCGCCGGGCGCGAGGGCGACAGCGAGTGGCAGGTTAAATCCGGTGGCAGGTGGGACACCCTCCCCAACCCGCAATGGGAAAATCGCAAATTGATGAACCACCTGGAAACCCATTTGGGGGACTATCTCTATATCCCCGTGGTGTTGTTCACGCGGGCCCGGCTCAAGGGCCGTTACGCCGACAACGTGGTATCGGCCCGCCGTCTGTTCCAGTTTATCAAGGGGCACAGCCGGGTGGTTTTGGACGGTGACGCGCTGTCGGCCGTGAAGGAAAAACTGGCCCGCGCGTCCCGCGGCGCGAAAGGGGCGGAGGGGGGAAATGAGACTCCGGCCGGATAAGGCGACCGCCCCGGCTCAGGCGAAGAGGTCGACGAGAAGTCCCTTGCCCGTCGGAATGAGGGGCTCGATGTTGGCGGGCTCGGGCGGCGGCTCAAACATTCGGTTATCCGAATATGATTCAGGCGTTGGCGCAACGGGCGCAGGTGTGATTATTTGGCTTTAAATTGCTTGTAATCCAGGCATTTCGAGAGTCTCTATAGTGGAGCGGCGTACGCGGATATTATCTGATAGCGGAATATATTGCAATATAAATTATGGCATACCTAACATATTTTCCCGAGGCCTGTTTTTGCGCGTCCCCTTGTCCCGGGGTTGCTTGCAAGGTCTTGACAAGTGGGGGCCAGTGGCTAAAATAACGAAAACCTCTTGCAAACCTTCTGTAATTAGCGACGGGATGGGTACATGAAGAAATATTTGATAGCTGTTGCGATGGTCCTGATTCTTGCGGCGCTACCGGCGACTTCTCAGGCGGACGATTCTAGGACGGGGTGCGATACCGCCGTCACCACCATTTGCACCATCGAGATCTGGCTGGCGCACAGTCACAAGAGTGAGGACAAGGAACTGCGCAATGTCCTGAAGGAGAAGTCCATCAAGGTCCTCCGGCGCACCATTCAGGTCTGGAGGCCGCGCGGCGGCCACCCGCCCACCAACATCGCGATCGGCAGCGGCATCAGTGCGCGGGATGCTCAACTGGTCATCGCCTTGGCCGAAAAATATAATGACAAGGTCGACATGCTGATCATCCAGTCGCTCAATCCACCCAATTACGCCGCCATCGCCACCTCGGCCTGGGACGAAAAATCTCAGATTCCCATCACCAAGGAAGAGCTTGCGGCCCTCAAGGACCCCAACTTGTCTACTGAGGAGTTTCACACCCTTTACCGAAAACTCACCGACGAGGCCAACCACGTAAAGGCTTTTTACTGAGACCTCGGGCGGAACCCGGTCCGCTGTTTGGGTTTGACAAAACCCGGGGGATTTGATAGAAGCTAACGTTTTGAATTTACTTTGACTTTGCAAGGCCGTCGGCAAAGAGGCCCGGCAGGGGTCCGCAGGAAAACCGGCCGGTCGACCGCGGGTGGGGACGCCCGCCGCGCAATTTTATTTCTTATAAAGGATAGATCCTGATGCTCGATATCGCGTTTGCCATGGCGCCGCCGCCCGATGGGGCTCAGCCGGGCGGGGGAGGGTTGCTCACCCTGTTGCCGCCGATGATCATTATGTTCGCGATCTTTTATTTCATCCTGATCCGGCCGCAGCAGAAAAAACAGCAGGAAGTCAGGAAAATGCTCGACGAACTGAAAGAAGGCGACACCGTGGTCACCCTGAGCGGGATTCATGGCACCATCAAAAAATTGAAAGAAGACATCGTGATGCTGCAGATCGCCGAGAACGTGCGCATCAAGATCAACCGTTCCTCCATCGCGTCCAGGAAATAGAGCCGCATGTTTCGTGACCTCAAGTGGAAAATCCCGTTGATTCTGATGGTTATCCTGGGCTCCGTCTGGCTCGCGTGGCCGCTCAAGGAGAAAATCGCCCTCGGTCTCGATTTGCAGGGCGGCATGCACCTGGTTCTGGAAGTCCAGGCCGACAAGGCGGTGGAGGCGAGCCTCGAGCGCATGGGCGACGAGATCAAGCGCGGCATCGAGGATGTCGACGTCGAAGTCGACCGCGTGACGGTCGACCTTGAAACGCGCACCATCCGCGTCGCTCTTATCGACGAATTGGATATGCCGGCGGTGGAAAAGGTTCTGGAAGCCTATCCCTTCCTCGAGCGGCAGGCCGCCGCCGAGCCGCGCCTTCTGAATCTCAGGCTGACCGACGACCAGGTGAAGGTAATCCAGGTGAACGCCGTTCATCAGGGGCTGGAGACCATCCGCAACCGGGTGGACCAGTTCGGCGTTTCCGAGCCGACCATTCAGGTGCAGGGCGAACGGCGGATCCTCGTGCAGTTACCCGGCATCAAGGACCCCGAGCGGGCCATCAACCTCATCGGCAAGACCGCCCGTCTGGAATTCAAGCTGCTGGATGAAGGGCGCAGCGTGCAGGAGGCGTTGAAGGGCGCCATTCCCGAAGGCGACGAAATCCTTTACGAGCGCATCGAGAACAAGGAAACCGGCGAAGTCACCCGCGAGCCGTACCTGGTCAAGAAACGCACCGTGCTCACCGGCGACACCCTCACCGGCGCCGAGGTGAGGTACGACCAGAATCAGTTCAACGAACCCTACGTGGCGCTGACGTTCAATAACGTCGGCGCGATGATCTTTCACCAGGTCACCCGCGAAAACATCCAGAAACGGCTGGCCATCGTGCTCGACGGCAACGTGTATTCCGCGCCGGTGATTCAGAGCGAGATACCCGGCGGCCGGGCGCAGATCACCGGACGCTTCACCACCGAAGAGGCGCGGGACCTGGCCATCGTCTTGCGCGCGGGAGCGCTGCCCGCGCCCGTCGTCATCCTGGAAAACCGCACCGTGGGGCCTTCCCTCGGCAAGGATTCCGTTGAGCAGGGCGTCAAGTCCATTCTCTGGGGCGGCGTACTGGTGATCGTGTTCATCGCCCTCTATTATCGGCTTTCCGGGCTGATCGCGGTGACCGCCCTGTTCCTGAACCTGGTGATCCTGGTTGGGGCGCTGGCGTATTTCGGCGCCGCGCTCACCCTGCCGGGCATCGCCGGCATCCTGCTCACCGTGGGCATGGCGATCGACGCCAACGTGCTTGTCTTTGAGCGCATTCGCGAGGAGGTCCGCCTCGGGAAAACCGTGCGCGCCGCCATCGAAGCGGGTTACGCCAAGGCGCTCAGCACCATCGTCGACGCCAACATCACCACCTTCATCGCGGCGGTGGTTCTGTTCCAGTTCGGAACCGGCCCGATCAAGGGCTTTGCCATCACCCTGTCCATCGGCATAGCCGCCAGCATGTTCACCGCGGTGTTCGTCAGCCGCGTTATTTTCGATAGCGCCATGAGCCGGAAGAAAATCAACCGGCTGAGCATCTGACCCATCCATGGAAATCCTGAAAAAGAAAACCGACATTGACTTCATGGGGAAGTTCCCCGTCGCGCTGGTCTTTTCCTGCGTCCTGATTCTCATCGGCCTCGTTTCCATCGTCGTCAAGGGCGGGCTGGCCTACGGCATCGATTTCGCCGGCGGCACCCTTGTGCAGCTCAAGTTCGATAAGCCCCCGGCCATCGAGGTGGTGCGCGAAGGCCTCAAGGCCATCGATCTTGGCGACAGCACCATCCAGGAGTTCGGCTCGAAAAACGACATCCTGATCCGCGTGCAGCGCTCCGAGGAAAAACTCGAAGAGGTGGGCAGCCGCGTCAGGGACAGCCTCAAGGAAAGTTTCAGCGACAGCACCATCTCCGTCGAGCGGGTCGAGATGGTGGGCCCGAAAGTCGGCGCCGACCTGCGCGAAAAAGCGCTGCTGTCCATGCTTTACTCGATCATCGGAATCATCCTCTACATCTCGTGGCGGTTCGAGTTCCGTTACGCCATTGCCGCCATCATCGCCCTGGTGCACGACGTGATGATCACCATGGGCGCCTTTTCCCTGGCCGGCAAGGAGTTCACCCTGGTGGTGGTTGCGGCTTTTCTGACCATCATCGGCTATTCCCTGAACGACACCATCGTGGTGTTCGACCGCATCCGCGAAAACCTGCGCCGGCGAGGCAAGACCCCGCTTAGCGAGATCATCAACACAAGCATCAACCAGACCCTGAGCCGGACCCTCCTGACGTCCGGCACCACCCTGCTTGTGGTGGCGGCCCTGTTTGCGCTCGGCGGGGAAATCATCCACGATTTCTCGTTTGCACTGCTCATCGGCATCCTGATCGGCACCTACTCGTCCATCTTCATCGCCAGCGTTTTTCTCGTGTTTTGGGAAAACTGGTTCAAGGCCCCGAAGAAAGCCTGACGCCTTCCGCCGCCGCCGGGGAAAGATTTGCAATCCTCCGGGGTGCATGCTAAATTTCGGAATTATCACTACTGAGCCTGCGGGCCGGGTCCGTCCCGGGGCCGGGGTCCTTCCACAAGGGGGCGCTCTTTCATGAAAAAAGAGCTCGAGAAGCTCATCCTGCTGCAGAAGGGAGACATTGAAATCGCGGAGTTCGAACGTGCCCTTGGGGGCATCCCCGGTCAGATCGATGCCGCCCGTTCAGGCATGGAAGAAAAAAAGAGGCAGCTCGACCAAGCGCTCGCGGCCATGGAAGACGGCAAAGTCCGCCGCCGCAAGCTGGAGCAGGAGGCGCAGGCCGAGGCAGACCACATGGCCAAGGTTAAAACAAAGCTGCCCGCGGTGAAAACGAACAAAGAGTACAGCGCGTTGCTGGCCGAGATCGACGCGATCAAGGAAAAAGTCTCCGGCATCGAGGACCAGGAGCTCGAACTCATGGAAAGCCTGGAATCGGAGGAGCGGGAAATCCCCACGTTTCAGGCGGCGTTCAAGGAGGAGGAGAGCGCGTTTAAGGAGTACGAGGCAAAGAAGAATGCGGAGGCCGAACGGGTCCGGCAACAACTCGAGGACGCCCGCGCCCGGCGCGAGGGCTTGGTGGAAACCCTCGACGCGAAATGGGTGAACAGCTATGATAAAGTGTTCCGGGCGCGCGAGGGGCAGGCGGTGGTGCCGCTCAAGGATAATATCTGTCAGGGGTGCTTTCAGCACATCCTGCCGCAAATGGTGATCGATATTAAAATCGGGGAAAAAGTCTTCCAGTGCCAGCACTGCTCGAGGTTTCTCTACTGGCCGGAGGAGTCCCCCGAAACCGCATTGCCGAAGTAAACCGGGTGACCGCTGTTCCGGCCCCGCGGCCGGGAGAGAGGAAAGTCCGGGCTCCACAGGGCAGGATACTCCGTAACGCGGAGTGGGGGCGACCCTAAGGAAAGTGCCACAGAAAAGACACGGCCCACCCGGCGGGTTTCCGCCGGCGGCAAAGGTGAAAAGGTGAGGTAAGAGCTCACCAGTACCGTTGGCGACAGCGGTAGCTTGGCAAACCCTATCCGGAGCAAGATCGAATAGGAAAGTGTTCGAGGGCGGCCCGTCCGATGCTTTCGGGTTGATCGCT
>CP070799.1:236760-251007 GCA_020343535.1 Nitrospinaceae bacterium | reverse complement strand
AAGCCCTCGCCGATGGCCGCGTCTACACCGCCCGGGAAGCGCTGGACAACAAGCTGGTCGACCAGATCGGCTACCTCGACGATGCCGTCGAGGCCATGCAGCACGACCTCGGCGTGAAGGAAGTCGCCCTGGTGACCTATACCCGGCCGGGGGAATACCGCGCCGATATCCATTCGCCGTCCTCCGGGCCCACCATCAACATGGTGCAGGTGGACCTTGGCCTCAGTTTTGACGCCGGAGCCCCCAGGTTCATGTACCTGTGGCTGCCTTGAAATCGCGTGCGCTTCGGCGCGCCGAAACCGGCCGCCGGGGGGCGGTGGGGTAGAGGCGCCGCACCTGCCTTGTATTTGCCCGTCATTGAAATTAAAATGAAAAGACAACAGGCCTCGGCCTTCGAGAAGCGAGCGCATGGTAAAAGATCCAATCAGAATTCTCATCGCCGACAGCGACGAGGACGACGTCTTCCTCATCAAGGACATGATGTTGGAAGGCTGGCCCGGCCATGCGCCCCAGATCGACTGGGCGGCCAGCAGCGAACGCGCGCTTTCCCTGATTTCCAGCAATCCCTACCACTTGTGTTTTATCGACCTGCGGCTTGATGGCGACGACGGATTCGCGTTGTTGCGCCGCGTCCGTAAGCGTGGTTACGACATTCCGGTGCTGTTCATGTGCGCGGGCGGCGACGCCCGACTAGCGGACGAGGCCCGGAGTATTGGCGCGCTCGACTGCCTTCAGAAACGCAGTTTGTCGACGGATGTGCTTAAGCATTCCATCGAGGGCGCTCTCGGGCCGATCGTCCCGGCGACTCCCGCCGAGGGGGAGGCGGCCGACAGGATCCTGGACGCGGGCGTGGCGGAGGCGGCCCAGTTGTTGCGCTCCCTGAACGATCATGGCGCTGGGATCACCGAGGCCCTGGCGATCCTGTGCCGCGCCCTGAACATGGAATCGGTGCATGTGTTTCAGCACATCGAGAACCCGCGCGGTTCGCACGCCTGCATTCCCTGGTTCGTCTGGGGCAGCGAGGGAGAACACGGCTGCCTCGAATTGGGCATGGCTTTGTCGTACGGCGAACTCGGTATTGAAGCCGGTTGCTCCGCGCTGCAGGACCACCGCTGGGTGCATCAGGACGGCAGCGGTTTGTCCGCGACCCAGCGCCGTTTTTTTGGCGGCGACATCGTCAAATCCCTCACCCTGGTGCCGATCTTTCTCGACGAAGTCTTCTGGGGCTTTCTTGTTTTCGGCGACCGGCAGGCGGCGAGAGATTGGCCTTCTGAGACCACCGATCGGCTTCAGGAGCTGGCCGCGCGGCTCGGCGATGAAATCCGCCGTTACCGCGATGAGGCCACCTTCCGATCCATCGTCGAAAGCACTGCAAGCCAGGTGGGTGATGATTTTTTCCGTTCGCTGGTGCGTCATCTGGCGCTGGCGCTGCCCGCCGACCATGTATACGTGTCCGAGGTGGTGAACGCGCGCCACTCCCAGTGCAACATTCTCGCTGGCTGGGAGAATGGAACATTTATCAGCCAGCAAACCTTCAAGGCCACCAACAACCCGTCGGAGGAAGTGCTGGCGGGCATGATGAGCGTGCATCCGGATCATGTGCGTGACGATTATCCCGGCGACCCCTTCCTGGCTCGCTTGAACGCACGCTGTTACGCGGGGGTGCCTTGTTTCGACGCTGCATTCAAGGTGGTGGGGCTCCTCTTCGTCATGGACGACCAGCCCCTCGTGGACCAGCAGCGCACGTTGTCGATCCTCAAGGTGTTCGCCGCGCGCGCCGGGGCGGAGCTTGAAAGAAAGCGCACCGAGGGGAAAATCCGCAACCTCGCATATCACGATGCACTGACCGGCCTGCCCAACCGCGTGTTGCTGAACGACCGGCTTGAGATGGCGCTCGCCAACTCGCGCAGGAACCAGAACAAGCTCGCCGTTCTGTTCGTTGATTTCGATGGCTTCAAGCAAATCAACGACACTCTCGGCCATGCTCTCGGCGATCAATTGCTGAAAGGAGTGGCCGAACGCTTGCGCCAGTGCCTGCGCAAACAGGACACCGTCGCCCGTTTGGGCGGCGACGAATTCGTGGTCCTGCTGCCGGAGGTGGGTGCCGCCGCCGATGCGGGCAACCTCGCGCGCAAGCTTCTTTCCGTGGTGCGCGCGCCGTTCGACCTGGGGGGGCATAAGGTTTCCATCACGCTCAGCATCGGCGTGGCCATTTATCCGCGAGACGGCGAATCCTCCAAATCCCTGCTCCAGCATGCAGACGAGGCGTTGTACCTTGCGAAAAGCGGCGGCAAGGACAGTTATTCCTACTACGAGCCCGAGCGGGGAGGTGAAGAGGAGTGAAGGCTGCCATCCTGTCCATCAATATATCCCTGCCTAGAACCGTGACCCTCGGCGATGGCCGGACGATTCGCACCGGCCTGTTCAAGGAGCCCGCGCCCGGCCAGGTGTATCTGGGCAAACTCGGTTTTCAGGGCGACGGCATCGCCGATCCGGTCCACCATGGCGGGCCGGACAAGGCCGTGTGCGCCTACTCGGCGGATTATTACGCTTACTGGGAAAAGGTGACCGGAAGGCCCACGGGCTTCGGCGCGTTCGGGGAGAACCTGAGCCTGGGGGGAATCGCGGAATCAGGCGTTTGCATCGGCGATATCTTTCAGGCCGGCGGAGCCCGCCTGCAGGTGAGCCAGCCGCGCCAGCCCTGCCACAAGCTCAACAAGGTGTTCGCGTTTCAGGAGATGGCCTGCAGGGTGCAGAAAACCGGCTTTAGCGGCTGGTATTTTCGCGTCCTTGAGGAAGGTTGGGTCGCCCGGGGCGACACCCTCATGCGCATCGGAGAAGGGTCCATGACCATTGAGGAGGCCAACGACCTGATGCACAAGAACAAGAAGGACGTGGATAAACTGCGCGCCATTCTCGCCGAGCCCGCCCTGTCCGCCAGTTGGCGGGCGACCTTCGAACAGCGCCTGGCCCAGCTTTCACAAGCAGGCGCACCTTCTGGAGGCCGGCCATGAGCGAACCCGGATTCGACCGGGCGCTTTCCACCGGGGAATGGACGCAGTGGTTCAAGGCCCAACTCGCGCCCCCGGAAATGAGCGTCGAGACACTGCTTGCCTGCCTCCATCATTTTGCCGACCTCGGCCTGTTTGCGGTGGTGGACGAGGGACATTATATGCTGGCGGCCCGCGGTGAGACGGCCTTCAGCGCGGAATGTGTGCGGCGTGAACTTGAGGCGCTGGCCGAGAGCCGCCGTGGATTTGCCGTCAGGTATTTTCTCGGCCAGGCAGGTCTCGATCTCGCCGCTGTTCTCAAGGAAGCCGAAGCCTCCGCCAGCCCGGCCCGCGCCGCCAAGGCCCCAGAACCGGCATCGGATCTGAGCAATCTCCAGATCGTTAGAAAAGTGGGCCGCCAGTTGCGGCCCTTCCTCGATCTGGAAAAGGCGGCGCTCGCATTGCTTCAGGGCCCCCACACCAGCAAGGCGGACGCGCAGAAAATTTTTCATTACCTGCTCTCTCACACTCAGATGAAAGCCCCGGCCCGGAAATGGGAGCAGCTCAGCCGCAAGCGGCACCGCTGACCCGCGCCGGCTCTTACCCGCAAAGGAATTCAGACCATGCCCCCCTCATCCACTCAACATGTCGCCGTGATCGGCGCTGGTCCCGGCGGTTACAGCGCGGCGTTTCTTGCGGCGGACCGCGGCCTGAAAGTAACGCTGGTCACCGACGAGCCGCACCCCGGCGGCGTTTGCCTGCACCGGGGCTGCATCCCCTCCAAGGCGCTGCTGCACGCGGCGCGGTTGATCGGCGAAACCCGCGAGGCGGCGGCGTGGGGAATCCGTTTCTCCGACCCGGTCATCGATCTCGCCGCGCTTCGCGGCTGGAAGACCGGCACCGTCGATAAGATGGCCGGAAACCTCGCGGGTTTGTGCCAGAAGCGCGGCATCGAGGTGGTCACCGGCCGGGCGGCATTTTCCGGCGCGCGCAGCCTGCGGGTCGGCGATGCGGCGCGTATTGATTTCGATCACGCCATTGTCGCCACCGGTTCACGCCCGGTGATGCCCGCGCTGTTCAAGGGACTGGGGCCTGCGGTCTGGGATTCCACGCTCGCGCTGGAGCTGAAGTCGATTCCCCGCCGCCTGCTGGTGGTGGGCGGCGGCTACATCGGCCTGGAGCTTGGAACCGTGTACGCAGCTCTGGGAAGCGGGGTGACCGTGGTGGAAAAAACCGCTGGCCTGCTGGGCGGCGTGGACCGCGACCTGGTGCGCCCCCTGGCGGCGCGTCTAGCCAAGGCCTTCGAGGCGGTGCATCTGGAAACCGAAGTGGTTCATGCGGCGCTGGAAGACGGCGGCCTCCGGGTCCGCCTTCGGGGCCAGGAAGGCGAGACCGAAGAGCATTTCGACCGCGTGCTGGTGGCGGTGGGGCGCAAGCCAAATTCCGAGGGCCTTGGCCTTGAGAGTACCCGCATCCGGCTCGACGAAAATGGATGCATCGCCACCGACCGGCACCGGGAAACCGGCGAGCCGGGTATCTACGCCATCGGCGATGTCGCCGGAGGAGCGCAACTCGCGCACAAGGCCTCCCATGAGGGGCGGGCCGTGGTCGAGCGGCTTCTGGGCGGTTCGGCCCACGCGGATGTTCCTGCTCTTCCCGCCGTGGTGTTCACCGATCCGGAAATTGCTTGGTGCGGACTCACCGAAGAGGCGGCGCGCAATGAGGGGAGGGCGGTGAAGGTGGCGCGCTTTCCCTGGGGCGCGTCTGGAAGGGCGCAGACGCTGGCACGCACCGAGGGGCTTTCGAAGTGGATCGTCGATTCAGACACAGAAAAGGTGTTGGGGGCGGGGCTAGTGGGCGCGGGCGCGGGGGAGTTGATCGCCGAGGCGGTGCTGGCGGTCGCCTCGGGCAAGCGGGTTAACGACATCGCGGGCGCGGTGCACGCGCACCCCACGCTGTCCGAAACGCTCATGGAAGCGGCGCAGGCCTTTTACGGCACGGCTCCCCATATCTACAAACCACGGCGTTCGTGACCGAGTGGCACGAATTCAGATGTCGATGATGTCGTCGTCCTGACCCCCAGGAGGCCGGTAGGGCCGCGTGCCGTCCGCATCCTGGCGGGGAAAGGGCCGGGCGGTGGGGCGGCGCTTGAACAGGTTCAGGAAGAACACCAGGACGCCGGTCGCCAGGGCGATCAGAAACGCCGTGAATGCAAACATGAACAAGAGAACCAGCGAGACGGCGGCGGCGAGCGCCAATGAAATTTTCGTCCCGAGGGGGATTTTACCGCCCCGAAACTGCGTGAAGTGAACTTGCATGGACTTTTCTCCCCGGCGCGGGAAGCATTTTGTTTCCGGCCGCCGGTTTGTTATGATGAAGCATGACCGATATGCCGTTCATCATCTTAACCTGCCCCGAGTGCCAAGTCAAAAACCGGGTGAAAAGCTACGATGCCGCCAAGATCCCCGTGTGCGCCCGATGCCGCGCGCAGCTGGTGGCGCCGGAGGAAAACAAGGTTCACGCGAAATACGGCCGTTCGCTCAAGAATTTCTTCAACCTTCCGAATGTCGGCCTTCGGGATGGCAAGGACGATTGACCCGGTATCCTAATTCATAGAGAAGGTTTACGATGGAAACGATCAATATTATTGATAGTACGCTAAAGGAAAAACTGGACGCCCTGCATGTGGGGATCATCGATGAAAGCCACCGGCACCGTGGCCACAAGGCCGCCGGCGGTGGCGGTCATTACCAGGTCGTCGTGGTGTCTCCCCGCTTCGAGGATGTGAACCTGATCGACCGGGTGCGCATGGTGTACGGCGCTCTCGACGGCCAGATCAACGGTCAGCCGAAGCTCATCCACGCGCTGCAGATCAAGACCTTCACTCCCGCCCAGTGGGAAAATGAGGGCCGACCTCAATCCCGATAGATTTCAAGCTCTTCGCAGTTCTTCAGGTTTTCTGACTCGGTGAGAGCCTTGTAGCCAACGTTGGTGAACTGGTTCTTGTACAAATCGAGCTTGATGTATTTTTTGCTGTTGGAGGACTCCGCGAACGCCTTCGCTCCTTCGTCGCCGATGGCGTTGCCGAACATGGAGAGATCCTTCAGCTTGGGCAGCTTATCCGAACGCGCCAGGGCGATGGCCCCCTCGTCACCGATTTCATTGTGGTTCAGGTTAAGGAGCTCCAGGTTGCCCAGGTAGGGTGATTCCGCCAGCGCCTCGGCGCCTTCGTCACTGGCCTGATTGCTTGGCAGCACCAGCTTTTTGACCTTGGCGAGGGCCGGGTTCTGGGCTAGTTGCATGATGCCGCGCACGCCGAGAAACTTCTCCCTGAGTGTCAGCACCTCTCCGCTTTCGTCCAGCCCCTCTTTAATCAGATCATCGATTCGGCTCATGGTCACTCCTCGCGTCGTGAAGACCGCAACGGTACAGGTTTGTTGATATCAGAATACTAGCAGAATAAAGCCACGGGCGAGGCAAAAAAAAACGACCCCCGGAGTGGGGGCCGTGTTGTTCTTTTTTTATGCCGCCTCGCTCCACCTATAGCAGGGGATCAAGGAACATGCCTTCCTTTTTCCAGGACTCGATTTCCTCCTTGGTGGGGACCGGTGGAACGGGGCGTTTTTCCGTTCGCTTGTCCAGCGGATCGTGGAAGGTGCGGGCGTAGGCCTCGGCTTTCCACAGGTAAAGGTGCGGGAAAATGGTGCCCCAGGGCGCCATCGGCGTGTTGTCGACGCCGCGGGTGACGCGCCGGTACCAGAGCGCATCGGGCCAGTCCTTCAATTTGGCGTCGATGTGGTCGGGCATTTTGTCGGTGTCCGGATTGTTTTCATTCCTGAAATCGAGAGCCCCGGTCATCATTGGGATGCCGTCCTTGCCGTGGCAGACGGCACAGTTCAAGCCCTCGGTAGCGGGTTCGAGACCCTCGAAAACCTTTTGACCTTCTTCCAGGATCTTGGGATCGTCCCACCATGTCCACTGTTCACCGAACTTGCCTTCCACGGGGATGTGCGTGGGGTCGCGCATGGTTTTAAGGTAGGCAACCAGTGCGTCCAGCTCGTCATCACTCAAATCCTCGCCGTAATAGGTGGGCATTGCTTTTTTCGACTTGGGATCGTCGAAACCGGGCGATTGGATCTTGCGCGGTTCCAGGATCTGCTCCTTGATATAATCCTCGGGGTACAGGCCGATCTGTTTGGTGCCGAGGTTGGGGCCGCGGTCGGAATTGCCTTCCCAGAAGACCTTGTGGCAGTTGAAGCACTTGTTGTTCTCGAACACTTCCCTCCCGGCGGCGATAACCTCCGGCCCGGCCAGGCCGCTCAGTTTTACCGGCGGTTTGTTGAGTTTTTCCAGTTCATAAGCCGGATCAAATTGCGGCAGCTGCGCGGTGATGGTGATGAACAAAACAGACGCCAGGGCATAAGTGGCGATGAGCCGGAAGCTCCAATCGGCGGCGCTCTTCTCTACTTTCAGCGCTCGCATGTCCAGAATAATGAAGTACAGCAGGCCCACCATGGCGAAGGCGACGAATTCGATCTGCCACCAGACGGGGAACCCGAAGGCGCCGGCGGTAAACCAGATGATGACGCCGAGAACGATGGCCACCGGGAGCTTGAAACGGATGTTTTGAAAGAAGGTTTTTTCCTTAAGCTCTCCCTTTGGGAGAGCCAGCAGGATGGCGTAGATCATGGCCATGAATACAAGGCCGGCCAGCCCGCCCCGGATGCCGCCGGGCAGCCCAACGGCGCCGCCGCCAAACCAGAACGCGGACGCCAGCACGGCAGCCCCGCCAACGATGGTGACCAGTTTTTTACCAAATGATTTTTCTTCCTTCATTCCCTGGCTCCTGATTGCTTATTCCGCCATTTGCGGTGTGGCGGTGGAGGGTGCTCCCTCGGTTTTCTTTTTGGTCTTGGGGTACTTGATGGCAAGCCAGACGATCGCCGTCATGATAATAAAGAACGTCCAGACGATGGTGGTGACGTGGAACCCGGATTCCGCCAGTGTCGGCGCGAATTTTTCGGGCGTGACGTCTTTAAACACCTTGTACACGTGCCAGTTCATGCGCGACAATTCGCGGATGGTGCCCATCCAGCTCATCAGCCAGATGTCGGCGAAGCCGAGGAAGATGAGAATGTAGGGTCCAAGCGGATTAATCTTGCCGTAATGCACCTTACCGGTCTTCGTGGCGATGGTGTAGAAGATGTAATTGATGAACGTCACGGTGACCAGCGCGAACGCCGCCGTGTTCTTCGAAATCATGAGGGCGAGGAAGGCCAGGTTGTCGGGCAGGACCATTTCGGGGTTCATACCGGGCTCGGGCAGCATGGTGGCGAAGAAGCGCCTGGGCGTGAACCAGATGGTCGCGGAGATGACGATGAGGATGAACCCGAACTTCATTGCCGGAAAGAAGCGCTGCGCGTTTTCGATGCGCTTCATGCTCACCCACATATAGATGTTGCTGGCGCTAAACATGGTGCCCACCAACAGGCCCTGCACCAACATGAACATCGACTCGCGGTCGGACATGATATACATGCCGATGGTCGCGTCGTACTGGTAAATTTCGCGGACGAAGATGTAGCCCATGGCGGGCAGCGGAATCATGATGGCGACGCCGATGATGTTGCCCATGTAGCCGACCCAGTCGTAATATTCCCGCTCCTCCTTCTTTTTCGACCAGAGGTACATGTAGGCGCCGATGATGCCAACCATGTAGCCCCCGAAGGTGCCGTTACCCACCAGGCGGTGGTAGTTGAGCGGCATCCAGGTCATGGTGGCGATCTTGGACCATTCGCTCATGTCCATGAGTTCGCCCAGCGGCTTGGGCGGCGTTTGCATGAACGTCGCCGGCCCGTCGAGGGCGCATAGCAGGGACAGCCCGAGAACGTTCAGGATGATACCGCAGACGATGTGTCGGCCCTTCTTGTTCTGCTGGTTGAGCGGGTCCCAGGAATAGACGTAGATGTACATGACCACGGTTTCGAGGATGAACAGGGTGGGGTAGGCCACCATGAACAGCATCGGAAACGTCGCCACAAGATAGGAGATGAAATCTTTGTAGGCCACCAGCATTACGAACAGGAACAGGCCGCCGGAGAGCGCCGTGAAGCTGTAGCACATGCCGATGACCTTGGTGATTTCGTGTGCCAGCCGCTCGAACTTGAAGTCGGCCTTGGCGAACATGATCATGTTGGCGAGCACGCCGCCGACCACGCCGTTGATCAGCGCCAGGACAATGCCAGACACTTCATAGTGTTCCACCGGGGTGAGCGGGACGGCCATGATGGTGCCGAAAATGGCGCCCACCACCGCTGAGGCCTTAACGTTCATCAGCCTGTGGAAATAATTCAGGAAACTGACCATGAGCGCGCCGAAGGCACAGGAATAAAGGCCGTAAAGGACGCCGTGGTGAATGCCGACGATGATTTCACCGGTAATGCCGATGACCACGCCGATCAGAATCCCGAGAAAGACATTGGATAGAATGATGGCCTTGCGCACCCCTTGCGTCCGTCGTGCGCCCATGACCTCCATGATGACAACGAACATAGGGCAGCCGAGAATGAACGAGGCGAAGAGGATATGCATCTGCGCGGCGAACCAGGTGAATTTGCGGTTGCTCGAACCCAGGAAGGAGAAAGGCTCGAACTCATGCTCCTTGGCGGGGCCGATGTCGGTGAGATATGACAGGTCTTCCTCTTCCTCGCCCGCGGCTTCTTCGTCTCCTTCTTCCTCGCCCGCGGCTTCTTCGCCCCCACCTTCTCCCTCTTCCACGAACTCTTCCTCTTCATCAACGAACTCTTCTTCTTCATCCACGAACTCTTCCTCGTCCTGGGCGAAGGCGGCCTGCGGTGCGGTCAGGCTTGCAAGGAACGAGGACGCGGGAACGAGCCCCGGGGGTAAATGTCCCAGGCCGTAGACGAAAACAAGGGCCAGCAGGAATTTCGGGAAAAACGACGTTTTCTTCGTGGTGCCAGGGGTTTCCATTACGGGGTTCCTCGGTGCAGAAGTCCTTGTGAGTGCTAACAATAAATCATTTTGATAGATGATAAATCGTTACAAAGTTTTATCGCTGAAGCGGTCTTGCAGAAGGCCAGAGGCCTGAAAAGAAAGGTAGAGAAATATCATACGGGTCCCTTAAAGTCAAGGGAATTGGAGGTCCGGGGGAGGGCGCGGCGGGGGCCCTGGGGCTTTGCAAAAAAAGGCCGATCGGCGGCAAGTGGGGGAATGGTCTGGGGCGCTTGCGGCGGTTCTCGGGGGGCGTATTTATATCCGGCCACCGGGCTGGCTTTATGGCGGCGGCGGTCGGGGGAGGCCGCCGAAAACGGACGCGGGTGCAACCAATGCTTTCATTATTAATTAAAATATTGCAGTGGAGAGGCCGTGGTTTGCGCCGCGAGTTGACCGCAGGCGCCGAGAATATCCGACCCTCTGTTCTTGCGTATGAATACCGAATAGTTGCGGGAGATCAAAATGTTTTGAAACGCGAGAATGCGATCCTCCCCCGGAGGGCGGTAGACCGACGTTCCGAACGCATTGAACGGAATCAGATTGACCTTGCAGGCAAGGCCCCTTAGCAGGCGGGCGAGCCGTAAGGCATCGGAGTCGGTGTCGTTGATGCCCTCGAGCAGCACGTATTCGAAGGTCAGCCTGCGGTTGGCCTTAAGCGGAAAATTTTTCAGGCTATCCAGCAGCGTTTCGATGGGATACTTGCGGTTGATGGGCATGATGCGGTCGCGCACCGTGTTGTCGGTGGCGTTCAGCGAAATCGCCAGGTTAACGTGCAGGCCCTCGCCCGCGAGGCGGTCGATTTTATCCACCAGGCCCGAGGTGGACAGAGTGACGCGACGCGTGGAAAGGCGGAGCGCCTGCGGCGAGACCATCAGGCGAAGCGCGTCGACCACGGGGCCGTAATTGTCGAGTGGCTCACCCATGCCCATCACCACTATATTGGTGATGCCTTCCTCCTGATCGTCCAGTACCGCCAGATATTGACCGAGAATTTCGGCGGTGGAAAGGTTTCTCTGCAAACCAAGCGTCGCCGTCTGGCAGAACGAGCAGGCCATGCGGCAGCCCGCCTGAGTGGAGATGCACAGCGTCTTGCGCGGGCCGGCGGGCATCCATACGGCTTCCACGCGCGCGCCGTCGTCGAGTTGCAAGAGATATTTGACGGAACCGTCGTAGGACGGAGAGGTCTCCACGACTCGGGGCAAGCCGAAATGGAAGGTCTCCTTCAGCTTGCTTCGCAGGGCCTTGGAAAGGTTTGTCATGGCGTCGAAATCGCGCACCCGGTAATTGTACACCCAGTTGAAAACCTGGTGGACGCGGTACGGTTTCTCCCCCCACGAGGTAAACAACTCATTCAAATGGGCTTCTGTCGTGCCGAAGAAATTAATCATTTTCAAGCTTGGGCAAAATCGGTATATTGGCATGCCCATTTTTCAGTCCGGCGGAAACAGGCATGCATGGCGCTAGTTGCGCGATAGATAGCTCTTCTGTTCAATATAACCAACGAACTCTCTGATCTCTAGATAAATATGGCCAGAACATTTTCAACCCGTCTTTGGGCGGCGTATTTTTCGGGGCCAAATAAACGCTTCGCTCCTGCGATCCCAGGCGGAATGTCATGAACACTGCGTTTGCCGACGGCCCCCAACTCTCCGATTGTTACCGGATTCTGCACGTCAACCCGAAAGCAGGCTGGAAAGCGGTCCGGCGTTCCTATCGCGCTCTTGCCCGCCAGCACCACCCCGACCTGAACCCCGGCGGCGCGGATCAGGCCATTCGGGAAATCACCCAGGCCTACCGGATTCTGCAGATGCATTACCGGGCCACGGGCAGCGGTGAGAAAGGAAGGCTACCGCCGGAGAATTTCACGCCGCCCGTGCCGCGGCCGGAAGGCCCCCTGATTCGCCGCATTCTGCATGGCGCGCTCCATCGGTCGCGCTGGTTCAAGCCCGGTCTGTTCGGCCTGGATGTTGAAAAAGACCTGGTGGTCAGCTCGGCGTTTGCCGCCCATGGCGGAAAGGTCCGCGTGCGGCAGGGCGGCGGCAGTTTTCATGTGAACCTGCCCGCTGGAGGCTGGCGTCGGCTCCGGCTGCGCGTTACCGGCCGTGGCGAGTCGGGGCTTCTGGGCAAAAAGCGCGGCGACCTCCTGCTCAATGTCCGTGTGCGCGAGGAAGCCCGTGCGAATTCCCGAGAGGCGGTATACCATCATGAATTCCGCGTGCCGCGGACCCGGATTGCCGAGGGCCGGGTGCTCACTCTGGAAACCGGCGGCGGCCCGATCAAGTTTTTTCTGCCCCGTTCCACCCGCGATGGCGAAACCTTCGTCCTCAAGTCAAGCCCCGGCCGCTCGGGAGCTTTGGCCAGCCACATGGTGACGGTGCGGCTGATATGAAGACCTTCCTTTAAAAATAAGTCCAGAGCGTATTAAGAAGAACCCCGGCGGCGAACACCGAGATGATGAGGCTGGTGCCCACCAGGCCGACGAGCGCCGCCGGCATGATAGTCCGGAGTTTGCCCGCGGCGCACATCACCGCGAGCATCAAGGCGAATATCTCCGCGCCGAGCGCAGCGCCGGTGATGGTCTTGAGAGTGGCGCTGAACACGATGTCCGGCGTCATGTAATGCAGAACGAACACCGACCAGGACAGCCCCGTCATGGCAAGGAAAAAGCCGCCGAACACCGGCAGGAACCGGAGTTCGCGGTGCGAGAGCCAGATGCGCCCGGCGAGGATGAAGGAAATGCCGAGCAGGAAGTAGGACGAAAGGTCGATGAGCCACGCATCCCGCTGCTGAGCGCGGATGAAGTTCAGCGCGCCAAGGACGTACTGCGAGACCTCGATGTCATCCATCTCGTAATAGCCGCCCTTTTTGCTGTCGAAGGCGAAGGCGCGCGCCGTGGTCGATTCGGCGGGCAGGGAAATGGCCCGGTATCCGTTCTCGCCCGCGGATTCGATTTCCAGATAAACGATGCCGGCGTGATATGTTAAATTGTACTTTTCGAGTTCGATCAGGTTCTTTGCGTAGCGCTTGTTTTCTTCGTGGAAAGCTTCCTGAATGGCGATGAGATCCTTGAGGGCGCGGCGGGCCTGAACATCGGAAGTATGTTCGAACAGGTCCGTGCAACCGGTGAGGAATACGGCGGATAAAACGAAGGCGATAAACTGGCGGTTCATGATGATGGGATGTTTCGGAATTAATTGATTTGTAAGGGATAGCTTATAACATACGGCGGCAGGGGGCGCAAGGCCCCGCACGGAAAGAAAACCATGGCATCCTCAGCCCCCTGGGACGGGCTCAAGTTCGTCACCGGTAATGCGAACAAGGTGCGGGAGGCGCGCGAAATCCTCGGCATCGATCTGGAACAGGCGACGCTCGAAGGAGCGTATGAAATCCAGACCGCTGATCTTGTAGAACTTGTCCGCCACAAGGCGGAACAGGCCTACCACGCCCTCAGGACGCCTGTATTAGTGGAGGATTCGGGGCTGGTGTTCAGCGCCTGGAACGGGTTGCCCGGCGCCCTGGTCAAATGGTTCGAGTCGTCGGTGGGTTGCGCCGGCATGTTAAAGATGTTAGAAGGATTCCAGGATCGTGGCGCGTTCGCCCAGTGCTGTGTGGCGGTTCACGACGGCCGCGAGATCGTCCTCGCCCGCGGCGAAGTGCGAGGGGCCATCGCCCGCGGATTGCGCGGATCGGGAGGCTTCGGCTGGGATGTGCTGTTCATTCCAGACGGCCACGACAGAACCTACGCCGAAATGAGCGTGGCGGAGAAAAACGCCATTTCCCACCGGATGCGGGCGTTTGCCGCCCTCAGGGAGCGCATCGGCTAGGCTCCTGTCTGCCGCGCCTTGAGCCCCGCGAGCAGAGCGCGGAAACAGGCGAGGTAGCCGGCGAGACGGGCGTAAATGGCGTCCGCGCGTTCGCGGGCCGGTTTCTGGTTGATCTCCCGATAGTCCTCGACGATCCCTTCCCAGCCTTGCGCCTTGCCGAAAAAGCCCCGCGCCGCCGCCCAGGCCAATTCCGACCCCGGCTCATCCAGGCCGCCGGCCAGCGGCCGCAAGCACTTGAAAGCCACCTCGCAGGTGAAGCCGAAGCGTTGCAGCGCCGCGTCGCGGAAATATTCGCTCGGTTCCTGCTTGAGAATCTCCGCCAGGCGCTCGACCGTCCACTCGAAGTGGGTCAGGAGAATATCGGAATCCGTATCGTGGGGCATGGCGCGGGTTTCGAAAAGGGAGTCGATCGCGGCAGT
>CP070799.1:221057-236660 GCA_020343535.1 Nitrospinaceae bacterium | reverse complement strand
TGATATACTGCATCGTATCATAGATTCCGAGGCCGGCACTGACATGGCCCCCGGGGCTGTTGATGTACAAATAGATGTCCTGCTCCGGCTCGTCGGATTCAAGAAAAAGCAATTGCGCGATGGCCAGGTTGGCGATATGGTCGTCGATGGCCGTGCCGAGGAAGATGATCCGGTCCTTAAGCAGGCGGGAGTAGATGTCGTAGGAACGTTCGCCGCGGCTGGTTTGCTCCACTACGATAGGCACCAGTTGATTATAGATTTCGTTCATTCTTCTCTCTTTGTGAAAGGGGATAAGTATGAGATCGATCCTGCCCTTGGGCGGGACCGGCAGGGGGTGCCCGATGGCGGGCTAAGTCATTTATTTATATACAGATAACCCGGCCCGCAGCCTCTCTTCAATTATCAGCAATATTCTCTTTTCTGTCAACCATTTCTTCCCGGGTCCGGACCTTGCCCATCACCTGCTCGAGGGTCTTTTCCCGCTTCATTTTCTGGTGCAGCCGGTCCAGAGCGCCGGATTTGGCCCATTGGGCCTTCAGCTGGGCGGGGTCTCCGCCGCCCAAAAGCTGAACGATGCGGGAGACCTCAACGTCGAAATCCGCCGGGGTGATCTCCACGCCCAGCTCGGTGGCCAGCTTGTCGATCACCAGTTCCTGCTGCAGCAGGCGCACCGCTTGGGGCCGGTGCTTTTCCTCGTCGGCGGCTGAAATTTCGATTTCCCCGCCGTGGTCATGGTCGTGATCGTGTTCCGCGCCGGCGCCGGCCGCCTCCTTCTTCTTCGCCTCGTTCACCATGAAGCGAATCTGCTCCTTCACCAGGCCCTCGGGGATGTGGACCGGGTTTTGATCCACCAGTTTATCGGTGAGCTGTTTTCCGGCGTCCTTGCGCGCCTGCTCCTGTTCGTACGCCTCGATTTCCTGACGGATCTTTTCCTTCATATCCGCCAGGCTCTCGTATTTTTTTCCGTCGTCGATGGATTGGGCGAAGGCGTCATCGAGCGCGGGGGGCACCTTTTCCTGAAGGCCCTTGAGGGTGATATCGAAATCCACGGTGCGGCCGGCCATCTTTTTATTGAAAAAATCCTCGGGAAAGGTGACCGCGGCGTTTTTCCGCTCGCCCACCGACATGCCGGTCAGCGCCGTTTCCAATCCTTCGACCAAGTGGCCCGCGCCGAGCTGCAGCACGTAGTCCCTGGCTTCGCCGCCCTCGAAGGGCTCGCCCTCGATGGTGCCGGTAAAGTCGATCTTGAGAAAATCCTTCGCCTGCGCCGGGCGGCCGGCCACCTCGACGCTTTTAGCCGCCTGCTCGCGCTGCGCCTCGATCACGCGGTCGACATCGGCATCGGTCACGCGCGTGACCTTGAGGTCGACCTCGAGGTCC
Source organism: Nitrospinaceae bacterium (assembly GCA_020343535.1). GTDB lineage: Bacteria > Nitrospinota > Nitrospinia > Nitrospinales > VA-1 > SZUA-259. The sequence goes on along the minus strand of CP070799.1, from coordinate 235,280 downwards.
TTGTAATCGGCAAGTTCAAATTCCGGCAGCACTTCGAGCGTCGCCGACACCTGTATGTCGGTGCCCTCTTCGGCCTGCACGTCAAGCAGGCTGGGCGGGCCGACGGCGCGCAGCTTTTTATCCTGAATCACCTGAGTGACCCAATCGTTGATGAGCTCACTTAAGGCTTCCCGCTTTACCTGCGGACCGAACTGTTTTTCAAGAAGCGAAACCGGAACCTTGCCCTTGCGAAACCCGGGGATGTTCACTTGCCGGCCCAGGGTCTGGAAGGCGGTTTGCACCTTCTTCTTGTAGTCCTGATTCGGAATGTTAAATTTGATCTTTCGGTTGCACGTGTCGATTTCTTCAATCTCAATATCCATCGGGGATCACTCGAAAATGCGGGTGGGATTGCCATGCGAGAGGGGGGACTCGAACCCCCACGGTTGCCCACTGGATCCTAAATCCAGCGCGTCTGCCAATTCCGCCACCCTCGCTTGATAAATTAGAGCGTTGTTCTATTCAACTCGGCTGATAAAAATTTTGTAACACCTTTTAATAGACGTGTCAATTTTCCCACGCCGGTCTCTCATGCTTTGAGCGTTCGCTCGGAAAGCGGCTTTTTAAAGGCTATCCGGCGGCCCGTCGAATTCGCCACCGGGGCCGGAATTTTTCTGATGGGCTCTCTCAGGAGCCGCGGGGCTTCCCATTCCCTTTGCGCGGCGAGAAAAAGGTATGCGGCGGATAATAGCTCTTGGGGACGGTCATGTTGGGGTAGATCCAGCTCTTCTGGCCGACCAGCGTGCCGGGGCAGAGGACAGAGTTGCACCCCACCTCGACATAATCGCCGACCACAGCGCCGAACTTGGTGAGCCCGGTGGTCACCCGCTCACCATCGATATTTAGCACAATGGGCAGCAGGTTGCCACTTCGCATTTCATCGGGGGTGCGGAACTGCAGGTTGGCCAGACGGGAACCCGCCCCCAGGTTGACGTGGCTGCCAAGGATGCTATCGCCGATATAGTTAAAGTGGCCTGCTTCGGTATGGTCCATGACGATGCTGTTCTTGATCTCGGTGGCGTGGCCGATCACGCAACGATCGCCGACGATGACGTTACCGCGGAAATATGCGCCCTGGCGCACCTCGCAGCCTTCGCCGATGACCGCCGGACTCTTGATGATCGCCGTCGGTTCGAGAACCGTTCCCGCGCCGATCAGAATCCCACGGGCCGACAGCGGCGCGTCGAGCTCGATCCATTGCTCGACGAACAGCCCCCGCCGGCCGGCGCTCTCGCCGCCGATGAACCGGAGACCCTCGGGAAGCGAGCCGTCCATCTTTGCCTCCGCAAGCAGATTTTTAATCGACGCTTCGAGCGTCGCCAGAGGCGCCCAGACGGCCCCCTCGCCGCTAAAAAGGCCGCCATGGCGAAAGCTGTCGAGGTGGGTGAAAAATCGATCGATGGGGATCATGGTCTCGTCGTTGTCCCGGGCCGTTGCGATTCGCACACAACCGGAATCAAAGGTTGATGTACCAGCGGCCGCGCGGCTTGAGCTTCAGGCCTCTGGCGGTTTTTTCGATCAGGCCCTGCTTGCCCATTTCGGCGATGAGGCGGGTGCGGGCGTGCTCCGCCACGTCGATTTCGGCCTCGGGCCTGGGGCCCGCGGCCAACTGGCCGAGGAGTTTTATCTCTTCCTGGAAGTAGGCGTCGGCGGGGTCCTTCATCTCCGCGAGCAACAGGCGGATGGCGCTTTCGCCCATGGCGTTGAGCCTGGAAGCGGCTCTCTTGCCGCCGCGCAGGTTGACGCCGATCTTGTTTTCGGTGCCCGAGTTTCTGACGAAAACCGCCGCCGGGGAACCGCCGAGGTTCGCATACGAAAGGTAGAGCATGTCGGGGTCCTCGCTGAAAAGCTTAAGCTTCTCTGGGGCTCCCCCGGCCGCACTCTCGATGGCCCGCCGGACCTTTCTCCACAAGGGCGAATTTTTATAAAAAAGTTCCTTCTTCACATAATATGCATACAGCGTCGCCTTGAAGCCGGGGGGAAACGGACGCCGAAGGAGCGCGAACCGCTCGTTCACTGTCCGGCCGCGCGACAGGTACTGGGTGGCGGAGAAGGTGTTGATGGCGCTTTTCAGGCCGTTGCCGAAAAAAACCGGCAGCGAGCGGCCTGCCGGCAGGTCGAGGCGGCCGCTCGTGATGTTGTGGCCGGTCTCCTCGCTGCCCACCGCGAAGGGCAGGGCGAGACCCCGCCCGGCTTTTTCATCCTCTGCCTCGATACGGTCCATCGCCTTCTCGACGGCCTCGAAGCGGCCGGCGTCGAGAACGCTTTTCCTGCCCAGCTCGGTAAGCGCCTGTCTGAGAGAGGCAGGAAGTTTTTTATTTCCCAGCCTCTTTTGCCGCGCCTCGGCGATCATCCTCGCGGTCTTGAGGAGAATCCATTTGTCGCCGACGGGGGTGAGGTGCGGCGTGAGGCCAAGGTTGCCCGCCGCCACGGCGGCATTGAGGTCGCTCTCCACCGTGTTGATGTACAGGGAGCCCCGATAGGCCCCGGGATCGATGGCCATCAGATAGCGCGCCTGGAGGAAGGCGGTTTCGTCGCCGCTGGAAACGATGAGCGCATCCTCGAAGGGGTCGTAGTCGAGGCGGAAGAAGCGGTCGCCATCGGCATCGAAAACCGCGGCGGCGAGCCGCTTGCTGCCACGGCGGAGACTGCCTCGAAGTTTTCCGCCAAGCTCGAACAGGCACTTGAGGGCCCGATGCCCGCCAAACGGGGCGGAGGCTCCCGCCACCTGATCGCGGATGATTTTGTGATGGCCTTCCAGGTCGGCGACGCCGCTGTGAAGGTTGACGTCGGAGCCGGGGTTGCCGTTCTCCTCAATCACATCGGCAAAGCCCAATGCGCGAAAGACATCGGCGGCGATGCCGGAAAGCGCGCCGTTGGCCGGGTCGACCACCAGGGTCACATCGTCGAACCGCACCGGATCGCCGTTCGGGGGATGTGTCCAGGCGTTTTCCGGGTCGATGGAAAAACGATGAAATAGGGCGAGGGCTTCCCGGCGGTTGTTTTTGCGCGTTCCCAACAACGGCAGGCGGGCGATGCGGGAGTAGTCCGCCGTCAGAACGTCGCGGGTCAGTTCGATGTCGTTTTCCGGCAGCAGCTTCATGCCGCGAAAGGCGAGAAAGGTCTTGATGCCGTTCTGGTCCTTAGGGTTGTGCGATGCGGTAACCATGAACGCGCCGCCGCAGTTTTTATACAGCATGTATAGCGGCACCAGCGGTGTCGGAACCGTCCCCAGGACTCGCGCATGCGCCCCGGCCTTGCGGACCCCGCGAACCACCGCGCCAGTGAACTTGCCGCCCGGGTCGCGCGGGTCCCACCCGACGACGAGTTCGATGGGCGTGCGCCGCCGGCCCATGAGCCGCCGGGCATGACAAAAGGCGTAGAGCTCCATGAACTGTTCGGTGATGAAGCCGCGCTCCCTGAACGCCTGCTGCGGCGTGAGCCCCCGGCACTCCGCCTGCGAGGCGAGCCGCACTTCCCGGCGGATGCCGTCGGTGCCCTGGATGCGCTCGGGTCGGGGCCGTTGCCCCTTTTGTTTATCGGTCATGAATGGCGTGGAATGAGGGAATGAAGCATACCGAATGATGGAAACCAGCGGGGGGGAGCCTGTTCTCCCGGTGGCGGCCCCCGCCGCCAACCCACGTCGGAGCCCGGGAAGGGGCTGGCGTTCAGTCCGTTTGGCCCCGGCCGCCTGAAAAAATTTTATCATACCTACCGGGCGAATGATATCGCCGGAGTGAAACGTTTGTTTGTCTTTTTTTTCCGGTGGCGTTAAAATACCGCCGGATTTTCAATCGGTGGCACTCCCGGCCACCGGGCAGACAAGGGAGGAACCGGCATGGGCTACAAAGCTGTGATCAAGAAAGACCGGATCGATGCGATCATCCGAACCTCGGGCGAGATCATCGAAGGCACGGTCCACAAATTGCCGCAAAACCGCCTTCTCGACATGCTCAACAAGGACAGCGACACCTTCATTCCCGTTTCAAACGCCAAGGTCTATAACCTTGCCACGGAAAAATTCCTCTTTGAAACCGATTTTATCGCGGTGAACAAGAATCACGTTGTGGTCATCGCGGATAACACCGACGTCAACTGAGCCGTCACGCCTCGTCCATGAAACGGATGCCCGCCTGCTTCATCCAGGCCTCCTCATCGAATTCCTCTTGCAATCGCTCCTGAAATCGGACCTCATTTTCGCTCAGCACCCGCCCATCGATGCGCTGGCCGCTGGGCTTCTGCGCCACGCCCGCCTCGTCGCCGGTTTCACTCAAACGATCTTCCACCTCCCGATTTTCGCGCGGGGCGTCGAGGAATTTCGGAACCATTTCATCGGCGCCAAGCTCGGCGGAATCTTCCAGTGAGCTTAAGGCATCGCCTTCTTCGTCTTTTATGATCATCTCGACCAGGGTCTTGACATCGAGCACGAGATTATAGTCGGACACGTAATTCAACAGATCGAGCGCCTGCAGGCTCTTCACGGAAGATCGAACATCGGGAGATCTCAGGATCGCCCGGTTGATTTCGGCCCACAAAAACTCCACCAGCCTCTTTTTTGATTCTTCGCGTCTGGACATGGTTTCTTTCCTGTTTTCTCAAGATCGTTAACGCCTGGCCTGGAAAATTCGATCCAGGCAATTGATATCCTTGAGAAAAGTATAAATATCCGATGTCGAGAAACGATTGCGCTTGGGTTACGAAACGGTCACCTCTGGGGAGGGGTCCCCGCGAATTCAAAGCGTGGGAAAAACCGCACGATAACCGTGCGGCGCATCAAGCGCAGGGTGGAATAAAGCGGCTGGCGGGGAGAAAAAAAAGCCGGGGCGAGCCTTACTCGTCCTTGGGCATGGACGTTGGGGCCGGAAAAATCTCTGTCTCGAAACCGAGTTCGCTGAGGTAGGCGAGGGCGATTTCACCCTGCCGGGTCGATACGGTCTGCGGAAACTGCCAGGTCTCGCCGAGGCCGATGCCTTCCAGCACCAGAAGGGCGTCGTCGATATGCATGCGAAACACCTTGGCGAACCGGTAGGCGACATCCTGCTGATTGCTGCCTTCCCAGTTGTGAATCCGGATGTAACAACTCATGGACACGTTCTTCGAAAGTTTAACGGTGCCGCCTCAGCCCGCCGCACGGGGGGAGTGAAACGAGTAATTCTTGCGGTAATCGCCATCGATGTCGATCACGGGTTTTCCCGTGCCGGCGTCGTAATGGCCGATGGCGCCGGCCGAGGCAAAGCCCATCTCTTTAAGCTCCAGGTCCCCGGTTTTCAGCGGGTCGCGCGCCAGCAGGGCCTGCGTCGCCGGGTCGATTCCGAACCCGGCGGCGATGGCCTTGAGCGCCAGGATGGGGTCCAGCCCCTCTCCCATTTTATTCCGGATCGCCTCTTCGATCATCTCTTTTCTTTCGCGGTGGCGCTCGTGCGGGTGATCCGGCCGTGAGAAGATCATGAAATCCAGGTGCGGCCAGTAGTTGTTGATGAAGTCGTCGAATGCCACGGCCACGCCATTGCTCAGGCGGATATCCCGCGCCTTCTCCGGCTGCCCAGCAAGCAACCCATTGTAAACTTCGACGATGTTGTTCACCGCGTCGTACAGAACCGGCCAGTGGCAGGGCCCTGCCTTCTCCCAGGTGCGAAACGAATCCATGGCTTTCACCAGGACGACGAGGGCGAAATGCATGTCCTCCATCTTCAGAAAGGCCGAGGACCAGGGAAAGCGGCTTCGGTACCAGGCATCGGGGTCGGCGGGATAATCCTGCCGCGAGGAACCCGGTGGAGGAATGTGGTCGTTATCAATGTATTCGAGGAGATCGTCGAGTTCCTTGTAGGCAAGATCGAGGCCCGCGCGCACCACGGTGTAGGGGTACAGCTTGCGCTGGTATTCCATATAGGCTTTAAGGCCCGGGGATTCGGATTCTTCAGGGTGCTTGTGGTCGCGCTCGGTGATGTCTTTGGCAAACAGCAGCATGTTGGAAACTCAGGAAGTTCTTTTAGCACCGGGCAATCCACCGACACTCTCCGGCCGCGCCTGGCGATGTCTTTGGTAAACAGCGGCGTGTTAGATACTCAAAAATCGTTGGAGCGTTCGGAAAACAGTTTGAGCAGGTTCTTTTTTTCTTCGTCGCTCATGCTCTCCACCTGTCGCCGGATTTCCGCGAGCTGCTCCGGCGTGAGGCCGGCCATGGCCTGCCGCGCCATTTCCTCCAGGTTGCCAGGGGTTGTCGCCGCCGCTCCGGCGATGGCCGATGCTGCCTCGGCCCCAGCGCTCGGGGGAGCCTGCGAGGCGCGAAATTCGATATGATCGCCCCTCAGGCGGCCAAAAATATGTTCTTCCCGCAAATGATCGAGCACCGTGGTGAGTGAGGTGCCGTTCTCCTTGCAGCTCTTGTAGACCGGGCGAAAGGGCAGGCGCACGGTTTTTTCGGGAAACCCGGCTTTGGCGATGGAACGCTTGATGCTTTCTTCGACGTGCCTGTTCTCTGTCATGATCTTCCCCGCTTCGCGACGCCGCCTTAAGCGCCGCTAAACTCCGTGTTTGAGCCGTGCCCGGCCAAGACCTGCCAATTGTAGTATAATGTTCCCGCCGTCCCAAAGAAAAACGCCGCGGGGGACGCCGCCGGCCTCGCTGGATGCGGCCCTGTGAGGAAGTTCCTGCTGGTGCAGCCCGAACGCAAAAGAAAAACTCGAACCTTCGGTGGTGAGCCGCCCACCTTGAGGGTCGCCCTCGCCCAGGTCAACACTGTGGTCGGCGACTTCCAGGCCAACGCCCGCAAGGTGCGGGATGCCCTCAAGGACGCACGGCGCATGGCGGCGGACATCGTGCTGTTTCCCGAGCTGACCCTGACGGGATACCCGCCGGAGGATCTGCTCTTAAAACCCGCCTTCATTCAGAAAAACCTCGACACCCTCAAGCGGCTTACGCGCCACAGCCAAGGCTTGATCGCCATCGTCGGCTTCGCCGAACCAGCGGGCAGCGCGCTGTACAATGCCGCCGCTCTTCTCGCGGACGGCCGCCATGTGGGCAGCTACCGGAAAATGAGGCTGCCGAATTATGGCGTGTTCGACGAAAAAAGATATTTCCGCGAAGGGGAACGTCCGGCGAGGTTCACCTTCCAGGGGCGCCGCATCGGGCTCACAATTTGCGAGGACATCTGGGACGAGGGCGGTCCCGGCCGCGGCCTGTGCGAAGCGGGCGGCCTCGACCTTCTCCTCAACATCTCCTCGTCGCCTTACCACAAGGGCAAGTGGAAGGACCGCGAAGCGATGATCGCAAATCACGCCCGCGCCTACCGCGCTCCCGTGGTTTACGCCAACCTGGTTGGCGGGCAGGATGAGCTAGTCTTCGACGGCCACAGCCTGGTGGTTCTTCCCGACGGTTCGGTGCTCGCCCGCGGGGGCGGCTTCGTCGAGGAAATGATTTATGCCGATGTACCCCTGGCAGAGAAACGCGCGGCAAATAAGGCCGCGCGGGGGGGAGCCGGACCAGTGAAAACCTTTCGCGTCGCAGCCCTTGGAGCGGCGAGTAGAAAGAAGCCGCTTGCCAAACACCCGTTCTCGCCCCTCGGCGAGCTTGAGGAGGTCTACCAGGCGCTGGTGCTCGGCACGCGGGACTATCTACAAAAGAACGGGTTCGAAACTGGCGTCATCGGCTTAAGCGGCGGCGTCGATTCGGCGCTCACGGCAAAAATCGGCTGCGATGCCATCGGCCCCGAAAATATCGTCGGCGTGCTGATGCCCTCGCCCTATTCCTCGCGCGGCAGCGTGGAGGATTCGCTGGCTCTCGCCACCCGGCTTGGCATCCGCACCCTCACCCTGCCCATCGAGGAAGCGATGCACGCCTACGAGAAGATCCTCGCCGGCGCCTTCAAGGGCATGCCGCCGGGGGTCGCCGAGGAAAACCTGCAGGCGAGAATTCGCGGCAATCTGCTAATGGCCCTGTCCAATAAAATGGGCTGGCTGGTGCTCACCACCGGCAACAAGAGCGAATACAGCGTCGGCTACTGCACGCTGTACGGCGACATGGCGGGTGGCTTCGCGGTGCTCAAGGACGTGCCGAAAACATGGGTCTACGACCTTTGCCGGTTTATCAACCGCCAGGCGGGCGAAGCGGTCATCCCCGAAAATGTGCTCACCAAGGAACCCTCTGCGGAGCTGCGCCCCAACCAGAAGGACAGCGATTCGCTGCCGCCCTACCCGCTTCTCGACCGGGTGCTGTCGCGCTACATCGAAGGGGATCATGGGCTTGGGCAACTTCGTGGGCTGGGCCTGCCCGCGGCCGAAGTCCGGCGCATCGCTCTCAGGGTCGACGCCAACGAATACAAGCGCCGGCAAAGCCCCCCCGGGGTCAAGATCACCCCCAAATCCTTCGGCCGCGACCGGCGGCTTCCCATCACCAACCACTTCAAGGGCTAACTAACGCGCGGCCGCTCGACGCCGGAATTTCCCGGCTTCGGGTTTTATGATAAAATCGGCCATCCACTCTCGGGGCCCGTGGCCCGCTGGAGGTTCCATTGAAATCGCGCTGGGCGGCCAGCCGTCCGGGGAAGAATTCCATGGCCTGCCCGCAAGACGGGCCGGGCTCGCACAAGGAGGTCGCTCATGAAGAAAAAAATTGGTGTGGTTCTTTCAGGCTGCGGCGTCTACGACGGCGCGGAAATCCACGAGGCGGTCATCACCCTGCTCGCCATTGACCGCGCGGGCGCCGAGGCCGTCTGCATGGCTCCCGATATCGACCAGATGCATGTGATCAACCATCTCACCGGCGAGGAAATGGCGGGCGAGAAGAGAAACGTCCTCGTTGAGGCGGCGAGGATCACGCGCGGAAACATCAAGGACATCCGTACCGTGAAAGGGGAGGACATCGACGCGTTGTTTTTCCCCGGCGGCTTCGGCGCGGCGAAAAACCTGTCGGACTTTGCCGTCAAGGGCGAGGCCTGCTCGGTGCACCCGGAGGTGGCACGGCTGATCCTCGAACTCAAGGAAAAGCAGAAACCGCAGGGCGTGGCCTGCATCGCGCCGACGGTGATGGCCCGGGTTTACAAGGATGAGACGGTGCACCCCATACTCACCATCGGCAACGATCCCCAAGTGAGCGAAAAGATTGAGAAGATGGGCAGCCGTCATCAGGCCTGCGCAGTGCGGGACATTGTGCTGGACCGGGAAAACAAAATCGTTTCCACGCCGGCCTACATGCTTGGGCAAACCATTTCGGAAGTGGCCGAGGGCATCGAGAAATCCGTCAACGAATTGGTGCGGATGATCTGACCTGCGCCACGCGCTTCAGACGATTTCCAGGACCTTCAGGTTAACGAGCGCCGTCGAGCGCTGCAATGCACCCTCGCCCGCCGGCGTCAGGCGGTTGCCCGCCACGTTCAGGTGGGTGAGCCCCTTGAGCGCCTGCGAACCCGCGAGGTGGCGGGCGCCTTCGTCGCCGATCATGTTGAGCGATAGCACCAGCTTGCGCAGGCTCGTGAGATGCTTTGCCTCGGCTAAAGCTTTCGCCCCTTCGGCATGAATCCAGTTTTCATTTTCGAGGTACAGCGCCTCCAGGCCGGCAAGCGTCTTTGAATCGGCGATGGCCTTCGCGCCGAGATCGGCGATGTTATTGTTGTTGAGCCGCAGGGATTTCAAGCGCGCGAAGAACCCGCTTCCGGCAATAGCACGCGCGCCCTCCTGCCCCAGTTTATTCTCCCCCAGGTCGAGGAATTCCAGCGCCCGCATATTGCCCGAATCGGCGATGGCTTTCGTGCCCTCCGCGCGGATGTCGTTGTTGTTCAGATCGAGCACGCGCAGGTGGACAAGCGTTTTCGATTCTCCGAGTGAGATGGCGCTGTCGGTGGTGAGGCCGTTGTTTTGCAAGCGCAGCTCTTCGATGCCTCCCAGGCCCTCCGACTCGCAGAGGGCGTAGATACCGTCGTCGCCCACGTGGTTGTTGTCGAGCACCATCCGCTTCAGGTTGGGGAACGCCCGCGATCGCCCCAAAAGGGCGAGCCCGGCGCCGGTGATGCCGTTGTCCGACAGGTTGACCTCTTCCAGCCGTTCCATCGCGACGTGGCGGGCGATCTGCTCCATGCCGCCGTCGCCGAGGCAGGTGTCCCTGAGATTGAGCCTGACCAGCGATGCGGCCAGACTCGACCCCTTGAGCCCCTTGACCCCCAGCGCCTCGATGCGGTTGTAGGACAAGTCGAGCTCCTCAAGCTTGCCCATCTGCGTGGCCATGAACAGGACCTTCGCGCCCAGCGCGCCGATCTCGTTGCTGCTCAGGTGAAGCTTTTTGAGTTCGGTCAGCCCCGGCGACTTGGACAGATAGAAGACCGCCTCGTCGTCGAGGTTGTTGTTGACCAGCGACAAGGCGTGCAGGCCGGAAAAAAGCTTCGAGCCGCACAGCGCCTTGACGCCTTCGGCGGTGAGGCCCGTCTGGTCGAGGGCGAGGGTTTTCAGGGAGGTGGGCGGTTCCATGGCGGCGATGGCCTGGACATCGGCCAAGCTGAGCACGCCGCCCAGGGTCAGGCGGCTTCTGTCGGCGCTCAACCCCTCTTCCACCAGGCCGGCGAGGCCCGTGTTCCGGGTATTTTTCTCGAAGTAGCGGAGAAATTCCAGGCTGTCGTCGATGTCTTTGGCGTCGGTCATGGTTCGTCTCGTCCCGGATGAGGATCGATTATAGCACTTTCCACCCCGCCACCGCACATTCCCGCGGGCCGCCCGGCGCACTAAAAAACGGGAGCCCGGCATCGGGCTCCCGCTCTTGTCAATGCTTGCGCACCGGTCTCAGGTCTCCTTTTCTTCCAGCACGGCGATAACGATATTCAGCCGCTTCTTTTCACCTTCGCGCAGCACGTCCACCCTCACCTCATCGCCGGGGTGGATGGCGGCCACCAGCTTCGGCAGCGCCTCCATGCGGTCCACATCCTTTCCCGCGAAGCCGACGATGACATCGCCACGCCGTATTCCGCCCTTGTCGGCGGGGGAGCCGGGAACCACGTTGCCCACCAGGGCGCCGCGGGTTTCATTCAGCTTGAACGCTTGCGCAAGCTCCGGCGTCAGTTTCTGCACCATGACGCCCAGCCAGCCGCGCGTCACTTTTCCACTCTCTTTCAGTTCCTCCAGAATGCTCTTGGCCAGGTTGATGGGAACCGCGAAACCAATGCCAATGTTGCCGCCCGCGTTGCCGGAAAAAATGGCGGTGTTGATGCCCACCACCTCGCCCTTCGAGTTTAAGAGCGGTCCGCCGCTGTTTCCCGGGTTGATGGACGCGTCGGTTTGAATGAATTCGTCATATGGTCCCGAACCGATGTTGCGATGCTTTGCGCTGACGATGCCGGCGGTCACGGTGTGGTTGAGGCCGAAGGGGTTGCCGATGGCCACCACCCATTCCCCGACTTGCAACGCGTCTGAATCTCCAAGCGTGAGGAAGGGCAACTCCAGTGACGCGCCGCTCTCATCGGAGATTTTGATGAGGGCGATATCGGTCTTGGGGTCGGAACCCACCAGCACGGCGCCGTACTCCCGGTCATCCTGAAACCGCACCTTGATATTCTCTGCCCCGTCCACCACGTGGTGGTTGGTCAGAATAAGGCCCTCCCGGTCGATGACAAAGCCGGTGCCCATGCCCTTTTGCAGCCGCGGGCCGGGTGCGCCAAAGCGCGGGTCCTGATTGGGCGCGAACGGGAACGGCCTGCCGGGTGACTGGAAGTGTTGTGCGTTTTCTATTTTTGCCTGCACGCTGACGTTCACCACCGCCTTGGTCTGGTTTTTAGCGATATCAACGATGAAGTTGGTGTTGCCCGGCAGCGCGCCTGCTTCACTCGCAGCCTGGGCAAGGGCCGGCGACAAACCGGAGCCCGCACCTAAAGCGGCGAACACAGCGAAAAAGAACGCCGCGGCAAAGACGGATATTGAATAGAACTCTTTCTTCTTGATCATTGTTTTCCTCCACAGTGTTCCGGACAGGCGGGCGATCCCCGGGACGCGCCCGAGACTATGTTTCCAAATTTGATGGCAGGGCAAACCCGCGCCCTTATCCACACGCCCAGAATAGGACCGCAATATTAAAGACGTATTAACTGTTCATTAAAAATTATTAAGGAAAGCGGAATTTAAAAACGGGGAGGGGGCGGAAAAGGGATGAAAGCATCATCCGCCCCTTGGGAAAGGGAGCCAGCGGCCGGAAGCGGGAACTCCAGCCTAGTTCATGTGAACGGAAACGGCCTTCGAGACGCCCTTTTCCTCCATGGTGATGCCGTAGAGAACATCGGCGAAGGACATGGTCTTCTGGTTGTGAGTGATGAGGATGAACTGGGTATTCACCGCCATCTCCTTGAGCATTTCCTGAAAGCGGATGACGTTGGCTTCGTCGAGCGGGGCGTCCACCTCGTCGAGCAGGCAGAAGGGGCTGGGGCGAACCTTGAACACCGCGAACATCAGCGCGATGGCGGTCATCGACTTTTCGCCACCGGAGAGCAGAGTGAGGTTCTGCATGGCCTTGCCGGCGGGGTTGGCGGTGATCTCGACGCCGGCCTCAAGGGGGTTTTCGTTGTCGGTCAGGTTGAGGCGCGCTTTGCCCCCCTGGAACAGACGGGCGAAGATCTCCTGGAAATTGGCGTTCACCTGATCGAAGGTCTGGATAAAGCGCTGTTGGGTGGTGCGGTCGATGCGCTCGATGGTTTCGTGCAGCATGACGATGGATTCGGTCAGGTCTTCCTGCTGCTTCTTGAGGAAGGTGTAACGCTTGTTGACCTCCTCGAAGTCGGACAGGGCCGCCAGGTTGACTTCGCCCATTCTAGCCACCTTTCCCCGCAATTCGCGCACCTGTTCGTCCACCGCCTTCTCGTCGATCTCTTCCACGTCCTGACGCAGGATCTCCTCGCGCCCCACGTTGAAATCGTCGAACGCCCGTTCCTCGAGGTGGGCGATCTGGATCTTGGTTTCGGAGCGCTCCACCTCGATCTTGGTGATCCTCTCGGTGATGTCCTGAATCTGCCGCGAAAGCTCTTTCGTTTCCCGTTCCATTTCCTTGAGGGCGGCTTCCTTTTCCCGCAGCGCCTCTTCATCCGCCACCCGCCGTTCGGCGAGCGTGTCTTTCTCCCGAACGCGCTGGAGGATGCCTTTTTCGAGGTCGCGGGTTTCCTCGCCCAATGCCTCGATGCGCTCGCAGTTGTCCTTCTGGTCCTCCTCGCGCTTCTGGATTCTCTGCAACAGGTTTTCCTTTTGCAGGTCGATGCGCTTGATTTCGGTGAGAGTGTTTTCCCGCCGCCCCTTGAGCGACGCGATGAGCACCTTGACGGCGCTGATATCGGCAGCCTTGGTCTCCATCTCGTTGCGGAGCGTCACCAGCCGGGCGCGGTTTTCTTCGAGCTGCTCCTCTAGCCGCTCTTTTTCTTCCTCCTCGGCGCCCATTTCATGCCTCAGGCCCGCGGCCCGGTTCGCAAGTTCTACTAGCTCGTGCCCTGCCGACGCGCTTTCGTATTCTAGGGCCGAGGTTTTTTCTTCCAGGCGGTGCACATCCTTTTGCAATTGTTCGAGGTCCTTGCGGCCATGGGCGCGAGCGATTTCCCGCTCCTTGAGAACGTTTTCGGCACGCTGAATTTCGCCGCCAAGGACCGCTTCAGCCGCCTGCTCCGCCTCGATGGCAAGCGCCGCGTTTTCCATTTTTGCCTTCGCCTGTTCGACCTCACCGGTCAGGTTTTCGATCTGCCGGTTGCGCGAGAGCAGGCTGGACGCGCCGTTCGAGGCGGTGCCGCCGGTGACCCACCCTTGCGTGTCGATCATTTCTCCGTCCAGAGTGACGAGGGTGCCCTGAAAACCGGGGTCTTCCTTGAGCTTGAGGGCGGCGGGCAAATCCTTCACCAGCACCACGCTGTCGAGGAGAGCCTCGATGACGGGGAGGTACTCCTGCTTGCAGTCTATGAATTCGAGAATCCGGCCGCACACGCCGGGGTCGCCGTTCATGAGCGCCGGCGCGCGGGCCGCCCGGCTGAGCCGGAGCGGAATGAAAGATCCGCGGCCGGACTGATGGCTCTTCAGGTATTCGATGGCCGCGAGGCCGTCGGTGTAATCATCGACAATGACGCTTTGCAGTTTTTCGCCGAGCACCGCCGCAAGCGCCGCTTCGTATTCGGCGGGGGCCTTGAGAACATCCACCAACACCTCGCGCAGACCGGCGGGGCGGCCTCCGTTGGCGCTTCCC
>CP070799.1:204666-220957 GCA_020343535.1 Nitrospinaceae bacterium | reverse complement strand
CTCCTTGGCCGGAGCCGGGCTGCACGCCGTAGAAGTTGGTTTTCTCGCGGCCGTCGGGAAACCCGAACAGCACCCGGCGCACGAATTCGAGCAGCGTAGTCTTGCCCAGTTCGTTGGGGCCATGGATGACGTTCAGGCCCTCCTGAAACGGCCCCACCCGCCGGTCGCGGAAGCGGCCAAAGCCCTCGATGTGAATGTCACGGATCTGCATGAGTCTTTTGCCTCGACGGGTTCACCGGTGATCCACCAGCCGGTCGAGAACCAGGCCGCGGGCGGCTTCCAGCCAGGCCGCTCGGTCCTCGCGGGTCGTCTCTTCCAGATATTTCCGGCCCGGCCAGTCGGCAAAGAGCGGCTTGAGCGCTTCTTCGATGACTTGAGGGTGTTTTCCCTGCGCCGCTTCCTGAAACAGGGCGACGACGTCGGCGAGGAAATCCTGCCCCTGGCCGAGGGCGTCGATATCGTAATCGCCCCGGGTATCCACCACTAGGTCCACCCAGACGAGAGGATCGTGCACTTCGAAATAAAGTTGGATTTGTTCTTGCAGGCCCGCCAGGCCGCCGGGCGAGACGATCTCCTGGTGCACTGGCGTGCGTCCGGTGAGGGTGAGGCGAACGACGAGGTCGCGTTCACCGGCCTTGGTGGCGAGGGCGTCCACGGTTTCCAGGCAGGCGTGCAGAATGTCGTCTACGGTTTGCAGGCGGCTCGCATCGAGGGTCTGGGTTTCGTAGCGCACCGCGTCGGTGGCGGTGAAGCGCGCCTCCGGCGGCGCGCCGGAAGTCAGGGTCACCAGGTAGCAGCCGCGCGGCCCGGCTTCGCGGACGCTTCTCGCCTGCGTGTTACCCGAATAGACGATGGCCGGCGATTCCGCCTGCACCACCTCGCGGGCATGGATGTGGCCGAGGGCCCAGTAGTCCATGCCCGGGGCGCTCAATTCGGAGACGGTGCAGGGGGCATACGGGTCGTGCCCCGGCCGGCCGCCGACGTTGGTGTGCAAGACACCTACCGCGAAGCCGGGATGGCCGCCGCGCTTGAAGCGAAGCGATAGGTTTTCCGTGACGTCGCGGCGGGGAAAACTGATGCCGTACACGTGCGCCACGGTTTTGCCGTTTTTGGTCACCGGATGCGCTTCGACCCGGTCGCCGGGGAACACCGTCGCGAGGCTTGGCCAGTCGAGATGGTTCGACCAGCGGTCGAGGGGGTCGTGATTGCCGTGGGCGATAAACGCGGGGATGCCCGCCTGGCTCAGGTGCGCAAGCGCGTTGCGGAACCTGAACTGCGCTTGCAGGCTGCGGTCGGCGCTGTCGTACACGTCCCCCGCGACGATCAGCGCATCCACTTTTTCCTGCACAGCGAGATCGACGATGTTGTTGAACGCCTTGTAGGTGGATTCCAGCAACCGCCGGGCCAGGCGCGGCTCGACGGCGGACAGGCCCTTGAAGGGGCTGTCGATGTGCAGGTCCGAACAATGGATGAAGCGAAATGTTGTCATGAAGCCTTTCGTTGACGGGCGGCCCGGGGGCGCCTGCCGGGGGTCAGCTGATTTTTTCGATCGCCTGCACGATTTCGTCGCCGCGTCCTCGCCAATTGAACCGTTCTTTCGCCATGTACACCAGGCGGTCGGAGGGCAGCAGTTCGAGATCGTTGGGCGGCAGGAGAAGGATGTCCGGTTCCGATTGACGCTTGATGCCGACGATTTCGGTCGGCAGGTCGAGAGCGATGATGGTTTGCTTGAGCTTGCCGAGGCCGATCACCTGGCCGCGCCGGTTCCATTCACTGACCGGGGTGCGGCTGATATAGATCTGGCTTCCGGTTCGGTTCGAGGAGAGCTGGCTGTAAACGTTGAACACGCCTGGGTCCTCGAGTTCCTGCACGAGGAAACCCATCTGCAGGTCGATGGCGTTGATGCCGCCGTCGATATTGAAAATGCGAAGATTCTTCAGGCTGTCCGGGCGGCTGCAGGCGAGGATGGTGATGACTTGCGGCCAGTGCCGCTCGATGAGGCCGGCGGTGAGGGTGTTGGAGTCGTCGAGAGCGGGCTGGGCGGCGGAGGAAAGGAACAGGCAGGCGCGGGCGTGCGACAGGTTCGCCCGTTTCAAGGTCTCCAGCGTCGAGGGCGGTCCCTTGATGAAGCCATCGATGCTTTCATACAGATCGCCGGGGAACTCCACCTGCATGTCCGGCAGCGACTCCGCCAGCACTACGCGCGGGGCGTCCTTGAAATCCGGGCTGAGGTCCAGCTCTCTTAGCAGTTCCTTGACTTCCTGATACGACGGCACGTTCACGATCACCAAGTGCCCCTCGCCGCTGTAGTTTCCTTCTCCCTTCATTTTTCGGCTCCTCCGCTTAATGGCCTTTTCAACGATGATGCCGGTGAACACCCCGAAACAGCCGATCCCGATCATCGACGTGAGCACCGTGACTACCCGGCCGCCAAGGGTTTTGGCGCTGAAGTCCCCGTAGCCGATGGTGGTGAGGGTGATGTAGGCAGTCCACAGGCCGTCGCCGAACCCCGCGCCTTCCTCCAGCCAGGCGAACACCCCCGCGAAAATAAAAACCATAACTACGAGAGCCACCGCGAGAAAAAGGGGAAGGCGCACCCCCGGCTGCAGGGCGGGGTGGATGATGCGGCGAATGATGGACAGGGGAATGATCATATGGGTTCGCTTTTCGGACGCGGCCTGCGCCGGAGGTTCATTATAGCGGGTTCTTGCCCGCATTAAAATGCAGGGATTTTCTTGAAGGACGCGGCGCGGCCGGGCGGGCTTGCCCGAGGGAGAACCTTTGCTTGCAACCCCGGCGGGCCGCCTTTATCCTTTAGCCGCGGGACGCGAATACCATCAAGCACGCAATGGGCCCGGCCATGGAATACCGACGGTTCGGAAAAACCAATGAAATGCTCTCGGTGATCACGCTCGGGGGAATGCGTTTCAAGCACGGCTGGGATGCGCCGCGCGATCGGCTTCCAAAGGACGCCCTCGACAACTGCATCGACAGCACCCGGCGCGCGTTCGAGTGCGGCATCAACCACCTCGAAACCGCCTACGGCTACATGAAGAGCGAGCATCTGTTCGGCGCCGCGCTCAAGGAGATCGGCCGTCCGCGCGAGGAGTACAGGGTGATGACCAAGGGCGCGCCGATGACGGGAGAGGAAACCCGGGCGCTGGTGGAGCTGCAGCTCGCGGCGCTCGGCCTCGACCATGTGGATTTTTACGGCTGGCACGGCATCAACAACGAGGAGCGGCTTCAAGCCGCGGTGATGCCGGGCGGGCCGGTGGAGACGCTGCACCGGCTGAGGGAGGAGGGGCTCATCCGCCATGTCGGGTTTTCCACCCACGCCCCGCTGTCCATCATCCTGCGGGCCATCGATACCGGCTTGTTCAGTTTCGTCAACCTGCATTATTATTATTTTTTTCAGCGCAATCTGGCCGCGGTGAAACGCGCGGGGGAGAAGGACCTGGGCGTCTTCATCATTTCGCCCAATGAAAAAGGCGGCCTGTTGTGGAACCCTTCCGACAAGGTTCGTTCCTTGTGCGAGCCGCTTTCCGCGATCGAATTCAACGGCCGCTTCTGCCTGAGCCATCCCGAGGTGACCACCCTCAGCATGGGGATGCACGCGCCTCGGCATTTTAAGCAAAACCTCGCGATCCTGGGCGGCGGCGAAAATTTTTCCGCCACCGACTGGCCGGTGCAGGAGAGAATGGATGCCGTGTGGCCGGGTATATCCAATCGCTGTACCCTGTGCGACGAATGCCTTCCCTGCCCCGAGGAAATCAACATTCCCGAGGTCTTACGTTTTCGCAACCTGCTGAACGGCTTCGACATGAAGGCCTACGGTCGCTATCGCTATAATATGCTGGAAGGCAAAGGGCACTGGTTTCCCGGCACCTTTGCTTCGAAGTGCACCGAATGCGGCGACTGCCTGCCCCGCTGCCCCGAACACCTCGACATACCCCGCCTGCTGAAGGAAACCCACCGCCAGCTTTTCAGCCTGCCGACCTTTATCGGGAACCGGCTTTCCGATTTCAAGTCCGCTGTCCTTGAGTTTGTCCGGAAAATTATTTCCCGGTGAAACGGATCTTTAAAATCAATCTCCTTTAAGCCGGATTACCCCCTAAGTTATCGTTTAACAAAACTTCCTGCCGGTAGGGCATTGACTCCATCCGGGTTCTGGTTTATTATAGGAAGCATATCCATGTAAATGTAAATGTCTTTAGGGCTCCGGGCGGCCTGCAAGCCCCGAGAACCCTGGCGTTAGAATTGAGTTTCTTACGATGCAAGAAATGGACACCAAGAGCGGCCGAATTCTCATCGTTGATGATGAAAAGGGCAACATCCGGGTTTTGGAGCGTTTCCTCAAAGCGGCGGGATATCACGACCTGAAAAGCGTTTCCGACTCACGGCAGGCGGTGAACGCCTTCATCGAGTTTCAGCCCGACCTCGTGCTGCTCGACCTTAAGATGCCCCACCTCGACGGGTTTCAGGTGATGGAGGCGCTTAAGCGGATCCACAAGGGGTCCTACCTCCCCGTCCTGGTGTTGACCGCGCAACGGGATCACCCGACGCGCCTCAAGGCGCTGGAATCCGGAGCCAAGGATTTTCTCACCAAACCCTTCAACATGACCGAGACCCGGGTGCGGATTCACAACATGCTCGAAGTCCGGATGCTGCGCCACAAGATCCAGGAGCAGAACCTGTTGCTGGAGGATCAGGTCAAGGAGCGCACGCAGGAGTTGGAGCGCACGCGGCTGGAAGTTATCCACCGGCTCGGCCGGGCGGCGGAATACCGCGACAATGAAACGGGCCTTCATGTCATCCGCATGAGCCACCTCTGCTTTCGGCTGGCCAAGGAAGCCGGCCTCACCGCGAACGAATGCGAGCTATTGCTGCAGGCGAGCCCGATGCACGATGTGGGCAAGATCGGCATTCCCGATCAGATTCTTATGAAGTCGGGCAAGCTCACCGAGGAGGAGTGGGAGATCATGCGCATGCACCCCGTCATCGGCGCGGAAATCCTCTCCGGCAGCGATTCGAAGTTGATGCAGTTGGCGGAAACGATTTCCCTCACCCATCAGGAGCGCTGGGACGGCAGCGGTTACCCGCTGGGGCTCAAGGGCGATCAGATTCCAATGGTGGGACGCATCGTGGCTATCTGTGACGTGTTCGACGCCTTGACCAGCAAACGCCGTTACAAGGAGGCGATCCCCATTCAGACCGCGATGGACATGATCGAGGAAAAAAGCGGGCAGGATTTCGAGCCCCGGCTGGTGGCGATGTTCAAGCGCATCCTGCCCGATATGGTAGAGATCCTCGATCAGTTTTCCGACCAGGACCAGCAGGACCTCATCCGGGCGTTCAACCCCGCGCACCGCTAAGCGCGGGCGGGGTTCAGCGGTAGTTGGTGAAGTTCATGGCGATGTCGAAGTCCTTCTCCTTCAGGCTTGCGATCACCTCCTGGAGGTCATCCCGGCTTTTTCCCATCACCCGAACCTGATCGTCCATGATCTGCGCCTGCACCTTGACCTTCATTCCCTTGACGAACTTTACGATCTCCCGGCCCTTGTCGTTGGAAATTCCTTGTTGAAGCTTGATTGTCTGCCGCACCATGCCGCCTGAAGCGGTTTCTACGTTTCCGTAGGACAGCGCCTTCAACGAGACCTTGCGCTTCACCAGCTTGCCTTCCAGGATATCGGTCACCGCCCTGAGCTTGGCGTCGCTGTCGGCGAGAACCCCGATTTCCGCGGCCTTGCTGTCCAGGGTGATCTCGCTTTTACTGCCCTTGAAGTCGTAACGCTGGCGCATCTCCATCGTCGCCTGGTTGACCGCGTTCAACACCTCCGCCATGTCGGTGGACGCCACAATATCGAACGAACACTGTTTTGCCGCCATGAATCGAATCTCCGGAAATTGAATCAGGGTGAATGAGTTGCGCCGCGCTCAGCGCCTCGGTCCCGCCGTTTGGACTTTAACATAGCATAGAGGCCGAAAGCCCCTCAAGCCGTCAAGCTTGCGCCGGCGGCTGGCACTGATCTAACAGCTTCTGGGCGTTGCGGAAGCTGTCGTCCTGCGCGAGCACCTTCTCCAGGTAGGGCCGGGCCTTTTCGCAGCGCAGGGTGGCGGCATAGGCCTCGCCCATGAGGAATTGCAGGTTGATGTCGTTGGGATCGGTGAGTTCGTACCGGGTGCCGTAGATTAGCACTTCGTTGGGTTCCCCGAGGCCGCGGTAACTGTAGATGATGCTCTTAAGGAGCGGCAGGTTCATAGGGTCCAGCTCCTGTGCCGGCAGGGAGTATTCGAGCGCCTTCAGGAACTGGTTCTTGATGTTGTAGAATTGCGCCAAGGAGTTGATCAGTCCCAGGTCTTTCGGGTTGGCCTCGTATTTATTGAGCAGTTCGATGAGGCCGATCTCCTGCATCACCGTGCCCAGCTGACGCGGGTCGCTTTTCGCCGCGGTGTTGAAATAGGGCTTGGCCTCGTTTTGTCGGCCAAGCTCCAGCAGGTCGTACCCCATGTACAAATTGGCGAAGTTTTGTCCCGGCTTCCTGTCGAGCACCCGCTGGAGGTAGCCGATGCTTTTTTCGTGCTGCCCCAACTGGTAATGAACGTGGCCGAGGTTGAGGAGCGTCTCGACATCGTCCGGGTCCTTTGCGAGTAGTTCTTCGAGCCGCGCGATCTGGTCGCGCCCGGCTTGCAGGTGGTAGCGGATCAGGTCGTCGTCCTCCACCAGGGACATCGCTTTCAAGAGCTGGCCGCGGTTGGAGTACATGACCCCGCGCTGGTACAGGTCCATCATCTCGTAATAGCGCTGGAGTTTATCCCGGTCGCCGTGGGTGAGGCGGGCGATGCGTCCCGCCACCTGAGAGAACGAGGCGCGATTAAAAACCAGCGTTTCTCGGCCAGCGATGCCGATGGTTTTGCCAAGGTCGAGGTAAAATTCGATGCGCGGCCGGTTGTCGCTGATGATCGGCGCGCCCGCGCCCAGGGCGATCATCTGTTCCTCGAAAAACCAGAGGTTGCTTAAGAACGCCGTGGCATCGGGAATTTCGATATCGGCGAGCGCCTTTTTAACCACCGGGTCTTCGAGCCGCTGGCGGAGGCGCTGTATGTCGAGCTCGATGGGCTGGTTCGAGCCAATGACCAGGATCTCGTTGGCCACAGACATCCAGGCGATGGCATGCGGGAACACCGAGATGAAAGTCCTGAAGTGCATGGCCACTTCCCGGGACCCTTGGCTGTGCAGGGGAATCCACTGCGCCACGATGCCACCCGACCGCAGGCGGTTTTTCGCCATCTCGTAATACTCTTTCGTATACAGGTTGACGGTGAAGGCGGTTCTCGGCGGCGGCGGCTCGGCGGTGATGACGTCGTATTTCTTTCGCGTGGTCAGCAGGTGGTTGCGGCCGTCCTGGATCACGAAGCGGACCTTCGGGTTGTTCAGCGCGTCATGGTTCTGGTCGGCAAACACCGTGCCGGCGCGGATCACGCTGGCGGACAGTTCCAGGCTGTCCACAGTTTTCACCGTGGGGTGCAGGGCCGCGGCCCCGGTCGTTTGCCCGGTGCCGAAACAGACCACCAGCACGTCGTCGGGCTGGTCGACGAGGAGGATGGGCACATGGGCAAAGAGCTTCATGTAGCGCGTGGCGATCATGTTCGACGCCGACATGGAAATCCCGTTGGTGATGAGGCGCTTGGCGTCGGGGTCGAGCGGGCCGTATTCGTCCTTGAACACCGCGACGGTGTCGGTCAGCCCTTCCTCGAAATACAGCAGACGGTCGGGCGAGCGTTGGCCGGCGCTGTCGCGCATGAAGAATTGGTCGAGCAGGTTGCCCGGCATGGCGAACGCCACGAACAGCACGAGGCCCGCCGCCGCCGCACCGATGACCCGCCGGGTGCGGGCGCCGGGCGCCGGGCCGCTGGCGAACACGAACGCCGCCGTCAGCAGGTTGAGCGAGGCGACGAGCACCAGGCTGTTCTGGCTGCCTAGCCAGGGAAGAATGAAAAATCCGGTGATCAGCGAGCCGAGAATCGCGCCCAGGGTGTTGGCGGCGTAGATCTGGCCCGTGCCGCGGCCGACGCCCTCGTGCCCGCGCGAAATCAGTTTGATGAGGACGGGAAAGCACATGCCGGTCAGCAGCGTGGGCACGAGCATCAGACTCGCCGAATCGATGAAATAGCGCAGGAACGCCGCCGCCGGGTTCTCCAGGTTGTAACTGTTCCACGGCGGCGAAAGAATTTTTTCCATGTTGTAGATCGAGCCGATCACATAGAGCCCGGTGCCCGCCTGCAAAAAGACCAGCGCCGCCCGCAGGTTGATGCGCCAGGCGGCTAGCGGCGCCACCAGCAGGCTGCCGAGAAATATGCCCAGCAGGAACACCGCGAGCATCATGCTGAACGAATACACTGTGCTGGAAATGCTGAACACCAGCAGGCGGGTCCATAGCACTTCGTAGGACAGGGCCGAAAGACCGGCGATGAAGCTGATGGTCATCCACAGCCGATCCTCGCCGCCAAAGTCCAGCCGGGGCAGGGAAAGCGGCGGCAGGCGGAATTTCCAGTCGCGCCCACCCGAGTCCTGGTAAATGCGGATGGCGCTGATGCCGATGAACAGGTTGGCGCCCGCGGCGAGGAGAACCGTCTCGAGGACGCCCGCCATGCTGATAAGGATGAAGCCCGTCAGCAGGCACCCCACCGCAGCGCCCAGGGTGTTGATAGCGTACAAAAGTCCCACCTGGGTGCCGAGTTTCGTGTTGTCAGTGACATAATATTTGCTGATGATGGGCAGTGTCGCGCCCATGAGCGTCGTGGGAATGAAGATCAGCCCGAACGCCAGCACCGCCTTGACGGTGTTCTGGAGGGCCGCCGACTCGGGCAGCCAGGTGTGCAACCATGCGTAAAGGATCGAAAAATTCGCCAGCATCAGGGAGAGAAGCGCCGCTGATGCGAAGATCAGGATTTCGATCCAGCCGTAAACCGCAAGCGATGCCGGCGCCTCGCCGCCCTGGTCGCCGGTCGAGAGCCGGTCGATCGCCACGCCGAACAGGTAGCTGCCAAAACCGAGCCCGGCCATGAACGCAGACAGCACCACCGAAACCGAAAAGACGGTGTGGCCGAAGGTCAGGGTGAGCATCCGGGTCCAGACGATTTCGTAAACCAGGGCGGTGATGCCTGAGCAGAAGAAGAGAAAATAGACGATGGGGGACCGCTTCATGGAAAAACCCTTACGCGTGTGACCGTTTGAGTGACCTTCAAATTAATTGACAACGCCCGCCGCTTCAAGTTATTTTTAAAGGATACTATCCCGGATCATACTGAAAACGCATTTCTTCGGCCGTTTGAGAGGTTGCGCCATGAGCGAAAAAGAAACCCCGGTGGAAAATATCGATCACCCCTACGCGCTAGAAAACGGCGTGGAATGGGCGCCCGAGGCTTGGGACAGGGTCAAGCAGGCGCCGGAATTCGTCCGCCCCGGCATCCGCAAGCTGATGGTGCAGCGCGCTGTCAAACGCGGCTACAAGCGCATCACCTCCGACTTTCTCACCGAGATCCGCAACGAATCGATGATGCTTGTCTCCAAGCGGGTCAAGCAGTTTGGTTTCGAGGAATTGTCGATGGGCGCGTTCGAGCAGGCGAAGGAGAAGATGAAGGAAAGCCCGAGGAAGGTGGAGGTCATTGAAGAAATTCAGGATTTCCTCGCCATGCGTACAGAAAAAAAAGACGATATCATCGAAAAATTCAAGAACTACATGGACGTCGCGCCCACCCAGGGCATGCCCTGGAGCAAGGAAGCCCTGGAGAAGATGGAAAAGGTGCCGCCGTTCGTTCTCGGCATGGCGAAGCAGACCATCGAGGGGCGGGCACGCCAGCGCGGCGACAAGATGATCACCCCCGACATCATCGACGAGGTCTTCACCAACATCATGCCTGCCTCGGCCAAGGAAGCCATGGGCATGGAGGTCACCGAGGAAGACTTGAAGCGCGACGAACAGCTCGAGAAAGAAAAAGAAGCGCCCCCCGAACTCGGCATGGAGTGGCACCCCGAAGCGCTGGAAAAGGTCCGCCGCATTCCTATTTCCTTTATCCGCGACATGGCCATCAAACGCATCGAGCAGGAAGTCGCCAAGGAAGGGAAGAACCTCGTCACTCCGGAGCTGTTCCAGAAACACCGCTTCAGCTTTTAAGGCAGGTCGGCCGCCGGCCGCTACGGCAGGCTCCGCCCGTTGCCCGATCCTCCGCTTTTCCCCAGAGCGGATGCTTTTTCTCGCCCCGGCATCCTCCGGAAAATCGCATCCCAGTCAACCCGCACCCGGCGCTGGAATTTTCTATCGCGAGTGGATCGGGGGATGTGTCACCCAAGCCGGGCTTGGCTTGAACGGGCCAGGCGCTGGGCTTTTGTTTTGGAGGTTGCCTAGAGGCCGGTGGGGAAGGGGAGAAATTCGCTTTCGATATTGAATTTTTCCTTCAGGTGGCGGCCCACCGCGCGGACGCCGCCGGTTTCCGTCGCGTAATGCCCCGCGAGCATGAAAACGCAGCCACCTTCCTGGGCCTCGTGGAAATGGTGGTTGGCCCCCTCGCCGGTGATGTAGCAGTCGAGGTTCCGGTCGATGGCCTGCCTCAGCATGTCGCCCGCGCCGCCGGAAACCAGGCCCACGGTTTCCACCGTCCCCTCGCCGATGACACGTACCGGCGAGCCAAGCCCGGCCGCCAGCCGGTCTCCCAGGGTTTTCGCCGGCTGCTGCGGCACGCGGCCTTGAAGGCCGATAGTCTCTCCCTCGTATTCGCCGAAGGGCTCAAGGCCTTCCAGGCCGATGAGATCGGCGAGCGCCCGGTTGTTGCCCAGCACCGGGTGCATGTCGAGGGGGACGTGGGCGGAATAAAGGCCGAGGTTGGCGCCCAAGAGCGCGGCGAGCTTTTGGTAATGCGGGCCGCGAACCGGCTGGAGGCCGCCCCAGAACAGGCCGTGGTGCACGAACATCATGTTACACTCTTTGGCGATCGCCATGTCGATCGTGACCTGGCAGGCGTCCACCGCGAGGCCGATCTTGCGGATCTCGCCCGTGTTTTCAACCTGCAGGCCGTTCACCGCCCGCGAACTGTCCTTGATGGCGTCGATGTCGAGCAGGTTGTCCAGATAATGACTCAGTTGTAAAATATCCATACTTGAATTATAGCGGAGAATGACGCCGGGGGAAAATGACCAATTTCATTATTAGAAGCATCGGCCAGCGCCTCGTCCTCCTGGTCTTCATATCGATCATCTCCCACGCCATCGTCCACCTGGCGCCGGGCGAGCCCAGCCTGGTGGACCCGGCCAACCCCATGATGAAGGCCGAGGACATCGCGCGCATTCGGGCCGCGTTCCATCTGGACGATCCGATCCACCTGCAATACGCCTACTGGATACGCGACCTCATGAGCGGGGAGCTCAAGTCCTTCAAGGACAGCCAGCCCGTCTTGCCGAAAATCTGGGACCGGTTTTTGAACTCGCTGCCGTTGTTTCTCATCGGCACCCTGATCACCTGGTTTCTCGCATTCCCCATGGGCATACAGGCGGCGCTGCACCGTGGCTCGCTGTTCGACCGCGCGGGGACGTTTTTTTCCTACGCCTTCATCTCGATCCCCGGTTTCTTTCTTTCGCTGATCCTGATCATCCTCGTGGTCAAGACCTTCGACGTCCCGGTGATCGGCATGCGCACCTTCGGCCTGGAGGATTCACCGCTGTTTTTCCGTTCCATGGACAGGCTTTGGCACCTGACCATTCCGGCGGTTATGTCGGCGGTGACGGGGGTGGCGGTGCTCTCCCGTTACGTCCGCTCCCAGATGCTCGAAGTCATCCATCAGGATTACATCCGCACCGCGCGCGCCAAGGGCCTGCCTGAAGATGTCGTCATCTACCGCCACGGTTTGAGAAATGCACTGCTTCCGTTCATCACCATGTTCGGTCTGACGCTGCCCGGGCTGATCGGCGGCTCGGTGATTTTCGAGACCATCTTCGCCTGGCCCGGCATGGGCCGCCTGGGGTATGAGGCGATCCTCGGGCGCGATTTTCCCGTCATCATGACGCTCAATTTCATCACCGCCATCCTGGTCCTGGTGGGGACCCTGCTTTCCGATATTCTGTACGCGGTGGTCGATCCGCGCATCAAATTCTAGGAGCCGGCTCATGAACGAAAACACGATGCCCCAGGCCGAGGCGCTGCCACCCGCGACAAGCCTGCTCGCCGAGCGCTGGCGGGTGCTGAAGAAAAACCGCATGGCGTACCTGAGCTTTTGGTTCCTTCTTTTCCTGTTTGTGCTCGCCATCGCGGGAAAGGCGCTCACAGAGTGGTTCGTGGTGTTCAACCCGCAGACCGTGCGGCTTTCCGAAACCTTCCTGCCGCCGCTCAGCGTGTTCCAAAGCGAGGTCATCCCGCTGGAGGACGCGCCGGTGTTCGGCATCTATCTGCTGGGCACCGACGAGCTCGGGCGCGACGTATTCGCCCGCATGCTGGAGGGGACCTTCGTTTCGCTCATGGTGGGGTTCGTCGCGGTCGGCATCTCGTTCACCGTCGGCATCGTCATGGGCGGCCTGGCCGGTTTTTACGGGCGGGTGCGGCTGGGTTTTCTCACCGTCGATTCGCTCATCATGCGCCTGGTCGACATCATGCTCTGCTTCCCGACGTTTTTTCTCATTCTCACGGTGGTGGCCCTACTGCCGCCCAGCATCTACAACATCATGATCGTCATTGGCCTCACCAGCTGGATGGGCACGGCCCGCTTCGTGCGCGCCGAATTCCTCGCCCTCCGCGATCAGGATTTCGTCACCGCCGCGCGTGCCCAGGCCATCCCGGAGTGGCGGATTATCTTCATCCACATGGTGCCGAACGCCATCGCCCCGGTGCTGGTGTCGGCAACCATCGGCGTTGCCACGGCGATTCTGACCGAATCGAGCCTGAGCTTTCTGGGCTTTGGCGTGCAGCCGCCGGACGCGACCTGGGGCAATATTCTTTCTGACGGCAAGTCGTTCATCTTCGATGCGCCCTGGCTCACCTTCATTCCCGGGTTCACCATCCTGATCGTGGTGCTTGCGTTCAACCTGTGCGGAGAAGGGCTGCGAGAGGCATTCAACCCGAAGCTTAAAGAGGGCCGATAAGCGCCCGGAGATTAATTCTCGATGATCTATCTGCAGAACCTGCACAAGCAGTTTGGAAAAAAAATAATATTCCGGGACGTGAGTTTTCACCTCCGGCCCGGCGAAAAAGTCGGCTTGGTGGGCGACAATGGTATGGGCAAGACCACGCTGTTCAAGGTCATTGCCAGCCAGGAGCCGTTGGATGGCGGCGAGGTGATCCTGCGGAAAGGTGCGCGCGCCGGCTGGCTTGAGCAGGAGATTGCCTCGTCGGGCGAATCGATTCTCGATCGGGTGGTGACCGGCGACGGGCATTTCGCCACCGTTTGCCAGGGGATGGAACGCCTCAAAAACGATGAGGCGACGCACCGCGAGCGGCCCGAGGCCTGGGCGGCGCGTTACGGCGACCTGCAGCACGAGTTCGAACGGCTGGGCGGCTACGAGCGCGAGCCGCGCGCTAAATCCATCCTCACCGGCCTTGGATTCAAGCCGGGTCAGTGGCAAAAGCCCCTGGAAGAATTCTCCGGCGGCTGGCGGATGCGGGTGGAGCTCGCCCGCCTTTTGCTGGAAAAGCCCGATGTGCTCTTGCTCGACGAGCCCACCAACCACCTCGACCTCAAATCGGTGGTATGGCTTGAAGCGTTTCTCAAATCCTACGAGGGCGGCCTGTTGCTCATTTCGCATGACCGGCGCTTCCTGAACAACATTGTTTCACGCATCGCCGAGCTCGACCGCGGAGCGCTCACCACTTATACTGGCGATTACGACGCCTTCGAGAAACAGAAAGAGGAACGCGAGCTGCAGCGTGCGGCGGAGGCCAAAAACCAGCAGCGCCGCATCGACGAGGTGGAGCGTTTCATCGAGCGCTTTCGCGCCAAGAACACCAAGGCGACGCAGGTGCAAAGCCGCATCAAGATGCTCGACAAGATGGAGCGGGTTGAAACCGCGACGCGGTCGAAATCGGTGCATTTTCGTTTCCCGCAGCCCGCGCGCACCGGCCGCATGGTGATCGAACTTGCCGGGGTCGACAAGAGTTATGGACCGGTGACAGTGTACAGGGATTTTTCCGTGCGGCTTGAGCGCGGTTGGAAGGTGGCGCTGGTGGGCGAGAACGGCGCCGGCAAATCCACCCTGCTAAAGTTAATGGCGGGCACCCTCGCGGCCGACCGGGGTGAAGTCCGTTTGGGGGCCAATGTCACCCGCGCCTATTATGCCCAGCATCATTCCGAATCGCTGAACCCGGCCCACAACGTTTTCGAATCGCTGGACGAAGTGGCGGGCCATCTGTTGCGCACCGCGAAGCACAACATCCTCGGCGCGTTCCTGTTCTCAGGCGACGACGTGACGAAGAAGGTTTCGGTGTTGTCCGGCGGCGAGCGCTCGCGCCTCGCACTCGCTCGCATGCTCGCCTCGTCCGCTTCGCTCCTATTGCTCGACGAGCCCACCAACCACCTCGACATGCGCACCGCCGAATTCCTCGCCGCCGCGCTGGCCGATTACGAGGGGTCGCTGTGCACCATTTCCCACGACCGTTATTTTCTCGACAACATCATCAATCGCGTGTGGGAAGTGCAGGGTGGACGGCTCGTCGAATACCTGGGCAACTACAGCGAGTACGAAGAGGCGAAGGCGAAGGAAGCCGCCGCGCTGGCCGCCCCCGCCGCCAACCCGGACAAGGGTGCTCAGGCGAAGGAGGAGCGCGAGCGCAAGCGGCGCGAAGCGCAGGAGCGTAACGAGAGGCACAGGAAACTCAAACCACTCAAACAGGAGCTGGAAAAAGTGGAAACCGCCCTGGAGCGGGTGATGGAGGACAAGGCCGCCTGCGAAATGGAGCTGGCCGATCCCTCGATTCATCAGGCGGGAGAAAAGACCCGCCTGTTAAAGACCCTGGAGAGGCAGAAACAACTGGCGGACGAGGAGAACCGGCTGATCGGCGAATGGGACCGACTTTCTTTGTCCATCGACGCGTATTCCAGCCAGGAGGCCTGAAGCGATGGCGGCGCACTGTCTTGCGGCATGCCGAACCTTGTTCATGAGTCGTTTGTTTGCGGCCCTCGCCGCGTCGTGGGTTATTCTGGCCGCCGCGCAGGACGTGTGCGGCGAGACAAAAAAATATAACCGCCTGCAGCACGAAAAAAGCCCCTACCTGCTGCAGCACGCGGGCAATCCGGTGCATTGGTACCCCTGGGGAGAAGCCGCGTTCCGCGACGCCGTGGCCGAGGGCAAGCCGATCTTCCTCAGCATCGGTTACTCCACCTGCCACTGGTGCCACGTCATGGAGCAGGAATCGTTCGAGAACGAGACCGTCGCCAAGCTATTGAATAAGGGATTCATCAGCATCAAGGTGGACCGCGAGGAACTGCCCGCCGTCGACCAGTTGTATATGAGCGTGGTGCAGGCGATGACCGGCCGCGGCGGCTGGCCCATGACCGTGGTGATGACGCCCGAGCGCGTGCCGTTTTTCGGCGGTACCTACTTTCCCTCCGATGAACTGAAGCGGCTGCTGACCGCCCTGAGCGAGGGTTGGGAGAAGGAACCCGAAAAGATCGCCGCCACCGGACGGCGGGTGATGGCGTATCTGCAGGCCAGCGAACCACCGCCGGCCGGGTCTCCGGTTCTCGACGAGTCAATTCTTAAAAAATTTTACCGCACCCTGAGCGCCCGTTTTGATAGGGTTCACGGCGGCTTCGGGGTTCACCGCAAGTTTCCGCCGGCGACCGAGCTTCGAGCGCTGCTTCGCATCGCCCGGCGCACCGGCGACGCCAGCGCGCGGGCCATGGTGGAGACGACGCTTGCGGCCATGGCGCGCGGCGGCCTGCACGACCAGATCGGCGGCGGATTCCACCGCTACGCCACCGACCGCGCCTGGCGCGTGCCGCATTTTGAGAAGATGCTTTACACGCAGGCGCTTCTGGCGATGGTGTATCTGGAGGCGGCGCAGGCGACAGGCAAGACCCTCTACCGGCAGGTGGCCTCCGGCGTGCTCGATTATGTCCTGGAAAACCTCACCTCGCCCGAAGGGGGGTTCTATTCCGCCGAGGATGCCGACAGCGAGGGCGAGGAAGGCGCGTTCTACGTCTGGACCTACGAGGAATTGCAACACACCCTGAGCGCGGGGGAACTCGCGGAAGCCATCAGGGTGTATGGGGTTTCGCGGGAGGGGTCGTTCGAGACCGGCGACGGGCGTGG
>CP070799.1:188152-204566 GCA_020343535.1 Nitrospinaceae bacterium | reverse complement strand
AGCAACATAAAGGAAGCACATCACGATCCCGTCGCAACGATGTCACAACTTTGTTAAACCCGGAAAAAAGAGACGGGGCGGGGATGTCTCGGGCGTTGGCATCAGGGAGACCCGACGGGACCGAGTTGCCGGGAAAGAAAATCCGATTGGGTGAGGGCGGGGTTTCCGTCGGCGTATTTTCTCGCCAGCCGGAAATGTTCGAGGGCCTTGTCTTTCTCGCCACGCTGATAATAGGCGAGGCCGATATTGAAATGAATTTCACCAGAGGTGCTGTCGGCCACCGCGGCCTGGGTGAATTTGATGAGGGCGTCATAATAGCGCCCCGCCTTAAAATACGCGATGCCCTGGTCGTTGTGCATTTTCGCCGAAGGTTCCGCCGCCACGGGCAGCGTGAGTGGGGCCTCTACGGGCCGGGCGCACGCCAGGACAACAAAAACCATGAGCCACGGCAGCCATGTCTTATGCATTCGTTCCCTACTGAAAAGGGGGTGGTAGCGCCTTCCCGCATCCGGACGCCGGGGAGCGGGGCTGGGCTCATCTTAACGGCAAACCGCCTATTTGAGAACCCACACTTCTAAAAAATAAATTGGCCCCGGAGAGCGTCGAGGCGGCCCCTGCCAAAGGGCCGGCAAAGGCAACTCGCAAGGGGGCCGGGAAATGGCGGCTCCTGAAGGAATCTCTTCCGCGTGCGCAAGGCGCGAAAAAAAATCGGCGAATCAAACGGGGCCGAAGCTCCGTTTGACCCACCGACATGGAGAAAGCGAGGAGAGTTGCCAGGGTTTGCGAGGCCCTCCTGGGTTCCGGCCGCCGGGCGGGCTTGTCGCCGTGCTACCCGCGGCCGGCCGGAGGGGGAGATCTATTTAGTTAGGGATTGAAGCTGTTGCAGTTTCCCTGGCAGCCGTTGGAGATTCCACCGGAGCCACCCGCGCCACCGGCCCCGCCTGCGCCACCGGCCCCGCCTGCGCCACCGGCCCCACCCGCGGCCACGTTGGACACCGTATCACCCGATTCGGCGAGGCCGCGCCGCAGCAGTTCCGCCGCACCCACCGTGGCGCCCGGTCCCGCGAGCTGCTCGAACAGCGTCGGGTTGACCGCAGTGTTTTCCGCCACCTTGTTGCAGCGTCCATCCGCCGTGCACAATTCGAACATGCCGTACTGCGCTCCCTTGCGGGCTACGTTATTGTGCCCCACATCGGTCACGCGGTAATAGGTGCCGTCCTCGTTCTGAACCGTGTACTGGCGGCCGCCCGCGCAACCCACAAGAAAAATTGCTACCAAAGCCAACACTATGATCTTGTTCATTTTTCTATCCCCTCGCATAAAATGAAATTAAACCTTACCATTGTTTTTTGTGTTTCGCCCTGCTCCATGCCTAAAGGATAGGAAATAAAAATTAAGGACAAATGAACTTTTAGTCACGGAATCGTCACAAATTCCGGGGGCCGAAAAATTATGAGTGGAAGGCCCCGGCGCAGGCAAAATCATCCGGCAGGCTAAACGTTCCCGAACTGAACCCTCTTGTAAATTTCGGTGAGGAGGAAGATGGGCACCGCGACGATCAGGATCAGCCCCCAGTCGGCCAGCCCGAGGGCGGTGGTGTGCAGGGCGTTTTGCAGAACGGGAACATAGACAACGGCCACCTGGAGGCCAATGGTTCCCGCCAAGGCAGCGAGCACCCAGGGGTTGGAGAAAAAACCGATTTTCACAAGCGGAGACCGCAAGGCGCGAAAGTTGAGGACGTTCATTTTTTCAAGCAGGATGATGCTGGTGAACGCAACGGTGTGAGCGAGCGCCGGGTCGCCCCCGGGTTTCTCCAGGTAATGGTGAAACAGCCACAGGGTGGCCAGGCCGATATAGCCCCCGAGCAGGAGCACCATGAGAATGCCGCGCCGATCGAGGATCGGCTCGCGCGCGCCGCGCGGCGGCTGCCGCATGATGCCCTCTTCCGCCGGCTCCATGCCGAGCGCCACGGCGGTCACCCCGTCGGTGACCAAGTTCATCCACAGGATCTGCACTGGCAGAAGGATCAGCGGCCCGCCGAGAAGGATGTTGATGGAAATCGCAATCACCTCGCCCATATTCGACGAAAGCAGGTAGCGGACGAATTTTTGAATATTGTCGTACTCGCGCCGGCCCTCCTCCACCGCGTTGATGATCGAGGCGAAATTGTCGTCGGTGAGAATCATGTCCGACGCGCCCTTGGCCACATCGGTGCCACGCACGCCCATGGCGATGCCGATCTCGGCCTGCTTGAGGGCAGGGGCATCATTGACGCCATCGCCGGTCATGCCCACCACCTCGCCTTTCTGCTGCAGCAATTTCACAATCCGCATCTTGTGCTCCGGCGTAGTGCGCGCGAACAGAACCTCGCCCTCCAACACTTCGGACAACGCCGCATCGTCCATCGCGTCGATCTCCCTGCCGGTGAGCGCCGCACTGCTGTTCATGCCGATCTGGCGGGCAATGCTATGGGCTGTTTTCGGATTGTCCCCGGTGATCATGATCACGCGGATGCCCGCCAGGCCCGCCAGCCTCACCGCCTCGGGGACCTCCAGATGAGGCGGGTCGAGGATGCCGACGATGCCGAGGAAGGTAAGCTGATGCTCGACCTTGTCCTCGGCGGGAAGTTCGTCCAGATGGCGCCGGGCGAAAGCCAGCGTGCGCAGGCCCTGCTCGCCGTAGCGGTGGACGGCCTGAAGGGCGCGCTCCATATCCTCCTCGCCAAAAGGTTTCTCGACGCCATCCACGAGCACGCGCGTGCAACGTTCAAGAACCACCTCCGGCGCGCCCTTGACATGGGCAACGAAGTCGGCGGCCCCCCGCCGGTCGATCACCGTCATGCGCTTGCGTTCCGAATTGAAGGACAGCTCCATCGCCATGGGGACGGGCTCGGCGAGGTTGAGCCGCGCCTTGTAGGCGGCTACCACCAGCGCCGCCTCGGTGGGTTCGCCAAGAATCGTCCAGCCCGCCTCGCCCCTGAGGAGGCGCGCGTGGTTGCAGTAATAGCCGGTCCCGAGCAGGGCCAGCAGGTCTGGGTTTAGGTTGGCGTCGATCTTGACGCCATTCTGCTCGAAGTGGCCCGCGGGGTCGTAGCCGATGCCCGTGGCTTCCACCTCGCCGGCGGGCATCCACACACGCTGGACTGTCATCTGGTTTTGCGTCAAGGTGCCCGTCTTGTCGGTACAGATCACGCTGACGGTGCCCAGGGTTTCCGAGGCATGCAGGCGGCGCAAAAGCGCCCGGCGCTTGATCATGGCGCGCACGCCCAACGCCAGGGTGATGGTGACCACGGCGGGCAGGCCCTCGGGTACCACGGCCACCGCCAGGGAGATGCCGACGAGAAGCATTTCGAGCAGGGGCTTGCCAACCAACCAGCCTGCCAACGCCACCAGCCCGGAGACGACCAAAGCCACCATGCCGAGCTGCTTGCCGAGGATGCCGAGCTGGCGCTGGAGCGGGGTGACCTCGCGGCCGACACTTTGCGTGATCGTGGCGATGCGCCCGAATTCGGTGTCCATCCCCGTTGCGGTGACGACACCAATGGCGCGCCCGTTGGTCACCGCCGTGCCCATCCAGGCCGCGGAGGCGCGCTCGGCCAGCGGCGTGTCCGCCGGCAGGGCCTCCACGTTCTTATCCGCCGACTCCGATTCGCCGGTGAGCGCCGATTCGTCGATTTTAAGCGCCGTGGCCCGAACCAGCCGCAGGTCGGCGGGAATGCGATCGCCGGTTTCCAGCACCACTACGTCGCCGGGCACCAAGTTCTTTGCGTCGATGGTCTGCTCCTCCGCCCCGCGCACCACGTTGCAACGCGGCTCAAGCATGCGCTTAAGCGCCTGAATGGCCTGTTCCGCCTTCCATTCCTGAATGAAGCCGAGAATACCGTTGATGATGAGGATGACGAAAATAGCGATGGCGTCGATCCACTCACCGAGCGCCATGGCAACCAACGCCGCGAGGAAGAGGATGAAAATCATCACATCGACAAACTGGTGGCCAAGCACCACCGGCCACGGCACCACCCCCGTTTCCTCCAGCAGGTTTAAACCCACTCGCTCCAGCCTGCGCGCAGCCTCCTCCCGCGAGAGGCCCTGGTGCCCGTCGGAATCGAGTTCCCTTAGCACTTCGTTCACCGGCAGGCTGTGCCAGGGCGCGGGGGTTTCGTTATTCTGCTTCGGGTTTCGATTCACCGCCGAACTCCGTTGATGTTTTCCCGCCCGCGATGGCTCCGCGTTCGGAAAGGATCTCCCGCACCAGTCTGTCGACGGCCTCTTCCACTTGTTTCGAGAGGGCTCCCCCAGGGCTGAAATTGACCCCCTCGATGCCGTAGACCTGCACCACTTGCGGAAGCCGGCCGAGCGCGCGCGCCCATTCGATGGCTTCCGCCACGCCCAGGTAATGCGTGGAAGTGCCGAAACAGCCGGCGGGCAGCGGGTTGCGGGCGGCGTCGAAACGGAGGAGGCTTCCCGGCGCCTGCCCAGAAGACACCGCATCGACGAGGATGACGCTGTCCCGGCCTTCAAACAGGGCCATGAGCCCCGCCGCCTCGCCGGTGTGCTCGACGATCTCCAGGCCTGCATCGGCGTGGGCTTTCAGCCGCCTGGCCACCCGCAGGCCCGCCTGATCGTCGCCGCGGTAGGGATGGCCGATGCCGATAAGACACGTGAGGGGTGGAGGATTCATCGCACGCTCCCGCTTATTCCCGGACAAGGTCCAGCTTGAGGAAGTGCGTGGCGCAGGAAATGCAGGGATCGTAATTGCGAATGGCCTGCTCGCAGCGGCCGGTGAGCTCCGCCTCCGGAAGATCGAGATGCCGGGGGATGAATTGCCACAGGTCGTCCTCGATGGTTTTCTGGTTCTGCGAGGTGGGCGGCACGATGCACGCCGCGGTGACCCGCCCGGCCGCGTCCAGCGTATAACGGTGATACAGAATTCCGCGCGGCGCTTCAGTGGCGCCATGGCCGGTGCCGGCTCTCGGCTCCGCCGCCAGGGCCGGGCGCTCGGGCCGCTCGTAGTTCTTCATGATCCGGAGCGCTTCGTCGCAGGCGTATAACACTTCCACCCCCCGGGCGAGGATGCTCTTGAACGGATTTCTGCATTCCGGGCCGAAACCCGCTTCCCCTGCCGCCTGCCGGGCCAGCGGCGTCAGACGGTCGAAGTTCAGATGGCAGCGCGCCAGCGGGCCGACAAAATACGCGCCCCGCTCCTTGAGGACGCAGTGCAGGGCGTTGGTATGTTCAACATGCCTTTCTTCAAAGTGCCGGGGAAATTCTTCCGGGGCGATGTCCAGCCCGCGGTTGGAAGCGATCCGCCCTTCATTGAACGGGTATTCGCTGTCGTGACGGAGCGCGATAAATTCGTAGTCCTTCTCGAAATCGGGAAAGTCGAACCCCGCCGACCATTTCAGCGTTTCCAGTGCCGCTTCGCGCGCCCACTTGAATTCTTCGATCAATGCCGCAAAGTCGCGTTTCTCAAACACCTTGTAGAACCCGCCCACCCGCACGTTGATCGGATGAATCTCACGCCCGCCGATGAGCGCCATGAGGTCGTTGCCCGCACGCTTGAGCCGAAGCCCGCGCTCAACCACGCCGGGGTGATCCTTGGCCATCTTGATCGCATCGTCGTAACCGAGAAAGTCCGGAGCGTGCAGCATGTAAATATGTAACGCGTGGCTTTCGATCCATTCGCCACAGTAGAGAAGGCGGCGCAGCTCCCGAAGCGGGCCCTCGACCCGGAGCCCCAGAAGGTCCTCCATGGCGTGCACGGAGCTCATCTGGTAGGCCACCGGGCAGATGCCGCAGATGCGCGCGGTGATGTCCGGCACTTCGTTAAAATCCCGCCCTTCGAGGAACGCTTCGAAAAAACGCGGCGGCTCGAAGATTTTCAGGCGCACGTCGCACACCGCGCCGCCCTTCAGCTTGACGTAGAGCGCCCCCTCCCCCTCCACCCGGGCAAGAGTGTCTACCTTGATGACGCGGGTTTCATTCTTCTTTTTCATGGGCCTCGCTTTCGGTGCGGAACGGGGCGGACCAGGCGTTGAAATTTCTGAACACCCGCATCACCTCCCCCTCCGAGGCGCCGAGGGCTTTCCACGCACCGCTCATCGCCTCGGTGTTGGGCACTTCCATCGGCCCGAAGCAGCCGTAGCAGCCGCGCCCATAGGCGGGGCAAAGAGCGCCGCAGCCGGCATGCGTCACCGGCCCCAGGCAGGGCGTTGCGCCCGCCACCATCACACATACCGTTCCGCGCCTCTTGCATTCCATGCAAATGCTGTGCGCCGGGGTTTTGGGGCGGCGGCCGGCGAGGAACGCGGTGATCACCTCGACCAGTTGCGCCTTGTTGATGGGGCAGCCGCGCAATTCGAAATCCACCGCCACGTGCTCGCCGATCGGCGTCGATTGCGTGAGGGTGTCGATGTAGGCCGGCTCGGCGTAGACGATGGAGATAAAATCCTTCACGTCACTGAAATTCCTGAGTGCCTGGATTCCCCCCGAGGTGGCGCAGGCGCCAATGGTCACCAGCGCTTTGGAGGAGCGGCGGATGTGATGGATGCGCGCGGCGTCCTCCGGCGTGGTGATCGAACCTTCCACCAGCGACAGGTCGTACGGGCCTTTCAGCCGAGTGCGGGTCGCTTCGGGGAAATAGGCGATCTCCACCGCTCCGGCGATGGCCAGCAGCTCGTCCTCGCAATCGAGGAGGCTGAGCTGGCAACCGTCGCAGGAAGCGAATTTCCAGACCGCGATTTTGGGTTTTCTTTTTCCTGCCATTCCTGCCTCCAGGATCTTGGCAGCGCGCGCCAGGCCACCCCTTGCACCGTTAAAGCTCGCGCACTCCGAAAATCGAGCGGACGCGCTCGAACGAAAAAACGGGGCCGTCCTTGCAAATGAAGGCGGGCCCGAACTGGCAATGGCCGCAAAAGCCGACGGCGCACTTCATGTTGCGCTCCAGGGTGACGTAAATGTTCGAATCCTCCATCCCCAGGCTCTTGAGTTCGAGGATCGAGAAGCGCATCATCACTTCCGGCCCGCAGATCATGGTCAGCGCATGGGCCGGCTCGAAGCGGACCCGGGGCAAAAGCGTCGTGACCACGCCGACGTTGCCTTTCCACCCGCGGCCGGCGGAGTCCACCGTCACTCTCACCTGAACGCCAAATTTGCCGCGCCAGCGTTCGAATTCCTCGACGTACAACAAATCCTGGCGGGTCCGCGCCCCGTAAAGCAGCACGATCTCACCATAACGGTCGCGCTCCTTGAGCAGGGAATAGATCGCCGGACGAAGTGGGGCAAGCCCAATGCCTCCCGCCATGAGAACCACATCCTTGCCGCGGCAGGCTTCGATCGGCCAGGCGCTGCCGAACGGCCCGCGCACCCCCACTTGGCTGCCCCGCTTGAGGCGGGTGAGCGCTCGCGTCACCGCCCCCACATCGCGAATGGTGTGGTGAAGGAGGCCGGTCTCCGCCGGATCGCCGCTCAGGGAGATCGGCACCTCGCCGACGCCGAAGGCGTACAGCATGTTGAACTGACCCGGAAGAAAGACGCCGCCGCCCTCCAGCATCAGGGTGAACGTGTCGAAAGTATCCCGCTTGACCCGTTTCACGCGCCGCAGCTCGGGCACCATGGGGTGGAGCATCTTAGGATCTTGGAGCCCTGTCACCGTACACATCCAGAAGTTGCAGTCGCGCCGCCTCCATGCTCTTGCCGATGATGGGCACCAGGCGGCTCAAAAGTTCGTAACCCAGGCCGTGATCCTCCTGGCATTTTTCCCGCAGGCACTTGCCGTCGAGCGTGATGGCCCGGGTGAGCTCCACGGCCTGGGCGTCGAACTGCCAGTGATAAGGCGGCACCAGCCACGACCAACCCAGGATCTCTCCTTCGCTCAGTGTCTGCATGATGATCGGCTCTCCCTGGGGCGGGGAGATCTCGATGGCCACCTTACCCTGGCGGATGAGGTAGAACTGATCGGCGGGCTCACCTTCGCGGAAGACGAACCGGCCGGCATCGAAGCGGACGTTCGCCGCGCAACCCACCACCAGCTCCAGGTGGCGTTTATCAAGGTTCTTGAAAAACGGATGCTCCGCCAAAATAGGCTCAAGCGTTTTCATGGCTTCCCTCTCCTATGGGGTTCTACCGCGTCGGGTGGATTCGCACGAATCGCCGCCACCTCCTCCGTCAGGTCGATGGCCACGGGGCACCAGGTGATGCAGCGGCCGCAGCCGGTGCACCCCGAGACTCCGAACTGGTCGATCCAGGTGGCGAGCTTGTGGGTGAGCCACTGCCGGTAGCGCGACCGGGTCGAGGAACGCACGATGCCACCATGCAACTGGGAAAAATCCATGGTGAAGCAGGAGTCCTGCTTCTGCCAGCGCTCCGCGTGATCGCCGCTGACATCGGTCACATCCTCGACGGTGGAGCAAAAACAGGTGGGGCACACCATGGTGCAGTTGGCGCAGGACAGGCAGCGCCCCGCCACCTCCGCCCAGCGCGGGTGTTCGAGGTTTTGCGTCAGCAGATCGTGCACGCCCTCGGCGTCGAACGTGCGGCCCATCCGGGCGGCGGCATCGGCGATGCGATTTTCCGCCTCCGCCAACTCCGACGCTTCCGAAGGCCGGGTTTCGAGGGCCTCCAGGATCTCCCGGCCGCGCGGCGAGCCCGCCTCGATGACAAACACGTGCCGCTCGGTATCGACCACTTCGATCAGCGCGAGGTCGAAGCCGGATTCCGATTTGGGCCCGGTGTTCATCGAGACGCAAAAACACGTGCCGCCCGCCACCGTGCACTGCACCGCAATGATGAGGGCCGAGCGCCGCCGGGCCTCGTAGCCGGGGTCCTTGAACTCGCCGTCGATATACACCCGGTCCTGAATCTCCATGGCGTGGATTTCGCACGACCGCACGCCAAGAAACGCGAACGCCTCCCGCGGAACCTCCTCCGGCACGATACGGAAATCGCTGCCGTCGCGCTCGGCGCGCCACAGGCGCTTGACCGGCGGATCGAGAAACCGCTTCCACGATTGCGGCCCGACCACATAGCCGAACAGGGCGTCGTCGTCCCTTTTCTTGAGGCGGTAGACACCGCCGTCCTGCTCATCGGTGATGCCCCGGGGCAGGTCCGCGGGCGAGGCGAGGCGGTCGTAGACGATGGCGCCTTCCCGCACCGTGGGGCCGACGACGGTGAACCCGCGCTCTTCAAGCACCGCGAACAGGCCGTCCAGCCCACTCGCCTCGATGGTCAACCTCTGTTCCATTCCTTGCCCCATCTCGACTCCTCCCTCATGCACCGGAGGGCGGCCTCGTTAGGCCCATGGTTTCCCCCACTTTTTTAAATGCTGCGATGGCCCGATCGAGGTCTTTCTGTTCGTGAGCGGCGGAAATCTGTACGCGAATCCGCGCTTCGCCTTTCGGCACCACGGGGTAACTGAAACCGATGACGTAAATGCCTTCCTCCAGCATGCGGGCGGCCATCTCGTGCGCCAGGCGCGCCTCGCCGATCATCACCGGCGTGATTGGATGTTCGCCGGGGCGGACTCGCAGGCCGACCTCGCCGATTCCTTGGCGGAAGTAGGAGGTATTGCGTCTCAGCGTCTCGATGAGCCCGGGAGACCGGTCGATGAGGTCCACCGCTTTCAGGTTGGCCGCCGCGATCACCGGCGACAGCGAATTGGAAAACAGGTAGGGGCGGGAGCGCTGCCGGAGGAGTTCGACGATGCTCCCCCGGCCGGCGGTGAACCCGCCCGACGCGCCGCCCAGCGCCTTGCCGAACGTGGAGGTGATGATATCGACGCGGCCCATCACGCCCTGCTGCTCCACGCTGCCGCGCCCGCTTTCGCCCCAGAAGCCGGTGGCGTGCGAATCGTCCACCATCACCAGCGCGTCGTGCTTCTCAGCCAGCCGGCAAATTTCGGCAAGCGGCGCGACATCGCCATCCATGCTGAACACGCCGTCGGTGGCGATGAGTCGCGTGCGGCGGCGGGATGCCTTCTTGAGCTGCGCTTCCAAGTCGTTCATGTCGGCATGGGCGTAACGCAGGCGCTCGGCCTTGCACAGGCGGATGCCGTCGATGATGCTGGCGTGGTTGAGGGCATCGCTGATCACCGCGTCTTCCTCCGATAGCAGGGTCTCGAACAGGCCGCCGTTGGCGTCGAAACAGGAGGAATACAGGATCGTGTCTTCGGTCTGAAGAAAGCGGCTGATGGCCGCCTCGAGCTCCTTGTGGATTTCGTGAGTGCCGCAGATGAACCGCACTGAGGCCATGCCATACCCGTACCGGTCCACCGCGTCTTTCGCAGCCGCCAGGATCTCCGGATGGCTGGCAAGGCCCAGGTAGTTGTTGGCGCAGAAGTTGATGACGCTGCCTCCGCCCGAGCGGACGCGCACCCCCTGCGGCGAGGCCAGAAGCCGTTCGTCCTTGTACAGCCCCTCATCGTGGATGGCCCTCAGCTGGTCCTTAAGGTTCTGTTTAAACCGGTCGGGCATCATTGCCGTTTTTCTCCCGGAATCAGGAATAGTCGAACACGATCTTGGGGTGCTCCTTCATCGTCGCTTCCAGTTTTTCGACCTCGAATCGGTGAAACGGGAAGATCGTCCCTTCCCCCCTGTTGAGGATCACCTCATAGATTTTCTCCTGCAGCGGGTGTTTTGTGGACATGAGAAGGTTTCTCACGATGAACCAGGTCTGAAACACTTTGCGCCCCACCACGCCGTGCAGGGTCTTGCCGTAAAGGATGACGTTCTGAAATTCCGTCAGGGTGTAGTCGCCGCCGGACAGGCCGAACAGGATGATATCGCCGCCGGGGCGCGCGGCCTCGATGGCGGTGTTGAGCGCCTGGTTGCTGCCGGACATTTCCATCGCCACATCGACGCCTTCGCCCATGCATTGCTTGCGGATTGCCTCGGCGAGCGCGGCATCGGGCGCGGCGCCGCTGGCCTGTTCGCGGTCCACTTTGATCACGGCGTCGACGCCGAGCCGCTCGGCGAGCTTGAGATTTTTTTCGTTAGGGTCCACACCGATGATCGTCGTCGCCCCCATCGACCGCGCCACCAAAATGGTGAACAGCCCGATGGTGCCGCAGCCGAAGATGGCCAGGGTTCTGCCGCGCAGGTCGACGCAGCTGGCAGCGTGCACGGCGTTGCCCAGGGGCTCCTGAATCGCCGCCACCTCCGGGCGGATGCGGCCGATATCGGTTTTCCACAATTCCTTGGCGGGCAGCTTGACAGTCTCGGCGAAGCAGCCGTCGGCGCTGATGCCGATAATGAGATGATCCGAACACACATGCTCGTCGCCGATTTTGCACTGGTGGCACTTGCCGCAGAAGATATGCGATTCGGTGGACACGATGTCTCCTGGCCGGTAACCGTAGTGCCGGGCGGCATAAGAACCGGTTTCGACGATCTCGCCCAGCAGTTCATGACCGCAGATGCGGTAGGGGCGGCCGCTCTCTTCCAGCGAATCGAAGATCAGGTCCTTGAACGCATGGCGAAACCAGATGCCCTTGTCCGAGCCACAGAACCCGGTATAACGCGGCTTGATGAGCACGCGCCCGGCGTCCTCCCGGCAGCGGGCCTCATCGAGCACTGGGGCTTCGATATCGGCGAACGTCATGCCGCGGGTCGATTCCCACTGGTTCCTCTTGATGTCCAGAATCAGCGCTTTCAACGTTGGCTCCTTGGGGCGGCCATCCGCCGTCCACCTTCGCCGGTTTTGTCCACCGGCCCCTCATCTTCGTTCATGCGCCGCGAATTTCAAGGTGAAATTTCAACCGGCGGATTTAAATAACGTATCACATATGCGCGCGGTAAGTCATCGCCTTGGCAATGCGCTCGCGGGCCATTTTCAGTGCGATGTCGTGCGGCGCAAGCCCCTCGCCGACGAGCCGCCGCAGGAGTTCCTGCATGTTTTCGGTGACGGTGGTTTTCACCCGGTCGAAGGCATCCTGCTCGCTCTGGTGCTGGTACTCCGTCGCCGCGGTGATCACGCCGCCGCAGTTGGCGATCACATCAGGGACGATGAGGATGCCGCGTTCATGCATCTTCTTCGCCGCCGAATGCGTGATGGGGATGTTGGCCCCCTCAAGCACCAACCGCGTCTTCAACACTTCCTGGTTGGCCTCGTTGAACACATCCGGCCGAGCGGCGGGAACGAAAATATCTGACTCGATCTTCAGCATTTCCTCCAGGGTGACCGGCGCGCCGAGGCCCGATGCGGAAACGGAGACTCCGGACTCCTTGGCCCGGGTGAGCGCCTCCACGCCAATGCCGGCCGGGTTGTGGACACCGCCCTTCGAGTCGCAGGCGGCGATCAGCTTAACCCCCAGACGCGCGAGGTATTTCGCCGCCGCCTTGCCGACATTACCGTACCCCTGCACCACCATGCGCGCGCCTTCCAAATTGAGGGGGAGGTCGGCGGCGGCGATCTGCCCGGCGATGCTCACACCGTATCCCGTCATCCCCAGGGTGTCGAGGGGAATGCCGCCGAGCACCTTTGGCAGGCCCACGGCCCGGCCGATCTCGTCGAGGATATAAGCCATGCTCCCTTCGTCGGTGCCCATGTCCGGCCCGGGGATGTAGTCGGTCAACGTTTTGATGGCTTGGGCAAACTCGCGAATGAGCGCCTCCTTGTTTTCCACGCCCGGGTCCGCCACGATGGCCGACTTGGCGCCGCCGTGCGGCAGGCTGGACAGAGCGTTTTTAAGCGTCATGGCGCGGGCGAGGCGGAACACTTCCTCGACGGTCACGTCGCAAGCCATGCGGCAGCCGCCGATGGCGGGGCCGAGGGAAATATTGTCGATCACCACTATGGCCCGCAGTTTCGATTTAGGCTCATAAATGTGAATCACCTTTTCGGGGCCTAGGTCGTCGATAAATGGATCGATGCATTCGTTCATCGCAGTTCGTCTCCTTTCGTGTCGCTGGATGTTGCAGCCAGTTTGGCGTCGAGCACCACGAGGCGGTCCTCGTACAAACGCACGGGGTTGAATTCCATGGAAGCGTATTCGGAGCATTCGACGAACAGCCAGGCGGCGCGTTCGACAAACTCCAGCAGTTCTTCCCGCGCAAGCGAAGGCTCCCCGCGCACGCCGAGGATTACCCGCCCCACGGCGGTGCCGTTCACCAGGCCGGAAAGCTCGGCGCGGGTTGCCGGCAGCAGCAGACGCCCCACCTCCCCCCAAGTCTCGACATATTTCCCGCCGGCGCCGAACACCAGGAGCGGACCAAACTGTTCGTCGCGATGAAACCCGACAATGAGGTCGAGGCCGGACGGAGCTTCCTTTTCGGCGTAAAGGGCGCCGGGGAAAAGCCGGTCCATGTCCCGCCAGTGGCGTACGAACTCCTCCCCGTCGTAAATGCCGGTACGCACCGCCTTTTGCTCCGCCTTGTGCTCCATTCCTGGAACGGCGGCCTTGAGGACCAGGGGATAACCCAACGCCCCGGCGGCGGCATCGATGGCATTTTCGCGCAAAAGCGAACGATGCGCCGGCACGCCCACCCCCTGTTCGGCGAGAAACGTCTTGATCTCCATTTCATGGGGGGGATGCGGAAAACGTTTTCGCCACTTGGCCGCCCACTCCCCCGGCCCGGGCCGCGCCTCTTCCGCCGCGCCCTGCAGGACACGGCAACGCCGGACAAGAACCGACAGCGCCCACGCCGCCGCTTCCGCCGTAGCAAAAACGGGAAGGCCGCGCTTCCGCCAGGCCCGGCCAAGCGGATGATAAAGTTTTTCGCCGTACACCGCGGCCGCGATGGGATGATCGCACGCTCTGCCCGCCGGAAGAAGGGAGGCGATTTCGGCGTCGATGCCTTGGGTGCCGGACAGAAGAACCAGCAGCAGCGCGTCGAATTCGCCTGAGCCCATGAGGGCAAGCGCGGTGTCGGCGCACTGCCGGTTGGTACCCGAACCGGTGAGGTCGATGGGATTTTTCACGGAAAAATAATGCGGCAGTCCCGCAGTGACTTTGCGCAGCAGCGCGCCCGAGGGCGCGGGGAGCGAAAGGCCCCGCCGCTCGCAAAGATCGGTGAGAAAGACGCCCATGCCGCCGCCGTTGGACACGATGAGTACACGGTCCCCCGCCGGCACCGGCTGGCTGGCGAGGATCGCCAGCGCATCTTGAAATTCCTCGAAGCCCCGCGCCTCAATGAGCCCCGCCTTCTCCACCGCCGCCTGAAAGACGGGATACGAACCGGCCAGCGATGCCG
The DNA here is from genome assembly GCA_020343535.1 of Nitrospinaceae bacterium. GTDB lineage: Bacteria > Nitrospinota > Nitrospinia > Nitrospinales > VA-1 > SZUA-259. The sequence goes on along the minus strand of CP070799.1, from coordinate 190,381 downwards.
AGTGCGACCGCACCGCGCGGCCGCCCCGTTCTCCCTGGCCTCCTTTCCAGACTACGATCGGTTTTTCCCGCGTTACCCGGCGCGCGCGCTCGACGAAGCGCGCCCCGTCCGCGAAACTTTCCAGGTATAGGCCGATGACCTTGACCGCCGGATCGCCGGCGAACGCGTCGAGAAGTTCCAGCTCGCCCACATCCGCCCGGTTGCCGAAATTGACCGCGCGGTGGACGCCCACACCCGCACGGGCGAAGCCGTCGAGCAGTAGCGAAAGAAAGGCCCCGCTCTGGGAAAGGATCGCCACCGGGCCGGGGCCGGGCAAGCGAATATCCCCCGGCGAGAGAAAAAAACTGTTGAAGCGGGCCGCGGCGCTGAACACGCCAAGCCCATTCGGGCCTATCACGCGAACGCCCGCCGCCTGGCTTTCATCTTGCAGGGCCCGCTGGAGACGCGCGCCCTCGCGGCCAGTTTCGGCGAACCCACCGCCCACCACGATGAGATGATGAATACCCCGGCCGGCGAGCGGCGCCACGAGGCCGGGCACCTCGCCCGCGGGAACGGCGGCGATGGCGAGATCGACCCCGTCGGGGAGCTCCGCCACCGAGGCCACCGCTCCGGTGGGCGGTACCGGCAAGGCCTGCGGGTTCACCGCGATCCGCTCTCCCCCATAACCATGAGCCTCCAGGCTTGCGAGAATTCTCGCCCCCAGGTTGCCCGGGCGCGGCGAGGCGCCGATGACGGCCACCGCACGCGGCGAAAAGAACGTCTCCAGCGAACCGGACTCGCCCTTGCCCGCCAGGGCTGGGCCCTCCGGCCGGGCCTCATTCATAGCGCGCCCAGTAGCTGTCCACGCCTTGCTGGATTCTGGTGATGATTTCATCCTGGCGCTTGGGCTGGAAAAGGTGACGGAACCGTTTCTGGCGTTCGAGGTAGTTTTCAACCGGCACGCGCTTTTTCGGCACGCGGGTGTGCACCACCTGACCATCGATGTATTCCTTGAGCGGAAAAATTCCGGTGTCCACGGCCAGCTTGGCGATCAAATGTGTTTCCCTGGGGTCGAAGCCCCACCCTGTCGGGCAGGGCGACAGGCAGAGGAACAGGCGTGCACCGTGTAAACTCTTTGCGCGGGCGAATTTGTTTGACAGATCGATGGGCTCGCGCGGCGACACGGTTGCGATGTAAGGCGGGTTCTGGGCCTTCCAGATTTCGAACAGATCCTTTTTACCGAGTTCGGCCCCAGCGGGGTGACCGGCGGTCGCCGGAGCGGTTTGCGTGGCACTGCCGTATGGGGAAGCGCCCGACAGTTGAAATCCCGTGTTGCCGTAGGCCTCGTTGTCGTAGCAGAAGTAAAAAAAGTCCAGGCGCCGGTGGATGGCCGCGGAGGTGGGGGCGAGTCCCATATCCGCCGACGAACCGTCGCCCGCCACGACCATGACCTGAAAATCGTCCTCCTCGGCCAAACGGCCCGCTTCGCGGCGGATGTCCAGCGCGTCGCGCACGCCCTGCGCCGCGGGCACCGGCGCGGCCATCGTGGTGTACAACCAGGACCCCTTGAACGGCGTGAAGGGAAACACCGACAGCAGAGTGAAGCATCCGGCGGCGTTGGCGATCAGCACGTTTTCGCCGAGCTCCTTGAGCGCCAGGCGAATCCCTTCCAAACCGCCGCAACCAGCGCACAGAGCCGAGCCCGGGGCGATAGCCTCTTCGGGATGCAGGTCCTGAATCTTCTTGTGCTCTCCGGGATGAACGGTCATGAGTCCGCATCTCCTTTTTCCGCCCTGGCGATTTTCGCCAGCGACTGAAATTGCGCCCAGTCCTTCTCGTCGTACAAGTACACGGGTCCCCTGGCGTCCCCATCGTTCAACGCGTCCACCACGGTCATGAATTCGTCTTCCTGGATGTCCTTGCCGCCCAGCCCGCCGATCACCGACAGAATTTTTTTCGGCGCATTCGGCCTGCCGTATAGGGCGGCAACGATTTCCGGGTAGGTGATGCCCCCCATGCCGGGCGACAGGTTCTGGTCGATCACCGCCACCTTTTCCCTCCCCACCAGGGCGCGGGCCACCGCTTCTGAAGGAAAGGGCCTGAACAGGCTGATTTTTAGAAGCCCCGCCTTGATTCCCTGCCGCCGGAGCTTCAGCACCGCCGCCTTGCCCTTGGTGGCGAACGAATTGCTCATCACGAACACCACGTCCGCATCGTCGGTGTGGAAGCCCTCCACCGGCCCGTATACGC
>CP070799.1:170507-188052 GCA_020343535.1 Nitrospinaceae bacterium | reverse complement strand
GTCGTGCGAATAACGCCTTGAATTCGCCTTATTTTACGCCAGATATTTTGTGAAATGCCCGCAAAAAAGGCATTTTCTCTCCTTTAAAAGGTGCGTCCGTTTATGCTATAGTCCATTAGATTTTAAATCCCCTGAAACACAATGGGTTAAAAGGGTTTTCCCGTTTTTGCACCCGGCTTGCCGATGGCATGATTATTGTATTTATTTGGCGAAAGGAAGGGTGCGCTAGAGAAATCAGGGGCGGCCTGCGTGGAAAGGGTTGTCCATAAAACGATCGATTCCTCCCCGGCGGTTTTCTGTTTCCGGGGATCTTGAGTGTCTCCTCCGGTGATATCAGGCGAAGCCTGGCCGCAAGAAGACTTAGGCGTTGTAAAACCCGGCATTGCCTCCGCGAATAAGAGATTAGGGAGATAGAACTTTATGAAGAAGGTTGAAGCGATCATCAAGCCATTCAAGTTGGACGAAGTCAAAGATAAATTGAATGAAATCGGTGTCAAGGGCATCACGGTCAGCGAGGTGAAGGGCTTTGGCCGACAGAAGGGGCATACGGAGCTGTATCGCGGGGCGGAATACGTGGTCGACTTTCTCCCAAAGATCAAGCTGGAAATCATCGTCAGCGACGGTCTGGTGGAAGACGCGATCAACACGATCATCCAGGCTGCGCAAACCGGCAGGATCGGCGATGGAAAGATTTTTGTGACCGACCTTGTCGATACGATCCGCATCCGTACCGGCGAGCGCGGCGAAGACGCGATCTGACCCCATCCAGGCGGGCGAGGAGTGGCGCTTGAGAGGGCGCGAGGCGATTTTATTTAAGACAATTCCCTTTTCCCGGAAATCCTGGAAAGGGGCTACGGCATTTGTGTTTTTAAAAACGTTTTACAAAAATAACAATTTTCATCTGTGGAGGAGAGCTCAATGAGCCCCAAAGAAGTCGTAGAGTTTGCGAAAAAGAATAACGCTCGAATAGTGGATATTAAATTCATGGACCTCTTGGGGACTTGGCAGCATTTCTCCGTGCCGGTCAGCGAACTGGTGGAGCATCTGTTCGACGAAGGTTTGGGTTTCGACGGTTCCAGCATCCGCGGTTGGCAGGCCATCAACGCCAGCGACATGCTCGTCATGCCCGACTCCACCACGGCCGTGATCGATCCCTTCATGGCGATTCCCACCGTGAGCCTGATCGGCAACATCGTCGACCCCATTACCAAGGAAAAGTACACCCGCGACCCGCGCAACATCGCGCAAAAGGCCGAAGCGTACCTCAAATCCACCGGCATCGGTGACACCGCGTTCTTCGGCCCGGAGGCGGAGTTTTTCCTATTCGACGACGTGCGCTACGAGGTCAACCAGCACAATTGTTTCTACGAGGTCGACTCGGTGGAAGGCACTTGGAACACCGGCCGAGACGAAGCCCCCAACCTGGGTTACAAACCGCGGCCCAAGGAAGGTTACTTCCCGGTTTCGCCCAGCGACAGCATGCAGGACATCCGCTCCGAGATGATGATACTCATGGAGCAGGTGGGTCTTTCCATGGAGTGCCACCATCATGAAGTGGCCACCGGCGGCCAGAACGAAATCGACATGCGCTTCGCTCCCCTGGTCAAATGCGCCGACAACCTGATGTGGTACAAGTACATCGTCAAGAACGTCGCCAAGAACCATAACAAAACCGCGACGTTCATGCCGAAGCCCATTTACGGCGACAACGGTTCCGGCATGCACGTGCACCAGAGCATCTGGAAGGATGGCAAGCCTCTGTTTGCCGGCAACGGTTATGCGGGGTTCAGCGAACTGGGCATGCACTACATCGGCGGTATCCTGAAGCATTCGCGGTCGATCTGCGCGTTCGCGGCGCCCACCACCAATTCGTACAAGCGGCTGGTTCCCGGTTTCGAGGCACCGGTCAACCTGGCGTATTCCAGCCGAAACCGCAGCGCTTCCTGCCGCATTCCCATGTACTCCCCCAGCCCCAAGGCAAAACGGCTGGAAGTGCGTTATCCCGATCCGTCGTGCAACGGCTACCTGGCCTTCGCGGTCATGCTGATGGCCGGCCTTGACGGCATCGAAAACAAGATCGACCCGGGCGAGCCGCTCGACAAGGACATCTACGCCCTCGGGCCGGAGGAACTGGCGAACATCCCCACTCTGCCGCATTCTCTGGAAGATGCCCTGAACTCCCTGGAAGAAGATCACGACTTCCTTCTCAAGGGGGACGTATTCACCCAGGACGTGATTGATCGCTGGATCAGCTACAAGCGGGAAAACGAGATCAACAACCTCCGCCTGCGCCCGCATCCCCTGGAGTTCCACATGTATTACGATGTCTGATTCACGGGCGACCCGTCCGTGCCGTTTGAAGTGAAAAAATGAAACCCCTCTGGGATATTTTTCCCAGAGGGGTTTTTTAGCCTCGGGCGCCGATGGAAGGTCGGCCAATCCAGAGGCATTCCCTGGCAAGAAGGGGGATTATTTTGGCCGTGAGCATTCCCATCCTACAGATCGACGCCTTCACCTCCGAGCCTTTCAAGGGCAATCCCGCGGCGGTGTGCCTGCTTGCGGAACCCCAGGACGAGACATGGATGCAGCACATCGCGGCGGAGATGAATCTGTCGGAGACGGCCTTCGTCACCCCGCGGGGCAACGACTTCGGCCTGCGCTGGTTTACCCCCACCACCGAGGTTGACCTTTGCGGCCACGCAACGCTCGCCAGTGCCCATGCCCTGTGGGAGGAAGGTTGGCTGGACCGGGCAAAGCACGCCCGCTTCCACACCCGGAGCGGGGAGCTGGGCGCACGGCTCCATGCGGATTGGATCGAAATGGATTTTCCTGTTAAAATCGCCGAGCCCGCGCCGCCTCCCGGGAAACTGCTTTCAGCCCTCGGTGCGGAGGAGGCCGAGGAAGTCCGCTTCAACGGCATGGATTATCTCGTTGTGCTCAGAAGCGCGGCCCGCCTTCGGCAACTCGCGCCCGATGCCGGAAGCCTTGCAACCATCGCCGCGCGCGGCTGCATCGTGACCGCGCCGTCCGACAGGCCGCCGTATGATTTCCTGTCGCGGTTTTTCGCCCCGCGCGTCGGTATCGCGGAGGACCCGGTGACCGGCTCGGCGCACTGCGCCCTCGGCCCCTACTGGGCCGGGCGCCTGGGAAAAACGGCGCTCACCGGCTATCAGGCTTCATCACGGGGAGGGGTGGTGCGTATGTCCCTCGCCGGCGATGGAGTGGTTCTTTCCGGCCAGGCGGTGACGGTGGTCCACGGCCGATGGGTTGGCCCGCGCCCCTCGGCAGGGGCGCCCGATTAAAGAAAAACTCCACTCGGGGTAACCTGAGCCCATGACTTCGACGCCCGAACTCATCGATAGCCTGCATCGCCAAAGCTCCTGGGAGCCGCGATGGGAAGAGTCCCTAAAGGGTTTCACCGACCCCAAAAAGGCCTGGAACGTTCTCGTGGACCTCGCCGGTCAGGCCAACTTTTCCGGAGTGTTCCCGGGTTTTTTCCAGTCTTTTCTCGACCGCCTGGCGGGCTCCTACAACGCCGACATGGCGCTCGCCAATTTTCACAGGTTTTCCGAGAAGATCACAGACAAGGATTATCTATACATCCTGCTCACCGATTCCCCCGAGCTGCTCGCCGCGCTCGTTGCTCTTTTTTCCGGCAGCCAGGTTCTCACCGATACCCTGCTTGAAAACCCGTCCCATGTGGACTGGCTGAAGAATCCGGAAACTTTGAACCGGGTCAAACCGAAAGACCGGCTCATGCGCGATTTCTATGAGATGGCGGGGGAGGGCCGTGTGGGGCCAGAGGCCCCCGCCTTGCTTCGGCGGTTCAAGAAGCGCGAGTACATCCGCATTGGCTTGCGCGATCTTCTCGGCAAGGTGACCATGCAGCAGACGGTGGAGGACTTGTCCAACCTGGCCGATGTATGCCTGCAAGTCGCCTACGAATACTCCGACGCCGAATGCAAAAAGAAGTACGGAACGCCCTATTACGAGGACGCCGACGGCAACCGGAAGGAAAGCGAATTCGCCATTCTCGGAATGGGAAAGCTGGGCGGGCGCGAACTCAACTACAGCTCCGACATAGACCTCATCTACATATATACGTCGAGTAAGGGAGAAACCCGGAAAGACGATTCGCTCAAAGACCAGCAGACGGTGATCAGCAATCACGAGTACTTCACCAAGCTCGGCGTGCTTATCACCAAGACCATTCACGAAATCACCTCAGAGGGCAACGTCTTTCGCGTCGACCTCAACCTTCGCCCCGAGGGGCAAAGCGGGGAAATCGTCAACTCCCTGGCAAGCTGCGAGATCTACTATCAGTCCTGGGGAAGGACCTGGGAACGACAGGCGTTCATCAAGGCCCGTGTCTCGGCGGGCAGCGAGGCGCTGGGCGAGGAATTCTTCCAAATGCTGGAACCCTTCATTTATCGGCGCAGCCTCGATTTTTCAGCGATCGAGGAGATCAAGGCCATGAAGGTCAAGATCAACCTCAGCCTGAAGGGCAAGAAGACCGGCAAGGAGGACATCAAACTGGGTTTTGGCGGCATCCGCGAAGTGGAGTTCATCGTTCAGGGTTTTCAGCTTCTGTTCGGGGGGCGGGACAAGAGCCTCAGGGTTTCCAACACGCTTACCGCGATGAACAAGTAGAAGCAGCTCGGGTTCTTGGCGCCCGAGGATGCGGCCAAACTGAAGGAGGCGTATATTTTTCTACGCAACCTGGAAAACCGGGTGCAAATTTCCTTTGGCCTGCAGACCCATCACCTGCCGAAAGACGCGGATCAGCTTGCCGTCCTCGCGCGAAAAATGAAAATTACCGCCGGCACTCCCGAAGGCCTGATCGCCCGTCTGATGGAAACCTTCGACGCGCATCGCCAGTTCGTGGGAAGCATGTTCGCCGGCCTGTTCGTCGACGACAAGAAAAAAGAAGCCGCGGAAACCACATCAAAAGAATGGGAACAGGCACACACCGTCATGAAGGCGCTTGTGCCGGAGCGACTCGAAGGCATCCCATTCCGCGATGCCGGCCGCGCATTTCGTTTTCTCGAGATATTGCGCGACGGCCCGCAGTTTTCTCATCCCTCTGAAAAAAGCCTGGAGAATTTTCATGCCATCCTGCCTCGTGTTCTCGAGCAGTGCACCCTGCTTCCCAACCCCAACCAGGCGATAGAGAATCTTGTCAAATTTCTTGAAAACAGCGGTGCGCGCGATTCCTACCTGAGCTTGCTGGCCGGCAACGAAAAATTTCTTGAGCTCCTTCTCATTCTGTTCGGCAGCAGCGATTTCCTGTCGAACACCCTTATCCGGCAACCGGGCCTGATGGACGTGCTGATCGACATGGAATCGATCTACCGTTTCAAACCTCCGGAAAAAATCACCGAGGAGTTTCGCCGGAGCCTGGCCTCGGCGAAAACGCTTGATGAGAAAAAAATCTACCTGCGCCGCGCCAAGCAGGGGGAGGAGCTGCGTATTGGCGTCCGCTACCTCATCAAGGAGGCGGACCTGATCGGCACCCTGGCAGATCTGTCGCATCTGGCCGATGTGTTTTTGCAGATTGTCCTGGACATCGCCTGCGAAGAGCTCAATAAAAATTCCGAAACGCCGCTTCCCATCGATTTTGCCATTCTGGGCCTTGGAAAGCTCGGTGCATCGGAAATCAACTTTGGGTCCGATCTGGATATTGTCTACGTCTACGAAGACCCCGGCGGGGAAGAGACCTCACTCCCTCCGGAGGAAGTGCTGGCGCATTATGTCTGTCTGTCGCAACTCATTTACCAGTTGACCTCGGAGATGACCCCGGCAGGTATAGGTTACAAGATAGACACCGACTTGCGCCCGGAGGGCAGCCGGGGGGTTTTGGTGCATTCGGTGGAAACCTATGAAGCCTACTTCAGGGACCGGGCTAGGATCTGGGAGCAGCAGGCCATGACCCGCGCCCGCTTTGTGGCGGGCAAGCCCGAGCTCGGAGAGCGGTTTCTCAAGGTGGCGCACGCCTTCACCTATAGGAAAAAACTGGAATACGGTTCGCTGATCGAAATTTCCCGCCTCAGGGATCGCATGGAAAAAGAACTCGCCAAGGAGGCGACGAAGGGGAAAAACGTCAAGCTGGGATATGGCGGGCTGGTGGACATCGAGTTCACCCTGCAGATTCTCCAACTCATGCACGGGTACAAGCACCCTCGGCTCAAGACCACCTCCACTCTGGAGGTGCTCGAATTGCTTTCCGGGTTCGGAATCCTGCGCCCGGAGGATGTGGCCGAGCTCGAAAAAAATTACCTGTTCCTGCGCAACCTGGAGTGCGCGCTCAGGCTACATTCCCAGAATTTCGGCAATCATTTACCCAAAGACATCGAGGATCAGGCCGCGCTGGCCAGGCTGCTCGGTTACCGCGGGGAGGGGCGGGAAGCGCTGGCCAATAAACTGACGGAGGATTACGAACAAACCACCCGAAACGTGCGGTCATTCTACAGCAAGAACCTCGATAACCTGCTCAGGACCTCGCTCTAGGGCGTTGGCCAAAAATGACGACGTCGAAATGGCCGTTGGCCAGGCGGTTAAGCCCGCTCGCAAAATCCGGTTCGGACTCAAGTTCAAACGTTGCATAGGTTTCACCCCGGAGCGCCGCACCGAACTGTGTTGACCGGTTATTGTCTGGGTCGATTAAAAGAACGCGATGGACCGTTGGCAGCCTGTGTTGATGTGAGGAATCGTCGTTCATAAGACAAACGCTGCTTCAGGGGCGTCGGCCCGAATGGGGGCAATAATTGGATTGAAAATCTGAGGCGTGGGGTGAGCGGGGAAAAAAAAGGGCCGGGGGGCTCCGCCCCCCTGGCGACCAGCGGGTTAAAGCGCGTCTTTTTTCTTTTCAAAGGCGTTCAGCTTGTATTCGATGCTGTCGACCAGCGCCTGCCAGCTGGCCTCGATGATATTTTCCGAAACGCCCACAGTGCCCCATTTCTTGTGCTTGTCGCCCGATTCAATGAGAACGCGGATGTTGGCCCGCGTGCCCTTTTTTTCGTCGAGGATGCGAACCTTGTAGTCGAACAGGTGCACATCCGCCAGTTCAGGATAAAATTTGATCAAGGCCTTCTTGATCGCCTTGTCCAGCGCATTGACCGGGCCGGTGCCCTCGGCGGCGGTGACTTCCTGGACGCCGTTAACCGCAATCTTGACGGTTGCCTCGGAAATCGGTTCGGCGTCGCCCTGGCGTTTTTCGACGATAACCCGAAAGCCGAGGAACTCGAAATAAACCTCCTTCTCGCCGAGGGCGTCGCGCATCAAAAGCTCGAACGAACCCTCCGCGCCCTCGTATTGGTAGCCCAGTTTTTCCGAATTTTTGAGCGTATCGAGGATTTTTCTAACCTTGGGGTCGTTGCCATTGACGTCGATGCCGTATTCCTTCGCTTTGTACAGAATGTTGCCCTTTCCCGAAAGATCGGACACCAGGATGCGCCGCTGGTTGCCGACGATTTCCGGCTCGATGTGCTCGTAGGTCTGCCGGTTTTTCTGGATGGCGCTCACGTGCACGCCCCCTTTGTGAGCAAAGGCACTCTGGCCGACATATGGCTGATGATTCCAGTGCGCCTTGTTGGCGAGTTCGTCGACGAACGAGGACACTTCCTTCAGCCGCCGCATCTGCCCGTCGGTAACGCAGCCGAGACCCAGCTTGATTCTCAGGTTGGGAATGATGGAGATGAGGTTGGCGTTGCCACAGCGCTCACCGATGCCGTTGATGGTGCCCTGCACCTGGCGCGCGCCCGCTTGCACCGCGGCCAGGGCATTGGCGACGGCGAGTTCGGAATCGTTGTGCGTGTGGATGCCGAGCGGCACCCGCACTTTGCCGCTGATCGCGTTAATGATGGCGGTGATTTCCGAAGGCAGCGAGCCGCCGTTGGTATCGCACAACACCACCCAGTCGGCGCCAGCGGCCTCGGCCTCCTGGATGACTTTGACCGCGTATTCGGGGTTGCTCTTGTAGCCGTCGAAAAAATGTTCGGCGTCGAACAGCACCTCCCCGCAATGATTTTTGAGGTAGGTCAGGCTGTCCGCGATCATGCGAAGGTTTTCATCCTGATTGGTGGACAGCGCCTCGCGCACGTGCAGGTCCCAAGACTTGCCGAAGATGGTCACAGCCGCCGTCTCGGCTTTGAGCAGGTGCTGGATATTGGGGTCGTCCTCCACCTTTTTTTCGGGGTAGCGGGTGCTTCCGAACGCGGCGATTTTGGCCTGCTGAAAGCTCACGCGCCCGGCGCGCTTGAAAAATTCGATGTCGCGCGGGTTGGACCCTGGCCACCCGCCTTCGATATAGTGCATGCCGAGTTCGTCGAGCTTGTGGGCAATGCGGATCTTATCCTCCACGGTGAAGGTGATGTCCTCCGACTGGGAGCCGTCTCTCAGCGTGGTATCGTACAGGCGGATGGTTTCCATTATCACAGGGCCTTCGTTTGTTCCGCTTTCGCCTTGGCGTCCATGTCGGTGGGCGCCGTCTTCAGGGCGAACGCGTCGTGCAGAGCGCGCACCGCGAGCTCCGTGTATTTGCTCTCGATGATGCACGAGACGCGGATCTCCGAGGTGCTAATCATAAGGATATTGATGTTTTCGTTGGACAGAGTGCGAAACATGACGGAGGCGATGCCCGAATGGCTGCGCATGCCCTCGCCGACGATGGAGATTTTCGCGATGTTGGAATCCGAGATCAGGTTCTCGGGTTTGAACTGGTGCGCCGTCTTTTTCATGACCTCCATCGCCTCGACGAGATGATCGGTGTCGAGAGTGAAGGAGATGTCCGCGTGGCCTTCGGCGCTGACGTTCTGGATGATCATGTCCACCGAGATGGCCGCTTCGGCCAGGGCGTCGAAAATTCCGGCGGCGATGCCCGGCTCGTCGGGCACGCCGCGGACGGTGACTTTCGATTGATTTTTCTGATACATGATCCCCGATACCTGGGGACGTTCCATGCTGGGGTTTTCCTCGCAGATCAAAGTGCCCTCCTCGTTATTATATGAGGACCGAACGACCAGGGGCATTTTATATTTCTTGGCCACTTCAACGCAGCGAATCTGCAGCACTTTCGCCCCCAGGCTGGCCATTTCAAGCATTTCTTCATAATACACCACATCCAGTTTGCGCGCATCGGCGACCATGTTGGGGTCGGCGGTGTAAACGCCGTCCACGTCGGTGTAGATTTCGCAGCGTTCGGCGCCGAGCGCCACCGCCACCGCCACCGCCGACGTGTCGGACCCGCCGCGCCCCAGAGTGGTCACATCCCCCTGTTCGTTGATGCCCTGAAACCCCGCGACCACGACGACGTGCTTGTTATTGAGCAGCTCCTTCGCCCGCGAGGCGTCGATATGCTTGATGCGGGCCCGTGTGTGCGAGCTGTCGGTCACGAGCCCGATTTGACGCCCAGTCATGGAGACCGCCTGGCAGCCGAGGGCGTTCAGAGCGATGGTGAGCAGGGCGGCGGAGATGCGTTCGCCGGAAGACAACAGCAGGTCGATTTCGCGATGCTGGGGGTGGTCCGAAAATTCACGCGCCATCGCCAACAGCTTGTCGGTCTCGCCCGCCATGGCGGAGACGACCACCATCACGTCCTTTCCCGTCCGTTGCACCTCGGCGATGCGTTGAGCCACATTCTTGATGCGCTCGGTGGTGCCGACGGAGGTGCCGCCATATTTTTGTACGATCAGCCCAGTCATTGAATTTTGTTCTTGAAAAAAGCTTCCATCAGGCTGGGGCCGTCTTCGAACCGGTTCTCGCCTGATTGAAGGATCTGTTCATCGAATTTGTCCAGGGTCCCATTTGCCTGCCGCGAAGGCGCGACGAGGAAAGGAACGGGATCGGGGCTGTATTTCATCTGTACGACCGAGGCCAGGTGGTTGACGGCGATCAAGGTGCGCACATCGCCGCGCTCGCGCGCGCCCTCGAGAAGGGGGCCCATGAGTTCGCGGTCGATGTCCTCAATGGCGAGGATCTTGTCATCGAGGTTGCCCTTGAGCGAAACCTCTTCGGCGGCGCCCACGTGCACGAAGACCACATCGGTATTTTTTAACTCTTCCAGGGCGGCGCTCACCTTGCCGGCGTAATGGGTATCGGCGAAGCCCGTCGCGCCGTCCACCTCCACCACGTTCATGCCCGCCGAACGGGCCATGCCCTTCAGGAGCACCGAGGCGGTGACCACCGAACCGCGAAGCCCGAAGGTGCCGTGAAACGACGGCAATTGGCCCGGCCTTCCGTTTCCCCACAGCCAGATGCTGTTCACCGCGTCCTCGCCGCCGGCCTTCCTCTGGCGGTTGTAGGGATGGTTGTGCAGGATGATCTGCGCCTGGTTCATGACGTAGACCAGTTCCTTGAACTCCTCCCCCATGGGCATGAACTGGCGAATGCCCTCGCCGACAAGCTCGTTGGGCGGCGAAAGCAGTTTCTCGAACGGCGGGCTCTTGATCACCATCAGGTTATGATAGCCCGAACCCGCATAGAACCGCACCGGCGCGTCGACCACCTGTTCCTCAAGGGCTTTCAACAGGATTTTCGCGTCGCCGTTGGCGAGGTGACCGGCGGTGAAATCCTTCATGACCATGTCGTTGTGGCTCGATTGCAGGTGCACGAAGTCCAGGCACAGGGGGATTTCCCCCTCGCCCAGCGGGATGCCCAGGGCGGCGGCCTCGAAGAACGCGGGCCCAGCGTGGTGGCGCTTGGGGTCGAAGCCGAGGAGCGACAAAAAGGAAACGTCGCTGCCGGGCGCAAGCCCATCCGGAATCGACGTGAACGACCCGGCCCGCCCCTCTTTCAGGGCGCGGCTCAGGTTGGGTGTTTCGGCAAGCTGTAAAGGGGTCCGATTGTCCCGTTCCGCACACGGCAGGTCGGTCATGCCGCTTGCGATGATCACCAGATGTTTCATGTCTTGGGGGGGTACGCCTATGTGTAAAGGTTTACAGAATTATAACTTATCCTGAAAAAATTGACAGGTTGAAGTCAATTTTTTCTCCGGTTCCCTATTCGGCATAAACCCGGAAATTGATGTGCGGGAACAGATTGCTCCGGTCCTCGATTTCGGCCAACCAGGTTTCGTCGATGCGCCCCCCCTCGATGTCGTGGTACAGCCGGTTGAAGCGGCTTAAATGGGTCTTGGTGCGCTTAACGGCGTATTCCACCATTGTGCCCGAGGTCATGATGAACGCCCAGTCGCTGGCCTGCGCCGACAATAGCTCCCGCGCCGCCTGGTTCAGGGCGCGCTCCGGCAGGCCGGTGGTGCTCCGGTGCCGCCGGGCCAGCGCCTCCATGCGCTCGGCCGCCTTGTGCAGGTGGGGGTAGATCCATTCGTTTTTCTCGCCCAGCCAGTATTCGTGGTACCCCTGGTAACCCCAGCTCGACTCGGCGGGCCGCGCCACCTGGTTGGTCGGAAACCTCTTCAGGTAAGACAGCGGCGTGGTCAGCCGGATGTTGTCCTGGTCGTAAGCGATTTTACGGATGAGGAAATTCAGCCATTCGGGACCCTCGAACCACCAGTGGCCGAACAGCTCGGCGTCGTAAGGCGCCACCACGATCGGCGCCGGCTGCATGAGGCCGGCAAGGTGTTCGATCTGCTTTTCGCGGTTGAACATGAAATGCCCCGCGTGCAGTGCCGCCTTGTGCAGAGCGTCGGCCGGCCGGTAGGGCTCCTTGTGATCCCCCGGGCCGGTGATGCGGTAGTATTTGAACCCCGTGCGCTTGCGCTCTCCGGTGGAGGCGATATATGGACGGATGTAGTCGTAGTCGAGGTCGAAGCCGATATCGCGGTAATAGTCGCGGTAATCGGGGTCACCGGGATAGCCTTCGCGCGCGCTCCACACCTGCTTGGAGGATTCGACGTCCCGGCCGAAGGCGGCGACGCCGTTCGGGCAGTAGATCGGGGCGAAGATGCCGTGTTTCGGCCGCGGCGACGCGTGCAGGATGCCGTGTGTGTCGGTGAAGAAAAACCGGATGCCCACTTCCTCAAGGTAATTCTCGATGCCGGGCAGGTAGCCGCACTCGGGCAGCCAGATGCCGCGCGGCTTTCGACCCAGAAAGCGCTGGTGGGTGCGCGCCGCCACCTGGATCTGCGCCCGGATGGCACTCGGGTTGACGTTCATCAGCGGCAGGTAGCCGTGTGTAGCGCCGCAGGTGACGATCTCCAGATGACCGCTGTCCTGAAAGCTGGCAAAGGCGCGAATGAGATCGTTCTGGTAACGGTTCACGAACAATTCCCGCGCCTGCGTAAGCCGCCAGTGGTACACCTGCGCCAGCTCGTGGAACGCGGGCTCGGTTCGTGTCCGTTCCACTTCCTTGCAGGACAGTTCGATGGCGCGGTCGAGAAAGCGCCGGTAGCGTCCCTGCAGCATCGGGTCGGCAAGCATCGATAGCAGGGTCGGGCTCAGGGTGAGGGTGAGTTCGAACGGCACCTCGTCTTTGCGCAGGCCGTCAAAAACGCTGATGAGCGGCAGGTAGGTCTCGGTGATGGCTTCGAACAGCCAGTCTTCCTCAAGAAACTCGGGATATTCCGGGTGCCGCACGTAGGGCAGATGGGCGTGCAGGACGAGGGCGAGATAACCTTGGGTCATGAAGACACCTCCCCGGTCACCCGGCGGTTTTTGCGGCTGATTTCAGGAATGATTCGATTCACCACCCGCCCGCTCGGGGAATGAAAGGTGATGGGCATTGCATGCCGCCCCTCCGGCAGGGCGAGGCGGATGGAAAAGGTGCCGTCGGAGCGGACCTCGATGGGCTCATCGCCCAGGGTCACTCGGCCGCCGGGGGTGGTGGCGCCGTAGAGGATCACCTCGGCGCGCATCCAGGGCGAAACCTCGCCGCTGTTTTTCGCGGCGCGCGGCGTTGAAAAACTGCCGACGCCGAACGACCCGCCACTTTGGCCGCCCCGCCTTTGCCTCGCCGTTGCGTCGGGGCCGGCGGAAAGCTGGTAAAACTTATTGAATTCCTCGTCGGTGGTCATCCATTCTTCATCGACGAGATCCGAGGGGCCATCCACCGGCATGGTCACGGTGTTCGACAGCACCAGCGGAACGAAACGGCCGCCGGGGCCAAGCAGGCCGATCTCGGCGTGGACAGTGGCGCCGGGCCGCTGCAGGTGGAGGTTGTGGCGGCGGGTACGAAAATCGATATCCACATCGAAGGCTCTCGGGCCCTCGCCGTCGTTCGAATGAACCCGGAGGATGGCGCGCGCCGATTCCCGCCCCGCCGCGAGGTCACGAAAGCCGCCTTCAATCGCCGCCGGGTTCAGTTCCCAGTAGATATGGGCCCAGTGAGGGTCGCGGGGCAGCATCACGAGCCGGTCCTCGCCGTAGGCCTCGGGCAGTTCCGGCGTGGCCTCATGACGCGATTCATCGAGCAAGGTTGGCGCGCCGACCAGGAACTTGGCTTCCTGCGCCATGTCCTCGAGTTCGAAAGGCGGGTGCAGGTCGTGGCCGACGGGCGGGCTCTCTTTGCCGGTGCGCGCCTTGGCGCGGCGCGGCGCGGCCTTCGCCCGTCTCTTGCTGCTCGTCTTCGGCCCGGCTTTTTTTCTGGCGGTGGCTTTTGCGGCGGCGGCTCCAGCCTTTTTCGCAGGCTTCCCGGTCGTCTTTCTGCCCGCCGAGGTCTTTATCGCGGCGGTAGATTTTTTCGCCGGTGACGAGGCGGTTTTCTTCACGGATTTTTTTTCTCCTTTTTTGACCCGGGTGGGCTTTGCGGTTTTCGAAGGTTTGCCCGCCGCTTTCTTTTTTGCGGTGCGCGCCGTTCTGGTTTTGCCCCCGGCCGCGGCGCCTTCCGCCTTCAATGCCTTTTTGAGCAGGGCGACCAGATCCTTCTTGAGAAGCCGTGCCGAAGCCGGGACCTTTTTCCGCGCCGCCAGCTCCAGGAGCTTCTCCTTGGTCATTGTTTTAAAATCGGGTTCAGTCATGGCTCCCTCGCGGTTTAATTAAAAAGAAAGATGCACATTGTGCCGCTATAGAAACGGAATTTTCCGGCACCGAAAATATCTGTCTGCTAAGGTAAAGCAAACTCCATACCAGCAGGTAGCAACCCGTTAGCGCCTGGATTCCAGGGCCCATGCGGGCGGCGTAGCCTGGCGGCGAAACCACCGCGCCGCAAAAACGGGGCAGCGAGTCCACAAACCCAAACCGCGCCGGGACCGGACGCCCGGTTTTAGAGGCGCGGGCGCTTCTTGTAGCGGCCGGGATCGATACCGTAACGTCTAATTTTTCGGTAGAACGTCTTCCGGTCGATGCCGGCGGCGGCGGCGGCGCGCGTGATATGCCCCCTGTGCCGGCCCAGCAGGCGGTGAAAGTATTCACCCTCCTGAATCTCGAGCACCCGGCCGCGAAACGCCTTCAGGGGCCGATCGAAAAGATCGTCCGGGAGGTCCCTCGGCCGTGCGGGCCGGGGCGCGCGGGCCGCCGGGCCGCTGAGATCCACCCGCGAAAGGCGCGGGGCAGTAGCCAGCACCGCGGCGCGTTCGAGAATATTTTCTAGTTCGCGGACGTTTCCCGGCCAGGGGTGATCCATGAGCTGGCGAAGCAGTTCGTCCGTCGGCCGCAACGGAGGCTTGCCGTGGCGGGCCGCTTTCTCCGCCAGAAAATGATCGACCAGCAGCGGGATATCATCGCGGCGGTCTCGCAGCGGCGGCACCTCGATGGCGATGACGTTCAAGCGGTGGAATAAGTCTTCACGAAACCGCCCCTCCGCCATCGCTTGCTCGAAGTCGATATGCGAGGCGGCGATGATCCGGCACTTCACGTCCAGAGTGCGGTTACCGCCGACGCGCTCGAACTCCCGGTCGTCGATCACGCGAAGCATCCGAGTTTGAAGTTCGGCAGAAAACTCGCCAATCTCGTCGAGAAACAGAGTGCCGCCTGCGGCGTATTCGAATTTCCCCAGCTTCTGCTGGTGGGCGCCGGTGAAAGACCCCTTTTCGTGGCCGAACAGTTCGCTCTCCAGGAGAGAGGGGGCGAGCGCGCCGCAGTTGACCGTCACCAGAGGGGCCGCCGCGCGCGGGCTGTTCGCGTGCAGGAAGCGGGCGGCGAGTTTCTTGCCCGTGCCGGTTTCCCCTTTAAGGAGCACCGTTGCATCGGTTCTCGCCACCTCCAGTAGCGTGTGCCGCAATTTTCCGATGGCGGCACTTTCGCCGAGCAGCCCGTCTTGCGGGCCGGAGAATTCCGGCGGCGGACCATGGGCCGGCCTGGCCGGCCCAAGAAGGGCGTCGGCCTGATGGAGGAGACGGTTGATCTCCCGTGAATGGAGAACCGGGTAAGAACCCATGGCTCTAGCTGACGGCGCCTCCAGGCGGATCAGGGGCAGGCGGGGAAAGCGGTGCTCCACCGTTTGCAGGAACTTTTGGCCCTTTTTTGCCACAATATCGCCACCCGCGATCAACAGGTGAAAAACCCTTTCGTCCAGCCTCTTCAGGGCTTCTCCGGGCCCGTAGGCGGCGAGGGCCTCGTGCCCGCGCGCTTCCAAGGCGGTCCTCAGGGTTTCGATCAGTTGCCTGCTGTTGGAGGCGATTAGGATTTTTTGTTGCATAAAAGCATCATAACACGAATGCGAGCCTTGTTGCCCGGATAAATCCCACCATCAGCGTTATTTTCTTCCGCTTTCGCCGGTCTGAAATTATTTTCCCCGGCCCTGTCCTAAAAGGGCCATGGCTTAATGATGTGTTTTCAATCGTTTAAACTCTTTTCGCTGCCTGGCCCTGGGCGCTTTAGCTATTAGGAATCAATTGCTTATGGACTGCCCGGGGGCTTTGTGCTATCGTAGTTTACAGGTATTTTGTTTGTAAATGTAAAAAGGCAGAATCCCCCAACCTTTAACGATTCCGTATCCCGCCCCGGCCGGGAAAGAAAACACGCCTGTTTCAGGAGGATCGATGAGCAGTCATATCATTTTGAACAAATGGTTTGGCGCCGACCGTAGCGAGGCGGCCAGAAAAGTGGCGAAGGTGTTCCGCATGAATCCGGAGGAAGGCACCGGCATTCTGCTGCAACTTTCCGAGGGCAAGCCCTGGCAGTTCGACTATAAGGTGTCTGACGATCAGATGGCGGAGGCATCCAGCTACCTGCGCCAACTCGGGTTTCAGGTGGAATCCAAGCCGGTGATCGAGAACATCGCCCGCCCGGACGAAGAATTGGATATGGAGGACGCCGATGAGAAAAAACTCGATCTTGGTTTCCACGGAAAAAGCGGATCGTTGTTCGGCATCATGGTCGGCAACTTGCTCTTGAATATCCTCACGCTGGGTATTTATCATTTCTGGGGGTTGACCCGGGTGCGCCGTTTCATGTGGTCCAACACATCCTTTAACCACGACCGTTTTTCCTACCATGGAACCGGCGGAGAATTGTTTCGCGGTTTTCTCAAGCTTATGGGTCTCATCATTCTCATCGCCGGGGCGCTGACGTTGGCGCGCATATACGGCGGGGAAGCCCTGGGCTTGCCCGATCTCGGCCCCGTGGTCGGTGAAAACCTGATTGCCTATATCATATCGATTTTATTTTCCCTGGCGATGCCCGCCCTGATGGTGGGTGCCATGCGCTACCGGCTTTCGCGCACCGCCTGGCGGGGCATCCGATTCTCGTTCCGCGGCACACGCGGCGAGGCCCTCAAAATTTATTACAAGGGCTTTTTCCTGACGATCCTCACGCTGGGTCTGTACTGGCCGTTCTTCAAGGTGGCCACCGAGCGGTTCTGGCGGGAAAATTACTATTTCTGCGACAGGCGGATCAAGTTCACCGGCAAGGGCCGCGATCTGTTCGGAAGCTACATTCTTGCGCTGGTGTTGTCTGTGCTGACGCTCGGCCTTTACCTGTTCTGGTTCCAGGCCCGCCTCAAGCGCTATCTATGGTCGCACACCGGATTTGCGCGCGGCACCTTCCGGTTCACCGCCACGGGTTGGCAGTTCTTCGCCTTGAAGGCCACGAATCTCTTGATCCTGGTTCTCACCCTGGGCCTGGGTTATCCCTGGGTGGTGGTTCGCAACCAGAATTTTCTCGTTCGCCACCTGAGCCTGGAGGGCGCCTCGGGGCTCGACCGCGTGGTGCAGCAGGCCAAGAACGCCGATTCCTTCGGCGAGGCCGCCATCGACGCGTTCGATATCCCGGTGGCAATCGGCTGATGGCGGCAACGCGACCGGCATGAGCGAAAGGAAGCTGACCTTTTCCGGGGCGTTGTTCGATGGCCGAAGCGCCGCCCGGCAGGATGTCGTCGTGCGGCTGTTCCCCGGCTCCCTGACCCTTGACCGCACGGGCAGGGAGAAGCTCACCTGGGCTTTTGCCGACCTTCGCCTGCAACCCCTCGACTCGCACGGCCATCCGCCGGTTCACCTCGATCATTATCCCGCCGGGGCCAAGGGCAGCCGCCTCGAAACCCTGGTGGTGGACGACCCGGTCTTTCTTTCCAGCCTGCACGCTTTCGGGCCCGAAGCGCCCGGCTTCGACTGGCGCGAACGGCGGCGGAACCGCCGGTTCGCTCTCATTGCCGGATTGATCCTGGTTCCTCTCCTGGTTTATGGCGTGTGGGCCATCGGCATTCCCAAAATGGTCGA
>CP070799.1:152632-170407 GCA_020343535.1 Nitrospinaceae bacterium | reverse complement strand
GTTGTAGCGCACTTTGCAGATGCCGCGCTGGCCGGGTTTTAGCACGCAAAGGTGCGCGCAAGCGGTGCACCGGAGTTCGCCGCCGGGGAGGGTCTCCGCCAGCGCCCCCTCGCGGGTGGCCTGGTCCAGCCTCTGTTTCTGTTGGTCAGCGTTCATGGGTCGCCGCGTCTTTTACGCCCCCGGCTGCCGGGCGCCAGGTTTTCCCGGGCTCATTCGGTGCTGACGCCTTCCGTCTTGCGGTCGAGAGCGCCGATGAAGGTGTGCCAGGCCAGGCTCGCGCATTTGGTGCGGGAAGGATACTCGCGAATGCCGACGAAGAGCTTCAGCTTGCCCAGGTGATTGGCTTCAATTGTTGGATCGAACTCGCCCAGGATCATGCGATGAAACTCGCTGAACACCACGCGCGCCTCGTCCAACGATTTGCCCTTGAGAAAGGTGGTCATCAACGACGTGCTGGCCTTGGAGATGGCACAGCCGGAACCGGTGAAACTGACCTCACGGATCGTCTGGCTCGCCTCGTCCACATCCACGTATATGGTGATGTCGTCGCCACACAGGGGGTTGACGCCATGGCACTGGTGCGTGGCATTGTCCATGGCGTGAAAATTTCGCGGATTGCGGTTGTGGTCGAGAATCACCT
Organism: Nitrospinaceae bacterium; assembly: GCA_020343535.1. Lineage (GTDB taxonomy): Bacteria > Nitrospinota > Nitrospinia > Nitrospinales > VA-1 > SZUA-259. The sequence goes on along the minus strand of CP070799.1, from coordinate 169,767 downwards.
GCTGGTAGAGTTCGTTGTCGTAGGACATGGGCCTTTATGAAAAAAGTTTAATCACCTTTTGGAGGCTTTCGGCGAGAGCATCCAGCTCCTCAGGTTTATTGTAAAACGCCATCGATGCCCGGCTGGTGGCGGGAACGCCGAAGCGGACCATCGTCGGCTGGGCGCAGTGGTGGCCGCCGCGCACCGCGATGCCGTCCTGATCGAGCAGAGTGACCACATCGTGCGGGTGCGCCACATCCAGCGCAAAGGAAATGAGCGCCGCCTTGTCGTGGGCGGTGCCAATGATGCGCAGCCCGTCGATCGCCCCCAGCACGCGGCTGCCGTATTCGAGCAGGCTTTTCTCGTACTGGGAGATCCGGTCCATGCCGATGCCGTTCAGGTAGTCGATGGCCTCGCCGAGGCCGATCACCTGCGTGATGGCCGGGGTGCCTGCCTCGAACCGCGCCGGAGGCGGTGCGTAGGTGGTTTTCTCCAGCGTCACCTTCATGATCATGTCGCCGCCGGTCACGTAGGGCGGCATCTCCTGCCACAGTTCCATCTTACCGAACACGCCGCCGACCCCACTCGGCGCGTACATCTTGTGGCCGGAGAAGGTGTAAAAATCGCAGCCGATCTCGCGCACATCGACTTTCATGTGCGGCGTGCTCTGCGCGCCGTCGATGAGCACGCGGGCGCCAGCCGCATGCGCCTTTTCGGTGATCTCGCGGACCGGGTTTACAGTGCCGAGCGCGTTGGAAACATGGTTGACCGCCACCAGCCGGGTCCTGTCGGACAGAAGCTTTTCGTATTCCTCGAGGATCAACTCGCCCGCGTCGTTCACCGGAATGACCTTGAGGCGCGCGCCGCGCTCCTCGCACAGCACCTGCCAGGGCACGGTGTTGGCGTGGTGCTCGATATTGGAAATGATGATCTCATCCCCGGCGTACACGAACCGCCGCCCGAAACTGTAGGCAACGAGGTTGATGGCCTGGGTGGTGCCGCTGGTGAAGACAATCTCCTTCTTGTTGCCCGCGCCCAGGAAGTCCGCCACTTTCTGCCGGGAATCCTCGAACAGCTGGGTGGCGTGCTCGCACAAGCGGTATGCGCCGCGCCGCACGGTGCCATATTCCTCGGTATCGAAACGCCGGACGCGCTCAATGACGCGGCGGGGTTTCTGGGTGGTCGCGGCGTTATCTAGGTATACCAAAGGTTTACCGCGCACGGTTTGCGAGAGGATGGGAAAATCCTCGCGGATCTTATCCACGTCGAACGCGGCTTTATCTGCCATGAGCGTCTGTGGCATGTCAAGCCTCCAGTTTCTTGAGTAAGGATCTTTTAAGCTCCGCCGCCAACGCGGGAAAGCGCACGGTGTCGATCACGCTTTCGGCAAAACTCTTGGTGAGCAGTTCCTTGGCGGTTTTCTCACTGAGCCCGCGGGTCTTCAGATAAAACATCTGGTCGGGGTCGACCTGGCCGACGGTCGCGCCGTGAGTGCACTTGACGTCGTCGGCGAAAATCATCAGGTTCGGCTTGTTATCCACACGGGCCTCGTCGGAAAGCATGAGGTTGTTGATGAGCTGGTCCGAATGGGTGAGCTGCGCACCCGCGCATACGATCACGGTGCCATCCACGCTGGTGCGGCCTTTGCCGTCCACGATGTTCTTGAAAAGCTGGTGGCTTGTGGTGTGCGGCGCTTCATGATGAATACGCACGAACTGATGCGCCTGTTCTTGGCCGCCGAGCACGCTCACCGCGTTCAGGGCGAATTCGGCGCCGGGCGCTTTCAGGCGCGCGTCGCAATGGTGGCGCACCAGCCGGCTGCCGTAATAAGCACCAACGCTGAAACATCGGCTGTCGCTGGCGAGGGAGATCCGCGTCTTGCAGAAATTCCACGCATCAAGGGCATCGCGCTGAACCTGCGAGCAGGCGACTTGCCCACCTTCTTCCACAAGAATGTCCATCGTGGCGTTGACGAAATAGTTCGGGCGCTCACCGCAAAAACTCGTAATCAGCTTGACCTCGGCCAGCGGCCCCACTTGGATAAGCACCCGCGGCTGATTGAGCACCGGCCCGGCGGCGGAACCACTGGACACGCACAGGATTTGCAACGGCGCCTCGGGCGCGGCTTTTTGCTTGAGCGCGAGCTGAACGCCCTCCGTCAAGAACGCGGCGTTGAGCGCGGCGAACACGTCGTTTTCTTCGTCGACGACCTGCTTGAAATATTTTTGCAGGTCCGAGTCGGCCAGGGCTTCGGCGAGGTGCACTATGGCGAGGTCGCCGGCCAGCGCCGAGGTGTCGGACAGGTCGGCGCGGTAGCGCCCGTCGACCAGCACGACGACGCTCTTCTCGCAACCGGGAAGGATCTGGCTTCGCAGGAAGTCCCCGTCCGGGGTGGGATCCCCGCCGCTCAGGGTGAACGGCTGGGCAACCAAGTCCTGCGTGCCGACGAAGGTGTACATCTCGTGCTTGCGGTGCGGAAACCCAAGGGTTTCAAAGCGCTTGAGTGCCGCCTCAGCAAGAGGCCGCAACCCGCCGGAAGGCGGGGTATCTTTGATGAATTTTTTGTGAAGTTCCAGGAACAACGATTCCGCCTGCCCGGGGGCTTCCTTGACGCTGCCAGACATGGAGCCCTCCTCAAGCGTTGGTGGTGGTGAGCCAGTCGTACCCCATGGCTTCGAGTTCGAGCGCCAGGCCCTTTTCGCCCGACTTCACGATTTTCCCCCGGCTCAGAACGTGCACGAAGTCCGGCTGAATGTATTCCAGTAGCCTCTGGTAATGAGTGATGAGGATCAGCGCGTTGTCCGGCGAGCGCAGCTTGTTGACGCCGCCGGCCACCACCCGCAGGGCGTCGATGTCGAGGCCCGAATCGGTTTCATCCAGCACCGCGAGCTTCGGCTGAAGGATCGCCATTTGCAGGATTTCGTTTTTCTTTTTTTCGCCACCGGAGAAGCCGTCGTTCAGGCTGCGGTTCTTGTATTTCACCTCCATGCCGAGCCAACTCATTTTTTCATTGAGGATTTCGTCAAAGTCCAGCGGGTCGAGCTCGTCCTCGCCGTTGTGCACGCGCTTGGCGTTGTAGGCCATGCGCAAAAACTCGGCGTTGTTGACCCCGGGAATTTCCACCGGATACTGAAACCCGAGGAAGATCCCTTCAAGGGCCCGCTGCTCGGCATCCATATCCAGAAGGTTGCGGCCCCCGTACATCACCCCGCCAGCAGTGGCCTCGTAGGAGGGGTGGCCCGCCAGCACTTTCGCCAACGTGCTCTTGCCCGAACCGTTGGGGCCCATGATGGCGTGCACCTCGCCGGCTTTCACCGAAAGCGAGATGCCCTGCAAAATTTCAGCGCCGTCGAACCCGGCGTGCAAGTCTTTAATTTCAAGCATGAATTCTCAACCTTTTTTCAGAAATAAAACTGGATTTAAGATTCAGGGCGGGCCACCGGCCCGCCGGTTTCATCAGCCGACGCTGTTCTCCAGCTTGAGCGTCAGCAGCTTTTGCGCCTCCACGGCGAATTCCATGGGCAACTGCTTGAAAACTTCCTTACAGAAGCCGTTGATCACCGCGGTGATGGCGTTTTCCCTAGAGATGCCGCGCTGTTCAAAATAGAAAAGCTGTTCCTCGCTGATCTTCGAGGTGGAAGCCTCGTGCTCGAGCTGCACGGAACTATTGGCGGCTTCGATGTAGGGAAACGTATGGGCGCTGCACTGATCGCCCACCAGCATGCTGTCGCACTGGCTGTAGTTGCGGGCGTTGCTGGAGTTTTTCGCCACCTTGACCTGGCCGCGGTAGCTGTTGCTGGAACGGTCCGCAGAAATGCCCTTGGAGATGATGCTCGACCGCGTGTTGTTGCCGAGGTGAATCATCTTGGTGCCCGTGTCGGCCTGCATGATACCGTTGGTCAACGCAACCGAGTAGAATTCGCCCACCGAATCGTCGCCCTGCAGGATGCAGCTCGGGTACTTCCAGGTGATCGCCGAACCCGTTTCCACCTGGGTCCAGGAAATCTTAGACTTGTTGCCCTGGCACTTGCCGCGCTTGGTGACGAAATTGAAGATACCGCCCTTGCCCGTCTCCGGGTCGCCGGAATACCAGTTCTGCACCGTGCTGTATTTGATCTCGGCGTTATCGAGCGCGACGAGCTCCACCACCGCCGCATGCAGCTGGTTGGTGTCGAACTGCGGCGCGGTGCATCCTTCGAGGTAGGAGACGTAACTGTCCTCGGCGCAGATGATGAGCGTGCGCTCGAACTGCCCCGTCTCCTCGGTGTTGATGCGGAAATAGGTGGAAAGCTCCATCGGGCAAACCGTTCCCGGCGGGATGTAGACGAACGACCCGTCGGTGAACACGGCGCTATTGAGGGCGGCGAAATAGTTGTCGCCCACCGGCACCACGGTGCCCAGATACTGTTCGACAAGCTCCGGGTATTCCTGAACGGCCTCCGAGATCGGGCAGAAAATAACGCCGACTTCCATCAGCTTCTTCTTATGCGTGGTGGCGACGCTCACGCTGTCGAACACCGCGTCCACCGCCACGTTGGCGAGGCGCTTCTGCTCGTCGAGGGGAATGCCCAGTTTCTCGAAGGTTTTCAGAACTTCCGGGTCGACCTCGTCGAGGCTTTCGAGTTTCTTCTTCGGCTTGGGCGCCGAGAAATAAGAAATATTCTGATAGTCGATGGGCGAGTAGTGCACATTGGCCCAGGCCGGTTCCTTCATGGTCAGCCATTTCCGATACGCCTTGAGCCTAAAGTCCAGCATGAACTCGGGCTCGTTCTTCTTCTGGGAAATGGCGCGGATGACATCTTCGTTCAGGCCCTTGGCGAAGGTCTCCGCGTCCACCTTGGTGGTAAACCCATACTTATATTTCTTGTCCTCAATAACGTCGGACACTGTATTTTCATTATCAGCCATTGGGGTCGCTCCCGGATGAGAATGGTCCCTATATGTTGGGGACCACGATGAGTTCATTGTAGACGCCCTTGCGCAACGCCCGTTCGATGAACGACAACGTCCCGCCCACCGAGGCGCCGCAACTGCCGCACGCTCCCTGATACTGGACCAGGACGCGCTCGCCGTCGGTGATATCGAGGACTTTCACGTTGCCGCCGTCGGCCATCAGCGCGGGGCGCACCTGCTCGTCGAGCACGATATCGATAAGGGCAATCTGATCGTCTTTCGCGAGGCTGAGCCACGCCTGGTCGGTTAGGGAGGGCGTTTCGTCCCCGCCTTTTTCCGGCGCGTTTTTTTCGATGGACGACGCCGCAAGCGCCACCGCCTTGGCCTCGGGGTATTGTTCCCGCACAATCTTTAGCAACTCGGCCACCGCGTCGAAGGCGGCCAGCTTTTCCTCGGGCACGGCGGTTTCATCCGGCGAATCCCTGAGCCCCCGTTCAACATCCTCCCCGAGGAGCGAACAGGCCTCCTCGACGGTAAGGCCTTTGACCATCGAACACAGGGTTTGGCCGATGGCCACCGAAATCTTGCCCCCATAAGCGAAGAACTTGGCATGGGTGACCCGGTCCTCGTTCGGATCAATCAGCCAGAACAGCTTGGTGTCCTTATACTTGGCCTCCACCAGCACACGGGACCGCTCGGTGGCGTCGTCCTGATAATAAGCGCCGCGGTGAGTGGGCTTGGAGTTGGCCTCCTCAAATTTTCGCGAATATTTTTCTTCCACGGTAGACATGCCAAACACAGTCCCTTGTCATGGTGAACCTCCCGGCGGCAAACGGCCGACCCGGGAAGGAATGGTTATATGAATAAGTTACCGATGATTATATTGAATGCATCGGTTGAACTCAATAATCATTAGATGCCCGCAGGCCCTTAAAGTTCTTTAATTTAACCCATTATCCTCCGGCCGCCAGTCCAGGTGCGGCCCGTGCCTGGCTCCAAGGCGGCGCACGAACCGAAAAAACAGAATATCTCTAGCGTTTACAATCAGTTAGAAGAAAATCGGCTAGGCGCGCACCGGCGCGGCGTCGGGTTGGCGGGGAAATCTGGACGGCTTCGGTTCACTTTAAACTATTCATGTGCACAATCCAACCCAAAAAGCTATAATCGGGGCATACATAAGGAGGCACCGGGCTGAACACAAAGCCGGCCCGGAGTTTTTGCCAACCATCCCGGCAAGGCTTGCGGGGAGCTTGAGAGATAAATCCCATGGAGACTGATAACCAGAATCGTGGACCGGCGCTGGTGGACGGGATGGGACGAACCATCGTCAATTTGCGTATCTCCGTCACCGACCGCTGCAATTTCCGCTGCACCTATTGCATGCCCGCCGACAACGTTGAATTCATGGACCGGGTCAACCTGTTGTCGTTCGAGGAAATCACCCGCATCGCCACCATCGTCTCGAAGATGGGCATCAACCGCCTGCGGCTGACCGGCGGCGAACCGCTCATGCGGCGGGACCTGCCGGTGCTGGTGAACATGCTTTCGAGTATCGACGGCATCAATGATGTCGCGATGACCACCAATGCCTTTTTTCTCAAGGATTGCGCCAAGACCCTGAGAGACGCGGGCCTGAAAAGGCTGAATGTGAGCCTCGACGCGCTGGACCCGGAAAAATTCCGCGACGTCAACCGCCGCGACTGCCTCGACCAGGTGCTCGAAGGCCTCAAGGAGGCCTCGCGCGCGGGCTACGAGTCGATCAAGATCAACGCCGTTGCAATGCGCAACTTCTCCGAAACCGAGATTATGTCGCTCATCCAAATGGGCCGCTCCGACGGTTTCGAGATCCGCTTCATCGAATTCATGCCGCTCGATTCCGACCGCATCTGGGAGCGCGACAAGGTCCTCTTCGGCCACGAGATTGTCGACCTTATTCGTGAAAAGTATGAACTGGTTCCCATCGACAATTCGCTCGACATTGGCCCGGCCAGCGAATACCGCTTCGCCGACGGCAAGGGAAAGATCGGCATTATCACCGCCGTCAGCAACCCGTTCTGCGATCATTGCAACCGCATCCGCATGACCGCCGACGGCAAGTTGCGCACCTGCCTGTTCTCGACCCGCGAAACCAACCTGAAGGATCTCCTGCGGGCGGGAGCGAGCGACGAGGACGTCGCCACGGCCATTCGCGACGCGGTCCGCATCAAGGAACCGGGGCACAAGATCAACCTCGACGATTTCGAACGGCCGGTACGGGCCATGCACGCCATCGGCGGTTGACCTGAAAGCCAAGAATTAACAGTTTTGGCCCGGCGGTTCACGCCTAGGCCTGCCGCCGAGGCTGTATCTTTTGTCAGGGCCCGGCTCGCCCCACCCCACCCCCATAAAAAAATAAACTATTATTTTACAAATAGTTATATAACTCTCGCAAAAAGAACCCCGTCGCCCGCTTCCGCCGCCCGCCAACGCCGCGTCCCTAATATTAAACGCCGTGGCGAAAAAAGAACCTCGCGGCTCCTGAAATGCGTCTCATAATACAAGCGGGCAGTCTGCGAATGGTGGATGCCCGTCAAGCATATTCCTCCTCCTCGTTTTCCGGGAACGGTCCTTCGCCGTTCCCGGATTTTTTTTCCGCCGCCTTTACTTTATGCTAACCTAATCAAAATTTTTACGGCCGGATGCAGCAGGCCCATGAGCGATGTCCCTGACAGAAAAACACCTGCAACTTAAAAACCACATCAAGGCGCTTGAGAGCGTTCTCGTCGCTTTTTCCGGCGGCGTCGACAGCACGCTGGTGCTTGCCGTCGCCCGAGAAACCTTGGCCGGCCGCGTGCTCGCCGTCACCGCCCGCTCCGAAAGCCTGCCCGAGCGCGAGCTTGCGGAGGCGTCGCGGCTGGCGCGGGAGATCGGCGTTGCGCATGAAATCCTGGACACCGAGGAGATGGCCTCGCTCGATTACCGCAGAAACCCAGTCAACCGCTGCTACCATTGCAAGTCGGAACTTTACGGCAAACTTGAGCAAATGGCGCAAAAACGCTGCCTGCGGCACGTGATCAACGGCATCAATGTCGACGATCTGGGAGACCACCGCCCCGGCCTCGAAGCGGCTCGCGAATACGGCGTGAAAAGCCCCCTCGTCGAGGCTGGCCTGAACAAGGAGGACGTGCGCGGCCTATCGCGGCATCTGGGGCTTTCGGTCTGGTCGAAACCGGCGATGGCCTGCCTGTCGTCGCGCGTGCCCTATGGCGAACCGATCACCCCGGAAAAGCTCGCCGCGATCGAGCGCGCCGAGGACATTCTCCTGTCACTGGGTTTTAGCGACCTGCGCGTTCGCCACCACGGCGAGGTGGCGCGCATCGAATTGCAAAAGGAAGACATCCCCCGCTTTTTCAGCAGCCCCGCCGCGGACGACGCACGGCGCGGGATTCAGGCCCTGGGGTTCAAGTTCATCACGGTGGATATCGAAGGCTTCCGCTCGGGAAGAATGAACGAGGGAATCACGCGGTAAGGCGAGGGATTATGTTCTGGAAAGTCGAACTGAAGCCGGAAATCAAACGGGAGATGAAAGACCCGGAACGCTTCGCCAAGGGCTTGAGCAACGTCTACACCGGCCTCACTCTAGTCATGTTCGGCGTGATGGTGATGCTGATGCTGTACTTCCAGAAACCCGAACACGTTCTGAGACCCACCTGGATCATCCTCCTCGGCTTCAGCGTCGTCGGGCTGGGAGAGTGGCAGAAATTCCGCTCCAAATAGAAACGGCCCCATGGGGGGCCGTTATAAACTTTTTTCTTTCCCGCCGGCGTCAGCCGGATTTTTTCTCCGCGCAGTCGGCATTGTCGTTTTCGAGCGCCAGCTCACCCAGCCGCCGCGACCGCAGGGTGGAAGCTTCCACCGCATCCATCAGGGTGGTGCGCAAGCCTCCCGCCTCCAGGGTATGCAGGCCGGAGATAGTCGTCCCCGCCGGCGAGGTCACCATGTCCTTCAGCTCGCCAGGATGCTTGCCGCTCAATTCAGCCAGTTTCGCCGCCCCCAGCACCGTTTGCAAGGTCAGCGCATTGGCCACGTTCCGGGGCAGTCCCATTTTCACTCCCGCATCCGACAGCGCCTCGATGATCAGGAAGATGTAAGCTGGACCGCTGCCCGAGAGCCCGGTCACCGCGTCGAGGTGGACTTCATCGACATCCACCGTCTTGCCAATGGCTTCAAAAATACGGTGGGCGATTTTCACATCCGTTTTAGACACCCGGGATCCCGCGGCGATGGCGGTGATGCCCTGCTGCACGAGGGCGGGCGTGTTCGGCATGGTGCGGACCACCGAGCAGGCCTTGAGCGCTCCGTGGTTCAACGCATCCTCGATGATTTTTATTGGCACGCCGGCGGCGATGGAGATCACCGGCTTGCCCTCGGCCACCCGGTCGCGCACGTCGCACAGAACCTCTTTGACGATCTGCGGTTTCACCGCGAGGATCACGATGTCGGACTTTTCCACCAGGTCCCGGTTGTCCGCGGCGGCCCGCACGCGATATTCCTGATGCAGGTACTCCAGCCGCTCCGGACGGGGGTCGGAAACGAGAACATTCTTCGCCTCGATGAACGACGCCGTGAGCAACCCCTTGATCATGGCTTCGGCCATGTTGCCGCCGCCGATGAAACCCAGTTTTTTACCTTTCAGCACATTGCCTCCCTACGCGCCCTTGGGCGCCTCGGCCCCGCTTCGTCGTAAAACGGGAGAATCCATTTATCCGCCGGGGTTCGGTCGTTTCCCGAAAATAGCGGTGCCCACCCGCACCAGCGTCGCCCCTTCCTCGATGGCCACTTCAAAATCGCCGGACATGCCCATGGAAAGCTCCCGCAGAGACGCACCCCCGGCGCCCTCAAACGTCCGCGCCAGCTCGCGCAGCCGGGCGAAAAAAGGCCGGGACGCTTCCGGGTCCGGATCATACGGCGGAATCGTCATCAGACCCTCCACCCGCACCCCAGAAACTCCCGACACCGCGAGCAAGGTTTCTTCCAGGTCGTCGGGGCTCACGCCCGATTTAGAAGTCTCACCCGAGATATTGACCTGAATGAGGATCGCCGTCTCCAACCCGCGCTCCAGGCTGAGCGCACCGATCCTCCCGGCCAGGGCCGCGCTGTCCACCGAGTGGATCAACCCGAAACGCCCGATAACATATTTTACCTTGTTTTTCTGCAAATGGCCGATGAAATGCCAGGCGAGATCCTGCCCGGCAAGAGCGTCGATTTTGTCCACCGCTTCCTGAACACGGTTCTCGCCGAACAGGCAAGCGCCCGCGGCCCGCGCCTGAGCGATCTTTTCCACCGGCACGGTTTTTGTGACCACCACCAAGCGCACGTCCGACGCGTTACGGCCGGCCCGGGCGGCGGCGGCGGCCATGCGGTGGCGAACGGATGCCAAGTTATCGGCGATCACCTTGAAAATCCCATCGAAAGAATAGGGAAGGATGGCTGGAGAAAATGGGGGTTCAGTAAAGCGCCTGCTCGCCGCTCTCCCCGGTGCGGATGCGGATGGCGTCCTCCACCGGCAGAATGAAAATTTTCCCATCCCCCAGATTGCCGGTGTAGACGGTGGCCTTCAGCATCTCGACGACTTCCTCCACCGCATCATCGGAAAGAACCAGGGAGATCTCCAGACGCGGCATGAATTCCGGGACGCGCGAACCGGGGGCCGATTTCAACTGGCTCATCGGTTTACCAATGCCCCGGACTTCGGCAACCGAGAGGCCAGGAACCCCGAGCTCGAACAATTTTTCCCTCACAGAATCGAGCTTTTCATGGCGAATGTAACAGCGGATCATTTTCATGGTGATTCGGATAATCTAGACCAAATCCAGGACCTTTGCAATCCAAAAAACCCGCAACCGATTGATAAAAAAAAGAACCTATCCACTTAGGGCCCCGCCGCCGCCCACCGAATAGTCTTCCTCAAGCGTTAACGAATGCTGGGCGGTGCCGCCGCCCGCCAATAAAACCACTAGATATCCGTTTCCGGATATCCCCATCCGGTCAAGATTCAAATCGCTACACTCATTCATTTTCTTCGTCCATTTGCACGTTCGTATGGTTCACCTCCCGGATAAGCCACAAGCCGCCTCGCCCCTTATCTCGAGGCCTCACTGAAATAATGCCCACCCCCTTCGGGCTCAACGAAAACCGCAGGGCGCATACGCCTTGAACACTCCAGGAATCGGGCAGGAAATAACATACGCTTCCTGACCTTCAAGGACATGCCCAGCGATAGTTTTCTTCCAACGCGGCCCTAAAATATAAAAGGCCCCTTAAGTCACATTTAGCCCTATCGGGCTATTATAAAATCCGCCCCGGGCAATGCGGCGGGGGGGGGGCCGCAACCGCCCGATCCGAGGGCGTCTAGAATCATCTCCAGCTCTAGGGCGCCCCGCGCCCCAAAAAAAACCCCGCGACCATGAAGTCGCGGGGCAAGTGTTTCTCTCCGGCGGAATACCCGTCTACATCAGAAATTCGTCTCCTTGCCCCTCGAAATAATTTCCTTCACCGTATCAAGCAGCTTGGACTTTTCGACCGGTTTTACCAGATAATCCTTGATACCTTTCTTCATCAAGTTGGCGGCCATCTCGGTATCCGGGTACCCGGTGACGACAACCACGGGAATCCCTGGCGCTTCCTTCCTCAGAAAATCGATGCACTCGATGCCATTGACCTTTGGCATCCGGATGTCGCACAGGATCACTCCGACGTTGATCATGTTATCCTCCTCGCGCAGGCTTTTTATGGCATCTTCGCCGTCCACCGCTTCAAGAATGTTGTACCCTGCGCTTTCCAGGTGCAACCGGATGACATCCCGTACATCTTCTTCATCGTCGACCACCAGAATTTTTCCTTTTGGCATAATCTGTCTCCTATTTAATTTAAAATAAACGCCTCAAGTACCTCGTGGGGGATACCGATCGGAATATCCGCCTCTTGCCCGACCCTCGCCGGCAGGCGCCGGGAATAAGGAAGATCAAAAAAATATTCTCATCGTATTGCACTGAAGCATGTATCCTAGGCGGCACATAAGAGAAAGCGGGGGCTTGTCAAAATGATCGTTCAGGACCATATTAATTAAATGCAAATTTCGCCCACAACTCATACGACCGGGTCTGAGGTAAATTCTAGGCCGCGTAGGGTTCCCTGTCAAGGAATGCGCGAGGGAAATAAACTGAGCCTCCAACCCGCGGCCGACGCAAACCTTGATGCCCAAGGCTCTTCGCTATTGACGCGTTGCGACCATGAATAGCCCAAAAGAACCAGAAAATTCGCCGTCGACTCCCCGCATAGGGCTCAAAAACAAACTCATCCGCACCATGATCGTGGTCGGCACCCTGCCCCTTCTGCTTGCCATGGTAATTTCCTACGTCCAGGGCAACAAATCGGTACAGGAAGTCATCGGCGCAAGCTTCCAGGCGCTGGCATTCGAGACCGCGACCAAAACCGACTTCATCCTCAGGGAGGAGATCGCCAAAAACTCGCACCGGGCAAGCCACCCCACGCTCATTCTCGCCGCACGCGGCCAGAACCAGCGTCTGACGGGCGTGGATGATGCCGATCTCGAGGAGCATCTCGCGGCGGCACTCGCGTCATGGAAACCGGGGGGCGAGCCCACGCATCCGATTCTTCAAAACGCCGGCAGCCGGGTCTTGAAGAGCTTTCTCAAGGCCGGTGGCCCGTCCGCCGAGGCGACACGCGCAATGTACGTCACCGACGCCCGTGGCATCCTCGTTTCCAGCATCAACTTTCACCCGGCCATTCTCGGCGCCGACGACCCCGCCCAAAAAAAGGTGATGGCCGAAGGAGAGGGCTTCGTCTACCTGAGCGATATCCATCAGGCCCACGGCAAGGGAGAATATGTTTTTCACCTGGCCGTGCCGATCATGAATTTTGAAAAAAAGATCTTCGGAATTTTTCACCGCATCTATTCGGCAAAGAAGTTCTTTTCCCCATCAATCGAGCCGATCATCTTCGGGGAAACCGGACACGTGATGATGATCAACTCCGATGGCATAGTGATCGACTGCCCGATCCTGCCGACGGGGACCCGGCTTCCCAACCCCGAGCTGATCAAAAGCGTCACCGGCCCAGAGGCCAACTGGGCGCAAACCCGGGGCGATGGCCACGGCAGCGAAGATCTCTCCATCATCGGCTACGCCCCCCTGCTTGAAACCAACACCATCCTCAACGCCTCCAGCGGGAAGAAATGGTTCACCTTTGCCTGGCAGGCTTCACAGGAACTGTTCGCCCCCACCCGCAAATTGTTTCAGTGGATTTCGGCGGCGGCGCTCATCTCCATCCTGCTAATCGTTTTCATGGGGTCCCTTGCCTCGGACCGCATCGTTCAACCCATCCGCCGCTTGCAGAACACGACGGCCCGCATCGGCCGGGGAGAGGAGGTCGAACCGCTCGAGATCCGCACCGGGGATGAGATCGAGTCCCTGGCCGAGGAAGTCAACACCATGAACCGGCTTCTCAGCGAGGCTTTTCTGGGGCTGGAAGACGAAGTGCGCAAAAAGACCAAGGCCCTGATTTACCTTCAGGAGTATACCGAGAGCATCCTCATGAGCGTCCCGGACGTCCTTCTGATCTTCAACGAGAACCTGACCCTGCAATACGTCAACCAGGCCTTCGAGAAACTCACCGGGGCGGCGGGGAAGGACGTGGAAGGCAAATCCCTTCAGGGCCTGACGCAGGAATTCACCGAACAATGGGCTTTCCTCGCCAAGGAACTCACGCGGTTCTCAAGTGGAACCTCTTCCATCGGCCCGGGGGCGCCGGCGGCCTCCGGCGAACCGCGCGATCCGCTGGCGCCGAAGGTGTCCGACGAGGAGGGCGATCAACGCAATACCATCAACCTGGGCTCGCATGTGTACGTCTACCAGTTCTTCCATGTCAACGTCAAAGCCGATGACAAGAATCCCATCGGCCTGTTGATGCGCGACATTTCCGAGGAAAAAGCGTTGCAGGATCAACTGACCATGGCGGAGAAGCTTTCCGGCCTGGGCACGCTGGCGGCGGGCATCGCTCACGAAATGAACAACCCGCTGTATTCGATCATGGGATATACCGAGGCCATCCTCGATGAAAAGGACACGGGGAAAATTCAGACCTTTGCCGAAAAGATCCTCTCACGCGCCCGCCACATGGCCTCGGTGATCCTCAACATGTCGGGCTACACCCGCTCCAAAGCCACGGACACGACGCAAGACGTCAACTTGAACGAGCGCCTGGATGCCGCGATCGAAATGGCGCTCATGGCCTCCTATTCAGACAACATCGAACTGGTCAAGAACTATTCGCCGCTGCCGCTCATCCAGGCGAAGCCTGAGGAGCTCCAGCAGATTTTTCTCAACATTATCAGAAACGGCGTGCAGGCGATGGAGGGAAAAGGCAAAATCACCATCTCTTCCTCCCGGCTGGACGGCAACATCGTGACTCAAATCAGCGACACGGGGCCCGGCATCCCCAGGGAATATCTTTCCAAGATATTCGATCCCTTCTTTACCACCAAGGAGCAGGGCAAGGGAACAGGCCTCGGGCTCAATATCGTGCACCGGCTGGTGGGAAAATACGGCGGCCAGATCAAGGTCGACTCGCAATTAAACTCGGGCACCACGTTCACCATCACGTTCCCGATTCCACCAACCCACTGAGTCCCTCGACACGAAAGGATTGGTCGGCTCATGGAAGAATTCGATCTGTTCAAAAGCGACAAGCTTTCTCGCGCCGTGGAATCCATCGCCGAGGCGGTGATCATCACCGATCCCGGCGGAACTATAACCTACGTGAACCCCGCGTTCGAGAAAGTCACCGGTTACCGCAAGGAGGAGGCCCTCGGCAGGAATCCACGCATTCTGAAAAGCGGCCAGAACCCCCCGGAATTCTACAAAGCCATGTGGGACGACCTGCTCGCGGGCAAGGTGTGGCAGGGGAAGACGATCAACAAGCGGAAGGACGGCTCTATCTACTGCGCCGAACTCACCATCTCCCCCATCTGGAGCGAGACGGACCGCATCTTAAGCTATGTGGCGGTGCAGCGAGAGTCCACCCAAGAGGCGGCGCTGGAAGAGAAGGCCCGGCTGATGCAGGAGGAATACAAGGTGCTGCACCGGGTGGCGCAGGCGCTCCACCAGGGCGGCGACATGAAGGAAATGCTGAACGGCGCGCTCGGCCACATCGTGGAGTTCCAGGAGCTTGCCGTCGAGGTCAAGGCGGGCATTTTCCTCGCCGACGAAAAGGAGAAGCGTCTTCGCCTCCTGACCACCCTCGGAAATTTTTCAGACGAATTCCTCGCGGCAGAACAGGACATCCCCTACGGCGACTGCCTGTGCGGCAAGGCCGCCGCATCAGGGGAGATGCTGGTCAGCAACAGTTGCTTCACCGACGAGCGGCACAACCGCCGGTTCCCAGACATGACGGCGCACGGCCATTACATTGTCCCTCTCAAGAGCCGGGGGCGTCTGGTCGGAGTGATGTTCCTGTACACCGACGAAAATCCGCCGTGGTACGAGCGCAGCCAGGAGATCCTTCTTTCTATCGGCGGCCTCATCGCCGACGCCATCGAGCACCGCCACGCGGAGGAAAAAACCGAGAAACAGAACCGGACCCTCGCCCAGGCCAACGAAACGCTCGCGGCATTGAACGCGCAGAAAAACGAATTTCTCGGCATCGCCTCGCACGATCTTCGCAATCCCCTGTACGTGATTCGCTCCTACAGCGAAGCCCTGCTCGCAGACGGGCAGGGGCCGATCAACGACCAGCAGAAGAAGCTCCTGATACGAATCCTGGAGGCGGGCAACCAGATGACCGCCCTGCTCGACAACCTGCTCGACATCTCGAAGATCGAAAGCGGCAGGTGCGATCTCCACCTCGAAACGCAGGACTTCAATGCGCTGGTTCGCAAACAGATGGAACTGCATCAGCTTCTGGCCGGGGAAAAGAACATCCGCATCCGCTTCGAGGAAGGCGAGCTAGCGCCCTTTCCCTACGACAAGGACAGCCTGACCCAGGTGACGGGCAATCTCATCAGCAACGCCATCAAGTTTTCCCCGCCCGGCAGCACGATCACCCTCGCCACCGAAGAAGCCCAGGGACGCGCCCGGTTTTCGGTGCGGGATGAGGGGCCGGGAATTTCCAAGGAAGACCGTGAGCACCTGTTCGGCACGTTCAGGAAACTGAGCGCGAAACCAACGGGAGGAGAAAAGTCCACCGGCTTAGGCCTCGCCATCGCGAAGAAGATCGTTCACCTGCACGGCGGAGACATCGGCGTCTTGAGCACGCCTGGAACTGGCAGCACCTTTTACTTCACCCTGCCACTCACGCAATCGTAACGGGAGCAGGCTATTTCTTGGCGACCGGCCGCAGCAGCTTGCGCCAGTGCTGTTTTTCCCACCGGCGCGCCGCTTCATAATGGCGGTACTCCTTTTCCTTTTTCTTGAAGGCGGGATGGTGCGAACGCCACATCCCGTTTTTGCGGATCGCCGGCACCCACTGGTGGCACATTTCATGATACACCGTGAGCTCCAACACCTCGCGGGGAACAAAATCCTGCCTGAGCCGCGGGTGAACGCGGATCACCTTCTTTTCACCATCATAGGACCCGAAGCGAAAGCCGCTGCGGTTGTGGTTGCCCGTATCGCGCCCCCACATCACGCGGGCCGACACGCGCCCGCCGAAATATTCCTGATTCAGCCGCGCGTAGATTTCATCGAGATCCAACGCGCCCCCGCGGGTAGCCGGCAAGGCTCCGGCGGCGGGAACAGGGCCTTGCCTCAGGGCCCGCACCACTTCCCGCCAGGTGTCGGGAAGCCCGCTCTCGCCGGACAGAAGTGCGAGGAGATTTTTTTCCAGCAGCTCCCTGACCGCGCGGCGGCTCCCTGGAAAATGCGAATAAAAATGGTCGTTGAATATTTCCAGGCGCAACTCCTTGCGTCGGGCGCATAGCGTGGCCTGGCCGAGATAATCGAAACCGCTTTTGCGGCTCTTGAAAACCAGGGTCCACAGATGGGGCTCGCCGGGAACCGAACTGCCCCGCGCAAGCAGAGTCGGTCCCAGGCGCAGCGGCGCCTCCGCCCCCTGCCATTCTATATTGTTCATGTTTCCCTCGCCTTCCACCTCGGTGATCGCAGGTACCGCCCCATCAAACATACTATGGTTGCCCGGCCCTGTCCACCGCCGCCGCGCCCGCGCGCAACCCCTTGATCCCACAACCCATTGGGCCACGGCGCAAC
>CP070799.1:133383-152532 GCA_020343535.1 Nitrospinaceae bacterium | reverse complement strand
GGCGCCCAGCCAGCCCGACATGATGATGCCCACCGAGCCCGAATGAAACAGCCCGGGGATCTGCTTGGGCAGGTCGCGGCTGATCTTGAGCCCCTCAAACTTGGTCCCGAACGACGTGCCGCCGGGGGCGAGGGTGTAACGCTTGAACGTCATCGGCGTCGCGGCTTCCAGATGATCGACCTTGCCGCGGACATCGGGGACGAATTTCTCAAGCGCGTCGAGCGTGTCCTCGATCAGCTGCTTCTTGTCCCGCTCATAGGCCTCTTCACTGAGGTGGGCCCAGTCTTCGTAACGGGCATTGGTGGAAGCCACAATGGAATAGCGGTTGGTTCCCGGACGGATGGACGGGTAATAAAAAGAAAACGTGCGGCTGGTGACCTTTTTGCCGAGAATTCGCTCGGTATCGTATTCATCGGCATCGGAGGAAAACAACAGGTCGCCGACATAATCGATGGTTTCTCCCTTGCGGATGCCAATGTACACCTGGCAACTGGAATTGTTGAGGCGGACTTTTCCGACCTCTTCTAGGAATTCGGGACTGAAATGTTCCTCCCCCGCCAGCTTGTGAATCGTGGTGAGGATGTTGGAGTTCGACAGCACCGACTTGCAGGCGATATCACGGCCGTTGATGCGCACCCCCCGCACCGCCCCGCCGTCTAGGTGAACTTTTTCCACCAGGCAATGCGTGCGAATGTCGACGCCGTTTTTCTGCAGCTCCTTTTTCATCTTTTTGATGAGCGTGTCGGTTCCCCCCTTGTAGGTGAACACCCCCTTACTCATGAAGTTGGAGAAAACAATGCCGTAGGTGAGCGCCGGATCGTCGAGGGTGGACCCGTTGGCGTAGGTGATCGGCTCCATGAGGAACCGCCACACGTCCTTGCGGCCGGGGAAGAACTTTTCGAACAGGTCGCGGGTGGTCATCACGATCTCATCGTAAAAGTTCATCTTGCGGACGGTGTCGAAGAACTCGTCGATGACTTCCTTCATGATGCCAAAGCGCTCGCGCAGGATGAAGGTGAAATCGACCTTGTCGAAGGTTGTGTTGAGTTTGAACTGCGGGTTGTCGAAGCGGATGCCCTCCAGGCGAATCACCGAATCGGCGATCTCCCGCGTCCAATACTTGCGGAAGGTTTTGATCATACCGCAGGGAAAGCCGTGCAGGGAAATATCGAGGATGTGCCCGCCGCGGCGCTTGAACCAGGTGGCCAGCCCGCCCAGGTTGTAATGGTGCTCGGCGAGCAGCACCTGGTGCCCCAGCCTCGACAGCAGGTTGGCCGCCGTCATCCCCGCCAGGCCGCTGCCCACCACCACAATGTCGTACGAAGGTTTAGCGCCTTTCAGCCAATCTCGAGCCATAATAAAATCCGCTGGTTTACGATCCGGTCCATTCCTTCAGAACATGCAGGTTGGCAATGGTGATGCCGCTGAGCGTCGCTCCGACGATGCCCAAAAACCCCTGGTCGGTTCCGCATATATAGAGGTTCTTTATCGGCGTAGCGCCGCTTTTAATCTTGTTGGGGGCCCCATACACCGCGCCGTTAAGGTGACCGGTATACTTTTTAATGGTTTTAGGCGTAAACGAGTCTAAAAATAGCACAGAATCGCGGAAATCTGGGAAAAATGTAAGCAGCGAATCGAGTGCCCGCGCCCGCTCCTCCTTCTTCGCCTGGATATATTCGCGCCGCGGCAGGCGGTCCCATAAGGCAAAGTTCGCCAAGCTGGTGAGGCGCAACAGACCCTCGCCGGAAACCTGCGGAAGGTCGAAATTATCCGGGCAACACAGGACCCCGCTCGCCGGATCGGTGAGGCCTTCCGGCACCCGGTAATCGAAACGCAGCCGCGTGCTGAAAAAAACAATGCTCTTGTCGTAACCGAGGTCCCTCGCCGGGCTGCCTAGGACAAACAGGGATTCCATGAAGGACAGCTGTCCCCGTTCGAGGGATTCCTGACCGGGGCAGGGGGGGTCGGTCAGCAACAGCGTTTCCACATAGCCCACCGAGGAGATCACCTTGGAAACTTCCAGGCGCTCGCCCCCTGCAAGGGTCACCGCTTTCACCTCGCCGCCAGCCGTGTCGATGGCGGCAACCTCCGCCCCCAGCCTGAGCTCGCCGCCGAGCTTTCGGTATCTCTCGACCATGAGATCGAGGATGTATTTCATGCCTCCCTCCGGCTTGGCAAGGCCCTGCATAAAGATGCTTTTGAACATGATGACGAACTGGTAAAAGTCCATTTCCCTTTCGCGCGCGCTGCCGTAAAACATCAGCGGGCAAAAGAGCATGTCGATGAACACCGGATCGCTCAGGCAGCTCTCAAGCACCGGACGGGAGGGAAGGGACCTTCGGTCGTCCAGGTTGAGTTCATCGAATTCTTCGATGATCTTCACCAGCTTGCGAAAGCCGTCGATCTGGCTCGGGAACTGGCGCGCCACCTCGGCTTCGAAAAACTCGAACTCGTTGGTGAACGACAGGGAATGACCGGGAAACCGAATCTCGGACTGGTGTTGCTGACGGAGCCTGAAATCCTCGTGGCGGAACCGAAGCTGTTTCAGGAGCTTGCCTAGGGGGGAGGAGCGGTCGCCTTTTTTGCTGTAGTTGGTCATGGCGTGCAGACCAACGTCGAACGTCCTGTTTTTTCGGACGTAATACGAATTCAGGCCGCCGGCCACCGTGTGTTTTTCAACAATCAGGACGCGGGTGTCGAACTGCGCCAGGCGAATCCCGGCGGCCAGGCCGGAAAGCCCTGAACCGATGATGATGACGTCGTAATCCATGCAACCTCAAACGCAGGCCCAGGCGGTTGGGGGCCAGGCGTACCCCGCCCCGATTATAGCCCGTTCATCACCCCGGGCAAGCGCGAAAATCCGCACCGCCCGTAAACGCTAAAGGGTTTATTATGAATCGGTTAAGGCAGGAGAGGGGTCAGCTGGCGAGCTGCCGGTCTTTTAACAGGGGCTGGAGGTAGGAAACGCAACCAGACATGGTGGCCAGGTGCTCGTAATCTTTTTCGGGGACTTCGATATTGAAGCGTTTTCTAAGCTCCATCACGATATCGAGGAAATCCATGGAATCGAGATCGATCTGGTCGCGCAAATTTTCCTCGTCCCGAATCGAGGACATGTCCTCATCCGGGGCGATATCCGACAGAATGTTAAGAATGGCTTCTCGAACTTCATCTACGGTCATCAGGACCCTCCACTAATTTCTGACGAGAATGATTCTATGGAAATTGACAAGAGATTTCAATAATAAACTAACCCCGAAACCGTTTCACAATAAGCACCGAATTGATCCCGAACATTCCGAACGAATTATTCATGATGTGCTCCACCCGGTCTATTTTCTTCGGTGCATTGGCCACCAGGCCTGCCAGGGCGCAATCCGGATCGAGATCGTCGAGATTGATGGTCGGATGCACCCAGCCGTCGTCAAACGCCGGCAGGTTGCCCGAAAGCTCCAGGGTGCCAGCAGCGCCCATGGTGTGGCCGATGAAGCTCTTGGTGTTGTTGATCCACACTCCGGAACCCTCACCAAACACAGAGCGGACGGCCTTGCATTCCTGAATGTCGCCCTGCGGAGTGGCGGTGGCGTGGGTGTTCAGGATGTCGATGTCGCCCGGAGCGAGACCGGCCTTTTTGAGCGCCGCCCGGATGCACTCGGCCTGCCGCCCCGGTTCCGGCAAGATGAAATCGAATGCATCAGAATTGATGGCATAGCCAGCGATCTCGGCGTAGACCTTGGCGCCCCGTTTTTCGGCGTCGGAGAGCCTTTCCAGGGTGTAAAGGCAGCCGCCCTCGGAGCAGACGATGCCGTTGCGCTTCCTGTCGAAGGGCCGGCTGGCCTTGGTCGGGTCCTCATGGCTGGCAAGCGCCCCCTCGCTTTTGAAGCTGGCGAAAATCCCAAAGGTATGGATGCTTTCGGAAACCCCGCCGGCCAGGGCCAAGTCCACCTCGCCTAGGCGCAGCATCTGCAAGCCCTGGATAACCCCCATGTTGCCGGCGGCACAAGCGGCGCCGATCGTGTAATGAGGGCCCGTAATCTTCATGTTGAGCGTCACCTCACCCGCCGGGTTGTTGGCCACTGTGCGCGGATTGTGATGGTGCGACCAGAACTTGGTGTCGTAATCGTACTGGCTGATGTTGAAGACTTCGTTCTCCGTCTCCACGTTGCCGTGCTCGGTAACCCCGACGTATACGCCCACGCGCGACCGGTCGACGCCACCGAGGTCGATACCCGCGTCCCGGACCGCTTCCTGAGCGCAGTAAATCGAGACCGACCCGGCGCGTGTGCCGCGCCGCACCTCCTTGCGCTTCTGATAAAGCAGCTCGTCGAAATCGCACACCCCGGCGATGACCTTGCCCATGTAGCGGGTCTCGAAGGGGCGCACCCCCGAGCGGCCGCTGAGCAGGCTCTGGCGGAATTCCTTCAGATTGTTGCCGTTGGGGGCCGTCAGACCGATGCCGGTGATGACGATCCGCTGATCGGGACTTAAGGGGTGAACCATGTCTTAAGGAGTATCTAATTTCACTCAGAGTTTGAAGGCGGGGCGCAGGCCGGGCTCGGCCTGGAAAAGCATCCAACAATCCATCGAGACCTTAACAGCCATCGAAACACATCCGATCCACCTGACGGGTTTGGGAAGGGGCAATCTATCACAAAATCCCCCTGAAATAAAGCTGAAAAACCCCTGCCCGGTCCGTCTCGAGGTGCCCCGGGGGCCGCGAAGATCTTGCTTTATCGGCCAAACTCGCCTAAGGTATTTGAATCGTAACCGGCATTTTCAGCGAGGGTTTCAACATGGAAAAGGCAACCTTCGGAGCGGGCTGTTTCTGGGGGGTGGAACTGGCCTTCAGCGGCATCGACGGCGTCGTATCGACCGCGGCCGGCTATTCCGGCGGCGCGACGCCCCGCCCCACCTACGAGCAGGTTTGCACCGGCCAAACCGGCCACGCCGAAGTGGTTGAGGTGCAGTTCGATCCCGAGCAGGTAGCCTATACCGATCTGCTCGATGCGTTCTGGAACCTTCACGACCCCACCACCCTGAACCGCCAGGGGCCGGACATCGGTACGCAGTACCGCTCGGCGATCTTTTTCCACGACTCGGCGCAGGAGGCGGCGGCGAGAGCCTCGCGCGAACAAATGCAGGCCTCGGGAAAATACAAGAGAGATATCGTCACCGAGATCAACCCCGCCGGCGAGTTTTTCCGGGCCGAGGAGTACCACCAGAAATACCTTGAAAAACGGGGCCTCGGAAGTTGCCATGGCTGAAAGCCCCCGCCTCAACCGCCGGTACCGCCATGCAGAGTGATTATGAACTCCTGGACATTGCACCGGGCGCGTCTTTGCAGGATATCAAGAAAGCCTACCGGCGCGAGGTGCTCAAATGGCACCCCGACCGGATTCCCGTAAACAACGAAAAGCTCAAGAAGCACGCCAGCCGGAAGTTCAACCAGATCACCGAAGCATATAACAGGTTGGCGCTTCGACATAATCGGCAAGGAAGATTTGCCAAAGACCAGCCCCACTACACCAACGTCCCCCGCGAACGCGGCGCGGACCCGACCGGCTATGCCGACGAAACCGCCTCCGGCCTTCCCCAATTCATCACTCGCACCTGGAAAAACGGGAACAAATATGAAGGCATGGCGGTCAACGAACAGATGCACGGGCGAGGCCTCTTCACCTACGCCGACGGCAGCGTCTACAGCGGCCAGTTCCGCTTTGGAAAAATGGAGGGAGAGGGGAAATTCACCTTCGCCAACGGAGACGCCTATACAGGCCAGTTCAGGCAGGACCGGTTCCACGGCCAGGGCAAGCTGCAATTCGCCTGCGGAGACCGATACATGGGAGGTTTCGCAGAGGACCAATACCACGGCCATGGCGTTCTCATCGCCGAAGGCCGGGTCTATTCCGGCGAGTGGGAATACGGTTCGCTGAAAGCCGGCCGCGGCAACTATTGAACCCCCGCTTTAACCCCGCCCCGGCCTGAAACAACCTCTCTCGGAACCCGGCGGCCCGCCGGATTTATCCGGTCCTAAACAGAGACCTTTTAATGGCAGAATGGTCGTTGTACATGATTCGCCTCGCGAATGGTTTTCTATACACCGGCATCGCCGAAGACGTCGAGCGCCGGCTCAAGGAACACCGCGAAGGCGGCCGAAAAGCGGCAAAATACCTGCGAGGCAAGGGGCCGCTCACCCTGGTGTTTCAGCAAACCATGGGAACACGCTCGCAGGCGCTGAAAGCCGAAGCGGCGGTCAAGAAACTTCCCAGGCGAGAAAAGGAAAATATCATACGGGGAATCACTCCCCTCGCTCCGCCGCCCGCAGGGGCAAATACCCCGCACGAAGGCTGAACCCTATGGAAGAGATCTTAAATGAGCTCGAAAACCTGCTCGGCCGCTGCCGGAAAACAGGCGACCGGGCCGGCGAAGCCGCCGCCCTAGCCCGCATCGGCAATGCCCTGCGCCGAAAACGAAAATGGCCGCAGGCGGTCGCCGCCCTGCAAAAAGCACGGGACATTCACACCAGCCTGGGTGACCCCGCAGGCCAGGCCACAACGCTGGCCTGCATAGGCGCGGTGTACTGGGAGCAGGCGCAGATCAAAAAAGCCGCCGCCCATCTCGGCGAGGCCCTCGAACTATTCCCACGGATGACCGAAAAGAAAGGCCAGAACATTGTCACCGCCTTATTCGCCCTTAGCCGCTGGCGGCAGGGAGACCAGGCAGAAGCCCTGTCTCTCATCGGCGATGCCCTCCCATCGGGGACTTCCGCAGCGCCTGAACCCTTCCTCCCCCTCGTCGAAGCCATGCAAAATGCTGCGGCCCAGCTTGAAAACCGCATCACCCGCGAGGAAACCAGCGGCCACCCCCAACGCACCTTGCAGGCGCACCTTGCCCTGGTGCCGCTCTACCTGTGCCTGGGCAATATCGAATCTTCCGCGTCGCACCACAACCAGGCCAAAGCCCTGGCGCAAGAGACCCGCGATGCAAAGGCCATTGCCATTCTGACCACCCTTTTTAGATTATTGCCATAACGGCCGCGCATTCCCCACACAGCTCACATTTGCAGCAGGAAATCGTCGTCCATCTCCTCTTCCAGATAATCCGGCAGTTGCGTTTTCGCGTCTGTCTTGGCCAACTGGATCTGAGCCGACCCAAGGCCCGTTGCCCCTTTCAAGTTGGCGCCCGCGAGCTGGGCCCCGTCAAAGCGGGTGTCCTCGTTAAATTGCGCGCCCCTTAAATCCGCCCCAGCCAAGTCCGCCCCGAGGAGATTGGCTTCAAGAAGCCCCGCGCTTTTTAAGTTGGCGTTTTTCAGATTGGCGCCTTGCAGGCCGGTTTCCTGCAATCGCGCACGGGAGAGGTTCGCCCCCTCAAGCACACTCTCGCTCAATTGGGCGAAATGCAGCCGCGCCTCCGAAAGATCCGCCTTTTTCAAGTCGATCCCTTTCAGGTTGGCGCCGCGCAGATCGGCCTGGGACAAATCGGGGATGATGTTCGGCGCGGCCTCGCGCCAGCGGTTCCATACCTCGATTCCTTGTTTTATCTTCAGCAGGTGTTCGTTATTAGCCATTTTATTATCAAACCCTTCGGTGAAAGATGAGTGCTGCCGGCGGTTTGGCCCCCAAGCAAGCGGTGGACGGGTGGAATATTCCAACCCCTGGACCTATATTATTTGTAATTTATTTTAAACGAAAGTGAAATACCGGAGACCCAGCCACCACCGGCCCGGAGCCACACCCCAACAAGGAGGCGATCATGAGTTCAAGTGTCTACAAGATCATCGAGCTTGTCGGAACCAGTGAAAAATCTTGGGAAGACGCGGCCAAGAATGCCGTCGAAACCGCATCCAAGAGTCTGGAAGAATTGAGAATCGCCGAGGTCGGCAAGCTGGACATGAAGGTGGAAAATGGCAAAGTGACCGCCTACCGCGCCCGCGTCCACTTGTCCTTCAAATACAAGGACTGACGCAGGAAAACCAAGAGCGAGACATTGAAAATCTCCCGCCATGATATCGGAAAATCCGGATTGTCCAAGTTTTTCTCTTCCGGGAAGGTTGCCTTGGGAGGACACGTTTTGGAGCAGGGTGCGCCCCCATGGCGATGCAAGATATATTGTATGTGGGGGGGGG
Organism: Nitrospinaceae bacterium; assembly: GCA_020343535.1. Taxonomy (GTDB): domain Bacteria; phylum Nitrospinota; class Nitrospinia; order Nitrospinales; family VA-1; genus SZUA-259. The sequence goes on along the minus strand of CP070799.1, from coordinate 144,407 downwards.
TATAAAATCGATCCAAGAGTCATTATCGTTTCATCAGCCGGTCCTGTTGCCCGGCAGAGAATGGCGCACCCGCTTGCATCCATCGGCCACCGGCACCGGGACAGCGCAACCGCACAAGATGGTCATGGGGTATAGAAACGAAACGCTAAAGGCGGACTAAGTTAGGCATTGGATCCCTCCTTCAGAACGAATGGAGTGCATGTATTAAGTCCAGACAGTTAATGCTCCCAAGCATAAAAAAGATAAAACGGTGCACTACAATAAGATTCATGTGGGGACTTCGGGGTGGGATTATGATGACTGGCATGGCCCCTTTTATCCGAAAGGAGTGAGGGGAAAGGAGCAGCTGACCTATTACGCCACTCAGTTCGATTCGGTGGAGGTGAACGCAACCTTCTACCGGATCCCCTCTGAAAAGGTGATTGAATCTTGGAATCATAGGCTGAAAAAAGGATTCCACCTTGTGGTAAAAGGGCCGCGCACAATCACCCATTTAAAAAAACTTAATAATTGCGAAGGAACGCTCAAGTTATTTTTAGACCGAGTGCTGGCTCTTCAACCTCTCAAGGTGATCTTATGGCAACTCCCCCCCGGTCTTCATAAAAACCTGGATGTCTTGGAACATTTTCTTAAAAGCCTTCCAACATCCATTCGGCATGCTTTTGAATTTAGACACCAGAGCTGGTGGGCCGAGGAAGTGACGGAGGTTCTTGCCCGGCATCGGGCCGCGATGGTTGCCGTAAGCCACCCCTCAATTCCTGATACGATTTTGCCTACCACCGATTTTTTATATCTTCGATTTCATGGCCAGGGAAAAGAACTCTATAATTATAACTATTCTAAAAAAGAGTTGCGTTGGTGGGCAACCCGTATTAAGGATCGCCTAAAAAATCGAACGCTTTATGCTTTCTTTAATAATGACTACCATTCGTATGCCCCAAGAAACGCAGCGTTATTCCGAAGGCTGCTGCTCGCTGATGACTAACCCTTCCATGAAGCATACGGTCTTACCTTTCAACATGTTGTAAATTCAACGTTTTAATCTCAGGAGACCTGACCAAACCATCGAATATCAAGAGGATCGCCAAGGGATAAAATAATAAAAATAGGCACCCAGAAAACCGCCACGCGCCTCCTCTATATTTCATACGTCCTGTTTGGCGAACCTGCCTTGATCCTCGAACCCTATTCATACATAATTAAACCATTGCTTTGCCGATTGTTTTAACTGCGAAGGAACAGATATATCAAGCCGCCGGTGATTTTAATGGAAAATGGGAAGGTGATCGTTTTTGGAGAAGTGCTTTTCGATATTTTTCCCGATGGAAAGCGTCTGGGTGGCGCACCCTTTAATTTTGCCATTCATTTACATCAGCTTGGAGTACCTGTTTATTTCGTGAGTCGGATCGGAGACGATTCGCTGGGATCGGAGATTCGGAATTTTACCATCAAAAACGAATTTCCCTTGGATGGGGTTCAAGTGGATAGACAACATTCAACCGGAGAGGTCCGAATTCGATTCTCAAAAAATGGCTGCCACAGTTTTGAAATTCTACCCCACCGGGCGTGGGATTATATTGAATGGAATACCGATATAGATGCGATCCTGAATGGAAGAGTATCGATGGTCTATTTTGGCACCCTATCCCAACGGCAAGAAACCTCCAGGCAATGCCTTTTGCGAATTCTAAAACAGGCATCGGGAAAGGCGCCGATTTTTATGGACCTAAACCTCAGGCCTCCCTTTTACCATCGGGACCTCCTTGATCGTTCGTTAAATTATTGCAACATCCTTAAGGCCAACGAGGAAGAAATGTTCGAACTCAAGGAAATTTTCCATTGGCGGGGCTCGCGGGTTGTGCCGGCCATCGTCCAGAGAATTTGGGAGGAATACCCGATTGAATACCTGTTTGTGACAAAGGGAAAAAATGGGAGCGCACTGTACCGAAGAGGCAAAAGAACTCCATGCGTTCAGGAAAGCAAGGAACCGGAACCTTTCAGAGACAGTGTAGGGGCGGGGGATGCCTTTTCTGCCATGTTGGCTTTTGGTTTGCTAAACCATTGGAAGGACCAGAAAGTATTGGCCGAGGCTTCGTTGTTTGCTTCCCGAGTGTGCTCAATTACGGGAGCTATTCCCGAAAACCGTGAATTCTATCAACGAGTGAGTTAAAACTTGCCTAATAACGAAAATGGTATTTACATTCTCTTGTTTAGTATTCACGGACTGATACGCTCCTCGAATATCGAGATGGGGCGGGATGCGGATACAGGTGGCCAAATCAAGTACGTTCTGGAGTTGGCCCATGCACTGGGCAAAAGGAAGGATGTTGCACGCGTTGATTTATTTACCCGCTGGATCCGGGATCCGCGGGTTTCTTCCGACTACGGGGAGGATATTGAGCCCCTGGACGACAAAACGCGGATCGTTCGGATAAGGTGCGGCGGCGGGAAATACATCCGAAAGGAACTGCTTTGGCCCCATCTCGATGAATACGTGGATAAAACTCTGAAGTTCATTAAAAAAGAAAACCTGGAGCCCGATATATTTCACGGCCATTATGCGGATGGCGGGTACGTGGCCATGATGCTGGCATCCATGTTCGGCAGGCCCTTCGTGTTTACTGGCCATTCCATGGGAAAAAATAAACGGAAAAAGTTGATTGAAAGAGGAATGACCGATGAGGAAATCAATAAAAGATTTCATATGCATCGCCGCATGAAGGTGGAAGAAAAGATCCTGACCCGCGCGGACCTTGTGAATACCAGCACCCAACAAGAAATCACACACCAATTCGGTTTGTATGAAAACTGCGATTGCCCCTCTTACCTGGTTAATCCGCCGGGGTTGGAGTTGGACCGGTTTTTCCCTTACTACGATGACAAATTGGGGGACACCAAGGATGAATCTTACCGGCAAGCCCGATTGGCGATCATCAATGAGCTGAACCGTTTTTTATTGACCCCGGACAAACCATTGATCCTGGCGCTAAGCCGGCCGGAACAAAGAAAGAATATCAGCGCATTGATTCAGGCTTTCGGAGAAAACAAGGAATTGCAAACCATGGCGAATATGGCCGTGTTCCTGGGAATTCGCCGCGATATTTCCGATATGGAGGAAAATGAGCGCGAGGTACTGACCGACACGCTGTTGTTGATGGATAAATATGATCTATATGGGAAAATGGCAATCCCAAAAAAGCATGACTTCACCTTTGAGGTTCCGGAACTATTCAGGATCACGGCAGAGAGCCGGGGCGTTTTCGTGAACCCCGCCTTGGTGGAACCCTTTGGCCTCACCCTCCTGGAAGCAGGGGCATGCGGCGCTCCCATTGTAGCCACCAACGATGGAGGGCCCATCGATATCATCGCTAAATGTCATAACGGGATTCTGGTGGATTCATCAAACCCATCGAACCTTGCCGAGGCGATTACCTCCATCATCGTGGATACCGCGCGGTGGACGGAATTTTCAAATAACGGTATCAATAACGTCCGAAAGTATTATACCTGGGAGGCGCACATCGACCGCTACCTGGAAAGAATTCAAATGTTGCTGCACGAATCTCCCCGTAGCCAGCCCATCCCTCCCAAAATAACCCCGGTAGCGAAGCGGCTGATTCATCTTAAAAAAATAATCATCACGGATATCGACAATACACTGATCGGCGAAGGGGAGTCGTTGTCGAAACTTCTGGATTGGGTGCGTAAGCATCGCGACTCCGTAGGGTTTGGGGTGGCGACGGGAAGGCCGATCGATACCACGTTAAACCATCTGGCGGAACATGGAGTGGATCAGTTGGATATTATTATATCGTCCGTCGGCAGTGAGATTTATTATGAAAATGAAAATACGCCCGATTCCGGTTGGGCCACTCATATTGGGCACAAGTGGGATAAGAGAAAAATTAAAACGTTGATGGAAGGGCTGGATTTCGTTCATCCGCAAAAGGACGATTTCGAGCGAGATTTTAAATTAAGTTACTTCGTCGATCCAAAGGAGGAGTACTTTAATACCATCCGCGAAGTCCTCGACAAAAATAGATGCCATTACACCCTCATCTATTCCCACAAAACCTTCCTCGATTTTCTCCCCTACCGCGCTTCCAAGGGAAAGGCCATTCGATATATAAGTTACAAATGGGAAATACCCCTGGAAAACTTTTTAGTGTGCGGGGACTCCGGGAATGATGAGGAAATGCTAAGAGGGGATCCAAGGGGCGTGGTGGTCGGCAATTACAGCTCAGAATTGGAGAGGCTCAGGGGAAAACGCAAGATATATTTCGCTAAGAAAAAATATGCGGCCGGTATCCTGGAAGGAATCGACCACTATGGTTTTGTGGAGTCATAATTGAGTCAAAATATACTTCTTTCGACGATTTTACCTTCGGAAAGCGGGCATCTTTTTAGGGAGTTCATTTACGAACTCAATAATAATGGTGCGAAGCATTTGCTGCGCAATGAAATACTGCTCCGCTATGCGGATTTTTGCGACTCGCAGCCGGATGGGCCAGAAGAAAAAAGAAATCAGCGTATCCTGGCTTCTTTTTTGTCCAAAACCCAGGAAATTATCCTTTCCGAGACCTGTATCGTCGTTTTTTATCGCGAGAATATTGCAAATTACAGATTCTACGCTATACGAAACGATGACAATATCGTGGAGCAATGGAGCGCAGAGGAGTTTATAGACTTCCGCGAAAAATTTACGGGAGTTTCATCCGATCCTTCAGAAAAAAAACTCCTCATCGATTTCCAACCCTTCTATAGCACGGGTCCGACGATTCGCGACTATAAGAAAATTGGCGCAGGCCAAAGAGTCCTAACCAGTTTTATGGCGGGCAAACTCCACGATCAAATGGAGAACTGGAGACAATTTTTATGTGACTTTTTAAAAATCCATTCTATCGACAGCAAGCCCATCCTCGTGGATGGAAGCATGATTAAGGATTCTGAACATCTTTTTGAGGCCTTGCAAAAAGCAATCCGGATTCTGGAGCAAATTCCCCCCAAGGGCTTGTCGAAAACCGTCAGTAGATCCTTGAAGACCCTCGGGTTTTGCGAAGGATTTGGCAACTCCTCTGGCCGCATTTTAGAAACGATGAGGCTTTTGTCGGACCTTATTGAAGAGCCTAATCCGGATATTCTAGAATCATTCGTGGCACGTATTCCGATGATCTCCAAGGTGGCGATCGTTTCGCCGCATGGATGGTTCGGGCAGGAAAATGTGTTAGGCCGTCCAGATACGGGCGGTCAGATTGTCTACATATTGGATCAGATCCGCGCGTTGGAAAATTATTTGGCCACCAACCTGCGGTTGTCCGGGTTGGATATTATACCAAAGATCATCGTTCTGACACGGTTGATTCCGGAAAACGATGGAACACGCAGCAACGAACGTCTGGAAAAAATCCACGGAACGGAAAATAGCTGGATTTTGCGAGTACCCTTTTACGACTCCGAAATGCGCATCGTTCCCCATTGGATCTCAAGATTTCATATTTGGCCCTATTTAGAACAATTTGCTCTAGACAGCAAAGCCGAGCTGTTGACGGAGTTTAATGGCACGCCCGATATGATCGTGGGTAACTATTCCGATGGAAACCTGGTGGCGTCTCTTCTGTCATCCTGGCTGCAGGTTATCCAGTGCAATATCGCGCATGCCCTGGAAAAATCAAAATATCTATTTTCAGATCTCTACTGGCAGGAGATGGAAAAGGAGTACAATTTCTCGCTCCAATTCACGGCGGACCTCATATCCATGAACAAGGCCGATATCGTGATAGCCAGCACCTTTCAAGAAATTGCGGGTACCGAGACGGTCCTGGGCCAATACGAATCCTACTACCTCTTTTCCATGCCAAATTTATATAAGGTCAACCACGGTACCAATTTATTTCATCCTAAATTTAATGTGGTCTCCCCTGGAGTGAATGAAAACGTCTTTTTTCCATACTTCAAACAGGAAGAGCGTTTACCAAACAGGACCCGGGATTTAATGCATCTGCTTTTTACAAACAAGGACGATGATATTTACGGGGAATTAAACGATCCTTCAAGACCTCCTCTTTTCACCATGGCCCGGCTGGATAAAATTAAAAACATAACAGGCTTGGTCGAAAGTTATGGAATTAATAAGGCGCTTCAAAATAAATGCAACCTGATCGTCGTAGCCGGAACGCTTAATTCCGAAAAAACTCATGATGATGAGGAAAAACATGAGATTCAGCGGATGTACGAGCTGATCGAGAAATATCAATTGCAGGGTAAAATTCGCTGGCTTGGAATAAGATTCAACAAAGTGGATACCGGTGAGATTTATCGGATCATGGGAGACAGAAGAGGTGTCTTTGTTCAACCGGCCCTGTTTGAGGCTTTCGGTCTTACGGTGTTGGAAGCCATGGCTACCGGGCTTCCCACCTTTGCCACGCAATTTGGGGGCCCCTTGGAAATCATTGAGAATAATAAAAATGGATTCTGGATCAATCCGACTCAGTCTGAATTACTCACCAAACCCGTAGTGGATTTTTTTGATGCACTGGATAGGCATCCAGAATATTGGAATAGAATTTCCAAGGCGGCGGTAGCCCGGGTGAGGAAATCCTATACATGGCAGCTCTATTCTGAAAGACTTATTAAATCCGCCAAGTTATACGGCTTTTGGAACTATTCCGGCCAAGTCAATGAAAAAAAGGAAATCGATCACTATTGCAACTTGATCTTTCACCTTATTTATAAAAAGCGGGCCGAGGATTTGAACAAGCGTAATTTGGCTTCTCCCTGAATACGGCCCCGGTTAAAGGCTAAGGAACCGGGTAAAATGAGATATAAATATAAAATGAAGAAGCAACGTTGAATATTTTGCCATCATTGGAGGGTCAAAAAATCATCAAATTTTCACTTTTAAAGTTACAGGATACTTTTTGGTTTTTATGTAGAGAGCCTTTCCCTAAGCCACATATCGTTTGCTTGCCTACCGAAATATAAACAAAATTAGCAGCTCCCATTTGTTGAATCCATTGGACTTCGAAGCAACCCTTCGAATCTGCGCGACATTCAAGATTTTCGGGACGAATGCAGAACTTCATTTTAGAGTCGGGGGCTGGTTTTCCCGATAATCGTTCGAAATCAGTTGCAGTCAAGACGTTGACGGGAGGAAAACCGAAAAACCTCGCAATCCGTATATTTGCCGGGGAACGATATAGCTGAAGGGGAGGCCCGATCTGCTGAATTTTCCCGTCATCCATAAAGGCCACCCGGTCACCCAGCACCATCGCTGAGAGCTGGTCGTGAGTGACGTAAATAAAAGTTTTTTTTAGCTCTTTATGTAATTGTTTCAACTCCAACCGCAAATGATCGCGTAGATGCGGGTCCAGGCTGCTCAAAGGTTCGTCGAATAAAAATACAAACGGGTCCCTCACCATCGCTCGGCCTATGGCCACACGCTGTTTTTGTCCCCCGGAAAGTTGATTGGGGTATTGATTTCTAAAATCATTTAATCTCAACCTTGTAAGAATTCCGTCGCACTTATGATCAATCTCTCGTCGATTTAATTTCAGATTTTCCAAAGGGAAACGGATATTTTGTTCCACGGTCATGTGAGGGTATAAAGCATAATCCTGAAAAACAAAAGCGACATTGCGGGACTGAACATCCAAGCGAGTTACATCACGTTGGTCAAACAGGATTTGACCTGAAAATGGCTCCCGCAGGCCAGCGATGAGGTTCAGCAATGTGCTTTTGCCGCATCCGCTTTCTCCCAATACCACCAAGAATTCTCCATGAAGTACCTCCAGGTCCAACCGATCTAAAACCCTTTTCTGATTGTACTCCATGCACAGATTTTTCACATCGATCCTTCCCATCTGGGTTTATCCTTTCACTCCGCTGCCCACAAGGCCGCGAACAAGGTATTTCTGAGAAAAAATGACAATCAGGATAATGGGAAACGTCACCAATGAACTCGCAGCGGTAATCTCTCCCCAGGGAAAATCGTATTGACCAGAAAAAAGAGAAATACCCACGGGGATCGTTCTCGCCTTGTAAGAGGAGGTGAATGTGAGCGCAAATAGAAATTCATTCCAACAAAATATAAGGCTCAAGAGCCCGGAACTCACCAACCCGGGTATGCCCAACGGCAAGTAAACTCGGGTAAATATTGTCCATTCACTACTTCCGTCCACTCTCGCCGCCCGATGCAGTGTTTCGGGAATTTCTTCATATGCCTGATACATCACCCAGACAACCAGCGGAACGCTAAAAATACTGTATACGGCAATCAGACTCCATAATGTATCTCCCCACCCCATTAGGTCAACGATCCTATATAACGGTGTCACCACGGATACCTGAGGAAGCATCAATACCACGAGAAGAGAGAGCATTATCCATCGCCGGCCTCGTTCGAGCAGTCGCGATATTCCATAGGCCCCCATCGCACCTACTACGAGCGAAATAGCTGTAGCACCCAACCCCACCGCAATACTGTTCCAAATTACCCGGATAAAAGTTTCATTACTGAATATAGCGCTATAATTAGCTGCACTCAAGTGCTCAGGTAACAGCGGGGGAATCCTAGAAATATTTGAGGGGACTTTAACAGAAGTCACCCATTGCCAAATAAAAGGCCACAGGCTCCACAATAAAATAACTCCATAAAATCCAGCATGCAGGGCTCGCGTCATGATCTATCCCATTTTGAACTGAAGGCGTTCATTATGATCCACGTCATAGCCAACATTAGTATCACCTGGGTGAGAGCAATGGATGAGCCGTAACCAAATTGCAAAGATTGAAAGTATGTCCGGTAGGCGTAAATTGAAAGGGTCTCCGTACTGTTAGCTGGCCCACCGCCAGTCATCACATAAATAACGTCGAATACACGGAAAGCATCTAGGCCACGTAAAATCATTGCTGTCATCAACATAGGATTTAGTTGGGGAAGCAATATGTAGAATAAGAACCTGACCGGAGGGGTGCGGTCCACCTTTGCAGCGGATAAAATGGTTTCGGGGATTCTTTGCAACCCCGCAAATAGCAAGAGGGTAATCAGGGGTGTGGTCTTCCAAATATCTGCCAAAATTGCTGCATTCAAGGCGAGCGTAGGGTCTGAAAGCCAAAGAACAGGTTCATTTATCCATCCCAGCGTTAACAAAACATGGTTAATAATCCCCACTTCCGGATGTAGCATCCATTGCCATAATCGGGCACTTACCACGTTGGGGATGGCCCAGGGAAGTAGCAATATGACTTTGATCCATGCCGATTCTTTACCAAACCTCAGATAAAGTGCGAACATAAGACCGAGGACCAGCTCCAGCCCTACCGAACAAACAGTAAAATAGAGCGTATTGCCCAAAGCCCCCCAGAACCGAGCATCCTTTCCTAATAGATATTGATAGTTTTCCAATCCTGCCCAACGGTCGATCTCGAATAAAATCACTTTATGCTTCAAACTCAACACCATGAGTTCAATTAACGGCCAAATAACGAAAAGAGCTGGCAATATTAGCAATGGGCCCAAAAAAATAACGACGTTTTTAAACTCAGTTTTCATAGGACAAAATCCTTGTGATCCGTCTCAGATCGTTATCCATTCTGTCCATCGCTTCTTCGAGAGTATAGATTCCAGACAGTGCACCACTGATATAAGCCTGCATAGATTGTGAGATAGGGATATATAAAGGATTTAACGGGCGAGGTGTTGTGTTCTCCATGACTTCCATCAATACCCCCATTTCCATGCCCATGTCCCCTTGAATTTTGGAAAACACTGTTTTGCGGGCCGGGGTCAGGCCGAGTTGTTCCCAAATCTGGATTTGCACCTCTTCACTCGTTAGAAATCGAACCCACTGGCGCGCTGGTTCTGGATTCGGTGTATCTTTATTAATACCCAGCAAAAAACCACCAAGCGCTCCCCGCCCAGGTTCCAGGCTATTCCAGGATGGCAGGGGGGATACCTGTACCTTGCCCCTGATCGGAGACCCTGTTTGTTGAGCCAACTTCCAAGCATAAGGCCAATTGCGCATGAAAACGCTTTGACCATTTTGAAAAACGTGTCGACTTTCCTCTTCCGACATTCCCAACACCGACATGGGAGAGACGGATTTATGCGACAGCAAGGATCGAATGAATGTCAATGTAGGAACCACGGCGCTACGATTCACCTGCAAAGTTCTATTCGATGCCACTAGCCATTCCTTATTTGCGGGAAGAAATTCAATGAAATTGCAAATCAAACCCTCGTATTGCCTTCCTTGCCAGACGAACCCATACAACCGATCTTCATTTTCGCCTTTCAAGATGGTGTCCGCTATCGACACCAATTCTTCCCACGTTTTTGGTGGGCTGGGAAAACCATATTTCCTGAGGAGGTCCATGCGGGAATATAGAAGGCCACCATCTACAAAAATTGGCACTGCATAACGCCGGTTGTCGAATAGCGTTGTTTTTAGGATGGGAGAGAAAAAAGATTCCCATTCGGATTTTGAATACAGATCTGTCACCGGCAATAAAAGTCCCGCGCGAACAAATTCAGCCATCCAGATAACATCGATCGCAAAAACATCCATTTGCGCAGATTTTCTTGATTGTAAATGAGTCAGATAAAACTGGTGCTGATCATCTGTGTTTGTGGGAAGGGTATGAATATGAATATAGATATCAGGATGCTTCTCTTGAAACTGCCTTTTCAATTCTGCGAATATCGATTTTAACCCAGGAAGGGAGAACTGGTAGTAATGAACGGTGTTGGGAGAATCGTCAATAGTGGTATCGAACGAACAGGCTGCACAGAAGATGAACCAAAAAATTGCTACAATACGGAGATTGATACTGCCATTCCTGCATATATTCCAGGCGGATAAAGTCATAACCTGCCCTGGGTGGCAATAGTGTTTACAGAGGGGTCTACCAATCGAGGTATTTTAGCAGGTTTTATGCGGTATTTTTCCTCTCAGTTGAGTATTCATCGACGTATTTTTCTTTGACCTCATTCCTTAGAACTGAACCATCTGTATGGTTAGTATGAA
>CP070799.1:113323-133283 GCA_020343535.1 Nitrospinaceae bacterium | reverse complement strand
GTGGGAATCATTTCCTTCGGCGGCGGCGTGAACTGGCTGATGATTCTGGCTCTCGGAAAACAGTCGGCGAGCCGTATTGCATCCGGGTTCTGCGGTTTCGAGATCGACTACGACAGCCCCGACATGGGGGATGTGGTGGGCGAACTGGCCAACGTTCTGGCGGGCGATATTGTCGCCCGTCTCAAGGGCCGGGGTGTCGAAGCGGCGATGTCGCTGCCAACCATCATGCGCGGTCATTATGTGGAGCCGCTTTTGCCAAGAGGCGCGCCATCGGAAAAAATGCATTTCAACACACCCTAGGGTGTGCTCATGCTCAAGGTCGCGGGAAGCCGCCCGGGGGAAACCATGGGCCGTGAGCCGGGTTCGTGAGCCCGGGCGAGTCTGGAAAGGACACCGTAAATGAGCGCAGGTGACGACAACCGGAGCGAAGCCCCGGCGGGGGACGAATCCATGATCGCCATCGTCCAGAAATTCCTGGACGAGAGCTACGAGAATCTCGACCAGCTCGACCGCGACTTGGTGGAGCTGGAGCAGAACCCGGCGGAGCAAAGCCTGCTGAGCGGCATCTTCCGCATCATCCACACGATCAAGGGAACCTGCGGCTTTTTCGGCTACAGCAAGCTTGAAACCATCGCACATGTCGGCGAAAACCTTCTCAGCCGCTTGCGCGATGGCGACCTGACCCTGAACCCGGAGATCACCAGTGCCCTGCTGGCGATGGTGGACGCCATCCGCCATATCCTGAATCTCATAGAAACCACCCAGGGTGAAGGCGATGATGAATATTCCGGTCTGGTCGAAACCCTGTCGCGGCTGCAAAAAGACGCGCACTCGGGGGCCCCGCAAACCCCGGCCGCGCAGCCCGGTCCCGCCGCCGTCGAGAAGGGCGGCGGGAAGCCCACGCTGTTCGAGCGGCAGGGTGGCGAAGCGGCGCTCGGCCAGGTGGTGGATGCCTTTTACGGCAGGGTGCTTAAGGATGCGCGGATCGCACATTTTTTCGACGGGGTGGACCCGAATCGCCTTGCCGCGAAGCAGAAAATGTTCATGGCCTACGCCTTGGGCGGTGTCGATACCTATTCAGGCAAGAACCTGACCGAGGCCCACAAGCCTTTGGTGGACGCGGGCCTCGATGATTCCCATTTCGACGCGGTGGTCGAGAACCTGCTCGCAACGCTCATGCAATTCAACGTGTCGGCGGGGTCGGCTTCAAGGCAATTGGTGATGGTCTTGCGCACCACCACCGCGTCGTCGACCACGAGCACCCGGACTTTTCGTGTGAATTCGATGATGAGCTCCTCCCTGGTTTGCGGACGGGAAATTTGCTCCGCAACAAAAAAACTGGGTCGCGGCAGCCCGCTTATGATGGTATGATCGGACCTCGCCGCGAACGCCTGGAGTGTTGTGGCGGGGCGGGCGGCAAGCGTCCCGGGTTGTTCAGTAAATACATTTTATATCAACGTAATTCTATAAATATTTCCAGCTCTAACGGACTATTTTTCAATAATTTTAGAAAAGGGCACGCAAAAGCGCCGTCCCGCTAAGGTGGGAGGTTCCACCACGCGTATCTCCAATCGAAGAAAACTCAGCCATGAAGGATTTGATCAATAAGAACGGGCTTACCGTGCAGGCCAACGCCAAGCACGTGTTCGAGGAACTGATGCGCGGCACCGGTTCGGTGATGGGCGAAGGGCTGTCGATTTTCATCGAGAAGCCGACGGTGCATGAAAAACAGATCGTGGTGAGCCGGGCGGCCGCGGGCGGCCGGGCAGCCGAGTCGAGGAAATTTCTCCCTAACCGCTTTCAGGAAGCCTGGGAGTTGTTTGTGGGGTGGGGGCCTGGCGAGTGAGCCGGTGGGCACGGCGATTGACGGAGGAGATGGCATGAAAAAATGGTACATGGTCACACTGGTGGGGCGGGACCAGCCCGGGATCGTCGCGGGTGTGGCTCAGGCGCTCTACGCAGGGCGCTGTAATCTCGGTGAGGCGTCGATGGCGCGGCTCGGCGGCAACTTCGCCACCATGCTCATGGTCGAATTCGACGGAGAAATCCCGGCGCTAGAGGCCATGCTGGAAGAGGTGAGCGGGCGGATGGGCCTACGCTGCCATGTCGATGCAATCGAGGCGGGCCTGCACTGCCATATCGAGCCCGATGTGCGCATCAGCGTCTACGGCGCGGACCGCGCCGGCATCGTCGCCGAGGTGACGGGGGCGCTTGCCGAAGCGGGGCTCAACATTCTCAACCTGGAAACCGACATCGGCGGCACCGAGGAGAACCCGATCTATATCATGCACCTCGATGGGGTGGCCGGGCGGGGCGCGGCGGCGCTTCGCAGTGTGCTGGAAACCCTGTCGCGCGAAAAGAACGTGGAGGCGCGGCTGGTGGAAAACGATCTGTTGATGGGCTGACAACCATGGCAGTTCTTGAAATTCTCGTTTATCCCGATCCGCGCTTGAAGCAGATTTCCGAACCGGTGGAAACCGTCGATCAGGCGCTGCTTGATTTCATCGCCGACTTGGAGGAGACGATGCGCGCCGGCCCCGGCGGGGTGGGCATCGCCGCGCCGCAGGTGGGATGCTTCAAGCGCATCGTCATCGTTGACGTTTCGTGCAAGCCGAAAATCCCGCATCACGGGCGTCTCGTGCTGATCAACCCGGTGATCGCCACGAGCAACGGCTCGGTGGTGGGCCGCGAGGGCTGCCTCTCGGTGCCGGACTACACGGGAAACGTCGCCCGCGCCGAACGAATCACCCTGAACGCGTGGGACGAAACCGGCGCTGAGCGCGTCTACTCGATGGAAGGTTTCGAGGCCCGCGCCGTGCAGCACGAGATGGATCATCTGGAGGGGCTGCTGTTTCTCGACCGCCTGGTCAGCCGCCGCGACATCTTCCGCCGCAAGGTCTATCAGAAACCGCGAGCCTCCGTCTCCAAACCTTCCTAGCAGCTTTTCAACCCCTTCAAGTGGTTTTTTAGGTATTGCCCGGTAAACGATTTTTTTGACTTGATAATCGCTTCCGGCGTTCCCTCGGCGAGAATGCGCCCGCCGCCGTCGCCGCCCTCGGGGCCGAGATCGATGATGTAGTCCGCCGTCTTGATGACATCCATGTTGTGTTCGATGATGAGCACCGTATTGCCCTGGTCGACGAGGCGCGAGAGCACCTTGAGCAATTGCTCGATATCGGCGAAATGCAGGCCGGTGGTGGGTTCGTCGAGAATATAAAGGGTGCGCCCGGTGCCGCGCTTGCTGAGCTCCTTGGCCAGCTTCACCCGTTGCGCCTCGCCGCCGGAAAGGGTGGTGGCCGCCTGGCCGAGGTGGATATAGTCGAGCCCGACGCTGGTGATGGTCTTCAGCCGCGACTGGATGGCGGGGATGTTCTGAAAGAATTCGCGCGCCTCCTCGGCGGTCATCTCCAGGACCTCGGCAATGTTTTTGCCCTTGTACAGGATCTCCAAGGTGTCGCGGTTGAACCGCTTGCCGTGGCAGACCTCGCAGGTGACGAACACGTCGGGCAGGAAATGCATTTCCACCTTGAGCACGCCGTCGCCCTGGCAGGCCTCGCAGCGCCCGCCCTTGACGTTGAAGCTGAAGCGGCCGGGCTTGTAGCCACGCGCCCGGGCCTCGGGCACCTGGCTGAACAGGTCGCGGATGAGCGTGAAGACCCCCGTGTAGGTGGCGGGGTTCGAGCGCGGCGTGCGGCCTATGGGCGACTGATCGATGTCGATCACCTTGTCGAGGTGGTCGACGCCGCGAATCGTCTTAAACGGGCCCGGCTTGGTGGTGGATTTCCAGAAATGCTGCGCCAGCGCCCGGTAGAGGATGTCGAGCACCAAGGTGCTCTTGCCCGACCCGGACACGCCGGTGACCAGCACGAGGCAGCCGAGCGGAATTTGGACGTCGATGTTTTTCAGATTATTGGCGGTGGCGCCGGCGATGTGCAGCCTGTGACCGCTGCCCTCTCTGCGCTTTTCCGGCAGCGGGATCTGCATCGCCCCCGAGAGGTATTTCCCCGTCAGCGACCGCTTGTCCTTGAGGAGTTCCGCCGGAGTGCCGGAAAACACGATCTCGCCTCCGTGCACGCCCGCGCCGGGGCCAAGGTCGACGACGTGGTCGGCCGAGAGGATGGTTTTCTCGTCGTGCTCCACCACCAGCACCGTGTTCCCCAGATCGCGCAGGCGGAGAAGCGTGTTGAGCAGGCGGTCGTTGTCGCGCTGGTGCAGGCCGATGCTCGGCTCGTCGAGGACGTAGAGCACCCCTGTGAGGCTGGAACCGATCTGGGTGGCCAGTCGGATGCGCTGGCTCTCGCCGCCGGAGAGGGTGGCCGAGGTGCGGTCGAGGGTCAGGTAGTCGAGACCGACATTGGTGAGAAAGCTCAGCCGTTCCTTGATCTCCTTGACGATGCGGCGGGCGATGGAATGTTCGTTGGCCGACAGGGTGAGCTCCATGAAGAAATTGAGAAGGCGGCCGATGGACAGGCCGGTGAGCCCCACGATATTCATGCCGCCGACCTTCACCGCCAGGCCCTCCTTCTTGAGGCGCGCCCCGCCGCAGCGGGGGCAGGGCAGCGGCCGCATGTAGCGGGCGATCTCCTCGCGCAGCGCCGCCGAATCGGTCTCGTGGTAGCGGTTGAGAAGATCGGGAATGACGCCGTCGTAGGTGCCTGTGTAAAAGTGTTTCCTTGCGTCCTTTTCGTAATAATACTTGATCGGCTCGTCGCCCGCGCCCATCAGCAGCACCTTGCGCGTTTTCTCCGGCAGCTGCTTGAAAGGCGTGGTGAGCTTGAACTTGAAGTGCTTCGCCAGGGTCTCCAGCATCTGGTGGAAGTTGGCGGAGGTCTTTTTCTCCCACGGCTTGATGGCTCCCTCGCGGATGGATAGCCGAGGCTCGGGGACAACGAGGTCCGGATCGATTTCCATTTTGGAACCGAGGCCGTCGCAGGCGGGGCAGGCGCCTTGCGGGTTGTTGAATGAAAACAGACGCGGTTCGAGCTCTGGGTAGCTGATGCCGCAATAGCCGCACGCGAATTTTTCGCTGAACAGCAGATCCTCCGGCGGGCCGCCGTTGTTAAGGATCGAGGCTGTGAGCGCCCCCTGGCCGTGGTTGAGGGCCGCCTCCACCGAATCGGCCAGGCGCTTGCCCATGCCGGGCTTGATGACCAGGCGATCCACCACCGCTTCGATGGAGTGCTTGTACTTTTTGTCGAGAGCGATGCCCGCGTCGAGTTCGAGCACTTCGCCGTCGACGCGGGCGCGCACGAAGCCCTTTTTCCGGAGCGCCAAAAGCTCCTTCTTGAATTCGCCCTTGCGCTCCTGCACCACCGGCGCGAGCACCAGCACCCGCGTGCCCTCGGGGATCGCCTGGATCTGGTCGACGATCTGCTGCACCGTCTGAGAGGCGATCTCGCGGCCGCAGCTGTAACAGAACACGCGGCCGATGCGGGCGAACAGCAGGCGCAGGTAATCGTAGATTTCGGTGACCGTGCCGACGGTGGAACGCGGGTTGCGGCTTGAGGTTTTCTGCTCGATGGAGATCGCCGGCGACAGGCCATCGATGGTGTCGACGTCGGGCTTTTCCATCAATTCGAGAAACTGGCGCGCGTAGGCGGAAAGCGATTCGACGTAGCGCCGCTGCCCCTCGGCGTAAATGGTGTCGAACGCGAGGGACGATTTGCCCGAGCCGCTCAGGCCAGTGAATACCACCAGCTTGTTGCGCGGGAACGAGAGCGTGAGGTTCTTCAGGTTGTGCTCGCGCGCGCCCTTGATGATGAGGCTTTCCTGGGCCATGAAATTCAGCGAATACGCATTAAGAAAAAGGTTTAAAGATAATTATCTAACTAATTATTTTTTCAGGATAAAATTTGTCCCAATTGGCGTCGACGCGGGCCCGGGTCCCGGCGTCCATCTCGATTTCTTCCGGCCAGTGCTGCGTGTAGCCTTCTTCGGCCGTTTTGCGGGTGACGTCGATGCCGAGGCGCTCGCCGTGCAGCGCCAGGTCGCGGCGCGGGTCGAGGTTGTTGAGAAATTTCCATAACAGGAGCGACGTGTCGCTCAGGTCCACCGGCAGGTCGATAACGATGCAGACGGAGATGGAAGAAAATTCCGGCGCGGCGAAAAACGCGTTGAGGAAATCGCGGCCCTGGCCGGGCCGTATCTTGTCGATCGACGCGAACAGAACCGGCGGCGACGATTCGACCTCAAGAAAGCGGCAGCCGGCGAGCTCGCCGAATCTGGCCTGCACCGCCCCGGCGGTGGGCAGGGGGCCGGGCGGGGCGGGAGGCCCCTCGCCGTGGCCGGGCTCTCCCGGAATTTTGGCCGTCGCGTCGATGCCCAGTTTGGAGCCGTAGAGCGCCTGGTCGGAGGCGTGGTTGAGCACGTCGAGCACGCCTTCGGAGAAAAACAGGTCGCGCTTTGGCCGCACCGTGGAAAGGACGCGGCGGGCGACGGCGGCCACGTCCTGCACGTCGACGGTGTCGTCGACGGCGACGATGGTCTTGACGAAGCTCATTTGCCCGAGGCCCCACAGCGCGCTCATCAGGCGTCGAGCCTGCATGGGATAGCGTTTTTCAAGCGAAATGAGGAGCAGGTTGTGGAACACTCCCTCCGCCGGCATGTTCATGTCGGCGATCTCGGGCAGCTGCGTTCGCATCAGCGGCAGGAAAATCCTTTCCGTCGCCTTTCCCAGATAGAGGTCCTCCTGCGGCGGCTTGCCGACCAGGGTGGTGTGGTAGATTGCGTTTCTGCGGTGTGTGATCGCCCGCACGTGAAAAACGGGGTAGTCGCCATCCTGCGAGTAGTATCCCGTGTGGTCGCCGAAGGGGCCCTCGGTGCGCAATTCGCCGGGGTCGATGGTGCCTTCGAGGACGATCTCGGCGTTAGCGGGCACTTCCAGGTCCACCGTCAGGCACTTGACCAGAGACACCGGCGCCTTGCGGATGAACCCGGCGAGCAGGAATTCGTCGATGCCGTAGGGCAGGGGGGCCGAGGCGGCGTAGCACACCGCCGGGTCGGCGCCGATGGCCACCGCCACCTCCATGGTCTTGTTCTGGCGCTTATAGTCGTGGAAAAAGTGTGCGCCATCTTTGTGGATATGCCAGTGCATTGCCGTGGTGCGCTTGTCGAAGACCTGCATGCGGTACAGGCCGATGTTCCTCAGCCGACCGTCGGCGCTTCGGTTGATGACGATGGGAAAGGTGATGAAGCGGCCCGCGTCCTTCGGCCAGCACTGCAGGATGGGCAGGCGTCCTAGGTCGACGGCGTCGCCCTCGAGTACCACCTCCTGGCAGGGCGCGCGGCCATGTATGAACCGGGGCGGGAAATGCGCCGCCTCGAAGAGCATGGGTAGAAGTTTCAGCTTGTCCACCCAGCCCGCGGGCGGTGGCAGTTTCAGGTAGCGCTCGATGTCGCGGGCGATGCGTTCCACGTCGCCCAGGCCGAGGTTCGTGCGGCGGCGGCTGCCGAAGGCGTTGATGAGCACGGGAAAGGCCGACCCCTCGACGTTCTCGAACAAGAGGGCGCGGCCGCCCCCGGGCTGCTTGGAAACCCGGTCGGCGATTTCGGCGATCTCCAGCACCGGCGAGACGGATTCGCGCACGCGCACGAGCTCGCCTTCGGCGTCGAGGCGGGCGATGAATTCTTTCAGGGAGTCGTAGCGCATCGGGTAAAATTCGGGGTCGCGGCTTCGCACCCGGGGGGGGGTTAGCCGGGCGTCGGACAAATGAAATGGCAATTATAGCTCATCGCGGGAAGCCTGGGGTGGAAAATAGCCGCCGCGCTACAAATGCCCTTTTCTCTGTGCTAGGATGGCGTGCATGTGGGCCTACGTGATCAAGCGGATTTTGCATGGCGTCGTGGTGTTGTTCGCCGTCGCCACGCTCACCTTCCTCATCATGCACTGGGTTCCCGGCGGCCCGTTCGACAGCGACAAGAAACTGCCGCCGGAAATCATCGCCAACATCGAGGCCAAATACCACCTCGACCGGCCCCTGCCGGTGCAGTATGGCCTTTACCTGAAAGGATTGATTCAGGGGGAGCTCGGCCCCTCATTCAAGTACCTGGGGCGCGACGTGGCAGACATTCTGAGCGACACTTTTCCCGTTTCCCTGACCCTCGGTCTGGCGGCCATGCTGGTGGTGATCGCCCTCGGTATTCCCGCCGGCGTGGTTTCCGCCTATCGGCCGAATTCGATGCTCGACCGCGGCGCGGTGTTCATCGCCACCCTCGGCATTTCGGTACCGAGTTTCGTTCTGGGCACGGTGCTCGTGTGGGGGCTTTCGCACAAACTGGGCTGGCTGCCGCCCGCCCTGTGGGAGGGGCCGCGGCACGTGCTGATGCCGGCCCTCGCCCTCGGCGCGGGCTACGCGGGATACATCGCCCGGCTCACCCGCACCACCGTTCTCGACGTGCTCGCCTCCGATTACATCCGCACGGCGCGGGCCAAGGGCCTCACCGAGAGGGAAATCCTGTTCAATCACGTGCTCAAGAATTCCCTGTACCCCGTCGTCTCGGTGCTCGGGCCGCTGATCGCGGGGCTGGTGACCGGGTCGTTTGTCATCGAATTCATCTTTTCCGTGCCGGGCATGGGGAATTTCTTCATCACCGCGGTGACCAACCGCGACTACCCGCTCATCATGGGCGTCACTCTGGTCTACGCCGTGCTCATCGTTATCGTTCACATCCTCGTGGACCTGATGTACGGCTGGCTGGACCCGCGGGTGCGGGTGCATTGAGGCACCGTGCAATGATCTTTTTTTCTGATCCGCGTTTTCGTGGTGCTTGTCCTGGAGCCTGCGGGCCCTTCGGCCGGGGAGCCGCCCCGGGGGTGGGACGATGAGGCCGTTTTCCCTGTCGTCGAAGATCGCCGCGGGTTTCCTCGCCCTTATCACCCTGGCCTCCGTCTTCGCTCCCTGGCTGGCTCCGTACTCCTTCGAAACCCAAAACACGATGAACATCCTTTCCGGGCCGAGCGCCGCCAACTGGATGGGCACCGACCAGCTGGGGCGCGACCTGTTCTCGCGCATCCTCTACGGCGGGCGGGTGTCCTTGTTCATCGGCGTGGCCACCACGCTGGTCGCCGTTCTCATAGGCACCCTTTACGGAGCGGTTTCGGGCTACGTCGGGGGGCGGTGGGACAGCCTGATGATGCGCGCCGTCGATGTCGTTTTTGCGCTTCCCGATCTGTTGATGATCATCCTCATCACCGTGGTCATGGGCCGGGGCGTCGCCGGGCTGTTTCTCGCGCTGACGCTCGTGAGTTGGGTGACGGTGGCGCGGCTGGTGCGCGGCGAGGTGCTGCGCCTCAAGGAATCCAATTACGTGGAGGCCGCGCACGCCTTGGGGGCCGGCGATCTTCGAATCCTGGCGCGGGAAATTCTGCCCAACCTCCTGGGCGTGCTCGTCGTCACCGTGAGTTTCCGCATTCCCGTCGCCATTCTGGCGGAATCGACCCTGAGCTTTATCGGCCTTGGGATATTGCCGCCGGCAAGCAGCTGGGGAACTCTGGCCAACGACGGCTGGTCGGCCATCAAGTTCTATCCCCACCTGATCCTGTTCCCGTCGCTGGCGATTTTCCTCACCATTCTTTCGTTCAACTTTTTGGGCGAAGGGCTGCGCGACGCCCTCGACCCCCGGTCCTGATCGCCACGAGGGGGCGGTGCGGCGCGCTGGTCCCCCGGTCCTTCGGCGGAACGAAAGGGCTTTATCCCGGAGCCAGGCTGGTTTAAACTGAAGGTAAGAGTTGGCCGGGGCGTCCCCCCGGTGGTGAGTTCAAATAACGAATTGACAACCTGAAAAAATCATTATAAATTGGCCCTTTTTTGCGGCCCGGCGGGTTTGATCCCGGGTGAACTGAGGGAATATGGATCAAATTAAACAAGATCTGATCTGCGAAATCATTCGCATGTCGCAAATCAATTTGCTGGAAAAAAAGCGTCTCGAAATCAATGGCGCGTGTGACGAGCAAAGCCTGCTCGACTGGGTGAAAGACAACGCCGCCGAATACCGGGAGAGTTTTAAGGCCCGCCTGGAATCATTTACCTGCAGCCAACTGGGAGATATTCTCAAGCGGATTAGCGAGTCGGGCCGGGACCTGAGCCAAATTCTGGAAGGCGATTCCTTGGCCCCCACTCCGCACGGGGCGTCCCCCATGAACCCTTAACGCTGAAGCGTCCATCCATGGAACAACCCTCTTCGGAAAACCAGGAAGCGGCGAAACCCCCGGCCGCCAAGCCCGCTGCCGCGAAAGCAGCCGCCAAGCCCGCGCCGAAAAAGAAAGAAGCCCCGCCAAAGGAGCCATTGGTCGACAATGGCGACGGCACCATCACCGATCCCAACTCCGGCCTCATGTGGAAGAAGGCCGACGCTTGGAACGACATGCACGTGTTCTACACCTGGCCGGATCACCAGCAGTACGTCGACAAGGTCAACAAGGAGAAGTTCGCAGGCCATAGCGACTGGCGCATTCCCGACAAGAAAGAGGCGGCGACCCTCATCCAGAAGGACAAACAGGTGATGGACAAGAACGGCATCCCGTATCCTCTCGACCCGATTTTCGACGAGGGCGGGGTGAGCAACACCTGGATCAGCGAATGCTCGGACGAGCAGATCATCCGCTTCGATTTTAAGACCGGCGTCGATACGCCCTATCCCACCAAGGACGTTTGGGCGTCGATACGCCTGGTCCGCAAAGCTTCGTAGTTCCTCTTTTTTTGCGGGAGAGGCCCAGGCGGCGTTTTCCCCCTTGGACCCCTGTTCTATGCCTCCTCGATGTGGAACTTGACCACCAGGTCGCCGCGCTTTTTTCCCCATAGAATCGCCGCTCCTTCACCGGCTATCCGGTGTTCCTCGCCGGTGAGCGTTCCTTCCTCCACCTGAATCGTTTTCATCGCATCGAGGGTTTCCACCTCCAGCGGGCCGCCGTGCTCGGCGAGCTCGGGGGAAATGTTCACCTGCACATGGATGTCGTTTTTGACACGGCGAAAGAGGGGGTGCGGCTGGGTGATGACCTTGAGCAGCAGATCTCCGGGCGGGCCGCCGTTTTTCCCCTCGCCGCCCGCTTCGGGAATCCGAAGGGTGTACTGATCGGCGACGCCGGGGGGGATGGCGACCTCAAGCGTGACGGTGCGGACCTCCTGGCGCGTGCCCCGGCAAGCGGCGCAGGGCGCCTTGTCCTCCCCGCCGGTGCCGCCGCAGGTTTCGCAGGTGACGTATTTGTCGTAGGTGTAGGGTATCCGGCCGCCGAGGGCGACGGTGGCGAGCGGCACCTCGACCATGAACTGTAGGTCGAAACCGCGCGTCGGCATGTTGGGGGCGTGTGGCTGTTGTTCGGTGGCCTGGCGGAAATCGTCGCGCGGGTCGTGGCCGCCGGCCCCCGCGGGGCCGCCCTTGAACCCGCCGCTGAAATCGAAATCCCCGTCGTTGTGCCCCCAGCCCGGGCGGCGCGCGCCACGGCCTTGGCCACGCCGGCTGTGCGCCTGCTGCTGGTCGTACTGCAGACGCTTTTTCTTGTTGGTCAGCACTTCATACGCCTCGGAGATTGCCTTGAAGCGGTTTTCCGATTCCTTGCTGCCCTGGTTGGTGTCCGGGTGGTGCTTGCGGGCGAGCTCTCGGTAGCGCTTCTTGATTTCCTTGAGCGGCGTGTTCCTGTCGATGCCGAGAATTTTATAAAAGTCAGCCATAAGGGTCCGAATATCGTGGCGGATGACGTCCGCTCAACTATTTTAGCGCCTCAGCGTTGCCGTTCAACCGTTATCCCTGGAGCGTGCCCCCGTGTCTTCCCCGGGCGGGCTGGGGAGGCGGGCGTTATTCTGCCACCCGGCGAGCAGCCGGTTGCGGGCCTCCCGGCTGCGGAACGGGTAAAAATTCTCCTTGAGCGTGAGAGTCAGAGCTTCGGCGGGGCAGGGGCCCGGTGTCGGTTTCTTGAGGCGGAGGCGAATTTTTTCGAAGCTCTTTTTGCCCGCTGCCGCCACCGTAGACGGGCCCAGCGCCTGATGCAGGAAGACACCGTCGAACAGCATTTCCGATTTGCCGGGGTGAAGCAGGCCGGCGTCGAGGAATGCGGGAAGGCCGCCGAGCAGGCCGCCGGACCGATACCCCCGGCACACGACAAAGGCCGCTCCATTCGTCGGCGCGAGCGCCTGCGGCTTTAACGCCATCGCGAAACGCCGGTAGGCGGCGTGGGTGAAATCGAACCAGCGCACGGAAATCGCCGCGCAGAAAATGAAATTGAAGACGAAAAGAATCGAGCTGGGGAAAATCAGAAGATGCACCAAAAGCGCCAACAGGAGCGCCAGCCCGATGGAGCATAAAAAATTTACTGCCGCGAGCAGCGTGTCGATGTAAAGCAAACGGCGTCCCCCCTCAGGCTGCCCCGAGAACAACTGAAAGGTCCCGTATAGCTTGTAGGTGGTGGCGAGCCCCAGGGTGGCCGCAAGCCCCGCCATAGGGAAGATGAAAAGGAAAATAAGATACAAGACGAACAGGAATTCAAGCATATCGGATTGTATCGGAAAACCCCCGGGTGGGTGTATAATTATGGCAAGGTTTGGTAGATTTTCGCGAACCACAAGGCGGCCGCCCCATGCAATCATTCCTTGCACAACCCAGGTCCACCGTGTCTAGCATCCGGACGATCCTTCTTGTTTCCGTGCTGATGCTACAAGCCTGCGCGCACCCGATCTCCCAGAACCTGCGCCAGCAAGCGGACCCCACGCTCACCTTCGCCGAGCTTCTCGAAAACGCTGATGGCCATCGCGGCGAGGTCATGGTCCTGGGCGGCACCATCGTGGCCACCCGCAACCTAGCTTCGGGAACGGAGATCGAAGTGGTGGAAAAAGAACTCAGCTCATACGGCGAGCCGAGTTTGTCCGACGACTCCCGCGGCCGGTTCATCTTCGTGCATCCGGGCTATCTGGAGTCGGCGCTTTTTAGCAAGGGTCGCTCGGTCACCGGGGCGGGAAAAGTGCTGGGCAGCAGGCTGGGCAAGGTGGGCGAGCGAGAATACCGTTTCCCGCTGATCGCGATCGAGGAGATCAAGTTGTGGGAGGAATACACGCAATATCCCTACTACTACCCCTACGGCTATCCCTACGGATTCCCGTATTACTACCCTTTTTATTCACCGTTCTTTCATCCATATCATCACAACTACCGCTGATCGAACCCGGCGGAAGGGGCGGGGAGGGCAAACATGTTGCAGCGCTATGAGAGGTTCCGGTGGCGGCGAGGTGTCCTGATGATCCTGCTGTGGCTGATGGCGGCGGCCTGCCAGCCCGTTCTTTCCGAGACCATCCGCGGGCAGGCCGACACGGCGTTTCCGCCCGGAGAACTGCACGCCGACCCGGAAAAATACATCGGCAAAATCATCCTTCTCGGCGGCACTGTCGTCCGCGTGACCAACGAGTCGACACGCAGCGTGCTGGAATTGCTCGAGCGGCCTCTCGGTTCGCGGCTGGAGCCGGAGGCGGGGGATGTAACGCTGGGCCGCGCACTCATCGTGTTCGACAAGACCCTCGACGACCAGATCTTTTATCAGGGACGCAAGGTCACCTTGGCCGCCGAAATCGTGGGCAGGGAAACCCGCCCCCTCGATGAAACCACCTACACCTATCCGCTGCTCAAGGTGCGGGAATACCACCTGTGGCCCGTGGCCGCCGAAGGGTATTCCAGCGACCCGCAGTTCCATATCGGTATCGGCATTTTCCACGGATTCTGAGCCGAGGGCTCATTCGGCCGCCCGGCGGAGCGTGACTTCGCCGGCGTCGAACACCTGTTCGCGGCCGTCGCCGGTGCGGATGACAAGTCGGCCCCAGTCGTCCAGGCGAAGCGCGGTGCCTTCCCACAAATGCGGCCCTTGCACGACGCTCACCGGTTCGCCGAACATTGGTGAACGTTCGCTCCACTTCCGCACGATCTCCCGGTCCCCGCCGAGCAGAAACCCTTCGTACTCCTCGTCCAGGCAGTTCAGCAAAGACCGGAGGAGCGCCAGGCGGTCGACCGGCGCTCCATTTGCAAGTCGCAGCGAGGTGGCCAGGTTCTCGATGTCATCGGGGAAGGACGGATTGTTGACGTTGATGCCGATGCCGAGGACGACGCCGGACCTTTCCCCCGGGCAATATTCCAGCAGGATGCCGCCCAGCTTGCGGGTTCCTACGAGCAGGTCGTTGGGCCATTTGAGGCCCAACACGGTGCGGGAAAACGCGGCTGCCGCGCGCGCCGCCGCCACCCCAGCCATCAGCGTGAGGAGGGGGTAGTGGTTCTTTTCCACAGGCGGGGCCAGCAGCACCGACAGATAGAGTCCCAGGCCCGGCGGCGAGACCCATGTTCGGCCGTAACGGCCCCGGCCCTCGGTCTGGCTGTCAGCGACGACCGCCAGACCCGGCGCGGCGCCGCGCGCCAGTTCCTGCTTCGCCCAGTCGTTGGTGGAGCCTACTTCACCGGCAACCCGCACCTCCGAACCGATGAGAAGGGTGCTCAGGTTGTCCTTGATCT
Source organism: Nitrospinaceae bacterium (assembly GCA_020343535.1). Lineage (GTDB taxonomy): Bacteria > Nitrospinota > Nitrospinia > Nitrospinales > VA-1 > SZUA-259. Next base: position 118,805 of record CP070799.1, on the reverse strand, counting down.
TTTCCGGAGTGAGTTCGGCGCTCATGCTGGCGGTCTCCCAAGTTAAAGGCACTTCACGCGGAGCGGCCCGGGCGCTGTGGCGCAAAAGGCGAAAAAAAAGGCCGGGCCCAGGAGGCCCGGCCCACAACTTCATTAGCCATTGGCCCTGTTAAAACATAAAGCGGATGCCGCCGCTCACGTTGTGCGTGGCGTATTCCGCTTCCACTCCTGAAAATTCTGGGTCGCTGGTGGCAAAGTAGCTATAATTTACAAGCAGGTCCAGGTTTGGAGTCAGGTTCCACAGGATGCCCGCGGCGCCTTTATAGGCGAATACGGTGTCATCTTCCTCGAAGCCAAAGTCGTCACTGATTTCCATGGTTGCGCCGCCGATGCCAGCGCCGACGTACGGAGTGATGGGAGATTGATTCTCGAAATCCCAGTACAGGTTGAGCATGTAGGACAGGGACCAAATGTTCTCGCCTGCCGTTGCGGGAAACGAACCGAAACCAGGAATTTCAAGAGTGTCAAAATCATTTTCCCGGTACGCCAATTCTAGTTCGGCGCGGAAGTTGCCATAATCCTGACCGATGGCGCCACCGACATTCCAGCCGGTATCGAAGGTAAATTCCGAGCCGCCGGAATTATCGATTTCCGAGTCTTGCAGATATGTCCCGCCGCCGAACACGGAAAAATACATCCCCGTCCCTTGAGCCAGCGCCGAACTCAGGGGCCAGCACAGGGTCGCCGCCAGAACCAGTGAATACCATAAGGACTTGTGAAAAAAACACGATCCATTCATAACTGTCCTCCATTTCTGTTCGGTAGGTTTGGCCTTCAGGTTTGGCCTACACTCTGTTCCGGGGGGAATGGTGAGTACAATATCATATTTTTCTTTTAACTTAAAGATATGGATTTAAAGCAGATTATTCCCTGAGCTCCATGGGGCGAGCGGGCGGCAGGAGGTTTGCGCCACCATTCATCGCCGCACCGAAACCGGGGGGCATTGTCAGGGAAGAGGGGAAGAGCACGGGGCGGCCTTAACCCCCTCGAAAAAAATTGATTGAATTATGAGGGATTTATTGTTAAAAAGCTGAATTCGAGATGCGCGATCGCAGGAAAATGCGGGTGTTCCATTATCAAATATAGGTATAAGCACCGAGAGGAGAGAACGGTAATGAAAAGATTGGTGGCTGGTTTCACTTTACTATTAATGATTCTTGTCTTCACCGCGGGCTGCTGGGAGCAGAAATTCCCGCATGGACGACAGGTCAAGCCCGACAACGTCGAAGAAAAGCATTAACCAACCAGGCCGGGTTGCTTCGGCACCCGTTTCGGGGAGGGGAAGGCGGCGATGTGGCATGCCGGCCTTCCGCTTCCCCCCAGGCCTTGTTTTCCTCTCCGCTGGCAAGCCCTCGCCGATGGCCGCCTCGTGCTGTTTGCTGTGGCCGCTCCTGTGCCCGGACCCTCCTTTTTCGTTACTGCGTAACCGCGTTCCCACTTGACAGATAACGCTTTATGAGTGTTAAAATGCACGCACCGACGACGATGAGCGGCCATCGAACGGTGGGCGATGGGGGTTATTTTTGTGGGCGGTATTTGACCGTCCCTTTTTTACAGGGAATACACGATGTCAGAAAAAGCGGTGACCGTGGCCGAGGTCAGGCAGGCCCAGGAAGAATTCAAGACCGGCGATGCGCATTACAGGGATAAGGAGTTCAAGGAGGCCATCGCCGCTTTCAGGAAAACCGTCGAGGCTCACCCCTACGAGGAAGGCCATCTCGATGAACTGCAAAAAAAACTGCGTGCCGGGAATTTCAAACTGCAGCAGGAATGCATCGCTTACATGGGGTGCGCGGCGGTGCACCTCTCCCGCATGATCTCCGAACTCACCGAGGACCAAAGGGATCAGGTGCCCGTGGATGAAAGCCTCCTCGATGCGTTCAAGGGCTGGAATTGATCAACCCACAGGGGCTGGCGGCCCCGGGGAGGGCGGCGATGCAGGTGAACCTTTACGATATTTTAAGAGCGGAGATCACGGACCGCAAGATACCGCTTAGCCTCGGCAAGACCTGCCCGGTGAAGTGCGCCTTCTGCTACGAGAAGGACCACAGCTACCGAAACACCGTCGACACCCCGATGACCACGCAGGAGCATTGGGAGTTCATCCTGACGGAAATCCAGAAATACCCCACGCGCAAGGACGAATACTGGGTTCTAGGCGGCAACGAGTACATGGAATGGACGGACCTGCCCCTGCACCCGCGGGCGATGGACTGGATCGAGGAATTCCTTGAAACCACCGACAAGAACCTCACCATGTTCACCGTGGGCTACGTTCAGCCCGATCGTATCCACCGGCTGGCGGAGAAGTTCCCCGGCCGCATCGACCTGGAACTTTCAGTCATCACCTTCGGTCACTACCGTACCAAATTGATGCCCAAGGGGCCGACGCCGAAGCAGGTGCTGGAGATTCTCGACGGCCCGGCGGTCACATCGGCCAATTTTTATTCGTTCGGCCCCGGCACCATGTCCGAGGACGCCAAGACCATTTCCCGAATCAATCAGAATTGCCATCTATGGATGGGGTGCCTCACGCCGCTCAGGTATATCGACCCGCAAACCACGGCCCTTATGCGGCAGGGCAAGCGCTGGTTGGCGTCCGAGGCTCGCAAGGTGTACAACCTCGATCTGCCGAACAAGATGATGATTCACACCGAATCGGACATCACGGCGTTTCTCAACCGAAATAAGATCCTGAAAACCTTCGATGCCTGCGAGCTGGGAAAAAAGGACACCGTGGTCATGGCGGGCAACGTGTACAAGATTCTGTCCATGTTCCGGCGCGGGCGAGCACGTTTTCTCTACGTGCCGAACCAGACCTTGGGAGGGGACTCCAACTGCACCACGCTGCTCACCTTCAGCGACGTGGGCCGGCGCCTGTCCGGTGAAACACGCGTCTTCCTTCCCAAGGTGATCATGGAGAGGCCGTCCGACGAGCAGCTCGACATCGCAGGCGAATCCTTCGACCAATTCAAGGCGCGATTCCCCCGCTGCCAGTTCCGGGTGTTGCCAAAGATCAACTCGGCGCTGTCAAATAAAAAGCTGTACGAAAAAGGATTTCTCAGAAATTACGTGGAAGGCTACCTGGACCATCCCCTGTCCAAAAAGTTCGAGGCAATGCCCCTCCCCAATTAAACGATTCCGGCCGCCTGGGGACCCCCGAAAAAGGAGACGATATGCAGTACCGCTTGAAAATCGTATTTGTGGACAATCAAGAATTGGAGTTGATGGAGACGGAAAAGCACGGTTTCAGCGACGACCTCGAACTTTTCGAGGTGACCACCAGCGCCGAGGTTTACGTTATCCCCTTGAAGCAGATCAAATACATCGCCTGCGACGGAAAAATTTTCAAGAACTAGACCGCAAGGGCCTGAAAACCTTCCTGGCCCTGGAGAACCCGCGAGGCCCATTTTATATGGCCCGAAATGGCTATATTTGTGTGAAATGCTTCCCTTAAAGCTTCACGCGGGCCTTTTTGATCCATTCATGCTCGTCGAACAACCCCTGGCAATACTTCTGAAATAGGATCTCGTTTTTACTCAGGCGCTTGCCATCGATCACGTAAGGCGAGGGCGGGCCTTCTTTCTTTGCCTTTTCAGCGCTTGCAGGGCGTTCCGCAGCCGCTTCGTCGATATCGAAATCGTGATCGTCGGAGAATACCAGCTGCGACAACTCCTCCAGGCTGAGAACGAGGTTCAGCACCGACAGGTTGTTGATGAGTTCCTTGGATTTAAAATCCTCCAGAACCCTTTTCACGTCCTTGGAGGTGACGAGGGCCTTCATGATTGCCTCGTTCAGGCTTTCGTATTCTTTGTCCAGAGAGGAATCGAATTGATCCATGGGGGAATGCTCCTATTCGAGATTGGTGACTATCTCACTATTAATCAAAGAGTTAAGGAGCAAGAGTTGTGCCATTCCCAGGGGGTTTTCCTCACATCCTAGAAAGTCCTTATTCTGTATCGGGTTAGGCCGGTGGCCGAGATTGCGGCCGTGGCCGGGCGTCGAAGATTTATCTTTTGGTGCCTCCCCATTGTGTCAAATTTCTAACAGGTTGAGCCGATTAAGAAGTGTTTCGCGACCAACCGGGCTCGGCCGATTTCCCATGCCGCCTGCATCGGCGTTCTCGTCACTTTGCGCATCCCGGGCTCACTTCAAAATGTTTCCCGCCCTTACAAAGAGCGCGCTTGATTCTTCCCTCCAATGCTCTTATCATGAATCGATCAATCTTCCTCGGAAACACTGAATTATTCCGGGCAAATCGACGTCAGTCATTTCAGGCATCATGGCATTCCCCCTGCATAGATCGAGAAGGCTCAGACAGAACGCAAACATTTTGCGCCTCGTCCGGGAAACGCGCTTGTCCGCCGACGACTTCATCGATCCCATGTTCGTCTGCGAGGGCAGCGGCGTTCGCCAGGAAATATCCGCCATGCCGGGCGTCCACCGCTGCTCGATCGATCAGGTGGTGCGCGACGTGAAGGAAAGCCACCGTTTGGGCATTCCGGCGGTCCTCCTGTTTGGCATTCCCGATAAAAAGGACGCCGTGGGGTCGGAGGCCTACAACCCCGACGGCATTGTTCAGCGAGCGGTGCGCGAGATCAAATCCGCAGTGCCTGAAATGCTGGTGTGCACCGATGTTTGCATCGACGAATACACCGACCACGGCCATTGCGGAGTGGTGAAGGACGGCCGCATCGTGAACGACCCGACGCTTGAGCTCTTAAGCCGCATGGCCCGCACCCATGCCGACGCGGGGGCCGACGTGGTGGCCCCATCCGACATGATGGACGGCCGTGTTGGCGCGATCAGAAAAACCCTGGACGAGGCGGGCCACGAGAACACGATTATACTTTCCTATGCCGCGAAGTTCGCATCGGCCTTCTACGGCCCGTTTCGGGAAGCGGCGGATTCCTCGCCCAAGTTCGGCGACCGCCGGTCCTACCAAATGGACCCGGCAAATCGCAACGAGAGCCTGAAGGAAGTGTGGCAGGATATCGAAGAGGGCGCCGACATGGTCATGGTCAAGCCCGCCCTGCCTTATCTGGATATCATCCGATCGGTGCGCGACAACGTCACCGTTCCGGTGGCCGCTTATCACGTCAGCGGCGAATACGCCATGGTGCATGCCGCCGCCCGCAATGGCTGGGTGGACGGAGAGGCCGCCATGATGGAAAGCCTGCTCTCCATTAAACGGGCGGGCGCGCACATGATCCTAACCTATTTTGCACGGGAGGCCGCGAAAATCCTGAATCGTTGAGAAACCGCTTTCGCCGTTCATATCGAAATCTTCCCCCCGCTGGTTGTCCGCTCCTATAAGATCCGTTTGAAAATGGCCGAAGCAATTGTTTATAATGAAGCGTGTGGCATGTCTTATAAGGAGAACAGATAATGTCCATTTTGGCGCAAAACCTAAAAACCATTCGAAAGGAACTGCGGTGCACTC
>CP070799.1:90017-113223 GCA_020343535.1 Nitrospinaceae bacterium | reverse complement strand
ACCAACCGCTGTGGACGCTGGTGGGTGCGGGCGAGGTCGATAAGGCAGACACCGCCCGCGAGGAGCGGTCGGTCATCCCGAAAGGGGCGAAGTGGATTCAGGACCGTGTCGAGGGGTTTCACCCTGAGGACAACGCCGTCTCCACGCGCCAGGGACAGCGCATCGGTTACGATTTTCTAGTTGTGGCGGCGGGCATCCAGCTGGATTGGTCCCGGGTGAAAGGCCTTCCACAGAGCATTGGCAAGAACGGTGTTTGCAGCAACTATGCGTATGAATACGCGGATAAGACTTGGGAGTTTCTCAAGGCCCTTAAAGGGGGCAACGCGGTTTTCACCTTCCCCGGAACTGAGACCAAGTGCGGCGGCGCGCCGCAGAAGATCATGTGGTTGGCGGATCATCATCTGCGGCGGACGGGTCGCCGGGGCGACACGGAGGTGTGGTTCGTCTCCGCCAAGCCGGGCATCTTCGGCATTCCGCATTACGCCAGGACGCTCAACCGGCTGGTCGAGGAAAGAAACATTCAGACCCGATACCGCCGCAACCTGATCGAGATCGATGCGGAAAATAAAATCGCGTTGTTTAAAAACCTGGAGAACGGTGAAACGGAGCTGGTGTCCTATGAGCTGCTGCACGTCACGCCGCCGCAAAGCGCGCCGGATTTCATCAAGCACAGCACCCTCGCCGACAGCGAAGGCTGGGTGGACGTCGACGCGTCCACCTTGCAGCATCAAAGATATCCGAATATATTTTCCCTGGGCGATGCCAGTAACCTGCCGACGTCTAAAACAGGGGCCGCGGTGAGAAAGCAGGCTCCGGTTCTGGTTCAAAACCTGCTGTCCTTCAAGGCGGGCAAGGTGCTTCCTGCGCGTTACAACGGCTATACCTCCTGCCCGCTGGTGACGGGGTATGGCCGCCTTGTGCTAGCGGAATTCGATTATGAGGGCCGCCCGGCCGAAACCTTTCCATTCGACCAGAGCAGGGAACGGCGCAGCATGTATTGGCTGAAGCGCTACCTGTTGCCGCTGCTCTATTGGCATGGCATGTTGAAGGGCCGGGTCTAGCAATTCTCGCGATAGCCTAATCAGCCCCTTAATAGTGGGTTGCTGCGCCGGCAGCCGGCAATGGCTTTCCGGGAGTTCGTGATCGGCCTCCTTCCCGCCCGCCTCCTCCCTCCTTCCTTTTTGCCGTGAGCCCGGGTTTTTACTTTTTTCCCCGGCACGCCCCAGCCGCGTTGCTCGGGGGGCTGCCGGCGGCATTAGGGTGCCTGCCGCTCCCTTTTTCACACGCCGATAAAAAACATCGCCGGTCTGATACGCTGCCTTGTTTCTATCGAAAAACCGAACAAATAGCCGATTTTTGAATGGGAAGTCCGATATCCATCTACAGGCGCAAGCGCTTGCTCTCTGAAAATGTAATTCATTTCGTTTGTCGGTGTGATGTGCGTCATGGGGCAATTTAATTTTTGTGGGACATTGGAGAACATTGCGGCGCGATAAAACTTGAATCGCGTGGACATAAACTCTTCAATCGATGGATTGCAATCTCCCATGCCCTGTACTAAAAAATGCGTTCGTCAAAGCGGCCGGTTTCTCAAGTCCGCCGTCGCTGGTTTGGCTCTTGTTGCGGTTTTCTCGGTCCTCGCCGCCTTTCCCCCGAAAGCTCATGCCCTGCCCGTCATTCCGGGCGGCGAAGGGTTCGGCATGGAAACCCCCGCCGGCAGCGGGCCAAACCGTAGCGGCGGCGCCATCCTGCACGTCACGACCCTCGCCGATTCGGGCCCAGGCTCTTTGCGCGAAGCGTTGGAGGCATCCGGTCCGCGCATCGTTGTTTTCGATGTTTCCGGTTATATTTCTCTCCAGTCGGAAATCCGGATCAACAATCCCTATCTCACTCTCGCGGGGCAAACCGCCCCGTCCCCCGGGGTGACGCTGAAAAACGCTGGGCTGCTGGTCATGACGCACGACGTGCTCATTCAGCACATTCGCATTCGCGTCGGTGACGACCCCGCTGGTCCGTCACCGGACAACCGGGACGGGCTCGGCATCATCGACAATAACAACGAGGGCGACGTCTACAACGTGGTGGTCGATCATGTTTCGGTGAGCTGGGCGATCGATGAAAATATGTCCACCTGGTACGACACGGTTCGCGACGTCACCGTTTCCAACAGCATTATCAGTGAGGGCCTGTGGCACTCCCTGCATCCGGATGGGCCGCACTCCAAGGGTTTTCTGGTGGGGTACGGCACGCACAACCTGTCTGTGATCGGCAACCTCTTCGCTCACAACGACGAGAGGAACATGCGCGTCCTGGGAGACACCGATACCCTGTTTCTCAATAATCTCGTTTACAACTGGCGTGGGTCGGGAGGCGCGGGCGTTTATGGCAGCGACAGCGGCCCCCTGCGGGCCACCATCGTGGGCAATGAATACATCAAGGGATTGGACACGGCCCCCGAGGGTTCGTCCCAACCCGTCACCATTAGCAGTTCCATTGTGACGGAGGGCTCCAAGGTTTTTGTGGAAGATAATGTGGCCGTGGAAACGTCCGGTGATCCCTGGTCGGTGGTCAAGAATAAAACCACCGATGAAATCAAGGCGACGTCGCCGCCGGTCTGGTTGCCGAACATCTCGGTGAAGAGCGGCAGCGAGATCAAGAACTGGGTGCTCGCCAATGCGGGTGCCCGCCGGGCGGATGCGGAGACGGTGGATGAGCGCATCACCCAGGATGTGAAAAACGGCACTGGCTGGCTCATCGACTCCCAGGATGATGTCGGCGGTTGGCCGCCGCTTGTGCAAAAGGTTCGCGGCCAAAATGGCGTGCCGCTCCTGTCTGTCCCGCCGGGAAACATTCAGCCGAGCGGATACACCGACGTGGAGGAGTGGCTGCACCAGCTGGCTGCGGAAGTTTCGGGTTTCGGCGCGCCGGAACCGGAAAAGGAAGCCGAACTGTCCATTGCCCTGACCGACTCCATCGACCCGATGACGGTGGGGCAGGAGGTGACGTACCAGATCACCGCCACGAACAGCGGGCCGGACGCGGCAACCGGTGTGACGCTGGAATACACGCTGCCGGCCGGGGCCACCCTGAAATCGGCGGCGGGGTGCAGTGAGGCCGATGGCGTTGTGACCTGCGCGTTGTCTAACCTGAGTCCCGGCGCGCAAGCTGTATTGAATACCATCGTTCTTACCGCCAATGCCGTGGGCACCCTCAATAGCGAGGCCATGGTGTTTGCGAGTGAAAAGGATCCCTCGATGGGCAACAACACCGCCTATCAGGAAACGCAGGTGGTGGGGAACGGTCCGGAACCAGCGATCGCCGATCTGAGCATCACCAATTCCGCAATCGCCAAGAAAGTCCGGGTCGGATCCACGGTGGTTTATGTCCTGACCGTGACCAACGCGGGGCCGAAACAAGCCACGGGAATCATCGTGAACAGCGATCTGGGTTCCGGGGTGGAGTTCGTATCCGCATCCGCCGCCTGCACGCTTGGGTCAACGGTTCTGACCTGCCCGCTGGGTTCATTGCCGGCGGGAAAGAGCACAACCCTTAATGTCAGCGTTCAAGCGATGGTCTCGAAAAGCGCCATTGAAAATACGGCCACGGTTTCGGCCGACGAGCTGGACCCAAACCTTTGGAACAACAGCGCAACGAGCAGGGTTACAGTTTCCGGAGGAGGCAATCCCCACAGATTTCCCAACGACGGTTCTTCGACGCAGAAGATCAGGAAGTGAAATGAGGGCCGACCGGGTCGATCCGGTGGTCGATTCCGTGGAGGCTCATGCGTTCGAGAAAGACAGGGGTGGCCATCCAATTGAGCGGCGCGGCCGGTGGGGCGGGCAAACTTTCACCGGCGGCGAGGGCTTCCGCGGCTATCACTGCCGGAAGGCTGGCCAGGCGCTGTCCCTGCTTGTCCGCGTAAAGGGAGGCGCGGAGCGTTAACCCGCCCCCATCCAGTTCTCCCTTCAGCATCACACTCACGCATCCCCGGTCGGTGCCGCCAGGGTCCGCGCTGGCGAGAGCCAGCAAGGCCGGTAGCGCGCGCAGGACGAGCCCGAGGCCACCCCAATCGGCAATCTGTTTGAACAGCGCAAACCCCCGCCTTGCCCATGTCCCTTCAAAACCCACCCGCGCCTCCAGGCGGTTGACATTGAACGATGCGGGGAACAGCAGCCGGTCGGGAGAGTCGATCAGAAACGAGGACACGGGGCCGATGGGGTCGGGAAAGTCGAAACGGCGCTTGAACTCCCGGGCCCTGGAGGGCTGCTCCACGCCACCCCGAATCAGGGGAACGGGCCTGGCCAAGCCTTCGAGCGCCGAGCGCACCGATCCCGGTCCCCTGCGGTTTTTGTTGCCGATAAACAGGCCGATTGAGATCTCGTCCACGCGGTCGAAGCGGTGCCAGATCGAATCCGCCAGCCTCAGCGACAGCCCCGGCAAGGAGCCTAACCCGATGAGAAATTGCTTCCCCGATCGTTCGAGCTCCGGGGCCAGGGCGATCATTTTCTGAACATAGCCAGGGTCGTCGGCCAGGTCGATGTAATGCACACCGAGCCGGGCCGCCTGCCGGGCGAGGTGCGGCTGCATGGCCTGAAAAGGACCGGCGGCGAGGATCACGATTTTCTGGCCGTCGAGAAAGCCCGGCAGGGTGGAGGGATCGTCGAGGTCCACGGCCTGGAATTCGAGGTCGGGTATGTCCTCCGCGAACAGATCGTCGAAACGGGCGATGGTTCGCCCGCCCACCCGAATGCGAAAGGGCAGCGGGCTTTCCAGCAATTCTTGCACGATCCGGCGTCCAAAGGTGCCTGTGCCGCCAACGACGGCGATGGGAATAGTCATGGCCGTCGTCTCGGGCGAAAGAAGAGGCCGACGGCCGCCGCCCAGAGAACGAACGTTGCCATCGTCAACGCGGTGAACAGGGTCACTCCCGCGGTCCACCCCGCCACGGTCGATGCAGAAAGCGCCGTGCTTGAGCACCAGATCGGCAGGCCGGCAACGGCCAATCCGCGGGGAAAGCGGCCAACTCTCAGCGACACGAGATTGAGCGTCCAGCCGCCGATGGTATAAAAACCGTTGCCGAGAAAACCGGTCAACATCGCAAGCAGGGGTTCAAGGGTTTGAAAGCTGGTTAAAAGCTGTTGTTGCCGGGCCGGGTCCGAGGTCTCCACCGCCTCCCGTGCCAATAGGGGGATATGGTGAAGGTAAAGGACTTCCGCAAGCGTATCGGGGATCATGCCGAGGGCGCCGGCAAGCACGCCAAAAACAATCGGACCCCGGCAATCGCCCGCCGACCAGCGATCGAGCAGCGCCCCCCACTGCGCAAAAAGGAAAATCAGGCACAGGGCGGCCGCGATCCAGGACCCCCACACCAGTTTCCACGGCCACGGATTTGCTGCGATGTAGGCGAGGCGATCCATCGCCGCTTCGGGAGGCAGTAGCCCGGGCTTGAGCAACATCAACATTCCTCCCGCTGCCGCTCCGTTCACCAGCGCCGCGAAAAGGGCCGATCTCTTGAATAGGGAATGAGAAGCACCGGCCATGTCGAATCTCCTTGAGGCTGGCGGTGGGGGGTGAGCGCTCCGCGCGATTCTCCCTGCACGCATAAAGAGGAGCGGCCCGGGCCTCCTGCGGACATCAAAACTATTTCAGGGAACCCGAAATCCTGGGAGTATGATAACCCAGAATGATGCCACTGATCGTGTAGGCGGAAAATATATTAAAATATCCGCGGGCGGCGTCCATGAAACGAAAGGGCCGTCAGTAATCCCACTCCATGTTAATGCCGACGCGCCCCTGGGAGTCGGCGCCAACATCGCTTTCGAGGCTGATGTTGGGTGTGACCTCGACTTCGATGGTGGCGTGGCTCGACCCTGAATCGATGCCCTGCCCGACGCCAAGGTAAACGCCGTCGGCAATGTAGCGACCCGCTTCGACACCCGGGCCTGTGCGCTCATCGTCGTTATTGAACTTGAGAGTGTCGAGCCCGAGCGAGCGCCGCAGTTTGTCGAGGATTCCCGGGCCAGAGGAGGCTCCGGTGAGGGTGGCGACCGAAGCCGCCAACTCCACCGCTTCCATCGGGGTGATGGAGCCGGCGCTTTTGCCGAACAGGATACGCGATAGAATCTCGTCTTGCGGCAGTTCAGGGTCGGACCAGAGCGAGATCGATGGCCGCGACGCCGGGCCGGTCACCAGCACCGCCATTCGGGCATCGGGCGCGGGTTTGGCGTCTGCCTTGAAATTGAGGGTCGGTTCTTGTTTCGGCACCCCGTCGAACGAGACCTGGCCCTGGCTGAACTTGAATTGGCGGTTGAGGATGTTGAGCGTCCCCCGGCGCATTTGCAGATTGCCGTCGATGTTCGGTTGAATGTGCGTCCCGGTGACGTGGAATTTTCCTTCCAGTTCGGTGTCGAGGCCTCGGCCGCGCACATAAACTTTTCCTGGCACTTGAATGTTGAGGTCGAGGGTCACCGCCATGGGCGGCGAATCGGGTTTGGCGGCGGGGGGAGAGACCTCATTGGCTTTTTTGGGCTTTTGGTGCGCCGTGCCGTCGCCCGGCGCTTCGGTCACATCGAGAACCACCACGCTTGACGGCAGATTTTCCGGGATGAAGGCCTCCACCTCATCCACGGTGAGGGTGCCCTTGAGAAGCGAATTGTTGATCGGTCCGGTGAAGGTGAGATCGCTTGAAACCGAGCCGCTCAGCGAATCGATCGCGACCACCTGTGCTTTCCGGGAGGCCAGGGCGAAGTCGGCGACGATGTCGCGGTTCTCTTTGAAATGCAGATCCCCGCTGGCGCTCAGCGTTCCGCCTTCCGGAGTTTTGGCCTCGAAACGGGCAAGGTGAATGCGCTGGGCGTCCGCTTCGATGGTCAATTCGATGGGATCCAGCAGCGTTCCATAGCTGAGATGTTCATAAAATCCCTTGTGCAGCGTGGCGTTTCCTGTAGCGCGAAAATCCCCCAGCGTGCCGCCCAGGCTGGCGTCTAGGTCGAGTTCGCCGCGCATATTATGAACATCTCCCATGATCTGCTCGTTCAGGAACCCGATATCGATCCTTCCTTTCGCCCGGCCGCTGAGCGGTGTGCTCTCCGGCAGGAAAGGGTCCTGGGTCAGGTCGACTGGCAACTGTCCCTCAAACTCGATATTGCCGACCTTGGGTTGCAGGACGTTGCCGCTCATCTGGGCCGCTTTGTTTTTCAGGATGGCCTGCAGGACGGCCTCGCCCTTTCCGACTTTCACGGTGGACACCCGTCCAAGGTCTATGTCGGCGAGTTTTAGATCGAGAGCGGCTTCCGGGTCGGCCAGGGAACCGGAGGCGCTCAGCGTTCCATCCAGCACCCCTGAAACCGGAGGCGCTTGCCCGGTCAGGCGCAGGAGGGCGAGGGAGAGTTTTTCGATGCGCGCGCGGGCAGTGATCCGCTCTTTAACAAACGAAGCGTCGGCGCTAACTCGGCTTGTCTGGTCCAGCAACAGCTCGAAGCCTGCTAGAGCAAAGTCCCTCCCCGTGGTGGACAGGGTGGCTGGCTGGGTCAGCTTCCAGGGAACGTCGCCCAGCGTGCCGGAAAAATCCGTCAGCTGGAGCCGTTTCTCCTCAGCGCTGGTCTTGGTCACGCCGGACGATTTAACATTGAACGGTTGCGCGAGCGCCCGCAGCCTGCCCGCGGCGGCCAGGTCGAAACCGAGTTGCTCGGGCGTTCCCCGAGCGGCCAGGTCGAGGGATTGAACCTCGGCCGCGGCGGCGAGGAGGCCTTCCAGATGCGCCTCGGCCACAATTTGCGGACGCTTCGCCGCGTCGCGGACATCGGCCCCGAGCCGGGCACGGGTGATCCTGAGCGTGTCTCCGCCGTCGAGCGTCAGGTCCCTCGCCTGGGCGGTCAGCTTCACATTCTGCTGCTGCGGGTCGCTGAGTTCCACCTGGAACCGGATATCGCCGCCGAGATCCTGATCCGCCAGGCGGGAGAGCAGCGCGGGGTCGAGAAGCTCTCCCTCCAGTTTGCCCCGGGCGGTGGACGTGTCAAGCGCAAGCTTAAGCGCCCCCACGACGTGCATCCCCAGGGCCACCACGTCGAGACGGTTCAGGGCCAGGCGATCCCCGTCTTTCAGCGCAAAATCGGTTGAGGCCAGAACGGGCCAATCGTTGACGGTGAGGTCCGCCTCCACCCGCCCGCTTGGAGACCCGGTTAATTCCCTGGCGGAGACATCCACCCGCGCGCCGGTGATGGCGGCGCCCTGTAAGTCGATTCTTCCGGCTTCGAGGCGGCCCTTGACTGCCGGAAGCCTAGCCACATCGTCCGCGGCAATGTCGGCACGGGCCTTCGCAACCGCGGTGTCCATCGCTTCCAGCGCCTCTGAGGTCAATCGAGCCGAGACGTTGGGTGACGCGAGCGGTCCGGCCACCGAGCCCTCGCCGTTGAGGTCGCCCTTGAGGGGCATGTTGAGAGCGTCGGACAACACCGCGAGTTCGGATAGCGCCACCGACCATTTCCCTGCAAGCGTCTGGTTGGATGCAAGGCTGCCGCGCGCCGCCGCCTCCAGGGAAGGAGACTGGAGATGGAAATTTTCAACCTCGATGTTGTGGTGGGCGTCCATGTCGACGATAAGCGAAACCCGCGCCTCTTCGCCCAACAGCGCGTCGGCGGCCGCAATGTCGGTTGCCAGGCCATGTGTTTCCAGGTTCAGCTTGCCCCGCAGGGTTTGACCGTGCCCGCCGATACGCCCGTCGAATTGGAGAGAGGCGTTTCCTTGCAGCGGCCTGCCCGCGAGTTCGGAAACGGGAGCGAGATCGGGAATGGTGAGCCCCGCTTTAAGAACAAGGTCTTTGCCCCCGTCAAGAACCTGGCTGTCGGACAGCGTGAGGCGGGCCAGGGCCGTCTTCAACTCGGCGGTTTGAATGTCGATCCGCTTCTTAACTGGAAGGAAGCGAGCCTGTACTTCCCAATCCACGCGCTCGCCGGCGAAGCGGGCAATCTCGGGCTGGGGGCCGGCGAGTTTCGTGAAGGACCCGGAGGCGGCTAGGCGATGAGGCGCGGCCGCCGCCGCTTTTCTCCCATTGGGCTTCACCGTCACGTTCATGTCGGCCCGATCCCAGTGGTGGTCGAAGCCGGCGAATTTTCTGACGAGCAGGTGGGCGCTGCCGCTGGGATGAGAAAATTCGCCGTTCAGGCCGCCCTGGGCACTGGCCGTCTGCCAGCGGGCGCCGGGGATCCAGGGGGTGAACAAGGCCGCCGGACCGGCGTCGATCTGGTAGCTGAGATCGAGGCGTTGTCTCTCCGGATCGACGCGGCCCTTGATGCGGGCATTCCCGGCGGGCGCCGTAAATGCGAGCCGCTCGATGGTGATGGGGGCGCCGGGTTCGAGGAGGAAGAGAAAGTCCAGCTTCGCCGCCCGGCCGAGCAACGGTTTCGCTTCGGCGGGAAGGAAGGCTTGAACGTTGTTCTCCCATTGCCCATCGAGGGCGAAGCGGCCCGGGCGTTCCTGCTTCACCTGCATCGTCCCCTCTATGCCCAGATCCTCTCCGGCCTTGAGCGCGAGCCGCCCGGTCCAGTTGTCGATGGGGTCCTTGCCGGCGAGCGACAGGGAAATTTCGGGATGGCCGGGCACGCCCAGCGTTCGGACGGCCAGGCCGCCCGCGGGTTCATGGGCGTGAATATCGAGCGTCAAATTCCGGCTGGCCGGGTGGTAAGCCGCGAGGGCGGTGAGAGAGCCGGGGGTGGCGTCGATTCGATGGACGGCGACCTTGACGTCCAGGCGCTCTCCCAGCTTCTTGACCAAGGCGTTCGCCGCCACGGAAAACGCCGCCTCCACCCCCAGCAGGTTTTCGGCCAGCTGCACGCGCCTCGCCCCGAAATGATTGAGGGTAATTCCAAAGGGCAGGGCCGGCGGGCGAGAGCGGTCCACGGGCGTGGCGCGTTCCGTAGGCGGGGCGGTGGGGGCGAGTGGTTTTCTCGCAACGTCCACCGTGTCCGCCGATAGATCATCCACCCAGATCAGGCCGTCGAGCAGTTCAGCGGGGCGCCAGCGAAGGCGCGCCCGATCGATGCGAAGCCAGACGCCTTCACGGTCGGCGGCGGTGATGCCGACGAGCTCGATCCAACCCGGCAGGTCGCCCTCGAGAGCGCCGATCTGGAACCGCATTTCGCCGGCGCTCAGGTTTTTTTCGAGCAGCCGGGCGAGTTGTTCCCTGCCGCCATCGCTGTTCACCCAGAACACGGTCAGCCCCACGCCGGCGGCGGCAAACGCCAGAACCGAGAGCACCGTCCCCAGGAAAACTTTGAGCGCCCGCTTCATGAATTCCATACTCTAGAAGGATTGTCCGATACTGATATAGAAGGCAAAATGATCGTCGCCCTCGCGGCGGTTGAGGGGCACCGCGAAATCGGCGCGGATAGGGCCGAAGTCGGTGTAGTAGCGGATGCCCAGGCCCGCGCCCCATTGATAATCGTGGTCGAAACGGGGCAGCGTCGAGTCGAACACGTTGCCGCCGTCGAGGAACGGCACGATGCCGAAATTTTTGTAGCGAAACCGCAGTTCCAGCCCGACCTCCACAAGGCTACGCCCGCCTGTAGGGTCGAGGTTCGCGTCGCGCGGGCCGACGCGCTGAAACTCATAGCCGCGCACCGAGCCGCCTCCACCGGAGAAGAAGCGCTTATCGGAGGGGATGTTCATTGTCTCCTCGCCGAAGATGCTCCCGAGCACAAGCCGTCCCGCCAGCACCAGCCCACCGTCCTCCATCACCTCGTAATAACCGCGGCTCACCCATTTGGCGCGGGTGAAGAGGTCGCTGTCTCCCAGCAGCGGGAAGTAGGGCGTCACCTTGATCTCGTTGCGCAGGCCGCGGTGCGGGTCCAGCGAATCGTCGGTGGTGTCATGGCGCAGGTAGACCGGGATGCCGAAGAGAAAAAACTCTTCCCGGTCGCCGTTATTGTCGACGATCTCCGCATATTCCGTGTTGACGCCCGCGCCCAGCGCCAGCGTCCGGCTTATCCTGTGCTCCAGCCCCAGCCCAAGGGTCACCGCCTTGCGGTCGAACGCGTCCGGATGCTCTTCGGTCAGGCCCGCATCGAAAACCAGAGACAGGTCTTTTGTCAGGAAATGCGGCTTGTTGAACTGGAGACTCAGGATGGTGTCAATGCGATCTAGGTCGTTTTCAATGAGCCGCCCCACCCGCGCCGAAACCTTCAAGCGCTCGCCCCGGCCGAACAGATTGCGGTGGCCCCAGAAGGCGTTCACCCCGAGGCCCTGGGTAGTGATGTAATCAGTTCCGAAGCCGAAAAACCGCCGCTTTCGTTCCTCCACATCCAGGAGGACATCCACCGGTTCCCCGTCCTTGATTATCTCATCTTCCGGTTTCTGCTCAATCCTCAGTTTCGCCGATGAAAACACGCCGAGGCTGGAGATTTCCTTGCGGAAGCTTTCCAGGATTTTTGGATCGTAGACCGTGCCCGGTTGCCACGATTTATGCAGGGCGATGAAATCGGACTCGACGAACTCGTTGCCGTTGACCTCCAGGTCGCCCAGCGTCACTTGCGGGCCGGGGTCCACCGTAGCTTCGACATCGAGGGCTTTTGCTCCGGCATCGAGGCGGAGGTCGCGCCCCTTCATTTCCGCGTAGGGGTAGCCTAGAAGGCGGAGCTGGTCGAGGAGTTCGCTTTCGGCCTGAAGGATGCTCGATCCGGTGGCGGGCGCGCCCGTTTCGAGCGCCAGGGCGAGGCCGCCGTCGATCAGGGGTGGAGGCCCGATCAGGCTTGTTTTTCCGATTTTGTAAAGCGGTCCCGGCGCGGGCAGGAGGACCACCGCGACGCTCTCCTTTTCCCGCAGGAAATCCGTCTCCACGTCCCTCAAGGGCCGGTCGTTGAGCGTGATCGCGATCGTACCCTCGAAATATCCGTACGACTTCAGCACTTCCGCCAGCCGGTCTCGGTCGGAGCGTGCGCGGCGCAGAAGGCCGGCGGGGCTTGCCGGGGGCTTGTCCCTGAGCTGAATCAGGTTGGACGAGGCTTCGAGCGTGTCGAAAACCTCCGGATCCATCTCCGGGATCTTCTGCAGTTCCACGGTGTAGGGCGCATCCGCCTGGGCGGGTGCCACGGAAAGCCCCCAGAGGGCCGCGGCGAGGGCGATCCCCCTTAACGTGACGATCCAGTCGAACCTGGCACCTCCGGTCCTTAAAAAAAGCATTCAGAGAATCTCCCCGTTTCCAAAATTCGGCGCGGCGATATGCGCCCAAGCGGCTGCAGGGCGCGGTGTCCGATTTTTTCCGAAGCCTGGAAACGGCCGGTTTCTGCGACGTGAAATTTTTATATGTCATGAATTTACAATACTTTATGGCATATCCCAAGCTTTTTTTTGCCCCCCGCGAGAGGGTTTGCTTTTCACCGGGGCCCGCTTCGGGTAACATCGCATATGATGATGCACAAATAACTCAGATCAACCCAGAAGAGGAATAGGGATGGCGGAAGACGTGGAATATGTAAAAAACGAAAAAGGGGAGGTGGCCGTTGCCTGCCAGATAAAACTGGCGTCGAACTGTG
This sequence comes from Nitrospinaceae bacterium, assembly GCA_020343535.1. Classification (GTDB taxonomy): domain Bacteria; phylum Nitrospinota; class Nitrospinia; order Nitrospinales; family VA-1; genus SZUA-259. Next base: position 100,696 of record CP070799.1, on the reverse strand, counting down.
CCGGAAAAGGAGCGTTTTGCGAGGACGAGGAAGACGCCCGAGACTGGGTCGAGGAAGAATGCTGGGTCTTTTCCGGCGTGGGGTATATCTGCCTTCAGTGCAACGAACAGATCATGCGCAATCTCAGGGAAATTCGGCCCAAGACCGCCCGTTGATGAAGCTCCACCGCGGGCTGTGGGCTCTTGCCCTGTTTTGGGTTCTGTTGGCCGGGGTTTTTCTGGGATCGCCCTCTTTCGCCGAGGAAGCGCCCGACCCTGAGGCCTACCGCGCCGCCTGCCTGCAGGGGACGACGGTATACTGCATCGCCATTGGCCTGGAAGAGCAGAAGGCGGGCCACAATGAACAGGCGCTGGAATATTACCGCCTCGCCTGCCGTAATCATCCCGGCCACCTGCGCGCCTGCACGCCGTTTCTCTCGCTGGCCAGGGATATGGGCCGTCTCGAAAACGAGGCCGCCGTTCTCGAGGGGCAATGCCGGTCGGGAGACGATGTGCTGTGCTATTACCTGGGCAAAGAGTATCTAAAAATTGGAGAATATGGGGCCGGACGCGGCCACCTGCAGCGCCTTTGCAAGGCAGATTTCATCCCTCCCGACGCCGACGATTACGGCCCCTGCTACCACTTGGCGAGCAGCCTGCAAGGCACGCGCGATTATGAACGGGCGCTGGAAATATTCCGCTTCGATTGCGACCGCGCCCGGCCGCTTTCCGAACCCAGCTGCGAGCGCTACGGGACCCTTACCCGGCAGATGGCGGCGGGGAAGGATGCCGCCCCGGAATCGACGCGCCCACTCCAGTTAAGTGAAGCGCTGCTGCTGCCGCTCATCCTTCTGCCCCCCCTGGGGTTTTTCTTCTGGCTGCGGCCAAAAGAGCGGGGGCTCAGGTTTCTGCGCTTTCCCGCGCCGGCGCTTGCTCTGTGCTCCTGGCTTTTGTGGGAACTCGTCCCGCCCGGCCCCCCGGCCCCGCGCCACGATCTGTTTTTTATCCTGCCGTCTTTGTTGCTCGTGGTGATACTTGCCATATGGGCGCATTTTCACCCGCGCCCCTGAGGGGACTGGAGCCGGCGATTCTCGTTAAATGACCGAACGGGCGCAATGACGAATTGAAAGGTCCTCCCGGCGAATCCTGCGGATTCCGCATTTGCCGGGACGCTCCCTGATCTTATGCGCATCGTTTCCGGCACTGGTACCCCCGATCCTGATGCTTGATCTCAGGCTGTTACCGCGAAGTGCAGGAAGTGGGCGTTCAGGATGCCCCGTTCAAGAATAAAACCCGTGAACGGGTGGATAAGGTCAAACCATAACGGATCTTCCACAGCTGGCCGTGGCCGGTGGAGTGGGGAGGCCTGCGTCCGGGTTACACCATGCCGACGGGGCTCGAGTGCATGCCCGTCCGCTGGTCCGGCCGCATTTGCAGTTGCGGCAGGTTGTTTGTGCCGAACTTCTCTATGTAGAGGAATATGTACTCGCGCACACAGGTGCGAAGGTCCCACTTGGGGTCGTGGTTCTTCTCGAACTCGTCGAACACTTCGAGGGCGTCCTGAATGCTAAGCCCCTTGTCGACGGTGAAGTAATAGTCGAGCGCAAGGTCCCACTCCGGGTTCTTGTAGTAGGACAGGCCGTATTTTTCCGGCTCGAACGCCACGGGGCTGAACTTGCCGAGCACGAAGGTCATGAAGCCCAGCGAATGGATGTGCGCCTTGTTCTTCTCGACGAAGCGCCTGGAGTCCTCCGCTTCTTCCTGAGTCTCGCCGGGGAAGCCGAAGAATCCCATGATGTGGTTCCAGATGCCCGCGCGGGCAGCCATCCGCAAGTTGGTCTCGATGGCGGGCAGTTCCGTCGCCTTGTCCATCAGCCTGAGCACCCGCTGGTTGCCCGACTCGTAGCCAAAATGCAGGTAGCGGCAGCCCGATGCCTTGGCGTCCTGCCACACTTTCTCGTCGAGCAGGGTTTCCTCGAAGCGCATGTGCGTGGTCCATACGATATCCGCCTTCGTGTCGATGAGCGCTTGCGACAGCTTCCTGAACAGGGCGGGCGGGTAGGACTCGTCGGTGAAATGGAAAAACCTCGTCCGGTACTTGTTCTTGAGGAAATCGATTTCGCGAAGGATATGGTCCACCTGCTTGGTGCGGAATCCTTCCACGTAGCCCTGAAAATGGTCGCAGAAGGTGCAGCGGCCCCAGTAGCAGCCGCGTGTGGCGAGGTAGGGCAGAATCAGCTCGGGCACGAAGTATTTGTCGAGCGGCAGGCCGTCGAAATCCGGCGGCGGCAACTCGGCCAGGTTTTCACTGCACACCTCGCGGCTCATGTGGATGCCCGCCGAATCCTTGTAGATCAGGTTGGGCAGGCCGGAAAAGTCACTCCCATCTTTTTCAAGCGCTTCGAGGAGCTTGAGGAAGGCGTGCTCGCCTTCGTAAATCACGGCGCTGTCGTAATATTCGAAGAGGGCCGGCAATTCCTTCAGTGTGTCGCGCAGGCGGGTGACGATGTTTCCGCCCAGGGTGATGTGGACGCCGGGAAACTCCTCCTTGATCATCTTGCAGAAGGTGAACGTGGGGATGAGCTGCTTCTGCTGCACCACGCTGATACCGACGACGCCGGGCCGCTCCTGCTTGAGCACCGGGGCGACGAGCATGCGGTACACGTCGCGGTAGATGTTGATCTGTTCATCGTCCAGCGACTCGATGACCTCGCTCGACATGAAGGGCTTGTAGGCGAGTTCGGTCTCCACCGGAGGAAAGCAGATCTGTGCCGGGTAATAGCCGAGGGAAATCACCGCCATGGTTTCATGCAGGCAGGCGGTGGCCCATTCCAGCTTGTCGATATCGTAAAAGGCCTCGCTACGCAAAATTTTCTTCGCGTGCTTCACGTCCGCCGACAGGCGTTCGAACATTTCCGGCGTGCATGCGGCAAGCTGGTTGAGCAGGGCACGTTCCTCGCCGTCGAGCGCGCGCGTGCGCTCCATGTGGCGAAGTTGGCGCAGTTCGTGTGCGATGCGCCCCGCCACGTGCTTGAGGAACGGCGCGCTGAAAAACAGATCGTACATTTCGACGTTGATGTCTTTTTGCACGACCTCGTGCCCCGCCGGGCGCGCCACCGCCGCCAGCGAAGGCAGGCTGAGGTAAGGTTCCGAGGGAAGCCAGTCGGGGGGAAAGAGCAGCAGTGTTTTCATGGCGTCCTTTGGGCCTCCTTGGGTTATCCGGCGCGGCAGAGGGTTTTTTCCTTCCCGCGGGCGCCCTTTGTTCCAGACAGCTCGTCCTTGCCGAAGCGGTCGAGGTAAAGCAGGAAGTGCTCCCGCGGAAGCGTGCCCCAGAGATAGAGCGAAGGAAAGTATTCCTCCGCCATGCGGATGCAGCGCGCGTTCATCTCCGCCGCTTCCTCGCGGGTCATGCCCTCATCGGCGACAAAGTCGAGGTTCATGGCGATGTTGGCCTCGGGGTCCTGGACGATTTTGGAAATGGAATATTTTTCCGGATACTGGTAGCAGCTGGAATCGCGGTTGAGCAGAAACACGCCGGGACCGAAGGAATGAATGGTTTCCAGATTGTCTTTGAGAAAATCCATGGTTTCCTGGGCTTCCCCGCGCGTTTCGGTGGGAAAGCCGAAAAACAGGAAGGCGTGGTTCCAGATGCCGGCGTCGCTGCTTTTCTTCAACACCTCGCGCTCGACGGCTTTCGTGGTGCCCTTGTCGATGAGCGCAAGCACGCGGTCGTTGGAACTTTCCAGGCCGAACATGAGAAAGATGAAGCCGGCGTCGCGCATTTTTCGAAACAGCGTATCGTCCATGACTTTTTCGAACTTGAGCAGGGCGAGAGAACGCAGGTCGAGGCCGCGCGCAAGAATTTCTTCCGATACGTCATTCAGCGAATGGGGCGAAACAGCCTCGTCGGAGTATGTAAAGTAGCGGGTATTGTACTTATCCGCCAAGGCGGCTAGTTCGTCGACCATATGCGCCGTGCGTTGCTTGCCATAGCGGTGGCCGTAGACGAAACTGTGGGTGCAAAACGTGCACTTGCCCCAGTAACAACCCCGGCTTTGCAGCACCGGGAGGATAGGGTACGGCGAAAGATATAAATCCATCGGCAGGTTGTCGAACACGGGGGACGGCAGTTCCTCGAAGCGCAGTTCAACGCGCTCCGGGCATTGGTGGACTCCCCGTTCATCGCGGTGCAGGAGGTTGGGTACCTGAGCGAGGGGCGCGCCGTCGCGAAGCGCCGACAGTAGGCGGTGAAGCGGCTCCTCCCCTTCGAAGGTGATAACGCTATCGCAAAATTCGTCGAAGAATTCCGGGTGATCCAGAAGCTGGCCGGCGTTGACGCTGAAGATGGGCCCGCCCAAGGTCACGTGCAGGTGCGGGTGGGCTTCTTTCAGCATGCGCGCCAGAGTGAGGCCGGGGATGATCTGCGAAATGCCGATGATGGAGATGCCAGCCACATCGTAATTTTCCCAGGCCTCGCCGGGAATCAGTTCTTCTTCATAAAGTTCGATGAAGGGGTTAGTATCCCGATCGCGGGCGGCCTGGGCTGCGCGCTGGGTGGATTCCTCGGCGCGGGTGCCGCTCTCGAACGTGGACAGGGAAAATACAGACGGCGCATAGGCATCGGAAACGAGCTTAAGCGCCGATTTGATGACCATATCGGCCTGGCGGTAAGCGTCGAAGTCGAAAAAACGCTCTGGAGTGCGCATCACCATTTTGGCCTCCTCCACCTGCGCGAGGATGGCGGCGGAGAATTTGACGCCGGTGGCCAGCACGTCTATGAAGGATTTATCCTTAATGGTGAACGAGTTTTTCGCGCGGAGGGTTTCGAGGCGGTGCTGCATTTTCTGCACCGCTTTTTTGAGCCGGGCGGGGGAGAGAAACCGCTCGTAGGATTCGATATTGTAATCCCGCTGTTCCGCCGTCCACCCCTTCGAGTGTAAATACGCCGTCAGGTACGGCGTGCTCAGGTAGGGCTGAGTGGGGTACCACTGCGCGGGGAAAATCAATAGAGTTTTCATGATTGAGTCATGATAGCACTTCTGAAACGATTGCCAAACACATAATGATTATAACGTGTTTGCGGCTCGCGGCGCTTCGGAACGCGGAACAAATTCCATTTGACCCCACATTTCCTAATTTGGAATGAAATTGTCCCTACTATAATAGTGAAAGAAAGGCTTCAAATGGGGCTATTTCAGGGTTTTCGATGAAGAATTAAGTGGAATTCAATGGGTGAAAGAGGAAAAATGGGCTTTACGGGTCAATTTAGATAGGAAATTGAAGTTGGAGTTTCATGAAACAACGATCAGTAGCAATGTAGGGTTATTGGTCTATCGTGAGTTGGATGAGGTTCTTGGTTTGACCACTGACCTTGAAGATTTGATAGATGAACCTAGGGGTGGGCAAAAATATCCAGCACAAACTAACCGCTTTGCTGCGGCGATCGGTTTTATGGTTGTCTGGCTGGATACAAAGATACCAAATGATACTGAACGTCTCCGAGTTGATCCTTCTTTACGTCGAATAGTCGGAGGGCGAGTAAAGGATCATATTGTGGCATCGACTAGTGAGATGAGTCGATTTGAAACCGAGATCCCAGCAACGGATGGGAATCTAAAAAACTTAACCGATTTATGCGGTCTGTGGGTAGATCAGGTGGATGATCGTATTCCGATGAAATAATTGATTCTGGAAATGGACAGTTCGGAAAGCCTGATTCACGATCAGCAGGAAGGTTCGGATTATAACGACTATTTTGGCCGGACGTGTTATCATCCGCTGTTTTATTTTAATCAATACGGAGATTTGGAGCGAGTACTGTTGCGACATGAAAACGTTCATGGTGCAGATGACTGGCAACCTGACTTGGAGCATGTAATGAGACGATACCGAGACAAATCCCTTAAACCCTACTTCCGTGGCGATGCGGCGTTTGCCAACCCTGATATTTATGAATTTCTCGAGAGAGAACGATTTTATTATGCGATCCGCCTCAAAGGCAACAACCTCTATACTAAGAAGATTGAACATCCCACCACTTGGCCTGTGGGGTGTCCATCGTTCAAGCCAAAAATGTTTTACGAATCATTTGTGTATAAGGCACAAAGCTAGATAAAAACTCGCCGTGTCGTGGCTAAGGTCAAATGGCATAATGGCGAACTGTTTCCCAGAATCGGCTTTATCGTAATCAACCTAAACTGGCACGCCAAGACCGTGGTTTGATTTTACAACAAACGGGGAACCGCCGAGAAATGGATCAAGGAAGGCAAAAATTGCTCTGACGTGGACTAGTTTTTCCTGTCATGCTTTTCGAGACAATGTTGTTAGACTTCAACTTTTTGCCTTAGCCTACAATCTTAGAAACTTTTTGCGGCGGCTGGCATTACCACGAAAAATTAAATACTGGACCTTGACACCCCTTGAGAAAAGTTGGTCAAGATCGGAGCAAAGTTTGTCAGTAATGCCCGATACATCACGTTCCAACTGGCTAGATAGCATGCCCAGAGAGCTATTTGAGGCCATCTTAAAAAGGATTGACCATTTGCTACTTTTTCTAGAGTCGGGGTAATCAAAGAAAAAAGGAATAATGAAACTAAAAAATAAGAGGATAGGTTTGTCTAAAAAAACCGATTATCTTGAACTTCTCATTGGAAAGACTCGAATGTTGATCAAGAATGCAAAAAGTTGGAAACTCCGGGGCAAATCCGATAGAAATTTTTATCTTAATAGAAGGTTCGCCTTATGTATTAGGGTTACTTTCTATGAACTTTGATGTTCATATTGGAAATATCGAATATAATTCTCGGGGAGAACTTAGAGGATCAATGGATCCGGTAACAGGTTAATTGACTAAGCCGACTGTTCCTGGACGGCGTATTAGTATTTAAATCATGACCAATCACTGTTGCGACGAAATGGAGATTCACCTTTCAAGGGGTGATCTTGGAATACATTATTTTTCTAAATTTCGAGAATATGGCATTTCTTCTTTGGATAGGGGCTCCGGTATTCAATTAATTAAGTTTTTTTCTTGGTGTGGAAAGATTTTGCCTAAAAGTCTTCGCTCTAAATGGTTCGAGATAATTGAATTGACATCGTAATGGGTCAACGTATAATTAATCGATTATAGAGACCCCAGCGCTTAAAGGCCCAGGCCATGATGCCAGGGCGTTTTTTTACTCCTCGTCCACGGCGGATCAGGCCGGCGATGATTTCTTGTGCGTTGTGCAGACGACCCGCCCAGGCACGGATCGCCGCAGGCGATTTTTGGATCCTGGGATTCGGTTGCCGCGAGAACTTCAAAAGGGATTCCCGGTGGTTTTGGTCCGGGAAACGGCGTGAATTATGATGAAAAATTTTCTTCGACAAGATCGCAAAACCTCGTGGCCATCCCTGGCACTGCCGGCGTTAATCCTGCTGGCCCTTGGGGCGGGCCCCGCCGTGGCGGGCAAGGCCGGCCCGGTTCAGGCCACCGCCGCCGAGATTTCCCTCGTCGACGGCATCGCGGTGGGTCCGAAAGGCAACGTTTACATTTCCATGCGGGAACACAACATCGTCAACCGCGTCGATCCCAAGGGCATGATGACCCGTGTCGCGGGTTCGGGGGAGTCCGGGTTTGCCGGCGACGGCGGCCCTGCGGTGGACGCGAAGCTGAAAATGCCCGCCGGGCTCGCCTTGGATGCCAAAGGCAACCTTTACATCGCTGACCGCGAGAACCACCGTGTGCGCAGGGTCGACACGCGGGGCAGGATCACGACCGTTGCAGGAAACGGTACAGCCGGGTTCAATGGAGACGGTGGCCCGGCCCTCGAAGCGAGCCTCAATCTGCCGTCCGGGATTGCGTTTGATTCCGACGGCAATCTCTACATCGCCGACCGGTCCAACGATCGCATTCGGCGGGTGGATCGAAAGGGCATCATCCAGACCTTTGCCGGCAATGGCGAGGACGGCTACCGTGGCGACGCGGGGCTTGCCACCGAAGCCCAACTGTCGAAGCCGTTTGGCCTCGCCTTCGATACCAAGAACAATCTCTACATCGCCGACCGCGGCAACAATCGCGTGCGCAAGGTGAGTGCGAAGGGCATCATCACCACCCTGGCGGGCGATGGTGGCTTCTTTTTCATGGGGGATAACGGCCCGGCCTACCGCGCCAGTGTTGCCGGGCCGACGGGCGTCGCCGCCGATAAGAACGGCAACGTTTACATCGCCGACCGCAACAACAACCGCATCCGTGTCGTCGATTCCCTGGGCATGATCCGCACTGTCGTCGGCACCGGGCAGCAGAGCTACAATGGCGATTCCGAGCTAGCACGAGACACCAACCTGCACCTGCCGTTTGGCGTCGCCCTCGACGCCGAGGGCCGCCTGCTCATCATCGACCGTTCGCATTACCGCATCCGCCGGGTGGATGTGGCCCGCGGCTCGGTTGAAACGGTTGCCGGCAACGGGGTCAAGCAATTCGGCGGCGACGGCGGGCCCGCCACCGGCGCCAAGCTGAGCTTCCCGCACGGCATGTTTGTGGACAAAGACGATAACCTGATATTCTCCGACAAGGCGCATTTCCGCATCCGCAAGATCTCCCCCGATGGCATCATTCAGACCATCGCCGGCACCGGGGACAGAGGCAACATCGGCGACGGTGGGCCGGCTCTCGAAGCGTCTCTCTACAGCGTCACCATGCTCGCGCAAAACAGCAAGAGGGAGATTTTCTTCCTGAGCCCGAGTGGCTTCGTCAGCCTCATCCGCAAGATCACTCCCGACGGCATCATCCATCACTTCCTGGACACCGGCGAGGAAAAGTACCAGAAAGCCATCCTCGCCTCCAAGAAGGGGCTGTCGATGAAGAGCGACATCGTTCCCATCACCAATTTCTCTGATCTGGTGATTGACCCAAAGGATAACCTTTACATCACCGACCGCTTGAACCATCAAATCCGCAAGGTGGACACGGAGGGCAATATCGTTACCTTCGCCGGCACCGGCGATTCCGATTATTTCGGTGACGGCGGCCCGGCCAGCGAGGGGGCTTTCCGCGACCCGCAGGCCCTGGCGCTGGACGCGGCGGGGAACCTGTACGTCGCCGACGCGGCTAACAACCGCATTCGTAAAATCGATACCCGGGGCATCATCAGCACCATCGCCGGCAATGGCGATCATGAAGACAGCGGCGACGGTGGCCCGGCGCTTAAGGCGGGCATCCGCTCCATGGACTACCTGGCCGTCAGCCCGGCGGGCGAGCTTCACATCGTCGAATCCAACACCCACCGCATCCGCAAAATCACTTCCGACGGCAACATTGAAACCGTGGCGGGCCGGGGTGTGCAGGGCTATTTCGGCGACGGCGGGCCGGCCTCTAAGGCCATGCTCAAAAGTCCCGCAGCCATCGCTTTCGATTCGAAGGGCAATATGTTCATTTCCGATATGGGCAACAACCGTATCCGCAAGGTGGATGCCAGCGGCACCATAAGCACCTATGCCGGTTCGGGAACCTACGGCTGGGCGAGCGATGGAGAAACCGTGGAAATTTATTTCCAGAATTTCCCCTGAATCTAGCGGCCGCGCACAGAATGATTTCATTCAATAAAACCGTGGAGAGTTTTCAATGTTTCGATCAGCCCCCATCCTGACACTTCTAGTTTTTTTTGTGGCAACGTCTTTTGCCCAAGCGGAAACCAGCGATTTGGCCAAGACCAAGGTGTTCACCGAGATGCTTCTCAAAGTGGACAAGCTGGTTTGCAAGGACCCGGAAAAAATCAGGGAGTTCTATCTTCCCGATAAGTCTTTGGTGCTCTTGGTGGACGACAAACGCACCTTGCTTGAAAACCGCATTAGTGGTTACCGCTCCATGATGTCCGAATTCAAGGGGTTGAAATGCAATTCGCAGCGCAAGATTCTGGCCGGAAAGGTCGGCCAGGATGTGGGCTATCTCCTCGCCGACGAGATCGGCAGCATCGTCTCCGACAACACTGACAACGAGGAACGGCAGCACAGCGTTTGCAGTTACGTGTTCACCCTGGATGAAAAGGCATGGAAAATTTCCCTCGAGCACTGCTCCTCACTTCCCGACTACAGCATCCGCCCCGGCGACGACGCCCTGTATTATTTTCACAACCCGGTGTATTGATTTTTTCTAACGGGCGGTTGTTTCCCGATTGTCATGCGGGACACTGAATCCACAACACTCGGCGCAATGCCCGGCGGCGGCGGGGTGGAATTCGCGCTGTTCAGCCGGCACGCCACCGCGGTGGAACTCTGCCTGTTCGATCACGTGGCCGCCATGGCGGAATCGCGCCGGTTGCTTCTCTGCCGTGGCGAGGGGAACATCTGGAGAACCCGCGTCGAAGACCTCGGACCCGGCGCCCTTTACGGTTACCGGGTCCATGGCCCCTACGACCCCGAGCGCGGCCACCGTTTCAACCCCTCCAAGCTCCTTACCGACCCCTATGCCCGGCTGACCGCCCGCCCGGCGAGCGCCGACTCCGCGATGTTTTCTTATGCACTCGGCAACGAGAAGGAGGACCTCGTTGTCGACCGCCGCGACAACGCACACGTCGCACCGTTGTCCGTGGTCGTCGATGGCGAGTTCGACTGGAGGGACGACCGCCTACCCACCATCCCCTGGGAAGAGACCATCATTTACGAAACCCACGTCAAGGGGCTCACCTGGCGGCATCCCGGCGTGCCGGAAAAGTTGCGCGGCAC
>CP070799.1:62477-89917 GCA_020343535.1 Nitrospinaceae bacterium | reverse complement strand
CATGAAATTTTCAGCACCCCTCGCCCAGCTTTTCCTGAAGTTTTTCCTCGCCAAGCGGCCTGCGCCACATTGAAAAAAATATCGACATTCATTTTCAATATCTAAAATTGACGACTCCTCTAGATATCCTCAAAAGTTATCTGCGGCACCACACAATGCGCGACACTCCGCAGCGGGAAAAGATCCTTTCGGTCCTTCTCCGCCTGAAGGGCCATTTCGCTATTAAGGACCTTCACCGCCTAATCGAGGTGGAGGACCCGTCCATCGGCATCGCCACTTGATACCGGTCGTTGAATCTGTTCCGGAAAATCGGGTTAGTTAACGAACATGCCCGTACGGGAGGGAAAAAATATTACGAAATCCTACCGGCAGGGTCATCACGATCATCTCTTGTGCACGCGCTGCAAGCGGGTGGTGAAGTTCGAGCACCCTCCCATCGAGAAACTACAGATGGGAATATGCCTGGCCCACGGGTTCACCCAAATATCACACCGCATGGAGCTTTTCGGCATATGCGCCGAATGCCTCGGCCAGCCGGAAACTTTGCGCCTATCCCAGGCGAATCCCCCCCTTTTTAGGAAGGGAAAATGCCCCGGGCTACGCACCAGCCTGGGGTTGCGCGGTCGTTATTCGTGCATGTGTTCCGCGAGATACGCCTCGATGCCAATATCCTTGATGCGCTGAAACTGGGTTTCCAGCCAATCGCAACTTTCCTCGGTTTCCTCAAGAATGGCGTCGAGCAATTCCTTGGAGCCGAAATCGTTTTTATCCAGCGCGATGCGAATGCTTTTTTTCAACCGTTCCACGTGGTTCTTTTCCAGGGTATACTCGTTTTCGAGTTGCACCTTACAATCATCACCCACAAGAATCGTGTCATATCGAGCCATATTTGGAGTCCCCTCCAGGTACAGAATCCGTTCGATCAGGATGTCGGCGTGCTTCATTTCGCCCATGCTTTCTTCCCGGGAGTGGCTTGCGAGCTTGTTGTACCCCCAGTTCGCCTGCATCTTGTAGTGAATGTAGTACATGTTGATCGCGGTCAACTCGGCCATCAACACCTCGTTCAAAGCTTCTATGACTTTCTTGTCGCCTTGCATCGCAAATCTCCTGTGTACTATTAGTCTGTATTTTGCGCTGTATTCCCCACGCACAAGGCGTCCTAGCGCACGGCCCGACAATTGCTATCTATTTAAAACATATACTAATGATCGAGTGGCGTGAAACCCTTGGTTTTATAGCGAACCCGCCAACTCTCGATAATGATTTTAATTTCCTCTAAAGTGTAGTTATCTCCCACGCCAAAAAAATTGATCGAGGCTCTATGTGAGGATTTGGATCAAAAGTCTCATAATTTTAAAGGAGAGGGTGAGTAGGAAAAGGTATTAGCCAAAGCGGATCCTCGATTATTTAAGGGACTTAGAGATAATGCTTGCCAAAAGGGATACAGTTGATCTGCCAGAGCATAGACATTGCAGAAAATATTTCTTACCGTTAGCGCCAGAAGTATGGAGGGCTGGCGCCAAACACTCCATCAGCACTCCTCCCTCCTGACTACATTTGAAGAGTGGGTGGAGTGAGCCCCTTAATCGCACAAGGTCCGCCCCCCAGCCATACGACATTGGGGCGTAGCATTCAAAGCCTTCTTGTTGGCCTCGTAGGTGGCCTTCAGGGACGCACAGGGGGAAGAGTCAGAAGGATTATTGGCCAAGCAGGCCTTGTATGCCGCTTTAGACTGCTCCACCTCCTCGCTCAGCTGGTAATGCTTCGAGCATCCTCCGACAGCAACAGCAACTAACAGTGCAACACTAGTAATTCTCAAAACTTTTCTCCTTGCAAAGCGAGGCCATCCTATCAGCTTATCTTTTAGGTTCCTTTAAATCGAGATCTCTCACATGAACATTCAAACTCATAAAAATTAACCCCGATAAGACAAGCCATTTATTGAGATAAATATTTTTATTTGGTTTTTCCGCATAATCTCATTTTTTGCATCCTTAATCAATATTTAAGTCATCCCAATGACAAATTCATGATAATCAGACTTTTTAGATGAACTTGTCCTCTTGCTTTTTAGTTTCATGGCTCCTTTTTGTCTATAAATATCCCATTTCTGACAAAAGCTGCAAACCGTCAATCCTTTTTAAATAGCTCTATAGGTACAGCTACCTCGGCCAGTTGAAACGTGATGTATCGGGCATAACTATCAACCTTTGCTCTAACTAGGAATACTATCAACCACCTGATCCACAAACTGACTACATAAATCATTAAGTTTTTTAGATTTCCACCTGTTGCTAGTATCTTGATTTCAAATCGACTCATCTCACTGGTCGATGCCGCAAAACGATCCTTTGCCTGCCCTCCGACTATTCGACTCAAAGAAGGATCAACTCAAAGACGTTCAGCATCATTATTTTCTTGGATTCCGCCAGACGGTTATAAATCGATCGCCTAAAAAAAGCGGTCAGTTTGTGCTGGTTGTTCTGCCTATCCGGGGTTCATCGATCACGCCTTAAGGTCAACAGTCAAACCAAGAGCCTCACCTAACTCATGATAGACCAAAAACCCGACATCGCTGCTGATCACTACCCCATGAAATTCCAGCTTCAATTTGCCATCAAATTTGCCCCGTAAAACCCGTTGCCCTTTTTCACCTATTGAATTCCCCTGATTTTTCCATCTAAACCCGTGATATTTCCCTATGTAAAATCTTCTGCACACTATTTTAGTTGAAATGATTTCTTTCTATAGTTAGAAACGTGGGTTACTAATATTAACTACCGGTATCGACAAGCCAAACCAAAAACCTGGCGCCGCTTTCGGCTCGCATGCAAGGCCTTGATATCGCGATAGTTTTTGAAAGCACCACCCCGCCAGGGAGGACTTGCTGAAAATCAATATCAGAAGCTAAGGCGGAAAAAAATCAGAAAGGCGTCTTGCCGTCCAACCGGGTGAGCACCTCGCAGCCATCGCCGGTGACGCAGATGGTGTGCTCCCACTGCGCCGACAGGGAGCCGTCTTCCGTCACCGCGGTCCATTTGTCGGGGAGAATGCGAAGGTGCGGCTGGCCCTGGTTGATCATCGGTTCGATGGTGAAGACCATGCCTTTTTTCAGCTCGATGCCGTTGCCTGGCCGGCCGTAATGCAGGACCTGCGGCTCTTCGTGAAAATTCTTACCGATCCCGTGGCCGCAGAATTCGCGCACCACCGAGTAACCGCGCCCTTCGGCGAATTTCTGGATGGCCGCGCCGATGTCCCCCAACCGCCCACCCGGCCGCACCGCCGCGATGCCGAGCTGCAGGGCCTCTCTGCAGGTTTCAACCAGTTTGGCTGCGCGGGCGCGTGGCGAGCCGACGTAGAACATGCGGCTCGTGTCGCCGTGGTAGCCGTCCAGATAGGTGGTGATATCGAGGTTCACCACGTCGCCGTTTCTGAGCTTGCGGTCATCACAGGGAATGCCGTGGCAGATCACCTCGTTGACCGACGAGCAGATGCTCTTCGGAAACCCCTTGTAGTTGAGGGGCGAGGGAATCGCCCCGCGCGAAACGATGAAATCGTGACAGATGTCGTTGAGCTTGCCGGTGGTCACGCCCGGTTTCACGTAAGGCTCGATCATCAGAAGCACCTCCGCCGCCAGCCGGCAGGTTCGGCGCATGATATCTATTTCTTCATCGGTCTTGATATGAATCATGATAATAACCGAACTGCTTGAGGGAGCGCTCGTCCTCGCGCCAATGAGTTTTTACCTTTACAAATAGGCTTAGATACACCCGGGTGCCAAAACGTTTCTCGATTTCTTTACGCGCCTGGGTCCCCACCTTCTTGAGCATAGCGCCTTTCTCGCCGATGATGATTCGCTTCTGCGAAGCCTTCTCGGTGTATACCGTGACGCTGATGACCCAGGTTCCTTTTTCGCTCTCCTCCACACGGTCGACCACCACCGCCACCGAATAGGGGACCTCCATATGGGTGAGGTTCATGATCTTTTCGCGCACGATCTCGGAAATCAAAAACTCCTCCGGACAATCGGTGACCATGCCTTCGGGGAAATACATCGGCCCCTCAGGCAGCCGGGACAGGACGAGCTCTTGCAGACGATCGAGACCGTCGCTCTTGAGAGCCGAAATGGGAACGATATCGGAAAAAACCCCCTTTCCGTCACCCTCGGCAATCAGCCCGAGGAGCTTCGGCTTCGCCACCCGGTCGATCTTGTTGATGATCAGCAGCCGGGGCACTTCCGCCCGCGACAGGGCTTCGGCGATGTCTTGGTCCTCCGGTAGGAACCCGCGTTCCGCATCGATCATGAACAGGACCAGATCGACGTCCTTGAGCGTGCTTAAACTGGCCTCGACCATCATTCGGTTGAGCCGGATGGACGAGTCGTGAATGCCCGGCGTGTCGATGAGGATGATCTGCCCGCCGGGCAGATGCACCACACCGAGAATCTTGTTGCGGGTGGTCTGTGGCTTGCGCGACATGGCGGCGATTTTCTGCATGACCAGCCGGTTGAGCAACGTGGATTTGCCAACGTTCGGCCGCCCGAGAATGGCCGCGTAGCCGGATTTGAACTGGGTTGGAGTTGTCTTCACGTTCTATCTGGAAAAAATCTTCGCCAGGACCCAAACCGCAAGTGTATGATTGGGGGAGTGGCCGGTAAAATGTGAAAACCGCACGCCCAGGTGCAGCAGCGGTTCCCCAAAGAATCAATTCTACCATGAAGTCGATCGGTTTATATATTCACATTCCCTATTGCCTGCACAAATGCGGCTACTGCGATTTCAACTCGCACGCCGTGGACCCGGCGGAAATGGAGCGCTTCGTTCCGGCGCTCCTGAGCGAAATCGACCACGGGGCGACCCGCATCGGCGAGGAGCGGGAAGTCGCCACCGTGTTCATCGGCGGCGGCACCCCCACCACCCTGCCGCCCCAGGCGCTGGAAACCCTTCTCAGCCACCTGCGCCAGCGCTTCCGCCTGGCGGGCGATGCCGAAATCACCCTGGAAACCAACCCGGCGACCCTCGCCCCGGGCCTCTTCGAACGCTTGCGGGAAGCGGGAGTCAACCGGCTGAGCGTCGGCATCCAGTCCTTCGACGCGGGCGAACTCAAGCTCCTCGAACGCGTCCACAGCGTGGCGGAGGCGCACGAAACCGTGAAGGCCGCGCAGGCCGCCGGGTTCTACAACCTGTCAATGGACCTCATGTTCGCACTGCCGGGCCAGACGGCCCGGCGCTTTCGGAAGCACCTGGAAACCGCCCTGGCCCTTCGCCCCGAACATCTTTCGACCTACAACCTGACCATCGAAAAAAACACCGCATTTTACAACATGCATCGCCGTGGCCAACTGGCAATGGCGGCGGAGGAGGAACAGCTCGCCCAGTATCAGGAAACCCTCGGCGTCATGGCCGGCGCGGGTTACGAGCACTATGAAATTTCCAACTTCTGCCGGCCGGGCCGCGAGTGCCGCCACAACCTCATCTACTGGAACAACGGCGAGCATCTCGGCCTGGGGCCGGGGGCGTCGTCGTACCTTGGCGGCGTGCGATCCCGCAACTGCAAACTGCCCGCGCGCTACATCCGCGAAGTGAACGCCACCGGCCGGGCCATCGAATTCGAGGAGACCCTCAAGCCCCGCGAGGCCATGGGCGAAACCCTGATGCTCGGCCTGCGCCTGCTCAAAGGCATCGCCATCGATGCTTTCGAGGCCCGCTTCAAGACCTCGTTTCGCGAGGTGTACGGCAAGACCCTCGACGGCCTGCTGGATCAAAACCTCATTCAATTGGATGACAACCGAATCGCCCTGTCGCCGAAGGGCCTGTTTCTCGCCGATTCGGTGATCCTCGAATTCATCACCTGACCCATCGCCATCGGAGCTCTCATGAACGATCCCGCGCAGAATTTTCAAAAACTCGTCGACGTCGTCGACACCCTCATGGGGGAAAACGGCTGCCCCTGGGACCGGGTGCAAACCCGCGAAACCCTGAAACCCTACCTCGTCGAGGAAACCTACGAAACCCTGGAAGCCCTCGACCGGGGAGACCCCGGCGAGATCAAGGACGAGCTCGGCGACCTGCTGTATCAAATTCTTTTTCACGCCAAGATCTCGGCCCAGAGAAGCGAATTCGACATCGCCGACGTGGTACGCGCCATCACCGAGAAAATGGTACGCCGCCATCCGCACGTCTTCAAGGAAGCCAAGTGCGACACCCCCGACGAAGTGGTCCACCAGTGGGAGGAGATCAAGAAAAACGAGAAAGCCAGCGCCGGGCGCACGTCCGTGCTCGACGGCGTGCCGCGGTCCCTGCCCGGTCTGAAGCGGGCGCAGGAGCTGCAGAAAAAAGCGGCCAAACACGGGTTCGACTGGGACCGCATCACCGAAGTGTTCACCAAGCTCGACGAGGAAATCGCCGAATTCAAGGAAGCCGTCCTTCGCGGGGACGAGAAGGAGGCCGCGGGCGAGCTGGGGGACATCCTGTTCGTACTCGTCAATATCGGCCGGTTCAAGAAAATAGACGCCGAGGAAGCGCTGCGGGGCACCAACAACAAGTTCATCGCACGCTTTCACCACATCGAGAAAGAGGTCGCCAAAACGGGCAAGACGGTCAAGGAAACCCCACTCGCGGACCTGGAGGCCCACTGGCAAGCGGCAAAGAACGCCTGACCCCGCCTCAACCCTCGGGCCGGGCGCGCGCCGCCTTGACCGCCCAGGCTTGCAGCTCGTCCGCCTCTTCCACCACCTCGGCGGGCACCTCATAATAGTTTTTAAGCGTCTGCCGGGCGTTGGGGCGAAACGACGGCATGCCCCTGTAGTCTTCCCGGTTCTCCGGCCCGGTTTTGAAGTACACCCGCCCCCGAAATAGAATCCCGAAAAACAACCCCTTGAAGTAAAGGCCGCGGCCGCCGAACATGGCGCGCGAACTCACCCCGTTCAGGCCCGCAAGCTGATCGAGCACGAAAGCGGCGAAGCCGCCGTCCGGCCGCTTTTCCGGAGCGGTCATGGCGCGGGAGGCGAAGCCTGGGCGATAACGCCGTTGAGTTCGTCGAGAATGAGAACGGCGTCGATGTTGTGCATCTCGGCGGTCTGCCGGACGGTCTCGAACGCCTGGCCAGGGCAGGAAAAACAACCCTCGCCGTAATGTTTCTCGAACACGGCCATGGTTTTTGGATACACCTTGATGAGGCTGCCGACGAGGGTGTCGGGCTCGCAGCATTCGCCGGGATGGATCGGCTTGCCGGGCGGGGGCGGGCTTGCCGCCTCGGCCGGGGCTCTGGACGCAGGAGCGGAAGGCGGGCCGCCGGGCCGCGCTGCCCCCCCTGCCCCCTGGGCGAGCGCCCGGTTGAGCTTGCCGAGAAATTCGCCGCAATCCACCCCGTGTTTTTTACACGCCTGTTCGATGGACACCACCTTCGCCAGCGTGTTCCGCGCGGCGGGGTTCGCAAGCGCGCTAAAGCCGCTTTCGATAAATACCGCCATCGCCCCCGGGTGCCGCCCGAGCACTGCGCCCACTTTCATCTCTCCGGTGATGCGTTCCGGCGTTGGCGGCTTGGCTGGCAGGAGAACAAAATACAAATTGTAGAACATCATGGCGATCGCCACCCCGGCGGTGGCCGTCGAGGCGATGAACAGGCCCTGCACCCAGCCGCCGCGCCAGCTACCCCCCCAGGCGGCGTGCGTGAACACCATGCCGAGTAGGCCGATGTTCTGCAGGATGAACTGGTATTTCACCCCTTCCGGCCAGGGCACAGGCCGGGCGTTGAAACGGGGCAGCACATGGTAGGCCACGCCCGCCACCATCATGGTCATGAAACCCAGCAGGTTGAAATGAATATGAACGAAGCGAATGCGCGCGGCGGCGGCCGGCGCAAGCGCCATGCCCAGCCCGAGCAGCGCGCCCAGGAGACCGTAGATCAACCCGGCCTTGATGAACCAGCGAGGATAGTTTTCCATGCTTTAACCTGTAGAGGCCGGGAGTTTAGGAAATATTCCCCGCGCCCTCATTTCGATTTCCCCGCCGACAGGTTCCACTCCAGAACCAGGCGCACTTCCCCGCCGCCGTCCCGGCAGTCGGCTTTCCAGCCAAATTGAAGCTCCCTCCGCTTGCCATCCTTTTTCAGCGAATCGAGAAGGTCCAGCGCCGCCCAGCAGCGGTTCTTGTTGAATTTCTGCTTGGGGTGCGACACGAACACCACGCGCTCGCTGCCGCCGGGGGGGGGCGCCACGGCGTAGGCCGTCATGATAATATCGAGCTCGGGGTTTGGCGTCTCCTCCTTGGGAATGGGGCAGGAGACGAACAGCGTCTCGCCCGCGCCGCGCTCGCTGGCGAAGGGGTAAGCCAGGAGGTTCATGGCGGTCACGCACTTTCTCGCATTGGTATCGGTGGAGAGAGTGAGGTTTACCAGCGAGGGGTTGGGGTCGAAGCGCTCCTGATACACCCGGCTCACCGCTTCGCCCTTCTCGTTGGTTCCGCTCATCATGACGCGAAAAGGACGGTCGGGAATTCGAAAATCGGCTAGGTAGTTCCACGAATCGGCGCTTTCGGGAACGGGCTTCCTGGCGGACCCCTTGAAGGGAACCCCCGCCTCATCAACCAGCTCAAGCATGAGGCCGCTTACTTCGCCGAAGATCGTCGCCTCGCCTTTCACTTTGGCGCCGGGCACCAGCGGGTGCCGCGTTTTGAAAAAACCCTGATGACCGGGCCGGCCCCGCCGTTCGACGAACTCGAACTCGTCAAAATCCACCGCGCTGCCGGAACGAGCGGCGCCGGTGGCACGGGCCGAATCTTCAACCGGATCGGGGCGTGGGGGCCGCCGACGCGCCTGCTTCTTTTCCCTTTTCGCCCTGTGTCTTTCGAGCAACCCCGCCACGTCGCTCATGCCCCGGGCCCGCGCCAGGTCGGCTGCCGTCTTGCCCTCCTGGTTGCGGAGGCCATCGCGGGCGCCCATGTTGAGCAGGAGCTTGACGGCGGGCAAGCGGCCTTTCTCGGCGGCGAAGTGCAGCGCCGTCATACCGTTGCCGTCGAACGCGTTGATGTCCGCACCGCCGTCGACCAGGCGTTCGATCTTGCTGGTATCCCCGGACAGGGCGGCATGATGCAGAGGCGTCTTCGTGTAGCCCGTGTCTGCCTTCTTCTTCGTCTCCTTCGGCTTCGATGTGCCGCCGGGTTTCTCGCGAAATTCCTCGGGAATATGCGCCGGATCGTCGGTGAAATGGACCTTGCCGTTTTGATCCACCCAGCGGTACATCTTCGCCGAAACATCGGCCGCCGGGGCCAGCAAGGCAAAGGCGCACAGAATGAGACAAAAAATAAAAGAACCGTTCAAAATCCTTCTCCTTATCAGATGATGGAACCACTTCTCAATACATTTCATGCGCCATAGGTGCGGCCGCGCCACAAAGTGCCTCCGCCACGCAACACCCGAATCATCGAGCTCATCAGGATGGCGGCGAACACCAGTGCCCCCAGGGGAAACAAAAAGGAATAACGGCGCGCAAGCCCGATTTCATCACACAGGCCGAATCCAGTGATAACCACCAGCCCAACCGCGGCGAGCGACAAACCGGCCACCGGAAGCGGCGCGCCCCCAGCGAGGCTCACAAGCGCCACCGCATAGGGCGCCGCGGCGAAACCGACGACGGAGCAAATATGCCCGATGGTGCGCGGCACCGAATTGCGCAACGCGATGAACATATTCTTCCTCCAACCCGCCCATATCTCCTCCAGCGAATGATACATGCGGAGAAAGAAAAGCGGCTTGGCGTCGGCCACCCACAACCGGCATCCGGCTTTTTTAGCGCGGCGGGCGAGCATCACATCCTCCAGGATCTCGCCCTTCACCCCGCGATGACCGTCGATGCGCACGTAGGCCTCGCGCTTGAAAAACAGGAAGGCGCCAAACCCCATGGCGCTTTCGGAATCGGCGCTATTGACCTTCTCGAAGCGCGTGAGCGCGGCAATAAACCCGAACACCACCGGCTGTACGGCCCGCTCCCAAAAAGAGCCGAAACGGGTCGCCGGCATCCAGGTCATCACATCCAGGTTTTTGTTTCGCGCGTGGTACACGGCGGTGCGAAGCGCGTTCGGCGCGAACACCAAGTCGGCATCGGTAAACAGCAGGTACTCGCCGCGCGAGCGTTCGAACGCCCGGTGAAGCGCGTAGGTCTTGCCCACCCAGCCCCCGGGCAGCGGCTCACCGGACAGGGGCACCAGCCGATCCTCGCCGGCCGCGAAAGAACGAATCACCTCGGCGGTGCCGTCGGTGGATTGATCGTCCACGACGATCACCTCGAAATCGGGATAATCCTGCCGCAAAATCGACGCCAGGCACGCCCCGAGATCGCGCTCCTCGTTGCGCGCGGGGACGCAAACCGACACCGGAGGGTATTCGGCAAGCGGCCCCGAAATCGGTTGGGCCTTTTCGATGCGCAGATGGTTCTTTATCAAATACACTAACACCCAGACGACCCACGCCAGTTGAACCGCGACGAGCCACCACATCATGCCGCCAGGCCCGCCGTCCCCGGCGGGCGCGGCTTGTGCAAAATCAACTTAAAATCTCTCGTGGTTCGGCACACGCGCGGACCTCCCGCCCGATCATCCGGACAGCGCCCCTGGCCGGGCGCCATCGTTTTTAATAAAACACTATAAAAGATTAGAGCAAGAAAAAGAGAGCGTCAAGGACACAGGTTGTCCGGCCTCCGGGGGCGGCAATGGGCCGGGGATATTTTTTTGCAAATCACGGATAAGGTGTTAAACTTTTAACAGCATTTTTTCAAGAGTCGCTTGGCGACCGGCGGCCAGCCGCAGCCGGTTCGTCGTCCGCTCTTCACCTCCAAAACCCCTGAAAAATCCGCGACACCGTCCGCGCCCCGCGCCCGCATGGGGCGGCCGCCGGTATCGAACGTTGCGGAACCGTTCCCAAGAACCTCATGAATAATCCGAACAAAAGAGACGGCACCATGACAGAGAAAAAAATCGCTTTTTTTTCACTGGTAGTTTTGGCGACGATTTCCTTTCTGTTCGCCCTGCCCCGGCCCGACGCCGAGGCATTGTGCATTCAGAGCAAGCGAGCCAACCTGAGACAAGGGCCCGGCACCCATTTTGAAATCAAGTGGCAGGTGTTCCAGTACATGCCCTTCAAGGCGCTGAGGAAGAAAGGCAACTGGTATCGTGTGCAAGACCTGGACGGGGACATCTTCTGGGTGCACGGGAAGCTGACCACCAAGGCCTACAAGTGCGCGGTGATCAAGAAAGACAAGACCAACCTGCGCAAGGGCCCGGGAACGAAATTCGCCAAGGTGGACTGGAGCCCGGTGGACAAATATTTTTCGATGAAAGTCCTGAAGATCAAGAACAACTGGGTGAAGGTGGAGGACGGCGTCGGCGACCGCGCCTGGATTTACCGCCCCCTGGTATGGATTCGCTGACCGGCGCCATTCAAGCCGCAAGCCAGGTCAGGGCATTTGCCCGGTCCCCGGTTGGAAAGAGCCGGACCTTCGGCCGAACCACCGCCCGCGCAAATCTCCAGAGCCATTTCAAAAGGCGGCTGTCGGTCACCAGCGCAACCTTCGCGACGCACCCCTGATGACGGCGGATAAATGTGAGATGCGCCCACACCGCGCGCCCGTCCTGCCAACCGGGGAACACCCGGGCGTCGAGCATCACTCCCTTCAGCGGCCCGGTGGCCTCGATGAACGGATCGACCAGCCTGGCGGCGACCCGGAAATCCTCCGCCGAGAGTGGCACCTCAGGCTCCGGGCGCAGGATGGCGATCCGCTCCCTCTCCAACAGTTCGCACGCCATCATCCGCCACGCCTCCTCCATTGCCCTGCCCGCCTGGCACGGACCCGGCCGAAGCAAAGGACAGGATTTTCGGCAGGCGGACCTTGAAGCAACTGCCCACCCCCAGTTCGCTCTCCACCAGAATTTCCCCCTTGTGCGCGTCGACAATGAATTTGCAGATGCTCAGGCCGAGGCCGGTGCCCCCCACCTTGCGCGAGCGCGCCTTGTCAACGCGGTAAAATCGATTGAAGATGAACGGCAGGTCCTTCTCTGAAATGCCGATACCCGTGTCCTGCACCGTCACCACCGCCCAATCACCCACGTCCGCAAGCGAAATCCTGATTTCGCCACCGGGCTGCGTGTATTTGATGGCATTGTGCAGGATATTCCAGATCATCTGCCGGAGGCGGACGGCGTCGCCGTGAATGCGCACCGAATCGAGATGGACGATGCGGACGTTGATTTTCTTTTCCTCGGCGATGATCTCCGCGTGCCGGAACACCTCTTCGACCACTCCCCTTAGATCGAGGGGCTTGTAATCGAGCTGAATCTGGTTTTCGTCCGACCGCGACAACAGGAAAAGATCCTCCAGGATCTTGGACATGTAATTGATCTCTTCCAGGTTGCTGCAAATCACCTCCTGATAATCCTCCAGCGAGCGCTCCTTGTTCAGGGCCAACTCGTTCTGCCCCTTGAGGACGGTGAGCGGCGTGCGCAATTCGTGCGAGGCGTCACTGGAAAATTGGCGCACCTGCGCGAAGGATCCATCGAGGCGGTCCAGCATCTCGTTGAACGTGCTGACCAGGTTGCTGATCTCATCCTCGCCGCCGGCCAAGGGAATGCGTTTCGACAGGTCGCCGCTGCCGCCAACCTCACGGGCGATGCGGGTGACTTCCGACACGGGCTTGAGCGCCCTGCGGGCCATGAAGCGGCCGACGAACGTGGCAAGCAGGAGGACCATGGGCACCGAGAAGAACAGGAACAGGCGAAGGTTCTTGAGCGTTTCCCGCACAGGCTCAAGCGACGTTCCCACCTGAATAAGGTTGGCCAGCGCCCCTTCCCGCAGGATGGGCATGGTGATCATCCGCACGGGCGTCACCTCGCCGATGTAGAACGTTTCATAAGTGGTTTCACCCTTGAGCGCCGCCGAGTAGGCGGCCTGGGACAGCGGAAACTGCGAGGCGTCGATGTTTCTCGACCGCGAGCCGACGTTGCCTGAACCGTCGTAGATCTTGTAGAACTTGTTAAGCTTCTCGTAGCCGAAAAACTGCTCGAAGAATTGATCCATGCCCGGCACCGAGGATTGGGAAAACTTCATGGACTCGGTCTTCGCCACGATGGTCGCCGAAACCTTGAGCGAATGATCGACGCTCTCGTACAAGCGCTTGGCGAGAAACACGTTAAGGAACACACTGAAGAGAATAAGGATGACGCCGAGGAGAACCACGTACCACGCGGTCAGTTTGGTGCGTATGGAGGCGAAGGGCATCGTTATTCTTTCATGACATAACCCACCCCCCGAAGGGTGTGCAACAGTTTCTTGGGGTGGTTACGGTCGATTTTTTTCCGCAGGTGATTGATATAGACATCAATCACGTTGGTGAAGGTATCGAAGTTATAATCCCAGACGTGCTCGGCGATCATCGTCCGCGTGAGCACCTTGCCGGGGTTGCGCATGAAGTATTCCAGCAGGCTGTACTCCTTGCCCGTCAGTTCAATATCCTCGTCGCCCCGCTTCACCTTGTGGCTCACCAGGTCGAGGGTGAGGCCGTCGATGGTGAGCACTGTTTTGGTTTCCGCCTTGCCCCGCCGCAGCAGGACGCGCACCCGCGCCAGCAGCTCGGAAAAAGCAAAAGGCTTGGTCAGGTAGTCGTCCGCCCCCATATTGAGCCCGAGGACCCTGTCCTCCACCGAATCCCTGGCGGTGAGGAGCAGGATGGGAGTGTCCACCCCCTTTTCCTTGAGACCGGAAAGGACCTTCAGCCCGTCGAGCACGGGAAGCATGAGGTCCAGAATGAGGAGATCGTACGGGTTCTGCTGGCCGAGGTGAAGCCCCTCTTCGCCGTCATACGCCACATCCACGGCGTAGGTTTCCTCCTCCAGGCCCTTTTTGATGAACCCGGCGACTTTTTTGTCATCCTCGACGATCAAAATCCTCATGGTCATTTATCCCATTTTTTCTGTTCCTTATGGAGATCGATCTCGCCCCGCAGCATTACCAGATGCCGCTCGCAATCCTTGAGAATAGCCGTATACATCGCGCGGCAGCTTTCATCGTTGGCGTCGACCATGGCCTGTTTGCAGATACGCACCGCTTCCCCGGTCGCCTGCATGGCCTTCATCAGGTTTTCATTGAATTTTTTAGGCATCCCAAACCTCATTCTTAAGCGTTATATCCGTATAGTATCATCAAAGGAACCCTGGGGGGCCTTAATCTCCTCCTTACCCCTTTAGGTCTTTTTATCCAGCTCGTCACCAAACAACAGCTTGACCAGGAGGATGCCCAGCCCAAGCCCGATGTACGGCAGGAGGTTGATCAGTTCAAGCAGGTATCGGCCGAAAAAGCCGAAATCCTTGACCAGTTGGCCCGCGGTGTACGTGCCGGAGGTCTCCAGCAGGTAAAATATCAGATTGATCAGAGTCCCGCAGACCAGGCCGATGAACGCGCCAAATCCATAATATACGGCCTTCAGAGTGGTCATCGCTTCACGTCCCGACAAAAGCTATGGAATTTTCCGGCGGGAATGAACTATCATGCTTGGCGTCTCCCCCAGAGTTGCCGGGCGCTCGGGGGAACAGGTTGAGTTATTATACATCGCCCCGGCCCGGCGCAAAACCCCGCATCATGAGACTCGCCAACAAAATCGCCGTGATCACCGGCGGCGGCACAGGCATCGGCGCGGCCACCGCGCGCGCCTTCGCCGCTGAGGGCGCCCAGGTTATTCTTTTCGGCCGGCGGGCCGCCCCGCTTGAAAAAACCGCCAGCGAAATTGGCGAGCGCGCCCTCGCGATTACCGGCGACATCACCCGCGAGGACGAGGTAAACCGACTGATTGAAAAGACGCTCAAGACCCACGGACACATCGACATCGTCGTCCACAATGCGGGCGTCTTCCGTCCCGCGCCGCTGCACGAAACCAAAAACCCGCTGTGGGACGACACCATGGACATCAACCTGCGCGGTCCGTTTCTTCTGACGAGGGAGGCGCTCAAGGTGATGGTGCCACGGGGCTCGGGCAACCTGATCTTTGTCAATTCCATCCTGGGGACGGTCGGTGTGCCGGACGCCGCGGCCTACGCCGCCTCCAAGGGGGGGCTCCTGCAACTGGCCCGGTCGGTCGCCGTCGAGTACGGCAGCCGGGGTATCCGCGCCAACAGCGTGTGCCCGGGCATGATCAACACCAACATGACCGCGGAACTCCGGGCCGATAAAGCATGGGCGGAAGCGCTCAAAAAGGAATATCCGCTGGGCCGTTTCGGGACCGTGGACGACGTGGCGCGGGCCTGCCTGTATCTGGCGGGAGATGAATCCGCCTTTGTCACCGGGGCGGTCCTGCCGGTGGACGGAGGCTACACCGCCCGCTGAGCGGCGGGGTTGACGGCCCGCCCTCCCAATATTACAATCGTTCTCCCTGGAACCTCATTCTTAAGCCGGTTGAGCCTCGCCCTCCGGGCGCTTGGCCACAGCCGACGGAACACGACGCATGCAATATGAAACGGTGATTGGCCTTGAAGTCCACGTCCAGTTGAAGACGCGGACGAAAATCTTCTGCGCCTGTTCCACCCGTTTCGGCCGGCCGCCGAACGAGAACACCTGCCCCATCTGCCTGGGCATGCCCGGGGTGCTGCCGGTGCTCAACCGCCGCGCGGTGGAATTCGCCATGAAAGCCTGCCTGGCGACGCATTGCACGATCGAGCCGATGAACCGGTTCGCGCGCAAGAATTATTTTTATCCCGACCTGCCCAAGGGCTACCAGATCTCACAGTTCGAGCTGCCCATCGGCACGGGCGGCCACATCGACATCGAGACCGCGGAAGGCGCAAAGCGCATCGGCCTCACACGCATTCACATGGAGGAGGACGCGGGCAAGCTCGTCCACGGCGAGAACCTGGGCAGCCCGGGCCGCAGCTATGTCGATTACAACCGCACCGGCGTTCCGCTGGTCGAGATCGTTAGCGAGCCTGACCTGCGCTCCCCCGAGGAGGCGCGCGCCTACCTCACCGAACTCAAGGCCATTCTCGATTACACCGAGGTGAGCGACTGCAATATGGAAGAAGGCAGCCTGCGCTGCGATGCCAACGTCTCCATCCGGCCCATGGGAGAAAGCGCCCTCGGCACCCGGACGGAACTCAAGAACCTCAACTCCTTCCGCTTCGTGCAACGGGCGCTGGAATACGAGGTCGACCGGCAACAGCAGATCCTCGAACAAGGGGACAAGGTGTTACAGGAAACCCGCCTGTACGATGCCGACAAGGGCGTCACCTTCACCATGCGCAGCAAGGAGGAGGCGCACGACTACCGCTATTTTCCCGAACCCGACCTCGTCCCCGTTGTGGTGGACGACGCCTGGAGGGAGGAAATCCGCCGCACCCTGCCGGAGCTCCCGGAACAGAAGCGGCAGCGCTTTGCGCGCGAATTCGGCATCCCGGCCTACGACGCCGGCGTGCTGACCGCTTCCCGCGCCCTGGCCGACTATTATGAACAGTGTCTCGCTCTCCACATGCAGCCCAAACTGATCAGCAACTGGATCATGGGCGAACTCCTGCGCGAACTCAAGAACGACGAGCGGACCATCGACCAATGCCCCGTAACCCCGGAAGCCCTCACCGGTCTGCTCAAGCTGGTGGAGGAAGGCGCCATCAGCGGTAAGACCGCGAAAACGGTTTTCGAGGAAATGTACCGGACCGGCAAACCCGCCGCCGACATCGTCAAGGAAAAGGGGCTGACGCAAATCTCCGACCAATCTACCCTCGAGCACCTCATCGACGACGTACTGGCAAACAACGCGGCGCAGGTCGAGGAATACCGGGGTGGCAAGGAAAAGGTTTTCGGCTACCTCGTCGGCCAGGCTATGAAAGCCACCCGCGGCCAGGGGAACCCCGCCCTGGTCAACGAACTGCTGAAGAAAAAACTCGGCTGAAGCCGCCGCACCAAACCCCGAACAGAAAGATGAGCATGCGCCCTCAACTTCCAAAAGGCCTCGGACAAACCCTTCGCGCCCTGATCGCCCTCTTCCTCATCGGTGCGCTGGCGCCCGGCCCTGCCGCCGCGGAAAGCGGCCTGCGCTCGGCGGATGGCCGCTTCATCGACAACGGCGACGAAACCATCACGGACACAAAAACCGGCCTCATGTGGATGAAGAAGGATTCCTACCTGGAGTCCGGACACTGGATCAACTGGTTCGAAGCCTTCGACTACATCAAGGACCTGAACGACCGGGGGTACGCCGGCTATTACGATTGGCGCTTGCCGGTGTTGAAAGACCTCCAGACCCTCTACGAGGCGGAAAAAATCAACAGCTCGCAGGTGGGCAGCGAAATGACCATTCACATCGATCCGTTGTTCGCCAAGGAGGGCGCAGGCGCTTTGTGGTCCCGGGAACCCAACGGGCGTTACAACGCGTTCGGCATCGTCTTCAACACCGGCAGCCGGTTCAACAGCTCGAAAAAATCCCGATCGCGCAAGGCGGTTCGCGCCGTGCGCGATGCTCAGCCATAACCCTAGATCCAAATAAACCCAGAGAGAAACACACCATGAACCATAGAATCCTCGCCAGCGGGCTGGCCCTGCTCATCGCTATCAGCACCGTGCCGCCAGCCGAAGCCACGTTTCCCAGCAAGACGGTCGCCCATTGGGAGATTTCCCAATCACAGGAACTCAACGACCCCGACTACGACCGGTTGCAGACCCTGGTTCGGGAAAAGAAATACACCGAAGCGCTGGACCTGCTCGCCCGGAAGAAGACCGCCGGCCCCAGGGAGAGCACGCCGCCGATCCTCGAAGGGTTTGTGTTGAACGAAATGGGAAAGTACCCCGCAGCCCTCGAAGCCATTCTCGCCGGCCAGGCCATTGAAAGCAGGCACCCGGCGATTCATTACGGTTTTTGCCAAGTCTACCGCAACCTAGGCAAGCTGGACCTGTCGGAGCGCGGCTGCTTCATCGCCATTGAGCTGCACCACGAGACCCCCGAGGTCTATTACGAGTCCGCCCAGACGCAGGCCGCAGGAGGCAATATGGAGCGCGCCGCTCGGGAATTGAAAACCGCCGCGCGCCTGGCGCCCGGCAACGGCGTCTACCAACGCGAACTCGGCATGGCTCTCTACTACCTGGGCCGCATCGACGAGGCGGACCAGGCGTTTCAGGAAGCTCTGCGGATCGACCCCGGCGACCTGGACGCGGCCTACCAGCTCGCATATCTCTACGCCGCACGGAAAAACGCCGATGCGGCGAAAAAATACATAATGATCATCCTCGAAAGCCGCCGCGAGCACCCCAAGCGTAAGTCGGCGGAAATTCTCCTAGACTATGTGAAAAATAAGGAGTTCGACAAGCTGCCGCTAAATGTCGAACCGCACCAGTACCATCTCGGCCGCTCGCAGGCGTTGTACCGCGAGGGCCGCTATGGCCTGTCCCTGCTGGAAATTGAAACCGCCGCGCGGCTCAAGCCCGAAGACCGGCGGACCCAGGAAATCCTCATCGGCATGACCAGCCTGCTCTCGCGCCTGGAACCGGCTGAAAAAGCAGTCCGGCATTTCATCGAGCTGTCCCAGGGCAACGCCGCGGCAGAGGCCAAGGCCTACCAGGAACTGGGCGATATCCGTCTGCTGCAAGGAAAGATCGACGAAGCACGCACCTTCTACGAGAAGGCGAAGGCCCTGGGAGACCCCGCTGGCCTCGCTAAAATGAGCCTGGACGAATTTCCCGAGGCCGGGCATACCAGGGCCCCCGCCATCAGCCCGCTTCTCATCGACCCCGCCGAAGCCATGAACCAGAAGGGGGAGGTGTTCGCCCACTATGGAATGTACCAGCGCGCCATCGCCATATACTCCATGGCGATTCGCATGAATCCCGAGCACCTGGACAGCCAGCTCAACATCGCCACCGCCCAATACAAGAGCCGTAAGTACTCGCGCGCGATCTCGATTCTCGAGCGCCTGCTGGTCACCCACCCGAACCACGAGCATATTCTCGCCCACCGGCTTCTTCTCGCCCAGGCCTATGTAAAGAACGGCGACCTGGCCGACGGCCTCAAAAACCTGGAAATCGTCGTGCGCATCAGCCCTCAGACGGTGGATTTCATCAAAACCGACCCCGCCTTCGAGAACCTGCGCCCGATGGAAGCCTTTCAGAAGCTGGTGAACAGGTAACCGCGCACCCCGCCGGGGAAATATTGGCGGCCCGACCCCCCTGTTTCCCGCGGCGACCACCCGCCAAACATTCGATTTGACATTACAGAGGTATTCCGGTTAAATGAGGAATCCGACCATCTTTCTTTTCCGTTTGGATCGATCGTCGATTAACATGCCATTTTGGCCATATTGAGCCACCTACCAGGGAGCCGGGAATGAGTTATTTCAAGACGTTCCGATCCAGCACCACCCTCGTTGTTTCCACCTTTTTCATCGCATGCCTGCTCTGCTTTGGCGCTTCTTCCGCCGCGGCCGACTCGTGTTCCAGCGCAGCCAAAGAACTTCAGGCAAGTTACGATGTGGTTCAAGGGAAGGGCGGCCTGTGGGGTTTTCTCGAGCAACGGGGGGAATTGAAGGAAAAATCGATATTGGGCCTGCAGGCCGACAGCAAGATCCAGCGCGGCGTCGTGATATTCAATGAAATGTGCAAGAGCAGCAAAACTCCGGACATGTCGGCGTTCAAATCGCTGCAGGACGTCATCGGCGATGCCCGCATGGTGTTCAACCTGAACGAGAGCACCCCGGCGAAAAAAATTCTCGAAGCCGTCACTCAGGTGAACCAGAAAGCGGACAAGGTGCTTGCTTCCCTTGAGCAGTGACCCCGCCCCCCCCTCCCGCCATGTTGAAAGAAGGAACCAAAGCGCCCGATTTCACCGCCGCCGACCAGGCGGGCGGCAAAGTGAAACTGAGCGCTTTTCGGGGAAAGAAAAACGTCGTCCTCTATTTTTATCCGAAGGACATGACGCCGGGCTGCACCACCGAAGCCTGCGACTTCAAGGACCAGCACAAGAAATTCAAGGAAACTGTTGTCCTCGGTGTCAGCATCGATTCCGCCGAACGGCACCAGAGGTTCATCGACAAATACGACCTGCCTTTCGACCTGATCGCCGATACCGACCAGAAGGTGGTGAACAAATATGGCGTTTGGCAGGAAAAAAAGCTCTACGGAAAGACATTCATGGGTATCGTCCGTAGCACGTTCATCATCGACAAAACCGGAGTGATTCGGAAAATTTTTCCGAAGGTGAAAGTGAAGGGCCATGTGAGCGAAGTGCTCGATGCTCTGAAAGCGCTCTGACCCCTCCCCCGCCCTAAGCTTTTTTCCGATGGTCGGGGCGCATCATCCTCTCGATGGCGCTCACGGTTTTTGGAATCTTCCCTGAAAAATTCACACAGCCGGTTTTCGTGATCAGCAGGTTATCCTCTATGCGGATGCCGATCTCCTCATCATAAAACCTGCCTCCGACGCGCATGCGAAACGCGCCGTAAAGCCCGGGTTCGTTGCTGATCTGCCAGCCCGCTCGCATCGGCTGCTCGGCGTAATTGCGAAACGGGTCGCCATCGTGCTCCTGTTCTCCCATGAGGTGGCTGACGCCGTGCGGGCGGCCTTTGTAGCGCAGCTTGCAGCGCCCCCCCGCGTCTAGGAAGTCCTTCTTAAGTCCGGCTTCCACTGCGTTCCAGCAACAGTCGTTGAGTTCCTCGATGGTGACCCCTTCGCACGCCATCTCCTCCACCGCCCGCTGCGCCTTGAGAACAATCTCGTACAAGACCTTCTGCATGGGGTTAAAGCGGCCCGACGCAGGCACGGTGCGGGAGATATCGGCGTGCATCGTCATCCAGCGCACGCCGAAATCAATGAGCACGAGCTCGCCGCGGCCGAACTCGTCGTCGTTTTTCATATAGTGCAGTACCGTGGCGTTCGGCCCCGACGCCACGATGGAGGGAAAACTCAAGCCGTAGGGCGAACGCTTGAGCATCTCGCCTTCGATGGTCCCCTGAACCTCGCACTCGTTTTTCAGCGTGTGAAACCGGCGCAGGGTTTCCTTGAAGGCCTCGCCGGTGATGCGCTGCGCCTCATGGACGTTGGCCACGTCATAGCGATCGAGCGGCAGGCGCAGCTCAAAATGGCTCTTCATGATGTTCACCGGCGGCTCGCCGCCCCAGGCACGCAGCCAGCGCGCGAGCTTGGCCCTGAAGAGGGCGTTGTGATCGCCGGGAATGCTCACCGGACGGCCCTTTTTCACGCCCTCCATCCACAAGGTGCCAAGCACCCGGTTCTTGCAGCGCGCCAGCCGCTGGTGAAGCACCTTCTTGAGGTCGCCAATGTCGCGGATGTCGCGGATGCCGGTGACGCGCGCCGCTTCCTTTACGCTTTTATCGTCGCCGACGCCGAAACGGATCCCGTTCCAGAACTCCAGATGCGGATCCTTGCGGTCGATGAATAAAATTTCATCCGACTCCGGAGAATGCGGGTCGAGCAGAAGGACCACGCGGGTCTGGTTGACTCCGGTCAGGTACATGAGGGCGGGTTCCTGATAGGTCGGACAGTGAGCGTAAGCCCAGACGGTCTCGCCGCCGGGCCCATAGGGAACCCCGGTGATGACCATCAGCCTGTTCTCCCGCTGCATCAGCTGTTCCCGCCGCAGGCGGTAGCGGCGGCGAGCGTATTTGCCCGCGCCTCCGTCCCGAAAAATTCCCGAATACGTTTTCTTTTTGACGTTCATCGCAACTTCCAGTTTCATGGCCGCGCCAGGAGCGGCGATGCGCCAGGCGGCCTCTATGTTAAAATAAAGTTTCCGGGCGCCCCGCCGCGGTGCGGCGCGCCAGATCAAATATATTACCCGTTTCCCCGCCGCTTTTCAGAGAAAACGCCCATGTGCGGACGCTACACCCTCGCCAAACCAATGAAGTCCATCGAGTCGCACTTCGGGCCGATCCGAATCGATGCCGCTCACAGCGAGCGCTACAACATCGCGCCCAGCCAGCAGGCCCCGGTGGTACTGACGCGGGACAAGGATCGCTGGCTGAAGCCCATGGCTTGGGGCCTTGTGCCCTCCTGGGCCAAAGACCGCCCCGGTGGCTTCATCAACGCCCGCGCCGAAACCGCCGCCGCCAAACCCAGCTTTCGCGCCGCCTTCAAGACCCGCCGCTGCCTGGTGCCCGCCGACGGTTTCTTCGAATGGGAGCAAAGGAACGGGAAGAAAATCCCGCACTACTTCCACTTGCGCTCGGCCGGGCTGTTCGCCTTCGCCGGCTTCTACGAGGAACAGCAGGAAAGCACTGGCCCCCTGCCCACCTTCACCATCCTCACCACCCGCGCCAACGCCCTGGTGGCGCCCTTGCACGAACGCATGCCCGTCATCCTCGCGCCCGAGGCCTACGCACTATGGCTCTCCCACTCGGCAAGCGCGGATGACCTTCAAACGCTTTTCGATCCCTATTCCGCGCAGTCGATGGAGCAGTTCGTTGTTTCCAGGGACGTCAATTCACCAAGGAACGACGGGCCGGCCTGTATCGCCCCCGCCGACGCTTGACGGGATCTCACTTTTTTCCAGGACCGCGAACCATTCCTTGCCCCGCCGCCTCTCGGCGGAGTGCGGCGTCTTTTCCAGCACCTGGACGTTAAAGCAGCCGGAAAAATGTTCGAGGATGTCCGCCCGCCGGGTGTCGAACGGCGGCCCACCGGCTTCCCCGGTTTCATAGAACAGGCCGACGATCCGTCCGCCGGGCTTGAGAATCCGGCGGGCGGTGTCCACGTAACGGGGCCGCTGGCCGGGATGGATGGCGCAGAAAAACGTCTGTTCGAGCAGGAGGTCGTAGAAGGCATCGTGAGAGGCGTCGAGGGTGAAAAAATCCTGGTTCAACAACCGGGCCTCCCGCCCTTCCGCCTTGAGCCTGGCCGACAAGCGCTGAATGGCTCCGGGCGCGAAATCCACCGCGGTCACCTCCCAGCCGCGGGCGGCAAGAAAAATCACCTCGTGACCCTGGCCGCATCCGGGAACCACCGCCCGGCCCGCGCCGCCGGACCACCCGGCCCACCAGCGGACAAAAGGCGGAGCCGTTTCGCCGAGGTCCCAGCGTAGGTCGTCCTCCTCGTAATGCTTCTGCCAATCGTCCCTGGAATATACCCCGGTCACGGCTTACCCTTACTCGCGGCGCAGCGAAAGCCGCCATTGATATAGCGAGTCCTCGGATCGAAATGGTCGCGCAGGCTGTGGCGAATCTGCTCAGGGCTGTGGCCCCAGCCGCCGCCGCGCGCCACCCGCTGCTTCCCCATCCTGGGCCCAGTCGGATTCTCGGCGGGGGACACCCGGTAATAGTCCTCGTCGTACCAGTCCGCCACCCATTCCCAGACATTGCCCGCCATGTCGTGCAGGCCGAACGCGTTTGCCTTTCGCGTACCCACGGGCCGGGGGCGCTGGCCTGAATTATTACCGAACCAGGCAAACCTCTCTCCATGTTCCTCCCCCCACGAATATTCCCCTCCGACGCCGCCGTGCGCCGCACGCTCCCATTCCGCCTCGGTAGGCAGCCTTTGCCCCACCCGCAGGCAATAGGCATTTGCCTGCGCATGCGTCACCCGCTCTACCGGGCAAAGCGGACAGTTCTTGAAGTAGCTGGGGTTTTCCCCCATCCACTTCTCATACTGCAACTGGGTCACTTCGTATTTGCTGATGTAAAACCCATCCAGGCTCACCCGGTGCACTGGTTTCTCGTCCGCCGCGCCAGAGGCGGACCCCATATCGAACGATCCGGCGGGAATGAAGACCATTTCCGAGAGGCGCTCAAGCTCCATCTCCTCCTTTTCAAGTTTCAGCCGCATCTGCTCCAGCGCGTCCCGGGCACCGGGCTCTTTCCCGCCGGTCTCCTGCGCCCCAGCGCCCGCCGCTGCCAGCAGGACCGACAGCAACGCGCCTCCCCAAAACCGGCCGCTTCGTTTTGCAAGCATGACCACCTCCCGGTAAAGACCGTTATCGCCGATGAAAAAATTCGATCAAATGTGCAATCGCCGCGAGTCCCATCGCCTCCACCGCTTCCCGCGCGTTGCCGCCGATGTGCGGCGTTCCTATCAGGTTGGGCAGGGCGAGAAGTTCGGCGTCGCCCGGCGGCTCCTCGGCGAACACATCGAGAGCGGCCCCGGCAAGGCTCCCCTTCAGGAGCGCGGCTTTGAGCGCCGCCTCGTCCACCACCGCGCCGCGGCTGGTGTTGATGAGAAACGCCGCGGGCTTCATGTGTGACAGAGCCGCCGCGTCAATGAAACCTTCCGTCAGCGGCGTCCGCGGCACGTGCAACGTGACGATGCCCGCCTCTTCGAGGAGCGTGGCGAAAGCCGTCGTCCGCGCACCGTATTCCCGTGCCAGCGCGCTCTTATCCACGATATCGTTGATCAGGACCTGGCAACCGAACGGCGCAAGCAAGCGCAGCACCTCGGAACCCACGTGGCCGCAGCCCACGATGCCCACGGTTTTTCCCGACAGCTCGCGGCCACCGTCCTTTTGCCAAAGCCCCTGCCGGAGCGCAAAACCGCCGCTGAACACATTATGACAAAGGCCGAGCATGAAGCACAACGTCAACTCCGCCACCGACCGGCGGTTGACCCCCGGCGTCCAGCCAAGAGCCACGCCCCGGCGGCGCAAGGCGTCCTCGTCGATATTGTCGAGCCCCACCCCGTATTTGGAGATGACCTTGAGTTCAGGCAGGGCGCGAAGCACCGCATCGCCGATGCGGTCGCGGCCGATCAGCGCCGCGTCGGCCCCCTGGAGAAATTCGATGAGTTCGGGCTCCTGAAGGTAGCGGTCGCTGGTGTTGAAGCGGGCGGCGGGGAAAACCGCCGAAAGCTCCCGGCGCAGGCTTTCCGCCTTACAGAACGCCGGCGGCGTGACAGCGACAACGGGAGACATGCCGCCTCACCCTAGGATCTCGTGCACGAGGGACGCCCCGGCAAGGTAGGTGCCGACCATCGACCCAAAGCTCGACAGGGTGAACGCCAGAAGAACCCGGAGCACGCCGTTTCGCCACCACATTTTCATCGAACTTATGTCCTCGCGCAGGGTCTCGAAATCGCGCACGCGGGGCTTGCGCAGATAGGATTCAACCAGCCCCACCACCATGCCCGCGCCGATGGTGGGGTTAAGCGAGGTGATCGGCGCCGCGAAAAACGCCGTCACCACCGACAGCGGGTGCGCCATTGCCATCGCCGCGCCGAGGGCGCTTAAACCGCCATTGATCACCACCCAGAGGACCACCAGCTTGGTGCCAAGTTCGGGGGAACGCATGAACCCCACGGCAAACAGGCTGAGCACCACCACGCAGATGGTCCACCCGATATAGTAACCGCTGCGCCCGGGCGGGGGTTTGACATCGAGATCCCTGAGCCGCTCGGCGGTGGGCGGCCGGTCGAACGCCGGCAGCATGCCGACGAGATGCCCGGCGCCGACCAAGGCGAGAATCTTCTTCGGCCCGCCAGGGGTTTGCGCGAGTTCGATGAGCTTTCCGGTCATGTATTCATCGCGCTCGTCGATGAGCACTTCCTTGAACTGAGGCAGGCTCTCGCCGAACTCTTCCACCACCGAGTGCAGGAGGTCGCCCCGCTTGAGGTCCTCGATCTGCTGTTCGCTGACCTCCTCGCCGACGAAAATGCCCACTACCATGCCGGCAAAGATCTTGAGTTTTTGCCAAAAGGACACACGGGTGATGACCCGGTGCAGGGTGGTGCTGATGTCACGGTCGATGACCTGAAGGTCGAGCCCGCGTTCTTTCGCCAGCGCCACGGCGCGGATCATTTCCTGCCCGGCCTGCACGCCGATCTTTTCCGCCAGGCGCTTCTGGTAGGCGGACAGAGTGAGATTGATGAGCAGGAGCGTCGCCTTCTTCTGGCGGAAGATCTGATAGATGTCGAGGCTCTTCCACCACGACTGCTTCAGCAGGTTTTCCAGGCGCGGCGGACAAAGTTCGACAGCGACGCAATCGTAATCGCCGCTTTGAATCCTCTCTTCCACCAGTTCGACGCTCTGTTTTGAAACGTGGGCTGTGCCGATCAAAGTGAGGGTGGCGTCTCCCACCTGAACGGTCTTGATGACATCGTCCTGAGTTTCCACATCCATCCTGCGGCTAGGGTTCAAGGGATCGACGGCGCATTCCGCCCCCGCCCCGCCCCCGGAGGCCAAGCAAACAGCAGCGGAATGAACAGTGAAGTCGAAAACGACGGGTCTTGATCGATCGACGGGCTCAAGTCTATTAATTTAACACAAAATTTATGCTATTTTAAATTCAATCACCTCCGGCCCGCCAGCCACTTGCGCACGGCATCGGCCGGCCGCGAAACCTTTTTTAAGCGCGCGGTCCAACCGCCAACCCACGATAATGCAGCCGTTCAAGGTCCAGGCCGATTTCAAACCCGCCGGCGACCAGCCCCACGCCATACGCGCGCTGACCGACAACATTCGCTCGGGGCAGCGCCACCAGACGCTGCTCGGAGTCACCGGATCGGGAAAAACGTTCACCATCGCGGGCGTCATCCAGGAGGTGCAGAAGCCGACGCTGGTGCTCGCCCACAACAAAACACTGGCCGCGCAGTTGTATGAGGAATTCAAGGGGTTTTTCCCGAACAACGCCGTCGGTTATTTTGTCAGCTATTACGACTATTACCAGCCCGAGGCCTACCTCCCAACCACCGACACGTTTATCGAAAAGGACTCCTCGATCAACGACGAGATCGACAAGATGCGCCACGCCGCCACTCACGCGCTGTTCGAAAGGCGCGACGTGGTCATCGTCGCAAGCGTGTCGTGCATCTATGGCCTCGGCTCGCCGGAGGCGTACCACGGCATGCTGCTCTTTCTCGAACCCGGCATGAACCTCGAGCGGGACCAGGCGCTGGCCAAGCTGGTGGACATTCAGTACAAGCGCAACGATGTGGACCTCGCGCGCGGCAATTTCCGCGTTCGCGGCGACGTGGTGGAGATCCTCCCCGTTTACGAGAGAAACGAGGCGATCCGCATCGAATTTTTCGGCGACCAGATCGAGAAGCTCACCGCCATCGACCCCCTGACGCGGGCCCCGCTGCGCGAACTCGACCGGGTGGCCATCTACCCCGCGAGTCATTTCGTGACACCCCGGGAACCGCTCATGAAAGCGGTCGCCGCCATCCGCGAGGAACTGATCGAACGCGTCCACTATTTCGAGAGCCAGAATTTGCTCGTCGAAGCGCAGCGCATCGACCAGCGCACCATGTTCGACCTGGAGATGATAAAGGAAGTGGGCTATTGCCAGGGCATAGAGAATTACTCGCGCCACCTGATGGGGCGGCCCGCGGGAGAACCGCCGCCGACGCTGCTCGATTATTTTCCGGACGATTCCCTCGTCGTCATCGACGAGAGCCACGCCACGCTGCCGCAGCTCAACGGCATGTACAACGGCGACCGCGCGCGCAAGGAGACCCTGGTGCGCTACGGCTTCCGCCTGCCCTCGGCG
>CP070799.1:31825-62377 GCA_020343535.1 Nitrospinaceae bacterium | reverse complement strand
GCTCAGTTGGCGGCCTGAAGGACACCGTCCGGGAATTCCAGCCCGCAACCGGCCGCGGCACCGGGTTCAGATTCCGGCGGGGGGAAAAACCCGATTGCCTTCGCGCCCTCGGCAAGGCATTATCAATTTACCGGAACAAGGCCACCTGGGGCCGCCTCAAGCGCGCCGGAATGACCGAGGATTTCAGCTGGGCGCGGACGGCTGAAAAATACGTTCGCCTTTATCGCAAAGCGCTGCGCGCCTGAACCTCCGAAGGTTTTTTCGCATGATCGACGACCACCTCGGGCTGGAAATTTTAAAGGAAATCGCGCGCATCGCCAGCTCCACGCTGGACCTTGATGAGACCCTGGAGAAAATCATCCGGGTCATCCAGAACAAGATGCGCATCGACGCCTCGGCCATTTACCTGGCCGACGACCCAGGAAACCTGCTGCACCTGCGCGCATCCAGCGGCCTGCCCGTGGAGGCCTCGGGCCATGTCAAGCTGGAACTCGGCAAGGGAGTGACAGGCTGGGTGGCCGAGCACAAGCGCACGCTGGCGCTCCCCGAGGCCATGCAGGACCCGCGCTTCGTCCATTTCCCGGAAATCCAGGAAGAGCGGTTCGTGTCGATGCTCTCGGTCCCCATTCTCTTCGACGACGCGTGCATCGGCGTCATCAACGTTCACACCCTCGACCGGCGCGATTTCTCCGCCGTGGAAACCGCCATCGTCGAAACCATCGCCAACCAAGTCGCGGGGGCGCTAAGAAACGCGCTTTTGTTCCACAACAGCCAACGCCTATTGAAGGAACAGTCGATCCTCTATGACATCAGTCTCGCGGTTCAGACCACGCTCAAGCTCGAACACGGCCTCTGGGTCATTCTGAGCGGCATCACCATGGGCGAGGCGGGCGGGTTCAACCGCGCCATGCTGTTTCTCGTCAATGAAAAGACTCAAAGCCTCGACGGGGAAATGGGCATCGGCCCGGATTCGCCGGAGGACGCCTCGCGCATCTGGGCCGAATGGGGGAAAAAAAATATCGACCTGCTCAACTGGATCATGATCGAGGCCGACCGAGATGAATTCAAACATTCGAAGTTCAACCGGTTCGTCTGCTCGTTGAGCTTTCCCCTGGGGGGAGAACGCAATATTCTCACCGAAACCGCTCTCCAGAAACAGCCGTTCGTGGTGACCGACCCGCGCCAGCACCACCTCGTCTCCCAGGAATTCATCGAAACCCTGGGCATCGAGGCGTTCGCCACCGTGCCCCTCGTCGCGCACGAGACGACGCTCGGCGTCATCCTGGTGGACAACCGGTACAACCGCCGGCCCATCACCCAGGAGCAACTGCGCCTGCTCACCCGTTTCACCACGCATGCAAGCTGGGTCATCGAAAACACCCGTCTGTTTTCCAAGCTCCTCGATACCAACCAGGAACTCTTGTCCACCAAGGAGCAGTTGATCGAAAAGGAGAAACTCGCGGCGCTCGGCGAGGTCTCGGCGGAGGTGGCGCACGAAATCAAGAATCCGCTGGTGTCCATCGGCGGATTCGCCCGCCGGTTGGAAGATAAATTGAAGATTATTTCCGCGCAGCACGCCGAAATCGCCGACTTGAAGAAGGCGGTCGAATACTCCAACATCATCCACAACGAGGTGGACCGCCTCGAACAACTGCTCAAGAACATCCTCCTGTACTCGCAGGCGGGCACCCTCCAGCGTGGGGATACGAACATCAACGAAATTATCGAAGATGTAATTTCTATTTTTAAATCTGGTTTTTACGGTAGAAATATTAATCTAAACTATCATCCTGGAGATCGCCTGCCTCCCATCCAGTTGGACAGGCAGAAGATCAGGCAGGTCTTCATCAATCTGTTCTACAACGCCATGGATTGCATGTCCGAGGGCGGGGAATTCTCCATCGAAACCCGCGCGCATCCGCAGGACGGTCCGCCGGAACATGTAACGGTACGCATCAACGACACTGGCGGCGGCATTCCCGAAGAGGCGTTCCAAAACATCTTCAACCCGTTTTTCACCACCAAATCGTCGGGTACGGGGCTCGGGCTTTCGATTTGCCGGAAGATCATCGAAGGACACGGCGGCACCATCCATATCGTCAACAACATTGGCACCGGCATCACCATCTACATCCATTTACCATTGCAAAAACCCGCGGATTATTATAAAAATTAGTGTCCCCGCGCCCATTCGACTCTGGAATCCGCACCCCGGAGTGAGTTGAGCAGCCTGATTTCAATCAGTTATGGCTAAGCGGGTTTGCCCGGAGTGACGCGATGAAAAAAGTGCTGGTTGTGGACGACGAGGAGAACATCCGCCTGCTGTACCGGGAAGAACTGGAGGACGAGGGCTACGAGGTGGTGGTGGCCGGCAACGCCAAAGAGGCACTTGAAGCCTTTCACTCCACAGATTTCGACGTCATCACCCTCGATATCAAAATGCCGGACATGGACGGCATCGAGCTGCTCAGGATCATCAAGGAGGAAAAAAAGGAGATCCCTGTGATCCTGTGCTCGGCCTATGGCCGCTACAAACAGGATTTCCGCATCTGGGCTTCCGATGCCTACGTGGTCAAATCCGCCGACCTCGACGAGCTCAAATTAACCATCAGGCAAGTCCTGGCCGCCTAGTGCAGCCGACCCGCTCCCCGACTAGAGACATGACTCAATCCGTCATCGAACCGAGATTCATCGCCGTGGAAGGCGCCATTGGAGCGGGTAAGACCTCTCTGGCCCGGCTGCTGGGCCGGCAGTACGACGCCCGGCTGCTCCTCGAAAAAGACGAGGAAAACCCCTTCATCGGCAAATTTTACGAGGACAGGGCCTCGTATTCGTTTCAGACCCAGATTTTTTTTTTACTGAGCCGCTACAATCAGTACCTGAGCCTGGCCCAGCGCGACCTGTTCGATTCGGTGGTCCTCATCGACTACCTCTTTCACCGCGACCGGGTGTTTGCCCAGCTCAACCTGGAAAATCATGAGCTCAGGCTCTACGAACAGATCTACGACCTGTTGAAGGGCAAAGTTCCGAGCCCGGATCTGGTAATTTTCCTGCAGGCGGACACCGACGTGCTTCGCCGGCGGGTGGAAAAACGCAACCGGGAGTACGAGGCCATCATCGATCCGGCCTATCTCGACGCGGTCAACAAGGCGCTCAACAACTACTTTTTTTATTACTCCGAGACGCCGCTCCTCGTCATCAACACCAACGAGATCGATTTCGTGGAAAAAAAATGCGACCTTGAGGAGTTGATAAAAAAGATCAACAGCCATAAAATAGGTCGAGAATATTACAATCCGCTTGGATCCTGACAGGACCGGGACGGGGCAACATCTACTCGCGATACGCGCATTCCCTAATGCGCCGGAAAGGGGGGACCCGTATGGGCCCCGAGTCTGGATTCCGGCCTGAAGCCTATTGCAGACAGTTTCTGCCCACCGGCGTTGTCGGTGGGCTTTTTTTTCGGTCCCGGCAACCCCCTCCCCCCTGCCCGGCCAAAACAGGCCTTGCACCCATAAGGAACCGCGATGAAAAACAAACCCGTCACCGTCCCTGAAATCCAGGGGCGAAAAGCAGCTGCAAAAAAGATCACCGCGCTCACCGCCTGTGATTTTGGCTTCGCCCGGCTGCTCGACCCGACGGCCATCGATATCGTCCTGGTCGGGGATTCGCTGGGCATGGTCTCGCTCGGTTACGAGAACACCCTGCCGGTAACCATGGACGAAATGCTCGCGCATGCGCGCGCCGTCCGCCGCGGCATCACCCGGGCGCTCTTGGTGGGCGACATGCCCTTCATGTCCTACCAGGTTTCCCTGGAGGAGGCGGTGCGTAACGCCGGCCGCTTCATTCAGGAGGCAGGCGCCAGCGCCGTGAAACTGGAAGGCGGGCAGCGCGCTGCCGAAACCGTGAACGCCATCGTCCGCGCCGGCATCCCGGTGATGGGGCACATAGGCCTCACGCCTCAGTCGGTGCACCAGTTCGGCGGTTACCGCGTTCAGGGGAAAAACTACCTCGATGCGCGGCAGATTTGCCAGGACGCCCGCCATCTGGAAAAAGCCGGAGCCTTTTCGCTGGTGCTCGAAGGCATCCCCGCGGACTTAGCCGCGGAAATCACCGCCGCCGTGAAGATCCCCACCATCGGCATCGGCGCCGGGCCGGCCTGCGACGGGCAGATCCTGGTGCTGCACGATCTCCTTGGGCTGACTGACGGGTTCACTCCGAAATTTGTCAAGCGTTACGCCGAGCTTGGGGCGCTGGCGAAAGAAGCGGTGGGGCGATATATCGACGACGTGCGCTCGGGCGCGTTTCCGGCGCGCGAGCATTGCTACCAGGTGGAACGGGAAAACTGGCCGATTCAAAGGGGCGAGAATAAGGGCTGCGGCGGCTGAGGGACCATGAGGACGATTCGCAACCTGCATGAAATGAGAGCCTATTCCCGCCAGGCGAGGCGGGCCGGAAGCACGCTGGGCTTCGTCCCGACCATGGGCGCCCTTCACGAGGGACACCTGAGCCTGGTCCGCCAATCGGTCGCCCGCTGCAATGTCACGGTGGCGAGCATCTTCATCAACCCGGCCCAGTTCGGGGAAAACGAGGACCTAGCCGTCTACCCGGTGGACCTTGAAAACGACCGAGACCTGCTTAAGCGGGCCGGCGCCGATGTCCTGTTCCTGCCCACGGCGGCAGACATTTACCCACCGGGCTTCAAGACGCATGTCACCGTTTCGGACGTCACCGCGCGCTTGTGCGGAAAAAGCCGCCCGATGTTTTTTCGCGGCGTGATCACGGTGGTCCTGAAACTGCTCAATATCGTGGAGCCCGACACCGCCTTTTTCGGGGAGAAGGACCGCCAGCAGCTGGAAGTGGTGAAAACCATGGTGCGCGATCTCAACCTGGATGTCGCCATCGCTTCCGGCCCCATTGTCCGGGAAGCCGACGGGCTGGCCATGAGCAGCAGAAACCGCTATCTGTCGGAGGCGGACAGGGTGTCCGCCCTTTGCCTGAGCCGGGCCCTTTCGGCGGCGAGCCAGCGGGTGCGCGCCGGGGAAGTGACCGCCGAAAACCTGCGGCGCGAAATGCTCGGGATAATCCAAAAGGAGGGCCGGGCCGAAGTGGACTATATTTCGGTATGCGATCCGCGAAGTTTTGAGGAAAAGGAAACCATCGGGGACGAGGCGCTCATCGCCCTGGCCGTCAAAATTGGCGGCACCCGGCTGATTGACAACTGTATCGTAGGGGGGAAGAAAAAATAATGCAGCGTATTATGCTCAGGTCCAAATTACACCGCGCGCGGGTGACCGCCACGGAAATCGACTACGAAGGCAGCATCGCCATCGATGAAGATTTGCTGGACGCGGTGGGAATCCTTGCTTTCGAGCAGGTTCATATATATAACATTAATACAGGAGGCCGGTTCATCACCTACGCCATCAACGCCCGGCGCGGCTCGGGAACCATCTCGGTCAACGGTGCGGCGGCCCGGCGGGTGCAGATAAATGATCGCATCATAATCGCGGCTTATGGTATCATGGACCCCGAAACCAAACCTTACGAACCCCGGGTGGCGCTCCTGGATATCCACAACGCCATCGTCAGTCAATGAGCTTGAATGGGCGTTCTTTCCCCCGGTCCGACACCGGTTCGCGGACGGGGGTTTTGTTTAGGGACCGCTTCGATCGAACGCT
Source organism: Nitrospinaceae bacterium (assembly GCA_020343535.1). Taxonomy (GTDB): domain Bacteria; phylum Nitrospinota; class Nitrospinia; order Nitrospinales; family VA-1; genus SZUA-259. Next base: position 56,696 of record CP070799.1, on the reverse strand, counting down.
TACTTCAGGAATGAATCCATGTTGCAGATAATTATAGCCATCTTAATGGGATTCACTTTGTGGATGTGCCTGGACAGCGTCCAGCGCAAGGAGCACGTCATCTGGATCGTGGTGATGATCTTCCTGTTTCCGGTGGGCGCCATCGCCTATTATTTCGCCGTCAAGGCGAAGGGCGGCAAGCCGGCGGGGGGGTCGATCTTCCCCACCGCCACGGTAAAAGAGGTGGACACCGAGGAAACCCTGCAGCTCAAGGATCTGATCAAGAAATACCACAAGGCCTTCCACTACGAAAAACTTGGCCAGGCCTACCTGGAGCAGAAAAAATACGACCTCGCCATCCCGCAGTTCGAGGCCGCCATCCAGCGCGACCCGGAGATGAACGAGGCCCGCTACGGGCTGGCCAAGTGCTACCATGGACAGGGCCGTTACGAGGAAGCGGCGGCGGTGCTGGAGGACCTCACGCGGATCGACAAGAAATACGACTACGGCAACGCCATTTTCGGCCTTGCCGAATGCTATCGCCTGGCCGGCGAGGATGACAAAGCGCTGGCCGCCTACGCCGAGGTGATCAACTCCTTTGCCTTTTTCAAGGCCTATTATCACTACGCCCGCCTGCTCGACAAAAAAGGCAAGAAGCAGGAAGCCATCGAAAACATGAAAAGCCTTATCGGTTCCTCGAAGGATCTCCCGGAATACAAGCTGGAAAAGGAACGGTATTGGATTGACGAAGCTTACAAATTCCTAAGGAAAAACGGCGTCGAGCTGGTCTGAAGCTTCCGCACCGGCCGCGCAAACAGCCCGCTCAAGAAAGGTATCCCCCATGACCATTCTGGCACAAAACCTTAAAACCATCCGCAAAAGTCTGAAGTGCACGCAAATGGCACTGTCCGAGGTTCTTGAGATCGGCTTTCGGACCTACGTCCGCTACGAGGCCGGGGAACGCGACGCGCCCGTTTCCGTCCTCATCAAAATCGCCCGCCTGGGAAACCTCTCCCTCGACCGCCTGCTCACCACAGAGGTGACCGCGGAAGATCTGGACATTCCCGACACGGAAAAACTGCCCGCGGGGATGAAGAGCCCCGAGGTGATCGGTGGCAGCTTGGAAGAGGGCCGCCTGAACTTCAAGGGCATTAAGACGGATTTTCTAGTCACATCGACGGCGCCGGAGAAAAAGCTGCTGACGCGGTTTCGCAAGCTCGATCGCGCCGGCCGGGAAAGCTATCTCCTCGACCTGGAATGGATGCTAAGCAACCCGAGCACGCCGCAGAAACCCCGCCGCGGCAAAAAGGTTTCGCGCAAGACCCAGAAAGCCAAAAATGCCGCTCACCTGAAACGCATGGTCAAGGGCATTTCCAAGATCACCGTGCGCGGCTGATTCCGGCCACGGTTTATTTTATTTGCGGAGAAAGCGCCTGAGCAGGTCGTCCATTTCGAACAACAGGGCGATGGGTCGCCCGTGCGGGCAGGTGTAAGGCAGTTCGGCTTTTTGCAGATCGTCGAGCAGTCGGCGGATCTGTTCGAGGCCCAGGGTGTGATTCACTTTGATGGCGCCTCGGCAGGACATCATGATGAGGATTTCCTCGTATTTCGCCTCCAGGGAGCGGGCGTCCCTGCTCTCGGGCAGGCGCTCTGCGATGGCCCTTAACACCTGTTCGTGATCGTCATTCTTGAGCAGCGCAGGCACCGAACGCAGCAGAAACCCGTGGGACCCAAACGGCTCGAGTTCAAGCCCCAGCCCCCCCAGCCACTCCAGATGATCCGCCAGGAGCGCCGCCTCCGCCGGCGAAAACTCCAGCGAAACAGGAAAAAGCAGTTTCTGCACCTCCACCCGGCGGGCTTCGGCGGTTTTCCTGAATTGTTCATAAAGCACCCGCTCGTGCGCGATGTGCTGATCGACCACCAGAATCCCCCGCTTGCCCTGCATGAGGATGAACGACCGGTCGAGCTGACCGAGCGGTTCAAACTCGGAGTAGATCGCATCGGAAATCGGCCTCGGCGTGAGGCCCGCTGTCTCCACGCCGCGCGGAGTGGCGGGTGGCCCCTTATAAAAATCGCCGAGCGCGCGCGCAACGGCCTCGTGCTGGTCCTTCCGGTAAGACGCGGCGGGTGCGGGGGGAGCGGCGGAACCCCCAGGGCCCAATGAGCCCGCCTTGTAAGCGGCAGGCGTCTCGGACACCTTCTGCCAGCCGGTGCCGGGTGACGGCGGCCCCTCATAGGGAAGAGCCGGGGCGGGGCCTTTCTCGCTGCGGCTCAAGCCCGTGCGCACCGCGCCGGAGACCAGGAGATGCACCTCCTGCTGAAAGGCGAACCGCACCTCGCTTTTGCTCGGGTGCACGTTGACATCGAGAAGGTGCGGGTCCATCGCGAGAAAAAGAAAAATCACCGGGTGCCGCCCCTTAGGCAGCAAATGGCTGTAGCCATGCTGCGTGGCGTGCAGGATGACCTTGTCGCGAATGGGCCGCTGGTTGACGAAGCAGTATTGCGTCTGCCTGGAAGCGCGCGTGTATACCGGGCTCGAAACATAGCCCTCCAACCGGTACTTCCCTTCCTCGGCCTCCACGCGCACAAGTTCGCGCGCCATTTCCGCGCCGAACAATTCGGCGATGCGGTACAACCGTTGGTCGGTGGGCAGGGTGTCGACGATCTGCCGGTTGTTGTGGCTGAGCGTGAAGTGAATTTCAGGGTGGGCGAGCGCCTGTTGCGTCACCACCTGATTGATGTAGGAAAACTCGGTGCCGTCGGCCTTCAGGAATTTCCGGCGCGCCGGAGTGTTGTAGAACAATTGCTCGACCTCGACGGTGGTGCCCTTCGGGCAACCGGCCTCGCCCACCACCGGCCCCTTGCCGCCTTCGACCGAGACAAGCGTGCCCGCCTCACCTTCCCGGGCCAGCGTCGTCAGGCGGACACGGGCCACCGACCCGATGCTCGGCAACGCCTCGCCGCGAAAGCCGAGCGTGCCGATGGCTTCCAGATCCCCCGCCTGTCCAATCTTGCTGGTGGCGTGGCGGAAGAACGCCAGCCGCGTGTCCTCGCGCGACATTCCCGAACCGTTGTCGAGCACCTGAATGCGCTTCTTGCCGCCACCTTCCACATCCACGCGAATGCGGGTGGCGCCAGCGTCGATGGCGTTTTCCACCAGCTCCTTGACCACGGAGGCCGGCCGCTCCACCACCTCCCCCGCCGCGATTCGGTTGGCCAGCTCGTCGGGCAGGATGTGGATGCGGGAAATATTTTCCTGGGATCGGGTGGCGGACATGTGGCGGCCGGGTTTAACGTTGGCAGGAACCTGTCCCGATTGTAAATAAAACCGGGTAAATTGCAAGGATATTGCTGGGGGATGGTATCATAGGAAAGTGCGGTTGAAATCAGCCGGTGCACCCACCCGCGCGGCCGTCGCTGAAGAGCAAGCGCCACTGAACCCGGCCACAACCAAAGACTCCCCTGCGTCATGAAAATACCCGAACCGCTGATCCAAAAGGCCCTGCCGCTGCTTCTGGTGGCCTCCGCCGCCGTGTTCCTCTTAAACGACCGCCTGTTTCTCCCCGGCGGGCGGCCAGCGAAGCCCGCCCCCCCGCCAATAGAGATGTCTGGGGGTGAAAATGCCGGCCACGCTCGGAATAGCCACGGCGGCCACGATGATCATGACGACCCAGAGAAAAACAGACGGATGGGAATCTTCCATTACAACGCGGGAAACCGCGACCTCGCCGGGGGCAAGCTGGAGGCGGCGGTGGACAATTACAAGATGGCTCTCAGCCACAACGAGAACTTCGTGGAGACCTACGTCAACTTGAGCACCACCTACCTGAAAGCCCGGCGCTTCGGCGAGGCCCGCGACACCCTGAACCGTCTCGAACAGATCGCCCCGGATAACCCGCAACTGCACTATAACCGGGCCTGCCTGCATTCCCTGGAAGGAGACACGCAAAACAGCCTTTCCGCCCTGGCCAAAGCTGTGGATCTTGGCTATGGCGACCAGGCGCAGATCGAAACCGACCCGGATCTTGAGCGGCTTAGAACCACGGGGGAGTACCGGCGCTTTATCGGCGAGCTTGGTTCGCGGCAGGAGAAATCAGGCCAGCGCTGAACCGGGAAGATGGATGGGGATGGTGACAACCTGGCCGTTCTGGTCGATGGCGAGGCCGCGCTCGCCGTTCAGGAACGCGAGCAATTCGGTGCCGATGGCTTCCCTGCGCCAGCCCTGAAACAGGAAATGTTTTTCAAGATCCTGCTTCTGGTCGAAACATTTAACCAGATCGTGCACCTGCTTTCTTTGCGCCAGGATGCTGGGCTCGATCCTCATTTCCTCGGAGCGGATCTGCACGAACGCGGAGAGCAGTTCCTCGACGCCACGGCTGGTGACGTGCCCCTCATTATCCGGTAAAACGGGAATCGCCTCTTCCGGAACCGCCTTGCCCCGCTGGATGGCCTCGAGAATCGCCTGGCCGCTTTTTCCCACTTCCTTGCGATGGAACCCCCGAATCGCGGCCAGCGCATCGAGCTTGCCGGGGAGCTTGCGGGCGATTTCCAGCAGAGATTCATCGCGCACCACCGCCTTGGGCAGGCAGTCGCGGCGAATCGCCTCTTCTTCCCTCCAGGCCGCCAGTTCTCTCAGCGCGGCAAGGCTCACCGGCTTCAAACCGCGCAGACTCTTCACCCTCAAAAACTGCTTGCGGGGGTCGGGCAGCTTGAAATTGTCCGGGTTTTCCAGCGGCTCGAACTCGCCCTGCACCCAGCTCATGCGATCGTATTTTTTCAGCTGCCGAAGCACCTTGTTGTAAACCGGAATAAGGTAACGGGCGTCGTCCAGCGCGTAATCGATCTGGCTCTGGCTGAGCGGCCGGCGGCACCAGTCGGTGTAGGTCTCGCCCTTGTGGATTTTTTTGCCCGTCGCCTTCATCACGATGCGCGCGAAGGAAATCTGCGCACCCCAGCCGAGAAGAGCGCCCGCCACCTGGGTGTCGAAAATCGGCTTGAGGGCCTCACCCGCCAGGCGGTTCAGGATTTCCAGGTCCTGCCTTCCGGCATGGAACACCTTCAGCACGTCGGGCTTGCGGATCAGGTCGAGAAACGGGTCGAGCGCGGGAACGGCAATCGGGTCGATGGCGGCGCAAACACCGTCGCTTGCCACCTGGATGAGGCCCAGACGATGAAAATAGGTTTTTTCGCGGACAAATTCAGTGTCGAGGGCCAGCATTTCGGCGTCTTTCAGCGCCTCGCATAACTCGAGCAACTGCTGTTCGGTGGTTACGTACACAAATATCTCCTAAATCCTTAAAAAAAAGGAAGCCGAACGTCCATCTCCCTGGGGAGGCGTCTCACACGTTCGGCTCCAATAAAACTTTATAACATAATTGCGCCAGCAAGGCCTACATAACAATAAAACCTCCACGGCAATCGGGCGGCCCCAAAGCCACTGTCTCAGAAATAGAAAGTTGATTTTAAAGGAAATAAACAGATCATAACGCGGGCGGGCAATCAGTAGCCCTCTTCGGTGCCGATGTGGACCACCTGCCTGGAATCCTTTACCGACCAGTCCTCCCCGCCGATTTCGTTGTCCTTGAAATCCGGCAGGGCGTTTTCATTCTTTTTCCAGAACCGGTTGCTGAGCCGTTTCGGCGAAACCACTTTTTTCAGCTCTCCACTAGCATCGTAGATTTTCACTTCAAAAAACATAAGGCCTCCTTCTCCGGATGATTTTTTTCACGGGTGGCCGACCCGTTGGAACCCCTCCTACTTTTAAACATTCCGCAAAATTCGACATAAAGATTTACCCTTCATGACGCAATAACATTAAATATAACCCATTGATTTGTCAAGAATTAATATACTTTTAATAAAACTTCCTTATAATTAATTGGTCATCAGGGGAAATTTTGGAGGGTTTACCCCCTGGTTTCAGGGAGTTTTAAACTTTACAATGACAATCCATGCTATCGCCACGTCCCAATTTCGGCCTATTGAAATAACTGCATAAAAACAAACAACAAATAAGATGGGCGACGGAGAAAAGTAAATTTCATTGACAATCCCCCCGGGATAACCTATTTTTGACCTGAAGTCTCGGTGACACATACATAAAACATTACCGGCGCAAGCGGCAGCCATGAAGATGTCCCCTCACGATTCCACACGCCCATGAGAATCCTGGGAATAGACACAGCCACTCCACAAAGCAGTGTCGCCCTTCTTGAGAATAATACAATCTCCCGCGAAACCATCCTCAACCCGCCCAGCCAATTTTCCAACCGCGTTCTCCAGCAGGTGGACGAAGTGCTGAAGGGTGCGGGAGTGGATCTTCACAGCGTGGATCTTTTCGTGGTAACTCGCGGACCGGGTTCGTTCACCGGCCTGCGTGTTGGGATGAGCCTGCTCAAGGGCATGGGCCTGGTGACGGGAAAACCGGTGGTGGGAATCGATACACTGGAGGCGGTGGCCGCCACCGCGGGCGAGTCCGGGCATCCCATCTGCCCGGTGCTGGATGCCCGGAAAAAGGAAATTTACACGGCGTTTTTTCGCCGCGAGGCGGGCCGCCTCACGCGCATTTCGCCGGATACCGCCGTCTCGCCCGAGTGTTTCATCGAACACGTCGTTGAGCCCACGCTGTTTGTCGGCTTCGGCCTCACTGTGTACGGAGACTGGCTCGCACGAAGGCTGGGGGACCTGTATTTAACTGAAACCAACCGCCCGCGCCCGTCCGTGGCCGCCTGCGCTGCGCGCCTGGCGCTCGACCGGCAGGAGAGAGCGGGCTCGGACTTCTTCGAGGAAGAAGGGTCCATCCATTACCTAAGGAAACCGGAAGCGGAAATCAATTATTTGAAAAATCGTCAATGAAATGAATGGAAAGGGGAAAAGCTTATGGAAATCAACGGGGAGTTGCTGGAGAAAATTCTGGAAAACAACAACGAGTTTAAGAAGCTCTACGCCGAGCACGCCGATCTCAAGGAAAGGGTGGAAGAGCTCAACAAGCTCAAGTTCCTAACCCCCGAACAGGAGATGGAGAAAAAACAGCACCAGAAGCAGAAACTCAAAGCCAAGGACCGCCTCGACGAAATCCTCAAGGAATACGAGGCAACCCTTCACTAATCAGGACGATGACCCGGCTCGGGGGCCCCTCCCCCGAGCGCCGGGTTTATGACTCGGGGGACCCCGCCGGGATTTTTTCCGGCCGCGTCCCGCCGCTTTCCGCCGGCGCGAAGGCCGAGGCCGCCGCCACCCCAAGCAGCCGCAGAAGAAACCCCGCCGACGCCACCTTCCGGGCGGGGAAATAATCGCCGATCACCCCCACAAGGTCTTCCGCGAGCGCCGGCCGCGCGCCAAGCGCCCGCATCACCCACCGGCAAGGGGCGGGCCGTTCGATCAGGCCTTCCAGCACCCGGCTGATCGCAAACTTCCAACGAAATTCCCGCAGGCGCCTTTCCCGGTATTCGTCAATGGCCTGACGGCTGGACACCCGCCCCGCCAACGCCTGGCCCGCAGCCTCAGCCGCGATCTTCGCGCTTCTTAACGAAAGGTAGATGCCCTCGCCGGTGAACGGGTCCATGAACCCCATGGCATCCCCGACGAGCATTAGTCCGCCGATCGGAGCCGTCCGCACCGCATAGGCCAGCGAATCCACCGCCCGCACTTTTTCCATGGGCGCCGCGCCCTCCAAAAGCGCGCGCCGGGACGGCTCGGCAAGCACCGTCCGCCGGTAAAATTCCTCGGGGTCTTTCCCCTTGAGGGCGCCACCCTCGACCACCAGCACCACATTGGCTTCCCCCTCGCCGGTGGGGGCGATTCCCGTGTAGCCGGGTGGCTGGATGTGCATGTAGCAATACGGGGCGAAGCGGCGGCCGCCCCGCCAGTGCGCCGCCAGAGCAATCTTGCCCCTTTTTCCGCCCCGCTTTTTCCTGAGGCCGAACCGGCGGATCGCAAGACAGTTCCTGCCACCCGCGTCGATCACCAGCCGGGCGGCGATCTCGAACCCGGCGCCGGCGTCGTCCTTTCCCGCGACCCCCACCGCCGCGCCGTCGCGAACCCGGAAATCCGTCACCGCGAAGCCCTCCCGCACCTGCACCCCCACCGCCCGCGCCCGTTGGAGCAGCAACCCATCGAGGTCGAGCCTCGGCACCGAGAGGCTGCTCATTGGCGATCCGCCCGGCCGTTCGGGAGGATAATCGACCCACAGTGGCCGCTCGCCGTGAGCGGCAAGGAAAATCCCCTTGAGCCGGAGAGGCCGCCGGGCCTCGATGGCAGCGAGGACCCCCATCTCATTCAGCAGCGCGTCGGCGGCGGGGCTGATGAACTCGCCGCAGACCTTGTCACGCGGAAAGCGGGCGCGGTCGAGGAGCGTCACCGCATAACCCTGGCGGGCGAGAAAAATCGCCGAGGCCGCGCCGGCCGGGCCGCCGCCCACCACCGCCACGTCCACCGCGCTCATGAGACCGCTCCCGCTTCAATCCCGCGGGCCACCACGGCGATGCGGTAAGGAAAGTGCCGGGTCACCCGGGCTCCGTCGATGCCCGCCTCCTGGACCATCGCTTGAAACTCCGCCGGGGTGAACGCATTCATCACCGAGACCGGCGCATCGTAACGGGTGAGGCGGTTTCTGGTGAGCAGCCGCGTGAGCAGCCAGATCGAGACGAAAGCCACGCGGCTGCGATGCAGGTCGTTGACCACGAACCCGCGCCGCCCGAGCGATGCCAGGGTTCGCAGAAAGTCTACCACTCGCTGGCGCTCGAAGTGGTGCAGCGACAGCGAATTGGCCACCAGGTCAAAGCTGCCGGCGGCGAAGGGCTGGGAAAAAATATCGCATCGCACATAGCGGATCTCGGGATAGGCCCGCGTTCTCTCGCGCGCGAAGCGCAGCATTTTTGCGTTGATGTCGATGGCGGTGACGGCGATCGGCACGCCCATGCGGCGCGCCAGCTTCACCACCTCCACCGGCTGGTCGGCGGAGCCGGTGGCCGCATCGAGAAGAGTGAAGGGCCGAGGCCCCCGGTGCTCGGCGAGAAACGGACGAACGTGCTCAAGCAGCACGCGATAGCCGCTGAGGTAGCGGTTGACCCGCTCGACGTCCTTCAGGCTGTCTTTCACCTCTTCGTAGGGCGCCTTGTCGAGATCGAGCAGTTCGGCGCGCAAGTGGCGGACGGGAGGGGGAACGATCATCGCGGACCTCGCGGAACCCCGGCCGAGGCCGCTGGACAGCAGGCGCCTCTAGGGCGGTTCGGGCGCATTGGAAAAAATTAGCTTTTAAAGAAATAATACATCTCGCCACGGGAGACTTTCCCCCGCGCCAGCGAGGCGGCGAATTTCAAAAACGGCCCGCGCGTGAAGGGAATCAGGATGAGAAGGCCGATGGAGTCGGTCACGATGCCCGGCGTCATGAGCAGAAGGCTTGCAATGGCCATCACCGCGCCGTTGACCACTCCCCCCTCGGGGGGCGTCCGCGATTTGAGACTCCACTGCATCTTCTCAAAATATTCCTTGCCCCAGCTGCGGCCCACCACCACCCCCACCAGAAACGTGAGCATAATGAGAGAGATCGTGTTTAGGATGCTGATCTGGCCGCTCACCCACTGAAGCCCCAACAGCTCCACCAGGGTGGCCGCGGCGAAACTAAGTAAAACCGTTACCTGCATCAGAAAGCCCTCAAAAATCGAATAGCAACTACCACGAAAAACAACCGGCTACACGCCAGCCCGGGTTTGTGTGGAATCAAGGTATCACGCCCAAAGGTCCGCTCCAAGAAAAATTCCCGCGCCCGCGAACCCCTGATTTTAAAGCACCCACGCAATTCCCGCTCAAGAAAGTGGCGAATCCGCCGTTCTGAAACCGAGAATCGCCAGACAATATCAACCGCCGCAGACAGAAATAATGCGCACCGGAGGAGCGAACCACCCATGAAAGCACTGACCATCGACGACGATCCCCATTTCCTGAAAATCCTGGAATTGCATCTCCGGAATATCGGCTACACCACCACCGCGATTCAAACTCCCGGCGGTATCCTCAAGGCCATCAGTGAAGGCAAGTACGACCTCATTCTTGTCGACTGGATGATACCCGAGGTCGACGGCATCACCGTCATCAAGGCTATCCGCAGCCGGGACCGCTACCTGGGCCACCACACGCGGGTGATCATGGTCACCGCGATCAACAACGCCCTCGCCCGCTCCTACGCCCAGCAAAGCGGGGCCGACGGCTTCCTCGCCAAATCCGAGAACCCCGAAACCTTCGGCCTGCAACTCATGAACACCATTCGCACGGTGATGAACCCCGCCATCCGAACCTAACACGAAACCCTTCCGCCTACGGGCTGGCCGCCTTCAGCAGGGCGGCGATGCCCGCAAGCTGCCGCTCGTTCACGAACTGGGCGATGCTTTGCTTGTCCGGGTTATCCGATGAATGGGTGGCGGCGAAGGCCCGGTAAAACGCCCCGGCATCGCCTGAAAAATCGAACCGCGCCGGAAGGCCGCCTCCCTTGCCGCCGCCCACCCCTTTCAGCGCGTGGCAGAACAGGCAATTGTCTTTAAATACCTTCATTCCTTCGCGCGCCGCGGGCGCGCCCGCCGCCAGCTTTTCCAGGGGCGCGTAATAATCCGCCTTCTTCACAAAGCGGATAGCACGGATGTTTGCCGTCAGAAACCGCTCCATCGGCGGCGCGGCGCTGCCGTCGGGCACCAGAATGAGAAGCGGGTTGAGCCAGCCGGGGATCACGGCGCCTTGCGAAAGGATCTCGATGCGCGTGGCGATGCCCAGGCGGTAGCGGCGGATGTCCTCGACGGCGATCAGCCCCTGATAATCGTCGAAGCAGTCGAGCAGCACCGCGTCCCCCACCCCCCCGGGATCATATCGCTCGATCAACCGCGCAAACTCCACCGCCCGAAAGCGCGACCCCGAATAGCCGAGCGCCCGGTCAAAATACGCGCTTGCAATCTCGCGCGCGCCCAACGCTTCCAACTGATGCAACGTGAGCCGGTCCTCGCGCGTCGGCCCGGCGATGAGGAAGGTCTCGCCCCCCTTTTCCGCCCCGGCGGCAAGCCCGGGAAGCACAAGCACTGCGAAAACGCCTAAAAGCAGGTTTCGCGGGCGGGCGGCCCACGCCCCGAAACGGCAAAATATTTGTTTCATGGTAGAAAACCCTTTATGATAATGGCGAATGAAAATCACAAGCACCCACTTGCTTGCAATGCGCCCGGCGGTCGGTCACGCCGGGCCCGAGACCGGCAGCCCCGCTCCCCACGCCGAGCCGCCGCCCGGTCAGGGAAATTCAATTTATCATGGAAAACACATCCACAGGATTTGAAATTAAACCGGAGCGAATGGATTTCAGAGCGTATTCCATTTCCTGGAACCTTACAAAACGCTGCAACCTCAATTGCGATCACTGCTACCTCGACGCGGCGTTTCGCGGCGGCTTCAGGAGCGACGAACTCAATACCGAGGAATGTTTCCGGGTGATCGACCAGATCGCCGAGGTGAACCCCAACGCCTTCCTCATCCTCACCGGCGGCGAGCCGCTGTTGCGCCCCGACATTTACGACATCATCCGCTACGCCGCCGACAAGAAGTTCATGGTCGTCCTCGGCACCAACGGCACGCTGATCAACAAGGCCAACGCCGAAAAGATCAAGGCCGCCGGCGCGCACGGCGTCGGCATCAGCATCGATTCGATGGACCCCGGCAAGCACAATAAATTCCGCGGCGTCGACAAAGCCTGGGAAAGCTCCATGCACGCGTTCGACGTGCTGAATGAAGTGGGCGTGGATTTTCTCATCCAGATGTCGGTTTCCGACATGAACTATGAGGAAATACCTGAAGTGGTGGCCTTCGCCGAGAGGATCGGCGCGGTGGCCTTCAACCTGTACTTCCTCGTGTGCACCGGGCGCGGCCAGGGCAACACCGACATCTCCAACGCGGCCTACGAAAAAGCCCTGAAAACGCTTTACGAGGAGCAGATGAAATACAAGGGCCGCCTGATGATCAACTCCAAGTGCGCGCCGCAGTACAAGCGCGTCGTCTACGAGAACGATCCCGATTCGGTATACACCCGCACCTATTCCGGCGGTTGCCCGGCGGCCACCCATTACAGCCGCATCTCTCCCGAGGGCAACCTCACCCCCTGCCCCTTCATCGAGGAATCGGTGGGCAACCTGAAGACCTCGACCTTCAAGGACCTGTGGTATGGCGCCCCGCTGATGCAGCAGTTGCGCGACCGAAAGAACCTCGAGGGCAAGTGCGGCTCCTGTGAATTCTCAGCCATGTGTTCGGGATGCCGCGCCCGCGCCTTCGCCGAAACAGGGAACTACATGGCCACCGACACCTCGTGCGACTACGAACCCGGCCAGCACGGCGGCAAGGAAATCACCCTGAAGATAGAGGACACGCTGGGGCTGGAAGTGGAGTTTCGCACGCAGTGGACGGAAGAAGCCAGAAGCCGGCTCGACCGAATTCCCTCGTTCGCGCGCGGCATGGTGGTTAAGGGCATCGAGCGCTTTGCCGAGGAGCGCGGCATCGCCATCATCGATGAAGAGGTGGTGAAAAAATCGCGCGAGGAAATGATCACCAAGCGCGGCGCCATGTTCCCCTTTCTGAAGAAATTCATCAACTCCGAGAACGCCTGATTCCGGCGCCCCGGCTAGCCGCCGCGCTTGTAGAGGTCCCCAACGCGGAAACCGGGCCGGTTGATGTCGGGGGTTTCGCCGGCGGCAAGCTCGGCCACCACCTCGCCCCGGTAATCCTTCACCTTGCGGTACAGCGGGTGGGTGATATCGAGTTTGAGATTGGTGAGCGCCGCGGTGATCTTGCCCTTGCCTTCAAGGCCGATTTCGCAGACGATTTCTCCCGATTCGTCGGACCGGAAGACATCGGTTACCTGCAGCGGCGTTTTCTTATCGACATAATGTCCCAGTTCGCGAAAAAGGTCGACCACCGGCCCCTTACCGTACACGCGAAACGGAATATGCTTCTTCACCTCTCCCAGCAGGCTCTGATGACTCACATTTCCCCCCGTCCAACCGATGGCAGGCCTCCGCCACACCACCGGAAGACCTTGTAAATTCAGGGTTAAATCTACCCCCGGGCGAATTAAAAGTCAAGCCCGCTGGAAGCGAGATATCCAGATGATTTTCCCGCTGGGGAGGAGTATGATGAGAGTTTAAGATGAGGTTTTTCACCGCCCACGGGCGAACGGGTGCGTTCCGGGCCGCACAAACCTTGACAAGGCCCAATTATTTCATTAGCTTGAGCAAAATCACCGTTCCGATATAACTGGACCTTGCCTGTGAATAAGTTATTAATGGCAGCCAATGTTTGCCTTCTTATCGCCCTCGCCGGGCTCGGGGTCTGGAATGTACGCACCTGGACGCATCCGCCCTATCCCGACCACATCGATGGCGAGACCGTCCGGCCGCCGCCGAGAGATCCCCCCGCAAACCTGGTGGACCGCAAGGCCTATAGCGCCAATGCGATTTCAGGGGTGACCCAGAACAATCTGTTTCAGGAAGAACGCCGGTCGTTCTTCGTCCAACCGGCTCCGCGCCCGGCGAACGTCGCCGCCGCGGTGCCCAAAGTTCCGCCGCCGAACCTGACCCTGCGCGGCGTCGTCCTCCTCGACGGCAAGGAACTCGCGCTCCTCGAGGGCACCTACCCCGTGGCGCAGCCGGGCGCGCCGGTGGTCCAGAAACCCGTGATCCATAAAGGCTATGGCGTGGGCGCGCGCATCGGCGAATACAAGATCACCCGCATCGAAAAAACCGGCATCACGCTCGACAACGCCAAGGGCGAAAAACTGAATCTCAAACTGGTGAAGTTCCCCACCGATCAACTGAATTTTCCCGCCAGCAATATCGCGGATAAATCCAAGTCGGTGGTCAAGAAGGCCGCCAGGACCGCCGCAAAACCGGTCGGCAAGAACAACAAGGCAAGCTCGCGGGCGAACCAGAAAAACCGCAGCCGAACCACCAAGAAATAGCAACTCCAGGGCGGCAATATGCTCAAGAAAATCGATCCGGTCGAAAGAATTCTCCTTCGGCACAAAAAAATCGACCCCAAGACCATGGAGGAGGTCAAGGCGAGCCACCTGCAAAATGGCGGCTACCTGGGAAAGACCCTGACCGACCACGGCTACCTTCACGTCCAGACCCTGCTTGAGACCCTGAGCGAGGAGCTGCGCCTGCCCTATCTCAAACTGTCCGATTACCCCAAGGACCAACTGCCGGTGGAAGGGCTGAATATTTCCAAGACCTACCTCAAGGGAAAAGTGCTCTTTCCCTTGGGCCTGGACAATGGCACCCTCACCCTCGCGGCGTTCGATCCCTTCGACCTCGCCACCTTTGAAAACCTGAAGATCTCGCTGGGAAAAAACATCAACCTCGTCCTTTCCAGCGAGCAGGACATTCTTGAAGCGGTGGAAACACATTACGGAGCCGGCGGGTCGACCATGGGCCGCATGGTGGGCAATATTCAGGAGGACGAGTTCCAGAGCGCCGACGCCGACCTGGAGGACATGGAGCATATCCGCGACATGGCCTCCGAAGCCCCGGTCATCAAGCTGGTGAACCACATCATCTCCCAGGCCATCGAAATGCGCGCAAGCGACATTCACATCGAGCCGTTCGCCGACGACCTGCTCCTGCGCTACCGCATCGACGGCATGCTGCACGAATTCGAAGCGCCCCCCAAGCGCCTGAACTCCCCGCTGGTCACCCGCGTCAAGATCATGGCCAAGCTGGACATCTCCGAGCGCCGGCTGCCGCAGGACGGGCGGATCAAGCTCAAGATCCTCGGCAAGGACATCGACATGCGCGTCTCCACCCTGCCCACCCTGTTCGGCGAAAGCGTGGTCATGCGTGTTCTCGACCGCGGCAACTTGTCGGTGAATCTGGAACACTTGGGCTTTCCCGACAAACCCCTCAGGCAGCTGGAGGCGCTGATCCACAAGCCGTACGGCATGCTGCTGGTCACCGGCCCCACCGGCAGCGGCAAGACCACGACCCTGTATGCCGCCTTGGCCAAGATCAACACCCCGGACAAGAAAATCATCACCATCGAAGACCCGGTCGAATACCAGATGCGCGGCGTTAACCAGATTCACGTGAAATCGCAGATCGGCCTGACCTTCGCCAGCGGCCTGCGGTCCATCGTCCGGCAGGACCCGGACGTCATTATGGTGGGCGAAATCCGCGATTCGGAAACGGCGGACATCGCCATCCAGTCGGCGCTCACCGGCCATCTGGTGTTCAGCACCGTGCACACCAACGACGCCGCCGGCGCCATCACCCGGCTGCTCGACATGGGGATCGAAAACTTCCTCATTTCCTCGGCTCTGCTCGGCGTACTGGCCCAGCGCCTCGTGCGCGTGATCTGCGCCGACTGCAAGGAACCCACCGAACTCAACCCGCAAATGGCGGAGGAGCTTGGCCTGCTTGGCCACCACGGCATCACGGTGTACCACGGCACCGGCTGCAAGAACTGCAGCCAGACGGGATTTCGCGGCCGGGCGGGCATTTTCGAACTGCTGGTGGTGGACGACGATATCCGCCAGCTCATCCTCTCCAAGACATCGGCCCATATCATCCGCGACGCCGCGCGGAAAAAAGGCATGAGGACCCTGCGCGAGGACGGCTGGGACAAGGTCGTCAGCGGAGTCACCACCGTCGAGGAAATCCTGCGGGTCACCCTGAGCGACCGCGGCTAAAACCGGAGGCCGCGCGCGGCAAACACACGCTATGACGGTTTACTACTACAAGGCCACGGACCGGGAAGGGAAATTCGTCGAAGGCAACGTCGAAGCGCCGGACGTCCGTATCGCCGCCGAAAACGTGCGCCGGCTGAACTTTTACCCCGTTGAAGTTTCGGAAAAGAAGATCTCGAGCGGGTTTTCTCTCGACCTCAAGCTCCCTGGGTTTTTCAAGCGCACTTCGCCCAAAGAACTGCTGATCCTGACGCAGCAGCTCGGCACCCTGGTGAATTCCGGCCTCACACTCGACGAGAGCCTGGCCAGCGTTTCCCGGCTGTCGGAAAAGGAAACTACCCGCAAAATGCTCACCGGCATTCACCAGCGCGTGCACGCCGGCAGCTCGTTCGCCGAGGCCCTCGCCGAACACCCGGCGGTGTTCTCCAAGCTGTACGTGAACATGATCCGCGCCGGTGAAACCGGCGGCCTGCTGGGCGATTCGCTCAACCGCCTTGCCGATTTCATGGAAAAGGCCGAGGACCTCAAGCAGAACATCCGCTCCGCCATGATGTATCCCTGCTTTCTCGTCTTCTTCAGCGTCGCCGCGGTGCTCTTCATGTTCGCCGTCGTCATTCCGAAATTCTCCACCCTGTTCGACGAAGCGGGGCAGGCCCTGCCCCTCATCTCCCGCATCATGCTGGGGATGAGCGACCTCGTCATGCAATACGGCTGGCTGCTTCTCCTGGTGTTCGCCGCGATGGTGGGAGGCTTCGCGCTGTACCTGAAAAGTGAAAACGGGAAATCGAGCTGGGACGCGTTTCTTCTCAAGGTGCCACTCATCGGCGAGTTGATCCGCAAGGTGGAGGTCTCCCGCTTCAGCCTGACCATGGCCACCCTGCTTAAAAGCGGCGTGGCCGTGCTGCCGGCGCTCAGCATCGTGCGCACCATCCTCAGCAACCGGGTCATCCTGGCGGCGATGAACCCCCTGCACCAGGGCCTCAAGGGCGGCAAGGGGCTTTCCGGGCCACTCAAGCAGACGGGGGTATTCCCGCCGATGGCAGTGCACATGATCACCGTCGGCGAGGCGTCGGGGAAAATGGAGGAAATGCTGCTGCGCGTGTCCCACACCTACGACAAGGAAGTGGCGCGCGCGATCAAGCAGATTATCTCGCTGATCGAGCCCATCCTCATCACCTTCATGGCGATGGTGATCGGTTTCATCGTGATCTCGATGCTGCTCGCCATTTTCAGCATCAACGAAATCAATTTTTAAGGACCTCGAACCCCACACGACAACGACGAAAAGGAAACCATGAACCGACCGAGATTGTTACTTACAAGGCCCCTCAACAACCCGCGAGGCTTTTCGCTCATCGAGATCATCGTGGTGATGGTGATCATCGGCATTCTCGCTTCCCTGGTCGGCCCGAAGCTGTTCGGCCATGTCGACAGCGCGCGCCAGCAGGACGCGCAGGCACAGATCGAGCTGTTCGGCCAGGCGCTGGACCTGTACCGGCTGGAAAAGCATAAATACCCGACGACCGATGAAGGCCTGGAAGCCATCCGGCCCTATCTGAAAAAGAGCATTCCCAAGGACCCCTGGGGCAACGATTACGCCTACCGCTCGCCGGGCGAGCACGGCGATTACGACCTGCTGTCCTACGGGGCGGACAACGCCGAGGGCGGGGAAGGTAACGATCAGGACATCGTCAGCTGGGAAAATTTTGAAAAGTCTTCAACCGAATAGAAAAAGCCGGAATGGGCTTGTCCTGCCCGATGGGCCCCACCCGGCCCCGCAAAGCCATTGAACCACCGCCGATGGATTCACAGAAGCGAGGACGGGTTTACGCTGCTGGAACTCACCCTCGTCCTCATGTTGATCGGGCTGTTCGCCGCGCTCACCGTGCCGTACGTCACGCAGGCGCTTCACCGCGTCCAGGCGGGCTCCGAGGTGCGCAAGGTCGCCGCTTCGCTGCGCCTGGCCAGAAGCGAGGCCATCGCTCAAAAACGCCTGCTGACGTTCCACGGCGACCTGTCGGCCAACACCTACTGGCTCTCCGGGCCGGGGAGCGCCGCAGCCAGCGGCGGCCAGAGCAGCCTCGGAAGGCCGATCCGGTTCAGCGCCTTCAGCCAGCACAACGAATCGCAAAGCGAGGGGCGGTTCCTCGTTCGCTTTTTTCCTCTGGGCAACGCCAGCGGCGGCTCGATTCGCATGGAGGCCGACCCAGGCAAAAAAGAGAAACTGATTTATGAGATCCACATCGATCCGGTCACCGGAGCGCCACACATCCTTCAGCCCGAGCGCTGAGGGCGGGTTCACCCTGCTCGAAGTCATCCTCGCGATGACCCTCCTCGCCGCGGGCCTCGCGGCGGTGCTCGGCCTGTTTTCCGGGGGCCTCAAATCCGCCGAGGTGTCGGAGCAATACCTGCAGGCGGCGGCGCTCGCCGACTCCCGCCTGGCGGAACTGGAATTGGTGGACTTTCATCCCAACGACACCGCCGGCACCTTCGTCGAAAACGAGAACTACCGCTGGGAACTGGATATTCAGCCCTTCGAGGCGGAACCCTACAACCTGCCCGGCGAAGGCCTGATGCAGGTACACCTCAAGGTGACGTGGAACGACCTCAGCCAGCCTCGGGGCCTGGAGCTCGTCACCCTGTGGCGGGAGGGGCAGACGCTGCCGCTCGACGACAGCGTTCTCGAAAAAACATTTTACGGCGGTTCCTCCAGCCTGCAGGAGGACGCGGGCTCTTCCGCCACCCCGGCGGCCAGCACCGGGGCATCGGCCACGGCCCCCTCCACCAAGGTGACCCGATGAGACCTCTCGGCGACACACGCGGCTTCACCCTGCTCGAGCTCATTCTCGCCATGGCCATCGTCGGCATGATCGTGACCGCCGCGATGGGAGGCTTACGCCTCGGCATCCAGGCGCAGGAGGCGGGTGAAAGCAAGCTCGATGTACGGCAGCGGCTGCGTGTCATCACCAACCAACTGGGTCAGAAAATAAAATCCACCTATCCAGTGTTCATCACGCCCGCGCGGACGGAGGCCGAGCAAAGCACCTCTCCGGCGGGCGTCAAAAATCCGGCGAGCCTGCTCGCCTTTGAAGGCGGCAAGGACTTCATCCGTTTCGTCACTTTCGCCGGAACGCTCACCGGCACCGAATACCAACCCTGGCCGCACGAGGTGCAGTTCTTTATCGGTAAACACCCGGAATCCGGACGGCACGGCCTGCTCATGATGGAGCGCGACTTGGCCGGTGAAAACCCGTTTTCGCGCATTCCGCCGCGGTCCCCCCGGGTGAGTTATCACCTGTTGGCCGAGGGCATTTCCTACCTGGAGTTCCGCTACTATATGATTGATAAATTGGATATTGAGGCACAAGCGCCGATCGGGGACGGGATTCTTGAGCCCGTGACCGGCAAATGGGTGGACCGCGTCGAATTTCACGCGAACCGGACGCCGGTGCCAGCCTCGCCGCGCCCCGGTCAGGATCAAGACCTCAATGAAACACCTATTTCCCTGCCAAGAGGCATAGAGGTATACGTCGGCCTCGCCGAGAACCCGGGCAACGACGGCGGGGAACCGCAAATCTTGCGATCGTTCCCTCTCATCTTGCCGCTCAATACGGGAATGAAATTTGCAATACCCATCGTCTTGGAAGAGGAGGCCGGTCTCGATGCTCCGACCTGATAATAACCAAAAAGGCATGGCCATGCTGGTGGTCATCTGGGCGCTGGTGCTGCTCATCGCGCTCGGAACGGAGTTTGCGTTTTCTATGAAAACCGAGGTCAACACCACGCGCAATTTCAAGGAGGACATCGAGAGCTACCACCTCGCCAAGGCGGGGCTGGCTTTGGCCCGGGCGGAGATCCTGCAACCGGCCGATTATCATGGCGACCATGCGGAGCTTGGAATGATCGTCGGCACTGAACTCGCCGATCCCGCCGCCCAGCCCCTTTTTCCCGCGCAGGGACAAGACGGCGAAACCGCCGCGGTCGCCCAGCCGCTGCCGGTGCGCACGAACATCGAACTCGGCAGTGGCACGGTGAGCTACACGATCATCGACGAAAACCGTAAAATCCCTATCAACAGCGCCTCGCGCGAGGTGCTTGTCCGGGCGCTTCTCCGATCAGGAGTTGAAAATGAGGAGGATATCGATATCATAGCCGATTCGATTCTGGATTGGATCGACGCCGACGACAACCACCGCATCAACGGGACGGAAAACGATTATTACCTCAAGCTCAACCCGCCCACCCCGGCGAGGAACGGCCCCATCCAGGTCTTGGAAGAGTTGCTCCAGGTGCGCGGCATGACCCGGGAAATTTTTTACGGCGGCGGGCAAGTCCCCCAAGAGGGGCCCCCTCAGGAGGGATCGGAGGGCGGCGGATTCAGGCGGTTTTTTACCCTCTACAATGTCGGCCCGGTGAACCCCAACACTGCGGACGAGGGGGTCCTTTCACTGCTGTTCGACCCGGCGCAGATCGAGGAGATCATGGCGAACCGGGAGGAGTTCGGCTACCATAACGCCACCCTGTCGACGTTTTTCCGCATCGTGTCCACCGGCCGGGTGACCGGAAGCCCGACGCAGCACACCCTGGTGGCAGTGGTGCAAAAAACCGGCAGTGCCGATGAACCGGCCTTGATCACCCATTACTGGAATGACAACTGGATCGATTATGAAAACGATCTACATTGAGAAATCCCTCGGCATCGACATCCGCGAGAATTCGGTGGCGCTCGTCCTGCTCGGAAAATCGTTCCGTTCCATCGACATCCTGGGCGGCAAATTTTTCCGCATCCTGCCCCTCACCCCGGGAGACGAGAAAGCCGAAAAAGTCTTTCTCGAGCGAATGAATAAGGCGATGCTCGCCCTTGGAACCTGGCCGGACAACCAGACCGTCAGCCTGCCGAGAAGGCACTACACCCTGCTGTCCTTCGAGCTTCCGGCGCCGGATCAGAAATCGGCCCGGGCCATGGTGCCCTTCGAACTGGAGCGGCATTTTTCCTCGGGCCTGGAAAACCTTCTGCACGCCTGCCACATTCGCACGCTGGGCGAGAAGAAACAGCACGTCACCGCAGCGGCCCTCAAGAAGGAAACCGCCGATTATTACCTGGGCCTGCTGCGCCAGTTGAGCCTCAAACCATCGGCCCTCGACGTCTCCACCCTCGCCAATCTCAACCTGGTGACGGAAGCGGGCGACCGTCACCTCGGCCTCGTCGCCATCGCCGACCAGGGCCCCGAAGGCTTCGACGTGACGCTGGTCCGGCAGGGCCGGCTGGCGTTTTCGCACAACGTCACCCTGGACGACCCCGACATCCGCGAGGCATTTTTCAAGACCGACCTGCCGCAGGACGCAGGCGACATACTGGCGGCGGGGATGGCCGAAATCGTCATCGAGGAAATCCAAAAGGCGCTGGCCTCGTGCCGCACGCTAGACGACGCGGTGACGGTGGAACAGCTCCATCTTGCCGGCGCAGGCCCCTTCGCACCCGCGCTGGCGGGCCATCTGGAAAAACGCAGCGAAGTGCCGACGACGCGGGTAACACTGCCCCGCGGCACCCGGCCGGTTCCCGGAAAAAAATTCGCCGTCTCGTTCATGGGCTCCGCGCTGGGGCTTGCCATGCGCGGGTTAAGAAACTGTGCGGTCGATATCAACCTGCTGCCGCCGGCGCTCAGCCCAAAGCGCAGGAAAGCCAACCTGAAAACCACCCTCGGGCTGGCCGCCGCCGCCGTTCTGCTCGCCGCCGCAGGCGTGCTCGGCCAGTGGATCCAGAAAACCCGCACCCTCGACCACCTCGACGAACAATTGCGCGAGATCAAAGCGCAGGCCGGCGCGCTCGAGAAAATCGACCTCCAATACGAAACCCTAAGGGAAAACTTCGGCCGCCTTGCCACCATCGACCAGGCGCACCCTCTCAAGCTACCCGTCCTGCAGGAGCTCAGCCGCACGCTGCCCAAGGACACCTGGCTCACCAACATCGACATCAAAAAAGACACGCTGGAGATCAAGGGCTACTCGGCCGTCGCCTCGAAGCTCGTGCCGCTGCTTGAAAATTCGCCGCACTTCAAGGAGACGGGATTTGTCGGAACTATCATCAACGACCGTGGCAAAGAGAAATTCACCATTCGCACGCGCATCAAGGAGCGGCCATGATCGACAAGCTATCCGAGCGCGACAAGCGGTTCCTCATGGTCGGCGCCGCCGCAATCATCATTTACGTGTTCATTCAATTCGTGTTTAAGCCCTTCACAACGAGCCAGGCACGGCTCGACGGCAACATCGAAAGCAAAATCGAATTCATTAAAAAATATTATGAGATTTTGAACCAGAAACCCTATTATGATGCCAAATCCGGAACCAACAAGGCGATTGCCACCCGGCTTGGCGAACGCTTCCTGGATGAGAAGCAGGCCGGGCTGGCCGCCGCCAGCCTGCAGAAGATAATCGAGGAACTGGCCCGGCAGGCCGGGGTGAACATCGACCGGGCCCGCATCGAAAAGACCAAACCCCTCGGAGGCCTGCTGGCGGTGCCGGTGGAAATCACCATCCGCTCCGATCTCAAGAGCCTGTCGCAATTGCTGCACCGCATTGAGAATCACAAAAAATTTCTGGTGGTAGAGAATTTGGTATCCTACAGAGTCAACAATAGAGTCAATAAACCCGGCGCGGAAAACCTGAAGTCGAGCCTTCTCGTCCTTGGCTTCGTTCGCGACCTGAGCCCGGAGGCCGTCAAGAAAACATGAACCGGCGCATCCTCATTCCCCTGCTGCTCAGCCTGTTTTTTCTGCTTGCGTGCGAGCCGAAGAACAAGGACACCCTGTCGCAACAACCCGCCATCGACCCGGTCGAGCAGATGCGCCTGCCCAAGCGCCCGGACGGCGGCGCGAAAACGCCCGAGGCGCAGGCAAACGGGGGCGACCTGATCGACCCCAAGAGCTTGAGCAAGCTCGCCAAACCCGCCCTGCGCAAGCGCGTGGTGCTTTCCGGCAACCAGGTGCCCTTGCGCGCCGGGCCGGGGGCGCGCTTCGACGTCGTCGGCACCGGCATGAAGGGCGACGCGCTCACCCTGCTCGGAACCCAGGCCGACGAGGGCAGCGGCGAGTTCTGGTACCTCGCCGAGGACGACAACAAGAACAAGGTGTTCATCGCAAGCCCGCTGGCCACCGTCACCATCGACAGCGGCGCGCCCAAGGACCCCGGCTTGCCCATGCGCGAAGCGGTGCAGACCGCGCGCGAGCCCTCGGGCCGAAACCTGCGCACCGTCTTCGACCCGACGCCGCCGCTGCCCAGGGAACTCCGCAAAGCCAAGCACATCACCTTGAATTTCGAGGGCACCGAGCTCTACGACGTCATCACCACGTTCTGCGAGTTGCTCAAGATCGACTACCTCATCGAAGGCAGCATCCAGGGCAAGGTCACCCTGCAGACCTTCAACAAGATTCCGGTGACCGATCTCTACAGCGTTCTCGAGCAGATCCTCGCCCTGCACAACGTGGCGGTGGTCAAGAGCGGCAACTTCTATCGCTTCCTGCCCTCCAAGGACGCCACGGGCAAGCCCTTGGCCATGTACTA
The DNA here is from genome assembly GCA_020343535.1 of Nitrospinaceae bacterium. Taxonomy (GTDB): domain Bacteria; phylum Nitrospinota; class Nitrospinia; order Nitrospinales; family VA-1; genus SZUA-259. The sequence goes on along the minus strand of CP070799.1, from coordinate 33,454 downwards.
CGGACAGGACTCTTCCGTTCCCGCCCGCGAGCGCCTGGTCGTCCAGATCGTCCCGCTCAAGCACGTGTCGGTGGAGACGATGCAGAAAATCGTCACCCCGCTGCTCACCAAGAACGGCAGTTTCATCGAAGTGCCCGAGACGAAGAACCTGATGATGATCGAGATGGCCTACAACGTGCGCCGCATCCTCAAGGTGGTCAGCGCCCTCGACATCGACAAACTGGCCAGTTCCGACATTCAGCTCTACCGCCTACACAATGCCGACGCCGAGGTGGTCGTCGAGGAGCTCACCGAGATCTTCTCGTCGATGGGCTACAAGGACGTGCTCGGCGAGTCGCTCACGTTCCTCGCCCTCTCCCGGCTCAACTCGGTGCTCACGGTCAGCTCCTTTCAAGGCCTGAAATCACCCATCGAGTTCTGGGTGAACAAGCTCGACGAGCCCGCGAGCGAGGGCAAAGTGAGCACGTTCGTCTATTACGTGCAGAATGGCGACGCGCTGCAAATGGCCGACCTGGTGACCACTATCTTCCCGCAGCAGGAAGTCCGCCCCACCGAAACCGGCCGCACGCGGGAGAGCACCGCCGCCCGCCGGGAAAACCAGACGACGAAAGGCGAGCGAAACAACGGCAACGGCGAGAAGCGGGAATCCTCGCGGACAGCGGGCCAGACCGGACGACAGGCCACCGTCAGCGGCGGCGTCGCCGAGGCAATAGAAGGCGAGACCACCATCATTCCCGACGAGAGCACGAATTCGCTCATCATCCGCACCAACCCGCGCAATTACCCGCCGATCCTGGAACTCATTCACAAGCTCGACCTGGTGCCGCAGCAGGTACTCATCGAGGTCCTCATCCTTGATTTGATCCTGGATGACAGCATGTCGCGCGGTATCGAGTGGTTTTTTCAGAGCACCACCGACGGCTCCAATGTCGGTGCCTTTTCGACAGAGGCGGGAACTACGCTCGGCCAGCCGATCGGCGAACCAGGCACATTTCCCCAGGGTGGCGCGTTTTTCGTGACCCATCCAGACCGTGTTCTGGCCCAACTCAAGTTGCTCGCATCTGACTCAAAAACTAATGTTCTCGCCAATCCGATTCTGGTGACCAGCGACAACAAGCCGGCCAATATTTCCATCGCCGAGGACGTGCCCTTCAGGAGCACCTCGCTGACCACCACCACCAATACCACCTCCCGCGCTACCCAATTCCGAAACGTTGGCATCAAGCTCGATATCACGCCAAAGATCAACTCTGACAACTTCGTCAACCTGCTGATCAACCAGGAAATCAGCAGCCTAGCGGACAGTTCCTTCCAAGGAACAGGCAACCCATCGTTTCTGACCCGGGTCATCAACACCGAGGTGGTGCTTAAGGACAACGAGGTACTCATCATGGGCGGACTGATCCGCAACCAAGTCACCGAATTGCACCAGGGCGTCCCCGTTTTGAAGGACATCCCCGTACTGGGGGAATTATTCGGCACCCGGTTCCGCGGAAACAGCAAGACCGAACTGGTGGTGTTCATCGTCCCGCACATCATCTCCAATACCGGCGACGCGGGCTTCGTCACCGGCCAGCTCAAGAACCGCCTCGGCAATTTGCAGCGCCCCACCCAGCCCACGGCAGCCCC
>CP070799.1:0-31725 GCA_020343535.1 Nitrospinaceae bacterium | reverse complement strand
GCCGCACTCGGCGGGCGTTTTCCTTTTTTGCCGTGTCAAAAAAATAACGGCAAAGGGTCGACCCGCTAATACAAGCAAGTTTTATTCCTAAAAACACCCTCTGAAAAACCGCCGCTTATTTTTCCCGCAGGATATCCGTGTGGACAAATTTTGTCTTACTGCCGCATTTTGTCGATGGGGGGACAGTAGGTTGAGGGAGGGGGTGAATCAGCTGGCCGGGTTTTTCGCGGCGTCGAGGTTGGCCTTGAAGCCGGCGAACAGGTCCTTGATCGGCGGGATCAGCTTGTCCTTGAGCTCGTCGGGCACCCAGTTGATTTTTTCCACCGGCCATTGGTCGATGCGGCGAATGTCCAGCCCGGCCCGGCGGTAAGGCCCTTCCAGGGCTTCCTCGTAACCGTAGATCAGGGCGTTGTGGTAGACCTTGAGATAAAGTTCCCGGATGGTCGCCGCGTCGTGCAGTCCATTCAGGAAATGTTGGGTGAGGTCCTGGATGATCGGGTCGGCATGCTCGCGGAAATCGTCGGAGCAGGCGCTCTTGAGGGTCCGGTAAATGATGATGATGTCCTGCAGCAGGTATTTGAGGTCTTTGGGGTCCTTGTCCACCGGTTCGCCATCGAGGTCAAAAAATTCCTTATATTCCTTGATGATCCTCACCGCGTCGGCGATGATGGATTCCTCCCAGGGCACCAGGTTCCAGATGAAGAAGGCTCTTAGCCAGCGCACATGCTCGTTCTGGTCTTCCATGTGCAGGGTGATGCTCGGGCGTTTTTTATTGCTGAAGGGCAATCGGCCGCCCCACATCTTGAGGGCGAGTTTCAGGCCATAGGGTAAAAAGGCGCGGTGGAAGCAGTCGCTGTAGACGGCGATGAGTTTTTCCAGATTCTCCTGTTTTTCGAGAGGTCCGTTCTGCGGCAGGTTGACGATGCAGTACAGACGCCAGATTTTCCGCAGGGCTTTTCCCGAGGGATCGGCGATCAGGTAGGTTCCCCCCCATATGCCCGAGGTTATGGGCACGTCGAGGCCGTAGACCTGCTGCATCTTCCCGGTCACCTCTTGGGCGAGGTTGCCGTAAAGTTCGTTCAGGTGATAAAGGTTGATCCGGTCGTCTTCGCCGATCACGGGGCCATAGGCCGATATTTCATTCATGGGTTAACGGCGCTCAAAAAAAATTCCATCCCCAGGTATTCAGGGGATGGAATTTTCCTGTCCATCGGGGAGGTCCATTCCGGCGTGCAGGCGCATTGGCCCCCTGGGCTGCCGAAACCGGGCCCCAAAGATTAAGGAACAAACGGCTTGTCGTCTTATTTCCTGTCCACTTCCTGGATGCCGAGCCGCTTGTAGTCATCATCGGTCAACATCTTGTTGTCGCTCGAGGGCGCGCTTGCCGACGGTGCCGTTCCACCACCGGTTTGAGTCGTGGCGCAACCCACGAGAAAAACGATCAGTGCCAAAGCCAGAAAACGTGCCATGCTTTTCATACGTTACCCCTCTCGATAAATTGTAAATAACTCCACCCTAAGGAAAACTGACCACCAAAATCGTCCGCCGGTTGAAGAAGCCGTGGCGCCGGGCAGCGTGAGGTCTTGCAACAGCGAGTTTTTAGCCTGATTCGGAGCCAGTATTATAACGAAATTTGTTTTGATTTCAATGGGATGTTGAAAATATTTGCCATCGCGGCGAAAAATTTTCCGTATATCCAAATCGCCACCGGGGGCGGAATATTCGGCCACGGCCGCCTGCCGCTGGAAAAAGCGAAGGAGCTCATGGCTCCAGGAGATAGAAAAGTAAGCGTTTTAGCTTTAAGGGATTAGTGTGCACGCCGGGGGCTAGGCGCGGGCATTGGGTGTTGAAGTTATGGGAGGCCAGGTGCGGATTTCATGGTATGCTACGGTCGAACCTGCGGTCCGATTCGCCTATCCAAGGGATTTGAATGGTAAGAAACCCGGCACGCATATTCACCCTGGCTGCCCTGTTCACCGCCGCTCTTTGGGTGGGGTGGTGGAGGCATTCGAGCGCCATGGCGGATGCGCCGGAAGCGGGCGGTTTCGCCGCTCTTGAAGCGGGGCTGGATTTCGGCGAGTTTGTCTCGCCGAAAAAATCCCCCGTTGGCGATTCCCGGGTGCGCGTGCTCCGCATCGATCCCAGGCATTTCAAATTCCACCTGCTGAATGCCTCGCGGGCGGGGCAGGGCAAGCGCCTCTCGGCCAGGGACTGGGCGGGGCGCAACCGTCTGGTGGCGGCGATCAACGCCAGCATGTATCAGCGTGATTTCATGACCAGCGTTTCCCTCATGAAGACCGGGGAGCATGTCAACAATTCCTGGTTTTCAAAGGACAGGACCATTCTCGCCTTCGATCCGGTTTCAGGGACTTTGCCCGCGGTGCGCATCATCGACCGCGACTGTGAAAACTTCGCCGACCTTAGGCCAAAGTACCGCACGCTCATTCAGAGCATCCGCATGGTGTCGTGCCGGGGCAAAAATGTCTGGGCGCAATCGGACAAGGTCTGGAGCGCCGCCGCCATCGGCATGGACGGCGGCGGGCGCTTTCTATTCATCCATTCGCGGTCGCCTTACTCGATGCACGACCTGATCGACATCCTTCTCGGCTTGCCGCTGGATCTTAAGCGCGCCATGTATGTGGAGGGAGGTCCCGACGCCCAGATGTACGTTAAGAGCGGTGCGGTGGAGCACGAGTTCATCGGTAGCTACTCCAGCGGCTCGCACGAGAGCGACGGCAACCGCTTTGCCTGGCCAGTGCCGAATGTTCTGGGCATCTCCCGCGCCGGGCCGGGTGTTCGGGAGGACGCGGGCGGTGGCTGAGGCGGCCGGTAAAAAACAACCTATCTGCCGGCCGCGTTTCCGCATTCTTGCCGAAGGGGAGATCGCGCTTGGGCCGGGCAAGGTGGATTTGCTGGAAGCCATCGGCGAGTGCGGTTCGATCTCGCGCGCCGCGAAGCAGGTGACCTTGAGCTACCGCCGCGCCTGGGAAATGGTGGACACCATGAACCGTTGTTTTAAAAGCCCTCTTGTTGAGAGCAGCACGGGCGGACGGGGCGGCGGCGGAGCGCGCCTGACGCCACTGGGGACCCGCGTCATCCGCCTCTACCGGGGGATGGAAGCCGCCTCTCAGGCGGCCACGCAAAAGGAATGGAAGGCGATTCGGCAGTCGCTCAGGAATCCGGATTGACAGCGGGCCTGCGCGCCGCGATTTCCAGGCCGATGAACTTCAGGGAAATTGTATCGCCGGGGTGTTCGCTGTAGGCGTCGGTTTCGTCCTGATATTCGTGAAAATCGAAATGCGTGATTTCGAAGCCCGCCGCTTTTGTGTCCCGCGCCAGGTTTTCACAAAACCCCCCCTCCATCTCGACCAGCGTCTTCAAATAGCCGGGAATGAGTTTGCCCTGAAACCCGGGCCTGCGGGATTCTTTTAATATCTGTTGTTCCAGGTTGGTGTCGAGGATGTGGAAGTGGCCACCGGGCTGCAGGTGAATCATCACCCAGTCGAGAAAGCTTTGGCGCTCGGGCCGTTTCAGGTGGTGCATGAATTTGTTGGCCTGAATGAATCCGAAGGCGGTTCCAAGTTCTGGTTTTCGGGCAAAATCGGCGGCGGCGACATCGACGTTCTTCTTGCCCGCAAGATTTTTAAAATGCGTCAGGGTCTCGACGATGAAGGGCATCTGGTCCGCCAGCACCAGGGTCGGATGGTTTTCGGGCCACAGGTCGATGGCGCTGAAGCCGGTGAGGCCGGGAGCGACGTCGAGCACCGGCTGAGTGAGCCCCTCGGGCAAGTCGGGCGGAGGATCGTCCCAGGGAAAATTTTTCGTCTGATGCATGTAGTGGCTGTAGCCGCGCGCCATGTGGCCGACCGCCAGCGGGTCGTCCGCCAGGCGGTTTTTTTTCAAGGCTTCGCAAAAGCTGTCGAACAGCCGGGCCATGGTCCGGTTGAGGGGTTCGAGGGGCTGGGGGCTCGCGTATTTTCTCAGGTTGATGTTGATGTGATCGAAGTTTAAAAATACCGCCGGACGCTCGTGCTGGACGTAGAGCCGGTCGGCCAGGTCGAGCAGCAGTTCGGGGTAGGCGGCCTGAAGAAGTCTGTTGAAACACAGCCGGGCGGACTGGCCGGTGGCGGAGTCGGAAAATCCGATCGCGCCGTCGAAATGGTGCAACAGGTCTTTCAGCGCCTCCGCAAGTTCCGGGCAGGAAGAGTGTTCGAGACCGGGAAACGACCGCCCCGCGTCCGAGAGCAGGGGAAGCCGGCCCGGGGCGAGAGTCCACGGAGATTCATCAGCGGTGCTTGGGCGTTCGTTCATGGGGTCAGAGCAGGCTTCCAGTGGCTTGCTCGACGGCTTCAAGAATTTCGTCGGCGAGCCCGGTGACGGTTTCAATGTCCACGCCGAGTTCGCGGTCCCGTTCCATGTGCGGGACATGGCGGCGCAGGGATTCGTAAGCCGCCCGTGTGCCGACGCCGGCGCTCAGGTTGGTGAACAGGTCGAGCGCCTGTGCTGCGGCGAGCAGTTCGATGGCGATCACCGTCTGAACGTTCTTCAGCACCTCCTTGGCCTTTCGCGCGGCGATGGTGCCCATGCTGACATGGTCCTCCTTGTTGGCCGAGGTGGGGATGGAATCCACCGAAGCGGGGTGGGCAAGCCCCTTGTTCTCCGAGACCAGCGCCGCCGCCGTGTACTGGGAGATCATGAACCCGGAGTTCAGCCCGCCCTGGTCGATAAGAAACGAAGGAAGGCCGCTGAGCGCCGGGTTGACCATGCGCTCGATGCGCCGCTCGGAAATGCTCGCCAGCTCCGCTAGGGCGACGGCGAGGTGATCCATGACGAGGGCCACCGGCTGGCCGTGAAAGTTGCCGCCGGAGAGGATCAGCCCGTCGGGAAAGACGAGGGGGTTTTCCGTCGCTGAACGGATTTCGGTTTCGACGACCTGGCGCGCGAAGCGGATCGTGTCGCGGCTGGCGCCGTGGACCTGCGGCGAGCAGCGCAGCGAATAGGCGTCCTGCACGCGGCCGCAATCCTTGTGCGACGAGATGATTTCGCTCTTCTCGGTGAGCGCCCGCAGGTTGGCGGCCGCCTCGTTCTGGCCGGAGTGCGGGCGCAGGCGGTGGATGCGCTTGTGAAACTGCGTTCGCGACCCGAGCAGAACCTCCAGGCTCATGGCTGCGGCGATGTCCGCGAGTTTGCTCACGCGCTGGCTGCCCGCAAGGCAGGCGGCGGCGATGGCGGTCATCACCTGCGTCCCGTTGATGAGGGCCAGCCCTTCACCTGCGGCGAGGGTCACCGGTTTGAGGCCCGCCCGCCGGAGGGCGCTGGCGCCGGTCATCGCGCGGCCGCCCTGATGGGCCCGGCCGCGGCCGATGAGCACCAGCGACAGGTGCGCGAGGGGAGCGAGGTCGCCGCTCGCGCCGACGGAGCCTTTCTCAGGCACGATGGGGATCACCGAGTGGTTGAAAAGATCCATGAGCGCCTTCAGGGTCGCCGGGGAGAGCCCGGAATAACCCTTGGCCTTGCTGTTGATCATCAGCAGCAGGACGAGGCGGACGATGTCATCAGGCAGCGGGTCGCCGACGCCGGCGGCGTGACTCATCAGGATGTTTTTCTGCAGCGTCCGCGCCTGGCTGGGAGAGATGGCCACGTCGCTGAATGCCCCAAAGCCGGTTGTGATGCCGTAGACGATTCTCCGGTCGCGCACCGCCTTTTCGACGACGGCGCGTGAGGCGCGCACCCGGGCTTTCGCATCGGCGGTGAGCGCCACCCGGTTCGCCGAGCGGGCGGCCCGCACGGCTTCGTCGAGTGTCAGGGTTTCTCCGTCCAGAATGATTTTTTTCATCGGTTATTGCGAACGCATCGCCTTCTGGCCGCCTCTTGCCGCCGTTTACGGCCAGTCCCAGCCGGCGCGGCCGAGCAGGTAGAACGTGGCCAAAAGACAGGGGATGAAATAGGGCACGGCCATGAAGGTTTCCCCGCCGATCAGCGTGTATCCCGCCAATAGGGCGCGGGCGCCGTAAATCAACGCCAGTACCTGCACCAGCCGTTTTCGCCCCCGGCAGATGTACACCGAGAGGAGAACCACCACCGCCATCACCGCCACCACCGAAAGAATCGCCGACAGGCCGATGTGGAACGGGGGAAGGAATATCCGGGCCAACAGCAGGTACAACAGATTGAAAAAGAGAAAGCCGTAGCCGGCCAGGCGGAATTTTTTTTGCCGGGGGCCGAGGCCGCCCTCGGCGTCGCCCAGGTCGATATCCATGCCGTTTCTTGCTCGTGGTTCGGGTTGCCGGGTGTTCTCCTGTATTTATAATTGATTTTGGATGATCGTGAAGGATTTTTTTTGCCGCGCGGGTGTGTGGCCTCGCGGCTGCTTGCAGTTTCAGGGCAGGTATGGTAGCGTCCCATCCGGCGCGGATGGGCCATAACACACAAGGTGATCAGGCATGGAACCGGTCGGGGAACAGATAAAGGTCATTCAAAGAGGGGTCCAGGAAATCATCGATGAGAAGGACCTTGCGGCTCTCCTCGAGACGTCGCGCGCCGCAAACCGCCCGCTTCGCATCAAGGCCGGGTTCGATCCGACGGCACCGGACCTGCACCTCGGGCATACCGTGCTGCTCACGAAAATGCGGCAATTCCAGGACCTGGGGCACGAAGTCATTTTTCTGGTGGGGGATTTCACGGCCATGATAGGCGACCCGACCGGCAAGTCGGAAACCCGCAAAAGCCTCAGCCCCGAAGAAGTGAAGGAAAACGCGAAAACCTACCTCGCCCAAGTCTTCAAGGTGCTGAATGAGAGTAAGACCACCGTCGCCTATAACAGCGAGTGGATGAACCGGATGGACGCGGCGGGCATGATCGGGCTAGCCGCCCGGTACACCGTCGCCCGCATGCTGGAACGGGACGATTTTCAGAAACGCATGGCCGCCAACCTGCCCGTATCTATTCACGAACTGATGTATCCGCTGATTCAGGGATACGATTCGGTGGCGCTCAAGGCGGATGTGGAGCTTGGGGGCACCGACCAGAAATTCAACCTCCTTGTCGGGCGCGCCCTGCAGCGGGATTACGGCCAAAAGCCCCAGGTCATCATCACCCTGCCGCTGCTAGAAGGCACCGACGGAGTGCAGAAAATGAGCAAGAGTCTGGGCAACAGCATCGGCGTGTTCGACCCGCCGGGGGACATGTTTGGTAAGATCATGTCGATTTCCGATGCGTTGATGTGGCGCTATTATGAGCTCCTGAGCGCGATCGGCCCGGCGGAGCTTCAGGACCTCAAGGCGCGGGCGGAAAGCGGCGCGATCAACCCCAAGTCCGCGAAGGTGTCGCTGGCCCGGGAACTGGTGTCCCGCTTCCATTCCGAGCCGCTGGCTGCGTTGGCGGGGGCGGAATTCGAGAATGTATTCCGGAACAAGAACCTGCCCGCGGAAATTCCCGAAGCGCCTTCCTGGGGCGCGGGCCCCATGGGCCTGTGCCGGCTGTTGGCCGACCACGGCCTCACCGAGAGCACCTCGGCGGCGCGCCGACTGGTCAAGCAGGGGGCGGTGGCGGTGAACGGAGAAAAAGTATCGGACCCGGAACTGGCGCTTGCGGGCAATCGGGAATACATGATCAAGGTGGGAAAGAAGCGGTACCTGAAAGTGCGGTCTTCCTAGGGAGATCGCCGCAGCGGCGAGCGATGCTAGAACTTGCTTTCGCCGTGCTCCTCGGTGACCATGAAGTGGGCGCGCCGGTTTTGCTGCCAGCAGCTTTCGTTGTTTTCGAAGCAGAAGGGCTTTTCCTCCCCGTAGCTCAGCACAAAAATCCTTTCGGGTTCGATGCCTTGGGAAACCAGGAAATTCTTGATTGAGGTGGAGCGGCGTTCGCCGAGGGCGAGGTTGTAGTTATTGGTGCCGCGCTCGTCGCAGTGCCCCTGAATCTGGATCTTGACCGTGGGATGTTCCTTCAGGTACTGGGCGTTGTTCTTCAGGAGAGTGATGGAAGCCTCATCGAGGTCGAAGCGGTCGAACTTGAACAGGATGTCCTGCAGTTCGGTGGTTGGGTGAAAGGCCAGCAACTTGGCCTCGTCGGCCTGGGCCGCGGCGCCGCCCGCGCCTGAACCCGCCGCACCGGCACCACCCGCACCTGCGGCACCCGCCCCATCGGCGCCCATGCCGTCGGCGCCTGTCCCCTCCGTGCCGTCTTCAGCCCGGCCGGGAAAGGGAAAGGGAGGCTCGGCGATCTCATCGTCACTCACCTCACTGTCTATGCCCTCGCCGGCGAAGTCTTCTTCACGAAACCCTTCCTCCATGATGTAGGTGGGAGCTTCGGAAAGCGACGCCACGTTCGGCGCGGGGGTGACACCCGAGACGGGCTTGTAGCGGATATGCTGTCCGACTTCGACGGCGTCGTGGTTTTTCTCGACATAGAGCGTGGCGGTTTCATTCTCGACGGCAAGAACCTGAAGCTGGGCGATCACATGCGGCAAAAGCGGCTTGCTCAAAGGTTTGCTGTGGTTCCAGACTTCGGTCTCCGAAACGGGGACCGTATACACTTCGAACCGGTCGCCCGGCGATACGTTGTCGTTGCTGCCGATATCTCCGTAAACGATATCGGCCAACCCGCCGGCGTACCTGTTGCCCTTGATGGCCACGATGACACCGTCGAGAACCATGTTCTCCTTGGGTTGTTGCCGGGTGATCGGCGCAGGAGTTTCCTGGTAGGGGCTGATCAGGCTGCCCAGCGGAATAGAGCTGAAGGATTCCTGCACGATGGCTTTCGACAGGTCGTCGGCGGTTTCGATGATTTCCAGGGTGCCGAGGATTTCAACCATGTAGCCGATGGGCCTGCCGATTGGGGTGAGATAGGTCTGGCTCGGCAATCCCAGGGGGCGCTCGTAATATTGGCCCGCGGTGGGGCTTTCGACCTTTTCGTAGGGGTGGCGCACCAACGTATCCTTGATGAAGATGCGGAACATGTCGCCTTCGACGACGCCTTGTTTTTTACCGATATCCACGTAGACGAGGCTGCCGGTGGTCATGGCGTCGCTCGGGCGCACGCTGCCGATGATGGAGGCGACGGATGCCGTCTCGGGCAGGATGAACCCTGCCTGCTTAAGTTTTTCGCGGGTGATTTGGGGGTTGATCAGGCCGCCCAATGGCTTGCCGGGGTCGATTTTAAGGCCGCCGGAGGTCAGGCCCGCAAGCTCCATGGGGTGGTATTGTTCGGCACTCCGAACCGGGTTCGGGGCATCGGCCGCCAGCGCGGCGGACGTCAGAAGCAAACCGGAAACCAGGGCCAGCGAAACGGCGGCCTGGCGTGCCGGTTTGGCCAAGGCGATTTTTAGGCAGGATAATGCGGAGTTTTCGGCTTCGAATCCCTCCACTCTGTTATGCTCGACCATCTCATCCCCCAATAAATTGGACATTGAATTTTAATAGTTTACACTAAAATTCCATATTTGAAAATAATTAATATCGGATGGCCCGGCGTTGTGTTCGCGCCTCCTGCTATCGCCCTTGGCGCGGCCCGCGGGTATCGCAATAACCCGTTATGCGATAAGGGGTTTCTAGTCTCCTGCGAAGCCGGAAAGGGCAAGGAGAGGAATTCCCACTTGACAAGGAGGGGTGCGGGTGAAATAATTCCCGCTACTCTAAAATACGGGCAAAGGGAGCTAGGGTAAAGCCGCTGAATTTTTTGAGTTTGCCAGCCCCGGCCCTAATCCAGACGAGCAAGGCGAAAAGGACGATGAAACGAACCTATCAACCGAAAAACATCTGCAGGAAACGGGCGCACGGGTTTCGCAAAAGAAACTCCACCGTCGGCGGTCGCAAGGTATTGGCCAGCCGAAGACGTAAAGGGCGAAAACGGCTGACCGTTTGACCGATGGGCGATTTCACTTTTCAAAAGAGTGAAAGGCTGACCAAGCGTCCCCAATTCCAGCAGGTCATGGACCGGGGCCGGAAAAAAAGAATAGACCGGATCTGCACCGTGTTTTTTCTGCCCAATCAGGTGGGGCGCAAGCGGCTCGGCATCATCGCCTCGAAGAAAATCGGCAACGCGGTGGTGCGCAACCGGGCCAAGAGAAAAATTCGCGAGGTGTTCAGGGCGCTGAAAGGTTCCATCCGGCCCGCGGTCGATATCGTCGTTATTTCTGGGAAAGATCTGGTTTCCCTGCCGTTGTCCGTGCTTGAGAAAAAGATGTCCAAGGTCCTTCTTGTCCTGCGTTAATTCCCGGCCATCCTCATTCGCCTCTTTCCACCGCAGCCAATTTAAATTCATGTTGAACTGGGTTTTCATACGATTCATCAGGTTCTACCAGATATTCATATCTCCCCTGTTGATCCCATCTTGCCGCTTTCATCCAAGTTGTTCGCAATATGCCTTGCACGCGCTTGAGCGGTTCGGTTTGCCGAGAGCCCTGGGTTTGATTCTTGCCCGGTTACTGAAGTGCCACCCTTACCATCCCGGTGGCTTCGATCCCATTAAAAAATAACCTCGGAGAAGCCCATTGGAAAACAGGGTTCTTTTGGCTTTTATTCTTTCGCTGTTCGTCTTTTTCGGTTGGGGTTATTTCCTTTCGGTGGTTCAGGAACCGCCTCCAGGCCAAAAGAACGCCGTGGCCGAAAACGGCGCGCCTTCCCCGCGCGCGACCCCGGAGGAGGCACAGGCTCCGGGAGCGGTCCAGGTCCCGTCTCAAGGGGAGGAGGGGGAACCTCCCGCGCCGGCAGAGGTGATCACCGGCAGCGAAACCGTGGTGCGGGTGATGGGCAATGGTGTGGAATACGACATTTCCAACCAGGGCGCGACGCTGAGAAAGGTCCTTCTCAAGCGATATCACGACGACCACGGTGAAACCGTCGATCTCGTCAAGCATGACGGCAAGGGAAGCTGGCCCCTGGCCATCGAGTCCAGCGACTGGGAAACGACACGCCTCCTGCAGAAATCCTATTACGAGGCCTCCACCGAATTGCTCGAGCTTTCCCCCGAGAACCCCACCGGCACGGTGACGATGCGACTCAACCATCCCTCGGGGCTGGAGGTGGAGAGGACCTTCACCTTTCATTATGACAATCCGCTCTTCGATGTCGAAACACGCATCAGCGCGCCCACACTGGCGGCGAAAAATCTGCAGTACCAGGTGCTCTGGGGGCCGAGCATGGGCGGCCGCGTCAGTTCGCAGACGGACTATATCGTTTTCTCCGGCCCCACCGCCTTTGTGAACGGTGAGCGCATCGAGAACGATCCAGAGGATTTTTCCGGTGAAGTCGTCCACACCGGCGACCTGAGGTGGACCGCGTTCCAGAATAAATATTTCTCGGTGGCGCTGGTGCCTGAAACCGGCGTCAAGGCCGGGGTGGTTAAAAAAGACGGGGACCGGGTCTACGTGGGCCTGAAGATGGAGGCGGTGCAGTCCAATGCCACGCTCAAGCACCTGGTGTACGCCGGCACGAAGCAGCTTCAGGTGCTCGAAGACTCGGGGCACAAACTGGTGCGACTCATCGACTACGGCTGGTTCGGCAACAAGTTCGCCTTTCTGGTGAAGCCGCTGCTCAAAACCCTGCAATATTTTTACGGCCTCACGCAAAATTACGGCTGGTCCATCATCATCCTGACGTTTATCATCAAGCTGCTGTTTTTTCCGCTGACGCACAAGAGCTTCAAGTCCATGAAGGGCATGCAGAAAATTCAGCCCTACGTCAAAGTCATCCAGGAGCGCAACAAGGATGACCGCCAGAAGATGAACGAGGAACTCCTCGAGCTCTACAAGAAGCACAAGGTCAACCCTCTCGGCGGCTGCCTGCCCATGCTGCTGCAGGTGCCGGTGTTCATCGCCCTGTACCACGCCCTGTTTTTTTCCATCGAACTCAAGGGCGCGCCGTTTTTCGGCTGGATTCAGGACCTGTCGGTGGCTGATCCGTATTACGTCACCCCCATCCTGATGGGGGCGACCATGTTTCTGCAGCAGAGGCTGACGCCCACCGTCGGCGATCCCGTGCAGCAGAAGATCATGATGTTTCTGCCCATCGTATTCACGTTCCTGTTCATTTCCTTTCCGGCGGGTTTGGTGATCTACTGGACGGTCAATAACCTTCTGACCATCGCGCAGCAATTCTACATTTACCGGGTCGCCAAGGACACTTGAGAAGGACCGGCGGGCCGGCGGCGGGTTCGTGCATCCCAGGGCTTTCTCGCGGCGCGAGAATCAACCCGGCAGGAGCGGCGACCCCGGCGCATTGCGAGGAAATTCATGAGCGATACCATTGCCGCCATCGTGACGCCGGCGGGAGAAGGCGGTGTCGGTCTCCTGCGCATCAGCGGGCCGGAGGCCCTCGCCCTTGCCCGCGGCCTGTTTCACCCGGCGGAGGCCGTCGTCTCGTTCGCGCCATCACCCTGGCGCGTGTATTTCGGCGAAATTCGCGACCCCGCGGGCGGGACGCTTGTCGACGAAGTGCTTCTCACCTTTTACAAGGCCCCCAAGAGTTTCACGGCGGAGGACGTGGTCGAAATCGCCGCGCACGGCGGGATGTATATCACCTCGCGCATTCTCGATCTGATCGTCGGCGCGGGCGCGCGCCTGGCCGAGCCGGGCGAATTCACCCGCCGCGCGTTCCAGAACGGCCGCATCGACCTGTCGCAGGCCGAAGCGGTGGCCGGGGTGATCGCCGCCCAGTCCGAGCGCGCCCTGATGGCCTCCCTCGACCAGCTGAAAGGGCGGCTGTCGGCCCGGCTGAACGACCAGTATGAACGGCTGATCGCCGTTATCGCCCAGCTAGAGGCGTCCATCGATTTTCCCGAGGAGGGATTGAAGTTTCAGAAAAGCGAGGCGTTGAAAAACGACATTGATGGGGTGGCCGGGGAGATGGACGCCCTCATCGAAAGTTACCGGCAGGGGAAGATCATCAGCGAGGGCGCGCGTGTGGCCATCGTCGGCAAGCCTAATGCCGGTAAATCGAGCCTGCTGAACGCCCTGCTGGCGGAGGACAGGGCCATCGTCACTCCGCATCCGGGAACCACCCGCGATCTGATCGAGGAGCGGGTCCGCATTCGCGACATTCATATCCGGATCATCGACTCGGCCGGCCTCAGGAAGCATCCTGAAGTCATCGAGGAGGAAGGCATCGAGCGCACCCGCGCGGCGCTGGCGGGTGCCGACCTCGCGCTCATGCTGTTCGACGCCTCGCAGCCCCTCGACGAAAACGACGAACTCCTGCTGGCCGAAGCCGCCGGGAAAAAGAAACTTGTGGTCCTCAACAAATGCGACCTGCCCGAACGGCTTGACACCGCGGCCCTGCTGGGGCGGCTGGCCGGTGAGGAGCCGGTGCGCATTTCCGCCCGCGAACAAACCAACCTGGGGGCCCTGGTCGATGCGATTCACGACCGCGTCCTCGGCGGCGAGGCGCGCGAACCCTTGCTGCTGACCCGTGCCCGGCACCGCGAGCAGCTCGTCGACGCGCGCCAGGCGCTTTCGCGCGCCGGCGATTCCCTAGGCCAGGGGTTATCGGAGGAGTTTATTGCCCTCGATGTCGATGCCGCGGCGCAGTGCCTCGGCCGCATTCTCGGTAAAGTTTATTCCGAAGACCTGCTCGATGAAATATTCAACGAATTCTGCATCGGCAAATGACCGCTTTTAAGACGCGCCCGACAACGGTTTCAACGAATTCCGCCCCGCTGTCCCGGCGCGAACTTTATTACCGAAGCGGGCGGGCTTGCTTCCACCCCCCGGAGGGGCCTGGGGATTCTTTTGACAAATCCCGCGTGGCCGTGCTAATAGTTTCTCAATCATGAATGTTCAACTCGGTACAGATTCCCTGCCCATCATCGGCGAAAGCCGCAATATGATGGATGTTTTCGATATCGTCGAAAAGGCGGCGGCGTCGGACAGCACGGTGATGATCTTCGGGGAATCGGGTACCGGCAAGGAACTGATCGCCCGCTGCCTGCACCACAACAGCCCGCGGGCGAAAAACCCCTTCATGGCGGTCAACTGCGCCGCCATTCCGCACGACCTGCTGGAAAGCGAATTGTTCGGCTACGAGAAGGGCGCGTTCACCGGCGCGGTGAACACCCGCGTCGGCCGGCTGGAGCTTGCCAACCAAGGCACGGTGTTCCTTGATGAAATCGGCGACATGCACATGACGCTTCAGGTCAAGCTGCTGCGCGTGCTGGCGGAGCGGGAGATCGATCGCATCGGCGGCAATAAATCCATTCCCATCGATATCCGCGTGATCGCCGCCACGCATCGGAACCTGGAGGACGGGGTCGCGAATGGCACTTTCCGCGAAGATCTGTTCTACCGGCTGAACATCATCCCTGTGAACATGCCGCCGCTTCGGGAGCGCGATGGCGACGTGCGCCTGCTCGCGGATTATTTTCTGGACCACTTCAACAAGGCGCGGAATAAATCGATTCGCGGCATCAGCCCCGAAGCCATGGAGGTGCTGTCGAATTATTCCTGGCCGGGCAACATCCGCGAGTTGGCGAACTTCATCGAGCGCATGGTGGTGCTGTGCTCCGGCGATGTCATTACCACTCGAGACCTGCCCGCCAAGGTTCTCGGAGAGGTGCCAAAGGAAAAATGGCCGCCCCTCAATGAAAAGGAACCCGAGGGCAGCCCCGCCTTACTCCTGCAGGATTCGCTGCGCAAATCGTTTTCCGTGGGCATTCCCGAGGAGGGCATGAACCTGAAGGCGGTGGTCGAGAATTTCGAGAAGGAGTTGATTCTCGAAGCGCTGGAGAAAACCAATTGGGTGAAGAACAAGGCGGCGGGCATTTTGGGGCTCAACCGCACCACCCTCGTCGAAAAGCTGAAAAAGATGAACATCAAGCGCGACGGCCAACCCTGACGGTTTCCCGGCCACGGGGGCGCTGCCGCCGGCGCGGTGGTGAATCCCGGTCTATTTTGCAAGAGCAAGAGGTTGAAAAAGCGCCCGGGCACCGGGCGCGCATGGCCCGCACAGGGGCTGGCGAAAAGGCGGGCAGGGGCAAAACGCCCGCACTTACTCGATGCGTGCCTCCGCCAGCTCCTTGGCGATGCGAACCGCTTCCTTGACAAATTTCTGGTAGGCCTGGTCGGTGTCCTTGTGCTGGGTCTGTTTGACGATTTTCTCCCCATCGGCGTCCACCACCAAATCCAACACATTAACCCCGGGGGTCACATGGTGTTTTCGGATCTCAATCCTGATCGTCTTGACTTCCATCGATGCGTCTCCAAACGGTCTAAAAATAAGGTTGTGAAGGCTTATTTAAATAGCATTTCATACTGGGGCGGTCAAGCGCCAAATGCCTGAGCCCAGCTCCTGTCCCAGCCCCGGTTAAAGATTTTCGCCGCTGGAGCTTGATCCTTCCCGTAATTCGCCGATAAATCCCGAAAGAGCGTTTTCCCAATGAGCGGGAGGCGCAAAAACCCGGCCAGACAAACCCGTTGCCAGGGAAGGAGCCGCCATGAAAATCGTCGTCAACGGTCAGGAAAAAACGCAAGCCTTTCAGGGAGAAAACCTCCAGGATCTGCTCACGGACATTCTGGAGAAAAAACCCTAGCGGGCCAGTCCGCCGCCCGGGTGAAGATCAACGAGGAAGATCTGCCGGCGGATCAGGAGGCCACGTACCAGACGCCCGTTTCCCCGATTCAGTCGCTGGAGGTTGAATTTTCTTCCCTCGCTCGCATCCTCCGTAAAAACATTGCCAACGCCGAAGAGTACCTCGAACGATTGATCCCCGCCATCGGCCACGCCGCCTGCTTGTTTCGCGCGGGCAGCGAGCAGGAAGCCAGCCAGGTTTTCGTCGGCATCATCGATGGCATCGCCTAGTTGTCCGAGGTGGTGGAAATGGTGGCGGCGGCCCTGTACGGAGACGCGCGCGATATAATCATCGACGGGGAAAGCATCAAGGACCGGCAAGCGCGTCAGCTCACGCTCAGCGAAGAAATGCTGAAAGCCAACAGCGATAAGGATTGGGTGGTGCTCGCCGATCTTCTGGACTACGAACTCCTGCCCTATTACAAGGAGTGGGCGGCCCTCTGGCCGAAGATCCGCGAAGAGGCTTAACAAGCCGTCTCACCCCTATCATCCCCTTCCTCTCGACAGATCATTTCCGGGAAACCGTATGGGTCATTTTAAGCTATAATGCCTCTGTAACCAGGCACGCCCGCCGATGCTTGAATTTTAGGAAAACGCAGCGGGCGCACCGAACTCCCAAGCCTTAGACACCCAGGCGCCGATGCAGGACTCTACGCCGGCGGCGCATGCGATGCGCTGTCTGGAAGAACAGAAAAAATATACGACCGGTTGCTCACCTGCATGGAGGGGCAGCTGGAGGCCGCCGCCTGCGCCGCACGCCTCCAGGAGAAGCAGTCCCATCTCGGGCAGTCGATCACAGGCCTCAAGTAGGGGAAAACCCTTTTGAAAGCCTATTCCGGCTCACGCCGCGGCGGGGGACGGTTTTCAGGAAATTGCTAAGCCAGGAGCCTGCCGTGGATATTTCCGTTCATCAAGCCGCGAGAATCTCCGGCCGCTACCTGGGCCAGCAGAAGCTCGCCCAGCGCATCGAAGCCAACGAGCACCGGCCGAGGACGACCGCCCAAGACCGGGTGGAAATTTCCGATGAAGCGCGCCGCCTGCTTGCCCTCCGGCCCGACAGCGCTGCGAGCGGCGCCGGGGGCTCGGGAATCGCCCGGAATCCTGGGTAATCCCTCCGCGTCCGCTTCCTCACAGGCCGGCCTCCGCGCCCGGTTGAAACCGAAAGAGACAAACCGACTCCTTTGTGAGAAAATAGAGTCATCGGAACCGTTTCATCAGATTGAAAGCACCGGGAATAAGAATCGACCCGGCCCGGCCCCGCAACCTGGCGTGGACCGGGAAGCCTGGAAAGGCATTGACCATGAAACTCTACAGACCCTATTCGGTCGTTCCCGCCTCGCAGCTCGAGGGTGAATTCGAGGAAAAAACCGTTCGCGTGGACTGGATCTGCCACGAACGGGAAGAGGCGGTGTTGCCTTATTACCAGTTGATCAAGAGCTACTCCGACATCGAATATTCGATTCGCGAGAAAAACTGGATCGAGGAGCGGGTGGATAATCTGTTGACCGGGTCTGAAGCCGAAACGCTGAGAAACTACCTCGCCAAATCCGGCAAATTCGGTTTGTCGACCTTTCCCTTTGAGTTGGAGGAATTCACCGTTCCCATCGAATCGGGCGAGCTTCCCCTGTTCAAGGAAAAATATCTTAACGAGGCGGGGCTGAGAGGGTGCATCTTTCTCTACACCCGCGACAAGGATTATGATCTTTCCATCCCCGTCATCGGAGTGATATCGCCGTTTCGCGAACTCAGGGACATCCACACCGTGAGCGACATGCTGCGGGAGATCGACAAACAAAATCACTGAACCGCAAGCGCATGAGCGAGAAACGCATTCATTCCATTCTGGTGATCGGCCTTGGCAAGGTGGGCCGCCTGGTGGCCGACCTGTTGCACGGAAACGGCTACCGGGTACGCGGCATGGACCTTTCCAGGGACAAGGAATCCGCCTACGAGGTGATCTCCGGCGACACCGGGGACAGCGCGGGGCTTTTAGCCGCCATGAAGGACATGGACGCCGTCATCACCTGCCTCCCCTATTCCCTGAACCAGGGCATCGCGCAGGCGGCGGTGGATGCCGGCCTGCATTACTTCGACCTCACCGAGGATGTTCCCACCACCCGCGAAGTGCGCAAGCTCGCGAAAACCGCGCGCGGCATCATGGCGCCGCAATGCGGCCTGGCGCCGGGTTTCATCAGCATTGTCGGAGCGCACCTGGCCCATGGCTTCGACAAGCTGCGCAGCATCGAGCTGCGCGTGGGGGCATTGCC
Source organism: Nitrospinaceae bacterium (assembly GCA_020343535.1). Classification (GTDB taxonomy): domain Bacteria; phylum Nitrospinota; class Nitrospinia; order Nitrospinales; family VA-1; genus SZUA-259. Next base: position 13,901 of record CP070799.1, on the reverse strand, counting down.
GCAGCACCCGAGCGGCCTGCTCGGCTACGCGTTCAACTGGTCGGCGGAGGGCGTGGTCAACGAGTACCTGAACGACTCCGAGGTTATCCGCGGCGGCCAGCGCGACCGGGTGCCCGCCATGCAATCGGTGGAGACCATCGTCATCGACGGCGTGCAGCTCGAGGCCTTCTCCACCTCCGGCGGCCTGGGAACCATGTGCGAGACCTTCGACAGCCGGGTGGAAAAACTCAATTACAAGACCATCCGCTATCCCGGTCATTGCCACCTGATGCGCTTCTTTTTCGACGAGCTGCACATGCGCTCCGACCGCCCGCGGGCGGGGAAGATCCTGGTTAACGCCAAGCCGCCGGTGAATGACGACGTGGTTTATGTGCACGCCGCGGTGGAAGGGTGGCGGGAGGGCGCGCTGCTGCGCGATGAGTTCGTGCGAAGTTATTACCCGAAAGAGATCGCGGGCGGGCTGTGGAAGGCGATTTCCTGGACCACCGCCTCGAGCGTGGCGGCGGTGGTGGAGCTCGTCAACCGGGGTGATATCCCCGGTCACGGTTTTCTCAAGCAGGAAACGATAACCCTTGAAAAATTTCTCGACACGCCCACCGGGGCTAATTTCAAATAATCAGGATAACCAATGATCTGTGTTCCCATTGTCGGCCCTTCGATGGAGAAGGCGCTTGAGGACCTCCACCGCGCCCATCCGCTGGCCGACCTGGTCGAACTGCGCCTCGACCTCATCGACCGGCCCGGGCTGGCCGCCCTGCTCAAGGCCGCGACCCGGCCCGCCATCGTCACCCACCGCACCAAACTCGAAGGCGGCCAGTTCTCCGGCAGTGAGGCGGAACGGGTGCGGGCGCTCAGGCAGGCCATCGACCTGGGCGCGCCTTACATCGATATCGAGGCTTCCACCGCGCGGGAACACCTTCAGCCGATTCTCGAAAACAAGGGTTCGACAAAGGTCATCCTGTCCTACCACGATTTCAGCAAGACCCTTGACGACCTGACGCCGCTCTACGACATCATGCGTGAGTTGCCAGCGGATATTCTGAAGATCGTCACCTACGCGCAGGACATCAACGACAACCTGCGGATGTTCAAGCTGCTGGAGCGCGCGAATGGCGAGAGTCGTCCACTCATCGCCCTGTGCATGGGCGAGAGGGGTGAGATCAGCCGCATCCTGTCGCCGCTGTATGGGGGCTTCCTGACCTTTGGCGCGCTGGAATCGGGCAAGGAGAGCGCCCCCGGGCAGATCCTCGCCTCGACGCTGCGCGGCGTGTACCGGCTCGGCCTGCCGAGGGAGAACGGGTTCCGGGTGTATGGCGTCATCGGCAACCCGGTGGCCAAGAGCAAGGGGTATCTCGTGCACAACCGCGCCTTTTCCGAGGCGGGATCGCCCGACATTTACATACCCTTTCTGGTCGACAATGCCGGCAGGTTCTTCGAGGGGTTCAGGAAGTTGGTTTCCGGGTTCAGCGTCACCATGCCGTTCAAGGAAGATATCCCGCGCTATCTCGATCGGGTGGAGGAGGGTGCGCGAAAAATCGGCGCGGTGAACACGGTGGTGCGTGGGAACGAGGGCTGGGTGGGGCACAACACCGACGGCCTAGGCGCGCTCAGGGCGCTTGAGGGGCGGGTGTCGCTGAAAGATAAAAACGTGCTCATTCTCGGCTCCGGTGGCACCGCCAAGGCCATCGGCCATGCGGTGGCCGGGCGCGGAGCGCGCCTCACCGTCACTTACCGCTCGAACCCGGAGCGGGGGCGGGCGCTGGCCTGTGACCTGGGTGGCGAGGCGGTGCCGAACCACGAGGCCGGGGCGCGGTCGGTGGACGTGTTGATCAATTGCTCGCCGGTGGGCATGAGCCCCAATATCCACGATACGCCGTTCGCCGCCCGTCACCTGCGATCCGGGATGGTGGTGTTCGATTCGGTCTACAACCCGCCCGAGACGCGGTTGATCCGCGAGGCGCGAGCGGCGGGGTGCGACGTCATTCCGGGAGCCGAGCTGTTCATCCATCAGGCGGCGCTACAGTTCGAACTCTGGACCGGCCGGCCCGCGCCGGTTGCCGCCATGCGCGAGGCGCTTGCCGCGAGCTAGGCTTGAGCGCCGCCCTAGTAACGCGGCACCGCCGGGTCGACGATCTGCGACCATGCATCGATGCCGCCGATCAGGTTGTGCACCTTCTTGAAGCCCGATTCGAGAAGAATCATCGCCGCGTGCTGCGAGCGCACGCCGTGATGGCAGTAAACGACGATCTCCTCCTCGAACAGGAACTCCTGCACGCGGTCGGCCAATTCATTAAGCGGGATGAGCGTCGAGCCCGCGATGTGGGAAAGGCCGTGCTCCCACTCCTCGCGTACGTCGAGCAGGAAGATATCGTCGCCGCGGTCCAGGCGTTCCTTGAGCTGTTTGGGGTGCATCTGCAATACTTGACTCATTGCGCGTCTCCGTGGGTGGAATAACGATCACTCGAACCCGATCAGCGGCCAGTAGACCAGGAGCAGGAACAGATAGCTGCCCATGCCGAACAAAGCGAGCAGGCTGCCGGCGCGGATCATTTCCCCGAGCGAGATGTAGCGTGAGGAGTATGCAAGCGCCGACGCCGGCGTGGCGATGGGCAGGATGAAGGCAAAATTGCTGGGCAGAACCACGGTCATGGCGGCGACCGCCGGGCTGATGTCGTACGCCGGGCACAGGCTGATGGCCGGCGGCAGGAGGATGGCGATCACCGCCGAATTGCTCATGAACGTGGTCAGCAGGGTCGAGCACACGGCGATGATGATGAGGAACGCGGCCGCCGATTCGAGAGTGCCCTCGAAAATCTGCTTTGCCAGCCACAGCGCGGCTCCCGATTGGGCCATCACCTCACCCAGGCAGATGGCGCCGCCGTACATCAGGATGATGGCCCAGTTGATGTGGTTTTCCACCATCTTCCAATTGACCAGATTGAGAACGAACAGGACGACGATGGACAGCATCGCGATATTGGCGATGCCCAGCGTCTCGCTGTGCACGAACCAGAGGTACAGCGTGAGCGTCATCACCACGGCGATGCCCTTTTCCTGAAAGCTCATTTTGCCCAGCGCCTGGTGCTTCTCGCGCAGGACCACGCGCGCCTGGCCGATGTTCGAGAGGTCCGGCGGGAACATGACGCGCAGCACCAGCCAGCCGCTGGCGAGCAGCAGGATCACCAGGGGGACGGCAAGGAGGCTGTATTCCATGAAACCGATTGTGCTGGCGCCGTCGGTGGCGGTTTCCAGGATTTCGCCCGCCAGGGGGACGCGCCCGCCGCCGAGAACGGTGGCCGCGCCGCCGATGATGCAGCCCCAAGCCATGGCGAAGAACATTGCCTTGGCGAAGCGGGAGTCTTTTTGCGAAAGGTCGAGCGATTTCACGATTTCCAGGGTGAGGGGGAACAGCATGGCCGCCACCGCGTGCTCCGTCATGAAGCAGGAACTCACCGCCCCAAAACCGTAGATCGAACCCACCAGCCGGCCGGGGTTTGCGCCGAAGGTTTCCATGACCCACATCGAGAGCCGGATGCTGAACCCGCTGCCGATCATCGCGGCGGAAAGGATGAACGCGCCGAGGATGAAAAACACCGCCTTGTTGCCGAAGAAAGAATATACCGCTGAGGCGTCCATGATGCCAAGCAGGGGAATTGTGGCGATGGCGAGCAGGCTGGTTATGGACAGCGGAATGACGTTGGTGGACCACAGGCTCACGCAAAGGAAAAAGACGCACAGCACCTTGTAGCCTTCCGCCGACAGGTCGCTTGGGCCTTCCTGAGCGAGGAGGATGAAAAAGAGGCTGAAGATCAACCCGAGAAGCAGGGGCCGGCGAACGCGGTCAAGGATCACCACCCAAAGAGGCCGCCGGTCGACGATGATGTTCGGGGTCTTGTCCCAGATGTCCATGTCTTGCATAGATGGAGGGTCCAGAGGTTCTGTCGAAGGTTTGCAGGTGGGGAAGGGGCCGGAAACCAGGGCGAAGGTTTCTTTCCTGGACGCCCAACACCCGAACCGGGTCCCGCCACTATAACGGCGAACGCGAGGCCAGGCAAGCGCTTTGATTTCTTTTCCCCAAAGTCCGGAATGAGGCTGCCCGGCGGCGCGGCTTAAGGGGTTTCGCGCCTCGCCCGGGGGCCGCGGAGGATTTTCCTTGAAATCTTCCCGGGAGATGTTTTTTTTTCACGATTCCGCCGTATATAATGCTATTTTATCAGATTACACGCCCACCGCCGCCGCGTTCGCCCCCAAAAGGGCCGGGGCCGGTTTTCGCCGGCGCAATGGGGGAGGGTATCATCCAACTATCTATTTTCCCGCGCGGTGCGCCGCCGGTGAAATTCGGGAGAGCGTTTTATGGGCATGACCATCACAGAAAAAATCCTGGCCGCCCACGCCGGGGCCGCAACCGTCAAACCGGGGGACAATATCTGGGTCGACGTCGACGTGCTGATGACGCACGATGTGTGCGGCCCGGGCACCATCGGCATCTTCAAAAATCAGTTCGGGGAACAGGCCAAGGTCTGGAACCAGGACAAGGTGGTGATCATCCCCGATCATTTCGTGTTCACCGCCGACCCGCACGCCAAACGCAATCTGGAGATCCTGCGCGAATTCGTTTCCGAGCAGAAGCTGCCCCACTTTTACGATGCCGGGACCGATAATTACAAGGGCGTCTGCCATATCGCTCTCGCGCAGGAGGGCCACAACCGGCCCGGCGAGATTCTCTTCGGCACCGATTCGCACACCTGCACCTCCGGCGCGTTCGGCATGTTTTCCACCGGCATCGGCAACACCGACGCCGCGTTCATCATGGGCACGGGCAAGATATGGGTGAAGGTTCCCGAGACGATGCGCTTCGAGTTCAACGGGACGTTCCCGCCCTACATCATGGCCAAGGACATTTTGCTCCAGGTCATCGGTGACATCGGTGTCGATGGCGCGACGTACCGGGCGATGGAATGGGCGGGTGACGCGGTGATGAAGTTTTCCATGGAAGAGCGGATGACGCTGTGCAACATGGCCATCGAGGCGGGCGGCAAAAGCGCCATCATCGAGGCCGACGAGGTAACGGCGGACTACGTAAAGAAACGCACCGACAAGCCGTTCAAGATCTACCATTCCGACGCCGACGCGGGGTATTACTTCAAGAAGACCTACAACGCCGACGAGATGCAGCCAATGGTCGCCAAGCCGCATTCGCCGGACAACAAGGCTCTCGTCGGCGATGTCAGCGACGTCAAGATCGACCGCTCCTACATCGGCTCCTGCACCGGCGGCAAAGTGACCGATTTCCGCGCCGCCGCCCAGATCATTCAGGGCCGTAAGGTGAAGGTGGACACCTTCATCGTTCCCGCCACGCGCGAGGTGGAGGCCGACCTGCACAAGGAAAAGATCGGCGACAAGTCCCTGGCGCAAATCTTTGAAGACGCCGGCGCTTCCCTGGGCGAACCCTCCTGCGCCGCGTGCCTGGGCGGGCCGAAGGACACGTTCGGGCGGGCCAACGGCAAGGAAGTGGTGGTGTCCACCACCAACCGCAATTTCCCCGGCCGCATGGGCTCGAAGCAGTCGCAGGTTTACCTGGCATCGCCCTACACAGCGGCCGCCTCGGCGCTGACCGGGCGCATCACCGACCCGAGAGAATTTTTGAACTGAATCCACCCATCGACAGGAATCATGAAAAAAATCATAGAAGGCAAAGCGTACGTTCTCGGTGACGATATCGACACCGATCAAATCATCCCGGCCGAACATCTGGTCTACAGCCTCTCCGATCCGGAAGAGCGGAAAAATTACGGCCGCACCGCCCTGTCCGGCGTACCCACCGAGGGAGCTGGGCTGCCGGAAGGCGGCCAGCCTTTCGTGAAGGAAGGTCGGACCGAGTCGGAATACCGCATCATCGTCGGCGGCAGGAATTTCGGCTGCGGTTCTTCCCGCGAACACGCGCCGGCATGCCTGGACATCGCCGGCATCGAGGCGGTGGTGGCCGAATCCTATGCGCGTATTTTTTACCGCAACTCGGTGGACGGCGGGTTTTTTATTCCATTTGAATCCCCGGTGCCGCTGGTCCAGGAAATTAAAACCGGGGACGAACTTAGGATCGATGTCGAGGCTGGAACGCTGACCAACCTGGCCAGCGGTAAAACCTGGACCATGAAATCCCTCGGCGAGGTCATCGAGATCATCGAAGCGGGGGACATTTTTGCATACGCCAGAAAAACCGGCATGATTCCCGGCTGACGCCCGGGAAGGAAGGACGCGGCATGAGATTACTGGGCCGGGCCGCCGGGCTCGTTACCCTGGTGGCCCTTTTTTGTAGCGCGGGGGCTGTAGGGTCCGCGTCGGCGTCGGAGGCGCCTGCGGCTCTATTGGAAAAGAAGATGATTTTTGTGCCCGCGGGAAAATTCACCATGGGAATCACGCCCAAGGACATCGAGTGGGTGGTCGAGGCGTTCCATTCGGAATCGCGCGAGTGGTATCTCGACGAACTCCCGGCCCGCGAGGTGGACCTCAAGGGTTATTGGATCGACGAGCACGAAGTTACTTTCATCGAATACATGGTGTATGTGAACAAGACGGGAGCGAGCCCGCCGAAGTACTTCGACAACCCGCGCTTCAATGGCCGGCTCCAGCCCGTGGTGGGCATCGGCTGGAAAGAAGCCGATGCTTATTGCCGCTGGCTCGGCAAGCGACTGCCCACCGAAATGGAGTGGGAAAAGGCCGCCCGTGGCGCAGACGCGAGGCGGTACCCGTGGGGCAACGAACCGGAACCCACGCGCGCCAACCAACGGGGATTGATGGACAATTACCGGTACACCGCACCGGTGGGTGATTTTCCCGAGGGCAAAAGCCCTTACGGGGTGATGGACATGGCGGGCAACGTGTGGGAATGGACGGCGGATTGGTACAAACCCTACCCCGGTAACGAGCACGTGAACGACATGTACGGAGAAAAATTCCGCGTCATCCGCGGCGGTTCCTGGTCCTCGAATATGGACCTAGCCCGGTCCTCCGTGCGCGGCAAGGCGGCTCCCGACCAACGGCAGGACTACATCGGTTTCCGCTGCGCGAAAAATTCTTGAACGGGAGGCTGAATACATGAAAAAGATCATCCAGGCACTCATCCCCTTGGCGGCGTTGCTGCTCTTCGCGCAGACCCTGCCGGCCAGCGGCCCCGGCGGAACGGCGAAGGAGGAAATGCGCGGCGGTCACGACGGCGGTCACGGTGGCAAGAAAGGCGGGCACCACGGTTATGGCCGTCCCAAAGGGCCACCGGCAGATATCCCCAAGCACATTCAGGAGCGCACGAGCGCCGATGGCACCGGCATCAACCTGAACGGTTCGCAGATCGGGGTTCCCGGAATGACCATTCTGGCCGCGACGCAGGAACTCAAGAACGTGATTTCGCTTGCCCTAATGAAAAACAAGCTGGGCGACGAAGGCGTGAAGATTCTCGCGCAGAGCGAGACCTTCAAGCACGTCGAACTCCTCAACCTGTGGGACAACACCCTGACCGCTCAGGGGGCGAAAAGCATCGCGGATTCGCCCCATCTCACGAACCTTAAAGAGCTGGTCCTTTCGCGCAACGACGTGGGGGATGAAGGCGTGGCGGCGCTGGCCGCCTCGGTGAACGCGAAACAGCTGGAGACGCTCAACCTCGACGGCAACCGGATCACCGCGCGGGGAGCGCATGCCATCGCCCAGTCACCGATGCTGTCCAACCTCAAGAAACTCGATCTGTACAACAATCAGATCGGCCCCGAAGGACTCAAGGCCCTGCTGCATTCGGAGCACCTTAAAAACCTGGAGGAGCTGGTGGTCGTCCGCAACGACATCGACATCGAATCCGCCGACGCGCTGGCGAAATCCAAAACCCTGCCCAAGCTGCGAGCGCTGACGGTATTCTAGGCAGTGCGCCGTTGGGGCGCCCCGCTAAAAATGCGCCCCGAGGGCGATGGTGACGATGTTCTCCGAGTAATCGACGGAGGGAAGGTTGGAATCGTTGTTGGTGTATTGGTAGTTGAAGCCGAGGTCGAAGGGTTCGGTCAGCTTCTTCGACAGCCCGGCTTTCAGGGTGTTGATTTTGTCTTCCCTTTCTTTACCGATGCTTGGCGTCGTGTGGTCGTAATTGCGGTAGTTGAACTCGTACGACGCATTGAGAAGCGTTTCGAAGGGGCCGGGCACTTTCAGCGCGGCTCTTAAAATATTCGCCAGGTAATCGAATTCTGCCCCGCGCGCGTCCTCCGAGGCGAGCCGGTAGCTCCCGCTCAGGTACGCCTTGCTGTCCATGAAAAACAGGAACTGCGTCATGCCGATGGAGTGCTGGTCGGCGTCCCGCCGGCTCTCGGTGTCGAAATCCTTATTCTGATACATGTAGATCAAGTCGGTGTAAAGCGCCGGTGAAAACTGGATGCCCATCCGCGGGAGGAACATGAACAGCTCCATGAAGTCGTCGCCGTCGAGGTTGCTGTTGGTGTAGGCGATGTCCACCCCGAAATCCGTATTGCCCCTCTCGGTGCTGCCGCCCAGGTTGAACGTATGAGACTGGAAATTGAAATCGGACCGGTCGGCATACAGGCTCTGGTAAAAGTCGTAATTCCCTTCCAGTTTGAAATCGGGCGTGTCGAGAAAGCGGTAGCCACCACTCAGTTCGAACACCCCGGCGATGTCTGAATCGCCGGAGACGATGTCTTTTTCCGGCCGGGTCAGGTTGTCGTTGTATTCGAAACCGGCGGTGACGTCGACGTGCCAGGGCTTCTCGCCGCCCTCCGCCAGCATGGGGAGCCCAGCGGTAAAGAGGCAAAGGGTCAGACCAGAAATAAGGTTCCACATGCGCGGTGAGGCCATAATCTCAATCACTCCAAAAGGTTGGGGATGGTTAGCCACTGGCTCATCGCCAGCGGCTCCGGGAACGTTGTGGGGGCAATCGTGACCGGCGTGAAAACCCTGCCGGCCGGGCCCTCTAGCCTTTCTTGCCGCCCTTGGCGGCTTCCTTGACGGCATTTCTGGCCGCCTTGCGGGCTTCTCGGGCGGCGTCGCGCCCTGCTTTCCTTGCCTCCCGGGACGCCTCCTTGACCTGTTTTATTGCCAGGGTCTGGCCGGTCCCGGTCGAGGCGTCCGTGGAGGCGGGCGGCGGCGGACTGCCATCGATGCGCGCCAGAAATTTTTCCTTTTCCGCCTCGGCCTTGATCAAAAATTTTTCGTCGCCGGTTTTTTCGTACTTATCAAAGAACAAGGCCTCCTTTTCGAGCGCGAGGGTGAGGGCCCGGATGCCATGCTTGTTGAGGTTCTCATCGATGATCCTCTGCATCACTTCCTGATCGAAATCGAGCGTGAGGCCGCTTTTTTCCGCGTTGTTCAAGGCCTGGTTCAGTTCGCGCACCTGGTTGTCGGTCAAGCCGTCGACGAATTCCGGCGCCCAGACTTCATTGCCCTCGGTGGACAGGGTGGAGGTAAGTTTTTCGCGGCTCGCGAAGTCATTGCCATCGGTCGCAAAGGCGTTAGCGGCAAAAAGAAAAACGGTGGCGGCAAGCGCGCCGGCGATGGATTGGATAAACAGGTCTCGTTTCATGGGTTGCATCTCCAAACAGGTTGAAGGGATCGCGCGTAGCGGCACTCGGTTTCAGTGCCGGCCGGATTCAACTTATAGAACGGCGCGTGCAACTCTTATTCTTTAATAGAGCGTAAACAAATGGGAGGACGTGGATCACAAAAAAAACGATTGAGCCTGATAGGCTTATATCCGTACGCGCTCCCCCTCGGTTTAACAATCGTTTTCGAGGGTGAGAGGAAAATTTTTTCGAGGTGTTAGAGGGAAGGGGGAGATGGAATTAGCGGTGGGGCTCGCCGTGTTTCCAGACCACCTGATTTTCAGCGCTTTTGATGTAGGCGAAATCGGACTCCGCCTTTTCGTTCAGAGTGACGGGTTCCTGGACGTCCACAACCATGGCGGAGACTTTTTCCATGGTGCCGCCCTGTTGTAGGTAAATCTGCCCGCCGTTTTCAAGCCGCTCGCTCTTGAAGATGAATACGAAATTGTAGTAGTGGGAAAAGTGAAGCGGCACTTCGCCGTATTTCTCAAAGACCTCATCGTCGGTCATGGTGGTTCCCTCCAATAAACCGTGGCCGGGGGCGATTGTTCCCGGCCACCGGGATTGAAGAATCGTGAATAACGATTCTCACACAGGCGCGGGTGATTGGCAAGGCGGCGAGCAAGGATCGGCCAGGCCCAGGGGGCCGGAAGACGGGCGTATCAGAAAACCGATGAAAAGGCGCGAGGGGTCGGAATCGAACCGCCGACACGCGGATTTTCAGTAAATAATGCGGGATTTCTTGAGGATTCTATAATTGCCTTAAGACTTATGTTTTTTTGGGAGTTATAGGTAATCAGACTTTGATTCTAATGCGCTGGAATCCCAAAAATTCTCTGGTTTTCTTGGCACAATTACACAGGAATTACACACGGTTTATTAAACACAATCTCCAAAAATATACTAACGAATATAAGTCTCGCAGACATAGCGGCGCATCATCCTATGGCTGTTGAAGAAGGAAGCGTTTTTTGAGATAGCGCCTTTCATCACTTGGATCCAGCCCCTACGATCCCTGTAATACAAGGGAAGAACCGTATTTTCAAGTTTGTCATACAACGATTGGACATCTCCCTCTGATGCGCTTTCTGAGTTGTCCCCAATGGACCAACCGGTAATTCCTTCGATACATCCTTCGATCCACCATCCATCCAGAACGCTTAAATTAGGCACCCCGTTAAAAGCTGCCTTCATTCCGCTGGTGCCTGAAGCTTCCTGGGGACGCAAAGGTGTGTTCAACCAAACATCAACACCGGCAACCATTTTAAGAGCGATCTCCATATCGTAATCTGGCAGGAAGGCGATTGGAATAATATGGGCCAATTGGCGAATATGTGAATGGATGGATTGAATCAATTTTTTTCCCTCATTATCCCTGGGATGGGCTTTTCCGGAAAACACCAATTGGAAAGGCCATTGCCGGGCAATCGATTCCAGACGGCTGAGATCACCAAAAAGGAGATCCGGGCGTTTGTATGCGGTCATGCGGCGCCCGAATCCGAGGATGGGAACTTCGGGATCTAAAGTTAAACGGCAATCTGTCCCGATTTTTTCGATGAGTTTTTGCTTGGCCTGGCAGTGAGCTTTCCAGATGGATTCGTCGGGAATACAGCATTCAGCTCGCACCAGCAATTCCGGTTCATGACACCAGCCCTCCAAATAAGCATCGTAAAGCTCTACAAAACTATTACTAGTCCAAGTGAAAGGATGTACTCCATTGGTGACTGCATGTATCCGGTATCCCGGATACATTTTCCTGGAAACTTCTGCATGGCGCTTTGCGACCCCATTAATATACTCGCTAAGGTTGAGGGCGAGCTGGCTCATGTTAAGATGGCTCTCACCCGCAAGTTGTTTTAATGTATCGAATGAAATGTAATCGCCCAATACCCGTTGAACAAGATCATAAGAAAATTGATCATGGCCAGCTTGCAAAGGGGTATGCGTGGTGAAGCTGCAAAGTTCCCGCACATACGGAATGTTAAAAGGAGATTCTCCAGGCCGCACATCCTCTGAAGGGTAAGCATGACGGTGTAGAAGTTCCAGCGCCAATAATGCTGAATGGCCCTCATTCATATGATGCTGGCGTATTTCAAATCCCAGGGCCTGCAACATACGGATACCGCCTATTCCTAGAACAATTTCCTGCTTCAGGCGGTAGGTCTCGTCGCCGCCATATAGATAATGCGTGATAGGGCGATCCTCGTCCTGGTTATCGTCCAGATCTGTGTCGAGAAGGATGACGGGCTGTCGGCCATTCATGTGTCCCGGCAAAATGTATAACCATCCACCAACCCATACCAGTCTGCCCTCAAGGGGCACGGCTATTTTGGCGCTGAGGGGGACGGCCCAATCAGCAGGATCCCAAGTTGCCGGTTGCTCCATCTGCCGGCCCAGGTCATCAATCTCCTGATGAAAATATCCGGCGCGGCTGGCCAGGCTGACACCCACCAGAGGAATTTCCAGATCTGCCGCAGAACGAACGGTATCACCTGCAAGGATGCCCAGACCTCCACTGTACGTTGGAATTTCGTTCGTCAGGGCTATTTCCATGGAAAAATAGGCGATGCGCTCCTCATGAATAAATTCATCCAAGAGCTTTGTGCTTCCCTCAAAAGGTTTCATAACAAGTCCGCCTCTTTTCTCGGCTCATGCAAAGACCCTTTATTCTCTAATAGAATTGTAGCTGGCTTCGGGTTGTAAGTTTTAGCTTTCTTGAACCGGTGCTCCAGGACGAAAGTATATACCGCTGGGACAACAACCAGGGTCAGGACGGTCGCGGAAACCATGCCGCCCACCATGGGGGCAGCGATACGTTTCATCACTTCAGAGCCGGTTCCCATTCCCCACATAATTGGGAGCAGTCCGGCGAAGGTTGCAGACATCGCCATGATCATGGGGCGAATCCGCTCGGTGGTGCCCCGAAGGACAATCTCTCTTATATCTGCAAGAGTATCCAGGCGACCTTCTTTTAAGCTATTTTGGAACTCCCGATCGATATAATTGAGGACCAGCACACCGATTTCGGCTGAAAGACCCGCCAAGGCTATGAATCCAACCACCACCGCCACACTCAGGTTATACTGGAGGTAAAAAACATACCAGATGCCGCCGATTAGCGAGAAGGGTATGAACAGGAGAATGATCAGGCTCTCGGTGATATTCTGAAAATTCAGGTACAGGAGCAAAAAGATAATAAAAAGAGTCATGGGAATCACCAACTTGAGCCTGGCCTTGGCGCGTTCCAGATATTCATACTGGCCACTCCAGATCAGATTGTAACCTGGGGGCAGGGAAATCTTATTTTCGATGACCTGCCGGGCTTTTTCTACGTAGGTGCCGACGTCGATGTTCTTGAGATCAATATAAACCCAGGCATTCAGTCGGGCATTTTCGCTCTTGATCACCGGCGGTCCTTTCCGGATCTTAATTTTAGCGACCTGGGCCATGGGGATCATCTCCCCCCTCGGAGTCGGGATGAGTACCCGTTTAAGGTGGGCGATGTCTTCTCTAAGCTCACGGCTGTATCGCAGGTTTACAGGATAACGTTCCAGGCCCTCAACGGTGGTGGTGATGTTCATTCCGCCGATAGCGGATTGGATGATGTCTTGAACGTCTCCCGTGGTCAACCCGTAGCGGGCGGCTTCCTTCCGGTTTATCTCGAAATCCAAGTAGTTTCCTCCCACCGCCCGTTCGGAAAATACGCTCAGGGTTCCGGGTACAGGCCGTAGAGCGGTTTCAATTTCTTTTCCCAATTTTTCAAGCGTGGCCAGATCGCTGCCCGCAATCTTGATTCCAACGGGGGTTTTGATACCGGTGGATAGCATGTCGATACGTGTTTTGATCGGCATGGTCCAGGCGTTGGTCAGCCCTGGTATTTGCAGGGCCTGATCCATTTCCTCAACTAGTTTTTTTACGGTCATCCCCGGGCGCCACTCGGTCTCGGGTTTTAACATGATGGTCGTCTCGATCATGCTGAGTGGCGCGGGGTCGGTGGCCGTTTCCGCACGGCCGATTTTCCCGAAAACGTGGTGGACTTCAGGAAATCGACGTATGATTTTATCCGTCTGCTGCAGAAGCTGCCTAGCTTTGGTGATCGAAATCCCTGGCAGGGTGGTCGGCATGTAGAGAAGATCACCCTCGTTGAGCGGCGGCATGAATTCTGTTCCAAGCCGTTTCAGCGGATATAAGGTGAGCAGCACCATCGCTACGGCCATTAAAATGATGATGGTCTTTATCCGCAAGGCAACCCACATGATGGGCCGGTAAATTCGGGTCAGGACCCAGTTAACGGGGTTTCTATTTTTCGGCAAA